>NZ_LMMJ01000008.1 GCF_001422205.1 Curtobacterium sp. Leaf261
TTCCTGGTGGGTGTTCGGGGTGTTTGCCCGATGTACAAGTCATTCGGCACCCCCTCCGGAATGGTTTGGAGGGACTTCACCCCGTTACCCGACCGTGACCCACACCAGGGCCCGCCGCCCCGTACCGAACCCGCCACCCGGGCGCGAACCCGCCGACCCGCACCGAACCCGCCGATCACGCCGCCGGGCATCGTGTGCTCGCCGCGGGTCTGTCACCATGGTCGCGACGACGGCGGGACCGCTCGGCCTCGTCCGTGACCACGACGAAGGAGTCGATGATGCCCACGACACTGAACCCCTACCTCGGGTTCCGCGACACCGCCAGGACCGCGCTGGAGTTCTACCACTCGGTCTTCGGCGGCGAGCTGACCCTGAGCACGTTCGGCGACCTCCACGCGAGCGAGGATCCCGCCGAGCAGGACAAGATCATGCACGGGCAGCTCCGCACGGCCGGCGGTCTCGTGCTCATGGCGTCTGACACCCCGAGCGGCATGGGACTCCGCGAGGGCAGCAGCATCTCGGTCTCGCTGAGCGGTGAGGACGAGCCCGAGCTGCGGCGGTACTGGGATGGTCTCTCGGCGGGCGCGACGATCATCGAGCCGCTGACGGCAGCGCCGTGGGGCGACCAGTTCGGCATGCTGACGGACACGCACGGTGTGACGTGGCTCGTGAACATCACCCAGTCCGCGGCCTGACACCGCGGGGCGAGGGGTGATTCCCCCGGCGTGATCGCTTACCCTGGCTGAGCCATGACTCCTCCCGCACCCCTGACGCGCCGCACCTTGTTCTCCCTCGCCGGTGTCGCCGGCATCGGCCTCGCGGTCGCCGCGTGCTCGTCCGGCGACGGTGCGGACGGTGGGAAGGGCAGCGCCAAGGACGCCGGCGCGACGGACACGGCCACGGGCGGGTCGACCTCGACCTCGACCTCGACCCCGAAGGCCGGAGCGACGGCGGACACGCCGTCCACGAAGAAGATCGAGCCCGCAACGGTGCCGCTCGCCGGTGGCACGACGGTGACCATCAGCGGAACCGGTCTCGCCGCCGTGACGGCCGTGACCGTCGGGGGCGTTGCGGCGACCGACGTCCAGGCGTCCGACGCCACGGTTGCCTTCACGCTTCCGCACCAGGCCACCTACACACCGGGCGACGCCGACGTGGCGCTGGTCGGGTCGGGCGGCGACACCCTCACGACGTCCAAGCTCGCCTACGCCGTGCAGACCGACGTCGACCGGCAGCTGCAGTACGCCATGCAGTACGTGAAGGACTACAACCTCGCGGGCTACGGCGACATGAACCCGATCGGGGGCGACTGCGCGAACTTCGTCTCGCAGACGCTCATCGCCCGCGGGTGGCAGCAGCGCTCGGACTGGTACAGCCGGAACGCGGGGGCACAGCACTCCACGACATGGACCTACTGCCCGTCGATGGACCCGTGGCTCATCGCGAACGCAGCGACGTTCGGCCTGACCCGCAGGACGCTCGAGGACCGCGACAAGGTCAAGATCGGCGACATCGTGATGTGGGACTGGAACCACAACGGCTCGCCCGACCACGTGACGATCGTGTCCGAGGTGACGAAGGACGCGTCCGGCAAGGTCCTCATCCGGTCCGCGAGCCACAACGAGGACGGCCCGTACCGCGACCTCGACGAGATGATCACGGTGCAGCACCCCGGTGGGACGGCCTGGTTCCACACCTTCGACGCCTGAGGGGTCTGACGCGGGCCCGGCCGGCGGTGCTCTGACACCAGTGCAGGCGCATCGCACCGCTGATCACCATGGGTGCCATGCGTCAGGACCGGTGCCATGCGCAAGGACTGGTGCTATGCGTCCGGACTGGTGCCATGCGCAAGGACTGGTGCCATGCGCAAGGACCGGTGCCATGCGCAAGGACTGGTGCCATGCGCAAGGACCGGCCCCCGGCCTCACGGGTACCCCAGGAACCACAGGAACACGATCGCCACCGGCTGCAGGACGATCCCGACGGCGATCCACCCGACCGTCCGCCGCTGCGTCCGCACGAAGGCGTCCGACCCGAGCAGCGGTGCCATCGGCAGGAGCAGCCGGGCCAGGCTCTGTTGCGGCAGGAACACCGCCACGAGGTAGAGGCCGTAGCCCGCGACGAACCCCAGCACGTCCGGCCCGACCGCGCGGACACTCCGCCGCGTCAGGAACACCACGAAGCCGGCGAGCACCACGACCACGAGCACGATCCCCGCGACGCCGAGCCACCGACCGGCCATCACGAACCACGGCGTCAGCGGCGCGAACTCCCGCCGCCCGACGAACCCGACCCACCACGACAGCTCCGTCGCGAGGTAGGCGTCCGACCTCCCGGTGACGGCGCCGGCGACGAACGGCCACGCGAGTCCAGCGGCTGCGACGACGAGTCCCGATGCCGCGACGCCGATGCGGGAGGACCAAGGGAACACCGGCCCACCCCGGGCGTCCCGGACCCACCGCACGACGAGGTGCACCGCGAGGGCGACCGCCAGCGCGAGGATCCCCGGACGCGTGAACGCCGCCGTCACGCCGAGCAGTGTCACGAGCCAGTACCGCTGGCGGACGAGCGCGAGCAGGGCGCCGAACACGAGGAGCAGGAACATGCTCTCGGCGTACGAGACCTGCAGCAGGAACCCGAGCGGTCCGAACGCGAACAGTGCGACACCGCGGAGCGCACGCCGCGAGCAGCCCGTCACCCGGATGAGTCGGTGGAGGAGCACGCACGCGCCGGCCCCGCAGAGCAGCGCGACGAGGAAGCCGGCCACCCAGAACGAGAGCCCGGACGTCATCAGGGCGCGGACGACCCACGGGAACACCGGGAGGAACGCCCACGCGTTCGGCCGGACGTTCCCGTCGGCATCCACCGGGAGCGAGCGCGGGTACCCCGCAGTGGCGATCGTCCGGTACTGCCAGGCGTCCCACGAGCCGCTGAAGGTGAAGAACGTCGGGTCGGTCCGGTGGCTCGCGAACGTCCAGCCGCTCGCGGTCGCGACGACGAACATCGTCGCGAGGAACAGCGTGCTGACGAGTCGGGAACCGAGCCACACCAGGAGCGGGGCGGTCCACCCGCTGTGTCGTCCCTCCAGACCGATCCTGAGTCGACGGACGGCGCGACGCGCCTGGCGGACCGGTCTGGAGGCACGACCCGCGTCGTCGACGCGTCCGTCGGTCGGAGCGATGGTCACCGATCAGCCGTTCGCGGACCTGTGGCTGGCCGCGGCGAGGTCCTCGAGGCGGTGCGGCACGGACGTCAGTCTCGCACAGCGTCGGCGGGCGTTCCGGACCGTCGGGTGCGGGTCCGCGCAAGAACCCGACGTCCCCCTTGTGAGGGGTGTCGGCGGGCGGATACGTTCCTCACAATCGCCCGGAGCGCCACCCACGAACCGGTCGAGATCACGAACGAGAACTCGTGTCGGACCACCCATCCGGCACGCGGCGATCCGGCTCCGCCGGATGGTCGTTCCCGGAACGTCGCCCACCCATGAGGAACCCGAATCCCATGATCCCAGTCGACGATCGGCTGCGCCCGCGCGCGCTCGCCGGTCAGCCACGCCCGCTCCCCGTCCGACCGACACCACCCGCAGTCCCGCTCTCCGCCCCGCCCGGACCCGAACCGGTCGGGATCGGGACGCTCCCGACGCGGAGGCTCGCACCCGTGCGCCTCGTCGTCGAGGGCCTCGCACCGGTCGCCGCCCACCCGCGCATCAGCGTCGTCGACGGTCCGGGAGCACTCGCCCGAGCGGTCGCACTGGCCGCCGACGGTCTCGAGGTGCTCGTCATCGGCGATCGTCCCGAGCCGCTCGACCCGCGGGCGTCCGACGTCGTCGGGTTCGCGGCAGCCGCGGCGTCCGGGCGACTGCGCTGGACGCACTCGCTCGAGCAGGCGATCGCCTTCGCCGACGTGCACTTCGTGACCGCGGGCGGGACGACGGTCACCGGCGGTGCACGCGCTGGCGGGGTCGCGGCCGCCGCCGTCGCCGCCGAACTACGGTCCACCGTGCTCGACCTGGTCGCACGCGCCACCCGACGCACCCTGGTCGTCGGCTGCTCGGCGGTGCCGGTCGGGACCGCCGCCGACCTCGCGTCCATGGTGTCGACCGCTGCGCCGGTGCGCTCCGGCGTGGAGCTCGCCTGGGTCCCCGAGGCGACCGCGGTCGACCGGGCTGGTCGTGCCGACGGTCTGACCTTCGGGGTCGGGTCCCGCTGGGCCGAGGCGCAGCTCCGTGCCGTGTTCCGCCGACGCCTCGACGCGGGCACCCCGGTCGTCGTCACGGACCTCGAGACGGTGGAGCTCGCGGCCGCCGTCGGGTGGCGGGCGTTCCAGGACGGGACGAACGCGCTGCGCCGGAACGGCTGAGGCGCTACCGTCGCCGGTGCCGGGTCGCTCGGCCGGGGCAGAGGCCACGCGCGTACGATCCGCGGCATGAGCGCTGATGCCCGGACGCCCGGTCCGACCACCGACCAGAACCCCGACACCGCCGCCACAGCGAGGGCCGAGCAGATCGTGGCCTCGTGGATGTCCGGTCAGCGCTGGTACGCCGCGAAGGGCCTCGACCCCGCGCTCCGCGTGATCGACGCCGTCGAGGAGACCATCCAGGACGACGATGCCGACGTCCGCGTGCTCACGTGGCTCGTCATCGACGACGCTCCGGCCGTCCCCGTCCTGTACCAGGTCCCCTTCACGATCCGCACCGCCCCCGTGGACGCTCTGGCCCACGCACTCATCGCCACGGACGACGACCGTTGGCTCTACGACGGCCCGCACGACCCCGCCTACGCGCGGTGGCTCCTCGGGACGATCGCCGACGCACGGTCCCTCGACGGCACGGCGGTCGCCGGGACCCCCATGCACGTCGACGGTCAGGCGTTCATCGAGCCGGGCGCCGTGCGCACGGCCAAGGTGCTCCGCGGCGAGCAGTCGAACACCTCGATCATCTGCGAGGTCGACGGGCCCGCCGTGCCACGGGTCATCGTCAAGGTCTTCCGGGTGCTGCACCACGGGGAGAACCCCGACGTCACGACGCAGGCAGCGCTCTCCGCCGGAGGTTCGCTGCGCGTGCCGAAGTCGGTCGGGGCACTCGCGGGCTCCTGGAGCGACGTCGGTCGGAGCGAGGGCACGGCGCACGGGCACCTCGCGTTCGCGCAGGAGTTCCTGCCCGGCCTCGACGACGCGTGGCGGGTGGCACTCGCGGCGGCGACCGACGGGGTGGAGTTCACCGATCAGGCCCGGGCGCTCGGTGCGGCCGTGGCCGAGGTCCACGCGACGCTCGCCACGGCGCTCCCGACGGTTGAGGCCGGCCCGGACGAGGTCGGCTCGATGCTCGGGTCCATGCGGCAGCGGCTCGACACGGCGGCCACCGAGGTCCCCGCGATCGCGGAGCACGCCGACGCCGTCCGCGCCCTCTACGCCATGACCGAGGAGCTCGACTGGCCCCGGCTGCAGCGCATCCACGGGGACCTGCACCTCGGGCAGGCGCTGCTGTCGCCGGAGCGCGGCTGGATCCTGCTCGACTTCGAGGGCGAGCCGCTCCGCCCGATGCCCGAGCGGTCCCGCCCCGACGTCCCGCTCCGCGACGTCGCCGGCATGCTCCGCTCGTTCGACTACGTCGCCGGGGCCCTCGCGCACGCCGACGAGCCGGTGGACTCGGGGTCGTGGGCGCACGACGCTCGGCAGGCGTTCCTCGACGGGTACGTCGCTGCGTCGGGGGAGGACCTCCGGGCGGCACGGGCGCTCCTCGACGCCTTCGAGGTCGACAAGGCCGTGTACGAAGCCGTGTACGAGGCCCGGAACCGGCCGGACTGGGTCGGCATCCCGGTCGCGGCGGTCGGCAGGCTCGTGGACCGGAGCGCGCCCGCCGCATGACCCGGCTGGGCGGGGCGCGCCCCCCTAGATGCCGGCGTACTGGTGCAGCAGGTGCCCGAACGCCGTCATGAAGACGAGCCCGGTGGTGACCGCGAGCACGAGCGCCGACACCGCGATGCTCCGACCGACGATCCGCCACGACCCGGTGCCGTTCGGCCGGGCGATCCCGACGACGGCGAGCAGGACGGCGAGGACGCTGAACATGCCGATGGGGTTGACGACCGCGGAGAGCAGCGCAACGACGAGGGATCCCCAGCCGAACAGGCAGAAGCGTCGGACCCCGGACGTCTGACCGGCGACGATGCTCGCGCCGGTGTTCACGGCGGTCGACGCGGCGACCCCGGTCCCGCACGCCCACGCGGCGGTCGCGACGGCAGCGGGCCGGACGGAGAACTGCGGCTCGGCGTGCGTCTCGTGCGCCTCGCCCTGTCCGGGGGCCGACGATCGGGCGGCACTCGGTGCGGGTTGCGTCGCGCTGCCCCACGTGCGCCCGTCCCACCACCGCAGACGGCGGGTGTCCTGCGGATCGGGGAAGAAGCCGGCGGCCGGCAGTGTCACGACGGTCTCCTGTGCTCGGGGCTGATGGGTCTCTCCGAGGCTACGCAGCACCGGGGGACGACCACAGTCCCAGCACGGGTGTCGGCACAAGGGGGGACCCCGGTTGACCCCTCGCAGTTGCGATGCGAACGGGGTGCGGACACGAGCAGTGCCCATCCGTCGGCAGCGCGGGCTGCGGCGACGGACGGGCACCGGTCATCGGACGGGAGGCGCGGCTCAGCCCACCGGGGCCGGCTCCCGGTCCCAGCCCAGTTCCGCACCGACGGCCCTGACGCCGGCGAGGAGCCGCGCGTTGAAGTCCACGCCGAGCTGGTTCGGCACCGTGATGAGCACGGTGTCCGCCGCCGCGACCGCGGCGTCCGTCGCGAGCTGCTCGACGAGCTGCTCCGGCTCGCCGATGTAGCTCCGCCCGAACCGGGCGAGCCCGCCGTCGAGGTGTCCGACCTGGTCCTGACCCTCGACCTGCGCGCGGACCCCGAAGTAGTGGCGCGACTCGTCGTCGGTGATCGGGATGATGCTGCGGCTCACGCTGACCCGGGGCGTCCGCTCCCACCCGGACTCGGCCCACACCCGACGGAAGCGCTCGATCTGCTCGAGCTGGAGCTGGTCGAACGGCACGCCGGTGTCCTCGGTGAGGAGCGTCGACGACATCAGGTTCATGCCCTGCTCGGCGGTCCACTCCGCCGTGGCGCGGGTCCCTGCGCCCCACCAGATGCGCTCGCCGAGGCCGTCGGACAACGGGGACATCGGGAGCACGCCGTCGCGTCCGGTCATCTGCGGGTTGGCGGCCGCGATCCCCGCGCCGTCGATCGCCTGGCGGAAGAGGGCGGTGTGCTGCCGGGCCATGTCGGCATCGGTCTCTCCGGGCGCGGGGACGTACCCGAACGCCTCGTACCCGGCCAGCGAGGTCTCGGGTGACCCCCGGCTCACGCCGAGCTGCAGCCGTCCGTCGGCGATGAGGTCCGTCATCGCGGCCTCCTCCGCCATGTACAGGGGGTTCTCGTAGCGCATGTCGATCACGCCGGTGCCGATCTCGATCCGCGAGGTCCTGGCCGCGACGGCGGCGAGCAACGGGAACGGCGAGGCCTGCTGCGGCGCGAAGTGGTGGACGCGGAAGTAGGCGCCGTCGATGCCGATCTCCTCGGCGGCGACGGCGAGGTCGATCGCCTGGGTCAGCGACTCGCGGGCGGACCGCACGCGGGAGCCGGGGACGTTCTGCCAGTGCCCGAAGGAGAGGAAGCCGATCTTGGTCATGTTCATGCGAACGCACTGACGCGGTGGTGCATTCCGTCTCGCCGCGCGTGCCGCGATGCACGATGCGGGATACGGTGAGCGCGGGACGAGAGGGCTGGGCTGTGGACGGTGGTGCGCTGATCGGCACGCTCCTCCCGACGGGGGTCGCCGTGACCCTCAGCCCGCTGCCGATCGCCGCGGTGGTCATGCTGCTCCTCTCAGCGAACGGGCATCGATCGGCCGTGGCCTTCGCCTGGGGATGGGTGACCGGGATCGTCCTCGGGGTGCTCGTCCTCGCGGTGGCGGCCGAGGCGCTCCCGTCGCCCGACGCCACGGGCCACGATCCGGTCAGCGGAGTCCTCACGATCGTGTCCGGCGTCGTCCTCCTGGTCCTCGCCGCGTGGCAGTGGACCCGGCGGAGACTGCCGGACGGTCGGCCCGCGAGTGCGCGCTGGGTACGGGTCCTCGACGGCATCGGCGTCCGTCGGGCAGCGCTCCTCGGGGTGCTGTCCGTCGTCGCCAACCCGAAGAACCTCGTCCTGTCCCTCGCCGCCGGCGTGGCGATCGGCGAGTCTCGCGACGGTGTCCCGGACATCGTCGTCGCGATCGTCGTGTACGTGCTCGTCGGCGCCGTCGCGATCGTGGTCCCCGTGGCCGCCGTCGCGATCGCCCCGGTGCGGAGCGCGAGGCCGCTCGACCTGGTCCGTCGGGCGCTGCTCCGGCACGGCGTCGTGGTCCTGGTCGTCGTCCTCGTGGTGCTCGGCGTCGTCGAGGTCGTCGAGGGCCTCCGTCAGGTCTGAGGGCCCCGGTCAGGTCTGAGGCCCGCCGTCAGGTCTGACCGTGGCGCCGCGCGTAGCCTGCCGGGATGACATCGGCGGAGGACGGGACCGGGTTCGACCCCCGGGCGGCACTGCTGGCCGAACGCGCGCGGACCACGAGGCTCCTCGCCGACGTCGGCCAGAGCATGCGCGACGTCAGCGATGCCCGCGACGGCGCGAACGTCGACGACGAGCACGATCCCGAGGGCGCGACGCTCGCGTACGAGCGGGGTTCCCTCGGCGCGGTCCGTGACGACGCGGTGGAACGTCTCGCCGCGGTGGACGCCGCGCTGACCCGGCTCGACGAGGGACGGTACGGGCGGTGCTTCGTCGACGGTGAGCCGATTCCCGAGGCCCGGCTCGAGGCCAAACCGTGGGCGACGACCTGCATCGTGCACGCCGCCTGAGCCCTCGACGCCCGGGGCGCGACGCCCGGGGCTCGGGACGAGCGCTGCTCGCGTGGACGACAGCTACGCGGTCCGCCGCACGTGCAGCAGTCGTTGGGACGTGCACGACCGAGCACGGGGCGGGCCGCGGCGGTCGACGGGCGGTGATCCGTGCCTCCCGGCCGGTGGATGGTCAGCGGCATCGCCGCTGTTTCCCAGCCGGTGTTCCTACGCTCGGGCGCATGGACGACGACCGGACCGAGCGCGAGCGGACCGCCGGGTCCGACGCGCCCGCCACCTCGCCCGACCAGGAACGGGCCGCCGGACCGCACCGGCGGTTCCGCTGGTTCCACGACGCCCGCGCCTGGATCCGCGCCCGCCCGCACGTGCACCTGCCCTACCGGATCCTCGTCGGGATCGTCGGTGGACTCGTCATCATCATCGGCCTCATCCTCGTGCCGCTCCCCGGGCCCGGATGGCTCGTGGTGTTCATCGGCCTGACGATCCTCGCGAGCGAGTTCGCGTTCTTCCACCGCATCTCGACCTGGCTCCGCGCTCGGCTGCACCGCTTCTGGGACTGGGTCCGTCAGCACGGGTCGGCCCGTATGCGCGCGGCGGCCGACCGGGGCAAGGACTCGGTCGACGACGCCCACGCGGATGCCAACCGGTCGCTCGGCACACAGACGCGCTGACGGGGCGCCAGGCGGGCCGGACCCACGGACGGGCCGGACCCACGGACGGGCCGGACCCACGGACGGGCCGGACCCACGGACGGACCGGACCCACAGGAGGGCCGGACCCCCGGCAGGGCTGGATCGGACGGGCCTGCTCAGACAGCCCTGCTCAGACGGTCCGGATCGACCCCGATGCAGTGCACTCGAGGCGCTCCGCAGCGACCTCCTCGATCGCGGCCGCGCGGCGCGACCCGAGCTGCATGACGAGGGCGACCGCCGCGGCGACGACCACGAACGCCCCGTAGCCCACGACGACCGGGACGAGGCCGACCGTCGGCTCGAACAGTCCGGCCACGACGCTCGGCACACCGAACGCCAGGTAGCTCACCACGTAGATCGTCGACAGGATCCCCGCGCGGTGGGTCGGAGCGGCCGTCGCCAGCAGCATCCGGAGCGCGGCCTGGAACCCAGCGCCGAAGCCGACACCAGCGATGACGGTACCGACGACGAGGCCCGGGAGCGACGCCGTGACGACGAAGGCCAGCGTCACGACGGGCCCGACGACGAGCGCGACGAGGCCGATCAGCATGCCGCGTCGGGCGTCCATCCGCTGGATCGCGAGGCCGGTGAGAGCACCGGCACCCGTGAAGACCCCGATGAGCGCACCCGCACCGAAGTGGTTCGTCACGCCGAACACGCCCCCGAGCACCGACGGCACGAGGGACAGGTAGAGCCCGCCGAGCGCCCAGCTCGACACGAGCGCACCGGCGACGCTCCGGAACAACGGCCGGGAGGCCCGGGGCAGGCTGATCGTCGGAGCCAGCGACCGCAGGGCGCCCGGGCGGCGCTGCACGCGTTCCGGGACGACCACCAGGGCTGCGGCCACCAGCACGAGCAGCGACCCGAACACCAGGTACACGAGTCGTTCCGGCAGCGGACCCCACTCGACGAACGCGCCGCTCGACATCGCGCCGACCGCGAGGGCGATCGGCGGCGTGACCCCGTTCAGCACGGACGCGAGACCCGGATGCCGCTCGAGTGAGTGGTCGAGCAGCGCTGCGCCGAGGGTGCCGAGCAGCAGCCCGACGGAGACGCCCTGCACGATCCGCGCGACGATGAGCGAGCCGAGGCCGTCCGCCACCGAGAAGAGCCCCATCGCGGCGACGACCCCGACGGCTCCGGCGAACAGCACGGGCTTCCGGCCGACGTGGTCCGAGAGGGACCCAGCAGTCAACAGGCTGGCGAGCAGTCCGAGCACGTAGATCGCGAACACCCCGGTGAGCATGATCGGGGTGAGATGCCACTCCGCCGCGTACACCGGGTAGATCGGCGAGGGGACGGCGGACGACGCGACGGACACCAGGAGCATCGCGGCGATGATCCAGAACCCGGCGACGGAACGGGAAGACTGCATGGCGATCCCTCTCGGTTGACTGGCGCCTCGGATGCGCTGTACGGGTTCATTCGTACAGCACCTGTCAGTACGACGCAAGTCGTACAAGGTGTCCGATCGTGGTACCGTCCCGTACATGTCGGAGATCCTGCCGCAGCCGGCCCGCGACGAGCTCGAGCTGCCCGTCGTCATGGCGGCCCTGTCCGACCCGATCCGGCTGACGATCCTGCACCGGTACCTGGTCGACGGCGGGGGTGCGGAGATCGCGTGCGGATGGGTCGGCATCGACCGCCCGAAGTCGACGCTCACCCACCACTTCCGCACGCTGCGCGAGGCCGGACTCCTCGAGCAGCGCGTGCACGGGCTCGAGCGCCGCGGACGGATCCGGACCGAGGACGTCAGCGCCCGCTTCCCGGGGCTCATCGACATGGTGCTCGACTGGGACGTCCCCGCGGGCGTGCTGCTCGACGAGCTGCCGGCGACCCCGGTCCCCGTGGCACAGGTCCCGACGGCCGTGGCCTCGACGGCCGTGGCCTCGACGGCGCCGGCGCCGGCCGCCGCCCGATGATCCCGATCATCCCCGACGCGGACGTCGCGCGCGCCCTGGCGGCCGACCTCGACGCGGCGGGCTACACCGTCGAGGCGGTCGACGCGCTCTGGGGGAGCGACGCCGCCGACGCCCTCCACCGCGGCACCCGGGTCCCAGCGGTCCGCGAGCTCGACGCGCGACTCGTCGGCGGCCTGCCCTCACCCGTCGCGACACTCGCCCGACTCTTCCTGCTCGGTCTCCCGGCCGATCTGACGGACGCGGCCACGGCCCTCCCGTCCGTCGGCGTGCCGGCGCTCGTCGATGCCGGTCTCGTCTCCGTCGAGGGAGGGGACGTCCGGCCGAACGTCGACCTCCGTCCCTACGCGTACGTCGACGACGCCGGCGCCGGGAGCTGGTGGGTCATGTCCGACCTCGGGGAGCTCGCCCTCGGACGGGCGCTCGGCGAGGAGCACGTGCTCGGCATCGGCGGCGCGTCGATGACCCTGAGCGGACTGATGGTGCCCGTGCCGGTCCGACGGGTCCTCGACCTCGGGACGGGCTGCGGCATCCAGGCGATGCACGCGAGTCGGTTCGCCGAGACCGTCGTGGCGACCGACATCTCGGCGCGGGCACTCGACATCGCCCGGTTCAACGTGGCGATGAACGGCATCGAGAACGTCGAGTTCCGGCTCGGGTCGCTCTACGAGCCGGTCGCGGGGGAGCGGTTCGACCGCATCGTGTCGAACCCGCCGTTCGTGATCACCCCGCGGCGGGACGGCGTCCCGGCGTACGAGTACCGCGACGGCGGCATGGTCGGCGACGCGCTCGTCGAGACGGTGCTCACCGGGCTCGCCGCGCACCTGGAACCCGGTGGGACGGCGCAGCTCCTCGGCAACTGGGAGCACCGGTGGGGCCGGGAGGGGCTCGACCGTGTGGCGTCCTGGTTCGGGGAGCGGCCCGACGACGGACCGGCGCTCGACGTGTGGGTGGTCGAGCGGGAGCGCCAGGACCCCGCGACCTACGCCGAGACGTGGATCCGCGACGGAGGGACCCGCCAGGGCACACCCGCGTTCGAGGAGCTCGTCGGCTACTGGCTCGACGACTTCGCCGAGCGGCACGTGCTCGGCGTCGGGTTCGGGTACGTCGTGGTGCGACGTCCAGCCTCCGACGGACTGACGACGACCCGGCGGTTCGAGCGTGTGCCGGAGTCGCTCGGGTCGAACCCCGCGGGCCTCGGGGCGACGGTCGCGCGGACCCTCGACGCCATCGACTGGCTCCGGTCGCACGACGATGCGGCGCTGGACCGGGCGCACCTCGTGGTCGCCGGCGACGTCACCGAGGAACGGCACTACTGGCCGGGCAACGACGACCCGACGGTGATCACGCTCGTGCAGGGCGGGGGCTTCGGCCGACGCGTGGACGCCGACACGGCACTCGCCGCGTTCGTCGGGGCCTGCGACGGGGACCTCGGCGTCGGCGCGATCGTCGGCGCGATCGCCCAGCTGTTGCGCGTCGACGAGGACGCGCTCGCGGCGGAGCTCCGGCCGCGCATCCGCGAGCTCCTCACCGACGGCCTGCTCCGCCCGGCGTAGCCCTTCCTTCCGCAAAACACGAGGTTGGCCGCTCCTCGCAGGGAAATACCTCTGCGAGGAGCGGCCAACCTGGTGTTCTGCGGGCGGGCCGGGACTGCTACCGGCCGTCGCGCCAGCTGTACTGCGGGGCGTACCCGAGGAGCTCGCGCGCCTTCTCGCTCGACAGGAGGCTGGACACGCCGTCGATCGCGGCGTTCCGGGGCACGTCGGGCAGGAACCGGTCGGCGAGCTCGATCGTGGGCGTGTCCATGACGGTGTCCGGGCTCGCGATGATGAACGCCTCGAAGCCCGTGAGGTCGCTCTCCACCGCACGTCGAACGGCCTGGGCGCCGTCCCGCGAGTCGATGTACGACCACAGGTTGAACGTCTTCGCCTCGGGGGTGGCGTCCCACGGGAACGCCGGGTAGTCCGTCTCGTCCATCACGTTCGAGAACCGCAGACCGATCATCTTGAGCTGCGGGTCCCACTGCGTGAAGTGGCGGGCCATCTCCTCCTCAACGGCCTTGCCGAGGGAGTACGACGACTTCGGGCGGACCGCGAAGTCCTCGTCGACGGGGATGTAGGGCGGGTGGTGTTCACCCATCGGGATGCCGAGGAGGGTCTCGCTCGACGCCCACACGACGTTCTGGATCCGGGCCGCCCGTGCCGCGTGGAACACGTTGATCGACGCCGTGACGTTGTTCGTGATGAGCGCGACGTCGGGGATCTGGCCGGGTGCCGGCACGGCGGCGAGGTGCACGACCGCGTCGACCCGGTCGTACCGGTCGTCGACCCCGAGCAGGCAGTTCAGCACCTGCCCGTAGTCGGTGAGGTCGGTCCGGACGAACGCGACGCCGTCCGGCAGGTCGGGGGAGGGGACCCGGTCCAGCAGGACCACGTCGTACCCGGAGCTCGCGAACTCGCGCACCACGGCCCTCCCGAGCTTGCCGCTGCCACCGGTCACCACTACGCGCGTCATCGCGCCTCCTCGTATCGATTCGGGTCCGCGGCCATCGGCCGCCCCATCATCATGCTCGGTCACGGCCGTCCGCGCGGGAACCCGCATGCATGACCCCCGAACGGGGTACAAAGCTGCGGATTCGCGCGAAAACGGGGGACCCTCGGACTGGGACGCTGTTTTCGATGCGTTCGCACTCGCTACGATGGACGATGTGCCTGTCGGCTGGTTACCGACGACACGCGCGCCACGTCAGAGTCGGGCGGCGCGCGCTGCAGCCTCCTGATCCGGCTGTCGGTGCCCCACCCGTCTCGGTGCGTCCCGATGCGCCCCCGCGGTATCCGCGGGGGCGCATCCCCATGTTCGGCGGTCGTCCCGTCGACCCGAACCGGCGCCCTGCGCACCTGACGCGAGCATTCCCGACACGCGTCGGGTGACAAACAGACCGGTTGGTGCGACGATGGTCGGACCATCCCGTCGGGATCAGGGACGGGATGGTCGCGCGGCGAGTGGCGGGGGACTCACCACACCCCGCCCCGCCGGGCGTCCTCCGCCTCGGCCGGTGCGACACCGGGGCCTCGCCTCGGCCGGTGCGACACCGGGGCCGCAGGGCCGCAGACGGTCAGTGCGCGGGGCTCCAGCCGAGTTCCGGTGCGATCTTCTCCGCGATCGTCGTGAGGATCCGACGGTGTGACTCCGCGTCGCCGTTGGCAGGCAGGGTGATCACCAGCTGGTCCGTCGCCGCGACCGCAGGATCCGCACGCAGCGCGTCGACGATGGTCGCCGGATCGCCGGAGAGCACCTTGCTGAACCGGAACGGCGGGTTCCCCGAGAGCGGCCTCCCCTCGTCGTCCATGCCTGCGGCGTAGCTCTCGATGAACTCGCGGTGCGTCTCGTGGTCCTCGGCGGTCTCGAGCGGCACGACGATCCGTCCGACCGCGACCCGCCCACGCCTCGCTCCAGCCGGGTCCGGGGCGCCGTGCACCTCGGCCCATCGCTGTCGGTACGCACGGATCTGGTCGGCCTGCGCCTCTGCGAACGGCGCTCCGGTGTCCTCGGTGTTGAGGGTCGACATGTGGATGTTCAGGCCGCGCTCCGCCGTGCGGACCGCGGTGCCCCTGCTCCCGCCGCCCCACCACACCCGGTCGAGGAGCCCGGCGCTGTGCGGCTCGACGAACAGGTCCTTGCCGGCCGGGATGCTCTCGTAGCCCGAGCCGGAACTGCCGAGGGTGTCGCCGCGGAGTGCCTCGAGCAGGCGCTCGCCGCGCGCCTCGGCCTCCTCGCGGAAGGGGCGGTCGACGGCGCCGAACAGCGGGTCGAGGACGGGTCCGGACTGCGGGATGCCCGTGCTGATGCCGAGTGCGACCCGGCCGCCGCTCAGCAGGTCGACCGTGGCGGCGTCCTCGGCGAGCCGGATCGGGTCCTCGTACCGCATGCCGAGGACCGCCGTCCCGAAGCCGATGCGCGACGTCCGCTGGGACGCCGCCGCGAAGAACGTCATCGGGCTCGTCAGGAACGGCTCGAAGTGGCGGCCGCGCACCCACCCGGTCCGGAACCCGAGTTGCTCGGCGTGCTCGAACAGCCGGATGCCGTCCTCGAGGGCGGCGGCGGAGCCGTCGCGCCCGCCGTGGTTCGGGACGAACGAGAGGAAGCCGAGTTCGAGCATGCCGTCATCCTAGCGAGCGTTTCGTTGCGTACGCATGGAAGTGCCGGACCCGACGTGCGTCGGACGGGAGGGACGGGTCGGCCCCGCACCGTGCCTCCCGTCCGTCTCCCGGTCACCCCGGCACCGCACGTTCGGGCGGTTCCGACGGCGTCGTCCCGCTCGTTCGTGCAGTTCGGCAGAACTGCGGCCTGCGAGGATGGATGCACCATGACCGACTCCGCCGCTGCCCCGCTCGCCGCCGCCCTCCCACCCGCGGGCGACCCCGACGCGGTCTACCTGGCCTTCGCGGAGTGGGCGGCGGAGTCCGGGCGTCCGCTCTACCCCGCACAGGACGAAGCCGTCATCGAGCTCGTCTCCGGCGCGAACGTCGTCCTCAGCACGCCGACCGGCACGGGCAAGAGCCTCGTCGCGGCCGGGGCACACTTCGCCGCGATGGCCGAGGGCAAGCGCTCGTTCTACACGGCCCCGATCAAGGCCCTGGTGTCGGAGAAGTTCTTCCAGCTCGTCGAGCTGTTCGGCCCCGCGAACGTCGGCATGGTCACGGGGGACTCCGCGGTGAACGCCGATGCCCCGATCATCTGCTGCACGGCCGAGATCCTCGCGAACCTGGCACTCCGCGAGGGTCCGTCCGCGGACGTCGACGTCGTCGTGATGGACGAGTTCCACTTCTACGGCGACCAGGACCGCGGCTGGGCGTGGCAGGTGCCGCTGCTCATCCTCGATCGAGCGCAGTTCCTCCTCATGTCGGCGACCCTCGGCGACGTCACGACCATCGCCGACGACCTGTCCGAGCGGACCGGGCGACCGACCGCGCGCGTGACCGGGGTGTCCCGCCCCGTGCCGCTCGACTACGAGTACGTGACGACCCCCGTGCAGGAGACCGTCGAGTCGCTCCTCAGCGACGGCAAGCGGCCGATCTACATCGTGCACTTCGCCCAGGCCGCGGCACTCGAGCGGGCGCAGTCCCTGACGAGCATCACCATCGCGTCCCGTGAGCGCCGCGACGACATCGGTGCCGCGATCGCCGGGTTCCGGTTCTCGGCGGGGTTCGGCCAGACGCTCAACCGGCTCGTCCGGGCGGGCATCGGCGTGCACCACGCGGGGATGCTGCCGAAGTACCGCCGCCTCGTCGAGCAGCTCGCCCAGCGGGGACTCCTGCCGGTCATCTGCGGGACGGACACCCTGGGTGTCGGGATCAACGTGCCGATCCGCACCGTGCTCCTGACCGGTCTGACGAAGTACGACGGCATGCGGATGCGACAGCTCGGGGCGCGTGAGTTCCACCAGATCGCCGGTCGTGCCGGGCGTGCCGGGTACGACACCGAGGGCACGGTCGTCGCCGAGGCGCCGGAGCACGACATCGAGAACGCACGGGCGGTCGCGAAGGCCGGCGACGACCCGAAGAAGAAGAAGAACATCAAGCGGAAGCGGGCTCCGGAGGGGTTCGTGTCCTGGGGGCAGCCGTCGTTCGAGCGGCTCATCGGTGCCGAACCGGAGCCGCTCGTGTCGCACCTCACGATGACGCACGCGATGGTGCTGTCCGTGATCGCACGTGGCGGCGACGTGTTCGAGAACGTCCGGTCCCTCGTGTTCGAGAACCACGAACCCCGCGCGCGGCAGCTCGCGCTCGCGCGACGTGCGCTCGAGATCGGACGGACGCTGCTGACCGCAGGCGTGATCGAGCGGGTGCCCGGGGCCGCGTCCGGTACGGACGGTCCCGTCCGGACGGCACTGCCGGGAGGCACGGGGCCGGCTCCGACGGTCCGGCTCACGATGGACCTGCCGGCCAACTTCGCACTCAACCAGCCGCTCTCGCCGTTCGCGTTCGCCGCCTTCGAACTCCTCGACCCTGAGTCGCCGTCCTACGCGCTCGACATGGTGTCGATCGTCGAGTCCACGCTGGACGACCCCCGGCAGATCATCGGTGCCCAGCAGTTCAAGGAGCGCGGCGAGGCCGTGGCTCGGATGAAGCAGGAGGGAATCGAGTACGAGGAGCGGATGGAGCTGCTCGAGGACGTCACGCACCCCAAGCCGCTCGACGAGCTCCTGACCGCGGCGTACGAGGCCTACGCCGCGGAACAGCCCTGGGTCCTCGACTTCCGCCTGTCGCCGAAGTCCGTCGTCCGCGACATGTACGAGCGTGCGATGACCTTCGGCGAGTTCGTGAAGTTCTACGGGCTCACCCGGTCCGAGGGGCTCGTGCTCCGCTACCTGTCCGACGCGTACCGGACCATGCGGCAGACGATCCCGTCGGAGTCACGGTCGGACGAGCTCGACGACCTCATCGAGTGGCTCGGCGAGCTCGTCCGGCAGGTCGACTCGTCGCTCGTCGACGAATGGGAGGCGATGATCTCCGGGGCCGGTTCCGTCGCCGGACCGGACGAGACCGAGATCCTCCCGCCGGCACCGCCACGGCTCACCTCGAACGTCCGGGCCTTCCGGGTGCTCGTCCGCAACGAGCTGTTCCGCCGGGTGCAGCTCGCCGCGCTCGACGACGTGGAGGCACTCGGCGCACTCGACAGCGAGGCGGGGTTCGACGCGGACGCATGGGACACCGTGCTCGAGGAGTACTACGCCGAGCACGACACCATCGGCACGGACGCCGATGCCCGGTCGATGCAGTACCTGATCCTCACCGAGTCGGGCCGGACGTGGCACGCGCGGCAGATCTTCGCGGATCCGTCGGACGACAAGGACTTCGGCATCATCGCGTCGATCGACCTCGACGCGTCGGACGAGGCGGGGGAGGCCGTCGTGCACGTCCGCGAGATCGGCCGGTTCGACGGGTGGACCGAGGTCGACGTCGACTGAGCGGGTGCACGCTCGCGGGCCGCTAGCGTTGGCGGATGCCCTGGGACGTCCTGCACGATGGTCCGCTCGAGCGCGCTGAGCTGCTCGACCTCTACGCGTCGGTCGGATGGTCCGCGTACACCCGCGATCCGGAGCTGCTGGTCCGCGCGCTCGACGGTTCCTCGGCGGTGTTCACGGTCCGCGATGGTGACGTGCTCGTCGGCCTCGCTCGGGTCCTGACCGACGGGGCGACGATCGTGTACCTCCAGGACGTGCTCGTCCGCCCGTCGCACCATCGTCGTGGCGTCGGCGCCAGGCTCGTCGACGCGGTCCTCGCGGAGTACTCCCACGTCCGTCAGCTGGTGCTGATCACCGACGCCGAGCCGGGGCAGCGGTCGTTCTACGAGTCGCGCGGCCTCGTCGAGGTGCACGATGCGGACCCGGCCCTGCGGGCGTTCGTCCGGCTCGGGTGAACTGACCGGCCCTCGATCTGCCGCGACGTGTACCGTCCTGAGCAGTCTTCGAAGGGACTCCCCATGCGCATCGGCTCCAGCATCGCCCTCATCGTGATCGGCGCGATCGTCGCGTTCGCCCTCGACATCCAGGTCTCCGGCATCGACCTCCGCCTCATCGGGTACATCCTGATGGCCGCGGGCATCGTGCTCCTCATCATCAGCCTCGCCGTCGGGTTCGGCGGCCGCCGGACCTCCACCACGACGCGCTCGGGCATCGACCCGGCGTCCGGTGAGCAGATCACGCGCCAGGAACGCCGCGACGGCACCTACTGATCGCGCTGGCGAGGCTGTGGTCCTCGCCTGGGGTTGATCAGAACAGGGTTGCCGGCGGCGGGG
Source organism: Curtobacterium sp. Leaf261 (assembly GCF_001422205.1). Classification (GTDB taxonomy): domain Bacteria; phylum Actinomycetota; class Actinomycetes; order Actinomycetales; family Microbacteriaceae; genus Curtobacterium. The sequence continues at coordinate 19,293 of NZ_LMMJ01000008.1, forward strand.
TCGGTGCTGCCGGTTCTGCAGGTTCGCTGACCTCGACGCCCGGCCACCCGGGACCGCTCGGAACCTCGGTGCGCTGCTGGTACGCGGTCGCTGCTCCGCGTGCCCGGACGTCGGCGGCCTCGTTCATCTCGTGGCCGACGTGTCCGCGGACCCACTCGAACCGGACCTGACGACCCTGGAGCTCGGCGTCGAGCTCCTTGATGATCTCGACGTTCAGCACCGGCTTGCCGTCGGCCTTCCGCCAGCCCTTGCGCTTCCAGCCGGCGAGCCACTCGGTGCACGCCTTGATCGCGTACTGGCTGTCGCAGAGGATGTGCAGGGGTTCGCCGGTGTCCTTCGTGGCGCGGAGGAGCTGCAGCACCGCCGTGAGCTCGCCCTGGTTGTTCGTGGCGTTCGGCCAGCCGCCGGCAGCCCAGCGGTCGTCGTCCACGTACCAGGCCCAGCCTGCGGGGCCGGGGTTGCCGAGGGCGGATCCGTCAGCGGCGGCAAGGATCGTCACGGAGTACCTCCAGGTGTTCGCGAGTGCCGGACAACGGTACCGGACCCCACGGAGTGGAGATCGCCGATGCCGGCCGGCTGTGGACGAGACTCCCCGTCGCCGCCATGGACGCAGCTGTGAACCAGGACCTGCCGAGCGCATACCGTCCAGGCAAGACCGACGAGAGGACCACCATGACCGACGAACGAGGACCCGCCGAGCGCCTGCAGGACGCAGCCACGGAGCACGACCCGCACGGCGAGAGCGCCACGGAGCAGCGCGAGGACGCCACGAGCTACAGCCCGTCGAGCGAGCGGGAGACCGAGGCCTCGCAGACCCTGCAGCGTGACGACGACGACCTCAGCGCCGACGGCATCGACCCCTCGCGGGTGGTCGCGGCACCCGGCACGGGCGGCGCGGACGACGCCGGTGACGTCGAGCCGGAGCCCGGGGACCTCAACCTGCCGTGGCAGTCCGAGTCCGACCGCGAGGACACCGCCCGCTCCTGAGGCCGGGTCCGACCGGTTCGCTGACCAGTCCGACCGGTTCTGCCCCAGGGGGCGTCATCTGTGCCAGGGAGTCCCTGGGCCAGTTGACGCTCCCTGGGGCAGGACCGATCCGGGCCCCTACGACACCTCGTCCGGGTGCGACCCCGTCCGGTCGCCCGTCTCCAGCTCGGCGATGGCGTCGATGTCGTCCACGGAGAGCTCGAACCCGGCGACGTCGATGTTCTCCGCGATGCGCGAGGGCGTCACGGACTTCGGCAGCACGACGACCCCCTGCTGCACGTTCCAGCGCACGAGCACCTGGGCGACCGAGACGCCGTGCCGGTGGGCGATGCGCTCGAGCACCGGCTCCGCCACGAGCCGCCCCCGACCGAGCGGCGACCACGCCGAGGTGACGATCCCGAGGGTGGCGTGGAACTCCATCAGCGAGCGCTGCGGCAGCCACGGGTGCCGTTCGACCTGGTTCACGACCGGCACGACCCCGGTCTCGTCGACGAGCCGCTGCAGGTGCGGGACCTGGAAGTTCGAGACGCCGATCGAGGTCGCGCGCCCCTCCTCGTACAGCCGACCGAGCGCACGCCATGTGTCGACGTAGCGGTCGTTCGCGGCGGCGGGCCAGTGGATGAGGTACAGGTCGACCCGATCGAGGCCGAGCCGATCGAGCGATCCGTCGAACGCCCGCAGTGTCTCGTCCTGACCCTGGTGCGTGTTCCACACCTTGGTGGTGACGAACAGCTCGTCGCGCGGTACTCCGGACGCCCGGACCGCACGGCCGACCCCGGCCTCGTTCCCGTACATCTCGGCGGTGTCGACGTGGCGGTAGCCGCTCGCGATCGCCGTCTGCACCGCGGTCTCGGCCGACTCGTCGTCGACCTTGTAGACACCGAACCCGATCGACGGGATCGCCCCGCCGTCGAGGAGCGCGACCGACGGGACTGCGGTGGGATCGACCATGTCCCCATGCTGCCGTGCCGCGGCGGCCTGCGCACGCCGACCCGTGCCTCCCGTCCGGCAGGCGGTCGCGACCGCACCGGTTCGGGACACCCGGTCGTGTTCGTTCGTGGGCCCGATGTCCCGAACCGGTGGGGGAGGCCGGGTGTCAGGTGGTGGGGATGTTCACCGGCTCGGTGTCTGGGATCGGGCTCGCGTCACGCCCTCGGAGGTCGGGCAGCCAGCGCCGCGCACCGAACGGCACCACCACGCCGATGAGTGCCGCTGCCGCTGCCACCAGGAGTCCACCGGTGGGGCCGTTCGCGTCGATGAGGAACCCGGCGAACGCGGACCCGAGTGCGGCGCCCATGAGCTGGCCGGTCCCCATCCAGCCGTACGCCTCCGCCGTGTCGCTGAACTTGACCGTTGCGGAGACCGACCCGAACATCACCGCGAGCGCCGGAGCGATCCCGACGCCGGCGATGACGAGCGCGAAGCTCAGCCAGAAGAAGCCGGTGTTGCCGGTCGCCAGGACGAGGCCGACGAACACGACGCCCATCCGGAGCCACAGTGCGTTCGGGGTGATCGGACGGTGGCCGAACGTGAGTCCGCCCGCGAGCGAGCCGATCGCGAAGACGGCGAGCACGATGCCGGCGTTCGGGCTGCCTTCGCCGAAGACGCTCGTGACCGCCGCCTCGACCGCGGCACACGCCCCGATGAGCAGGAAGCCGGTGAAGGTGGTGACGAGGACGGCCGGGCGGCGGAGCACCACGCCGAACCGCCGCTTGGACCGGGGGATGCGCACCCGGCCGAGCTCGGGGGAGGCGATGAACCACACGCCGCCGATGAGCAGGAACACCATCGCGAGGACGATCGCCTGGACGGTGCCGATCTGGGTGGCCACGAACGTGGTGATGACCGGGCCCGCGACCCAGATGAGCTCCTGCGCGGACGCGTCGAGGGAGAACAGGGGCGTCAGCTGCCCGGACGTCACCATCTTCGGGTAGATCGTCCGGACCGCGGGCTGGACGGGCGGCACCGCGAGGCCCCCGACGAACCCGATGACGATGTACAGCCAGAGCGGCATGAGCACGAACGCGATGACGCCCATGGTCACGAAGGCCACGACGCTCGTCAGGATGAGGACCGGGCGCATGCCCCACTGCCCCATCCAGCGGCTCGTCAGCGGCCCCGAGATCGCCTGCCCGATGCTCGACACCGCGAGCACGGTGCCCGCTGCTCCGTACGAGTGGAAGATGTGCTCGACGTGCAGCAGGTAGGCGAGCGAGAGCATGCCGAACGGGAAGCGTGCGGTGAGCTGGGCGGCGATCACACGACCGACGCCGGGGGTCCGTAGCAGGCTGCCGTATGCGCTCACCCGCCAAGTGTACGGACCGGGCGGACCGCTCCGGGAGGGGGTGTGGACTGCCACGTCGCGCGCGGTTCGACCACCTCCAGAACGGGGGTCGGCGCGTCGTTCCGCGCCGCGTCGCGACACGCCGGGGCGTCAATCCCACACCCTGTGGAACCGGACCTCCACAGCTGTGCAGAAGTGTCGGTGGTGCGCGCGACAATGGCGGAAACACGGGGCTTCGCGGCCGTCGTGCGACTGTCCACACTGTGGGAACGGTTGTGGAGAACTACAGGGGTGTAACACTTCCTCTTGTGGTCGCTTCCGGTGGCAGGCACAAGATGTAGTATCGACAAGCCGAACGAGCACAGCCCGCTTCGGCCCCCTCGGGCTCCTCGGGAGCGCCGACACGGACACACAGAAGCACCCACCACAACACCGCATCACCACACGGACGAGCGCGACGCGTTCGACCGAGATTCAGGGGAGATCATGGCCGTCACCGTCTACACCAAGCCGTCCTGCGTCCAGTGCACCGCGACCTACCGCGCGCTCGACAACAAGGGCATCGAGTACGAGATCCACGACGTCTCCACCGACGACGCGGCACTCGAGCACGTCAAGAGCCTCGGGTACCTCCAGGCCCCCGTCGTCGTGACGGATGACGACCACTGGTCCGGCTTCCGTCCGGACAAGATCGCCGGCCTCGCCGCCGAGCTCGCCTGACCTCTCCGGCAACTGACCTCTCGGGCAACTGACCCTTCCGGTCACTGACCCTTCCGGCGATGCGTGCGGGTCGCACTCCGTCCCGAGTGCGGCTCCGCACGACAGCAGCAGGAACAGCACCAGGAGGCACGGCATGAGCAACCTCGTGTTCTTCTCGAGCGTCTCCGAGAACACCGCGCGCTTCGTGGCGAAGCTCGGGCGACCGGCTGACCGGATCCCGCTCTACCCGAAGGAACCGCCCCTGGTGGTCGACGAGCCGTACGTGCTCGTCCTCCCGACCTACGGCGGCGGGAACGGCGACGGCGCCGTCCCCAAGCAGGTCATCACCTTCCTCAACAACGAGCACAACCGGTCGTTGATCCGCGGCGTCATCGTCGGCGGCAACACCAACTTCGGCGCGGCCTACGGGTTGGCCGGCGACGTCGTGGCACGCAAGTGCCACGTGCCGGTGCTCTACAGATTCGAACTCTTCGGAACGCCTGACGACGTGCAGGCGGTCAACACAGGATTGGAAGCATTTTGGACGCAGCAGTTGCAGACGTCGATCTGACGACGTCGGCGACGGGGATGGACTACCACTCCCTGAACGCCATGCTGAACCTCTACGGGCCGAACGGGGAGATCCAGTTCGACAAGGACCGGGAGGCGGCCAAGGAGTACTTCCTGCAGCACGTCAACCAGAACACCGTCTTCTTCCACAACCTGAAGGAGCGGCTCGACTACCTGGTGGAGAACGAGTACTACGAGAGTGCGGTCATCGACCAGTACCCGTTCGCGTTCGTCGAGCAGCTGAACGACCTGGCGTACTCCAAGAAGTTCCGGTTCCAGACGTTCCTCGGTGCGTTCAAGTACTACACGAGCTACACACTCAAGACGTTCGACGGCAAGCGGTACCTCGAGCGCTTCGAGGATCGGGTCGTGATGACCGCGCTCGGGCTCGCGCAGGGTGACCAGGACCTCGCGGTCGCCCTGGTCGAGGAGATCATCGGCGGCCGCTTCCAGCCCGCCACCCCGACGTTCCTCAACACGGGCAAGGCGCAGCGCGGCGAACTCGTCTCCTGCTTCCTCCTCCGCATCGAGGACAACATGGAGTCGATCTCCCGCGGGATCAACTCGGCGCTGCAGCTCTCCAAGCGCGGCGGCGGCGTGGCACTCAGCCTGTCGAACATCCGCGAGGCCGGTGCCCCGATCAAGCAGATCGAGAACCAGTCCTCCGGCATCATCCCCGTGATGAAGCTGCTGGAAGACTCCTTCTCGTACGCCAACCAGCTCGGTGCGCGTCAGGGCGCCGGTGCGGTGTACCTCTCCGCGCACCACCCGGACATCATGCGGTTCCTCGACACCAAGCGCGAGAACGCCGACGAGAAGATCCGCATCAAGACGCTGTCGCTCGGCGTCGTCGTGCCGGACATCACGTTCGAGCTCGCCAAGAACAACGAGGACATGTACCTCTTCTCGCCGTACGACGTCGAGAAGGTCTACGGCATCCCGTTCGGTGACGTCGCGATCTCGGACAAGTACCGCGAGATGGTCGACGACTCCCGCATCAAGAAGACCAAGATCAAGGCCCGCGAGTTCTTCCAGACCATCGCGGAGATCCAGTTCGAGTCCGGCTACCCGTACATCGTGTTCGAGGACACGGTGAACAACGCGAACCCGATCAAGGGCCGCATCAACATGTCGAACCTGTGCTCGGAGATCCTGCAGGTCAACACCCCGACGTCGTACAACGAGGACCTCTCGTACAACGAGATCGGCAAGGACATCTCCTGCAACCTCGGCTCGCTGAACATCGCGCTGACGATGGACTCGCCGGACTTCGGCAAGACCATCGAGACGGCGATCCGCGGCCTCACCGCCGTGTCGCAGATGTCGCACATCGCGTCGGTCCGTTCGATCGAGGCCGGCAACGACAAGTCGCACGCCATCGGCCTCGGCCAGATGAACCTGCACGGGTACCTCGCCCGCGAGCACGTGCACTACGGCTCGGACGTCGGCATCGACTTCACGAACATCTACTTCTACTCGGTGCTGTTCCACGCCCTGCGCGCCTCGAACAAGATCGCGATCGAGACCGGCACGACGTTCGACGGCTTCCGCGATTCCAAGTACGCGTCGGGGGAGTTCTTCGACAAGTACACCGACCAGGAGTGGGTGCCGGCGACGGCCCGCACGGCGGAGCTCTTCGCAACGTCCGGCATCGCCATCCCGACCCAGGACGACTGGAAGGCGCTCAAGGCGTCGATCCAGGAGCACGGCATCTACAACCAGAACCTGCAGGCCGTGCCGCCGACCGGGTCGATCTCGTACATCAACCACTCGACGTCGTCGATCCACCCGATCGCGTCGAAGATCGAGATCCGCAAGGAAGGCAAGCTCGGCCGCGTGTACTACCCGGCGCCGTTCATGACGAACGACAACCTGGAGTACTACACCGACGCGTACGAGGTCGGCCCCGAGAAGATCATCGACACCTACGCCGCGGCGACGCAGCACGTGGACCAGGGCCTGTCCCTGACGCTGTTCTTCAAGGACACCGCCACCACGCGCGACATCAACAAGTCGCAGATCTACGCATGGCGCAAGGGCATCAAGACGATCTACTACATCCGCCTCCGGCAGATGGCCCTCGAGGGCACCGAGGTCGAGGGCTGCGTCTCGTGCATGTTGTGACGCCTTCGGCGTCGTGCATGCTGTAGTCGCCCCGGCGACAGGTCGCGACGCGACTGCCTCCGGACTGGAGGGACGGTGCCAGCCCGCACCGTTCCTCCCGTCCGGCCCCACTCACCATCTCGACAACGCAGGAAGAAGTCATGACGCTCACCGATCCGGTCCACGCGACTGGCAAGTCCATCCCGCTGATCCGCCAGGTCAGCGCGATCAACTGGAACCGCATCCAGGACGACAAGGACGTCGAGGTCTGGAACCGTCTCGTCAACAACTTCTGGCTGCCGGAGAAGGTGCCGCTGTCGAACGACGTCCAGTCGTGGAACACCCTGACGCACGACGAGCAGCAGCTCACCATGCGCGTGTTCACCGGGTTGACGCTGCTCGACACGATCCAGGGCACCGTCGGCGCGATCTCGCTGATCCCCGACGCGATCACCCCGCACGAAGAAGCCGTCTACACGAACATCGCGTTCATGGAGTCGGTGCACGCCAAGAGCTACTCGTCGATCTTCTCGACCCTCGCGTCGACCCCCGAGATCGACGATGCCTTCCGCTGGTCGGTCGAGAACCCGAACCTGCAGAAGAAGGCGCAGATCGTCCTCGACTACTACACCGGCGACGACCCCCTGAAGCGCAAGGTCGCCTCGACGCTGCTCGAGTCGTTCCTGTTCTACTCGGGCTTCTACCTGCCGATGTACTGGTCCTCGCGCGCCAAGCTGACGAACACGGCCGACCTCGTCCGCCTCATCATCCGCGACGAGGCCGTGCACGGGTACTACATCGGCTACAAGTTCCAGAAGGGGCTCGAGGGCCTCTCGGACGAGCGCAAGCAGGAGATCAAGGACTACACGTTCACCCTGCTGTACGAGCTCTACGAGAACGAGATCCAGTACACGCAGGACCTCTACGACGGTGTCGGCCTGACCGAGGACGTCAAGAAGTTCCTGCACTACAACGCCAACAAGGCGCTGATGAACCTGGGCTACGAGCCGATGTTCCCGAAGGAGACGACGGACGTGAACCCGGCGATCCTGTCGGCACTGTCCCCGAACGCCGACGAGAACCACGACTTCTTCTCCGGCAGCGGTTCGTCGTACGTCATCGGCAAGGCGGAGAGCACCGAGGACGAGGACTGGGACTTCTAGCCCGTCGTCTTCCATGAGGATGCAGAAACGCCCAGTCCCGAACATCGGGGACTGGGCATTTCCGCATTCTCGGTGGCGGTGGCGGCGGGGCCCGGGCCGGGCGGGTCCGGTCAGCGTCGCATCGACAGGACGTCGCGGACCAGGTGCCTGGCGTAGTCGTCGTCGATCGCCAGCGCCACGATCACCCGGTAGTACAGCGGTGCGACGACGTGGTCGAGGATCTGCTGCGCGGTCGGTGCCGACTCCCCGCGTCCCTCGGCACGCGTCACGATCTCGGCTGCCTGCTCGAGCCGACAATCGGTGACCGGGCACTCCGCGACGAGGTCGACGCGCGCGGACGCCATGGCCCGCAGGTACCGCGTCCGCTCCGGGCGCCTGATGTCTCGAGCAATGACGGTGGCCCACTCCGTGAGGTCGCCGTCGAGCGACCCGGTGTCCGGCAGGGATTCGCCGTCGCGGGTGAGCGCAGCGACGGTGACCTCCTCGAGGAGCGCGTTGACGTCGTCCCAGCGCCGGTAGAGCGTCGTCGGGTTGACCCCCGCGCGCTCGGCGATGACGGGGAAGCTGATCCGCTCAGCGCCCTCGCCGACGAGCTCGCCGACCGCGGTGTACACGGCCCCGAGGACCCGACTGCTCCGTCCGCCGGGACGGGTGGCTGCTGGCTGTGCGGACATGACTTCGTTATAGCACAAGGGTTTGCTTTACTGAGAACGGGTGCTAGCGTCGTTAACGCAAAGACCATTGCGTTACGTCGGAGGTCCCGTGTTCAGCCGCCCCATCTCGTTCGTCGTCGCCGGAGCCGCGGGTGCCGCGACCCTGACGGCCGCGTCGGCACCCTCACCGCTCTACCCCGTGTACCAGCAGCTCTGGGGGTTTTCCTCCTTCACGCTGACGGTCGTGTTCGCCGTGTACGTCGCGGCACTGCTCGTGGCGCTCCTGACCGTCGGTTCGCTGTCCGACCGGATCGGACGGCGGCCCGTCGCCTCGGCCGCGCTGGTGCTGCTCGCGGTCGGCATGCTGCTCTTCACCGTCGCGGGCGGGACGGGCGGTCTCATCGCTGCGAGGGTCGTGCAGGGGTTCGCCGTCGGTGCGGCCACCGGCACGGTCACGGCGATGATCATGGACGCCGGACCGAACCGGCGATGGAGCTCGATCGTGAGCAGTGCGGTCCCGTCGCTCGGCATCGCGATCGGAGCCGTGCTGGCCGGCACCCTCGTGGAGTTCGCGCCGCTCCCGCGACAGCTCGTGTTCTGGGTGCTCGCCGCGGCGTACCTGGTGCTCGCGACGCTGGTGTGGTTCGTGCCCGAGCACGGCGACTCCGGGGCACCAGGGCGTCACGACGAGGCGAAGCGCTCGACGACCGTGTCGATCTGGCGGACCCTCCTGCCGAGCGCCGGGGTCCCGCCCGAGATGCGACCGGTCTTCCTCGCCCTCGTGCCGTCGATCGCCGCGACGTGGGCGCTGTCCGGGCTCTACCTGTCCCTCGGCTCCTCGATCGTCGGTACGGTCCTCGGCGTGCACAGCCACTTCGCCGTCGGCCTCGTGCTCGGGGTGTTCTTCGTCGCGGGCACGGCGGGGACGGCCGCCTCGGCACTCCTGCCCGTCCAGCTCCGCGAGTGGTTCGGCTCCGCCGCCCTCGTCGTCGGGGTCCTCGCGACGATCGCTGCACTGCCGTCGGGCGCACTGCCGCTCTACCTGGTCGGGTCTGCGATCGCGGGGATCGGGTTCGGTGCAGCGTTCCGGTTCGTGGTCGATGCCCTCGGAGACGCGTCGCCGGCGGATCGTCGAGGGCAGGTCTTCGCGACGATGTACATCGTCAGCTACGTCGCGTTCAGCGTCCCCGCGCTCGTGGCCGGACTCGCGGTGGGGCGGTTCGGGCTCGAGGCGACCGCGGTCGGGTACGGGGTGTTCGACGTGGCGCTCGTCGTCGTGGCGGTCGGCGCGGGACTCACGCGCGCCCGTCGTCAGCGCAGAGCGGACAGCGAACGGGTTCCGGCAGGGCTGTGAGGACCTGCGTTTGCCCCGGGGCGCATCGCACGCCACGATGGTCCCGTGCGCTGGAGAGCCGGATACGAGCAGGACGACGGTGATGCACCGGCGTACGCCCTGATCGAGGCTGCCACCCGGGACGAGGCATTCGAGCGGCTCCGCGAGGTGGTCGGTTCCGCGACGCCCGTGGTGTTCATGGTGCCGGACGAGCAGGTCGCCGACGTGCTGCAGGGGGAGACGTACGAGCACTTCCTGCACGACCCCGGGTCGGACCGCGACCCGACAGCCTGACGCACGCTCAGCCCGCGTCGGCACCGTCCGCGGCGGCCGCCCGCCGCTCGAACACCAGGTGCACCACCCCGGACGGTGACGAGGTCGTCGTGATGTCGAAGCGGTCCTCGACCCCCTCGAGTCCGTCCCAGAGGCGCTCCCCGCGGCCGAGGACGATCGGCACGACGACGACGTGCAGGTGGTCGATGAGGTCCGCCGCCAGGAACTCCCGGACCGTTGCGACACCACCGCCGATCCGGACGTCCGCGCCGGGAGCGGCCTCCTGAGCACGGGTGAGCGCCTCGGCCGGGGTGGCGTCGACGAAGTGGAACGTGGTCCCGCCCGCCATCGTCAGCGGCTCCCGGGGGTGGTGGGTCAGCACGATGACGGGGGTGTGGAACGGCGGCTCGTCGCCCCACCAGCCCTGCCAGTCGTCATCGGTCCACGGACCCCGCTGCGGTCCGAACTTGTTGCGCCCCATGATCTCGACGCCGATCCCGGGGGTCCACTCGGACGCGAACGAGTCGTCGAGCTCGGCCGTCCCGCCGTCGGCGCCCTGCATGCTGCGGAACGTGGCGGTCGCTGCGAACCAGGCCATGAGCCGGCCGTCGGCATGGCCGAACGGATGCTCGAGCGACTGGTCCGCACCGGCACCGAACCCGTCGAGCGACACCGCGAAGTTGTGCACCCTGACCTTGGACATGTCGCTCCCGTCGTCTGTGCGGCCGCTGCCGCGGCGCCTCCCGGAAACCCTAGGGACGCGTCCGTCGCGCGTCCAGATGAGGAACCACCGGACGGGAGGGACGGTGCCGACCCGCCCCGTCCCTCCCGTCCGATCTGCGTCAGCGACTGATCTTCGTCACGGTGACGGGGTTCCCCCCAGTAGTTGACCGTGTTCGAGGGGACGCGGACGGTGCGAACGGGGTGCCTGCGGTGTTCTTCAGGCATGCACTGTTGGACGTGCAACCTGGCGCGACCGGTGTGAGCGTGCGGAGGTCGATCGGCAGGACGACGGCGGCGACGACCTCGGCGGTCTCCGGGTCGGTCATCATGGCTGCGGCGACGTTGGACTCGAGGATGTGGGCGATCTCGCGGCGGGGCTGCTTCCCGGCAAGGCTCTCCAGCTGCGCTGCGACCTCGTCCTCGGGCAGTCGATCGCCGACGACGGCCTCCGCCGGGTTCGTCACCGGGCCGAGCTCATCGGTCGACGCTGTGGGCGCCCCGGTCTCTGCGTGATCCGCGAACGCCGGCGAGGCGAACGTCAGCGCGACGGCCGTCGCCAACGCTGTCCCGGCGACCAGGGCGAGGCGAGGAGCGATCATGAGCATGTTCCCATCTGCACATCAATCTGAAGTGTGGGACATTGGTAGCACAGCGCTGTTGCCGCCCGCAATCGCGGTCCGGTCGCTCCGGTCGGTCGGTCCGGTCCGGAACGGCGCCGTCACCGGACGGGAGGGACGGTGCCGACCCGCCCCGTCCCTCCCGTCCGTCGGCTTCAGGACCGGGTGAGGGTCCGGAGCCACGCCTCGACGTCGCGCTGGGAGCGGAGACGGACGATCCGCAGGTGCGGGTACGCCGCCGGCACCGTCGCGACCCGGTCGCGGACCGTCCGGCGCCCGCGCCAGCCCCACCGGATGATGTGCTCCGGGTCGGTGAGGACCGTGTGGAGCGGCGGCTCGACGTTGCCGTTCCAGAGCGTCTCGCGCCGGAGCCGTCGGCGGAGGGTCCGTCGCACGAGTCGACCCATGTGCACCCGGGCGGGTAGGTCGATCCAGACGACCGTGTCCGCGCGAGAGGGGAGGAGCGGGCCGAGCTGCCCGGTGTACTGCCACTCGGTCGTCCAGCGGTCCTCGCTGCTGAACGCGTCGACGTCCTCCGCGAATCCCGGGAGCTCGGTCCAGTCCGGGCCGTGGAAGAGCGCGTCGATCTCGGTGTGCCGCAGCCCGGCCACCCGGGCGATGCTCGCGGCCAGGGTCGTCTTGCCGGAACCGGACGGCCCGGCGACCAGCACGCGTCGCGGCGGCGGATCGAGGACGTCTGCGGGACCGAACATCGCGCCAGCCTACGACGCCAGTGTAAGAGCCACAGGGAAACCCTGTGGATGGGGTCGGAAAGTACCGCGTTGTCCTCTGTGCACGGGGAGGCCAGGCTGTCGCCATGCAACTCTCGTCCCGTTTCGTCACCGCCAACGCGGACCGCTTCCGGTTCGTCAAGTCACCGGGGGTCACCGCGCCGCCGGCCCAGCGCGACCCCGCCGTCGTCGAGACGGTGAGCCGCATGCTCTCCGACATCGAGCGGAACGGTGTCGATGCGATCCGCCGGTACGCCCGTGACCTCGACCGACAGGAGGACGGGGCGATCGAGCTCGACGCACGGGCGATCGCGACGAGCGGCGACCGGATCGCGCCCGAGCTCCGCGCCGCGATCGACCTCGGCTCGGCCCGCACGAAGGAGTTCGCGGGACTGCAGCGGGCGCACCTGACGGACTTCGAGGCCGAGATCGCACCGGGGCTCGTGACCGGGCAGCGCTACGTGCCGGTCGGCCGGGTCGGCGCCTACCTGCCGGCCGGCCGGTTCCCGCTGACCGCGAGCGCGTTCATGACCGTCGGCGTCGCGAAGGTGGCCGGTGTGCCGAACGTCGTGGCGTGCACCCCGCCGCAGCCGGACGGCCGCGCGAACGACGCCGTGACCTACACCGCGCACGTGTCCGGCGTCGACCGGCTCTTCGTGCTCGGCGGTGTGCAGGCCCTGGCTGCGATGGCGTTCGGCCTCCTCGACGAGGACGAGCTCCCCGTCGACATGCTCGTCGGCGCCGGGAACGCATTCGTCGCCGAGGCCAAGCGGCAGCTCTTCGGGACGGTGGCGATCGACCTGCTCGCCGGCCCGAGCGAGGTCGCGGTCATCGCCGACGACAGCGCCGACGCGGAGATCGTGGCCGCCGACCTGCTGGGCCAGGCGGAGCACGGACCGAACTCCCCGGCTGCGCTCGTCACCACGTCGGAACGGCTCGCGACCGCCGTCGTCGATGCGGTCGAGCGGCAGCTCCCGACCCTGTCCACGCGCGACATCTGCGGCCCGGCATGGCGCGACCACGGCTCGGTGATCCTGGTGGACTCGCGCGAGGACGCCGTGGCGGTGATGGACGAGCTCGCCCCGGAGCACCTCGAGGTCCTGACGACCGAGGACGCCTGGTACCACGACACGCTCACGAACTACGGCTCGCTGTTCCTCGGACACTGGAGCACCGTGGCGTACTCGGACAAGGGCATGGCGGGGACGAACCACACGCTGCCGACGGCCGGCGGCGCGAAGCACAGCGCCGGGCTCTCCGTGTCCCGGTACCTGAAGCCCCTCACCTACCAGCGGATCGACCGCGCCGCGACACCGACCCTCGCCGAGGCGGTCGACGTGATCTCCGCGAGCGAGGGGATGAGCGCGCACCGGGCGACCGCGACGATGCGCCTGGCGACGTACCAGGAGACCGTCCCGGCGGGCTGAGCGGACCCCGACCCGACCCGACCCCGACCCCGACCCGACCCCGACCCCGACCCTGACCCGACACCGAACGACCGACCCGAACGACCGGAGCGATGATGACCACCGATCAGCACGGAACCACCGACAGCACCAGCACGAGCCACTCCGGCCACGACGCACCCGGCCTCCGGCGCGAACTCCGGGTGGTCGACGCCGCGGCGTTCTCCGTCGGGCTCATCGGCCCCGTCGGCGTGATGGCCCTGCTCGGCGCCGGGGCGGCCGGGATACTCGGCCGCGGCGCGACCTGGGCGTTCGTGTTCGCCCTGGTCGCCGTGTCGCTCGTGGCCTACGGGTTCGTGAAGCTGTCACGGCACATCTCGCACACGGGCTCGGTGTACGCCACCGTCGGCATCACGCTCGGGCCGCGCGCCGGGTTCATCGCCGGCTGGGCGCTGTTCTTCGCCTACGTGACGATCGGTGCCGGCTCGGGGATCGAGATCGGCCTGTTCTTCTCGCAGCTGCTCCAGGACCTCGGGATGCGGGTCGATCCCGACTGGATCTGGGCGACCCTCGTGGCACTCGTCCTCGTCGTGCTGCTCGGCCGACGCGAGGTGCACGTCATCACGCGGTCGCTGCTGTACGCGGAGCTGATCGGCGCCGTGCTCGTCACCGTGCTGAACGTCGTGGTCCTCGTCCGCCTGGCCGTCGGTGCCGCCCCGGCCGGACGGCACCTGTCCTGGGACTTCCTCGCGCTGCCGAGCGGCACGGACGTGAGCCTCATCGCGGGAGCGGCGGTCTTCGGGTTCCTGGCGTTCGCCGGGTTCGAGGGTGCCGCGACGCTCGGCGAGGAGACGAGCCAGCCGAAGAAGGACATCCCGCGCGCCCTGAAGATCGCGATCGTCGTCGTCGGGGCGTTCTACCTGTTGACGATCGTGGCGCAGACCCTCGGGTACGGCACCACCGCCGGTGACGTCAAGCGCTTCGCCGGCTCCGCGGCACCGTACGGGGACCTCGCCCGGACCTACGTCGGGGTTTGGCTCGCGGACCTCCTGACCCTCGCCGCGGTCGTCAGCCTCTTCGCGATCTTCCTCGGCACACTGTCCGGTGCCTCGCGGGTCCTCTACGCCCTGTCCCGCGACACTGGCCTCGGTCGCCCGGTCACGAAGCTCTCCAAGCAGGGTTCCCCCGTCACGGCGCTCACCGTCGTCGCGGTGCTCGCGCTCCTCGTGATCGTCGGCGAGCGACTGACCGGCGCGGCCGTCCTCGACGCGACGTACTGGGCGCTCACGGTGGGCACGATCGCACTCCTCGTGGCCTACGTCCTCGCCACGGTGGGGGCCGTCAAGTTCCTCTTCTTCTCGAAGCGGCTCCGGACACCGCGGTGGGAGATCGTCGTCCCGGTCCTCGCTCTGGTGCTCGTCCTGTACACGATCTACAAGAACGCCGTCGGGCTCGACGCCCCGTACAGCTGGTTCCCCTACATCGTCGCCGCGTGGCTCCTCATCGGGCTGGCGATCACGTTCCGTCGGGGGCTGGTCGAGCGGGTCCGTGCCGCGCTCGCCGCGTCCAACGCCACGGACGACGCGTCCCCTGCACCCGCCGACGAACCCTCCGGCGAGCCCGACCCGGTCGGCGGGGTCCGCCCGTGACCCGGGTCGCCGCGGTCCAGCTCGCGCCCGTCGTCGGGGACCTCGACGGGAACGTCGAGCGGGCGCAGCAGGCACTCGACACGGTCGACGCCGACGTCGTCGTCCTGCCGGAGCTCACCACGAGCGGCTACGTGTTCCGCGACGCAGACGAGGCGCGGTCGCTCGCGATCACCCCGTCGCACCCGCTGTTCGCCGGCTGGGTGGACGCGGCCCGAAGGATCGGCGGGGTGGTCGTCGGCGGGTTCGCGGAGCTCGGCGACGACGGGAACGTGTACAACAGCGCGGCGCTCGTCACGGGGGAGGGCGTGCAGGGCGTCTACCGCAAGGTGCACCTCTGGGACCGGGAGAAAGAGGTCTTCACGCCCGGGTCGGACCGGCCGCTCGTGGTCGACACCCCGCACGGACGCATCGGCGTGATGATCTGCTTCGACCTGGAGTTCCCGGAGTGGACGCGGATCGCCGCACTCGACGGCGTGGAGCTCCTCGCCGTACCGACGAACTGGCCCCTGGTCGAGCGGCCGGACGGCGAGCGGGCGCCGGAGGTGCAGATCGCGATCGGCGCCGCCCGGGTGAACCGGATGGCGATCGCGTGCGCCGACCGCAGCGGCACCGAGCGTGGCGTGGATTGGAACGAGGGCACCTCGCTCGTGGACCCCGACGGATGGGTCGTCGCCGAGGTCGGACCCGGGACCGGCGTGGTGGTGGCGGACCTCGACCTCGCCGCGACCCGGGACAAGACCGCCACGAGCCTCGTCGACCTGCTCGGCGACCGTCGGCCCGATCTCTACGGAGCGCTCACCGAGCGTCGCTGACGCCAGCGGGCGTGCACCGCGACCACCGGACGGACTGGAGGGGCGGTGCGGGGCCGCCCCGTCCCTCCAGACCGTCGAAGCGCGCGTCCGGCAGCGCGGCTCCGTCAGCCGCCGGCGACCAGGTCGCGCGCCAACCGGAGCAGCTCCGCGGTTGCCGGCGACAGCACGGCCCCGTCGCGCTCGACCAGTGCGATCGTGTCGTGCAGCGGCTCCGCGAACGTCGTCCACCCGAGTGCCGACGGCCACTGTCCGCCCTCGGCGACGGCCCGCGCGACGAAGGTGTCCCCGACACCGGCGGCCGCGAGCGCGATGGCGGTCTCGACCTGCTCCACCTCGACCTGCACGTCGATGACGACCCCGGCGAGCTGCGCCCGTTCGGCGAGCTGTCGACGCGTCGGGTCGCGCCAGCCGTAGTGCGCGTCGTAGAGGACCATCGCGCGTCCGGCCAGGTCCTGGATCCGGACGGGTTCCGCGACGCGCGTGGGATCGGCGCTGACGTAGACGACCTCGTCGCGGCGGAGGGGCGTGACCCGGAGCCCCTCGGCGTCGATCGGGAGCACGACGAGCCCGGCCTCCAGGTCGCCGCTCGCGACGGCGCTCGCCACCTCGACCGAGTTGAGCCCGATCACCCGGAGCTTCACCGCGGGGTGCTCGCGGTGGAAGCTCGCCAGGAGCGCGTCGAGGGCGTAGTACTTGGCGTTCCGGAGCAGACCGAACGACGCGACCCCACCCTGCAGCGAGGTGATCGCCCGGAGTGCCCGATCGGCCTCGTCGGCGTCGGCGACGATCCGCTCGGCGAGTGGCTGGAGCATCGCTCCGGCCGCGGTGAGCACGAGGCGCCGGGTGCCGCGGACGAACAGCTCGGTCTCGTAGGCGCGCTCGAGCCGTCGGACCAGCTCGGACACCGACGGCTGCGACATGTGCATCGCCTCGGCCGCCGCGGTGAAGGACCCGAGGCGCGCCGCGAGCAGGAACACGCGGAGCTGCACCAGGGTCATGCGGCCACGATACGGGTGGACCCGGGCGGCGCGGACCGAGTCGGGCCCGTCGGGCCCGTCGGGTCAGTCGGGTCAGTCGGGTCAGTCGGGCACGACGGCGCCCATCGTGACGCCCTTCGTGAGGACGAAGCAGGCGTACCCGCTCAGCTCACCGGTGAGGACGACCGCGAAGGCGCCCTTCGCCCGGGCGTAGAAGTCGTGCCGGGGGACGGGTTCGATCGGGACCTCGCGCCCCTCGGCCGCGGCGAGCGCCCGGGCGACGACGTCGTGGGAGGCGATCGGAGCCGTCGCACCGCCCTCGGGGACCATCGCCGCGACGGCCGGCTCGACCGAGGTGTCCACGGGGAACACGCTCGCGATCGCCCGGACCGCCGCACCCATGTCGGCACCCGCGGTCGTGATGACACGGTCGTGCAGGGCATGCGCGGGGTAGTTCGCGTCGACCACGGCGAGCGTGTCGCCGTGGCCCATCGCCGACAGGGCCCAGAGCAGGTCGGGGGTGAGCAGCGGGTCGAGTCCCTTGAGCATCGTCGCCCTCTCGGTGGTCGTGCGGTGGTCGATCGGTCCGGACAGCAGTGTACGCATGAGAGCGACCGACACGACTTCGGGTGGGGTGTCGGTCGCTCTCGTGCGCATGTGTCCAGGTGCCCCGTCACTCCGGGCTCTGGGTCCGTTCGACGTCCACGTCCTCGTACCGGAGGTCCTCCGCGACGAGCACGTCCTCGGTGACCGAGCGCGTGGTCATGGTGACGCGTTCCACGGGGACGACGGTCCGCACGAGGGCGATGCGTTCCTCGTGCAGGACCACCACGACCGGTCCGCGAGCGGCCGGTGCGTCGGCGGGGACGGGGCCCCCGCCGACGATCGGCTCCCGCGTGAGTCGGATCTCCTCGTGGCTGACGTCGACGGTGATCGTCCGCTGCTCCGTCACGACGACCCGCTCGAGCCGGACCCGTTCGGTCGCGACCACGTCCGTCGAGACGCGGAGCTGTTCCTCGTGCCGGACCACTGCGACGTCCCGCGCGTCGGTCACGGCCTAGACGCGGTCGTCACGATCGACGGCGGTGTCGTCGGCCGTGCGGGTGCCGGTGGCCGCGTCGTCGAGCTCGATCTCCTCGTGCGCGACGTCCTCCTCGACCGTGTGCTGCTCGGTCACGGTCTCGGTGCCGAGGCTCACGCGCTCGACGGGCACCGTCTCCTTCGCGGTGACGACGCGCTCCTCGGTCAGGACGACCTCGTGCTCCTCCTCGCTGAGCGCCGGGCCGTCGAGGGCGTCGGCGGCGTTCGCGTCGGTGATGGGCTCGCGCTGGAGCGTGACCTCGTCGTGGCTGACCGGGACGGTCTGCTGGACGTGCTCGGTGACCACGTGCTTGCGGAGCCGGGCGCGGCCGGCCTCGACGCGCTCGGTGCCGACGTGCAGTCGCTCCTCGGACCGCGTCATCGCGTCGTCCGTCGTCGGGCCGGACGTGTCGTGTCCGACGGTGCCGTCGTCGGCACGGTCGTCGTGGCGGTCGGCGTCCTGGTCGTACAGCGGCGCCTCGGACGGAGCGGCCGACGCGGAGCCGTTGCCGTTGCCGTAGTAGTCGTAGAGCGCCTGCTCTTCGTCCTCGCTCAGGGCGCCGTCGCTCTCGATCCGCGGTGCGTCCTTCACGAAGGACTTCTCGTGCGCGACGTGGACGGCCCCGGACACGAAGTCCGCGTCGTCGAGGGGCGCGAACGACTCCGAGGTGCCGAACAGCCCGGTGCGGACCGTCACCCACGTCGGGGTCTGGGTGTCGGTGTCGACGTAGACCTGGCCGACGGTTCCGATCTTGCCGCCGTCGCTGCCGAGGACGTCCGCACCGACGAGGTCGTTCGGGTTGGTGTTCGTGCCGATCATGGTGATGCTCCTTGTCCTCGGCGGGAAGTCCGAGGGTCGAGTCGATCGAGAAGGCGATCGACGTGGAGGCGGGACCTGCCCGCCAATCGACTTACGGTGTAAGTCACGGCCGACCTTACAGTGTAAGTCGCGCTAGGGTGAGCGGGCTGCGGAAGTTCGATCGCGGTCTACCCGTCGTCGCGGCGGGGACCGGGCCCCAGCGGAGGGGAGCCCGCTGTGACGGACGCCGAGCGAACCGGTCGCGGGAGTCCCTCCGGCCCCCGGTTGAGTCGCGATCTCATCGTCTCCACCGCACTCGCGCAGGTCGACCGCTCCGGCACGCAGGGTCTGTCGATGCGGTCGCTCGCGCAGGAACTCGGCGTCGAGGCGATGTCCCTCTACCGCTACGTGCACGGCAAGGAAGACCTCCTCGAGGGGATCATCGCGTCGCTCATGACCGACCTCACAGCACGGCTCGAGGCTGCCGAGCCGGAGGCGGAGCACTGGCAGGGGTTCCTGCAGACGGTCGCACAGGAGGTCCGACGCATCGCCACCGACCATCCGCTGGCGTTCCCGCTCGTGGCGACGCGGCACCCCGCGGCACCCTGGCTCAGACCGCCGCTCCGGAGCATCGAGGTCGTCGACACGTTCCTCGGCGCCCTGACTCGGAACGGGTTCACCGATCAGCAGGCGGTCGACGCGTACCGCGCGTTCAGCAGCTTCCTCCTCGGACAGCTCCTGCTGGAGTCCGTCATCCGAGGTGCGGAGATGTCGCCGCCAGAGGAGCCGCTCGACGAGGGCAGTGCGGCGATCCCCGAGGGCGACGGCGTCACGCCGCTCGACGTCGCGCCCGAGGTGCGTCGACTCCGTGCGCTCCTGAGCGAGGACCGCACGGACGAGGAGTTCGAGATCTCCCTCGAGGCGCTCCTCGACCGCCTCGAGCGCGCGCTGTCGCAATGAGTCGCGCCCCGTCGCAGTGAGTCGCGCCCCGTCGCGGCGCGCACGGGGTCCCGAGTGGGAGCATGGTCGTCATGCTCCCCGCCGATGCGCACGTCCACAGCGAATGGTCATGGGATGCGGGCTCCGACCCCGCGTCACACGGGAGCATGGCCCGCACCTGCGAACGTGCGGTCCGGAACGGTCTGCCGGTCGTCGTGTTCACCGAGCACCTCGACCTCGAGGACCGGTGGCGGGTCGACCCCGGTGACATGGGCGGCCACGCCGAGGCGCTGGTCGACGACGACGGGTACGTCCGGCTCCCGCCGTTCGACCTCGACGGCTACCTCGAGGCGATCGATCGCTGCCGGCACGCCCACCCCGACCTGCGGATCCTGACCGGCGTCGAGTTCGGCCAGCCGCACCTGTGGGACGACGAGGCCGCGGGCGTCGTCCGCGGCGGCTCGATCGACCGGGTGAACGGGTCGCTCCACATGCTGCCCCTCGGCGACCCCGCGGCCGGGGCCACCGCCGGCACGGACGTCGACCGCACCGAGCCCGCGACGCTCTACAACCACCACGCACCGGACGCCGTGATGCGGGCGTACCTCGAGGAGATCCCGCGGATGGTCGCCGGATCCGACTCGTTCGCGGTGTTCACGCACATCGACTACGCCGTGCGGGCGTGGCCGACGACGGAGGTCGGCCCGTTCGACCCGCGCCGCTTCGAGGACGGCTTCCGCTCGGCGATGCGCGCCATCGCGGGGTCCGGGCGTGCTCTCGAGATGAACACCCGTCGGCTCTGGTCGTGGATCCCCGAGTGGTGGGCCGAGGAGGGCGGCCGCGCCGTCACGTTCGGGAGCGACGCGCACGTCCCGGAGAACCTCGCCGCGAACTTCCCGGAGGCGACGGCGATGCTCGAGCACTTCGGGTTCCGCCCCGGCAGCCGCCCCGAGGACCCCTGGACGCGCTGACCGCCGCCCCGACCCGACCAGCCCGACCCGACCGACCCGACCACCAGGAGGAACACCATGCCGACGCTGTCCAGTGCCACCCTCGCCACCATCACCGGAGTCCCCACACCCGACTACGACCGGTCCGCCGTGACCACCGGCATCGTGCACTTCGGTCTCGGGAACTTCCACCGCGCCCACCAGGCGATGTACCTCGACCGGTTGATGTCCGCCGGCGAGGCGCTCGACTTCGGCATCTGCGGGGTCGGGGTGATGCCGTCCGACATCCGGATGCGCGACGCACTCCGGGCACAGGACCACCTCTACACACTCGTGCTGAAGCACCCGGACGGTTCGCTCGAGCCCCGGGTCATCGGCTCGGTGCACGACTTCCGGTACGCACCGGACGACCCCGAGGCGGTGCTCGACGTGATGACCGCGCCGACCACGAGGATCGTCTCGCTCACCGTCACCGAGGGCGGCTACAACATCGACCACGTCACCGGGCAGTTCGTCCTCGACGCGCCGTCGGTGGCCGCCGACCTGCGGGACGGCGCCGTCCCGACGACGATGTTCGGGTTCGTGACGGAGGCGCTCCGGCGTCGTCGTGCGGCCGGGATCGAACCGTTCACCGTGATGTCGTGCGACAACATCCAGGGCAACGGCGACACGGCCCGTCAGACGATCGGCGCCTTCGCGACCGCGAAGGACCCCGAGCTCGGCGCGTGGATCGACGAGCACGTGGCGTTCCCGAACTCGATGGTCGACCGGATCACCCCCGTGACGACCGACGCCGACCGGGCGATGGTCCGCGACGAGTTCGGGATCGACGACGCGTGGCCGGTCGTCGCGGAACCGTTCGAGCAGTGGGTGCTCGAGGACCACTTCACCCTCGGTCGGCCGCGGTACGAGGACGTCGGCGTGCAGGTCGTCGACGACGTCGTGCCGTACGAGCTGATGAAGCTCCGGCTCCTCAACGCGAGCCACCAGACGATGGCGTACTTCGGGATCCTGTCCGGGCACACGTACGCGCACGAGGCGACGGCCGACCCGCGCATCGCGACGATCCTCCGCCGGTACATGGACGAGGAGGGCACCCCGACGCTCGGCCCGGTCCCGGGGATCGACCTCGACGACTACAAGGCCACGCTCATGGAACGCTTCGGGAACCCGGCGATCGCGGACACGCTGGCCCGTCTCGCGGCGGAGTCGTCCGACCGCATCCCGAAGTGGCTGCTGCCCGTCGTCCGGAGCAACCTGGAGGCCGGTCGTCAGGTCGCGCTCTCCGCTGCCGTCGTCGCGAGCTGGGCCCGGTACGACGAGGGCGTGGACGAGCACGGCGATGTCATCGAGCCGGTCGACCAGCTCCGCGACGTCCTGATGGCCGCGGCCCGGGAGCAGCACGCTGACCCGCTCGCGTTCCTGCGCAACCGCGAGGTCTTCGGGGACCTCGTCGACGACGCGCGGTTCACCGAGCCCTACCTCGCGACGCTCGCCAGGCTGCACGAGCACGGCGCGCAGCAGACGCTCGCCGACGTGCTGGACGCCGCGGGCGCCGATCGCTGACGCGACCGCCTGACGGACTGACGGACTGACGGACGGACGGACTGACGGACTGGAGGGACGGTGCCAGCTGGCACCGTCCCTCCAGTCCGTCCTGCGGTCGCGTCAGAACCGGATCGCGTCGATCGGTCGGACCCGGACCGCGATGATCGCCGGCAGCAGTCCGGCCAGTGCGCCGACGGCCACCGCGACGGCGAGGCCGAGGAGCGAGGCGGACAGTGGGAACCCGGGGACGTCGACGATCCCGCGGTCGTGGAGCCAGTCCGTCACGAGCGGGTTCTTCAGCGCGAGGATCGACAGCGCGACGCCCGCGAACCCGGCCGCCGTCGTCGCGACGACGCTCTCGAGCATGATCGCGACGAACACCCTGGCCGCCGTGGCACCGAAGCTCCGCCGGATGCCGATCTCGCGGACACGGGTCCGGATCGTGACGAGCGAGATGTTCACGAGTCCCAGCGCGCCGAGCACGAGGATGAGTCCCGCGGCGCCACCGACCACGATGCGGAGCAGCAGGAGCGGATCCGGGCCGCCGAACGCCTTGTAGTCCTGGCGGTTGACGTCGACCTGCCAGCCGTCGCCCGCGGCCTTCGTGAGGTCGCTGCTGATGTGTCGCGTGAGCGCACGCGACGACGACGGCGGTACCCACGCCTCGTACTGGGTGTTCGACGAGAGGTCCGTCGCCGCCGTGGTCCCGGTGACGATGCGCTGGACGGCGTCGGTGAGCATGATCGCGCTCGGTGACCCCGCGTACCCGCCCGGTGTCACGCCGATGACGACCGCGGTGGTCGCCGCGGACGTGGTCAGGGTGATCGTCGGGTGGGTGCGGAGGTCGGGGGAGCCGAGGTCCTTCCAGAACGCGGCGTCGATGATCACCGCCGGGGCGAGGCGGTCCCGGTCGTTCGGTCCGAACCAGGATCCCTCGGCGAGTCGGACTCGGTGCATGGTGCCGTAGTCGCGGTCGACCGCCTGGAGCGACACGTACGTGGACGCACCGTACAGGGGGGTCTCCGCCTGGATGTTCGCGTTGCGGCTCCACCAGCGGATGTCGTAGCGGCGCATCTCCTGCGCGACCTCGTCCCCGAAGTCGTCCGGGATCGCCGGAGGGACCACGGCGGTGGACTCCGGCTGGTACGGATTGCCGATCGAGAGCAGCGCCGGGCGGCCGCTCTGCCGCTCGAACGACTCGGTGATCGCCTGCTGCGCGACACCGCTGACGGCCGCCACGGACGTCAGTGCGAGCACGGCGAGGCCGACGCCGATGAGGCTCATGAACACCCGTGCACGGTGGGACCGGAACTCGCTCCAGGCCTCGATCACGGCCCCGACCACGAACGTCACCGCGCGCATCGGCAGACCGGGGGTCGTCTCGCGGGTCATGCGTGCACCCCGTCGACGAGGGCTCGACGGTCGGAGCGGAGCACCCCGGCGTCGAGCCGGTAGTGCCGCCGGGCGAGCGCCGCGATGTTCGGGTCGTGGGTGATCGTGATGAGCGCGGCACCGGAGGACTCGACCGCCTCGTCGAGGAGCTCCATGATGACGTTGCCGGTCTCCACGTCGAGCGCTCCGGTCGGCTCGTCGGCGAGGATCAGCCGCGGACGGCGGACGAGTGCCCGCGCGATCGCGACGCGCTGCTGCTCGCCGCCGGACATCCGACTCGGGATCGACTCCGCACGGGCGGTCAGCCCGACGCGGTCGAGCATCTCCATCGCGACGCGCTCACGGCGCCAGAAGTCCCGTCCGGCGCTGAACAGCAGCGGCGTCATCACGTTCTCGAGCGCCGTCCGGCCCGGCAGCAGGTTGAACTGCTGGAACACGAACCCGACGTCGCGGCCCCGGCGGACGTCGCGCTGCCTGCTGCTCATCCGTTCGAGCGGCACGTCGTCGAACACGAGCCGACCCGACGTCGGCTCGTCGAGGAGTCCGAGCAGGTTGAGGAGCGTCGACTTGCCGCTGCCCGATCGTCCGACGATGCTGACGTGGTCGCCCGCGCCGACCTCGAGGTCGATGCCGCGGAGGATGTGGAGCGGCTCGGCGTCCGGCAGCGTCACAGTGCGGGTGACCTGCTCGAGCCGGAGGAGGCTCACTGGCCGCTGCCGTTCGCGCTACCGTCGCTGCTGCTCGAGCCGGGGACGAACTCCAGGACGTCCTCGCCCTCGCTGAGCCCCTTCGTCACCTCGACGACCTTGCCGTCGGTGACGCCGAGCGTGACGTCGTGCGACTCCGGCTTGCCCTTCGACCCCGCCGTGTACACGACGCCGTCGCCGCCCGGGGCGCCCTCGACCGCGGTGACCGGCACGGTGAGGGCGTTCTCCGCGACACCGCCCGACACCGTGAGCTTCGCGGCGATCCCGCTGAACACGGTCGTGTCCGCGGGCACGGCGCACCGGACCGTCGTGGTGGCCGCGCTGCCGGAGCCGCCCGAGTCACCCGAGGTGTCGGCGGAACCGGAGCCGGAGCCGGAGTCCGAGCCGGATCCGGATCCGGCGAGCGGGGTCGTGATCGTCAGGTTCGTGCAGGTGAACGGTCTCGGTCCGCCGGTCACGGTCACCGAGCCCTCGGTCGGACGGTTCACCAGGCGGTACTGCTGCTCCGGCGGCATCGAGCCGACGATGCTGAAGGTCGGCGGGGCCACCTGCGCCAGGACGTCCCCGACGGCGAGGTCCTGCCCAGCGAGCACCGGGACGTCGCTCACGGTGCCAGCGGTCGTGGTGGTCAGGGTGACGATGCGCGCCGCGCCGGGCGTGCCGTCCGCGGCGACCGGCTGGACCCGGATGGTCGCGACAGCCCCGTTCGCGGCGATCGCCTGCCCGGGTGTCACGAGGACCTTGACGACCTGGCCCGCTGCCGTCGCGCGGACGGCGGTCGCGGCGTCGGCGGTGACGCTGGCGTCGATGACCACGTCGCTCTTCACCGTCCCCTTGGACACCTGCACGGTCTGGTCCACGACGGAGCCGGTGGGCACCGCGGCGTCCGATGCCTGCGTGAGTCCGCCGAAGAACGCGAGCTTCACGAGGGCGGCGGCGATCACGGCGAAGAGCAGGAGCCGGAGCACCGGGAGGATCCATCGGCGGCGGGTGGTGTGCATCGGTGGTCCCCTGTCGTTCGGGCGGACGGTCTCCCCGTCGGCCGGCACTCTGAGCGTAGTGAACGGCGAGGATCCATCAGGTCAATCAAGAGGATGATCTGTGGCTGCCGTGACCGGGACTCGGTGCCGTGTGCGGCCACTGGATGGAGGTTGCGCAGCCGCTGATCGTCGGTAGCATCTCCTATAGGATCTATGTCTCGAAGCCGAGGCCGCGATCGACCCTCTCGAACGACTGCAACGGAGCAAGATGCCGCAGAGCGCTGCCTTCACCGCCGACACGTGGCCGATCGCCACCTGCATGCACGGGTTCACGCCCATCGCCCCCGACGGCGTGGCGATGCACGACGCCGCCCCGGAGGTCTGGGACGACATGTTCACCCAGATCGAGGACGTCGGGTTCACCCTCGCGGAGCTGGCGGACAGCCACGTCCGTCCCGCCGACCTCGAGGCCTCGCGCCGCGACGAGTTCCTCGCCATCGCGAAGTCGCACGGCGTCGGCGTCCCGTCCGTGCACCTGCAGCGTCGGAGCATCATCATGCCGGGGCACGAGGAGAGCAACCTCGACTACGCGCACCGCACGATCGACGCGTGCGCCGAGTGGGGCATGCAGGTGTTCTCAACGGGCCTCCACCAGCCGTTCAACGACGCCCAGAAGCAGGCGCTGTGGTTCTGGACGGCGCAGGGCCCGAAGGACCCCGACGACCCGGACGTGTGGAACGCCGCCGTCACCCGACTCCGCGAGCTCGGTCGGCACGCCGGGGACCTCGGGCTCCGGATGTCCCTCGAGATGTACGAGGACACCTACCTCGGCACGGCCGACAGCGCCGTCCGGCTCGTCGAGGAGATCGGCCTCGACAACGTCGGCCTGAACCCCGACGTGGCGAACCTGATCCGCCTGCACCGCCCGGTCGAGAACTGGCGCGAGCTGTTCGCCAAGACGCTGCCGTACGCGAACTACATGCACGTCAAGAACTACACGCGCGACGAGGCTGCCGACCAGAGCTGGGCGACCTCGGTCCCGTCGACGATGGAGACCGGGCTCATCAACTACCGGCAGGTGTTCCGCGACGCCGTGGACGCCGGGTTCGACGGGATCATCATGACCGAGCAGTACGGCGGGGACAGCCTCGGCGTCTGCGCGACCAACCAGCGCTACATCCGCACACTGCTCCCCAAGGGCTGAGGAAGAAGCACCATGAGCATCGAGATCAAGACCATCGCCATCGTCGGGTCCGGGTACATGGGCGGCGGGATCGCCCAGGTCCTCGCGCTCTCCGGCGCCACCGTCCGGATCGCCGACATCTCCGAGGAGATCGCGCGGAAGAACTACGACCGGCTCCTCGAGGAGGCGGCGCAGTTCGTCGCCGACGACCTGTTCCCGGCCGACGCCGTCGAGCGCATCCGCGCGAACGTCAGTCCCGCCGCCTCGATCGAGGAGGCCGTCGCGGACGCCGACTTCATCGAGGAGGCGGTCCCGGAGAAGCTCGAGATCAAGCACGCGACCCTCGCCCGGATCAGCGCTGCGGCCCGGCCGGACGCGGTGATCGGCTCGAACACCTCCACGATCCTCATCGGGTCGTTGGCCGAGGCGGTGACGAACCCCGAGCGGTTCCTCGGGGTGCACTTCTCGAACCCCGCGCCGTTCATCCCCGGTGTCGAGGTCATCCCGCACGCCACCACGGCCGAGTCCGCGATCGCCGCCGCCGAGCAGGTCGTCGCCGCGACGGGCAAGGAGACCGCGCGCGTCAAGGACTCGACCGGCTTCGTGCTCAACCGCCTGCAGTACGCGCTCTTCGCCGAGGCGACGCAGATCGCCGACGAGGGCATCGCGAGCCCGTCGGACATCGACACGATCGTCCGCACCACCTTTGGCTTCCGACTGCCGGTGTTCGGTCCGTTCGCGATCGCCGACATGGCCGGGCTCGACGTCTACGCCTTCTGCTACGAGTCCCTGCAGACCCGCTGGCCGGAACGGTTCGCGACGCCGGACTCCCTGCAGAAGCTCGTCGACGCCGGCAAGTTCGGGACGAAGTCCGGCGCCGGGTACCTCGACGTCCCGGCCGACCGGACGCCGGAGCTCGTGGCGTACCGGAACCGGGCCTACGTGGCGATCAAGAAGCTCATGGACGAGCTCGGTCCGGCACCGATCGGGCCCGCGAGCACGGAAGCGCCCGCGACGAGCACGGAGGCAGCCGCAATCAGCACGGAGGCAGCAGGAAGCAGCACGGAGGCAGCCGCGAGCAGCACGGAGGCACACGGATGAGCGCCTTCCCGGAGCACCGCAGCGTCGTCCTGACCGGTGCCGCCTCGCCGCGGGGCATCGGCCGCGCGACCGCACACCACCTCGCCGAGCTCGGCTGGGACATCGGCATCATCGACCTCGACGACGCCGCGGCGAAGGCCGTCGCCGCGGAGATCGCCGCGCAGCACGGGGTCACCGCGGCCGGAGCCGGGGCCGACGTCGCGGACGAGGCCCAGGTGCGCACCGCCTTCGACGAGCTCGAGGCAGCGCTCCCGCAGCTCGTCGCACTCGTCAACCTCGCCGGGGTCTCGTCGCCCGTGCCGTACCTCGAGGTGACGGCGGGCGAGTGGCAGCGCGTCATGGACATCAACCTCGGCGGGGTGCACCACGCCACCCGCCGCGCCGTCGAGTCCATGGTCCCGAACGGCGTCGGACGTGTCGTCAGCCTGTCCTCCGTCTCCGCCCAGCGCGGCGGCGGGACCTTCAGCAAGACCGCCTACTCCGCGGCGAAGGCCGGCGTCATCGGCTTCTCCCGGAGCGTCGCCCGCGAGCTCGGGCACGACGGCATCACCGTCAACGTCGTCTCGCCCGGTCCCATCGACACGGACATCATGGGCGGCACGCTGACCGAGGAGCGCAAGACGGCGATGGCTGCCGACGGCGTGCTCACCCGGATCGGCACCCCGCGCGACATCGCAGCCGCGATCGCGTACCTGATCAGCGAGGACGCCGGATTCGTGACGGGCCAGACCCTGAACGTCGACGGCGGCCTCTACATGCACTGATCGATCCATCGTGCACGGTCCCTGGTCGAAGTCCCGCATCCTCATCCTCGCGCTCGGCGTCGTCCTCGTCGGCGTCGGCGTGTGGATGATCCTGCCCGGTCTCACCGGCTGAGGCGGAGCACACCACCCGGCGCCGTCCAGCACCACCCGGCGCCGTCCAGCACCACCCGCGTGACGTGCAACTCAAAGGAGAGTTCCCGTGTCAGTCCACAACCCGGCGCCGTCGATGGCATCGCTCGACAACCCAGACCTCAAGTCGGCGATCGCCAAGGCGGCGAAGCACCTCATGCCGATGCTCGTCATCCTGTACTTCGTCGCGTTCCTCGACCGCACGAACGTCGGGTTCGCCGAGAACGCGCTCAAGGTCGACCGCGGTGTCTCGGACGGCGCGTTCGCCCTCGGCGCCGGCATCTTCTTCATCGGGTACGCACTGTTCGAGATCCCGAGCAACCTGCTGCTCAAGAAGTTCGGCGCACGGTTCTGGCTCGCCCGCATCGCGATCACCTGGGGCATCGTCGCCGCGATCTTCGCCTTCACGACGAACGACACGATGTTCATCATCCTGCGCTTCGCCCTGGGGGTGACCGAGGCCGGACTCTTCCCGGGCGTCATCATGTTCCTGTCCGAGTGGTTCCCGAACAAGGTCCGCGTGCAGATGATCGCGATCTTCTACCTGGCGCAGCCGTTCTCGCAGATGATCGGTGCGCCGCTCAGCGGCGGGCTCATCAGCTTCGGGGACGCCGTGACGCCGTGGCACGGATGGCAGGTGATGTTCTTCGGCGAGGGCATCCTCGCCGTCCTCGCGGGGATCGCATCGCTCCTGCTCCTGACGAACAGTCCGCAGCAGGCGAAGTTCCTCGACGACCGACAGAAGCAGGCGCTCGCCGCGACGATGGCCCGCGAGGACGCCGCCCGCTCGGAGGACGGTCCGACCGGTGTCTGGAAGGCGATGTCGAGCTGGAAGGTCTGGTACTTCACGGTCATCTACTTCTGCCTGCAGATCGCCGTGTACGGCACGACGTTCTACCTGCCGCAGCAGGTGAGTGCGCTCATCGGGCAGGACATCGGCTGGCAGGTCGGCCTCGTCTCCGGCATCCCGTGGTTCGTCGGGCTCATCGCCTGCTACCTCATCGGGCGCCATGCGAACAGCGTCTCGCGGCGGCGCAACTGGGGCACGTTCTTCTACGTCACGACCGGCTTGTCGATCATCGCGTCGGCATGGGCCGGAGCGGTCGGACAGCCGGTGGTCGGCATCCTCTTCATCTCCCTGGCCGTGGCGAGCTTCCTGTCCGCGGGTCCGATCACCTGGGCCTACCCGACGGCGTTCCTCACCGGGGCCGCGGCCGCCGCGGGCATCGGACTCATCAACTCGCTCGGCAACCTCGGCGGGTTCGTCGCACCGCTCATGCGCACGGCCTTCAACGCGAGCGCACCGACCGAGAGCGGCGTCTGGGGCGTGGTCTCACTCGGGGTGTTCGCGTTCCTCGCGGCGCTCATGGTGTTCTGCACGAAGTTCTTCCACCGCCCGAAGTCGGACGAGTACCTCGACACGACGGCGGTGCCGGTCCCGCACTAGGAGACCGGCTCGCCTCGAGAGACGGGCGCGGTCCAGGCCGGGAGGCACGGGTCAGGACCCGTGGACCGCATCCCGTCGCGAGCGCTCCCGCACCTTTTCGACGTGCTCCCGCATCGCCGCCGCGGCAGCCTCCGGCCCGATCCGGACCGCGTCGATGACGGCCCGGTGCTCGGCCACGGCGTCCTCGGCGTCGCTGACCCCGGTGCGGACCGTCTGTCGCATCCGGTGCACCCGGGTCGAGATGGCCTCGGACATGTCGGTGAGGAACGGGTTCCGTGCCTCCTCGAAGATCCGGTGGTGGAAGGCCCAGTCGACCACGAAGTACTCGCGGATCAGGTCGACGGGCATCTCGCGGTCGTGGCCGGCCTCCCGGACGCGTCTGGTCATCGCGACGTGCTCCGCGAGGGCGCGCTCGAGGACGGGGACGACTCGCTCGGGGTCACGCGCGGCGAGGGCGGTCGCGCCGCCCTCGAGCACGATCCGTGCGTCGAAGAGCGCTTCCAACTGCTCGCCTGCGATCGGTGGGGCGACGCGATAGCCCTTGTGGGCCTCCCGTGTGACGAGACCGGTCCGTTCCAACTGGACCAGTGCCTCCCGGACCGGGGTGGGGGAGACGTGGAGGTCGCGCGCGACCGCCTCGATCGACAGGCGGGTGCCCGGCTCGATGCCGGAGTCCAGGAGCAGGTCGAGCACGAGGTCGTAGACGCGGTCGCGCAGTCCTCGTCGCTCCGGCCGCGACGACGCGTCGTGGAAGAAGGTGGTGTCCGCCATGCGGTCTCCGGGGGTCGGGCGCCTGGGCGCGATCGGCGCGATCCAGGGGGCCCGGGTCCCGCACTGCCACCGTAGATCACCGACCGGTCGAGGACCGTCGGGCCCGCGGCGTAGGCTCCCCGGATGGACACCACGACGACCGGTCCAGGGCGGTACGCGATCCACCTCGTCATCGCGGCGGTCATCGCGTTCCCGCTCGGCTTCCTGTTCTTCGCGCTCGGACTCGGGCTCGCGATGTCCGGGGCACTCGTCGCCGCGCCGCTCGCGCTGGTGGTGCCCTGGCTGGCGTTCTGGGGCCTCGACGCCGTGCTCGTCCGGCGGCGGCGGTCCTGGGCCCGCGCACTCGGGGTCACCGTCGTGTTCATGCTCGGTGCGGTGATCGGCGCGACCGCCCGGCAGTCCACCGGCGGTGACGCGACCGTGCCGCTCCTCGTCGGGTCGGTCGTCGGCGCGGTGCTCGGCGTCGTGCTGTCGCGCCTGCCGATGCAGCTGACGGGGGAATCGGACACCGACCGGGCCCTCGACATCGCACGGACCGACGAGGCATCCGCGGCGGATGCCGCCGCGGAGGTCCCCGAGGACACGCTCCCGCGGCCCTAGACCGTCCGGTGCTCCGCGAGCACCCGCTCGAGGATGTCCCACGCCCGACCGGGCGGCGGCGACACCGTCCCGGACACCCCCGTCGCCACGACCATCGCCTTCCAGAGCGCCCATCCGCGTGCCCTGGCCCAGGTGTCGGCGTCGAGGTCGACCGCCTCGCGGAACACCCGCCGGGCGTCGTCGTCGAACAGCTGCCACGCGATGACCAGGTCGCACGCCGGATCGCCGACCGCGCACCCGCCGAAGTCGATCACCGCCGAGAGTGCCCCGGCGTCGTCGACGAGCAGGTTCCCGGTCGCGACGTCCCCGTGGATCCACACCGGGTCCGCCGTCCACGTCGAGCCGAGCGCCGCGTCCCACACCCGCCGGGCGGTGTCGGTGTCGATCCGTCCCTCGAGCGCCGTCAGCGCGGTGCGCGCCTGGTCGTCGTAGACCGAGAGCGACCCGCCACGGTGGAAGTTGTGCTCGCCGGCGGGTGGGGCATCCGTCGTGTCGGCGGACCGCAGGGCGCCGAGGAACCCCGCGAGGTCGACGGCGAACCGTTCCAGGTCTGCGATCACCGGCGCAGACGACGGACGTCCGGGACGCCACGCGTACACCGCCCACGGGAACGGGTAGCCGGACCCCGGACGCCCGAGCGCGAGTTGCTCGGGGATCGGGAGCGGGAGCTGCGGCGCGAGGACCGGCAGCCACCGTCGCTCCTTCTGGACCTGGTCGACGTACCAGGGCGCGCTCGGCAGCCGGACGCTCATCGTGTCGCCGAGCCGGTACGTCCGGTTGTCCCAGCCCTGCAGGTCCGGTTCCCGGAGCGGCAGGTCCGCCCACGCCGGGAACTG
Source organism: Curtobacterium sp. Leaf261 (assembly GCF_001422205.1). Lineage (GTDB taxonomy): Bacteria > Actinomycetota > Actinomycetes > Actinomycetales > Microbacteriaceae > Curtobacterium. Next base: position 51,499 of record NZ_LMMJ01000008.1, read on the forward strand.
CTCGGCGACGAGTGCCCGCGCGAGGTCGACGTCGATGTCCATGCGCCCACTCTGCCGGGCCGCTCCGTCACAGTCGAGCACCCGGCGCCGCCACTTCGTACGATCGACGCATGACGACGACCATCGCGGACGTCTGGCCGCTCTTCGCCCTCCGCCTCCGGACCCCGCGCCTCGAGCTCCGACCGGCGCGCGACGAGGACCTTCCGGGCCTCGTCGACGCCGCGCTCGCCGGGGTGCACGACCCGGCGACGATGCCGTTCGGTGTGCCGTGGACGGATGCGTCGCCCGAGGACCTGCCCGCGGCGTTCGCGAAGCACCTCTGGGACCAGCGCGTGCGGGTGGCGCCAGAGTCCTGGACGGTCGAGTTCGCGGTCCTCGAGGACGGCGCCCCGATCGGGGTGCAGGAGCTGAGCGCGCAGGCGTTCGCGGTCCGGCGGACGGTGACGAGCGGGTCCTGGCTCACCCTGGACCGTCACGGTCGTGGACTGGGGACCGAGATGCGCGCGGCACTCCTGTTGTTCGCGTTCGATCACCTGGAGGCGGAGTTCGCCGAGTCCGGCGCGCTCGTCTGGAACGCCGCGTCGCTCGGGGTGTCCCGGAAGCTCGGCTACCGCGACAACGGCACGGCGCGGGTGCAGACCCGGCCCGGACACCTCGACGAGGAGCAGCTCGTCCGGCTCGCCCGCCAGGACTTCGTCCGCCCGACCTGGCAGCTCCGCGTCGACGGCCTCGACGCAGCACGACAGGCGCTGGTCCGCTGAACGCACTGCCGGCGGGACACTGACCGGGCGCCACCTCGCCGCCGAGTACCGTCCGAGGCATGCACACACCACGCCGTCCCGGAGCCGTCCTCGTCACCGCGATCGCCGCGGCGCTCCTGCTGGCCGGGTGCAGCAACGGCGGTGCACAGAGCCAGGGCGACGCCAAGCAGCCGGGGGACGACGTCAAGGCATCGGCGGACAGCTCGACGTGCGCCCAGGCGAGCCAGGACGTGGTGAAGGCCATCGACTCCGCGAACACCAGCGGGACGAACATCATCCTGGCCGACGTGGTGTCGTCCGGCGGCGTCTGGTACGTCTCCACGAACCTGAGCGGCTCCGACGTCGACGAGAACGGCAGCCCGGTCATCGGTCTCTGGGGCACCAGCACCGACCCCACGAAGGACTCGTTCTCCGGGACGCTCACCCCGGTGAACGCGGCGGCGAAGAAGTTCACCGACGCCTCGGCGTCCTCGATGGCGACCACCGGCGCATCCGACTACTCAGCGTCCGGCGCCGCCGCGAAGCGTGTCGTCGCCTGCGCGAAGACGGACGCGGCGACCGTCCAGTAGCGCGGTCTGCCGGACTCCGGCGTGACGGACGGGAGGGACGGTGCCAGATCTGTACCCACCGGACCAGGTCCGGCGCAGTACCGCGNTGACGGACGGGAGGGACGGTGCCAGCTGGCACCGTCCCTCCCGTCCGTCACGCCGTCACCACGCGAGCCGCTCCCGATCAGGTCCCGACGATCCGACCCAGGAATGCGGCGAGCCGGTCGCGGTCGGCGGTCGGGAGGTCGCGGAGCAGCGGCTCGAGGGTCGCGAAGGTCCGTTCCTCGACCTCCGCCGCGAAAGCGTGTCCCTGTGCTGAGAGCGCCACCGTGAAGCCGCGCCCGTCGCCGACCGCCGGTTCGCGCACGACCAGGCCACGTCGTTCGGCGCGGCCGATCAGCCCGGACGTGCTCGAGCGGTCCGTGCCGAGCGCCGCCGCCAGCTCGGCCATCCGCAACTGTCGGTCCCGGAGGATCGCGAGCATCCGCAGTTGCGTCAGGGACATGTCCTCCTCGGCGGACAGCCTCGTGAGTCGGCCGATCACCTCGAACGACAGGCGTGCGAGCAGCTCGGGGAGTTCGCGTTCCTCCGGCGTTGACATGGTTGGGGTTCCCCACTAATTTGATTGGTGTCCCCAACCATATCGTCCGCAGACCGGAAGGCCGCCATGCACGCCGCAGTCGTCACCTCGTTCGACGCCGCCCCCGAGTACCGCGAGGTACCCACGCCCGTGCCGGACTCCGGCCAGGAACTCGTCACCGTGCTCGCCTCGGCCGTCCATCCCCGCGTCCGGTCGCAGGCCGGCGGCACGCACTACACGAGTACCGAAGAGCTCCCGCTCGTCCCCGGCATCGACGGCGTCGGCCGCACGGCGGACGGTGCGCTCCGGTACTTCGTCCTGCCCGACACCACGATCGGTGCCATGGCCGAGCAGACGCTCATCGACCCGCGTCGGAGCGTCGTCCTCCCCGACGGCGTCGACCCGGTCCTCATCGCCGCCGCGATGAACCCCGCGATGTCCTCGTGGATCGCGTTCCGCCGCCGGATCGACTTCCGGCCGGGGTCCCGCGTCCTCGTGATGGGCGCCACCGGTAACGCGGGGCGGATGGCGGTCCAGATCGCCAAGCGTCTCGGAGCCGGCCACGTGACGGCTGCCGGCCGGAACCCGGCAGCGCTCGCACAGCTGCCGGCGCTCGGCGCAGACCGCGTCGTCGACCTCGGGCGGGACGCATCGCTCGTGTCGGCGGACCTCGCCGCGGTCGGCAGGGACGTCGACGTCGTGCTCGACTACCTCTGGGGCGACTGGGCAGCGACCGCCCTCACTGCGATCGTCCCCGCACGGGACGACGACTCGCAGCCGTTGACGTGGATCCAGATCGGGTCGGTCACCGGTCCGACGGCACCGATCCCGTCCGCGGCACTCCGCGCCGCGGACCTGCGCATCATCGGGAGCGGCCAGGGCTCGGTCTCGCCCCGGGACATCCTGGCCGAGCTCCCCGGGCTCGCCACCGAGGTCAGTTCCGGGGTGTACGACATCGCCGCGCGGTCCGTCCCGCTCCGCGACGTCACCGCAGCGTGGACCGAGGACACGAACGACCGGATCGTGATCACGCCGTCGCGGTGATCGATCGGTCAGCGGGCACGGAAAGCAGGCTCAGTCAGATCGACTCGCCAACCCGTGTCCTGGTCGTTGCGACGTGCTCGCACGTGGCCAGAACGCCCTTCGCTGTCCCAGATTCGCGTAGCAACGCCCGCGAGACTCGCCTGTGCGCGCCGGAGTGATTTTGGAGATGCCGGAGGTTTGGTCGACGCGGTCTGAAACACGCGGCCAGACCGGATGGCGATACGACTTATGTCGGCATCCGTGGGCAGGGGCTTACGGCCTGGCCGGTACGGCGCGATGAGTGCGACCGCGTCATCCGCGACAAGCCGGTCCCAAGTCGGTTCGTAGTGAGCATTATCGCTCCCATGGTGAGGCACCTTGAACAAGGTGGCGAGACCATCAGGATGGTGCGTGAGGTCCACAGCCTTCCAGCCACAGCCGCTCGGGCCGATGATCAGATCCGCACCGAGAAGGGCAGAGATATCGCCGACTGTGATCCAAAGGGCAATTGCACACTCGTTGGGATCAGTCGCCGAGAGCTTCCTCCGTGCACCCGCTTGACCGAGCCCCATCGCAAACCGCTGACGCGCACGTTCAGTGGCCTGGTCCGACGGAGAGAGCGCAATGACTTTCGCTGACGGGGCGGAAGCTGAACCGGCACGGGAATAGAGCACCCGTTGTTCAACTGCTCGGGTGAATGGCAGAACCCCGGCACTCTTAGAGCGCCTTTGCGCTTCCTCCATGACGCGACGATACTCGCTGCGAACGGACTTCTTCAGGAGCTTCTCTATCTCTTCATCAGCTCCAACATCAGCCAGGAACTCTTCGGCAATCAGGGCGGAGGAGGCGACGAATCGGGCGGAGTGGGAAGCCATATAGATGTCAGCAACGCCGGCGATGTGATCATCATGCGCATGGGTAGCGATCACCAGTTTCACAGCCGTTGTGACATCAACGTCGATTGCCGCGAACTAATCCAGGACGGGGTGTGCTCGAGTACGTTGATCGCGGCATGAATCAACGGTCAGCCACTCTCCGTTCCCGAGGTGCACGGCCAGTGCCTCTCCCTTGCCCGGACCGAAGATGGATACCTCCAGCTCACCAGCCTTGGGACGGGTGTACTCCATGCTAGTCGCCGAGGAGTCGCTCAAGCTCCCTCGCTTTTCTGTGAGCAGCGAGCTGGATGGAGTCAAGTTCCGCTTGTGTCCACCTACCCAGCCGGCGCATCCGTATAGAAGTAGTTTTGCTCGGCCCGAACTGGCTATTCACGGAGCGGACGGTCACGTAGACGACGTCTCCAAGAGTCAGATCTTCGTCGAACCCGAGCTGGCTGCGTTCGAATTCTGCCATAAACGTCGAGTTGTCACTCGGATCCTCCAGCTCCGCCACGAAAAATTCACGATCGAGCTCGCGCACTACGCCGGTCCAGGACTTCAGAGCATCGACTCGGTAGGAGGATGGGACGAACGGTGGACGACGGTCGGTGCGCTGAGCGTGTGGGGTGGGGGGCATCGATGCAGTGGTGGCGCCGGTGGTCTGCTGGCCGTCCGCGAGTGCGACCGAGCCGCTGGAATGGTTTCCCCTGAAGCCGAACGTTGACACGAAAGCGCTACTGTTAGTTACGGATCCGGACGCAGTCTGGGTTTCACCCGCCCGTACGACCGTATCTTCACTGAATGCCCAAGTCTCCGACTCCTGTCCGAGCTGCCATGTCTGCTGCGATGCGGATGCGGTGGGGGTAATAACGCCCGTTCTCGTTTTCACAGTGCCTCTTCCCCACCGAGCTCGACGACCCGGGACTCCGCCACCGTTGCTCGCGCTAGAGAAGCATCCCAATTTGCTTGTAACACGTTGATCACAGACTCCACATGCTGGCTCGACGGCGGACCGATCTCTGTGATCTGCCACGATCCTTCTAGCTCTGACGCTTGGGTCGCTGTGAACTGGTAGTGATCGTTGTTTTGAATATAGACGGACTGGGGAAACTGCTGCGAGGGCTCAACGCGAATTTGAACGCGGCCTACGTGGTCGTCTGGACGGGCACCCCATAGAATCACCGAGCGCATTCCTGGCGACTGCAGGACGCCGTCCCAGGGAGACTTCGGTGCGAGTACGTGCCCGATGCGGTTGTACGAGTGGATCGAGTCCATGGTCACATGAACGTCGTGATTGATTCCGACAGCTGCGACCGGAGTGCCCGTGAGGGCGCGGAGCGTTCCAATCACGGCATCGCGGAGTCGCACAAACTCTTCCGGCTCGGTCGTGCTTAGTTGCAGCATGCTTGTATTGGCCGTCAGCCGCAGCCACCCCATCTGAAACGAAGTGACTTCGTTGGATACAACGCCCATCTCAGCCTGCTCTCGCTCGGAGCGGCCGATCAGCAGCTCGTCGAAGAACCAGAGTGGCGAAAAGACCGCTGGATTGAACTGTCCGAGCACGACAACGGACAGGCTCTCGGCGGCGATACCGCGTGATGCCATGGCTCTCCTTGCTCAGTGGTGCGAACATGGGACGCCCTCGACAGTAGCGGATCCCGCCCTACGGACCCATGGGAACTTCTGAGCAACTTGTTGGCGGGGTGGATGAGGAGCGGTGACCAGCCACGCTGTCGGATGCGACTGAAAGTCGAACTCGTGGTCCGCGACGCCGTGCCCGGCCGCCGTTACCTTGCGATGTCGATGTGACTACCTGCATGACCGCGAACATGAGTGTCCACCCGGGCGACTTGGGCCGATCGACGGAGACGGGCGGCAGCACGTAACGCTAGGCCGCGCATCGGTCGCGGCGGTCGTGGACATGGAGCGACCAGGGCGGACACCAGTGCGCGAGGGTGAGTATGCCTCGGGTAACGGCGCTGCAGCATCAATGACGCAGGACAACGCTCCGGCCCACGCCGGTGGCCCCGTATCCCACCCACAGTCCGAGCGCATACCGGGACTGCCGTGTGCTGCTGCTCCAGCTGATGCCTTGCGCCACAACCAAGCTCAAAAGAGATGCAACTGCCGCGCCAGCAATGACTCCGCGCGTAGGTGTTCCGAATTGCCGTCTGGTGAACGGGTGCTCAACGGAGCACCACGTCAGGTCTGGATCGCAACGGACTAGACGGTGCCAGCTGGCACAGTCCCTCCCGTCGATCAGTCAGTGCGGAAGCGCTACTCCGAGAGCGACCATGGCCCGGTCGAGGAGGCGTACCTCGCTGCGTTCACCGCCGTCGCCGAGGACGCGGGCGTCGACCGAGTCCTCCTCCGCGAGCCCGCCGTAGCAGGCTTCATCGACTTCGGACTCGAGCCGAACGTCGACGGGCACGGCCTCCGTGGACTGTTCCCCAGGGACCTGACCGGGTACCACGACGGCGCATCCGTCCCGTTGGACACCGCGCGGGAGCTGCTGCGGGGGATGCTCCGGGACCAGGGCGCATGGTGTCGTCTCGAGGTGGACGGCCGCTTCACCGCCCACGTCGGCTACGACCAGTACCTCTACCTCGCAAGCAGCGCACCGCCGGATCGTGCGATCGCGCTCATCGAGCTGTCGGGATTGTTCGCCGAGCGCATCGACGAGTCTCCGTTCCTGTGGGAGTCCGACGACCCTCCCGCCCGTGCGGCGGACCGCGCGTTCTGGGACGAGGTCGTGGCGCTCGTCTCGTCGCGTGGTCCGCTCCTGCTGGAGGAGGCCTTCGTCCAGAACGCCTCCCGCTGGCACCGGCTGACCCCGGAGTGGATCGAGCAGGTGCGCGCGGGTCTGACGCCGCGGTCTCAGCTCCTGCTGTGGCCCGATCTGTCGACCGACCTGCGGATGGTCCGCAGGGAGCTCCGCCGGGCGCTCCGGCACCGACTGGCGAACGTCGTACCGGAAGATGAGCTGGGGGTGCTCACTGATCGGTACCTGTTCCGACGGCGCGGAGTGACGGCTGCGCTGGCCGGAGTCCGTGCCGCGAGGGTCATGCCGGTGCTGGTCGACGAGGACCGCCCCTTGGCGGCCGCGGTCCTGCCGGATCCCGACGGCGTCCTCCGGGCCCGGTGGACGCCGTCGATCGAGTCGAGTGCGGGGCACTCGTAGATCTTCGACCCGTTGGACCAGGGGACACCGGCGCCTCGACGATCCGGATGTGGCTATGGACCCGCCTCCGTCCGTCTCCTGAGGCGCGATCGTGTGACTGCGACTCGGTCGCCAGCGGCTTGCGCTACCGGGGGTCCTGTTGCCCACGCGTCGCAGGCGGTTTGATGACTCCATGCTCGACATCCGCACCAGGTGGTCTCGTTCCACCGCAGCGTTCGCTGTCTCCGTCGATCCGGGCGCGGCGCGAGAGGCCTTGGTGTCGGCCATCGCTGGGACACGAGGACTCCACGTCCGCTACGTCACCGAGCGGACGGTCGTCCTCATGTCGTCGCTGGGATGGGCGACGTGGGGTGAGCTCGTCACGGTCGAACTCCAGCCGAAGCATGGTGGAGGCACGGATGTCTCCGTGAGGACGGCTCCACCAGTGCCACTCACGCTCTTCGACTTCGGTCAGGGTGCGAAGGACATCCGCGTCGTCCACGACGTTCTCACTCGTGCGGCACAGTAGGCGATCGACCACCGAACGACCGACTCTCCCACTGCGTGCATTCGGAGATCCGGGATCGTGACGGTTACTCCTCGGACCGGGTCGGTCGACGGCGTCGTCGACGGACGGCGATGGCCATCGCGAGGACCGCGCCGCCACTGACTGCGAGCAGGAGGCCACCGACCACTGCACCGAGGGCCGCGTTCTCCCGCTGGCCGTCGTTGCTCGACAGGCCGGCGGCGCCGAGGAGCAGCCCGAGCCCCGTGAACATGAGGACCGAGAACCCGGCCGCAGCCCAATGACCGCGAGTCACCCGCGGACGTTCTCGCCCGCGGCCCTGCCATGCAGCGCCGAACGCTGAACCGTATCCGGCGAGGACAGCGACGGCGATGGGGAACACCGTGCTGAGGGCGACGACCGATGCCCCACTCGCGAGGAAACCTGCGAGCCAGGGGACCCACCACCGAATGCCGGCCGCGTGCTCAGCATCGTCGTCCGGGGTTGGCTCCACGGATGGAGCGTACTTGCGCAGCGGTTGGAAGGGTGGCGCACGACCCAGGTCGACGTTCGGGACTCAGCGCCCACCGACGACGTCATCCGCCTCGACGAGGACGTGTCGCTCAACCCGCGGGCAGCGTCGTCGGCTGGTCGGCAGACTGGGTCCCATGCAGCCCTCGCCGAAAGCCGACGTCACCGCAGCGCTCATCGCCCTCACCGGGCAGGGCGAGCACCCCATCGTCGTCGCCGCTGACGGGGACCGCATCACCGGCACCTGGTCCGTGAACTTGTCCGGGCAGCCGACCGGTGACGGCGGCATCACCCTCCTCGGCAACGCCACCTGGAGTTGGCACGTCACCCTCCTCGACGGAGGGGTCTACAAGGCGTCGATGAGCTCGCGCAACTGGCCCGACGGCGGCGGGTACTTCACGTTCAAGTCCTCGTGGGTCGCCGACCCGATGAAGCAGGTCCTCATCGCCCACGGTTGGCAGCGCCGGGAGAACGCGTTCGCCCGTGCGTGGGGAGCGCTGACCGGTAGGCGCTGACGGCTCTCCGAGCAAACTCCGGGTCTGGAGGGGCACAGTTCGTCGATCTCCATGCCCCGACGGTACCTGCGCGATCCGTCGTCGGGCGGGGCGTCACGCGTGTCGGGCCGTCGTCGCCGCCCTGACGAGCGGCTGGCGGGGGTGGGACGACGATCAGAACACGCGGACGGTCCGCACGACGTTCGGCAACGTGATCGGGTCGAGCACCCCGTGGTGGACCGCCCACACCACCCAGAGCATCTGGACGGGCAGCGCGATGACGATCAACGCCGTCAACACGACCATCACACCGACAGTCCACCGCAGGATCGCTTGCGGGTCCGACCGCCCCGACGGACCGCCCCGTCTGGACAGCCGCCATCCGATCATCACCACTGCGACGTCGATCGCGACCAGCCACCACGTGGGGTGCGACTGGAACTCGAACGCGCGGTCTGCGATACCGGACGCGACCACTGACACCTGCCACGTCGATGCGACGGTCTGCACGAGCAGGAACATCAGGGTCCACCCGGTCAATCGAGGCCCGTGAACGGAGACGGAACGGCGGCGCGCACCGCCATACCGGGCATCGGTCGCGGGGGTCGTGGACATGGAGGGATCATGGCAGACCCAAGCACGCGAGAGCGAGCACTCTCGCAGACGGTGGAGGTCGCGAGCGCGCTGGCGACACGGACGACGGGAGGGACGGTGCCAGCTGGCACCGTCCCTCCAGTCCGTCATGGAGCGCGGGAGCGCTACTCCGACTTCTCCAGCTGCCACGTCTCGGGCTCGCGGTCGCCGTTCGGGCGGACCGGGCGGACGTCGCCGACGATCGGGATGGCACGCTTGCGCATGAACCAGAGGTAGCGCACGAAGAAGTGCGTCAGCGTCGACAGGCGGTTGCCGTTGCCGAGGAGGCTCGCGATGTGCACGACGACCCACGCCGCCCAGGCGACCGGGCCGGTCATGGTGATGCCGCCACGGAGCTGGGCGACGGCGGCGTTCGTGCCGATCGTCGCCATGGTGCCCTTGTCGTGGTACTTGAACCGCTCGCGGGGCTTGCCGGCGAGCGTCCGCATGATCTGCTCGCCGATGTGCTCGCCACCCTGGATCGCCGGCTGTGCGAGCTGCGCGAGGGCGTCGTCCTGCGCGGCGATGTCGCCGGCCGCGTAGATGTTGTCGAACCCCTTGACCGTCAGGTCGTCGTTCACCTGGACGCGACCACCGGGGCCCTGCGGCATGCCCCAGTCGGCGACCTCCTTGTGGGCGGCGACGCCGGTCGCCCAGACGACGACCTCGGCGGGGATGAACTCGCCGCCCGCGGCGATGACACCGTCGGGGGTGACCTCCTCGACGCCGGTGTTCAGGCGGAGGACGACACCGCGGTGCCGCAGGACCTTGGCGGCGTAGCGACGGAGCCGGGGCGCGAACGGCTTGAGGAGCTCCCCGCTGCGGTGCACGAGTGTGATCGAGATGCTCGACGCGTCGATCTCCGGGTAGGCGTCCTTGAGGGCCTGGTCGCGGAGCTCGGCCATCGAGCCGGCCATCTCCACACCGGTCGCGCCGCCGCCGACGATGACGACCCGGACCTCGCTGGTGTCCTGCCCCGCGGCCGCCTTCTCGAGCTGGGTGAACAGCTCGTCGCGGATGCGGAGGGCCTGCGAGCGCGAGTACATCGAGTAGGCGTACTCGTAGGCGCCCTTCGTGCCGAAGTAGCTGGTGTTGACGCCGTTCGCGAGGACGAGGGCGTCGTAACGGATCTCCTCGCCGTCGCTGAGGGCCACCGTCTGTGCAGCGGGGTCGATCTCGCGGAGCAGGCCGTGGCGGAAGTTCGCGTTCGGCTGCTTGGCACGGAGGCTCCGCAGGAAGTAGGTGACGTCCCCGGCGTTGAGGCCACCGGTCGCCACCTGGTACATGAGGGGCTGGAACATGTTGTAGACGTGGCGGTCGATGAGCGTGACGTCGACGTCGGCGTTCCGCAGGGCCTTCATCGCGGCGATGCCGGCGAAGCCCCCGCCGACGATCACGATGTGGGGACGGGCATCCTGCGGCATGGGTTCTCCTGCGTGTTCCTCGATGCGGCCGCGGGGTCACCACGGTCTGCTGCTGCCGCGGGGTCGCCACGGGCTCGGTGCGGACGGGGCCGTGCGCGCCGTCGGGCAGGTCGTCGACACCCACCCTGACACACCTTGCGCGCGCGTGTGCGCCCGGTGGTCCGTTCGGCGGATTGCTCGGTGTTCCATCCCGCGCTCCGAGCGTCGTCATGGCGGACGCACATCGGGTGTGGCTGGGATCGTCCTGCACCACGACCGAGCGGTGCGGAGAGGCCGAGATGACCACCACGAACGACCCCGAGAACGACCAGCCCGTCGAGCCCCGCGCGGCGGAGTCCCGAGCCGAGACGCCGCGAGCCGCGGGGGCGACTGAGCCGATGGCGCCGCCGCCGACCTGGGCACGGACACCCGGTGTGGAGCCGGCTGCACACGGGACCGACCCCGCTGGCGCGCCTGCGGAGCAGCAGCCCTGGGGTGCGTGGACGACCACGGCACGGACCGGACCCCGCCCGAGGTGGCAGCTGCCGGTGGGCATCGGGGTCGGTGCGCTGATCATCGTCGCCGGAGCCGGGTTCGGAGGCTTCGCCATCGGGCACGCCCTGGGCGGTGGGTCGGGCTCCACCCAGCAGACGGTGCCGAACGGGCAGTTCCCGGGTGGGGCGCCGACGGGGTTCCCGGGCGGATCCGGGGGTACGGGTGGGAGCGGTGGCTTCGGCGGTCCGAACGGCAGCGGCTCCGGCTCGTCCGGGACCGGGACCGGGACGGGGACGGGGACCGGCACCGGGTCTGGGTCGTCCGGGACCGGGACCGGGACCGGGACCGGGAGCAGCGGTACGTCCTCCTGACGCCACTGCCGAGGGCCACCGCGGCGGAGGGCAGAACGGTCGGGCGGCGCACGATTCCGTCCCACCACGGCGCGTGCGGACGGCCCTCGGTACGGTGAACCGACCGCGCGCCACTCCGGTGCGGGCTGGAGGGAACACCATGACCGACCGTGATCGCACCGCCACCGAGGACTCCACGGGCGGAGGGTTCACCGCCGGGATCGTCCAGAAGGCGATCGCACCGCTCCTCAGGGTCCTGCGCGACGAGATCGCGTCCGCCAAGCGGGAGGTCGGGCAGCGGGTCGCCGGCGCCAAGCGCGGGCTGGTGCTGACGGCCGCCGGTGCGGTGCTGGCACTCGTCGCGGTCGGACTCGTCGCGGCGCTCGACGTGACGCTCCTGATGCTCGTCGTCCCGGCGTGGGCTGCGGTCGCCATCACGCTGGTGGTGTTCCTCGTCGCCGCAGGGATCCTGCTCGCGGTCGGCATCCGCGGGATCAGCCGCGGTGTGCCGCCGGTCCCCAGGGACACCATCGCCGCCGCGAAGAACCGCACCGAGGACACCGGCACGCACGCGCGAGCGATCGACTAGGGCTAGCGCGAGGTCGGCTCCGGCCCGTCCTCGACGAGCCGCACCTTCACGTTCACCGCGAGCTCCCCCTCGGCAGCTCCCGCTTCGTGCACGTGCGTCCGGATCAGTTCCCCGACCCGGCGGAGCGTCTCGGGCGCGGGGACCGAGGACACCGTGGCGATGTGCGCAGTGACGGTCGTGAACCCGTCCACGCGATCGATGTCGACGAGGACGTCGGGCATGCGCAGCGCCAGTCGGACCGCGATCGCGTCGGCCGCAGCCTCAATGATCGGCTGCGCCGGGAACACGCCGGACACCCCCTCGACGTCGCGGATCGCAGCGGTGAGGTGCTGGGACAGCGCGGTGTCGTCGGTCACGGTCGTCCCCCCTCGGGCGGGAACACGTCGTCGATCGTGACGTCGACCGCCGCGACCACCAGCTCGGTGTGCTCGGCGAGCACGGCCGTGATCCGGTGCCGCAGTCGCTCCGCCGCGTCCTCGATCGGGATGCCGAACTCCAGGCTCGCGGTGACGTCGACCCGGATCGGGGCACCCGGGATCGTCACGTCGCCGTCCAGCACGCACCGCCCCATGACGACACCGCCCATGGTGTCCCCGGCACGTCGGACCATCCCGCGGACCGCAGCCTCGGTGAGGGAGAGTCGCAGCGTCGGATCGGGGTGCGTGATCGGCACGTCGCGGCCGGATCGGAGCTCCGACTTGATCGAGTCGAGGAGCCCGCTGATCCACACCTCGTCGCGGGCCGCGTCGCCCTGCGCCTCGCGATCGAACGCGGCGTGGGTGAGCTCGCGGAGCCGGGTGAGGTTCGTCAGCGCGAGTCGGCATGCCGCCGAGTGCTCGATCGACGAGTCGTACGGCGTCCGTCCGCGGTCGAGGTAGTCGCCGAGCTCCTCCATCGTGTGACCGTCGAGCTCGTCGGTCGGAGCGAGCTCGTCGGACGGCGTCAGGTGGTCACCGGGCGTCAGGGGGTCACCTGGCGTCGGGTCGTCGGGGGGCGTCAGGTCGTCGGTCGTCATCGCCATGCCTCCATCTCGTGGAGCACGAAACTGCGGGCCCGCGCGAGGAGACCCCGCACGGTGGAGACGGGGATCTGCAGCGTGTCTGCGATCTCCTGGTACGTGTAGCCGGCCGTCTCGCGGAGGAGCCAGCACCGCCGCTGGTCGGTCGGGAGCTTGTCGAGCGCCAACCAGACCGCGTCGAGCTGCATGCGTGCCTCGACGACGCGCTCCGGGGACGCTGCGCTGCGCGCCGGGGGATCCAGCTCGGTGACGTCGACGTGGTGCCGCCGCACCCGGAGCCGGTCGATCGCCTTGTTCGTCACGATCCGCATCAGCCAACCGCGGACGTACTTGGGACTCTCGAGCTCGGCGATGCGGCGCCACCCGGTCAGGAACGCCTCCTGCACCACGTCGTCGGACTCCACGTCGGAGCCGAGCAGCTTCGCCGCGTAGACGCGCATCAGCGGACCGTGTCGCCGTGCGAGGACCTCGAACGAGCGGACGTCGCCGTCCGCCGCCCTGGAGGCGAGCGTCGCGTCCGACGCCTCCAGCAGTGGGTCCTGTTCGACGATGACATGCTCCTGGTTCGTGGCGGCGCTCGTCCGCGATGGCTCCGACCTGCCTACCACGCCGGGGGCACCCGTCGCCGAGCGGTGGCCCGGAACCGAGTCGGGCGGGGTACGACGTGCAGTGGACAGACCATTCTCCCCACCATCTGGGGCACCTGCCCACCCCATCCGCCCCGACGGCCGCACCGGATTCCCAGACAACGATCCGTGACACGGGACCAGGCCCACTCGTCATGGTCGTGGTGGCGAGAACGCCTCGCACCCGAGACCGGCCCAACCACCGGACGAAGGACACACATGAGCACGATGCTGCCGTCCGGCGACCCCACGGTGCCCGACGACCCCACGAGACCCGACGACCCCACGAGACCCGACGGCCCCGGCGCCGACGAGCCCGGGAGCCCCGTTCCCTCGACGTCCGGCGACCCCGATCCGATCATCGCCACCGGCGACGCCGTCCCCGAGCGTGTCGAGATCGCCGGCCGCGATCTCGCGACGGCCACCCGCGTCGCACGCGACCACTTCGGCGAGGTGCGCCTCGACGGCACCGCACCGGACGGCCGCCTCGACTTCCGGTACACGGCCGTCGGCGGTCCACGGGTCGACCTCCGCGCAGTGGGCCTCGCGCGGGAGCTCCGCGGCGAGACCGACCGGCTCGACGGGTACTTCGTGGCGTGGTTCCGCGACGGTGCTGCGACCATCGGCCTCGGTACCGCCGACCGGACGACCGAGGTGACGGTCGTCCCGGGTCGGCCGGTGGTCCTGCCGTCCACCGACCCGTTCCGGTTCCGGGTGCCGGCCGGCCGCCAGAACCTCGTCCACGTCGACAGCGCGTTCCTCGAGGACGTCGCGACGGAACGACACGGCGGCTCCGCCCGGCCGGTGGTGTTCCGGACCGAGGTCGAGCCCACCCCGGCGGCGTTCGTCGCCTGGCGCTCCGCGTTGACCGCGGCGGCTCCCGTGATCTCCACTCCCGACGCACCGCCCCTGATGCGGATGGACGCGGACCTCGCCGTCGCCCGGGCCGTGCTCACCGCGTTCTCGTGGCACACCGAACAGGTCCCGGAGGTGTTCCGCACCGTGCGGCTCGCCCGGGTTCGGGCAGCGGTCGAGCACCTGCACGAGAACGCGCACCTGCCGATCAGTCCCTCGGTGGCGGCCACCGCGGTCGGACTCAACACGAGGACCATGCAGGTCGCGTTCCAGCGGTACCTCGGGGTGTCGCCGACGGAGTACCTCCGGGGCGTCCGGCTGGACCGCGTGCGACGGGACCTGGTCGAGCACACGCCCGACACCGCCACGGTGTCCGACCTCGCTCGCGCCTGGGGGTTCGGGAACCTCGGCCGGTTCGCGATGGCGTACGCGGAGCGCTTCGGCGAGAAGCCGAACGAGACGCTCCGCCGCGGGCAGCGCTGACCTCACCAGCGTCCCGAGGATGGCCGCGGAGCGAGTCCGGACCGCATCGTCCGGGGCGAGTCCGGCCACGCGTGTGACAGACCGTCTCCTCGACCTGTCTCAAGGGCGTCCCCGACGCCCTCCGGAAGGAACCCGAACCATGAGCAGCAAACGACCCGTCAGCCGATCCACCGCCGAACAGCGCGCCCAGGATGCCCAGACCTGGCCCACCGCGGCCAGACTCCTGGCGGAGGTCTTCGGGACGTTCCTCCTCGTCTTCGGCGGTGTGGGCACGGCGCTCTTCGCGTCCGCGTTCCCGACCTCCGAGAACACCCTCGGCGTCGGGTTCCTCGGCGTCGCCCTGGCGTTCGGCCTGACGGTCATGGCCGGCATCTACGCGGTCGGACACATCTCCGGCGGGCACTTCAACCCCGCCGTCACGGTCGGCCTCGCGCTCGCCGGGCGGACCGAGTGGCGGCATGTCCCCGGCTACGTGGTCGCGCAGATCGTCGGCGGCCTCGTCGCGTCGAGTGCGCTCGCGGCCATCGCGGCGAGCGGTCCGGGGCGGTACCTGGGCGCTGCGCAGGACGACGGCTTCGCGTCGAATGGGTGGGGCAGCGCCTCACCCGGACACTTCGGCATCGTGGGTGTCGCCCTCACCGAGGTCATCCTCACCGGCGTGTTCGTCGCCGTGATCCTGTCCGTCACCGCCAAGCCCGAGTACAAGGCCGTCGCCCCGATCGGCATCGGCCTCACCCTGACGCTCATCCACCTCATCAGCATCCCGATCAGCAACACCTCGGTGAACCCCGCCCGCTCGATCGCCGCCGCCGTCTACGGTGGGCCGATCGCGCTGTCCCAGCTCTGGCTCTTCATCGTCGCGCCGGTCGTCGGCGCCGCGATCGCGGGGTTCGCGCACCGCCAGCTCTCCCGCAGCCGCGCGCTCGCGCTCACCGACTGACGAACTGACGGACTGACGGACTGGAGGCGCGGTGCAGGCCCGCACCGCGCCTCCAGACCGTCAGGCGGCCGGTCCCGGAGCCGCGACGGATCCGGCGGACGCGACCGACCGCGGTGCCGTGGCCTTCGCGACGAGCAGCGCGACGAGCAGCAGCGCCGCCGGCACGAACATCGCCGTCTGCAGCCCGAGGTGCTCGCCGAGGAACCCGAGCGACGGCGGCCCCACGAGGAACGCGAAGTACCCCGCCGTGGCGACGATCGACACGCGCCGGTCCCCGTCCGTCGGGTGGTCACCCGCCGCCGACACCGCCACGGGGAACCCGAGGGCGATCCCGAGTCCCCAGACGGCCGCGGCCACGACCGTCAGGGCCGCCGAGGGAGCGAGGGCCACCCCGAGGACACCCACCAGCCCGACGATCCCGCAGCCGCGGATCACCGTGGCGCGACCGAAGCGGGCGACGAGCGGCGACCCCGCGGACCGACCGACGAGCATCGCGAGCGAGAAGCCGGTGAAGACGAGGGAGCCGACGACCTCCGGTGCGTCGTGGCTCGTCGTCATGAGGAGCGGGAGCCAGTCGCTCGCCGAACCCTCCGCGAACGCCATCGCGAGCACGATGACGGCGATGAGCGCGACCTGGAGCGTCAGCACGGACCGGGTGCGGGTGCCGGCCACCGTCCGCGTCGGTTCCGGCTCCTGCTCGCGGGGGAGGGGGCGGAGGAACAGCGCCGCAGTGATCGCGAGCGCGGCCATCACGGCGGCGGCGATCGGCAGGTGGACCCCGACGGGCACCCGGGCCGCGGACGCGAGGATGCCCACCCCGCCGCCGAGGACGCTTCCGAGGCTGAAGCAGGCGTGCAGCGTCGGGATGACCGGCCGTTCGAGCACCCGTTCGAGCGCGGCGGCCTCGACGTTGAGGCCGATCTCCGCCATGCCGGACCCGAACCCGACGAGGAACAGGCCTGCGGCCACCCCCGGTGTCAGCGCGGCCGGGGCGAGGAGGCCGACGAGCAGCATCCCGATGACCGGCAGCGCACCCCCGAGGAGGATCAGCGGCCGGGTCCCGACCCGGCGGATGAGTGCGCCCGCCCCGAGGATCCCGAGCATCGACCCGATCGAGAGCCCGAGCAGCACGATCCCCATGGTCTCGATCGACGCACCGAGGTCCGTCCGGACCGCCGGGGTCCGCGTCACCCAGGAGCCGATCCCGAACCCCGTCATCGTCGACGTGGCGAACAGCGCGAGGCGCGGGGCGCCGAGCGACACGGGTGAGCGGTCGGTGGTCACGACGCCAACCCTGTCACGGATGCGGCGGGGCCGTCGGTGTCGGAGCGGAATGGCCGATCCGCGACGCTCCCCAGCATCCTCATGCCCGTCGGGAGTGGAGTGGGCGGATGTCTGAGCGGCCTGCAGCGGTGACG
Organism: Curtobacterium sp. Leaf261; assembly: GCF_001422205.1. Taxonomy (GTDB): domain Bacteria; phylum Actinomycetota; class Actinomycetes; order Actinomycetales; family Microbacteriaceae; genus Curtobacterium. The sequence goes on from NZ_LMMJ01000008.1 coordinate 68,786, forward strand.
GTCCCGTTCGCCTCGACCGGGACCGGACGACCCGTCGTCGTGCTGCCCGGGATCTGGCCGTCGACCGGTGTCGGGAGCGCCGTGCTCGTCCGTGACGCGCTCGCCCCGCTGCACGCGGTCGCCCCGCAGCGCCGGCTCGTGGTCCTGAACCGGTGGCCAGGGCTCGCGACGGGGACGACCATCCGGGACGTCGCCGCCGAGTACGCCGACACGCTCGACCGGGTGCTCGGCGAACCGTTCGACCTCGTGGGGACGTCGACGGGCGGGAGCATCGCCCAGCAGTTCGCCGCGGACCACCCGCACCTGGTGCGTCGCCTCGCCCTCGTGAGCACCGCGTGCCGTCTTGGTCCCCACGGGCGGCGTGTGCAGGCCGATGTCGCCGCAGCGCTCCGGGCCGGCCGGATCCGGGCGGCGGGCGGGATCGCGACGGCGGGCTCGGCCCCGGCGGTGTTCCGGAGCGTGCTGACCGGTGTCGGGTGGGTCGCTGCGCCGTTGGTGATCCGCGGCCCGCAGACGGCGGCTGACCTCGCCACGACGCTCGAGGCGGAGGACGGGTTCGACCTCGGGTCGGTCGAGCGGGTGATCGCGGCCCCGACGCTGATCCTGGGTGGCGAACGCGACCGCTTCTACGACGCGGAGCTGTTCCCCGCGACGGCGGCCCTCATCCCGGGGAGTGAGCTCCACGTCCTCCCGCGCCTCGGCCACGGCGCGGTGCCGCGGTCGCACGAGGCCCGGGGGCTCCTGACCCGGTTCCTGCTGCGGGACTGACCGCGCCGTCCGTCACCCGGCCGTCCCGCGGCGTGTGGCGATCGCGACGACCTGGTCACACCGTTCGACGAGCACGGGGTCCGGGGCCGCCAGCACGACCACCGCGCCGCCGGCCATCGCGGCGGCGAGCGCGTCCCACACGACGTCCCGGCTCGCGGCGTCGAGCTCGCTCGTCGGGTCGTCGAGGCAGACGAGCCGTGGTGTGCCCACGAGCGCTCGGGCGACGGCGACCCGCTGCTGCTGCCCGCCGGAGAGCTGCTCGACGAGGTTGTGCCAGCTCGACTCCGGCAGACCGAGCGACCCGAGCAGCACCTCGATCGCCGTCCAGTCCTCCTCGGCGAGACGGGCGGAGCGTCGTGTCGGGGCGCCGCCGGAGCGTCGGGTGGGGAGGCCCCAGCGTCGGGTGGGGAGGCCCCAGCGTCGTGCGGGACCGACCTCCGCGGAGTCGTCCATGGTCCCGAGGGCGCGGACGGCGACGTTCTCGGCGGCACTCAGTCCGCCGATGAGCTCGTGCCCCTGCGTGACGACCCCGACATCGCGCGGCGCGGCGGCACGGCCGTCGAGCAGGACGCGCCCCGCCCAGGCGAGACCGGACTGCGCGATGCCGTCCGCCCCGCCCGCGGGCCCGCCGCCGCCGACACCGCCGACGGCGGCGCCGCCGCCGCCGCCGACTCCCTCGACGATCGCCCGGAGCACGCTCGACGTCCCGCTCCCGGCCGGCCCGGTGATCGCGATCGCGGTCCCCGGCGGCACCGTCCGACTGAGCCCGTCGAGCACCACGCGGCCGCCGATCCGCACGACCAGGTCGTCGAGCTCGAGCCCGTCGTTCACGAGTCCTCCCCGTCTGCACGGACGATCCGGAGCGTGTCCCCGTCGCCCTGCTCCACCGTGACGAGCGACCCCGCGGGCCACGCGGCGCGGAGGGCCTCCGGGATCTGGATCGACCCGTCGGTGCCGACCACCGCGTATCGTCCGCGGTCGGTGGCCTCCTCGCCGATCCGACCGTCGCGCAGGTGGATCATCCGCTGCATCCGCGCCGCGACCTGCTCGTCGTGCGTCACGACCAGCACCGCCGTGCCCTGCGCCTCCGCGGTCTCGACGAGGACGTCGAGGAGCCGGTCCCTGGCCTCGTCGTCGAGCTGGCTGGTCGGCTCGTCCGCGAGGAGCAACCGCGGACGGGGCGCCATCGCCACCGCGAGCGCGACGGTCTGCTGCTCCGACGGCGACATCGCCGACACCAGGCGTCCGTCGTCGGCGATCCCCCCGGCCCGGAGCACGTGTCGGCCGATGCGCGTGCTGCTGTTCGCCGTGCCGCGGGTCGCCCAGGTGACGTTGCCGATGGCCGTCTCGTGCAGCAGCAGGTTCACCGACGCCCCCTGCAGCATGAGGCCGAGGGTGCCGCCGCGGAGCCGACGGAGGTCGCGCTCCGAGGCCGACCCGAGGTCCGTGCCGAACACCGACACCCGACCGGCACTCGGACGCATGATGCCGGCGGCGATCGTCAGGAGCGTCGACTTGCCGGAGCCGGAGGGGCCGAGGAGTGCGATCCGGGCCCCGGCAGCGACCGTCAGGTCCACCCCGCGGAGCGCGGCGACGTCGGTCCCCGCCTCGCGGTAGACGTGCACCAGCCCCGCGGCGCGGAACGCGATGCGGTCCTCCGCCGCCGGTGGCACGGTCGGCACCGCGGTCGACGCGTCGGACGCGACCGCGGTCGGTGGCCGGCCACGTCGGGAACGGCGGGTGTCCGTGGTGGTCATGGCGTGCCTCCCGTCCGGTGCGTCGCGTCCCGGAGTTCCAGTCGTGCGCCGACGACCGCGATGGTCGCGAGGAGCGCGAGCTCGCCGACGACCAGCGCGACGATCGGCAGCACACCCGGCGCGAGGTCGGGCGGCGGGCTGCCGCTCTCGCCGGACAGCAGCGGCAGCCGGGCGATCGTCACCGCGAACGCCGCGACGCCCGCCGCGACGCCGAGCAGCGCGCCGATGCCCGTCGGCAGGAGGGCGTCGAGCGTCAGCACACGGCGCAGTCGCGCGGCGCTGAGACCGGCACTCCGGAGTGAGACCCAGTCCCGACGGCGGCCGTCGGCACCGATCACGCGGACGGCGACGAGGGCGAGGAGCGTCAGCCCGAGCGCACCGGCCGCGATCGGCAGGCCGAGCACCGAGCCGAGCGTCGGCGCAGCACGGTCGGCCCGGCGTTCCGCATCCGCCAGGGTGTGCGTCGCCGTCACCCGGATGCCATCCGCCCGCAGCTTCGCCAGGACGTCCGGGTGCGAGCCCGGGGCGAGCCACACCTCGTGCTGGGCGAGGCTCGCAGCCGGGTCGGTGACACGGTCCGCCACGCCGAGGTCGATCATCGCGCCGTCGCCGAGCACCCGGGGGACCGCGTCGGTGTGCCCGACCACACGGAGGATCCGCGGGCTCTGGTCCGGACCGACCCCGCTCACCGCGTCCCTGATCCCGGGGAACGGCGCCGTCCCGGTGCTCCGGCCGAGGAGCGCCGGGATCGGTTCGGGCGCGTCCCTCGGGGCGATGCTCGCGACGTGCGAGCCGGAGCTGTCCGTGAGCGAGACGGCGAGTCCCCGCGCACCGGCCGTGTCCGCCCGCGAGAGCGAGGACCGGGTGCGCTGCTGTGAGTCGGTGCTGTCGCCGATCCGGTTCCGCCAGCGTGACGGTGCAAGCCAGGATGCCGTCGAGCCGCGGTCGAGCCGGTCGGTCGCGATCCCGGTCAGCGTGAACGCCGAGCTGTACGGCGGCTCGTACTGGTCGGTGCTCGTGATGCCGATCGACACCAGGCGGCAGCCGTCGGCGCAACGGATCGGCTCCGTCAGGGTGCCGTCCCGCGGGGAGCCGAAGTCGAGGTACTGCCACCCCGACCCGTTCTGCACGACCACCTGCAGGGCGACCGCGCTCTGGTCGGTGCTGATCGAGGCGCTCCGGACGTCGGCGAGCGTCAGGCGGAGCTCGGAGCCCCTGAGCGTCAGGGACTCCGACGCAGCGGGGTCGAGCAGCGTCGTGAGCTCGGAAGCGGACCGACCGCTCCAGGCCGTGTCCCAGCTGCTGACCGCTCCGAGACGCGCCGTGTCCACCGCGACGAGCCGGCCGACGCCGGTGCCGCTGGTCAGCACCTCCGCGGCCATCGCGGTGCGGCCGTCGGGATCGGCCCGGCGGACCGCGTCGAGGAGCGTGACGTCTCCGGGCACCGACACGTCGAGGACCGTGGCCGCTCCGAGGGTCGCCGCCGTGCGGTCGTCCTGCAGGCGCGTCCCGACGACCGCCGTCTGGCTCGCGTACACCGCGATCGCGACGCCGACCGTCACCATGACGGCCGCCGAGAGGACCGAGGGGGAGCGACCGAGCTGTCGCCCGATGAGCACGCCGCCGAGGCTCCGCGGGGGACGCTTCGTCCGGCGGCGGATGACGAGCACTGCGACCCGGAGCCCCACGATGCCGATGAGGACCGCCACGAGGCTCGGGGCGAGGAGCGCGACTCCCGGCCCGGTGACCTCCTGCACGGTCACGAGCGAGGCGAGCACCGTCACGGTCACGAGCACCGCACCCGCCTGCACCACGACGGCGGTCCGCGACAGCAGCCGCGGTTCGGCGGTCGCCCGGAGCAGGTCGACGAGCGGGAGCCTCGCCGACCGGACACTCGCCGCGACGAGGGCGACGAGGGACCCCACGAGGCTCAGTCCGGCCGCCGCGAGCACCAGCGGCTGCCACGGCTCGACCGACGCCGTCCCACCGAGGACGGTCCGCGCCGCGACGGCCGAGGCAGCGACACCGACGCCGAACCCGACCACGGCGCCGATCACGACGGCCACGCCGGGTTCCAGGAACACCGCGCCGAGCCACCGCCGGCGGGGGAGTCCGCGGAGCCGACCGAGCCCCCACTCCGTCGCCCGGACGCGGCCGATCCGCTGGATGACGAGCCCCTCCGCGAACCAGGCGAGCCCGAGTGCCTGGACCGCCGTGACCGCGAGGATGACCCCGGCGGCGTCGTGCTGCGGCCCGATCCGGTCGAGCACCCCGGTGATGCCGGACGTGAACCTGGCCGATGCCGACGCACCGTCGCTCGTCAGTGTCGACGCCCGCGCGGCCCGGATGTCGCTGCGGATCTCGGGGATCTCACCGAGCGTCGGTGGGTGCCGGAGGTACCGGATCGAGTAGGACGTGCCGTCGGCGACGATGCTGTCGAAACCCTCGAGCGACACCACGAAGTCCGACGAGCCGCCGCCGCCCGCACCGAAGCGACGGCCGGGTCCGGCGAGGAGGTTCCCGGTCCGGCCGGAGTCGCGGTAGATGCCGGTCACGGTGAAGGCGGTGCTCGGGGCCTCGGGGACCAGGTCGGTGAGGTCGACCACGTCACCCACCCGGATCCCGTTCGCGCGCGCAGTGCTCTGCGGGACGACGATCCCCGAGCCGTCGGTGACGCACCGACCGGTCACGAGGGTCGCGCCGCCGCAGGAGCTGTCCGCTGCGACGATGGAGGCCTGGCGCGCCCGGCCCGCCCTGCCCGTGACGTCCCAGCCGTACGGGGTGTCCGACTCGGTGAGGGTCACCGGCCGCTGCCAGAGGTGGTTCGAGACGGCGGAGCTCACCGCGAGTGCCGCCCCGAGACCCTCTGCGCTCTGCGCCGCCTGCGTCGAGGCCTGGGCGACGAGTGCCGTGCCGTCCGGTCCGGCGTTCTGCACCGCCTCGGCGAGGGTGACCTGCTGCACGGCCCGGAAGAGCATCGGCGCGAGCACCGACACGATCATCGCGATCGCGGACAGCGCGACCAGGCACGCGAACGCGGCCGGTCGCCGACGGACGCTGCGCGTCCAGAACGTCCCCCTCATGCCGGTTCGCACCTCCCTGTGCTGCCGTCATCGTGCCACAGACCGGACGGGAGGCGCGGGACCGGCCCGCACCGTGCCTCCCGTCCGTCGCGTGGTGCCGAACGCGGCGCCGGTCCGGTGGGCGGAGTCCGTTCGTCCGTCGGCCGGCGCCGGTCAGTCCGGCGGCGGCGGCGGTCAGTCCGTCGGGCGGGGCCGGTACGTCAGGAGCGCGTTCCCCCTGCTCGTCGTCGCACCCCGGACGAGTTCGAGCCGGGTCGCCGGGTCGTCCGCCGCGAAGAGCCGTTGCCCCGCGCCGGCGATCGCGGGGTGGACCATGAGCAGGAGTTCGTCGAGCAGTCCCGCGAAGAGCAGCTGGCGGACCACCGAGATGCTGCCGAACACACTGATGTCGCCGTCACCGTCGCCCCGCTTGAGGTCCCGGACGAAGGTCTCGAGATCGCCGTCGACGAGCGTGGAGTTCTCCCACGCGAGGGGCGCCGTCAGCGTGTGCGACACGACGAACTTCTGCAGCGGGTTGATGAACGCCGCGAACGGGTCGTCCGACTCAGGGGCGCTGTCCGGCCAGTACCCGGCCCACTCCTCGTACGAGGTCCGCCCCAGGATGCCGGTCGTCGTGGACTGCATCAGGGCGGTCATGCCCGCACCGAGCTCGTCGTCGAAGCTGTCGTACTGGAACCGGTACGGCTCGGAGACGACCCCGTCGACGGAGCTGAAGAGACCCGCGGTGACCTTGCGCATGCGGCGACGGTACCGTTGCCGGCGGCCGTGCACCAGGCCCGGTGGTGCCGCGCGTATCGTCGAGCGCATGCGCCCCCTCGTCGAGACCGTGGAGATCGACGGGGCCACCGTGCGCCTCCGGACGATGGCACCGGCCGGCCGCTCCAGGGACACCCTCACGCCGACGATCGCCCTCGTGCACGGCATCGGGATGTCGCACCGGTCCTTCATCCGGTTGCAGCGGGTGCTCTCGCGGACGTATCGGACGGTCGCGGTCGACCTCCCCGGTTTCGGCGGGCTCCCACCGGTCGGCGCCGTCGGCATCGACGGGTTCGCGCGGATCGTGCTCGCGGCGCTCCGCGAGGTCGAGATCGAGGAGTGCGTCGCACTCGGACAGTCGATGGGATCGCAGGTCGCGGCCGAGATGGCCCGGCAGGACCCCGGGTTCGTCACGTCGGTCGTGCTCGTCGGACCCGTCATCGACGACCACCGTCCACGGCTCTGGCAGCAGGCGCTCTCGCTCCTCGCGGACGGCCCGGGCGAGGGCGTGCGGATGAACTGGGTGCTCCTCAGCGACTACGCGAGGAGTCTGCCGCAGTACCTGGCGGTCCTCCCGGCGATGCTGCGGTACCCGATGTTCCGGGTCGTCGCGGGCCTGACCGTCCCGGTGCTCGTGCTCCGAGGCGGGTACGACCCGATCGCCGACCACGACTGGGGGCGGCGGCTCGCCGGTGTCGCGGGCGAGGGTGCACTCGTCGAGCTGCCGGGCCCGCACCACGTGCAGGAGCACCAGCCCCGACCGGTCGCCGCGATCGTCGACGAGTTCCTCCGGGTGCAGTCCGTCGGACGGCTGCGGTGACCGGGTCCCCGTCGGCGCGACGCGACAACTCCGCGACCGAGGCGGCTCGGGGACACGGCATCGGATGGCGGCTCCGGGTCGCCGGGTGGTGGGTCCGCGACTGGCTCTACGCCGGGGTCTGGCAGGTCCGGAGCCTCGGGCCGACGGGTGCCGACGACTACCGCTCGGGCGACCGACAGCCGATCGTGGTGCTGCCCGGCATCTACGAGACCTGGCACTTCATGCGGCCCCTGATGGACGCCCTGCACGATCGGGGTCATCCGGTGTTCGTCGTCACCGCGCTGCACCACAACCTGCTCCCGGTGCGGGACAGCGCGGCGCTCGTGATGCGACACCTGGTCGACGAGGGACTCGAGGACGTGCTGATCCTCGCGCACAGCAAGGGCGGCCTGATCGGCAAGTACGCCATGACGCAGGACGACCCCGACGAGCGGATCGACCGGATGGTGGCCGTGGCGACGCCCTTCGGCGGGAGCACCTACGCGCGGTACGCCCCGACGCCGGCGCTCCGGGCGTTCTCGGCGGCGGACCCCACCCTCGCTGAGCTCGGGGCCGACGTCGGGGCGAACAGCAGGATCACGTCGGTGTTCGGCGTGTTCGACTCGCTGATCCCGGAGGGGAGCGAACTCGAGGGTGCGCAGAACGTCCGGCTCGCGGTCGGCGGGCACTTCCGGATCCTGAGCGACCCCCGGACCTACCGCGCGGTGCTCGCCGCCGTCGATCCGGACGCGTGACCCCTGCGCTCCTCAGCGCAGGCTGGGGAGCGTCATCCGGAAGCAGTGCGCGGTGTACGGCACCGGCACCGTGGTACGCCCCGCGAGTGCCGGATCGGTGTCGAGCAGGTGGCGGACGGCGTCGAGGACGCGGCCACGGGCCTCCCGGCCGAGCGTGCTGATGTAACTGCGGGACGCGACCATGTCGACGAACGCGTTCCGGTCCTGCTCGTGCACCCAGCGGAAGTCGGCGGTCTCGATCGCCGCGGCGTCGAACGGCTCGGCGACGGTGGGGTGCACGGCCTCGATCGCGTGCTCCTCGGGCTGCGCCATGATCTCGGAGAGCTCCCGGACCCACGGCACACGGTCGTCGCGGATGTTCCAGACGAGCCCGAGGACGCCACCGGGGCGCAGGACACGGGCGACCTCGCGGGAGGCGACGACCGGGTCGACCCAGTGCCATGCCTGCGCGGCGACGACGGCGTCGACCGAGGCGTCCGGCAGCGGGACGTGCTCGCCCGAACCGTCGAGGACCCGTACTCCGGGGACGCGGTCCTCGAGCTGCGCACGCATCGCTGGGTCCGGCTCGACGGCGATCGTCTCGGCGCCGGGGGTCCTCGCGACGAGCGGCGCGACGACCCTCGTGAACTTGCCGGTGCCGGCGCCGAGGTCGACCACCCTCGAGGCGTGCTCGGGGAGGAGCCACTCGGCCGCCGCGACCGGGTACCCGGGGCGTCCGCGTTCGTAGGCGTCCGCGACGGCGCCGAAGGAGAGGGCGTGCGAGTCCATGCCGCTCAGCCTGCCACCGGCGGACGGCGCAGGTCGCAGGCTGCGCGCTCGGGCTGTGCGCTCAGGCTGCGCGCTCGGGCTGCGCGCTCAGTCGGCGCGGACCTGCTCCGGCACGACCGCGTGGGCCTCGTCGCGCAGGCTGTGGAACGCCGCGATCGCCTCGTCGTCGGTGAGCGCATGTGCCTCGAGCCGGTCGCCGATGCCGAGCAGTCGCAGGCGATCACGTGCGGCGGTGGCGACGTCGACCTCGGCCGCGTCGTCGATCGCGTCGCTCGCCTCGAGTCGGGCCAGCAGGGTCTCACGGGTCCAGCGGTGCAGTGCGAAGGCCATGAGGGGACGTCCGTTCCGAGGTGGTCGAGGGAGAGGAGCACGTGCGGCTCGCGCACCCTCCGGACGGTAGCGGTCGGCGGCCCTCGCGCGCATCGGCTCGACCCGGAGACTCGGACAGTGCACGGACGTTGCACGGCAGCGCGAAACATCCCCGAAAGAACGGGTGACAACGATCCGTCCGCGCGGGGGGCATGCGGACCGATCGGGGGACGCGGCGGTCGCCCGATGCGCGTGCATGAGCCTCCGCCCGATGCGCGTGCATGAGCCTGCGGCCGATGCGTGTGCATGCGGCGACATCACCCGAGGATCGCGACGTCGCCTTCCGGGTACGGGGTCGCCCGATGCGTGTGCATGAGCCGACGCCACGGCCCCGCGCGGGGGCTGCACTCGCGTTCCCACTCCGGGCATCGCTGCACCCGAGGCACCGCTGTCTGCACACGGCACCGCCCCAGAGCGTGGTGCCGTGTGCAGACAGCGGTGCGGGGCGCTGAGAGCGCCGGGACCCCGGGCGGAGCAGGGCAGCACCAGGACGACGCGGCGTCAGATCGCGCTGCCGACGATCCGCCCGAGCGCCGCGGCCTGCTGCTTCTCGACGTTCGCCTTGACGCGCTTGGCGTAGCTCTCGACCGCGCTGCCGTACCCGCCGGACAGCGCCTTCGTCTCGAGCGCGGCGAGGTCCTTCGACCGGTCGGACTGCGACGCACCGTGCAACGCCTTGACGTCCTTCCGAAGCGTGGGCGTCGCGGTCTTCCAGGCGGTCTGGGCCGCCGTGGCGATGGTCTTGACGTCGGCGCCGTACGTGCCGTCGAGCGCCTTCGTCTCGATCGCGTCCGCCGCGGCCCGCCGGTCGGAGTCCTTCTTGCCGCGCAGAGCCGTGAGGTCGGTCGCCATCGCGGTGGGGACGGTGCCGAGCTGCGCCCGGATCGCATGTGCCGAGACCGCGCGGAACGGCAGCCCGGTCGTGGTGCGGGACGACGCAGACGGGGACGGAGCGGCGGCGTTCGCGATGCCGGCCGCGCCGAACACGAGTGCGGCGGCAGTTGCAGCGCCGGCGGTGCTCAGCAGGACGCGGCTGGTGATGGTGTGCATGGTTCGTTCTCCTTCGGCCGGTCGGCTCTCGACCGGCAGGACGATCGTCGCCGCGGCACCGCAGGTTCCTGCGTCGGGTGTGTGTGGATCCTGTAAGGCGTCGTCCGCGTCGACCACTTCCCGGTTGACTGAGACTGTGGACGGCGTGCGGGGACTGGTGGTGGTCGTGGAGGACGACGCCGCGATCGCCGACGTCGAGCGCATCTACCTGGACGACGCCGGGTTCACGGTCCACCACAGCCCGGACGGCGTGAGCGGACTCGCGGCGATCCGCAGCCTGCACCCCGTGGCGGCCGTCGTCGACATCGGGCTCCCGGGCCTCGACGGCATCGAGCTCTGCCGCCGGCTCCGCGCGGACGAGGACTGGACGCCGATCCTGTTCGCGACGGCGCGCGACTCAGAGGTGGACCGCGTGCTCGGCATCGAGCTCGGCGGCGACGACTACCTCACCAAGCCGTTCTCACCGCGGGAGCTCGCCACGCGCGTGAAGGGACTCGTCCGGAGGAGCGCGCTCGGTCGACGATCCTCCGTGCTCCAGGTCGGGTCACTGGCGATCGACACCCGCGCGAGGACGGTCATGAACGACGGCGCGCGCGTTGAGCTGACCGCGACCGAGTTCGACCTCCTCGCGTACCTCATGACGAACGCGGGCCAGGTCTTCGGCCGGACGCAGCTGCTCTCCGCGGTGTGGGGCATCGCGGACTACCGGGGGAGCCGGACGATCGACGTGCACGTCGGGCAGATCCGGGCGAAGCTCGGGGACACGGTGCCGCTCCGCACCGTCCGCGGCGTCGGCTACGTCCTCGGCGAGTGATGAGTCGGTTCCGCGAGTCCCTGACGGCGCGCCTGGTCCTGGTGACCGTCGGTGTCGCGGTGCTCGGCGCCGTCGCGACCGTCGGTGTCGCCTACCAACTGGTCCGGACGAGCACCGTGCAGCAGTCGCAGCAGGTCCTCCGCTCGACGGCTGAGGTCGTGGCGAACGCTCCGGCGGCCGACCGAGCGGCGCTGGTCCGGAACCTCGACCGGAGCTCGGCGCGGGGCATCCGGCTCGTGCTCCTCCGCGCCGACGGCTCGACCGTCCCCGCTGCCGAGTCGATCGTGCCGCGCTCGGCCGTGTCGGACGTGCGGGCGAACGGGACGGTCTCCGAACGTGTCCGGCACGCGGGTCGAACGTTCCTGCTCGAGGGGGTCAGGGGTTCCCGCGGTGATGCCGTCGTCGCCGCGCAGGACTTCTCGCTCGTCCGGTCCGCCATCCGACGGCTGAACGACCGGTTCCTCATCGCCACGGCAGCCGGTGCCGTGCTCGCCGCCGCCATCGGCGTCGTCGTCGCGCAGCGCGTCGTCCGGCCGCTCCGTCGCTTCGCCGGCGCCGCTCGCCGGATGGCCGACGGCGAACGAGGGGTGCTGGCCGACGGCCGACGCGGGGTGCTGGCCGACGTCGGCGGCGGCCTGCTCGCGCCCGGCGGCCACCGGGTGTCGTCGGCAGCACAGCCGCGTGCCGAGCCGGTGGCGGAACTCGCGGCGATCGGTGATGCCCTGGCGTCGCTCGACCTCGCGCTGCAGCACTCCGAGGCACGGCAGCGCGAGTTTCTGCTCTCGGTGTCGCACGAGATCCGGACACCGCTGACGGGGATCCGCGGGTACGCCGATGCGCTGGCGGACGGACTCGTCCCGGCCGATGCCCTGCCGGGTGTCGGGAAGACACTCGTCCGCGAGACCGGGCGCCTCGACGCGTTCGTCCGCGACCTCCTGGAGCTCGCACGACTGCAGGCGGACGACTTCGCGATCCGACCGGAACGGTTCGACCTCCGTGACGTCGTCCGGAACTCCCTCGATGCATGGCGGGCGACGGCCGGGGCGGTCGACGTCCGGCTGACCGTCGATGTCCCGCCCGGCGGGGAGGCGCTCGCGTGCGACTCTGACCCGATGCGGGTCCGCCAGTTGCTCGACGGGTTGCTGGAGAACGCGCTGCGCGCCTCGCCACCGGGGTCGACCGTGCACCTCGTGGCCCGCCGCCGTGCGGACCGGTTCCCGGCTGTGATGGAGGTGCGCGTGTTCGACGAGGGCCCCGGTCTCACCGCTGCGGACACGGACGACGCGTTCGAGCGCGGTGTCCTCGCGAACCGCTACCGGAACACCCGGACCGTGGGCACCGGCCTCGGTCTGTCGATCGCGGCGCGGCTGGTCCGGCGGCTCGACGGCCGGATCGGGGCGGGTGCCTGGGAACACGGCGCCGTGTTCACGGTGTCCCTCCGAGCTGCTCCGGACGGTGGGCGAGGGACGATGCCGCCGACCCCGCGGTGAGCTGCTGGAGTGCGACGGGCAGAACACCGCTCTCCAGCGCCACGGAGCACCTCCGGTCCGCCACCCACACTTCGTCCGGTTCGTCCTGCGTCCGGCGACGGATCCCGACAGGCCGGCCCCGGGCCTCCCGGCCGTGTCGCCGCATGCGCGCGTCCGTCACCGGGCCGCCGGACGCACCCATGGTCGCGGAACCGGACTGGAGGCCCACCATGACGGCCGCCACGTCGGCTGCGGTCATGCCGACCACTCGACCACCCGTGACGACGGGTCAGCGCGCCGAGGACCCGCTGGCCGGCTCCGGCACGACGTCGACCGTCCGGCCCGTCCGCACTGACTCCTGCGCGGCGAGCACGATGCCGAGCGTCCGGAGCCCCACGTGCACGTCCGGTTGCGGCTGTTCGCCGGACCTGACCGCCTCGATGAACGTCGCCAGGAGTGCCTCGTCGAAGTTCGGGCCGTAGGGCAGGACGAGCGGGCGGCCGGTCTCGCCGGTGAGTCCACGGGCGCTCGGTCCGAAGAAGTCGATGTCGACGGTGCCCAGGGTCCCGGCGACGCTCAGCTGCAGGCCGCCCCAGATCGGCGACGTGTCCGGCTGCGACCACGAGCAGTCGATCGCCGCGATGACGCCGTTGTCGTAGGTGATCGTCACGAGACCCGCAGTCTCGGCCTTCGCGCGGCCGGCGTGCAGCTTGGCGTTCGCGATGGCCGTGACGGAGACCGGGGCGACGTGCATGAGCCCCTCGAGCATGTCCGCGATGTGCACCACGTGGTCGACGATCGCGCCGCCGCCGGACAGCTCCGGCTCGGTGAACCAGTCCCTGGTCAGCGGGAGCATGCCGTTGTTGCTGCCCCGGATCGCGAACAGCTCGCCGAGGGCCCCGGCGTCGTGGGCGCTCCGCATCCGCTCGAACGTGCTCGAGAACCGGACGGGGAACGCGACCATGAGGAGGACACCGGCGGCTGCGGCAGCATCCCGCATGGCGAGTCCGTCCTCCCACGTGGTGGCGAGGGGCTTCTCGCAGAGCACGTGCGCGCCGGCCGCGGCGGCGAGCTCGACGAGCTCGCGGTGCCGGGCGTTCTCGCTCGTGACGACGACCGCGTGCGGACCCTGGCCGCCCCGCGAGCCCGTGTCGCCCTCGGTGACCGCGTCGCCCTGGTCGTCCTGCGTGCCCGTGTCGCCCTCGTCGTTCCAGGCCAGCAGCTCGTCGTACGTGTCGGCGTAGTCGATCCCGAGTGCGTCCGCGAGTTCCCGTCCTCGGAGGTCGACGAGGTCGGTCCCGGTCGAGACGCCGTCGGGGTCCGACCCGCGGACCTCCACGCCCGGCATGGCCTGCAGTGCCGCGAGGTAGCCGATCGCGTGCGTGTGCGCGAAGGACATGACGGCGACGCGGAGTGTGCCGTGGCCGGCTCCGGTCGGGCTCATGCGCTTGCCGCCGTGCCAGCTGCCGGCGCCGTGTCAGCTGCGGTCGTCCCTGCTGCCGCGGCCGTGAACTCGACGGGCTGCCCGGTCGCGAGCGACTCGAGCGCCGCGTTCGCGATCTTCACCGCGATCGCACCGTCCTCGGCGGTCACCCGCGGAGTCGGGCCGCCCCGGAACGCCCCGAGGTACGCCTCGAGCTCCACGAAGTACGGGTCCTCGGCCGGGTCGACCTCGGGCATCGAGCCGTCGACGGCGTCGGGGGTCGCCAGGTCCGCCGTGTAGTTCTGCTCCGCGGCCGACGAATGTGCGAGGCTCCCGCGTGTCCCGGTGACCGAGTACTCCGTCGTGAACGACAGGTGCGGCGGGCCCCAGATGCCCGCGACGTGCGAGATCGCTCCGGACGCGTGGGTGAGCAGCACGTGCGCCGCCTCGACCGGGTGGTCGACGTCGCCGCGGCGGGTGGTGACCGCCGAGACCCGGACGACCTCACCGGCGACCCACCGGGCGATGTCGAGGTCGTGGATCATCTGGTCCATGATGATGCCGCCGGAGAGCTCCCGGTCGGCGAACCACGCGGTGCGGCTCGGGAACGCCCCGGACCGCGAGAACCGGAGCACCGCGAGGTCGCCGAGCAGTCCGTCGTCGACGGCGGCCTTGAGCCGGGCGTACTGCGGGAAGAACCGGACGACGTGCGCCGGGTAGAGCTGCAGTCCCGCGGCATCGGCACGGGCCACGAGGTCGTCGGCGTCCGCGTCGGTGCGGGCGAGCGGCTTCTCCGAGACGACGTCCTTGCCCGCTGCGAGCGCGGCCCGGACCACCTCGGCGTGTGTGTAGGTCGGGGTCGCCACGTCCACGACGTCGACGCGGGCGAGGAGTTCGTCGAGCGTGTCGACGACCTCGCCGCCGTAGGTCGCGACGAGCTCGGCGGCCCCGACTTCCGAGTACACCAGGACCTCGCCGAGTCGGAGGAGGTTCGGCAGGTGCGCGTGGGCGATGCCGCCCGCGCCGACGAGTCCGATCCTGAGGGGTTCCGTCATGACAGCTCCAACTTCGATTCGGGTGTGGTGGTGGTGGTGTGCGGTGGACCGGCCTGGACGAGCAGCGCGGCGCCGGCGAGTCCTGCTCCGGAGCCGACGAGGGACTGCTCGATGCTCGGGGGCGTGCGCCAGCCGAGCATGTCGGCGACGCCGGCTCGGAGCGGACCGAGCAGGCGTTCGCCCGCCTCGCCGAGTCCGCCGCCGAAGACGATCGCGGTGGGGTCGAGGAGCGCGGACAGGATCGTCGTGCCGGTCGCGAGTGCCGAGACCGCGTCTGCCCAGACGGCGGCGGCGATCGGGTCGGTGTCGATGGACTCCGCGACGTCGCGGGTGGTCGCACTCGCGATGCCACCCGCCGCCCGGTAGCGGCGGAGGATGTTGCCCGCGGAGGCGTAGATCTCGACGCAGCCCCGCTGGCCGCACGTGCAGCGCTCGCCGCCCGGGACGACCGGGATGTGCCCGAACTCGCCGGCGCCGCCGGTCGCGCCGTGCACGATCCGGCCCTCGGTGAAGAGCGTCGAGGCGATGCCGGTGCCGATCGGGACGAACACGAACTCGTCGCCGTCGAGACCCGCCTCGATCCGGGCTGCGCGTTCGGCGCGGGCGGCGGCACGGGCGTCGTGGTCGACGGCGACGGGGACGCCGAAGCGCGCTGCGAGGAGGTCGGCGAGCGGCAGGTCGGACCAGCCGAGGTTCGCCGCGAACACGATGCGCCCGGTGTCACCGTCGACGAGTCCGGGGGAGCAGAGGCCGATGCCGGTGACGCGGCGATCCACGGCGTCCGCTGCAGCGGCGAGCTGCTCGATGAGGCTCGTCACCGCGTCGAGCGCAGCACCGGACGGCCCGAACGTCGGGACGGTCGTCCGGGCGAGCACGGTGCCGTCGGCGTCGAACACGGCGCCCTTCACGGTGGTGCCGCCGATGTCGACGGCGACCACGGCGATGTCGGTCATCACGCCACCACGCCGACCTCGACGGCCACCGGACGCTCGACGGCCACCGGACGCTGGGCGTCCTCACGGACGACCTCGTCGATGCGGGCGGGGGCGAGCACCTCGTCGCGGATCAGGATCGTCGCCCCGCGGACCCCGGCGTCCTGGGGGTTCCGGCTCGCCCGGACCTCGAGGTCGTCGGCCACGATCGGCAGACAGCGCTGGTAGAGCTCGGCGCGGATGGCGGCCACGAGGGGCATCGACGCCGACATCGAGCCGGCGAGGACGACCTCGCGCGGGTTGAAGAAGTTGACCATGCCGGCGAGCACCTGCCCGATCTGTGCTCCGGCCGCGCGGATCGCATCGGTCACCACCGGATCGCCCTGCGCCCCGAGTGCGAGGAGGTCGGCCGGGGTCTCCGCCGCGTAGCCGGCCTGTCGGAGCCGCGCCGCGATCGCGCCGCCGCTCGCGACGGACTCCAGGCAGTTCGGCACCCCGCAGGTGCAGCCGATCATGGCGATGCCGTCCACCGCGGTGTGGCTCACCTCGCCCGCGGCACCCCCGACGCCGCGGTGCAGCCGCCCGCTCGCGATGATGCCGCACCCGATCCGGGTGCCGAGCTTCACGGCGAGGAGCTGGTCCTCGTCGGCGTCGCCCGGTTCGGTCCGCTCGGGTCGTTCGGCGATCGCGATGAGGTTCGCGTCGTTCTCGACGAGCACCGGGGCGTCGGTGTGCGCCGCGAACAGTCCCGGCAGGTCGGCGTCGTGCCACGTCGGCTGGAAGCTCGGCGTCACGATGCGACCGCTCGGGTGTGCGATCGGTGCGGGGACACCGATCGCCACGCCACGGAAGGAGTCCATCGTGAGGTGGTGGTCGTCCGCGAGCTGCACGAGCCGGGCCCACAGCGCGGCGACGGCCACGGCGGGACCGTCGGACATCGGGAGCCGGTGCCGCTCCGTCGCCGAGACGTCTCCGTCGGTGATCGTGTCGGTGTCCACCAGGACCGCGCCGGCCAGGTCGCTCAGGACGATCCGCACGTGGTTCGCGCCGAGGTCGACCGCCGCCACGAAGCCCGCTGAGCCGTCGAGCCGCAGCCGCCGTGCACGCCGTCCACCGCGGGAGTCCTCGTTGCCGACCTCGTGCACGAGCCCCATCCCGATGAGCACGTCGACCCGGAGCGACACCGTCGACGGGGCCAGTCCGGTGGTGCGCGCGAGGGTCGATCGCGACATCGCGTCGACCGAGCGGATCCGCCGCAGGACGTCGCCGACGGAACCCGGACTGTGGTCCAGGTCCTGCAAGAGCCGGTGGTTCATGCGATCACTCTAACGTCGAGCATCGAAGGAAGTCATTTCGAAATCGATCATTTACTTTTCGTGATCGACCGGTAATGATCTGGAAACACACGAACCCTAGCGTTCATCGAAGAGCCGCTGTCCGGTGGCTCGATCCGAACGAAGGAGCCCCGATGACGAGTGCAGTGGACGCCCCGCCGAGTGCCGCCCTGGCACGACCGGCGAAGCGCGCACCTCGTGCACCGCAACGAAGCGCGCTCGAGCGGAAGGAGGGCAAGGCCGGGTACGCGCTCATCGCACCGACGACGATCCTGCTCGCCGTCTTCTACCTGTACCCGTTCGTGCAGACCGTCGGCTACAGCTTCACGAACTGGAACTCCGGCACGGGGCAGGTCGACGGCTTCGTCGGACTCTCGAACTACACCGGGCTGTTCCAGGACTCGGAGTTCCTGAAGGCGGCGGGGAACACCGGGCTGTACGTGATCATCGTCGTCCCGATCACGATGGCGCTCGGCCTCTTCTTCGCGGCACTCCTCGCCCAGCCGTTCCGGGGCCGAGGCGTCTACCGCGCGCTGCTCTTCGTGCCGTACATCGCCCCGATCGTCGGCAGCGCACTCATCTTCAGCTTCATCCTCTCGCCGCTCGGCGGGATCGTGAACAACTTCGTGACCGCGCTCGGAGGAGCCCCGATCGGGTTCCTCAACTCGGAGCCGTGGGCACTCATCAGCGTCATCGCGTTCTCGATCTGGCAGGGCGTCGGCTACACGATGATCATCTTCGCCGCGGCGCTGACGAACATCCCGCAGAGCTACCACGAGGCCGCGATCCTCGACGGCGCCGGACCCATCCGACGCTTCTTCTCGATCTCGCTGCCCCTCGTCGCCCCGACCACCGGCTTCCTCGCGGTGACCGGTGTGGTGTCCAGCCTGCAGGTCTTCACCCAGGTGTACGTCCTGACCGGGGGCGGCCCGCTGCAGAGCACCGAGACGATCCTCTACTACATCTACCAGCAGGGCTTCGTGTTCTTCCACGGCGGCTCCGCGAGTGCCGCGGCCGTCCTGATGCTGTTCGTCGGCGTCATCGTCTCCGTCATCCAGCTGCGCGTCCTGAACCGACGCGACCCGATCGAGCTCGTCTAGGAGACCCCAGTGACCCAGCTCACCGCCCGCTCGTCCGCCGGCCGTCCTGCGGGTGCGACGACTGCCTCCCGTCCGCATCTGCAGCGCCGGCACCGCCCGCTCCGGGCGCGCGTCCGCGTCCTGACCCCCGCGATCCTCCGGCACCTGGTCCTCATCATCGCGGTGCTGATCTTCTTCGGTCCGTTCCTCTGGATGCTCCTGACGAGCTTCAAGTCGTCGGCGGAGTCGCTCGCCTACCCGCCGACGTTCCTGCCGAAGGAGTGGCACTTCGACAACTACGCCGACGTGTTCACGGTGGCGCCGTTCGGGATCTACTACCTGAACTCCACGATCGTCGCCGTCGCGACGACCGCCGGGCAGGTCGTCACGAGCCTCGCCGCAGGGTTCGCGTTCTCCCGCCTGAAGTTCCCCGGTCGGAACATCGTGTTCGTGATCCTGCTCGCGGCGCTCCTCGTGCCGTTCGAGACCGTGTTCACGCCGCTCATCTCGCTGCTGTCGTCACTCGGGTGGCTGAACAGCTACCAGGGCCTCATCGTGCCGAACGTCCCGTCGATCCTCGGGGTGTTCCTGTTCCGGCAGTTCTTCACGTCGTTCCCGGCGGAGATCGAGGACGCCAGCCGTGTCGACGGCGCCGGTGTCTGGCGGCGGATGTGGTCGGTCGTCACCCCGATGGCCACCCCGATGATCGGCTCCTTCGCGGTCCTGTCGTTCGTCTACAACTGGAACAACTTCTTCTTCCAGTTCCTCGTCACCACCAAGACGGAGTTCTTCACCGTCTCGGTCGGACTGACGCAGCTGCAGTCGACGAACGCGGCCGACAGCTTCAACGTGCTCATGGCCGGGTCGACGCTCGCGATCCTGCCGGTCTTCATCGTCTTCCTCATCTTCCAGCGCCAGATCGTGTCGGCCATGGCCGGCGGCCTCCGCTAGAGCCCCAACCGCAGCACCCCGTCCCCCCGCACCAAGAACGCAGCAGCACCCGCAGCACCCAGCACCCGCAGCACCAGTCCACAGCACCCCGGAACCCCCCGGACCCGTCTCTGAGAGGACCCCTCCCGATGCAGTTCACGAACCGGCGCGCACGTCGCGCCATGGCCGGCCTCGCTCTCGCCGCCGGCGCCGCCATCGCCCTCGCCGGATGCAGCAGCGGCGGTGTCTCCGGGAACTCCGGCGACAGCGGCGGCGGCGCGACGTCGATCACGGTGTGGCACAACTACACCGGCCCACAGGCCACCGAGGTGAAGAAGCTCGTCGACGAGTACAACTCCTCGCAGTCCAAGGTCAAGGTCACGGCGCAGTACGCCGCGCAGAGCGACCAGTTCGACGCCAAGCTCATCAATGCGCTGAAGAACAACACCGGCCCGAACATGGTGCTCGGCGACAGCACACCCCAGAAGATCGGTCAGGTCGTGCAGACCGGCAAGGTCGTGCCGCTCGAGAAGTACCTCTCCTCCGGCTCCATCACGAAGGACACCTTCACCGAGGGCATGCTCTCCACCGGGTCCTTCAACGGCAAGCAGTACTCCCTGCCGACGGACATCGGTGACTACGCGGTCGTCTACAACAAGGAGATGTTCAAGGAGGCCGGGATCACCGACACCCCGAAGACCTGGGACGACCTGGCCGCCGACGCCAAGAAGCTCACCAAGGGCACCACCCAGTACGGCATGTACCTGCCGATCGGCACCGGTGAATGGCCGGTGTTCACCTGGCAGTCGATGCTGTGGAGTGCGGGCGGGGACTTCCTGAACGAGGACAACACCAAGGTCGAGTTCAACAGCGCCGCCGGCGTCAAGGCGCTCACCGCGTGGACCGACATGCTGAAGGACGGCACGGCGTACCCGCAGTCGCTCATGACCTCGACGTCGAACGGCGGCACCCCTGCCGTCACGAGCAAGAAGGCGGCGATGGCGATCACCGGGGCGTACGACCTCGGCACGCTCGACGAGGCACTCGGCAAGGACAACGTCGGCGTCTTCGCGCTCCCGGGCATCAAGGAGAACGCGATGAACCTCGGGACGAACAACTCGTACCTGCTGAAGGGCACGGACGCGCAGCAGAACGCGTCGTGGAAGTTCATGCAGTGGTGGCTCTCGCCGACGACCGAGGCGAAGTGGGACATCGCGACCGGCCTCCTGCCCGCGAACTCCAAGACGTCGGACGACTCGACGTGGACGAAGTACCTCGACGACAACCCCCGTCTCAAGGCGTTCGCGTCCGAGCTCGACTACGCCAAGGCGCGTCCGTCGATCACGCAGTACGGCGAGGTGAGCGATGCCCTGTCGCAGGAGCTCCAGGCAGCGATGCTCCTGCAGAAGAGTCCGTCGGACGCCCTGGAGGCGGCCGAGACGAAGGCGCAGCAGGCACTCGACGCCAAGTAGGTCGGGTCGCGTCCGCCGGGTGACCGGCTGACACGGACTGGAGGGACGGTGCGGCTTCCGCACCGTCCCTCTCGTCGTGCGCGCGGCCGACGCCGGCTGCACCCGTTCGGCACTGCGTGGTGAACACCTCCGTCCACCGTGAACACCCGGATTCCCGTGTGCCGCGCGGACGGGCGTGTTCAGAACACCCGTGTGCCCGCCCGCCACCGCCGCGGGGTCAGGCGCGTGCGGCCGCCAGGGCCTTCGTGATGCGCTGCAGCGAGACCGTCTCGGCCGGGCGGAGCTCCTGCGCGAACAGGCTGATGCGGAACTCCTCGAGCATCCAGCGCGCGTGCACGAGCTCCGCGTGGCTGCCGGGTGCGGGCGGGAACGTGCCACCCGCCTCCTCGAAGCGGAGCGTCGCCGTGCCGACCTCGTTCATCCACCCGCGATCACGCCCCGGGTTCTGCAGGAGCTTCGCCACGCGGGCCTCGACGCCCTCGAGGTAGACCCGGGTCCGACGGAGTCGATCGACCCCGCCGATCGACACGAAGTCGGGGAACACCAGGCGCTCCATCTGCTGCCGCATGTCCGTCAGCGCGGGCAGGAGCGCCATGCTCGTCGCCTGCTTCAGCGCCCGCTCGGCACCCCGCCTGGCCGTCAGCACCGCCGCGAGCGACGACACCGCCGCGAACATGGTGTCGACGATGGTCGCGGAGACGGCATCGCGGACCTCCTCGAACGAGGCCCGGGTGAACACCAGCCCGTCGGGGTGTCGCTCACGGAGCACCTGGTCCACGACACCGACGAGCACGTCGTCGAACAGCGCGTTCGTCGACGGGTACGGGCTCGTCGCGAGCGCCAGCTTCTCCTGGCTCGTCAGGTGCGCCTGCACGTAGGTCACCGGGCTCGGGACCGCGAGGGCGACGAGCCGTCGGACCCCCGCGGGCATGAGGAGCGCGCGGTCCTGCTCGGTCGCGAGGAGCCGCACGCCGACGGACCCGCCCTTGACCACGGACGACCCCTCGTCGACGAGGGACGGGTACGCGCGGATCGTCGACCCGGCCTGTCGGGTGTCGAGCGTCCGGTGCAGGTCCTCGTCCGGCCAGGTGACCAGGCCGGAACGTTCCGCTGCCCCGGGGACCGGTGCCGTGCCTCCCGGCCGACCGTCGGGACCGCCCGCGCCACCGCGACCGCGACGCCCGCGCGACCCGCCACCGGGGCCGCCGCTGCCGCCACCGGCGACCGCGCGCGCGACGCTCTCCTGCGTCCGGTCCTTCAGGGTCTCCTGGAGCGCGGCGAGCGCCTTGCCGGACCCGACCTGGCGACCGCGCTCGTCGACCACCGTGTAGGTCGGGAGCAGGTGCGCCGGAACGCGGGACATGTCGAAGTCGGCCTCGGTGACGGGCACGTAGGTCAGGCGCTGGATCGTCGCCGCGAGAGTCGCCCGGAACGACTGCGTCGGCGCGACCGGTGCGTCGGCCGGCAGCTCGGCGACGATCTTCTCCGCCCAGTCCGCGGCCGGCACGACGTTCTTCCGGATCTGCTTCGGGAGTGCCTTGATGAGCGCCGTCACGAGGTCGCGGCGGAGACCGGGGACCTGCCAGTCGAAGCCCTCCTCGCGCATCCGGGGGAGGAGCGGGAGCGGGACCTGCACGGACACACCGTCGTCGTCCGCGCCGGGTTCGAACCGGTAGCGGAGCCCCAGCCGCTGATCGCCGGTCCGCCACTCGGTGGGGTACTCGGCCTCGTCCTGCGCCTTCTCCGCGGTGCCCTCGTCGAGCAGGTCTGCGCGCCGCATCGTGAGCAGCTCTGGACGGTCCTTGCGCTCGGTGCGCCACCAGCCCTCGAAGCTCCTGGTCGTCGCGACGTCCGCCGGGACCCTGGCGTCGTAGAACTCGTACACGGCCTCGTCGTCGAGCAGGATGTCGCGACGACGGGTGCGCTCCTCGAGCTGTTCGAGCTCCTTGCGGAGCGCGCGGTTCGCCCGGTCGAAGGCCTGCGGGGACTCCCATTCACCCTCGACGAGCGCGTGCCGGATGAACAGCTCGCGGGAGTGCACGGGGTCGATGCGGGCGTACTGCACGCGGCGTCGGGGGACGATCGGCACGCCGTAGAGCGTCACCCGCTCGTACGCGACGACCGCGCCCTGCTTCTTCTCCCAGTGCGGTTCGCCGTAGGTGCGCTTCAGGAGGTCGCCGGCGAGCGGTTCGGCCCATGCCGGGTCGATCCGCGCAGCGGTCCGTGCGAACAGCCGACTCGTCTCGACGAGCTCCCCGGCCATCACGGCGTCGGGCTGCTTCTTCGCGAGGACACTGCCCGGGAAGATCACGAACCGGGTGTTCCGTGAGCCGAGGTAGTCGCGCTTCTCCTTGTCGCGGAGCCCGATCTGGCTGAGGAGCCCCGCGAGCAGGGCCCGGTGCACGCTGTCCGGGTCGCTCGTCCGCGTGGTGCCGACGTGGACGCCGACCTGCTTCGCGGCGCGCGACAGCTGGCGGAACAGGTCCTGCCACTCGCGGATGCGGAGGTAGTTGAGGAACTCGGCGCGCACCTCGCGGCGGAAGGCGCTCGACCCGAGCTCCGCCTGGCGGTCCTCCAGGTGGTTCCAGAGGGTCAGGAGGGTGAGGAAGTCGCTCGTCGGGTCGGTGAACCGCGCGTGCAGCTGGTCGGCGTGCGCGCGTTTCTCGAGCGGGCGCTCCCGAGGGTCCTGGATGCTGAGCGCCGCGACGATGACGAGCACCTCGCGGCCGACGCCCTGCTTCGTCGCCTCGAGGACCATCCGGCCGAGCCGTGGGTCGATCGGCAGCCGGGTGAGCTGCTTGCCCGTGCGGGTGATCGCGCCCTGCTTGTCGACCGCCTGCAGCTCGCGGAGCAGGTCGAGGCCGTCCTTGATGCCCCGGGAGTCCGGCGGCTGGAGGAACGGGAACGCCGCGATGTCCCCGAACCCGAGCGAGATCATCTGGAGGATCACGGCCGCGAGGTTCGTCCGGAGGATCTCCGGGTCGGTGTACTCGGGGCGCTTGTCGAAGTCCTGCTCGGAGTAGAGCCGGATCGCGATGCCCGGGCTCGTGCGGCCGGAGCGCCCGGAGCGCTGGTTCGCCGACGCCTGCGAGATCGCCTCGATCGGGAGGCGCTGGACCTTCGCGCGGGTCGAGTACCGGGAGATGCGGGCGGTGCCGGTGTCGATGACGTAGCGGATGCCCGGGACGGTGAGGCTCGTCTCGGCGACGTTCGTGGCGAGGATCACCCGCCGCCTGATGCCCGGAGTGCTGCTCGGGCGGAACACCTTGTGCTGGTCGGCCGCCGAGAGCCTGCCGTACAGGGGGAGGACCTCGGTGCCCGGGAGGTTCCGGCCGCGGATGGCGTCCTCGGCGTCGCGGATCTCGTTCTCGCCGGAGAGGAACACGAGGACGTCGCCCGGTTCTTCGCGCGCGAGTTCCTGGAGGGCGTCGGTGATCCCCTGCAGGTAGTCGCGGTCGTCCTGCTGCTCGGGGGCATCGGCGGCGTCGGCGTCGGGGGTGCCCGCGCCGTCGGGGGTGCCCGCGGCGTCGACGTCGCTGTCCGCGCCGCTCGCGGCTCCGTTCGCGTCCCCGCCCGCGTCCCCGCTCGCGTTCTCCGCGACCAGCGCGCGGTACCGGATCTCGACGGGGTAGGTGCGTCCGGAGACCTCGATGATCGGGGCGTCGTCGAAGTGCTTCGAGAAGGACTCCGGGTCGATCGTCGCGGAGGTGATCACGATCTTCAGGTCCGGTCGCCGCGGCATGAGCCGCTTGAGGTACCCGAGCAGGAAGTCGATGGTCAGGGAGCGCTCGTGCGCCTCGTCGATGATGATCGCGTCGTAGCGCTTCAGGTCGCGGTCGAAGTGGATCTCGTTGAGCAGGATCCCGTCGGTCATGAGCTTGACGCGGGTGGCCTGGGACGCCCGGTCGTCGAAGCGGACCTGGTAGCCGACGAGCTCGCCGACCTCGCTGCCGAGCTCTTCCGCGACGCGCTCCGCGATGGTGCGGGCGGCGATCCGGCGGGGCTGGGTGTGGCCGATGTGCTCGTGGCCGAGTTCGAGGAGGATCTTCGGGAGCTGGGTCGTCTTGCCCGAGCCCGTCGCGCCGGCCACGATGACGACCTGGTTGTCGCGGATGGCGGCGGCGATGTCGTCACGACGCTGACTCACCGGGAGTTCCGGTGGGTAGGTGATGACGAGCGGGGTGTCAGACATGAGCCCTCCAGTCTATCGCGGGGGGGGGGGGGGGCCGCCGGACGGCACACAGCGATCCCGCCATCCCTCGGGATCGCGCCGTGTCGCGTGGGTCGGGTGGTGTTGATCCGGCCGGGAGGCGCGGTGCAGGACACCGGGAGAGCGTCACGTCGCTGGCGTGGTGCGATCCGGCCTGGAGGCCCGGTGCAGGTCACCGGGAGAGCGTCGCCTCGAGTGCGTCCAGCGTCCGCACCGGCAGGTCGCAGACGCGGTCGTGGCAGACGTACGCGACGGGCCCGTGCTCGTGCTCGCCCGCCGGTGCTCGGTCCGCGAACAGTTCGAACCCGGCGGCTGCCCATGCCCGGCACTGGGCAGGGGTCACCACGGCGACGAGGGTCCCGGGCCGGCGTTCCCGACGGACCCGCGCGACGAGGGCGTCGTCGGTGCCGCCGGTGTCGGTGTCGGTGCCGCCGCCCGCCGCCGGGTGTTCTGAACACGCCCGTCCATCCCGAACACCCGGATCCGCGTGTTCGCCATGGACGGACGTGTTCGTCCCCGCGGCCTCGTCGGGCTGGGCGTGTTCAGAACACCCGGGCGGAGCGGCACGGACGAGGACGATCTCCCGTGCGGGCGCCGCGAACCCCAGCCCGAGTGCGAGGGCGTCCGCGTGACCGAGCGGCTGTTCGAGCCCGCTCGCGACCCGCGGACCGACCAGCCGTTCGGCCGCGGACCGGTACCGGGCGACACCGGCGAGCTCGCCGAGCATCGACAGCGCCGAGCCCAGGGCGACCGTGCCGCTCCGGAGGGCCGTCTGGGGTTGCTCGCCCGGATCCGTCCCCGCTGCCGCGAGCACCGGGTCCGCCGCACCGACGAGCACCACTGTGCCGTTCGCGTCGAGCACGCCGTCGACGATGCTCCGCGCGGCGACGGCGTACCGGACATCACCGGTGGCGAGCGAAAGTTCGAGCAGTCCCTCGGCGAGGAGCCCGACGTCCTCGATGGTCGGTGCCGCGGGTGAGACACCCCGCGGAGTGCTCGACCGGACCGTGACACGACCGTCCACGACGGCGGTGTCGAGCAGCCGGTCCGCCGCGCGTGCTGCGTCGTGGAGCATGGCGTCGTCCCGGAGCGCCGCACCGGTGATCGCCAGGCCGCGGATCGCGAGGCCGTTCCACCCGGTGAGGACCTGGTCGTCGAGCGGCGGTGGGTCGAGGCGCGCGCGGTCCTCGGCACCGAGGCGGTACCACGTGCCCTCGACACGTCGTCCGTCGATCGTCGACTCGCTGTCCTGGGCGGCGACGAACACCCCGTCGTCGGTCCGGAGCGTGCCACGGAGGAACCCGGCGATCCCGACCGCGAACTCGGCTGCGAGCGCCCGCGCGGAGTCGGTCCCCATCAGAGCGAGTCGCCCGGCGACGGCGAGCAGCCCCGCGTTGTCGTACAGCATCCGTTCGTAGTGCGGCACGGACCAGTCGCGGCGGGTGGCGTACCGGAACACCCCGCCGTCGACCGGATCGCGGAGCTCGGAGTCGGCGATGGTCCGGAGGGTGCGTTCGAGGACCTGCCCGGCGGCCGAGTCCGGGCGGTCGGTGGCTGCCTCGGCGAGGAACTCGAGCAGCGGTGCATTCGGGAACTTCGGTGCACCGCCGAAGCCGCCGTGCTCGTGGTCCTCCGCGTCCGCGAGCCGATCGATGACAGCGTGGACCTCGTCCGGCCGGGGGATCGTCCGCGCCTCGGACGTCGATCCCTGCGCGGCGATGGCGGCGGCGATGCCGTTCGCGTTCGCGTCGACCTCCTCGCGCCGATCGGTCCACGCGTCACGGACTGCCGCGAGGACCTGCCGGAACGACGCGTGGTCACCGACGGGCTGCGGCGGCGAGTACGTGCCGGCGTAGAACACCCGGCCGGCCGGGGTCATGTACACGCTCAGGGGCCAGCCGAGACTCTCGGTGAACGCACTCGCGCCCATCATCGCGCTCGCGTCGACGTCGGGGCGCTCCTCGCGGTCGACCTTGACCGACACGAACCCGCTGCGGAGGATGCCCGCGATCTCCGGATCGGCGAAGGACTCCCGGGCCATGACGTGGCACCAGTGGCACGTCGCGTACCCGATCGACACGAACACCGGGACGTCGCGCTCGACGGCCTCCGCGAAGGCGTCAGGGCCCCACTCGCGCCAGTCGACCGGGTTGTCGGCGTGCATCCGGAGGTAGGGGCTGACGGCGTCGCCGAGTCGGTTGTCGGTGTTCTGGCTGTCCTGCATGGCCCCAGCCTGCTCCTCGCGGACACCCCGCCGGTCAGCTCCGATGAGCCTGCTGTCCGTCGAGCGAGCTCCGGTCAGATCGGTCTGGACACGCTCGTGTCGCGGACGCCGAGCACCCGGACGCGAAGCTCCTCCGAACACGCTTGTCCGACGTGAACACCTGGATCGGGGTGTTCCGGGCGGACCGCGGTGTTCAGAACACCTGGATCCCCCCGGGGGTCGGCGCGCCCGGGTCGAGCGAGCGCGCAGTCACGCCTGGCCGAACTGCAGGAGCGCGAGCGCGGCGTCCTCCGGCCCGTAGTCGAACAGGCGCTCGAAGAACGGGTCGGCCGCCCACGGCACGTCCTTGGACGCGGGCGTGCTCCGCGCTGTCTCGACGAGCCACTCGATCTCGGGCACCACCGCGTCGGCGAACCGCAACGGCTCCCACCCGAGCGCCCGGGCATCGGCGAGGTCGAGCACCACCGGCGACGCGGTCGACCACGGGGTGACCCCGAGGAACGCGGGTGCGTCGACGTCGAGCAGGATCTCGTCGAACCGGTGGTCGAGCCGTTCCGCGATCGACCGGACGATCTCGAGCACGGTCGGCGCCGGGTCGTCGGCGACGTTGAGGATCCGACGGTCGGGGTTCGCGGCGACGAGTTCCACGAGGGAGGCGATCCCCGCCGCTGCCGTCGTGTGGTCGACGCTCCGACCATGGTTCGCGAGGACGATGCGTTCGCGTTCGTCGAGGACCCGGCGCACGACGAACCACTCCCGCGGACGAGCGATCCCGACGCCGTACACCTTGGACGGGCGGAGCACGGTGACCGGGGCGCCGTGGTCGAGCAGCAGGTGCTCGGCGGCGACCTTGTTCCCGGCGTACCCGTCGCGGCTCGTCGGGTCCCCGTCGCCGGGCGCGACCGTCGGCTGCCGCTCGGAGATCGGCACCGGGAACACCGGTCTGTCGACCGAGTTCGCGTGCCGCCCCTGCTCGTCCACGTACACGGCCTTGGTCGACAGCATGACGGTCGAGGACACGTCCGGGAGGAACGGTGCCAGCTGCGCGGCGTCGGCTGCGGTCGCGCAGACCCCGTCGACGAGCAGGTCCGCACCGTTCCGGAGCAGCTCGCGAAGGATCGTCGTGTCGCGGCGGTCACCCGCGACGAACCGCGCCCCGCGTGCGACGAGGTACTGGGCGGCGGGCCCGTCGCGGCGGGCGAGGACGTCCACCTGCCAGTCCTCGTCGGCGTCGAGGAGTCGTCGCGCGACCGCGGAACCGATCCCGCCGGTGCCGCCGAGGACGACCGCCCGCCGCGAGCTCATCGCCGGCCCTGCCGCGCCGACGGGGCGACCGCGGGCCCCGACTCCGACCGCGATCCAGGCGCCGATCCCACCTGCCACCCCGTCGCCGACCGTTCCTGCGACGCCGACCGTTCCTGCGATGCCGATCCCGACGCCACCGCTGACCCTGTCCGCTGTGGGGCCATGTCGTACGTCACCCAGGGCGTGGCCGTCGCATGCGCGTCGTACACCGAGCGCGCGACGGTGTTGCTCTCGGCGGTGATCCACCGCACGAGGGTCGCCCCCGCCGCCGCAGCCTGTGCCGCGGCCGCGTCGAGCAGCATGCCACCGAGCCCGTTCCGGCGCGCATCGGGGTCGGTGTAGAGGTCGTCGAGGTACAGCCCGAACGCGGCAGCCGACGGTCGCGCGAACGACCGGAGGTTGGCAAGTGCACCCAGCCGCCCACTGCCGTCCACGGCGACGAGCCCCTGGAGCCCGTGTTCGCGGCCGACCACCCAGCGCCAGGTCGTCAGGACGGCATCCGGATCGTCCGGCAGCCGGTAGAAGCCGCGGTACCCCGAGTACAGCACGGCCCACTGCTCGGCGTCGGCAGGTTCGACGGGACGGATCGTCCAGGAGGATGCGGAGGTGACCATGCGCCAACGTTAGTTGCCTGTGGTGGCCGCTCTGGGCCTCCAGTCCGACGCTGTGGACGCCGGCGTCTGCCAGCCGCTCTGTGGAGAGCGAGCACCCGCGAGCCGGGTGCGGGTCCGTCAGGACGCGAGCGGTTCCGGCTCCCGCCACCAGTCAGCGAGCGACCCGTCGTAGACCCGGACGCGCTCGTGCCCCAGCACCGTCAGGGCGAGGGCGTCGACGCATGCGGCGGTGCCGACGCCGCAGTAGGTCACGATCTCCTCGGAGGCGAGCACCGGCTCGAGCACCGCGGAGAGAGCCTTCGGTCGGAGGAGCGCGTTCGTGTCGGCGTCGACGAGCGTGCGGACGGGGATCGTCGTCGACCCGGGGATCAGCTCCGATCGGCCGACACCGCCCGCGTCCGACGGGGCGGCGCACACGAGTGCCGCGGGCTCGGAGCCGTCGACCGCTCGCAGGACACGGTCGCGGTCAGCCCAGACCGGACGTTCCTCGGTCGCCAGGAACGCGGTGGCGGACCGGCGTTCGCGTGCGGTCCCCGACATCGCGCCGCTGCGGATCGGCCGGCCCTCGTGCTGCCACTTCGTGAAGCCGCCGTCGAGCACCGCCACCTGGTCGAAGCCGAACGAGCGGAACAGCCACCACAGGCGGGCCGACCACTGCCCGAGGTCGCGGTCGTAGACCACGACGGTGTCGTCGTTGGAGACCCCGAGCGCACTGATCGCCCGCTCGAACCGTGCGGAGTCCGGGCGGGTGAACGGCAGGTCCGAGCCCGATGCGCTCAGGGTGTCCACGAGGTCGGCGAACACCGCGCCCGGGACGTGGCCGTCCTCGACGTAGTCGTCGAACGCGGGAGCCCATGCGGTGGCACGACCGATGCCGGTGGTGCGGACCGAAGCGTCGATGACGACGAGCTCGTCCGAGCCCAGGTGGTCGGCGAGCCACTGGGTCGACACGAGCGGTGACGACGGGACGAGGGGCATGGCGATCAAGATAGCGTCGGCCACCGACAGCTGCCAGGCGGGGCGCAACAGGGCGTCTCGGACGGTGGAACGACCGGTCTGCGCGTGCCTCTCGCACCGTCCTCGCGAATGAGAAGTGCCCATCTGTCGGGTCCGGACGGGCCGGGCGACAGATGGGCACTTCTCAGCAGGGCAACCGCGCGCAGCGGCCCTAGTGCGCGGCGACCGGGATCGAGCCGGTCACGTTCGACGACGCCGACTCGAGCTTGGCGAGCCGGACCTTCTGCCGGTTGATGACGAGACCGCCGGCCAGCGCGACGAGCACGAGCACCCCGGACGAGATCCAGAACGCCGTGTGGTAGCCGGTGAGCGCCGCGTTCGCCTGGGCGAGCTTGCCGCCATCGGTGCCGACGAGCTGGTCACGGACGACGTCGGCGAACACGGTCGACAGGAGTGCGGTGCCGATCGATCCACCGATCTGCTGCATGGTGTTCACCATCGCCGAGGCGACACCGGCGTCCTGACGCGCGACGCCGGAGGTGGCCGTCGAGAACGCCGACGAGAACACCAGGCCCATGCCGAGACCGATGACGATCAGGCCGGGGAGCACGACGGGGGCGTACCCGCTGTCGAGCTGCGTCCGCGTGAGGAGCGCCAGGCCGATCGCCGCGGTGAGCCCACCGATGAGGATGAGCACCTTCGGACCGACGCGGGGCAGGAGCCTCGTGCCGAGGATCGTCGAGCTGAACATGATCGACAGCGGCATCGGCAGGAACGCCAGACCGGTCTTGAGCGAGGAGTACCCGAGGGTCTGCTCGAGGTAGTAGGTCAGGAACAGGAAGATGCCGAACATGCCGATCGCCACGAGCCCCATCGCGAGGAGTGCCCCACCGCGGTCGCGGTCGAGGACCACGCGGAGCGGCATGAGCGGGTGGTCGACCCGGGTCTCGGCGAAGACGAACGCCGCGACGAGCACGACACCGGCCGCGAGGTAGACGTAGGTGAGTGCGTCGTCCCAGCCGTTGGTCTCGGCGTTCGAGAAGCCGTAGACGATGCCGACGAGGCCGAGCGTGATGAGCACGACGCCCAGGTAGTCGATCCGCGGGCGTGCGGTCTTGGCCGGACGTGGCACGAAGAGGAACGTGCCGACGAGTGCGACCGCCGCGATGACGAGGTTCACGAAGAGGCACCAGCGCCACGAGGCGTACTCGGTGAGCACGCCGCCGAGGAGCAGGCCGATCGCGGCACCGGAGCCGGCGATCGCACCGAAGATGCCGAACGCACGAGCGCGTTCCTTCATGTCGGTGAACGTGGTCGTCAGCAGGGACAGCGCCGCGGGGGCGAGCAGTGCACCGAAGACGCCCTGCAGTGCGCGGGCTGCGACGAGCAGGCCGAACGAGTCGGCGAGTCCGCCGAGCATGGACGCGACCGCGAAGCCGACGAGCCCGATGACCAGGGTGTTCTTCCGACCGAAGAGGTCGGCGAGACGACCGCCGAGCAGCAGCAGCGACCCGAAGGCCAGCGAGTACGCGGTGACGACCCACTGGCGCTGGTCGTTGCCGAACCCGAGGTCCTGCTGCGCCGAGGGCAGTGCGATGTTCACGATCGTCGCATCGAGCACGACCATGATCTGGGCGATGCCGATGACCGCCAGGACCACCCAGCGGTGGTCCTTCTTGTCGATGGGGGAGAGGTTCTGCGAGCTCGGTGCGGCGCGGTGCGTCGGCACCGATCCGGTCGGCGTGGGGGCCGTTGCTTGAGACGACATGGTGCGTCCTTCCGTCTGGGCGAGGAGCGGATGGGGGAGGCGCGCGCCGTCGGGCGTCTCGAGGAAGGTGGGGATGCGCGGAGACGATGTCTCCGTCTGCAGGAACCGGATGCAGAACATCCGTTTCGAACCAGTGTACGGGTAAACGGACGAGTCGCATCCGCTTATTCCCAGAATTCTCGATTAACCTTCGGGTGTGATCCCCACCCCGATCGACGAGCAGCACGAGCAGCACGCGCAGGCGGACCGGCCGCTCCGAGCCGATGCGGCACGCAACCGTGAACTCGTCCTCCAGACAGCGCGGCGACTCTTCGCGGAGCGCGGGCTCGGGGTCACCCTGAACGACATCGCGCACGAGGCCGGGGTCGGCGTCGGGACGGTCTACCGCCGGTTCCCGGACAAGGACGCGATCATCGAGGCTCTGCACGAGGCGAAGTTCGCCTCGCTCGTCGAGCTGGCCGAGCGCGCCGCCGCGATGGAGTCCGCTCGCGACGGACTGCGGGCCTACGTCATGGGCACGCTCGAGCTCCGGGCGAGCGACCGTG
Organism: Curtobacterium sp. Leaf261; assembly: GCF_001422205.1. Classification (GTDB taxonomy): domain Bacteria; phylum Actinomycetota; class Actinomycetes; order Actinomycetales; family Microbacteriaceae; genus Curtobacterium. The sequence continues at coordinate 101,022 of NZ_LMMJ01000008.1, forward strand.
CACTCGCGCAGGTGATCGTGCACGCCGTCCCCGCGTCGGACACGGTGCGTCGCAGCAGGGTCCTGCTCGACGCCCTCGTGACCGCGATCGTCGAGCGCGCGAGGGTCGACGGCGTCATGCGGCAGGGCTTCGAGGCACGGGACGTCCCGATGCTCGTGCTCATGGTCGGGACCGTCGCGGACCGCACCAAGGGCTGCGGCCCCGACGTGTGGCGACGGTACGCGCAGATCCTCGTCGACGGCATCTGCCCGCCGGCGTCGCCGGCCTCGCTGCTCGGCGAACCGCTCGGCCCCGAGGAGCTGGAGCGCGCGATGCACGGCTCGCGCGACTGACCGGACTGGAGGCGCGGTGCCAGGCCGCGCCGTCCCTCCCGTCCGGCTGACGGGCCGTCCGACGGACTGGAGGCGCGGTGCCAGGTCGCACCGTCCCGCCCGTCCGGCGTGTGGCGCGGCCCGTCCGGCCCTCCGCGACAGAGGCCTGTCGGGTCCGGGTCAGGACCCGGTCAGAGCCACGATCGGAACCAGTAGTGCGACCGCACGAAGTCCCACGGGGTCTGGATCGCCGTCCACATCGGGTACCAGTACGCGCTCGCCAGCACGGCCACGCCGAGGAACACCCCGACCCAGAGGATCCCGCGCCGACGACGCGGGGTCGGATCGTCCCGTGACCCCAGTGCGAGCCCGAGCACGGCCGCGAGTCCGATCAGCATGTACGGCTCGAACGCGATCGTGTAGAACTGGAACACCGTCCTGCCGGCGTACATCAGCCACGGCAGGTACCCGGCGCCGACACCCATCGCGATCAGCCCGTACCGCCAGTCGCGACGGAGCACGAACAGCACGACGAGCACGATCACCGCGATGACCGACGCGTACCAGATGACGGGGTTCGCGATGCCGGTGATCGCCTCGCCGCAGCGGTCGGCCGTGCATCCACCGACGCCGGCGTCCTGCCCCTCGTAGTACATGCTCGTCGGACGGACCATCAGCAGCCACGTGAAGGGGTTCGCGGCGTACGAGTGCGGCGTGTGCAGGCCGATGTTGAACCCGTAGATCTCGGTCTGGTAATGCCACCAGTTCTGCAGGCTCGTCGGGACCCACGCGAGCACGCCGTGCCAGCGCTGGCCGCCGCCCTGGATCCACAGCCGGTCGTAGCCGCCGCTCGTCAGGAACCAGCCCGTCCACGACAGCAGGTAGACCACGCCCGCCACGGGGACCGTCAGCAGGAAGTTGACCGGACCCTGCTTCAGGAACGCGCTGCTGCTCCAGAACTCGATCCCCGCGCGGCGGCGCAGCATCATGTCCGTCAGCACGCTGTAGACGGCGAAGAACGCCAGGAAGTAGAGCCCGCTCCACTTGGTGCCCGTCGCGAGGCCGCACGCCGCTCCCATCGCGAACAGCCACGGGCGGAACCACAGCGCCGGGCCCCACAGGGTGTCGCGGCCCGCCAGCTCCCGCCGGACCACCCACGCGTCGAGGCGGCGCTCCGTCCACCGGCGGTCGAGGATCAGCGCCCCGAAACCGAGCAGTGCGAAGAACCCGACGATGCCGTCGAGCAGCGACACGCGGCTCATCACGATCGCCTGCCCGTCGATGGCCATCAGACCGCCGGCGATCGTGCCGACGAGCGTCGAACGGAAGAGGGAGCGCGCGATGACGGCCACCAGGAACACCGTCGCGATGCCGATCAGCGCCACCGCGATGCGCCAGCCCGCGGGGTCCTGGCCGTTGCCGAAGGCGAGCATGCCGAGGCCGATGAGGTACTTGCCGAGCGGCGGGTGCGCGATGAACTCGGCCGCGCTCGTGTAGAAGCCCGTGTCGCCGCCGACGAACCTTGTGTCGGTGGTGTTCGAGCCGGTCTCGGTCGAGGGCGGCCACGTGCCCTCGTACCCCAGGTGGGTGAGGGTCCAGGCGTCCTTGACGTAGTAGGTCTCGTCGAACACGAGCGCATCCGGGCGACCGAGGTCCCAGAGCCGCAGCACCGCGCCGAGCAGCGTCACCGCGAGCGGGCCGGTCCACCGCCAGAGCGCGAGTCGCCAGCCGACGCTGAGGACACGGCCCCACCAGGCGTCGAGACGGGTGCCGCGGGGCACGTCGAGCACGTCGGGGTCGCCACCCGTCGGAGCGGGGTCGGACCGCACGAGGAGCGCGTCCGTGTCCGGGCCTGTCGTCACCAGAGCATCCTATGGAAGATCATCGCCGTGGCCTGATGCGGAGCCTGCGATCGTGGACAGCGGATTCCGGGAGAATGAGACCGTGATCGTCCTCGCAGCGACTCCCATCGGCAACCTCGGTGACGCCTCCCGGAGGCTGATCGAGACGCTGTCGAACGCCTCGGTGATCGCCGCCGAGGACACCAGGACCACCGTGCACCTGCTCCGCGCGCTCGGGATCGAGAACCGACCGCGGCTCATCGCCCTGCACGAGCACAACGAACGGGAGCGCGCGGGCGAGATCGTCGAGGCCGCCAGGGAGGACGACGTCGTGGTGCTCACGGACGCCGGCATGCCCGCGATCAGCGACCCCGGGTTCCCGCTCGTGGCCGCCGCTGCAGCCGCGGGCGTGACGGTCACCGTGATCCCCGGCCCGTCCGCGGTGCTGGCGGCGCTCGCCGTTTCGGGACTCCCGACGGACCGGTTCGCGTTCGAGGGCTTCCCGTCCCGGAAGGGCGCCGAGCGCCGTCGGCAGTTCGCGGGGCTGGCCGGGGAGCAGCGCACGCTCGTCTTCTTCGAGTCCCCGCACCGGCTGGCCGACACGCTCGTCGACATGGCGTCCGGGTTCGGTGCCGAGCGGCCGGCAGCGGTGTGCCGCGAGCTCACGAAGCTGCACGAGGAGGTCCGGCGGGGCTCGTTGAGCGAGCTCGCCGAGTGGGCGGCCGAGGGTGTCCGGGGCGAGATCTGCGTGGTCGTCGGGGGTGCGTCCGACGAGTCGCTCGCGGTCGACCTCGCCGAGGGCGTGCGGCTCGTGCTGGCGCGGGTCGCTGCCGGGGCGCGCATGAAGGAAGCGTCGCAGGTCGTCGCCGACGCGACGGGACTGTCGCGCCGCGAGCTCTACGAGGGAGCACTGGCCGCCCGCTGACCGGCTGGGGAACCACCGGACTGGAGGCGCGGTGCCGGTTCTCCACAGCCTCCCGGCCCCGTCCGTAACCGGTCCGCAGGCCGCCGTAGGATGGTCCGCATGGCCGACGGCTCCGCGTTCTCGATCACGACGCCCATCTTCTACGTCAACGACGTGCCCCACATCGGGCACGCCTACACGGAGGTGGCGGCGGACGTCCTCGCGCGCTGGCACCGCCAGCGGGCCGACGACACCTGGCTGCTCACGGGGACGGACGAGCACGGCCAGAAGATCCTCCGGACGGCGTCGGCGCACGACGTCTCCCCGAAGGAGTGGGCCGACCGGCTCGTCGCCGACGCGTGGAAGCCGCTCCTCGACACGGTCGACATCGCCAACGACGACTTCATCCGCACCACGGACGAGCGCCACGAGCGCGGCGTCACCCTGTTCCTGCAGAAGCTCTACGACGACGGCTACATCTACGCCGGGGAGTTCGAGGGCTTCTACTGCGTGGGGTGCGAGGAGTACAAGCAGCCGAGCGACCTCGTCGCGGGCACCGGCGCCTACGAGGGCGAGCAGGTCTGCGCGATCCACTCGATCCCGGTCGAGGTCCTGTCCGAGCGCAACTACTTCTTCCGGATGTCCGACTTCGAGCAGCGCCTGCTGGACCTGTACGAGTCGAACCCGGACTTCATCCAGCCCGAGAGCGTCCGCAACGAGATCATCTCGTTCGTCAAGCAGGGCCTCAGGGACCTGTCGATCTCACGGTCGAGCTTCGACTGGGGCATCAAGATCCCGTGGGACACCGGCCACGTGCTCTACGTCTGGTTCGACGCGCTCCTGAACTACATCACCGCCGTCGGGTACGGCGTCGACGACGAGCAGTTCCGTCGTCGCTGGCCGAGTGTGCACATCGTCGGCAAGGACATCGCCCGCTTCCATGCCGTGATCTGGCCCGCCATGCTCATGGCCGCAGGGCTCGAGGTCCCGAAGCGCGTGTTCGGGCACGGCTGGCTGCTGGTCGGTGGCGAGAAGATGTCGAAGTCCAAGCTCACGGGCATCGCGCCCTCGGAGATCACCGACACGTTCGGCTCGGACGCCTTCCGGTACTACTTCCTCCGCGCGATCACCTTCGGCCAGGACGGCAACTTCAGCTGGGAGGACATCTCCGCCAGGTACCAGGCCGAGCTCGCGAACGGGTTCGGCAACCTCGCCTCCCGCATCGTCGCGATGATCGGTCGGTACTTCGACGGCGCCGTACCCGAGCGGGGTGCCCTGACCGACCTCGACCGCGCGATCGACGACCTCGGCGTCTCCGTCACCGAGCGTGCCGACGCAGCCGTCGCGGCCTTCGCACCGCACGACGCGATCAGCACCGTGTGGGAGCTCGTCGACGCCCTGAACGGCTACATCACCGAGCAGGAGCCGTGGGTGCTCGCCAAGGACCCCGCGGACCGCGAGCGTCTCGGCACCGTGCTCGTCACCGCGCTCCGTGGGCTCGGCACCATCGCCGTGCTGTCGGCACCGGTCATGCCGAAGGCCACCGAGAAGCTCTGGGCATCGATCGGCGCGGGTGGTTCGATCACCGAGCAGCGGGTCGACCGCGCCTACGAGTGGGCCGGTGCCGACCACGTCGTCCCCCTCGAGAGCGGGCTCTTCCCGCGGATCGAGCAGCCCGCCGTGGCGACGGCGTGACCGACCCCCATCTGCGCGCTCGTGGCAGCGACGACAGCGCACAGCACCGTGACCTGACCTACCCGCCGCTGCCCGAGGCGCTCCGGGTGCCGGTCTACGACAACCACACCCACCTGGAGATCGCCGACGGCGGCGAGAACGCCATCGACTACCACGAGCACCTCGACCGCGCGTCGAGCGTCGGCGTCCGCGGCGTCGTGCAGGTCGGCACCGACCTCGCGACCTCGCGCTGGTCGGCCGAGATCGCTGCCCGCGAGCCGCGCGTGCTCGCCGCCGTCGCGATCCACCCGAACGACACCCCGGAGCTCGAGGCGCAGGGGCTCCTCGACGAGCACCTCGCCGGGATCGACGAGCTCGCCGCCCTGCCCCGCGTGCGCGCCATCGGCGAGACCGGCCTCGACTTCTTCCGGACCGGACCCGAGGGCCGCGACGCCCAGGTCCGCGCGTTCGAGGCGCACATCCAGATCGCCAAGCGGCACGACCTCGCGCTGCAGATCCACGACCGCGACGCCCACGACGTCGTCGTCGAGACACTGCTCCGGGTCGGAGCACCGGAGCGGACCGTCTTCCACTGCTTCTCCGGAGGGCCGGACCTCGCGCAGCTCTGCGCCGAGCGAGGCTGGTACATGTCGTTCGCCGGCACCGTGTCCTTCAAGAACGCCGCGTCCCTCCGCGAGGCCCTCAAGGTCGCACCGCGGCACCTGATCATGGTCGAGACGGACGCGCCGTACCTCACCCCGACGCCGTACCGCGGTCGTCCGAACGCGCCCTACCTGATCCCGTTGACACTCCGCTCGATGGCCGAGACCATCGGCACGGACCCGTCGATGCTCGCCGCGCAGATCTCCTCGAACACCGAGGCCGTCTACGGCGCCTGGGACCGCGATCCGGTGACGGTGGACGAGTGAGCGATCCGGCCGGCGAGCCCCGCCGCGGCCGGCTCCTCGGTCCGGCAGAGATCCGGGACCTCGCGGAGCGGCTCGACGTCACCCCGACCAAGAAGCTCGGACAGAACTTCGTGCACGACGCGAACACGGTGCGTCGGATCGTCGCGGCGGCTGGGGTGACCGCGGACTCGCGTGTGCTCGAGATCGGGCCGGGGCTCGGGTCGCTGACGCTCGGACTGACCGAGACCGGCGCGGACGTCACGGCGGTCGAGATCGACCGCCGTCTCGCTGCGCAGCTCCCCGACACGGTGCGGCTCCTGCAGCCCGCGGCGCGGTTGCGGGTGGTGCAGCAGGACGCCATGACCGTCGGACCGGCCGACCTGGCCGGCAGCGTTGCGGACGGCGGCCCGGCGGATGGCGACGGCGCTGCGGACGGCGACCGCCCGGCGGACGGCGACGGCCCTGCGGGCGGCCTGGAGGCACGGGTCGCGTCCGCACCCGACCCCGCGCCGGACGCGGGCCGGCCCACGCACCTCGTGGCGAACCTCCCGTACAACATCTCGGTCCCGGTCCTGCTGCACCTGCTCGCCACGTTCCCGTCCCTCGAGCGGTCGCTCGTCATGGTCCAGGCCGAGGTCGGGTACCGACTGGCCGCGGACCCGGGGTCCAAGGTCTACGGTTCCCCGAGCGTCAAGGCGGCCTGGTACGGGTCGTGGCGGATCGCCGGGCAGGTCAGCCGGCAGGTGTTCTGGCCGGTGCCGAACGTCGACAGCGTCCTCGTCGGGTTCGAGCGGCACGACCAGCCGGGTGACGAGGCCCTGCGCGTCCAGGTGTTCGCCCTGGTCGACGGAGCGTTCCAGCAGCGACGCAAGATGCTCCGCCAGAGTCTGTCCGGGGTACTCGGCAGCAGCACACGCGCGGCCGAACTGCTCACTGCGGCAGGCATCGACCCGACGTTCCGTGGTGAGCAGCTCTCCGCGGACGACTTCGTGCGGCTCGGGCGGACGGTCCTCGCGGCCTGAGCGCTGGCTGCGGAGGCCACCGTCGTCCGCCCGCGTGTTCTGAACACCGCCGTCCGCCCCGAACACCGGGATACACGTGTTTGGGGTGGACGGACGTGTTCTGAACACGCCGCGCCCCCGCCGCGACCGACGCCGTGCCGTGCCGTGCCGTGGTTCAGTGCCCGGCCATCGCCGTCATGATGTGCGCCTGCGTGCCGTCGCGCTCCGACCACCGGAGCGGCAGGACGTTCTGCACGAGGATCTCGGGCGACGCCCCGGCCTCGAGCAGCGACATGACTTCGTCGAGGAAGTCCGACAGCGGCATCCCGCCGAAGTCGACCCCGGCGCCGCGCAGATCGGTCGCGACAGCCGGCGGGACGAGCTCGAGGACCTCGACGGGCGAGCCGACGAGCTGCTGGCGGAGCGAGAGGGTGTACGCGTGCACGCCGGCCTTCGTCGCGTTGTACGTCGGCACACCCGCCATGGGTGTGTACGCGAGCCCGGACGTCACCGTCATGACGGTTCCGGCGGGGCGGGTGAGCAGGTGCGACAGGAACGCGTCGATGAGCCGGATGGTGCCGAGCAGGTTCGTGGTGATCGTCGCCTCGGCGTCATCGATGTGCCCGGGGTCCCGGAGGTCCTCGTCGCGCATGATCCCCGACATCGTGACGAGGGTTTCCAGGTCAGGGTGGCGCTCGAGGACGGTGGCGGCCGCGGCGGTGATCGACGCCGGGTCCGCGACGTCGAGGAGCACCGTGTCGAAGCCGTGCTCGGCGGCGAGGGAGTCGAGCAGCTGCTGGCGACGGCCACCGATCACGACGGTGCTGCCGGCCTGCTGCAGGCGGAGGGCGAGACCGAGGCCGAGGCCCGAGGTCGCGCCGGGGATGAAGACGGTGCTGTTGGTGATGTCCATGGCACCGATCCTCCGCGCCCTCCCCGTGCCCGACGAGAGCGCGCCGATCGGGGGACCGGCGATCCCTGGCTCCTGGGGCTCGGACAGACGATGATCGTGGTGTGGACCGACCTGCACTCGCCGACTTCCTGCGCCGTCGCCGCGAACTCCTCCGTCCCGAGGACGTCGGGCTCGGCGAGGGTGCCCGCCGCCGGACGCCCGGCCTCCGCCGCGAGGAGGTCGCCGCCCTCGCCGGGATGAGCGTCGACTACTACACGCGGCTCGAACAGCAGCGGGGCCCCCAGCCGTCCGAACAGATGGTCGCAGCGATCGCGCGGGCGCTCCGTGTCTCCCTCGACGAGCGCGACCATCTCTTCCGCATCGCCGGGCACAATGCCCCGATCCGGGTCCGGCGCGACGAGCACGTCGCACCGGCACTCCTCCGGGTGCTCGACCGACTCGAGGACACCCCGTCGATCATCGTGAGCGACCTCGGCGAGACGCTGGTCGAGAACCGGCTCGCGATCGCGCTGCTCGGTTCGACGGCGGGGCTCACCGGCCCGGCCCGGTCGCAGGTCTGGCGGTGGTTCACCGACCCGTCGGAGCGTGCCCGCTACGCACCCGAGGAGCACGAGCACCTGCAGCGCGTGCAGGTGGCCACCCTCCGCGCGGCAGTCGGTGCGGCCGGCCCTGGGGATCGCCGTGCCGTCGACCTCGTGGCGGCGCTCGAGCGGACGAGCGAGGAGTTCGTCGCGACGTGGGCACTGCACGAGGTCGCGAGCCGATGGAGCGACCACAAGACGTTCGTGCACCCGGAGCTCGGCCGGATCGAGGTCGACTGTCAGGTGCTCCTCACCGAGAACCGCGCGCAGACACTGTTGCTCTTCACGGCGCCGCCCGGGTCGTCGGATGCGGAGAAGCTCGCCCTGCTGGGTGTGGTCGGTCAGCAGGCGTTCACACCCTGACCCGCACCACCTCGCGCTCGCGATTCCTACGGGCGACTCGGACCGGTATGGTCTCCTGTGCAGGACGCTTCGAGCCTCCCGCACCTAGCCAACGCCCCGCCTCGAGCGGGGCGTTGTGTTTGTCGGACACCAGACGTACTCCGCGATCGTCACGCTCCGGACGAGGCCAGCTATCCGGGCGACCGCAGCAGCAGAACGAGGATCCCGCTCAGGTACGGTGCGAGATCGGTTCAGGAAGTACGTCGCGAAGTCGGCTGCCTGCAGCATACGACTCTCGTGCGACGGCCCGAAGTAGATCGTGTCCGCAATCCGGTCCAGTGGACGCTTCGTCCATCCCGGAGCACTCTCCACCTTGAAGTTCCTCAGGCTCCTTCGGGCACCTGCAGCCGAATGATGTTCGTCGGCGAGCACGAGTCCGAGCTGATCGGGACGGTCGATCGACCCGAGCCGACCGTTCACCGCCTCGAGGAGCTGTGCGAGCGTGAGCAAGTGCGGCGGGTGCGCGTGCTGGCCGTATCGGAGTCGGAGCGCTTCGAGGTCGACACCCCGGAAGACGAAGACCGCGCCTGAGCGGGCGATGATCTTGGCGACGAGCGTGCACGCCTTCACGCGCCACCCGACCGGCACGCGCTTCCAGCCGTGCTCGCCGTGGAACATGTCGACGGCGTGGAACTCGGTCGCTGTGTCGAACCCCGGCACGTCGGCCGCGACCAGCTCTGCGACACGGTTGAGCCCGGCCTCGATCGAACGCGTCGCGTCAGCGTCCGCCATCAGCGCTCCGAAGAAGTAGAAGGCGTCGTCGCGGGCAGATTCGTCGATGAAGATCAAACGCACGTGTGGAGCGTAAAGCTGAAACTCCAGTTCTACATTCAGAAACAAATCTGTCATCGTGTTGCACCGTGTGACGGCTCCCCACTCCGCTCGACAGGACGCGTGCCTAGGCTGGGGCGGTGAGCACTCCGCGCGTGTACGTCATCCACGAGAACCCCGAGTGGTTCCCCCCGCTCGCCGCCGCCTTCGAGGCCGAGAGCGTCCCGGTCGGGGAGATCCTGCTGACGGCCGACAGCGGCACCGAGGGCACCAACGGCAACGATCAGCCGAGCACCGGCTCGATCGACCTCGCCGCGGACCCGGCGCCGGGCATCTACTGGTCCAGGATGTCCGCCAGCGCGCACACCCGCGGGCACGAGCACGCCAAGGAGTACACCCGCGCTGTCCTCGGATGGCTGGAGCGGGCGGGGCGCACGGTGGTCAACGGCTCCCACGTCCTCGAGCTCGAGGTGAGCAAGGTCGCGCAGCACGGACTCCTCCGGAACGCCGGGTTCGACGTCCCGCGGACGACCGCCGTGTTCGGCAAGGGTGACCTCGTGAGCGCCGCGGAGCGTTTCACCGCCGAGGCGCCCGGTCAGCCGTTCATCACGAAGCACAACCAGGGCGGCAAGGGCCTCGGCGTCCGGAAGTTCGACACCGTCGAGGAGCTCGCCGCGTACGTCGACAGCCCGGAGTTCGAGGAGCCGGTCGACGGCATCACGCTCCTGCAGGATTACCTGCTCGCCACCGAGCCGTTCGTCACGCGTATCGAGTTCGTCGGCGGTCGTTTCGTCTACGCCGTCCGGGTCGACACGAGCGCCGGCAGCTTCGAACTCTGCCCCGCCGACGCCTGCGAGGTCCCGACGCCCGGCCAGCAGGGGACCGCCGCGCCCGGCCAGCAGGGGACCGCCGCGCCCGGTCAGCAGAACGCAGACGCGGACCCGTTCTCGATCCGCGAGGACGTCACCGCGCGCCACCCCCTCGTCCAGCGCCTCGAGGCCTTCCTGGCCGACAACCGCATCGGCGTCGCGGGCATCGAGTTCATGGAGACGACCGACGGCCGGCACGTCGTGTACGACATCAACACGAACACGAACTACAACCCGGCGGTCGAGGCGACGAGCCCCGTCTCGGGTCCTCGCTCCATCGCGCAGTACCTCGGCGGCCTCCTGGCCGCCGAACAGGCGCTCCTCACCGCCTAGCCCGCGACCTCACAGGCCGCGACCGCGAAGGCCGCGGCCACCGAGGACGCGACCTCACACCGGACTGGAGGCACGGGGCACGCCCGCACCGCGCCTCCAGTCCGGAACGCACCCACCCACGCAACTCGACCCGGAAGATCCCACGTGCGATTCGGATACTGGACCCCGCTCTTCGGCGGCTGGCTCCGCAACGTCGACGACGAGCAGATGCCCGTCACCTTCGACTACGTCAAGCAGCTCGCGCAGCGGGCCGAGCAGATCGGGTTCGACCTGACGCTCGTCCCGGAGCTCAACCTCAACGACATCAAGGGGACCGCGGCGCCGAGCCTCGAGGCATGGGCCCTGGCGGCGGCGATCGCGGCGACCACCGACAAGCTCGAGATCATGGCGGCCATGCGTCCGGGGTACCACCTGCCGGCGGTGACGGCGAAGCAGGCGGCGACGATCGACGACATCTCCGGCGGGCGCTTCACGTTCAACGTCGTGAGCGCCTGGTGGGCGGAAGAGGCGCGTCAGTACGGCGGGATCTTCTCCGAGCACGACGACCGGTACCGTCGGACGGCCGAGTTCGTCGCGATCATGAAGGGCCTCTGGGCCGAGACCCCGTACTCCTTCTCGGGGGAGTACTACGCGATCGAGAACGCGCACCTCGAGCCGAAGCCCCGTGTGCAGCCCCGGATCTACGCGGGCGGCGAGTCGGAGGCCGGCAAGGCGAGCATCACCGAGTACGCCGACGCCTACGTGACGCACGGTGGGACGGTCGAGGAGCTCCGCACGAAGATCGCCGAGATGCGGCAGCGCCGGGTCGACGCGGGTCTGCCACCGTTCGAGGCGTTCGGCATGGCCGCGTACGCGATCGTCCGCGACACCGAGGAGGAGGCCCAGGCCGAGCTCGCCCGCATCACGGACGTGCAGCACGGCGCGGCGTACGAGTCGTACCAGGACTTCATCTCGAAGTCGCAGCTCGAGCGCGTGCCGAGCCTCGAGGACTACTCGGTGTCGAACCGCGGCCTCCGCCCCGGGTTCGTCGGCACACCGGAGCAGGTCGCCGCGCGTGTCCGGGAGTTCGAGGACGCCGGGGTCGACACCCTGCTCCTGCAGTTCTCACCGCAGCTCGAGGAGATGGAGCGCTTCGGTTCCCAGGTCATCCCGCTGCTCCGCGACGGGACCGGGCCGCTCGCGTGACCGACGAGACGGACGCGACCCGCGCCTCCAGTCCGGATCCGGACGATGCCGGACTGGAGGCCCGTCCCGCGTCCGGTGACGTCGGCTGGCGGTTCGAGACGCGGCAGATCCGCGCCGGGTTCTCGGAGGACCCCGGGTTCGGGGCGAACGTCCCGCCGATCGCGCAGACCGCGGCCTACGTCTACCCGTCGAGCGAGGACGCCGCCGCGCGGTTCATGCTCGACACCCCCGGGCACACCTACTCGCGGGTGAACAACCCGACGGCCGCGGCGCTCGAGCGGCGGATCGCTGACCTCGAGGGCGGGGTCGGGGCGCTCGCGACGGCATCCGGTCAGGCGGCCACGACCCTCGCGATCCTCGGGCTCGCCCGTGCCGGCGACCACATCGTCGCATCGGCATCGCTCTACGGCGCGACCTACACGCTCTTCGCGTCGACGCTGACCGACCTCGGGATCGCGTTCACGTTCGTGCAGGACCCGGACGACCTCGACGCCTGGCGCGACGCGATCCGACCGTCGACGAGGGCGCTCTACGGGGAGTCGATCCCGAACCCGCGCGGTGACGTCCTCGACTTCCGCGGGGTCGCCGACGTGGCGCACGAGGCCGGCGTCCCGCTCATCGTCGACAACACCATCGCGACGCCGTACCTCGTGCGACCGTTCGAGCACGGTGCGGACATCGTCGTGCACTCCGCGACGAAGTACCTCGCCGGGCACGGGTCGACCATCGCCGGGCTGCTGGTGGACGGCGGGACGTTCGACTGGGCGGCGCACACGCACGAGTACCCGCAGCTGACGACGATCGAGTCCGGGTTCGCGGGGACGAACTTCGCCGAGCGGTTCGGCAACCGGGCCTTCATCATGCGGACGCGGACCAAGCTCGCGGCGGACCTGGGGCCGGCGATCGCCCCGTTCAACGCCTTCCTCGTCCTGCAGGGCATCCAGACGCTGTCGCTCCGGATGGACCGGCACGTCGAGAACGCGCAGGCGGTGGCCGCCTGGCTCGAGGCCCGTGAGGACGTGCTCTCGGTGTCCTACGCCGGGCTGCCGTCGAGCCCCTGGTACGAGCGGGCGCAGCGGTACGTGCCGAAGGGTCCGTCGAGCGTCCTGGCGTTCGAGATCGCCGGCGGGATCGAGGCCGGACGACGGTTCGTCGGAGCGCTCGAGCTGTTCGACCACGTGTCGAACATCGGGGACGTCCGGTCGCTCGTCGTGCACCCGGCGTCCACGACCCACGTGCAGATGACGCCGGAGGCGCGGGCGGCGGCGGGGATCGGCCCGGGGCTCGTGCGGCTGTCGATCGGCCTCGAGCACATCGACGACGTGCTGGCGGACCTCGAGCGGGGTCTCGCGGTGGCGGGGTCGTCGGACGGCTGAGCCGGGCGGCGGGGCCTCCGGCGGGATCGGTCGTTTCCCTGCGAAAGCGACCGATCCGCTCGCGGTTCCGGCCCCGTCCGTCGCTTTCCCACGAAAGTGTCCGCGGGCACCCGGCGGGGAACGTGCATTCCAGCCGTTATAGGTTTGGTCCATGACGTTGCCCGCAGCGGAGACCAAGGTGCGGACCCGCGCCCCGGGCAAGATCAACGTCTACCTCTCCGTCGGTGCGCTGCAGCCCGACGGCTACCACGACGTCGCCACGGCGTACCAGGCGGTGTCCCTGTACGAGGACGTCGTGGCCGAGCACGCCGAGGACTTCTCCGTCCGGTTCACCGGGCCGATCGACACCTCGGACGTGCCGGTCGACGACTCGAACCTCGCACTCCGAGCCGCCCGCGCGGTGGCAGCGGCCTCCGGGTACACCGGCGGCGTGAAGCTCACCATCGAGAAGCAGGTGCCGGTCGCCGGGGGGATGGGCGGCGGGTCCGCGGACGCGGCGGCCACCCTGCTCGCCGTGGACACGCTCTGGGGCACGGCACTCGGTCGCGACGAGCTCCTGCGACTCGCGGCGGGACTCGGCGCCGACGTGCCGTTCGCGTTCGCCGGGGGCACCGCGATCGGGACCGGACGCGGGGACGAACTCAGCCCGGCACTCGCGCAGGGGCAGTTCTCCTGGGTGCTGGTGTTCTCGGACTACGGACTCTCCACGCCGGCCGTGTACACCGCCCTCGACGAGCACCGCGATCGGCACCGGACGGACATCGCACCCGTCCGCGACCTGCCCTACGTCGAGGCGAACGTGCTCCAGGCCATCCGCGCCGGCGATCCGGAACTCCTCGCGGAGTGCCTGCACAACGACCTGCAGGCCCCGGCGATGCACCTGCAGCCGGACCTCGCCGCGACCCTGGAGCTCGGGGAGCGGGCCGGTGCGCTCGCGGGCATCGTGTCCGGGAGTGGGCCGACGGTGGCCTTCCTCGTGACGGACACCGATGCGGCGCTCGACGTGCAGGTCGCCCTGAGCGCGATGGGACTCACGGTGGTGCGGGCGACGGGCCCCGTGCACGGCGCCCGCGTCGTCCCGCGCTGAGCGGACGCCTGCGCCTGCTCACGCGGTTCGAACCAGCCGGCTCGGCGACGGGCTACCGCGGTGCCCGGGTGTACTCGCTGACGACGGTGGTGCCCGCCATCCACTCGTGCGACTCCGTGAACCCCTCGGCCTCGAGTGTCGTCGTGAGCTCGTGCCGGATGCTGCGGGACTTCGCGCCGAGGTACCAGACGGTGTCGATGTCGCCCAGTCGCGAGGGCACCGTCGTCGTGATGTCGCCGTTCGTGTCCCAGAGCTGCCCGGTCTGAGCGCCGGAGGTCGTCGCCGCGAGGTCCGTCATCCCGGCGAAGGCCGTCGGGTAGGTGTCGCGGATGATCTGCGTCGTCGTCGACGGGTGCTGCCAGACACTCCCGAACACGACACCCTCGTCGGCATCGGGCGCGAGGGAGCGCTGCCGTTCCACGATCGCCGCGGCGTTCGCCCAGTGCGAGTCCTGCTTGGAGTGCGGGGTCTTCACGGCGACGGTGGTCGGGATCGAGATGGCCACCAGCGCGAGCACCGCGATCGCGAGGGTCACCCTGGGCCGGATCGCGGTCAGCGCGAGACCGATGAGCAGCGCCACGAACGGCAGGCTCAGCGTGGCGTACTTGGGGGAGTAGAGGTGCTCACCGGCTGCCGTGACGATGAGGAGCAGCGCGGTCGGCACGACGACGAGCGGCAGGACGACACGGACCGCCTGGGCCCGCAGGAGCTCCCGGGCGGTCGGTGCGGCCCCCCGGGCGGCACGGAGCACCAGGACGACCGCGAGCACCATGCAGAGCCACGCGACGGTCGCGAAGAGGGTGGAGCCGCCGAACCAGGCGGTCCGGAAGACCTGGCGGACCGTACCGGGTCCGACAGCGCCGATCCACGCGACCTGCGTGGACTGCCGCATCACGAGGACGACGACCGGGACGACGAGGACCGCTGCGACGACACCGGCGACGAGCCAGCCGCGACTGACCCGCCAGCTGACGAGTGGCGGATCGACCAGACCACCCACGGTGCCCCGGCCGAGCGCTGCTCCGCCGACGTCGGCCGCCCGGTCGGCACGCCCTGCTGCGGCGCGCTGCGCGAGGAGCGTCCACACGAGTGCGACACCGTGCGCCACGACGACGAGCGCCAGGTAGACGTTGAAGGTCACCGCGACGGCCGCGACGGCGCCGTAGCCGATCCACCAGCCGAGGCCCGCTCGCGACCACGGGACCCCGCCGCGGGTGCGTCGGACGGCGGTGAGCCCGACGAGGGTCAGGGCGACGGACAGCGTGGTGATCGTGGCGTACGGGCGTCCTTCGCCGCCGGCCCAGACGACGCGCGGGAGCACGAGGAAGGCGATGCCGCTGACGACACCGAGCCGGGTGCCACCGATCCGGCGTCCGACCGCGACGACGAGCCCGGCGGCGACCCCGACGGCGAGTGCGCTCGGCAGGCGGAGTGTGAACGGGGTGTACCCGACGAGCCAGAACCAGGCGTGCATGAGCGCGTAGTAGAGGCCGTGGACCGCGTCGACGTGCTGGAGTTCCGCCCAGAGTGCCGCCCAGGACCTCGTCGCACTGGTGACGGTGGCACCCTCGTCGTACCAGAGCGAGGGGACCCAGGCGAAGACCGCCGAGACGAGGAACGCGAGCGCGCCGACCGTGATCTCCGGGACGCGGACGGCGGTGGTCGCGACGGCGACGACGGTCTCGCGCACCGACGAGCCCGTGAGCGCACGCAACGACGACCCGGCGCGCGACGGGCGCTGGACGCTGATGCTGTCGGTGTGCGGAGAACTCACGGGACGGAGGCTACGCACCGGATCTGGGCAGATGCTCTCCCGCGACGGCACTGCTCGCTGAGAATCCACACCCTGTTCTTCGGAGCGGACGTCCATACAGAGGGATGCTCGGTGGCTATGGTGACGGGATGGAGCCGCTCGTCGAACCCGCGCCGGCACTCTCCGCTGCGCGGCGGCGACTCGGATCGCGCACCGCTGCACTCCGCGGCGTCGGGGAGCCGGGTCTCCGCCGTCTCGCCGCGACCCGCGTGCTCGTGGTGGGCGCCGGGGGACTCGGGGCACCCGTCGTGGCGCTGCTCGCCGGGAGCGGGCTCGCGCGCCTGACGGTGGTCGACCCGGACGTGGTGGACGCGTCGAACCTCGCGAGGCAGACGCTCTTCACGTCCGAGGACGTCGGTGCCCCGAAGGCCGGGGTCGCCGCGGCCCGTGCCCGGCTCGTGGACCCCGAACTCGACGTCAGGGCGGACGTCACCGCCCTCGACGCGGACAACGCCGCCGAGCTCGTCGCCGGCCACGACGTCGTGGTGGACGCCGCCGACGGTGTCGCCGTGACCCGTGCCGTCTCCGACGCCTGCGCCGATGCCGGGATCCCGTTCGTGTGGGGATCCGCCCTCGCGACGGACGGTCAGGTCGCGGTGTTCTGGGACGCCGCCCCGTCCGGAGCGGTGGACTTCCACGACCTGCACCCGGACCCGTTCCTCGATGACGGCTCGTGCGCCGTCGACGGCGTGCTCCCGGCACTCTGCACCGTGGTCGGCGGGGTGATGGCGGCGCAGGTCGTGGCGCTCGTCACCGGTGTCGGCGAACCGCTGCTCGGCCGCGTCCTGACGGTGGACGCCGCCACGTGGACGTTCGTCGAGAGTGCCCTGCGACGCGGGCCGACGTCGCGACGCCCGCCGCGCCTCCAGGCCGTTCCTGCCGCACCGCGGCTGTCGCCCGCCGGACTGGAGGCACGGCTCGCGTCCGGCGCGCCACTGGCGGTCGTCGACGTGCGCACCGACGCGGAGCGCGCCGACGGTGTGATCGCCGGCAGCGTGACCCCCGCGGAGTTGCCGGACGGTGTGCCGGTCGTCGTCTACTGCGCACGGGGGCCACGAGCCGACGCCTGGGCGCTCGGTGCCGGTGCCGGGCGCGACGTGCAGGTGCTCGACGGCGGTGTCGCGGCCTGGATCCGCGAGGACCGGCCGCTCGTCACGCCTTGATCGAGGTCCCTGTTGCGCCGCAGATGCGGATAGGGTGATCACATCATGACGCAACTGCGGATCCGCGATGCAGCCACCTACCTCGGCGTGAGCGACGACACCGTCCGACGACTCGTCGACGGCGGCACGTTCACACGGTTCGCCGACGACGCCGGACGTGCGGTCGTCGACGGCCGCGAGCTCGCCGAGTACGGCAAGGAGCGGGCCACGCAGCTGGCCGACCCGGCCTCGGCGGTGCACAGCTCGGCGCGGAACCGGTTCGTCGGGATCGTCACCGACGTCGTCGCCGACCGGGTGATGGCGCAGGTCGAGCTGCAGTGCGGGCCGCACCGCGTCGTGTCGCTGATGAGCGCCGAGGCGGTGCGTGACCTCGGGCTCGAGGTCGGGTCCGTCGCCGTCGCGGTCGTCAAGGCGACGATGGTGGTCGTCGAGGCCGCACCCGTCGAGGCCGCCGGGGCCGCACCGGTCGTCGAACCAGAGCACGAGGGAACCGAATGATCTGCACCAGCCGTCCACTCGTCGCGATCGGCACTGCGGTCGTCGCCGTGCTCGCGCTCGCCGGCTGCTCCTCGAACGGCTCGTCGTCCTCGTCCGCCGACGCGTCGTCGTCCGGCTCCGCGTCGTCGTCGCGCTCGGCCGGTCCGACCGGGGACATCACGGTGTTCGCGGCGGCGTCGCTCCAGCAGACCTTCACGGAGCTCGGCACGCGGTACGAAGCGGCGCATCCCGGGACGACGATCACGTTCTCCTTCGCTGGGTCGAGCGACCTCGTCACGCAGATCCAGGCCGGAGCCCCCGCCGACGTGTTCGCCGCCGCGGACGAGGCGAACATGGCCAAGCTCGCCAGCACCGACCTGGCGTCCGGTTCGCCGCAGGACTTCGCGAAGAACGTCCTCGAGATCGCCGTGGCCCCCGGCAACCCGAAGAAGGTGACGAGCTTCGACGACCTCGCCGGCTCGGACCTCCAGGTCGTCGTGTGCGCTGCCCCGGTGCCGTGCGGTGCCGCGACGCAGGAGGTCGAGACCGCCACGGGCACGACGCTCACGCCCGTGAGCGAGGAGCAGTCCGTCACCGACGTCCTCGGCAAGGTGGAGTCCGGGCAGGCCGACGCCGGGCTCGTCTACGTGACCGATGTGCAGGGCGCCGCCGGCAAGGTCGACGGCGTGCGGTTCCCGGAGAGCGACGAGGCCGTGAACACCTACCCGATCGGTGTGCTCAAGGAGAGCCAGAACCCGACGCTCGCCGCGGCCTTCATGTCGTACGTCCGGTCGTCGGCCGGGCAGAAGGTGCTCCGGGCGGCGGGCTTCCAGAAGCCGTGACGTCACCTGCCGGGGTAGCCCGGGGTGGCCAGCGGACCAGCGTGGTCCGGCCGGCGCTCCCGTGGTGGCTGCCCGTCCCGGCGGTGCTCGGCGGCCTGTTCGTCGTCGTCCCGGTGCTCGCGATGATCGGCAACGTGCACTGGGCGTCGTTCGGTGCGCTCGTGACCTCGCGGTCCTCGCTGACGGCGCTCGGGCTGAGCGTCGGGACGGCTGCCGCGGCGACCGGGGCGTCCTTCGTTCTGGGGTTCCCGCTCGCGGTCGTGTTCGCCCGGTCGACAGCCAGGTGGATCGGGGTGCTCCGTGCCGTGGTGCTGCTGCCCCTCGTGCTGCCGCCGGTCGTCGGTGGGCTCGCGCTCCTCGCGGCGTTCGGACGGATCGGGCCGGTCGGGTCGTTCCTCGCCGACCACGGTGTCCGCATCGCGTTCACGACCACCGCCGTGGTCATCGCCCAGACGTTCGTCGCGATGCCGTTCCTCGTCACCGCGATCGAGGGGGCACTCCGGGTCTCCGGCGGGCGGTACGAGCGGGTCGCCGCGACGCTCGGAGCCGGGCCGACGCGGGTGTTCCTGACCGTGACCGCACCGCGGGTCCTGCCGGGGATCGTGTCCGGGCTCGTGCTCTGCTTCGCGAGGGCGCTCGGCGAGTTCGGTGCGACGCTGACGTTCGCCGGCAGTCTCGAGGGCGTCACGCGGACCCTGCCGCTCGAGATCTACCTGCAGCGGGAGATCGATCCGGACACGGCGGTCGCCCTGGCGCTCGTCCTCGTCGTGGTCGCGATCCTCGTCATCGGCTCGTCGTCGGTGCGCTGGCGGCGGGAGGCCCTGGCGTGAGCGCCGCAGGTCGCATCCGGTTCGTCCTCGTGGCTCGTGGTCTCGACGTCGACCTGGAGATCGAGCAGGGCGAGACCGTCGCGCTCATCGGTCCGAACGGTGCCGGCAAGTCCACGGTCGTCGACGTCGTCGCGGGACTCGTCCGACCGGACGCCGGCGAGATCGCGCTCGCCGGGCGGACGGTGTTCGCGGACGGACGGGTCCGGGTCTCCTCGTACAGCCGCCGGATCGGCATGGTCGGTCAGGAGCCGTCGCTCTTCCCGCACCTGTCCGTCCTCGACAACGTGGCGTACGGTCCGCGTGCCTCGGGGTCCTCGCGGTCGTCGTCCCGCACCAGGGCGCACGAGGGGCTCGTCGCGGTCGGTGCGGATCACCTCGCTCACCGGCGCCCGAGCACGCTCTCGGGCGGGCAGGCGCAGCGGGTCGCGATCGCCCGGGCGGTGGCGACGGACCCCGCACTCCTGCTCCTCGACGAACCGACGTCGGCACTCGACGTCGCGGCGCAGACCGAGGTCCGTGCGGCGATCGCGGAGGTGCTCGTCGGACGGAGCGCGCTGCTCGTGACGCACGACCCGCTCGAGGCGATGAAGCTGGCGGATCGGGTGGTGGTGCTCGAGGGCGGGCGCATCGTCGAGGCGGGACCGGTCGACACCGTTCTGCGGCGGCCGAGGAGCGGGTTCGGTGCGGCATTCTCCGGGCTCGCACTGCTCCGAGGGACTGCGGATCCGTCGGGCATCCGGCTCGCCGACGGCACCCTCGTGGCGGCTGCCGAGGTCGACGCCGCCCCGGGGAGCTCGGCGATCGCGGCGTACCACCCGACGGCCGCGCGGCTGATCCGGTCCGACGCTGGTCCGGGGGAGGGGTGGACGCGTGTCGCCCGCACCGTCGACCGGCTCGAGCCCCGCGACGGTCTGGTCCGGGTGGTCGCGGGGGAGTTCGTGGTCGATGCGACCGTGCGTGCGGTGCAGGTGGCGGACGCGAGGGTCGGCGCCGTGGTGACCGTGGGCCTCCCGGCCGATGAGGTGACCGTCTCGCCGGCGCGACCCGCGCGGCGTGACGGCTCGGCCTGTTCGGTCTGGAGGCGCGGTGCGGCTCCCACAGACCGGTTCGGGACATCGGGACGCGGTCGTTCGTTGCTCGCGTGTCCCGAACACGTCGGCGGTCCGGCCGTGCTGCCCGTCGGTGGCCGAGGTCACGCGCTGCCATAGTGGACCCGTGCCCGGGGAACACGAAACCGTCCAGTCCACCGATCCGCGAGCGGCCGACCTCGCCGCCGCAGGGTGGCGGGTCGTCGCGGAGTCATGGGGTGCGCGGATGCGGCTCGCCGACCCGCCGGACCTCGGGGCAGCCCGCGCGGCAGTGCGTGCGGCGACACCGCTCGGGTACGACGTCCGTGAGCTCGGGCCGGAGTGGGCTGCAGCCGTCATGGATCTCGAACGCGCAACGCACGACGACTACCCGGCGGGACCGGCGACCTCGGTGCCGGAGCGGACCGAGGACGACGTCCGTGCGCTCTGGACCAGCGGGGCGCGGGTGTTCGGTGCCGTGCGCGGCGGTGAGCTCGTCGCGGTGACCGTCGCCCGGCCAGGGGACGACCGCGCCGAGACGGACTTCACGTCGGTGCGGCGCGATCACCGGCGGCAGGGACTGGCCGTCGCGGTGAAGGCTGCGTCGATCATCGCGCTCGCCGAGGACGGTGCGCGGGTGTTCGGCACGGGCGGGGCCCAGGTGAACGCCGGGAGCATCCGGATGAACGAGCGCCTCGGCTACCGGATCGAGGAGCGCTGGCTCTCGTTCGGGCCGCCCGAGTGACCGATCCGCGTCAGGACACACCACTTCGGGACATCCGGCCGCGTCCGTTCACTGTCCGGATGTCCCGAATCGGTGGGGTGAGTGAGGATGCCCTGCCCGCCACCAGCCCTTCGCCCCTCAGCCCCCGGCGAAGGGCGGCATCACGTCGACGAGCTCGACGCCCACCAACGATGCCGAACGATCGCGCGTCGTGACCCCGTCGACGAGGTACGAGCACCGCTCCTGCAGGGACTCCCAGCGCGCGGGGTCCGCAGCGACCACCGCACCGAGCGCCGAGCCGAGGGTGACCGCCCCGCCCGGCACCGACGTCGACGACACCGGCACCGACATGGACGACACCCCGACCGCCGCCCGGGCCGCCGCGAAGAACCGCATCGTGGTCACGTCATCCCCCGATCGCGGACATCGAGCGCGCCGGCTGGACGATCCCGTCGTGGTCCGTGCCGTGGTCCCGCGGCTTCGCCCACATCGCCCGCCGCCAGACGTCAGCCAGCTCGTCGTCGGACGCGCCCGCTCGCGCGGCGTCGAGCAGGGACGTCTCCTCGTCGGAGAACAGGCAGCTCCGGACGTGGCCGTCGGCCGTCAACCTGGTCCGGGTGCAGTCGGCGCAGAACGACTCGGTGACGCTGGCGATGATCCCGACGGTCCCGAGCGATGCCCCGGTCGCCGGACCGCCAGCCACATCGGCCACACCAGCGACACCGGCGACACCGGCGCCGCGCACGAACACGTCGTACCGCTCGGCGGGCGCCCCGTCCCGAGGAGCAGGGTGCGGCCGCAGCACGAACCGCTCGCCGAGGAGCGCCCGTGTCTCGGCAGCCGTCACCATCGTCGACCGGTCCCAGCTGTGTCCGGCGTCGAGGGGCATCTGCTCGATGAACCGCAGCTCGTACCCGCGCGACAGACACCACGCCAACAGCGAGGCCGCCTGGTGGTCGTTCTCCCCGCGGAGGAGCACGGCGTTCACCTTGACGAACATCCCCGTCTCGTGCGCGGCGACGACCCCCGCCAGGACCCGGTCGAGGAACGGTCGCCGCGTCATCGTCGCGAAGGTGTCGGGGTCGATGGTGTCGAGCGAGACGTTGATCCGGTCGAGGCCGGCGTCGGCGAGCGTCTGCGCCCGGGATGCGAGACCGATCGCGTTCGTCGTGAGGGAGAGCTCGGGCCGGTCCGGAAGCGCAGCGCACGCGCGGACGATGTCGACGAGGTCCGCGCGGAGCAGCGGCTCACCGCCGGTGAACCGCACCTTGCGGACACCGAGGTCGCGCACGCCGATCCGGACGAGGCGCGCGATCTCGTCGGCGGTCATCATGGCATCCGCCGGCCCGACCGGCAGCCCCTCGGCGGGCATGCAGTACGTGCAGCGGAGGTTGCAGCGCTCGGTGAGCGAGACGCGGAGGTCGATCCCGCGGCGGCCGAACCGGTCGACCAGGCCCGGTACGTCGGGACGGGGGCCGCCGTCGGGAACGGGAGCAGGGCCTCCAGACCGTCCGGAACCGGCTGGTCCGGCGGAGCCGGGAGGCGGACTGGAGGGACGGATCGCGTCCGCCCCGATCGTCCCGTTCCCGATGCCACGGCGGGGCATGCCGAGGTCGATGCTCATGGAGCGAGGATACGTCGGCCCACCAGCAGGTTCGCCCAACGCCGCCACTCCGAGCGGGGTGTGCGGACCAGCGTCACGACGACGATGACGATGATCGCACCGAGGAGCCACCACCGGTACGCGTCGGTGTTCGGCCACATCTGACGCACGGTGATCGCGAGCCCGAGCGCCATCCACTCCCACCGGCCGGACAGCACCACGAAGGGGATCATGAGCAGTGCGTACCAGGGGTAGCGCGGGGTGACGGCGAGGAAGGTCACGCCGATCATCAGCACCTGGGCGCTCCAGGGACGAGCGGGATCGGCGAGCCGCCACGCGAGCACGGCGGCCACGAGCACGACGACGCCGACGACCACCGTCGCAGCCGTCCCCGAGGTGACGAGCGACACGAGGGCGTACCGGGAGCCGTCCTCATAGCCCTCCTCGGTGAGGTAGCCGGGCAGGTAGCCGAGCACCTCGGGCCCCGTCGAGACGACGTACGGCACGTACAGCACCGCGAACACGACGACGCCGACGAGCGCTGCGAGCCATCCGCGCGCACGCCCGAGCAACGCCGGGAACGCGATCGCGGGGATCAGCTTCGAGCTCGTCGCGGCCCCCAGGGCGATCCCGCCCCAGATCGGTCTGCCGTACGCCACGAGCACCGCCCCGGCCGTCGCCAGGGCGGCACCGATGACGTCGACGTGCGAGTTCGTCACCGCCTCGGACAGCACGAGCGGGCACCACGCCCAGAGCGCCGCCCACCACGGGGAGCGCCCGGAGCGACGGAGGACGGCGAGCAGCCCGAGTGTGACGCCGAGCGAGACGACGAGCCCGGCGAGCTGCATCGGCCAGTACGTCGCGGTCACCGGCACGACGCTCCGGACCAGCGCGAACCAGAGCTCGGCCATCGGCGGGTAGATCGTCGGCACGTCCGGCCGGTTGATCGGGGTGCACAGCCGGTGGTTCGTGAGGGTGTCGCGCCCGGTCTGGATCCGGTCCCCGGGGCAGTAGGTCGGGCCGTCGAACTGCGGGACGACGTGCGCGGTCGGACTTCCGAACAGCCAGTCCGGGCGGATCCCGGCCAGGGCGTGGGCGCCGGGGGTGTGTGCGTACGGGGAGATGCCGTGGAGCTGCACGATGCCGTCCCAGGCGTACCGGGCGGAGTCCGAGCTCGTGTTCGGCTGCCCGACCATCGCCGCGAGCCCGAGGACGACGGCACCCGCGACGACCAGCCACGTGGCCTGTCGGCGGGGCACGAACCGGAGCGCGAGCACCGCCAGGACGAACACCACCCAAGCGATCAGGGTCCACGTGACGAATGCATGTCGATGACCCGAACGGAGGTAGCCGAGATGCGTCACACCGAACGCGACGACCGCCGCGAGCACCAGCACGCCCACGGCGGCCACGATGGTCCACGTCCGGGAGCGATCACGGAGACCGGGTCCGGTGGCGCGACGGACGACGGCGGGCTGCGAGGGCATGGTCCGTCGAGGCTACCGGGCGGCGTCGCGTCGTCCGGCGTCGATGCCATCACGATCGGTGTCCTCACGGCCCGGTGGCCGCTCGGCATGGTTCCATGAACCTCGTGCACCGGCTCCTGAACGACGTCCGGCGAGGACTGGCCTCGCCGAACCGCAACGCGCGCTCGGCCGTGGTCCTCGGACGACTGCTCGGGCTCGCCTTCGTGGTCTGCTTCGGGACCGGTCTCTACAGCCACTTCCTGCAGGAGCCGCTGCCGTGGATGCACTTCCCGACACGCCCCACGCAGCTCTACCAGCTCACCCAGGGCCTGCACATCACGGCCGGCATCGCGATCATCCCGCTGCTCCTCGGCAAGCTCAACACCGTCATGCCGGCACTGGCGCAGGACCCGCCCGTCCGCGGCCTGCTGCACCTGCTCGAGCGGGCCTCCATCGCGGTGTTCGTGTCCGCGGCGATCGTCCAGGTGATGACCGGTCTCGTGAACACCTACCAGTGGTACCCGTGGCCGTTCCCCTTCAAGCAGACGCACTACGCCCTCTCGTACGTGCTCATCGGCTCGCTCGCCATCCACATCGGGGTGAAGCTGCGGATCATCGCGCGCTACTGGCGGAAGCGTGACTCCTACGACACCGACGGTCGGTTCGTCGAGGACCGGACGGTCGGCAGCGAGCTCGTCGCCCCGGTCCTGGCCGACGATGCGCGTGCACCCCGCGGGCTCACCGGCCGCGTGATGCGGTGGATGGACGGGGCCGCGGACGCGACCCAGGTCGAGACGCAGGCCGAGCGGGCGGACGCGGCGCGGGCCTCCCGGCTGGCGGACGACGAGCGTGCGTCCGCGCCCGACGTCACCGGCGAGGACTGGATCGCGGACGCGCCGGTCTCCGAGGGCGTCGAGCACCTCCCGGTCAGTGACCCCGCTCCCGACCCCGTGCGCGTCGGACGTCGCCAGCGACTGGCGCGACGCGGGTTCTTCGCGGGGATCGGAGCCGCGGTCGCCGGTGTCGTCGTGCTGACGGTCGGGCAGTCCAACACGCTCGGCGTGCCGTTCAACGTGTTCGGTCCCCGTCAGCGTGGGATCGGGCCGAACGACCTCCCGGTGAACCGGACCGCGAAGGCCGCCGGGGTCCTCGAGACCGCGATGGCCGATGACTGGGGCCTCACGATCGCGGGCAACGGGATCCGCAAGCGGTTCTCACGCGACGACCTCCGCGCGATGGGCCTGGTGGACGCCGACCTGCCGATCTCGTGCGTCGAGGGCTGGAGCCAGATGGGGTCCTGGCGTGGCGTTCGGATGCGCGACGTCGTCGGTCTCGTCGGAGCGCCGCCCGCGTCGCGGGTCCGGGTCACCAGCCTCGAGCAGCACGGCGGCTACCGGATCATGGACATGGGGCCCGAGTACACGTCCGACCCGACGACCCTCATCGCCCTCGAGCTGAACGGCTCGGACCTCGACATCGACCACGGGTACCCGGCGCGCATCATCGCGCCCGGGCGCCCCGGTGTGCTGCAGACCAAGTGGCTCGCGAGCATCGAGGTGATCTCGTGACCGCCGCGGAGTCGCCGTCGGCCGTCGACCGTCGGGTCCGGGTCGCCCGCATCGTCCTCGTCTGGCTCGGCGTGCTCGTCCTGGCGTTCGGCGCGTACACGATGGTGACGACGCTCAAGCCGAACCGGATCTGGGGACTCGCGACCTGGCTCCTCGGAGCGGTGGTCCTGCACGACGCGATCCTGTCGCCGTTCATCGTGCTGGTCGGCATCACGCTCCGGCGGACCGGCCGAACCGTGCGGACCTGGATGCTCGTCGTCGTGCAGGCGGCGATCGTCCTCGGTGCCGTCCTCGCGGTGACCGTGCTCCCCGAGATCGCGGCGAAGCACCACGGCGTCAAGAACCCGACGGTGCTGCCGTTCGACTACACGTTGCGCTTCCTGGTGGTCGAGGCGGTGCTCGCCGCGGTCGTCGTCGCCGTGCTGGTCGTCGGCCGCGTCGTGCGACGCCGAGGCTCCGGGGCCCGACCGAGCTGACCGCCGAGCGGGCTGACCGCCGACCGGGCTGACCCCGCCCGGTGCCCGACCGCGCTGGCCCCGGCCGGTTCCGCACCCGGACGACACGAGGACCCCCGCCGTCCCCGAAGGGTGGCGGAGGTCCTCGTGTCGTCGTCCTGCTACCGGTTGCTCGTCCCGGTGCTCCAGATGGCGACGGCCCCGCGGTAGAGCACCATGTTCCCGTCGTTCTGCACCACCAGTCGGTTCGCGGCGGAACGGCTCGTCCCGGTCGACCAGATCGCGGTGTTCGACGCGTTGTACAGCACGACGTTCCCGTCGGTCTGCAGGTCGATGCGAGCTCCGGAGCCCGTTCGCGACGTCCCGGTGGACCAGATCGCCCGGTCACCGCTGTAGAGGACGAAGTTGCCGTCGGACTGCAGCACCACGCGCTTCGCGCCGTTCGGCGAGTGCAGGTACTGGCCCGCGATGAACTTCGTGCCCGGGACCGCGGAGTCGGCACCCGGCGCGCCACTGTGCCACTTCACCGAGGAGTCGGCCGTGATCGCGAGATCGCCGTCGTCCTGGATGCTGACCTTGGTCGCACCGCTCCGACTGGTCCCGCTCGACCACAGCGCGCGGCCGGACGCGTTGTAGAGGACGAAGTTGCCGTCCGCCTGCATGACGACCGTCGAGCCCGGGTTCCGGCTGGTGCCGGTGGACCACAGCGCACGCCCGTTGCCGTAGACCACGAGGTTGCCGTCGGCCTGCATGTTCATCGTGTACTGCTTGTTCGACGATGCGAGCTGCTGCCCGCCGTAGAACGTGCCGACCGCGGAGAGCGATGTCGTGGCGTTCGGCAGCACGGGTGGGGTCGCGGGTGGCGCGGGGGTGACCGTGGCCGACTCCGCGTTGCCGGTCCTCGCGAGCTGGCTCAGACCGTTCGCGGTCCCGTTGAACGTGTCGAGGTCGACGTTCCCCCCGATGCCGGGGACGCTCCCGCTGGAGCTGTACTGCCACAGCGCGTACTTCGACCACGCGGCGGGCAGCGTGCCGGCGCCCGAGGACAGCGCGGCGGGGTACCGCGCGATGAACAACGGGTTCGACCCGAAGGCCGCGTTGTTCCCGGTGCAGGTCCGCCACCAGTCGGTCGTGGTGTAGATCGCCGGCCAGATGCCGGTCCGGGCCTTCATGGTGTTCGAGAAGTCACTGATCCACTGCACCATCGCACCCTGCGACAGGCCGTAGCAGGTGTTCGTGCCGTCCGAGCCGGAGTACGGGTTGTACTCGATGTCGAGCAGCGGGGGGAGCGTCTGGCCGTCTCCCGACCAGCCGCCACCGTTGTTCATGAAGAAGTTCGCCTGCGTCGCCCCGCTCGACTTGTTCGGGACCGCGAAGTGGTAGGCGCCACGGATCATGCCGACCTTGTACGAGCCCTGGTACTGCTGGCTGAACTGCGAGCTCGTGTACGTCGTCGACTCGGAGGCCTTGATGTACGCGAACTTCGTCCCGGAGTTCGCGACCGACTGCCAGTTGACACCCGTCTGCCAGGCGCTGATGTCGATGCCCGGGATCCCGGGGACGGAGCCCTGCGCGACGGCTGCGCGGAGGAGTGGCCGCGTGACGGTCGCCGCCTCCTTCGGGATCGTCGATCCCATCTCGTGGTTGCCGGCGGCGTTCTGCTCGGCGAGCGTCGGGTCCGTCGTGGTGTCCTCCGTCGACGCGGATGGCGTCGACGCGGATGGCGCCGTGGTCGGAGCTGCACTCGGTGACGCGGTCGTGCTGGACGACGGCGTAGCGCTCGGCGACGCGGTCGCGGAGGTGCTCGGCGTCGCCGTGGGGGTCGGTGAGGCCGCGGTCGCGACCTCTGGAGCGGAGAGGGTGACGGCGTTGGCCGGCCCGACGGTCAGCGCGATGGTCGCGCAGATGGTCGTCGCGACAGCGGCGAGGCCCACCTTGGTTCTGGGTTGCACGAAGAGACTCCCTGATCGAGGGCGACAGTCCCCTGTTACCGGCGCCCACTCGAGAGTAAGCGAGGAGTTGTCGAGCGCAGTACCCCCAACCGGGTGTGTTCGCGGTCCCTGTGCACGATGCGATCCAGGCGGCGATCAGGCCCCGTCAACGGGACACTCCGGCGAGATCCAGGCCGTTCCCGGGGCAGATCCACCAACCCCATCGGCATCACCAACATCACCAGCACCACGAACTCGATCGAGTCCGGCGGCTGCGCCGGAAGCCGTCGGACCTCGGTCAGGCGATGAGCTCGGTGAACGCCCTGCCGCCGGAGACCCACGACGCCCGGGCCACGAGCCCTGCGGACGCGGCGTGCCGGAGGAGCGTGAGCCGTCCGACCTCGGCCCAGGGGAACGTCCCGCTCGCCCGGCCGTCCGCCCCGATGATCGTGGCGTCGAAGACCCGATCGACGTCGTCGTCCGGGTTCGTCTCGACCACGACGCGGCCCTGGGTCCTGACGATGTCCCGGCACCGGCGGAGGAGTCCTTCGGGATCCCCACCGATCCCGATGTTGCCGTCGATCACGAGTGCGGTGTCCCAGTGTCCCTCGTCCGGGACCGGGTCGAACACGGAGCCACGGACGGCGTTCCCGCCACCGCGGTTCGCGATCGAGACAGCCACCGGTGAGACGTCGATGCCGAGTGCCGGGACACCGATGTCGGCTGCGGCGAGCAGCATCCGACCCGGACCGCACCCGATGTCGATGACCGGGCCGTCGACGCCGGCGAACAGGGACCGGTCGACGTGGTCGGCCGGTGCGGACCAGCGGCCGACGTCGAAGGTCACGACGGTGTCGGGGCGGTCGGGGTCGGTGAGTCGGATGTGTCCGTCGGTGCGGAGGGCCTCGGCGTACGGTTCGTCGCCGCCGGCTCCGAAGGCCGAGCGGGCGGGCTGGACGTCGGTCATCGGAGCACCTCCGTGGTGGTGGCGGTCTCGAGCGCCAGTGCGAAGCGGGAGCCGGGGACGAGATCTGCGACGGTCACGGCGTCGTCGATCGTGTCGACGTCGAGGAGCTCGTCGAGGACGCCGACCCGGAGTCCGGCCGCGCGGAGTCGCTCGAGCTGCCGAGCGCCGGTGTCGTCCCGCGACATCGGCACGCCGCGGACCAGGTCGCCGTCGGGCTCGCGGAGCCAGAGGCCCCAGAACCCGCCGTCGGACGCCGGCCCGAACCAGGCGTCCCGACCGGGATCGCCGGCACCGTCGGACCCGAACACCGGTGCCACGTGCGACGCGGTGAGCTGCGGGGTGTCCATGCCGACGAGGAGCGTGGGCTCGTCGACCGCGTCGAACAACGCCGCGATCCGCTCGTCGAGGTCGCCGGACACCTGCGGCATGATCTCGAAGGACTCGGTGCCGGCCGGGGCGTTCGTGCCGTCGAACAGCAGGATCCGTCGCGTCGCAGGCATCTGCAGCACGGCGTCGATGGTGTGCGCGAGGCTCGCGGCGGCGACGTCCGCGGCCGCGTCGAAGCCGATCGCGGGCGCGAGCCGGGTCTTGACCTTGCCGGGCACGCACTCCTTCGCGATGAGGGCGACGGCCGTCACGAGCGGACCCCGGCAGCGCGGGTCGGGTCCGACGCGGGGTCGGCGGGACGCTCGGGAGGCGCGGCAGCGGTCACGGGACCGGTCGCGTCCGCGACGGGGCCGGGTGCGACCACGCGGCCGCGGGCCTCGTTGCGGTAGCGGCGCAGCAGCCGCGACATGTCCTTGACGGCGTTCACGGTGCCGCGGAGCGTGCCGGTCACCTTGCTGTCGCCGATGCGCTGGGCGTACCCGATGTCGGACTCGTCCACGCTCCAGCCTGCCCGGTGTGCCGCGAGCACCATCTCGAGCGGGTACCCGCTCCGGCGGTCCTGCAGGTCGAGGGCGACGAGCGCGTCACGGTGCATCGCGCGCATCGGGCCGAGATCGTGCAGTCGGTAGCCGGTCGCGCGGCGCATGAGGAACGCGAGCACGATGTTCGCGAAGTGCGCGTGCGGTGCCCAGGCGCCCGCCCCGGTCGGGCGGCGACGTCCGAGCGCGAGGTCCACGCGTCCGGAGGACACCCGGTCGACGAGCATCGTGAGTTCGAGCGGGTCCATGGACGCATCCGCGTCGCAGAACGCCACGATGTCGGCCGTGGCGGCGGCGACCCCGGCCGCGCACGCGGACCCGAAGCCCTTCCGCGGTTCCGTGACGACCATCGCACCGTGCGCCCGGGCGACGTCGGCCGAACCGTCGGTCGAGCCGTTGTCGACGACGATCGCGCGGTAGCCGGACGGCAGGCGGGAGAGCACCCGGGGGAGTGCCTCGGCCTCGTCGAGACACGGCAGGATCACGTCGACGTTCATGCTGGTCATTCGGAACGCTCCTCGTGATCGGTGGCTCGGCACGCGGGCGATGGTGCCCGGAATGTCTGATGCAGCATGCTACGGGGCGGACCCTGGCAACTGCTCGTCACCGTTCGACGACGGCGGCGCGGAGGGGGGCGTCGCGGAACTCCCGCATGCCGTCCTGGAACCCGACCGCGGCACGCCACCCGAGCGCGTCGGCGATCCGCGCGCTCGATGCCGTGACGTGACGGACGTCGCCGAGGCGGAACTCCCCGGTGACGACCGGCTGTGGCCCGTCGGGTCCGGCGATCGCGGCGGCCATCTCGCCGATGGTGTGGACCGCTCCCGAGCCGACGTTGTAGGCCGCGAAGCTGTCCGGGTCGACACGACCGGTCGCCTCGACGGCGGCGAGGTTCGCGTCCGCGACGTCGGCGACGTGCACGAAGTCCCGCCGCTGGCCGCCGTCCTCGAACACGCGCGGCGACTCGCCCCGCGCGATCGCGGAGCGGAAGAGCGACGCGACACCGGCGTAGGGGGTGTTCGCAGGCATGCCCGGGCCGTAGACGTTGTGGTACCGGAGCGCGATCGCACGGCCACCGGTGGCACGCGCCCACGAGGACGCCAGGTGCTCCTGGGCCGCCTTCGTCTGGGCGTAGACGTTCCGCGGGTCGAGGGCGAACGCCTCGTCGATGAGCTCCGGCCGCAGTGGCTCGCCGTCGGGGCCGATCGGGTCGAATCGTCCGGCCTCGAGGTCCTCGCGGCGGCGTGCCGGTGGCCTCGTCGGGTCATCGCTCGACGTCCGGTACGCACCCTCGCCGTAGACCACCATCGAGCTCGCGACGACGAACCGGTCGACGCCGGCGCGGTCCATCGCCGCGAGGACGGTCGCGGTGCCGAGGTCGTTGCTCGAGACGTAGTCCGGCGCGTCCTGGAAGTCGACGCCGAGGCCGACCTTGGCGGCCTGGTGGCAGACGACGTCGATGCCGCGGAGCGCTCCGTCGAGGGCATCGCCATCGCGGACGTCGGCGCGCACGACCTCGACCCCGAGGGCGTCGAGGGCCTCCACCGCGATGGTCGGGTCGCCGTGGACATCGGGGCGGAACGAGTCGAGGACCCGGACGGCGTACCCGCCGGCGACGGCACGACGGACGATCTCGGAGCCGATGAACCCGGCGCCGCCCGTCACGAGGAGGCCCGTCCTGCCCTCGGCGCTCACGCGGTGACCTGCCGAGCGAGGACCTCGGCCGTGGCGGAGGCCGGGACGAGCTCGCGGGGTGCGTAGTCCTCGGGGATGCCGGCGACGATGGACTCGATCGCGCGGACGATGGTGCGGTTCGCCTCGGCCAGGCGGTCCATCACGAGCTGGTGCGTGACGGCGGTCTCGGCCTGTCCGGCCTGCTGGGCCTGTCCGGCCGGGGCATCCGCCGGACCGCCGGCTGTGTCGTCGGACGCTGGTCGTGCCTCCAGGCCGTCCTCGTCCTCGGCGGGCGCGAGCCCGGCGTCGGCGTCCGTCACGAAGGACAGGTTGACCGTCCCGATCCCGAGCTCCGCCGCGAGCGGGACCTCGGGCGACATCGTCATGTTGATGGTGTGGCCGCCGGCGTTCCGGAGCCAGATCGACTCCGCACGCGTCGAGAAGCGCGGACCCTGGATGACGACGCAGGTCCCGGTCGGCTTCGCGTCGATGCCGAGCGCCTCGAGCGCGTCACGGGCGGTCCGTCGGAGCACGGGATCGAAGGGGTCCGCGAACGACAGGTGCTGCACGCTCCCCGCGTCGAAGAAGGTGTCCTCGCGACCCCACGTCCGGTCGATGATCTGGTCGGTCAGGACGAACGTGCCCGGCGCGTAGTCCGGGTGGAGCCCGCCGACCGCGCTCGAGGACACGAGGGCCCGGACACCGAGGCTCCGGAGCGCCCAGACGTTCGCGCGGAACGCGATGCGGTGGGGCGCGACGGAGTGCTCGCGCCCGTGCCGGGTCAGGAACGCGACGCGGCGACCGGCCATCGTGCCGATGCTGATCGGACTCGACGTCGGCCCGAACGGCGTGGCGACGTCGACCTCGGTCGCGGTGCCCTCCTCGAAGAGGGAGTACAGGCCGGAACCGCCGATCACCCCGATCGTGACGGGGGTGGTGATGGTGGAGTTCTCCACAGACAATTGGCGTCCTCTCCGCGGTGGGCGTCGTGCTCGCTACGCTACCGATGGGCGTTCGGCAACCGTTCGGAAGGCCCTCAGCAACCAGCGACGAACCTGGTGCGGACGCGGTGCATCGTGCTGCGGGGACCGTGCGGGAGAGGAGTGGTGCGGATGCCCACGATCGACGACCACCGCGCGACCGTCGCCGCGCTCGTCGCGCCGGCGCTCGACGCACTGCGGCGGAACGGACTGGAGGAACGGCTCGTCGACGACCTCGTGGACGACGCCGGGGCTGGGGCAGGGCACCGCGTGCTCGGTCGCGCGGTCGCCACACCGATCGACCTGCCGCCGTTCGACAACAGCCAGATGGACGGGTTCGCGCTCCGGTCGACCGACGCCGGCGTACGGCTCCGCGTCGGGCGACCGATCCCGGCCGGGGTGGTGCGGCGCTCCCTCGCGGTGGGTGAGGCGGCACCGATCATGACCGGCGCCCCGATCCCGGACGGTGCCGACGTCGTCGTCCCGGTCGAGGCGTTCGGCGTCCGGTTCCCGGCTGCGCTCGACCTTCCCGAACTCACAGCACCGGTCGGCCTCGTGCCGGGGACCTTCGTCCGGACGCGCGGCTCCGACCTCCCCGCCGGCGGTGTGCTCGCGCCCGCCGGTGCCCCCGTCACACCGGCGCTGCTCGGTGTCCTCGCGGCGGCCGGCGTCGAGCGCGCGGGACTCGTGCGTCGACCGAGGGTGCTCGTCGTGTCGACCGGGTCCGAGCTCGCAGCGCCGGAGCCCGCGACTCCGAGTCCCGCGACTCCGACTCCCGCGACTCCGGGGCCGGGGATGCCGTCGGGCTCGGCATCCACCATCGGCGACGCCAACGGCACCTCTCTCCGCGCGGCACTCGCCGAGGTCGGTGCCGCCACGCGCGCCGTCCGCGTGCCGGACGACGTCGACGGGTTCCTGGG
Organism: Curtobacterium sp. Leaf261; assembly: GCF_001422205.1. Taxonomy (GTDB): domain Bacteria; phylum Actinomycetota; class Actinomycetes; order Actinomycetales; family Microbacteriaceae; genus Curtobacterium. The sequence goes on from NZ_LMMJ01000008.1 coordinate 134,584, forward strand.
CGCCGTCACCGACGCCGCAGACGGCTGGGCCGACCTCGTCCTGACCACCGGCGGCATCAGCATGGGGGCGTACGAGGTGGTGCGCGAGGCGCTCGAGCCCCGCGGCCTCGTGGTGACGAGCGTCGCGATGCAGCCGGGTGGTCCGCAGGCAACAGGGACGGTGGTGCTCGGGGACTCGACGCTCCCCGTCATCGCGTTCCCCGGCAACCCCGTCTCGGCCCTGGTGTCCTTCGAGGTGTTCCTCCGGCCGCTGTTCGCCGCGCACGCCGGGATGCCGTCCGACCGTCCGAGCATGACGCTCCCCGCGGCCGATGCGGCGCCGTCGCCGGCAGGCAAGCACCAGGTCCGCCGCGGTACCGTTCGCGACGGCCGCGTGTCCTTCGTCGGCGGTGCGAGCTCCCACCTGCTCGCCCACTACGCCGACGCGACACACCTCGTCCACGTGCCGCTCGGTGTCGACCGCGTCGAACCGGGCGACCCCCTGACCGTCTGGAGCATCCGATGACGAACGACCTGTCCCACGAGCGGGCGGACGGCCTCTCCCACGTCCGGGCGGACGGTTCGGCGCACATGGTCGACGTCTCCGCCAAGGAGGTCACCGCGCGCTCCGCCACGGCGACCGCCACGCTCGTCACCCGCCCGGACGTCGTCGCGCGCATCCTCGACGGCTCGTTGCCCAAGGGCGAGGTGATCGGCACCGCACGGATCGCGGCGATCATGGCCGTCAAGCGGACCTCGGACCTCATCCCGCTCTGCCACCCGCTGCCGATCGCGGGCGTCGAGGTCGACATCGTCGGTGCCGACGACCGTGTGACGATCACGGTGTCGGTGCGGACCACCTCGCGCACGGGTGTCGAGATGGAGGCGCTGACCGGTGCGAGCATCGGGGCGCTGACGGTGTACGACATGGTGAAGGCCGTCGACCGAGCGGCCGTGGTGACCGACGTCAGGGTGCTCGAGAAGCACGGTGGCCGGTCCGGCGACTGGAGTGCGGCATGAGCCCCGACAGCAGCATGCATGGAGCAGGGAGCGGTGACCGGGGTCGCGCGGCGGTCATCGTGGTGTCGACGCAGGCCTCGCGCGACGTCGCCCTCGACACGACCGGACCGGTGATCACGGCCTGGCTCCGGGAGCGGGGGTTCTCGCTCGACAGCGCGGTGATCGTGGCGGACGGCGGGCCGATCGCGGAGATCGTGGCCGCCGAGCTCGCGGGGGGAGCGCGTGTGGTGATCTCGACGGGCGGCACCGGTGTCACGCCCTCCGATCGCACCCCCGAGGCCGTCGGACCCTTCATCGACCTCGAGATCCCCGGGATCATCGAGGAGCTGCGTCGTCGCGGGACCGACGTCGGCGTCCGGTCCCTGCTCACCCGCGGGGTCGCCGGCCTCGGCGCGGGAGGAGCATTCCTCGTGACGCTGCCCGGGTCGCGCGGCGGGGTCCGGGACGGCCTCGACATCATCGACGGGCTGCTCGACCACCTGCTCGCGCAGGTCGAGGGCGAGGGGCACGCGCCCCGGGGGCAGCGGACCGGGGAGTCCGCGTGACGCCGGCCGGAGGCGGACCGGCTCCGTTCCTCCCGTCCGGTGACGGCGGCGGCGCGGTCGCGCTGGCCGACGTCGTCGACCGCCCGGTCACCGTGGCCGAACTGGAGGCACTGGTCGCCACGAGCGCGGACGGTGCGGTCGTGACGTTCGCCGGCGTCGTCCGCGACCACGACGGCGGCAAGGGCGTCAGCGCGCTCGGCTACGAGGCGCACCCGACCGCCGGTGACGTCATCCGGTCCGTCGCGGCCGCGATCGTCGCCGAGCACCCCGACGTGCGCATCGCCGTCCTGCACCGGGTCGGAGACCTCGTCATCGGGGACGTCGCCCTCGCCTGCGCGGTCGCGGCACCGCACCGGGGCCAGGCGTTCGCGGCCTGCGCGGCGCTCGTCGACCTGGTCAAGGACGAGGTCCCGATCTGGAAGCACCAGCGCTTCGCCGACGGCTCCGACGAGTGGGTCGCGGCGGGAGCCTGACGCCCGCTCTGGCGCCCGCGCCCGCGCCCGCGCCCGCGTCTGGCGCCCGCGCCCGCGCCCGCGCCCGCGCCTGGCCCGCGCCGGTGAGCGGTGCCGAAGTATCGGGTGGGCGACTCGAGGCGACCGTTGGGCACTTCTCGTGGACGGCGCGGGCAGAATCGGACCGTGACTGAACTCGACACGATCGTCGTCGGTGCCGGTATGTCCGGCCTGACCGCCGCGCGCAGCCTCGCCGCCTCGGGGCAGCACGTCGTCGTGCTCGAGGCCCGGGACCGGATCGGCGGACGGACCTGGACGGACGACGACCTCGGCGTGCCCGTCGACCTCGGGGCGTCCTGGATCCACGGCATCGACGGCAACCCCCTGACCGTCCTCCGCGATGCGTTCGGCATCGAGAGCTCGGTGTTCACCGTCGGCAGCTTCCAGCCGGAGGGGTCGATCGCCATGCACGCCCCGGACGGTTCACGGCTGAACGCGTTCGAGCAGCGCCGGTGGGTGGACGACGTCGCGACGACCGACGTCCGGCTCGAGGCCGTCATCGCGCACGCACCCGCAGGTACGACCTACGCCGAGGCGGTCGACCTCGCGCTCGCCGACCTCGGGTGGGACGACGAGCGAGCGGCCCGCGTGCGGGAGTTCATGGGCCACCGCGTGGAGGACCTCTGCGGCGCGACGAGCTCCGCGCTCGACGCGCACGGCCTCGACGAGGAGCACGTCCCCGGGGACGAGGTGGTGTTCCCCGGCGGGTACCGGCAGTTCGTGGAGCGCATCGCCGACGGGCTCGACGTCCGGCTCGGGCAGGTCGTCACGCGGGTCGAGCGGAGTGCCGCGGGGGTGGTCGTCCGGACGCAGGACGGCGCGGTGCACCGGGCGGCGCAGGCCGTGGTCACGGTGCCGCTCGGCGTGCTGCAGTCGAGGAGCGTGACGTTCGAGCCGCCCCTGCCGTCGGCGAACCAGGGCGCGATCGACCGGCTCGGCATGGGCGTCTACGACAAGGTGTTCCTGCGGTTCCCGTCGGTGTTCTGGGACGAGGACTCGGACGTCATCCGGCGACAGGGTCCGGACATCGCCTGGCACTCGTTCTACAACCTGACCCGGGCGACGGGGGAGCCCGTGCTCGTCGCGCTGGTCGGGGGGCCGTCCGCGCGTGCACTCGAGGACCGGGCGGACGAGGACATCGTCGCCGCGGCGCTCGACGCCCTCCGCGAGCTGTACGGGGACGCGGTCGGCGAGCCCGTCGCCACGAGGACCACCCGGTGGGCGCACGACCCGTTCGCACTCGGGTCGTACTCGTTCCTGGCGACCGGGGCGGCGACCTCGGACCCCGACCTCGTGGCGGAGCCGATCGACGGTGTGCTGCACCTGGCCGGCGAGGCGACGTTCGCCGACGAACCCGCGACCGTGCACGGGGCCCTGCTGTCCGGGCACCGGGCCGCGGAGCGGATCCTCGGGCGTCCCATGGACCTCGCGGTGCTTGCGACGCCGCTGCCCGTGCCCTGACCCGCGACCGGGGGACTGCGGCGGTGTCCAGCCGCTCCATAGAATTCCCGGGTGACCCTGTTCTACGGCATCCAGCTCCTGCTGCTGATCACCGCACTCATCGACGTCATCGTCCGCGACCAGTCGCAGGTCCGGTACCTGCCGAAGTGGGCCTGGATCCTGCTGGTCATCCTCCTTCCCGTCGCCGGCGCGATCATCTGGTTCGTCGTCGGGCACGACTGGCAGGCCGGACCGCGGAACCACGGCCGGTACCTCGAGCCGAACCGCCGCGAGGACCGGTTCGCGACCCTCGGCGACGCCCGGGCGGCGCACGGGTCCCAGCGGGTGTCGTCGACCGAGCAGGAACTCGCGGCGCTCGAGGACGAGATCCGGTTCTACGATGCACAGGCGCGCCTCAAGCGTGCCAAGGAGGCCGCGGGCGAAGCCGAGCCGACCTCGGGGAGCTGACCCGTCCCTCCAGTCCGGGTCTCCCGTGCGCCGGATCGCACCACCATCCGCGCATCGCACCACCGGCGAACGGTGGTGCCATGCGCCGGAACTGCTGCCATGCGTGGGAAACAGGGCGGGGCGCGCAGCGCGACCGCCTACCCTTGACGGGTGGCACACCTCCTCGGCGCAGAAAACCTCCATCTCGAGTACCCGACACGGGTGATCTTCGAGCGCGTCTCGATCGGCATCGACGAGGGCGACCGGATCGGCGTCGTCGGCCGGAACGGCGACGGCAAGTCGACGCTGATGTCCCTCCTCGCGCAGCGGATCGAGCCCGACGACGGCCGGGTCACCCAGCGCCGCGGTGTCACGATCGGCTTCCTCGACCAGCGCGACGACCTGCCCCTCGGCGAGACCGTCGGCAGCGTCGTCGTCGGCGACCGCGTGGAGCACGAGTGGGCGGGTGACGCCAAGATCCGCGACGTCATCTCGGGCCTGGTGTCCGACATCGACTGGTACGGCCTCGTCGACGACCTCTCCGGCGGACAGCGTCGGCGGGTCGCGCTCGCGCGGCTGCTCGTCGGCGACTGGGACGTGCTGTTCCTCGACGAGCCGACCAACCACCTCGACGTCGAGGGCATCGCCTGGCTCGCCGAGCACTGCAAGCGCCGCTGGTCGGCGAACTCGGGCGGACTCGTGGTCGTGACACACGACCGGTGGTTCCTCGACGAGGTCTCGACCACCACGTGGGAGGTCCACGACGGCATCGTCGAGGCGTTCGAGGGCGGGTACGCCGCGTACGTGCTGCAGCGGGTCGAGCGTGACCGGATGGCGAGTGCGTCAGAAGCCCGACGACAGAACCTCATGCGGAAGGAGCTCGCCTGGCTCCGCCGCGGCGCCCCCGCACGCTCGACGAAGCCCAAGTTCCGCATCGACGCGGCCAACGAGCTCATCGAGAACGAGCCTCCCGTCCGCGACAGCGTCGCGCTGTCGCAGATGGCGACCGCTCGGCTCGGCAAGGACGTCGTCGACCTGCTCGACGCCGGCGTGCAGTGGCCGGGTGCCGACCGTCCGGTCCTCGAGCACGTCGAGTGGCGGATCGCCCCGGGGGAGCGGACCGGCATCCTCGGACCGAACGGTGCGGGCAAGTCGACGCTCCTCGGCCTCGTGTCGCAGAAGGTCCTACCGACGTCCGGCAAGGTCAAGACCGGCAAGACCGTGCAGATCGCGATGCTCGACCAGCAGCTCGCGGACCTGCAGCAGTTCGCGAACGACCGGGTGCGCGAGGTCGTCGCCCGGAAGAAGACCAGCTACATCGCCGACGGCAAGGAGATGACGCCGTCGCAGCTGCTCGAGCGCCTCGGTTTCAGCTCCGCGCAGCTCTCCACGCCCGTCAAGGACCTGTCCGGCGGGCAGAAGCGCCGGCTGCAGCTCATGCTCATCCTGCTCGACGAGCCGAACGTGCTCATCCTCGACGAGCCGACGAACGACCTGGACACCGACATGCTCGCCGCGATGGAGGACCTGCTCGACTCCTGGCCCGGCTGCCTGCTCGTCGTGTCGCACGACCGGTACCTGCTCGAGCGGGTCACCGACCAGCAGTACGCGGTGCTCGGCGGGCGGCTGCGGCACCTGCCGGGCGGTGTCGAGGAGTACATGGCGGTCCGAGCGGCCGGTGGCGTGACCGGTGGGGTCGGGTCCGGGTCCGGGGGCGGGGGTCGGGGTTCCGCAGGTGGGTCCGGTTCCGCTGGTGGTTCCGGCTCCGGCGGTTCGGCCGGGAGGCCCGGGGCAGCGTCCGGCGGGTCCGCCGCGTCCGGCTCGGCGTCGGCTCCGACCCTGACGGGTGCCGACCGTCGCACGGCCGAGAAGGAACTCTCCGCACTCGACCGCCGCATCAAGAAGGTCGGGTCCGAGCGCCAGGGCGTGCTCGACGCGTTCTCGGCGCACGACCCGAACGACTTCGCGGGCCTCGGCGGCCTGCAGGCCAAGCTCGGGGCCGCCGACGCGGAGCTCGAGACCCTCGAGACCCGGTGGCTCGAGCTCGCCGACGAGCTGGCGTAGGGGACGGAGCACGATGTCCGAACAGGATGCCGGGACCAGGGGTCTCGCCGCTGCCGTCGCCGAGTCCGGGCGGCGGATCGTGGTCATCGACGACGACCCGACCGGCAGCCAGAGCGTCACCGGGCTGCCCCTCGTCACCGCATGGTCGGACGACGACCTCGCGTGGGCGTTCGACCAGGACGCCCCCGGGTTCTTCGTCCTCGCGAACACCCGGAGCCACCAGCCGGCTGAGGCGACACGCATCATCCGGGAGATCCGCGCCGGGGTCGCGCGGATCGCGGCCGCGCGTGGCGAGGACTTCGTGCTCATCAGCCGGGGCGACTCGACCCTCCGCGGACACTTCCCGCTCGAGACCGACGTGCTCGCGGGGACGGAAGCCTCTGACGGGCGTCCGGTCGACGCGATCCTCCTCGTCCCGGCGTACCCCGAGGCAGGCCGGATCACCGTCGACTCGGTCCACCTCGTCGAGCGGGACGGCGTGCGGACCCCGGTCGGGGAGACGGAGTACGCCAGGGATGCCACCTTCGGCTACCGTTCGTCGGCCCTGCCCGACTGGGTCGAGGAGGTCACCGGCGGAGTCGTCCGGGCGGCCGACGTCGTGCGCCTGACGCTCGACCTGATCCACCGCGACGGTCCCGACGGTGTCGCGGACGTCCTCCGGGCCTGCAGCGGCGGCAGTGTGGTCGCGGTCGACGCCGTCGACGAAGAGGACCTGCGCATCGTCGCGCTGGGCGTGCTGCAGGCCGAGGCGGACGGCGCGCGCATCCTCACCCGGAGCGGTCCGACCTACGTCCGGGCCCGCTGCGGCCAGGAGCGCACCGGCGCACTCGCCGACACCGACCTCGAGCGGGCATTTGCCACCGCGCCGGACGGACATGGTCTCGTGGCCGTCGGGTCGCACGTCGGGACCACCGGCCGCCAGCTCGCGCAGCTGCTCGACCAGGGCGGGATCGCGTCCGTCGAGATCGACCTGCCCCGGTTCCTCGCGGCGTCTCGGGACACGGGCGCGGCGTTCCAGGACGCCGGGCCGGCGTCCGGCGGGACCGGGGACGGCGCGCCGGCGTTCCAGGCGCTCGTCGACGAGGCTGCGGACGCGGCGGCATCGCTGCTCGCGGAGTCCGACGTGGCCGTGATGACGAGCCGCGAGGTCGTGCACGGGGCCGACGCCGCCGAGAGCCTCTGGATCGCCGGGGTGGGGTCGCGCGCGCTCGTGGCCGTCGTCCGCGCCGTGCTCGACCGCTCGGCGCCGTCGTTCGTCGTCGCGAAGGGCGGCATCACCTCGAACGACGTCGCGACGGGTGCGCTCGGCATCCGGCACGCCGAGGTCGTCGGCACCGTGCTCCCCGGCATCGTGTCGCTGTGGCGGCCGGTCGGCGGTCCGTCCGCAGGGGTGCCGTACGTCGTGTTCCCGGGCAACGTCGGTGACGACGCTGCCCTCGCGCAGGTGGTCGCGCGCGTCCGGGACGCCGCCTCGTACCGGCGCTGACGCAACGGTACTGACGCACCGTGCGGCACCGCGTCTCGTCTTGACTTTCCGCGATCGAGGGCGGATCGTGTAGGAAACACGATCGACGGTGTCGTCGCTGCACCCTGGTGTCGCCGCACCAGAAGGAGCGCACCCATGCCGGCCACCGACGCCACCACCTCCGTCCGCCCCCGTGTGGCGCTGACCCTCGGGGATCCGGCGGGGGTCGGCCCCGAGCTCGCGGCCCGACTGCTCGCGGACCCGGCGAACCTGACCAAGGCCGAGGTCTACGTCCTCGCCGACCGGGCCGAGCTCGACGCCGCAGCCGCCGTCATCGGCGTGGACATCCCCCTGAGCGACGAGCCGCGCCCGGGGTTCGCCACGCTGCTCGACGACGACTCCCGCGGGGACGTCGTGATCCCGCCGCGTCAGGTGAGCAAGGAAGCGGGGGACCGCGCGATGCACCAGCTGCTCCGTGCGATCGACCTCGCGAACGCCGGCGAGGTCGGCGCGATCGTCTTCACACCGCTCAACAAGACGAGCCTGCACCTCGGCGGGATGCACGAGGAGGACGAGCTCCGCTGGTTCGCGAAGCAGCTCGGACACACGGGCGTGACGAGCGAGATCAACATCATCCCGGGCATGTGGACCGCGCGCGTCACGAGCCACGTCGGCATCCGCGACGTCGCCGCCCGCGTCAAGGCCCCCGCCGTCACCGACGCGATCCGCCTGTTGCACGAGCTGCTCCACGACTCCGGGATCGACGCACCCCGGCTCGGTGTGTGCGCACTCAACCCGCACAACGGCGAGAACGGGATCTTCGGCCGCGAGGAGATCGACGAGATCGCTCCCGGGGTGGCCGCAGCCGTCGCCGAGGGCATCGACGCGGCGGGACCGTTCCCGTCCGACACCATCTGGCTCGGCGCGAAGGACCGCTACGACGGCATCGTGACGATGTACCACGACCAGGGGCAGATCGCGATCAAGCTCATGGGCTTCGACGGCGGTGTGACGCTGCAGGGCGGCCTCCCCGTGGTCATCGCCACGCCGGCGCACGGCACCGCGTTCGACATCGCCGGCCAGGGCATCGCGAGCGTGGCGTCGAGCCAGAACGCGTTCGACATCGCCATCGCGATCGCCGGACAGCGTGCCGCCCGCGCAGCGCAGTCCGGAGCGGATGCCGAGCCGGCCCAGTCCGCCCGATGACCGCCTACGACGGGCCGATCGTCGACGCGCACCACCACTTCTGGGAGCCGCGACTCGGGTACCAGCCGTGGCTCCGTCCCGATGCCGCGATCCCGTTCCGGTACGGGGACTACACGAGCATCAAGCGCGACTACCTGCCGCCGGACCTGCTGCGCGACGCCGCGGGGTTCGACATCGTGGGGACCGTGACGATGGAGACGGAGTGGGTCGAGTCCGACCCCGTCGGCGAGGTCGTCTACACCGAGGGCATCGCCCAGCGGTACGGACTGCCGACTGCGAGCGTCGCCCATGCACGGCTGCAGGACGACGACGCCCGCGCCGTCCTCGAGGAGCTCGCCGAGCACGACCTCGTCCGCGCGGTCCGACAGAAGCCCGGTCAGGCGTCGTCAGCGGACCGTGCCGCGGGCTCCAGGACGCTGCTCAGCGACCCGGAGTGGGAGCGGGGGTTCGCGGCGCTCGCCGACGTCGGCCTGGACTTCGAGCTCCAGACCGCGTGGTGGCAGTTCGACGAGGCGGTGTCGCTCTTCCGGCGGTACCCGGAGATCGCGGTCACGATCAACCACGCGGGGCTGCCGTCCGACCGGTCGCCCGACGGTCTCGACGGCTGGCGTCGCGCGATGTCGACCATGGCGGAGCTCCCGAACGTCAGCGCGAAGATCAGCGGCATCGGGGTCCCCGGCATGCCGTGGACGGCGGCGAACCAGCGCGAGGTCGTCGAGGGCGTGGTCGCAGCGTTCGGCACCGACCGCGTCATGTTCGCGAGCAACTACCCGGTCGACTCGCTCACCGCGACCTACGCGGAGATCTACGGCGGGTTCATCGAGATCACCGCCGGATGGTCCCGCACCGAGCAGGAGACCGCCTTCGCGCGGAACGCCGTCCGCGTCTACCGGCTGCCGGAGCGGATCCTCGATCCCGCGGCGGACCCCGATCCCGCGGCGGACGCAGGTGCCACGGCGGACGCAGTTGCCGCGGCGGCGGACCCCGATCCCGCGGCGGAGACCGACGCCGGTCTGTCGGCATGACAAGCTTCCTCCATGCCCGAGTCATCCCTCCGCAAGCCCCGCCGGCTCTCCCTCGCCGACGGGGTCTACGACGAGCTCATGACGAGGCTCTTCGACAACTCCCTGGACCCGGGCGCATCCCTGAACATCGACGCGCTCTCTCGCGAGATGGACGTCTCGCCGACACCGATCCGCGAAGCGCTCGCCCGGCTCGAGTCGACCGGGCTCGTCACGCGTGCTGCGCTCCGCGGCTACCGGGTCGCCCCGGTGCTCTCACCGAAAGAGCTCGGTGACCTCCTCGACGCGCGGCGCGTGCTCGAGTCCGAGAACGCCGAGCGTGCTGCGACACGGGTCACCCCGGTGTTCCTCGCCGACCTGACCACGCTGATCGAGCACCTCGCCGCCGCGCCGACCGGTCCGACCTTCGCCGAGTACCACTCGTACTGGGCCGCGGACGAGCAGTTCCACGACCTCATCGCGCGGCAGGCCGACAACGTCTTCCTCTACCGCGCCTTCGAGGCGCTCGGCGGTCAGGCGCAGCGCTTCCGGCTGTTCGGCGGACTCGGGGTGAGCGACGCCGAGTGCGCGATCGCCGAACACAGGCAGATCCTCGAGGCGCTCACTGCCGGAGACGCGGCTGCGTCGAGGTCTGCGATGCTCCACCACGTGGGGAACGTCAAGACCCGCGCGCTGTCGGAGATGTGACCCAGCCGGGTTGACGCATCGCCCGATGAGAGCGATCCTATAGGAACTACGATGTAGGACCGATCGTGAGCAGAGCGATCGCCCCCGCCCCACGGCCCGACGATGGAGTCCCCGAATGAGCACAACGACGTCCGCCCCCCGCTCCAGAGTGCGCTGGAAGGTGTTCGGCTTCCTCTGGATCCTCGTGGTCCTCAACTACATCGACCGTGCCGCGCTGTCGATCGCCCTGCCGTTCATCAGCAAGGACTTCGACCTGACGCCCGAGCTCCAGGGTGTGCTGCTCGGGTGCTTCTTCTACACGTACCTCGTGTTCCAGATCCCCGGCGGTGTCCTCCTCGACAAGCTCGGCGCACGGAAGGTCATCCTCGCCGCCGGTGCGCTGTGGGGCGTGTTCCAGGCGCTCGGCGGGTTCGCGTCGAGCGGCGTCGCGCTGATCCTGCTCCGCCTCGGGCTCGGTGCCGCCGAAGCGCCGATCTCCCCGAGCAGCGCCAAGCTCAACAGCGCCTGGCTGCCAGCCAAGGAGCGTGCCCGCGGAGCGACCTTCGTCGACGCGGCCAGTCCGTTCGGGGCGGCGGTCGGTGGTCTCGCCGTCACGGCACTGATCGGCGTCTTCGGATCGTGGCGCGAGGCCTTCGTCATCACCGGCGTCCTGACGGTCATCATCTCGATCGTCTTCTACCTGTACCTCCGTGACACCCCTGAGCAGCACAAGGCGGTCAGCCCCAGCGAGATCGAGTACATCCGCGGCGAGGAGGACGTTGCCGACGCCATCGACGACCGCCTCCTGCCGAAGGTCAGTGACTACGTCCGCTCGAGGTCGTTCTGGGCGATGATGTTCGGCCGCCTCGGGTGGGCGACGGTGTGGTGGGGCATCATCTCGTGGACGCCGACGTACCTGTCCGAGGCGATGCACTTCGACCTCGGCGCGCTCGGCTGGGGCACCTTCGCGGTCTACGGAATGGGCGTCCTCGGGCAGCTCGTCGCCGGGTACACGGTCGACAAGTGGCGGTCCGCGACGACCCGGTACAACCTCGTCATGAAGACGGTGTTCGGCATCTCGGGCCTCGGCACCGCGGTCGCCGTGTTCAGCCTCCCCGCGATCAGCAACGGCTACACGGCCGTCGTCGCGCTCGGCATCGCGGTGTTCTTCATCAACTTCGGCGGGCTCTACTGGGCCATCCCCGCGTGGCTCGCGCCGAAGCAGCAGGTTGGTCGGATCGGTGGCGTGATGAACGTCGCGTCCTCCGGCGGCGGCGGGCTCGCCCCGGTCGTCATGGGCTTCGCGATCGCCGCGAGCGCCGGGAGCTTCGCCGGGTCCTTCGTGTTCCTCGGCATCTCCGCCACGGTCTACCTCGTCGGTTCGCTGCTCATCAACTACGAGCGCCCCCTCGCGCATGCCCGCCAGGACCGTCTCGACGCCGACCGCCCGGAGGAGCGCGCAACCGCGCGCTGAGCAGCCCGGCCCGCCGTCACCCGGGTTCTGTCGCTTTCGTCCCAAAGCGACAGATTCGCCCGAAAGCCCGGCGCATCTCGTCGCTGTGCGGCCAAAGCGACCGACCGCAACCGACCGGAGGAGCGAGCGAGCACTCGCTGAGCAGCCCGGCGCGCCGGAGCCGGCGGCGCACCCGCGGACTGGAGGGACGGTGCGGCCCCGCACCGTCCCTCCAGTCCGTCCGCGGCGCCTGTCGCTTTCGACCCAAAGCGACACGTTCGCCCGGAACTCCGGCGCATCTCGTCGCTTTGCGCCCAAACGACCAACCGCGGCCGGCAGTCGAACGGGCTCACCCCCGCAGCTGCCCCCACCCGAACGTCGACTCCGCGATGAAGTCCTGCAGGTCGCTCCGGAGCCGCCCGGCGAACTCGGCGTCCGACTCGCCCGGACCGCCCCCGTCGAACACGACCGCCATGCTGCTGCCGTCGGCATCGCGGAAGCGCAGCAGAGCCTCGGTGATCGGAGCATCGGCCGCGAGCGTCCGCCCGTTCCAGTCGACGACGGCGATGTCCACGACGTCGAGCTCGTCCGCCGCGAGGAGCTCGGCGATGACCGGCTCGACCAGCCTCGGGTACTCGTCGGCGAGGAACGCCCCGACGGTCTGGGAACGCACCCTCAGTCCCCGAGCTCGATGCTCAGGGTCCGGAGGAGCCCGGCCAGCTGGGAACGGTCCGCCTCGGGCAGTGCCGCGAGGATGTCCGCCTCGGCACGGACCAGCCCCGCGATCGCCGCGTCCACGGCACCCCGCCCGTCGCTCGTCAGCGCGACGAGGATCCCGCGGCCGTCGTGCGGGTCCGTCCGCCGCGAGACGAGCCCCCGCGCCGCGAGCCGGTCGACCCGGTTCGTCATCGTCCCGCTCGACACCAGCGTCTGCTGGAGCAGGGACTTCGGGCTCAGCTCGTACGGGGCACCCGCGCGGCGGAGGGCGGACAGCACGTCGAACTCCCACGACTCCATGCCGCCGGCGCTGAACGCGGCCCGGCGCGCGCGATCGAGGTGGTGCGCGAGTCGCCCCACCCGGGAGAGCACGTGCAGGGGCGCGAAGTCGAGATCGGGACGCTCACGGTCCCACGCCGCGACGATGCGGTCGACCTCGTCCTCCTGCGGCATCCGTCCATCATCGCCCATCCGCGCGTGCGGTGGGGGAGGCGGTCGCATGATCCGGACTGGAGGCACGGTGTGCGCCCGCCCCGTCACCTGCGGTCTTCGGGTGCGGGGCGGAGTCGGGTCGTGCCTCCCGGCCGGCGTGGAAGAATGGTGCGGCGCCCGCGAGGGTGCGGTCCGCCTTGGTGTAACGGCAGCACGACAGCCTTTGGAGCTGTTAGGTCCAGGTTCGAATCCTGGAGGCGGAGCTGTCGGGTGCCCCGCTGGTTCCGGACCTTCGAATCCTGGAGGCGGAGCTGGCCCACCCCGCCCCACCCACGCCTTACACGATCCTCACCGGATCAGCGTCGCCGCCGCACACGCACCCTGTTGAGTCCGACCATGCGCTGCGGTCTGCGCGGTGATCCCGAGGCCACCGCGCCCACCGCGCAGACCGCAGCGCAGCGAGCCGACAGGAGACGTGCGACGACATGACCACCCGCAGACGACGCTGGACCGGAGCCGCGGCGATCGCCCTCGCGATGATGCTCCTGGCAGCCTGTTCCTCCACGAACGGCATCCACCCGAGCCCGAGTCCCACCGCGACGGCAGCCTCCACGAAGCCGAACATCGTCTTCGTGCTGACGGACGACCTGTCGATGAACCTCATCAGCCACATGCCGCATGTCGAGGCCCTGCAGCAGGCGGGCCGGACGATGGGCAAGTACTACGTCGTCGACTCCCTGTGCTGCCCGTCGCGATCGGCGATCTTCACGGGGGAGTACCCGCACGACGACGGGGTCTTCACGAACTCGGGTGACGACGGCGGGTACGACGCCTACAACAGCAACGGCGATGCCCGGAAGAGCTTCGCGGTGTCACTGCAGAAGGCCGGCTACACGACGGGGTTCATGGGCAAGTACCTGAACGGCTACCAGCCGACCGACCCCGCCGCCGAGGGATGGGACACCTGGGACGTCGCCGGCAACGGCTACCCGGAGTTCGGCTACACCCTCAACGAGAACGGCAAGCAGGTGCGGTACGGACACACGCCGAAGGACTACCTCGTCGACCAGCTGAGCGCGAAGGGTGGCTCGTTCATCGACGCGTCGGCGAAGTCGGGGAAGCCGTTCATGCTCGAGGTCGCGACCTTCGCGCCACATGCGCCGTACACGCCGGCACCCCGGTACGCGCGGGCAGCCAAGGGGGTCGCCTACCCGAAGACGCCGGCCTACGACGCGAGCCCGACGGACCCCGTCTCCTGGCTGGCGGACCGGCCCCCGCTGACGAGTGGTGCCCAGAAGAAGCTCGCCGGCAACTACGACAAGCGGATCGAGGCCGACATGGCGGTCGATGACATGATCGGCCACCTCGAGAGCCGGCTCAGGGCCGCCGGTGTCGCGCAGGACACCGACATCGTGTTCAGCTCGGACAACGGCTACCACATGGGGGAGTACCGCCTGCTCGCGGGCAAGCAGACGGCGTTCGACACCGATGTCCACGTGCCGTTGATCGTCTCCGGCCCGGGCATCCCCGCCGACACGAACAGCGACGCGCTCGCCTCGAACATCGACCTCGCCGCGACGTTCGAGTCCATCGCGGGTACGACGCCGGCATCCACCGAGGACGGCGTGAGTCTCCTGCCCGTGCTGCAGGGGCGGACCCCGGCGAACTGGCAGCAGGCGGTCCTCGTCGAGCACCACGGCCCGGACGACACCCCGGGCGATCCGGACGCGCAGAGCGAGCGGCACGCCGATCCGCCGTCGTACGAGGCGGTCCGCACCGCCGACGCCCTCTACGTGCTCTACGCCGACGGCGAGCAGGAGTACTACGACACCCGTTCCGACCCGGACGAGCTGCACAACATCGCGGCGCAGGGGGTGCCACCCGCGCTCCCGACCGCCCTGCGGGCGATGCAGGGCTGCCACGACGCGACGGCCTGTCAGGCCGCGGCCCGGCTCTCGACCTGACCGGGCGCGGGGCTGCCGACCTGACCGGAGACGGACTGGAGGCACGGTGCCGGACCGCCACCGAGCCTCCAGTCCGTCAGATGGGTCGCGATCCTGGTCAGAACCGTCGTGCGGGGCATACCCTCGGGCGCACGCAGTGCGCAGGCGGACGAACGTTCCGTTCGTCGCCCGTCCGCTGAGGATCGGGAAGCTGCCCTGAACTGGATCACCGCGAACTTCGGTCTCATCTGGAGCCTCACCGTCACGCACGCGGCGCTGGCTGCCGTGCCCGTCGTCCTTGGCTTCGCGGTCGCCGTGCCGCTCGGCTGGGTGGCGAACCGGTGGCGGCCAGTCCGATCGGTCATCGTCGGCGGCGGCAGCCTGCTCTACACGATCCCGTCCCTGCCGCTCTTCGTGATCCTGCCCTACCTGCTCGGCACCCGCATCACGGATCCGGTCAACATCGTCGTCGGGCTCTCCGTCTACGCGATCGCCATCATGGTGCGCCTGGCGTCCGACGCGTTCGCCGCCGTCCCCGCAGACGTCGTCGACTCGGCCACCTCGGTCGGGTTCTCGGCGTGGACGCGCTTCTGGTCGGTCGAGTTCCCGCTGGCGGGCCCCGTCCTCCTCGCGGGGATGCGGGTGGTCTCCGCGAGCACCGTCGCGCTGGTCTCGGTGGGTGCCCTCGTCGGTTCCGCCAACATCGGTTTCCTGTTCACCGACGGGCGACAGCGGCAGTTCCTCGAGGAGATCCTCGTCGGCGTGGTGGCGAGCCTCGTCATCGCACTGGTCTTCGACACGGTCCTCGTCGTGATCGGGCGCCTCCTCATGCCGTGGGCGCGTCGCACCCCGCGGCGGTCGCGGCGGGTGCAGCGACGAGCCGCGCTGGCGACGATCGAACCGGGGGCCTGACCGTGCAGTTCTTCCTCAGCGCGATCGCCTGGCTCCTCGACCCGGCGAACTACCGCGCCGGACTCCAGAGCCCGCTCCCGATCCAGGACCGGATCGGCGAGCACCTCCTCTACACGTTCGTCTCGGTCGCCATCGCTGCCCTGATCGCGCTCCCGCTCGGCCTGTACATCGGTCACACCGGGCGCGGGCGCGGCTTCGTCATCGCGTTCAGCGGCTCCATGCGTGCGCTGCCGACGCTCGGCCTGCTCGGCACGCTCTTCGTCGTCATCGGGATCACGGTGCCGTTCACGCAGGCCGCCTTCATCGCGTCGATCATCGCGTTCGTGGTCCTGGCGATCCCCTCGATCCTCGCCGGGGCGTACGCGGGGGTGGAGTCGGTGGACGCGGAGACCGTGGACGCCGCCCGCGCGGTCGGGATGACGGAGCTGCAGATCCTCCTCAAGGTCGAGGTCCCGCTGTCGCTGCCGCTCATCATCGGTGGGATACGGGCGTCCGTGCTGCAGGTCATCGCGACCGTCGTCATCGCGTCGTACATCTCGCTCGGCGGCCTCGGCGCGATCATCTCGACCGGCATCAGCCTGAACGACAACGACCTCATCCTCGGCGGCGCGCTGCTCGTGACGATGCTCGCCCTCGTGATCGACGGACTCTTCGCACTCCTGCAGCACCTCACCCGACGCGGCATGCACGGCCAGACCCGCCGCAGTCGCACACACGTCCGTACGCTGCCATTCCGGCGCCGTGCGGTGACGGCATCCTCCGTCGACGAAAGGGCACACTGATGTTCACAGCAGGCACCAGAACACGCATCCTCGCGGGAGCGGTGGCGATCGGGGCGATCGTGGCGCTCTCCGGGTGCTCCACCGCAGACCCCACCGGATCGGCTCAGGACGGGAGCTCGAAGTCGGGCAGCACGCCGATCGTGGTCGGGTCGTTCAACTTCCCCGAGAGCGAGATCCTCGGCAACATGTACGCCCTGGCGCTCAAGGACGCCGGGTTCGACGTGACGACCAAGTTCAACCTCGGCCCCAGGCAGACCACGATCCCCGCCCTCAAGGACGGGTCGATCAACCTCATGCCGGAGTACAACGGCAATCTGCTGTTCTTCTACGACACCAAGGCCAGTGCGAAGACGACCTCGGACGTCGACGCCGCGCTGAAGACCGAGATCCCGAAGGACTTCCGGGTGCTCGAGCCGTCGCCGGCCCAGGACAAGGACGCCTACGTCGTGACCCAGGCGGAGGCGGAGAAGAACGGCCTCACGTCGATCTCGGACCTGTCGAAGATCGAGCCGTTCACCCTCGGGGCCAACCCGCAGTTCGGCACGCTGCCGTACGGCATCCCCGGGCTCAAGTCGACGTACGGCGTCGACAAGGTCACCTTCAAGTCGATCGAGGACTACGGCGGACCCGACACGGTGAAGGCGCTCACCGACGACACGGTGCAGGTGGCCGACATCTACACGACGTCGCCCGACATCAAGACGGAGAAGCTGCAGGTGTTGAAGGACCCCGAGAACCTGATCGCGGCGCAGAACGTCCTGCCGTTCCTCAACAAGAAGATCTACAGTGCGAAGCTCGCTTCGACGTTGAACGGGATCTCCGCCAAGCTGACGACGGACGACCTCATCACGCTGCGCAACCGTGTCGAGGGCAGCGAGAAGGCGCAGGCCTCGACGGCCGCGAAGGACTGGCTGACCAAGGAAGGGCTGCTGAAGTAGCGCCCGACCTGACCGGCGACGGACGGGAGGCACGGTGGCGGACCGTCACCGTGCCTCCCGTCCGTCAGATGGGCACCGGGCGCGCCGCGCCGATACGGTCATGTTCACTCGCCCGAGGCGACGGGACCGAGCTGCCGGGTGACCGCGTCGAGGTGTCCGCGGCGGTCCGGCCGGGCTGCGGTCGTGAGGCGGTCAGCGAGCCGGAGTGCGGCTGCGACGACGATCGGGTGGTCGGCGCCGTAGGTGGTCACGCCGGCGAACACGGTGTCGACCAGCGCCTCGGCGGACGGCCAGTGCGGCAGCACCCGTGTCACGCCGTCGTCGTCGAGGTAGGCGGTGACCGCCGAACGGTCCCGCCACATCGGCACGAGTGCGGTGGCGGAGAGGTCGAGGGCGCTGACGGCCGTGTACGGGTCGTTCGTGCCGCTGGCGAGCCCGCGGACGGCGATCTCGACGAGCTGCTGCAGCGCGAAGTCGACGTCCTGGTATGGGGTCCTGGCGTTGCCGAGTGTCACCATCGACCGGAGGGTCTTGGCAGCGCTGTCGGAGAGGTCCTCGGCGTCCGAGCCCTCGTCTCCACCGATCCGGAACATCTCGTCGCCCGCGATGACGTGGTCACCGGGCATCGCGACGACGTCGACGACCCGTCCGTGGTCCGCCGCCCAGCCGACGAGCCGCTCCCACTGCACCGACTGCACGTACCCGTCGGTCGTGGCGGTGAGCGTCGTCCACGTCCGCGCGCGGTCCGGCTGCGATGCGATGGCGACCCCGTCGTCACCGTCCGACCGGAACGCCTGGTCGACAGCGGACTCGAGGTCGCTCTGGACCTGCTCCTGCAGCGACGTGATCTGCACGCTCGAGGCGATGTGGTGGATGAAGAACACCAGGACCCCGACGTCGAGGATCCCGAGGAGCACGGCGACGTGGATCGCGATGACCGGGACGAACGCGTTCCCGTCGTCGATCGCGGTGTGCACGGAGCGGAGCACCACGATCGCGTAGAGGAACGTCGACGTGAACGCGGCGAGGACGAACTGGTTCGCCCGGTCGGCCATGAAGTTCCGGACGAGTCGGGGCCCGTACGTCGAGGACGTCGTGGCGAGGACGGAGATGGTGATGGAGAACGAGGTCCCCGCCACCGTGAGCATCGAGGTGCCGATGGTCGTCAGGATCGACCGGCCGCCGCTGGCACTGAGCGCGTCGAGGAACACGATCCGTGTCGCGCCGCGGTCGATGAGGTGCTGGTCGAGGGACACGAGCAGCTGAGCCGCGATGATCGCGGCGATGCCGTACACGGTGGGGAGGAACCAGAACGACTCTCGGATCCGGAGACTTGCGGTGTGCATGCGGTGACGTCTTCTCTGTGGGGTCCGGATGGTCAGAC
The DNA here is from genome assembly GCF_001422205.1 of Curtobacterium sp. Leaf261. Classification (GTDB taxonomy): domain Bacteria; phylum Actinomycetota; class Actinomycetes; order Actinomycetales; family Microbacteriaceae; genus Curtobacterium. The sequence goes on from NZ_LMMJ01000008.1 coordinate 153,511, forward strand.
GAGGAAGTAGCGGAGCCAGAGGTAGGGGACGCAGAGCCCGACGGTCACCACCGTGACGATCGCGCCGTACTTCGTGAACTGCCAGAACGAGATCGCATGCCCGTTGCGTTTGGCGATCCCGATCATCACGACGTTCGCGCTCGCGCCGACCGCCGTCAGGTTCCCGCCGAGGTCCGCCCCGAGCGCGAGCGCCCACCAGAGCGGACGGGCTGCGGGGCCACCGTCGGCGACGAGGTCGTGGACGAGCGGGGCGAGGGTCGCGACGAACGGGATGTTGTCGACGATCCCCGAGAAGAGCGCCGACCCGCCGAGGAGCGCGATCGACGCACCGAGGTAGTCGTCACCCACAGCGGACTTCGCGGCCTGGCCGACCGCGTCGATGACGCCGAGGTGCACGAGCGACCCGACCATGATGAACAGTCCGGCGAAGAACAGCAGCGTCTCCCACTCGACGTCCCCGAACACCTTCCGGGGCTCCAGTCGGGCCAGCAGGAACAGGAGACCGGCGCCGAGCAACGCGACGACGGCGGGTGCCAGTCCGGTGAGCGTGGACGTGACGAACCCGACGAGGACCAGCCCGATCACCACGAGCGACTTGACGAGCAGCCGACGATCACGGATGGCCTCACGCTCGTGCAGCGCCATCACCCTGGCGGCACGATCCGCGTCGAACGCGAACGTCGACCGGAACATGACGCGACACAGGCCGACGAGGACGACGAGCAGCACGACGATGACCGGTGCGAGGTTCACCACGAAGTCGTTGAAGCTCAGTGACCCGCGGCTGCCGATGATGAGGTTCGGTGGGTCGCCGATCAGGGTCGCCGTGCCGCCGATGTTCGATGCGAAGACCTCGGCGAGCAGGAACGGGACGGGTGACTTGCCGAGGCGCTGTGCCACGAGCAGGGACACCGGGGCGATGAGGAGGATCGTGGTGACGTTGTCGAGGAACGCCGACAGCAGCGCGGTGATCACCACGAGCATGACCATGATGCGGAAGGGCCTGCCACCGGCGCGCTTGGCCGCCCAGATGGCGAGGAACTCGAACAGGCCCGTCTGTCGCAGGATCCCGACGATGATCATCATCCCGAGGAGCAGGAAGATCACGTTCCAGTCGATCCCGGTGTCCTCGGAGAAGAACGCCGTCGCGTCGTCGGTGGCACCGATCACGATCATCAGTGCGGCACCACCGAGCGCGACGAGCACCCGCGGCAGCTTCTCGGTCGCGATGAACACGTACGCGGCGACGAACACCGCGACGGCGGCGACGATCTGGAACGTCACCGTCAGCGCTCCGATCCGTCTGCGGCGGAACCCGGCCCAGCGCCTCCTGGCCGGTCCCACCGACCGACGATCGCGTCGAGGAGGGCCGGCAGCGTGACGAACGCCGGTGCGTCGAGGGAGTCGTCGTCGACGAGCGCCAGCTGCGTGCGCCGGTCGGCCATCCGCGCGGCGATCTCGACGAGTCCGGCGTCCGGCGGGACGACGAGCAGGTCGCGGACCGGGACGGAGTCGTCGTCGATGACGTCCCCGATCGTGCGCTCCTCCAGCCTGGTCCGGAAGTCGTCGAGGTCCGTGTCGTCCATGGTGTTCGCGAGCGACAGGTCGTCGAGCAGGTAGCCCGGCAGCATCAGCCGCATCACGTCGACGCTCGCGACGACGCTCGACGGGTGTCCGTCGTCCTCGGCCACGACGAGGCCCACCAGGTCGAGTTCGGCGACGAGCCGGATCGCGTCGACGGCCGGGGTGGACCGCTCGACGACATGCAGGGTGGTGACGATGTCGGATGCACGCACGGCGCGGTCCTCCCGGTCGGGTTCGGGCACGGTCGGATCCGGGCACGGTGAACAGGTGCCGACCAGACTTCCCGGCGCTCCGCGGGCGACGGTACCAGGATGCGCGCCGACCGGAAGAGGTGCATCCTGGGCGCAGTCACATGAACCACCGGGCATCGCATCGCATCGCGCGCCGCCCGGACCGCATCCGCCCCGCAGCATCCGCGTCAGATCGAGCCAGATCGGAGATGGCCGTGACCGCCACCCAGCCGCGCATCGACCACCGGGGCATCCCGGACTTCGCGCAGCCGCGCCCCGTGCGCGGGGGGAACGTCATCGTCCGGTGGATCACCACCACGGACCACAAGACCATCGGGTACCTCTACCTGATGACCTCGTTCACCATGTTCCTGCTCGCGGGCGTGATGGCGCTCGTCATCCGGGCGCAGCTGTTCGAGCCGGGTCTGCACGTCGTCGCGACGCGGGAACAGTACAACCAGCTCTTCACGATGCACGGCACGATCATGCTGCTGCTGTTCGCGACGCCGCTGTTCTCCGGCTTCGCGAACGCGATCATGCCGCTCCAGATCGGGGCGCCCGACGTCGCGTTCCCGCGACTCAACGGCTTCGCGTACTGGCTGTACCTGTTCGGCGGGCTCATCGCGGTCGGCGGGTTCCTCACCCCGCAGGGCGCGGCGTCGTTCGGCTGGTTCGCCTACGCGCCGCTGTCCGACACCACCTTCACCCCTGGGCTCGGCGGCACGCTGTGGGTGTTCGGGCTCGGGCTGACCGGGTTCTCGACGATCCTCGGGGCGGTGAACTTCATCACGACGGTGATCACGATGCGTGCACCCGGGATGACGATGTTCCGGATGCCCCTGTTCACGTGGACGGTGCTCGTGACCGCGCTGCTCGTCCTGATGGCGTTCCCGGTGCTCGCCGCGGCGCTGTTCGGGCTCGGCATCGACCGGGTGTTCGACGCGCAGATCTTCAACCCGGCGAACGGTGGGGCGCTCCTCTGGCAGCACCTCTTCTGGTTCTTCGGGCACCCGGAGGTCTACATCATCGCGCTCCCGTTCTTCGGGATCATCTCCGAGATCCTGCCCGTGTTCAGCCGCAAGCCGCTGTTCGGGTACAAGACGCTCATCTACGCGACCATCGCCATCGCCGCGCTCTCCGTCACCGTGTGGGCGCACCACATGTACGTGACCGGTTCGGTGCTGCTGCCGTGGTTCTCGCTCATGACGATGCTCATCGCGGTGCCGACCGGGATCAAGATCTTCAACTGGATCGGCACGATGTGGCGCGGGTCGGTGACGTTCGAGACCCCGATGCTCTGGGCGATCGGCTTCCTGATCACCTTCACCTTCGGTGGTCTCACGGGCGTGATCCTCGCGTCGCCGCCACTCGACTTCCATGTCTCCGACTCGTACTTCGTCGTCGCGCACTTCCATTACGTCGTGTTCGGGACGGTCGTGTTCGCGATGTTCGGCGGCTTCTCCTTCTGGTGGCCGAAGTGGACGGGCAAGATGCTCAACGAGCGACTCGGCAAGATCCACTTCTGGCTGCTGTTCATCGGCTTCCACACGACGTTCCTGATCCAGCACTGGCTCGGGGTCATCGGCATGCCGCGCCGGTACGCGAGCTACCTGCCGCAGGACGGCTTCACCTGGCTCAACCAGCTCTCCACGGTCGGCTCGATGATCCTCGGTGTCTCGTTCCTGCCCTTCATCTACAACGTCTACGTGACCGCCAGGTACGCGCCGCGGGCCGGTGTGAACGACCCCTGGGGCTTCGGGCGATCACTGGAGTGGGCGACGAGCTGCCCGCCGCCGCGACACAACTTCACCGCGATCCCGCGCATCCGCTCGGAGTCACCGGCGTTCGACCTGAACCACCCGGAGGCCGGCATCCCGGTGGGTGTCGGGCCGGCGCACGACGCCCCCGAGGCCGAGACCATGGACGTGTCCTCCGGGCGCGTCAAGGACGGCGGCGGGTCGGACTGAGGCGGCGACGCGACCGACGCGGACGTCATGCCGGTCACGTCGTGCGGCACCCACTGCCGGACTGGAGGGACGGTGCACGCCGGCACCGCGCCTCCAGTCCGTCTGCCGGTTGCGTCCCGTCCGTCTGCCGGTCGCGTCCCGTCCGTCTGCCGGTTGTGTCCCGTCCGTCTGCCGGTTGCGTCCCGTCCGTCTGCCGGTTGTGTCCCGTCCGTCTGCCGGTTGCGTCCTTGACACTCGCTACCCTGGTGCCGTCATCGACGCCCACCGCGGGCAGCCGGGACACGGCCGCGTGATGCGGCACGGACGAGAGGGAGCACCCCATGGCACCGGACACGTTCAGCGCTGCGGAGCGCGCCGCGATGAAGGCCGCAGCGGCCGAGGCGCGGACCGCCGCGAAGCGCGCGAAGCTCGCGGACAAGGCGGCTGCGGAGCGGCAGGACTGCGTCGACGCGATCGCCGCGCTGCCCGACGAGGACAGGTCGATCGTGGAACGCCTGCACGAGGTCGTCACGGCCGCGGGCCCGGACCTCGCCCCGCGCACCTGGTACGGCATGCCGGCCTACGCGAGGGACGGCAAGGTCGTGTGCTTCGTCCAGCCCGCGAGCAAGTTCGGCGTGCGGTACGTCACGCTCGGCTTCCAGGACACGGCGGCACTCGATGACGGCGACCTCTGGCCGACCTCGTACGCCGTCACGGCGGTCGATGACCGCGTCGGTGTCCGGGTCGCGGAGCTGGTCCGTCGAGCGATGGGCTGAGCGGGCCGCAGAACCGGGCCGGCTCAGCCCTGCATCACGACGAGTGTGCGCGGGCCGCGGAACCGGGCCGGCTCAGCCCTTCATGACGACGGGCGTGCCGAGCGGGAGCGCGTTCAGCGCCGAGATCGACGGCCCGTCGAGGCGGACGCACCCGTGCGAGACTGCGCCGCTGTGGGTCGGCTGGTAGTGGATGCCGATGAGGCCGCCGTCGCTGCCGCCGAACGGCTCGTCGGACGCCGAGGAGTGCAGGGACGTCAGACCGATGGGGTAGACGGTCTGGTCCTGTGCCGGGTCGAGGTACCGGGCCTCCATGTAGCCGATCCCGGTCGGTGTCGGGGTGCCGTTCGCACCGACGCCCGCCGAGAACTGCTGCTTGGTGGCGCCGGAGTCGTCGACGATGGACACCGTCTGCGCGCCGACGTCGACGACGATGTGGTCCTGCAGTTGTTGTGTCTCCTGCAGCAGGTCTGACCGGATCCAGGCCGAGGTCTGCGCGGGCGCCCCGGAGTCCTTCGACGGGAGTGACTGCCGGGCGGGCGTGAGGACGAGCGACCACGGACCGGTGACCCGGACCGGGACCACGACGGTGTCCTGTCCCAGGAAGTTCTTCGCGGCGAGCTTCGCCACCGGGGTCGTCCGGTCCGAGCCGTAGAGGGGCGCGTCGGCCGCGATCGTGTCGACGGTGTCCATCGCCTTCGGCACCGACTTCGCGCGGAACGGCAGCAGGCCCGCGATGACGGCGTTGTAGCGCGCCTCGGGCAGCGCCGCGACGGCGTCGGTCGTCGGTGCCGTGTAGGGCGCAGCGGTCGCCGTCGCGGTGGCGGTGGCGGCCGCCCTCGTCTTCGTGGGCCGCGACTCGTGCGCCGAGCACCCGGCGAGGCCGCCCACGAGCGCGACGGCCGCGAGGACCGCCATCGTCGACGTGCCGGCCCTTCGGGTCGACGTGCCGGTCCTTCGGTGGAAGACGCGCATGAGACCCCGTTCATGGAGGTGGCGGGCCGGCCCGAGAGCCGACCCGCCGCGGTGGCGGGCCGGCCCGTGAGCCGACCCGCCGTGGTGGTGGTGTGGTCGCTCAGCCGTGCGGCCGAGCGATGACCTGCTCGTCGATCAGCCTGCCACGACCGGGAGCGCCGTGCCGGTCACCGTCGTGCCGGTGCCGACCGGGGTGCCACCGCCGGTGACCGGGATCGCCGGGTCGGCGGTCACGGTGAACGAGGAGGTGACGGTGCGGGTGCTGCGGACACCGGTGACGGTGATCGAGTAGGTGCCGGTCCCGACGGTGCTCGGAAGGACGGCGGTCCCGACGAAGGAGCCGGTCTCGTCATCGACGTAGAAGTGGTCGGCGTCCTGCGGGATGACGACGGCTGCGCCGCTCGCGTCGGTGACGGCGATCGTGATCTCCTCGTTCGGGCTGAACCCGGTCGCGGCGAAGTCGACACCGGTGGTGGTGGCCGTGGAGAGCGTCAGCGTGGTCGGGTCGATCACGAGCGCGAGGGGGACCGCGGGTGCCGGAGCCGCCGGGAAGGTGAAGTTGATGCGCTGGCCGCTCGTGCCCGGGAAGACGGCGCCGTCGGTGCCGTACTCGGTGACGATCGCGCTGCCGTCGGTGGTGCCGGGCTCGAGCTCGCTGAAGTCCGTGGTCGTGGTCCAGTTGCCGTCGGCGTCGACCGTGGTCGTCGCGGCGGTGCCGGTGCCTCCTGCGCGCGCGCCGTAGGTGATCGTGATCGTCGCGCCGGGGTTGCCCGTTCCGGAGAAGGTCGGCGTCGTGCTCTCGACCGGGGTGGTCGAGTTGGAGGTCGGCGTCGTGACGGTGAAGGGGTTCGCCGGGTTCGGTGCCTGCGCGAGGTCGAACGTGACCGTGGTCGGTGTGACCGCAGTGTCGGGCACGAAGGTCCCGTCGGACAGCGCAGTGCCCGCCCTGACCGTCGCGACGACGTGGGTCTGGCCCTTGCTCAGCTCGGCGAAGTTCTCACTGCCGGTCCAGTCGCCGTTGTCGTTCGTACTGCCGCTGAACGTGGCGTTGTGGACTCCGCCGGTGGCGTCGAGGTAGCTGACCGAGGCGTAGTCGCCGTCCGGCAGGCCCGTCCCGGTGAAGGGGACGACGTTCGGGAACGTCTGCTCGACGCCCGTCGCGTTGTTCGCGGGGGTCGTGACGGCGAACGGGTCACCGGGGGCGGCGTTCGCGGCACCGGCGACGAACATCGGAGCGCAGACGAGTGCCGCTCCGGATCCGATGACCGCGAGCTTGGTGCGGAACGAGTAGCCGCGCGACCGCGAGGTGCGCGTCGGCGTCTGAGCAGACTTCATCGTCATGACAACAACTTTCCGAAGGGAAGCGGCGGAGCCCTGGCAGACCTCTGAACGCCACGCACTTTCTATCATCGAGAATTCACAGATGGAAGAGCCAGCGCAAACTTCGTGAGTATCGATCGCGTCTCGGCCGGACACCTCGGGGCGCTACGGTTCGCACCATGCAGCAAGCAACCGCCATGCGAACGGATCGACGCGGACTCGTCGCGTGGGCGCTCTGGGACTGGGGCTCGGCGGCGTTCAACGCGGTCGTCACGACGTTCGTGTTCAGCACCTACCTGGCGAGCCGTGCGTTCGTCGACCCGGCGCTCGTCGCGCGCGAGGAGACTTCGGCGGGAGCAGCGGCCGTCGAACGTGCACTCGCGCACAACGCCGCTGTCGTGTCCGTCGCCCTCACCGTCGGCGGGGTCGTGGTCGCGCTCGTCGCCCCGGCGGTCGGCAGGCTCTCCGACCAGAGCGGACACCGGAAGCGCACCGTCCTCGTCGCCACGATCGGCACCGTCGCCGCCATCGGCATGATGGTGTTCGTCGCGCCGACGCAGCCGTTGCTGGCGTTCGGTGCGGCACTGCTCGGCATCGGGACGGTCGCGTACGAGATCGCCAGCGTCGGCTACAACGCGATGCTCGGCCAGATCGCACCCGCCGGCCGCACGGGTCGGGTGTCGGCGATCGGCTGGGCGGCAGGGTACTTCGGCGGGATCGTGCTGCTCGTGGTGCTCCTCGTGCTCTGCATCGAGGACTTCTCCGGGACCGGCGACACGGGCGGCCTGCTCCACCTGCCGTCGACGATCGCCGGCGGATCGTGGGACGTCCGCGTCGCGATCGGCATCGCGGCGGTCTGGTTCGCGCTGTCCGCCGTGCCGCTGTTCCTCGTCGTTCCGGAGACCGCTGCAGCACCGGTCCGGACCGGGTCGATCTGGACCGCGTACGCCAACCTCGGGCGGGACATCGCGCGCCTGGCCCGTGAGCGCCGGAACGTCCTGGTGTTCCTCATCGCGAGCGCTGTGTTCCGCGACGGCGTGACCGGGGTGTTCACGTTCGGCGGGATCCTCGCCGCGCAGGTGTTCGGGTTCAGTCCGTCCGAAGTGATCCTCTTCGCGATCGCCGCGAACATCGTCGCCGGGATCGCCACGGTTGTCTCGGGGCGCCTCGACGACCGGTTCGGCTCGCGGGCTCTCATCGTGGTGGCGCTCGTCGGTCTCGTGCTCTGCGGTTCCGGGGTGCTGCTCATCGGTACCGCGCAGGCCGGGTTCTGGGTCCTCGGGCTCGCGCTCTGCATGTTCGTCGGCCCGGTGCAGTCGTCGAGCCGGGCGTACCTCGCGGGGCTCGCGGTACCCGGCCGCGAGGGCGAGCTGTTCGGTCTCTACGCCACCACCGGGCGCGCGGCGAGCTTCCTGGCGCCCGCGGCGTTCGGGATCGCGGTGACGCTCGGCGGGCAGACGCGCTTCGGCATCCTCGGCATCGTGGTCGTGCTGCTCGTGGGACTCGTGCTGATGGCGTTCGTCCGCCGCGCGGAGCCCGAGCCAGCCACCTGACGAACTGGAGGGACGGTGCCAGCTGGCACCGTCCCTCCTGTCCGTCATCTGGTCGCCACGCGACCCGTCCGCCGTTCGAGAGGTCGCACATGAGCCCCTGGCGTGGCGAGGAGTCTCGGATGCGACTCCTCGGCCGCGTTGATCGGGCAGTGCGGGGACTACTTGCGGAGCGAGAGGTACTTCTCGATCAGGGCCTTCGTCGAGCTGTCCTGCGCGGCGAGGGCCTCGGCGTCGCCGCCGACCGCCGGGGTGACCTGCAGCGCGAGCTGCTTGCCGAGCTCGACACCCCACTGGTCGAACGAGTCGATGCCCCAGATGGTCCCCTCGGTGAACACGATGTGCTCGTAGAGGGCGATCAGCTGCCCGACCACCGCGGGGGTGAGCGCCGGGGCGAGGATCGACGTCGTCGGACGGTTGCCGGAGAACTCGCGGGCCGGGACGACCGACTCCGCGGTGCCCTCGGCACGGACCTCGTCGGCGGTCTTGCCGAACGCGAGCGCCTTGGTCTGCGCGAAGAAGTTCGCCATGAACAGCTCGTGGACGTCCTGGCCGGGCTGGACACCCGCGCCGTCACCGGTCTCGTCCTTGAGCGGGTGCCCCGGGTTCGCGACAGCGATGAAGTCCGCCGGGATGATCCGCGTGCCCTGGTGGATGAGCTGGTAGAAGGCGTGCTGGCCGTTCGTGCCGGGCTCGCCCCAGAAGACCTCGCCGGTGTCGGTGGTGACGGGGGAGCCGTCCCAGCGCACCATCTTGCCGTTCGACTCCATGGTGAGCTGCTGCAGGTACGCGGGGAAGCGCGAGAGGTACTGCGTGTACGGCAGGACCGCGTGGCTCTGCGCACCGAGGAAGTTCGAGTACCAGACGTTCAACAGACCCATCAGGACCGGGACGTTCTGCTCGAGCGGGGCGGTGCGCATGTGCTCGTCGATCGCGTGGAACCCGGCGAGGAACTGCTTCCAGTTGTCCGGGCCGATCGCGATGACGACCGAGGTGCCGATCGCGGAGTCGACCGAGTAGCGGCCGCCGACCCAGTCCCAGAACCCGAACGCGTTCTCGGGGTCGATGCCGAAGGCCTCGACCTTGTCGAGCGCGGTGGAGACGGCGACGAAGTGCTTCGCGACGGCGCCCGTCCTGCTCTCGTCGGTGTCCTCGATGGCACCGGCGGTGCCGAGGCGCTCCCAGAGCCACTGGCGGGCGAGGCGGGCGTTCGTCAGGGTCTCGAGCGTGCCGAAGGTCTTCGACGCGACGATGAAGAGCGTCGTCTCGGGGTCCAGGTCCTTCGTCTTCTCGAAGATGTCCGTCGGGTCGATGTTCGAGACGAAGCGTGCCTCGAGTCCCTGCTGGACGTAGGGCTTCAGTGCCTCGTAGACCATGACCGGGCCGAGGTCCGAGCCGCCGATGCCGATGTTCACGACGGTCTCGATGCGCTTGCCGGTGACGCCCTTCCAGTCGCCGCTGCGCACCTTCTCCGCGAAGGCGTAGACCTTGTCGAGCGTGGCGTGCACGTCTGCGTCGACGTCCTGGCCGTCGACGGTCAGGGGTGCTGCGGGGACGAGGCCCTCGGTGTCCGCCGGGCGACGGAGCGCGGTGTGCAGGACCGCGCGGTCTTCGGTGACGTTGATGTGCTCGCCGGAGATCATCGCCTGGTAGCGGCCGGCGACGTCGGCGTCCGCGGCCACCTGGAGGAGGAGGCCGAGCACCTCTTCCGTCACGAGGCCCTTCGACAGGTCGACGGTCAGGTCGGCGGCCTGGTGGGTGTACCGCTCGGCGCGGCCGGGGTCGGCGTCGAACCAGGCGCGGAGGTCGGGCGCGAACCCGTCGGCGATGGTCTGGAGCTTCTGCCAGGCCTCGGTGCTGGTCGGATCGACGGGAGCGGGTGAGCTCATGTGTTCTGTCCTCTTGGTTGCTTCGACAATGCGCGGCCCGCGGGACACGCAGCGCTGCGATGAGGGCCCGCTCCACCCTATTGCGGTTCCCCGCGGGCTGTTCGCGTGCTCCGTGTGGCGTACGCGGCTCGCGGTGCGCTGGCGGCTCGGGGTGGGCACCAGGCTCGCGGTGCGCTGGCGGCTCGGGGTGGGCCAGGATGGTGACATGACCGACCAGCGGATCGCCGTCGTCGTCCTGGCCGCAGGCCAGGGCACGCGCATGAAGTCCTCCACGCCCAAGGTGCTGCACCGGCTCGCCGGCCTGCCGCTCGTCGCCCACGTGCTCCGCACCGCCGAGTCCCTGCAGCCGGAGCACCTCGCCGTCGTCGTGCGCCACGAGCGGGACCGTGTCGCCGCAGAGGTCGCCGAACGCATGCCGGACGCGATCATCGTCGACCAGGACGACGTCCCCGGCACCGGCAGGGCCGTCGAGGTCGCGGTCGACGCCCTGCCCGCGGACTTCGACGGCGTCGTCGTGGTGCTCAGCGCCGACGTGCCGCTGCTCGACCGCGAGTCGCTCGCGGCGCTGGTGCGGGCCCACGCCGGGGGCGGGCCTCGTGCCGGGGACGGGCCCCGTGCCGGGGACGGGCCCCGCGCCGGGAACGCGGTCACCTTCGTCAGCGCGATCGCCCCGGACCCCACCGGCCTCGGCCGCATCCTCCGCGACGAGCACGGCGCGTTCGCGGGCGTCGTCGAGCAGAAGGACGCCACCGAGGAACAGCGCCTGATCACCGAGACGAACGCCGGCATCTACGCGTTCGACGTCGCGCACCTCCGGGTCGTCCTGCCGCTCATCACGACGGAGAACGCGCAGGGCGAGAAGTACATCACCGACGCACCGGCACTCATCGCCGCACGGGGCGGGCACATCGACGTGCTCACCCTCGGCGACCCGTGGCTCGTCGCCGGGATCAACGACCGCGCACAGCTCGGCGACGCCGCCCGGAAGCTGAACGACCGCATCGTCCGGGGACACCAGCTCGCGGGCGTGACGGTCGCGGACCCGTCCTCCACCTGGATCGACCTCGACGTGTCCATCGAGCCCGATGCGCTGATCCTGCCGAACACACAGCTCGAGGGTGCGACGGCGATCGCCACGGGCGCCGTCGTCGGACCCGACACGACGCTCCGCGACACCGAGGTCGGCGCCGGCGCGCACGTCAGCCGGACCGACGCGACACTCGCGGTGATCGGCGACCGGGCGACCGTCGGACCGTTCGCGTACCTCCGCCCGGGGTCGTACCTCGGCGAGGACGGCAAGATCGGCACGTTCGTCGAGACCAAGAACGCGCGGATCGGCCGGGGGAGCAAGGTCCCGCACCTGTCCTACGTCGGGGATGCGGAGATCGGCGAGGAGTCGAACATCGGCGCGAACACGATCTTCGCGAACTACGACGGCGTCGCCAAGCACCGCACCGAGGTCGGCTCCCACGTGCGGACCGGATCGCACAACGTCTTCGTCGCCCCCGTTAGGATTGGCGACGGGGCGTACACGGGAGCGGGAACGACAGTGCGCAAGGACGTGCCCGCCGGCTCGCTCGCCATCAGCTACGCCCCACAGCGGATCACCGAGGGCTGGGTCGAGCAACACCGACCCGGAACCGCGGCGGCACGGGCTGCCGCAGCTGCCGACGAGTCCCGCGGCGAATGACACCCCACGAACGCGGCCACTTCGGCCAGGGAGCGAGCACACAGTTGTCCGGAATCAAGATGACCGGCCAGAAGCGACTCGTCCTGGTGTCGGGGCGTGCGCATCCGAAGCTCGCCGAGGACATCGCGACCGAGCTCGGCCTCGAGCTGGTGCCGACCGACGCCCGGACCTTCGCGAACGGTGAGCTCTACGCCCGCTTCGACGAGTCGGTCCGAGGCTGCGACGCGTTCGTCATCCAGTCGCACACCGCGCCGATCAACGAGTGGCTCATGGAGCAGCTCATCATCGTCGACGCCCTGAAGCGCGCCTCCGCCAAGCGCATCACGGTCGTCGCGCCCTTCTACCCGTACGCCCGTCAGGACAAGAAGGGCCGTGGCCGCGAGCCGATCTCTGCGCGACTCGTCGCCGACCTGTTCAAGGCCGCTGGTGCGCACCGGATCATGAGCGTCGACCTGCACGCCCCGCAGATCCAGGGCTTCTTCGACGGCCCGGTCGACCACCTCTTCGCGATGCCGGTGCTCCTCAAGCACTTCAAGGAGCAGCTCGATCCGTCGACGCTGACCGTCGTCTCGCCGGACATGGGCCGCGTGCGCGTCGCCGACATCTGGAGCGAGAAGCTCGGCGCCCCGCTCGCGATCATCCACAAGCGCCGTGACCCGCTCGTGCCGAACCAGGTCAGCGTGCACGAGATCGTCGGTGACGTCTCGGGGCGGGTGTGCCTGATCGTCGACGACCTCATCGACACGGGCCGGACCATCGCCAAGGCCGCCGAGGCGCTCAAGGCCGCCGGAGCGATCGGCGTGGTCGTCGCCGCGACCCACGCCGTGTTCTCCGACCCGGCCACGGAGCTCCTGCAGAGCGAGTTCATCGACGAGGTCGTCGTGACCGACACACTGCCCCTCCCCGCGGAGAAGCAGTTCCCGGGCCTGACCATCCTGCCGATCGCCCCGCTCGTCGCCCGTGCGATCCACGAGGTGTTCGACGACGGTTCGGTCACCTCGATGTTCGACGGCGCAGCGTAGCGGCACCGTCGAACCATGGGCGCAGCCGACGGTCCCATCTCGCTGACGTGAGCCGGCCTGCATGACCGGTGTTCCCCAGCAGGCCGGTTCGCCCGCGCACACCGCCCTCACCGCCCGGCTCCGAGCTGCCGGGAGCGTGTTCGCCGAGGACGAGGCCGCGCTCATCCTGTCCGTCGCCGACGGTGACCCCGCGCGACTGCGGACCTTCGTCACGCGTCGCGTCGCGGGGGAGCCGCTGGAGTACGTCCTTGGGTTCGTCGACTTCGCAGGCCTCCGACTCCGGGTCGCGGACGGGGTGTTCGTCCCACGGCAGCGCACCGCGTTCCTCGTCGCGACGGCCGCGTCCCTCCTGGTGCCCGGCGACGCGGTGGTCGATCTCTGCTGCGGTGTCGGTGCGATCGGGGCGGCACTGCTCCAGCGCGTCGGAGCACTCGACCTGGTGGCAGCGGACATCGATCCCGACGCCGTCGAGGTCGCCCGCGAGAACCTCGGTGACCACGCGAGTGTCGTCCTCGGCGACCTCTTCGAGCCGCTGCCCGACCGTCTCCGTGGCCGCGTGGACGTCATCGCCGTGAACGCGCCCTACGTGCCCACGGAGGCGATCGCCCTCCTGCCCCCGGAGGCGCGGGCGTACGAGCACCGCGTCGCGCTCGACGGCGGCACCGACGGCCTCGACCTGCACCGGCGGATCGCCGGTTCGGCGTCCGAGTGGCTGCGCCCCGGCGGCGCCGTGGTGATCGAGGTGAGCGCGGCGCAGTCCGACGCGTCGGTCGCGGTCTTCACCGCAGCCGGACTGGAGGCGCGGATCGCGACCGACGACGAGGCGGACGCGACCTGTGTGGTCGCGGTGCGCACGGGCCTCCCGTCCGTCCCTGCCTGACCACCCGCCGGACCGGTCGGGTCAGCACTGCCGGAACGCCACCCCCACGAGCTCGGCCGCCGCACGGTAGTCGGCCGCGCGGTGCCCGAGCGACAGCGACCAGTGGTGGCCGACGCCGGTCGTGCTCCATTCGTCCACCCACTCGCCGGGATCGCGGCCGAAGTCGACGCGCGACGTCGTGTTCCCGATCTGCAGGAGCGGGCCGTCGACGACCTCGCCCTCGGACGCGATGAACGCCAGGCTGCCGTCGCGGTCCTGCCCGAGACCGAGCAGGGTCACCGGCCCGTGCTGCACGTCGAACTCGACCGACACCCCCCAGCCCGCCTTGCCGTGGTAGACCCCGAGTCCGCGGAGCAGCGGGTCGCGCGCGGACACCGCGAGGTTCGCCGGTCCGTCGTGCCCCATCTCGACGACGCCGTCCTCGAAGTCGAGCGCCTGGAGCTCGCAGAACGACCCACCCGCACCGGACACCTGGGTGACGAGCTGCGCGACGGTCGTCCGGAGCTCGTACTCGCCGGTCGTCGGGATGCCCCGCGCCGTGAGCAACGACGCACCGAGGATCATCCCCGCGCCGAGCCGTTCGTGCTGCTCGCCGTCGAGTCCGCGGTGGTAGTAGGCGAGGCTGTCGAGGTCGGCGTCCGCGACGAGGCGGTCGAGACCGACCGAGACCCGGGCACTCCACGCGAGGTCGTCGGCCTGCACGGACCCGTCGACGGTGAACACCTCGCGCGCGAGGGCGACGCGCTCCGCGGTCTCCCGGTCGGTGACACGCTCGACGCGGTGCCGGAGATCGTCGAACTCGAGGACCTCGACGTGCGAGCCGAACGTCGTCGGGAGGAGCGTCAGGTCGGTCGAGACGTCGAGCATCCCCGGGTAGAGGTGTCCCATCAGTCCGTGTCGCGCGGTCCGGAGCCGCGCACGGACGTCCGCGGCACGGACCCATCGGCCGATGCGGTCCCACGCCGACTCCTGCCGGAGCCACCCGGACACCGACCGGAACGGGACACCGGCGCGTCGGAACACGTTGCCGATCTCCGGGATCGGACACTGCCCGCAGTACGCCAGCCACTCCCCGGTGCCGAACGCCGCGTGGTCCATGCGCGCGGTGGGCTGCAGGTCGACCACGAGCACCGGGGTACCGGTGCGCTGCGCGATCGGCAGCACCATCGAGGACGTCAGGTACGTCGCGACGAAGAGCACGATGAGGTCGCAGTCGACCGCACGGAGACGCTCCGCTGCCCTGGCGGCATCGCTCGCGTCGGAGACGAAGCCGGCGTCGACGACGTCCGCGTCCATCGACTCGAACCGCCCGACGACGTGCGCCGCGGACGCCTCGAGCTGGGGGAGGAGGTCCGGGAACTGCGGCCAGTACGCGCCGAGCCCGCCGGACACCAGCCCGATCCGCGTGCGCCGGCGACGGTGCAGCGGGAGGAGCTCGCCGACCGGGGCTGCCTGGTGGGTGGTCATCGCTGGACTCCGTCCGAGGCGGGCGTGGCTGGCGTGTTGCTCGGGACGCGCTGCAGCTCGACCGGGCCGTGGATGCCGTGTCGGAGCTGCGCGGGCGTGAAGAAGGTCGACTGGGTGGCGGCGGCGTACCGGGGACCGAGCGTCCCGTACACCGTCACGGCGACCTCGTGCGTGCCCGGGCCCGCTGCGAGGTCGAACGCGAACGGCGCACAGAACGCGCTGTCGACGCGCTCGCCGTCGAGTTCGACCGCGACGGCACCGCGCACCCGACCGAGGTCGAGCCGGAGCCGTTCCCCGGCGCCGACCTCGACGGTCGTGGCGTACCGGACCCCGCCGCTCCACGCGACGAGTCCCTGGTCCGCCCAGTCCTGGAACCGGGCCGGAGTCGGAGCCGTCCGCACGACGATCGGGGCGGGCCACGCGGCGCCGCCCGTCGAGAACGCCCGTGCAGCCAGGGTGACCGCCATCGTGGTCGGCTCGGTCGTCGGTGCCCGGAGGACGACGGTCCGCTCGGGGGGCAGGGTGTCGCCGCCGAGCTCCACGTGCGCGGGGTCCACCGGCAGCTCGACGCTCGTCGTGCCCGCCGGGAGCAGGAACTCGAAGCGCTCGGTGCGCTCCTCGCCGGTCGCCGCGGTCTCGAACGCCACACTCGGCACCCCGACCTCGGGTGGTCCGCTCAGCCAGTGCGCAGCGGCGAGGGGGTGCGGGCGCCGGGCTGCTCGGGCGTGCACGGTCGAGCCGGTCCGTGCCGGCAGGAGGACGGGATCGGCGTCCAGGGGACCGACCGCCCACCCGGGCCCACTCGGCACCGCGGTCGCCGTGCCGTCCGGTGTCCGGGCGACGAGGTCGACGAACAGCGGGGTGTCTGCGAGGACGCTCTCGGTCCGCACCTGCACCTCGTGGTCGCCGGCGTCGAGCGGCCCGAGCTCGTGCGAGAAGTACATCGGGTTGTCGCCGAGCCCCGACTCGTAGTACTCGACCTTCTCCTGGCGGGCGACCGGTTCGCCGTCGAGGAACACCGTCAGGGCGGACGGCGACCCCGTGACGACCAGGACGTCGGACGCCGCCTGGTCGAGGTGGAACGGACGGCGGAACAGGGCGGTCCCGTCGTCGAGCCCGGCGTCCCCGGCGCCCATGAACTCGGGCCGTGGCACACGCGTACCGGGCTGGTCGAACGTGAACGACGACAGGAGGTGCGCCGGGGCATCGTGTCCCGCCTGGACACCCGGCGTGCCGAGGTGGTACTCGAGCAGACCCGTCCGCGCCGCGAACGTCACGCGGGCGGTCCGGTCGTGGCCGCTGCCGGGGAGGTCGAGCTCCACGCCGTCGAACCACGCGCGGACCGGGGAGGCGGACGAGATGGTGAGGTCGAGCTCGCCGGGTGCCCCGACGCGGACGACGGCACGGACCGCGGTCTCCGACCCGTGGGCCGGGGTCGGAGCGACGACGAAGTCCTCGGCCACGAAGCCCTTCGGGTCCTGGGGTGTGCTCGTCGCGGAGTCGCGCCCGGTCGTCGCCGACCAGCGCTGCACCGTCCACGACGACTCGTCAGGCGAACCGCCCGCCGGGAACGGCTGACTGACCAGGAGTTCCTGCCCGACGGTGACGCGCACCGGCGTCCGTTCGGTCCCCTGCACGAGGTCGACCGTCCAGATCTCGAACGGGATCGCGTCCGTGCTGGCCGGCAGGGCGAAGTCGCCCCACCGGTTGTCGAGCGTCGGGACGAGCTCCTGGGTCCACGCGGCGTCCACGACGGAGGCCGACGCCGGGGCCGCGTCCGGTGCCGGGGCCGCGTCCGACACCGGGGCCGGGGCCACGGCGGTGCCCGAGCCCGTCCGCCACACCGCCACGACGAGCGGCGCCCCCGCGGAGTCGATCTCGATGGTGCTCGACGAGCCGTCCGTCGCCGCCGCGAACCCCGCCGGCATGCGGACACCCGTCGCCGGGTTCCACAGCTCCGCCTCCACGACGCGTCCGGCCACGAGGAGTTCGTCACCGGCCGCGTACCGGTCGGCGTCGAAGTCGATGTCCTCCCAGCCGCCCGAGCCGACCCCGGTCCGGAGCGGGAACGCCGTCGCGTTCGGGAACGCACCCGGCACGAGCGCCATCCCGTGGTCACCGAGCCGCTGTGCCCGGACACCGTGCGACGCCCGGGCGAACCGGAGGACCGAGGAGATCGCGTCGACCGCGTCCGCTGCCGTGGCCACGCGCTCGACCCTGGGGTCGTCGAGCGGTGTGGCCCCGACCGCGACGACCCGTCCACCGGCGTCGAGCAGCGCCACGAGTCGCGCGGTGACGTCCTCGGTCAGCGTGGAGACCTCCGGCAGGATCATCGTGCCGAACCGGAAGCCGTTCACGTCGAGCGCACCGTAGGCCGCCGTCGACCGCACGAGCGAGTCGTCGTCCACGATGTCGAAGTCGATCCCCGCCTGGTCGAGGAGCCCCGGCGCCGCGCGGAACCAGTCGTTCTTGCCGGCGAGTGCCATGTAGGTGCGCTGTGACACGTCGACGCCCGGGTACTCGGGGCCGACGTCACCGTCCAGGAAGTGGTCGATCGGCAGGTCCGGCGGCAGCTCGCGCTGGATCGACGTCGAGGGGTAGAGCAGCCCCACGTCGACCGCGTGCCGACCCCACGTCAGGAGCGCCGAGACACGGGCCACGGCGGTCGCGAAGTCGGCGTACACGGCGTAGTAGGGCTGCCGGAAGTCCGTCGACGGCGGCGCCCACTCGAACCAGCCCGCCTGGAGTCCGTAGTAGCTCGCGTGCGGGTTGTAGAGGTTCGCGCCGCTCCGGAAGAACGGGATCAGCCAGTCCCAGGTCTCCTCGAGCGTCCCGCCCCAGCCGCTCGAGTGGAACGACTCGATCCAGACGCGCGGGTGGTCGTACAGGTCGGCCATCGACGAGTGCACCCTGGCGTCGCCCTCGTGGTCGCTCCCGACCGCGTCGAACCACCGGTGCGTCGTGAAGTAGTCGCCGTAGAGCTGCGAGCTCTGGGTCGGGACGCCGGCACGTGCCGGGTTCATCTGGTCCGCACCGATGAGCATCCCGCGCGACCGGTGCCACTCGCCGAGCGGACGGAAGAACGCCTCCTCGGCGAGGAGCGTCCGGACACGGTGGTAGTCCGCGCGCACGGCAGCGCTCGCCGGGTCGTCGTGGTCCCAGAGCGCGGGGAGGACCGCGAGCAGGTGGTGCCCCGTCTCCGCGGCGAACCGGTCGGCGAACCCTGCGGACCACGTCGGCATCGCGGGGAGCTCGTCCTGGAAGCTGCCGACGATCGTCGTGCCCACGTGCTCGGGGACCCGCCGCTCGTACTCGCCGTGCACGAAGTCGACGAGCAGCGCAACCGCGTCCTGGTCGAGGTAGTCGAACGAGGTCTCGCGCCACACCACGACTCGCACGCGTCGGCCTGCCGCACCCGCGTCGACGCGGGTGTCGACGACGTCGTACCGATGCCATCCGGCGTCCGTGGCGACCTCGTCGTAGACACCGATGACGTGCTCGCGCGGTTCGGTCGGCACGGTGCCGTCGGCCGCGACGACACCGACGCGCGACCGGAGGGACCGTCCCGCGGCCTCGGGGTGCCGCGCGGTGATGAGCCCCTGGATGTTCGCGCCGGAGAAGCCGATCTGGTCGTAGAACCAGAGCCGGATGCCGAGGTCCGCGGCACGCTCGCACGTGAACCGGAACAGGTCCCACCAGCGCTCGCCGAACCACACCGGCTCGTCCGGCTGTGCACCGTAGGTGGGACCCTTCGGCGCGAGGTTCATCAGGACGAGGTTCAGGATGCCGCCGTCGGCGAAGCGCTGGAGCTGCCAGGCGATGCCCTCCTCGGTGACGGTGCCGCCGCTCCACCACCAGAGCGGGGTCGGACCGTACTCGGTCGGTGGGTTCTCGAATCGCTCGACGAGCGTTGGATCGATCACGGGGGTCACTCTTCTCTGGTCCGCCTGCGGCGGACCGTCTGCTGGTGCTGGTGCTGGTGCTGGTGCTGGTGCTGGTCTGGTGGGCTGCGGTCGGTGGACCTGAGCGGGATCGGACGGGAGGATCGGGGCGGGCGTGCACCGCGCCTCCAGTCCGTGGGACGGCGGCCGGGGAACCGCGGTCAGCGCGCCGACGTCGTGGCCGGTTCGACCGTCCACGGATCGCCCGCTGCGCCGGTGTGCTCGAGGAGCGTCCGCTGCGCCTCGAGCAGCCGGTGCCGGTCGGCGCGCCGCTGCTCCTGCGCGACCGGGTCCGGGACCGGGGTCGCCATCTGCAGCCGCTGCGTGTACGGGTGCTCCGGATGCAGTGCGACGGTGTCGGCGTCGTCGAGCTCGACGATCTCGCCGTTCAGGAGCACTGCCGTCCGGTCGCTCATCCGGCGCACGACGCCGAGGTCGTGGCTGATGAACACGTAGGCGACACCGGTGCGCTGCTGGATCTCGGTGAGGAGGTCGAGGACACGCGACTGCGTCGTCATGTCGAGAGCGCTGGTCGGCTCGTCGCAGATGATGAGCTCCGGCTCGAGGGCCAGTGCCCGGGCGATCGCGATGCGCTGCCGCTGACCGCCGGAGAACTCGCGCGCCAGGCGGCTCCCGGCGTCGCTCGGCAACCCGACCGCGTCGAGGAGCCTGGCGACGGTGTCGCGTCCCGCCGGTGCGTGCCGGACCCGGAGGGGCTCGGTGAGGATGTCCTCGATCGTCAGCGACGGGTTGAGCGAGGAGTACGGGTCCTGGAACACGACCTGGATGCCCTGCGCGAGACGGCGTCGCCGAGACCGGGAGAGGTCGTCGATCCGGGTGCCGTGGAACGCGATCGAGCCGCCCGTGACAGGGGCGAGGCCGAGGATCGCGCGACCGATCGTCGTCTTGCCGGAGCCGGACTCGCCGACGAGGCCGAGGGTCTCGCCGCGGCCGACGTCGAACGAGACGCCGCGGATGATCTGCGCGGTCTTCCGGAAGCCCCGGGCCGGGTAGGCCACCTCGAGGTCCCGCACGCGGAGGAGGGGCTCGGTGCTGGTGTTGGCTGCGTCGCTGGTGTCGGGCATCATGCCTCCGGGTCGGTCGTCGCGGCGAGCAGCTCGCGCGTGTACGGGTGCTGGGGTGCCGCGAACACCGCTCGGACGTCGCCGGTCTCGACGATCCGCCCGGCCTGCATGACGCTCACGGTGTCGCAGAGGTCCGCGACGACGCCGAGGTTGTGCGTGACGAGCACCATGCCGAGCCCGCGTTCGTCGCGGATCTCCCGGAGCAGGTCGAGCACGTCGGCCTGGATCGTGACGTCCAGCGCCGTCGTCGGCTCGTCCGCGAGGATCACGTCGGGGTCACCGGCGATCGCGCCCGTGATGAGCACGCGCTGCGCCATCCCGCCGGAGATCTCGTGCGGGTACATCCGGAACACCGACTCCGGGTCCTTGATGCCGACGCGGGCGAGGAGCGCGAGCAGCTCCGTCCGCGCCTGTCGCCGACTGACCTGCTTCACCGCGCGGAGGCCGACGACGAGCTGTTGTCCGACGGTGAGCGTCGGGTCGAGGTTGCTCATCGGCTCCTGCGGCACGTAGGCGATCCGTCGTCCGCGGACCGCGTGGAGCGCTGCCCGGTCGCCGAGGAGTTCGCGGCCGTCGAAGGTGATCGACCCGGCGACGACGGCTTCCTTGGGCAGGATGTCGAGCACCGAGAAGACCGTCTGGGACTTGCCGGACCCGGACTCCCCGACGAGGCCGTGGATGACGCCACGACGGACCTCGAGGTCGATGCCGCGGACCACCTCGCTGACGCCGTCGGGGTTGGGGTAGGCCACGTGCAGGTCCTCGATGCGGAGGAGGGTGTCCGCGTCGCGGGCGTCTGCGGCCCGGGCGTCGGTCGGCCGGGCGTTCGCAGTTCGGGCGTCGGTCGTTCGGGCGTCCGTCGTTCGGGTGGCGGGCGGTGACAGGCGGTCGCGGAGGGCCGCCCGCTCCCGCCGGTTCAGCACCGACGGCGTCGTGACGACCTGGAGCACGTCCCGCAGCGCGTTGCCGAGCAGCACGAGGACGAGCGTCGTGATGCTGATGAGCAGGGTCGGTGCGACGACGGCGCCCGGGTTCTGGTAGATCGACGCGAAGGACGTCTGCAGGATCCCGCCCCACGACGCCTGGCGGGGGTTGCCGAGCCCGAGGAACTCGAGCCCCGCCTGGATCCCGATCCCCGCAGCCAGCACGAAGGAACTCTGGATGATCACCGGAGCGCGCACCGCGATGAGCACGTGGCGCGCGATGATCCGCAGGTCGGACAGGCCCGAGACCCGTGCGGCGTCGATGTACAGCTCCCGCCGCACCTGCGTCACGACAGCCCGGACGAGTCGGAAGTACGACGGTGCGATGAGCAGACCGAAGACCGCCATCGCGATGAGGATCGACGGCCCGATCACCGTGTAGAGCGCGATGAGGAGCACCGTCCCGGGGAGTGCGAGCACCACATCGGAGATCCAGCTCGAGACCCGATCGGTCCATCCGCCGAAGAAGCCGGCGAACAGCCCGGCGGTGACCCCGACCGCGACCGACACGACGAGCACGACCACGCAGGCGAGCAGCGTGCCGCGCGACGCCCAGAGCAGACGCGACAGGATGTCCCGTCCCGACGAGTCGCCGCCGAGCACGAACGGCCCGTCGAACGGCTTCGCGTTCGTGAACTCGATCCGCGTGAGGTTCTGGTCGAACGGCGCGAGGAGCGGCGCGAGGAACGCGAGCGCGACGAGCACCGCCAGGAACGCGATGCAGATCATCGCCGTCGGGTTGCGCAGCAGCCGGCTCACGGTCGACCGCCTGGCGGAGCGCGCGCTGGTCGCGGCGGCGTCCGTGGGACCGCTCGGGCCACCGGGGCCTCGTGCGCCGGCGTCCTCGATCGTGCCGGCGGTGATCTGTTCGACGCTCATGCCTGTCTCACCTTCGGGGTCATGCCTGTCTCGCCTTCGGGTTGAGCCACGCCGCTGCGATGTCCGCGAGCAGGTTCACCACGACGACCACGACGATCGTGAAGAGCACGCAGCCCATCACCGCCGGGACGTCCCCCTGGAGTGCCGTGGAGACCGTCAGGTCGCCGACGCCCGGCAGCGCGAAGATCCGCTCGATGAGCACGACGCCTCCGAGCAGGCCGATCGTCTGGAGCCCGAGGATCGTCAGGCCCGGGCCCGCAGCGCTCCGCAGGACGTGCGCGAACACGATGCGGCGTTCGCTGATGCCACGGGAGCGGAGCGTGCGGACGAAGTCCTGCGCGAGGACGTCGGCCACCGCGCCGCGGAACTGCTGGGCAGCGCCGCCGACTGAACCGACCAGCACGGCCAGCACGGGGAGGGTCAGCGCACCGAGCCACCCCGTGACGCTCGTCGTCGGGGACACGTAGCCCGTCGCGGGCAGGAGCCGGAGCCCGATCGCGAGCGTCAGGACGAGCAGGATCGCGACGATGAAGCCGGGGACGGCCGAGCCGAGCACGCTGACGAACTGCAGCACCCGGTCGATCCATCCCCCGTAGACCGCCGCAGCGACCCCGACGAGGATGCTGATCACGGCCGTGAGCAGCAGGATGATGACGGCGAGGCTCGCCGTCACGGGAACCCTGGTCGCCAGCATCGACGTGATCGACTCCTGTGTGAAGTAGCTCCGGCCGAGCGAGCCGGTGAACAGGTCACCGAGCCAGTGCAGGTACTGGGTGACGACCGGCTGGTCGAGGCCCAGCTCGACCACCTTGGCGCGGACCGTCGCCTGCGTGGCCTCCTTGCCGAGGATCGCCCGGGCGATGCCGGGGCCGTTGCCGAACACGAGCATGTAGGTGCCCGCCGTCACGATGAACGTGAGGAACACGGCCGACACCAGCCGGCGTGCGATGAGCCTCAACACGCTCGGTCACCGTGCCGTGCCGCACTCCGCCGCGGATCCGGGTGCCGCACCGTCATCGGGTCCCGCACCGGCTTCGGGCGTCGCACCGTCATCGGAAGTCCCACAGGTTCGGGATCAGGTGGAACTGGTCCGTCTGCTTCGGGGCGATGTCCGAGCTCGTCAGGGCGAAGTAGCTGTTCACGTCCACCCACGGCGCGTACCACGCCTGATCGACCACGATCGCGTTGATCGCTCTGAAGTTCGCGTCCGCCGCGCTGCCCTGCAGCGACTGCGCCTTGTCGAGCATCGGCTGGAGCGTGTCGTCGCTGGTCTGTCGCACGTTCCAGATCGAGTCCGGCTGCAGGGACTGCACCGTGTCGAACAGCGAGTCCGCGGTGCCGAGCTGGATCGGGAACATCGGGAAGTCGCCGCGGAGCACCTTGTCCTGCGCGGTCGGGCCGGAGATCGTGACCTGGTCGACGGTGATGTTCAGCAGCTTCAACTGCTGGACCACCATCGGGATCAGCTTGTTCCCGCTGCCGTCGTCACTCGCCTGGTTCGGGATCTGCACCGTGAAGCCGTCCGCGTACCCGGCCTCCTTCATGAGCGACTTGGCCTTCGCCACGTCGTAGGGATACTCGTCGTCGAGCTGCTTCTGGTACGCGGTCTCGTTCGGCGTGAAGATCTGCGTGGTGGGTGTCGCCTCGCCGTCGAACAGGCCCTTGGCGATCGCCTTCCGGTCGAACACCATGTTGATCGCACGCCGCACGCGGACGTCGCCGAGGGCGGGGACGGTCGTGCCGGCGCGGTCCGCGATCGCGAGGCCGTTCCAGGCGGACAGGTGCGAGAGGACCTTGAGCCCGGCCGACGACGCCTCCGACGCGGTGGACTGGTCGATCGCCGCGCCCTGGATCTGGTTCGACCGGAGTGCGTTCAGGCGGGCGTTGACGTCCGGCATGACCTTGATGACGAGGTTCTGGTACGGGTAGTCCTTCGCGTCCCAGTAGTCCTTGCGCTTGGTGTACGTGTAGACCGAGCCGCTGGTCGTCTTCGATGCGACGAGCGTGTAGGGCCCGGAGCTGACGACGTCGGACCCGACGTTCTTGCTGTCGAGCTGCGTCGGACTCGCGACGATGCCGGGCGCGAAGCACATGAAGGTCGGCAACTGGCCGGTGGACTGCGGCGCGGTGAGGACGACCGTCTTGTCGTCCGGTGCGGTGATCTTCATGTCCTTGATCCGGCCCGCGTCGCTGCCACCGCCCGTCTGCATGTGCTCGAGCGTCGCCTTGACGGCCGCGGCGTCGACGGGGGAGCCGTCGGAGAACTTCATGCCGGACCGGATCGTCATCGTGAGGACCTTGGCGTCGTCGCTCATCGAGAACTTGGACGCGGCCGAGGGGTGTACGTCGCCGTTCTGGTCACACTTGAGGAGCGTGTCGTACACGGCGTGCCATCGCCAGATGAGGTCGCCGGCGCTCGACTGCAGCGCCGGGTCGAGCGACGGCGGACGGCCGGAGACGGCGAGCGTCAGCGTGTCCTTGTCCGACGAGGCGCTCTGCCCACCCGACGAGCAGCCCGTGAGCGCGGCGGCCGACAGCACGGCCGTGGCGGCCGCGATCGCGATCCGCGTCTTCGTTCGTAGCATGGTGACTCCTTTGTCGACGTCGTCGAAGGAGCGCGCGTGAACGCGACGTCATCGTCGACGAGGGGTATCTGCGACCGATTTTTTAATCGATTAAAAGTGAGGATGCACCTCACGGACGGCGCTGTCAAGACCCCGCTCGGCACCGCGTGCAGTGCGGCAACGCGGAACGTCGAAGCGTGCTTGACTTGCCGAATGGCGGGTATCCAGGACCTCGGACTCGCAGCCGTCGCGCAGCTCGCCGGGGTCTCGACGGCCACCGTGTCGAACACCATCAACCGCCCGGAGATGGTGACGGCCCGCACCCGCGGCAAGGTCGAGGCGGCGATCCGGGAACTCGACTTCGTCCCGAACCGCGCGGCAGCGGCGCTCCGGACCGGGTTCAGCCGGCTCTTCGGCCTCGTCATCCCGGACGTGGTGAACCCGTTCTACGCGAGCATCGTCGACGCGGTCTCCGACGCCGCGGACCGTGACGGCTACTCGCTCGCGCTCTGCGTCAGCCACGACGACCCGGCCAAGGAGCTCCGCCAGCTCGACACGCTCGCCCAGCAGCGGGCGGCCGGTGCCCTCGTGGTGCCCTTGACCGCAGACTCGTCGCGCCTCTCGACGCTCCGCAAGGTCGGGTCGCGCCTGGTGCTCGTGGACCGCGTGGCCGACCCGGCGGAGAGCTGCTCGGTGGCGATCGACGACCGGCTCGGGGGAGCGCTCGCCGCGGGGCACCTGCTCGACGCACCGGGGCAGGGCCTCACGCTCGTGAACGGTCTGCGCACGATCCGCCAGTGCGAGGACCGGCGGAACGGCACGCGGGACGCGCTCTCCGACCGAGGGCTCGACCCAGCACGGCTGGTGGAGTACGAGACCGACTCGATGACGATCGAGTCCGGTGTCGCGATCGGGCACCGGCTCGCGACCGAGGGCGCTCCCCGACGCGTGTTCTGCACGAACGACCAGCTCGCGATCGGGGTCATCCGAGGGCTCGCGGCATCCGGTGTCGCGACCCCGACCGACGCCGTCGTCGTCGGGTACGGCGACCTCGCATTCTCGACCGAGGGTGCACTGCCCCTGACGACGGTCGGGCAGCCGAAGCGCCTGATGGGTGACACCGCCGTGCAGCGACTCCTCGCGGAGCTCCGCGAGGGCGACGCGCACCGGCACGTGACGACGCTCCTCGAACCGACACTCGTCGTGCGGGAGTCGTCGAGTCCGCACTGAGCGGCCCGCCGCGAGACCGGGCCAGCCATGAATGTATTACATGTAGTATTGTAACTGACCGTCATCCCCGCGACCGATCAGGACCCGATGCTCCCCCTCAGCCTCCCTCTCGCCGTTGCCCCGCTCGTCCGTCGGGCTGGCCCTGCCGCCTACCGCCGCTTCGTCGCCGGTGTCCTGCGACGGCGCGGTGCGGAAGTCGGTGAAGCCCTGTGGCTGAGCAGCCGCGCGTACTACGACCCGGGGCCGGACTGCCTCTTGACGATCGAGGACGGCGTCGTCGTCAGCAACGACGTCAGGCTGCTCACGCACGACTTCAGCATGACGAACGTCGCGCGCGAGCTCAGTGCGCTCGCCGAGGACGAATCCCTGCACATGCGGTCCCGTATCGTGCTCCGCCGCAACGCGTTCGTCGGCATGGGGGCGATCGTGCTACCAGGGGTGACGATCGGTCGAGGCAGCGTCGTCGGAGCGGGGTCGGTCGTGACGAAGGACGTGCCGGACGGCGTCGTGGTCGCGGGGAACCCCGCGCGCGCAGTGACCTCGATCGAGGAGTACCACGTGCGCCGTCGCGGCGAGCAGGTCCTCGAACGCACTGCGACGGACTGAGCCACGCGACCAGCTGAGCCGCTTCCCCGCAGGACCAACGCCCGACAGGACCGCCCAGATCCCGATCAACCGACGGCCCGTCGTCCGGACACGGACAGCGTCAGCGCGCCAACTGCGGACGACGTCAGCGCGCGGTGACCGTCACCGAGTGCCAGCCCGTCGCCCCGTTCGGCGCCGGGGGCCGCTCGACGCTCGTCTGCACGGTGCCGTCGGCGCTCACGGCCCGGACACTGACGGTGTGCGTGCCCTTCGTGGCGGTCCAGCGGTGCACCCACTGCCGCCAGGTGTCCGCCGACACCGAGTCGGCCAGCTCCGCATCGGTCCAGTCGCCCTCGTCGATGC
Source organism: Curtobacterium sp. Leaf261 (assembly GCF_001422205.1). Lineage (GTDB taxonomy): Bacteria > Actinomycetota > Actinomycetes > Actinomycetales > Microbacteriaceae > Curtobacterium. Next base: position 180,467 of record NZ_LMMJ01000008.1, read on the forward strand.
GCACCTGCACGGCCTTGACGCCCGTGTGCGGCTGCCAAGCGACACCGGCGATCGCGACGCGGTCACCGACGTCCACGGTGGTCCCGGAGGCGGGGGTGTCGATCCGGGACTCGAGCTTGACCGGACCCCTGGCGCTCCAGCCGCGCGGGGTCCAGTAGCCCTCGGCGTCCGCGAACCGTGTCACGGTCATCTCGGTCACCCACTTCGTCGCGGAGACGTAACCGAACAACCCGGGGACGACCATCCGCACGGGGAACCCGTGGACGTCGGGGAGCGGCTCGCCGTTCATGCCGACGGCGAGGATGGCGTCGGTGCCGTCGTCCTGGAGCACGTCGAGCGGGGTCCCGGCGGTGAACCCGTCGACGCTCCGCGAGAGCACCATGTCCGCGTCGGCGTGCGGAGCGGCCTTCGCGAGCAGCTTGCGGATCGGGTACCCGAGCCAGAGCGCGTTCCCGATGAGGTCTCCGCCGACCTCGTTCGACACGCAGCTCATCGTGGCCATGTGCTCCTCGAGCGGCATCGCCAGCAGTTCGTCGTAGCCGATCTCGATCTCGTTGTCGACCATCCCGTGGATGCGGAGCTTCCAGGTCGTGGGGTCGATCGACGGCACGCTGAGCGCCGTGTCGATCCGGTAGAAGTCGGCGTTCGGGGTCACGTAGGGGCTGATCCCCGTGACGTCGAGCGAGGCTCCGGACGGCACCGGGGTCTCCTGGACGGCGGCCTTCGGCAGGTGGACGGCACGACGTGCGGCCGCGGCCGCGGTGCGTGCGGAGTCGACGACGCGGGCGCTCACGCCGACGACGAGGGACGCGGCACCTGCGGCGACCGCCCAGGCGAGGAACGCTCGTCGTTCCACGGCCGCACTGGAGGAACGGCCCGGCTCCGTCGCGCTCGGCACCCGGCCGCGCTGCTCGGCAGCCATCCACCCGCGGAGCCGCGACGACATCCGGCGCAGCACGACGACTGCGACGGCCACACCGATCACGCTCGGCGCGCCGTCGAGGGACCCGCTGCCGGACCTCGTGGTCACCGCGACGAGGGCGAGCACACCGCCGATGCCGAACACCACGGCGCCGAACGGCGGACGGCGGGCCTCGAGCACACCGGCGCCGGCGGTGATGACGGCCAGCAGGACGCCCATCAGCACGAACAGCGCGGCCTTGTCGCCCGTGCTGAAGAGCGAGACCATGAGGTCCTTCACCCAGCGGGGGGCGAGGTCGATCGCGGCGGATCCCACCGCGACGAGCGGGCTCCCGGCGCCGCCGAGCAGCAGCGCGACGACCTCGGCGCCCGCGAGGAACGCGGCACCCGCGACGACCCCGGACAGGGCGGCGAACCAAGTCCATCGATGCCCGTCACCCCGCTCGGAGCCGCGCGACGAGGGGTGTCCGGGCATCGGGGGTCCGCCGACGACGGGAGCGTCCTCGTCGAGGGGCTGTTCCGGAGCGTGTGTGGTCACCGGGCGATCGTACGTCCGGGGCCTGATCGCCAGGCTGAGCGTGCGAGGATCGTCCTGTGCGACCAGACCCCGGACCCGCGCCCGAACTCGGGCGAGAACGGCGTGCGGCCGACCGGCTCTCGGTCTTCCGCTGGGCGATCCTCGGCGTGTGGGCGACGCTCCTGATCGTGCGGGTCGGACTCGCGTCCTGGGACCCGGATGCGAACCTGTCGGTCCTCGGGTCCGTGCAGATCGCGTCGATCGTGGTCGGTGTCGTGGTGGTCGTCTCCGGGCTCCTGCACTCCTGGGTGCTCCGGCGTCGTCGGGTCGACGACGCCCTCGGTGCGGCGGTCCGTCGGTTCGACCCCACCGTGCGTCTCGTGCCGGCGAAGCCCACGCCGGAACTCCGTGACGCCGTGACGGCCGAGCACCCGGAGATCGCTCTCGCCGACGAACTGCTGTGGGGTTTCGGCGCCACGGAGGCGTCGCTCTGGCAGCTCGACGGGCTGCGCGCGGTGCGGGTGCTCGTCATCGGCTGGGACCGCATCGTGCACGTCGCCCTCGAGGACGGCCCCACCCCGGACGCCGCCGTCGTCGCCCTGCACTACATCAGGCCGGACGACGACGGCGCAGTGGCCTCGTTCCTCGTCCGCCGAGCACTCGGGGCGAGCCGGACGCTGGGTCATGGACAGCGCATCGAGCAGCTCGTGCACGACCTCGCGGCGGAACGCATCACGCACTGACCCGAGTCGGGCGGACGGCCGGCGTGCCGGGCCCGCACCGTCCCTCCAGGCCGATGACAAGTGCCCATCTGTCGGGCGGATGACCCGCACCCGACAGATGGGCACTTCTCAACGTGCCGCCGCGCCGCGCTGCGCCGAGGCGCGCCGTGCCGACGCGCGCGCTCAGTGCGTGGACGGCTCCTGTTCGACCTCGCGACGGTCGTCGTCGGACCACAGCGTGTGGAACGTGCCGTCCTTGTCGGTGCGCTGGTAGGTGTGCGCGCCGAAGAAGTCACGGAGACCCTGGATGAGTGCTGCGGGAAGCCGCTCGGACGACAGCGAGTCGAAGTACGCGAGCGCGGACGAGAACCCGGGAGCCGGGATGCCCGACGCTGCGGCGAGCCCGACGATGCGGCGCCACGCGGCCTCACCCTCCTTGACCGCGTCCGCGAAGTACGGGTCGACCAGCAGTGACTCGAGCTTCGGGTTCTTGTCGTACGCCTCGACGATGCGGTTCAGGAACTGGGCCCGGATGATGCAGCCCCCGCGCCAGATCTTGGCCATGTCACCGAGGTTGATGTCCCAGTCGTACTCCTTGGCGCCCGCGATGATGAGGTCGAACCCCTGCGCGTACGCGACGACCTTCGAGGCGTAGAGCGCAGCACGGACGTCGTCCTCGAAGCCCTCCGGTGCGGTGGGGACGTCCGGACGGTCCGGGAACGCCTTCCGCACGGCCTCGCGCTGCTCGGGCTTGCTCGACACCGCCCGCGCGAACACGGCCTCGCCGATGCCCGAGACCGGGATGCCGAGGCCGACCGCGTTCTGCACGGTCCAGACACCGGTGCCCTTCGACCCGGCCTGGTCGACGATGACGTCCACGAGGGCGCCGCCGCTCGAGGGGTCCTGCTGCTTGAGGACCTCGCCGGTGATCTCGATGAGGTACGACTCGAGGTCGCCGTCGTTCCACTGCTCGAACACCTTGACGAGCTCGTCGGTGGAGTGCCCGCCGACGCGGCGGAGCAGGTCGTACGACTCGGCGATGAGCTGCATGTCGGCGTACTCGATGCCGTTGTGCACCATCTTGACGAAGTGCCCAGCACCGTCCGTGCCCACGTGGGTGACACACGGCTCGCCCTCGGCGACGGCGGCGATGGACTTGAGGATCGGGCCGAGCGTCTCCCACGCCTCGTCGGACCCACCGGGCATGATCGACGGGCCCTCGAGCGCTCCGACCTCGCCACCGGAGATGCCGGTCCCGACGAAGTTCAGCTGCTTGTCCTTGAGCTCCGCCTCGCGACGGATGGTGTCGTGGAAGTTCGCGTTGCCGCCGTCGACGATGATGTCGCCGGGCTCGAAGCGCTCGGCGAGCTGTCCGATCACGGCGTCGGTGCCCTTGCCGGCCTGCACCATGATGATCGCGGTCCGCGGCTTCGACAGCGAGGCGACGAAGTCGTCGATCGACTCGGATGCGATGAATCCGGCGTCACCGTGCTCGGCCATGAGCTCCTCGGTGCGCGCGTACGTGCGGTTGTAGACCGCGACGGTGTTGCCCTCGCGCGACGCGAGGTTCCGTGCGAGGTTCGATCCCATCACGGCGAGGCCGATGACCCCGATGTTCGCCTGCTGTTCAGCCACCTGTGGCTCCTTATGTCCTGACATGCTGGAACGGTCGATTCCGAGCCTATGGGGACCGGCGCCTCGGCGTACAGGCACTGCTCAACCTGGGGACGGGCGGCCCTGACGTTCGTACTGTGGAGGACATGACCGAATTGATCGTCGTCGTCGCGACACTCCGTCCCAAGCAGGGTTCCGCCGAAGCACTCTCGGCGCTCGTCGAGCAGTACGTCCCCGTCGGGCAGCAGGACGAGGGCAACCTCCGGTACGCCCTGCACGAGGCCGGTGAGGGCATCCTCGTGATGCTCGAGCAGTGGCGGGACCAGCAGGCCCTCGAGGCGCACGGCGCGAACCCGGCCTTCACCGAGTTCTCGACCGCGGCGAAGGACCTCCTCGACGGACCCCTCGAGGTCAAGGTGCTCCGTCCGCGACCGCTCGGCGACACCGCCAAGGGCGCCCTGTGAGCGAGGCCGCGGGGTCACCCGTGCTCGTGATGGGCGTGTCCGGCTCGGGCAAGTCCACCGTCGGTGCCGCCCTCGCAGCGCACTTCGGCGACGATGCGGTGTTCATCGACGCCGACTCACTTCACCCGCAGGCGAACAAGGACAAGATGGCCGCCGGCATCCCGCTCACCGACGAGGACCGCTGGCCGTGGCTGGACATCTGCGCGGCGCGGATCGGCGAGGTGCAGGCGAGCGGCCGGCGGTGCGTCATGGCGAACTCGGCGCTGAAGCGCGTCTACCGCGATCGCCTCCGGAGCGTCGATGCGGGGCTCTTCATCGCGTTCCTGTCCGGTGACCGCGAACTCATCGCGGACCGTCAGCGGCACCGCCACCACGAGTACATGCCGCTCTCGCTGCTCGACTCGCAGTTCGCTGCGCTCGAGCCGCTGCAGGACGACGAGGCCGGAGCGACGATCCCGATCGATCACGACGTCCAGGACACCGTCGCGGAGATCGACACCGCGCTCGCGCTCGCGCCGCGCCCCTGACGGCGGCGCTCCTTCCGCGCCGCGCCCCTGACCGCGGCGCTCCTTCCGCGCCGCGCCCCTGACCGCCGCGCCCCTGACCGCGGCGCTACTTCCGCCCCAGCTCCGACAACGATGCGCGGTACTCGTCCGCGTCGATGTCCCCGCGGGCGAACCGGTCGGCGAGGACGGCCCGCGCGTCCGACCGTGCCCGCCAGTTCCCGCGGCGGAACACCCCGAAGACCAGGAACAGCACGACGACCACGACGAGGAAGAACAGCGGGAACACGAACGGGAACGGGCCGACGCCGGGCCCGGCGTGCCAGTGCTGCGCGTCGGCCGAGAACGGCCCGCCGACGAGCGCGGACGTGACGACGGGTGATGCTGCGAGTGCGGTGAACATGGTGACCTCCGAGTTGGTGTGTCGTCCACGACGGTGGTGTCGCGGTGTCGCCGTTGCGACTCGTCCAGCGTCGCCGGATCCGTCCCGTGGCGCGTCGTCCGCGAGGCCGCACTCCCGCGTACGTCGAACGGACGAGAACCGGTGCGCGGGCGCGATGACGTACGCCAGCGGGAGTAGTCCCGAAGTCCACCGCCGGTGGATGGGCACGCGCGGCACGAGTCCCTAGGCTCGGCACATGGTCACGGACGAGCGCGCGCACACCGCCCGCTGGCGGTCCGTCGTCGCGAGGGGCCGGCGGTCCGTCGTCGCGAGCGGCCGCCGGTCCGCCTCGACCGATCGGACTGGAGGCACGACCCGCCCCCGCCGCTTCGCCCGCGTCGGTCGTGTGGTCCCCGTCGCCGTCGTGCAGGTCCTCGGCACGATCGTGGCGTCACACGGAGCCGGGGCGCCCAGGTGGCGGAGCGTCGGCGGCCCGGACGGCGGCAGCGGCGTCGGCGGCCTGACCGGTGGCCCCTTCGCGGCCGACCCGCTGGTGCTCACCCCGCTCGCCGTCGTGCTCCTGGTCCTCGGCGTCGTCGTGCTCCCGTTCCGCTTCCGTGCCCCCGTGGTGGTGCTCGGCATCACCCTCGCCACCACCGTCGGCTTCGGGTTCGTGGTCAGCCCCCGCGGCCCGTTCGTCGCCGCGCTGACCATGGCGCTCGTGAACGCGGTGTTCCGCGGCCGTCGTCGGGAGGCCCTCGTCGCGGCGGCGGTCGCGTTCCTCGTGCTGCCGTGGACGGACCTGGTGACCGGTCGGACGAGTGCGCTCCCGTGGGCCGCGATGACCCTGGCGCTCGCGTGGGCGACGGCGACCATCGCGGTCGCCGAACTCGCGCGCATCCGGATCGAGCGCGCCGCCGAGGCCCGTCGAGCCCGTGCGGACGCCGAGGTCCGTCGCGCCGGCGAGGAACGCGTCCGCATCGCGCGGGAACTCCACGACTCCGTGGCGCACAACATGTCGCTCATCAACCTGCAGGCCGGGGTCGCGCTGCACCTCGGAACCGATCTGCCGGACCAGACCAGGACCTCGCTCACGAACATCCGCGATTCCAGCCGCGAGGCACTCGTCGAGCTCCGGACGATCCTCGGGGTCCTCCGGAGCGTCGACGCCGAGCAGCCTCCGGGGCGCACCCCGACGCCGGGGCTCGATCGCGTCCCCGAGCTCGTCGAACGGGCGAGGGCGGCAGGCCTCCACGTCGCGCTCGAGGTCCGCGGGCCCGTGACGGACCTGACCGGGGTCGTCGACCGGAACGGCTTCCGGATCGTGCAGGAGTCGCTGACGAACGTCATGAAGCACGCGCGGGGCAGCGATGCCAGCGTGCTGGTCGACGTCGGCGAGGACACCGTGGACATCACCGTCACGGATCACCCTCGATCCCGCGACGAGACTGCAGACGCGGCGGGCGCGGCGGGCGCGGGATCCGACCCTCGCGGGGGTGGACCGGTCGGGATCGGCGCGACCGGCAACGGACTGATCGGCATGCGCGAGCGCGCGACCGCCGTCGGTGGCTCGTTCGCGGCCGGTCCGCTCGCCGCCGGCGGATGGCAGGTGCGGGCACGGCTCCCGCGCGAGGACGCGACGCGGACCGGAGGCAGGGCACCATGACCGACGACACCGACGAACCGGCGGGGGCCGACCCCGCGAGCATCCGCGTGGTGCTCGTCGACGACCAGATGCTCATCCGCGCCGGGCTCCGGGCGCTCCTCAGCGCCGAGCTCGACATGACGGTCGTGGGCGAGGCTGCCGACGGGGAGTCCGGGGTCGCCGTCGTCAGGGCCGAGCTGCCGGACGTCGTCCTCATGGACATCCGGATGCCGGGCATGGACGGACTCACGGCCACGCAGCAGATCTCGGCCGACCCCGGGCTCGCCGACGTGCGCGTGGTCGTCCTGACCACGTTCGAGGAGGACGAATACGTGTTCGAGGCCATCCGCGGCGGCGCGAGCGGGTTCCTGGTGAAGGACACCGAGCCGGCCGAGCTGATCCGGGCGGTGCGGGCCGTCGTCGCGGGGGAGTCTCTCCTCTCACCCGGTGCGACCCGCTCCCTCGTCGAGGCCTTCGCGGCGCACTCGAAGCCGAGCGTCCTCGCACCGGAGCTCGACGCGCTGACCGACCGGGAGCGCGAGGTGATGCGGTACGTCGCCGCCGGACTCTCGAACACGGCGATCTCGGAGCGGCTCTTCATCTCCCCGGCGACGACGAAGACCCACGTCAGTCGAGCGATGATCAAGCTCTCGGCCCGGGACCGCGCGCAGCTCGTGGTGTTCGCGTACGAGACGGGCCTCGTGCAGCCCGGCTGGACCCCCTGACCCCCTCACCCCGTCAGAGCTTGAACGTGGCCCGTGGGATGTCGGAGACGATCCGCTCGGCTGTCCGGACAGCGTCCTCCTCGCTGATCTGGTGGGTCACGACGAGGTCCGCCAGGTACGCCGCATCGACCCGACGCGCCATGTCGTGCCGGGCCGGGATCGAACAGAACGCGCGGGTGTCGTCGATGAACCCGCTCGTCTTGACGAACCCCGCGGAGTCGGTGACGGCCTCGCGGTACCGCCGGATCGCCGCCGGGGTGTCGATGAACCACCACGGTGCTCCCGCGTACACGGCGGGGTAGAAGCCCGCGAGCGGCGCGACCTCGCGGGAGAACACCGTCTCGTCGACGGTGAACAGGACGATGTGGAAGCCCGCAACCGTCCCGAACGCCTCGAGCAGCGGGCGGAGCGGCTCGGTGAACGACCCGACCGCCGGCAGGTCGTGTCCGGAGTCCGGGCCGAACCGCGCGAGCGTCGGCCGGTGGTGGTTCCGGATGACACCGGCGTGCAGCTGCATGACGAGGCCGTCGTCGCAGGACATCTCCGCCCAGCGGTACAGCATGTCGTGGCGGTAGGCGACGGCGTCCGCAGCCGACACCGCGGACGGGTCCCGCAGTGCCGCGGCGTGGATCCGCTCACGATCGGCCTCGGACAGCGGTGCCGAGCCGGCGTCGATCACGCCGGTGTCGGTCGCCGTGGCACCCCGCGCGATGAAGAACTGCCGCCGGGCCCGCAGCGCGTCCAGGAGGCCTCGGTGCGTTCCGGTGTCGATGCCGGCGGCCTCACCGACGGACGCGACCGCGTGCCTCCAGGCCGGTGACGACGGGTCGAAGACCGCGTCGGCGCGGAACGTCGGGACCACGCGTCCGCGGAACGTCGGGTCCGCCGCGAGCGCGGCGTGCGCGGTGAGGTCCGACGCGGGATCGTCCGTCGTGGCGAGCACCTCGATGCCGAACCGGTCGAACAGCGCGCGCGGCCGCATCGACGGCTGCCGGAGTGCCGCGTCGAGCAGGTAATACTGCTCGTCGGCGTCCGCGGCGGACGGGGCGGTCGTCAGGCCGAAGACGTCGTGCAGCTCGGTCTCGAACCAGAACCGGACGGGCGTCCCGAGGAAGTCGTCCCAGTGCGTCGCGAGCTCCCGCCAGGCGCCGCGTCCGTCTGTGGCGCGGCCGTCGGTGGCGCGGCCTGGAGGCACGGTGCCGGATCCGTCGATCGGCATGCGACCGAGCGACTCGAGTGCGACCCCGTTCGCGTGCAGCAGGCGGAGGACGTAGTGGTCCGGCGTGATGAGGAGCGACGCGGGGTCGGCGAACGGCGCGTCGTCGAGGAGCATCTCGGCGGGCACGTGCCCGTGCGGGGAGATGATGGGTGCGTCCCGGACGTGCTCGTGGATCGTCCGTGCGACCGCCCGGGCTCCCGGGTCGACCGGGAACAGGCGGTCGGGGTGCGGTGCGAGCGGGCGTGCGGGCTCCGTCGATGACGACATCGGCGACTCCGTTCGGTCGGGGGCGGGTTGGTCGGACGTGGTGGGTGGCCGGTGCTGCTCCGGTCACACGGTGTGGACGGCCGGCGCGGGGCCGGTGGAACCGCGCACCGTGAGGTGGGTCGGCAGGACGACCGTGTCGCGCAGCTGCTCACCGTGGAGCCCGTCGTGCGGTGCGGCGTCGAGCCGGGCGAGGAGCATCGACACAGCGACCCGGCCGGCCCGTTCGATCGGCGAGGTCATCGTGGTGAGCGGCGGGTTGCAGAAGTCCGCGCCGAAGATGTCATCGCACCCGACGATGCTCATGTCCTCCGGCACCCGGACATGCCGCTCGCGGAGCCGCGTGAGCATGCCGATCGCGATGAGGTCGTTGAAGCAGATGCACGCTGTCGCACCGGCATTCACGGCAGCGTCCGCGGCGGCGGCACCCGAGTCCACGAACGGTGCGTACGGACCGACGCGCGCGACGCGGACCCCGAGACGCCGACCGGCCCCGACGAGGGCGCGCCACCGTCGCTGGTTCGACCACGACGTGTCGGGCCCCGAGACGTAGAGCACGTCGTGGTGCCCGAGCGAGACCAGGTGCTCGAGGGCCTGCTCCACGCCGCCGGGGGTGTCGATCAGCACCGACGGCACGCCGGACGGCCGGCGGTTCACGACGACGAGCGGGGTCCGTTCGGCGATCTTCGCGATCTGCACGTCGGAGAGTCGAGACGCTGTGAGCACCGCACCGTCCGCCTTGGTGGCGAGGGCGGTCAGCGCGCGCAGCTCGGCGTCCGCGGACTCCTCGGTGTCGACGAGCAGCTGCGTCCAGCCGGCGCCGGCGAGCTGGTGCTGCGTGCCACGGATCACGTCGAAGTAGAAGGGGTTCGTGATGTCCGAGACGAGCACGGCGACCGCCCGGGTACGGCCGGAGGTGAGCGCCCTGGCCTGGGAGTTCGGCACGTAGCCGAGGTCCTTCGCGGCCTGCTGGATGCGCTCCTGGGTCGCCCGGTTCACCCGGTCCGGCAGGGAGAGGGCGCGCGACACGGTCGACGGCGCCACCCCCGTGGCACGCGCGACGTCGCGGATCGTGACCTTGGCCGTCGTCGACATGACAGCACCGTAGGCGGTTCTGGCAACAAGTGGCAACCGATTGCCGCACGTTGCCACGAGCGGCACCATCGATGGCATCCCGCGCGGCGACGAGGCCGGGCGGTGGACGTCCCGAGGAGGAGACATCCATGAGGAGCAGGACCTTCATCGGCGCCGTCGCTGTCGTCGCGTTCGCCGCACTCGGACTGCAGGGCTGCGCCGTGGTCGACGGCAGCGGCGAGGACCCGGACACGCTCCGGGTGATGGTCGCGTCGAACACGACGTTCCCGAAGCAGTACACCGCGTGGCAGGACCGCATCGGCAGGGAGTTCGTGCGGGAGACCGGCGTGCGGATCCAGTGGGAGACCTACGCGTCGACGCAGGAGGAGCAGACGGACATCCAGACGTCGGTGATCTCCGGCCAGGGCCCCGACGTGTACTCACTCGGCACGACCTTCACGCCGACCGCCTACTCGACCGGGGCCTTCGTCCGCCTGACGGACGCGGACTGGGAGGCCGTCGGCGGCAAGGACCGCTTCACGCCGGCGACGCTCGGCATCTCCGGGCCGTCGTCCTCGGAGCAGATCGCCGTGCCGTTGCACTCCCGCCCCTACATGATGGCCGTGAACGAGAAGCTCCTCGCCGCGCACGGCATCACCACGATGCCGACGACGTGGGACGAGCTCACCGCGGATGCCGAGGCCACCACCGGTGACGGGACGTACGGACTGTCGATCGCCTACGCGGACGGTGCCGACCCGTGGAAGTTCATCTGGGGCATGTCCCAGAACGCCGGCAACACGATCGTCGACGGGTCCCATGCCACCGTCGACGGCCCGGCCGTGCAGAAGGCGTACGACACGTACTTCGACTGGGTGGCCGAGGACCACGTCGTGGACCCGGCATCCGTCGGGTGGAACGACGCGCAGGCACTCGCGGCCTTCGCCGACGGCAAGGCGGCCTTCTTCCCGATGACCACCGTCGGTGCCCTGCCGACGCTCGCGGCGTCGAAGGTCGCGGACGACTACTCGTTCGCCCTCCTGCCGACCGTCCCACCCGGGGCCACCGAACGACCGAGCGACGGAGTGGAGGCCGCGAGCATCCTGTCCGGGGACAACCTCGTCGTCGCGAACTACTCGAGCGAGGCGAAGCAGCGGCTCTCGTTCCGGTTCATCGAGCTCATCACGCGCGCCGACGAGCAGGAACGCTGGTTCCGGACCTTCGGCGACTTCCCGACGAACCAGCAGGCGGCGAGGACCGTCGCCGACGGCGACCCGAAGCTCGCGACGTCGCTCCAGGCGGGCACGCTCTCGAAGCCGACCGCATTCAACGGCGCCTGGGGAGACATCCAGCTCTCGCTCGTCGACGTCGTCACGCAGTCGATCCCCGGGCTGAAGGCCGGGAACGTCTCGCAAGCAGCACTGGAACAACGACTCCGGAGCGCGCAGCACGATGCGGAGGGCTCGCTCGCCCGCCAGAAGAACGGAGGCCTGTGATGGCTCTGCACGCTCCGGACGCCGGGACGCGCCCGACCGGTCGGACGGCGGCGCCGCACCCGCCGCGGAACCACGCCCCGCACCGCACCCCGCTCTCGCGGCGGCAGCGGCCCCTGTGGATGCTCCTGCCGGGCGGCGTGCTCATGCTCGTCGTCATCGTGGTGCCGCTCGTCGTCGGTGTGTTCATCGCGCTGCTCGACCTCGACCAGTACACGCTCCGCGACTGGCTCAGGGCGCCGTTCATCGGCCTCGCGAACTTCGGCGAGGCACTCACCGCGTCGCCACTCCTCCACTCCGTGTGGGTGTCCGTCTCGCTCGCGGTCGTCGTCACGGCGGTGTCGCTGCCGATCGGTGTCGCGGCCGCGGTCGCCACCCAGAACGCGTTCCGTGGACGGGCCTTCGTCCGGTCCGCGTTCCTCGTGCCGTACGTGCTCCCGCAGTTCGTCACGGCGACGGTGTTCCGCACGATGCTCCAGCCGGACGGGGTGGTGAACCACTCGCTCGGCACGGACGCGCTGTGGCTGAACGGTCCCGGGAGCTGGTGGGCGCTCTGCGGCGTGATGATCTGGATGTCGTGGCCGTTCGTGTACCTGCTGGCGCTCGCCGGTCTGCAGTCGGTCGACACCGAGGTGCACGAGGCCGCGGCGATCGACGGGGCGCTCTGGTGGGCGAAGCTCCGCTACATCGTCTTCCCGTACCTCCGCGGCCCGATGGCGCTCGCGATCATCCTCGGCGTCCTGCACGCCGTGAACGACTTCACCCTGCCGTTCGTGCTGTTCGGGGTCCCGACGCCGTCGAGCGTCGAGGTGATGCCGGTGTTGACCTACATCGCGAGCTTCCAGAGCTTCCGCTTCGGGCTCTCCGCCGCGATGGCGATCCTGTCGCTCGTCATCGTCGCCATCCCGCTCTTCGTGTACCTGAGAGTGGTCAAGCTCGACACGGGAGAGAACGCATGAGCGCCGCATCCGCCACCTCCGTCACGCTCACCGAGAGCGTCACCGTGCCGCAGGGCCGGAAACCGCACGTCCGCCGCGAGACCGACGTCACCCGACTGCTCCCGCGGTGGCTGCTGATCGTCGTCATCACGCTCCTGCTGTTGTTCATCGCACTGCCGGTGCTGTTCATCGTGTTCGGCTCGCTGAACTCCGACGTCGCCGTGGCCCGCGGTGACTTCTGGCCGTCGCAGTTCACCTGGGGCAACTACACGGACATCTGGACGACGGTGGCGCTCGGCCGCGGGCTCGTCAACAGCCTCCTGACCGCCGGGGCCGTCGCGGTCGCGAGTGCCGGGCTCGCCGTGACGACCGCGTACGTGCTCGTCCGGTTCCAGTTCCTCGGCCGGGTCACGATCCTCCGCGGACTGCTCGCGCTCCAGTCGATCCCCGGGACGCTCCTGCTCCTGCCGGTGTTCGTCGTCTTCTCGAACATCGCGTCGGCCACCGGGGTGCACATCATCGGGTCCCGCTGGGGGTTGTTCGTCACGTACCTGACGTTCGCACTGCCGTTCTCGACCTGGGTGATGGTGACGTACCTCCGCGGTCTGCCGCGCGAACTCGAGGAGGCGGCCCGCATCGACGGCGCCTCGAACGGGCGCATCCTCCGGCAGATCGTGCTGCCGTTGTCCTGGCCCGGCATCGTGGTGTCGGCGATCTTCGCGTTCCTCCTCGGCTGGAACGACGTGCTGTTCGCGTCGATCATGACGACCCCGAGCACCAGGACCATCGCCGTCGCGCTGCAGACGTTCGGTGCGACGCAGGAGGGTGGCGCGATCCCGGTCTACGGCAAGATGATGGCCGCGTCGATCATCTGCGCGCTGCCGGTCGTCGTGCTGTACCTGGTGTTCCAGCGGTACCTGGTCGGCGGGTTGACCGCCGGGTCCGTCAAGTGAGCCGGTCCTGCACAGCGGGCCGCCTCCGCCCGTTCTCCACAGACGGTCTGGAGGATCGGTGCGGGCCCGCCCCGCACCCCCAGACTGCATCCATCACCACCCGTAGGAAGGGACCCGCATGACGGACCGACTCGAATGGACACTCTCCGGCTTCGGCGACGAGATCGACGCCGACCCGGCGATCCAGGTCGCGGTGTTGCAGGCACTCGGGGCATCGGCGATCGAGGTCAGGAGCGCGTGGGGCGTCAACATCGTCGACCTCGACGAGGACCAGCTCGCGGGCCTCCACCGGATCTTCGCCGAGCGCGGGCAGACCGTGTCCGCCATCGCGTCACCGATCGGCAAGGTCGACGTCGCGTTGCCCGTGGAGCACGAGGTCGCCCGCCTGTCGCGTGCCATCGCCGCGGCACATGCCCTCGGCACGACGAACATCCGGATGTTCTCGTTCTTCCGGCAGGACTCGCAGTCGCCGGAGGACATCCGCGACGACGTCCTCGTCCGGATGCGCGCCCTCGCCGACCTCGCCGAGCGCGAGGGGGTGACGCTCCTCCACGAGAACGAGAAGGAGATCTACGGCGACGTCCCCTCGCGCGTGCTCGACATCGTCGAGAGCGTCGGCTCGAGCGCGCTCCGCCTGGCCTGGGACAACGCCAACTACGTGCAGTGCGGGGTGAAGCCGTTCACGGACGCGTGGCAGATGCTCGCCGAGCACACCGACTACCTGCAGGTCAAGGACGCCCGGTTCGCCGACGACGTCGTGGTGCCTGCGGGAGAGGGGGACGGCGAACTCCTCGAGACCGTGACGGCGTTCCGGGACCGCGGGTACACCGGGTACGCGTCCCTCGAACCCCACCTCACGGACACCTCGAGCCTCGGCGGGTTCAGCGGTCCAGCGGCCTTCGGACGTGCCGGCCGGGCCCTCCGCACCCTCACCGACCAGATCGGAGTCACCCTGCGATGACCGAGTCGTCCACACCCGCAGCACCCATCCGCCTCGCCGTCGTCGGCGCGGGGACGATCGGCCGCCACCACGCCAAGGTCGCCGTGGCGCACCCGGACCTGACGGTCGTCGCGCTCGTCGACGCCGTCCCTGCGGCCGCGACAGCCGCCGCGGACGAAGTCGAGGCAACCGGGGTACCCCGCCCGATCACGACCGAGAGCATCGACGAAGCGCTCGCTGCCACCGACATCGACCTCGTCGCGATCTGCTCGCCGTCGGGCATGCACGTCGACCTCGCGTCGGCAGCCATCGCGGCCGGCAAGCACGTCGTCATCGAGAAGCCCCTCGACACCACCATGCCGCGGGCGCGACGGATCGCGCAGCTCGCCGCGGACGCGCGTGACCGGGGGCTCGTCGTCAGCGTGATCAGCCAGCACCGCTTCGACCCGGCGTCCGTCGCGGTCGCCGAGGCAGCCCACGACGGCAGCTTCGGCACGATCACGAGCGGGCTCGCGAGCGTCTCCTGGTACCGGTCGCAGGGGTACTACGACTCCGGCGACTGGCGCGGGACGTGGGCGCTCGACGGCGGTGGGGCGGTGATGAACCAGGGCGTGCACACGGTCGACCTGCTCGTGTGGACCCTCGGCCGTCCGGTGGAGATCTCCGCGCAGACCGGACTCCTCGCGCACGGTCGCATCGAGGTCGAGGACACCGCCGTCGCGACGGTGAAGTTCGCCGGCGGCGCGCTCGGCGTCATCCACTGCACCACCGCCGCGTACCCGGGCCTCTCCGCCCGGTACCAGGTGCACGGCACACGCGGGTCGGCGATCGTCGACGACAACCGCCTGGCCTACTTCCACGCCGCACCCGACGACGCCACGGTGGCCTCGGCCGACACCACGTCGGGCGCGAACAGCGTCGCGGGCGCGGTCGACCAGAAGGACGCCGTCGTCGCGCCGGAGTTCGTCGTCGGCGGCCCGGACGAGGAGCACGCGTTCCTCGCCGGCCACGGTCGGCAGTACGACGACGTCGTCGGCGCGATCCGGGAGCACCGGCAGCCCGGCGTCTCGGTGGACGACGCGCTCCTCTCCCTGGCCACCGTCCGTGGTCTGTACGTCTCGGCGACGCTCGACCGGCCGGTCCGCATCGACGACGTGATCGACGGCGTGTACGACGACCTCGTCCCCGTCGTCGGCGGGTCCGAGACCGCCGGCGAGGGCACCCGATGAAGTTCTCCGTGTTCACCGCGTCGACGCCTGAGTGGACCCCGTCCGAGGCTGCGTCGACCCTCGCCGCGCAGGGCTGGGACGGCATCGAGTGGCGGATCATCGACCAGGCCAGCGGTCCGGACGGACCGGGGTTCTGGGCCGACAACCGTGCGACCTGGCCCTTCACGGGCCTCGAGGACTCGCTCGGCGAGATCGCCCGGATCACGGCCGAGGCGGGGCTCGCGTACTCCGGCATCGGCGGGTACCAGCTCGCGGCCGACCACGACGAGGTCCTGGCCATGCTCCGGGCGACCGCGACACTCGGGGCACGGCGGGTCCGCGTGACGATGCCCCGGACGCGGACCGGGGAGCCCTACCCGCAACTGTTCGACCGGACCCGCGCCGACCTGGAGTGGGTCGTCGACCGGGCGTCGGAGCTCGGGGTGAAAGCCCTCGTCGAGCTGCACCACACCACGATCACCGCGTCCGCGTCCGCTGCGCTGCGCCTGGTCGACGGGCTCGACCCGGACCACATCGGCGTCATCCACGACCTCGGCAACCTCGTGATCGAGGGGCAGGAGGACACCCTCGCAGCGCTGCAGATGCTCGGTCCCTACCTCGCGCACGTGCACGTCAAGAACGCCCGGTGGGTGCCGACCGGTGACGTGCGCCCCGACGGGTCGACGATCTGGGAGCACGAGTGGGCGCCACTCCGATCGGGCCAGGCGTCCGTGGCGGCGTACTTCGACGACCTCCGCGCGGTGGGGTACGACGGGTGGGTCACGGTCGAGGACTTCTCCACCGACCTCCCGCTCGAGGCCCGTACGGCCGACGACCTGGCCTACCTGCGGTCGCTCACCGCTCCGGTGTCCGCGTGAGTGCCGGCGCAGCCGGCGCGCGGCGACCCGGCATCGTCCACCTCGGGGTCGGGGCGTTCGCGCGCGCCCACCTGGCCGCGTACACGGCCGCCGCGGAGCCGGATGCCGACGGCACGCGGTGGGGGATCGTCGCATTCACCGGACGGTCGTCCGACGCCGCGGACGCGCTCACCGCGCAGGACTGCCGGTACACGCTCGTCACCCGTTCCGCGGAGGCCGACACGGCGACCACGATGGACGTGATCACGGAGGCCCACGCGGGCGCCGACGGAGCGGCCTGGAGGCACGCGGTCGCGTCACCCGAGACGGCCATCGTCACGCTGACGGTCACCGAGAACGGGTACGCGGCCGGATCCTCGGTCGCCGGGCGGCTCGTCGACGGACTGCGGGCGCGGCATGCCTCGGGAGCCGGACCACTCACGATCATGAGCCTCGACAACCTGACCGGGAACGGCTCAAGACTCCGCGAGCTCGTCCTCGACACCGTCACCGGACACCTCAGGGTGTGGGTGTCGGAGACCGTGCGGTTCCCGGACTCGATGGTCGACCGGATCACCCCCGCGACGACCGACGCCGACGTGGCCGCGGTGGCCTCGCTCGAGGGTGCCGTCCCCGATGACCGGATCCCGGTGGTCACCGAGCCGTTCAGCGAGTGGGTGATCAGCGACGACTTCGCCGGGGCCCGCCCCGCGTGGGAGACGGCGGGCGCCCGGATCGTCGCCGACGTCGGACCCTACGAGGAGCGGAAGCTCTGGCTCCTGAACGGCGCACACTCCCTGCTGGCGTACCTCGGCCCGTTGCTCGGCCACGAGACCGTCTCCGACGCCATGGCCGATCCGTTCTGTCGCGACGCCGTCGAGGACCTGTGGGACGAGGCGGAGGCCGAGCTGCGCCTCCCGGCCGCCGAGATCGCCGACGCGCGCGCCGCGCTCCGCGAGCGCTTCGCGAACCCGCGCATCCGGCACACCCTGCGGCAGATCGCCTCCGACGGCTCGAGCAAGCTGCCCGTCCGGATCGGTGCGCCGCTGGGGCGCCGGCTCGACCGCGATCCCGGTGCGGGCATCGGCGACGGTGCAGCGACCGCGATCGCAGCCTGGTGGCTGCACCTGACGACGCAGGCCGACCTCGTGCGCGATCCCGGCGCACCGGGGGACCGGGTCTCGATCCCCGACGTCCTGGCGCTCGTGCTGCCGGACCGCGACACTGGCAACGGCCCGGGCACGACCGTCACCGACACGAGTGCGCTCGCCACGGCGATCACCGCCGCCGCCGACCGTGTCCGAACCGCCGCCTCAGCACCAGCACCAGTACCAGCACCAGCACCAGCACCAGCACCAGCACCAGCACCCGCACCCGCACCCGCACCCGCACCATCCGAAGGAGCACCCGCATGACCGATGCCGACAGCGCGAACCAGTCCGACCGCGCGACCGAGGGCGACGCGCCCACGAGCGCGCGCCCGGACACCTGGGCGAGCACCGACCGCGGGCTGCTCATCGACCGGGCCGAGGTCGTCGTCACGAGCCCGGACCGGAACTTCGTGACGCTGAAGCTCACGACTGTGGACGGCGTCGTCGGTCTCGGCGACGCGACCCTGAACGGCCGGGAGCTCGCTGCCGCCGCGTACCTGTCCGAGCACGTCGTGCCGCTCATGATCGGCCGGGACTCCTCGCGCATCGAGGACACCTGGCAGTTCCTCTACCGGAGCGCGTACTGGCGCCGCGGGCCCGTGACGATGGCCGCGATCGCCGCCGTCGACATGGCGCTCTGGGACATCAAGGGCAAGGTCGCCGGGATGCCCGTGTACCAGCTCCTCGGAGGTGCGTCGCGGACCGGCCTCATGGCCTACGGGCACGCGTCGGGCAAGGAGCTCCCGGAGCTGTTCGACTCGATCCGGGCGCACCAGGAGGAGGGGTACCGCTCGATCCGCGTGCAGACCGGCGTCCCGGGGCTCGAGAGCATCTACGGGATCGCCTCGAACGTGACGACGGAGGGCAACGCCGGCGTCCGCTACGACTTCGAGCCGGCCCAGCGCGGCGCGTTCCCGGCGATGGAGGACTGGGACACCCGGGCGTACCTCCGGCACCTGCCGACCGTCTTCGAGGCCGTCCGGAACGAGTTCGGTCCGGAGCTCCCGCTGCTGCACGACGGACACCACCGCATGACGCCGCTGCAGGCCGCCAAGCTCGGCAAGTCCCTCGAGCCGTACGACCTGTTCTGGCTCGAGGACTGCACCCCGGCCGAGAACCAGGAGGCGCTCCGGCTCGTCCGCCAGCACACGACGACACCGCTCGCGATCGGCGAGGTGTTCAACACGATCTGGGACTTCAAGGACATCATCCGCGAGCAGCTCATCGACTACGTCCGCGGAGCGGTGACACACATGGGTGGCATCTCCCCGCTCAAGAAGACGGTGGACTACGCCGCGATGTACCAGATCAAGTCCGGGTTCCACGGACCGACCGACATCTCGCCGGTCGGGCTCGCGGCGCAGATGCACCTCGGGCTCGCCATCCACAACTTCGGCATCCAGGAGTACATGCAGCACGGCGACCGGACGAACAGGGTCTTCGAGCAGACGTTCACGTTCACCGACGGGTACCTGCACCCGGGGGACGAGCCGGGCCTCGGGGTGTCGCTCGACGTCGACGAGGCCGGCAAGTACCCGTACGAGCAGGCGTACCTGCCGTTCAACCGGCTCGCGGACGGCACCGTGCACGACTGGTGAGGAGCGTCGGGCTCGCCCGCCAACCCGTTCTGCGCCAGGGAGCGTCAACGCGCCGAGGGAGTCCCTGGCGCAGTTGACGCTCCCTGCTGCAGAACCCCTTCCGCGCCGCAGAACCCCTTCGGCGCCGCGGGACCCCGCGCTCGTCGGCCCGCTCATCACACGTGATGAAAACCGGTCCCGGGGCTCGGTGGTCGGGCTCGGTCGCCCCTAGCGTTGCGGACATGCACGCAGCTCTCCGACACCTCCGGCCGATGGCGGCCCCCCTCGGGGGCACCGTCTTCCTCGCGCTCTGGATCGTCGCCGAGGCCGGTCGGTCCGACCTCGGTCCGACCGTGGCGATGGTCGCGCTCCTCGCGATCGCGATCGGCCTCGCCGCCTGGATGCCCCTCACCGCCCTCGGGCTCGTCGTGGTCGTCCCGGCGCTGCAGTGCCTCGGGTTCGTGGAGCCCCCGGCCAGCACGACCTGGCCGACGTACCTCGCCATCGCGATCGTCGCCGGTGTCGTCGGCGCCCATGGTCGGGCACTGCCGCGGTACCTCGCTCTCCCGGTGATCGGGGTCGCGAGCGCACTCGCGGCCTTCGCGATGACGGTGCCGACCCTCCGTCGGCCGGACGTCTGGGGTTCCTGGACCGGATCCGGGCAGAGCCCACGCCAGGACCTCGTCGTCATCGCACTCGCACTCATCGGGGTCGGCGGCATCGCCTGGGCGATCGGCGTCGGGATCGGGAGTGCCTGGCGTGTCTCCGCCGCTCGGACCGGACTCGCCCACGCCGAACAACAGCTCGAGGAGACGTCGTTCGAACTCCGGGTCGCCGAGGACCGGGCCAGGATCGCCCGCGACGTGCACGACTCGCTCGCACACTCCCTCGCGATCGTGGTGTCCCAGGCACAGGGAGCCTCGGCCGTCGCCGTGACGGACCCGACGGCGCAGCAGGCACTCGACGACATCGCGGAGGTCGGCCGGGATGCGCTCGGTGACGTACGCCGCCTCGTGGAACGGATCCGCGAGGACGACGTCACCACGCCACGCGCGACCCTCGCCGACCTGCCGGCGCTCGTGGTGCAGATGCGCGAGGTCGGCATGGACGCGACGCTCGTCGAACTCGGCGATCCCGAGGACCTCGCCCCGTCCCAGGAGCTCGCGGTCTTCCGGATCGTGCAGGAGAGCCTCACGAACGCGCTCAAGCACGGTGGCCGGACGAGCACTGTCCGCGTGGTGCTGGAGTGGCGCGGCCCCGGACTCGCGCTGTTCGTCACGTCGACCGGGTCGACCCCGCTCGTCCCGGGTGCCGCGGCCGGCGTCGGCATCCGCGGCATGGAGGAGCGCGCACGCCTCGCCGGCGGCTGGGTCCGTGCGGCGGCCGGCGAACCGGAGTCCACGGCATCCGGACGGGAGGAACGGATCCCGTTCGTCGTCACGGCCTGGGTCCCGGGACACGCGGCCTCCGAGTCGGGCGCTCCGCGGCCGAGCGAGCTCCGCCCGAGCGAGCTCCACCCGCGCGGCGTGACCGCTGTCAGCGCCGGTGCCGGCGTCGATCCGGTCGGGGCAGCGGGGGTCGACGCGTGAGCGCACCGATCCGGGTGGCGGTCGTCGACGACCAACGGCTCTTCGCCTCCGGCATGCGCATGCTGGTCGATGCCCAGCCCGACATGGAGTGCGTCGGCACGGCCCTCGACGGGGCTGCGGGCCTGGACCTGATCCGCACGGAGCGCCCCGACGTCGTCCTCCTCGATCTCCGGATGCCGACGCTGAACGGTCTCGAGACGATGGCAGCGCTCTTCTCCGGCACCGACGGCAGGTCGAGCACCCCCGCTGCTCCGGCACCTGCTGCCGCTATTCCCCCCGCTCCGCTCGACGGTCCGCCCCGGGTCGTCGTCCTCACCACGCTCCGCCGCGACGACGCGGTCCTCGCGGCGCTCCGGGCCGGTGCCGCAGCCTTCCTGACCAAGGACGCCGCGCCCGAGATCGTGCTCGGCACCATCCGGAGCGTCGATGCCGGGTCGCCGCCGCCCACCGCGGACGAGGCCGTCGAGATCCTCCGGGCCGCAGGCATCGAGCCGGTCCGGGCCGGGAACGACGAGACGCTCGACGTGCTCTCCGTCCGCGAGCGCGAGGTGTTCCTGCTCGTCGCGAAGGGCCTGAGCAACGCGGAGATCACCGAGGCGCTGTTCCTCAGCGATGCGACCGTCAAGTCCCACGTCCGCGCGGTGCTCGCCAAGCTGGCGCTCCGCAACCGCATCCAGGTCGTCATCCTCGCCCACGAGCGCGGGCTGGTCCGCGCATGAACCCCGGAGGTCGCATGTCCTCGTTCACCACCGTCGTCCGATCCTTCCGCGGCCAGCGTGCGGGTCGGGCGGTCACGCTCGTGCTCGTCGTCGCGGGTGTCGCCGGCGTCGCCGTCTCCGGGTTGCCCGAGCGTGCCGACACCTCGATCGAGCCGACCACGCAACGCGACGTCGACACGTGGGCGATGCCCCTCGACGGGTACGTCACGCCCGCGACCGAACTCATGGACCAGGCGGAGAACCTCGGCCAGGAGTCGTGTCTCGCCGACGCCGGCGTCAGCTGGGACGTCCCGCACCGCGACCCCGACGCGCTCATCGTCCTGAGCGACTCCCGGAACACCCCGGCCCGCGGCAACGCGGCACCGGCGCTCGCGTCGACACGGCCGCTCGATGCCTCGATCGCGGGTACCACGGCGCCTCGACCGACGGGGCGAACGAGGCCGCGTGGAAGCGCTGGGCGTTCGACCCGGCCCGGAACACGGTCGACCAGGACGTCGCCGCGAAGTGCCTGTCCCGCACCCGGACGGACCTCGGCATCCGGTCTGCCGAGGGCGGGACCCAGCAGGCGGCGTCCTCGACGGCCCTCCGGCTGACGTACGTCGCCGCGATCGAGGCCCGTTCGGATGCTCCCGTCGTCCAGGCTGCGGCCCGGTGGCGTAGCTGCATGACCGAGGCCGGCGTGCACGGGGTGTCCCGTGCACCGTCCGGCATGCCGACCCGGTCCCTGCGCGATCGGTTCGGTGCGGTGATCCCGGGGACGCCGATCTCCGCCGTCGAGAAGTCGGTGGCCACCCGGGACGTCGACTGCCAGGTGTCGTCGGGCTACCGCGCCCGGCTGTACGACGCCGAGTGGAACCGGCTCGTCCACGTGACGGCGTCGGACGCCGCGACGCTCTCGAGAGCTCGGACCGACATGCCCGAGGTCACCGACCGGCTCCGGTCCGACGTCGCATCGCTGCAGCGCTGACCGTTGTCGGGGCAGATGCTCCACCGTCGGGGCTGACGCTCCACCGTCGGGGCTGACGCTCCACCGTCGGGGCCGACGCTCCACCGTCGGTCAGACGCGTCACCGTCGGGCAGACGCGCCACCATCGGGCAGAATCTGGGCATGGCGGAGGACCTGGCGGGTGTCGCGCGGCGGCTCCTCGCGGTGCGCCCCGAGGACTTCGTCGCCGCGCGGACGGCAGCGGTCCGTGATGCCAGGGCAGTCGACCGTGACCGAGCCGGCCTGATCGGGGCCCTCCGGAAGCCCGCACCGGCCGCCTGGGTGATCGACCTGCTCGCGGCCGAGGGTGCCCTCGACGACGCCGTCGACCTCGGGCCGCGGCTCCGCGACGCGCAGGCCGGTGCCGATCCCCGTGCCATCCGCGGGCTCAGGACCGAACGACGTGCGCTCGTCGAGTCGCTCGTGCAGACCGGGGCGGAACTCGCCGAGGACGCGGGCCACGTGGTCACCGCGGCAGTCCGTGCGCAGGTCGCGGCGACGATCGAGGCGGGGATGGCGGATCCGTGGGCGGGGACGGCGATCCGGTCCGGGCTGCTCGTCCGCCCGCTCGAGTCCGTCGGGTTCGACCGGGTCGACCTCGGGGGCGCGATCGCCGTCCCCGGCGCGGTCGACCTCCCGGCGCCCGATGACGACGCGTCCGACGACGACGGGCCCGACGACGACGCGTCCGACGACGACGCGCCCGACGACGACGCGCCCGCCGACGACGCGCCCGCGGTGCCGGACCCGCCCCGTGGCGGACGTGGCCGGTCGACGGGGGCGAGCCGCGCCTCCCGTCCGGACGCCGGTGGACGCGCGCCGACCTCGGCTGCCGACCGGACGACGGACCGCGCCGCGCGGCAGGAGCGCGATTCGGAGCGCGCCGCACGGCGGCGACGCGACGCCGACCGTGCCGCGCGCGCCGAGCAGGAGCGCGTGGATGGCGAGCGGCGGGAGCGGCTCGCCCGGGCGGACCGCGACGAGACCACAGCCAGGTCCCGCGCCGAGGCCGCGGACGCGGCGGCCGCCGACCTGGAGCGGCAGCTGCGCGCGGCGGTCGGAGCCGCGAACGCCGCACACGCCGACCTCGCCGCCGCCGTCGCCGCGCGCGAGGAGCTCACGGACGGGTGAGGCGACTCTCCATCCGGTAGTCCTTGGCCGGGCCCGTGGCCTCCCAGACGACGGACCACGCTGCGGGGGAGCCGTCCACGAACCCGCGGTACACGTCCGGTGCGCAGTCGTGCACGACCTCGGTCCCCGGTCGCCACGGATGGAACTCCCGACCGTCGGCGAACCGGACCATCCAGCCGTCCGCTCCCTCGTCCGTCACGACGAGCGTCCGTGACACCGGCACGCTCCCGCCCGACCACGTCATCGTGCCCGACTCCTCCCACAGCACACGACCGTCGTGGACCGAGGTCAGGGTCGTCGTCCCGGCGACCACCCGTGTGTCTCCGGCAGTCCGGTCCACCACGGTCCGGGCGAGCGTCCACGCTCCGAGCACGTCCGTCGGCCGGAACGCGGGCACGTCGGCGCCCCCGGTCCTCTGGGCGCTCCCGGCACTCCCGGTGCTCTCGGCATTCCCGGCGCCCCCGGTGCTCACGCGTCCGCCGTCAGTTCGCCGAGCAGCGCCATGAGCGTCGCGCGCTGTGACGCGTCGAGCGGGGCGAACAGACCGTCGAGGACGTTCGCCGCGACCGCGTGTCCGGCACCGAGCAGGGCGCGGCCGTCGTCGGAGAGCCGGTGCTCGATCCGCCGTCCCCGCCCCGCCGACCGGACCACCAGCCCCCGGTCGACGAGCCGGTTCGCGAGGGTCCCGAACGCCTGGTCGCTCTGGAACGTCGCGAGCGCGAGGTCGTGCGCCGACGCCCCGGGCATGCGCTCGACGGCGCGGAGGGCGTCCCACTGCACGAGCGTGATGCCGACCCCGCGAAGCGCGACGTCCATCGTGCGGTGGTTGCGGTACTGCGCGCGCTTGACGGCCAGGCCGAGGGCTTCGAGATCGGTCGACATGGTGCTACGGTATCAACAGACGTATATAAACATGTTTAGTCAAACCACTGAGGAGCCCATGACCATCACCGTCCCCATCGTCGAGACCGGACCGACGGCAGCGGCAGCCGGCGCCACGCCCCCACGGACCGCGGTCGTCCTGCACGGCGGGGGCGGCCCCCGGACCGTGGCGCCCCTCGTCGGACACCTCGCGGCGAGCATGCACGTGCTCGCGCCGACGCACCCGGGGTGGGACGGCACGGCCCGTCCCGAGTCCATCACCTCCGTCCGGGCGCTCGCGACCGCCTACCTCGACCTGCTCGCCGAGCGCGGGGAGCGGGACGTCGTCCTCGTCGGGTCGTCGATCGGCGGGTGGCTCGCGCTCGAGATGGCGCTGCAGGCCGCCGGGGGCTCGCGGTACGCGGGTGTCGTCGGGGCCGTCGTCGACATCGACGGGGTCGGTGCCGTGGTCGAGGGGGAGCCCCTCGCCGACTTCTTCGCGCTCGACGCCCGCGGGCTCGCCGAGGCCGCGTGGCACGACCCGGACCGCGGGTACGTCGACCCCGCCGGACTCACCGAGGCACAGCGCGCGGTCCAGCAGGGCAACGGCCGGACCATGGCCGCGATCGCCGGCGACGACCCGGAGCTCCTCGGACGCCTCGGCGGGGTGGACGTCCCGGTCCTCGTGCTGTGGGGTGCGAGCGACCGGATCGGCACCCCGGCGTACGGCCGCGTCGTCGCTGGGGCGATCCCCGGCGCCCGGTTCGAGGTCGTCGAGCGGGCCGGACACCTGCCGCACCTCGAGCGCCCCGACGCCACGTTCGAGGTCATCGACGCCTTCCTGTCCTGACCGCCCTGCCCGGCCCCGCCTCGCCCCGGCTCGAGAGGTCTCATGTGTGACTCCTCGACGGTCGAGCAGTCGCACATGGGACCTCTCGTCGGCAGGACGCCGCGACCGGCAGTCGGACTGGAGGCACGGTGCCAGACCGCGCCGTCCCTCCCTGCCGGCATGCGGTACAGTTGACGACTGGACTTCGGCGAGGGTCGTGCGTGAGCGCGGCCGTGATCGACGCGGTAGGGAGAACCGGCCCAGTACTGGGAGCTTTCCTCGCGCTGTCATGCGTTCGAGTTGACACACCACTGACCGATCGGCGACCTCCACGGGTCGTCCCCACAGGAGGCACCACCATGGCCGACGACAACAAGCTCTCCGTAGAGCTCCGCACCAAGTTCGGGAAGGGCGCCGCGCGCAAGATCCGCGCCGCCGACAAGATCCCCGCCGTCATCTACGGACACGGCACCGAGCCGAAGCACGTCTCGCTGCCCGGCCACGAGACGATGCTCGTCGTCCGCAAGGCGAACGCGATCATCGACCTCGACATCGAGGGCACCTCGGAGCTCGCACTCGTCAAGGACGTCCAGCGCGACCCGGTGCGCCAGATCATCGAGCACATCGACCTCGTGGTCGTCCGCCGCGGCGAGAAGGTCACCGTCGACGTCCCCGTGCACGTCGAGGGCGAGTCCTTCGCCGGCACGATCCACGTGCAGGAGGAGTCGTCCCTGTCGCTCCTCGTCGACGCGACCCAGATCCCGGAGCGCCTCGTCGTCGACGTCGAGGGCCTCGAGGACGGCTCGCAGATCCACGCCGGCGAGATCACCCTGCCGGACGGCGCCGAGCTCGAGACCGACGCCGAGGCGCTCGTCGTCTCGATCGTCACCCCGCGCGGCACTGCCGACGACGACGCCGCGGACGAGGCCTCGCTCGAGGCCGGTGCCGAAGCCGGTGCCGAGGGCGAAGCGAACGAGCCCGGCTCGGGCGACTCGGACTCGAACGAGTAACACTCCTCGACGAGACTGTCTGGCTGACGTTCGTGGCTGATCGCATGCTGCTCGTGGTCGGGCTCGGGAACCCCGGGCCCGACTACGCCGGCAATCGCCACAACGTCGGCCAGATGGTGCTCGACGAACTCGGCTCCCGCATCGGCGCCGCGTTCAAGAAGCACAAGACCCCCGCGCTCGTCGCCGAGGGGCGGACGACACCGGGCGGACCGCGGCTCGTCCTCGCGAAACCCGCGTCGTTCATGAACACCTCGGGTGGCCCCGTCGCCGCCCTGCTGAACTTCTACAGCCTGACCCCCGCCGACCTCGTCGTGGTGCACGACGAGCTCGACCTGCCGTTCGACACGCTCCGACTCAAGGGGAACGGCGGCCACGGCGGGCACAACGGCCTCCGCGACATCATCAAGGCATCCGGCACGAACGAGTTCGCCCGGGTCCGGGTCGGCATCGGTCGCCCGCCCGGTCGTCAGGACGCGGCGGACTTCGTGCTCCGCGACTTCACCCCCACCGAGAAGAAGTCGCTGCCGATCCTCCTCGCCGAGGCGGCCGATGCCGTCGAGGCGATCGCGACGGACGGCCTCGTCGCCGCGCAGCAGCGCTTCCACGCCCCGGCCTGACGCCCCACCCCCTCCGCAAAACACCAAGTTGGCGGCTCGGCGCAGAGATACAACTCTGCGAGAAGCGGCCAAGGTGGCGTTCCGCGAGCGCGGCCTGACGGACTGGAGGCGCGGTGCCAGGCCGCACCGTCCCTCCCGTCCGCCTGTCGGTGGCGGCCGGTACCATTGCAACAGTGACGATCTCGGGCATCATCCCTGCGCTCTCGCGCGCCTCCGCGTTCGATCGCGTCCTGCGCGCCGCAGCGCGCGACGCCGACTTCTCGGTGGTCGACGGCCTCCGGGTCCCACTCCTGGCAGCTCTCCTCGCGGAGCGGAACGGTCCGCAGTGCGCGTTCGTCATCACGGCGACGGGTCGTGAGGCCGAGGCCGTCCGCGACGCGGTGCACTGCTACGCACCCGACGCCGACGTCCTCGAGTTCCCGGCGTGGGAGACCCTGCCGCACGAGCGCCTCAGTCCGAGCGCGCAGACCGTCGGCACACGGATCGCGACCCTCCGTCGGATGGCGGACTTCCAGGCGGCGATGGACGCGGTCGCCGCGGGCGGTCCCGGGGCCGAGCCGCCGCGTTCGATCATCGTCGTCGCGAGCGTCCGTGCCGCGCTCCAGCCGATCGCCGACAACCTCACCGCGCTCGCACCGCTGGTCCTCCGCACCAACTCGCGCGGGAACGACCTGACGGACCTCGCCGGGCAGCTCGTCGACCTCGCGTACGCCCGAGTCGACCTCGTGTCGCGCCGCGGGGAGTTCGCCGTCCGCGGTGGCATCCTCGACGTCTTCCCACCGACCGCCGACCACCCGGTCCGCGTCGACTTCTTCGGCGACGAGATCGACGGCATCAAGGCCTTCAGCGTGGCCGACCAGCGCTCCACCGACGACGACATCGGCGAGGTGACGCTCACCGCCAGCCGCGAACTGCTCCTCTCCGAGGGCGTCCGGCAGCGCGCGCGCGAGATGCTGCACGAGTTCCCGAACCTCGGGCAGATGCTCGCCAAGGTCGCCGAGGGGATCCCGGTCGAGGGCATGGAGTCCCTCGCCCCGGCGCTCGTCGAGAACCTCGTTCCGGTCACGCACTACCTGCCGACCTCCGCGAGCGTCGCGGTGTTCTCGCCCGAACGGGTGATCGCCCGCGCGAAGAGCCTCGCGGACACCAACCAGGAGTTCCTGCAGGCCGCGTGGAGTGCCGCGGTCGCCGGGGCCCAGGCACCCATCGATCTCGACGCCGGCAACTTCCTGTCCCTCGGGGCGCTCAAGGCCACCCGCGGCGACCGCATCTGGTGGTCGGTGTCGCCGTTCGACTCCGGGGCCGACCTCGAGCCCGCCGCGGGCGCGGGGGAGTCCGGGGCGGACGATGCCGAGCAGCAGGCGCACCGCGCGCAGGACGCCATCGAGCGCGCCGTCGAGTCCGCCGGCGACTACATCCGGGTCCCCGCGGTCTCCGTCCCGAGCTTCGCCGGCAGCGCCGACGGTGCTGTCGACCACGTCGTCGACCTCGCGAAGGACGGCTGGGCGGTCGTCGTCACGGCGCAGGGCACCGGGCTCGTCGACCGCGCCGTGCAGGTGCTCGTCGACGCCGGAGCCGACGCGCGCGCCGAGGCCGTCACCGAGCCGCCGCAGCCGGGGGTGGTCCTCGTCACGACCGCAAGCGTCGAGCACGGGTTCGCCCTGTCCGACCCGCGGATCCTCGTGCTCAGCGAGGCGGAGTTCTACGGGCGGACCGCGCAGCAGGGCGCCCGCCAGGTCAAGAAGCTCGCGAGCCGCCGCAAGAACGTCGTCGACCCGATGCAGCTCAAGGCGGGCGACGTCGTCGTGCACACCACGCACGGCATCGGCAAGTTCCTCGAGCTCACCTCGCGCGAGGTCAGCTCGGGCGGCCGGAACGCGGTCAAGACGAGCCGCGAGTACCTCGTGCTCGAGTACGCGCCGTCGAAGCGCGGGTACCCGGGCGACAAGCTCTACGTCCCGACCGACCAGCTCGACCAGCTGTCCCGGTACGTCGGCGGCGAGGCTCCGTCGCTGTCCAAGATGGGCGGCAGCGACTGGGCGGCGGCCAAGGGCAAGGCGCGGAAGGCCGTGCGCGACATCGCTGTCGAGCTCGTCAAGCTCTACTCCGCACGGATGGCGTCGAAAGGCCATGCGTTCGGCCCGGACACCCCGTGGCAGCGCGAACTCGAAGAGGCGTTCCCGTTCGCGGAGACGCCCGACCAGCTCACCACGATCGACGAGATCAAGGCCGACATGGAGCGGCCGATCCCGATGGACCGCCTGCTCTCCGGCGACGTCGGGTACGGCAAGACCGAGGTGGCGATCCGCGCGGCGTTCAAGGCCGTGCAGGACGGCAAGCAGGTCGCGATGCTCGTGCCGACGACGCTGCTCGTCCGTCAGCACATGGAGACGTTCCAGGAGCGATTCGCTGGCTTCCCGGTGCACCTGCGGGCGCTCAGTCGCTTCCAGACGGAGAAGGAGTCGAAGGAGACCATGAAGGGGCTCCTCGACGGCACGGTCGACATCGTCATCGGCACGCACCGGATCCTCTCGCAGGGCGTGCAGTTCAAGGACGTCGGGCTCGTCATCATCGACGAGGAGCAGCGGTTCGGGGTCGAGCACAAGGACCAGCTCAAGAAGCTCAAGACGAACGTCGACGTCCTCGCGATGAGCGCCACGCCGATCCCTCGGTCACTGGAGATGGCGGTGACGGGCATCCGCGAGATGTCGACGCTCGCCACGCCGCCCGAGGACCGGCACCCGATCCTGACCTTCGTCGGTCCGCAGTCGGACATGCAGGTGGCTGCGGCGATCCGTCGGGAGCTCCTGCGCGAGGGCCAGGTGTTCTACGTGCACAACCGCGTCAAGGACATCCAGGGCGTCGCGGCGCACCTCGCCGAGCTCATCCCCGAGGCACGCATCGCGGTCGCGCACGGACAGATGGCCGAGACGACACTCGAGCAGGTCATGGTGGACTTCTGGGAGCGTCGCTTCGACGTGCTCGTGTCGACGACGATCATCGAGACCGGCCTCGACATCGCGAACGCGAACACGCTGATCATCGACCGCGCCGACAAGTACGGGCTCTCGCAGCTGCACCAGCTCCGCGGTCGTGTCGGGCGTGGTCGTGAACGCGGCTACGCGTACTTCCTCTACGACGCCGACAAGCCGCTGTCCGAGACCGCGCAGGACCGCCTCGAGACCATCGCTGCGAACAACGAGCTCGGTGCGGGCATGCAGGTCGCGCTCAAGGACCTCGAGATCCGCGGTGCCGGGAACCTGCTCGGCGGCGAGCAGTCCGGGCACATCGCGGGGGTCGGCTTCGACCTGTACCTCCGGATGATCGGCGAGGCGGTCGGGCAGTTCCGCGGCGACGTGGCCGAGGGGCAGACCGAGCTGCGGCTCGAGCTGCCCGTCGATGCACGCATCCCCGAGGAGTACGTCGAGAGTGAGCGGCTCCGGCTCGAGGCCTACCAGAAGCTCTCCGCGGCGTCCTCGCCGTCGTCGCAGGAGAACGCGATCGCCATGGTCCTCGACGAGCTCACCGACCGGTACGGCGCGCCGCCGCAGCCCGTGTCGACGCTCATCGAGGTGTCCAAGCTCCGCCGGATGGCCCAGCAGGTCGGGTTGAGCGACGTCGTCGTGATGGGGTCGAACCTCCGCGTGTCGGGCAAGGAGCTCGCGGACTCGATGCAGGTGCGACTCACGCGGATGTTCCAGGGCGCGAGGTGGTTCGCGCAGCAGAACGCCACGAGCATCCCGATGCCCCGTCCGCACGGCGAGCCGCTGCCCGACGCCGAGCTGATCCTCTGGGTCGAGGGCATCCTCACCGCGATCTACGGTGCGACGGTGCCGGAGGCTGCTACGGCCTAGCCGTCCGCAAGACACCAACTCGGCCGCTTCTCGCAGGGGTATGTCTCTGCGAGAAGCGGCCGAGGTTGCGTTTCGCGGGGGCGACGGGCGGACGGACTGGAGGGACGGTGCCAGGCCGACCCGTCCCTCCCGTCCGCTACGTGGCCGGCTCCGCGACCCTCCGGGCCTTCCGCGCCATGAGCGTGACGACGATGGCGGAGGCGACCATCGCGATGCCGGACCCGACGAGGACGGCGAGCGTCCCCTCGTCGACGATGTCCGCGCTCCGGGCGAACGCGAGCTCGTTCATCAGGAGCGAGACCGTGAACCCGATCCCGCCGAGGACCCCGACCGCCGCCACAGAGCCGAGCCCGAGCGTCGGACGATCCGGCGACCGGCCGAGGCGGGAGGCGATCCCGCCGAAGAGCGTGATGCCGATCACCTTGCCGACGGGGAGTGCGAGCACGATCGCGAAGAACGTCGGGGACAGCTCGCCGATGCCGACGGCGGGGATCGTGACGGCGGCCGCGGCGAACGCGAACAGCGGCAGCACGATCGCGTTCGAGAACGGCTCGATCCGGTCGTAGGCCAGGTGTCCGGGCTTCCGGGGCAGGAGCAGGCCGACGGCGACCCCGGCGATCGTCGCGTGCACGCCCGAGTGGTACACGAGCCACCAGCTGACGATGCCGAGCACGACCAGCAGGACGATCAACAGGGTCTGGTTCCGACCCTCGCGAGCACGGCCGGTGCGGAGGCGACGGGCGACCACCCAGAACACCGCGAGGGCGACGACGGCGCCACCGAGTGCCCAGAAGTCGGTGTCGTGGGCGAACACCACCGCGATGATGACGATCGCGATGAGATCGTCCAGGACGGCGAGCGCAAGGAGGAACACGCGGAGCGTCGATGGGAGCCCCTTGCCGAACATGGCCAGGATGCCGAGTGCGAAGGCGATGTCGGTCGCCGTCGGGATCGGCCAGCCGTGCTCGAAGCCGGAACCCTGCGTGACGAGCAGGTACACACCGGCGGGCACGACGACGCCACCGACGGCGGCGATCGCCGGGATCACGGCGGTCTTGGGGTTCGAGAGTTCGCCGACCACGAGTTCGTGCTTCAGCTCCACGGCGACCAGGAAGAAGAAGACGGCGAGGAGACCGTCGCTGATCCAGTGCGAGATCGACAGGTCGAGGCCCACCGCCCCCCACGGGGTGTGGAACGCGAGCGCGGTCTCGAGTCCGTGCCCGAGAGGGGAGTTGGCCACGACGAGGCCGAGGACGGCGGCGACGAGGAGGGCGACGGCGCTGAACCGCTCCGAGCGGAAGACTGCGGGCATGGTGCTCCGATGTTTCGGGGTCGACGTGGTCTGATGTCGACCAGACTTCCCGACGCGCCGGAATACATCATACGCGATGGGCCCTCGTCCTCGTGCCGGTCTGCGTCGTGGTCCGGCGCGCTCCGGGTCGGCCGAGCGTCGAACGGTCGGCGGTGGGACGATGGAGCATGGCTGACCCGTACACCGACCAGACCGCGGATGATGCGTTGCGCGCACTCGTGACCGTCGTCGACCGGCTGCTCGACCCGGGCGGATGCGTGTGGAACCGGGCGCAGACGCACGCGTCACTCGCGACCTACGCCGTGGAGGAGTCCTACGAGCTCGTCGACGCCATCGACACCGGTGATCCGGAGGACATCCGCGAGGAGCTCGGCGACGTGCTCTACCAGGTCGTCCTGCACGCCGGGATCGCCGCTCGTGCCGGCGAGTTCGACCTCGCCGACGTCGCGGAGCACGTGCGCGAGAAGATGGTGCGGCGGCACCCGCACGTGTTCGGGACCGAGCGGGCGGACACGTTCGAGGACGTCGTCCGGGTCTGGCGGGCGGCGAAGTCCGCCGAGAAGGCCGCGAGGGTCAGCGCGTTCGACGGGGTGCCCCATGCGATGCCCCCGCTCGAGCGCGCGGTGAAGCTCCTCGAACGCGTCGAGGAACGTGGCATCGGCAGCGGCGTGCTCGACGAAGTCGCGGCGACGTCGGTCGACGCGGCCGTCGTGCCCGGGGTCACGGACGGGTCGGACGGGCGCGGCGCGGTGGACCCGGGGTGGGGTGCGGCCGAACTCGCGCGGATCGCGGAGGCCCGGGAGCGGGGGATCGACCCCGTGGCCAGTCTCCGCGGCGCGGTCGCGGCGCTGGAGCAGCAGGCGCGAGCAGCGGAGGCATCGGCGGCGGAGGCGTCGGCGGCGACCTGACTCCGTTCGGTGTCGGCGGCGACCTGACTCCGTTCGGTGTCGACGGTGTGAGCGGCGGCGTGGGGACGTCGGGATCGTCTGATGGCCTCGCAGTGGATCCGCGCGATCCGGCGGATGGGCAACCGGACCGCACGAGACGGAAGGCCCCACGGTCCGGCGCAGGGATGCTGCCGGACCGTGGGGGATCGGGTGCCCGTCTAACCCGAAAAAGACGGGCACCCGCCGAGCAGGGTCCGGCATCCAGGGGAGGTATGCCGAGCGACCACCGCTCGGATCGTGGGACGAACTGCAGCACGCCGTCACCACGATCGGTTCGTTCAGACGGATCAGGCGTCCGATCGAACCGACGTTTGTTGTTGTGCATTCAATGTATCAGTCGATCGCGGGGAGTGCAACCCCGGATCCGGACGCTGGTCCGACGTCTGGGAGGATGGACCCATGGCGACCCTCGTGACGGCTCCCCGCGGCATGCGGGACTTCCTCCCGGCAGAGAAGGCGCGGCGCGAGCACACGCTCGGTGTCATCCGCGGCGTGTACGCCCACCACGGCTTCGACGAGATCGAGACGCCCGTGGTCGAGGACTCGTCGCGCCTGCACGCCGGGCTCGGGGGTGACAACGAGAAGCTCGCGTTCGCCGTGATGCGCCGCGGAATCACGACCGAGGACCTGCACGCGGCGACGGCACCGCTGGAGCTCGCGGACCTCGGCCTCCGCTTCGACCTGACCGTCCCGCTCGCCCGCTTCTACGCCAGTCACCGGGCCGAGCTCCCGACGGTGTTCCGTGCGGTCCAGATCGCCCCGGTCTGGCGCGCCGAGCGACCGCAGAAGGGGCGCTACCGCCAGTTCGTGCAGTGCGACATCGACGTCCTCGGCGAGCCTGGGCGACTCGCCGAGATCGAACTCGTCCAGGCGACGGGTGAGGCGCTCGCGGCACTCGGGGTGCAGGGCACGTTCGTGCGCATCAACGACCGGCGCATCCTGACCGCGCTCCTCGGGACGTGGGGGGTGTCGGACGCGGACGCCCCGCACGCGCTGGTGATCGTCGACAAGCTCGACAAGATCGGTGCCGCCGGAGTCGCCGGCGAGCTCGTCGGGCTGCCGAGCCTCACCGGCCGTGACGCCGCGGGGCTCCAGGACACACTCACCGCCCTCGCGACCGCCGACTGGGACAGCGTCACGGGCGCCGAGTGGCTCGACGCCGCGGCCTTCGCCGACCTGCTGTCGCTCCGCGAGGCACTGCCGGACGTCGACCTGCGCTTCGACCCGACACTCGTCCGGGGCATGGGGTACTACACGGGCACCATCTTCGAGGTCGCGCACCCCGACTACGCGTACAGCCTCGGCGGCGGTGGGCGCTACGACGGCATGATCGGGCGGTTCCTCGGGCAGGACGTGCCGGCGGTCGGCTTCTCGCTCGGGTTCGAGCGACTCGTCGACCTCGTGACGATCCCCGACGCGCAGACCACCGACGCCGTCGCGCTCGTGTTCGACCGCGACGTCGACCCCGCCGTGCTCGCGACGATCAAGCGCGAGGTGATGGTCGATCACGCCCGAGTGCGGCTCGAGCGTCGTACGAAGAACATGAAGAACCTGCTCGCCGGGCTCGTCGCCGGCGGCTACGGGTCGTTCGCGAGCGTGTCGGCCGACACAGCGAGCGCGACGGACCTCGACTTCAAGCCGCTCACCTGAACCGACCGTTCTCCACAGGGGCCGACCCCGGCCAGCGCCAGGCAACCCGCGCTCGCTAGGATCGGTCCCGGATTCGTCCAACCACCACAACCGCTTTGTAAGGAGTACCCAGTGGCATTGATCGACGCCGTAGGAGCCCGTGAAGTCCTCGATTCCCGAGGCAACCCGACCGTCGAGGTCGAGGTGCTCCTCGATGACGGCGTGGTCTCGCGCGCGCTCGTCCCCTCGGGCGCCTCGACCGGCGCGTTCGAGGCGTACGAGCTGCGTGACGGTGACGCCAAGCGCTACGGCGGCAAGGGTGTGCTGAAGGCCGTCGACGCCGTGCTCGACGAGATCGGCCCGGCGCTCGAGGGCTTCGACGCGACCGACCAGCGCCTCGTCGATGCTGCGCTCATCGAGTTGGACGGCACCGAGAACAAGTCCCGCCTCGGCGCGAACGCGATCCTCGGTGCCTCGCTCGCCGTCGCCCGCGCCGCCGCCGACTCGGCCGACCTGCCGCTGTTCCGCTACCTCGGCGGCCCGAACGCGCACACCCTGCCGGTGCCGCTCATCAACGTGGTCAACGGTGGTGCCCACGCGGACACCAACGTCGACATCCAGGAGTTCTTCCTGGTGCCCCACGGCGCCGAGTCCTTCTCCGAGGCCCTCCGCTGGGGTGTCGAGACCTACCACGCGCTCAAGGGCGAGCTGAAGAAGCACGGGCTCGCGACGGGCCTCGGCGACGAGGGCGGATTCGCACCCGAGCTCGCCTCGAACCGCGCCGCGCTCGACTTCCTGCTCGCCGCGATCGAGAAGGCCGGCTTCCGGCCCGGCACCGACATCGCGCTCGGCCTCGACGTCGCCTCGTCGGAGTTCTTCTCCGACGGCAAGTACACGTTCGAGGGCAAGCAGCTCTCGAGCGAGGAGTTCACCGAGTACTTCGTCGGCCTCGCGAACGACTACCCGCTCGTCACCATCGAGGACCCCCTCGACGAGGACGACTGGGCCGGGTGGACCCACCTCACCGCGCAGCTCGGCGACAAGCTGCAGATCGTCGGCGACGACCTCTTCGTCACGAACCCGAAGCGGCTCGCCAAGGGCATCGCCGAGAAGGCCGCGAACTCGATCCTCGTCAAGGTCAACCAGATCGGGACGCTCACCGAGACGCTGGACGCCGTCTCCCTCGCGCAGCGCAACGGCATGACCGCGATCCTCTCGCACCGCTCCGGTGAGACCGAGGACACGACGATCGCCGACCTCGCGGTCTCGGTCGACGGTGGACAGATCAAGACCGGTGCCCCGGCACGGTCGGACCGCGTCGCCAAGTACAACCAGCTCCTCCGCATCGAGGAAGAACTGGGCGATGCAGCCGTGTACGCGGGGCGCTCGGCGTTCCCGCGGAGCGCGCACCTGTAGGGAGCGCAGCACCGGAGCACCGGAGCATCGGAGCACCGGCCCGCACGGCGCGGGCCGGCGCTCCGAACGGCCGCCGTGCCTCCAGTCCGAACCGGATGTCCCTTGGGACGTGCGATTCCTGTCGGACGGGAGGCGCGACGGCCGTTCTGCACGTCCGCGCGGGTCCGCCTCGCCCCGCCTGCCCCGTGTCCTGTCCGCCCTGTGCCCCGCCGGAGCTGCCTGGGCTGCCGGAGCTGCCGGAGCTGCCGAAGCTGCCGGAGCTGCCTGGGCTGCCGGAGCTGCCGGAGCTGCCGCCTGAGTGTGCGCCCAGCCGCCGTGCCGCTGCACCGACTGCACCCGCGGCCGGGTTATCGTCGGACCATGCCCTCGACCAACTCCCGGAGTCCCCGTCCCCGGATCCGTCGTGTGCCCGTCTCGATGCCCACGACCGAGAGCACCCAGACCGGGTGGCTCCGGAACATGCGGTTCTCCGGGTTCAGCGTCGTCATGCTCGGCATCGTCGTGCTCTTCGTGGTCGTGCTCGCCCCGAGTCTCCGCACGCTGATCCAGCAGCAGCACGAGATCGCTGCCAAGCAGGAGCAGGTGGCCGCGGCCAAGGCGGACGTCGCCACGAAGAAGAAGGACGTCGCGCGGTGGGACGACCCGGCGTACATCGAGGCGCAGGCCCGTGACCGTCTGCTCTACGTGTACCCGGGCGAGACCAGCTACCTGGTGATCGGCGCCGACGGCAGGTCCACCGATTCC
Source organism: Curtobacterium sp. Leaf261 (assembly GCF_001422205.1). Classification (GTDB taxonomy): domain Bacteria; phylum Actinomycetota; class Actinomycetes; order Actinomycetales; family Microbacteriaceae; genus Curtobacterium. Next base: position 217,277 of record NZ_LMMJ01000008.1, read on the forward strand.
GGCGCGACCACGACCACGACCACCGACGCGGGGACCCCGGTCAGCACCGAGGTCCAGACACCGAAGGTGGACTGGGTGTCGGCGATGATGTCGTCGGTGCTCAAGTCCGGGCTGTCCGACCAGACCTCGTCCGAGCTCGTGGAGCCCGAGGTCTCGGGGACCGGCACCAGCAAGTAGCCGCCCACCGGGTCCGGTACGCTTGACGTCCCGTGGGCACTCCTCCGTTCGATCCGCCGTCCGAGCGTGACGTCGCCATCGTCTCCGCACAGCTCGGTCGTCCGGCGCGCGACGTCATCGGCATCCCGGCGCGCTGCGTCTGCGGAGCCCCCACGGTCGTCGCCACGAAACCCCGGCTCGGGAACGGGACACCCTTCCCCACGCTCTACTACCTGACGCACCCGGCCGCGACGGCCGCCGTGTCGACGCTCGAAGCGACGCAGGTCATGCCCGAGCTCGCCGCGCTGCTCGAGGACGACACCGTCGCCGAGGCCTACCGGGGCGCGCATGACGCGTACCTGGCGGATCGCGAATCGATTGAGCACGTCGAGGAGATCGCCGGGATCACGGCGGGTGGCATGCCCACTCGCGTCAAGTGCCTGCACGCGCTCGTCGGACACAGCCTCTCCGCCGGTCCCGGGGTCAACCCGATCGGCGACCTCGCCCTCGAGCGCTGCTCGTGGAGCCCGTCCCGCTGCGACTGCCAGGCGTACGACGTCCCTGCAGACGTCGGAGTCGGGGCGGATGGCGGCGAGGAGTAAGTTGATTCCCGGCCAACCCCCACTCAAGGAGATCACCCACGTGCCCAAGATCCTCATCGTCGGCGGCGGTTACGCCGGTTTCTACACCGCCTGGAAGCTCGAGAAGTGGCTCCGTCAGGGCGAGGCAGACGTCACGGTGGTCGACCCCCTGCCGTACATGACCTACCAGCCGTTCCTGCCGGAGGTCGCCGCGGGCTCGATCGAGCCGCGGCACGCGGTCGTGGCACTGCGCCGTCACCTGACGAAGACCAGGGTGATCACCGCGAAGGTCACCAAGGTCGACCACGCGACGAAGACCGCGACGATCACACCGGAGGTCGGTGAGCCGTGGGAGGAGACCTACGACTCCGTGGTCATGACCGCGGGTGCCGTGTCGCGGACCTTCCCGATCCCGGGTGTCGCCGACGAGGCGATCGGCCTCAAGACCATCGAGGAAGCGGCCGCGATCCGCGACAAGCTGCTCACCAACTTCGCCAAGGCGGCGAACCTGCCGGCCGGCCCGGAGCGCGACCGGCTCCTGACCGTCGTCGTCGTGGGCGGTGGCTTCGCCGGCATCGAGATCTTCGCGGAACTCCGCTCGTTCGCGACGGCACTGCTCAAGAACTACCCGCAGATCTCGTTCGACGACACCCACTTCCACCTGGTCGAGGCGATGGGCCGCATCATGCCCGAGGTCTCCCTCGAGACCAGCTACTGGGTCCTCAAGAACCTCGCCCAGCGCGGCGCGGACGTCCACCTCGACACGCAGCTCGCGTCCGCGGTCGGCGGCGTGTGCGAGATGGCACCGAAGGACGGCGAGAAGATCACGGTCGAGTCCGACCTCATCATCTGGACCGCCGGTGTCATGGCGAACCCGATGGTCAAGGGCACCGACTTCCCGCTCGAGGCCCGCGGCCGCATCCGCGTGCAGCCCGACCTCCGCATCGTCGACGACAACGGCGTCATCGAGGGGGCGTGGGCCTGCGGCGACGTCGCAGCCGTGCCGGACCTCACCGGTGGTGGCGTCGGCGGCATGTGCGTCCCGAACGCCCAGCACGCCGTCCGCCAGGGCAAGCAGCTCGCGAAGAACGTCGTCGCGACGCTCCGTGGCGAGAGCCCGCAGGACTACAAGCACGAGAACCTCGGTGCGGTCGCTGGTCTCGGTGTCGGCATCGGCGTGTTCCAGTCCGGCAAGTTCGCGATGAAGGGCTTCCTCGCCTGGGGTGCGCACCGCGGCTACCACGGCCTCGCGATGCCGTCGTGGGAGCGCAAGCTGCGCGTGGTCGGCGACTGGGTCGGCGGCATGTTCCTCGGCCGCGACATCGTCTCGCTCGACGACCGCGAGACCCCGCGTGCCGCCTTCGAGACGTTCGCCTCCCGGCCCAAGCCGCCGCAGCCGGAGGAGGGCTCCCCGCAGGACGCCTCCACCACCGGGCCGGCCTACGGCAACCCCGCCGACAAGTCCGCCGCGGACAAGGAGGCCGACAAGGCCAAGGCCGAGGCTGCCACGCCGAACACCGACGCTGCGCCTGCCAAGAAGGCTCCGGCCCGGAAGCCGGCGGCCAAGAAGACCGCCCCGAAGGCCGATGCGCCGAAGGCCGATGCGCCGGTGGCCGAGCCCGCTGAGGCCCCGGCCACCGAGAGCGTCAAGGCCGAGTAGTCGATCCCGACCGTCCGAGAGGCGGCCGTCCCGTTCCGGGGTGGTCGCCTCTCGGCGTTCCGGCAGCCCTGGTCCGGGCCGGCCTGGAGGCACGGTGCAGATCCGCCCCGCCGGCGCGGTTCAGTAGGCTGGTCGCGTCCGCCCCCGTGGCCCAACTGGCAGAGGCGTGCGACTTAAAATCGCTGAGTTGCGGGTTCGAGTCCCGCCGGGGGTACACGAACGGTCATCGGGTCCGACTCAACATCGCTGAGTTGCGGGTTCGAGTCCCGCCGGGGGTACACGAACGGGTGCCGGTGAGCCGTGTCGCTTTCCCCGGAAAGCGACACGATCGCGCGCGGTTCGCGGGTCGTGTGTCGTTGTGCCCGGAAACCGACAGGACCGCGTGGGCAGCGGGGCGGGGGCGGGGCGTGCCTCCAGTCCGACACGACCGGCGCCGCCCGGCTACGGGGCGATGAGCAGGCCCGACGCGTGGTCGGCGGTCGCCGTCGCCGTTGCGAGGTAGTGCACCTTCTTGCCGGTCGCGTTGTACGGGACCTCGTCGACGAACCGGTAGAGGCGCGGGCGCTTGTACCGCGCGAGTCCGAGGTGTGCCCCCGCGAACCGCTCGAGCTCGGCGGCGGCACCCTCGTCCGTCGCGGGGAGTCCGTCTCCCTTCCGGACGACGTACGCGACGACGACCTGGCCCCAGCGCTCGTCCGGCACCCCGACGACGACCGAGTCGGCCACTCCCGGGTGCTCCTGGAGCACGGCCTCGACCTGCACCGGATGGACGTTCTCACCGCCGGAGATGATCATGTCGTCCTTCCGGCCGACGATGGTCACCCGCTCGTGCTGGTCCCACGTCGCGAGGTCGCCGGGGTAGAACCACCCGCCGGAGAACCGCTCCGCCTCGAGCTCGGCGTTCCGATAGGAGTACCCGGACTTCACGGTACGGACGGCGAACTCGCCGATCTCGGTGCCGTCCTTGGCCACGGTGTCGGTCGGACTCGCGAGACGGTCCTGGTACACCTGCACGACCGCGACGTCGTCGTCGGTCGATGCACGGCCGGTCGACCCGGCGCCGTCCGGGAAGTCCTCCGGGCGGAGGAACGTGTTCCAGAAGGTCTCGGTGGTGCCGTACCCGTTGAAGATCCGCGGCGTGAGCAGGGTCTGGAACCGGAGGGCGGCAGCCCGGTCGAGCGGTGCGCCCATCGTCACGACGCCGTTCAGCGTGCTGAGGTCGCGGGGCCGTCGCTCCTGGGCGTCGGCGAGCTGAACGAGGTTCGTCGGTGCGCCGATCAGGAAGGTCAGCTGCTCGGACTCCACGAGGTCGAGCACGGTGTCGGCATCGAAGTGCCGGAGCGTCGCGAGCTCGGCGCCGACGTAGAACACGGGGTTCGGGCCGCCGGAGTAGAGCCCGCCGCGATGGAACAGCGGCGACATGTTGAGCGTCCGGTCGAACGGCGTCAGCGGGAAGTGCATGATCACGTCGTGGGCGCTCAGGACCTCGACGAGGCTCGGGAGCGGTACGGCCTTCGGCCGGCCGGTGGTACCCGACGTGTAGAGCCGCGTGGTCTCGTCGTAGGTGCTCCGCGGGTGCTCCTCGTCGACCACGTCGAGTTCCGACCGGGTCACCGGGTCGGCCGACAGCAGGTCGTCGAACAGCACGCGATCCTGCGCCGGTGTCCACGTGCTGATGGTGGTCTCGGGGACGACGACGACCGTGCCCGGGACGTGGTCGGCGAGACCGAGCGCCTCAGCGATCTCGACGCTCCGCGCGGCGTCGTGCACGAGCACCACCGGGCGGGCGTCGTCGACGATGTACCCGACCTCCGCCGGTGCGAGCCGGAAGTTCGTCGGCGAGAACACCGCTCCGATGCGATGGCACGCCAGGTAGAGCATCGCGAACTCCGGGCCGTTGGTGAGCTCCGCCATCACCACGGCACCCGGGACGGCACCGTGCCGGACCAGCCAGCCGGCGACGCGGTCGACGGCCGCACCGAGTTCCGCGTACGTCCATGACCGGTCGGTCACCGGATCACGGAGCGCCCGTCGATCGGCGAAGCGGTGGACGTTCCGGGCGAAGCCGTTCGCGTAGGTGTACGTGCCCTCGAAGACGGCCTTGAAGCGGGTCGGGTCGTAGGGCGTGGTCGTGGCAACGGGGGTCTCGGTCGTCATGATCGCTCCAGCGGGTCGGACGTGCGTCGAGGGGGTCCGGCGCACCGAGCGTCACGATAGTCCCGCTCGCGCAGCCCTGAGGACAGCCCAGCGCTGACGTCTCGACCGGCCCCGCACTCAGGTGCGGAGGACCGGCTCGACCACGCGGATCCACGTCCATGTGACGAGACCGACGACCGCACACCCGACGACGGCGACGAGCATCCACAGCGTCGAGACATGGGTGCCGGCCGGCCCCGAGTAGACCGCGACCGCGAGTGCGACACCGATGGACGTGATGCCGGCGTACCGACCCCGCGACGTGGCCCAGAGCGCAGCCCCGGCGGTGCCGCTGACCGGGAGCAGCGTCGTGACGAGCGACCCGAGACCGCCGACGCAGAGCGTGATGGCGAACTCGCGGCCGAGCTCGCCCCAGAACCCGCTCGCCGTCACCGCACTGTGCAGCACCCAGCCGACCGCCGCGAGCACGAGCAGCGCGGAGGTCCGCCACGTCGCGTCCCGACCGCGAGCCGCGATGTCGTGTCGGGCCGGAGGGACCCCGGTGTCCCCCCGTCGGGTCGGCGTGACGAGGACGCCGAGGAGCACGGCGGGGGAGAGGTCGGCGCTCCGTGTCACGACGCACGCGATGACGGCTGCCGCGACCAGGACCGGCGAGACGCGGTACGAGATGCCGTGTCGTCCGGCCCCGGCGCCCCACCGGGTCGCGAGGACGACGCCGATGGCGAGGACCGCGGTGCCGAGTGCCACGGCGATGCTGAGGCGGGCGTACCGGGCCTGTGCCTCGATCCCGGTCCCGAGGAGCATGAGGACGCTCGCGATGCCGATGGACAGCGCGACGGTGGCCCACGCGGGCATGCCCGGATCGTCCCCGGAGGTGCGGTCGGCCGCCGTGCGGTTGCGTCCGGTGAACCGGGCGAGACGCCATGCGATGCGTCCCCTGGTCGAACGGGCGACGAGTTTCAGGGGGACGGCGACGAGGAGCAGGAACGCGATGACCCCGACGAGGACCAGCACGAGCGTCCGCGTGGAGAAGGCGGACCGGACACTCGGGACGGCCGCGTCGTAGGCGGTCGCGACACCCCATCCCGTGCCGGAGGTCGTCGCACCCGAGACACCGGCACCCGGGTCGCCACTGCCGCCCGCACCGCCGGAGCCCGGCGTGCCGGAGCTGCTCGCGCCGTCGCCGGGCGCTGGTGCTCCGGTCGCGCCGTCAGGGCCGGACGACGTGCTCGGTCGTGGGCGACGGGTCGTCGGTGCGCCCGGTGCCGCGGAGCCGGACGACGGAGTCGCGTTCGCCGGCGCGCCCCCGACCGTGAGCCTGACGGTCGCGGCGACCCCGGAGAAGTTGCCCGCCGTGTCGCGGAGCCCGGCGGTCAGGGTCCGGGTGCCGTCCGGGATGCTCTCGCCCGCGGTCGTGCAGGTCCAGGAGCCGCCGACGACGTTCGCCTGGCACACCGGGTTCGAGTCGATGTACACGGTCGCGATGGTGCCGGACTCACCGGTTCCGCTGATCGCGATGGGCTGGGTCCGGACGCGGCTCCCGGTCGACGGACTCGTGATCGTCGGCGCGGACGGTGCGGTGCGGTCGATCGCGACGGACCGTGGTGCCGAGGCCGTGCTGCGGAGGTCCGAACGGTAGTGCAGTGCGGTGCCGGCGGTCTGGGTCGCGGACACCGTGTAGTCGCCCGTCGCGAGCGGTGCTCCGCCCGATCCGAACGACACGATCCACCGCCCGTCGGTACCAACGACCGTGTTCCTCGTCGTGCCGGTGCCCACCGCCGACACCGTCACGGCCGCACCGGGGTACCCCGCCCCGGTGACGCTGCCGGTGGTCGGTCCGCTCGCTGCGATGGTCGGGGGCACGATCACGTCGACCGCTGGGCTGTCCGCCTGGGGGAGTGCGTTGTCATCGGTGTCCGAGACCGTGAAGACCTGCTCGGGGCCGGACCGCACGGCACCGAGGCAGGACCACCGGCCATCGGACGTGATCGGAGCGACGCAGATCGATGCGGAGGGCGTCATGGGGTCGGCGACCCGCACGTGATGGCCGGGTGTCCCGGTGCCGGAGAAGCGGGCGGACGCGCTCGTGATGTCCCCGGCGTCGGCGATCGACGGCGCGACCGTCGGTGCGGGGGACGTGGGCGTCCCGGTCGGCACGGCGACGGGCTCCGACTGCTCGTCGCCGTCGCCCCGGTCCGTTCCCGCGGGTGCCGAGGGTGCGGTGGACGTCGCTGCGGTCGAGGACTCCGGGGCGGCGACGGCGGTCTCGGTGCCGACGACGAGCACCGGTGCCCCGACCCCGACGAGCACCGCACCGACCACCGCGATCGCGCCGAGCACCCCGCGGCGGCTCCGGACACGCTCGACGGTTCGGCTCCGGGCGCGCTCGACGCGGAGGCCACCTCGGGCGGCCCCCCGGCCTGAGCGATCCCACGGAACAGTCACTGCCCCCATTCACGGTCATGCGCGCGCTGACGTCAATCCGCCGCGCGGATGACTCTGCGACCCGGCAAGCACCTCGACGCATCCACCCCGAGCCGAGAGCATCCACCCCGAGCCGGGCGCATCCACCCCGAGCCGAGAAGCTGGTGCACGCCAGAGGGGAATTCGCCGTGAGACCTCGCCTGCGGCGGAGGGCGTCCAGGACCCGGGGATACCATCGATGCGGACACATGCGCCCTCGTGTCCGTCCTGCCGATGTACCCGTGCTCCACCCTGATCACGACCATCTCCGGCCGCACGACTTCGAGGCGTTCCCGACGCCGAAGGAGTACCCGCGAATGCAGACCGGTCTGATCACGACGCTGATCGTCGTCGGGGTGATCGTCATCGTGCTGATCGCGGTCGGGGTCTACCTCTGGGCGACGTACCGCTCGCTCGTGACGCTCAAGGGGAACGTCGACGCCGCGTGGAGCGACATCTCGGCACAGCTCCAGCGCCGCGCCGACCTGATCCCGACGATCGTCGACACCGTGAAGGGTCATGCGTCGCACGAGCAGAAGGTGCTCGACAGCGTGACGAGCGCCCGCGCCGAGACACTCCGGGCGACGGACGCCACCGAGGCCTCAGAGGCCGAGGGGCACATGCAGAAGGCGCTGCGAGGCGTGTTCTCGGTCGCCGAGGGGTACCCGAAGCTGCAGTCGAGCCAGGACTTCCTGCGGCTGCAGTCCGAGCTCGTGGACACCGAGGACCGCATCCAGGTGGCCCGGCGGCACTACAACGGCGGCGTGCGCGAGCTGAACACCAAGATCAAGGTCTTCCCGACGTCGTCGTTCGCCAAGGGTCGCGGCTTCAGCCAGGCGGCGTTCTTCGAGTCCGCCGAACCGTCGGCGATCGCCGAACCGCCGCGCGTCCAGTTCTGACCCACCGGTCGTCTGACCCACCGGTGTTCTGACCCACCGGTCTGGAGGCGCGGTCCAGCGCTCACACGCCGGGCGCGGGCAGCGACGGGGCCGGGTCGGTCTCGTCGACCGCGGGAGGGGCCTCCAGGCCGTGCGGTGACCTGTCGTCGGCATCGACGTGCGGGACCATCGGCACCCCGAGTGCGTCCGCGAGCGCGGCCGCCGCGGTCCCGCGGTCGGTGACCTCGACCCCGTCGAGGCCCTGCCAGACCGACGCGCGGAGGACCGCGGCGCCGAGTCGTCCGGGATCCAGGTGCTCTCCGGGCTCCGCCCACGCCGTCCTGACCCGGAGGACCCCGCGCTGCCGGTCGCTCTTGAGGTCCACGCGCCCCACCACGCGGTCGTCCTGCAGCACCGGGAGCACGTAGTACCCGTGGACCCGCTTGTGCGCCGGCGTGTAGATCTCGATCCGGTAGTGGAAGTCGAACATCCGCTCCGCGCGCGGCCGGAACCACACCACCGGGTCGAACGGGCTGAGGAGAGCATCGGCCTCGATGCGCCGCGGCACCCGGGGCTCCGTGTGCATCCATGCCGGGCGGTCCCAGCCCTCGACGCGCACCGGGACGAGCACACCCGCGTCGGCGAGGTCGGCCACCGCCGCCTTCGTGTCGTCGGTCCGGAGGCGGTGGTAGTCGGCGATGTCCGCGATCGTGCCGACCCCCGACGCGCGGGCCGACCGTTCGACGAGCACGCGCACGGCGTCCTCGCGCGACGGCGGGGCGTCGAGGAGCCCCGCGGGCAGCACCTGTTCCGGCAGTCCGTACACCCGCTCGAACCCCCGGCGCCCGGCGGACACGACGTCGCCCCAGCGGAACAGGTACTCGAGCCCGCGCTTGACGTCGCTCCAGCCCCACCACGGACCCTTCCGGACAGCGGCGTCGGGTCGGACCCACGCCACGTCGACGGCACTCGCGGGCATCGGGCCGTTCGCACGGAGGATCGCGAGCAGCTCCCCGAAGAGGGCGGTGTTCCCCCGGGCGAAGTCATCCGTGTCCGTGTCCCGTCGGCGGCGCGCCTCCATCGCCCAGTGGAAGAGGGGCAGTGACGTCCGGGGGACGAACGCCGCCTCGTGTGCCCAGTACTCCACGTGCGAGGCACCGCGGACCTGGGTGATCCGGTCGAGCGCCGCCTTGTCGTACGCCCCGAGTCGCGCGAACAGCGGCAGGTAGTGACTCCGCTCGAACACGTTCACCGAGTCGATCTGCAGGAGGCCGAGGCGGGCGGTCATCGCGCTGAGCGTCCTGGTCGAGACCGCGTCCGAGCCGGTGTGGTCGGCCGGGCGACCGAACCCCTGGGCACCGAGTGCGACCCGTCGTGCCTCGGCGGCGGAGAGAGTTGCTCTGGGCATGCTGCGACCGTAGCGAACACCGCCGACGGCACGTATACCGGGACGGGCACATTCGCTCGCGGCGCCGAATACACTGGCGCAATGCTCTGGGCCAGGAAGAACCGTTCGGACGTTGCCGCCGACCGTCCGACGAACGCACCGCGCGGACGCGAGCACCCGGATCCCGTCGTCGAGGACTCGATCCCGCTCGGCATGCGCGTTGCCGGCGCGTTCTCGTGGCGCATCCTCGTGATCGTCGGCGTCGTCGCGCTGTTCATCTGGCTGATGACGATCTTCAGCGAGATCCTCATCCCGTTCCTCGTCGGCATCGTCATCTCGGCGCTCCTCGTGCCGATCTCGAACTGGCTCCAGCGGCACCACGTCCCCAAGTGGCTCGCCGTGATCATCAGCCTCCTCGGCGGCATCGCCGCGGTCGCCGGGCTCCTCTGGCTCGTGGTCGACCAGATCATCTCGTCGTACCCGTCACTCCGTGACCGCGCGATCTCGCAGTACGCGAACATCAAGGACCTCGTCCTGAACTCCGGGCTCGGGATCACCCAGAAGGACGTCAGCGGATGGCTGAGCGACGGCCAGAAGTGGCTGTCCGAGAACTCCGGGTCGATCCTGTCCGGCGTCGCGAGCGCCGGGTCGGGTGCGACCCACGCGTTCGAGGCGCTGTTCATCGTCCTGTTCACGACGATCTTCCTGCTCATCGACGGTAAGAACGTCTGGCGCTGGACGGTCCGTCTCTTCCCGAGGAAGGCCCGTGCAGCGGTCGACGGTGCCGGTGTCTCCGGGTGGATCACCCTGACGAGCTTCATCCGCGTGCAGATCTTCGTCGCGTTCGTCGACGCGGTCGGCATCGGTGGCGGCGCCTACATCGTCGGCCTGTTCTTCGGCGGGCTCCCGCTCGTCGTGCCGATCGCGGTGTTCGTGTTCCTCGGTGCGTTCATCCCCGTCGTCGGCGCGATCGTCACGGGCTTCCTCGCGGTGTTCGTCGCCCTCATCTTCAACGGGCCGGTCGCCGCGGTGCTCGTCCTCGGGGTCATCCTCCTCGTCCAGCAGCTCGAGGGGCACATCCTCCAGCCGCTCGTGATGGGCAACGCCGTCAAGGTGCACCCCCTCGCGGTCGTCCTCGGCGTCACGGCGGCCTCCGGGCTCGCGGGCATCGCCGGGGCGTTCTTCGCCGTGCCGCTCATCGCCACGCTGAACGCCATGGTGACCACGATCGCCTCCGGTCGGTGGCGCGGGCTCGACTCCGACCACGTGCTCGAGGCGACGCCCAAACGCGGTCAGCACGGCGAGATCCAGCTGTTCCGCCGTCAGCGCCACCGCATCGGCGACGACGTGCCGGCACCCGGGAGCGACAAGCAGCCCGCGGCGGAGAAGGGCACCGCCGGATGACCGAGGGCACAGCCGTCCCGGCGACACCGGCGGGACACCTCGAGCAGCCCGCGGACACCTACACCGACGAGACACCACCGCCTGCGCCGCTCCCAGCGCCGACCCTGGCCGACGTCGAGGCAGCGCGCCGGGTCGTCGAGGGGGTCGTCCGGGTCACGCCGATGGAGACGTCACAGTTCCTCGCCGAGATCCTCGGCAGCCCCGTGCACCTGAAATGCGAGAACCTCCAGCGAACCGGTGCGTACAAGCTCCGCGGTGCGTACAACCGCCTCGCAGCGCTCAGCGAGGACGAGCGCGCACACGGTGTCGTCGCGGCGAGCGCCGGCAACCACGCGCAGGGCGTCGCACTCGCCGCCCGGGAACTCGGCATCCGCGCGACGATCTTCATGCCGGTCGGCGTCGCACTCCCGAAGCTGCAGGCCACGCGCGGGTACGGTGCCGAGGCGGTCCTGCACGGGAACACCGTCGAGGAGGCCCTCGCCGCCGCCAAGGACCACGCGGCGTCGACCGGAGCGGTCTTCATCCCGCCGTTCGACCACCCCGACATCATCGCCGGGCAGGGCACGCTCGGACTCGAGGTCCTCGAGCAGGTCCCCGACGCGGACACCGTGGTCGTGCCGATCGGCGGCGGCGGACTGATCTCCGGCATGGCGATCGCCCTCCGCGGCATGGCCGAGCGCCGTGGTCGCCCCATCCGGATCATCGGGGTGCAGTCGGCGAACGCTGCCGCGTACCCGGTGTCGCTCGCGGCCGGTGCCCCGACGACGATCGCCACGACCCCGACGATCGCCGACGGCATCGCGGTCGCCCGGCCCGGCGAGATGAACTTCCCGATCATCCGCGACCTGGTCGACGAGGTGGTGACCGTGTCGGACGACGACGTCTCCCGTGCCCTGGTGCTCCTGCTCGAACGCGCCAAACTCGTGGTCGAGGCCGCGGGGGCCGTCGGTGTGGCGGCGATCATGACCGGAGACGTCCACGACACGGGCCGGACGGTCGTCGTGCTGAGCGGTGGCAACATCGACCCGCTCATGATGGAGCGCGTGATCACCCGCGGACTCGTCGCGGCGCAGCGCTACGTGGCGGTCCGCGTGATGCTCCCGGACCGTCCGGGGCAGCTCACCCGGGTCTCGCAGATCATCTCGGACGCGGGCGCGAACGTGGTCGAGGTCCTACACACCCGGCACGGCCTGGGGCTCGACATCAGCGAGGTCGCCCTCGACCTGAGCATCGAGGCCCGCGGCCCTGAGCACGCCGAAGAGGTGCAGGACCGCCTCCGCGAGGCCGGGTACCGACCGCAGCTGCAGGAGTAGCGCGACCGCGCGACCTCGCCACCGCCGGCCTCGTCATCGCACGCCGCCGGACGCGACCATGGACACAGACGGGAGGCACGGTGCCAGCTGGCACCGTGCCTCCCGTCAGAACGCGGCGCAGCCGGTCCGGCTGCTCGCGACCCCGTTGCCCGGTTACGGCTGGTAGCGCTTGACGTCCTGGACCACGACCGTGATCTCCTTGCCATTCGGGGCTTCGTACGTCGTCGACGCCCCGGCCTTCAGGCCCATGATCGCCGCACCGATGGGGCTCGACGGGCTGTAGACCTGCAGGTCGGAGCCCTCGGCCACGATCTCACGGTTGCCGACGAGGAACGTCGAGGCGTCCCCGGCGATGGTCGCCGTGACCACGGTGCCCGGCTCGACGGTGCCGTCGTCCGTGGCCTCGCCGACGGTCGAGGTGCGCAGGAGCTCGGTCAGCTGGCGGATCCGGGCCTCGATCTTGCCCTGCTCGTCCTTGGCGGCGTGGTAGCCGCCGTTCTCCTTGAGGTCGCCCTCTTCGCGCGCCGCCTCGATGCGGGCGACGATCTCGGCACGCCCGGGACCGCTCAGCGTCTCGAGCTCAGCCTGCAGACGGTCGTGCGCCTCCTGCGTCAGCCACGTGGTCTGTGTGTCGTTGCTCATGTGATCTCCTCCGGCCCCCGCAGGTCCAGCCAAAAACGAAGAAGACCGGCCAGCGGCCGGTCTCCTTGGCGAATCACACGAGACTACGGGATCCAGCACTTGTTGATCAAGCCGGTGACCCCGCGGGAGCTCGTCTTCACCTCGGTCTGGATCGTCCTGGTGCGCTGCTCGGAGGTGGGCAGCGTGACGACCTTCCAGCCCACGATGGTGAACGACTTGTCGAGGACCTGGACGGCGCACTTCGCGGTGTTGCCCGGATCGACCGACACCTGCGAGCGCACGACGGTGAGGCGGTCGGACTGGACGTGGTAGCCGACGTCGTCCGAGTCGAGCCCGCGATCCGTCTCGCCGGGACCGGCCCAGATCACCCAGACCGTGAACACCACGGCGATGAAGACCGCGACGGCGACCGCGATGACGATGTTCCGTCGGCTGCGGCCGGGGGTCCGGCCGTAGCGGGCGTCCATCGCTGCGGCCGAGGCGGATGCGCCGTGGTCGGGCTGGGCTCCATCGGGGGAGCGCGGGGGCAGTGAAGCGGACAGTTCGGGGACTCCTGGTCGATTACGCTGGGGCAAGCGTAGTTCACCGAGTCCGTGCCGCAGCCGTGCGGGGACCCCGGGTGCAGCCGCGCTCATGCCGAACCGACCAGGAACCAGGAGACGTCGTGACCCTGCGGCTCATCGCGGTCCACGCGCACCCGGACGACGAGTCCAGCAAGGGCGCTGCCACCTACGCCAAGTACATCGCCGCCGGCGCGGAGGTGCTCGTCGTCTCGTGCACGGGCGGTGAGGCCGGCGACATCCTGAACGAGCAGCTGTCGACGACGGCGCGGTACCGGGCCGGTCGCGACATGGCGGGGTACCGGCGCACCGAGATGGCCGCCGCACAGGAGGCCATGGGCATCGAGCACGTCTGGCTCGGCTACCACGACTCCGGGCTGCCGGACGCGGAGCAGGGCGAGACCGTGCGCCCGGGTACCTTCGCGACGGTGCCGATCGAGACGAGCGCCGAGAACCTCGTCCGGGTCGTCCGTCGGTTCCGCCCGGACGTCATGGTCACCTACGACGAGAACGGCGGGTACCCGCACCCGGACCACATCCGGACGCACGAGATCTCGATGGCCGCCTGGCGTGACGCCGGGGACCCGACGAAGTACCCCGAGGCGGGGGAGCCGTGGGTGATGAGCAAGCTGTACTACGAGCGCACGATGAACCCCGCGCGCTTCCGTGCCGTGTTCGCCGCACTCACCGAGCGGGACCCCGAGGCGCCGTTCCTCGAGCAGTTCGGCGAGTTCCTCAAGCGGTTCGAGGACCGTCCGGACCTCGCCACGACGCACGTGCACGTCGCCGACCACTTCGACGCGCGCGACCGGGCGCTCCGTGCGCACGCCAGTCAGGTGCCGGGGGACAGCCCGTTCTTCTTCTGGCCGAACGACCTCATCGCCGAGGTGTGGCCGACCGAGGACTTCCAGCTCGTGGCCAGCCGTGTCGACGCGATGCTCCCCGAGACGGACCTGTTCGCGGGGGTCCACGAGGACTCCGAGCCGTCGCAGACCGAAGTCGCGTTCGCGCCGCTCGAGGCACCGGCCGCCGCTGAGCGGACGGAAGTCACTGAGCGGACGGAAGCCACTGAGCGGGCGGTCGACGACGACCACCCGGGTGTCAGCGGATCGTCCGCAGAAGAGGAGACGCACCAGTGACCCTGTCCGTGCTCATGGCCCTGTCCGTGCTGGGCGGGGCGGTCGTGCTCGCCGCGACCTCGCCGTCGACGCCCGCCTCGACCGTCCCGGACGTCGACGTCACGCCCGGGGTCGTCGGGTTCATCGCGATCGCGGCGGTCGCCGTCATCACGATCCTGCTCATCCTCGACATGACACGGCGGATCCGTCGGACCCGGTACCGGGCCGAGATCCGCGCGCGACTCGAGGCCGAGGAGCGCGGCGAGCTGCCCGAGGACGACCGCGACGGCGTCTGACCGGCTGACGGTCTGACCCCGCCGTCCGACCGGACCCGGCCGACCGACGCTGCACCGGGGGCGCCGAACACGTCCGTCCGTCGGGAACACGCGGATCGCGGTGTTCCCGACGGACGACGGTGTTCGGGACGCCCGCCGATCAGGACGACGGTGTTCAGAACACCGGTCGATCGGGACGCCGGTCCGGTCAGGAGCCGGTCGTGGCGGACGGTGCGTCCGACGGGGCAGCGGGCGGGGTGGGCGCCGAGCCGTCGTTCGCCGAGCCGTCCTTCGGCGCGGCGGGCGGCGTGGGGGCCGACCCGTCCGCCGGGGCCGCCGGCGGGGTGGGAGCGGAGCCGTCCGCGGCGGGACCGTCCTTCGGGGGTGTCGGTGCGCCGGCGGCACCCGGCGCACACTGGCCGGGTCCTGCCGCGGGACCGCCGGCGGCGCCGGCTCCCGCCTTCGGCGCACCCGAGGGAGCGCCGCTCGGTGCACCCGAGGGAGCGCCGGTCGGTGCACCCGAGGGCGCGCCGCTCGGACGGGCGGACGCGGAACTCCCGGCGCCGACGGGCGTCCCGCCGTCGTTCCCGGCGGCGACCGCCGCGGTCACGCCGAAGCCGCCGGCGATCAGGACCGCCGCAGCCGCCGCACCGATCCCGACCCGCCGTCGGAGTCGCGCTCGTCCCGCACCGGGACCGGCCGGGGACGCCGCCGATGCCGGCACCGTGCCTCCCGTCCGGTCCGACGTGGTGCGGTCCGCGTCCTGGAGGCTCGCGAAGACCGGGAACTCGGTCGTCACGTCGTCCGCACGCGAGCCCATGGGGGTCAGCTCGCGGGTCCGGGCGTCGGAGGCGTCGAGCGAGGGCAGCTCGCGGGTCGCGTCGTCGTGCTGCTCGTCGTCGCGGTGGGCGTCCGGCCGGTTGTCGTCGTGGTTCGTCATGGTGGTGTCTCCGTTCCGCCCGGCTCGCTACCGGGTCGAGATCAACCGTCGAAGTCGAATCTGAAGCATGACTGAAGCACAGGGAGCGTCCAGACGACTCCAGGCTTCGTGATGGTCAGGTCACCGAGGGTTGCTCTCATGCCCGCTCCTGCACGTGTCCTCCTCGTCGACGACGACGACGCCATCCGCACCGCCGTCACCGCGTCCCTCCGCGCCGAGGGACTCGTCGTGCGCGACCTGCCGGACGGAGCGGAGCTGCACACCGAACTCGGGTCGTTCGTGCCGGACCTCGTCGTCCTCGACTGGATGCTCCCGGGGGCCAGCGGCATCCAGCTCGCCGCCAGGGTCCGGACGAGCTCGGACGCCGCGGTCGTCATGCTCACGGCGCGCGACGAGGTCGACGACCGACTGCGCGGGTTCGCCGAGGGGATCGACGACTACGTGGTCAAGCCGTTCGCGATGGCGGAGCTCGTCGCCAGGGTCACCGCGGTGCTCCGCCGGCGGGGCAGGATCCCGGCCGTGGTCGAGGTGGGGGACCTCGTGCTCGACGGCGCCGCCGCGACGGTCCAGCGCGGTGGGACGGTCCTCGACCTGACCGCGACCGAGTTCCGCCTGCTGACGTTCCTCGCCGAGAGCCGGGGGAGGACGGTGTCGAAGGGACAGATCCTCACGCAGGTGTGGGGGTACGACGACTACGACCCGAACCTCGTCGAGGTGCACCTCAGTGCCCTCCGGCGGAAGATGGAGGCACACGGACCGCGGCTCATCCACACGGTGCGCGGGCTCGGCTACCGGATGTCCAGCGTGGCGGTGGCAGCGTGACGCGGCGGGCGACCGGGCGCCCCGCGGTCGGTGCGCCGGCCGGTGCGACGGGCAGTGCGCCGAACGCTGCGACGGGCAGTGCGCCGGGCGGTGCGGCGGGCAGTGCGCCGACCGGTGCTCCGGGCAGTGCGGCGAACGGCGCGACGGCGCTCCGGACAGGATCGCTCCGGGCCAGGACCGTCGTCGCGATCCTCGTACTGCTGGTCGTCCTCCTCGGGGCCCTCGCGGTGACGGTCGAGGCGCTCCTCGGGGCGCGGCTGCACGCCCAGATCGAGGACCGCCTCCGTGACAGGGCGTCCGCCGCGGCCGCACTCGTCGGCACGGTCGACGCCGACGACCTCGCCGACCGGCTGTCCATGCAGGGGCTCTCCGTGAAGATCGTGCAGGCCGACGGCGCCGCGGTCGAGGCGGGCCCGACACCGGCCGAGCTGCAGGAGGGGCCGCCGGACCCGGGGACGCTCCCCGGCCCGCCGGCGGGCCGGGGAGCGCGGTCCGACAGCGCGGGCGCCGGCACGAAAACGGGCACGGGCACGAGCACGGGCACGAGCGCTGCAGCGGGCGCTGGGACGGCGGCCGGCGCGACCATCAGCTCGTCGACGGTGCGTGAGCACGACGGCGTCGTCACGCTGGTGTCCCGCCTGAGCGACGACTCGACGATCACCCTGACGACCGGCACGCGGTCCGTGGACCAGACGCTGACCGAGCTCGGCTGGGTGATGGGCGGGGCCTCGGCGGGCTTCCTGCTGCTCGCGGCGGCCGGCCTCGTGCTGGTCGTCCGGCGATCGCTCCGGCCCCTCGACGACATGACCGCCGCCGCGCGCTCGATCGCGTCGGGGGATCGCGGTCGGCGTCTCCGTCCGGCCCGTCGGGACACCGAGATCGGCCGCGTCGCCGCGGCGTTCGACGAGATGCTCGACGCGGTCGAGGGCGCAGAACGTCAGGCGGTCGACGCCGAACTCCGGATGCGGTCGTTCGTGTCCGACGCCGCCCACGAGCTGCGCACCCCCGTGGCCGGCATCCGTGCCGCGGCGGACGCGCTGGTCCGGGCACCGCTCGGGAGCGAGGACCGGGAGCGCCTCGCCACCCACGTCGTCCGGCAGTCGGGGCGCGCCTCGCGCCTGGTCGACGACATGCTCATGATGACGCGCGTCGACCGCGGCCTGGAGCTCGACCGCCAGGACGTCGACCTCGCCGACTTCCTGCGCGCGGAGGGGGAGCGGCTGCGGATGCGGCTGCCCTCGCTCACGCTCGACGTCCGGGTCCCCGGGGTGCCGATGGTCGTCGCGGCCGACGCGGACCGTCTCGCCCAGGTGGTCGGGAACCTCGTGGACAACGCGGCCAGGGCGACCGGGGGCCATGGTCGGGTGCTGCTGGAGCTCGACGAGCCCGTGGACGGCTCGTCGGCGCCGGGGACGACGGCGGTTCGCGTGTCCGACGACGGTCCCGGGGTCCCCGGCGCGGACCGGGAGCGGATCTTCGACCGGCTCGTGCGTCTCGACACGGCCCGGAGCGACCGATCCGGCGGTGCGGGACTCGGGCTGCCGATCGCCAGGGGCATCGCGCGGGCGCACGGTGGCGACCTCGTGTGCGCGGAGTCCGCCGGCGGCGCGGTGTTCGTGGTCACCCTGCCCGGGGCCGCCGGGGCCGCCGGGGCCGCCGGGGCCGCTGGATCAGCCGGAGCCGCTGGATCAGCCGGAGCCGCCGGGTCAGCCGGGGCCGCGGAGGCCGCCGGATCGACGCGCCCGATGGTCCGCGAGCAGTCGGACGGGAGGCGCGGTCCGGCACCGCGCGTCGGTGACGCTGGGTGGGCCTCCAGTCCGGCGCCGACCGGGAGCGGGACCGCCGGACGCGTCCCGGCGGAACTCAGCGGACGGGCTGCAGCGCGATGACGAGGATGCCGACCCACTGCGCGAGGAACGCCACGACGGTGAGCGCGTGGAACACCTCGTGGAAGCCGAACACCCCCGGAGCGGGGTTCGGACGCTTGAACCCGTAGACGACCGCGCCGACGACGTACGCGAGTCCGCCAGCGAGCTCGAGCGTCATCATGGCCACGTTCGCCGCGAACAGCTGCGGCAGGAACGCCAGGGCGGCGCACCCGAGGAGCACGTACAGCGGCACGTACAACCAGCGGGGCGCCCCGATCCAGAACACCCGGAACGCGATCCCGAGCAGCGCTCCGGACCACATCAGCACGAGCAGGACGGTGGCGGGTGTCGTCGCGAGCGCACAGACGGCGATCGGGGTGTAGGTCCCCGCGATGAGCAGGAAGATGTTCGTGTGGTCGATGCGCTTCAGCACGCGCTTGACCTTCGATCCCCACGGGAACCGGTGGTAGGTCGCCGACACCCCGAAGAGCACGAGTGACGTCGCCATGAAGACCGCGCTCGAGGCCTTCGCGGCCGGACTCGCGGCGAGCACGACGAGGACGATGCCCAGCACGAGGGCGACCGGGAAGGTCCCGAGGTGGATCCATCCGCGCCATGCGGGTGGTGCGGCGGGCTGGTCGGTCGCGTCCGCGTCCTCGGTGAACGGGATGTGGGGCAGCGTCCCGGAGGGCTCGGACGAGGTCATGCTGGAACCCTACGGCGACCGGGTCGCGCCTCGGCTGGGAGGCCGGTCCGAGCGCGGTGTGCATGGTTCCCAGCGGATCAGCGCTACCGTTGGCGGGTGGTCGACGGGGTCGGTGGGACAGGGCGAGGGCTGCTGTACCGCGCGTACCAGCGTCGGATCCGGAAGCAGCTCGCCGGTGCGGTGATGCCGAAGCACGTCGCGATGATCGTCGACGGCAACCGGCGCTGGGCCAAGCAGCTCGGCCTCGAGACCGCTGCGCACGGACACCGCGCCGGGGCGGCGAAGATCCCGGAGTTCCTCGCCTGGTGCGACGACCTGGGCATCGAGGTGGTGACGCTCTACCTGCTGTCCGCCGACAACCTCACCGGACGACACTCGGACGAACTCGAGGAACTCACCGCGATCATCGCCGAGCTCGCGGCGGCACTCGGACGCCACCGCGCGTGGCGGGTCCAGCACGTCGGGTCGAACGACGGCCTGCCCGAACCCCTCGTCACCGCGCTCGAGGCCGCCGAGCGATCCACCGCGGACCACGCCGGGCTGCACGTGAACCTCGCCGTCGGGTACGGCGGACGTCGTGAGATCGCGGACGCCATGCGGAGCATCGTCCGCGCGCACGGCGCTGGCGGAGGGACGCTCGACGACCTCGCCGAGGTGCTCACGCCGGAGCTCATCGGCGACCACCTCTACACGCAGGGCCAGCCGGACCCGGACCTCGTGATCCGGACCTCGGGGGAGCAGCGCCTGTCCGACTTCATGCTGTGGCAGAGCGCGCACAGCGAGTTCTACTTCGTCGAGGCCTTCTACCCCGATCTCCGCGAGGTCGACTTCCTCCGCGCGGTGCGCGACTTCGGTCTGCGGTCGCGGCGCTTCGGCAACTGACCCGGCGTCACCGGCGCGTGGACGGACCGACAGACGGACTGGAGGGACGGTGCCAGCCCGCACCGTCCCTCCAGTCCGATGCGGGTCGTGCCCGTCCCGCGGGCGCATCCGGTGCGTGTTCCGGTGTCCGGTCCGGCCCGCGGTACGCGTCGCCGACCGCCAGTCGGTATGCTCTGTTGTCCCTCATGTCCATGTGAGGGCATGGATCGTCGACTCGGGGGTCGATCGACGGTCCGTCCCACGCGACGAAAGGCCCACCCACCGTGACGAGCATCGACGAGTACGCCGCTGGTTTCGCGGAGGAGCCCGGGTACCTCGACCACGCCGCGTTCGGACCCGTCCAGACCGCGGTGCTCGAGGAGCAGCGCGTCCTCGGGACCTACCAGCAGCACGTCCGGTTCGGCGTGATGGACGTGCTCGACGAGCAGGACATCCGACTCCGGACGGTGGCCGCGCGCCTCACCGGGCGGCGCGAGGACCAGGTCGTCTCGCAGACCGCGACGACCCCGGGGCTCCTGCACACCGCGTTCGGGCTCACGGGCGGCGTCCTCGTCGCGGCGGACGAGTACCCGTCGCTGACACTCGCGCTCGCGAGCGCATCGGCCGCGAGCGGACGGATGCATCCCGTCGTGATCGAGTCCGGCGCGGGCTGGCTCACCCCGGACCTCATCGCATCGCGGCTGACCGACGACGTCGCGGCGGTCGCGGTGAGCCTCGTCGACTGGCGGACCGGGTACCGGATCGACCTCGAGGCTGTCCGCGACGTCATCGGCGACCGGCTGCTCGTGCTCGACGCGATCCAGGGTTTCGGCGTCGTCGACGTGCCCTACGAGCTCGCGGACGTCGTGGCGACCGGCGGCCAGAAGTGGTTGCACGCGGGCTGGGGCACCGGCTTCCTCGCGTTCAGCGACCGCGCACTGGAGCGACTGCACCCCGCGCTCTCCGGGCCGATGGGCACGAGCGGTGCACCCGGCGAGGTGCCGAGTGTCCTCCCCGGTGCGGCCGGCTACCAGATGAGCCGCGTGGACCCGGTTTCCCAGGCGCGGCTGGCGGTCGCACTCGAGTCGTTGGCCGGTGTCGGGGTCGGCGCCGTCGAGGCACGGGTCGCCGAGCGCGTCGAGCGTGTGTTCGCCCTGGCGGACGAGTTCGGTGTCGCGGTCGAGTCGTCGAGGGACCCGCGGGAGCGCGGGGGGATCGTGGTGCTCCGGCCGGCCGAGGGGCGTCTCACGGCCCTGACCGCGTCGCTGCACAACCACGGCGTGACAGTCACCACGCGCACCGGGACCGTCCGCGTGTCGGTGTTCGCGTCGACGACGGATGAGACGCTCGGGATGCTGCGGGACGCGCTGGTGTCCTTCGCGACGATGAGCTGAGGCGCGGGGCTGCAGCGGGCGCGGGGCTGGGTTGCGCCGGCGCGGGGCAGCGGGCGCGGTGCGGGGCGGGGCCGGGCGGGGCCGGACGGTGTGGCATCGGTGTTGACGCATCGCGCCGTCTTCGATCGTGGGTGCGATGCGCCGATCACGCTGCCATGCGCGCAGCGTGGTGTGAGTCGCCCCGGCACACCCCGGCGTCGACATCGTTCACGTGACCGTAACTCAGGTCGTGGCGTGTCGGTCCCCTGGGTGTCGGTGGGCGGTCGTAGCTTTGCCGCATCGAGCACAGTGCTCGGTCGAGGCGGCCACAGATGGAGCTTCGCGACCCAGGTGATCTGCTCACGCGGATCTTGCTCAGTGGCCGTTCCGTAGGACATGGACCGGGCCGAGCGCGGCCCGGGGATGGAGTGGTCGTGACCTCTCAGAACGTCTCCCGCGAAACGTCCACCACGGATGCCGTCGGTTCGACACCGGCCGGTTCGGCATCCACACGACGGGTCGTGGACACGTCCGCTTCCGCCGGGGCCGGGGTCCCGACGACGGAGCGCACCTACGTGCTCGACACATCGGTCCTGCTGAGCGATCCGCGCGCGATGTTCCGGTTCGCCGAGCACGCGGTGGTCTTGCCGATCGTCGTCGTCAGCGAGCTGGAGTCCAAGCGGAACGACCCCGAGATCGGGTACTTCGCCCGGCAGGCCCTCCGGATCCTCGACCAGCTCCGCGTCGAGCACGAGCGACTCGACTTCCCGATCCCGATCGGCGACGGTGGGTCCCTGCGTGTGGAGCTCAACCACTCGAACATGGCGGTCCTGCCGTCCGGGCTCCAGCTCGGCGACAACGATTCTCGGATCCTCGCGGTCGCGTCGAACCTGTCGAACGACGGCCTCGACGTCGTCGTCGTCTCGAAGGACATGCCCCTCCGCGTCAAGGCGTCCTCGATCGGGTTGGCGGCGGAGGAGTACCGCGCCGAGCTCGCCGTCGACTCCGGCTACACGGGCATCACGAACCTCGAGATCTCCGGCGACCAGATGGCAGCCCTGTACGAGCACGAGGAGGTCCGCGCCACCGGCCTCGACGACGTCCCGGTGAACACCGGGGTCGTCATCCACTCCGAGCGCGGGTCGGCACTCGGTCGCGTGCACACCAAGGGCGCGGTCGCCCTGGTCCGCGGCGACCGCGAGGTGTTCGGCCTCCGCGGACGATCGGCCGAGCAGCGACTCGCGATCGATGCGCTGATGGACCCGGAGATCGGGATCGTCTCCCTCGGCGGCAGCGCCGGGACCGGCAAGTCGGCACTCGCACTGTGCGCCGGGCTCGAGGCCGTGCTCGAACGGCAGCAGCACAAGAAGATCATGGTGTTCCGACCGCTCTACGCGGTGGGCGGCCAGGAGCTCGGGTTCCTGCCGGGGGACGCGAACGAGAAGATGAACCCGTGGGCGCAGGCGGTGTTCGACACGCTCGGGGCGCTCGTCTCGGACAACGTGCTCGAGGAGGTCGTCGAGCGCGGCATGCTCGAGGTCCTGCCCCTCACCCACATCCGTGGTCGGTCCCTGCACGACGCCTTCGTGATCGTGGACGAGGCGCAGTCGCTCGAGCGCAACGTCCTGCTCACGATGCTCTCGCGGATCGGGCAGAACTCGCGGGTGGTCCTGACGCACGACGTCGCCCAGCGCGACAACCTGCGGGTCGGTCGGCACGACGGTGTCGCGAGCGTGATCGAGCGTCTGAAGGGGCACCCGCTATTCGCACACGTGACGCTGACACGGTCGGAGCGCTCCGCGATCGCCGCGCTGGTGACGGACCTGCTGGACTCGCCCGACCTCGTGTAAGGCGCGGGGGTCGCGCCGCGCCCGGGGTCGCGCCGCGCGGGTCGCGCCGCGCGGGTCGCGCCGCGCGCGGGTTCGCTTGCCCGTTCGCTTGCCCGTGGCGTTGAGAAGTGCCCATCTGTCGGCTCGGAAGCCGGGCCCGACAGATGGGCACTTCTCATGCGGGTGCCGGGGGCCGGGGGCGTGGGCCGGGGCTGGGGCGGGCTCGTCCTGCACAGGCCGGCTCGCGCCGTCAGTCATCCACACGGACTGGAGGGACGGGTCGGTTCCGCCCCGCAGCCCGGCACTCTTGATCCATGCGCACCGACGACCGGATCCGGCTCTGGGGACGGCCACCGTCCGGTTGCCGGTGCGCACGCTCGGGCGGTCGCCACGGTGGGGACTTGCGGCCGCCCGAGCACCTCAGTGTGATCCGGGGTCAGCCCGGGTGCGCCATGCTCAGGACGTCGGAGTCGATGTCGACGTCGGGGTCAGCCCGGGTGCGTCATGCTCAGGACGTCCAGGGCGCTGTCGAGCTGCTGCTCGGTTACCTCGCCGCGCTCGACGAACCCGAGGGCGATCACGGCCTCCCGCACGGTGACGGACTCCGCGACGGCGTACTTGGCGACCTTCGCGGCGGCCTCGTACCCGATGACCCGGTTGAGCGGCGTGACGATCGC
Organism: Curtobacterium sp. Leaf261; assembly: GCF_001422205.1. Classification (GTDB taxonomy): domain Bacteria; phylum Actinomycetota; class Actinomycetes; order Actinomycetales; family Microbacteriaceae; genus Curtobacterium. The sequence continues at coordinate 240,947 of NZ_LMMJ01000008.1, forward strand.
GGGCGAGGACTCGGCGAGAGCCCGCGCGCGTTCGAGGTTCGCCTCGAGCCCGTCCACGGTCTTGTCCGCGAGCGCGCGGGTGCTGTTCGCGAGCAGACGGATCGACTCGAGCAGCGCGGTGCCCATCACCGGGATCGCGACGTTGAGCTCGAACGCACCGGATGCCCCGGCCCATGCCACCGTGGCGTCGTTGCCGATCACGCGCGCCGACACCATGAGCACGGCCTCCGGGATGACCGGGTTGACCTTGCCGGGCATGATCGACGAGCCGGGCTGCAGATCGGGGATGTGCAGTTCGCCCAGGCCGGTGTTCGGACCGGAGCCCATCCACCGCAGGTCGTTGTTGATCTTGGTGAGGCTCACGGCGAGCACGCGGAGGGCCCCGGACGCCTCGACGAGTCCGTCGCGGGCACCCTGCGCCTCGAAGTGGTCGAGCGCCTCGGTGATCGGCAGCTCGGTGTCGCTGGCGAGCTGCGCGATGACCCGCTGCGGGAAGCCCGCGGGGGTGTTGATGCCCGTGCCGACCGCGGTACCACCGAGCGGGACCTCGGCCACGCGGCCGATCGTCGCCTGCACGCGCTCGATGCCCAGTCGGATCTGCCGAGCGTAGCCGCCGAACTCCTGGCCGAGCGTGACCGGGGTGGCGTCCATCAGGTGGGTACGGCCGGACTTCACGGCGTCGGCCCACCGGTCCCGCTTCCCCTCGAGTGCCGTCGCGAGGTGGTCGAGTGCGGGGACGAGGTCGTGGAGGAGCGCCGCGGTCACGGCGACGTGCACCGACGTCGGGAAGACGTCGTTCGAGGACTGCGACGCGTTCACGTGGTCGTTCGGGTGCACGGGGAGCGACTCGGTCGAGGCGAGGGTCGCGAGCACCTCGTTCATGTTCATGTTCGAGGACGTCCCGCTGCCCGTCTGGTAGACGTCCACCGGGAACTGGTCGTGGTGGTCACCGCCGATGATCGTGTCGGCAGCACCGACGATCGCATCCGCCACCGCCTGGTCGAGGATGCCGAGCTCGCCGTTCACGATGGCCGCCGCACGCTTGATCCTGGCGAGCGCGACGATCTGGGCTGGCTCGAGCCCGCTTCCGGAGATCGGGAAGTTCTCGACGGCACGCTGGGTCTGCGCGCGGTACAGGGCCGACGCCGGCACCCGGACCTCGCCCATGGTGTCGTGCTCGATCCGGTGGCCGCTCGCAGCGGCCTCCGCTGCGGTCGTCGTGGTGGGGTCGGTGGTGTCGGTCACGTCGTCGTGGTCCTCTCCTTGTCGTGCCGTCGTGCGGCTGGGTGTGCTGTGTTCGAGCTTGGCAGGCCGTCGTGCGGTGATGCTGGGTGCGTTGGCCGTGAGCCCTCGGACATCCTGGCACCACTCGGTGTCGGGAACCGTGTGGTCAGACCGCTCCGGGGGCGACACCGGTGTCCCCGGAGCCGACTCCGGCGTCCCCCACGACCGTGTCGACGGTGACGAGCCCGGAGGCCAGGTCGTACGTCGCGCCGACGACGGCGAGCCGGCCCTCGGCGATCGCGTCGGACACGGCACCGGAGCGCTCGAGGATCGTGCGCATCGTCGCCTCGAGGTGCGCCGCTCCCACCGCTTCCTGCTCGACGCCGGGATCGGTCGCCCTGACCCGTTCCACACTCGGCGCGATCGCGTCGACGAGGGCCTGCAGGTGCGGTGCGGGAACGGGTTCGCCGGACCTCGCCGCCTTGACCGCCCCGCAGAGCGTGTGTCGGAGCACCACGACGAGGGGGGTGCCGAGTGCGACGACGGCGAACTCGATCGAGCCGAGCACGACCTCGTCGGCGATCTGCCCAGCGTTCCGGATCGCGAAGACGTCACCGATGCCGGCGTCGAACACGTGCTCGAACGGCACGCGGCTGTCCGAGCAGCCGAGCACCGTCGCGAAGGGGGCCTGGGCGTCGGCGAGCTCCGTCCGACGCTCCGGGTCCGTCCGCCCCACACGGCGACGATCCGCGGCGAAGCGGGCGTTCCCCTCGGTCAGGAGACGGAGTGCCTCGGCTGGCGTGGACGCGGCGCGGTCGGTCATCGTTCTCCTGCTGCTCGGGTCGGGTGCTGCTCGGGTCGGGTGCTGCTCGGGTGGTGCTCGGGGTGCTGGTCTGGTGTCAGGGGAGGGTGCGTGCGAGGACATGTCCACGCCGGAGACGCTGTGGTCGACCCCCGGGGCGTCGCTGCTCCTGGGTGTCACTGCTCCTGGGTGTCACTGTTCCGAGGTGTCACTGTTCCGGCGCAGTGCGCTAGCCGTCCTGTTGCGCTGCGACCCGCGTTGCCAGGGTCCGGAACGACGCCTGGTCCGCGGTGCCGCTCAGGACGATGGTGCTCGTCCCGAACTTCCCCACGAGCGAGTACTCGTGGTTGCCGGCGGACGAGCCCTCGCTCCGACGGTCGTACACGGTCCACTTCGTGCCGTCGATCGTCCTGGACCCGGTCGCGGTCTTCTGCTCCATGGCGTTCGACACCCACGTCGGGTTCGCCTTGATGCCCTGCTGCAGGCCGATGTACTCCTTGTCCGGTGTCAGGAACCCCACGGTCCAGACCGGCACGCCGTCCGACGGGTCGTCCTGGTAGTCGGCACGGTTCGAGCTGTACCCGGCAGGCAGTTCCGGGGCGGCGATCGTGACCCCGGGGACCTGGGCGTCGGCAGCGACGGACCGGTAGTCGACCGCGGCGCGGGTGCTCTGGTCCGGACGGACGACCACCGCGACGAGGAACAGGACGATCCCGAGCGATGCGACGAGCGCGAGCACGAGGTTCGTCATGGTCTGGTGTGCTCGGTGCGCCCGCCGGTTGGCGTCCTTGCGGATCCGCGTCTCCTCAGCGGTCTCCGGTCGGCCGAGCTCGGCGACGATCGGGCGACCGTCAGCATCGGTCACGATCCGGCCCCCGCAGCCGGACCCTCACCCTGTCGGCCGTCCGAGGCGGTCCGCGCCGCGTCGAGGCGCTCGCGAGCCCCGACGAGCCATTCCTCGCACCGGGCGGCCAGCAGCTCACCGCGTTCCCAGAGGGCGAGCGATCGTTCGAGCGTCGCCGAGCCCTGCTCGAGCTCGCCGACGACCCGCACGAGTTCGTCACGCGCCGCCTCGTAGCTCAGCGTCGCGACGTCGGTCTCCGGCTTGTCGATGTCAGGCACCCCACGATTCTACCGAGCAGCACCCGACGCTCCACCCGTGCGGAGCGCCTGTGGAGAACCGCCACGAGCGCCTGTGGCGAACAGGGTCCGACCACGCGCGCGGGGTCGCCGACCGACTCCGCGGCGGTGGCGGGGGTCGCCGCCCGACTACGCGGCGGCGGTGGCGTCGTCGGCGACGGGGTCCGTCCCGCCGGGACCGGCGCCGTCGGCGGTGATCGTCCCGGCGGCGGTCCCGGCACCGAGCGTCACCCGGACTTCGGTCGGCGTCGCCACGTCAGCCGAGGACCGCACGACGGTGCCGTCCGGCCGCTGCACGATGGCGTACCCGCGTCGGAGCGTGTCCCGCGGCGAGAGCGCACGGAGGCGTCCGGTCAGGTGGCCGACCTCGGCATGCCCGCGCTCCAGTCGGCGCTCCAGGAGTTCGCGGGAGCGGGAGAGGTCGCGGGCGAGCTCCTCGGCCCGGGTGTCCACGAGCCAGGCGGTCGACGCGAGCGCGGGCCGGGAGCGGAGTGCCGCGATGCGGTCTGCCTCCACCGAGAGCGTGTGCGAGAGCCGCAGACCGAGGCGCGCTCGGGCCTGTCGGACGTTCGCGAGCTCGTCGGCCACGTCCGGCACGACGCGCTTGGCCGCATCCGTCGGGGTGGATGCGCGGAGGTCGGCCACCTCGTCGAGGAGCGGTCGGTCGGCCTCGTGCCCGATCGCCGACACGATCGGTGTGGTGGCTGCCGCAGCGGCGCGGACCAGTCCTTCGTCGCTGAAGCCGAGCAGGTTCTGGAAGTCGCCGCCGCCGCGCGCGACGATGATGACGTCGACGTCCGGGTCGGCGTCGAGCTCCTGGATCGCCGCGGTGACCTCGGCGACCGCCCGATCGCCCTGCACGGCAGCGTGCACCGTCCGGAACTCCACCTGCGGCCAGCGGAGCTGTGCGTTCCGCAGGACGTCCTTCTCGGCGTCGGAGTCCCGCCCCGTCACGAGTCCGATGCGATGCGGGAGGAACGGCAGCGGTCGCTTGCGGGCCGGGTCGAACAGGCCCTCGGCGGCCAGGGTCGCCCGGAGTCGTTCGAGACGCTCCAGCAGGTCCCCGAGGCCGACGTGCTTCATCTCGACGACCTGCATGGTGAGCGTGCCGCCCTTGACCCAGTAGTTCGGCTTGACGGCGGCCACCACGCGCGCACCCTGACGGAGGTCGGACGGCACGCGGGCCCGCACGCTCGACCAGATCGAGAAGGACACCGTCGCATCGACCTCGACGTCCTTGAGCTTGCCGTAGACGTTCCCCCCGGCGACGTTCCACTGCGTGATCTCACCCTCGACCCACGCGGTGCCGAGTCGGTCGATCCAGTCCCGCATCTTGGCGCCGAGCAGGGCGACGGGCCACGGGTTGTCCGCGGTCGGGGGTCCCTGGTCGATCGCCATCTCGTGCTCCTGTGTCTGTCGCCGGACCATCGATCCTGCCGCACATCGGCGACATCGGCACGCCGACGAGCCCACGGACGAGAACGTCGACGAGCCCACCGACGAGCCCACCGACGAGAACGCCCACCGACGAGAACGCGGACGCGCCCAGGAGCCGCGCGACCCGCCCGCCTACAATCGAGGGGTGACCATCACCAACGGACAGCGCGTGCAGCTCGCGGCTCCGCGGCTGCCGGCGGCACGGGGGCGACTGCACCCGGTCCAGGGGTCCGGCGAGCGGAAGGTGCTGCTCGCGGCACCCCGCGGGTACTGCGCCGGTGTCGACCGCGCGGTGGTCGCCGTCGAGAAGGCGCTCGAGCAGTACGGCGAGCCCGTCTACGTGCGTAAGCAGATCGTCCACAACGTCCACGTGGTGTCGACGCTCGAGCAGCAGGGCGCGATCTTCGTGGACGAGGTCGACGAGATCCCCGAGGGGTCCCACGTCGTGTTCAGCGCCCACGGTGTCTCACCCGCCGTGGTCAAGGGGGCCGCGGACCGCGATCTCCAGGCCATCGACGCCACGTGTCCCCTCGTCACGAAGGTGCACCGCGAGGCCGTCCGGTTCGCCAGGGCCGAGCGGACCATCATCCTCATCGGCCACGCCGGGCACGAGGAGGTCGAGGGCACCATGGGGCACGCCCCCGAGCGGACGATCCTCGTCAACGGCCCGGATGACGTGGCGGCGCTCGAGGTGCCCGACCCCGACAACCTCGTGTGGCTCTCGCAGACCACCCTGAGCGTCGACGAGACCATGGAGACGGTCCGTCTGCTCCGCGAGAAGTTCCCCGCCATCGAGAACCCGCCCTCCGACGACATCTGCTACGCCACCCAGAACCGCCAGGTCTCGATCAAGAAGGTCGCCGTCGACGCCGACCTCGTGATCGTGGTCGGGTCCGCGAACTCCTCGAACAGCGTCCGCCTCGTCGAGGTCGCCCTCGAGCACGGCGCGAAGGCCGCGCACCGCGTCGACTACGCCGAGGAGATCCGCCAGGAGTGGCTCGAGGGCGTCGCGACGGTCGGGGTCACCTCCGGCGCGTCCGTCCCCGAGGTCCTCGTGCGCGAGGTCCTCGAACAGCTCAGCGACGCCGGGTACGCCACGGTCGAAGAGGTCGTCACTGCCCACGAGGACCTGATGTTCTCCCTCCCCAAGGAGCTCCGTACCGACGCCGCCGGCCAGCCGACGCGCGCACTCGGCGGTCGCAACCGGTGACCGACCCGCACGAGGTCCCGCTCCCGCAGCAGCCGCCGGCTCAGCAGCCGCCGGCTCAGCAGCCGCCGGTCCCGCAGACGGGGACGACGGACGGACGGGAGGCCCGCCACGCGCCCGCCCTGTCGGCCGACGGTCGTCCGATCGGTCGCCCGGCGCCGCGGTACGGCGAGTACGCCCCGGAGGGCTGGGTCAACCCGGCCGAGGTCGAGCGGCAGCGTCGCGAGCGGGCTGCGGCCGAACAGCGTCGTGAACTGGCCGCGCTCGAGGCCGCACGTGCGCGTGCGACGCGATCCGTGCCTCCCGGCCGGAACCGCGGCACTCCGCCGCATCCGGACCCGCGACGACCGGACCAGCCGCGCTCCGACCGAGCGCGCCCCGGCGCGGCGCGATCGCCCTACGGCGCGTCCCCCGGTGACCTGATGATCACCGTGCTGCTGCTCGTGTTCGGCCTGACCACGGTCCTGCAGCAGCTCGTCGGGATCGGGAACGTCGCCTCGCAGGTCGCCCGGCAGATCGAGGAGCGCTACGTCGCGCTCGAGGACCCGCAGGCACTCGTCCCGGCGACCGTGCTGTCGGCCGTCGTCGGCGCAGTGCTCTTCGCGGCGGCGCTCTGGCTCTCGATCGTGCGTCTGCGTCGGCGCCAGGTCACGTTCTGGGTCCCGCTCGCCGCCGGCGCGCTCGCCGGAGCAGTGACGACGATCGTCTACGTCGTCGTGGTCATGCACGACCCCGCGTTCGTCAGCTGGATCGTGACGCACCGCGGCGGTGCGTAGCCACCGCGCTCAGCCCGCCAGGAACGCCGCCGCCGCACGACCGAGCGCCGCCACGTCGTCGATGTGCACGAGCTCGCGCACCGAGTGCATCGACAGCAGTCCGACACCGATGTCCACCGTCGGGATCCCGAGCCTGGTCGCGGCGATCGGTCCGATCGTCGAGCCGCCGGGGATCGTGTTCGGGTTGACGTACGGCTGGTACGACACTCCGGCCGCGGCGCACACGGAGGCCCACATCACCTCGCCGGCCGCGTCGGTCGCGTAGCGCTGGTTCGCGTTGATCTTGAGGAGCGGACCGCCGCCAGGGCGCGGACGGTTCGTGGGGTCGTGCTTCTCCGGGAAGTTCGGGTGCACGAGGTGTCCGGCGTCGCTCGACAGCAGCCACGATGCCCGGAACGACCGCGCGGCCTCGGACACCGTGGCCCCGAGGCCGTCGTGGATGCGGTGCAGCACGTCCTCGAGGAACGGTCCACCCGCGCCGGACGGTGTCGACGAGCCGACCTCCTCGTGGTCGAACGCCGCGAGCACGGGGATGTGGCCGCCGTCGGTCGGCGCTCCGACGAGAGCCCGGACGGACGCGTGCACGCTCGTCAGGTTGTCCATCCGACCGGCCGCGAGGAACTCGTCCCGCATGCCGATCCGTGCCGGTGCCTGGGTGTCCGCGAGCACGAGGTCCCAGCCGACCACCTCGCCGTCGCGCACGCCGGCGAGCCCGCGCAGCGCACCCAGGACATCGCCGGCACCGTCCGTCCCGACGATCGGGAGCAGGTGCCGCTGCCGGTCGATGACGGCCCCCTCGTTCGCACCCCGGTCCAGGTGGATCGCGAGGTTCGGGATCCGGCAGACCGCACCGGTTTCCACGAGCCCCGACGTGCCGTCCGCCCGGACGACGCGGCCGGCGATCGCCAGGTCGCGGTCGAACCAGGTCGACAGGATCGGACCGCCGTAGACCTCGACGTTGAGCTGGCTCCAGCCGCTCGCGGTGGTCTGCGCGTTCGGCTTGAGGCGGAACGTCGGGGAGTCGGTGTGCGCGCCGACGATGCGGAACGGGGTGATCGCCGTGGCCGCCTCCGGCTGGCGCCAGGCGATCACGGCGCCGTCGCGCACGACGAAGTACGACCCGGCTCCGACCGGCCAGGCATCGAGCTCGGACAGCTCCGTGAAGTCGGCATGCCGGAGCCGGATCGCCACCTGCGCCACCGCGTGGAACGGCGTCGGCGCGCCCTCGATGAACGAGCTGAGGTCGGCGACGTACGCGGCGGTGGTGTCGGTCATCCGACCATCGTGGCACGGCCCCGGAACGAGATCACCCCACTCCTGCCGCATGACACCCCCGGTGGGCAGGGGGGTGATGCGTCAGGAGTGGGGTGATCCGGGCCGAGGGCCCGAGGTGCAGCTCGGGGCGGCTAGCTCTGCGAGTGGCCGGCGCTGCCGAGGACCTTCGTCGCCTCGACCACGCGGGCGGCCATCGCCGTCTCCGCCTTCTTGCCCCAGGCGCGCGGGTCGTACTGCTTCTTGTTGCCGACCTCGCCGTCGAGCTTCAGGACGCCGGCGTAGTTGGTGAACATCGAATCGGCGATGTCGCGCGTGAACGCGTACTGGGTGTCGGTGTCGATGTTCATCTTGATGACGCCGTTCCGCACCGCCTCGTGGATCTCGTCGTCGGTCGACCCGGAGCCGCCGTGGAACACGAGGTCGAGCGGGTTCTCGCCCTTGTCGTACTCCTTCGCGATGCCGGCCTGGATCTCGCCGAGGAGGTCGGGGCGGAGCTTGACGTTGCCGGGCTTGTACACACCGTGCACGTTGCCGAAGGTGAGTGCGGAGATCCAGCGGCCCTGGTCACCGAGCCCGAGTGCCTCGACGGCCTTCTCGACGTCGCCGAGGGTGGTGTAGAGCGCGTCGTTGGTGCCCTCGTGCTCCACGCCGTCCTCCTCGCCGCCGACCACGCCGATCTCGACCTCGAGGATGGCGTTGATGTTGCGGGTCTTCGCGAGCATGGTCTTCGCGATCTCGATGTTCTCGTCGAGGGGGATCGCCGAGCCGTCCCACATGTGCGACTGGAAGATCGGGTCGCGGCCGGCGCGGACCTCGTCCTCCGACGCCTGGATCAGGGGGAGCACGAACCCGTCGAGGGCGTCCTTCGGGCAGTGGTCGGTGTGCAGTGCGACCGTGATCGGGTAGTTCTTGGCGACCTCGTGCGCGAACTTCGCCATGGCGAGCGCACCGGCCGCGCGGTTCTTGACGGTCTGGCCGGCGAAGTAGTCCGCACCGCCCGTGGTGACCTGGATGATGCCGTCGGAACCAGCCTCGGTCAGGCCCTGGAGCACGGCGTTGATCGTCTGCGACGACGAGACGTTGACCGCGGGGTAGGCGAACTTGCCGCTCTTGGCGCGATCGAGCATGTCGGCGTACTGCTCCGGTGTGGCGATGGGCATCTGAGGATCTCCTTCGACGTTCGCGATCGCGGACGTGACCCGGCGGGCCGACGTCGTCGACGCGACCCGGCGGGCCGTCGTCGTCGATCGGTGGTGGTGTCCGGTCCGATCGTAGTCAGCGGCACCCGAGCATGTCGTTACGCTTGGGGCGTGACCCCTACGACGGAAACCGGCGCCCTCTTCCTGCAGCCCGATCGCAACCTCGCGATGGAGCTCGTCCGAGCGACGGAGGCGGCGGCGATCCGGGCGCAGCCGTGGATCGGTCGCGGTGAGAAGAACCTCGCCGACGGCGCCGCGGTCGACGCGATGCGGAAGTTCCTCGGCACGGTGAACTTCGACGGTGTCATCGTGATCGGCGAGGGCGAGAAGGACAACGCCCCGATGCTCTTCAACGGCGAGCACGTCGGCAACGGCCACGGTCCGGCCTGCGACATCGCGGTGGACCCCATCGACGGCACCTCGCTCACCGCCGCCGGCCGGCAGAACGCCATCTCCGTCATGGCGGTCTCGGACCGCGGATCGATGTACGACCCGTCCGCCGTCTTCTACATGAACAAGATCGCCGCGGGCGCCGAGGGTCGCGACGTCCTCGACCTGCACGCGCCGATCGGCGACAACATCCGGGCGCTCGCGAAGGCCAAGCACAAGGACATCGAGGACATGCAGATCGCCGTCCTCGACCGTCCGCGGCACGAGGAGCTCATCCGCGAGATCCGTGCCTCGGGCGCCGGGACCCGGCTGCTGCTCGACGGCGACGTGGCCGGCGGTATCTCGGCGGCGATGCCCGGCTCGAAGATCGACATGTGCGTGGGTGTCGGTGGGACCCCGGAAGGCATCATCACCGCGTGCGCGATCAAGGCGCTCGGCGGGGTGCTGCTCGGCCAGCTGCAGCCGAAGGACGACGACGAGCGGCAGCGGGCGATCGACGCCGGCCACGACCTCGACAAGGTGCTCGACCAGGACGACCTCGTCACCGGCGACAACACCTTCTTCGTCGCGACGGGCGTCACCGACGGCGTGCTCGTCGACGGCGTGCGTCGTTCCCGCGGCGTGATCCACACCGACTCGATCGTGCTGCGCTCGCACTCGGGCACCGTCCGCCGGGTGCAGGCGGACCACCGCGCCGAGAAGTGGTTCTGAGCCGCGTCCAAACGTCCGTGTCCTGAACACCCGGGTCCACGTCGAACACGTGTATCCGGGTGTTCCGCATGGACGGGGGTGTTCTGAACACCCGGCGCGGCCAGCCGACCCGCGGCCGGCCGAACCTCAGCGCTCGTCGTCGAGCGCGCCGACGAGCTCCGGCGCGGTGAGCATCCGCGGCTCGTCCTCGACGCTGGCCGGCTCGGCGATCATCTTCGTTTCGTCGAGCAGGCTCAGCCGCCTGGCACTCGGCAGTACCTGCCGCTCGAGCGACCCGACGAACCGGTTGTAGTCCACGACGCTGCCGCGGATCGAGCGCCCGAGCTTGTCGACGTGCCCGGCCATCGTCGCCAGCCGTCCGTAGAGCTCACGGGAGATCCGGAAGAGGTCCTTCGCCTCCTCGGTCACGACGTCCTGCTGCCAGCTGAACGCCACCGTCTTCAGCACGGACCACAGCGTCACGGGGGAGGCGAGGGCCACGCGCTTCCGGAACGCGTGGTCGAGGAGGCCCGGGTCGGCGGCGAGTGCGCTCGAGACGAGTGACTCCGACGGGATGAACGCGATCGTCAGCTCGGGGGAGCCGTCGTAGGCGCTCCAGTACTGCCGTGCGGCGAGGGCGTCGACGTGTGCGCGGAGCGCCTTGACGTGCTGGTCCACGAGCTGCGCGCGTCGGGCGCCGTCGGCGCCGGTGGCCGACGACGGGATCGTCGACGCCTCGAGGTACGCGGTGAACGGCACCTTGGCGTCCACCGCGATCGTCTTGCCACCCGGCAGGTGCACGATCATGTCGGGACGCGCGGCGCCCACGCTCGTGGTGGCATGGGTCTGCACGTCGAAGTCCACCCGTTCGAGGAGTCCCGCCGCCTCCACCACGTTGCGGAGCTGCGTCTCGCCCCACACGCCGCGGGTGCTGTTCGCGGCGAGGGCGCTCGCGAGGGTCTCGGCGGTGGAGCGGAGTCGTTCCTCGGACTCGGCGGCGCTCCGGAGCTGGGCGGACAGCGCACCGTACTGCTCGCCCCGCGCCCGCTCGAGCTCGGCGACCTTGGCGCGCATGACGTCGAGGCTCTGCGCGACCGGGCTGAGTGCCGTGAGGACCTTCGACTCGCTCTCGGTCCTGGCCGACTCCGCGCCGTGCATCCGCGACACGATGTGCTCGAGCTCGGCGGCTCGTCGTTCGAGCGACTCGACCTGCCGTCGGTACTGGCTGTCCTGCGCCTGCAGGCGCTCCTGGTGGTCCCTCGCGCGGTCGGCGTCGTGCGCGGCAGCGTCGGAGCTGGCCCGCTCGAGCTGGCCCCGCAGCGCCTCGGCGGTCGCACCGGACGCGGCCGAACGCCCCCTGGCGAGCGACCACGCGACGAGGGCACCGACCAGGGCGCCGACGACGAGGCCGACGAACAGCATGAGGATCTCCATGGCGGAAGGCTCCCAGCGACCGCCGACAGCGCCGGGACGCGACCGGCGCGGCGAACTTTGTCATGACATGAGCGCACCCGGGGTGTACGCTCGGCCCTGTTCGCAACGCGGCATCGGCGCCCCCACCCGACGACGGTCCGTCCCTCCTCGCACAGAAGGTCCGACTCCGTGGCACTGCCGATCGAGACCACCGACCCGCCCGGGTACGACGTCGTCACGATGGGCCGGGTCGGCGTGGACATCTACCCGCAGCAGGCCGGCCTCGGGCTCGAGGACGTCGAGACCTTCTCCAAGTCCGTCGGTGGGAGCGCCACGAACGTCGCGATCGCCGCTGCCAGGCACGACCACCGAACGGCCGTCGTCACCCGCACCGGTGACGATCCGTTCGGCCGGTACATCGCCCGCGAGCTCCCGAGGCTCGGCGTCTCCGCGGAGTTCCTGGACACCGTGCCCGGGCTGAGCACCCCGGTGACGTTCTGCGAGATCTTCCCGCCGGACGACTTCCCCCTGTACTTCTACCGGCAGCCCAAGGCGCCCGACCTCATGATCACCGCGAAGTCCGTGACGCTCCACGCGGTCGAGCGTGCACGCATCTTCTGGACCACCGTGACCGGGCTCAGCGAGGAGCCGAGCCGGCAGGCGCACCACGTGGCGTACCGGGCCCGCGGCCGTGCCGAGCACACCGTGCTCGACCTCGACTACCGACCGATGTTCTGGTCCTCCCCGGAGTCGGCGACGCGCGAGGTCGCCGTGGCGCTCGAACACGCGACCGTCGCGGTCGGCAACCGCGAGGAGTGCCGGATCGCCGTCGGTGAGACGGACCCGGTCCGCGCCGCGGACGCACTGCTCGAGCGCGGGGTCGGACTCGCGATCGTCAAGCAGGGGCCGAAGGGCGTCCTCGCGAAGACCCGCGACGAGTTCATCGAGGTCCGACCGCACGCGGTGGACGTCGTGAACGGTCTCGGCTCCGGCGACGGCTTCGGCGGCGCGCTCTGCCACGGCCTCCTCGCGGGCTGGAGCCTCGCGCGGACCCTCGCCTTCGCGAACGCGGCCGGCGCGATCGTCGCCACGCGCTTCGAGTGCTCGACCGCCATGCCGACGAGCGCCGACGTCGACGCGTTCCTCGGGAGTGCCGCCCATGTCTGAGCTGGTCACCACCGACCGCGCCGCGGACCTCGGCGACGCGTTCGGCCGCATCCGCGAGGTCCGGGCGACCGCCCCGGGGACGATCCGCGAGACGCTGCTGTCCCGTCGTCGTCGTCCGCTCCTCCGCGGCGACGACCGGCTGTTCATCGTCGCCGCCGACCACCCGGCCCGCGGCGCGCTCGCCGTCGGCGACGACGAGTCCGCGATGGCCGACCGGTACGACCTGCTGGCCCGGCTCGTCACGGCGCTCGGGCGTCCGGGCGTCGACGGGGTCCTCGGCACGCCGGACATCATCGAGGACCTGGCCCTGCTCGGCGTCCTCGACGACAGGGTGGTCGTCGGCTCGATGAACCGCGGTGGGCTCCGCGGCGCCCGCTTCGAGATGGACGACCGGTACACGGCCTACTCGGCACAGTCCATCAGGGACGCCGGACTCGACTTCGCCAAGCTCCTGCTCCGGGTCGCCCTCGACGACGCCGGTACCGCACCGACCCTGGCGGCCACCGCGCAGGCCGTGTCCGACGCGGCGCGCCTCGAGCTGCCGATCATGCTCGAGCCGTTCATGAGCACCTGGCAGGACGGCCGGGTCGGCAACGACCTGCGCGCGGAGGCCGTCATCCGCTCGACCGCGATCGCCGCGGGGCTCGGGGAGTCGAGCGCGTACTCGTGGCTGAAGCTCCCCGTCGTCGACGAGATGGAGCGGGTGATGGCGGCCACGACGCTGCCGACCCTGCTGCTCGGCGGCGACCCCTCCGCGAACCCCGACGAGACCTACGACCGGTGGGCGGACGCACTCGCGCTGCCCGGCGTCCGGGGGCTCGTCGTCGGACGGACCCTCCTCTACCCGCCGGACGGGGACGTCGCCGCTGCCGTCGACGTCGCCGCGGGCCTCGTGCACACCTCCACCACCGTCGCTCCAGCAAAGGACCACGCATGACGACCAGCACCGCACCCGCCACGACGAACACCGCGACGCTCCCCGTCGTCGGCCACTGGATCGACGGCGCTCTCGTCCCGTCGACCTCCGGCCGCACGCAGCCCGTGTACGACCCGGCGCTCGGCGTGGCGACGAAGGAGGTCGCCCTCGCGAGCCAGGAGGAGATCGACACGGCGATCGCCTCCGCCAAGGCCGCGTTCCCCGCCTGGCGCGACCTCTCGATGGCCAAGAAGCAGCAGATCATGTTCGCGTTCCGCGAGATCCTGAACCGCGACAAGGCGGAGCTCGCCGAGATCATCACGAGCGAGCACGGCAAGGTCATCTCCGACGCGCTCGGGGAGATCGCCCGCGGGCAGGAGGTCGTGGAGCTCGCGACGAGCATGCCGAGCCTGGTGAAGGGCGAGTTCTCCGAGAACGTGTCCACCGGCGTCGACGTGTTCTCGATCCGCCAGCCGCTCGGTGTCGTCGGTGTCATCAGCCCGTTCAACTTCCCGGTCATGGTGCCGCTGTGGTTCCTGCCGATCGCGATCGCCGCCGGCAACACGGTGGTGCTGAAGCCGAGCGAGAAGGACCCGTCGGCCGCGCTCTGGATCGCTGCGAAGCTCGGGGAGGCCGGCCTGCCGGACGGTGTCCTGACGGTCCTGAACGGTGACAAGACCGCCGTCGACGGACTGCTCACGAGCCCGGACGTCGAGTCCATCTCGTTCGTCGGATCGACCCCGATCGCGCAGTACGTCTACGAGACCGGGACGAAGCACGGCAAGCGCGTGCAGGCGCTCGGTGGCGCGAAGAACCACATGCTGGTGCTCCCGGACGCCGACCTCGACCTGGTCGCCGACAGCGCCGTCAACGCGGGCTTCGGCTCCGCGGGCGAGCGCTGCATGGCCATTTCGGTCGTCGTCGCGGTCGAGCCCGTGGCGGACGACCTCATCGCGAAGATCGTCGAGCGGGCCGGCATGCTCCGGATCGGCGACGGCCGTCGTGGCTGCGACATGGGCCCGCTCGTCACCGAGCAGCACCGCGACAAGGTCGCCTCGTACATCGAGGTCGCGGAGCAGGACGGTGCCGAGGTCGTCGTCGACGGCCGTACGGTCCAGCCGGACGGCGACGAGAACGGGTTCTGGCTCGGCCCGACGCTGATCGACCGTGTCCCGACCAGCAGCCGCGTGTACACCGAGGAGATCTTCGGTCCGGTGCTCAGCGTCGTCCGGGTGGCGACCTACGAGGAGGGCGTCGAGCTCATCAACTCGGGCGCATTCGGCAACGGGACCGCGATCTTCACGAACGACGGCGGGGCCGCACGTCGGTTCCAGAAGGACGTGCAGGTCGGCATGATCGGCATCAACGTGCCCATCCCGGTCCCCGTTGCCTACTATTCGTTCGGCGGGTGGAAGAAATCGCTCTTCGGCGACAGCAAGGCGTACGGCCAGGACGGCGTGGACTTCTTCACCCGTCAGAAGGCCGTCACGTCCCGGTGGACCGACCCCGCCGACCGGAGCGGCTCGACGCACGGCGGCGTCGACCTCGGCTTCCCGTCGAACGCCTGATCGCGATGACCGAGCAGAACGCCAGCGCCTGGTTCGTCCCGAGCGGGTCCCGTCCGGAGGACGGCTGGACCGACGTCGTCGACGGCCGCGTCGCCGGATGGGCCCACACCGGCATCCGCCTCGGCAGCCTGGTGGGCGGCGGACCCGACCTCGAGGCGGACGGGCAGCCGACGGACCCGGCCGAGCTGCGCCTCCCGTCCGATGCCGTGGAGCGCATCGTCGTGCCGCTGAGCGGCACCTTCACCGTCGCGTACGACGGCGCGTCCGGTTCCGGGACGATCATCCTGGAGGGCCGTGGCAGCGTCTTCGACGGACCGACCGACGTCCTCTACCTGGGTGCGCACACCGGGGCGAGCGTCATCGGGACGGGCCGCTTCGCGGTGGCCGAGGCACCGACCGACGAGGTCAGGCCGGCGGCGTACATCCCGGCCGGTGACGTCCCTGTCGAACTCCGCGGTGCCGGCCAGTCGAGTCGGCAGGTCCACAACTTCGGCACCCCGGCGGCACTCGACGCGGTCAAGCTCATCGTGTGCGAGGTCATCACGCCCGCGGGCAACTGGTCCTCGTACCCGCCGCACAAGCACGACACGCTCGTGCCCGGGTCGGAGTCGGACCTCGAGGAGATCTACTACTACGAGGCCGCGGTCACCCGTGGTGCGATCGGCGAGGTCCCCGAGACCGCCGACCCGTTCGCGCTGCACCGCACCTCCGCCTCCGACGACCGCCCGATCGACGAGTTCCGGCAGGTGCGGACCGGCGACGTCGTCCTCGTGCCGTACGGCTGGCACGGCCCCGCGGTCGCAGCACCCGGGTACGACATGTACTACCTCAACGTGATGGCCGGTCCGGACCCCGAGCGCGTCTGGAACATCACGGACCACCCGGCGCACGGCTGGGTCAGGAGCCAGTGGGAGGCGGAGATGATCGACCCACGCCTGCCCTACCAGAAGGAGTCACCCCGATGAGCACCACCCGTCGCATGACCGTCGGCCAGGCCCTGATCGAGTTCCTCGCCAACCAGTGGACGGTCGACGGCGACGTCCGCGAGCGCATCGTCCCGGGGGTCTTCGGCATCTTCGGGCACGGCAACGTCGCGGGTGTCGGGCAGGCGATCAAGCAGCTGCACGTCGACCACCCGGGGCTGCTGCCGTACCACCAGGCCCGCAACGAGCAGGCGATGGTGCACGAGTCCGTCGGGTTCGCCCGGATGCGCCGTCGTCGGGCCACGTTCGCCTGCACCGCGTCGGTCGGCCCGGGAGCTGCGAACATGCTGACCGGTGCCGCGCTCGCGACGACGAACCGGATGCCGGTGCTGCTCCTGCCGAGCGACACCTTCGCGACCCGCGTGTCCGACCCGGTGCTGCAGCAGGTCGAGCAGCCGCACGACACGTCGGTGCAGGTCACCGACGCGTTCCGGCCGCTCTCGCGGTTCTTCGACCGCGTGGACCGTCCCGAGCAGCTGTTCTCGATCGCGCTCGCCGCACTCCGCGTGCTCACCGACCCGGCCGAGACGGGTGCGGTGACGATCGCGCTGCCGGAGGACGTGCAGGCCGAGGAGCTCGACGTCCCCGTCGAGTTCCTGCAGCCCCGCGAATGGCACGTCCGTCGCCCGCTGCCGGAGACGGGGCCGCTCGAGCGGGCCGTCGCCGCGATCCGCGCCGCCCGGAACCCGGTCGTCGTCGCCGGCGGTGGCGTGCTCTACTCCGGCGCCGAGGCCGCGCTCGCCGCGTTCGCGGAGGCCACCGGGATCCCGGTCGGCACCTCGCAGGCCGGCGGCGGATCGCTCGTCTGGGACCACCCGCAGAACCTCGGCGGCGTCGGCGCGACCGGCACCGCGGCCGCGAACGCGATCGCGGCGGACGCCGACGTCGTCATCGGCATCGGCACGCGGTACAGCGACTTCACCACCGCGTCGCGCACCGCCTTCCAGAACGAGGACGTCACCTTCGTGAACGTCAACGTCGCGTCCTTCGATGCCTACAAGCACGGCAGCCAGCTGCCGCTGATCGCGGACGCACGGGAGGCACTGGTCGCCATGACCGCCGCGCTCGCGCCCGCCTCCGGTGACGGTGCGTACCGCGTGTCGTCGTCGTACGCCGACCGGATCAGCACCCTGAAGGCCGACTGGGACGCGGTGGTCGACGCCGCGTTCCGGCCGTCCGGGAAGGCACTGCCCGGGCAGTCCGAGATCATCGGCGCGGTCCAGTCCTCGACCGACCCGCGCGACGTCGTCGTCCAGGCGGCCGGTTCGCTCCCGGGCGACCTGCACAAGCTCTGGCGCGTCCGTGACGCCCTCGGGTACCACGTCGAGTACGCCTTCTCGTGCATGGGCTACGAGATCGCCGGAGGACTCGGTGTCCGCCGTGCCGCCCCCGATCGCGACGTCGTCGTCATGGTCGGCGACGGCTCGTACCTGATGCTGCACACCGAGCTCGTCACGGCGGTCGCCGAGGGGATCAAGATCATCGTGGTGCTCATCCAGAACCACGGCTACGCGTCGATCGGCCACCTGTCCGAGACCGTCGGGTCCGAGCGGTTCGGCACGAGGTACCGCTCGCTCGACGACACCGGGTCGTTCGAGAACGGTGAGCCGCTGCCGGTCGACCTCGCCGCGAACGCCCGCTCGTACGGCGTCGACGTGATCGAGGTCGAGCCGGGCCCGTCGTCGATCGAGGACCTCCGGGCCGCGGTGCGTCAGGCGAAGCAGAACGACCACACGACCCTCATCCACGTCGACGCCGACCCGCTCGACTACGCCCCGGACGGCAACGGCTGGTGGGACGTCCCGGTCGCCGAGACCTCGACGCTCGCCTCGACGCAGGCGGCCCGTGCGGCGTACGTCGATGAGCGGGCGGCGCAGCGACCGCTCCTCGGCTGACCCCGTCCACGAGCCAGACCAACCTCCCCCCACCACGCAGGAAGCAGACACCGCCGTCATGACCGACACCGCACCCGCCCCGGCCTCCATCCGCATCGGCACCGCCCCGGACTCGTGGGGCGTCTGGTTCCCGGACGACCCGCAGCAGGTCCCGTGGCAGCGGTTCCTCGACGAGGCGGCCGCCGCCGGGTACGAGTGGATCGAGCTCGGCCCGTACGGGTACCTGCCGACGGACCCGTCCGAGCTGTCCGACGAGCTCGCGTCGCGCGGACTCAGGCTCTCCGCGGGCACCGTCTTCACCGGGTTCCACAAGGGCGAGGACCAGTTCCAGCGCGCATGGGACCAGGCGGTCGCGGTCGCGGGACTCGCGTCGAAGCTCGGCGCCGAGCACCTCGTGACGATCCCGGACCTCTGGCGCTCCGACGCCACCGAGGAGGTGCTCGAGTCCCGGACCCTGACCGACGAGCAGTGGGACCGGCTCGGCCGCGGGCACGACCAGCTCGGCAAGGCCCTGCTCGAGGAGTACGGCGTCCACCAGCAGTTCCACACCCATGCCGACAGCCACGTCGGCACCTACGGCGAGACCGTCCGGTTCCTCGAGGTGACGAACCCCGAGTACACGAACCTCTGCCTCGACACCGGGCACTTCGCGTACTACGGGGGTGACAACCTGCGGATGATCGAGGAGCACCCGGACCGGATCGGGTACCTGCACCTCAAGCAGGTCGACCACGACGTCCTCTTCCAGGCGCTCAAGAACGACACCCCGTTCGCCACCGCCGTCGCGCGGGGCGTGATGACCGAGCCACCCCTCGGCGAGCCCGCGCTGGCACCGATCATCGAGGCCGTCGCGGCGATCAACCCGGACGTCTTCGGCATCGTCGAGCAGGACATGTACGGCTGCTCGGTCGATGCGCCGGGGCCGATCGCCACACGCACCTTCCAGCACATCTTCGGCGAGACCACCGCCGCCCGCGTCCACTGAGCCCCGAACCAGGAGCACCACGCATGCCGACCACCGACCCCGCCGCGGGCACCGCCCCCGGCACGGACACCCGTCCGACCACCCTCCGCGCCGCCGAGGACACCGCCACCGCCCTGTGGAACGACTCCGCGGACCCCACCGAGCTCCGGACCGCCATCACCGAGTACGGCGCCGTCGGGGCGACCTGCAACCCGGTCATCGCGCTCACCTGCATCCGGCAGGACCCGGACACCTGGGTGCCGCGCATCCGCGAGCTCGCCGACGAGTTCCCGACGCTCGGCGAGTCCGCCATCGGCTGGAAGGCGGTCGAGGAGCTGTCGATCACCGCGGCCAGGCTCCTCGAGCCCGCGTTCCGAGCATCCGGCGGGCGCAACGGCCGGCTCTCCATGCAGACCGACCCGCGCCACCACCGCGACAAGGACGCGCTCGTCGAGCAGGCCGTGCGCTTCGCGGGACTCGCGGAGAACATCATCGTGAAGATCCCGGCGACCGCACTCGGCATCGAGGCGATCGAGGAGGCCGTGTACCGCGGTGTGTCCATCAACGCCACCGTGTCGTTCACGGTACCCCAGGCGCTCGCCGTCGCGCAGGCCATCGAGCGGGGCCTCGACCGACGCACCGCCGACGGCATGCCGGAGCACGAGTTCGGCCACGTCGTGACGATCATGGGCGGGCGCCTCGACGACTGGCTGAAGACGGTCGTCAAGCGGGACCGCGTGATGGTCGACCCGGGGATCCTCGAGTGGGCCGGGGTCGCCGCGCTCAAGAAGGCGCACCACCTGTTCGTCGAGCGCGGCTACCGGTCCCGGATCCTGTCCGCCGCCTTCCGGAACCACATGCAGTGGTCCGAGCTCGTCGGTGGGGACCTCGTCGTCTCGCCGCCGTTCCAGTGGACCAAGGACATCAACGACAACGGGATCGTGGCGGACCCGCACGCCATCGACCGTCCTGTCGATCCGGTGGTCATCGAACAGCTCCGCGCCGCGACGCCCGAGTTCGCCCGCGCCTACGACGAGGACGGCATGACCCCGGACGAGTTCGATCACTTCGGCGCGACGGTCACGACACTCCGCCAGTTCCTCGACGCGGACGCGCAGCTCGACGCGCTCGTCCGGGACATCCTGGTCCCGCCGATGGTCTGACCCGGGCGCGGCACGGCGTGCCGTTCCGGACGGGAGGCACGGGGCGGCCTGGCACCGTCCCTCCAGCCCGCGGACGGCTCCGCACTGCCGGACGGGAGGCACGGGGCGGCCTGGCACCGTCCCTCCAGTCCGAGTCCGGTCGCGTCCGGTCGGGTTCCCGTGTCCGGTTACTTGTCGACCAGTGTGATCTCGAACGAGTAGCGGTCCGGGCGGTAGCAGTGGAAGCCGACCTCGACGGCTCGGCCGGAGGCGTCGTACGCCGTCCGGCGCATCGTCAGCACGGGTCCGTGGTCGTCGATCTCGAGCAGCCGTGACTCCTCGTGCGTGGCCGACCGTGCGCCGATCTGCTGTTTCGCGACCCGCATCGTCACCCCGCGGGCGCGGAGGAGCTGGTAGAGGCCGAACTGCGCGAGGTCGTCTGCGGTGACGTCCGCGAACCCCGGGGGCAGGTAGTTCTCGAGGACGGCCATCGGGACGTCCTCGGCGAACCGGACGCGTCTGATGTGCGTGACGGTCGTGCCAACGACGACACCGAGCGCCGTCGCGACCCGCTCGTCAGCGGGGACGTCCTCACGAGCGAGCAGGGTGGTCGCGGGCTTCTGGTCTCCCCGTGCGAGGTCGTCCCACAGGCTCGTGAGCTCAACCTTGCGCGTCACCGGACCGTGCACGACCTGCGTGCCGATCCCGCGACGACGGACCAGAAGACCTTTGTCGACGAGGTCCTGGATCGCGCGGCGGATCGTCGGACGCGACAGGCCGAGCCGCTCACCGAGGGCCACCTCGTTCTCGAGGCGGGAGCCGGGCGGGATCTCACCCGAGCGGATCGCGTCCTCGATGCGGGTCGCCACCTGCTGGTACAGGGGCATCGGGCCCGAGCGGTCGAGGTCCACGAACAGGTCGGTCGGCAGGCGGCCGTCGTTGGTCATCGCGGAGGTCCTCGCCGTGCGTCAGTCCGCGAAGACCATGGAGCGATGGTCCTGGGGGCGCGGCTGCGCTGGTGCCCGGTGCTGCGCCGTCGCGAACCGCACCTCCACGCTCGCCGCGAGCTCGTCGAGCGTGGTCGCGCCGTGCCGCCCCGCAGCGTGGATCATGATCGCCGCACAGGCCTCGGCGTCCGCCATGGCGTCGTGGTGCCGGAAGTCCTCGAACCCCGCTGCCATGGCGGCGACCGGCAGGCGGTAGGAGTCGAGCGTGTAGGTCTTCCGGGCGACCTGCAGGCTGCACATCGAGCGGTGCGGGTGGAGCGCGATGCCCGTCGCTGCGCATCCACCGGCGATGACACCCATGTCGAACCGGGCGTTGTGCGCGGTGAGGACGTCGCCGTCCGCGAAGGCGACGATGTCGGCGTACTGCTCCGCCCAGCCGAGGGCGTCGAGCACGTCGGTCTCGACGATGCCGTGGATGCGGGTGTTCCACTCCAGGAAGGCGTCGTGCCCCTGCGGCGGACGGATGTACCACCACGTCCGGTCGACGATCCTGCCGTCGCGCACCTTGACGAGCCCGACCGAGCACGCGGACGCACTCGACCCGTTCGCCGTCTCGAAGTCGATCGCGGTGAAGTCCAGGGCCACGACGCCATGCTCGCACGGGCGGCGGACATCGTCCGGGCGTGCTCGCGGCGTTGCGGCGGACCCGGCTCCGTGTGCAGGCGCGCGCCGTTAGGCTTGTGGACCGTGGCTCTCACTATCGCGATCGTCGGACTGCCCAACGTCGGCAAGTCCACCCTGTTCAACGCGCTCACCAAGAACCAGGTGCTGGCGGCGAACTACCCGTTCGCGACCATCGAGCCGAACGTCGGCGTCGTGAACCTGCCCGACCCGCGTCTCCAGGTGCTCGCGGACATCTTCCACTCCGAGAAGATCCTGCCAGCGCCGGTCTCGTTCGTCGACATCGCGGGCATCGTCAAGGGCGCGAGCGAGGGCGAGGGGCTCGGCAACAAGTTCCTCGCGAACATCCGCGAGGCCGATGCCATCGCCCAGGTCGTCCGCGGGTTCGACGACGACGACGTCGTGCACGTCGCCGGCAAGGTCTCGCCCCGCGACGACCTCGAGGTCATCAACACCGAGCTGATCCTCGCCGACATGGAGACCGTCGACAAGGCGCTCCCGCGCTACGAGAAGATGCTGAAGCTCAAGCAGGCGGAGCCCGTCGTCCTCGACACCGCGCGCGAGGTCCGCGCGGTCCTCGAGCAGGGCACCCTGCTCTCCGCGACGTCGATCGACCTGACGCCGATCGCCGAGCTCGGGCTGCTCTCCGCCAAGCCGTTCATCTTCGTGTTCAACGTCGACGAGGCGATCCTCACCGACGAGGCGCGCAAGGCCTCGCTCGCCGAGCTCGTCGCGCCCGCACAGGCCGTGTTCCTCGACGCCAAGATCGAGTCCGAGCTCATCGACCTGTCGCCGGAGGAGGCCCAGGAGCTCCTCGAGGCCACCGGGCAGCCGGAGTCCGGGCTCGACCAGCTCGCACGCATCGGCTTCGACACCCTCGGGCTGCAGACGTACCTCACCGCCGGGCCCAAGGAGACGCGGGCGTGGACGATCGGCAAGGGCTGGAAGGCTCCCCAGGCTGCCGGTGTCATCCACACCGACTTCGAGAAGGGCTTCATCAAGGCCGAGGTGATCTCGTTCGAGGACCTCGTGGAGACCGGCTCGATCGCCGAGGCCCGTGCCCACGGCAAGGCCCGCATCGAGGGCAAGGACTACTCGATGCAGGACGGCGACGTCGTCGAGTTCCGCTTCAACAACTGATGATCGGTCGCCGCTGATGCCGATGCAGGGACAACCCCGCTACCGCACGATCTGGTCGCGCGTGCAGGTCGGTGTCCTCGCCGTGACGGTGCTCGCGTGCATCGTGTTGCTCATCACCGGTGCCGCAGGCAGGCAGCTCGACCCCGTGTTCGCCGTCGCCGCGGTCTTCTTCGGCATCGCGCTCATCGGGCATGCGACCTTCCTGTGGCTCACTGCGCGGGCCGAACGCGATGCCGGGTCAGGGGGGCGCTCGTGAGTCAGCAGTTCGCGTTCTGGAGCACGCCTGCCACACACGATCCAGCGACGGTCTACGCGCAGCTCGGTGAGGTCCCGCACATCCACGGGCTCGACACCCTCGACCTCGGCCGGATCGACACGGCGCTCGTCGGGGCGTTCCCTGCGTGGCGGGTCGAGTCGCGGCGAAGTGCCGAGGTCGGGCAGACCATGCTCGGAGGGCCTGACGGTCAGGTCGGGATCGATGTCGAGTACGGACCGCAGTACGTCATCGTCACCTGCCACGGGGGCGGGATGACGGAGTGGAACACGATCATCGACACGATGCAGGGGCTCGGCCTGCCGTTGTACGACCCGCAGATCAACGAGCGGTTCGCCTGACACGTCAGCCGATCAGACGTCAGCCGAGGAGCGTGTCGATCACCGAGGGTATCCGGTCGGCGACGACGTCCCAGACGATCGACCGCTTGGCGGACCGGTAGTCGTGCGACAAGATGTTCCGCGTGCGGCGCACTGCGGCCGGGCTGAGGTCGTCGGGAAGTCGAACGGCCTCCTCTGCGGGGAGCCGCCCGAGCAGATCGTCGAAGTGGATGATCACGGCTTCCGCCGCACGGTAGGTCAGGCTGTGCTCGCGATCGAATTCTGTTCGGCCGGCGTGCACGATCGCGAGGCACTCCGTCCGGAGCCCGTCGAGCGCGGCACGCACGGCGGGCCAACGGTCTGGCGGCGCCTCGGCCGGAGAGTCGTTGCGAGGGACCAGTCGGAACTGGTCACGACCGTCGGTCACAGGTCGACGGCTTCTGCGTCGATGTGCGCGAAGAACGGATCCTGGAGGTGGTCATCGGTGATGACGTCGACCGGGAACCCCGTGATCTCCTCGACGGCTGCAGCGAATGCACCGATGTCGAACAGGCTCGCTTCAGCGTCGAGCGTGACGAGCAGGTCGATGTCACTCTCCTCGGTGTCCTGGCCGCGAACGGTCGACCCGAACACACGGACATGCGACAGGCGGAAGCGCAGAGCGACCTCGCGGATCTCCGCGGCGTAGACGGACAGGGGAACGCTCGGTCTGGCACGCGCGGCAGCGAGCACCCGCTGGAGTGTCTCTTGCCTCGGACGTTTCGCGCCACTCTCGTAGGCGGAGATGGTCGGCTGCTGCATCTTCGCGATCCGCGCGAGTTCCGACTGGGTCATCCCGATGTCCTCTCGGGCGATCCGGATCAGTTCGTCTGCCCGCTCGATCCGCATCGTCCGCTCCCATCGGTATAGATGTCGACTATACCGAAGGATGGTCGGCTTCAGCGGGTCAAGCAGCGCTCCCGCACCAGCGACCCCACGCCTCGACCTGTGCCATCGCGGCGTCGAGCGAGAGGTGGTTGCCGGTGAGTGCACCGTTGGTCGACGTGACGTCGAACTGTGCGCCCTGGTTGATGATGCCGACGAGGTCGTGGCCCATCTCGGCTCGCCACCGCGTGCTGCTCTGCTTCGTCCAGTGGAACTGGTCGTCACGAGGTTGGGTGGTCATGGAGCGCATCCGATGATGGAGGAGAGAGTGATCCCGCGGCCGACCATCTGGTTACGAGGTCGCTGTGACCGCAACGGTAGGCGCTTCCGATGTGAACCGTTCAGGTGCCCGCATGATCGGGGCTCATCTCGATCAGGTTCTGGCATGCAAGACCTGACGTGATGGCCCCGAGAATGCAGGAATCGCCGCCACCCGATGCGGGCGGCGACGATTCCGGTGCGGTCTGTGACCTGGGGATCAGGCGGCGAAGGCGTACTCGCGGAGCTGGACGTCGTGCGCCTCGAGGATGGTGCGGCTGGACTCGCCGAGCCATGCGCGGCCCGGGACGATCCAGCCCTCGGCGCCGGTCGCCCGGACGTGGGAGCCGATCGAGACCTCGGTGCCGAGCTCGGTACGGGGGAGGCGGACGAGGAACTCGGCGCGCGAGCTGTCGTCGACGACGACGAACTCCACGAGGTTGTCGTGCGTGAGTGCGGGGACCGAGATGACGGTCCCGTCGATGCGGATGAGGCTGAAGATGTTGGTCATGGTGCTGTCTTTCGAAACTGGCGGCATCCCTGTGCTGCTGCTTCGTGGCCGTGGTCCCGGGTGGGGACTGTCCTGGTTGAGGACCGGCGCAGGAGGCCTGCGGGGGATGCACACGCCGGAAGTCGGCGTGCTGTGTTCGGCCGTGTGGCGGAACTGGTGGTCTCGGTGGAATGCGATCCGGGAGGATCGGGACGAGACGATCGGTGTGAGCGAGTAGATGGGTTCGCTCAGAACACCAGAGACGACTGTAGCACGTCAGAGATCCGCGAGGAACCCCAGGAGCAGGTCGTCGAACGCGTCCGGCTGGTCGAGGTTCGTGGCGTGCCCGGCGTCCTCGACGACGACAGCCCGACCGGCGGGGTTGTCGCCGACCGCGGCGGCAGCGTGCGTGCACGGCCAGAGCTGACTGTTCCGCCCGGCGACCATGAGGAACGGCACGTCGAGGCGCGCGATGACGTCACGCCAGTCCTGCAGCCCGTGGTCGCGCAGCAGTCGGACGGTCGACGGGGCGTCGGCCTGGCGGACGGCGGGCATGCCGCCGATGCGCGCGACGAGCCGCTGCACGCCGGGCTGCGCCTGGTCGACGCGGAGCCCGCGACCGGTGTCCGGGATGCCGTCGTCGAAGAACGTCCCGCTGTTCGCGGCGTCCATGCCGTAGAAGCCGTGCGACCAGTCGTCCGTGTTGACCATCTTCGGCGTCTGGTCGATGGTCACCACGCCGGCGACCCGAGCCGTGTCCCCGACCGCGAGGCCCGCACCCGCGGGATCCGCACCCGCGGGGCCCGCGCCCGACGGGCCCGACCCCGTGCCGAACAGGTCGAGCATCGCCCAGATCGAGCTCGCGCCCATCGACTGGCCGACGAGCACGGCGCCGCGCAGGTCGAGCGTCACGAGGAGTTCGTGGATGTCGGCACCGTGACGCGCGATCCGCTGGCCCCACAGCACGTCCTCACTCGCCCCGTGGGATCGCCGGTCGAAGGCCACGACCCGGTACCCGGCGTCGAGGAGCGCGTCCGACTGCAGGGCCCACGCCGTCGCGGGCATCGCGTACCCGGCGACGAGCACCACCGGCCGGCCATCGCGCGGACCGTCGTCCGTGTAGGCCAGGCGCGCACCGTCGGAGGACGTGAAGAACGACGGGTCCGGCATCAGAACGCCTTGCCCGGGTTGAGCGTCCCCGCGGGGTCGAGCGCGTCCTTGACCGCCCGGTGCATCGCGAGCACCCGCGGCCCGAGTTCCGCGCGGACACCCGGGAGCTTCAGCAGACCGACCCCGTGTTCGCCCGTGACGGTCCCGCCGAGCGCGAGACAGTCCGCGACGATCGCGTCGAACGCCACCTCGGCCCGGTCCTTGGCGGCCGAGTCGCCCTCGGGAGCGATGATCAGCGGGTGCAGGTTGCCGTCGCCGGCGTGCGCGATGTTCGCGATCGTCACGTCGTTCGCCCTGGCGGTGGCCTGGATCCGTCGGAGCATCTCGGGCACGGCGCCCCGGGGGACGCAGATGTCCTCGGTGAGCACGGGCCCCAGGCGCTCGAGTGCCGGGTACGCCAGGCGCCTCGCCTGGAAGAGCCGGTCGATCTCGTCGTGGTCCGTGGCTCGCTCCACGTCGGTGCCCCCGGCGTCGGTGAAGATCGCCTCCACACGATCGGCGATGGCGTCGCCCGCCGCACCGGCCTCGTCGATCCGGGAGAGCAGGAGTGCCTCGACCGAGGACGGCAGCCCGAGGTGCATCCAGTCGTCGACCGCGACGAGGCACGTGTGGTCGACGATCTCGAGCGCGGCAGGGACGATCCCGGCGCGCGAGACGGCGGCGACCGCGTCCCCGGCGGCGGCGAGCGAGGGGAAGAACCCGATCACGGCGCGCTCGTCACGGCCGGCGAGGGGGAGGAGCTGCACGGTGACCGACGTGACGATCCCGAGCGTGCCCTCTGACCCGACCATGAGCCCGGTGAGGTCGTACCCCGCGACGCCCTTCGCGGTCTTCCGGCCGAGTTCGACGATCGACCCGTCCGCGAGCACGACGGTGAGCCCGAGGACGTAGTCGCGCGTGACGCCGTACTTGACGCAGCAGATGCCCCCGGCGTTCGTCGCGACGTTGCCGCCGATGGTCGAGATCGCCGACGACGCGGGGTCCGGCGGGTACCAGAGGCCGTGCTCGGCCACGACGGCCCGCAGCGTGTCGTTGATGACGCCGGGTTCGGTGACGGCGTAGCGCTCGTCGGTGTTCACCTCGAGCACGCGGTCCATGCGTTCCAGGGACACGACGATGCTGTCCGCCATGGCGTTCGCTCCGCCGGAGAGTCCGGTCCCGGCACCCCTGGGAACGACACGGACCCCGGCGGAGACTGCCCAGCGGACGGCCGCGACGACGTCCTCGGTGCTCCGGGCGAGGACGACCGCGAGGGGCGGCACGAACGGCGCCCACTCGGCGTCGTCGTGGCTGTACCGGTCGAGGTCGTCGCTGCCGGTGAGCACCCGATCGTCGCCGAGGAGGTGCTGGAGTGCCGTGGTGACGGAGTCGGGGGTGATGGTGGTCACGGGGACCGACGATACCCGTCAGGCCGGGATCGATGCCGTGACCGCGGCGCGGTGCTGCCGGTGGACGGCGGCCGGATCGCCGTCTGAACGCTCGGTGCGGTCATCCGACCGCACCGGTGACGGACTGGAGGGACGGTGCGGGCCTGCACCGTCCCTCCAGTCCGTCAGGTGGTCGCGTGACGTGTCTCGTCAGTTGAGCGCGGGGGTGTCCTCGGGGACCACGCCGGTGCCGTACAGGTCGGTCGCCAGGTCGCGGAGCGCCCGGAGCGCGACGCGCTGCGTGAGCGGACCGTAGGAGATGCGGGCGACGCCGAGCGCCTCGTACTCGGCCGCGGGGAGTGCGCCCGGGAGACCGATGACGGAGAGCTTGCCCCGGCCGAGGCCCTCGACGAGGCGTTCGACGACCTCGCGCGGGTGGCCCCCGGGGACGAACACCAGCGAGGCGCCCTCGTCGAGGAACGCCTTGCCGCGGGCGATCGCGTCCGCGATGCTCTCGTCGAGCGGACGCTCACCGCCGCGCGCGATCGCGTCCGTGCGGGCGTTCAGCTGGAACGGCACGCCCTCCTGCTCGGCGGCCTTGACGATCGCGCGCACCCGGGCGACCGACTCGTCGAACGGGCGCAGGCGGTCCTCGACGTTCGCACCGACGATGCCGAGGCCGATCGCGCGGCGGATGGTCTCCGCCGGGTCCTCGTAGCCGTCGTCGAGGTCGGCGGTCACGGGGAGGTCGACCGCGTCCACGACCGTCTTCGCGCCCTGGAGCGCGAGGTCGAGCGGCATGCCGCCGTCGTCGTAGCCGAAGGAGGCGGCGATCGAGTGGCCGGCGGTCGCGATCGCGGTCGTGCCGGGCAGGGCCGCGACGGTCTTCGCGCTGACGGCGTCCCACACGTTGACCACGCGGAGGATCTCCGGGGCTCGGTGGAGTGTCTGGAGTGTCGTGGCCTTGGCGACGACGTCGTTCTGGGTGCTGGTCATGGCACGAGCCTATGCAGCGGGTCCGCGGGCTGTCCGGCCGATGACGACGTGCGACGGCCCCTGTGCGAGCGACACCCCAACGGGGAGTTTGTGATTCTGGCCGGGCACCCCCAGAATCGTCGCATGACCGGCAACGCCCTCTCCTCCACCGACCTCAGCGCACACCGCACGCGGTCGAACGTGCGACCCGCAGCTGTGCGGGTCGAGACGCTCGGCGACAGCGTCGAGATCATCGAGGACGCAGCGTCCAGCGGTCAGCCGCAGACAGCGTTCGCGGCCGTCTGAACCGCCCGGCTCAGCGGCCGAACAGCCGCCGGAGCCAGCTCCGCGGCTGCCGGTCCCGGTCTGCGCCGGTCTCGTCCGAACTGACGGCGGTCTCGTCGTCGGAACCCGTGGTGGCCCCGTCGTCGAGGTCGGCCGTGGCCTCGTCGTCGGGGTCGGCCGTGGCCTCGTCGTCGAGCGGTCCGGCCACGAGCAGATCGATGTGGATCCCGAGGAGCGTCCCGCCCGCGTCGAGCGTCCGGAGCAGCGGGTACGCGCCGTCGCCCCACCCGGAGTGGCTCAGCACGACGTTCTGCCCCGCGGACGCCCGCGGCATGACGATGTTCGCGGTGCCGGTCGGCAGGGGGCTGCCTGCGTCCATCTGGGAGAACCACGACCCGGGCTCGCCGTTGTCGAACACCGCGTCGTACCAGTCGGGGTCCTCCGGCATGGAAGCGGCGACCGCGTCGGCGTCCACGAAGCCCACCGTCCCGGTGTCGACGCCGATGCCGAACGCGTCGCCCGGGTCCGGAGTCCGCCCGAGCAGCGGGGCGCCGTCGACCGAGGCCACGTCGCCGTCCGCGACGATCACCGAGAGGTAGGCCTCGCGGAGGTGCGATCCGTCGTGCTCCGACGAGACGTCGGCGATGGTCACGACGACCCGGTGGTCGCCTGGCGGGACCTCGACGACGAGCGGGGTGTCGAGTGCCACGAACGGGTCGCACGCTCCGAGGTGCCCGGACGGCACCCGGACGGTTCCGAGCTCCCGCACGGAGAGGACGACGGTCGATCCGTCGGGACTGGGAGCGTTGCCCGGTCGGAGGGCGTGGAAGTCGGCGATGTCCATCCCGATCAGCAGTCGGCCTCGGTGACGGTCAGGTCCATCGTCTTCGAGGACCCGTCGAAGGTGTAGGTGTACCGCATCGCGATGTCCTGGTCGAGGATCTTCCGCGTCGAGTCCGTCGAGCAGAGCGTCGGCACGATCGATCCCTTGACGCTGCTCTTCGTCACGGCCGACGGGTCGACGCTCGACGACACCGTGTAGGCGTAGTGGATGGCATCGTCCTCGGCGGTGACCGCGGTCCAGGTCGTCACGGAGTCGACCTGCTTCGGGAGATCGGACTGCTTGCGGATCTCAGCGACGCTCGAGGCGATCATGTCCTGCTTGGAGTCGCCGAACGCAGCGGAGAACCCCCAGCGCACCAGCGCGGCGACGACGATCGCGACGACGATGCCGAGCACCGTGATCAGCACGCGTCGGCTCCGCGACTGTCCCTGGGGCGGACCGACCGGCGCGCCGTACTGGGCGCCGGCGTACTGCTGGCCGCCCTGCGGCGCGCCGTACTGCGGGGCGCCGCCCGGCTGCGTCGTGCCGTACTGCGGGGTGCTGTCCGGCTGCGGTGCGCCGTACTGCTGGCCGCTGCCCGGCTGCGGTGCGCCGTACTGCTGGCCGTACTGCGGGCCGGCTCCGTACTGCTGGCCGGCTCCGTACTGCGGGCCGGCTCCGTACTGCGGGCCGGCCTGTGGTGCGCCGTCCTGCGGATCGTTCCCCGGCTGCTGACCGTTCCCATCGGGATTCGGCGGCGTCGTCCCTGACATTGTGTTCCCCCGGTTGTCTCGCGGTGTGCGAACTGTGGTCTCGCGATGTGTGGAGGCATCGCACTGTTCGCGCCGACGGCGGGCACTGTCGCCCACCCCGACACGGGCCACCGTACGGCATGGGCGACCTCAGAGGTGAGCGCCGCTCGGCGGCCGGGCGCCCTGCCGACGTCCCAGACGAGCCGGTGGTCCGGCCCACGCGACCCGTCCGTGTTCTGATCCGTTCTCGACAGGCGCGGATGGCTGCCGCGCGGGTGCGGCAGGATGACCGGACCGTTCGGGAATCCAGGTGAAGCCCGACCGGACTCGATGGAGAACGAGAAAAGCCCCTGCAGGAACAGGGGCCGATCTCACCTCGTGAGAGGTATGTGGTCTGAGCTGTGGTGCAACTCGGATCGCAACGACATCGAGTGTATCGCGCTCGGGTGGACATCCACCAGAGTGCTCGGACCACAGCCTCCTGTCC
Source organism: Curtobacterium sp. Leaf261 (assembly GCF_001422205.1). Lineage (GTDB taxonomy): Bacteria > Actinomycetota > Actinomycetes > Actinomycetales > Microbacteriaceae > Curtobacterium. Next base: position 272,028 of record NZ_LMMJ01000008.1, read on the forward strand.
TGGGGATGGGGGTCCGTGATGGCGAGACATCGACGTCGGGGCAGTGGTGGGCGCACCATCGAGCTGTGGATCAGTGTCGTCGGGTTGTCGACGGCGCTCGTGACGCTCGCGGTGGCCGTGCTCGCGCTGCTGTAGGTCCCGCGGGACGACTCCGGACCTCCGGAGTCGTCCCGTTCCCCACGGCGGTCAGTCCTCGATGACGACCCAGTGCTTGCCGTCGCGGATCGCGGTGACGTCGTGGACACTCATGTCGCAACGGTGTCGGTGGACGGTCCTGTCCGCCCCGCGAACGCGGACTCGTCTCACAGGGCCGGGTGCGAGAAGATGTCAGGAGACGAACCCGGAAGGACCAGCATGATCTCGCTCGTCTACGTGAGCCGCGCCACCGATCTCCTCGACGACGAGGCCCTCGAGAAGATCCTCCTCCACGCGCGGGAACGGAACACCGAACTCGGCATCACCGGCATCCTCGTGTACCGCGGCCGCCGCTTCGTGCAGATGCTCGAGGGCCCGGCCGATGCGGTCGACGCCACACTCGCACGCATCCGCGACGACCCGCGCCACCAGGACGTCGTCGAACTCGACCGCAACGAGACCGACACCCGCTGGTTCCCGGACTGGTCGATGGCGTTCGAGCCGCTGAGCGACACCACGCTCCGTGACGTCCCGGGGTTCCGCGACTTCTTCGGCGCGTCCGGGAGCCTCAGCGAAGCCGCCTCGTCGTCCCAGACCAAGGCCCTCCTGCACTGGTTCCGCCGTCACGAGCTCTCTGCCGCAGCCGGCTGAGCGAGCAGTCCCCGCGTCGGTCCCCGCGTGAGACGTGCCCGAGTGAGACATGCGCAAGTGTCGAGTGGCGCGGGCGACCCGACACTTCGGCACTTCTCATCGGGGACGGGCCTACCGTGGGCACCATGACGCGCATCGATCGACACCGCCGCGGCCGCCTCGAGTTCGACGTCGACGACTCCGGCCCCGAGGACGGCGTCCCCGTCGTGCTCCTCCACGGCTTCCCGGCGAACCGCACCGGCTGGCGACAGGTCACGCCGGGGCTCGTCGCCGCCGGACTCCGGTGCATCGCGCCCGACCAGCGCGGCTACTCGGCCGGCGCTCGGCCGCCCGGACGCCGGAACTACCGCCGGGACTGGCTCGTCGACGACGTCCTCGCGCTCCTCGACCTGCTCGAGGGCCCGGTGCACCTCGTCGGACACGACTGGGGCGGTCTCGTCGCATGGCGCCTCGCGCAGCGGGCGCCGGAGCGGCTCGCGTCGTTGACCGTGCTGTCGACACCGCACCCGTCGGCGTTCGGTGATGCGTTCCTCCAGTCCGACCAGGCGTTCCGCTCCTGGTACATGGCGTTCTTCCAGCTGCCGTGGCTCCCGGAGCGGGTGCTCGCCGGGCGGAACCTCGCGACGGCGCTCACGGGGATGGGGCTCCCGGGACACGTGGCGGACCAGTACGCGGCGCACCTCCGCGAACCGGCGGCACTCCGGGCGGCGCTCGACTGGTACCGGGCGCTCCCCCTGCCGGACCCGTCCTCGGTGCCGCAGGTCGACCCGATGATCACCGTGCCGACGACGTTCGTGTGGGGCTCCGGGGACGACGCGCTCGGGCGGTTCGGAGCCGAGCGGACCGAGCGGTTCGTCGCGGCGCCGTACCGGTTTGTCGAGGTCCCGGAGAACCACTGGTTGCCCGAGACCGCACCCGCGCTCGTGCGGGACACCATCCTCGACGCCGTCGAACGGACGCGGACCGCCTGACCCGCGGCACGCCGGACGCTACGGTTGTCTCGTGGACGGGCACCTGGGGGACACACGGAACGCACCGAGCGGGGGCGAGGTCACGCGGAGCGCACCGGCGAGCGGGGGTGACGACACGCGGCTCGACCCGGCGTGGTCGCGCCTGCCGATCGATCGCGCCGGTCAGCGCCGGGACGTCCTCATCGCGGTCCTGATGGCCGCCACCCTGACGATCTCGATCCTGCTCTACTCCCGCGTCGGGCTCTACGACGACGTCGCACCGTGGGAGGTGAGCGCGGTCATGGTCGTCGCCAATGCGGCGCCGCTCGCGGTCCGCCGACGCTTCCCCCTCACCGTCGCGCTCGTCGTCGCGGTCGCCTTCGCGATGACCCAGGTGCTCCACGTCCCCGACGTGCTCGTGACGAACATCACCCTGTTCATCGCGCTCTTCACGGTCGGCGCATGGGTGTCCGATCGCCCGCGAGCCGCGACCGTCCGCTGGGTGGTCATCGGCGGCATGTTCGCGTGGCTCTTCGGGGTCATCCTCTTCCACTGGGGGTCGCCCGGATCGATGCCCGGGGTTCCCGACGACGGCGGGGTCCCGGCGTACGTCGCGATCTCGATCCTCAACATCGCGATCAACCTGCTGTACTTCGGTGCCGCGTACCACTTCGGCAACCGGGCGTGGGCCGGGGCGAAGGCACGTGCGGCCCTCGACGCGCGGACCGAGGAGCTGACCGCGGAACGGGCCAGGAGCGCCGCCCAGGCGGTCGCGCTCGACCGGGTCAGGATCGCCCGTGAGCTGCACGACGTCGTCGCGCACCACGTCTCGGTGATGGGCGTGCAGGCCGGCGCGGCGCGGCGCGTGCTCGGCGTGGATCCGGTGCAGGCGAGCGTGTCCCTCGAGGCCGTCGAGGCGAGCGCGCGGACCGCGGTCGAGGAGCTCGGCAGGATGCTCGGCACCCTGCGGTCGGACGTCGACACCGGCGCCGTCGCACTCGCGCAGAGCTCGAGCACGCGCGGCGTCGACCAGCTCCCGGACCTCGTCACCCAGGCGGACGCCGCCGGTCACCCGACGCGGCTCACGGTGGTCGGGCAGGAGCGGAGCCTCCCGCCCACGGTCGAGGTGGTCGCGTTCCGGATCGTCCAGGAGGCCGTCACGAACACCCTCAAGCACGCCGGCTCCGGAGCGGCGATCGACATCAGGGTCCGCTACCTCGAGGACGGCGTCGAGCTCGAGGTGACGGACACCGGCCGGGGGAGTCGCGGCTCGGCGGGGAGCGGTTCGACAGCGTCCGACCGAGGAACGGCTGGGAGCGGCCTCGGGCACGTCGGCATGCGCGAGCGCGTCGCAGCGGTCGGTGGCTCGGTCGACGTCGGACCGCGGACGCGGGGTGGCTACCTGGTCCGCGCATGGTTGCCCGCATGATGCCGCAGCGGAGCGGTCCCGTCCGCGTCCTGCTCGTCGATGACCAGGACCTCGTCCGGAGCGGGTTCCGGGTGATCCTCGACTCCGAGCCCGGCATCTCCGTCGTCGGCGAGGGCCGCGACGGTGCCGAGGCCGAGGTCCTCGCCGCGGAGCTCCGTCCGGACGTGGTCTGCCTCGACGTCCAGATGCCGGGGGTCGACGGCATCGAGGCGACCAGGCGCATCATGGCCGCCGACGACCCGCCGGCGGTGCTCGTGCTCACCACGTTCGACGCCGACGACTACCTGTTCGAGGCGCTGCGGGCCGGTGCGAGCGGGTTCCTGCTGAAGACCACGACCCCCGAGAAGCTCATCGAGGCCGTCCGGGTCGTGGCCCGCGGCGACGCCCTCCTGGCTCCGGACGTGACACGGCGGGTGATCGAGCGGTTCGCCGTGGCGCCCGAACCGTCGACGGCTGCGGACGGCGACTGTCCTGCGATCGCGGACCTGACCGACCGCGAAGAGGAGGTCCTCCGGCTCGTCGCGAAGGGGCTCAGCAACGGTGAGATCGCCCGGACACTGTTCGTCGGCGATGCCACCGTGAAGACGCACGTGTCGAAGATCCTGCAGAAGCTCGGCCTCCGAGACCGGATCCAGGCCGTCGTGTTCGCGTACGAGCACGGCGTGACGGTCCCGGGCGCCTGAGCCCGTCCGCCGCACGGGGGAGGCGTGCTGCCCGTCGGGCGGCGGATGTGCCGCCCTCGGCGCTTCCGTAGCGTCGTCCTCGCGACGACGACCTCGCCGTCGCCACGAGATCCAGGAGGCATCGATGCTCACGATCGAGAGCGTGTCCAAGCGGTTCGGGGAGCGGCAGGTGCTCGACGACGTCGGCTTCACCGTCAGCGATGGTCGGCTCACCGGATTCGTCGGCGGGAACGGCGCCGGCAAGACCACCACCATGCGGATCCTGCTCGGTGTGCTCCGAGCCGACGCCGGGACCGTGTCGATCGACGGTCAACGCATCGGCGCCGACGACCGACGGCGCTTCGGGTACATGCCCGAGGAACGTGGTCTCTACCCGAAGATGAAGGTCGCCGAGCAGGTCGCGTACCTCGCAAGGCTCCGCGGGATGGCGAAGGCTGCGGCGAACGCGTCGACGGACCGGCTCCTCGACCGGCTCGGCATCGCGCAGCACGCAAACGACCAGGTGGAGAGCCTGTCCCTCGGCAACCAGCAGCGCGTGCAGATCGCCGCAGCGCTCGTGCACGGACCCGAGGTCCTGATCCTCGACGAGCCGTTCTCCGGGCTCGACCCGATCGCGGTCGAATCGGTGCTCGGGGTCCTCCAGGAGCAGGCTGCCAACGGCGTGCCCGTCCTCTTCTCGAGTCACCAGCTGGAGCTCGTCGAGCGGCTGTGCGACGACCTCGTCGTGATCGCCGAGGGTCGGATCCGCGCCGCGGGCAGCCAGGACGAGCTGCGTCGTGCCGCCGGCCCGCAGGCGTGGGAGCTGCTCACCGCCGACGACGTCGGGTGGATCCGCGAGGTCGACGGCGTCCGCGTCGTCGAGTTCGACGGCGGGTTCGCCGCGTTCGAGGCCGACGACGCCACCGCGCAGACCGTGCTCCAGCGCGCCGTGCAGAGCGGCACCGTCGCGAGCTTCGGCCCGCGCATCCCGAGTCTCACCGAGGTCTTCAAGGAGGTCGTCCGATGAACGACATCTCGTTCAGCCGCTCCGTCCAGCTCATCGCCGGACGCGAGATCCAGGCGCGGCTCCGGAGCAGGGCGTTCATCGTCTCCGCAGCGATCCTGCTCGTCGCCGTCCTCGCGTCGATCGTCGTCGGCAGCATCGTGTCGAGGTCGACGGCCTCCGACACGACGACCGTCGCCGTGGTGTCCGGTGTCGACGCGCGCGTGTCCGGCACCCCGCTCCGCGACGTCCCGGGCATCGACGTCCGCGATGCGTCGAGCGTCGCCGTTGCCGAGCGAGGCGTCCGGAACGGCGACGTGGACGCGGCGATCGTGCCGTCCGACGACACGCTCGGCTTCTCGGTCATCGCGCTCGACAGCGCACCCGACACCCTCGTCGGCCAGCTGAGCGCCACCCCGACGGTCCGGCTCCTCGACCCGAGCGACCAGAGCTCCGGGCTGGTGTACTTCGTCGGACTCGGGTTCGGCGTGGTGTTCTTCATGGCCGCGGTGACCTTCGGCGCGACGATCGCCCAGAGCGTCGTCGAGGAGAAGTCCACCAGGGTCGTCGAGATCCTGATGTCCGCGACGAGTGCGAAGGCGCTGATGGCGGGCAAGGTGATCGGGAACAGCATCATGGCCCTCGCCCAGATCGTCCTCATCGCGGTGGTGGCGGCCGTCGCGCTCGCCGTCACCGGCCAGGACGACCTGTTCGCGGCCCTCGGTCCGAGTGCCCTGTGGTTCGTGCTGTTCTTCGCGGTCGGGTTCGTGCTCATCGCCTCGCTCTACGCGGCGGCGGCGTCGCTCGTGGCCCGACAGGAGGACGTCGGGAGCGTCACGAGCCCGGTGATGATGCTCGTGATGATCCCGTACTTCCTGATCATCTTCTTCTCGGACAACTCCGCGGTGCTCGCGGTGATGTCGTACGTGCCGTTCTCGGCGCCCGTCGGGATGCCGATGCGGATCTTCCTCGGCGAGGCCGCGTGGTGGGAGCCGATCGTGTCGCTCGTGGTCATCGTGCTGACGGCAGCCGCGGCGGTGCTCCTCGGTTCGCGGATCTACGAGAACTCGCTGCTCCGGACCGGCGGCCGCGTGAAGGTGCTCGAGGCGCTGCGGGGCTGAGCGCCTGCCCTGCCGCCCCCACGCCGGTCCGCCGGTTCGCTGGTTCGCCGGTCCGCCGCTTCAGCGCTGGTTCAGCGGGACGGCGGCATGCTGGGGTGATGCGCGTACTCGTGGTCGACGACGAGGTCCGGCTCGCCGACGGTGTCCGCCGGGGCCTCGAGGCCGAGGGGTTCGCCGTGGACGTCGCGAACAACGGCATCGACGGCCTCTGGTACGCCCGCGAGAACACCTACGACGCGATCCTCCTCGACCTCATGATGCCGGGGATGAGCGGCTGGGCGGTCTGCGAGGCCCTCCGGGCAGAGGAGGACTGGACGCCGGTGCTCATGCTCACCGCCAAGGACGGCGAGTGGGACCAGGTGGAGGCCCTCGACGCCGGCGCCGACGACTACGTCACGAAGCCGTTCTCCTACCCGGTGCTCGTCGCGCGTCTCCGTGCGCTCGTCCGGCGCGGATCCCGGGAACGCCCCACGATCCTCCAGGCCGGTGACCTGCGACTCGATCCGGCCGGACGTCGGGTGTGGCGTGGTGACGCCCTGCTCGACCTGACGAGCCGGGAGTTCACCGTGCTCGAGTACCTCATGCGGCACGCGGGGCAGGTGCGCGCGAAGCGTGACGTCATCGGGAACGTGTGGGACGACGACTTCGAGGGCGACCAGAACATCGTCGAGGTGTACGTCGGCCACCTGCGGCAGAAGGTCGACCGCCCGTTCGGTCGGTCGGCGATCGAGACCGTGCGCGGGGCCGGGTACCGTCTCGCCGCCGACGGTGGCTGACGGTGGCTGAGCGCGGCCGGGGGCGCCCGAGGGTGACTGCGCGCACAGCGGCCGGCGACCCCCGTCGTCGCCGGGCGTCCATCCGGACCCGCGCGACCGCCGGGGCGGCGATCGTGGTCCTCGTCGCACTCGTCCTCGGTGCGGCCGCGTTCGTCCTGGTGCTCCGGGCCTCGCTCGTCGACGGCGTCCGGAACACGGCCTCGCAGACCCTGGACGCGCTGTCGTCGCGGGTGGAGGCCGAGGGTGCCGCGGCTGTCGACGACCAGGACGACGACCTCCTCGTGCAGGTGCAGGACTCCGACGGCCGGGTCCTCGCGCACGGCGACGACGCGGGCGGCGCGGCCCTCAGCACGCGGGACGAGTCCCGGGTCTCACGCGACGACGAACCGTGGCTGCTGGTGTCGGACGACGTCGACCTCCCCGGCGGGGGCGACGGTGTGATCGTCGTCGGTGCGCCGCTCGAGGACGCCGATGCTGCCATCCGTGAGGTCGTGGTGCTGCTCGTGGTCGCCGTGCCCGTCGTCGTGGCGCTGATGGGACTCGTGACGTGGATCGTCGTCGGGCGGGCGCTCCGACCGGTCGACAGCATGCGCCGCGAGGTCGACGACATCGAGGCCGGGCGGCTCCACACCAGGATCGACGAACCCGGGAGCGGGGACGAGGTCGACCGTCTCGCACACACCTTGAACCGCATGCTCGGGCGGCTCGAGCGGTCGCAGGAGGTGCAGCACCGGTTCGTCGCCGACGCCTCGCACGAGCTGCGGTCCCCGCTCGCGACCATCCGGCAGCACGCCGAACTCGCCCGCGCGCACCCCGCGGCGACCGACGTGGGGGAGCTCTCCGACGTCGTGCTCGACGAGGGCGCCCGGCTCCAGGACCTCGTCGAGTCACTGCTGCTGCTGACCCGTCTGGACGAGCGGGGCGCCGAGCGGGATCGCACCGTCGACCTCGACGACCTCCTGCTCGCCGAGGTCGCCCGGGTCCGTGGACTCGGTTCCGTGGCGGTCGATGCCTCGGGGGTGGGCGCTGCCCGGGTGTCCGGCGACGAGCGGCTCCTCGCCCGGGTCGTCCGCAACCTCGTCGACAACGCCGTCCGGCACGCCGCGCACGGCATCGCGCTCGGCGCGACGGTGGACGGGGGAGACGCGGTGGTGACGGTCGACGACGACGGCGTCGGCATCGGCCTGGAGGACCGTGGTCGCGTCTTCGAGCGGTTCGTGCGTCTCGACGATGGTCGCGCCCGTGACGCCGGGGGGTCGGGCCTCGGCCTGGCGATCGTCCACGGCATCGTGGCCGCGCACGGCGGAACCGTGACGATCGAGGACGCACCGGCCGGCGGCGCGCGGTTCGTGGTGCGCCTGCCCGTCGCGCTGTGAGCGCGCGGCAGGGCGCTGCAACGTGTGGCTGGGGGCGCTGCAACGCGTGGCCGGGGGCGCTTCAGGCCTGCTTCAGCGTCCGCCCGCCACGCTTGTCCCATGAACACCACGAAGCGATCCACCACCATCCGCCGCACCACCCTGCTGGTCGGACTGCCGCTCGTCGGGGCACTGGCGCTCGCCGGCTGCTCGAACGACGACGACGACGACGACCGCGCGCTCCCGGCGTCGTCGTCCTCGAGTTCCGCCAGCTCGTCGACCGGAGCCTCGAGCTCGGCCGGAGGTTCGACGGCAGCCGGCAACGACGCGCTCGAGGCCGCTGCGAAGTCCGCACTCGACGCTGTCGGGTCCGGCAGCGTGATCTCGATCGAGCAGGAGGCCGGGGCGACGTCCTGGGAGGTCCTCGTCGCCGGCTCGGACGGTGCCGAGCAAGAGGTCCACACCGACGCCGCGGGGACGAGCGTCACCTCCGGCCCGACCACGAAGAGCTCCGACCAGGACGACCTCGCCGAGAACACGCGGTTCCTCGGCGCGGCGAAGCTCGGGCACACGGAGGCCGCGAAGGTCATGACGGACGCCGTCGCCGGGACCGTCACCGAACTCGGGCTCGACGACCACGCGGGAGCGGTCGTCTGGGAGGGGAACGTCGTCGACACGGCGAACACGAAGCACAGCGTCCGCATCGACGCCGGCTCGGGCGACGTCGTGACGAACGAGGTCGACACCGACGACTGACGGCCCGCCGGTCAGCGGACGGTCTCGACGACCTGCCGGGTCACGTCCGCGATCAGGGCATCGTCCGACGACGCGTCCTGCGCCGACCCGCGGTTCGTCAGGATGACGACGATGATCGGCGCGCGCCCCGGCGGTGTCACCACGGCGATGTCGTTCCGCGTGCCGTAGGAACCGTTCCCGGTCTTGTCGCCGACGGTCCACCCGGCCGGGACGCCCGCGCGGACGTACGGCCCGCCCGTGGTGTTGCCTTCGAGCAGCGACACCAGGAGCGTGCGACGCGCGGGGGTCAGCAGGTCACCGACCGCGAACCGGCGGAGGTCGGTGGCGAGCGCGTGCGGTGTCGTCGTGTCGCGGACGTCACCGGGTGTCGCCGTGTTGAGGTCCGGCTCCGTCCGGTCGACGTTCGTCGTGCTGTCGCCGAGCGTTCGGAGCGCGGACTGGACGGCCGCGGGACCGCCGAGGTGTTCGGTCACCAGGTTCGCGGCCGTGTTGTCGCTGACCTGCAGCGCGGCCGTGACCAGGTCGCGCAGGGACATCCCGGTGGCGACGTGCTGGGACGTGACGGGTGCATACGACAGCAGATCGGCGGCGTCGTAGTGCACGACCGTGTCGAGTTCCGCGTCGGAGGCCGTCCGGAGGAGGAGCCCGGCGGTGAGGAGTTTCGAGGTCGAGGCGAACGCGAACCGGGTGTCGTCCCGGTACCCGAGGGTGTTGCCGGATCCGGTGTCGAGCACGCGGACCCCGACCTGGGCGCCGTACTGCTGTTCGAGCGCGGCGAACGCCCGGGTGGTGGCCGGCGTGGTGAGCGAGTGTCCGGCGCCCGCCGACGAGGACGACCCCGACACGGAGGCCGATGCAGACGGCGAGTTCGATGGGGCCGATGCGGGACCGCCGCCGGCCGAGCACCCGGCGAGCACGATCGCACTCAGGGCGAGGGTTGCGGCGAACAGACCCGTCCGGCGGATCCGTGACGGGAGAGGACGTTCGGGCTGCAGGGAACGCACCGGGGCTACAGCTCGACGACCTCGAACTCCAGCAGGTCGGCGCCCGATGCGACGGGCTTCCGCGCACCGTCGTCCCCGTGCCCCTCGGGTCGAGCGTGCGCAGCGGCGGCCCCGTTCGCTGACCAGTCCTGGAAGGCCTGCTCGGTCGCCCACGTCGTCACGACGAAGTAGCGGTCATCGCCCTTCACGGGACGGAGCAGCTGGAAGCCCTCGAACCCGGGGGCGCCGTCGACCGAGTGCTTGCGCGCAGCGAACCGCGACTCGAGCTCGGTGCCGGACCCCTCGGGGACGTGGATGGCGTTGATCTTCACGACGGACATGTGCGGATGGTTCCTTCCGGAGTGACGGACGGACTGGAGGGACGTGCCGGTCTGGCACCGTCCCTCCAGTCCGGTGACGATGATGCGACCGACGCTAGTGCGCCGCTCTGGACGCACGCCTGACGGAGCCACGCTCCTGTGGAGGGACGCGTCCGCTCGGTCAGCTGGGGAGGACGGGCGCGCGGTGCGCGCCGACCTCGTCGACGTCCCACGGTCGGGATCCCCGGTACCGCAGCCCGAGCTGTGCGAGCACGGCGTCGACGTGGTCGACGACGTCCGGGTCCCACGATCCTTCGATGCCCATGCCGAATGAGCGGATCTCGTCGTCCGCGTCGTCGAGCAGGGTGAGGGACCATCGGCCCTCGTCGAGCTCCTCGATCGTCACCCATCGGGCGGCTGAGAAGGGCGTCACGCCGTCCGCATGATGTCGGCCGTGAAGTTCTGCACCCGCTGGAGGAGGGCGGCACTCCGGGCAGCGATCATCTCCGGCGGGTTGAGGTGCGGGGGCGCCACGCGGATGAGGATCGAGCACGCCAGGTCCTCGCAGATGTACGAGCCGATCGTGTTGCCGTTCAGCCCGGCCTCACCGGCGCGGGCCGCCGAGAACAGGCGCACCTGCGTCGCCGGCTGCGGCGAGTGACAGAAGGAGCACATCGCGGCGATGCCCGGTCGGAGCGACCCTCCGGCAGCCCGGACGACGATCCCGGTCGCGACGCCGTCCATCCACTGCACCATGTACCCACGGCGCGAGGCCTGCGGGTCGCGCCAGCCGAGGAACTCCCGTTCGTCCCAGAGCATCTCGTGGAGACCCGGGATCGGCAGGTGGTCGAGTTCATCCGGCATCGCGTTGACGAACGACGATCGGATGTCGGCCTCGGTGAGCGGCTTCACGGATTCCCCTCGGGTGAACGGTCATCCAAGCCTAATCCGTCGTGCCGACGTCCGTCGTGCTGACGTCCGTCGTGCTGACGTCCGACGGTCGCGCTGCGGTCCGCCGGGCGGGTGGCGGGGCGGACGGGAGGGACGGTGCGGGGCCGACCCGCGCCTCCCGTCCGGTGGTCAGCGGCGCTGCAGGCGCGCGATGCGCACCGCGGACAGGGCCGAGTCGGGATCGGCTGCGCGGACCGCGCGGGCGAGCGCGTCGGCGCCGACCCGGCGTGCCGCTGCGTCGTCGGCGGCGAACTCGACGAGGACGCGGCTCGATCGCGCCATCGCGCGGGCTCCGGGGACCCAGGGCACGGTGCGTTCGATGGACTCGGCGACCGCGACGACGCTCGCGTGACGGCCTCGGAGGTGGGCCGACTCGTGGGCGACGACGGCGTCGAGCTCGTCCTCGTCGAGCCGGGCGGTCAGGCCCGTGCTGAGGAGCACGCCACCGCTCCGTCCGGGGACCGCGCAGGCGAGGGCGTGGTCGGCCTCGACCACCGCGACGATCGTGCCGTCGACCAGTCGTCGGGGCGCGACGCCGGAGTGGATGGCCTCGCGGACGGCGGCGTGCTCGGCGCCGGGGCGGACTCGGACGGCGATCACGAACGCGACGACGGCAGCGACCGCGACGACGAGGTGGACGCCGTGCGTGGGGGAGTCCGCGACGCCGAACGGATCGTCCGAGGGTCGGCCGGAGAGCACCACGAGGGTGATGCCGCCGATGAACCCGAGCACCCCGACGACCACCGCGGCGCTCCACGCGACGAGCGCCGTCCGTGGTCGGTCGATCGTCCACGCCCAGCGGGTGAGGCCGCGCGGGGCGAGGGCCACGACGACGATCGCGACCACGAGGAGCGCCACGCCGGTGATGACCACGTCGGTGCCCGGTCAGCCCCGGTGAGCGTCGATCGCTCTCCGCAGGGCGTCGAGGTCGTCGGAGGCGAGCGAACCGGTGAACTGGAGCAGCGCTGCCTCGCGGTCCGTCGACGCGGCGAGGGCGGAGTTCATCAGGGAGGCGGTGTGGTCGGCGCGGGAGTGTGCGGCGCGGAACGTCAGGGCCGCGTCGGCGTGCTCGTGGCGGGTGACGGTGCCCTTCCGGCCGAGGCGGTCGAGCACCGTGAGGACCGTCGTCAGCGCGGGGCGCGGCTCCGGGAAGGACTCCAGGATCGCGCGGGCGGTGAGGCCATCGTGCGCGTCCGGGGCCCAGAGCGCGTCGAGCACCGCCTGCTCGAGCTGCCCGCGGGGCCGTGATCGCTGTCCTGCCACGGCATCACTCTACGTGTTGTCGAACGGCAGACGTCACGTGGCTGAAACACGGGGCGGGTACGATCGGTCCCACAACCGAACACCGGGCCGCTCACACCCTGCGGGAGAGCTCCGATCGAACCGGCACGCCACAAGGCCACCGTCCGATCGGACACCGAAGGAGCAACCTCCCCGTCAATCTCTCAGGTCTCACGACCGCAGGAGTCAGGCCACTCTGGAAAGCAGGACGCGCCCCCGGTGCGTCCTCGCCCACGGTGAAAGCCCCGATCGTCCTCGACGGCGGGGTGAAACTCTCAGGCACAGGGAGCGCGCACGACCGACGCTCGAGGAGATGACAGAGGGGGAGTTCCGCCCGGCGGTGTCCGTCGGGCCGTGTCCGGCGTCCGCCGGGCCGTGCCGATCCCAGGAGAACTCCACCATGTCCGATCCGTCCGCCTCGCCGGTTGCCCCGGCTGCTCCGGGTACTCCGGTTGCTCCGCCGCGCGAGTCGCCGCTGCATGCCGCACACGTCGCCGCCGGTGCCTCGTTCACCGACTTCGCGGGATGGCAGATGCCCGTCCGGTACACCTCGGACCTCGCCGAGCACCACGCCGTGCGCTCGGCCGCGGGCGTGTTCGACCTCTCGCACATGGCGGAGATCGGCGTGGCGGGCCCCGAGGCGACGGCGTTCCTCGACGCGGCGCTCGCCGGGTCCTTCGGCACCATGCCCGTCGGCCGCGCCAAGTACTCCCTGCTGCTCGCGGACGACGGTGGCATCCTCGACGACCTCGTCGTGTACCGGACCGACGACGACACGTTCCTCGTCGTCGCCAACGCCGCGAACCGCGAGGTGGCGGTGTCCGCGCTCCAGGCTCGCGTCGTCGCTCCGTCCGGCCGGTCGTTCGACGTCGAGGTCTCCGACGACAGCGACACCACCGCCCTCGTGGCGATCCAGGGCCCGGCCGCCGCAGGGACCCTCGACGCGCTCGTCGTCGAGGACCGCCTGCAGCCCGAGACGCCCCTGGACGAGCTCCGCTACTACCGGGTCCTGCACGCGTCGTTCGACGGACAGGGCGTGCTCGTCGCACGGACCGGCTACACCGGCGAGGACGGCTTCGAGATCTACTGCCCACCGGAGCTCGCGCCGACGATCTGGGACGCGCTGCTCGACACCGGGGCCGACCGCGGAGTGGTACCCGCGGGTCTCGCGTCGCGGGACACCCTGCGGCTCGAGGCGGGCATGCCGCTCTACGGGCACGAACTCGACACCACGACACGGCCGGCCCAGGCGGGGCTCGGCCGGGTGGTCGCGATGGACACGACGTTCGTCGGCCGGGACGGCGTCGCGCCTGCCGAGGACGCACCCGTGCTCGTCGGCATCGTCATGGAGGGTCGTCGTGCCGCGCGGGCCGGCTACCCCGTGATGGACGGCGACCGGCGGATCGGCGTCGTCACCTCCGGCGCGCTCTCCCCGACACTCGGTCACCCCGTCGCGATGGCGTTCGTCGAGCCCGGGTACACCGAGCCGGGAACCGTCCTCCACATCGACGTCCGCGGCACATCCATCCCCAGCACCGTCTCCTCGTTCCCCTTCTACCGCCGCCAGGCGAAAGGCTGACCCGCATGAACGACATCACCACGCTCCAGTACACCAAGGACCACGAGTGGCTGAGCGTCGACGGCGACACCGTCACGGTCGGCATCACCGACTTCGCCGCGAACCAGCTCGGGGACGTCGTGTACGTCGAGCTCCCCGAGGTCGGCGCGACCGCGGTCGTCGGCGAGTCCCTCGGCGAGATCGAGTCGACCAAGAGCGTCGGCGAGCTGTTCGCGCCCGTCTCCGGCACCGTCGTCGAGATCAACGAGGCCGTCGTGAGCGATCCGGACTCGGTCAACAAGGACCCGTTCGGCGACGCCTGGCTCGTCCGCATCAAGCTGGCCGAGGGCGGCATCCCCGGCGACCTCATGGACCACACCGGCTACGCCGCGTTCGCGAGCTGATCGCATGACGGACCAGGACAACCTCCAGACCACGTTCGCCGACCGCCACATCGGCACGACACCGCTCGACCAGCGCCGGATGCTCGACGCGGTCGGGTACGACTCGATCGACGCGCTCGTCCGCGCGGCCGTCCCCGAGTCGATCCACGCCGAGCCGATCGCGTACTCCACGATCCCCGCGGCCGTCGGGGAGACCGAGGCACTCGCGGAGCTCCGGGCGATCGCCGGCGGGAACACCGTCCGACGCCCGATGATCGGGCTCGGTTACTACGGCACCCACACGCCGGCCGTCATCCAGCGGAACGTCCTCGAGAACCCGAGCTGGTACACGGCCTACACGCCGTACCAGCCGGAGATCTCGCAGGGTCGGCTCGAGGCCCTCATCAACTTCCAGACGATGGTCTCCGACCTCACCGGGATGGCCACCGCCGGCGCGTCCATGCTCGACGAGGGCACGGCGGTGGTCGAGGGCATGCTCCTCGCCCGGCGCGCGTCGAAGGTCAAGGGGGACACGTTCCTCGTCGACCAGGACGTCCTGCCACAGACCATGGCGCTGCTCCGGCACCGCGCGGACGCCGTCGGCATCGCGATCACCACGTTCGACGTCGCCGACGGGCTCACCGACGCGGACGTCGACGGCGCGTTCGGCCTCGTCGTGCAGTACCCCGGGGCATCGGGTCGCGTGGCCGATCCCGCGGGCGTCATCGACCGCATCCACGCGGGTGGGGGCATCGCGGTCGTCGCGGCGGACCTGCTCGCGATGACGCTCCTGAAGAGCCCGGGGGACCTGGGCGCGGACGTCTCCGTCGGCACCACGCAGCGCTTCGGCGTCCCGCTCGGCTTCGGCGGTCCGCACGCCGGGTACCTCGCAGTCCGCGCCGGTCTCGAGCGACAGCTCCCCGGGCGGCTCGTCGGGGTGTCGTTCGACGCCGACGGGGGCATGGCGTACCGGCTGAGCCTGCAGACCCGCGAACAGCACATCCGGCGCGAGAAGGCGACGAGCAACATCTGCACCGCGCAGGTCCTGCTCGCGGTGATGGCGTCGATGTACGCCGTCTACCACGGGCCCGAGGGACTGCGCTTCATCGCGAACCGCGTCGCGACGATGGCCGGCGCGATCGCCGTGGGTGCGCGCGAGGCGGGGGTCGAGGTCGTCCACGACGCCTTCTTCGACACCCTCACGCTCCGGATCCCCGGCCACGCGCACACCGTCGTGGCCGCCGCCGCCGAGGCCGGGTACCTGCTCCACGCCGCCTCCGACGACGTCGTGCTCGTCTCCACCGACGAGACCACGACGGCCTCGGACGTCGTCGCGATCGTCCGCGTGCTCGGTGACCGCGTCGAGGAGCGCACCGTGCTCGCGGCGTCGAACGGCATCCCGGCGGCGCTCGGCCGGACGTCGGAGTACCTGACGCACCCCGTGTTCCAGGCGCACCGGAGCGAGACCCGGATGATGCGGTACCTCAAGCACCTGTCCGACAAGGACTACGCCCTCGACCGCGGCATGATCCCGCTCGGCAGCTGCACCATGAAGCTGAACGCGGCGACCGAGATGGCGGCGGTCACGTGGCCGGAGTTCGCCGGCATCCACCCGTTCGCACCGGCGTCCGACGTGCAGGGCTACCTGACGCTCGTCGGCGACCTCGAGACCTGGCTCGCCGAGGTCACCGGGTACGACACGGTGTCCCTGCAGCCGAACGCCGGCAGCCAGGGCGAGCTGGCGGGGCTCCTCGCGATCCACGGGTACCACCAGGCGAACGGTGACACCGAGCGGACGATCTGTCTCATCCCGTCGAGCGCGCACGGCACGAACGCCGCCAGTGCCGTCCTCGCGGGCATGAAGGTCGTCGTCGTGGCGTGCGACGACGCCGGCAACGTCGACCTCGACGACCTCCGCGCGAAGATCACGCAGCACGCCGGAGCGATCGCCGCGCTGATGATCACCTACCCGTCGACCCACGGCGTCTACGAGCACGAGATCCGGGCGATCTGCGATGCGGTGCACGACGCCGGCGGACAGGTCTACGTCGACGGCGCGAACCTCAACGCACTGCTCGGGCACGCGCGGTTCGGGGACTTCGGTGGCGATGTCTCGCACCTCAACCTGCACAAGACGTTCTGCATCCCGCACGGTGGCGGCGGCCCCGGTGTCGGACCGGTCGCGGCGAAGGCGCACCTCGCGCCGTTCCTGCCCGGGCACCCGATGGCGCAGCAGCCGGACCGGCGACCGGGATCGACGGCGTCCGACGTCGTGCCCGCGGTCGCCGGGGCCGGTCTGGAGGAACGGCTCGACTCGGAAGCGGCCCTCGCGTCCGCCCCGCAGCGGCTCGCACACGGCGGAGGTCCGGTGTCCGCGGCACCGTACGGCAGCCCGAGCATCCTGCCGATCACCTGGGCGTACGTCCGGATGATGGGCGTCGAGGGACTCACGGCCGCCACGGAGGCCGCGGTGCTCGGGGCGAACTACCTCGCCGCCAAGCTCCGGGACGCCTACCCGGTGCTCTACACGGGCGATGCCGGACTGGTGGCGCACGAGTGCATCCTCGACCTCCGTCCGCTCAAGGAGTCCACCGGCATCACGGTCGACGACGTCGCCAAGCGGCTCGTCGACTACGGGTTCCACGCCCCGACGATGTCGTTCCCGGTCGTCGGCACCCTCATGGTCGAGCCGACCGAGAGCGAGGACCTCGCCGAACTCGACCGGTTCGTCGATGCCATGCTCGCGATCCGCGCCGAGGCCGACGAGGTCGCCGCCGGCACCTGGCCCGCTGACGACAACCCGCTCGTCGGGGCGCCGCACACCGCGTCGAGCGTCATCGCGGGGGAGTGGTCGCACGCCTACACCCGCGAGCAGGCCGTCTACCCGTTGCCGGGCATCGCGGCGTCGAAGTACTGGCCGCCGGTGCGCCGCATCGACCAGGCGTACGGGGACCGCAACCTGGTGTGCGCCTGCCCGCCGATCGAGGCCTTCGCCGAGTAGCCGATCACCCGGCCCGACACCACGACGCCCCCGGGACCAGGTCCCGGGGGCGTCGTCGTGCCCGCAGCCCGTCCCCCGTCTCGCCCCAGCCCGCCGGCCCGTTCCGCAAAACACCAACCTGGCCGGTTCGCGCAGGGATATACCTCCGCGCGACGCGGCCAACCTGGTGTTTTGCGGAAGGAGGAGGGCGGAAGGGGGGTCAGGACACGGGGAGGTGCTCGCCCCAGAACCGGAGGACGTGCTCGAAGCGCTGCACGCGGTGGCTCGGACGCCCGGACCGGGAGAGCTCGTGGCCCTCGCCGGGGAACAGCAGGAACTCGGCGGCCACACCGGCGCGCTTCAGCGCCACGAACTGTCGCTGCCCCTGCTCGAGCGGGCACCGCCAGTCCTGCTCGGAGTGCGCCACCATGAACGGGATCGTCACGTCGCCGGCGTAGGTCAACGGGCTGCGCCGCCGCTGCTCGTCCGGGTCCGCACCGACGTAGGCGTCCGCGAAGAAGTACCCGATGTCCGAGCTGCCAGCGAAGGAGTCCCAGGCGTTCACGGCGCGCTCGCTCCACGCCGCGACGAACCGGTCCCCGTGCTTCGCCGCGAGCCACGAGGTCATGAACCCGCCGTAGGAGCCACCCATGATCCCGACACGGGACGCGTCGAGGTCCGGCCGCTCGAGCGCCGTGTCGAGGAGCGCCAGGACGTCGTCCACGTCGAGGGTCCCGAGCGCGCCCACGATCGCCTGCCCGTGGTCCCGTCCGTAGCCCGCCGAACCACGGGGGTTCCCGATCACCACGGCGTACCCGGCGGCCGCGTACACCTGCGCCTCGTCGAAGACGGCACGTGAATCGGCGGCGTTCGGGCCGCCGTGCACGACGCGGAGCACGGGATGGGGCCCGTCGCCCTCCGGCAGGACGAGCCAGCCGTGGACGGGGTAGCCGTCGGGAGCCGTGCCGTGGAGTTCCTCGACGGGGCGGAGTCCGGCCTCCCGGAGGTGCGTACCGTACCCGGTCAGCGCGACGTCGGCGGCAGTGCGGACGTCAGCCGTGCCTCCCGTCAGGACGGTGACCGAACCCGAACCCGAACCGGAACCGGCGTCGGGCCGCGACTCGGCGCCGGACCCTTCGGCGGACCCCGTGGCGGCCCCGGCGGTCGACGCCACCTCCAGCAGCACCACCTCGCCCGCGCTGTCCGGGAACGCGACCGACGCGGCGACCAGGTCGTCCGCGACCGAGAACGCGCGGACGACCACCTCGCCGCCGAGCACGACGGGCAGCTCGTCGAGCGTCAGCGGAGCCTCCGGCGCGGTGCCCGTCCACGGGACGCTCCGCAGCTCGACCGCACCGCGGGTAGTCACCGCGACGAGGACGTCGTGTGCGCGCGCGGCGACGAGTCCGGCGCCGGCCTCGAGTTCGACGGTCCGGTCGTCGGTCAGCGCGCGTCCGATCAGCACCCCGTCGTCGTCGGGGGAGGGGACTCCGGCGTACAGCGCGGTCGGTACGGCGACGACACCCTTCTCGCGGTCGGTCCCCGCCCAGAAGAGCGTGCCGTCCGGACCGAAGAACGGACTGCCGGCCTCGCCCGCGGACCTGGCGTGCAGCGCGAGTGCGCCGGATGCGAGGTCGACGCGGTAGAGGTCGCTCTCCAGCGTCTCGGACACGCCGAGGTCGCGGGGAGCGCTGACGATGACCGTCTGTCCGTCGGGGGTCCACACGGGGTCGCTCACCGGGGTCGAGCCGTCCGTGACCGCCGTGGTGACGAGCTGCCCGTCGAGTGCTGCGGCGACGTCCACGACGACCAGTCGGCGGACGCGGTCGCGGAGGAACCCCACGCCGTCCATCCGGTAGTCGAGGCGGTCGATGTGTCGGGGCGGCTCCGCTCCCGCAACCAGCGTGCTGCCGTCCGGGAGCGCCGTGCCGTACCGTCCGGGCTCGGGGATCCTGGCGGTCGCGACGATCCGCGAGGAGTCGGGTGACCACGCCACGGTGGCGTCGACACCGAGGGGGAGTGCCGTGAGCACACGGGCCTCGCCGCCGTCGACCGGCATGACGACGAGCTGCGGGTGGGTGTCAGGACCGTCGCCACCGACGACCCGCGTGAAGGCGACAGACCGGCCGTCGGGCGCGACGACGACGCCGCCGTCGTGCGGTCCCACGGTCCACGGGCTCGTCGTGCCGTCGCCGCCCACCCGGTCGATCCGGCTCACGTTCTCGTCGGCCTCGAGGTCCGGGTGCGCCAGCGCGGTCAGCAGGAAGCCGCCGGATCGTGGATCGCCGACGAGGGCCGGGCGTGACGGGACGAGCAGGTGCGCGATGTCGGAGGGGTGCATGGAACAACGCTACGACCGTTCGGCTGCTCGGGGCGCGAACCGGATGTTCACCGGCCGGATGGGCCTGCGCTACCGATGGTGTCCCGTCAAGCGGATTCGTTGCGCATCCCCCGACCTGAAGCAAGATTCCGTATCCTGCCGCAACGATCTCGCGCGGTGGTTTCCGGTGTGTAACAACTTCTCCACGGATTTTGAGGTGCCTGCAAGCCGCACCTATCGTTCTCACGAACGTGCGGTGAGGCATGCCTCCTGCCGTTCGATCACCATCCATCCAGGAGGATCACAGAGTGAACATCACCAAGAGGCGGTGGCGTCAGGCCATCGGCGCAGTCGCCATCGCCGGCACCGCAGCCGTCGTGCTCGCCGGCTGCACCACGACCAGCAGCTCGGACGACACGTCGAGCACCGGTGGCGGAACGGCCACGATCGCCCAGGTCAACGAGGTCACGTCGTTCAACACGAACACGCCCCAGGGCAACCTCGACATCAACGGCATGATCAACCAGTTGACCCAGCCGCAGTTCTGGGACTTCGCGAACAGCGACTACAAGATCGAGCAGAACACCGACATCGGCTCCTACAAGAAGCTGAGCAGCGACCCGCTCACGGTGCAGTACACGCTCAACAAGAACGCCAAGTGGTCCGACGGCAAGGCGATGGACTCCGACGACCTCCTCATGGGATGGGCAGCGCTCTCCGGGTACTACGACTCCGCGACGCTCGACCCCGAGACCGCCGAGGTCACCAAGGGCACGCAGTACTTCTCCACGGCCCAGGGTGACATCTACTCGACGAAGTTCCCCAAGGTGAACAACGACAAGTCGATCACCATCACGTACAACGACCCGTACGTCGACTGGAACCTCGTCAACCCGATCCAGTTCCCCGCCGCGACCATCGCGAAGGGCGCCGGCATCTCGGAGTCCAAGCTCGTCTCGACGCTCAAGGACACCCCGGCCGGCGACAAGGACAACCCCGCCTCGCCGAACGCCGACCTCCAGAAGGTCGCCAAGTTCTGGAACACCGGCTTCGACTCCTCGAGCCTGCCGTCGAACAAGGGCCTGCTCGTCTCCGGCGGCCCGATGAAGGTCGACTCCTGGACGCCGAAGCAGTCCATGACCCTCGTCAAGAACCCCGAGTACAAGGGCAACCACGAGGTCAAGATCTCCAAGCTCGTCATCCGGTTCATCGGTGACGCGAACGCCCAGGTCACGGCCCTCCAGAACGGCGAGGTCGACGCGATCCAGCCGCAGGCGTCCGCCGACACCGTCAAGGCGCTGAAGGCCATCTCGGGCACCAACCTCCTCCGCGGCGACCAGGTCGCCTACGATCACCTCGACCTCAACTTCGGGTCGAACGTGTTCAAGGACGAGAACACCCGCAAGGCGTTCCTCCTGACCATCCCGCGTCAGCAGATCCTCGACTCGATCGTCACGCCGGTCAACCCGAGCGCGAAGGTCCTCAACTCGCAGATCTTCCTGCCCGGTCAGCCCGGCTACGACGACAGCGTCAAGAACAACGGCTCGTCCGACTACGACAAGGTCGACATCGACAAGGCCAAGCAGCTCCTGAACGGTGCGACGCCGACCGTCAAGATCCTCTACAACTCGAAGAACCCGAACCGCGTCGACAGCTTCCAGGCCATCCAGGCCTCGGCTGCCAAGGCCGGCTTCAAGGTCACCGACGGTGGATCGCCCGACTGGGGAACACTGCTCCCCGGTGGTGACTACGACGCGTCGATCTTCGGTTGGGTGAACCCGGGCGCCGGGAACGCGCAGATCCCGCAGCTCTTCCAGATCGGCAACGGCTCGAACTACAACAAGTTCAGCAACGCCGACGCGGACAAGCTCTCGGGTGAGACGCAGACCACGCTCGACACCTCCAAGCTCGTCGACCAGAAGCAGGAGATCGACAAGATCGCCTTCCAGCAGGCCTACGGTCTGCCGCTGTTCCAGTCGCCCGGTATCTTCGCCGTGAACAAGTCGCTCAAGGGCGTCAAGTACTTCGGCGGCCAGACCGGTCTCGTCTGGAACATCTGGGACTGGAGCAAGTGAGCCTGACGGCCCACTGACGCAACACCACCCACGCGGGGGCGCCGGGCTCATCGAGTCCGGCGCCCTTCGCTGGGTCCCGGCCCAGCAGTCGGCGGGGCTCAGCCATGGGCGGGCCCAGCCATCGGCGAGGCCCCTCCACCGACGGGTTGAGAGAACCCGTATGGCTGACGGGTCGAAACACCCCGTATCCTTGTCCGGTCCATCGCAGTCCGGCACCACCGACCGGTCCATCGACGTCCGAACCACCCCACGACGGTTGCGGACATCCCACCCCGAGAGGCACCATCACCCATGGTGAGCTTCATCACGAGACGGATCCTCGTCTCGATCCTCGTCCTCGTCGCGGCATCGTTCATCATGTACAACCTCGCCGCGATCGCTGGGGACCCCCTCGCAGACATCCGCGAAAGTACGTCGCCGAACAAGGCCGAACTGATCGCCGCGCGCACCGCGACGCAGCACCTCGACCTCATCCCCCCGCTGCGATGGCTCCTGTGGCTCGGCGGCGTCGGCAAGTGCGTGATCGGGCAGTGCGACCTCGGCACCACGTTCCAGGGCCAGTCGGTCTCCGCGCTGCTGCCCCAGGCGCTCGGCTCGACGCTGCAGCTCGTGGTCTTCTCGTTCATCATCGCGATCGTCCTCGGTGTCGCGCTCGGCATCGTGACCGCGCTGCGCGTCTACTCGGGCTTCGACTACTCGGTCACCCTCGTCAGCTTCTTCCTCTACTCGCTGCCGTCGTTCCTGATGGCCGTGCTGCTGAAGTCCTTCGTGGCACTCGGGTACAACAACTTCCTCGCCGATCCGAAGATCGCTGTGACGACCGTGATCGTCGTCGGGATCGTGGTCGGTGCGATCGTCCAGCTGATCGTCGGGGGGACCGCCAAGCGACGGCTGTACGCGTTCCTCATCTCGGGCGTGGTGACGGCGGGGCTCCTGGCGCTCATGTCGGCGACGGGGTGGTTCACGAAGCCGTCACTCGGCCCGGTGTTCGTCATCCTCTTCACGGCGGGCATCGGCCTCGCGATCGTCTCGGTGCTCGCCGGCACGAACAACCGCCGCGCGTGGCTCGTCGGCGGGATCAACGTGCTCGTCGCGATCGTCTCGTACTTCGCGCTGCAGGGGCTCCTCAACGTGTCGACCGGCGGGACGATCCTGATCCTGGCAGTCGCCGCGCTGCTCGTCGGCCTCGTGTCCGGGTACTTCGTCGGCGGGTACGACCGGCCGCTCATGATGCGCATCGGTGCGCTCACCGCGGTCCTCACCGCAGGGATCGTGCTGCTCGACCGCTTCATGCGTGCCTGGCCGGCCTACTCGAACTCGGTCGGCGGTCGCCCGATCGCGACGGTCGGCTCATCGACGCCGACGCTCGAGGGCGACTTCTGGGTGCACGGTCTCGACACCTACACGCACCTCCTGCTGCCCTCCATCAGCCTCCTGCTGATCAGCTTCGCGAGCTACGCCCGGTACGCGCGCTCGGGCATGCTCGAGGTCCTCGACCAGGACTACGTCCGGACGGCGCGCGCCAAGGGGCTCCCGGAGCGGACGGTCATCGTCCGCCACGCACTCCGCAACGCGCTCATCCCGCTCGCCACCCTCGTCGCGACCGACATCGGCGCGCTGCTCGGTGGTGCGGTCATCACGGAGACGGTGTTCGCGATCTCCGGTATGGGGGCCCTGTTCAACTCGGGGCTCGGGCGGACGGACGTGAACCCGGTGATGGGGTACTTCCTCGTCATCGCGATCACGGCCATCGCGTTCAACTTCCTGGCCGACCTCGCCTACACGGCGCTCGACCCCCGGGTGCGTGTCCGATGACCCGCGGCGAGCAGCCAGTCCGCGGCGAGCAGCCAGTCCGCGGCGAGCAGCCCGACGTCCGCACGACCTCGATGACGGAGACGATCCGATGAGCACCATCCAGGGCGGCGCATCGCTCGAGCCGAACCTCACCGACACGGTCGAGGCGCAGAACACCCAGGACGGCCACGATGGCGAGAGCCAGGGCCGCATCGCGTACAAGCGCTTCGTCGCGAACCGCGTCGCCGTGATCTCGGTCATCGTCTTCGTGCTCGTGATCGTGCTGAGCATCTCGGCCATCGGCCTCGGCCCGATCCCCGGCTGGTGGCGCTGGACGTACCAGGAACTCGACGACCAGGTGAACCAGGGCGCCCCGACGCTCTCGATCATCCCGCAGTGGCTCGGCGGGGCCGGGGTCCACTTCGGGCAGCACCCGTTCGGGCAGGACCGCATCGGCAAGGACTACTTCGCCCTGACGATGCGCGGCATCCAGAACTCCGTGCTGGTCATGCTCGTGATCGGTCTGTTCGCGACCTTCATCGGTGTCGTCGTCGGTGCCGTCGCGGGCTACTTCCGCGGTGCGGTCGACGCGATCCTGATGCGCATCACCGACATCTTCATCGTCATCCCCGCGATCGTCATCGGCGCCGTGGTCGGCAAGACGGCGAACGGACTCGGAGCCTGGGGCCTCGCCCTCCTGCTCGGACTCGTGTCGTGGATGGTCGTCGCCCGACTGGTCCGCGCGGAGTTCCTGTCGCTCCGTGAGCGCGAGTTCGTCGAGGCGGCGCGGGTCGCAGGAGCGTCCGACGGCCGGATCATCTTCCGGCACATCCTGCCGAACGCGATCGGTGTCATCATCGTCGCCGCCACGCTGCTCACCGCGAGCGCGATCCTGCTCGAGACCGCGCTGAGCTTCCTCGGCTACGGCATCAAGGCGCCGGACTCGTCGCTCGGTCTCCTCATCAGCCAGAACCAGTCCGCGATCTCCACGCGCCCGTACCTGTTCTGGTGGCCCGCTGTGTTCATCGTGCTGCTCGCCCTGTGCGCGAACTTCATCGGTGACGGTCTCCGTGACGCGTTCGACCCGCGCTCCAAGCGGTTCAGCCTGCGCCGCACCCGCGATGCGGAGGTCACGAACACGTCGGCCTCCGAGCAGATCAGCGCGTGAGTGCAGATCAGCGCGTGAGTGCAGACAAGCGCATGGGTGTGCTGCTGACCGACTCGCGGACGGCGGGCCCACGCCGCCGGTTCCCGGCCGACACGCGCCGGTCTGGAGGCGCGGTGCCAGGTGCGCCGTCCCTCCAGTCCGGCACAGTGTGCGTCGCGCTACTGCGCGGCGAGCGCGAACCAGCCACCGACGGCCGTGGCGACCAGCAGCACGATCGTCAGCCAGTGCAGTCGCATCGGCACGACCGTGGTGTCCGCGACCCCGAGCGGGATGCGGTCCGCCTCGCGGAGCTCCTCCCACCGCTCGCGGACGAGGTAGGCGGCGTCACCGGAGTCCGTCGCGAGCAGGTCGCCGGCGCGACGCTCACCCTGACCGGCCACCGGAACCGTCGACGCCCTGCCGTGCCGCTGTTCTCGACGTCGTGCCACCGCGGTCCCCGCGCGTCCGGGGGCCGGGGCGGCCCACGCGGCGACCTTCCGGCCCGGCGTGACGAGCGTCAGCGCGAAGCGTGTGTCGACGTGCACGAGCGCGGCCCACGGAACCACGACGGTGCTGAAGACGTTCACCACTTCGACGCCGTCGTCGTCGACCACGACGTTCGGGTGCCACAGTGCACTCCAGCCGACGAGCACCCCGAACGCGGCCGGCACGAGCCCGAGCAGCTTCACCGGAGCGGGGTCGATCAGCAGGCTCGACGCGAGCAGCACCGCCACGAGCACCCACAGGCCGATCGCGAGCCGGCGGTTGAACCTCGACACGAACACGGTGCGGCCGGACGGCGCGGGAGTGACCATGCCTCCATCGTCGCAGGTCGCACGCACCGGACACGCACGACAGACTCCTCGAACGCGGTCGCCATGAGCGACCGAGAAAGGACCGGACGTCGATGAGCACGCCCGTCTCCACCGCTCCGGCCACGGCCACCGCCGTCGTCGAGGTCACCGACCTGTCCGTCGACTTCGCGGTCGACGACGTGTGGACCCCCGCGGTCAAGCACCTGAACTACCAGATCGCGTCGGGTGAGGTCCTGGCGCTCGTCGGCGAGTCCGGCTCCGGCAAGTCGGTGAGCTCGATGTCGATCCTCGGGCTCCTGCCCCGGAACGCCCGCGTCACGGGGTCGGTCCGGTTCAACGGCAACGAGCTCCTCGGGCTGCGGTCCGCGCAGATGCGCGAGTACCGCGGCAAGGAGATCGCGGTCATCTTCCAGGAGCCGATGACCGCCCTCAACCCGGTGTTCACGGTCGGGTCGCAGATCGTCGAGACCCTCCGCATCCACTACGGCATCTCGCCGCACGAGGCTGCCGAGCGGGCGATCGAGCTGCTGACGCTCGTCGAGATGCCCGACCCGCAGAAGGCCTTCAACTCCTACCCGCACCAGCTCTCCGGCGGACAGCGGCAGCGTGCCATGATCGCGCAGTCGATCTCGTGCGACCCGAAGCTCCTCATCGCGGACGAGCCGACGACGGCGCTCGACGTCACGGTCCAGGCCGAGATCCTCGACCTCATCCGGAACCTCGCGGGCAAGCTCGGGAGCGCCGTGCTCCTCATCACGCACGACATGGGCGTCGTCGCGGACCTCGCGGACCGGATCGTGGTGATGCGGCAGGGCGAGGCCGTCGAGACGGGTTCGGTCGCCGGGGTCTTCGCCGACCCGCAGCACGAGTACACGCAGACATTGCTCGACGCCGTGCCCCGGCTCGGCCAGGCGGGTGGCGAGGCGATCGACCTCACGGCGACCCTCGAGAACGTGGTCGAGGCCGAGCACGGCGACGCCGCTCCGGCGACGGTCCAGTCCGGTCCGGGCCACACCGCCGTGCACGACGAGCCGACGCAGGACCTCGGTGCGCCCGTCCTGCAGTTCACGGACGCGGTCATCGAGTACGCGGGTCGTGGACGGGTGAAGGCGTTCCGGGCGATCGACCACGTCGACCTCACGGTGCACGAGGGCGAGGTCGTCGGTCTCGTCGGCGAGTCCGGCTCGGGCAAGACCACCCTCGGTCGTGCCGCGATCGGCCTCCTCCCGATCACCGAGGGCAAGCTCGAGGTCACCGGTGTCGACCTCTCCAAGCCCACCCGCTCGCTCGTCCGCAGCGTGCACAAGAACGCCGGCATCGTCTTCCAGGACCCGGCGTCCTCGCTGAACCCGCGCATGACGATCGGCCAGTCGATCGGTGAGCCGCTGTTCCTCGCGAAGGGGATCAAGGGCGGGGCGCTCAGCCGCGAGGTCGACACGCTCCTCGACAGCGTCCGCCTGCCCCGCACGTACGCGACCCGGTACCCGCACGAGCTGTCCGGTGGACAGAAGCAGCGCATCGGCATCGCACGTGCACTGGCGCTCAAGCCCGCACTGCTCATCGCGGACGAGCCGACGAGCGCACTCGACGTGTCCGTCCAGGCGACGGTCCTCGAGCTCCTCAAGGACCTGCAGCGCGAGTTCCGGTTCGCCTGCCTGTTCATCACGCACGACCTCGCCGTCATCGACGTGCTCGCGGACCGCATCGCCGTGATGCACCACGGGCGTCTCGCCGAGATCGGCACGCGCGACCAGATCCTCCGTGACCCGCAGGACCCCTACACGCAGCGCCTCATCGCAGCCGTGCCGCTGCCGGACCCCGCGGTCCAGCGTGAGCGCCGGGAGCTCCGGGCGCAGATCCTGGCCGCCGGCGCAGACGAGGACCGCTGACGATCCACGGATCGTCCGGGCCGGGGCGCGGTGGTGCCGGGTCTGCACGGTTCGTGCTCAGGGGCCGCGGTGGGACCACGACGTTCGTGCTCGTCGCCGCGGTGAGCGCGTTCCTCGTCGGGGACGCGCTCGTCCGCGGGGACTGGGAACTGGTCCTGCGGTCGGTCGGGATCGTCGCGCTGGTCCTGTGGGGGATCTGGGTGCTCCTCGTCCGGCCGAGCATCCGGGTGGACGAGGGCGCGATCACGGTGGTCAACGTCCTCAGGACCGTCCGGGTGCCCTGGACGGAGGTCGCCCACATCGGGATGCGCTTCCAGATCGTCCTGGAGACCCGCTCCGGCGACGAGGTCCGGTGCTGGGGCGGTCCGACGCTGCCCCGTCCGAAGCCTGCTCGGCGCGGTGAACGGGCTGTGATGCCGAGTGCCCGCGAGGTCGACGTGCTCCGAGATGCCCAGGACCGGCACCGCGAGGACTCGACCTCTGCCGGCGCCGTGGTGACGCGCGGATGGGACGTGCTCGCGGTCGCCATCGGCGGTGCGAGCGTCCTCGCCACGCTCGCCGCAGTCCTGGTCCCCTGACCCGCGACCCCGCGACCCCGCGCCCCGCTCCCGGCCCCGACCCCGAACCGGTTCTGTCCCAGCGAGCGTCAACGCGCCGAGGGACTCCCTGGCGCAGTTGTCGCCCCCTGACGCAGAACCGGTTCCGCGGGCAGCGGACGCGCGTCGTGACGGACTGGAGGCACGGTGCCAGCTGACACCGTGCCTCCAGTCCGCGACGCGGTGGCGCCGGTCAGGCCCTGATCAGGGCGTTCTGCTCCGTCTGGATGCAGGCGACCCCGCGGCCGTGCACCCGTTCGAGCGCCGGGTCGATCGTGCGGCACTGTTCCTGCCGGACCTCGTCGAGCACCGCGTAGAGCGGGCACCGGGTCCGGAACCGGCACCCGTCGACCCGGTCGGTGGGGGAGGGCAGGTCGCCGTCGAGCAGGATCCGGTCGCGGGTGGCCTCGGCCTCCGGGTCCGGGACCGGCACGGCGGACAGCAGGGCACTCGTGTACGGGTGCTGCGGGTCTGCGAACACCAGATCGGACGGCCCGTACTCCACGATCCGCCCGAGGTACATGACCGCGACGTCGTCGGCGATGTGCCGGACCACGGACAGGTCGTGTGCGACGAACAGGTACGACAGGCCGAGACGGCTCTTCAGGTCCTCGAGCAGGTTGATCACGCCGGCCTGCACGGAGACGTCGAGCGCGGAGACCGGCTCGTCGAGCACCAGGATCTTCGGCTGCACGATGAGCGCCCTGGCGATCCCGATGCGCTGCCGCTGACCGCCGGAGAACTCGTGCGGGTAGCGGTCGATGTAGCTCGGCTCGAGCCCGACGAGCTCCAGGGACTCGCGGACGCGCCTCCGGATCTCGTCCTTCGGGACCTTCTGGACCGTCAGCGGCTCGCCGATCACGGAGCCGATGTCGAGTCGTGGATCGAGCGAGGCCATCGGGTCCTGGAACACCACCTGGATCTCGCTGCGGAGTGCGACCCGGTCCTTCTTGGACAGGGTGCTCGTGTCGACGCCGTTGACCTCGATGGTGCCCCGCTGCGCACCGGCGAGCTCGAGGATCTCCATGATGGTGGTCGTCTTGCCGCAGCCCGACTCCCCGACGAGTCCGAGCACACGGCCCCGGCGGAGCTCGAGCGAGATGCCGTCGACCGCGTGCACCTCGCCGATCCGACGACGGAACACCGCGCCGGTGGTCAGCGGGAAGGTCTTCACGACGTCGTCGAGCTGCAGGACGACCTCGTCCGCGTGGACGGTGGCGGCGTCGACGACGTCGTCGGGGCGGGGGAAGATGTCCGACCGGGCGAGCGTGCCGTTCGCGATCTCGTCCCGACGGATGCAGGCGACGGTGTGGTCGGTCGCCGGGGCTGCCGTGGCAGCACCGTCGACGGGGGCCGTCGTGGCTGCACCGTCGACGGGCACCGCCGCGGCGGCGCCGTCGAGCGGGACGATGACCGGCGCCAGCAGCTCCGGCTCCGCCGTCCGGCAGGCGTCGAGCACCGCGGGGCAGCGGTCCGCGAACGGGCACCCGGTCGGCTTCGCGGTGAGGAGCGGCGGACGCCCCTCGAGGGGGACCAGACGCTCCGAGCGCGGCGACACCATGTTCGGCATCGACCGGAGCAGTCCGATCGTGTACGGCATCACCGGTTCGGCGAAGAGCGGGCGGACGGCCGCGTTCTCGACGATCCGTCCCGCGTACATCACCGCGACCCGGTCGGCATTGCCCGCGACGACCCCGAGGTCGTGGGTGATGAGCACCACGGCGGCACCCGTCATCTCCTTGGCGGTCTGCAGCACGTCGAGGATCTGTGCCTGGATCGTCACGTCGAGCGCGGTGGTCGGCTCGTCGGCGATGATCAGCTTCGGGTCGTTCGCGATGGCGATGGCGATCATCGCGCGCTGCCGCATCCCGCCGGAGAACTCGTGCGGGAACGCGTCGAGGCGGCGGGCCGGGTTCGGGATGCCGACGACGCGGAGCAGCTCCTCGGCACGGGCCCGGGCGGCCTGCTTCGACAGCGTGCGGTCGTGGAGCTGGAGCCCCTCCGCGATCTGCTGCCCGATCGTGTAGACGGGGGTCAGGGCGGACAGCGGATCCTGGAAGATCATCGCGATGTCCGATCCGCGGAGCTTCGACATCGCCGCGTCGGACTGTCCCACGAGCTCCTGCCCACGGAACCGGATCGATCCCTCGACCTTCGCCGAGCTGGGCAGCAGACCCATCACGGCGAGCGACGAGACCGACTTGCCGGAGCCGGACTCGCCGACGATGCCGAGGAACTCGCCCTCGCGCACCGCGTAGTCCACGCCGCGCACCGCGTAGACCGGCTTGGTGTCGGCGTTGAACGTGACGTTCAGGCCGGAGACGGTCAGCAGGGGTTCAGTCACGGTTCGCTCCGGAGGTGGGATCGATGGCGTCGCGCAGTGCGTCGCCGAGGAGGCTCGTCGAGAGGACCGTCGCGATGAGTGTCGCGGCGGGGAGCACGAAGAGCCAGGGGCGGGTGACGGCGGCCGAGCTGCCCGCCGCGAGGAGGGTGCCGAGCGAGACGTCGGGGACCTGGATGCCGAACCCGAAGTAGCTCAGGGAGCTCTCGGCGAGGATCGCGGCACCGACCCCGAGCGTCGCGTCGATGATGAGCAGGGAAGCGACGTTCGGCAGGATGTGCCGGCGGATGATCGTGAACGACGGCACACCCATGAACCGGGCGGCCTTGACGTAGTCGCGTTCGCGGAGCGACATGGTCTGGCCCCGGACGACCCTGGCCATCACCATCCAGCTGAAGATCGCGAGCCCGACGATGAGCGCCACCCAGGTGAGGCTCTTGAACACCGGGCTGAGCAGCACGAGCACGTAGAACGACGGCACGACGAGCAGCAGGTCGATCACCCAGACGATCACACGGTCCCAGGCGCCGCCGAAGTACCCGGCCATGGCGCCGACGATCCCGGCGATGAGCGTCGCGCCCGGTCCGGCGATGAGCCCGATGAGGAGCGACTTCTGCAGCCCGACGAGGGTCTGGGCGTAGATGTCCTGGCCGATGTCGTTCGTGCCGAACCAGTGCGATGCACTCGGCGCGGCCCCGAACGCCAGGCCGTCGGACTCGACCGAGTCCCAGTGGTAGAGGTACGGGCCGACGAAGGCCCAGAGGATGATGACGAGCAGCGCGATCCCGCCGACCTGCGCGCGGCGGCTCCGCAGGATCTTGCGCCAGAGGCCCGAACGTCGGGGCTGCTCGTCGACGACGTGCGCGGGACCGGGGCTGTCCCCGGGGGAGCCGGCGGTCGTGGTCGTGGTGGGGTCCAGGACGGACATGGGTCACACCCTCACTCGCGGGTCGAGCGCCGCGTACAACAGGTCGGCGAGTGTCCCGGCGATGAGCACCAGGATCGCGGTGAACAGGATGGTGCCGGCCGAGGCGTTGATGTCGTTGTTGCTGATGGCGGTGATGAAGTACTCGCCCATGCCGTGCCAGCTGAAGACGAGCTCGGTGATGCTCGCACCGGTCAGGATCAGCCCGAACGAGTACGCGAAGAACGTCGACATCGGGATGAGCGCGACCCGGACACCGTGGCGCATGATCGCCGATCCGCGGGTGCGGCCCTTCGAGCGTGCGGTCCGGATGAAGTCGCTCGACAGGACGTCCAGCATGGCCGAGCGCTGGTAGCGCGAGTAGGTGGCGACGGCGCCGACCGTCAGTGAGATGGTCGGGAGCAGCAGGTGCCCGAGTCGATCGCCGAGGTGTGGGAAGAACCCGCCGGACAGTCCCGGGGTGTACTCGCCCGTGAACCGGATGACCTGCGACCCGACCGCGTTGTTGAGCGATGTCGCGAGGATCATCAGGACCACCGCGATGACGAACGTCGGGGTCGCGAGCACCGCGAACGACAGGTACGTCGACACCTGGTCGGAGGTGCGGTACTGCCGGACGGCGTTCCAGACGCCGAGGAGCACGCCGAGGATCGCGCCGAGCAGTGTGCCGATGACCAGCAGGCGGAGACTCGTGCCGGACCTGGCGACGATGTCCGCCGTCACCTCGGTGCTCCGGGTGCTGAGCCCGAGCGAGCCCTGCGTCACCAGGTCGCCGAACCAGTGTCCGAGCCGGGCGAGGAGCGGCACGTTCGGGTCGGCCCCGAGCTTGGCGAGCGCCGCGTCGATGGTGCCCTGCGGGACCGCCGGGTTCCGCCCGAGGAACCGTGCCGCCGGGTTCAGCGTCAGGCTCGCGAGGACGTACCCGAGCGCGGTCGCGACGGCCGACAGGATGACGTAGTTGACGATCCGTTTCACGATGAAGGCGAGCATTCACGTTCCTGAGGGTTGGACCCGTCCCCTGCCGCAACGGGCGATGGAACGGGCCGCGGTCGGGCCAGCGGCGGTGCTGATCCGTCGAGGCTATCGGCAGCCATGCGGCCTCGGGCAAACGTAGACGGCTCACGTTACGGACTTGTTTCATTTGTGGATGGTTCCCGTCCGGGGGGTACAGCCCCCGCTATCGTCGGTCACCAACGCACGACGCCATGGCGCACGGTGCGGATCGGCGCTCTCGCGTCACCGGGTCCGGTGCTTCCGCGCCGCCGGGATCAGCGCACACGCGCAACCACAGGAAAGGGAATCCTCGACATGAGAATGAGGATCAGACACGTCTTCGTCATCGCGGGTGTCACGGCAGCAGCCGTCGCACTCGCCGGATGCTCCGGGGGAGGGGGCAGCGCCGGGGACACCAGCTCGTCGACCGCGCAGTCGTCGCTGAAGTCGACCGGTTGGACGAGCGCAGACCGCTCCAGCGTGACGGACGGCGGGACGCTCAACCTGCCGATCGACACCGCGCCGGCGAACTTCCAGATCTCGAACCTCGACTCCGGCACCGTCGACGACAACAACATCGCGGGCACCTACCTGCCGTCGTTCGTCTCCTACAAGGCCGACGGCACCTGGACCGCGAACCCGGACTACGCGACGAGCGTCGAGCTGACGAGCAAGTCCCCGCAGACCGTCGAGGTGAAGATCAACCCGAAGGCCGTCTGGAGCGACGGCACGCCGATCACCGAGGCCGACGTCGAGGCGAACTGGAAGGCCCTGAACGGCTCGAACGAGGCCTTCAACCCCCTCGCCACGAACGTGTGGGAGGACATCGACTCGGTCAAGCAGGGCACCGACGAGCGCGACGTCATCATGACGTTCTCGAAGACGAACGCCGACTGGCCGAGCGTCCTCGGGGCGATCTACCCGACGTGGGCGGTCGACACCCCGGACCACTTCAACAACGCGTGGGCCAAGGGCCCCTTCGCGGCCGACGGCACGACCTACGTGTCGGGTGGCCCGTTCATCGTCTCGAAGTTCGACGAGAACGGTGGCGTCCTGACCTTCACGAAGAACCCGAAGTGGTGGGGCGACACCCCGAAGCTCGACACCATCATCTTCAAGACGGTCTCGCGTGACGCGGTGGCCCAGGCCTACGCCAACAAGGAGTTCGACGCGTTCAACCTGAACGGCAGCGCGGACAACTTCAAGACGGCGACCTCGCGGTCCGACTCCAAGATCGAGCGGTCCCTCGGCACCACGCAGCGCCAGATCACGCTGAACGGCACCTCGTCCGTGTTCAAGGACAAGACGATCCGCCAGGCGTTCGCGCAGTCGATCAACCGGCAGGTGCTCGCGCAGGCGATCCTCTCGCCCGTCAAGAGCCCGGTCCAGGTGCTCAACAACCTCATCTACCTCCCCGGGCAGAAGGGGTACGCCGACCACGTCTCGAGCGTGTACGGCTACAGCACCGACGACGCCAAGAAGAAGGTCACGGACGCCGGCTGGAAGATCGGCTCGAACGGCTACGCGACCAAGGGCGGCAAGACGCTCTCCGTCCGATTCGTCATCCCGTCCGACAACACCAACTCCTCGAACGTCGCGCAGCTCGTCCAGCAGCAGGCGAAGCTCGCCGGCTTCAAGGTGAACATCGACACCGTGCCGTCGGACGACTACTTCACGAAGTACGTCACCACCGACGGCCGTGACTTCGACGCGACCTACTTCGCATGGCAGGGCACGCCCTTCCCGGTGTCGAGCACGAAGTCGATCTACTACCCCGCGAACGCCGGCCAGAACTACTCCGGTGTCACGGACAAGTCCCTCGGCAAGCTGTGGGACACCGCGAACTCGCAGCTCGACGCGTCCAAGCGCATCACGGACGCCGAGGCCATCGACAAGAAGATCGTCCGCGTCGCCGGCACGATCCCGCTGTTCCCGGAGCCGTACGCATGGGGTGCCCGCAAGGACCTCGCGAACTACGGTCCGACGCAGTTCCAGTCGATCGAGTGGCAGAACGTGGGCTTCACCAAGTAGGCACCACACGCAGCACCGGACGCGCCGTCACCCCAGCAGGGGAGGCGGCGCGTTCCGCGTCGCACGCGCCGCGGCCGGGAGGCCCGGGGAGCGTCCGGCAGGCCGGCCCCGGTGGACGGACGTCGGCCGGGAGGCCCGGGGGAGCGTCCGGCAGGTCGGCTAGAGCTGGGCGCCGGACAGCGAGCCGAGGGTCCCGAGCACGATGAGCAGCAGGATCGCGACCCAGTGGGCCCGATGCGTGATCGGGGCGGCGGTCACCTGCGCCGGGGGCAGCGCGTCCCCGGACTCGTCGACGGGGACGAACGCGACCAGGCGCCGGGCGGCGGCCGCGACGGTGACCGGCACCGGCCCTCCAGTCCGGTCGTCCTCGGTCGACGTCGCGACCCGCGTGACGGACGTGCCCTGTTCCGGGTCGATGCGCAGGCGCGCCGTCGGACGCGGCGCGATCCAGATCCGGCGGACGCCCTCGCTCGTGGTGACCTCGAGGCCGTACTTCGCGCTGACGGCCTCGACGCGCCGCCAGGCGATGGTCGAGGTGCGCCGGACGTCGACGACCACGAGCGCCTCGGCGGTGGCCTCGATGCGAGGACGCCAGAGCACGAACCACGCGACGGCCGCGGTGAACAGCGACGGGGCCCAGACGAACACGAGTGCCCGGGGCCCGCTGCCCACGATGCCGATGGGGACGAGCAGTGCGGCGACGATCCAGAGCACCACGGCGAACGTCCGGAGTCCCGGCGCGACGATCCGGAAGGGTGCGGGCGAGCCCGACGCGGCAGCGGGGATGAGTGGGGCGGAGTGGTCGTCGGGCACGGGCCAATGCTCCCACGGCGGTGCTGCGGTGCCCCCGTGGCCGTGCAGCGGCGCTCCCCTGGCGGTGCAGCGGTGCCGCGTGCACTCTGCCGCGGCGCGCGGGACCGGGTGACGTCCCCCCGGGGACGTCCACCGTGCGGGCGCGAGGCGCAGACCGCGAACCGGCAGACGACCCGATTCCCCGGGGAGACAGTCCTGGAGGGATGATCTCTCCGCGACCAATTAACTGCTCACCCCCGTTCGGGTGTCAATCCCCGGACGCCGTGGATCCGCGTCAGGCGGCCCCGTCGGCCCCGCAGTGGCCGCTCTGCGCGCCGATCGGGGTACAGACCACGGACGGGCGCGGTGTCCTGGCACATGTGCGCATCGTCGCGGCAGACGGGCGCCTCGTCCTAGCCGACGAGCGCCTCGACGTGGCGGCGGATGGTCTCGGCCTTCGGGAAGCGGACGCCGACGAGGCCCACGTGCCGCCACCTGACGACACCGTCGGGCCCGATCACGAACACCGAGCGCCGCACGCCGATCGCCGGGGCCTGGACCCCGTAGGTGCGGATGACACTGCCGGAGGCGTCGGAGAGCAGCGGGAACGACAGCGACGACCCCCGGGCGAAGGCCTCGTGCGAGTCGAGTCCCTGCGGGCTGATGCCCCACACGACGGCACCCAGGTCGACGAACTCGTCGAGTTCGGTCTGGTAGCTGCAGAGCTGCGAGGTGCACACGGGGCTGGCGTCGCTCGGGTAGAACGCGAGCACCACGGTCCGTCCGATCTGCGCCGACAGGGTGTACTCGTCGTCGAAGCGCTCCCCGGCGTGCACGAGCATGCCGGGGACGGTGAAGTCCGGTGCGGGGGTGCCGACGTCGGGGATGCTCACGCGCCCACGGTAGGACTCCGTGTGGGTCGTCAGGGGGACCCCCGCGCTGTGAATCCGCCGTGTTCTCCCGGGAGCGGGCTGATCTGCGCGATCAGGCCTTCGGGAAGAGCC
The DNA here is from genome assembly GCF_001422205.1 of Curtobacterium sp. Leaf261. Taxonomy (GTDB): domain Bacteria; phylum Actinomycetota; class Actinomycetes; order Actinomycetales; family Microbacteriaceae; genus Curtobacterium. The sequence continues at coordinate 308,044 of NZ_LMMJ01000008.1, forward strand.
CCGGGAGCGCTGCGGCCACGAACGGGTACCCGACGAACACCGCCGCGTCGAGCAGGCAGTGCGTGATGACGAGCGGCAGGAGCCGGCCCCAGCGCGTGTAGATCCACCCGAACACGACGCCCATCACGGCGTTCCCGACGAACGCCCCGAACCCCTGGTACAGGTGGTAGCTGCCGCGGAGGACCGCCGCGGACAGGATGATCGTCCAGCGTCCCCAGCCGAGGTCGGCGAGGCGCGAGTAGAGGTACCCGACGACGATGAACTCCTCCTGGAGCCCGGACCGGATCGCCGAGAGCAGCAGGACCGGGATCGTCCACCAGTACGAGTCGAGCGCGGTGGGGACGACGTTCACGGTGAACCCGAGTGCGCGGCCGGCGAAGTAGAGGCCGAGACCGGGGATGCCGATGGCGAGCGCGATGAGCGCCGCGCCGCCGAGGTCGGCACGCGGCCGGAACCGGTCGATCCCAAGTCGCGACAGATGCGGACGGGAGGCCCGCCAGAGCAGGTAGGCCACGAGCGCGACCGGCGCAAGGTCGACCGCGATCCCGACGAGCTGCCTGGCGAGGTCGACGTACTGCACCGTGGTGGTGGAGGTGTTCAGCGAGGTGGACTGCGACGCGAGCGACTCCGGCTGCGACAGGTCGTCGATGATCTGCAGGATCGAGTACAGCGCGCTCCCGCCGAGCGAGAGCATGAGAACGATGACGATCTCGGCGCGGATCCGGGTGCGCGACGGCGTGGGGAGCTCCCGGCCGGGCTCGAGCACGGGCTGTTCACGCATCGTTCGCTCCTCGATCGGGGCCGTGGTCCGGGGGGTTGCGCACGCCTTGTAGACTGGAGTGTCGGGCAATCTGTCCGATCCTCCCCCAAACCTGAAGGATGTACCTGTATGGCGCTCGCCACCCGGTCCGACCTGCGCAACGTCGCCATCGTGGCACACGTCGATCATGGCAAGACGACGCTCGTCGATGCCATGCTCACGCAGACCAACTCGTTCGACGCCCACTTCGAGGGCGAGGACCGGATGATGGACTCGAACGACCTCGAGCGCGAGAAGGGCATCACGATCCTCGCGAAGAACACCTCGGTGCTCTACAACGGGAAGCACGCGTCCGAGTTCGGTGCCGGCGGTCCGATCACGATCAACGTCATCGACACCCCCGGCCACGCCGACTTCGGTGGCGAGGTCGAGCGCGGCCTGTCCATGGTCGACGGCGTCGTGCTCCTCGTCGACGCTTCGGAAGGCCCCCTGCCGCAGACACGCTTCGTGCTCCGCAAGGCGCTCGCCGCGAAGCTCCCGGTGATCCTCCTGGTCAACAAGACCGACCGACCGGACTCCCGCATCGACGAGGTCGTCGCCGAGTCGCAGGACCTGCTCCTCGGCCTCGCGTCGGACCTCTCGGACGAGGTCGACGACCTCGATCTCGACGCCATCCTCGACGTCCCCGTCGTCTACGCGTCCGGCCGCAACGGCGCCGCGAGCCGCAACAAGCCGGCCGACGGCACGCTGCCCGACAACGACGACCTCGAGCCCCTGTTCGAGGCGATCCTGCAGCACGTCCCCGCACCGAAGTACGACGACGCGCACCCGCTGCAGGCGCACGTCACGAACCTCGACGCGTCGCCGTTCCTCGGTCGCCTCGCACTCCTCCGCATCTTCCACGGCACCATGAAGAAGGGCCAGACGGTCGCGTGGGTCAAGCACGACGGCACCGTCGCGAACGCCCGCATCACCGAGCTCCTCATCACGAAGGCGCTCGACCGCTACCCGGCCGAGTCCGCCGGCCCCGGTGACATCGTCGCCGTCGCCGGGTTCGACACCATCACCATCGGTGAGACGCTGTCCGACCCCGAGGACGTCCGCCCGCTCCCGACCATCACGGTCGACGACCCGGCGATCTCGATGACGATCGGCACGAACACCAGCCCGCTCGTCGGCAAGGTCAAGGGCCACAAGCTCACCGCCCGCATGGTCAAGGACCGTCTCGACCGGGAGCTCGTCGGCAACGTCTCGCTCAAGGTCGTCGACGTCGGTCGTCCGGACGCGTGGGAGGTCCAGGGCCGCGGCGAGCTCGCACTCGCGATCCTCGTCGAGCAGATGCGCCGCGAGGGCTTCGAGCTCACCGTCGGCAAGCCGCAGGTGGTCACCCGCCGCAACGACGACGGCAAGCTCGAGGAGCCCTACGAGCACATGACGATCGACGTGCCGGAGGAGTACCTCGGCGCGATCACCCAGCTCATGGCCGCGCGCAAGGGCCGCATGGACAACATGGCGAACCACGGCTCCGGCTGGGTCCGCATGGAGTTCATCGTCCCGTCGCGCGGGCTCATCGGCTTCCGCACCTCGTTCCTCACCGAGACCCGTGGCACCGGCATCGCGAACGCGATCTCGCACGGCTACGGCGAGTGGGCCGGTTCGATCCAGACCCGCATCAACGGCTCGATCGTGTCCGACCGCTCCGGTGTGGTCACGCCCTTCGCGATCACGAACCTCCAGGAGCGGATGACGTTCTTCGTCAACCCGACCGAAGAGGTCTACGAGGGCATGGTCATCGGCGAGAACTCGCGCGCCGACGACATGGACGTCAACATCACCAAGGAGAAGAAGCTGACGAACATGCGTCAGTCGACCTCGGACACGTTCGAGTCGATGACGCCGTCCCGCCAGCTCTCGCTCGAGGAGTGCCTCGAGTTCGCCCGCGAGGACGAGTGCGTGGAGGTCACCCCGGCCATCGTGCGCATCCGCAAGGTCGAGCTCGCCGCGCAGGCCCGTGCCCGCAACACGGCACGCCTGAAGCGCCAGGACGCGTAGCCAGCACAGTTACGGCACCGGCACCGGCACCGGCACCGGCACCGCGAGACACCGCTCTCCGCACGAGACACCGCCCACGACGGCGGTGGCTCGTCGGCAGGGCGGTGTTTCGCGTTCGGGGGAGCGTCGCGACTACGGTGGAACGGTGACTCTCGACCTCCTCGCGATCTACACCGACCTCCACCAGCACCCCGAGCTCGCCTTCCGCGAGACCCGCACGGCGGGGGTGATCGCGGACCGGCTCGCGGAGCTGGGCATCCCCGCGACGACCGGTGTCGGTGGGACGGGTGTCGTCGGCCTCGTGGAGAACGGCGACGGACCCGTGGTGTGGCTCCGCGCCGACATCGACGGCCTGCCCGTGCGCGAGCAGACGGACCTGCCCTACGCCAGCACCGCGACCGGCGAGGACACCTCCGGCGCCACCTGGCCGACCATGCACGCCTGCGGCCACGACATGCACATCACCTGGCTCCTCGGCGCCCTCGAGCGGCTCGTCGACACCCGCGACGACTGGTCCGGCACCGTCGTCGCCGTGTTCCAGCCGGCGGAGGAGGTCATCTCGGGCGCGCGGGCGATGCTCGACGACGGCCTCGCCGAGCGGTTCCCGGCCCCGGACGTCGTGCTCGGACAGCACACCGCCCCGGCGCCGGTCGGGGTCATCGCCGTCGGATCCGGTCCGGTGATGGCGTCGAGCGACCGGTTCACCGTGACCTTCCGCGGCAAGGGCGGCCACGGTTCGGCACCGCACACCACGCGCGACCCGATCGTCGTCGCCGCGTCGGCCGTCGTCCGGCTGCAGTCGATCGTCGCGCGCGAGGTCGGCCCGCAGGACCCCGCGGTCGTCACCGTCGGCAGCTTCCACGCCGGCACCCGCGCGAACATCATCCCGGACACCGCCACGATCGAGATCAGCACCCGCGCGCGGAACGCCGAGACCCGCGCGATGATCGTCGCTTCGATCGAGCGCATCGTGGCCGCCGAGTCCGAGGCCGGGCGCCTCGACCCGCCGACGATCACGACGGACCCCGGGGCGAACGTGCTCGTCAACGACGACGCAGCGGCCACCCGGGTCCGCGAGGCCCTGGCCGCGGTGATCCCCGGCACCTCGGCGATGGCGTCCGGGCTCGCGATGGCGAGCGAGGACGTCGGTGAGCTCGCGACCGGGACCGATGCGCCGCTCGTGTACTGGTTCACGGGCACCACCGACCCCGCGCTGTTCGGCGAGGGCGCCGAGGTCCCGAGCAACCACTCGCCGTTCTTCGCACCGCTCGCCGAGCCGTCGATCCCGATCGGCGTCGACGCCTTCGTCGCGGCGACCCACGCCTGGCTCGCGCGCTGACCAGCCGGTTCGAGAGGGAGGGACGGGGTGCGTCCGGTGACCGCGCTCCGGACCGGCGGATCCCCGCGGGGCCCGCACCGTGCCTCCCGGCGGAGGCGTCCCACAGTCGAGCTTCAGTCCGGCTTCAGTCCCGCTCAGTACCGTGACCTCATGCTGAACCCGACCCGCCCCCGTTCCGTCCTGCTCACCGCCGCCGCGGCCGCGGTCCTGACCATCGGCCTCACCGGCTGCTCGTCGGACACCGTCAAGCAGGCGACCGACCTCGGCTCCAGTGTCGCGGGCGACGTCTCGTCGAGTGTCGAGGGCATCACCGGTGGTGCGATCCAGGACGGCATGTCGTCCATCGCGGGTGGCATCGACGGTGCGCTCGACTCGGCGCTCGAGGGTGCGGACATCACCTCCGACGGCACCACCCCCGAGGGCTTCCCGACCGCTGCGGTGCCGCTCGTCGACGGCACCGTCCTCGGCGGTGGCGCAGGCCCGAACGGCAGCGGCTGGGTCGTGCAGGTCCGGGTCGGTGCCGTGTCGGACTTCGCGGCCGCCCAGCAGCAGCTCGAGGACGCCGGGTTCACCGACAACACGGTGCGCACCGAGACGAAGAGCGCCTTCGGGCTGTTCCGGAGCAGCGACCACCGTGTGGTCCTGACGTTCGCCGAGAACAAGGACGGCGTCACGGCGACGTACATCGTCACGCCGCGCTGACCGCCCCTCCCGCGGAACGCCACCTCCGCCGCGTCGCGCAGCGCTGTGGCCGCGCGTGACGCTGCCAGGTGGGTGTCCCGCGGAGCGGATACGCTGGGTCCGATGGCCAGGTCCGCTCCCGCGACGCGCCCCGAGCGCGTCCTCCTCGTGCACGCCCACCCCGACGACGAGACACTCGCGTCCGGAGGGACGATCGCGACGCTCGTCGAGCTCGGCGCCGAGGTGACGGTGCTCACCGCGACCCGGGGCGAACGCGGCGAGATGCTCACGCCCGAGCTCGCTCCGCTCTTCGGCGACGGCCCGCGGGTCGCCGCACACCGGGAGTCCGAGATCGCCGGGGCGCTCGCGGCCCTCGGCAGCCCGCGACACCTCTGGCTCGGCGGCCCTGGAGCGCGCCCGACCGACCTCCCCGTCCGGCGGTACACCGACTCCGGGATGCAGTGGGGCCCGGACGGTCGGGCGATGGCCGCCGAGGACTCCCCGGCCGACTCCCTGACGGCGGCCGACCTCGGCGAGGTCGTGGACGACGTCCGAGCGGCGATCCGGTCGACGGGGGCCGACGCGGTCGTGAGCTACGCCGACGACGGCGGCTACGGGCACCCGGACCACGTGCGAGTGCACCACGCCGCCCGGTACGCCGCCCGTGCCGAGGAGATCCCGTTCTCCATGATCGTCGACGCCGACGGGGGAGCGGCCGACCTCGTCGTCGACGTCCTGCCGGTGCGGCCGAGACTGCGTGCAGCGCTCGAGCAGTACCGCAGCCAGCTCACGGTCGACCCGATCGACACCGCCGAGCCGGAGCAGCTCTCGTACGTGATGCCGCACGGGGCCAGGATCGTCGCACCGGCACGCGAGGGCTTCCGGCACGATGCGGCCCCGACCGTCGTGCCCGCGACCGCGCAGACGTTCGACGAGATGACCGTCGGCGGCCGGGTCGGGGCGATCGTCGTCGCACTGGTCGTCGGCGTCCTGGTCGGCGGCCTCGGCACGATCACGCACCAGCAGACGATCGGCACGTTCCCGATCGGGCTCGTGATCACGACGCTCCTCGTCGCAGCGCTCCTCGTCGGGACGCGGATGCTCTTCCGGTCGCGGACCCTCGTGGCGGCGGAGGCCGTCGCGATCCTCGTGACGTCGCAGGTGCTCGCGGCCGTGGGCGGGACGAGCTCCCCGCTCATCCTGGCGAACGCCGCCGGGTACACCTGGACGTACGGACCGGCGATCATCGCCATGATCGTCCTCGCATGGCCGACACTCCCGCCGCGGCCGGCTCCGCCGCTCGGGAGCGTCCGCGCGTCCGAGTCGACGGACCACTCGGCGTAGACTCGGATCCGTCCACCTCGAAGGGAAACGCTGAACCGTGACGTATGTGATCGCCCAGCCGTGTGTCGACGTCAAGGACCGCGCGTGCATCGACGAGTGCCCGGTCGACTGCATCTACGAGGGCGACCGGTCGCTCTACATCCACCCCGACGAGTGCGTCGACTGTGGAGCGTGCGAGCCGGTCTGTCCGGTCGAGGCGATCTACTACGAGGACGACCTCCCCGAGCAGTGGGCCGACTACTACAAGGCGAACGTCGAGTTCTTCCAGGAGGTCGGTTCCCCGGGCGGTGCCGCGAAGGTCGGCGTCATCCACAGCGACCACCCCGTCGTCGCCGCCGAGCCGCCCCGGGCCTGATCCGTGGCGCTCGACCTGCCGGAGTTCCCGTGGGACCAGCTCGCGCCGGCGAAGCAGCGGGCGTCCGAACATCCTGACGGCATCGTCGACCTGAGCGTGGGATCGCCCGTCGACCCGACGCCGGCGAGCATCAGGCAGGCTCTCGCCGACGCCACCGACGCGCACGCTTACCCCGCCGTCGCCGGCACCCCGGCGCTCCGCGCGGCCATCGTCGAGTGGTACCACCGTCGACACGGGGTGGAGCTCACCGACTCGCAGGTGCTCCCGACGATCGGGTCGAAGGAGTTCATCGCGGGGCTCGCGCTCTGGCTCGGGATCGGACGGGGCGACACCGTCGTGTTCCCCGCCGCCGCGTACCCGACGTACGAGCTCGGTGCGGCCCTCGTCGGTGCCACGGCCCTGGCGTCGGACGACCCGGCCGAGTGGCCCGTCGGGACGAAGCTCGCCTGGGTGAACTCCCCGGGCAACCCGGACGGCAGCGTGCTCGGCATCGAGCAGCTCCGGACCGCGGTGGCCCGTGCGCGCGAACTCGGCGCCGTCATCGTGGGCGACGAGTGCTACGCCGAGCTCGGGTGGGAACCGCCGTACGACGAGACGCCGACCCCGACGATCCTCGACCCCCGTGTCGCGGGCGAGAACGTGGACGGTGTGCTCAGCGTGTACTCGCTCAGCAAGCAGTCGAACCTCGCCGGTTACCGCGCGGGGTTCGTCGCCGGGTGTGACCGCGTCATCGCCGAGGCCCTCGCCGTCCGGAAACACACCGGCATGATGCCGCCGGCACCCGTGCAGCAGGCGATGATCGTGGCGCTCGGCGACGAGGACCACGTCCGGGCGCAGAAAGCCGTGTACCGCCGACGCCGGGACCGGCTGCGGGCGGCGCTGGAGTCCGCCGGCTTCCGGATCGACCGGAGCGAGGCGGGGCTCTACCTCTGGGCCACCCGGGGCGAGGACGCCTGGACGACCGTCGAGGCCCTCGCTGACCTCGGGATCCTCGTCGCACCGGGGTCCTTCTACGGCGTCGCGGGCGGGCAGCACGTCCGCATCGCGCTGACCTCGACGGACGAGCGGATCGACGCCGCGGTCGCGCGCCTAGGGGCGAACGGATAGCACCCAGGGGTCCGACAGACTGAAACACAGTGTTCTTCATACACTTGTGGGGTGCTCGACTCCTCGAGTGCACCGAAGTGAAGGACCCCCCTCATGAACCGTCGTCCCCTCATCGCCTGCGCAACCGCCGCGCTCGGCCTCTCCCTCGTCCTCGTCCCGGTCGCCGCCCAGGCCGCGCCCGCCACCACCGCCGCCGCGTCGTCCTCGTCCGCCGTCACCACGCCCCCGTCGCCGGTCGTCAGCACCACGCAGTCCGACTCCGGTGACTGGCAGATCGTCACGGTGAACCTGTCGACGTCGGCGTACGTCGAGCTCCGCGACGACCACGACCAGCTCCTGGACAGCCGATGGGGCGACGCGAACAACTCCATCCGGTTCATCGCGGACCCGAACGGCGCGGACGTCCGGGCATACACGCTCGTCTCGACGGTCGACGGGCGCAAGGCCGAGAACAAGACGGTCCTCGTCGACTTCTCGAACGCCGCGATCAGCCGCCCGGTCGACCAGACCTCCTACCCCGAGCAGACCGAGCTCCGCACGGCCATCCAGCTCGGCGAGTTCGGACAGACCCTGCACTACAAGGCACTGCCCTTCGCCGACGTCACCGTGACGGCGAACGGTCAGACCCACACGGTCGAGGCGGATGCCCAGGGCGACGCGTTCGTGCCGGTCCTCTTCCAGGCCGGATCGAACCGCCTCGCGGTCTCGCAGCAGCTCGGTGCCAAGAAGTCGGCCGTGTACTCCTACGGGTACCTCTTCTGAGTTGAGCGGTCGCGTCCCTGACCAGGGACGACCGGACGACCGGACGGCCGAACGACCCCCGCCCCGACATCTCGTCGGAGCGGGGGTCGTTCCCGTGCCTCCGGACCGGATCGCAACCGTGCGTTCCCACCAAGTCCGGAGCCTCGGAGTGTGTACGACCTCCAGCCCGTGCGGTTTAGGCTGGTCCTGTGACTGACACTCGCAACGACGCTCAGAAGGCCACACCGTCCGCTGCCGCCGACCCGGCCACCCCCGCCGGTGCCGCCGGCAGCGCTGCCGCCGAGCCGGAGCAGGAGACCGCCACCCTGCACTTCCCGGGGGGCACCGCGGAGTTCCCGATCCTCCGGAGCGTCGACGGCGCGAGCGCGATCGACGTGTCGACGCTGACCAAGCAGACCGGGCTGACGACGCTCGACTACGGGTTCGTCAACACGAGTGCCACGAAGTCCTCGATCACGTACATCGACGGCGAGCAGGGCATCCTCCGGTACCGCGGGTACCCGATCGACCAGGTCGCGGCGAACTGCTCGTACCTCGAGGTCGCCTGGCTGCTCATCTACGGCGAGCTGCCGACGCCAGAGGAGCTCGCGGGCTTCGACGCCCGGATCCGCCGTCACACGCTCCTGCACGAGGACCTCCGGCGGCTCTTCGACGCCCTGCCGCACTCCGCGCACCCGATGAGCGTCCTGTCGAGCGCGGTGAGCGCCCTGTCGACGTACTACGAGGACGACATGGACGTCGACGACCCCGAGAAGGTCGAGCTGCAGACCGTGCGGCTCCTCGCCAAGCTCCCGGTGATCGCGGCGTACGCGCACAAGAAGTCCATCGGCCAGGCCTTCCTGTACCCGGACAACTCGATGTCCTTCGTCGACAACTTCCTGCGGTTGAACTTCGGCACCATGGCCGAGGAGTACCAGGTCAACCCGGTGCTCTCGAAGGCGCTCGAGCGGCTCCTCGTCTTGCACGAGGACCACGAGCAGAACGCTTCGACGTCGACCGTGCGCCTCGTCGGCTCGACCAAGGCGAACATGTTCGCGTCGATCTCGGCCGGCATCAACGCGCTCTACGGCCCGCTCCACGGCGGTGCGAACGAGGCGGTGCTCGACATGCTCGCCGAGATCAAGAAGTCCGGGGAGCCGGTGTCCCGGTTCGTCGAGCGCGTGAAGAACAAGGAGTCCGGCGTCAAGCTCATGGGCTTCGGGCACCGCGTCTACAAGAACTACGACCCCCGCGCCAAGCTCGTCAAGGAGTCCGCGCACGAGGTCCTCGACGCGCTCGGTGTCCAGGACGACCTGCTCGACATCGCGATGGAGCTCGAGGCGATCGCGCTCGCGGACGAGTACTTCGTGTCGCGGAAGCTCTACCCGAACGTCGACTTCTACACGGGCGTGATCTACAAGGCGATGGGTTTCTCGCCGCGGATGTTCACGGTGCTGTTCGCGATCGGCCGTCTGCCGGGGTGGATCGCGCAGTGGCGTGAGCTGAACACCGATCCGCAGAACAAGATCGGCCGTCCGCAGCAGCTCTACACGGGCGCACCCGAGCGCGACCTGCCGCCGCGCGACTGACCGGGCACCACCACACCGCTCTCCGGACAGGACACCGCTCCGGAGCGCGTGTCCTGTCCGGAGAGCGGTGCGCAGCGTTCGGACTGGAGGCCCGGTGCCGGTCTGCGAGAGCGGTGCCGGGCCTCCAGTCCGTTGCGCTGGTGCGGCTGACCGGCGGCCGCTCTGCGCCACCGTGGGTCAGCGCGACGCGGGCGCCTCGGCGGTGGAGTCGGCGATGCGGAGCTCGCACGGCAGCAGCAGGTGGGGGAGTTCGCCCGTCGTCCCGTCGAGCTGGTCGATGAGCGCGTCCGCGGCACGCATGCCGAGCTCGCGGCTCGGCGCGACCATGGTGGAGAGCCGCGGGAAGTGCTGGTCGCCGGCGGCCGCGGAGGACGCGAGCGAGAGCACGGAGACGTCCGTCGGGACGCGGAGCCCGGCCTCGTAGAGTCCGACGAGGAGCCCGGCTGACGAGTCCTCCTTCATGATGAGCACACTCGTCACGGCCGGATCGGCGGCGAGGAGTTCGGCGGCGGCCCGTCGACCGCCCTCACTGCCCTGGCCGGAGTGGATGACGGTGCCGTGCACCCGGCGTCGTGTGGTCGACGCCGCGAACGTCGCCTGTGCCCGGAGGTGCGGCGCGTAGCCGGCCATCGGGGTGCCGTCGAGGTCCTCGAGGACGAGCGCGAAGCGACGGTGCCCGAGGCCCACGAGGTGGTCGAGGCTGTCCTCGATCGTGGTCTCGAAGTCGATGTCCACGAACGGCAGGCCGGAGCTGTCGCGTGTCCGCCCGATGAGCGTGAACGGGACGTCGAGCGCACTCAGCACGTCGACGCGGGGATCGTCCATCCGGACCTCCATGAGGATCACGCCGTCGACCAGGCCACCCGAGACGAGGTCGTCGAGGTCCTGGCCCGCGGGGTCGACCGGCCAGAGCACGAGGTGGTGGTCCCGCTGGGAGGCCCGCTCGGCCGCGCTCATGAAGAACTCGGACGTCGTGGCGCTGAAGCGGTCTCCCGCGGTCGGGAAGAGCAGCGCGATGATCCGGGTCCGACGGCTGGCGAGGGCACGGGCGACGACGTTGTTCCGGAAGTTCAGCTCCTGCATGGCCGCGGTCACGCGCGCGGTCGTCGCGGGGGAGACGTACTTCGTGCCGTTGACGACGAAGGAGACCGTGCCGAGCGAGACGCCCGCGCGGTCGGCGACCTGCTGCATCGTGGCCATGGCGCCTCTCGCTCCGCTGGTGCCCTCGTGTGGGGAGTTCTCAGTGTAGTGGCCGTCCGAATCAAGAAAAGCGCTTTACAGGTGAAGCGCTTTTCTGCTAGCTTCGCGCCTCGAGGAACCCAGTGACGACGACGTCCGCGGAGTTGTCGGTGTGTGCCTGTCCCTGCACCCGTCAAGAGAAGAGCTACGCAATGAAGCCTAGATTCCCCTCCCCGTCCCGAAGGGCGCGCGCCGTCCTCAGCGCCGTCGCGGTGATCGCCACCATCCCGCTCGTGCTCACCGGTTGCTCCGGTGGATCGTCCGCGTCGTCGTCCGGCAGCAAGACGCTGACGATCGAGGACTACTACGCCGCGAACTACAACCCGATCTACAAGCAGTGCGCCAAGACGACCGGTGCGACGCTCAAGATCAACCACGTCGCCGGTGCCGGCCTCATCGCGAAGGTGCTGCAGCAGGCATCCTCCAAGACGCTGCCCGACGTCCTCATGCTCGACAACCCGGACGTGCAGCAGATCGCCGCGTCGGGCGCGCTGTCCTCCCTCGGTGACTATGGACTGAGCGCCTCCGGCGACGTCCCCGGTGTCAAGGCCGCGAACACCTACAAGGGCAAGCTCTACGGTCTGCAGCCGGCCACGAACTCGATCGCCCTCTACTACAACAAGAAGCTCCTCTCGGCGGCCGGCATCGAGCCGCCGAAGACCTGGGACGAGCTGCAGGCCGCCGCGAAGAAGCTCACGAGCGGATCGACCTACGGGTTCGCGATGAGCAACATCAACACCTACGAGGGCACCTGGCAGTTCCTGCCGATGTTCTGGTCGAACGGCGGCAACGAGAAGAACATCGCCACGTCATCCGCGACGCAGGCGCTCCAGTTCGTCGAGGGTCTGCAGAACGACGGGTCGATGTCGAAGAGCTCGATCAACTGGGCGCAGGCCGACGTGAACTCGCAGTTCATCGCCGGCAAGGCCGCCATGATGATCAACGGTCCGTGGCAGCTCCCGACGCTGAACGCCGCCAAGGGCCTCGAGTTCGGCAGTGTCCCGATCCCGACCCGCACTGGTTCGGAGACCGTCGCACCGCTCGGTGGCGAGGCGTTCACCGTCCCGGAGACCGGCAACGCGGACACCATGAAGCTGGCCGGCAAGTTCGTCGGATGCCTCAACAGCGACAAGATGCAGAAGGTCATCGCCGGCGTCACGGGCAACGTGCCGACGAACATCGAGGTCGGCGCCGCGTGGGGCGAGAGCCACCCGCAGGTCGCCTCGTTCGTCACGACGGTGAAGACCGCTCGTGCCCGCACCGGTGAGCTCGGGCCGGACTGGCCGAAGGCCGCCACGAAGATCTACACCGCCGTCCAGCTCGCCCTCACCGGCAAGGCCGACCCCGCGGACGCGCTCAAGCAGGCGCAGTCGCAGGACCAGTAGGACGACCGGGGAGCCGGCCGGCCGGCCGGCTCCCCTCCGCGGCGAAGGAGAGGACCAACGTGAGCGCCACGACACAGACACGACCACGGACATCGGTGTCCGCGGTGACACCCCGACCCGGCCAGCGCCGAGCACGGATGCGGAGCGGGGCCACCCGATGGCTCTTCGTCGTCCCCGCGGCCCTGTTCGTGGCGGTGTTCTTCGGCTACCCGGTGGTCAAGAACATCATCATGTCCTTCCAGGACTACACGACCAAGACGTTCTTCACGGGGGAGGCCCCGTGGGTGGGCCTCGCCAACTACATCTCGGTGTTCAAGAGCTCGGTCTTCACCACGAGCCTCGTCAACACCGGCCTGTTCACCGCCGGGTCGATCATCCTGCAGTTCGTCATCGGGCTGAGCCTCGCGCTGTTCTTCAAGCGGCACTTCCCGCTGTCGGGCTTCCTCCGGGGACTGCTCCTCCTGCCGTGGCTCCTGCCGCTCATCGCGTCGAGTGCGGTGTGGAAGTGGCTCCTCGACCAGGACAGCGGTGCACTCAACCAGCTGCTCGGCGTCGTCGGGATCGGTCCGGTGCCGTGGCTCGTCAGTCCGTCGCTGGCACTCATCGCGGTGATCGGGGTCAACGTCTGGCTCGGGATCCCGTTCAACACGACGATCCTCTACAGCGGCCTGCAGTCCGTGCCGCCGGAGCTCTACGAGGCCGGGTCGCTCGACGGCGCCACCGGGTTCAAGGCGTTCCGGTACATCACCTGGCCGAGCATCCGGTCGGTGGTCAGCGTCGTGGTCGTGCTCGGCGTGGTCTACACGCTGAAGGTCGTCGACATCATCCTCGGCCTGACCGGCGGCGGTCCCGCGAACTCGACGCAGACGCTCGCGACCAACGCGTACCACCAGTCCTTCATCAACTTCCAGTTCGGCATCGGCGCGGCCGTCAGCAACGTGCTCATCATCGTCTCGTTCGTCTTCGCGATGGTCTACATCGCGATCTCCAGGAAGGCGGTCGACGAATGACCGTCGGCATCGCGACCAAGGCACTCCGTCCCAGCCGGGCGACCGCAGCGCGCACCGCTCGCCGACCACGCCGGGGCACCGGGGGGCGGAAGATCCCCCTGACCATCATCGGCGTCGTGATCCTCGCGATCATGGTGTTCCCCGTCTACTGGATGGTGAACACCAGCCTCCAGGCCACGTCGGGTGCCGCCACCGCCACGTGGTTCCCGTTCAGCCCGACGTTCGCCGGGTACCGTGCCGCGTTCGCGCAGCAGGGTCAGAACTTCCTCTCGAGCATGATCATCGGGCTCGGCACCGTGGTGCTGACCCTCGTCATCGCCACGCCGGCCGCCTACGGTCTCGCGCGGTTCCGGATGCGCGGCACACGGGTGTTCCTCCTCGTGCTGCTCATCACGCAGATGATCCCGGCGATCGTCATCGCGAACGCGCTCTACACGCTGTTCAACAACGTCGGACTCCTGAACAGCTACATCGGCCTCATCCTGGCCGACAGTGCCGTGCAGGTGCCGTTCGCCATCCTGCTCATGCGGGCGTTCATGGAGTCGCTCCCGCCGAGCCTGGTGGAGGCCGCCCTCGTCGACGGCGCCGGCGACTTCCGCGCGTTCGTCTCGATCGTCATCCCGATCAGCCGCAACGCGATCGTCACCGCGGCGCTGTTCACGTTCCTCGGGGCGTGGGGGGACTTCCTCATCGCGCTGACGCTCACCTCGACGACCGCGGTCCGGCCGATCACACTGGGCATCTACAACTACATCGGCTCGAACGTCACCGACTGGGGCCCCGTGATGGCGACCTCCGTGCTGGCGTCACTGCCAGCCGCCGTGCTGCTGATCTTCGCGCAGCGGTACATCGCCGCCGGTGCACTCGGCGGCGCGGTGAAGTGACCGGACCCGCGCGACCGCACGCTCCGCACACTCCAGCATCACCGTGACCAGGGAAGAAGTACACGACATGAGCGACACCACCACCCCGCTCCGCATCACCGTCTGGGGCGAGAACGTCCACGAGCAGGTCGAACAGCACGTCGCCGAGCGCTACCCGGAGGGCATGCACGGCGCGGTCGCCGACGGCATCCGGGAGAACCTGCCGGACGCCGTCGTCCGCACCGCGACCATGGACCAGCCGGAGCACGGACTCACCGACGAGGTCCTCGCGGAGACCGACGTCCTCACCTGGTGGGGACACGCCGCGCACGGCGACGTCGTCGACGCGGTCGTCGACCGCGTGCACCGGCACGTGCTCTCCGGCATGGGGCTCATCGTGCTCCACTCGGGGCACTGGTCGAAGATCTTCGGCAAGCTCATGGGCACCACGTGCACCCTGCGCTGGCGGAGCGAGCACGACCAGGAGCTCGTCTGGACCGTCAATCCGCAGCACCCGATCACCCGGGGTGTCCCGAACCCGATCGTCATCCCCGAACAGGAGATGTACGGCGAGTACTTCGACGTGCCGACGCCGGACGAGCTCGTCTTCATCTCGGGCTTCACCGGGGGCGAGGTGTTCCGGAGCGGGATGACGTACCGCCGTGGCTTCGGGAAGATCTTCTTCTTCTCTCCGGGCGATCAGGACTTCCCGGTCTACCACCACCCGGACATCCGCCGCGTCATCGCGAACGCGTCGGAGTGGGCGCGCCCGGACCGCGAGCGCGAGCTGCCGATCCTCCGCCGGTTCGACCTCGGCGAGTACCACGACGGGCAGCACTACCGCGGTCCGTTCGACGACCAGCCCGAGGAGACCGACACCGGCGCCACGGCCGATGCGCCCGCGTCTGGGTCTGCGCCGGCGCCCGCGGACGCTCCCGCCGAGGCCGCACGATGACCGGCTTCCGCGCCGTCGGCGACACCGGAACCCCGCTCCGCGTCATCCAGGTCGGCGCCGGCGGCATGGGCACGGCCTGGCTCCGCACGGTCGCCGCCGCCCCCGAGGTCGAGCTCGTCGGGATCGTCGACCTCGACCTCGACGCGGCCCGAGCGGGTGCCGAGGCGGCGGGCGACGCGTCGATCCCGGTCGGGACGAGCCTCACCGCGCTCGCGGCGTCGACCGGCGCGGAGGCCGTCCTCGACATCACCGTCCCGGTCGCCCACCACCCGGTGACGATCGAGGCGCTCACCGCGGGCCTGCCGGTCCTCGGCGAGAAGCCCGCCGCGCAGGACGTCGCGGAGGCGCTGTCGCTCGCCGCCGCGGCCGAGGTCACCGGTGAGCTGTTCATGGTGTCGCAGTCCCGGCGGTACAACGACCAGCTCGTCGCGTTCAAGCAGCACCTGGCGCTGCTCGGCGGTGTCGGCTCGCTGAGCACGGCGTTCGCGAAGGCCCCGCACTTCGGCGGCTTCCGCGAGGACATGGACGACGTCCTGCTGCTCGACATGGCGATCCACCCGTTCGACTCCGCGCGCTACCTGCTCGACCGCGAGCCGGTGTCCGTCTACTGCGAGTCGTACAACCCGTCCTGGTCCTGGTACCGGGGCGACGCGGCTGCGGCTGCGGTGTTCACGTTCGAGGACGACATCCGGTACGTCTACGACGGCTCGTGGTGCGCACCCGGGTTCGAGACGTCGTGGAACGGTGCCTGGCGTGCGTCCGGAGCGTCCGGGACGGCGCTGTGGTCCGGGGACGACGACCCGACGAGCGACGTCGACGGCGCACCCGGTGCGCCGTCCGCCGCGGCGAGCGTCGGCGTCGAGATCGCCGGCTCCCTGTCCGCGTTCGTCCACGCGCTCCGCTCCGGCGACGCGCCGGACGGCGAGGTGCACGGCAACGTCATGAGCCTCGCGATGGTCGAGGCGTCGATCGCGTCGACGCGGAGCGGGCAGCGGGTGCAGCTCGACGACGTCCTGTCGGACGCGCACGCCCTGGCGGTCGGCCGGGAGGCCCGGGCGGACGTCCGCCAGGTCCTGTCCGGCTGGACGTCGGTCCGGTCCGCACTGGGCACCCCGATCGGTGCTCGGTCGTGACCGGGGCTCCGCTCCGGGTCGCGATGGTCGGGCACGGGTTCATGGGCGCCGCGCACTCGCAGGCCTACCGGGTCGCTCCGCGCTTCTTCGACCTGCCTCGGACACCGGTGATGCAGACCCTCGTCGGGCGGGACGGTGCCGCGACCCGGGCCGCCGCCGACCGCTGGGGATGGGCGTCGACGTCGACCGACTGGCGCGAGGTGCTCGACGACCCGACGATCGACCTCGTCGACATCGTCAGTCCCGGTTCGACGCACGTCGACATCGCCGTGGCGGCGCTCGCCGCCGGCAAGCACGTCCTCTGCGAGAAGCCGCTGGCGAACACCGTGGCCGAGGCGACGCGGATGGCCGAGGCCGCACGCGACGCGGCGACCCGCGGGGTGTTCGCGATGGTCGGGTTCACCTACCGCCGGGTGCCCGCCGTCACGCACATGCGCGACCTCGTGGCGGCCGGCCGCCTCGGCACCATCCGGCAGGTCCGCGCACAGTACCTGCAGGACTGGCTCGTCGACGAGGACGGTCCGATGACCTGGCGCCTCGACAAGGACCTCGCGGGGTCGGGGGCGCTCGGCGACATCGGGGCGCACGCCGTCGACGCCGTCGAGTTCATCACCGGACAGCGGCTCGACGCGGTGTCCGGGCTGCTGCACACCTTCGTCACCGAGCGACCGCTGCTCGACACCTCGGTCGTGCAGACCGGGCTCGGCGGTGCGGCCGGTTCCGAGCGCGGGACGGTCACGGTCGACGACACGGCGCTCATCACCGCGAAGCTCTCCGGCGGTGCGATCGGGTCCTTCGAGGCGACGCGGATGGCCACCGGGCGGAAGAACGCCCTGCGGATCGAGATCTCCGGGTCCGCCGGCGCACTGGCGTTCGACCTCGAGCGTCCGAACGAGCTCGAACTGTACGACGCCACCCGCCCGGCGACCGAGCTCGGGTTCACCCGGGTCCTCGTCACCGAGCCGGAGCACCCGTACTTCGCCGCATGGTGGCCGACCGGGCACACCATCGGGTACGAGCACGCGTTCTCGCACCAGCTCGTCGACCTCGTCCGTGCCGTCGACGCCGGTGTCCAGCCGACGCCGTCGTTCGCCGACGGCCTGCACGTGCAGCGTGTCCTCGACGCGGTGGAGCGGTCGAGTGCGTCCGGGAGTGCTTGGATCGACACGGAGCCCGACGGCGAGAGCGAGCGGGACAGCGACCACGAAGGAGTGTCTGCATGACGAGCATCAAGCGACCCGTCACCCTGTTCACCGGCCAGTGGGCCGACCTGCCCTTCGAGGAGGTCTGTCGACTCGCGGGGGAGTGGGGCTACGACGGGCTCGAGATCGCGTGCTGGGGCGACCACCTCGACCCCGACCGCGGGGCGACCGACGACGCGTACATCGCGGACCGGTTGGCGATCCTCGAGCGCAACGGCCTGCAGGTCTTCGCGATCTCGAACCACCTGAAGGGCCAGGCTGTCTGCGACGACCCGATCGACGACCGGCACCACGACATGCTGCCGCCGAGTGTGTGGGGCGACGGGGACCCCGAGGGTGTCCGGCAGCGCGCCGCCGAGGAGCTGAAGAACACCGCGAGGACCGCGGCGAGGATGGGCGCGAAGGTCGTCACCGGGTTCACCGGGTCCTCGATCTGGAAGTACGTGGCGATGTTCCCGCCGGTCCGCGACGAGCTCGTCGAGGCCGGCTACCAGGACTTCGCGGACCGGTGGAACCCGATCCTCGACGTGTTCGACGAGGTCGGCGTCAAGTTCGCGCTCGAGCCGCACCCGTCCGAGATCGCCTACGACTACTGGACGACGCAGAAGACGCTCGAGGCCATCGGGCACCGCGAGGCCTTCGGGATCAACTGGGACCCGAGCCACATGGTGTGGCAGGACATCGACCCCGTCGCGTTCCTCTGGGACTTCAAGGAATCGATCCTCAACGTGCACTGCAAGGACACCAAGCGGCGGCTCAACGGGCGGAACGGCCGGCTGTCGTCGCACCTGCCGTGGGCCGACCCCCGACGCGGCTGGGACTTCATCTCGACCGGCCGCGGCGACGTGCCCTGGGAGGACGCCGTCCGGATGCTGAACGCGATCGGGTACACCGGTCCGCTCTCGGTCGAGTGGGAGGACGCCGGGATGGACCGGCTCGTCGGTGCTCCGGAGGCCCTGGCGTTCGTGCAGGGACTGTCGTTCCCGCAGCCCGAGAACGCGTTCGACGCCGCGTTCGCGCAGGAGCGCTGACCAGCTGATGCACGGGAGGCCCGGTGCCGGTCCATGGACCGGCACCGGGCCTCCAGGCCGTCACCTACGCGCGCACCCTCACCCGCTCGCGCACCGTGTTCGCGGCCTCGACCATGTTCCGGAGCGCCGCGACGGTCTCGTCGTAGCCGCGGGTCTTCAGCCCGCAGTCGGGGTTGATCCACAGCAGGTCGGTGCTGACGCCATCGAGAGCCGTCTCGATGAGCCCGGTGATCTCGGCGACGCTCGGCACGCGGGGGCTGTGGATGTCGTACACGCCGGGACCGACGCCGCGGGAGAACCCGGACGCGGCGACGTCGTCGACGACCTCCATGCGGGAGCGCGCTGCCTCGATGCTCGTGACGTCCGCCCCGAGGCCGTCGATCGCGTCGATGACCTCGGCGAACTCGGAGTAGCAGAGGTGCGTGTGGATCTGCGTCGCGCGGTCAACCCCTGACGTCGCGACCCGGAACGAGCGGACCGACCAGTCGAGGTAGGCCGGCTGGTCCTCGCTCCGGAGCGGCAGGAGCTCGCGGAGCGCGGGCTCGTCGACCTGCACGATGCCGATCCCGGCTGCCTCGAGGTCGGCGATCTCGTCCCGGAGCGCCAGCGCCACCTGCAGCGCGGTGTCCCCGAGCGGCTGGTCGTCGCGGACGAACGACCACGCGAGGATCGTCACCGGACCGGTGAGCATGCCCTTGACCGGCTTCGGGGTGAGCGACGCCGCGTACGAGGACCACGACACCGTGATCGGCGCCGGACGGGAGACGTCGCCCCAGAGGATCGACGGACGGGTCGCCCGCGAGCCGTAGGACTGGACCCAGCCGTGCTGGGTCACCGCGAAGCCGTCGAGGTTCTCGGCGAAGTACTGCACCATGTCGTTCCGCTCGGGTTCGCCGTGCACAACGACGTCGAGGCCGAGGTCCTCCTGCAGCGCGACCACGCGGGCGATCTCGGCGCGCATCGCGTCCTCGTAGTCGGCGTCCGACAGGTCGCCCCGGGCGTGTGCGGCACGGGAGCGGCGGATGTCACCGGTCTGGGGGAACGAGCCGATGGTCGTCGTCGGCAGGAGCCCGAGCCCGAGCGCCTCCTGCTGCGCCGTGCGACGGTCGTCCACGTCGCCGCGCTCGGCGTCGTCGGCCGTCAGCGCCGCGACCCGCTCGCGGATCGACGGGATCCGCACGCCGGTGGTCGACGCGCGGCGGGCGAGCGACTCGGCGGCTTCGTCGAGCTCGGCCCGGACGGCGTCCTGACCCTCGGTCAGACCGCGGGCGAGCGTGACGACCTGCGACACCTTCTGGTCCGCGAACGCGAGCCACGAGCGGAGCTCCGGGTCGAGATGCTCCTCGCGCGACACGTCGTGCGGCACATGCAGGAGCGAGGTCGACGGCGACACCGACACCGCCGCGGCGTGCGCCCCGAGCTCGGACGCCGCGGAGAGTGCGGCGGACAGGTCGCCGCGCCAGATGTTGTGCCCGTCGACGACACCGGCGACGACGGTGGTGCCCGCGAGCACCGAGGGGTCCTCCGGCTGGGCGCCACGGACGAGGTCGATGCCGACCGCCTCGATGCCGGTGGCCACGAGCGGGGCGAGCGCGTCACGGAGGTCGCCGTACGGGGCCGCGACGAGGAGGGCCGGGCGGCCGGGCGCGGCCACGAGCGCGTCGTAGGCCGACGTGACGGCCGCGAGCACGGCCTCCCGTCCGACGGTGTGGGTGTCGGTGACGAGCGCCGGCTCGTCCAGCTGGACCCACTCGGCACCGGCCGCGCGGAGCTCGGCGAGGAGTTCCGCGTACACCGGCAGCAGGTCGGCGAGGCGGTCGAGGGGGCGGAAGTCCTCCGGCGCGTCGTCCGTGGGCTTCGCGAGGAGCAGGAACGTCACCGGACCGACGAGCACCGGGCGCGTGACGAAGCCGTCGGCCACCGCCTCGCGGACCTCGGCGGCGCGGCGACGGTCGGCGGCGCGGAACACGGTGTCCGGTCCGATCTCCGGCACCAGGTAGTGGTAGTTCGAGTCGAACCACTTCGTCATCTCGAGCGGGGCGTCCTCGCCGCGGCCACGGGCGATGGTCGAGTACCCGGCCAGGTCGACCGCCCCGTCCGGTCCGACGACGTCCGCGAACCGCGCGGGGACCGCACCGACGGCGACGGCGGTGTCGAGCACGTGGTCGTAGTACGAGGACGCCTCGGGGATCGCGGAGTCGTCGCGGCCGAGCCCCAGGGACGCGAGGCGGGCCCGGTTCGCGCGGCGGAGGTCCTGTGCGGCCTGCTCGGCGTCCGCGGCGGGGATCGCCCCGCGCCAGAAGGCCTCGAGTGCCTTCTTGAGCTCGCGGTCCGGCCCGATGCGCGGGTAGCCGAGGATGGTCGCGGTGGGGAACGGTGTGGTCGTCATCGTCGGTTCCTAACGTGAGGGGGTCTGGGTGGGAGGGGTGGTCGTCGTCGTGCGGAGACGGTCGAGCACGGCGAGCGGGAGCGCGTGCTGGTTGAACGTGTAGAGGTGGAGGCCCGGGGCGCCGCCCGCGAGCACCTGGTCGGCGAGTGCCGCCGCGTGGTCGGCGCCGCGCTCGAACCGCTCCTCGTCGGAGTCGGCCGACTCGAGCCGGGCCAGGAGGTCGGCGGGGACGGTCTCCTGCGCGAGCGACGTCGCACCGAGCAGCCGCTTCGGGGACGACACCGGCATGAGCCCAGGGAGGATCGGGATCGTCAGCCCGGCGGCCTGGCAGCGGTCGACGAACGTCAGGTAGTCGTCCGCGCGGTAGAACAGCTGTGTGATCGCGAGGGTCGCACCCGCGGCCTGCTTGGCGAGCAGGGCGTCGATGTCCTGCGCGAGGTCTCTGGACCGCGGGTGGCCGTTCGGGAACGCGGCGACGGCGATCTCGACCTTGCGGCCCTGCGCTGGGAGCCGTGCACCACCGGGTCCCGCGCCGGCGGCCCGTGCACTGCTCGGCAGGAGTGCGTCGTCGAACTGGGCGCGCTCGGCCTGCACGCGGTGGATCAGCTGGACGAGCTCGGCGGCACTGCCGAGCCCCACCGACGGGTCGCACGGGGCGTCGGAGCCGTCGGCGTTCCGCGGCGGGTCCCCGCGGAGGGCCAGGAAGTGCCGCACACCGGCGTCGAGGAACCGTCGGACGAGGTGCGCGGTCTGCTCGGCCGTCAGCCCGACGCAGGTCAGGTGCGCGAGCGGCGGGACCCCGGCGTCCCGGATCACCCGGCGCACGATGTCGAGGCTGGCGCCCCGGCTCGACCCACCGGCGCCGTAGGTCACCGAGATGAACGCTGGACGCACCGACGCGAGCTCCTGGATCGTCGTCCGGAGGCGGGCCTCGGCGGCGGCGG
Source organism: Curtobacterium sp. Leaf261 (assembly GCF_001422205.1). GTDB lineage: Bacteria > Actinomycetota > Actinomycetes > Actinomycetales > Microbacteriaceae > Curtobacterium. Next base: position 330,163 of record NZ_LMMJ01000008.1, read on the forward strand.
TCCGCGGCGGGAAGAGCTCGAACGACACCCGGGGACGCGCGTCCGGCAGCGCGGGCTCGCTGGGTGCTGCCTGCTGGAACAGCGGGGGGACGGACAACGGTTGCTCCCAGGGCACGGTCGGCACGACGATCGGATGATCGTGGTGTCGAGCGGGTGCCGGGCTCGGCTGTCGCTCGCTCATCGGGCAGCGGATGCGGTCCGGAGCCGATGAGGTCGACCGCGACGTTACTGAGCCAGGGGTGCCGGTGTCGACCGTGTTACGCGGGGTGACACATCAGCCGACGGTCGCCGCGGCACGGTCGACTTGCAGTGCGGGCCCGCGCGTGCAGCGCGCCTACGCGTGCAGTGCGGTGTTCAGCTGGATGCCCTGCCCGGCACGCGGGACCGCCTCGACCGCGCCCGACACGCTGTTGCGCCGGAACAGGATGTTCGGCGTGCCGGAGAGCTCGACGGCCTTGACGGTCTGCGGGCGGCCGTCGGGGCGCGGGGCGGCTCCGACGAGCGTCACCTTCGTGCCCGCAGTGACGTAGAGCCCGGCCTCGACCACGGAGTCGTCGCCGAGGGAGATGCCGAGCCCGGCGTTCGCCCCGAGCAGGGCCCGCTCGCCGATCCGGACGCGCTGGGTCCCGCCGCCGGAGAGCGTGCCCATGATCGAGGCCCCGCCGCCGACGTCCGAACCGTTCCCGACGACCACGCCCTGCGAGATGCGGCCCTCGATCATCGCCTCGCCGAGGGTCCCGGCATTGAAGTTCACGAAGCCCTCGTGCATCACGGTGGTGCCGGGTGCGAGGTGGGCGCCGAGCCGGACACGGGAGGCGTCGGCGATGCGGACGCGGTCGGGGACGACGTAGTCGAGCAGCCGCGGGAACTTGTCCACCGCGTGCGCGACGATGCCGGCCCGCTGGAGCGCCGGGCGGAGTGCCGGGAAGACGTCGGCGTGCACCGGCCCGGCGTTCGTCCAGACGACGGTCGGCAGGTGCGCGAACACGCCGTCGAGGGACAGCCCGTTCGGCTGTACGAGCAGGTGGCTGAGGAGGTGCAGGCGCAGGTACGCGTCCGGGGTCGACGCCGGCGCGGTGTCGAGGGCGATCTCGACGGTGACGGCCTCGAGGCGCACGCCGCGCCGGGCGTCCGCTCCGACGTGCACCGCGAGTGCGTCCGGCACCGCTGCCGCGTCGACGTCGTCGGGGATGCGCCCGAGTGCGGGGGAGGGGAACCAGGTGTCGAGGACGGTGCCGTCCTCGCTGACCGTCGCGAGGCCGGAGCCCCAGGCGTGCGTGGGGGCGGTGGGTGCGTCGGTCACGCAGCCAGGGTACAAGGTGGCGGACGGGAGGGACGGTGCGGGCCCGCCACGTCCCTCCCGTCCGGTTCTCCACAGCCTGGGCAGGGCCCGCCTGCTGCCTGGGCAGCGCCGGTAGGCTGCCCTCCATGCCAGCCGAGCTCGATCTGACCGCATCGTCCATCGCCATCACCCGTGCCATCTGCGACATGGAGTCGGTGTCCGGGAACGAGGGCCCGCTCGCCGATGCGATCGAGGCGGTGCTCACGCCGCTCGCGCACCTCGAGGTGATCCGGGACGGCGACGCGATCGTCGCCAGGACGAACCTCGGCCGGAGCCGCCGGGTCGTGATCGCCGGACACATCGACACCGTGCCGCTCAACGACAACCTGCCGACCCGGACCGACGTCGAGGACGGCGTCGAGATCCTCTGGGGGCGCGGCACCGTCGACATGAAGGGCGGCTGCGCGGTCCAGCTGAAGCTCGCCCACGACCTCGTCGACCCGACGATCGACATCACGTGGGTGTTCTACGACCACGAGGAGGTCAGCGACGCCCTGAACGGCCTCGGGCGGCTCGCACGGACGCGGCCCGAGCTCCTCGCGGCCGACTTCGCGATCCTCGGCGAGCCGTCGAACGCGCAGATCGAGGGCGGGTGCAACGGGAACCTCCGCGCCGAGGTCCGTGCGTCCGGCAAGCGCTCGCACTCCGCGCGGAGCTGGATCGGCGACAACGCGATCCACAAGATCGCGCCCGCGCTCGACGCGCTCGCCGCCTACGAGCCGCGCACCGTCACCGTCGACGGGCTCGAGTACCGCGAGGGCCTGAACGCCGTCGGCATCACGGGGGGCATCGCCGGCAACGTCATCCCGGACGAGGTCATGCTGCACGTGAACTACCGCTTCGCCCCCTCGCGGAGCGCCGACGAGGCCGTCGCGCACATCCACGAGGTCTTCGCTGGCTACGACGTCACGATCGTCGACCTCGCCGCCGGTGCACGTCCCGGTCTCGACGCACCACTCGCACAGGAGTTCGTCGCGGCGGTCGGCGGTCCGGAGCCGAAGCCGAAGTACGGGTGGACCGACGTCGCGAGGTTCTCCGCGCTCGGGGTGCCCGCCGTCAACTACGGCCCCGGTGACCCGGCCTTCGCGCACCACGACGAGGAGCAGGTCCCGACGGCGCAGATCACGGCGGTGGAGGAGGGCCTCCGCCGGTGGCTGACCGCCTGACCGAGGAGCCGTCACGGGCCACGGTCCCGCACCGCCGGCGCGTGTGGCTGCGCGCCCGCTACCGCCTCGTGCCGTGGTGGGCCCGCATCACGGTGGTGTACGTCCTCACGAGGATCGTCACGGCCGGACTCCTCGCGGGGTTCGCGCGTGTGCAGCCGCTGAACCAGTTCACGCAGGCGTCGCCGACACCCCTGCAGTTCGCCACCATCTGGGACGGCGCCTGGTACCGGTACATCGCCGCGGCCGGGTACCCGTCGACCCTGCCGATCGGCACCGACGGCGCCGTGACCCAGAACGCGTGGGCCTTCATGCCCGCGTACCCGTTCTTCGTCCACGGCATCATGCTCGTCACCACCGCGTCCTTCGAGGTCGTCGCGGTCGTGGTGTCGCTCGTCTGCGGCTGGGGTGCCGCGCTGCTGTTCCGGCGTCTCATGGGACGGTTCCTCGACGACCGGACCGCGACGTTCGCGACGGTGCTCTTCTGCGTCGCGCCGGTCTCCGCGATGTTCCAGGTCGGGTACGCCGAGTCGATGGGCGTGTTCCTGCTGACCCTCGTGCTGTGGCTGTGGGGACAGCGCCGGTTCTGGGCGATGCTCCCCGTCATCGTGCTGCTCGGGCTCACCCGGCCGACGGGCCTCGCCCTCGCGCTCGCCCTCGTGGTGTCCCTGGTCGTGCGGTTCGTGCGACCCGGCGACCATGAGCGGATGGCACTCCGGGCATTCGTCCCGCAGGCCGTGGCCGCGGTCGTGTCCGGAGTCGTCGGGCTCGCGTGGCCGGTGATCGCGTGGGTGGTCACGGGCGTGCCGCGGGCGTACACCGACACCGAGCTCGCGTGGCGGCAGTCCTACATCGGACGGCAGGAGCTCCTGCCGTTCGCGCCGTGGGTCCAGGGGTTCGACTGGTGGTTCCACGAGCCGGCGGGCATCATCCTGCTCGTCGTCGTGCTCGCCGGGTTCGCCGCGTTCCTGCTCATGCCCCCGGCTCGGCGGATCGGGCCGGAGCTGCGGATCTGGGCCGGGGCCTACATGGTCTACCTGCTCGCGGTGTTCTTCCCGCAGTCGAGCACCTGGCGGATCCTGATGCCCCTGTTCCCGCTCCTCGGCGTGGTGGCGCTCCCGCGCTCGAGGGTCTACCGGGTCGCGATGGTCATCGTGTCCATCGCGCTGCAGTGGGTGTGGATCTACTTCTGCTGGTGGGTCGACGGCTACGACTGGACCCCACCGTGACCACTGCTGGTCGCATCGTGCGCCGGGCTGCTCGCCGCGCCGCTCGCCGCGCTGCTCGCTGCGTCGGTCGCCGGTGACCGCACGGCCGCCAGGACCATCGCGTTGACGGTGGCGATGAACGGCACCGCGAAGAACGCTCCGGCGATCCCCGCGACACTGGTGCCCGCCGCGACGCCGAGCACGATGCCGAGCGGATGCACCTTCACGACGCTCCCGGTGAGGAGCGGGTGCAGCACGTGGCTCTCGAGCTGCTGCATGAAGACCACGATGCCGAGCATGCCGAGGGCGACACCCCACCCGTTGAACACGAGGGCGATCGCCACGGCGACGATGCCCCCGACGATCGCACCGACCACCGGGACGAACGCGCCGATGAACACGATGGCGGCGATCGGGACGGCCAGGGGGATCCCGAGGGCTGCGGCACCGACCCCGATCCCGATGGCGTCGGTCACCGCGACGATGAGCTGGACCCGGATGAAGCTCGTCAGGGTCCGCCACCCCGCGGCACCCGCGACGCCGATCCGCCGGCGAGCCGCACGGGGGAACAGCCCGACGACGAAGGCCCAGATGCGACCGCCGTCGATGAGCGCGAAGAGCGTGGTGAACACGACGATGAAGACGCCCTCGAGCGCGTGCACCGCGCTGTCGCCGGCCGAGCGGAACCCGGACGCGAACGACGACGAGTGCCGCTGCAGGTAGTTCGTGGCATCGGTCACGTACTGGTCGATCTTCTGTGGTGTCAGCCCGAACGGGTGGTTCGCGAGCAGCGCCTGCGCGGAGCGGACGGTCTGCCGCGTCCGTTCCTCGAGCATCGGCAGGTCGTAGCGGATCTGCGCCGTGACGACGAGCACGAGGGTGCCGAGCACGACCAGGACGACGACGAGACTCGCGACGATCGCGATCCACTTCGGCCACCGGTGCCGCTGCAGGAACGCGGAGAGCGGGACGAGGAGCGCCGACAGGATGAGTGCGACGAGGAAGGGCACCACCACGTCGGCGAGGCGAACGACCAGGAACCCGACGAGCGCGAGGGCCGCCGCCACGACGATGAGCCGCCACGAGAACGCCGCCGCGGTGTCGAGCGCCCGAGGCACGTCGACGGAGGTCTCGACGGAGGTGTCGTCAGAGCGCTCGACGGAGGCGTCGATCGGCGCGGTCTTGCGGCGGAACGGCGGGAGCAGCACCGGATCAGCGTAGGGAGCGCCGCCCGCGACAGGGCCGGGAGAACCGCGCCGCAGGCGGCACGAACCTTGGCGGTTTCGCAGAACGGGCCTCTGTGCCGGATAATGGTCCGGCATGTAACTGCACGAAAGGGGACATCTGATGGCAGCCATGAAGCCGAGGACCGGTGACGGGCCGATGGAGGCTGTTAAGGAGGGTCGACTCATCATCGTGCGGGTTCCGCTCGAAGGTGGAGGCCGCCTGGTGGTCTCGGTCAACGACGCCGAGGCCAAGGAACTCCACGACGCACTCGCCGCGGTCGTCTCGGCCTAGCCGATCCGATCGCTGCGGTCGTCGCAGCAACCGCAACACCCAGCAGCAACCAGCAGCAACCAGCAGCAGACGAACGGCCCGGGTCCGATACCCGGGCCGTTCGTCGTTCCGGGTCCGGTCGTGCCGCACTCGCGGCGGTGTCCGCGCAGCGGCATGATGGACCGGTGCGCGCACCCCGACCGATCCGTCATGTCGGCGCCCTGGACGCGGCTCGGGACGGATCGACGTTCGACCACGATCGATGGCCGGGCACCCTGGCGCCGGTCCGGCAGCTCCTCGGCGCCGGACTCGACCTCGACCGGATGACGATCCTCGTCGGCGACAACGGTGCCGGCAAGTCCACCGTGGTCGAGGCGATCGCCATGGCGTACGGCCTCGGTGCCGAGGGCGGCTCGACCGGCGCGATGCACGCCACCCGACACTCGGAGTCGGTCCTCGGCGACCACCTCCGACTCGTCCGCGACCCGGGGGCCGTCCGGAACGGGACGTTCCTCCGTGCGGAGACGATGCACGGGTTCTTCACGTACCTGGAGCAGAACCCCGGCGGGCGGCCCGAGCCGGTGTTCCACGAACGGAGCCACGGCGAGTCGTTCCTCGACTTCGTGATGGACCGTTCGACCTGGCCCGGCCTGTGGATCCTGGACGAGCCGGAGTCGGCGCTGTCGTTCTCCGGCTGCCTGGCGCTCATCGGTCTGATGCAGGACATCCTCGCCGACAGCCGCACCCAGATCCTGCTGTCGACACATTCGCCGATCCTGGCGTCGTTCCCCGGTGCGACGATCCACGAGGTCGGCGACTGGGGCATCCGGCGCTCGGACTACGACGACCTCGACCTCGTCCGGAACTGGCGTGCGTTCCTGGCGTCTCCGGAACGGTACCTGCGGCACCTGGGGTGAGCCGCGCCTCCAGTCCGATGGATCGGCACCGGATCGAGGACTCGACGGGACCGCCGGACGGGAGGCCCGGATCACCCCCGACGCGACGCGAGCGTCGCTAGACGGTCACCTTGGTCATCTGCAGCAGCCCGTCGCCCGCGGGGGAGAGGGCGCTCCGCACCGCGCCGGAGGTGGAGACCTCGGTCAGGAGCGTCCGGAAGTCCGTCGCGGCCCGGTCGCGCTTCGTGGGGTCGGCGACGCGCCCCTTCCACAGGGCGTGCGGGACGAGGACGGTCCCGCCGATGCGCGCGAGTCGCAGTCCGTGCTCGACGTACTCGATGACGTGCTCCGGATCGGCGTCGACGAGGACGACGTCGTAGGACGCCTCGTTCATCCGGGGGAGCACCTGCGCGGCACGGCCGGGGATCAACCGGATCCGACCCGGCGCGGTCCCCGCGGCGATGAAGGCGTCGCGTGCCGACTGCTGGTGGTCGACCTCGACGTCGATCGTCGTGAGCGTGGCGTCGGGTGCGCCTGCGAGCAGGTACAGCCCGGACACGCCGAGACCGGTTCCGATCTCGATCATGCTCGTGGCACGGGACGCGGCAGCGATCACGCTGATCTGCGCACCGATCGCCGGCGACACGGCGGCCACCCCGAGTTCGAGGCTGTGTTCACGCGCTCGCGCAACGACCTCGGGCTCGGAGACCAGGTCCTCCGCGAACTTCCAGTTCGACTCTTTCTCTGACACGCACACTCCTCGTCGGTCAACCTTACGGGTGGGTTCGGGGGGAAAGCGGCTACCCTCGTTCCGTGTTCGAAAACTTCGACAAGATCCTGGTCATCGGGATCATTGCCGTGCTCCTGCTCGGACCGAAGCGACTCCCCGTGTACGCGCAGAAGCTCGCGCAGTTCATCAAGATGCTCCGCGGCATGGCGGACACGGCGAAGTCCCGCATGCGCGAGGAGATGGGTCCGGACTTCGACGACGTCGACTGGCAGAAGCTCGATCCGCGGCAGTACGACCCGCGCCGGATCATCCGCGACGCCCTGCTGACCGACGCCACCACGAACGACCGTGCTGACGCGACGCCGACCGTCAAGCCGCAGTCGGTCCGGGCAACCCCGCCCGTGGTGACGCTCGCCGCGGGGGAGTCCGCCCCGTACGACGCCGAGGCCACGTAGCCCCTCCGTAAAACACCGCTCTCCGACCGAAACACCGTGCTCGAGGGCGGTGTTTCGCCGTGGGAGCGGTGTCTCGACGATCGAACAGGCTGCGGGGCAGGGGCGGGGGGACTAGCGGACGCCGAGGTTCAGCTTCCGGCCCGCGAGACCCCGACCCATCGCCACGAGCCGGTCCGCGATCGCCGACAGCGCGACGGCCGCGACGTCCGACGGGTCGCCGACGACGACCGGCACGCCGGAGTCCCCACCGGTCCGGAGCGCCACGGACAGCGGCACGCTCCCGAGCACCGGCACCGGGTCGACCTCCGGGGCGCCGACGGACAGCCGTCGCGCAGTCTCGACACCACCGCCAGACCCGAAGAGCTCGAGCACGGACCCGTCGGGCTGCACGAGCCCCGCCATGTTCTCGATCACGCCGATCACCCGCTGCCCGGTCTGTCGCGCGACGACCCCGCTCCGCTCCGCGACGTCCGCCGCAGCTGCCTGCGGGGTGGTCACGACGAGGACCTCGGCGTGCGGCAGGAGCTGTCCGACCGAGATCGCGACGTCCCCGGTGCCCGGCGGCAGATCAAGGAGCAGGACGTCGAGGTCACCGAAGAACACGTCGGTGAGGAACTGGTTGATCGTGCGGTGCAGCATCGGCCCACGCCAGGCGACGGCGGTCGAGGGATCGTCGACGAACATCCCGATGGACACGACCTTCACGTCGTGGGCCACGGGAGGCAGGATCATCTGCCCGACGCGGGTGGGCCGTGCTGCCCGGCCGGAGTCGTCCGTCAGCCCGATGAGCCCCGGCACGCTGAACCCGTGTACGTCGGCGTCGACGATGCCGACACGCAGACCCCGTCGCGCGAGCGCCACCGCGAGGTTCACCGTGATGGTCGACTTGCCGACGCCGCCCTTGCCGCTCGTCACCGCGATCACCCGCGTCAGCGAGTCCGGGGTGAACTGCACGCCGTTCGGTCGTCCGGCGCGGAGTCGTTCGGTGAGTGCGGTCCTGGTCTCCGGGCTCATCACGGACACGTCGACGTCGACGTCCGTCACACCGGGCACCGAGGAGGCTGCCGCCAGCACGTCGGCCTCGATCGTGGACGCAGCCGGGCACCCGACGATCGTGAGCTGCAGATCGACGCGCACCGCGCCTCCCGGCTGTGCCTCGACCCCGCGCACCATGTCGAGTTCGGTGATCGGACGATGGATCTCCGGGTCGATCACGCGCGCGAGCGCGACGAGGACGGCACGCGCGAGCGCGTCCCCGGACCGGTCTGGAGGCACGGCGTCAGCCATGCAGACCGGTGGGCGCCGCCTCCTGCGCGTCCTTGGCGGCGTCGTCCGCGGCGTCGCTCCGCTCGGTGGCCGCGGTGAGCGCTGCCTCCTCGTCGCGCCGGTCGAGCTCCTCGAGGAGTGACCGGAGCTCGGCACGGATGAAGTCCTTCGACGCCATGTCCCGGACCGCGAGGCGGAGTGCGACGACCTCGCGGGCGAGGTACTCGGTGTCGGCGAGGTTCCGCTCGGCACGCTGGCGGTCCTGCTCGAACTGCACGCGGTCACGGTCGTCCTGGCGGTTCTGCGCGAGGAGGATCAGCGGCGCGGCGTACGAGGCCTGGAGCGAGAGGATCAGCGTCAGCGCCGTGAAGCCGATCGCGGCGGAGTCGAAGCGCCAGTGCTGCGGCGCGACGGTGTTGAACACCATCCAGACCACACAGAACAGCGTCAGTCCGATGAGGAACCAGGGCGTGCCCATCCCGCGCGCGATGCCCTCGGTCGCCCGCCCGAACGTGTCGCGGCTCTGGCGGCCCCGACGGCTCGGGAGGACGCTGGTGCGCATGCCCTTCGGCGAGTCGAGCCGGTTCGCGGTCCGGTCGGAGCGGTCGGAGCGTGTGTTGTCAGCGGGAGCCATTCGTCGTCCTCCTCCCGGTGGTCACCGGAGGTCTGCGAGTTCGCGTGCGTGGTCTGGAGGCCGGGCCGTTGTCGGGCCCGCCCTGACTTCGCCAGTCATCCGGCAGGATGTGGTCGAGGACGTCGTCGATTGTCACCACCCCGACGAGTCGCTGGGCGTCGTCGACGACCGGCACGGACACGAGGTTGTACGTCGCCATCACCCGGGTGACCTCGGCGGCACTCGCGTCGGCGCGGACGGGTTCGAGCTGGGTGTCGATGAGGGTGCCGAGGCGTTCGTTCGGCGGGTAGCGGAGCATCCGCTGGAAGTGCACGAACCCGAGGAACCGGCCGGTCGGCGGCTCGTACGGGGGCAGGGTGACGCAGACGGCGGCGCCGAGCGCGGGGGCGAGCTCGTGCCGACGGATGAGCGCGAGCCCCTCGGCGACGGTGGCGTCCGCGGAGACGATCACGGGTTCGGTCGTCATCAGACCGCCGGCGGTGTCCGGGTCGAACTCCAGGAGCATCCGGACGTCCTGGGCCTCCTCCGGCTCCATGAGCTGCAGGAGGGCCTCGCTCCGCTCCGAGGAGAGCTGCGCGAGGACGTCGGCGGCGTCGTCGGGCTGCATCTGGTCGAGGACGTCGGCGGCACGGGCGTCCTCGAGACCGGACAGGATCTCGATCGACTCCTGCTCGGGCATCTCCTCGAGCACGTCGGCGAGCCGGTCGTCGGGGAGTTCGCCCGCGACCTCGATGCGCCGCTCGACGGGCAGGTCGAGGAGCGTCGATGCGAGGTCGGCGGGCAGCAGGTCGGAGTACGCGGCGATGACGTGCTCGGCGGACTGGGACTCTCCGGGGAGGGTGTCCTCCTCGGTCACCTCGGCCCACGTCGCGAACGTCGTCGGACCCTTGCCGAACGGGGACGGCGTCGTCTTGGGCTTCCGGAGGAACAGTTGCGAGACGTCCCACGCACCCTGCCCGGAGCTCTCGATGGCGACGTCCTCGATGGTCGCCCGGATGCGGTCGCGGGTGATCAGGACCCGTCGGCCGAGCATCTCGGCGATGACACGGACCTCGCCGCCCCGCTGCTCGAACCGACGCACGTTCACCAGACCGGTCGTGATGACCTGGCCGGCGCCGATCGACGTGATCCGCCCGACGGAGACGAAGATGCGGCGTTTGCCGGGGACCTCGACGATGAGACCCACGACCGTCGGCGAGCCCGAGTTCCGGTAGACGACCAGCACGTCGCGCACCTTGCCGACGCGGTCGCCCGCGGGGTCGAAGACGGAGCACCCGGCCAGTCGGGCTACGAATACCTTCGTGGCGCTCACCCGTCCAGCGTAGCCGTCCCGGGCGCTGCCGTGGTCGCCGCGGACAGCGCGCTCCCGTCGTTTCCCAAGCGGCGACGAGGATACTCGCCGTGTGAGCACTCAGAGCCCGTACGGCCGGACCAATGCCGCCTTCCCGTCGCTGCCCCGCGGAGACGTCCTCGGCACCTACGAGACCTACCCCGAGGCGCAGCGGGTCGTCGCGAAGCTCGCGGAGTCGGACTTCCCGGTGAAGCAGGTCGCGATCGTCGGCAACGACCTGAAGACCGTCGAGCGGGTGACGGGCAAGCTGACCTACGGCCGGGCGGCCATCGCCGGTGCGCTCAGCGGGCTCTGGCTCGGCATCTTCTTCGGCATCGTCCTGACGCTGTTCTCACGCGGGGCGTCGGGCGGGACGATCATCGCCGCCGCGATCATCGGTGCGGCCTTCGGGATGCTCTACGGCGTCGTGAGCTTCTCGATCACGAAGCGCCAGCGGGACTTCACGAGCGTCCACCAGGTGCTCGCGACGAACTACCAGATCGTCGTCGACCCGCAGCTCACCGGTCGGGCGCAGCAGATCCTCGGCGCCGCGTCCGAGGGGTGGACCCCGCAGCAGCCCCAGCCGACGCAGCACACGCAGCCGTGGTCACCGCCGCAGGGGCCGGGCCAGGGCCAGGGCCAGCAGCGCCCGTACCAGCCGCCGCAGCAGCCGCAGCAGCCGCAGCAGCAGCCGCCGCGTCAGCAGCTCCCGCCGCAGCAGCGCCCTCCGCAGCCTCCGCAGCAGCGGCCGACCTACTCCGGCCCGCAGTACGGCGCGCCGGCCTCCGAGGGCGAGCGTCGTCCGGAGCCCCGGCACGACCAGCCGCCGTACGGGCAGCGGACCGAGCGGCCGCGGTACGGCGAGAACGCCCCGCAGACACCGCCGAGGCAGGCGCCGCAGCCGAAGCCGGACACCGCGGACGAGCGCACCGAGCAGGACAGCACCGAGAAGCACGGCACCGAGAAGGACAGCCGCGAGCAGACGGACTGATCGGACGCGGACTGGAGGCGCGGTGCCAGCTGGTGCCGCGCCTCCCGTCCGTCCGTGGTCGCGGAGGCGACCGAGCGGTCCTGCGGGACCGCTCGCTTACAGGACCTTCGCGAAGCAGATCGAGAGCGGGTTGGCGGCGTACGGGCCGAACGGCGCGATGCGGATGAAGCCCTCGCGCTCGGAGAACCGGATCGCGCCGGTCTGCTGGATGCCGGTCTCGTGCACGATCGCCGGTGCACCGAACTCGCTCGCGGCCTCCTCGAGCGCGCGGAGGAGCGCGGCACCGACACCAGCACCGCGGGCTTCCGACCGCACGAACATCCGGCGGACCTCGAGCACACCGTCGGCCACCGCGACGAGCGCACCGCAGCCGAGTGGCACACCGTCTGCGTCACGCGCGACGACGTTCACGACCGCCGAGTCCGTCGTCAGCGGTGCGCCGTGGTCCGGGTAGCCGTGGTAGAGCGCGTCGACCTCGAGCCGCGCGACGGCACGGAGACGGACGGAGTCCGGGGAGTCGAACGGCTCGGCCTCGATCGAGACGACGCCGTTCTCGGCGGTGTCGGGCATGCGGGTCTCAGAGGATCTTGGAGTAGCAGACCGAGAGCGGAGCGCCCCGGTACGGACCGAAGTTCGCGATCCGCGTGAACCCCTCGCGCTCGTAGAACGCGATCGCACGACGCTGTTCGGTGCCGGTCTCGAGGACGACCGCGGGGGAGCCGAGCTCCCGAGCGCTCTCCTCGAGCTGCCGGAGGATCGCCGTGGCGACGCCGATGCCGCGGGCCTCGGACCGGACGTACATGCGCTTGATCTCGACGATGCCGTCCTCGATCTCGCGCAGTCCGCCGCAGCCGAGGGGTGTGCCGGCGGCATCACGCGCCAGGAAGAACGCCGTGATGGACTCCGCCGTCGGCTTCTCGCCCGGCTCGGTGTCGCGGCCGTAGGTGCTGTCGATCTCGATGCGCTGTGCTGCGCGGAGGCGCTGGGCGTCGGGCGCGTCGAACGGCTCGGCCGAGATGATGCAGGCCAGCGGATCGGGGATGGACGACGTCACGTCGAGCAGGCTACCGCGCACACCGCGTGATCCGGCTGTTCTACACCCGAAGGTGGGGGTTCCTCGGGTGTTGGCGCGGTATCCGGCCGTCGGTCGCCGTGCTCAGGACCGTGCGATCCAGGCCTCGACGTCGGAGGCGGTGCGGGGGATGCCGACGGACAGGTTCTCGGCACCGTCCTCGGTCACCAGGATGTCGTCCTCGATCCGGACGCCGATGCCGCGGAACTCCTCGGGGACGGTCAGGTCGTCGGCCTGGAAGTACAGTCCGGGCTCGATCGTGAACACCATGCCCGCCTCGACGACACCGTCGATGTAGAGCTCCCGGCGGGCCTTCGCGCAGTCGTGCACGTCGAGTCCGAGGTGGTGGCTCGTGCCGTGCACCATGTAGCGGCGGTGGTACTGCGCATCCGGCTGCAGCGACTCCTCGGCCGACACCGGCAGGAACCCCCACTCGGCGGTCTTCCGCGCGATCACCTGCATCGCCGTCGCGTGGACCTCGCGGAAGGTGATCCCGGGCTTCACGATCGCGAACGCCGCGTCGGCTGCCTCGAGCACCGCGTCGTACACGAGGCGCTGGATGTCGTCGAACGTCCCGCTGACCGGGAGCGTCCGGGTGATGTCGGCGGTGTACAACGAGTCGACCTCGACCCCGGCGTCGATCAGGATCAGGTCGCCGGGCTGCACGGCGCCGTCGTTGCGGGTCCAGTGCAGGATGCACGCGTGGGAGCCCGACGCGGCGATGGTGTCGTACCCGACCGTGTTGCCGTCGGCGCGGGCACGGCGGTTGAAGGTGCCCTCGACGATGCGCTCGCCGCGCGGGTGGGCGAGGACCTGGTCGAAGTCCGCGATCACGTCGGCGAACCCGTGGCCGGTCGCCGCGACCGCACGGCGGATCTCGTTGATCTCGTAGGCGTCCTTGACGAGGCGGATCTCGCTGAGGTCCCGTGCGAGGGCGTCGTCCGTCGCCGGCACGCCGTCCTGCTCGGCGACACCGCCGACCAGCGCACCGACGCGGGTGTCGATCGACTCGGTGAACGTCGGGTCGGCGTCGCGGACCAGGAGCGCGTCGGAGCCGAGCGCGTCCGCGACCACCGCGAACTCGCCGAGGTCGGCCGTCGCGATGCCGAGGTCGGCGGCGACCTCGTCGAGGGACGGGCGCGGCCCGACCCAGAACTCGCCGATCTCCGGGTTCGCGTAGAACTCCTCGGAGTCCCGGCCGGCGCTCGCGCGGAAGTAGAGCGTGGCGTCGTGGCCGCTGCCCCCGGCCGACGGGGCGAGGACGAGGACGGAGCCGACGACCGCGTCGGTGCCCCACCCGGTCAGGTGCGCGAACGCGGAGTGCGCGCGGAACGGGTAGTCGCAGTCGTTGGACCGGACCTTCGCCTGGCCTGCCGGGACGACGAGGGTCACACCGGGGTGCAGCGCGGAGATGCGCGCACGGCGCTCGGCGGCGAACGCTGCCTGCTCGCGTGCGGCGGGCGTGGAACGGGCACGGTCGGCCCACTGGGAACCGATGAAGTCCTTGAAGGTGCTCGACCCGGGGGTCGTGGAACGGTTGCTCGTCGCGCGGGGTGCAGGAGTCTCGGCCATGCAGGACATCATCCCACTGTGTGTCTCGGCGTGCGCGGGGTGCGAGGTGGGCGACGCGTGCGGTGACCGGCCGGAGGGCGCCGGTGTCGCCCTTGGTCTGGATAGCATGGTCTCCGTGCCAGACCACCTGATCGACCTGCACACGCACTCGAGCGTGTCCGACGGCACCGAGCGGCCCGCGGACCTGGTGCGAGCGGCGGCCACGGCCGGGCTCGACGTCGTGGCGCTCACCGACCACGACACCACCGCGGGCTGGGACGAGGCGACCGAGGCGGCGACTGCACTCCCGCTGACGCTGGTGCCCGGCCTCGAGCTGTCGACGCGCATCGGTCCGCGGAGTGTCCACATGCTCGGCTACCTGGTGGACCCCGACGACGCCGCCCTCGCCGCCGAGACGGCCCGGATCCGCGACGACCGGCTGTCCCGCGCGGAGCGGATGGTCGAGCGCATCGGCCGCGACCACCCGCTGACGTGGGCGGACGTCCTGGCGCAGGCTCGGCCGGGTGCGACGATCGGACGGCCGCACATCGCCGACGCACTGGTCGTCGCCGGGCTCGAGCCCGATCGCAGCGCTGCGTTCCGCGGGATCCTGCACCCGGCCGCCGGGTACTACGAGCCGCACGACGCCCCGTCGCCCCTCCGCGGGGTCGAACTCATCCGGAACGCCGGGGGAGTGCCGGTGATCGCGCACCCCGCGGCCTCGACGCGTGGCATCGTCATCGACGAGCGGGCGTTGGCCGACCTGGTCGAGGCCGGGCTCGGCGGGCTCGAGGTCGACCACCGCGAGAACCTCACGCACGGCAAGCGGGTCCTGCTCGAGTGGGCGGACCGCTTCGGGCTGTTCGTCACCGGGTCGAGCGACTACCACGGCACCGGCAAGCCGAACCGGCTCGGGGAGCATCGGACCGGCGCGGGTGCGCTCCGCGAGATCGTGGCCCAGGCCACGGGGTCGTCCCCGGTCGTCGGCGAGGGTGCCCGCCAGGTCCTCTGACCGCCCGGCCCTGGCCCCGGCCCCGTCTCGGTCGCTGAGAGGTCACATCTGAGACGCCTCGCCCGTCGATGCGGCGCAGATGCGACCTCTCGAGCGGCTGACCTTCGGACCCGCGTCGCGCGAACTCCGCGGACGACGAACGCCCCGCGCGGTCCGGAGACTGCGCAGGGCGTTCTGCGTGTCGCGGGAGCTACTCGGCCGTGGGGGCCGATGCCTCGGGGGCGCCGCCACCGCCGCCACGACGGCGCCGACGCCGACGACGCGGAGCGCCCTCGGTGCCCTCGGGTGCGTCCGTGGTCGTCACCGGGCCGGAGGTGCCGGGCTCGACCGACTCGGAACGGCCGGCCGACGTCGTGTCGGAACCCGTGCCTCCAGTCCGACCGCCGCGTGAGCGCGAGCGGCCGTCACCGGACCGGCCTTCGCCGGACCGAGCCTCACCGGACCTCCCCTCGGAACGGCCTTCGGACCGACCGCCGGAGCGGCCACCGTCACGCGGCGGACGCTCCGTGCGCGGAGCAGCCGCCGCGTGCGCGGACGCACCGGGCAGGCGACCCTTGGTGCCCACCGGGATGTCGAGGTCGGAGTACAGGTGCGGGCTCGAGGAGTAGGTCTCCGTCGGCTCCGGCTGCCCGAAGTCGAGCCCCTTGTTGATGAGCGACCACTTGTGCAGGTCGTCCCAGTCCACGAAGGTGACCGCGATGCCGGTCTTGCCCGCGCGACCGGTCCGGCCGGCACGGTGCAGGTACGTGTCCGGGTCGTCCGGGATCGTGTGGTTGATCACGTGCGTCACGTCGTCGACGTCGATGCCGCGGGCGGCGACGTCGGTCGCGATGAGGACGTCCTTCTTGCCGGCCTTGAACGCCGCCATCGCCCGCTCACGCTGCTCCTGGTTGAGGTCGCCGTGCACCGCCGCGGTGTTGAACCCGCGGTCGTGCAGCTCCTCGGAGATCCGGGCCGCAGCACGCTTGGTGCGCGTGAAGATCACGGTCTTGCCGCGACCCTCGGCCTGCAGGATCCGCGCGATGACCTCGTCCTTGTCGAGCGAGTGCGCGCGGTAGATCACGTGCTTGATGTTCGCCTGCGTCAGACCCTCGTCGGGGTTCGATGCCCGGATGTGGATCGGGCGCGACATGAACCGACGGGCCAGTGCCACGATCGGGGCCGGCATCGTCGCGGAGAACAGCATCGTGTGGCGGATGGCCGGCACGGACTGGAAGATCCGCTCGATGTCCGAGAGGAACCCGAGGTCGAGCATCTTGTCGGCCTCGTCGAGGACGATCTCCTGCACGTGCGACAGGTCGAGGATGTGCTGGCGGTGCAGGTCGATGAGGCGACCCGGCGTGCCGACGACGATCTGCGCGCCGTCCTTGAGCTGCTCGATCTGGCCCTCGTACGCCTTGCCGCCGTAGATGGAGGCGAGCTTCGTTGGGCGGTTCGAGGCCGCGAGGACGAGGTCCTCGAAGACCTGCACCGCGAGCTCACGCGTCGGCACGACCACGAGGGCCTTGACGCCGGGCTCCGGATCGAGCCCGAGGCGCTGGATGATGGGGAGGCCGAAGCCGAGCGTCTTGCCCGTTCCGGTCTTGGCCTGGCCGATGATGTCCTGGCCGGTGAGTGCGAGCGGGATGGTCTGCGTCTGGATCGGGAAGGGCTCGATGATGCCCTTCGTCGCGAGCGCATCGACCATGTCCTGCTCGATGTTGAGGTCTGAGAAAGTCAAGTGTTTCGCCCTGTTCGTTGTCGGGGAGTCCGTTCAGTCTACCGGTGGCGTGATTTCGCCTGACCACGGCCCTCTATGCTGGTGCCGTGGTGTCGTTGTGGAACCGGAGACGCGCGCGTCTCGCGGCGAACTGGCTGGCGTCGAGGACGACTCGCGCCAAGGTGCCGGTCGAGCGACTGCAGCTCGACGACGTGTCACCCGAACTGACCGTCTACCTCGGTCAGGCCGCCTACCTCCAGCTCTCGCTGTACGAGGCCATGGGGCGTGCGGGGTCCTCCGCGCCGACGATGTCCGGCCGTCTCGTCACCGGGGTGCTCGCCACGACCGCGCTCGACCGGCACCGTGCGATCGTCGCCGAGATCACCCGGTCGCACCACGATCCCGCGGAGCTCATGGAGCCCCACCGCGAGGCGATCGACGCGTTCCTGCACCGGACCGCGGGAGCGGACTGGTTCGAGTCGATCCTCACCGGCTACGTCACCGCCGGGATCCTGAACGACCTGTTCGCGTCGCTCGCACGGTCGCTCCCCGCCGATGTACGCGGTCGTCTGAAGAACGTGTTCGACGCGCGCGAGGAGCCTGCCGTCGTCGAGGAACTGACGGCGGACATCGCGCGCGAGCCGCTCGTCGCGTCGCGGCTGGCGATGTGGGGACGTCGGCTCGTGGGAGACACCCTGCTCGTCGGCCGGTCGGCACTCGCCTCGCACGCCCGTGAGGACGAGGAGCGCCTCGAGCCGGTGTTCACCGAGCTGATCGCGGCACACACGCGTCGCATGGACGCGCTCGGTCTGACGGCCTAGCGCTGATCGTCCTGGTCGCGGCGGTCAGGCCGCTTCGGTCAGGGCGTGGCGGTCAGGCCGCGGCGGTCAGGCCGCGTCGGTCGTCGGCTTCGCGGCGACGCGGTAGAACTGCTCGTCCGCACGGACTCGGCGCGGACCGGTGATCCACTCGACGACGACCGCGACGACCGCGGCACCGACGAGCGCGACGATCCAGATCCAGGTGTCGCCGTATCCCCATCCAGCCCAGGTCAGCGCCTCCCACAGCACCGCGGCGGCGATCCCGCCGAGCGCGGGCCCGACGAGGGTCCCGCGAACGGCTCGCCACGGCATGACCACGTGTGCGATCGCGCCGACGACGATGCCGCCGAGCACGACGAAGAGCAGCTCCATGCCGGTCAGCTCAGGCGACGAAGCCGATGCGGCGCGACTCCTCGGAGCCGACCTCGACGTAGGCGAGCGACGTGACGGGGACGATGAACCGACGGCCCTTGTCGTCCTGCAGTGCGATGTGCGTGGCCTTGGCGGACAGGGCGTCAGCGACGGCCTGCTCGATCTCGGCTGCCGTCTGCTTGGTCTCGAACGCGATCTCGCGCGGGCTGTTGGTGATGCCGATCTTGATGTCCACGTGCTCACCATATCCGAGCGGCACGTGCGGGGCCGCGCCGTTCACTGTGGGCGCACACCGCGTCCCGCAGCGCGCGCGCGGGGGCGGTGCGGTGTCGGTCCCCGCCGGTACCGTGGCGGTCGTGCCGCAGCCCAGATCGACGTCCGCTCCCTCGCGCGGTGCGCGGTTCCGATCGGAACGGCGGCCGGAACGGGGCGGTGCCGCCACCCGGCTCGCGCCCGACGCCGGTACCGATGATCTGACTGGAGGGCCGTGGTCGCGTGCACTTGCCACGGATCCCTCGCAGGATGCGGTGCTCGCGCTGCCGGACGTCGGGAGCGCGTCGGTGATCGGCGCGCCCGGGTCCGGCAAGACGAGCGTGCTGAGCCGACTCGTGGCCGCGCGGCTCGCGCGCCCCGGGGCGGTCACCCCGGACGGCTTCTGCACCGTCGTCGCGCTCACGTCGTCGCGCCCCGCCGCCACCGCGCTCCGTGACCGCCTCGCTGCGGTCGTCGGTCGGGTGACGCCGGGGGCCCTCGCGCGCACCGTCAACTCCCTGGCGTTCGCGGTCGTCACACACGCCGCGGCGGTCGCGGGCGACGAACCGCCGACCCTGCTCACCGGCGGCGAGCAGGACGCGATCCTCGCGGACCTGCTGGCCGGGGCCGACGGCGACCTCGTCGACGACGCAACGGGTCCCGAGCACTCGCACCGTCCCTCCTGGCCGGATCCGATCTCGTCCGCGGTCCGTGAGCGCGCGGGGTTCCGGACGGCGCTCCGCGACGTCATGATGCGGGCGACGGCGGCCGGCGTCGAACCGGACCGCATGCGGGAGCTCGCGGCGCTCCGCGACCGACCGGGGTGGGCGGCCGTCGGCGACCTCGTCGACGAGTACCGCGCGGCGCTGACGTCGTACCGATCGACGAGCCTCGACGCCGCGGAGCTCGTGGCGTTCGCGACGGCGGCGATCGAGCGCGGGGACGTCCCGCCGGCGGTCGCGGCGCTCCGGCTCGTGGTGGTCGACGACGCCCAGGAACTCGTCGAGGGCGAGATCGCCCTGCTCGGGGCGCTCGCCAGGTCCGGCGTCCAGGTCGTCGCGTTCGGTGACCCCGACATCGCATCGAGTGCGTTCCGCGGCGCGGAGCCCGACGTCCTCGGACGTCTCGCCCCACGCCTCGGACTGCCGTCCGTCCACCGGTTCGTGCTCGGGACGGTGCACCGGCACCCCGCGTCGATCCGTGCGCTGGTCAACGGCGTCACGGCGCGGATCGGCACCGCTGCGGCCGGGCGACAGCGCGCGGCCGCAGCGTCCGAGGCCGACGGACGCGCGGACGCCGTCGTGCACCTCGAGGCGCCCAGCAGATCAGCCCTCGTCCAGGCCGTGGCCAGACGTCTCCGAGAGCACCACCTGCTCGACGGTGTCCCGTGGCACCGCATGGTCGTCGTCACCCGGAGCGGCGGCGCCATCCCGGAGCTCGTCCGATCGCTCTCCGTGGCAGAGGTCCCCGCGACCGCGGGCGCTGCTCCCGCCCGGGTCCGCGACGACCTCGCAGCCCGGTCGCTGATCGACGCGGCCGCCGTCGCCCTCGGCGTGCAGCCGCTCGACGCCGCACTCGCGACGTCGTTCGTCACCGGACCCCTCGGTGGACTCGACACGCTGGCCGTCCGTCGGCTCCGTCTGGCGATGCGACGCGAGGAGCTCGCCGCGGGGGGCACCAGGTCCGCCGACGAGCTGCTCGTCGAGGCGCTCTCCGGCCCGAACCGGTTCGCGAGCATCGACGCCGGGTTCGCACGCCGTGCGGGGCGTCTCGCCCAGAGCCTCGAGACCGCGCGGCACGACGCCGCGGCGGACGCGACCATCGAGGAGCTCCTCTGGGGCATCTGGGAGCGGAGTGGTCTCGCCAGGACCTGGGGCGCGCAGTCGTCGGCCGGCGGGGTCGGCGCTGCGGAGGCGGATCGGCACCTCGACGCGGTCGTCGGGCTCTTCACGGCCGCCAAGCGGTTCGTGGAGCGGACCCCGGACGCACCGGCGCGGGTGTTCGTCGACGACGTCATGGAGTCCGACCTGCCCGAGGACTCGATCGGCCCCGACCGGACCGCCGGACGCGTGCGGGTCGCCACGCCGCTCGCGACGATCGGTGTCGAGTGCGACGTCGTCGTCGTGCTCGGGCTCCAGGACGGCGTCTGGCCGAACACCAGGGTCCGCGGCAGTCTGCTCGACCCGGACGGTCTGGTGCGCGCGGCCGCCGGCATCGAGCAGACGCCGATCGACGAGCGCACCGCCGTCGTCGCGGATGAACTCCGGCTCTTCGCGCGGGCGGTCTCGCGGGCGACCACCCAGGTCGTCGTCGGCAGCATCGCGAACGACGACGAGTCGCCGTCGCCGTTCCTCCGCCTCGTGCCCGTCGACCCGGACCGCGCGCCGTCCGGACACCCGCTGTCACTCCGGGGGATGGCCGGGTCGCTCCGTCGCCGCGTGGTGACGAACGGAGACCACGAGGCCGCGTCAGCGCTCGCCAGGCTCGCCGCAGCGGACGTCCCCGGGGCGGCACCCGACGAGTGGTACGGCCTCGTCGAGCCCTCCACCGTCGCCCCGCTCGTCGACCTGGCGGCCGAGCCGTCCGTCCCGGCGTGGGCAGCCGACGACCCGGACGCCGAGCCCGTGCCGCCGACCGTCTCGGTCTCGCCGTCACGGATCGGCGCGTACGAGGAGTGTCCGCTGCACTGGTTCGTCCAGACGTTCGGTGGTGGATCGCCGAGCCCCGCGATGGGCATCGGCACGATCGTGCACGGTGTGATGGAGCACGCGACGGCGATCGACGTCGAGTCGCTCTGGACAGGGGTCGAGGCCAGGTGGTCCGAGCTGACCTTCGAGTCCGACTGGATCGCCGAGCGCGAGCGGGCGCGGACCCGCCGGATGATCGAGGGGCTGAGCGACTACCTCCGTGCGTTCGCGAGCGCGGGGAAACGGGTCCTCGGTGCCGAGAGCACCTTCGTCCTGGTGTCCGGTCCCGCGCGCATGCGGGGGAGCATCGACCGCGTCGAGGTCGACGACGCCGGGCGACTCAGCGTCGTCGACCTGAAGACCGGTGCGGGCATGCCGAGCCAGCGGGACATGGCGGAGCACGCGCAGCTCGGGGCGTACCAGCTGGCGCTCGAGGTCGGCGCGGTCGACGGGGTGCCCGCCGACGCCGAGGTGGGCGACGCCAAGCTCGTGTTCGTCGCGAACCCCAAGGGCGGACTCGGCTACACCGAGCGCGTGCAGGACGCGTACGACGACGATGCCAGGGACGCCTACCGTGCACGGCTGCACGACGTGGCTGCGGGCATGGCCGGTCGGACCTTCGTGGCGAACGTCGACGACCACTGCGACCGGGCGCGGTCCGGGGTCGAGTGCCGCATCCACGTTGTGGGGGAGGTGACGTGGTGAGCGACGCGAGCGATCCGACCGACGCAGCCCCGGGCCTCCCGTCCGATGCGGGCGCGTCGCGCCACAGCGCTGATCCGGGCGCGTCGCGCCACAGCGCGGACGCGATCGCCGACGCCCTCGGACGCCCGCGCCCGACCGCGCAGCAGCGCGCCGTCATCGAGTCCCCGCTCGCGCCGGCGCTGGTCGTCGCCGGTGCCGGGAGCGGCAAGACGGAGACCATGGCCTCGAGGGTCGTGTGGCTGCTCGCGAACCGGTTCGTCCGCCCGGACGAGGTCCTCGGGCTGACCTTCACCCGCAAGGCGGCGGGCGAGCTCGGTGTCCGCGTGAACGACCGCATCGCGGCGCTCGAGGAGGCCGGGATCATCGAGCCCGCCGATGCGTTCGAGGCCCCGACGGTGTCCACCTACAACGCCTTCGCGAACGCCGTGTTCCGCGAGAACGCGCTGCTCGTCGGCCGCGACGGCGAGTCGCAGGTGCTCACCGAGCCCTCCGCCTGGCAGCTGGCACGCCGCGTGGTCGTGGCGGCGCACGATGACCGGCTCTCGGGCCTCGACAAGAACGTCGACACGGTGACGGCGGCCCTGGTCGCGCTCAACGGTGTGATGAGCGAGCACCTCGTCGACCCGGACCGGCTCCGACGCTTCGCGGAGGACTTCGCGGGGACGCTCGAGCTGCCGGGGAACCGGGGCAAGCCGTACGCGGCGATCGTCAGGGCGGTGCAGGCCGTGTCCGGGCTCGGACCGCTCATCGACCTCGTCGGGGAGTTCCGACGCCAGAAGGTCGAGCGCGGCTTCGTGGAGTTCTCCGACCAGGTCGCCCTCGCCCTGCAGGCGGCCGACGCGGCGCCCCGGGTGATCGACGACCTCCGAGCGCGGTACCGCGTGGTGCTCCTCGACGAGTACCAGGACACCTCGGTGGTCCAGACGCGCTTCCTCGCGCAGCTGTTCGCCGGCCACCCGGTGATGGCGGTCGGCGACCCGCACCAGTCGATCTACGGGTTCCGCGGCGCGTCCGCGGCGAACCTCGGACGGTTCCCTCTGGACTTCGGCACGCCGCCCGGTGCGACGGTCGCCTCCGGCGCCGTGGGTTCCTACGCGCTGTCCACGAGCTGGCGGAACCCGGTCGACGTCCTCACCGGCGCGAACGCGATCGTCGCGCCGCTCACCGCGGCGTCGAGCGTGCCGGTCGAGCAGCTCGCGCCACGGCCGGGGGCGGACGCGGGGTCGGTGACCGCGATCTACCCGGAGACACTGCCCGAGGAGGCGGTCGGTGTCGCGGTCTGGTTCGAGGAGCACCGCGCGGCGAACCCGGGGTCGTCGATGGCGCTGCTCCTCCGCGCCCGGAAGGACCTCACGGCGTTCACCGCGGCGCTCACCGCCAGGGACGTCCCCTTCCACGTCCTCGGCACCGGTGGACTCCTGCAGCGACCCGAGATCGTGGACCTCGTCGCGGCACTCCGGGTGCTCCACGACCCTGCCGCGGGCAACGACCTCATCCGGCTGCTCGCCGGCGCGCGGTGGCGCATCGGCCCGGCCGACGTCGTCGCCCTGCAGCAGGTGTCCCGCTGGCTGTTCGACCGCGACCACACCCAGGCGAGGCTCGACGAGGACATCACCGGCGCCTTCCGCGCGTCGGTCGCCGCCGGCGAGCACGGCTCGCTCGTCGACGCTCTCGACTTCGTCGCCGCGGCACCGGACGAGCACGGTGCGCTCGAGGGGATCAGCCTGGAGGGTCGTGCCAGGATGCGCGCGCTCGGCACCTCCCTGCAGGGGTTGCGTGCGCGTGCCGGGGGCGACCTCGTCGACTTCGTGACGCTCGTCGTGCAGGAGATGCGGCTCGACGTCGAGGTCGCCGCGCACGAGAACGGCAGCGCCGCCTACCTCGACGCCTTCCTCGACGAACTCGCCGGCTTCGTGTCGACCGACGACCGTGCGGACCTCGGGTCGTTCCTCGGGTGGATCGACGCCGCATCCCGCCGCGACGACATGGGCCCCCGGTCGGAGGAACCGGAGGCCGGAACGGTGCAGATCCTCACGATCCACGGCTCCAAGGGCCTCGAGTGGGATGCCGTCGCGGTCCCGCGGATGGTCGAGGGCGGGCTGCCGTCCCGTCCGCAGGAGGGATCGATGGGCTGGCTCGGGTTCGGGCGGCTGCCGTACGACTTCCGCGGGGACGCCGAGGAGCTGCCCCGACTGCAGTGGCGTGGTGCGGAGACCCAGAAGGAGGTGGTCGACGCGATCGAGGACTACAAGGAGCTCGTCGGCCGAAGCAACCTCGACGAGGAACGTCGGCTCACCTACGTCGCGCTGACCCGGGCCCGTCGGTCCCTCCTGGTGTCCGGGTCGTACTGGGGGTCGGGGAGCCGGCCGACCGAGCCGAGCCGCTACCTCGCGGACCTCGTGGCGGCCGGTGTCGTGGACGGTGCCGCGATCCCGGCATCGACGGAGTTCGAGACGAACCCGCTCAGCGAGTCCGGCGCGACGATGCCGTGGCCGCACGTGCCGTTCACCGAGCGCGGGCGCCGTGTGACCGCGGCGGCGGAACGGGTCCGGAACGCCAACCCCGGGGCCGCCGGTCGCTACGCGGCGGACATCGACCTGCTGCTCGCCGAGCGGACGGCCGCCCAGCACGGTCGTCACGTCGTCGACCTGCCGCACCGCATCGCGGCGTCCGGGTTCAAGGACTACCTGACCGCACCGGGCAAGGTGGCGGAGCGACTCCGGCGACCGATGCCCGAGCGGCCCTACCGTGCGACCCGTCTCGGCACGCTGTTCCACCAGTGGGTCGAGCGCCGAGCTGCGCCCGGTGGGGCCCTCGAGGCACTCGACGCGTGGGACGGTGAGCTCGACCTCGACCCGGAGGAGTCTGCGGTCGCCGCGGCCACGGACGACGACGCCCGGCGCCTGGCGGAGCTCCAGACGACCTTCGCCCGGTCGCGGTGGGCGGAGCGGACCCCGGTCGAGGTCGAGCGCGAGATCCACATCCCGTTCCGCGGCCACAGCGTCGTCTGCAAGCTCGACGCGGTGTACGAGATCGACGGCCGCATCGAGATCGTCGACTGGAAGACGGGCAAGGCTCCGCGGGACGACGCCGACCTGCTCGAACGACAGTTGCAGCTCGCGCTCTACCGGGTCGCGTACGCGGAGTTCACCGGCACGGACGTCGCGGACGTCGACGCGGTGTTCTACTTCGTGGCGGACGACGTCGAGATCCGCCCGTCGCACCTGCTCGACCGCGCGGGGCTCGAGCAGGCCTGGGCCGAGGCGGTCGGCTGACCGTTCCGCGCCCCGATCCGCGACCCGCGCGGCCCGTGACCCGCGCGGCCCGTGACCCGCGCGGCCCGTGACCCGCGCGGCCCGTGACCCGCGCGGCCCGTGACCAGCGGGACGGGCTTGGCGGGGCCGCACCGGGCCTCCAGGCCGTCCGCGACGCGGCGTCAGCCGTGTCGACGTTCGGTCGAGCTGAGGAGCTGCTCGACCTCGCCGATCTCCATCGTCTCGGGCGAGACACCCTGGAGCGGCTTCGCGAGCGGGGAGTGCACCTGGTCGACGAGCCGGTGCATCATCGCGACGGCATCGTCGACGACCTCGGTGCTCTTGACCTGCACGCCGTGGAGCAGCCACTGGGCCGTCTCGAGCTCGTGGTGGACGCGCGCGCGCTGCGGGAGCTGCCGGTCCCGGCCGCCGCCGTTCGTCGTGTAGGACGCCAGGACGGAGTCGAACGCCGTCGAGTCGCGACCGCCGAGGATCCACGCGAGGTCCTTCGCCGGGTCGCCGAGCCGCAGCTCGCCCCACCCGAGGACACCAGTCACGGCGTCGTCCATCGCGAGCACGGACTCGGCCCCGAGTGCGCCGTGCACGACGGTCGGGGTGAACTGCCAGAGCTGCTGGTCCTTGGCCGCGCCCTCCCACCGCTCCTGGAGCGCCGCGGGGACGAGACCCGTGGAGACCGCACGGTCCATCACGGACACCGCCGACCGCAGCACCTCGAACGGTGTCAGCGACGGCAGGCCGGCGTCGGTGACGAAGCTCGTCGGGAGCGCGTGGACCGCGGCGACGGCACGTCCGACCGAGGTCGCGAGCGCCGGTCGTGCGAGCAGCGCACCCGTGTCGAGCTGCTTCCCGCGCACGTACGTGGTCACGATGGCGCGGGTCTGGCCGATCGGCGCCTGACCGCGGTACTCCGGCACACCGAACGGGAGGCGCGTGCGGATCCCGGCGCTGAGGGCGCGGATCGCGACGAGGTCGGCGGACTGACGCGCCTCGGCGCGCTGGTTGCGCGGACGCCGGATCGCGATGACGTCGCCGTCGGCGGTGCGGAGGACCGCAGATTCGTAGTCCCCGTCCGACGCGGACCCGAGCATCTGGGTCCCCGTCACGACGAGACCGGGCACGGCCGTGGTGGCCAACGCCGCTAGAGTGAAGTGGGAACCAGCCATGCCCTCAGGGTAGGTCGGCATCCCACTCACCAGGGGTTCGCCACGCTGTCCCGGCGTCGAACAGTCGCGGTGTCCACCGTGCCCCGTCGATCCGCAGGAGTCCCGTTGTCCGAGGAATTCGCCGCCCGGTTGCCACTGTCCAGGAACGAGCTCGACCGCGACGGCGAGTTCCGCGGGACCCCCGACCTCGAGCGGGTCCTCCGCGACGATCCCGAGACGCGCTTCCTGCCGCTCCAGCGTGCCGCGATGCTGCGGAACCCCGACGGCACCCTGCGGTTCGTCGGCGCGGACCAGGTGCCCGCCGGCACCGTGCTGCTCTACCTCGGACGTGCGATCTCCGACGCCCCGGACGCGCCGGCCGGCACCCGGTTCGTCGCTGCGTTCGTCGACGAGGACACGGCGCACACGATCGAGCCGGACGACGACGCGTGGGAGAGCCTCCGCATGTTCGGGACCGAGCTCTCGCCGCGCGACTCCGGGATCGCGGTCGAGGCCGTCGCCATGGCGAACTGGCACGCGGTGCACGGGTTCTCGCCGAGGACCGGTTCGGCGTCCGTGCCGGAGCAGGGCGGCTGGGTGCGTCGTGATCCCGAGGGCCACGAGCTCTTCCCGCGGACCGACCCCGCGGTCATCGTCGGGATCACCGATCGCGACGACCGGATGCTCCTCGGGTCCAACGCGGCCTGGGACACCGGTCGGTACTCGCTCCTGGCGGGGTTCGTCGAGCCGGGGGAGTCCCTCGAGGACGCCGTCCGGCGTGAGGTGCACGAGGAGTCCGGCGTGCACGTCGAGGAGCCGCGGTACCTGGGTTCGCAGCCGTGGCCGTTCCCGGCGTCGCTCATGCTCGGCTTCATGGCGCGCGCGGTCGACGGCGATCCGTCCACGATCCGCCCCGACGGCGTCGAGATCATGGACGTCCGCTGGTTCTCGCGCGAGGAGATCGCCGCCGAGGCCGGGAAGACGCTGTTCCTGCCCGGCCGCACCTCGATCGCCCGCGCGATCATCGAGGAGTGGTACGGCGAAGCGCTCGACGTGCCGTGACGGACGATGCGGCACGGCCACCGTCGCCGGAGGAGATCCTCGCCGCACTCGACGCCGAGCAGCGCACCGTCGCGACGACCCTGCTCGGTCCCGTCGCGGTCCTCGCCGGTGCCGGTACCGGGAAGACCCGGGCGATCACGTCGAGGATCGCCTACGGCGTCGCGACCGGCACCTACGCGCCGAACCACGTCCTCGCGCTGACCTTCACCACGCGTGCCGCGGGCGAGCTCCGGTCGCGGCTGAGGGCGCTCGGCGCCGGAGCCATCCAGGCGCGAACGTTCCACGCGGCGGCGATGTCCCAGCTCAGCTACTTCTGGCCGGACACCGTCGGGGGAGCGGCCCCGCGGATCGTCGAGTCCAAGGGTCGGCTCATCGCGCACGCCGCCGACACGATCCACCTGCGGGTCGACACCGCCGTGCTGCGGGACCTCGCGGGCGAGGTCGAGTGGCGGAAGGTCGAACGGCTCACCTTCGACGAGTACGAGGCCGCCGCCGCCGACCGGGTGATGCCGCAGGGGGCGGATCCCCGTCGCGTGGTCGACCTCATGAAGGCGTACGAGGAGATCAAGGACGACCGTCGGCAGCTCGACTTCGAGGACGTGCTCCTCGCGACACTCGGCATGATCGAGGCCGAGCCGAGGGTCGCCTCCTACGTGCACCAGCAGTACCGGTTCTTCGTCGTCGACGAGTACCAGGACGTCTCGCCGATCCAGCACGACCTGCTCCGGGCATGGCTCGGCGGCCGCGACGACCTCTGCGTGGTCGGTGACGCCAGCCAGACGATCTACTCCTTCGCGGGGGCCTCGAGCGGCTACCTGCTCGGGTTCGGCGCCGAGTTCCCGCGGTCCTCCGTCGTCCGGCTCGAGCGGAACTACCGGTCCACCGCCGCGGTCGTGCAGGCGGCGAACACGCTCATGCGCGGGCGCCCCGGTGCCCTCGACCTGATAGCGCAGACTGCCGACGCCGGGGTGCCGCCGGAGGTCCTGGCGTGCGTCGACGACGGTCAGGAGGCGGGCGCCGTGGCCAGGCGCATCGCCGACCTCGTCGCGGAGGGAGCGACGTACAGCGACTGTGCCGTGCTGTTCCGGGTCGGGGCGCAGTCCGCGCTCCTCGAGACCGCGCTCGCCCGCGCCGGCATCCCCTACCGTGTCCAGGGCGGTACGCGGTTCTTCGACCGGCCGGAGGTCCGGCAGACCGTGCTGCTGCTCCGTGGAGCCGCGCGGAGCATCGTCGGTGAGCCGATCACGAAGACGGTCTCGGACACGATCCGGTCACTCGGTTGGAACCCGGAACCCCCGGAGGGGCAGGGTGCCGTCCGAGCCCAGTGGGAGGCGCTCCAGGCGATCATGGGCCTCGCAGAGGCCGCCCCCGCCGGGGCCACCCTGCAGCAGTTCTCGGCCGACCTCGTCGATCGCGAGGCGACCCACCACGAGCCGTCCGTCGACCAGGTGACGCTCGCGACGCTGCACTCGTCGAAGGGCCTCGAGTGGCCGCACGTGACGATCGTCGGTGCGACCGAGGGGCTCCTGCCGATCTCGCACGCCACGACCGAGGCGGAGATCGACGAGGAGCGCCGGCTGTTCTACGTCGGCATCACCCGGGCGCGTCGGAGTGTGACGGTCACGTGGTCGGCGCGCGGTGGGTCCCGCGGCGGTGAGCGTCGACCGAGTCGTTTCGTGGCAGCGCTCGACACGAGCACCGGGGGTGCGGCCCGAGGGTCAGGGGCGTGACCGTCAGGTCCGTCCGGTCGACCCGGAGCTGACGGCCGGACGGCGCCACGGACGGCGATGCCGAGAAGGACGGTGTCGGCGACGTCGATCGTGGTGTGGGTGACCGTCCGTCCGGCAACCGGGCGAGCACGAGCCCGCACACGGTCGCGGCGATCCCGTCGGCACGCCACGGCGACGGTGGTGGCAGGCGGCGACCCCAGAGCTGCCCGGCGATGACCGGCCACACGGGGTCCTCGTCCACCCGCCAGAGCTCCATGCACGCCAGGCACGCCCCCGCGTCGGGCTCGAGGACCGGTCCGACGCGGACCGTGCCGTCCCCGATGACGACCGGGAGCTGCGGCACCAGTCGCCGCGACCACGTCGAGCGGACGACCGGGTCGACCACGTGGTCGGTGACGAGCACGGCGAGATGCGGTTCAGGGTCGGGGAGCGGGACGGGGCCGCCGGGGGGTGCATCCGTCCGGATGACGTCGACGTCCTCGCCGCGGAGGTGTTCGACGAGGCGGTCGGCCACGGCACCGGATCCGTGCACCTCGACCAGACGATGGGGCAGCGGTGTGGCCTCGACCATCGCCGGTGCCGCCGCTCCGAGCACCGCCGCGGCCGACGTCGGCGCACAACCGAGGTGCTCGGCGATCGCCGGCAGGGCATCCCTGGCGGTCTCGCGGCGGATGGCCGAGAGGAACCGTTCGTCCGGCGTCGTGGGGACGTCGACGATCGCGCGCATCGGATCGACCCCGAGCTGGATCGTCCTCGGGTCCCGCCAGACGAGTTCGAGCGAGGGTTCGATGTGGATGCCCATGGACATCGAGCCTGGCGTGTGGAGGAGCCGCCGTGGGGCGGACCGCAGGATCTGTGGAGAACCCGCGCCGTGCCTCCCGTACCGGATCGGCGCAGCCGTCAGTCCCTGTCGGTCGCCGAGCCGTCCGTGGCCTCGTGGGGCCGGTCGTCGGTCGTGTCGTTCAGCAGGTCCTCGATCGCCCGGTCGATCTCGTCGGACCCGTCCTGCGGATCGCGGAGACGCGCGACCAGGGCCTCCGGTGCGTCGATGTCCTCGCTCGTCGGGACGAGGTCGGGGTGCGACCAGAGCGCGTCGCGCTGCTCGGCACCGAGGTCGTCCGACACCGTCTGCCACATCTGAGCAGCCTCGCGGAGACGCCGCGGGCGGAGTTCGAGTCCGACGAGGGTCGCGAACGCGGACTCGGCCGGGCCACCGGCGGCGCGACGGCGGCGGACCATCTCGGCGATCGCCGCCGACTTCGGCAGCCGCGTGGTCGCGGCCGGGGTGACGACGTCGACCCAGCCCTCGACGAGCGCGAGCATGGTCTCGAGGCGGGCGAGCGCCTGGTCCTGCTCAGGGGTCCGCGGCGGGATGAGCGCACCGCTCGCCAGGGCGTTCTGCAGCTCCTCGGCGTTCGACGGGTCGAAGCTCGACGCGAGGTCCTCCACCGCCGAGGTGTCCACGTGGATGCCACGGGCGAACTCGGTGATCGAGGTGATGAGGTGGAGTCGGAGCCACCGCGCCGACCGGAACAGCCGGGCGTGGGCCAGTTCGCGCACCGCGAGGT
Source organism: Curtobacterium sp. Leaf261 (assembly GCF_001422205.1). Classification (GTDB taxonomy): domain Bacteria; phylum Actinomycetota; class Actinomycetes; order Actinomycetales; family Microbacteriaceae; genus Curtobacterium. Next base: position 360,623 of record NZ_LMMJ01000008.1, read on the forward strand.
AGATGCGGACCTCGTCCTCGGGCACGTCGAGTCCCTCGGCGAACGCGGCGACGTTCTGCGGCACGAGTGCCGCCTGCTGCTCGTCGAGGAGCGGGATGCCGACGTCGCCGCCGGACACGACCTCCGTCGAGAGCTGTCCGACGACCTGGCCGAGCTGCATCGCGAAGAGGGCGCCACCGACGCTCCGCATGATCTGGCTGGCACCGCTCAGCATGCTCTTCAGCTCTTCGGGCGCCTGGGTGTCGATGACCTCGGTGAGGGCGTCGGCGATGCTCGTGGCGACCGGCTCGGCGACCTGGCTCCAGACCGGCATCGTCGCGGACGTCCACTGCTCGCGGGTCAGCAGCCGTGGTGCCTCGGTGAGCTCGGCGACCGTCGTGACGTCGTCGAGCCAGAGCGCCGCGACCTGGAAGGCCTGCAGGAGCGCGTTCGACGTCGCGGGGTCGACGGCCTGACCGCCGTCCTTCGCGATGCTCGCGGCGCGCTCGCCCGCCGCCGAGAAGTCGATGCCGTCGCCGCCCTTCTGGACGGCGTCCTGCAGCTGCCCCATGAGGCGTGCCACGAAGGCGGGATCGTTGGGCAGCCCGGCAGCACCGGCCAGCTGCGAGGGATCGATGTCGGAGCCGCCGGACAGGAACTTGCGCAGCATGTCGCGGAACTCGTCGTCAGGTTCCCGCTGCGGATCTTCAGCCATGGCCACTACGCTAACGGCTGGTCCACGGCACGACCTGGGACCGGCCCGAGGGATCGCGCATCAGCGTGCGCCCGTGGCGAACAGCGGGTTGCGAACAGTGGGTTGCGACCCATGCGGACCGCCGTCTGCACCGCGGCGGACAGCACCGTGCGGACGGCTGCGACCGCTCGTCACCCGGGCTCCCCGATCCGCCGGAAGGACAACGTTGACGCTCTTCGCCCCGACCCCCGCCAAGCCCCGGTCGAGGGCCCGCCTGGTCGGGTGGGGGCTCATCGTCGTGGCCCTCGTCCTCGCGCTCGCCGCGACCGTGCTGCCGAGTCCCTACCTGATCGAGCTCCCCGGGCCGGTGTTCAACACGATCGGGACGCAGCAGCAGGGCACCGGGAAGAACGCGAAGGACGTCGAGCTCATCCAGGTGTCCGGGCACGAGACCTACCCGACGAAGGGCGCCCTCGACATGCTCACGGTGAGCGTCGACGGCACCGCGACACAGCGGCCGTCCTGGCTCGCCGTGATCCGCGCACTCTTCACGAAGTCCCAGGCCGTGATCCCGGCGTCGGCGATCTACCCACCGGGTGAGACCACCGAGAACGTCGACAAGCAGGACGCCGCCGACATGCAGAACTCGCAGCAGTCCGCCGTCGCCGCCGCACTCATCCACAGCGGGTACGACATCGACTCGCGGCTCAAGGTCGGCTACGTCGCCGACGGGTCGGCCGCGGCGGGCGTGCTGAAGACGGACGACGTCATCGAGTCGATCAACGGCACCTCGCTCACCACGAACAGTGACACCACGCGGCTCACCTCGCTCGTGCGGAAGAACGGGACCGGCACGGCGGCCTCGCTCGTCATCGACCGTGACGGCACCGAGCGGACCGTGTCGGTGACGCCGAAGGAGACCGACGGCGCACCGCTGCTCGGCATCGGGGTCGTCGAGTCCTACACGTTCCCGTTCGACGTCAAGATCGCGCTGCAGAACGTCGGCGGGCCGAGCGCCGGCATGATGTTCGCGCTCGGGATCATCGACGAGATCACACCGGGGCAGCTGAACGGCGGCGAGCACGTGGCCGGCACCGGGACCATCACGGCGAACGGGCAGGTCGGGCCGATCGGCGGGATCCGGCAGAAGCTGTTCGGCGCAAAGGACGCCGGGGCGACGATCTTCCTCGCGCCGAAGAGCAACTGCGACGAGGTCGTGGGACACGTCCCGGACGGCCTCGACGTGTACGCGGTGTCGACCCTGTCCCAGGCGACGAAGGACCTCGGCGTGATCAGCGCGGGCGGCGACACGTCCGGGCTCGAGCGCTGCGGGTCCTGACCCAGCGCACGGTTCACGGTGACCCCGGAGCCGATGCCCGGCGCGAGCACACACGTTCCACAGGCGGCATGAACCGGGCGGGGCTGTCAGGACGAACCCCTAGGATCGATGCTCCGAGGGCCTGACCGGTCGTTGGTCCGAAACGTCTGGAGCATCACAAGTGACGACTACCTCGTCCGCATCGGGGCGGCGCTCGCCGCGGGTCCCGATCGTCGTGACCATCATCGTGCTGGCGGCACTGGTGATCGCGTTCTTCATCTTCGCGAGCCTCTACACGGACTACCTCTGGTTCGCGCAGCTCGGGTTCCAGAAGGTCCTGACGACCCGTTGGCTGGCCGGGACCGCGATGTTCTTCGCGGGGTTCCTCGGCATGGCCGTCCCGGTCTACGTGAGCATCGCGGTGGCGTTCCGTTTCCGCCCGGTGTACGCCAAGCTCAACGCGCAGCTCGACCGGTACCAGCAGGTCATCGAACCGCTGCGCCGTGCGGTCATGTTCGGCATCCCGACCGTCCTCGGCCTCTTCGCCGGCCTCGCGACCGCGCCCCGGTGGAGCATGGTGCTCGAGTACTTCAACCGGACGTCGTTCGGCAAGGTCGACCCGCAGTTCCATCTCGACATCTCCTTCTACGTCTTCGAGCTGCCGTTCTGGCGCTCGATCGTCGCGTTCGCGTCCGCCGTCGTGCTCATCGCGGGCCTCGCGGCCATCGCTGCGTCCTACCTGTACGGCGCGCTCCGCTTCGGCGGGCGAGAGGTCCGCATCTCGCGGACGGCGCGCGTCCAGCTGGCCGCCACCGCCGCCGTCTACATCGCGCTCCAGGCGGTGAGTCTCTGGCTCGACCAGTACGCCACCCTGGCCAAGGACAACTCACTGATCACCGGTGCGCAGTACACCGAGGTGAACGCCACGATCCCTGGTCGGCAGATCCTCGCCGGGATCGCGGCCGTCGTCGCGATCCTGTTCATCCTCACCGCGGTGATCGGCCGGTGGCGGATCTCCGTCGTCGGGACCGCCCTGCTCCTCGTCTCCGCGATCGTCGTCGGCGGGATCTACCCGTGGATCGTCCAGCGACTGCAGGTGGCCCCGAGCGAGCGGAGCTACGAGTCGTCGTACATCCAACGGAACATCGACGCCACGAGATCGGCGTACGGAGTCTCTGGCGTCAAGGAGCAGACGTACGACGCGACGAAGGACACCTCCACCGGCGCGCTCGCCCAGGACGCCCAGACCACCGCGAACATCCGGATCATCGACCCGTCGATCGTCAGCGAGTCGTTCAGCCAGCTGCAGCAGTACCGCCAGTACTACAAGTTCCCCTCGACACTCGACGTCGACCGGTACGACGTCGACGGCACGAGCGAGGACACCGTCATCGCGGTGCGCGACATCGACCTCGACGGCCTCGGCAAATCCGCCACGCAGTACAACCGCACGTTCGTCTACACCCATGGGTACGGCGTCGTCGCGGCGTACGGCAACAAGCGCGCGAGCGACGGCAAGCCGGTCTTCGCGGAGTCGGGCATCCCGACCTCGGGCAAGCTCGGGGACTACCAGCCGCGGGTGTACTTCGGCGAGAGCTCGCCGGCGTACTCCATCGTCGGTGCGGCGAAGGGCACGAAGAAGGTCGAGCTCGACTACCCGTCGGGCGCGGACGCCTCGAACGCCGGCAACGCGTTGACGACCTACGACGCGGAGGGCGGGCCGGAGCTCGGCAGCGTGTTCAACCGTCTCGTCTACGCCGCCAAGTTCCAGTCGGAGCAGATCCTGCTCTCGAACGCGGTGAACGCCGACTCGCAGATCCTGTACGACCGCAACCCGATCCAGCGGGTCCAGAAGGTCGCCCCGTACCTGCAGACCGACAAGGACGCCTACCCCGCGATCGTGAACCACCGCATCGTGTGGATCGTCGACGGCTACACCACGACGAACGCCTACCCGTACTCGCAGAGCGCGAGCCTCGACGACACCATCAACGGGACGTCGACGTCGGGGTACCGCACCGACCAGGTGAACTACATCCGGAACTCCGTCAAGGCGACCGTCGATGCGTACACGGGCAAGGTGACGCTCTACTCGTGGGATGCCAAGGACCCGATCATCCAGACCTGGAAGAAGATCTTCCCGACGTCGATCAAGCCGATGTCGTCGATGAGCGCCGGTCTGCTCGACCACGTCCGGTACCCGACCGACCTCTTCAAGGTGCAGCGGACGATCCTCGGTACCTACCACGTGACCACGGCGAACTCGTTCTACTCGGGTGACGATGCGTGGGTGACCCCGCAGGACCCGACCACGAGCTCATCGGACTCGACGGACACCTCGGCGAACGCGGGGACGAGCTCGAACACCACCACGACGGCGCTCGGGACGACGACCACCACCACCCGGGCGAACCGGCAGGATCCGTACTACCTGACCATGAAGGTGCCCGGGCAGTCGACGACGTACACGCTCTACTCGACGTACATCCCGCAGCAGACGGGGTCGAATGCGAGGAACGTGCTGACCGGGTACCTGTCGGTCGACTCCAACGCCGGCGGAGTGGGCAAGGGCAAGAAGGCGAACGGGTACGGCAAGCTCAACCTGCTCACCATCCCGAAGACCGACAGCATCCCCGGCCCCGGGCAGGTACAGGCCTCGTTCAACTCCGACCCGGACGTCTCCACGGAGCTGAACATCCTGCAGCGCGGTGACACGACCATCAAGCGCGGCAACCTGCTGACGCTCCCGGTAGGCGGCGGGTTCCTCTACGTGCAGCCCGTCTACGTGCAGTCCACCTCGGACACGTCGTACCCGCTGCTCCAGAAGGTCCTCGTGGCGTTCGGCGACAAGATCGCGTTCGAGGACACCCTGAACGAGGCGCTCAACCAGCTCTTCGGCGGAGACTCCGGCGCGGCCGCGGGTGACTCGGGCGCGACCGACGGTTCGTCCGGCACAGGCTCGTCCGGCTCGGGTTCGAGCGACAGCGGGTCCACCGGCGGCAGTGGCTCGACGGGCGGCAGTGGCTCCGGCTCCTCTACAGGCGGCACCCAGAGCCCGGCGCTCCAGCAGGCGCTCTCCGATGCGAACCAGGCTCTCCAGGACCGACAGGACGCCTACGCCAAGAACGACCTGGTGGCCGCAGCGGAGGCCGACAAGAAGCTCCAGGAAGCGATCCAGGCAGCACTGGCCGCCGAGGGCGACACGGCATCCACGAGCACGAGCAGCGGGAACTAGCGGACTCGCACGCGTGCGACTCGGGCCCCGGAGGACGTTCCTCCGGGGCCCGCGTCGTCTCGATTCGCGTCGCCCCGATTGCCGTGTTAGGCTTTCACACGTGCCGCGGGGTGGAGCAGTTCGGTAGCTCGCTGGGCTCATAACCCAGAGGTCGTAGGTTCAAATCCTGCCCCCGCAACCAAGTCAGAACGGCCCGGTCTTCACAGACCGGGCCGTTTCGTGTTCCGGCAGGGGTCCGCACCCGGCAGCTGCCGTTGATCTGAACACCCCCGTCCACCCGGAACACCCGCATGTGGGTGTTCGCGCTGGACCGCCGTGTTCAGAACACCCCGCGAGTGCGGCGCCCGGGGCCCGCACGCGCCCGGGGCCCGCACGCGCCCTCGGCTACGCTCGGGCCATGGCCAGCCTCACCATCGCCGCCGCGCAGTTCGCCCCGACGGACGACGCCACCGCGAACCTCGGCGTCATCGCCGACGCGGCCCACGACGCCGCCGCCGCCGGGGCACGTCTGCTCGTCGTCCCCGAGTACAGCGCCTTCTTCGAGCGCGACCTCGGCCCGGCGTCCGTCGCGGCAGCCGAACCCGAGGACGGCCCCTTCGTCACCGGCCTCGCGGAGATCGCCGTGGCGGAGTCCATCGCCCTCGTGGTCGGCACGGTGGAGACGAGCACGCACGACGACCGGTTCCGCAACACCGTCGTGGCGGTCCAGCCCGACGGCGCGGTCGTCGTGCGCTACCGCAAGGTGCACCTGTACGACTCCTTCGGTGCCCGTGAGTCGGACTGGATCGAGCCGGGCGATCCGACGCAGTGCCCCGTGTTCGAGCTCGACGGCGTCCGCATCGGCATCGAGACCTGCTACGACCTGCGCTTCCCCGAGGTCACGAGGCGGCTCGCCGTCGCGGGCGCCGACGTCGTCCTCGTCCCGGCAGAGTGGGTGCGCGGTCCGGGCAAGGAGCACCACTGGCGGACGCTCCTCACGGCCCGCGCCATCGAGAACACCCTGTACGTGGTCGGGGCCGGGCAGACGCCGTCGGTCGGCATCGGCGCGTCGGTCGTGGTCGATCCGTCGGGCGTCACGGTCGCCGGGCTCGGATCCGAACCGGGACTGCTCACCGCGAGGGTGTCGACCGACGAGGTCGCGCGGGTCCGTGCGGTCAACCCGTCGCTGTCGCTCCGTCGGTACGACGTCGTGGAGCGCGACGACCGTTCCGGGGAGTAGCGCGGAGCGACCATCCGGAGGCCGGTGACGGTACCGTCCGCTGGCCGGGAGGCGCGGTGCACGCCCGCCCTGTCCCTCCAGTCCGGAATCCGGTACCGCCTGCAGGCCGGGAGGCGCGGTGCACGCCCGCCCCGTCCCTCCAGTCCGGAAGGCGGTACCGTCAGGCCGCGAGGCCGGCCAGTCGCACCACGGCGTCGTCGAGGACCTCGCGGCGCTTGCAGAACGCGAACCGGACGAGCGACCGGTACCCGTCTGCGTGCTCCGGGCGGACGAAGGCGGACACCGGGACACCGACGACGCCGACCCTGGCGGGGAGCTCGAGGCAGAGTGCGCGCGCGTCGGAGTACCCGAGCGGTGCGGCATCCGCGATCACGAAGTACGTGGCGTCCGGGAGTGCGACGTCGAAGCCCGCGGCCTCCAGCCCGCCCGCGAGCACGTCGCGCTTGCCGGCGAGGGTCGCGGCCGTCGTCGCGAAGAACTCGTCCGGGAGCCGGAGCCCCGTCGCGATGGCCGGCTGGAAGGGCGCCCCGTTCACGAAGGTCAGGAACTGCTTGACGGCGAGGGCGGCGTCCACGAGCTCGGCCGGACCGCTCAGCCAGCCGATCTTCCACCCCGTCGTGCTGAACGTCTTGCCGCCGCTCGACACCGTCAGGGTCCGGTGCGCCGCTCCGGGCAGGGTCGCGATCGGTGTGTGCGGGACCCCGAAGGTCAGGTGCTCGTAGACCTCGTCCGTGAGGATCAGCACGTCGTGCCGTTCGGCGAGCTCGACGATGGTCTCGAGCACCTCGCGGGGGAGCACCCGTCCGGTCGGGTTGTGCGGGGAGTTGACGAGGATGACCCGGGTCCGGTCGGTGACCGCGGCGCGGAGGGTGTCCTCGTCCGGCAGGAACCCCGGTGCGACGAGCGGGACCGTCACGTGCGTGCCACCGGCCAGACGGATGAGTGCTCCGTAGGCGTCGTAGAAGGGTTCGAAGGTCACGACCTCGTCGCCGGTGTCGACGAGGGCGAGGAGCGCTGCCGCGAGCGCCTCGGTGGCACCGGCGGTGACGAGCACCTCGCGCTCCGGGTCGAGCTCGAGCCCGTAGAAGCGGCGCTGGTGCTCGGCGATCGCGAGGCGGAGGTGGGGGGTCCCGCGCCCCGGCGGGTACTGGTTCGCGCCCCCACGGACGGCGTCGACGGCGGCGTCGAGGACCTCTGTGGGGCCGTCCTCGTCGGGGAACCCCTGCCCGAGGTTGATCGCGCCGGTGGCCGCGGCGAGCGCGCTCATCTCCGCGAACACCGTCGGAGCTGGTCGCCCGTCCGGTCCGAGGAGCATGGCTCCCGCCGCGGCACGGAGCCAGGGGCCGGTCGATCGCATGGGTCTCCCATCGGAATCATCGGATCGCTGCCTAACCTAGCGCCGCAGGACACCGCATCCCCGCCGACGACGTACCAGGTCGTTCAGCTGGCGCATAGGGTCGCCATAGGGCACTGGCAGCTGCGACCGAAGCATCGCCCAGGTGTGTGCGATTGACTGCACTGGCTTGAAAGGAGCACGCTCAGCATGACCGACACCACTCCCCACGGGGACGACGACCGCCGGCACGACGACGCGGCAACGAACGACGCAGCAGCACCCGAGGCGGCAGGCGCCGGGTCGGCGCACGGCGGCGCGGGGGATGCTGCGGCGACGACCGACCACGGAACGGGTGACGCCGCGGCCAGCCACGACGACGCCGCGGACGGCCACGGTGTGACGGACGCTGATGCGACCGACGCGTGGCCCCGGGTCGACGAGCACCCCACGGACCGGTACACGGCTCCGTACCCGCTCCCGACGCAGGACTCGACGGGCGAAGCGCAGCAGACCGCCCAGTACGGCGACGGCGTGACCTCGGATCGGCAGCAGAGCCCGTACGGTCAGCAGCCCGAGTACGGCCAGCAGCCCCAGTACGGACAGGCGAACCAGTCCGGCTCCGGCCAGCAGTCCGGCTCCGGCCAGCAGTCGCAGTACGGTCAGACGGACCCATACGGCTACCAGTCCGGACACAGCCAGCAGTCCCAGTACGGCCAGCAGGACCAGTACGGCCAGCAGGACCAGTACGGCCAGCAGCACCAGTACGGCCAGCAGGATCGGTACGGCCAGCCGTCCCAGTACGGTCAGCATGACCAGTACGGCCAGCCGCAGTACGGCCAGCAGTCCTACCACTCCACCGGGTACGGGCCTGCCGGCTACGGCCAGGGGTACGCCGCATCGGCAGCGCAGCCGTCGAGCAGCGCAGCGCCCGGTTCCTCCCAGGCCCCGACGAGCGCGTTCGGTGACATCGACGGCGGGAACCGCAACGGCACGTACTTCACCTCCGACGCGGCGACCGCGACGGTACCCCGGTCCGATCGTCGTCGCCTGATCCTCCCGCTCGTCGGGATGCTCCTCATCGGCGCGATCGTCGGCGGTGCGACCGGGTACGGCCTCAGCACGCTGAACCGGGGACCGGCGACGGTCTCGAGCTCCACCTCCACCGGCTCCTCCGGCGGGAACCTCACCGTCAACGACTACAACTCGGCGACCGTCGTCACCGCGGTGGCCGCCAAGGCGACGCCGTCCGTCGTGACGATCAACGTGTCCGCGGGTTCCGAGGCCGGGACCGGCTCCGGCGTCGTGCTCAACAAGGACGGCTACATCGTCACGAACACCCACGTGGTGACGCTCGACGGCGACAGCTCGAAGGGCACGATCCAGGTCACGACCTCCGAGGGCAAGATCTACAAGGGCACGCTGGTCGGCACCGACCCGACGGTCGACCTCGCGGTCGTCAAGATCGACGGAGCGAACCTGACGCCGATGGACTTCGCCGACTCGTCGAAGCTCAACGTCGGCGACACCGCCGTCGCGATCGGTGCACCGCTCGGCCTGTCGAACACCGTCACCGACGGCATCGTGTCGACGCTCAACCGCAGCATCCAGGTCGCCTCGAGCGCACCGAGCGACTCGTCGTCCGGTGACTCGAACGACGGCGGCAGCAACAACGGCCAGGGCCCGTACGACTTCTGGGGGAACGGCGACAACGGCAGCTCCGCGACGGCCGCACCGATCTCGCTCCCGGTCATCCAGACCGACGCGGCGATCAACCCCGGCAACTCCGGTGGTGCGCTCCTGGACTCCAAGGGCCGGCTCATCGGGATCAACGTCGCCATCGCGAGCGCCGGACAGTCCTCGAGCTCCTCGGACTCGCAGTCGGGCAGCATCGGCGTGGGCTTCGCGATCCCCGCGAACCTCGCCAAGCGCGTGGCGGGCGAGATCATCGACAACAACGGCAAGGCGACCCACGGGCTCCTCGGCGCGACGGTCGGTGACGCGACGGCCGACACCTCCGCCACACAGGTCGGCGCGGTCATCAAGTCCGTGACCGGCGGTGGCGCGGCCGCTGACGCGGGACTCCGCAAGGGCGACGTCGTCACGGCACTCGGCGGCGTGACGGTCACCGACGGCACGGACCTCACGGCGCAGGTCCGCTACAACGCCGGTGGCGCGAAGACGACGATCACCTACGTGCGCAACGGGCAGAGCTCCACCACGGACGTCACGCTCGGCACCTACACCGGCTGAGCCGGTCCGTCCCGATGCCCGACCGCGTCCCCGGATGCGGTCGGGCATCGTCGTGTCCGCACCCACCTGCCGGACGGGAGGCACGGTGCCAGCCCGCACCGTCCCTCCAGTCCGATGCCGGTCGGGTCCTGCTGCTCCTGCCCCAGGGAGCGTCAACGGCCTGAGGGAGTCCCTGGAACAGATGACGCTCCCTGGGGCACGAGTGCGACCGGGGCAGGAGTGCGACCGGGCACCGTCGGCGTGGGTGCCGGGAGTCGCGTCGTGGGGCGCTGATAGGCTCATGGTCGCTCTGCGGAGCCGTGCCCGACCGGGCGCAGCCCTCCGCGATGGACCACGAGGTACGGATCGAATGCGCTCAGACGGCCAGCCCCTGTCGGGCGTCTCCTACGTCATGCCGGTCCTCAACGAGGTCACCGAGGTCCGCGCCGCGGTCGCGAGCCTCCTCGCCCAGGACTACGACGGGCCGGCCGAGATCGTCCTCGCGCTCGGTCCGTCGATCGACGGCACGAACGAGCTCGTCGAGGAGATGAGCGCCGCTGACCCGCGCATCCGGGCCGTGCCGAACCCGATCGGGTCGACACCGGCCGGTCTCAACGTCGCGATCCGGGCGTCATCGCACCCGATCGTCGTCCGTGTCGATGCGCACTCGGTGCTCCCGACCGACTACACGCGCATCGCCGTCGGGGTCCTCGCCGAGTCCGGCGCCGACAACGTGGGCGGCATCATGCGGGCCGAGGGGCGGACGCCGTTCGAGCGGGCCGTCGCCCTCGCCTACGGGAGCCGGGTGGGTCTCGGGGGGACGCCCCACCACGTCGGAGGACAGGCCGGCCCCGCCGAGACCGCGTACCTCGGCGTGTTCCGCCGCGACCGGTTGCTCGAGGTGGGGCTCTTCGACGAGGGCATCAAGCGCGGCCAGGACTGGGAGCTCAACCGACGCCTCCGGAAGACCGGCGGCACGGTCTGGTTCACACCGGAGCTCGTGGTGACCTACCGTCCTCGCCCGAGCCTCCGACGACTCGTCCGACAGTTCGTCGCGACCGGGCTCTGGCGGGGCGAGCTCGCCCGACGGTTCCCGACCGGCAACGGTCTGCGGTACTTCGTGCCGCCGACGATGGTGGTCGCCGTGACCCTCGGCATCGTCGCCGGGATCGTCGGCATCATCGGAGCGGCCGTCGGTTCGGGTGCCGCATGGGCACTCCTCGGCTTCGTCGTGCCGGCCGTCTACGTGGTGTTCGTGGTGGTCGGGGCCGTGCTCGTCGGGCGTTCCAGTGGACTGGCGACGCTCACCTGGCTCATCGTCGTCCTGCCGTGCATCCACGTCGGCTGGGGCGTCGGGTTCGTCCTCGGGTTCCTCGGGACCTCCGAGCTGACGACGCACACCGGAAGGTAGCCCCGCATGACCGATCCCATCCCCGAGCACGTCCCGGGCGAGTCCCGTGGGGACGACGAGCGACTCCCCGCGGACCGAGCCGTACCCGCCGGCGGGACACCGTCCTCGGACGCGACGGCGGACGCCGCAGCGACGGAGGACGCCGACGCGACGGCGGACGCCGACGGGTTCGGCGCTCGCGGCGACCAGGCCTACGCACGCCCGTCCTCGATCGCCGAGCTCCGCGCGGTTGCCCAGCCCGACGAGGTCCGGTCCCGCGCCAACGCCGAGCACTGGACCGCGTCGCTGTACCTCCGTGACATCTCGCCGTACCTGACGTGGATGCTGCTGAAGACCCGCGTCTCGGCGAACCAGGTGACGGGGATCATGATCCTCGTCGGCTGGAGCACGGCCGCCGCGCTCCTGATCCCGGGGATCATCGGCGCCGTGATCGCGCTCGTGCTCGGCCAGCTCCAGATGCTCGTCGACTGCTCCGACGGCGAGGTCGCCCGATGGCGCGGGACCCGTTCGCCGGCCGGGGTGTTCCTCGACAAGGTCGGCCACTACACGACCGAGTCGCTCATCCCGATCGCACTCGGAGTCCGCGCCGCGACGTGGCCGATCCACGGCGGCGACTGGCTCTGGACGACGATCGGCACCGCGCTCGCGCTCGTGATCGTGCTCAACAAGGCCCTGAACGACATGGTGCACGTCGCACGGGCGAACGCCGGACTCGCGAAGCTCGTGGACAAGCGCGATGCGAGCACCGCGCCGAGCGGTCGTCGTCTTGCGAGCCTCCGTCGGGTCGCGAAGTTCCTGCCCTTCCACCGGCTCTACCACTCGGTCGAGCTGACGATGATCGCGGTCGTGTTCGCGATCCTCGGACTCGTGATCGGCAGCCCCCTCGCCGACCGGATCCTCGTCGGCGTCCTGCTGCCGCTGTCGGTCCTCGCGCTGGCCGGGCACTTCGTCGCGATCATCTCGTCGAGGCGGGTCCGCGGATGACGGGCGCGGGGCCGAGCGCAGGTTCGGGCACCGGTCAGGGCGCGGGCTCGGGTGCGGCGTCGGGTACGGCGTGGGACCCGGGTCAGGCAGCGAGCCCGGGTACGGTCCGCCGCCGTGCGGTCCCGCACCGCGTGACGCCCAGGGTCGCGGTCGTCAGTCTCACCCAGGGCACCCGCCAGGACGACCTCCGCGTCGGCCTCGAGAGCGTCCTCGCGCAGGAGGGTGTCGAGCTCGACGTCGTCTGCGTCGGGAACGGGTGGGACCCGACGGACCTGCCGGACGGGGTGCGCGCGCTCGCCCTGCCCGAGAACGTCGGGATCCCCGCCGGGCGGAACGCCGGAGCCGCCGTGGTGTCCGGCGACTACGTGTTCTTCCTCGACGACGACGCAGCGATCCCGTCCACGTCGTTCCTGGCGGATGCGATCGCGCTGTTCGAGCGCGACCCGAGCCTCGGACTGATCCAGCCGCGGGTCGTCGATCCGACCGGCACCGCGAACCCCACGCGCTGGATCCCACGCATCCGGAAGGGCGAGCCCGACGAGTCCGGCCAGGTGTTCAGCGTCTGGGAGGGTGCGACCATCCTGCCGTCCGAGGTCTTCGCGGCGAGCGGTGGCTGGGGCGATCCGTACTTCTACGCGCACGAGGGCATCGAGCTGGCGTGGCGGGTCTGGGGTGCTGGGCGCCGAGCGTGGTACGCGGGGCACCTCGTGGCGAACCACCCCGCGATCGACCCGGCCCGGCACGAGGAGTACCACCGCCTCAACGCCAGGAACCGGGTGTGGCTCGCGCGCCGGAACCTGCCGGCGGTGCTCCGTCCGGTCTACGTCGGCTCGTGGATGCTCGTCCAGACGATCCGCTGGCGACGGCACCCGAAGCGCCTCGCCGTGTGGTTCGGCGGACTCCGCGAAGGCTGGACCACCGACTGCGGACCCTACCGGCCTCTCGGTTGGATCACGATCGGACGCATGACCGCGGCGGGGCGTCCGCCCGTCGTCTAGGTCGGGCAGACTGCCGCAATCGGGTACGTACCGACCGGGTCGAGCACCGCGGTCAGAAGGGAGACGACGTTGGCGATCCTCAACGACGTCAAGACCGCGAAGCGCCTCGTGCAGCGACTCCTGCGGTCCCGGAGGAGTCGGCGCACGCTCGCCAAGGTCCTGCCGACCGTCGACCGACCGGATCCCGGCACGATCGACGTCGCCGTGTACTTCGCCGACGGCCCGGTGAACATGTACCAGATCCGCCAGTGGTACGCCCCGCTCCGGGAGCTGGCGGAGACCCATCCGGTCGCGATCATCTCCCGATCCCCGGGCGCCATGCTCACGCTCCTCGACGAGTCGCCCGTGCCGGTCGTCTACGCGCGGCAGATCGTCGATCTGGAGCGGTTCGTGGAGGAGCAGCGCCCGAAGATCGTGCTCTACGTCAACCAGAACGCTCGCAACTTCCAGATGATGCGCTACGGGCGCATGTGGCACGTCTTCGTGAACCACGGCGAGAGCGACAAGATGTACATGACGACGAACCAGTTCAAGGCGTACGACTACGCCCTGATCGCCGGAGACGCCGCTCGTGACCGTCTGAAGCAGGCGCTGTGGGACTACGACATCGACCGCCGTGCGATCGCGATCGGACGGCCGCAGGCGGATCACTTCGCGGGGGCCGTCCCGTACCCGGACGACGACCGCATCGTCGTGCTCTACGCGCCGACGTGGGAGGGCGACCGTCCGGCCGCCGAGTACGGATCCATCGCCACGCACGGCACCATCATCGCGGACCGTGTGCTCGCGTCGCCGAGGCACCGGCTCGTCTACCGTCCCCACCCGAGGAGCGGGGTGCTCGACGCCGGCTACCGGGCGGCGCACGAACGCATTATCGCAGCGATCTCCGCCGCGAACGCCGCCGAGCCGAGCGCGCACCACGTGTACGACGACGGCCCGACGATGGGATGGCAGATCGCGGCGGCGGACGTCGCCGTCACCGACATCAGCGCGATGATCTACGACCGGCTCGCCGTCGGCAAGCCCCTCCTGGTGACGCGTCCCACGTCCGATGCCGCCGACGTGGACGACGCGGGGTACCTGGGTGCCGCGGACTGGCTGCTCGCCCATGACGCCGGCGCGATCATCGACCGGGTCGATGCCGCGCTGCACGACCGGTCGCGCGTCGAGGAGCTCCATCGCTGGGTCGAACGGTACTTCGGCGACACCACGCCAGGCGTCGCGACCACACGGTTCCACGCGGCCATCGACCGGCTCGTCGACCGCTGGGAGACCGTGGCTCGGGAGCACCGACCCGGCGGCTGACGTCCGGCCGCTTCCCGCTGCCACTCGCCGAGCCGTGTCAGACGAGGGACATGCGCCACAGGTACTCGGTGCCCGTCGGCCGCTTCCAGCGCACGATCACGACACCGGTGTCCTCGTTGCCGGCACCGAAGACGGCGAGTGCCAGGTGCCGCCCTGGTTCGAGTCGGCGCACCGCGAGCGGTGGGGAGTACCCCGTGCCGAGGTGGGTGAGGGTCACTGCGTCGACCGGCTCGGGTCCGATGTTGACGAGGTCGTAGCGGCGTGGTGCGCCCGTGCGGTCGATGCGGAACGGAACGGCGTAGGCGGTGGTGTCGTCGGTGTGGAACATGGCGGGAACGCTAGGGGGTGCCGCCGACGGCGGGGTTCGTCGTGGACCCGCGGAGCGATGTGGTTGTGGAGGGGGGTCGCGGGCGGTCCGTGGGGGAGGAGTGGCCCGTCAGGCAGACGGGTAGTCGGTCTCGTAGCGTTCGAGGGCGGCGTCGATCGTGTCGTCGAGCACGAGCGAACCCTTGTCCAGGTAGAGGCCCCGACTGCAGAAGCGCCGCAGGTCCTTCGCGTTGTGCGAGACGAAGAACAGCGTCCGCCCGCCGGCGAGGAGCTCCTCGATCCGGCGGTAGCACTTCTCGCGGAACGCCTTGTCACCGACCGCCAGGACCTCGTCCACAAGGATGACGGGTTCCTCGAGCCGTGCGATGACTGCGAATGCGATCCGGACCTTCATGCCGCTCGACAGGTGCTTGTACGGGGTGTCGACGAAGTCGCCGATCTCCGCGAAGGCGATGATCTCGTCGAACCCCTGCTGGATCTCTGCACGCGACATGCCGTGCAGGCCAGCGGTGAGGAAGACGTTCTCCCGCACCGTGAGGTCCCCGACGAAGCCGCCCGTGATCTCGATGAGGGGTGCGACGCCGGCATCGACCGTGATCCGGCCCTCGTCGGGCAGGATGACCTGCGCGACGAGCTTGAGGAGCGTCGACTTGCCCTGACCGTTCCGTCCGACGACACCGATCGCCTCGCCGGGCTGCACCGTGAACGAGACGTCGCGGAGTGCCCAGAACTCGTCCACCGGCCGACGACGACGCTGCCGCCCGGCGAACAGGTCCTTGAAGTTGCGGCTCGCTCGCCGGTTGCGGCGGAAGTGGATGCCCGCGCCGTCGACGGTGATCACGGGAGCGGTGCGGACGACCCGGCTCGGGGCTGGTGCGGTCATCAGAGCTCCTTGAGGACGCGGTGCTCGCTCCGGCGGAAGACCACGAGGCCGACCATGAGCACGACGAGTGTCACGAGTGCGGCGGTGATCACGGCGGACGGGTCGAAGAGCTTCGGGAAGAACCCGGCGCGGTAGAGGCTGAAGATCCCGACGAGCGGGTTGATCTCGGCGATGTGGCGCACGGACTCGGGGAGCTCGGACGCCGAGTAGATGATCGGCGACGCGTAGAAGGCGAAGCGGAGCACGAGCTTCGTGGCACGTTCGAGGTCGCGGAAGAAGGTCACGAGGGGCGCGATGATCAGCCCGATCCCGTACACGAGCACGACCTGCATGAGCATCCCCACCGGGAACCACACCAGCTGCCAGTGCGCGTGTGCACCGGAGAAGACCGCGAACAGCGCGAGCACCGGCAGGCTGAACAGGAACTCGATGCCCTTCGACAGATCGATGCGCGCCACCCAGATGGTCCGGGGGATCGTGGTCGACCTGATGAGCTTGGCCTCGCGGATGAAGGCCCGTGTGGAGTCGGACACGGCACCGGTGAACCACATCCAGGGCAGGAGCGCCGACAGCAGGAAGACGATGTAGGGCTCTTCACCGACGTCACGATGGAAGACCTGCGTGAAGACGAACCAGTAGATGCCCGACATCACGAGCGGATCGAGGATCGACCACAGGTACCCGAGTGCCGACGTCGAGTAGCGGACCTTGAGGTCGCGCATCGTCAACAGCCACAGCGCGTGCCGGTACCGCGTGGCTGCGCTCCGCGACGAAGCCGAGCCGACGGTCGTCGGCTCGGCTGTCGTCTGCGCGCTCGTTCTGCTCATCTGGTCCTTCGGGAGTCACGACCCCGGTGGTGTGCCGAGGGCGGGTGTCGCACCGAAGGTCTGAGCGAACGGTCTCGATCGAGCAGGTGTCGATCCGACTGGTGCTAGGCGAAGAGGTTGTTCGCGCGCTCGAGGTCTTCGGCGAAGTCGATCTCGACCGCGTAGAGGTCGGAGATGTCGACGGGCGACCAGCGTAGCCCGTCCTCGGCGATGGCCGCCTCGATGCCGCCCTCGAAGTACTCCTGGTCGTCGACCCGGCCGAGTTGGCGGATGAGTGCCTGCTTCTCGGTGGAGGCGACGTAGTTGATGCCGACGGCCTCGCCGAGGCCACCCTTGACCCGCTTGGAGAGCTTGTCGATGAAGCCCTCGGCGTCGACCGTGTACTTGACCTCTTCGTCGGACACCTTCTCGGTGTTGACGCTGACGAACGAGCGGTCTTGGTCCATCATGTCGGCCGCACGGACGAGTGCGCGCGGGTCGAACACGACGTCGCCGTTCATCCAGAGGACGCCGTCCTTGCCCGTCGCCTTGAGGGCACGGAGCAGGCTCTTCGACGTGTTCGTCGAGTCGTAGGACTCGTTGTAGACGAAGTTCGCCTCCGGGAACGCCTCGACGATGTACTCGGACTTGTACCCGACCACGACGGTGATGCGCGCGCTCGACCCGAAGGCCGCGCGGATGTTCTCGAACTGCTGCTGCATGATGGTGCGGCCGTCGCTGAGCTCGGTGAGGGGCTTCGGGAGGGACCGGCCGAGCCGGCTCCCCATGCCCGCGGCAAGGATCACGATCTGCGTGGTCATGGCTTGTCTCCTCGAAGTGTCCGCCCGACGGACGAGTGGTCCGCGCCGGAGAGGACTCCGCGCCGGACATGAGTCCGTGTCAGGGCATTGGTCGATCCTGCTCGATGCACCTCTGAATGTGCCGAGAACAGGTGCTCCTTCGCGCACTGCACTCATCAGAGTGGCCCGTCGATCACAGGTTTCTGGGTGGTGAACACTTCTTCGTGCCCCGGTGAACTCTAGACGACACCCCCGTTTCGTGGGGTGGACGTCACGTTTCGTCGCCGTTTCGTGACCAGGGGCCTGTCACTCGCTCGGGGGCCGATCGCGTTGGTACGGTTGGGCCGTGGCGAAGGGCAGCCGCTGAACGAGACGACGGGGGATCAGACGGTGACCGACGACCAGGCCGAGCGGGACACCGACGGCGGGACACTCCCCGCCGCCGTCAGTCCGAGCACGACCCCGAAGCCACGGGCCAAGCGCGCGCCCGCACCGCGGAGGCGTCCCACACGGCCGACCGCAGCGGTGGACGTGACCGGCACCGTGCCTCCCGGACTGGAGGCGCGACCCGACTCCGCGACGTCGGCCGACGGTCCGGCGGATGCTCCGGACCGCGACGGGACGCTCCCGACCGACGAGACCGTCGTCCCCGACGCGACCACCGGCTCCGACGCGACCACCGCCTCCGACGGGGCGGCCGCGTCCGGCGGGACCACGGCGATCGACGGCGCGGCGAAGGCGCCGCGGAAGCGCGCGCCCCGCGCGCCGGCCAAGCGGCCGGCCGCGAAGCAGCAGCCGGTCGTCCTCCGCGCCGAGGGGCTCGTCAAGCGGTACGGGCAGACCACCGCCGTGGACGACGTCGACCTCGAGATCCGCCAGGGCTCGATCTTCGGTGTCGTCGGTCCGAACGGCGCCGGCAAGACCACGACCCTGTCGATGGTCACCGGGCTCCTCCGCCCGGACGCCGGATCCGTGACCGTCCTCGACCACGACGTCTGGGCGGACCCCGCCGCCGCCAAGCGCTCGATGGGCGTGCTGCCGGACCGTCTCAGGCTGTTCGACCGGCTGACCGGCGCGCAGCTGCTCTTCTACTCGGCGACGCTCCGCGGGCTCGACGGCAGGACCGCCAGGGCCCGGAGTGCCGACCTCGCGCAGGCGTTCGGTCTCGGTGACGCGCTCGGTCGCCAGGTGGCCGACTACTCGGTCGGCATGTCGAAGAAGATCGCCCTCGCCGCGACGCTCATCCACTCGCCGCGCGTGCTGGTGCTCGACGAGCCGTTCGAGTCCGTCGACCCGGTGAGTGCGGCGACGATCACCGAGATCCTCCGGCGGTACACGGCCGGTGGCGGCACGGTGGTCCTCTCGAGCCACTCCATGGACCTCGTGCAGCGCACCTGCGACTCCGTCGCGATCATCGTCGGTGGCAAGCTCCTCGCGGCCGGCACCATGACCCAGGTCCGCGGACGGAAGAGCCTCGAGGACAAGTTCGTCGAGCTCGCCGGTGGCCGCGTCGTCGCAGAGAGCATGGAATGGTTGCACAACTTCTCCAACTGAGGCTCGATCTCCTGGCCGGGGAGGTCCGCCAGTCCGCCGTCCGATCGGTGCTCGTGGTCGTCGGTGCACTCGTCGCACTCGTGGCGGCGGTCGCCGCGGCCGTGCTCGTCGGCGGCCTCCGCGACGCGCCCGCCGCGGTCGCCGCAGGGGTCGTCGTCCCCGTCGGTGCGCTCCTGACCCTCGGCTTCACGGTCATCCCGCTCGCGGTCGGGGTCGGCGACCAGCTCGACCCCCGCCGCTTCGCGGTCTTCGGGATCCCGCGTCGGCAGCTCGTGATCGGCCTCGCCGTCGCGGGGCTCGTCGGTGTGCCGGTCGTCGCGGTCGCCGTCCTCGCGGTCGCCCAGTCGGTGGCGTGGATGCGGTCGCCGGGGGTCGGGTTCGCCGGCGTCGTCGCGGCGGTCCTCATCGTGCTGACGTGCGCCCAGTTCGCACGGGTCGCCACCACCATCGGCGCCTGGCTGCTCGCGTCGCACCGCACCAGGGACGCCGCATGGCTCGTCGCGCTCGTGGTCGTCGTGCTGCTCATCCCGGCGTTCTCGCTGCTGCTCCGGGTGGACTGGCTCGCTCCCGGGGGACCTGAGATGCAGCGGATCGCCGACCTCGCCGGGTGGACGCCGTGGGGTGCCGCGTGGGCGTTCCCCGCCGACGTCGCCACCGGGCACGCGGGGCGCGGGGTCCTCAAGCTCCTCATCGCGCTCGCGGTCGTCGGCCTGCTCGCCTGGGCCTGGTGGGCGATGGTCGGCAGGCTCCTGCACACCGTCGACGGTGAGGCACACACCCGCCGCTACCGGAACCTCGGCTGGTTCGACCGGCTGGGGGCGACACCCGTGGGTGCGGTCGCCGCGCGGAGCCTGACCTACTGGGGGCGCGATCCCCGGTACCGCATGTCGTACCTCGTGCTCGTGTTCATCCCCGTCGTGGTGCTCCCGCTCGGCGTCGCCGGGGTCCCGTGGCACTGGACGGCGCTCATCCCGCTGCCGCTCATGGCGCTCGTCGCCGGGTTCCTGCCGCACAACGACGTCGCCTACGACAACACGGCGGTGTGGCTGCACGTCGCATCCGGCGCCGCGGGGTGGAGCGATCGGCTCGGGCGGGTGACGCCGGTGCTCGTCGTCGGCATCCCGTTGCTCGCGGCCGGATCGGTGGTCACGGCGTGGTTGTTCGGGGACTGGGACGTCCTGCCCGAGGTGATCGGTGTGGCCGGATGCGCGATGCTCGTCGGGCTCGGGCTGTCGAGCGTGTTCTCGGCGGCACTGCCCTACCCGACCGTCCGACCGGGTGACCACCCGTTCCAGCAGCCGCAGGCCGCCGGGGCCCTCGCCACCACCGCGCAGTCCGGCATGATCGTGCTCACCCTGGCGTTCACGGCCCCGGCGGTGTGGTTCGCGGTCCGCTCCTTCCGCGAGGGGCAGGACCCGTGGGGGATGCTCACCCTCGTCACCGGCCTCGGGGTGGGCGTCGTCGTGCTCGCCCTCGGGATCGTCATCGGCGGACGGATGTTCGACCGGTACGGACCGGACATCCTGGCGGCGGCGCAGCGCAACTGACCGGTGCGGCACGGGTCCTCGAGGCATCCTGGCGGCGGCGCAGCGCAACTGACCGGTGCGGCACCGCGCGGCTGTCGAGACGTGCCCAAGTGTCGGGAGCCGGGACAGCACCCGACAGATCGGCACATCTCACGCGCGCGGACGTGGGCGCTCGTCGTACCCTTGGACCATGAGCACGATGGAACCGGCCGGCGGCCTCGACGTGATGGACCGCGAACTCGAGAAGCTCCTGGAAGAGGAGGCGATCGAGCCCGGCGACCACGAGCGCTTCTCGCACTACGTCAAGAAGGACAAGATCCTCTCCTCCGCCCTCTCCGGCAAGCCCGTCAAGGCACTGTGCGGCAAGAAGTGGACGCCGGGACGCGACCCCGAGAAGTTCCCGGTCTGCCCGACCTGCAAGGAGATCTACGAGAAGATGAAGTCCGAGTAGCCAGGACTCCCGCTACAGCGCGAGCGTGGGGATCGCCGGGTCGCCCCGCCCGATCCGCTCCGCGTCCGCCGGCAGCTCGGCCTTCGCACCGCGGTGGTGGGCACGCGCCGCATCCACCCCGCGCACCCCGAGGAACGCCTCATCGACCTCGCCACCCGTGACGACCGGCACGAGCAGCGTCCGCTCGTCGGCCCCGGCCCCGACCCCGCCGCCGACACGGACCACCTCCGCGGTCGCGACACCGTTCCGCAGCCGTCGCCCCGCCTCCTTGCGACCGCCGACGGTCGCCTTCTCGGCGGACTTCTTCGCCACCGGCACCCAGTCCCCGTCGGGCGACGAGTGCGCGACGAGCTTGAAGACCATGCCCGCGGCCGGGTGTCCTGAGCCCGACACGACCGAGGTCCCGACGCCGTACGAGTCGACCGGAGCCGCCCGGAGCGCCGCGATCGTGTACTCGTCGAGGTCGTTCGTCACGGTGATCTTCGTCGACGTCGCCCCGAGCCGGTCGAGCTGTGCGCGGACCGACGCGACGACGGATGGCAGGTCGCCGGAGTCGATCCGGACCGCGCCGAGGCGACCCTCGGTGAGCCGGACCGCGGTCTCCACGGCGGCCGGGATGTCGAAGGTGTCGACGAGCAGTGTCGTGGCGTCACCGAGTGCGTCGAGCTGCGACCGGAACGCGGACTCCTCGCTGTCGTGCAGGAGCGTGAAGGCGTGCGCGGCGGTGCCCATCGTCGGGATGCCCCACGTGCGCCCGGCCTCGAGGTTGCTCGTCGCACCGAACCCGGCGATGTAGGCCGCGCGGGCCGCTGCGACGGCGTTCCACTCCCCGGTGCGGCGCGACCCCATCTCGGCGAGGGGCCGGTGGTCGGCGGCGGAGACCATGCGCGCCGCCGCGGAGGCGATCGCAGAGTCCGCGTTGAACACGCTGAGCGCGAGGGTCTCGAGCAGCACGGCCTCGGCGAAGGTGCCCTCGATCTGCAGGATCGGTGAGTTCGGGAAGTAGATCTCGCCCTCGCGGTAGGCGCGGATGTCCCCGGTGAACCGGTACCCGGCGAGCCAGTCGCCCGTGGCGGCATCGACGACGTTCCGATCACGGAGGAACGCGATCTCCTCGTCGCCGAAGCGGAAGTCGGCGAGCAGGGTCAGGAAGCGTCCGAGGCCGGCCGCGACGCCGTAGCGCCGTCCGTCCGGCAGGCGTCTGGCGAAGACCTCGAAGACGCACCGCCGGTCGGCGGTCCCGTCCTTGAGGGCCGCGTCGACCATGGTCAGTTCGTACTGGTCGGTGAGGAGAGCGGTCGTCACGTGGTCGAGACTACCCACCGACCGGACGGGTGGGCTGGCGCACCGGACGGGAGGGACGGATCGCGACCACGGGATCGGGTTCCGCGCCCGACGGGGCCGGGTCGGGCCTCCAGTCCGAGGCGATAGCCTGAGGGCGTGACGGACGCGCCCATCGGAGTCTTCGACTCCGGACTCGGAGGCCTGACCGTCGCCCGCGCGATCATCGACCAGCTCCCGCGGGAGTCGATCCGCTACGTCGGCGACACCGTCCACTCGCCCTACGGCCCGAAGCCCATCGCCGACGTCCGCCGGTACGCGCTCGAGGTCATGGACGACCTCGTCGAACAGGGCGTCAAGGCCCTGGTGATCGCCTGCAACACCGCCAGCTCCGCCGTGCTCCGCGACGCGCGCGAACGCTACGAGCAAACCTACGGCATCCCCGTGGTCGAGGTCATCCAGCCCGCGGTCCGCGCCGCCGTCAAGCAGACCAGGACCCGGCGGATCGGGGTGATCGGCACCGCCGGCACCATCGCGTCCCGCGCCTACGAGGACGCCTTCGCCGCGGCGTCCGACGTCGACCTGACGCTCGCCGCCTGCCCCCGGTTCGTCGAGTTCGTCGAGGCGGGGGACACCGCCTCCCCGAAGCTCCGGAGCATCGCCGAGGCGTACCTCGCACCGGTCCGGGCGGCCGACGTCGACACCCTCATCCTCGGGTGCACGCACTACCCGCTCATGTCGGCGGCCATCCAGTACGTGATGGGCCCGGACGTCACGCTGGTGTCGAGCGCCGAGGAGACCGCGAACGACGTCTACCGCTCGCTCGTCGAGCACGGCATCGAGCGGGTCTCGGCGGAACCCCCGACGTACGAGTTCGACGCCACCGGGACCGACCGGCTCGGGTTCGTCCGGCTCGCCCGACGGTTCCTCGGCCCCGAGGTGTCGCGGGTCGGCCACCTGCAGACCGGGGCCATCCCGCTGCCACGGAGCGCTCCGCACGACCAGTGATCCACCGGGCACGGGCGGTCCACCGGACCTGCACCGTGCCTCCAGACCGAACCGCCATCCGACCAACCGGAGGAACCCATGACCCGCATCGACGGCCGCAGCGCCGCAGACCACCGTCCCGTCACGATCGAGCGCGGCTGGAGCACGCAGGCCGAGGGCAGCGCGCTCATCAGCTTCGGCAACACGAAGGTGCTCTGCACCGCGTCGTTCACGAACGGCGTGCCGCGCTGGATGTCCGGCAAGGGGACCGGCTGGGTCACCGCCGAGTACTCGATGCTCCCGCGCTCCACGAACGACCGGATGCAGCGTGAGTCGATCAAGGGCAAGATCGGCGGACGCACGCACGAGATCTCCCGGCTCATCGGCCGGTCGCTCCGTGCCGTCGTCGACATGAAGGCGCTCGGCGAGAACACCCTCGTGCTCGACTGCGACGTGCTGCAGGCCGACGGCGGGACCCGCACGGCGTCGATCACCGGCGCCTACGTGGCGCTCGCGGACGCGATCGCCTGGGGGAAGGAGCGGAAGTTCATCGCGCAGAAGGCGACCCCGCTCACCGACAGCGTCGCGGCGATCTCGGTCGGCATCGTCGGCGGCGAGCCGATGCTCGACCTGGCGTACGAGGAGGACTCGCGTGCCGACACCGACATGAACATCGTCACGACGGGCTCCGGGAAGTTCATCGAGGTGCAGGGGACCGCGGAGCACGCACCGTTCGACCGCGACGAGCTGAACCTGCTGCTCGACCTCGGGCTCGCCGGCAACACCTCGCTGACCGCCATCCAGCAGGCGGTCCTGGCGGAGTCGCGCGCGTGACCGACGAGCGCGTCGTCGTCCTCGCCACGCACAACCAGGGCAAGGTCGTCGAGCTGCAGGAGATCCTCGGTTCGGTGCTCCCCGGGGTGCGGCTCATCGCCTACGACGGCCCGGAACCCGTCGAGGACGGCGACACGTACGCCGCGAACGCCCTCATCAAGGCGCGGGCCGCGGCTGCCCACACGGGGCTCCCGACACTCGCGGACGACTCCGGGATCGCGGTGGACGCCCTCGGCGGAGCGCCCGGGATCCACTCCGCGCGGTACGCCGGCACGCGCGTGGACGACGACAACATCGACCTGCTGCTGCAGAACCTGTCCGGTGTCGTGGAGCGGACGGCGTCGTTCGTGTGCGCGGCGGCGTTCGTCGTGCCGTCGGGCGACCCGGGCGCGCTCGCCGAGTGGGAGCACGTCCAGGAGGCCGTCTGGAACGGCGAGGTCCTCACCGAGCGGGTCGGGACGGGCGGGCATGGGTACGACCCGGTGTTCAAGCCCGACGACGCGGACCGTTCGAGCGCCGAGCTCACGCGCGCGGAGAAGAACGCGCTGAGCCACCGGTCGAAGGCGTTCCGGGCGATCGCGCCGATCGTGGCGGAGTACTTCGGGGTGGAGTAGTTCCGCACAACACGAAGTTGGCCGGTTCACGCAGGGGAACATGTCTGCGCGAACCAGCCAACCTGGTGTTTTGCGGGAACGACGGGCTAGTGCGCCTGCTCCTCGTCGCGCTTGGCCTTCCGCGCGTTCCGGATGTAGGTGATCGCGGCGGGGATCACCGTCACGACGACGGCCGCCACGAGGATCACGTCGATGTAGTTGCGGACGAACTCGGCGACCGGCGGGATGAAGCCGAGCACGAAGCCGAGGAACGTGACGCCGGTGCCCCAGACGAGCGCGCCGATGGCGTTGTAGAGCGAGTACTTCTTGTAGGACATCCGGCCGACGCCCGCGGCGATCGGGGCGAAGGTGCGCACGACGGGCACGAACCGCGCCACGATGACGGCAGCGGCACCGAATCGCTCGAAGAACGCGTTCGTCCGGTCGACGTTCGCCTTGGAGAACAGCCCGCTCTCCTTCCGCTCGAAGATCGGCGGGCCGACCTTCTTGCCGATGAAGTACCCGAGCTCGCCACCGAGGAACGCGCTCACGCCGATCATCAGCGCGATGAGCCAGATCGGGAGGCCACCGATGTGCCCGCCCTGGTCGAACGCGGTGAGACCCGTGATGATCAGGAGCGTGTCGCCCGGGAAGATGAACCCGACGAGCAGTCCGGTCTCGGCGAAGACGATCGCGCAGACCACGAACACGGCGAGCCCGCCGAAGTCGTGCAGGATCGTGTTCGGGTCGAGCCAGGGCAGCAGGGCAAGGGGGACGGACGTCATGACTCTTCTCTCGGTCGTCGACCACGCGGACGGTTCCCAGCGGTGGCTCGGCGGCACGCGGGATCGATCCCGCACGTCGAGGGTAGCGGGTTGCCGCAGCCGCTGCGATGCGGGACCGGCGGCACCGCTGAAGATCGGTCCAGCGGATGACGAACGGTGCGGGAGAAGGGACTCGAACCCTCACGCCCTAGAGCACAGGAACCTAAATCCTGCGTGTCTGCCAGTTTCACCACTCCCGCGGGCAGCAGTCAGTGTACCGACGGGCCGCACGGCACCCACCGGGCGTGCGCCGGGCCTCCCGGCCGTCAGCCGGTGTTCCGGACCGGTCTCGTCCCAGGGAGCGTCGACTCCCCGAGGGCGTCCCGGCTGCAGTTGACGCCCCCTGGGACAGGAACGTGCTGCTCGTCAGCGCCGCGTGCGCGGCACGTAGCGCGGGACGTACCGCAGGAGGATGCCCGCACCGACGATGCCGAGGACGCCCATCACGGTGCTCGCGACCGCGATGGTCGCCACGGCGGTGACCCCGGCGATGACGAGCGGTGCGACGGCGCTCCCGAAGTCGCCGGTGAACCGCCAGGCCCCGAGGAACGGTGCCGGGTGCCCGCGCGGGGCGAGATCGGCCCCGAGGGTCATCAGGATGCCGGAGCCGACACCGTTCGCCAGGGACATGATCATGGCGACGCCGATGAACCAGACGACCCGCGAGTCGAGGTGGTCGCTCCACGCGAGCAGGAAGTAGCAGATGCTGAGGCCGAGCATGCAGGGCAGCGCGCTCGCGAGCCGTCCGAAGCGGTCCATGATCTGCCCGCTCGAGTAGAAGAGCGCGAAGTCGATCGCGCCGGCGATGCCGATCACGAGTGCGGCCGTCGAGTCGTCCATCCCGACGCTCACGGCCCAGAGCGGCAGGATGACCTGTCGACCGGCACGCATCGCACCGATGAGCCCGGCACCGCTGCCGAGCCGGAGCAGGACGCGTGCGTTGGCGCGGATGGTGGCGAAGAGGCCGACCGACTCCTCGCGGACGAAGACCTCGCCCGTCTCGAGCGTGGGTGCCGGACTGGAGGGACGGTGCCGCACCCGGAATCCGCGTGAGCCGTCGACGGGGTCGCGGAGGACGAGCAGCACGGCCGCCGCCGCGAGGCAGCAGACGACGTGGATCCAGAACGCGCTCTGCGTCGAGCCGGTCAGGTGGGTCACGCCGGCGGACAGGAACGGCCCGACGAAGTAGCCGAAGCGGAACACGCCGCCGAGGCTCGAGAGTGCCCGCGCCCGGAACTCCACCGGGACCGCCGTCGTCATGTACGCGTGTCTGGCGAGGGCGAACACGGCTGTCGACACCCCGACGAGGAACACCCCGACCGCGAGCACGACCGCGTTCGGTGACCACGCCGCCACGAGCAGACCGACGATGCTGACGAGCGCAGCACCGATCATCGCCGTCCGCTCGCCGATCGCCGCGACGACCCAGCCGCTCGGCACGTCGCCGATGAGCTCGCCGACGAGGATGAGCGACGCGACGAACCCGGCGAACGCGAGCGTCGCGCCGAGGGAGTGTGCCGCGATCGGGATGATCGGGATGATCGCGCCCTCGCCGATCGCGAAGAGCGCCGCAGGCAGGAAGGCGGAGAGGGCGACGGCGCGGAAGTCGAAGGAGCTCGTCGCGTTGGTCATGGCGTGGACAACGGTACGCCCGGGGCCGTCCGCTGTCGGACGCGGCGGATACCCTTGACCCCATGAAGGTGCTCGCAGCGATGAGCGGAGGGGTCGACTCCGCAGTGGCGGCCGCCCGTGCCGTGGAAGCCGGACACGACGTCGTCGGGGTCCACCTCGCGCTGAGCCGGATGCCGGGGACGCTCCGGACCGGCAGTCGCGGGTGCTGCACGATCGAGGACTCGATGGACGCGCAGCGTGCGGCGTCGAAGCTCGGGATCCCGTACTACGTGTGGGACTTCTCCGAGCGGTTCAAGGCCGACGTCGTCGACGACTTCATCGCGGAGTACTCGGCCGGTCGCACGCCGAACCCCTGCATGCGGTGCAACGAGCGGATCAAGTTCGCCGCACTCCTCGAGAAGGCCCTGGCACTCGGCTTCGACGCCGTCTGCACCGGGCACTACGCCTCGGTCGTCACGGACGCCGACGGCAACCGCGAGCTGCACCGTGCCGCGGCGTGGGCGAAGGACCAGTCGTACGTGCTCGGTGTGCTGACCGCGGAGCAGATCGCACATTCGATGTTCCCGCTCGGTGCGACCCCCTCCAAGGCCGAGGTCCGTGCCGAGGCGGCCGAGCGCGGACTCACCGTCGCGCAGAAGCCGGACAGCCACGACATCTGCTTCATCCCGGACGGCGACACCCGCGGGTGGCTCGCGGAGCGCGTCGGCACCGCCACCGGGGACATCGTCGAGCCCGACGGCACGGTCGTCGGTGAGCACGAGGGTGCCCACGCCTACACGGTCGGGCAGCGCCGCGGGTTGGCACTCGGCCGTCCCGCACCGGATGGTCGGCCCCGTTTCGTGCTCGAGGTCCGACCGAAGGACAACACCGTCGTCGTCGGCCCGAAGGAGGCCCTGGCGATCGCCGAGATCGCCGGGCACACCTACACCTGGGCCGGTGTCGCACCCGCGGACCCGACCGAGCCGTTCCGCTGCGACGTGCAGATCCGCGCGCACGCCGATCCGGTCGCCGCCGTGGCACGGGTGGCCGTCGACGCCGACGGTGCCCGAGAGCTCGTGGTCACGCCGGACGAGCCGCTGACCGGTGTGGCTCCCGGCCAGACCGCCGTCGTCTACGTCGGGACGCGGGTGCTCGGGCAGTGCACCATCGACCGGACGACGAGTGCCGTGCCGGTGCGTGCGCGATGAGCACCACCGAGCACGACGCGACCTTCGAGACGCTCGATCCCGCCGATCTGGATGCCGCACAGGCGCAGGACGAGGTCGACCGCCTCCGGCAGGTGCTGAACGGCCTCCGTGACGCCTACTACGAGGGCAACGGCTCCACCGCCACCGACGCCGACTACGACGCGATGATGCACCGGCTCGACGCGATCGAGCAGCGCTGGCCGGAGCTGTCGAGCCCGGACAGTCCGACGCAGACCGTCGGTGGCCGCGCCGAGACGACGCAGTTCGCCCCGGTCGAGCACGCCGAGCGCATGCTGAGCCTCGACAACGTGTTCAGCCCGGACGAACTGACCGAGTGGGCGGTCAAGGTCCAGCGCGACGCGGGTGCGGAGCGAGTCCGGTTCCTGACGGAGCTGAAGATCGACGGCCTCGCGATCAACCTGCGGTACGAGAACGGTCGGCTCGTCACAGCGGCCACGCGCGGTGACGGCGTGGTGGGGGAGGACGTCACCGGGAACGTCCTGACCATGGGCACCATCCCCGCCCGGCTCCGCGGCGAGGGGCACCCGCCCCTGGTCGAGGTCCGCGGCGAGATCTTCTTCCCGGTCGCCGAGTTCGACCAGCTGAACGCCCGCCAGCACGACGCGGGGGAGCGCCTCTTCGCGAACCCGCGGAACGCCGCCGCCGGGTCGCTCCGCCAGAAGGAGGAGGGGAAGAGCCCGGCGAAGCGCCAGCTGATGGTCGACCGCATCCGCGGACTCCGGATGCTCGTGCACGGGATCGGCGCCTGGCCGGTGCGCGAACTCGAGCGCGACACCGACGTCCGTGCGCAGTCCGAGGTCTACGACCTGCTCGAGTCGTGGGGGCTGCCGATCAGCACGCACTTCCGGGTGTTCGACACGATCGAGGACGTCGCGGGCTTCGTCCGCGACTACGGCGTGCGGCGGGCGAGCGTCGAGCACCAGATCGACGGCATCGTGATCAAGGTCGACGACCTCGCGCTGCACGAGGAACTCGGGGCGACCTCGCGGGCCCCGCGGTGGGCGACGGCCTACAAGTACCCGCCGGAGGAGGTCCACACGAAGCTCCTCGACATCGTCGTCAGCGTGGGCCGGACTGGCCGGGCCACGCCGTTCGCCTCGATGGAGCCGGCCGAGGTCGCCGGATCCGTGGTGCGCCAGGCGACGCTGCACAACCAGCAGGTCGTCAAGGCCAAGGGCGTGCTGATCGGCGACACCGTGGTGCTCCGGAAGGCGGGGGACGTCATCCCCGAGGTCCTCGGCCCGGTGGTGGAGCTCCGCGACGGCTCCGAGCGCGAGTTCGTGATGCCGACCGAGTGCCCGGAGTGCGGCACGACCCTGAAGCCCGCCAAGGAGGGCGACATCGACCTCCGGTGCCCGAACGCCCGGAGCTGCCCGGCACAGGTCCGCGGCCGCGTCGAGCACATCGCGTCCCGCGGGTCCCTCGACGTCGAGGGCCTCGGCGAGGTGGCGGCATCGGCCCTCACCCAGCCGCTGTTCCCGGAGACCCCGCCGCTCGTCACCGAGGCCGGGCTGTTCGACCTGACGATGGAGGACATCGTCCCGATCGAGGTGATCGTCCGCGACGCCGAGACCGGGATGCCGAAGGTGGACGGCGGCGGCGCCCCGAAGCGGGTCACGCCGTTCAGCCGGGCCCGCAAGAAGACCGACCCCGCGTTCGACCCCGACGCGCACGGCGCCGACTACACCGGCGAACCGAGCCGGTTCCCGTCGAAGAACGCCTTCGAGATGCTCGCGAACCTCGACAAGGCGAAGACGAGTCCGCTCTGGCGCATCCTCGTCGGCCTGAGCATCCGGCACGTGGGACCCGTCGCCGCTCGTGCGCTCGCGAACCACTTCGGGTCGCTCGACGCCATCCGCGCCGCCTCTCGCGAGGACCTCGCGGCGGTCGACGGCGTCGGCGGCATCATCGCGGATGCGCTCCTGGAGTGGTTCGAGGTCGACTGGCACCGCGAGATCATCGACCGCTGGACGTCCGCCGGCGTGCAGTTCACGACCCCCGGTCACCAGGGCCCCGGCGCCGGCGACAGCGTCGACGGGGTGCTCGCCGGGCTGACGGTCGTGGCCACGGGGTCGCTCGAGGGGTTCACCCGCGAGGGCGCACTCGAGGCGATCATCGCAGCCGGCGGCAAGGCGGCGTCGAGCGTCAGCAAGAAGACCGACTTCGTGGCCGCCGGACCGGGGGCCGGGTCGAAGCTCACGAAGGCGGAGCATCTCGGGGTCCGGATCATCGACGCCGAGCAGTTCGCGCTCCTGGTGACGGACGGGCCCTCCGCGATCGCCGAGGAGCCCGTGGCGGACGACGCGGGGGAACCGTCGGAGGGGCAGCTGGACCCCGAGGTCGAACCGACGGACTGACTGTACCGGTCAGTACAGCCGCATCACGCACGGTCGGGCGCCTCGGACGAGCTGATCGCGGCGACACACGCGCTTTGGGGGCGATTCGAGCGTTCCTCGAACCCAGTCCGGGGGACAGTTGTGCCCGAAAGCACCCCGAACGAGGGGCATTTCCTTACAATTGCGAGTGCATCACCTGTCGTCTACAGGGCGACGACAGGAGGCCTTCCCAGGGGAGACCACCTTGCTGTTGCTCGCAGCCGTACTACTGACCGCCTCCATGCACTTCCCCGGATCCGTCGAGGCGGCCCCGACCTCCGTGGCGTCCCCCGCGGCTGTCGGGACGTCCGATCGGACACACGACGACCTCCAGCGCGCCTCGGAACAGGGTGGCAGCGTGGCCCGCTCAGACGACCCAGACCACGTCGGGGCGCTGCACGGCGAGGCGCTGCTCGACGCGCTGACGGACCTGTCCGCGCCCGATCTCCGCCGTGCGGTGGCGGACGGCAGCCGCGTCCAGACGACGGTCCTCGACGACCCGCCCACCGCGTCGGAGACGGCTTCGTGGTGGTCGACGCTCACCCGCGTCGACCAGGAGCGTCTGGTCGACGTCGCGCCGCAGGTCGTCGGCAGCCTCGAGGGGGTCCCGTACGACGTTCGCGACGTCGCGAACCGCACCTACCTGGCACGCGCGGCGAAGCGCATCGACTCCGACGGTGCCGCCGAGACGTCCGAGAGCGCGATGATCGGACAGATCCAGGTGTCCCTGGCCGACACGGCTCCCGGGGACCCCCGCAAGGAGCTCCTGACGGTCGACCTCCGGGGGACCGGCCGGGCGTCCATCGCGATCGGTGACCTCGACACGGCCCGGGACGTCACGGTGCTGGTCCCCGGGATGTTCTTCACGGTGACGGGGCAGCTGCACGACTGGACGGACACCGGCGTCGACCTCTACCGCGAGCAGGCGACCCTGACCCCGGCCGCCGACGCGCTCGTCGCCAGGACCGTCTCCACGACCGGCGCCGTGGGGTCGGCAGCGGGGGTGCCGACGGTCGGCCAGGGATCCGGCGTCGCCGTCATCGCGTGGATGGGGTACCGCACACCGGACCTGTCGAACGTGATGTCGCTCTCGCTCGCACACGAGGGCGCGCCGCGACTCGAACGTGTGATCTCGGGGCTCGACCTCATGCGTGCCGACCACGCCCCGCGTGTCTCGATCGTGGCGCACTCGTACGGTTCGACGACGTCGCTCATGGCACTCGCCACGGGTCGCATCCACGTCGACAGCCTCACGGTCATCGGCTCGCCCGGGAGCACGATCGCGCACTCGTCGTCCCTCGCGGTCCCGACGGGCCAGGTGTTCGTCGGCAACGCCCACTGGGACCCGATCGCCGGGACGGGGTACTTCGGGACCGACCCCGGATCGAAGTCGTTCGGGGCGACGGTCCTCGACCTGGACGGCGGCGCCGACCCGGTCGACGCGGACGACGTGTTCCGGCAGCCCCGCGGGCACAACGACTACCTGAAGGCCGGGACCGCGTCGCTGCACGACATCGCGCTCATCGCGATCGGCCGGAGCGACCTGATCCAGGCGGGGACCTCCGGGGACGGACCGGACGGCCGTGATGGTTCCGGCTCGCCGCAGTTCCTCGTCGTCCGTCCGCAGGACCTCGCCCTCCGCGACTGACCACCGGTCGGGACCGCCTGACGGAGGGGAGGGACGGTGCCAGGCCGCACCGCGCCTCCCGTCCGTCCCGTCGCCGGTCCCGGCGGGTCATCCCTTCGGATGGTCTCGGGACCATCCCTCATCCGGAAGTGGCGGATCCTGAGGTCCGTCGCAGGTTCCGGTGGGTCGCGCCAGGGACGCCACAGTGTCGATTCGTAGCGTCGTCGCATGCGCATCGTTCGGTGGCCGGGTGCCCTGCTCCTCTTCGTGGTGATGTCCGCGCTCGCCGGCGTGCTCGTCGCCGTCGCGGTGACGCCCGCGGTCGCGATCTCCGGGCAGGGGGTGTCCGGGGCGGCAGCGTTCTTCGAGGACCTGCCGAGCTACCTCGACGTGCAGGCACCGCAGCAGGTGTCCACCATCTACGCGAAGCAGGACGGCCAGGACGTCAAGATCGCGTCCTTCTACGCGGAGAACCGCACGAGCGTGCAGTCCGACGCCATGGCGAAGACCGTCAAGCAGGCCGCCATCGACACCGAGGACCCGCGGTTCTACGACGAGGGCGGCATCGACGTCGTGGGCACCCTCCGCGGTGCCGCGGCGACCGCGCTGCACCACGGTGTGCAGGGCGGGTCCTCGATCACGCAGCAGTACGTCAAGAACGTGCTCGTGCAGCAGTGCGAGCAGCTCGGCACCCAGAGCAAGGTCGACGCCTGTTACAAGAGCGCGACCGACGTCACCGCGGCGCGGAAGCTCCAGGAGGCGCGGTACGCCATCGCGGTCGACAAGAAGTACTCCAAGGACACGATCCTCACCGGGTACCTCAACATCGTCGGGCTCGGCGGACGGGTCTACGGCGTGCAGGCGGGAGCGCAGTACTACTTCGGCGTCGACGCGAAGGACCTCTCCCTCGCCCAGTCCGCGACCCTCGTGGCGATCCTCAACAACCCCTCGAACCTCCGCATCGACCAGCCGACGTCCGCGCAGAACGGCTCGGCGAACGGGTACGCGTTGACGAAGACCCGGCGCGACTACGTCCTCCGCCGCATGGCCGTGCAGCACTCGATCACGACGGCCGAGCGCGACGCCGCCATCGCCGAGCCGATCACGCCGAAGATCACCGCGACGACGAACGGGTGCTCCGCCGCTGCCCAGTACTCCGCGGCGTACTTCTGCGACTACGTGCGGAACGACATCCTGAACGACACCGCGTTCGGTGCGACCGCCGCCGACCGGATCGCGACGCTCGACACCAAGGGGCTCGCGATCCACACGACGCTCGACCTGGACCTGCAGGCGACCTCGCAGGCGGCGCTGTCGTCCTTCGTGCCGGCGACC
Source organism: Curtobacterium sp. Leaf261 (assembly GCF_001422205.1). Lineage (GTDB taxonomy): Bacteria > Actinomycetota > Actinomycetes > Actinomycetales > Microbacteriaceae > Curtobacterium. The sequence goes on from NZ_LMMJ01000008.1 coordinate 394,374, forward strand.
ATCAGCGCGACGAAGATCGGTGGCTCGAACGTCACGGTCGAGCCCGGGACCGGTCGGATCCTGTCAATGGCCCAGAACACCGCGTTCAACCAGTCCGACACGGCACCGGACGGCGAGACGAGCGTCAACTACAGCGCCGACGCGAAGTACGGCAACTCCGGCGGTTTCGCGACGGGCTCGACGTACAAGGTGTTCACGCTGGCGGAGTGGCTCGCCACCGGGCACACGCTCGGCGAGTCGATCAGCACGACCCAGCACGCGTTCCCCGCGTCGGAGTTCAGGAACTCGTGCCAGAGCCTCGCCGGCACGCCGACCTGGTCGGTCGCGAACGCCGAGTCGGTGCCGTCGTCCATGTCCGTGCAGGCCGCCACGACCGAGTCGATCAACACCGCGTTCGCGCAGATGGGCAAGCAGCTCGACCTCTGCAAGATCTCCCAGGTGGCCGAGGCGATGGGCATCCACACCGCCGGCGGCAGCAGCGACCTGTTCCAGGGTCCGTCGATGATCCTCGGCGTCAACAACCTGTCGCCGATCGACCTGGCGAGTGCGTACGCCGGGTTCGCGAACGGCGGCGTGGTGTGCACGCCCGTCGCGATCGACTCGGTGACCACCGCGGCCGGTGCCATCATCACGCCGACGCCGACGTCCTGCACCCGCGGCGTGTCCGCCGAGGTCGCGGGCACCGTCGACTACGCCCTGCAGGGGGTCCTGTCCGGGGCGGGCACGGCCGCCAGTGCGAACCCCGGCGACAGCGTGCCGAAGTTCGCCAAGACCGGGACGACCGACCGCGACGTCCAGAACTGGCTCGTGACGTCCACCACGAAGTACACGAACGCGACGTGGGTCGGGAACGTGTCCGGGCAGGTCGGGCTCGCGAACGTGCGACTCGGGCAGGGGACGACCGGATACAGCGCGAAGTTCGGGGTGGGCAAGGCACTCATGACCTACCTCGACCAGCACTACGGCGGCGACGCGCTCCCGGTGCCCGACCAGGCGATGATCGGCGGGCGTGCCTCGTCGAGCGGGTCCGGGGCGACGGCCGGGGCGGCGGCGAGGGCTGGCGCGGCGGCGGGACCTGCGGCGACGACCACGGGCCGGTGAGCCGGAGCCCGGTCCGGGCGTTCGGGTGGTCGGAGGCGTCCGCCCTAGACTGGATGCCAATCCACGAACCGATCGACGGAGCACCATGCCTGACATCACGAGCGAGCAGGTCGCCCACCTGGCGAACCTCGCACGTATCGCCCTCACGCCGGACGAGATCGAGAAGCTGACCGGGGAGCTGTCGCAGATCGTCGACAGCGTCGCCCAGGTGGCCGAGGTCGCCACGGACGACGTGCCCGCGACGAGCCACCCCATCCCGCTGCAGAACGTCTTCCGCCCCGACGTGGTCGGCCAGACGCTGACCCAGGAGCAGGCGCTCTCCGGCGCCCCGGACTCCGACGGGCAGCGGTTCCGCGTCACCGCGATCCTGGGGGAGGAACAGTGAGCACGGACAGCACGAGCACCGACATCACCCGCATGACCGCCGCCGCGCTCGCGGACGCCCTCGTGGCCCGTGACGTGTCGAGCGTCGAGGCCACGCAGGCCCACCTCGACCGGATCAGCGATGTCGACGGTCACGTCCACGCGTTCCTGCACGTCAACGAGAAGGCGCTCGCCGTCGCCAAGTCGATCGACTCGCGTCGCGCCGCCGGTGACGACCTCGGGCCGCTCGCCGGCGTGCCGATCGCCATCAAGGACGTCCTCTGCACGCTCGACATGCCGACGACGTCCGGCTCGAAGATCCTCGAGGGCTGGGTGCCCCCGTACGACGCCACCGTCGTCCAGAAGCTCCGCCAGGCCGGTCTCGTGCCGCTCGGCAAGACGAACATGGACGAGTTCGCGATGGGCTCGTCGACCGAGTTCTCGGCGTACGGCCCGACCCGGAACCCGTGGGACCTCGACCGGATCCCCGGCGGTTCCGGCGGCGGCTCGGCAGCTGCCGTCGCAGCGCACGAGGCACCGCTCGCACTGGGCAGCGACACCGGTGGGTCGATCCGCCAGCCGGGTTCCGTGACCGGGACCGTCGGTGTCAAGCCGACCTACGGTGGCGTGAGCCGCTACGGTGCCATCGCACTCGCGTCGAGCCTCGACCAGATCGGGCCGGTCGCCCGGACGGTCCTCGACGCAGCGCTCGTGCACGACGTCATCGCCGGCCACGACGCCCGTGACTCCACGTCGATCCGCACCGAGTGGCCGTCCTTCGCAGCCGCGGCCCGCGAGGGACTGCAGGCGGGTACGCTCTCCGGCCTCCGTGTCGGGGTCGTCAAGGAACTCGGCGGCGACGGCTTCCAGGCCGGTGTCACCCAGCGGTTCACCGAGACGGTCGCGCTCCTCGAGTCCGCCGGGGTGACGGTCGTCGAGATCGACGCTCCGAGCTTCGCCTCCGCGATCGCGGCCTACTACCTGATCCTCCCCGCGGAGGCGTCGTCGAACCTCGCCAAGTTCGACTCCGTCCGCTTCGGCCTCCGCGTGACCCCGGAGAACGGCGGCACCGTGGAGGACGTCATGGCGGCCACGCGCGAGGCCGGGTTCGGGCCCGAGGTCAAGCGCCGCATCATCCTCGGCACCTACGCCCTGAGCGCCGGGTACTACGACGCGTACTACGGCAAGGCGCAGAAGGTCCGCACGCTCGTGCAGCGCGACTTCACGAAGGCCTTCGAGCAGGTCGACCTGCTCGTCAGCCCGACCGCACCGACGACTGCGTTCCCGATCGGGGAGCGCATCGATGACCCCCTGTCGATGTACCTGAACGACCTGACGACGATCCCCGCGAACCTCGCGGGCATCCCCGGCATGAGCATCCCGATGGGACTCGCGCCCGAGGACGGACTGCCGACCGGTGTGCAGCTCATGGCACCGGCGCATGAGGACGCCAGGCTCTACCGGTACGGCGCGGCGCTCGAGCGGCTCCTCGAGGACTCGTGGGGCCACACCCTCATCTCGAAGGTCCCGGACCTCGACTCAGCGACGCTGGCCGCCGGCCAGCAGTCGGCAGCGGAAGAAGGCGTGATCTGATGGCCAAGGACGCACTCATGGACTACGACGAGGCGCTCGAGCGCTTCGAGCCGGTCCTCGGGTTCGAGGTGCACGTCGAACTCGCGACGGCCACCAAGATGTTCTCCGACGCCCCGAACTTCTTCGGCGGCGAGCCGAACACGAACGTGACGCCCGTGGACCTCGGGCTCCCCGGCTCGCTGCCCGTCGTGAACGAGCAGGCCGTCCGGTACTCGATCAGCATCGGGCTCGCGCTCGGCTGCGAGATCGCGGAGAGCTCGCGGTTCGCGCGGAAGAACTACTTCTACCCGGACCTCGCGAAGAACTACCAGATCTCACAGTCCGACGAGCCGATCGCGCACGACGGCACCGTCGAGGTCGAGCTCGCCGACGGCACGGTCTTCACGATCCCGATCGAGCGTGCCCACATGGAGGAGGACGCCGGCAAGCTGACGCACGTCGGTGGTGCTGCCGGCCGCATCCAGGGCGCCGAGTACTCGCTCGTCGACTACAACCGCGCCGGGGTCCCGCTCGTCGAGATCGTCACGCGTCCGATCTTCGGGACGGAGCACCGCGCGCCCGAGCTCGGTGCCGCGTACGTCGAGACCATCCGCGACATCGTCCGCGGCCTCGGGGTGTCCGAGGCGCGCATGGAGCGCGGGAACCTGCGCTGCGACGCGAACATCTCCCTGCGGCCCCGCGGCCAGGAGAAGCTCGGCACGCGCACCGAGACGAAGAACGTCAACTCGTTCCGGGCCGTCGAGCGTGCCGTCCGCTACGAGATCCAGCGGCAGGCAGCGATCCTTGCCGGTGGCGGGACGATCACGCAGGAGACACGGCACTGGCACGAGGACACCGGCCGCACCTCGGCCGGGCGTCCGAAGTCCGACGCCGACGACTACCGCTACTTCCCGGAGCCGGACCTGCTCCCCGTGGTGCCCGCGCCCGAGCTGATCGAGGAGCTCCGCGCCGCGCTGCCCGAAGCCCCCGTCGCACGGCGTCGTCGGCTCAAGGGCGAGTGGGGATTCGCGGACCTCGAGTTCCAGGACGTCGCGAACAGCGGACTCCTGACCGAGGTCGAGGAGACCGTCGCCGCCGGTGCTGCACCGCAGGCCGCCCGCAAGTGGTGGACGGGTGAGATCAGCCGCATCGCGAACGCCCGCGGACAGCAGGACGACGGCGAGCAGACCGCTCCCGGCGACCTCGTCAGCCCGGCGCACGTCGCCGAGGTCATCGCGCTCGTCGAGTCCGGTGATCTCACGGACCGGCTCGCCCGCCAGGTGCTCGAGGGTGTCATCGCGGGCGAGGGCTCTCCGGCCGAGGTCGTCGAGGCCCGCGGGCTCAAGGTGGTCTCGGACGACGGTGCCCTGACGGCCGCGGTCGACGAGGCCCTCGCCGCGCAGCCCGACGTGCTCGAGAAGATCCGCGACGGCAAGGTCCAGGCCGCCGGCGCGATCATCGGCGCCGTGATGAAGGCGATGAAGGGCCAGGCGGACGCCGCGCGCGTCCGCGAGCTGGTGCTGGAGCGCGCGCAGGCGTAGCCAGCGGGCGACAGCACGACCGGATCCCCACCACACGACAGATCACGTCGTGTGGTGGGGATCGCGTCGTACGGGTGCGCCTGACGGACTGGAGGGACGGTGCGGCCCCGCCCCGTCCCTCCAGTCCGTCAGGTGGTCGCGTCGGGCAGCGGATCGGCCGGCGTCCTCGTCGCTCGCCGGAGCTGTCCGTACCGGGCGAGGGCTGCGGCCGCGCCGACGGCGAAGGGCGCGGATCCGAAGATCTCCGCGGGGAAGACATCCGGTCCGAACGCGAGCGGCACCGCGGCCAGCGTCCCTCCGAGGATCGACTGCGCGACGATGTGGACGGGCCACGGGCGGACACGCTCGAGCACGTGACCGAGCAGGTACGTCAGGGGGAGGATCGCTGCGGCACCGATCACGACGAAGGGGATCGCGACGACGACGATGAACGGCAACCAGTCGAACATGACGAGGATGTAGTCGGGGTGTTGCGTCAGGACTGTGTTGACAAGGGTTGCGACCGGTAGTGTCGCACCGATCGTCCAGCAGACGCCGCGCAGTTCGAGTCGGACTGCCGTTCCCCAGGTCCAGGGCGGCCGGTCCGCGTCCGTCGTCGTGTCCTCCGTGGTCGTCTCAGTGATCATGCTCCGGCCTCCTCGGGCTGTGCGGTGACCTCGGCGGGTGCGATCGGCTCGGCTGGTGCCGTCGCCGCGGTCTGCGCGAGGCGGTCGGCCCGTCGGAACTCGCCGCGACGAGCCAGGGCTCCGGCGGCACCCGCGGCGATTGACATCGGCACGAAGATCAGGAGCGTGTCGGGGGACACCATCGGGAGTGCGGCGAGCGTGCCGGCGAGGACCGATGTCGCGGTGATCTGGTTCCGCCGGGACTCCACGGGTCGCAGCGCGCGTCCGAGCAGGTACGTGAACGGCAGGGCGACGACCACGGCGGCGAACGCGAACGGGATGGACACGACGTCGAGCCAGAACGCCGCGGCCAGCGCACTGCCGAGGGTGCCGAGCCAGTTCCACTCCATGGTGAACCAGCCGCCGAGCCCGACGATGAGTGTCAACACGAACGTCGTGATCGGCAGCGTCACCCCGATCAGCCAGCCGTAGGCACGGATCTCGACCCACCAGCTGTCCGACCAGGTCCACGTCGGTGTCGGCGTCGGCGCGGACTCGACACTGGCGACGGTGGGGACGTGCTCCACGGCACTCACGAGGCACGCCCGGCGACGATGCCGACGATCTCGGTGACCGCGAGCCGGAACGGCCGGACCCGGAGCAGCGGGAGCGCGAACCGCAGGACGCGCAGCATCGCGTCGACGAGCTTGGTCGTGCGGGCCTGGTCGGGGGAACGGTCGTACGTCCAGAACAGTGCGAGGAGGAGGTACCCCATCCAGAGCGCCGTCGGCAGGTCGTCCGCGAGGTCCCGGGGGAGTTGCTGCTTCGCCCCGCTGACGGCCTCGGTGAAGAGCCCGAGGACGAGGTCCCGCGCGGGTGTCGACTCGGACGACAGCGGGTTGACCGGCGAGTCGGGGGTGAACGCCGCGGCGAGGAACTGGGGCGCGATCGCGTGGTACTCGGTGAGGTTCGCAAGGCCCGCGCGGACGACGATCCCGACCCGTGCCGTCAGGTCCTGCTCGTCGGCGAGCAGCGGCAGGGCGACGGTGCGGTGCTCCTGCTGCACGTCGAGGTAGAGCTCCTGGACGAGGTGGTCCTTGGTCGGGAAGTGGTAGTACGCGTTCCCGACGGAGAGGCCGGCCTCCGCTGCGATGCCGCGCATCGTCGTGGCGTCGTAGCCCTGCTCGCGGAGGGACCGGATCGCCACCGCGCGGATGGCGGCACGCGTGCGGTCCCGCTTCGACTGCGGCGGCGTTTCGTTTTCGAACATGTTCAAAAACTAGTCTGCGATCCGTGGACTGTCCAGACCCCGGGTCGTTCGAGCACGGAGCGTCGGACGCTCCGGGCATGATGACGTCGTGACCGCGCACGAGCAGGACCCCGCTGGCCCGACCCGCACGCGTCTGCTGTTCCCCGGCCAGTACGGGCCCGAGTTCGACGACGGCGGTCCGGTCCTCGTCGTGGAGGCGATGGAGTTCTTCGGATCGAGGCCGATGCATCGCGCGAAGGCCCTGCTCTGGCTCTCGGCGCTCCGACATCGCGTCGCCGAGCTCGGGGACCGTGCAACGCACGTCCGGGTCGAACGGGTCCGTGACGCGTTGTCCGACGCCACGGAGAACGGCATCGAGCTCGAGGTGATCGACCCGCCGTCCTGGAGCCTCCGCGCTGAGGTCCGACGGTTCCCGGACATCGCGATCCTGCCGAGCCGTGGGTTCGTGACGAGTGAGGACGACTTCGCCGAGTGGGCGACGGGCTCGTCGAGCCAGTTCCTCATGGAACACCACTACGAGCGTGTCCGTCGTCGCGAAGGCTGGCTGATGGACGGGGACCGCCCGCTCGGCGGCCGGTTCAGCCTCGACGAGGACAACCGCAACCCACCACCGAAGGGTGCGACCTCACTCGGTCTGCCGGACCCGTGGTCACCGACCGAGGACGACATCGACGCCCGGGTGCGCGAGGACCTCGCGCGGTGGGAGCAGGACGGCCTCGTGCACTTCGTCGGCGCGATGGACCGACGCCGGTTCGCGGTCACCCCGGCCGAGGCTGCCGCCGCGCTCGAGGACTTCGTGGCGACCAGGCTCAGCGACTTCGGGCCGTTCGAGGACGCCGTGCTGCAGGACGACCGGGCGATGGCGCACTCGCTGTTGAGCGTCCCGATGAACCTCGGCGTGCTCGACCCGCGGACCGCCGTCAGTGCGGCGATCGAGGCGCTGGGCACCGGCGCACCGCTCGCGAGCGTCGAGGGCTTCGTCCGCCAGGTCGCCGGGTGGCGGGACTACGTCTGGCACCTGTACTGGGAGTTCGGCGAGGACTACGGGGCCGATGCGGAACCACTCGGCCCGCCGACGTCGCTCCCGGCCTGGTGGTGGGAGCTCGACACCGCGGACGTCACGGCGGCCTGCCTGACCTCGACGCTCGACGACCTCCGCGAGCACGGGTGGCTGCACCACATCCAGCGCCTGATGATCCTCGGCAACTGGTCGTTGCAGCGCGGGTACGACCCCGTCGAGCTGACCGCGTGGTTCACCGACCTGTTCGTCGACGGCACCGACTGGGTGATGCCCGCGAACATCATCGGGATGTCGCAGCACGCGGACGGTGGTCGGGTCGCGACGAAGCCGTACGCATCGGGCGGTCGGTACATCGACCGGATGACCGACCACTGCGGCGGTTGCCCCTTCGACCCGACGAAACGCCTCGGGGAGGACGCCTGTCCGTTCACGGCGGGGTACTGGGCGTTCCTCGACCACGCCGAACCGGCACTCCGCGCCAATCGGCGCATGATGCGTCCGCTGCAGCAGCTCGCCCGCCTGACAGACCGGGAGGCCGTGGTCGAGCAGGAGCGTAACCGCACCATGCCCTGACGAGGCCCGCCGGACGGGAGGCGCGGATCGCCACCACCTGTCGTCGTGCGGTGCGCAGGCGGCCGGCACCGTGCCTCCAGGCCGGATCGCGTGACCCACCGGTCCGCCGGGTCGGTGGCAGACGCGTTCAGTGGCGGACCATGGTCGAGTAGAACCGGTACGCCTCCGCGCGGTAGCGCGTCGTGCCGATGAGGAGCGGTCGGCCGACCGCGTCGAAGCACGTCTCGGTCCCGAGGAGGAGCGGTGCGCCGACCGCGACGCCCAACAGTGCGGCCTCGCGGTCGTCAGCGGCGATCGCCTCGACCGCGAAGCTGGATCGGGCGGGGCGTGTCCCGAGCGCCTCGAGGCGCTGGTACAGCGAGCTGTCCGCCAGGTCGGCGGCGTCGATCCCCGGACTCCGGTCGAGCACGATCACCGAGCGGTCGAGGCAGATCGGCACCGTGTCGAACGACCGCAGGCGCTCGACGTCCAGGACGGGTGCCAGCGGCGCGGCGCGGAGGTCCTGTGCCTCGTCGAAGGTCGCCTCCCGCACGCGGTGTGCGAGGACCTTCGTCCGTGGGACGACACCTCGACGCGCCGCCATCTCGGTGAAGCTCAGGAGGGTCCGGTCGGGCTCGCCGAGTGGAGCGTTCGTGACGAACCAGCCGGACTGCGGTGTGGCGGTGACGACACCGCGCTCGGCGAGCATCGTCAACGCTCGGCGCAGAGTCGTCCGGCTCACAGCGATGCGCTGCACGAGGTCGCGCTCGCTCGGGAGACGACCGATCTCGCTGCATGCCCCGCCGACGATGAGCTGCTCGATGCGCTCCATGGCCATCCTGACGGTCGCACCACCAGCCGTCCGGACCGCTGCGTCGCTGTGTTCCATGGGGTGACTGTAGAGCCAGATCGCGGAATTGGTCTCTTCTGGTCGGAACTGGTCCGTTCGCCTGCGGCATCGCCCTACGCTTGCGCAACCACCGGCCGTCGAGGAGGACACCAGTGACCGTGCAGCTCTCAGTACGCCAGACCCCCGCGGATCTCGGCGACGCACTCGCCGAGATCGCGATCGACCACATCGTCGACGCCCGGTCCGCGGGGCGTCGGATCCTCATCGGCATCCCGGCCGGCCGGACACTCGTGCCGGTCGTCGATGCACTGGCGGCTCGGCTCGCCGCTCGGCCGATGGACCTCGACCACGTGGTGCTCGTCCTCATGGACGACTACGCGATCCCGGACGGCGCGGGGTTCCGACTCCCGGACGCCGCCGCACACTACAGCTGCCGCCACTTCGGCGAGGTCGTCCGCGCCCAGCTCTCCGACGCGGTCGCGCCGCTCGCCGGCATCGCGCAGGCGCACCTGTGGTCGCCGGACCCGTCCGACCCCGCCGCGTACGACCGTGACATCGCCGCAGCGGGCGGCATCGACCTGTTCTTCGTCGCCGTCGGGGTGAGTGACGGCCACGTCGCGTTCAACCCGCCCGGGACGGCGCTGGCGTCGCGCACGCGCATCATCGACCTCGCCGACTCGACCCGCACGGACAACCTCGGGACGTTCCCGGAGTTCACGTCGCTCGACGACGTCCCCCGGCACGGTGTCAGCGTCGGGATCGGCACCATGCTCGACGCGAAGACCGTCGTGCTCGTGGCACACGGGGCCGCGAAGTCGACGGCCGTCCAGCGGGTCCTCGAGGCCGACCGTTTCGACCCCGCGTGGCCCGCGACCTTCGTACACGAGCACCCCGCCGCGTCGCTCTGGGCGGACGACGCCGCGGCAGAGTCGAGCACCGCGGGACAGGCGGTGGACGCATGAGGCGCCGGACCGCCGGGATGCTCGGTGTCCTCGCCGTCACCGTGCTCCTGCTGAGCGGGTGCACGACCGGCGTCGGCCAGTCCGAGGCCGGTGCGGGAGGGCTCGATGACAAGACACCCGTGACGATCTCGCTGTGGAGCTTCTTCACCGCACGGGAGAAGGGCGACGTCGACGCCCGCCTGAAGGCCTTCCACAAGCTGTACCCGTGGATCACGGTGGACCACGTCGGCGGTGAGAGCGACGACAACATCGTGCAGTCGGTCCGCGGCGGGAACCCGCCGGACGTCGCCATCTCGCAGAACAGCGACAGCGTCTCGGGGTACTGCGCGACCGGGACGTTCCAGGACCTGACCTCCCGCATCGCCGCCGCGGGTCCTGCGACCTCGTCGGTGCTCCCGGCGACCGCTGCCTACACCTCCTACGACGGCAGGCGGTGCGCGCTCCCGGTCCTCGCCGACGTGTACGGCCTGTACTACAACACCGACATGTTCCAGAAGGCGGGCATCACGGCACCCCCGCGGACCTGGCCCGAGCTCACCGAGGACGCCAAGAAGCTCACCACGTTCAACCCCGACGGGTCGATCAAGGTCGCCGGGTTCGTGCCGTTCCTCGACTTCTTCGAGAACAACGTCGGGACGTTCACCCCGGGCTTCGACCTCGACTGGTACGACGCCGCCGGGAAGGCGCAGATGGCGAACGACCCGAACTGGGCGGCCATGTTCACGTGGGAGAAGCAGCTCGTCGACTGGTACGGCTACGACAAGCTCCAGACCTACGTGGCGTCGCTCGGCGCCGAGTTCTCGCCGCAGAACCCGTTCCAGACGGGCAAGCTCGCGATGGCCGTCGACGGTGAATGGCGCGTCGCGTTCGCGGCGGACCAGGCGAAGAAGTTCTCCTACGGCACGGCGCCGATGCCGACCGAGAGCGCCTCGCGCTACGGCAGCGGCGTCATCAGCGGGACGACCATCGGCATCCCGAAGGGCTCCAAGCACTCGGCGGCGGCATGGCTCCTCGTCAAGTACCTGTCGACCGACACCTCGAGCCTCGTCGACCTGACCCTGCGGCTCCGGAACGTGCCGACCACGACACAGTCGCTCGCGGACCCGGCGATCCGGACCGATCCACGGTTCACCACCATGCTCGACATCGCGGCGGACAAGGACACCAGGTCGGTGCCCGGCACGTGGGCGGGGAGCGCGCCGCGGGAACTCCTGACGCAGTTCGCACAGTCCTGGGCGGCGGGCAACGTCCCCGACCTCCACGCGGGACTCGCCAGCGTCGCCGACCAGATCGACTCGCAGATCGACCAGGCGAGTGCGGGGGAGAGCCGATGAGCGCCGCAGTGGGACCGACCGCAGCGAGTGGTCGGAGGGACGCCGGAGCGCAGGCAGGTCCGGATGGGCAGACGTCGGCGCAGGCGCTCGCGGTCCGCACAGCAGTCCGCCGCAAGCAGCGGTGGCGCGAGCGACGGACGATCCTCGTGCTGCTGTCGCCCGGGCTCGTCGGCCTCGCGGTGTTCTTCCTCTACCCGCTCGCCGCGAACGTCTTCTACTCGTTCACGCGGTACAACCTCATCGACGCCGCGTCGTGGGCGGGGCTCGCGAACTACCGGTTCATGTTCGACGGTGACCACCAGATCGGGCCGGCACTCCGCAACACCGTCCTCTTCTGCCTCGTCGCCGTCCCGATCCAGTTGCTGTTCGCCCTCGGGGTGACCGCGGTCCTCGCGCGAATCCGGTCCGGCGCCGGCGTCTACCGGCCGCTGTTCTACCTGCCGACGCTCCTGCCTCCCGTCGCCGCGACGCTCGCGTTCACGTTCGTGCTGAACCCGGGAACCGGGCCGGTGAACACCGTGCTCAAGGCGATCGGCGTGCCGCAGCCGCTGTGGTTCAACAGCCCGACGTGGTCGAAGACGGCCCTGCTGCTGCTGACGATGTGGGGGATCGGCAACACGATCGTCATCCTGCTCGCCGCGACGCTCGACGTGCCGGAGGAGCTGCAGGAGGCCGCGCAGCTCGACGGGGCGAACGGCCGGCAGCGGTACTGGCACATCACGCTGCCGACGATCGCGCCGGTGTTGTTGTTCTCGACCATCATCGGGGTGATCCAGAGCCTGCAGCTGTTCACCCAGCCGTACGTCGTCAGCACGATCCTCGGGTCCGGGTCCGGGACCACCGCGAACAACCTCGGGTACCCGCAGAACTCGATGCTGTTCTTCACCGAGGTCCTCTACCAGCAGGGCTTCCGCTACTTCAACATGGGCTACGCCTCGGCGCTGTCCGTCGTGCTCTTCGTCGCGACACTCGTCGTGACGGGCGTCCTGATCCTCGTGACCCGCCGCCAGATGAACGCCGAGAGGGACTGACATGACCGACCAGATCGTGCAGGGACCGGCAGTGGTCGCCGTCCCACGCCCGACGGCGCCCGACCGTCGCGCCGGGCGACGGTCGCGACTCCTCGACACCGTCGCACGGCACGCGATCCTCATCGCCGTGCTCATCGTGTTCCTCATGCCGGTGGTGTTCATCCTGACGACGGGGGTGATGACCGACGACCAGGCACTGACGAGGGACCTCGTACCGCACCCCGTCCAGTGGTCGAACTTCGCCGAGGTGTTCCGGACCGTGCCGCTCGCGCGGTACCTGTTCAACACCGTCCTCATCGCGGTGCTGTTCACCCTGTTCTCGATCGCGAGCAGCGTCCCGGTCGCCTATGCGCTCGCGAAGTTCCGGTTCCGTGGACGGATCCCGCTGTTCTTCGCGTTCATCGCCGCGATGATGCTGCCGCCGCAGGTGACCGTGGTGCCGCTGTACGTCATGTACGCGCACCTCGGCTGGACCGGGACCCCGCTCCCGCTCATCATCCCGGGCCTGTTCGGCGACGCGTTCACGATCTTCCTGCTGCGGCAGTTCTTCGTGTCGGTGCCGCAGGCGTACCTCGACGCGGCCCGGATCGACGGCACCGGTGAGTTCCGGTTGCTGTGGTCGGTGTTCCTGCCGATGGTGAAGCCTGCGATCGCGGCGGCCGGGCTCTTCGCGTTCTTCTTCTGCTGGAACGACTTCTTCAACCCGCTGCTGTACCTCGGCTCGAACCCGGACTGGTCGACGCTGTCGATCGCGCTCTCGCAGTTCCGGACCGTGCACGCCGTGCAGTGGAACCTGGCGATGGCGGCGACGGTGCTGTTCGTCCTGCCGGTGGTCGTCCTGTTCTTCTTCGCCCAGCGGCAGTTCGTCCAGGGCATCGCGCTGAGCGGTGTCAAGGAGTGACACGGCGGCGACGCCCTGGTGCGGTGCCATCGCGCCGGACGATCCACGACCCCAGCACCATCGAGAGGACCATGCCATGAAGGTGACCGTCATCGGAGCGGGCTCCACGTACACCCCCGAACTCATCGGCGGACTGTCGCAGCAGCTGGACCGGCTGTTCGTCGACGACCTGTGGCTGATGGACACGGACGAGGAGCGACTGCAGGTCGTCGGGTCGTTCGCCGCCCGGATGATCGGCGCGCAGGGGCTCGGGACGACGGTGCACCTGACGACCGACCGCGCCGAGGCGATCCAGGACGCCGACGCCGTCCTCATCCAGCTGCGCGTCGGCGGGCAGACCGCACGTCTCGGTGACGAGACGTTCCCGCTCGACTGCGGGTGCATCGGGCAGGAGACCACGGGTGCCGGCGGGTTCGCGAAGGCGCTCCGTACCGTCCCCGTCGTGCTGTCCATCGCGGACGACGTCCGCCGGCTCGCGAAGCCGGACGCGTGGATCATCGACTTCACGAACCCCGTCGGGATCAACACCCGGGCGCTCCTCGCCGCAGGGCACCGTGCGGTCGGTCTCTGCAACTACGCCATCGGGGTCCAGCGCTGGGCGGCGAGGACGATGGGCGTCGACGCGGCCCGGGTCGAGGTCGACCCGGTGGGGCTCAACCACTTCTCCTGGACCCGGCGCATCCTCCTCGACGGCGAGGACGTCGTCCCGTCGTTCATCACCGACCGGATGGACGCCCTGACCGAGCAGTTCCCGTTCGACGAGTCGCTCTACCGGTTACTCGGGGTCGTCCCCTCGCCGTACCTGCAGTACTACTACGGCCACGACCGCGCGCTCGAACGCCAGCGACACGAGACCCCCCGCGCCGAGGTCGTCGCGAACCTGGAGCGGGAGCTGCTCGAGCAGTACCGGTCCGAGTCCCTGACCGAGAAGCCGCCGCAGCTCGCGCACCGCGGCGGTGCGTTCTACAGCGAGGCCGCGGTCGACCTTCTCGCGTCACTGTGGTCCGACGACGAGACCATGCACGTCGTCAACGTGCTGAACCGCGGCACCGTGGCCGGGCTCGCCGACGACGACGTCATCGAGACGCGGTGCGCCGTGTCCCGCGCCGGGATCCGACCGCTTGCACAGGCCGCCGTCGACCCGCTGCTGCTCGGGCCGATCCAGCACGTCAGCGCGTACGAGCGGCTCGCCGTCGCCGCGGCGCTGTCGGGCGACCCGGACGACGTCCGACGCGCGCTGCTCGCACACCCGCTCATCGGGCAGTGGGACACGGTCGAGTGCCTCGTGCCGAAGCTCCTCGAGAGCGGTGCGGAGCACCTCCCGCAGTTCGCCGAGACGATCGCGGGCGGCCGGTGAGTCGAGAGGACAGCGGGCGTCCGGTGAGCCGACAGGACGCCAGCCGGCCGTCGAGCGGTGACCTGGTCGTCGGCGTCGACGTCGGGAACTCGAAGACCCACGCCGTCGTGGTCGACCTCGACGGCGCCGTCGTCGGCGTCGGCCATGGGCCGGGCGTCGCCACCACCGACCGCACCGTCACCGCGCTCGTCGGGCTCGCGCTCGACGCCGTCGAACAGGCCGTCGGGACCCGGTCGGGATTCCACGCCGCGGCCCTCGCGATGGCCGGCATCGACTTCCCGGACCAGGAGCGCACCGCTGCCGGTCTTGCCGCCCGCGCAGGGCTGGCGACCCACACGGTGATCTGGAACGACACGTTCGCGCTCCTCCGGACCGTGTCGCGCGAGGGCGACGGGATCGCAGTCATCTGTGGTGCGGGCATCAACTGCATCGGGCGGCGGGGTGACGACACCGTTCGGTTCAACGCCCTCGGAGCCTTCTCGGGCGACTGGGGCGGCGGCCAGGACCTCGGTGCCGCGGCACTCGCCGCAGCCTGCCGCGGTGAGGACGGCCGGGCTGCGCCGACCATGCTGAGCGACCGCGTCGCCGCACACTTCGGGCTCGCCAGTGCGCTCGACGTCGGAGTCGCCATCGCGACCGACCTGATCCCGGAGCACCGGCTCGTCGAGTTGCCGCCGGCGGTCTTCGCGGCGGCGGACGACGGTGACCAGGCGGCGGTGCAGATCGTCGAGCGTCTGGCGGCCGAGATCGCGCTCTTGATCCGGACGACGGTCGAGCGGCTGCCTGACGGTGAGCGTCTGCCGGTGATCCTCGGCGGCGGGGTGCTCGAGAGCGGCTACGCACCGCTCATCACGGCGATCCGGGACCGGTGCATCGACATCGTCGGCGACATCCGGATCGCGGACGTCCCGCCGGTCGTCGGTTCGGTGCTGCTCGCGTTCGACGTCATCGACCGGAACCCGGACCTCGACCTCGACGCGATGCGTCGGGCGATCCGTGGATCGCGGGTCCCCTGACCGGGACCGGCGGCGGCTCCAGACGCGTGCGGAACCGGCCTGGAGGCACGCCCCACCCGGGCGCGCGACGATCGGTCGTGGAGATGGGCGGCCCTGTGACCCGGCGAACCTGAGGGGCCCTGACCGCCCGGTGACAGGATGGTGTGTGTCCGCAACGATCCGCGCCATCGGTACCGCCGTCCCGCCCCGCACCCTCGACCAGGACGGGGCGATGCGGCTCTTCCAGGCGCAGCCGGGTCTCGGGCGTCTCGGGGAGCGTCTCGTGGGTGCAGCCTTCGGGGCGTCGGCCGTCGAGCGGCGCCACACCGTCGTCGAGGACCTGCACGAAGACCACCGGCCCGGGGCCTTCGTGGGTACCGACGGCGTGATCACCTCGCCGTCGACCGGCTTCCGGAACGACCGCTACCGCGAGCTCGCCATCCCGCTCTTCGTCGCTGCGGCCCGCGACGCGCTCGCCGCCGCCGACATGACCGCCGACCAGGTCACCCACGTCGTCACCGTCTCCTGCACGGGCTTCACCCAACCGGGCCCGGACCTCGCGGTCGCGCAGCAGCTCGGGATGCGCCCCGGCGTCTTCCGGCACCACATCGGGTTCATGGGCTGCTACGCGGCCTTCCCCGCGCTCCGCACCGCTGCCGCGTTCTGCGAGGCCGACCCCGACGCCGTCGTCCTCGTGGTCTGCGCCGAGCTCTGCACCCTGCACGTCCGGGCGTCGTCGGACCCGGACCAGATCGTCGCGAACAGCGTGTTCGCCGACGGTGCCGCTGCCGCCGTGGTCGTGCCCGACTTGCCGAGCGCTCGGTTCGCCGATCCGGAGCAGTCCGACCTTCGACCCGGGCTCCGCATCGATGCGTTCGCCACGACCGTGATCCCCGAGGGCGCCGACGACATGGCCTGGAACATCGGCGACGAGGGCTTCGAGATGGTCCTCAGCACCGCCGTCCCGCGGCTCATCGAGCAGCACGTCGCCGAGGCGGTCGCGCCGGTCCTCGCGGCGATCGAGATCGGCTCCGCGGCGGAGGTCCCACTCTGGGCGGTGCACCCCGGTGGCCGCGCGATCCTCGACCGCGTCGAGGAGGAGCTGGCGTTGCCGACGGACGCGGTCACGGCATCACGCGGCGTCCTCCGCGAGTACGGGAACATGTCGAGTGCGACGGTGCTCTTCGTGCTCGAGCGCATCCTCCGGAACCGGCCCGCGGACGGTACGCGCGTGGTCGCGCTGGCCTTCGGCCCCGGTCTGACGGTTGAGTCCGCAGCCCTCGAGGTGGTGCGCGCGTGAGCGACGGTCGCGACCGCGACCGGGAGACGGACTGGAGGCGCAGGGCGGGCTCCAGCCGCGCCTCCAGTCCGGTGGGTGGCCGGTTCCGGAACGGGGAGCCGCGGCATCCGGACCTCTCCGCGCGGGCGATCGGCCTGCCGGAGCTGATGGACGACCCGCGGTGCGATCCGCGGACGCTCGACCGGACGTTCCGACGGTTCGCGGTGATCAACCCGCTCGTCGGTGGATGGCGCAGGGTGTGGCGGAACGGCATCCGCCCGGTGCTGGGATCGGACGGTTCGGCACGGATCCTCGACCTCGGGTGCGGTGGCGGCGACCTCGCACGGTCGATGGCACGGTGGGCGCGGGCGGACGGCCTCGACGTCGAGGTCGTGGGTGTCGACCCTGACGAGCGGGCGATCCGGGCCGCACGGCGAGCGGACACGCGGGGCGTGGACTTCCGGACCACCTCGAGCGGCGACCTGGTGGACGCGGGGGAGCGGTTCGACGTCGTCGTGTCGAACCACGTCCTGCACCACCTCGGCGACGACGAACGCGACGGGTTCCTCGAGGACTCGGCGGCTCTCGCATCGCATCGCGTCGTCCACAGCGACATCCGGCGATCGCGGGCGGCCTACCGGTCGTACGCGCTCGGGGCGCCGTTCGTCGCGGCGGGGACGTTCGTGCTCGTCGATGGCCTCCGCTCGATCCGGCGGAGCTACACGGTGCCGGAGCTCGAGGCCGTCGTGCCTGCAGGCTGGCGGGTCCGGGCGTCGTCCCCGCACCGCATCCTGGCGATCCGCGACCCGGACTGACCTGCGGCGGCGGTCAGGTCGCGGCGGTCAGGAGGTCGGCGTGCAGGCGTGCCGCTCCCGCCGCGTCGAGGTCGAGGATCGCGCCCTCCGCGACACCGAGATCGGACAGCGCACGCACCAGGTACAGCGGCACGGCATTCTCGGGGACCGTGCGCTCTGGTGCACCGCGGTCCGGCAGGACGCCGTCGCGGACGCACGCCCAGAACGCCGGGGCTCCGACGTCCAGTTGCTCACGCAGGATGTGACTCCACATCCTCGCTCCGTACGTCGACCCGTCGACCGGCTTCGAGATCCGGGTCCGGAGCACCCGCCGGTCCCAGAGCTCGAACTCGTAGGTCCGGTGGTGTCGGACCGGTCGGCCGGTCGCGCCCCGGACCAGCGTCCACCGCTCGCGCTCACAGAACGTGTCGTGGTGCTCCCGCGTCGGAGCTGGCGGCCTGTCACTCACCGCCGTGGTCCAGCCAGTCGAGCAGCTCCTCGTCGGTGCTGAGTCGGATGAGTTGCACCAGACCCCATGCACCCTGGTGGTTCGGCGCATGTCGGAGTCGGGCGTACCAGTCCTCGGCGTACTCACGGAGGACGAGCACCAGGTCGACGAGGGCATCGGCGATCGTCGAACCCTCCGCCGCGAACGGACGATCGGCCATCAGTGCGACCACGTGCCCGTCCTCGCGGAACACCGAGACACGCGGCGAGACCGTCTGGAAGAAGTAGCCGCGGAGACGCTCGACCGGGAGCATGGCGGACAGCTGGCCGTCTCGAGCCACCGTGACCGTGCGGCCGTCGGCCGTTGCATCGAGCATGTCCTTGAAGTGCGCCCGGGCCCCCGAATACGTCGGGTAATCCACCGTGATGGGCATCCGCAGTCCTTCCATCCGTGACGTACGCCGCGTACGTCACGTACGTCACGTACTCAGGCTAGCATCTTCCCCTCAGCGGGTCCCGCCGCCCACCGTCCTCGCCGTGCTCACCCGCAGGAAGTCGAACGTGCTCGTGAACCCGGCGCCGCCGAGCGAGATCAGGCCGATGCGCGGGTGGGTCCCGAGGTCCGCCGTCCACGTGCCGCCCTGGACGAAGTGGCGCCCGTCGACGCTCGTGGACGCGGTGTAGACGTCCTGGCCGTCGACCCGGTGATGTGCGATGCGGAGCGTCGTCCACGAACCGACCGGCCCGACCACCATGTTCCCGTAGTTCGGGGCCCCCTCCGGCTGTGGGGTGACCTCCTTGCCGAACTCGGTCTGCCGGGTGTCGTAGATCGAGTTCGACACGAGCCGGACGTAGTTGCCGTCGTCCCCGGACACGATGAGTCCGCCCTGGACGTAGTTCACGCCGTCGCCGGTGGCCGGGGTGTCGACCTTGACCCGGGTCTCGAGCACGTAGTCACCGCGCGGGGCCGCCTCGCTGAGCACCGACGCGAGCGGTGTCTGCGGCGGGTGGAGGTCGGCGTCCTGCGTCTGCCACCGGAACGAACCGCCGCGGACGGACCAGGTCGACCGGTCGGGCTCGCGGGTCCAGGAGAGCGAGGACGGCAACGCGTGACCGGTGAAGTCCGTGGACGCCGAGCCGATCGTGCGGCCGGGGACGATCACCGGAGCGGGCTGTGCGACGGCCGCCGCACGGTCACCCGGCTGGGCCGCCGGGGCCTGCTGCCGGTCGTCTGACGGCCCGGCACCACCGCGGACGCTCGGCCACCCGTCGTTCCAGTCGAGCTGGTCGATGAGCACCGGGCGCTTGGTGTACCCGGTCTGCCCCGCGTAGTACGGGTCGTTCCGGTCGACCGCGTGGTAGATGATCCAGTCCTGCCCGGCGAAGTCGGTGACGACGGTGTCGTGCCCGGTCCCGACCCATCGGTTGCCGTTCTGGGCCAGCAGCGGGGTCCCACCGACGCGGGTGTCGAGGATCGAGACCCCGTCGCGGTCGACGAACGGCCCGAGGGGGCTCTTCGACCGTGCGACGAACACGCCGTACCCGGTGAGTGAGCCGTTGCAGCAGTTCGTGGCCGAACCCTGGAAGTACCACCAGCCGTCGTGGTGCATCAGGAACGCGCCCTCGTAGCGGTTGTCGATCGCGATCGGCGTCTCGGAGGCGGGGTCGGACCGGAGTCCGTCGGTGCTGAGCGTCCGGACGTTCACTCCGCCGAAGTAGCTGCCGAAGTACACGTACGTCGTGCCGTGGTCGGTGATGACCTCAGGGTCGTACTCCCACCGGTAGCCGTCGCCGTTCGGGGCCGTCTGCGGAGCGACGACCGGGCCGCCCGAGTCCGTCCACGGACCCGTCGGGCTCGAGCTCGTGGCCACGCCGACGGCCGAGCCGCCACCCGTCGGGCCGGTCGCGCTCGGGGTGTCCGAGGCGGCGTAGTACATGAACCAGGTGCCGGCCCGGCCGTGCGACCCTGCGCGGTACAGGACGTCCGGCGCCCAGATCCCGTTCGCGTCGCCGACCCAGGCGGGCTTCGCGGTGAACGCGTCACCGACGGACGTCCAGGTCGTCAGGTCGGTCGAGCGGTACGTCGGGACGACGTGCTGGACGAGGGAGCCGTCGGCGTTCTGCTCCGTCGCGCTGAGCGCGTCGGACGTGCAGTACAGGTACCAGTTCCGGTCGCCGTCCGCCCCGTGCACCGCGGTCGGGTCGGCGCAGCTGGCCGCCGTCTGACCGTCCGGGAGGCGCAGTGCGAGTGGGTTCTGGTACGTCGCGCCCCGCTGGTGGTGGCGGTCCGGCGACGCTGCCGCGCCTCCCGAGACCGACGGGGCGCCCGGGGCTGCCGACGTGGACGGAGCGGCTGTCGGGGACGGCGTGTGCGTCGCCGACGGTGTCGCGCCGGGGACGGACGTGGGGCTCGTCGAGGGGGCCGTGGCAGTGGCGGGTGCTCCGCTCGGGGTCGCTGACGGGCTCGCCGCCGCACTCGTACTCGCCGTCGCACTCGCACTCGGCTGCACGGACGGGACGGCACCGGCCGCTGCGGGGAGCACGCCGGCTCCGATGAGCCCGACGGTCAGGACGCCGATCGTCAGGAACGCTGCTCGGGTTGCACGGGGCACGGTGGCTCTCTCTCGTCGTTGAGGAGTGGTGCGCGTGACGCTACTCCCGCCCACCGACGACGGCCGACCCCGCACCGGGCGACGCGATCCCCTCCGCCCCACGGGATGCCGTGGCGGGGAGGGGATCCGGTCGAGCGCTGGCGCGGTCTCCGCCTCAGCGGACTCCGCCTCAGCGGTCTCCGCCTCAGCGGATGGGCGCCGTCGTCGAGGCGAACTCCCGGGTCGCGACACCGGCCCGGTAGCGCTCCAGGGCCTCCGCCGACGCCCCGACGGACTCCAGCGCCGCGAGCCCGGCGCCGAGCACCGGCGGCGTCGTCACCCACGTCGGGACCGCTCCCGGCGCGATCGCACCGAGTCCGGCCACGACGCCCTCGACGAGCAGCGGGTGCCGAGCTGCGAGCACGCCACCGCCGAGCACGACCGGCACGGCGGACGACAGGAGCCCGAGCCGCCGCATCGCCGTCGTCGCGAGCAGCACGATCTCCTCGGCCTGTCGGTCGACGACGGACCTGGCGACCGTGTCCCCGGCGCCGGCGACCTCGAACAGCACCGGGCAGAGCCGGTTGAACGTCTCGTAGCCGAGCCGGCCGAAGTGGATCGCCTCGGTCACCTCGCGGACGGTCGACAGGCCGAGCGCCGCGGGGACGGCGTCGACGAGCGCCGTGGCGGGACCCCGGCCGTCGTCGGCACGAGCCGCGTGCCAGAGCGCCCGGTTGCCGAGGTACGCCCCGCCGCCCCAGTCGCCGGAGATGTCCCCGATCGCCGGGAACCGCGCCGTTGCACCGTCCGCGCGGACCCCGATGGCGTTGATGCCGGTGCCGCAGACGACCGCGACGGCGTCGGCGGAGAGGGTGCCCGCGCGGAGCAGGGCGAACAGGTCGTTGTCGAGGACGTCCGGTGCGCCGCCGTCCGAGGACCAGTGCGCGAGTGCCGTGGCCGCGGCGTCGAGCTCGTCGGGGAGGTCGAGCCCGGCGAGGTAGACGTGCGTCGTCAGGATCTCGCGGCCACCGAGGTCGTCGACGACCCGCGCACGGACGTCGTCGAGGATCGGCCCCGCGACGTCCCACCCGCGGGTCTGCGGGTTCGACCCCGGACCCCGGGCGTGCCCGACGACGGCACCGTCGAGACCGATCGCGACGACGTCGGTCTTCGACCCGCCGCCGTCCACGGCGAGCACCACCGGACCACCCGACGCCGACGCGGCGGCTGCCGGACGCGACCCGGTTCCGGACTGGAGGGTCGTGGCGGCGCCGTCCCGCGCCTCCCGTCCGTCCGTCAACGCGCCCATGCCAGGTGGTCCGCGTTGTTCGCGATGAGCAGGTCGGTGAGCTTCTCCGCCTTGTCCACCTGGCCGACGAGGGGGTGCGCGAGCATCGCGTGCAGGACACGGTCCCGGCCACCGTGGACCGCCGCCTCGAGGGCGAGCCGCTCATACCCCGCGACGTGCGCGACGAGCGCGGCCTTGTCCGCCTCGAGCGCTGCCACCGGCAGCGGGGTGATCCCCGACGCGTGCACCCGCGACGGGACCTCGATGACGTGGTCGTCCGGCAGGAACGCGAACGTGCCGTCGTTCCGGACGTTGAGCACCTGCACGTCGCCGCGGTCGGACAGGATCGACGAGAGCACGTCGATCGCCGCCTCGGAGTAGTACGCACCACCGCGCTGCTCGAGCTCGACGGGCTTCGTGACGACCGATTCGTCGGCGTACTTCGCGAGGAGGGCCCGCTCCGTCTCCATCACGGCCTCGGCGCGGGTCGGTTCGTGCAGCTGCTCCTCGAGGACGATGTCGTGCTCGTAGAAGTACCGCAGGTAGTACGACGGCACGGCGCGCTGCAGGCGGAGGAGTGCCGGCGCCATGTGCACGCTCTCCGCGACCTCGTCGAGCTGGACTCCGACGAGCTCGTCGATGACGTCGCGCTCGCTGCCGTCCTCGGCCCGGATGTGGACGCCGCGCTCCCACGTCAGGTGGTTCAGTCCGACGTGGTCGAGCCGGACGTGGTCGGCCGCGACGCCGTACTGCTCCGCGAAGCGGCGCTGGAAGCCGATCGCGACGTTGCAGAGCCCGACCGCGCGGTGCCCGGCCTCGAGGAGCGCCCGCGTGACGATGCCGACCGGGTTCGTGAAGTCGACGATCCAGGCGTCCGGCTTGGCGTGCTTCCGGATCAGCTCGGCGTACTCGAGCACGACCGGCACGGTGCGGAGCGCCTTCGCGAACCCGCCCGGTCCCGTCGTCTCCTGGCCGATGCAGCAGGCCTCGTGCGGCCAGGTCTCGTCGCCCTTCCGTGCGTTCTGCCCCCCGATGCGGAGCTGCAGCATGACCGCGTCGGCGTCGGACACCCCCGCGACGACGTCGTCGGTGACGTGGATCGTGCCCGGGTGTCCGGCGTGCGCGAACATCCGCTTCGCGACACCGCCGACGAGCTCCCGACGGACGGGGTCCGGGTCGACGAGCCAGAGCTCGTCGATCGGCAGTTGGTCGCGGAGCCGGGCGAACCCGTCGACGAGTTCTGGTGTGTAGGTGGATCCTCCACCGATGACCGTGAGTTTCACTGTGGTGCTATCCCTTCACGCCGGAGAGCGCGATGCCCTCGACGAAGACCTTCTGAGCGAAGAAGAAGATGACGACGACCGGGATCATGATGACGACGGTCATCGCCATCGTCAGACTCCAGTCGGTGCCGTGCTGACCGCGGAACGTGGCGAGACCGTAGGCGACGGGCCACGCCGCCTGGTTCTCGGACGCGTACAGGAGCGGCCCGTAGTAGTCGTTCCACGAGTTGAAGAACATGAAGATCGCCGCTGCCGCGATGCCCGGGCGCGCCATCGGCACGATCACGCTCCAGAGCACCTTCCACTCCCCGGCACCGTCCATCCGGGCGGCGTCCCCGTACTCCTTCGGGATCGTCAGGAAGAACTGCCGGAGCAGGAAGATGCTGAACGCGTCGCCGAGGAGGTTCGGCAGGATCAGCGGCCAGAGCGTCCCGGTGAGGTGCAGGTGGCTCCAGAGGATGTAGACCGGCACGGCGGTGACCTGCGGGGGGAGCAGCATCGTCACGATGATCGCCGTGAAGATGAGGTTCGCCCCCTTGAAGCGGATCTGCGCGAGGGCGTACGCCGCCGGCACACTCGCGAGCAGCATGAACAGCGTCGCGAGCACCGCGTACATCGCGGAGTTCCCGAACCACTGCGCCAGCGGCAGCGTGGTGAACACCCTCGCGTAGTTGCTCCACTCCCAGGTGGTGGGGATGATCGACGCCGTCAGGGCCTGGTTGCTCGACATGAGCGAGGTCAGGACGACGAAGACGATGGGCGCGAGGGTGATCACGCCGAGCGCCACGAGTGCGGCGTGCTCGGCGACCCAGAGGAGGCCGCGGTTCGAGCCCCGTGGACGGACGAACCGGGGTCGGGCGTCGCGCGACATGGTGTCGGCGACGGGGCGGGAGAGCGTGGTCATCGTGGCTCCTAGTCGGTTTCCGGTCGGAAGACCGAGATGCGGCGCATCGTGAACACGAGCACGACGGCGGTGACGATGAACAGGACGACGGCCATCGCGGACGCGTAGCCGAACTGGAAGTTGGCGAACCCGTGCTGGTACAGCAGCTGCGTGTACGTCAGGAGCGACGTGCCCGGGTAGCCGAGGAGCGACCCCGAGCCACCGCCGATCGTCGCCTTGCCCGATGCGACCCCGGACGCGACCGCCGCCTCCGTGAAGTACTGGAGCGCGGCGATCACCCCCGTGACGATCGAGAACCCGATCACCGGCGCAATGGTCGGCATCGTGATGTGCCGGACCTGCTGGACACCGTTCGCGCCGTCGAGGGACGCTGCCTCGTAGAGCTCCCTCGGTACGTCGAGGAGCGCTGCCAGGAAGATGATCATGATGTCGCCCATCACCCAGACGCCGAGGATCACGAGCGAGGGCTTCGACCAGTTCGGGTCGTTGAACCACAGCGGGCCCTTGATGCCGAACCACGACAGGATCAGGTTGACGGGGCCGGTGCCGGGGTTGAACAGGAACACGAACGCCACGACGCTCGCCACCGGGGGCACGAGGGCCGGCAGGTAGAAGAGCGTCCGCCAGAACCCCGACGCGTTCCTCGCCCGGGACAGCAGCCCCGCGACGGCGAGTGCGCAGATGATCCGGATGGGGACGAGGATCACCACGAACCAGATCGTGTTGACGACCGCGGCGCCGATCTGCGGGTCCTGCGTGAACAGGAACCGGTAGTTCAGCAGCCCGACGAACTGCGGGCTCTGCAGCTGGTTGTACCGCGTGAACGAGTACACGATCGACGCGATGAGCGGGTACACGAAGAAGACCGCGAGCCCGAGGAGTGCCGGGGTCAGCATGACGAGCGCGACGCGACGTCGCTGCGACTCCGCCGTGCGGCGACGCCGCGGCAGCCCACCGGACGTGCGGCCGGTGGCTGTGGGACGCGACCCTGTCGGGCCGGTGGGCCGGGAGGCACGGGTCGAGCGTGCCTCCCGGCCTGCGGTCTGCGAGCTGGTCACGCCGGTCACGGTCCCGCCAGCGTGTTCGCGTCGTCGATGTTCTTGTCGAGCGTCTTCAGCTGCGCCGACAGGTTCCCGCCGTTCGCCTGGTAGGCCTGCCACATCTTCGTGAAGGTGCCGATGTACGCGGCGCCGTCGGTCGTGGCGGGGGAGGTGATGGTGTTCTCGTTCTTCGCGGCCTCGACGAACGTCTTGTAGTTGTCGTCGACCTCGAGCTTCGGGGAGTCGAGGGCCGAGGTGATCGTCGGGATGTTCTTCAGACCGTTGCCCATGATCACCTGCGCGTCGGTGTTCGTGGACAGGTACTTGAGGAGCGCCCACGCGAGCTCGGGGTTCTTCGAGCCCTTCGCGATGCCGGCGACGTTCCCGGCGATGTACGTGCTGCCGTAGTGGCCGAGGCCGTCCATCACCGGGGTGGGTGCGGTGCCGTAGTCGAGGTCCGGCTTCTGGTCCGCGATGAACGCCGAGCGGTACTCGCCGTCGATCTGCATCGCGACCTGGCCGGTCTGGAACGCGTTGTCGGCGGCGAACTCCTGGCCGAGGCCGGACGTGAACGCCTTGAGCTTGGCGTAGCCGATCTTGTCGACGAAGCCCTTCTGCCACTCGATGAGCTTCTTCCAGCCCGCCGAGGTGCCGATCTCGCTGTTGCCCTTGCTGTCGAGCCAGGTGCCGTCGATCATCGGCGCGAAGTGCTCGGGGGAGTTCTCGTAGAAGTCGATGAGCGGGTTGAAGCCGAGCTGCTTGATGGACCCGTCCGCGTTGTACGTGGTCATCTTGAGGCCGTCCGCCTCGAGCTCGTCGAGGGTCTTCGGCGGCGAGGTGATGCCCGCGGCTGCCATGGCCGTCTTGTTGTACATGAGCGCGCTCACGTCGGCGAGGGCCGGGAGCGTGCATCGCGTGCCCTTGTACGCGGTGTACCCGCGGACCGCCTTCGGGATGTCGGAGAGGTCGACGTCGTCCCGCTTGATGTACGCGCCGAGGTCGCGGAAGGCGCCGGAGGAGCAGAAGCTGCCGACGATCGCGGTCGAGTACGACAGGCCGACGTCGATGTTCTGCCCGGACGAGATCGCCTTCTGCAGCTTCTCGTCGTCCTGCCCACCGTGGATCTCGACGGTGACCTTCGGGTTCTCCTTCTCGAAGCCCTGGACGGCCTTCTTGACCACACCCGCCTCTCGCCCGGTGAAGAAGTGCCAGAGCGAGACGGTGCCCGAGAGCGTCTTCGGGGCTGTCTTGTCGATCGAGGACGCGCTGCTGCCGGAGCTGCAACCGGTGATGACGAGGGCGCCTGCGGTCGCGATGGCTGCTGCGGTCGCGATGCGGCGGAGTGTGGGCTTGTGCACTTCGGATCTCACTCTCGGTGGGGATGGATCGTCGGGGGGATGTGTCGTCGGGTGTTCCGGGTGTTCCGGGTGCGTCGGGTGTTCCGGGGCGCGACGAACAGCCCTCGGTGAGGGCGGCGTCCGTCGGGACGGATGCCCGGCGTGCGGGCTGGCAGGTCTTGGGTGGCTAGGGGGAGGCGCGCTCGTCGAGCGTCACGCCCGATGACCCCGGGGCGGGACCGGCGGCTCTGCCGGTCTCGGTCTCGGCGATCACGGACAGGCGCGCGGCGAGCGCGGCGCGGACGATGTCGATGAGGACATGTCGTGCGCCGTGCAGGACGGGTGCATCTGGGACACCGGGCGCGACCACCGTGGTGGACCAGCGGGTGCGGGTCCGGAGCCATCTGGTCGTCGCTGCGGCGAGTGCGGGGCCGCCGGCCGTCCCGGTGGGGCCGTGCAGCACGACGGTCTCCGGGTCGGCGACGGCGAGGGCGGGGAGGACGTTGTGTCCGACGCGCTCGCCGAGGGCGGCGAGGAACGGGTGACGTTCGTCGAGCTGGGGCATGGCGGCGAGGACGTCCCGCCAGGTGCTCGTGTCCTCGGGGACGACGTCATGTCGGACGGCGAGGCGTTCGATCGCCCGCTCGGAGATCAGGTCCGCGACGATCTGCACGTCGGGGTCGAGGTGCACCGCGTCGACCGGAGCACTGAGGTACCCGATCTCGCCGGCCGCACCCGAAGCGCCGCTGTGCACGCGCCCGTCGATGTCGAGCGCCATGCCGAGGCCCTCCGCCATCCACATGAGCGCGAACGAGGTGGTGGTCCGGCCGACGCCGATGTTCCGCTCGGCGATCGCGGCGAGGTTCGCGTCGTTCTCGACGACGACCTGCAGGCCGAGCTGGCCGGAGAGGGTCGCGGCGACCTGCTCACGCGGCCAGCCGGGGAGTCCGTCGGTGAAGATGAGGGTGTCGGTGGTGTGGTCGACCGAGGCCTGGACGCCGACGCACACGGCGGTGACGTCCTCCGGGTCGATGCCCGCGGCGTCGGCCGCTCGGGCGACCGCGGCCCCGACGATGTCGGCGGCGTCACTCCGCATCTCGGCGTCGGACATCCGGTGCGAGACCGTCGGGTGCGTCCTGCCGGCCGCGTCGACCACGGTGGAGCGGACGTCGACGAGCTGGACGTCGACCGCGACCGCGAGGGCTTGGGACGCGTCCGCCTCGTACAGCGCCGCGCTGGGGCCCCGACGGCCGGCCTGGGTGCCGGACTCGCGGATCAGGTCGGCGGCCTCGAGTCGTCGGATGATCTCCGCGGCGGTCGGTTTGCTGAGGCCGGTCCGCGTGGCGAGCTCGTTCCGGGTGAGGGGTCCGGCGTCGAGCAGGAGGGTGAGCGCGGCCCGGTCGTTCAGCTCGCGCAGGAGCGCTGGCTGTCCAGGGTTCGGTCGCGTGCTCATGCGGCGACTGTAACGGACAACCTTCTTTACTGAAAGGTTTGTTTACAAAGAGGAAACAGTCGTGTTGCTCCCCGAAACGCGTGGGTGGCGGCCCGTCTCTCCGCAAAACGCAAGGTTGGCCGCATCGCGCAGGGAAATATGTCTGCGCGATGCGGCCAACCTGGTGTCTTGCGGAGGCAGCCCGGCCCGCGGCCCGGGGCCCGACCGGGACTACGGGCGGAGCAGCACCTTGATCGCACGACGCTCGTCCATCGCGCGGTACGCCTCCGGCGCCTCCTCCAGCGGGAGCTCGAGGTCGAACACCTTGCCGGGCTGGACCTTGCCGGACAGCACGTCGGGCAGCAGCTCGGGGATGTATGCCCGCGCGGGGGCGATGCCGCCGCCGACCGTGACGTTGTTGCCGAACAGGTAGGGGAGCGGGAGCTCTGGGCCACCGGCGGGGACGCCGACGTAGCCGACGTTGCCGCCCGGGCGCACGACCCGGAGCGCGGTGTCCATGCTCTCCTTCGTGCCGACGGCCTCGAGCGCGCAGTCGGCGAGGTCGCCGTCGAGCAGCGCGCGCACCTCGGCCACACCCTCGTCCCCGCGGGTCGCGACGATGTCGGTCGCGCCGAACTCCCGCGCGAGCGCCTGGCGGTCCGCGTGACGGCTCATCGCGATGACCCGCGCCGCACCGAGCCGCGAGGCCGCGAGCACTGCGGACAGCCCGACCGCGCCGTCGCCGACGACGACGACCGTCTTGCCGGGGCCGACCTCGGCCGACACGGCGGCGTGGTGTCCGGTGGAGAACACGTCGGACAGGGTGAGGAGCGACGGGATCAGCGCCTCGTCGATCGGCCCGGGCACGACGACGAGCGACGCCTCGGCATCCGGTACGCGGACGAACTCGGCCTGGGCGCCACCGAGGGCGTCGCCGTACGCATCGGGGGTGACGCCGAAGGTGGACTGGTGGTCGCAGCTTGACGTGACGCCGTGCTGGCAGGCCTGGCAGGTGCCGTCGTTCGTGGTGAACGGCGCGATGACGAAGTCGCCGACGTGCAGGTCGGTCACGTCGTCGCCGACCTCCGTCACCGTGCCGACGAACTCGTGCCCGATCACGCGGGGTTCCTTCGTGTCGCGGACGCCGCGGTACGGCCAGAGGTCGGAGCCGCAGACGCAGGCCGCGGTGACCTGGACGATCGCGTCGCGGGGCGTGAGGATCGTGGGGGCGTCGCGGTCCTCGACGCGGATGTCACGGGCGTCGTGGATGACGGTTGCGCGCATGGATGAGCCTTCCGTTCGGAGGTCTCGGCTCGCCGCGCGGCACGTTCCGACGCGCCAGGGCGACGGAGCCGGAGGGGGACGACACGACGTTACGCTCCTGCAGGTGGACGACGATCGATACGGCGGGGACGTGCTCTCCGGCGACTGGCGCTCGAAGGGTCGGAAGCTCGTCCGCGAGGTCGCGCTCGAACGCGACATGGTCCTCGAGGACCCGGCGTCCGGATGGGCGGGGGCCGTCGTCCGGCTCGAGGCCGGCAACGTCGAGCTCGAGGACTGGAAGGGCCGCACGCGGTCCTTCCCGGCGACCGGGCAGTTCCTGCTCGAGGGCGAGCTCGTCCGGCTCGGGCGTCCCGGCGCGCCGGTGAACCGACCAGGCGGCGGGGGACCTGGCAGCACGGTCCCGTTCCGCACACCGGCTCCCGTCGCGGCGCCGCTCGCCCTGGACCGGCCGGGAGGCGCGGCACGAGCAGGTGGACCGGCCACCGGTCGAGCACGCACCGCGTCCGGCAGCTTCGCGGTGGAACGGGAGCGGGCACGGGTCGCCCTGCCCTCCCGGATCATGGTCGAGGGCCGGCACGACGCCGAGCTCGTCGAGAAGGTGTGGGGCGCGGACCTCCGGGTCGAGGGCGTCGTGGTCGAGTACCTCGAGGGTGTCGACAACCTCGCCGAGGTCCTCGAGGAGTTCCGGCCGTCCAGGGACCGCCGTGTCGGGGTGCTCGTCGACCACCTCGTCCCCGGGTCGAAGGAGACCCGGTTCGCCGAGGCCGTCATGCGCGGGAAGTGGGGCGCGCACGTGCTCGTCGTCGGGCACCCGTACGTCGACGTCTGGCAGTCGGTCAAGCCGTCGCGGCTCGGGTTCCGGGAGTGGCCGACGATCCCGCGGTCCATCGAGTGGAAGCACGGCATCTGCGACGCGCTCGGCTGGCCGCACGAGGAGCAGGCCGACATCGCGCGTGCCTGGCAGCGGATCCTCGGGCAGGTGCGGACCTTCGCGGACCTGGAGCCGGCGCTCCTCGGGCGGGTCGAGGAGCTCATCGACTTCGTCACTGAGCCCCGCGGCTGACCGAGAGGTCGTACACGAGACTCCTCGTGGTTCGAGGGGTCGCAGATGTGACTCCTCGCGAGTCGAGGGGTCACGGATGGACTCGCCCGCCGAGAGGTCGCAGATGTGACTCCTTGAGGATCGAGAGGGCTCATGTGCGACTCCTCGCGGCACCGGGGGTGACCATCTGTCCACCGTTCCGTGCGGGAACCGGTGATCCGGGCCTCCCGTCCGTACTCTTGGGACATGGACGGGATCGACGGACGCGTGCGCAACGCCGTCGACGTGTGGCTCCGCTGGCTGCCCAGGTGGCAGATCGGGTCGGCGCGCCCGCGGACCCGGATTTGCCGGAAATGCACCGGGTCGCCGATCGCGACCGCAGCGGGCTTCGGGCCCGACGTCCCGCACACCGTCCAGCACGCGCTCATCGGCCGGGTGTCGACCATCGTCGAGAGTGCCGTCGACGAGTACACCGCGAAGAACCTGCCGCTGCTCGGCCGTGAACTCGACCGGATGGCGGCGCGCAAACGGCACGCCGGGTACCAGCCGGACGCCGATCTGTCCCCGGAGTTCGCCGGGCTCGACGTCGACCCCGAGCCGCAGCCCGGCGAGCCGTTCCTGTTCACCCTGGCCGAGCTCGCGGGCACCGGCGCCGCGGCCGACCAGGCTCCGCGAGAGCCGCTCTCGGACGAGGCGAAGGCCGCCCTGCGGCACGAGATCGCCCTGTCCGACGAGTGTGCGCGGTCGACGGGGACCGCGGTGTGCCTCGCGCTCGTGGAGCACCGCGAGCGGATCGCCGAGGCCGTCGAGCGGCTCGTCGAACCGCAGATCATGGCACTCGTGTCGGACATGTTCGCCGGGTTCGGCGGCCCCGACGAGCGTCCGCGCGACGGGCTGTTCTGAGCACCAGCTGCCCTGAGCGCCTCCTTCTCTGCGGCTGCTGGTCGGCGCCTGCGACAATGGGGTCGTGAGCACCTCGACCACCGCCCCTCGGTTCCCCGCCTGGCTCGCAGCCGTCATCGACGTCGTCCTGCTCGTCGTCTTCGCGCTCATCGGCCGCCTCTCCCACGAAGAGGGCCTCACCGCGTGGACGCTCTGGGTCACGGCGTACCCGTTCCTCGCCGGTTGGGCGATCGCGTGGGTGACCACCGGTGCGTGGTCCCGTCCCCTCGCGCTCTGGCCGACCGGCGGTGTCGCGTGGATCCTGACGGTGTTCGTCGGGATGGTCATCCGCGTCGCGAGTGGTCAGGGCGTCGAGGACGGCAACCCGCTCCCGCTCTCGTTCCTCATCGTCGCGACGATCGTCACCGGGGTGTTCCTGCTCGGGTGGCGCCTGGTCGCGCGGCTGGTCACCAACCGCGTGGCGCGGCGCCGCGCAGTGACCGTCTGACCGCAGCGGTTCACCTGCTGTTGGGGTGTCGTTCGTCTCGGGGTGGAACGATCGTTCCGTGAGCACGATCGACCTCGGCGAGTCCGCGGCACCCGTCGTCGGAGTGGACGACCACCCCGCGGCGTCCACGGACTCCGCGGCGTCCACTGGCTCCGCGGCATCCACTGGCTCCGCGGCGTCCACTGGCTCCGCGGCGTCAGCGGATGATGCGGGGTCGGTACCGACACGCCGGGTCGTCGCACACCGTGGCGCACCCCGTGTCCGCCGCGAGAACACCCTGCCGTCGGTCGCTGCCGCCGCTGCCGTGGGGGCGGACGCGATCGAGGTCGACGTCCGACGGACCTCGGACGGGGTCGCCGTCCTGCTCCACGACGAGACCCTGGCGAGGCTCTGGGGAGATGCCCGCCCGGTCGCCGACGTGCCGTGGTGTGAGGTCGCGCGCCTCGGCAACGGTCTCGATCGCATCCCGCGGCTCGACGCGGTGCTCGATCGTCTCGGCGGCACGGGGACGGTGCTCGTGATCGACCTGGCGGACCCTGAGGACGCTGTGACCGCCGCGACGACGGTCCTCGGCGCACCCACCGCCCCCCTCGTCGAGTGGTGCGGAGCACCCGCCGCGATGGACGTGGTCCGCACGGTGCTCCCCGATGCGGTCGTCTGGCTCGCGTGGGAGTCGCTCGCCGCACCGACGGCCGCCGACCTCGTCCCACTCCGGCCCGCCGTCCTGAACCTCGACGTTGCGTTCCTCACGCCGGCGACGGTGCGGGCGGCGCACCGTCTCGGACTCCTCGTGTCCTGCTGGACCGTCGACGACGCGGACCTCGCCGTGTGGGCCGAGCGGACCGGAGCGGACTCGATCACCACCGACGACGTCCCCCTCGTGCAGGCGTCGCTCGAGACGGCCGCGTCGCGGGGGTGGCCGTCCCTCGACACGGTGCCGAGCGAGGCCGAGGTCGCGGTGCGTGCCGAGGTGCTCGTGCACCGCGTCGCGAACGAGGTGATCGCGTTCACCCGCGAGCACCCGGTCACGGCGGTCACGACGAAGACGCATCCGGCCGACCTGGTCACCGACGTCGACCGGCTCGTCGAGCAACACGTCCGGGGGCGGGTCAGGGCGGCGTTCCCGACGCACGGGTTCTCCGGCGAGGAGTACGGGGACGCGCCCGGGGACGCCTTCCGCTGGTACCTCGACCCGGTCGACGGCACGACGAACCTCGCGAACGGCCTGCCGTGGACGAGCATGTCGATCTGTCTGACCCGGAACGGACGCCCCGTGGTGGGTGCCGTCGCCGATCCGTGGCGCGGCGAGGTGCTCGAGGCGAGACACGGGCACGGCGCCAGGAACCGGGGGCGTGCGCTCCGGCTCCGCTCGGACGAGACGTCCGGCCGGGTGTCACTCGCGGGGAACGTCGTCGGCACCGAGCTCGACGGGCATCGGCCCTGGCCGGGCTTCGCCGCGTTCCTCGACGCGCTCGCCGATCGATCGTGCACCCTCCGCGTGATGGGGTCCGGGACGTTGACGCTCGCGCAGGTCGCCGCGGGGAGGGGTGCCGGCGCCTGCGTGTCCGCGTTCGACCCGATCGACCACGCGGCCGCACTCCTGCTGGTGCACGAGGCCGGCGGTGTCGTGCTCGACCCGTCCGGTCCGGTCCGGGGGTTCCCCGCCGTCGGTCAGCCCGTCCTCGTCGCCCACCCCGACGTGGCCGGTGAGCTGCACGCGATCTGGACGGCTGCGCTGGGCTCCTGAGCCCTCCGACGTGGCCACCCCCGGGTCCAGCCGGCTCGCAGCGGGGACGGGCGGATTCTGAGCGGGCGCACAGCGAGCGTCGCCCGCTGCTCCGTACGCTGAGTGCTCCACCCGAAGGAGACAGCGCATGGGATTCCTCGACCGACTGCTCGGCCGCGACGACCGCCACCAGCCGACCGGCCAGCCGCAGTACGGGCAGCAGCCGTACGGCCAGCCGCCGCGTGAGCAGGGCTTCCAGTACGGGCAGCAGTCGTACCAGGGCGGCCCCGGCCAGGCGAACGGCGGCGCACAGCAAGGCGCACAGCAACCAGCGGACCCGCGTTCCGATGACGAGCGCGCGGTCGAGCGGTATCGCTACCTGCTCCGCACGGCACCGCCAGAGCGCATCGAGGAGGTCCACACCGAGGCGTTCGAGCGACTCACGCCGGAGCAGCGGCGGATGGTGTTCGACGAGCTCTCCAAAAACGCTCCGGCCGGCGACGCTCCCCGCGGCGACGACGCTCGTTCGCTGGCACAGGCCGCGACGCGCTCCGAGCTCCGGCAGCCCGGGACCATGGAGCGCTCGCTCGGCGGGTTCACCGGTGGCCGCGGCGGGTTCGGCGGCGGCGGGTTCGGCGGCGGCATGGCCGGGCAGCGGCAGGGGCCGGGCTTCGGGAGCATGATCGGCGCCTCGATCCTCGGGTCGGTCGCGGGGTACGTCATCGGCTCCACACTGATGAGTGCGTTCCTGCCGGATCCCGGCGCGTTCGACGGCGGGACCGACGCATCCGGTGCCGAGTCGGACGCGGGGGGTGCGGACGGCGACGCTTCGGGGGATACTTCCGGGAACGACGCCGGTGCATCCGACGCCGGTGCCTCGGACGGCGGCGGGTTCGACGACGCAGGATGGTCGGACGGCGGCGGCTGGGGCGACGACGGCGGGTTCGACCAGGACCTCGGTGGCGGGTTCGACATCTGAGCCCACGGCGCCCCCGGGTCCCACTCCCGATGCGCCCTCGGGAGTGCCCACCATCTGACACGTTGCGTGGTCTGACGAGGGAGTTGCCATGTCGATCATCGAAGCCGAGGGTCTGACGAAGACCTACCGGTCGAAGTCCGGGCCGGTGCACGCCCTCGCGGGGCTCGACCTCGACGTCCCCGAGGGTAGCGTCATGGCCCTCCTCGGCCCGAACGGCGCCGGCAAGACCACCACCGTCAAGGTCCTCACCACGCTGATCCGGCCGGACTCCGGACGTGCGACCATCGCCGGCGTCGACGTCGTCGCCGACCCGCAGGCCACCCGTCGAGCGATCGGTGTGTCAGGCCAGTACGCGGCCGTCGACGAGAACCTGACGGGCTTCGAGAACCTCGAGATGATCGGTCGCCTGTACCACCTCGGCCGGTCCGCATCACGCGCCCGGGCACGCGAGCTCATCGACGTGTTCGACCTCGCCGAGGCGGGGGACCGCCCGGTGAAGGGGTTCTCCGGGGGCATGCGCCGGCGGATCGACCTCGCCGGAGCACTCGTCATGAACCCGCGGGTGCTGTTCCTCGACGAGCCGACCACCGGCCTCGATCCCCGCAGCCGCCTGGCGCTCTGGGGCATCATCGAGCGGCTCGTGGCGGACGGAGCCACGGTGCTCCTCACCACCCAGTACCTCGAGGAGGCGGACCGGCTCGCCGACGACATCGCCGTGATCGACGACGGGACCGTGATCGCCCGGGGCACCTCGGACGAGCTGAAGGCGCAGGTCGGTGGACACCGCGTGGTGGTCACGGTCGTGGACGCCACCGACGCGGTCAGGGTCGTCGGGGTGCTCGAACGGACCGGCACCGGTGCGGTGGAGAGCTCGGGGGACGGCAGGACCCACTCCATCGCGGTGACGAACGGTCCGGCGGCGCTGCAGCGGATCCTCGGCGAGCTGGGCGACATCGGGATCGAGCTCCACGACGCCGGTATGCGCCGTCCGACACTCGACGACGTCTTCCTCCGGCTCACCGGCCACGCGGCGACCGAGGACGAGCAGCCCGACCCGTCGGCGGGGTCCGACCGGTCGGCGGGGTCCGACCGGTCGGCGGGGTCTGGCGCGCCGGGGCCCTCGGACCGCGCGGGTGCGGGCGGCTCGCGGATCGATCGACGCCGGCGTACCGAGGAGACGGTCCGATGAGCGCCGTCACCCGCACCCCGATCACCTCCCTGCCCGTGGTCGTCTCCGCGCCCGTGGCGGTGTGGTTCTCCGACGGCTGGACGGTCACCAAGCGCAACCTGATCAAGATCAAGCGGTCGCCGGACATGCTCGTGTTCGCGGTCCTGCAGCCGGTCATGTTCGTGCTGCTCTTCAGCCAGGTGTACGGCGGCGCGATCGCGGTGAAGGGAACCGACTACACCCAGTTCCTGATGGCGGGGATCTTCGCCCAGACGGTGGTCTTCGGTGCGACGTTCTCCGGCTCGGCGATGGCCCAGGACCTGAAGGAAGGCCTCATCGACCGGTTCCGCACGCTGCCGATGACGTCGTCCGCGGTGCTCATCGGTCGGACGAACAGCGACCTGGTGCTGAACACGATCTCGATGGTGATCATGATGCTCACCGGGCTGATCGTCGGATGGCGGGTCAACTCCTCGCCGCCGGAGTTCATCGCCGGGGTGGCACTGCTCCTGCTCTTCAGCTACTCCTTCAGCTGGGTGATGGCGCTCCTCGGCATGAGCGTCAAGACACCCGAGGTCATCAACAACGCGTCCTTCATGATCCTGTTCCCCCTGACGTTCATCTCGAACGCATTCGTCCCGAGCGACACGCTGCCGCTCGTGCTGCGGGTGTTCGCGGAGTGGAACCCGGTGTCGTCACTCGTGCAGGCCGCGCGGCAGCTCTTCGGCAACGTCGGCAGCGCACCCGTGCCCGACATCTGGACGATGCAGCACCCGGTGGTCACGGTGCTCGTCGGGATCGCGGTGATGCTCGCGGTGTTCGTCCCCTGGAGCGTCGACAAGTACACGCGGATCAGCGCGAAGTAGCGGCGGTCTCGGACGGGAGGCGCGGATCGCCTGGCCGGGACCCCGAACGTCGTGCGCGTGGCCGGCACCACGGCTCGGCCCGACCTGACCGGACACGCCCACCGGCGCGCCTGGCCCGGCGCGGCTCCGCCCGCTGGCGCGCCGGGCCCGGGGTGCCCGCGGGCGCGCAGGGCCAGGATGCTCGTCGGTGCGGTCAGTCCTTCGCGGTGATCTGGTCGCGCACCTTCCGGCGGAGCACCTTGCCGATCATCGACCGCGGCAGGTCCTCGACGACCACGATCCGCCGTGGCACCTTGTAGGCCGCGAGGTGCTCGCGGGCGTACGCGCGGAGCCCGTCCGCGTCGAAGTCGGCCGGGTTCGTCGGGACGACCGCGGCGACGACCTGCTCGTTCCCGTTCTGGGTGATGCCGACCACCGCGACCTCGCGCACACCGGGGAACGTCACCAGGGTGTCCTCGACCTCGGACGGAGAGACGTTGAAGCCCCCGGTGATGATGAGCTCCTTGAGCCGGTCGACGATGGAGACGTACCCGTCGTCGTCCATTGAGACGATGTCGCCGGTCCGGAACCACCCGTCGGCGAAGACCTCGTCCGACGCCTCGCGCCGACCCCAGTATCCGGAGAACACCTGCGGACCCTTGACGAGGAGCTCACCCGGGTCGCCGACCGGCACGTCCTTGGCGGGGTCGTCCGGATCGGCGATGCGGATCGACGTCGACGGGAGCGGCAGCCCGACGGCGCCGAGACGCCGGGCGTCGGACACCGGGTTCGCCATGATCACGGGCGAGGTCTCGGACAGCCCGTAGCCCTCCACCAGCCACCCGCCGGTGCGTGCCTCCCACGGCTCGATGATGTCCTTGCTGAGCGGCATGGCCCCCGAGATGCCGATCTCGATGCCCTTGAGCGAGACCCCCTTGGCGTCGGCGGCGTGCTGGAGCCTGGCGTAGATCGGCGGCACCGCGGGGAGGAACGTCGGCGGGTGCTTCTTCATCGCCGTGAGCACGAGCGCCGGATCGAACGCCGGGAAGAGCACGAGCCGCGCGGCCATGCTCATCGCGAAGGTGAGGCAGAGGGTCAGACCGTACGCGTGGAACATCGGCAGGATCGCGTACACCGTGCTGTCGCCGAGCGTGATCTGCGGGATCCAGACCCTCGCCTGCGCCGCGTTCGCGAGCAGGTTGCGGTGGCTGAGCACCGCGCCCTTCGGCGTCCCCGTCGTGCCGGACGTGTACTGGATGAGGGCGATGTCCTCTGTTGCAGGCCGCGGGTGGCGCCGTGCGATCCGGCGACTGTCGACCAGGGCCTCCCACCGGGTGGTGCCGCGGACCTTCGTGGTCAGCTTGTCGCGGGACTCCCTGGCCTTCTTGAGGGGGAGCGCGAGGGCGGCACGCGTGCTCCTCGGCATCGCCCGGGTCAGGTCCACGGAGACGATCGCGTCGAGCCGGACGTCGGATGGGAAGTCCTGGATCGCCGCGACGGCCTTGTCCCAGGCGATGGCGACCTTCGCCCCGTGGTCCTCGAACTGGTGCCGCAGCTCGCGAGGCGTGTAGAGCGGGTTGTGTTCGACGACGATCGCACCGAGCCGGAGGACCGCGTAGAACGCCACGACGTGCTGCGGGCAGTTCGGGAGGACGATCGCCACGCGGTCACCCGCCACCACGCCGAGCTTCTTCAGGCCCTGCGCCGCCCGCTCGATCTGCTGTTGCAGGTCGGCGTACGAGGTGGTCTGGCCGAAGAACTCGAGCGCGACCTTCCGGGGGAAGCGTCTGGCGGACTCCTCGACGAGGTCGAGCAGCGACCCGGTCGGCTCGTCGATGTCGTGCGGGACTCCTGGCGCGTAGCTGGCCAGCCATGGCCGCGGCGTGTCGTTGCTCACGCGGACCACGATAGAGGTCGAGACCGGAGTGCGCTGGGAGGCCACCGAGCGCTATTCCAGGCGGGCTCTCCACTCCGCGGCGCAGAATGCGGTCATGGTTTCCCTGGCCACTGCCATGCGCGACCGGCTGAACGTCACATTCACCGGCAGCTCCACCGTCCGCCCAACGTGGATCGACGACCTCGAACGCGGCTCCGACGCCGGGTTCTTCGGGCCCGGTTCGGCCACCTGGGCCGTGCACGGCGGGATGTCCACCATCGTCGCCGGTATCCGGGCGCTCCTCGTCCAGGCACTGCACCCGGGGGCGCTCGCC
Organism: Curtobacterium sp. Leaf261; assembly: GCF_001422205.1. Lineage (GTDB taxonomy): Bacteria > Actinomycetota > Actinomycetes > Actinomycetales > Microbacteriaceae > Curtobacterium. The sequence goes on from NZ_LMMJ01000008.1 coordinate 432,868, forward strand.
GGTGTGTACGACCACTCCCGCTACCGCGAGGATCCGTTCGGCCGACTCGCAGGCACCATTCGGTGGATCTACACCGTGACGCACGGCGACACGGCGACGGCGACCGCCGGGAGCGAGTGGGTGCTCCGGCTGCACGAGCGCGTCCGTGGCGAGTTCGTCGACGGGCACGGCGTGCAGCGGCCGTACACCGCGAACGACCCCGACCTCCTCCGGTGGGTGCACCTGGCGTTCGCCGACGGGTTCCTGCGGACGGCGGAGCTCTGGGGCGAGCCGATCCCCGGCGGCGCCGACGCGTACGTGCGGGAGTGGTCGACCGCCGGGCGACTCATGCACGTCGATGCTCCACCGGAGTCGGACGCTGCGCTCCGGGCGGACCTCGACGGGTACCTCGACCGGGGCGAGCTCGCCGTCTCGGCCCGAACGCGCGAGGTCGTCTCGTTCATCAAGAACCCGCCACTGGCACGGCTCCTGCGCCCCGGGTACCGGGTGCTCTTCGACGGCGCGGTCGCGTCACTCGACCCGAGGCACCGCAAGTTGCTCGGACTGCCCGTCCCCGGCATCGGTCCCGTCCCGGCGCCCGCGATCGCATCGACGCGCCTGGTGCTCGACGGCATCGGGAGGGTCCTCGGCGAGCGTTCCGGGACCGAGCGTTCGGCGCTCGTCCGGATCGAGCGGCTCCGCGCCGAGCAGCGCGCAGCCTGAGACCGGCCGCCGAGCCCTGGACGAACGCGAGCAGACAGCCGACCCCGAGCGGCCAGCCGACCCCGAGCGGCCAGCCGACCGCGAGCAGTCAGCCGACCGCGATCGGTCAGCCGACCGTGATCGGACAGGAGTCGCCGCCCCGCGCGGGTCGCGGCGACGACTCCCGCAGACCGACGACAGCGCGTCCGTCCACGCGTGCGGCGCTCAGAAGCCGGACGGGGTCCTCGGCGTGTAGGGCGCCTCGAGCTGCGCGACCTCGTCGTCCGTGAGCTCGAGGTCGCTCGCCGCGACGGCGTCGTCGATGTGCTGCTCCTTCGTCGCGCCGACGATCGGTGCCGTGACGGCGGACCTGCCCGCCACCCACGCCAGTGCGACCTGCGCCATCGGCACCCCACGGGCGTCGGCGACCGCTGCGACCGCGTCGACGATCGCGCGGTTGGCGTCCTCGTCCTGGCGGTAGAGGGTCTTGCCGAACTCGTCGGTGCCCTCGCGCTTGGTGCCGGACTCGCCCCACGGCCGCGTCACCTTGCCGCGCGCGAGCGGGCTCCACGGGATCACACCGACCCCGGTGGCGGCACAGAACGGGTGCATCTCCCGCTCCTCTTCGCGCTCGAGGAGGTTGTACTGGTCCTGCATCGCCACGAACTTCGTCCAGCCGTGCAGCTCGGCAGTGTGCTGCATCCGGGCGAACTGCCACGCCCACATGCTCGAGGCGCCGATGTACCGCGCCTTGCCCGCCTTGACCACGTCGTGCAGCGCCTCCATGGTCTCCTCGATCGGCGTGACCGGGTCGAAACGGTGGATCTGGTAGAGGTCGACGTAGTCGGTGCCGAGTCGTCGGAGCGAGGCATCGATCTCGTGCATGATCGACACCCGGCTGAGTCCGGCCCCGTTGCGGCCCTCGCGCATCCGGTTGAACACCTTCGTCGCGATGACGACGTCCTCGCGCGGGGCGAGCTCCTTGAGGAGCGTTCCGGTGATCTCCTCGCTCGACCCGGCGGAGTACACGTTCGCGGTGTCGAAGGTGGTGATCCCGGCCTCGTAGGCGCGGCGCACGAACGGCCGGGCGTCGTCGATGCCGACGCTCCACTCGTGGGAGCCCTTGTCCGGCTCCCCGTAGCTCATCATCCCGAGGACGACGGCGCTGATCTCGAGGCCGGTGGTGCCGAGTCGTGTGGTCTTCATGCGGAGGTCCGTTCGTCGCGGCCGGTGACCGCCAGCAGCCGCGTCTGCAGCGTGGCGTGGTCATCGACCTGGATGGGTGCGTCGTAGAGGCCACTCGCGGCCAATGAGTCGATCTGTGGCTCGAACACCGTCCAGACCGCTTCGACGAGTCCGTCGTCGAGGTGTTCGTCCGCGCCGGTCGCGCGCGCGAGGTCCCACGAGTGGATGGCGATGTCGGAGGTCTGTTCCCGCAGGTACTCGCCGGCGGAGACGGTGTCGGTCTGCAGGTGGACGTCCGTGTCCAGGGACGCCGACGACCACGCGGCGCTCGCTGCGGCCGAGAACCGCTGCCACGCCGCGACGAGGTCGTCCCCGATCGGCTCGAGGTCGGCCTCGGCCTGCTCGTACGCGCACCCGCTGAGCAGCAGGGGGATCCAGCGCTGCTCGTCGATGACGTGGGTCACGAGGTCCCTCGTCGTCCACTCGGTGTCGGGCGTCGGTGCGTCCCAGTCGGTGACCGCGGTGAGGCGGCGACCGAACTCGGCGGCGGCACGCGCCTGCAGGTCGATCCAGTCGTGGGCCAAGGTCGTGCTCCTGTCGTACGGGTGGTGCCGGCGAGCGCCGATGCACCGGGCGCGGCTGCGCCGGTGCGCGTCCTGGTGAACGCAGGCCGAGGGTGTCGTGTTCCCGGACTGCTCGGCCGGGAGGATCGCCAGCGGTGCAACGGTACGCCGCACGGTGAGCGCGTGGTCGGGTCGCGCCTCCCGTCTGTGGACGGATGTTGCGGACCGCGCGCTGTGCAGGACGAGCGCCCGGAACGACGGAACCCCGGCGCCCACCGGGCACCGGGGTTCGTCGGGGCAGCGATGCCGCCCGGACAGCGAGACCTACGCCTTCGGGGCGAACTGCAGGTCGAGCGTGATGGTGACGTCGTTGCCGAGCGTCAGGCCGCCTGCCTCGGTCGCGGCGTTCCAGGTCACGCCGAACTCGGTGCGGTCGATCTTGGTGGTCGCCTCGACGCCGAGCTTGGTCTGGCCGTAGCCGTCGGTGGTGATGCCGCCGAACTCGGTCGTGAGGGTGACGGGCTTGGTGACGCCCTTGAGCGTGAGGTCACCGTCGACGAGGAGGTCGTCACCGTCCTCGCGGATGCTCTTCGAGGTGAACGTGATCTCCGGGAACTCGTCGGCGGAGAAGAAGTCGCTGGTGCGGAGGTGGCCGTCGCGCTGCTCCTGGCCGGTGTTGACGCTCGTGATCTCGATCGTCGCGGTGATCTTGGTGTCGAGGGGGTTCTCGCTGGTCTCGAGCGTGGCGTCGAACTTCTCGAACTTGCCCTTGACCTTGCTGATGGCGAGGTGACGGACGCTGAAGGCGACCTCGGAGTGCGTGGGGTCGAGCACCCAGGTGCCTGCGACGTAGCCCGGGATGGTGGAAGCGGTGATGGCCATGAGTTCTCCTCGTGGTGATGGTCTGGGACGTGGTCTGCCGGATGGCTCGATCATGCAAGCGCATCGATCTGTGAGTGTATTCCATCATCGGACAAAAAAGTTAGAGCGACAACCATTTGTTCATCCGGGCCTGCGGGCTGCCGCGCGCCCCGGCTGCCGCGTGTGAACGCCGGGTGACGTGACTCTGGCAATGGGCTGAGGGTGTGTGTACCCCTGCAAACGACTTCCGCGATGCCCCCGAATGAGTGACATGACCCGGCGTGTGCCCCCCGAACGGGTGCGCCCAGTCCGGGGCATCATGAATGTGTCTCGTCTTCCCAGAGCACATCGCCGCAGCACGACACCCCGCACCATCGCCGACAGCGCCGCCGGCACCGGCGTCTGACAGTTCCCAGTCCGACCCGCCGCGCCCACCACCGTCGTTCCCGATCCCACGGAGGCCCTGGTCCATGAGCAGCACCCTGATCACCACACTCGCATCCCACGGCTCGACCCTCGCGGGCGCGCTGCTCCAGCCGAGCCAGAACGGTCCGGCGAACGACACCCCGAACCGTGGCACGACCTCGGTGCCGGCCGGTGGCTCGGGTGCGGTCTCGGGCAGCGCGTGGAGCATCGGCGAGTGGATCGGGTACTCGGCGCTCATCGCCATCTCGGTGCTGCTGACCTGCATCGCACTGTCCACCCTCTGGTGGATGCTGCACGCCTGGCGCTCCCGTGACGCACTGAAGTCGACGAGCTTCAGCACCGACCCGCTGCCCGCCGCACACCGCTTCACGCTGCTGGTCCCCGGTCGTCACGAGCAGGATGTCATGGGGCAGACCCTCGACATGCTCGCGATGCAGGACCACCCGGACTTCGAGATCATCGCCATCGTCGGCGAGGACGACCCGGAGACCGACCGCGTCGTCCGTGAGGCAGCGGCGCGCCACCCGGAGCTCATCCGCGTGGTCGTCGACGACACCCTGCCGAAGAACAAGCCGAAGGCGATGAACCTCGCGCTGCAGTACGCCACCGGCGACATCGTCGGCGTGTTCGACGCCGAGGACGAGGTCTACCCGAAGCTCCTGACGCTCGTCGACTCCCGCTTCCAGGAGACCGACGCGGACGTCGTGCAGGGCGGCGTCCAGCTGATGAACTTCAAGTCGAGCTGGTGGAGCCTCCGGAACGTCCTGGAGTACTACTTCTGGTTCCGCTCGCGCCTGCACTTCCACGCCGAGTCGAAGTTCATCCCGCTCGGTGGGAACACCGTCTTCGTCACCAAGGAACGCCTCGACTGGTCGGACGGCTGGGACGCGCACTGCCTCGCCGAGGACTGCGAGCTCGGCGTGCGGTTGTCCGCGGACGGCGCGAAGGTCGTCGTCGCGTACAGCCCGGAGGCGGTCACCCGCGAGGAGACCCCGCCCACGTTCACCTCGCTCCTCAAGCAGCGCACCCGCTGGAACCAGGGGTTCCTCCAGGTCCTCGCGAAGGGCGAGTACAAGAAGCTGCCGACCGCGAAGCAGCGCTTCTTCGCCCGGTACCTGCTGATCATGCCGTTCGTGCAGGCCGCGACCGGACTCCTCATCCCGCTGAGCGTCCTGATGATCGTCTTCGTCAAGGTGCCGACCGCCATCGCCCTGGTGTCCTTCATCCCGGTCGCACCGACACTCATGCTGCTGGCCGTCGAGATCGTCGGGCTCGGGGAGTTCGGGCGCATCTACAAGGAGAAGGTCCGGATCCGCGACTACGTCAAGCTCGTGCTCGGACTCATCCCGTACCAGATCTTCCTCGCCGCAGCAGCCGTGCGGTCCGTCGTCCGGCACGCCCGCAAGCAGAACGGCTGGGAGAAGACGGAGCACACGAACCAGCACCGCTCCGCACAGCCGCAGGTCACCGGGTTCCCGAGCGCCGTGACCGACCCGTCGGCAGGCCAGTCCGCCGGGCAGCCGGTCCTCGCCATGGCCGGGACGACGAACGGAGATGACCGATGAGCGCCGGAACGACCCACCCCGCGGCGGTCCGCACGACCCCGACCGTCCGCGCGAGAGCGACGCAGCAGTCCGGCATCGCGCGCTGGTTCGCCGTCCACGCCAGGAACATCGCCTGGATCACCCCGGTCCTCGCGATCGCGGCCGTCGTCCAGTCGATCAACATGACCGGCAACCCCCAGCGCATCGACGACGAGGGCACCTACACCGCGCAGGCGTGGGCGATCTCGCACCTCGGCGAACTGACGCACTACACCTACTGGTACGACCACCCACCGCTCGGCTGGATCCAGATCGCCGGGTACACGCAGTTGACCGGGGCGTTCCTCCGCTACCCGTTCGCCGTCGACGCAGCCCGTGAGGCGATGGTGTTCTTCACCGTCGTGTCCGCCCTGCTGCTGTTCGTCCTGGGCCGCAAGCTGCGGCTCTCCCGCGCCGGTGCGATCGTCGCGCCGTTGGTCTTCGCGCTCTCGCCGCTCGCCCTGCAGTACCACCGCACGGTGTACATCGACAACGTCGCGACCCCGTGGCTCATCGCTGCGTTCGTCCTCGCCCTCAGCAAGCGCCAGCAGCTCGCCGGGTTCGCCGCTTCGGCCGCGTGCCTCGGCATCGCGACGCTCTCCAAGGAGACGTACCTGCTCGCCCTGCCGTTCCTGGCGTGGACGATGATCCGGAACAGCGACCGCAGCACCCGTCGGTACACGCTCAGCGTCGCCGGTGCCGTCCTCGTGATCATCGGTGGCGGGTACCTGATGCTCGCAGCGGTGAAGGGCGAACTCGTCCCCGGTGCCGGGCGGGTGAGCCTCCTCGAGGGGATCACCTACCAGCTCGCGTCCCGGAACGGCAGCGGATCCATCCTCGACACCTCGAGCCTGGCCTTCGACGCCGCGAAGCAGTGGTGGCAGCTCGACCCGACGTTCATCATCGTCGGTGTCCTCGCCGCGGTCGTCGGGCTCTTCCTGAAGCGCATCCGTCCGATCGCCGCGATGATGATCTTCCTGCTCGCGATGATGTTCCGCCCGAACGGGTACCTGCCGGTGCCGTACGTGATCATCCTCGTGCCGTTCGGTGCGCTGCTCATCGCGTACGCCGGCGAGCGCGCCGTGATCGCGGTGATGGGCATCAAGCGGAAGCGCGTCGCCCTCCGCCGTGCCGTCGGCGTGACGTGGCTCGCCGCCATGGCCGCCGCCCTCGTCGTGGCGGTGCCGCTCTGGACCGGGCAGCTCCGTGGGTTCTTCCTGACGAACCTCGACCAGCCGATGCAGCAGGCCGAGACCTGGGTCGGCGACAACGTCGACAAGAGCTCTCGACTGCTGGTCGACGACGCCATGTGGGTCGATCTCGTCAATGACGGCTTCGCCAGGAACAACGTGATCTGGTACTACAAGCTCGACACCGACGGCGCCGTCATCAAGCAGTCCCCGAACGGTTGGAAGGACTCCGACTACGTCATCACGACGGACTCGATGCGGACCGGCGGGAACTCGTCGGCCGACGTCGCGAAGGCGATCAGGAACTCCACGGTCGTCGCGAGCTTCGGGACCTCGAACCAGCAGGTCGACGTCCGACGGATCCACTCCGAGGGGCAGGCGGCCGCCGACCAGGCGATCACGAAGGCCTCCGACCTCCGGAAGACGATCGGCACGCAGCTCTCCGAGAACCCGTCGCTCGACGCGAACGCCGGCACGAAGAGCCAGTTCGCGGCCGGCCAGGTCGACCAGCGTGCGGTCATCGTCCTCGGCCAGCTGCTCTCGGCCGGCACGGTGCACGTCGATCGGTTCACGCCGATCGAGGGCGAGGACGGACAGGTCTTCCGACGGGTCGTCCTCGAGGGGTCGTCCGTCAGCGACACGCTCCGCATCGAACAGCAGATCCGCGCCATGGACGGCACCTACGCACCCGAATCGATCGACCGCGACGGCAGGCAGCTCGTGCTGACGTTCTCGGCCACCGACCCGGCGACCTCGGTCGTCACTCCCACGCCATGACGCTCGGGGTCCCACCCCGAACGCCCCGGCACCCATCCACGACGCGGACGTCCCATCCGCGGACAAGGAGCAGCACGATGTCAACCCGAGACGCAACGACCTCCACCATCCCCACCCAGCGCCGCCGTGGGCGGTTCGCCCTCGTCGGCGGGATCGCACTCGCGGTCGTCGCCGCATCGATCGGCATCGGCGCGCCGGCGAACGCCGCGGAGTCCGACGGATGGCTCCGCGTGGCGCACCTGTCGCCCGACACCAAGGGCGTCGACGTGCAGCTGTCGAACCTGTCCGGCGGTGCGAGCATCTTCGAGCTCGACGACGTCAAGTACGGGCAGGTGAGCGACTACAAGGAGCTCGCCGCCGGCACCTACGTGCTGTCGATGCGCGCCACGAACGCCCCGGACTCGACGCCGGTCATCTCGACCGACGTCACGGTCAAGGCCGGGTCCCCGACCACCGTCGTGGCGTACGGCAAGAACAAGTCGTTGAAGACGGCCGCCTACACCGACGACCTCACGGCGCCGGCGGACGGCAAGGCCCGACTGCGCCTCGTGCAGGCCGCCACGAACGCCAAGACGGTCAGCATCACCACGACCGAGGGCACGAGCGTGGCCAAGGACGCCAAGTTCGGCACCGCGACCCAGTACGCCACGATCGGCGCCGGCAAGTGGTCGCTCAACGTCCGGGGTGGCGGGCAGACCGGTTCCGCCGACGTCGACCTGGCGAGCGGCTCCGTCTCGACACTGTTCGTCCTCGACAACGCCCAGGGCAACCTGACGGTCGTCCCGGTCGTCGACAGCGCCTCCGTCGGGGCGACCCCCGTCGGCGGTGTGCAGACCGGCGGTGGCGGCGCAGCCGCGACACCGATCGACACGATCGGCCACGGCATCGCCAAGGCCGTGAACACGCTGGTGCGCTGACCGGACCCGCACGTCAGGTTCCGGACCGCGTTCCGGACAGGAGGCACGGGGCGGCCCCGCACCGCGCCTCCCGTCCGTCACCGTGCCGTCCGACGACCGGACAGCACCTGGAGAACCCGACCACCGACCGACGCACTGACCACACGGGCCGCCCGCATCGCGGGACCGTGAGCCCGGAGAGGACAGCATGACGAGGAAACAGTGGATCCCCATCGCCGGCATCGCGGCAGCAGCGGTGCTCGTCACCGGCGGCATCGCCGTGGCAGCGGTGCACCCGTGGAGCGGCGACGACGGCCCAGCGGGGACGGCAGCCGAGCAGCCCAGCTCGACCGCGACCTCCGGAACCGCGGAGGATGCCGGTCGGTCCGCGGCGACGCTCCGCAGCGACTTCATCGACGACTACGTGCAGGGCGGCCGTGTCGTGCGCACCGACCAGGGCGGCGACACCGTGAGCGAGGGACAGGCCTACGGCATGCTCATCGCACTCGCGTCCGACGACCGCTCGACCTTCTCCGACATCTGGACCTGGACGAGGAAGCACCTGCAGGGCGACGACCATCTGCTCGCATGGCGTTGGCAGGTCGACGGTGGCACCGCGGACGAACAGTCCGCGAGCGACGCCGACCTCGATGCCGCCAGGGCACTCGTCCTCGCCGGCAAGCGGTTCGACGAGCCGTCCTACACGAGGGCGGGCACGCAGATCGCCGGAGCGATCCTGGCGAAGGAGACCGTGATGACCGACGTCGGCCGGATCCTCCTGCCGGGTCCGTGGGCGAAGACCGGCGACCCGTACAAGTACGACGCGTCCTACGCCTCCCCGGTGGCGTACTCGCTGCTGTTCGCGGCGACGGGCGACGACCGCTGGAAGGAACTCGAGACCGGCTCCCGTGCCGTGGCCGAGAACATCCTCGCGAAGACCGACCTGCCGAGCGACTGGGCGCAGGTCCACCAGGACGGTTCGGTCGACCCACTCGCCTCGCCGAGCGGCGACAGCGGACCCGTCGTGTACGGATGGGACGCCATGCGCATGCCGCTCCGGTTCGCCGAGTCGTGCTCCGCGGACGACCGGACGATCGCCGGCAGCATCGCTCCGACACTCCGCAGGTCGACGCAGCTCGCGGCGCAGCTCGACCTCGGTGGCACGGCCGTCACCGACTCGACGAGCGCGCTGGCGTACGCAGCCCGTGCCGCGAGCGAGCAAGCCTCGGGATCGACGAGCGCTGCCACGAAGGACCTGGCGCGTGCCGACCGCACCGCTGCCACGACGCCGACCTACTACGGCGACGCTTGGGCGGCGCTCGGCGCGACCATGCTGACCTCCGACGCGCTCGGCGGGTGCGCCGCCGACGGTGGGAGTGCATCGTGATCCGGCTGCCGAAGTGGGGATGGGTGACCATCGCCGCCGCTGTCGTGGTCGTCGGGGGAGGCGCCGGCCTGACCGCGGCGGTCGCGATCGGCCGGGAGGCCCCGCGCGCGTCCGTCTCGCAACCAGCGTCCGATGCGACGAGCACCGATGAGCCCTCGTCGTCGTCCTCGGCGGCACCGCGCGGGAACAACGCCGCGGACGGTCCGCAGGACCCCACCGCGAACGAGACGTCGTCGACCGCCGCGGACGCAGTCCCGGTGTCGGTGCACATCCCGTCGATCCACGTCGATGCGAACCTCGAGGACCTGCACAAGGACGCCGCCGGTGCGCTCGAGCCGCCGACCGAGTGGAACGACGCCGGCTGGTACAGCGACGGCGTCGTCCCGGGCCACGTCGGTCCGGCGATCATCGCCGGCCACGTCGACTCGCTGACGAGTGCCGCGATCTTCTACGACCTCGACGAACTCGCCGCCGGGGACGCCGTGACGGTGTCCATGTCGGACGGCACGACGCTCTCCTTCACGGTGCGCAGCTCGCAGCAGGCCGCGAAGAACGCCTTCCCGACGTCGAACGTCTACGGCACGACCCCGACACCGGAACTGCGCCTGATCACCTGCGGCGGGACATTCGACAAGACTGCCGGGCACTACACCGACAACCTCATCGTGTTCGCGGACCTGAACACCGCCTGATCGATCTCGCAGCCCCACATCGTCGGAACACCGTGCATCGCGGTGTCCGCCCCAAGCTCGACCGCTACGGTCCGAAGGAACACCGAAGGAGCCCGCATCATGATCGACACCCTGGTCGTCATCCCGACGTACGACGAGGCGGACAACGTCCGCATGATCGTCGAGCGAACCCTCGCCGCCTCGGACCGTGTCGACGTGCTCGTCGTCGACGACAACTCGCCCGACGGCACCGGTGACATCGCCGACCGGCTGGCCGCCGCCGATGGTCGGGTGCACGTGCTGCACCGCACCGAGAAGAACGGTCTCGGCGGGGCGTACCTCGCCGGGTTCGCGTGGGGTCTCGAGCGCGGCTACGAGCGACTCGTCGAGATGGACGCAGACGGCTCGCACCACCCGGAGTACCTGCCGGCCATGCTCGAGCTGTCCGAGACCAACGACCTGGTCCTCGGCTCCCGCTGGGTCAAGGGCGGCGAGGTCGAGAACTGGCCGCTGCACCGCGAGCTCCTCTCCAAGGGCGGCAACCTGTACTCGCGGCTCGCCCTCGGGATCCCCGTCCGCGACGCGACAGGGGGCTTCCGGGTGTTCACGTCCGCGGCGCTCCGCCGCATCGACCTCACGGGCATCGCGTCGAAGGGGTACTGCTTCCAGGTCGACCTCTGCTGGCGTGCGCTCGAGGCCGGGCTCAGTGTCGTCGAGACGCCGATCACGTTCACCGAGCGCGAGTTCGGGGTGTCGAAGATGAGCGGCAACATCGTCCGCGAGAGCCTGACGCTCGTGACGCGCTGGGGGATCGACCGCCGGGTGCGCGAGGTGAAGAGCCTCGTGCTGCACCGTCGTCGCCTGCCGTCCGTCCGCGCGAACGCCCACGTGGCGTAGGGACCCGTCCTGTCCCTGCCCGCACGACGCCAACTTGGCCGGTTCTCGCAAAGGTATTGCTCTGCGAGAACCGGCCGAGTTCGTGTTCTGCGGAGGGGCCGGGGGCCGGGGAAGCGGGGCCGGGGAGCCGGGGAGCCGGAGGCTCGGGTGGCATGATCGACGCATGTTCGTCGTGCGGAACCGCTGGGCCAAGGCCGGACTCGTCGTCGCCGTGTTCGTCGTCGTGTCGATCATCGGCCGGGCCCTCGGGTTCGTCCCGGGTCCGACCGGGGCCATCGTCGTCGCGGTGCTGCACTGCCTCGGGGTCCTCGCGCTGACGCGGGTGTTCCGTGGACCGGAGGAGTCCGACGCGCCGCGGCCGGGGTGGCGCATGACGGCGACCTCCGGGTGGTCCTCCGGCCTCGGCACGCTCTGGCTCGTGAGCGCGTTCCTCGGGGTGGTCACCGCCGTCACGGGACCGCTCCTCGGCACGTCGGCCGACACCGCGGCCTCGATGGGCATCTCGACACCGGCGTACTTCGTGGTGCTCGCCGTCGAGATCGTCGGCCAGGTGGTGCTGCTCGTCCTCTTCGTCCGGTCGGGCCGGAGGCTGCGGGCGCTCGCACAGACGGCGCCGGCCCGGCCCACCGGGGCCGGGCCGCGCCTCCCGTCCTGATCAGAGCGCTCCGCGCCTGGCGGAGGGGGACCGGCCTAGCGGACGACCGCGACGCCCCGCCCGTGGAACCGGAGGCATCCGGTGGACACCTCGACACCGTCCGTCGCGAAGAGCACCTCGGAGGAGCCGCCGCCCACCGGGACCGGCACCGGGACCTCGGCGGTGTCGTCGAGGAAGTTCACCGCGACGTGGATGTCCGACCGTGACAGCACGAGCCACCGGCGGTTCTCGCTGAACTGCACCGAGACGGCGCCGTACCGCCAGTCGACCAGGGCCTCCTCGCGGCGACGCAGGGCGATGAGCGCGCGGTAGGCGTCCAGCACGCGGGTACCTCGACCCTCGAGCGTCTCCTCCCACCGCAGCTTGGAGTTCTGGAACGTCGCCGGGTCCTGCGGGTCCGGGACGCTCGACTCGTCCCAGCCCATCTTGGCGAACTCCGCGATGCGGCCCTTCGCGGTCGCCTCGCCGAGGTCCTTCTCCGGGTGCGAGGTGAAGAACTGCCACGGGGTGCTCGCGGCGAACTCCTCGCCCATGAACAGCATCGGTGTGAACGGCCCGAGGAGCGTCAGCGCGGCGGCGACGACCAGCCCGTCCTCGTCGAGCGTCGCGGCCAGGCGGTCCCCGGTCGCCCGGTTGCCGATCTGGTCGTGGTTCTGGTTCGCGACGACGAGGGCCGTCGTGGGCGAGGTCGCGCGGTCGATCGGCTGCCCGTGCACCGACTCGCGGAACGACGACCAGGTGCCGTCGTGGAAGAACCCGCGTTCGAGCACCTTGGCGAGCGCACTGAGCGGGGCGAAGTCGGCGTAGTAGCCGGTCGTCTCACCCGTGAGCGCGACGTGCACCGCGTGGTGGAAGTCGTCCGACCACTGACCGGCGAGCCCGTACCCGTGCGCCTCGCGCGGTCGGAACATCACCGGGTCGTTGAGGTCCGACTCGGCGATGAGCGACAGCGGCCGTCCGACGTGTGCGGAGAACGAGTCGGTCTCCTCGGCCATGACGGCGAGCACGTGCGGCCGCGAGGTGTCGCGGATCGCGTGCACCGCGTCGAGCCGGAGCCCGTCGACGTGGAAGTCGCGCAGCCACATCCGCACGTTGTCGAGCACGAACCGCCGGACCTCGGGCTCCTCGACGTTGACGGAGTCGCCCCACGTGTTGCCGAGTCCCGCGATGAGGTACGGGCCGTACAACGGCAGGTAGTTGCCGCTCGGTCCGAGGTGGTTGTACACGACGTCCTGGACGACACCGAGCCCGAGTGCGTGCGCCCGGTCGACGAAGCGCTGGTACGCGGCCGCGCCACCGTACGGCGCGTGCACCGCGAACCAGTCGACGCCGTCGTAGCCCCAGTTCCAGGTGCCGTTGACCGCGTTCACGGGCAGCACCTCGACGAGGTCGACGCCGAGCTCGACGAGGTGCTCGAGCCGGTCCGCCGCGGCGTCGAGCGTGCCCTCGGTCGTGAAGGTGCCGACGTGCATCTCGTAGATCACGGCGCCGCGAGCCTGGCGACCGGTCCACGCCTCGTCGGTCCAGGCGAATGCATCGAGGTCGACGACCTCCGAGGTACCGTGCACGCCGTCGGGCTGCGAGAGCGTGCGCGGGTCGGGGATGACCGCGTCGTCGTCGCCGATCCGGTAGCCGTAGCGGGCTCCGACGACCGGTGTCACCGCGTCGGTCGACCACCAGTCGCCGTCGCCCCTGGTGAGCGCGTGCTCCGCATCGTCGACGACGAGTCGGACGCGGTCCGCGTCGGGAGCCCAGACCTCGTAGCGTCCGGCGCGGAACGGGCCGGTCCGGAACGTGGTCGCGGTGGGGTGGCTCATGCGTGTCCCTCCAGGATGTCGATCTCGGCGGCCTCTGCGGCGGCGGAGCCGTCGCCGACGGCTGCGGCCGAGCCGTCCGGCGTGCCGGCGGTGCTGCCGGCCTGTGTTCCGGTCGACGTTCCGCTCGGACTGGAGGCACTGCTCACGCTGCGAGCGACGGCTCCCGGTTCGTCCGGGGTCGCCTCCGCAGGCGCCAGGAGCGCGACGGGGTACGTGCGGAACAGGTCCGCCACGCGGATCCCGCGACCGGCCGGGAACCGCCGCCCGGTGAGGACGTCGACGCGCTCCGCCGGCACCGGGTGGATCATCGTCTCGGCCCAGCCGCCGCTCTGCTCGAGGCCGATCGGCATGCGGGTCACCGCGGTGACCGCGCCACCGCGGTCGAAGGCCACGACGTGGTCGGCGGTCGGTCCGGACGCGGACACCGGGACGTAGCGCGGGAAGAGCTCGGGGCGGTCGCGGCGCAAGTGGAGCGCAGCGGCCGTGACGAGGAGCTTCGCCGCACCAGAGGCGTCCACCGGGGGGAGCGCACCGTTCTGCACGCTCGCGAGCAGCCGACGACGCTCGGTGAAGTCGACCGACCGACGGTTGTCCGGGTCCACGAGGGAGCGGTCCCAGAGCTCGGTGCCCTGGTAGACGTCGGGGACACCAGGGGCGGTGAGCTGCACGAGCTTCATCGCGAGGCCGTTCGTCCAGCCAGCGGTGTCGATGAGCCCGTCGATGCGATCGAGCTCGGCGACGACCCGCGGGTCGTCGAACACGGCGTCGACGAGGGCGTGCATGCGCTCCTCGAACACCTCGTCCGGAGCCGTCCACGTGGTGCTGTTCCCGGCTTCGCGCGAGGCCTTCTCGGCGTAGGCGTGGAGCCGTTCGCGGGAGGCCGGCCGGGAGCCGACGATCGCCTGCCACAGGAGGTTCGCGAACACCCCGTCGCCGATGGGGGCCAGGGCGTCCAGGCGCTCGAACGCCGCGGTCCACTCGGCGCCGAGTTCACTGAGCACCGTGATGCGGGCGCGGGTGTCCTCGCTCCGCTTGGTGTCGTGTGTCGTCATCGTCGTCATGGTGTTCGGCCACGACGCGAGGCGGACCTGCTGTGCCTCGTGGAACCCCGCGGGGGTGACCGCGAACGCGGACGGGTCGGCCCCGACCTCGTTGAGGCTCGTCAGGCGGGAGTACCGGTAGAACGCGGTGTCCTCGACGCCCTTCGCCATCACCATGCCGGTGGTCTGCTGGAGTCGGACGGCTGCCGCGTGATCCGGGTCGGCGAGGAACGGCGCGATGCGGTCGATCACCGGTGCGAGCTCGGGCCGCGTCCGGCAGGCCTCCTCGAGGGCGTCGACCAGCCAGTGGTCGGCCTCGGGCAGGTACGTCCGGTAGACGTCGAACGTCGCGGTGATCTCGGCGAGGGCCTCGACGAGTGCAGGACGGCGGACGTCCGGCACGTCGGGGCCGAGGATGCGCGCGAGCCGCTGCACCTCGCTGCCGAGGATCCCGTCGGCGATGCCACGCCGGGTGCCGTTGATGAGCGCGTGCCACGAGAACGGATCGGACTCCCCGCGGAGGCGGGAGTCGAGCGATCCGAGTGCCTCGGCACCCGCGGGGTCGACGAACAGCCGGTCGACGAGCCCGAGGGCGTCGTACCCGGTCGTGCCGTCGACGGGCCACGACGCGGGCAGCTGCTCGCCGGGCTCGAGGATCTTCTCGACGAGGGTGTAGGCGTGGTCGGTGAGCTCGGCCAGGTCGGACAGGTACCCGGCGGGGTCGTACAGTCCGTCCGGGTGGTCGATCCGGAGGCCGTCGACGAGCCCGTCGCGGAACCACTCGCCGACGAGTGCGTGCGAGGCGGTGAAGACCTCGGGGGCCTCGACCCGGATCGCGGCGAGGGTGTTCACGGCGAAGAACCGCCGGTAGTTGAGCTCGCGGTCGGCGCGCCTCCAGTGCACGAACTCGTAGTGCTGCCGGTCGTGCACCGTGCGGACGTCGTCGCCGGCGTGCACCGTGCCGGGCGCGGTCGGGTAGGGGGTGCTGCCGACCATGAGGTGGTCGTCGACGAGCTCGATCGAGTCGAAGCCGTCCTCGCCGGACCCGGGGGTCATGTCGTAGTCGAGCACGGGGATGCGGATCCGACCGGATGCGGCCTCCCAGTCGACGTCGAACGCGTCGGCGAGGGCCGAGCCGCGGCCGTTCGTCAGCAGGTCGTTCCACCAGGCGTTCGTCGACGGGTCGGCGACGCCCATGTGGTTCGGCACGATGTCCACGAGCACACCGAGGCCGGCCGAGTGCGCCGCGAGGGTGAGGGCGCGGAACGCCTCGTCCCCGCCCCGGGAGTCGTCGACCCGTCCGTGGTCGACGACGTCGTACCCGTGGTCGGACCCCGTCTCGGCCTGCAGCACGGGGGACAGGTAGAGCCAGTCGGCACCGAGGGCGGCGACGTAGTCGACGACGTCCCGGGCGGCGGACAGGTCGAAGTCGGCCCGGACCTGCAGTCGGTAGGTCGACGTCGGAACGCGGTGTGCGCCTCCGTGGCGGTTCATGCCTGCTCCTCGTTGTCGGTGGTGCTGCTGCTACTGCTGCTGGCGTCGGCCTCGATCGGGGATGCCGGTGCGGGACTCGACGGCGTGGTCGCGTCGACACCCTCGGCGGCCACGACGCCGGCGCCCGCTGCGGTCCCACCGGTCGCGGGGACCGTCGGTGCGGCGGACGGCGCGGTCGTGGTGACGTCCACCGGGGTGCTCGTCGGCTCCTGTGGCGGCTCGGCGCGGAGCACCAGCATCGAGCGCGCGGGCACGTCGAGCGGAGCTCCGGCATCGAAGACGTCGCCCTTCTCGGTCGGGTCCGCGGTGTCGATCCGGATCATCCAGTGCGGTGCGTACTCGTCCGGCGGCAGCGTGAACGTCACGGTGTCGTCGTGCGCGTTGAAGTACATCAGGAAGTTCACGTCGGTGACCCGGCCGCCCCGGGCGTCGCGCCCACGGATGCCGTCGCCGTTCAGGAACACGCCGACGCTCTTGCCGAACCCGGAGTCCCACTCCTCGGGCTGCATGGCTTCGCCCTCGGGGGTGAGCCACACGATGTCGGGCAGCGGCTCGTCCTGGCCGCGGCGGACCGGGCGCCCGTTGAAGTACCTCGTCCGGCGGAAGGTGGGGTGGTGGCGCCGGAGGCGGACGACCTCGCCCGTGAAGGCGATGAGGTCGTCGTCGGCGTTCGCCCAGTCGATCCAGCTGAGCTCGGAGTCCTGCGCGTACACGTTGTTGTTCCCGAGCTGGGTGCGGCCGAGCTCGTCGCCGTGCGCGATCATCGGCACGCCCTGGCTGAGGAGCAGCGTCGCCAGGAAGTTCCGTCGGCGCTGGAGTCGGAGCTGCGTCACCGCCGCGTCGTCGGTCGGACCCTCGACCCCGGAGTTCCAGGACCGGTTGTGGCTCTCGCCGTCGTTGTTGTCCTCGCCGTTGGCGTCGTTGTGCTTGTCGTTGTAGGACACCAGGTCGAGCAGTGTGAAGCCGTCGTGCGCGGTGATGAAGTTGATGCTCGCGACCGGGCGGCGGCCGTCGGACTCGTACAGGTCGGCCGACCCCGAGATCCGCGAGGCGAACTCGCCGAGCGTCGAGGGCTCGCCGCGCCAGAAGTCCCGGACGGTGTCGCGGTACATGCCGTTCCACTCGGTCCACTGCGGCGGGAAGTTGCCGACCTGGTACCCGCCGGGACCGACGTCCCACGGCTCCGCGATGAGCTTGACCTGCGACACGATCGGGTCCTGCTGGACGAGCTCGAAGAAGGTGGACAGGCGGTCGACCTCGTAGAACTCCCGCGCGAGCGCCGACGCGAGGTCGAAGCGGAAGCCGTCGACGTGCATCTCGGTGACCCAGTAGCGGAGGGAGTCCATGAGCAGCTGCAGCGAGTGCGGGTGACGGACGTTCAGGGAGTTCCCGGTGCCGGTGTAGTCCATGTAGTACCGGGGGTCGTCGTCCATCAGCCGGTAGTACGCGGCGTTGTCGATGCCCCGGAAGGACAGCGTCGGGCCGAGGTGGTTGCCCTCGGCGGTGTGGTTGTAGACGACGTCGAGGATGACCTCGATGCCCGCGTCGTGGAGGGTGCGCACCATCCACTTGAACTCCTGGACCTGCTGCCCGCGGTCACCGGCGCTCGAGTACGCGGCCTGCGGCGCGAAGAACCCGATGGTGTTGTAGCCCCAGTAGTTGCTGAGCCCCTTGTCCTGCAGGGTCGAGTCGTTGACGAACTGGTGCACCGGCATGAGCTCGATCGCCGTGACGCCGAGCCGCTTGAGGTGCTCGATGATCGCCGGGTGCGCGACGCCGGCGTAGGTGCCGCGCTGCTCTTCGGGCACGTCCGGGTGCGTCTCGGTGAGGCCCTTGACGTGTGCCTCGTAGATGATGCTCTCGCCGTACGGGGTCCGCGGCGGTCGGTCGCCCTGCCAGTCGAAGAACGGGTTGATCACCACGCCCTTCATCATGTGCGCGGCGGAGTCCTCGTCGTTCGTGGAGTCCGGGTCGCCGAACGTGTACGAGAACAGCGACTGGTCCCAGTCGATCTCGCCGCTCGTCGCCTTGGCGTAGGGGTCGAGGAGCAGCTTGGCCGGGTTCGATCGGTGTCCGGACGCGGGGTCGTACGCCCCGTGCACGCGGAAGCCGTACGCCTGCCCCGGAGCGACGCTCGGCAGGTAGGCGTGCCACACGTAGGCGTCCACCTCGATCAGGTCGATCGCCGTCTCGGTGCCGGCGTCGTCGAAGAGGCAGAGCTGCACCCGGTCCGCGACCTCACTGAAGATCGCGAAGTTCGTCCCACTCCCGTCGTAGGTGGCGCCGAGTGGGTAGGGACTGCCTGGCCATGTCTGCAAAGGGACCTCCTGGTCGTGGACCTGGCCAACCTACCGAGGGGTGGCCGTCAATGTCCGGTGGGCCCGTGTCAGGTCGCCGACGCGACCACGTGCGGACGGGAGGCCCGGTACCAGCTGGTACCGGGCCTCCCGTCCGTCTCCTGGTCGCGTCCGCGACCCGTGTGGTCAGGCGACCTCGGCGTCGACCGCTCCGGCGACCTGACGGTGCAGCTCGAGGAGGGGCGCGGTGCGGTCCGCGGGCCCGCGCCCGAAGCCGCACTCGGTCGCGATGCCGAAGCGGTCGAGGGCGGTGCGGGCTGCCTCGACCCGGGCGAGCGCTCCCGGCAGGCCGTCCTCGTGGTGCACGAGCCCCAGGACGAGTTCGGTCTCCTCGGGCACGTCGACGTCGGCGAGCGGTGCGAAGTACGCCGCGTCCGAGCGTTCGATCGGGACGGGCAGGTGCACGAAGTCGATCGTCCGGGGTGCACCGTCGAGGACCGCCGCGAGGACCGCGGCGAGGGTCCCGGTGTCGTCGGGCTGGACGAAGTGCTGCTCCTCGACGTCGCCGTAGCAGAGGTGCATGCCGACCTCGACCCCGGCGGGCACCGCGCCGATCTGTCGGTGCGCACGCTCGACGATCCCGATGAGCGGATCGCCGAACCACGACTCGATCGGCGAGGTGCGGACCCGGCTCGACTCGAGGATCGCGAACTCGACGGCGTTGTCCCACTGGATCGCCAGGTCGCCGTGCGGGATGCCGTCGACGATCCGGTCGAGTTCGGCGAACATCGCGCGCTCGTAGACGGGTTCGAACGCGGCTCGGTCCTCGGCGCGGAAGAAGGCCCCGACGACGCCGATCGGTGTCGGGAGCGACACCTGGAACCGGGTGCCCGGAGCGATCACGCCGGCGTCGCGCAGTTCCCGGAACGTCGCGTACGACTCCAGTGCGGCGCTGGCGTACCCGAGGTCCGGCAGCACGATCGACGCCGCGTCGACGCCCTCGATGATCCGGAGCTGACGGCTGTCGAACAGGTCGCGGATCATGAAGCCCGGCTCACCGACGCGCTCGAGGCCGGCGGTGGCGTCGAACCGGAAGTTCTGGAACTGGATCCAGTAGAAGCGCTCACCGACCTCGCCGTCCGGGATCCGATGGGCGAGCGGACCGACGTGCTCCGCGACGGCGCGGAAGGTCGACTCGGCGTCGGGGGAGTTGACGCTCCCGACGAGGTGGACGCCCGTGACGACGGGGGCGGTGGTGGGGTGGATGTCCGATGACGGCGCTGACATGGGAGCAGCATCCCACGCCCTCCTATACTGGGCGCAACACACACGGGAGTCCGGGCGATGCCGGGCTGAGAGGGAGCGACCAGCGCTCCGACCGTCGAACCTGATCCGGGTCATGCCGGCGCAGGGAGGAGTCATCATGCGCGATCGCGCCACCACGTCCACGGTGCCCGGTTCCGAGCCCACCACCACGTCAGCCCGGGTCGACGGGCACGGAGACCGTGGGGGCCGCCGCCCGCGGAGCCTCCGATGGCGGGTCGTCGACATCGTCGTCGCGAGCGTCCTCGCCGTCGCCGCGGGCCTCGTCTTCACGCTCTGGGACCTCGGGTACGCTCCGATCAGTGCCGGGCTGCAGCTCGTCCTACCGGGGATGCAGTCGCTCGTCGGCGGTGTCTGGCTGCTCGCCGGCGTGCTCGTCGGCATCGTCGTCCGGAAGCCCGGCGCCGCGCTCTACGGTGAGCTCGTCGCCGCGACGGTCGAGGCGCTGATGGGGAACGTCTGGGGGCCGATGACGCTCGAGTCGGGGCTCGTTCAGGGGCTCGGTGCCGAGCTCGTCCTCGCGATCTTCCTGTACCGCTCGTATCGGCTGCCCGTGGTCATGCTCGCCGGGGCCGTCGCCGGACTCGCGCTCGGGTTCAACGACCTCGTCTTCTACTACGCCGGCTACGCGCCCGCCTTCAGCATCACGTACGTCGTCTGCGCGGTGCTCTCCGGGGCGGTCGTGGCGGGCATCGGCTCGTGGCTCCTCGTCCGGGCGCTCGCGAGGACCGGCGTGCTCTCCGGGTTCGCGGTGGGCCGGGAGCTCCGGGCCGACCGGGGTTCGTCCCGGCGCCCGTCCGCCCGTTCGTCCCGCGGCCGGGCGTGACCGCTCACCCGACGGACACGGCCGCCGCGGTCGGCGCGGACGGGGCGCGCTCCGCACCCGCTCGCATCGAGTTCTCCGGGTGGGGGCTCCGGTACCCGGACCGTGACACGTGGGCCGTGCGCGGGGTCGACCTCGTCGTGCAACCGGGCGAACGTGTCGCGATCGTCGGACCCTCTGGCGCCGGCAAGTCGACGCTCCTCCGTGCGGTCGCGGGCGTGTTGCCGGACGACACGGACGGCGACGCCGGGCAGGACAGCGACGCCGGGCAGGACGGCGCGGACGGCGACGCCGGGCAGGAGGGTCGGTGCACGGTGGACGGACTCGCCCCGAGCAGCGTCCGCGGGCGGGTCGGACTCGTCATGCAGGACCCCGAGGCGCACACCGTGATGTCCCGTGTCGGCGACGACGTGGCGTTCGGGCCCGAGAACCTCGGCGTCCCGCGGCCCACCATCTGGTCCGAGGTCACGCACGCCCTCGACGTCGTGGGGCTCGACCTGCCGCACGGACGGTCCACCGCGGCGCTCTCCGGCGGGCAGCGACAACGACTCGCGCTCGCCGGGGTGCTCGCGATGCGTCCGGGGACCCTGGTGCTCGACGAGCCGTGCGCGAACCTCGACCCGGAGGGTGTCGCGCAGGTCCGGCGCGCCGTCGGACGGGCACTCGACGACACCGGGGCGACGTTCCTCGTCGTGGAGCACCGCATCGGCACGTGGCTCGACCTCGTGGACCGCCTCGTGCTCCTCGCGCCTTCGGGTGGTGTCGTCGCCGACGGGCCCCCGGCCGAGGTCCTGGGCGCACACCGCGGGGCCCTGACCGAGGCCGGGGTGTGGGTCCCCGGGGCCGACCCCGACACGGTGCCGGCGAGACCGGGTGGCGACGTGCTCCTCACGGTGTCCGAGCTCACCACGGCTCGGCGAACCGGGGAACCGGTCGGCCAGGGCATCGAGCTGGTCGTCCGTGCGGGGGAGTGCATCGCGGTCACGGGGCCGAACGGTGTCGGCAAGTCGACGTTCGGGCTGACGCTCGCGGGGCTCCTCCGACCCGAGCATGGCGCGGTCGTGGCCTCCGACACGCTCGCACCCCCCGGTGGGTCGGCCGAGCCCGGGGCCTGGTCCAGCACGGAGCTCGCGGCACGCATCGGCACGGTGTTCCAGGAACCAGCGCACCAGTTCGTCGCCGCGACCGTCGTCGATGAGCTCGCTGCGGGGCCTCGTGCGCTCGGGCTCTCCGAGGACGACGTCGAGGGCCGTGTCGACGAGGTCATGCTCGCCCTCGGGCTGCAGGCGCTCGCCGATGCCAACCCGTTCACGCTGTCCGGCGGGGAGCAGCGGCGCCTCGCGATCGGCACCGTCGTGGCGACGCGGCCGCGGGTCGTCGTGCTCGACGAGCCGACGTCCGGTCAGGACCGGAGAACCTGGCAGGGGATCGTCGACGCGCTCGCCGGGCTCCTCGACGTCGGGTCGGCCGTCGTCGTGGTGACACACGACCGGGCGCTCGTCGATGCCCTCGGCGCGCGCGAGCTCCGGCTGGTCCCGCCGCCGGCTCCTGCTCCCGCCGCCGCCGAGGCTGGTGCCGCCGCCGAGGCTGGCGCCGCCGCCGTGTCGCCGGCCGAGCGGCGTCCGGAGGGGCTCCGTGTCAACCCCGCCGCGTCGCTGCTCGGGGTCCTCGCCCTCGCCGTCTGCCTCGTGACGAGCCTCGACGTGGTCTCCGCGGCGACGGCCCTCGTGCTCGAACTCCTGCTCCTGCCGCTCGCGCGGATCCGCCCTGGCACCCTGCTCCGCCGGGCCGCACCGCTCCTCGTCGCCGGACCGCTCGCGGCGGTCGGCATCGCGCTCTACGGGGAGGCGTCCGGCCGCACCTGGATCGACGCGGGCTTCGTGCACGTCACGGACGGTTCCCTGGTCTTCGCGCTCGCGACGCTGCTCCGTCTCCTCGCACTCGTCCTGCCGACCATCGCGGTGTTTGCGGCGGTGGACCCGACCGACCTGGCTGACGGACTGGCGCAGGTGCTCCGGCTCCCGGCCCGGTTCGTCCTCGGGGCCCTCGCGGCGATCCGGATGGTGTCGCTGATGCGCGAGGACTGGCGGCAGCTCGGCATGGCCCGCCGGTCCCGCGGCCTCGCGGATCGTGGCCGGGTGCGTCGCGGGGCGTCGATGGCGTTCGCGCTGCTGGTGCTCGCGCTCCGACGGGCGACGACCCTGGCGGTCGCGATGGAGTCGAGGGGCTTCGGTGCCCCCGGTCGACGCACGTGGGCGCGGGAATCGCGGTTCGGCGCCCGCGAGTGGACGCTGATGGCCGTCCTGGTCGGGATCGGATTCGTCGCGATCGGCACCGCGGTCACGGCGGGGACATGGCACGGTCGATGACCGTCCCGAACGGAGCGGACGGGAGGCACGGCGCACCGCCGACGGATGACGGTGCGTCCGTCGTCGACTCGGCCGGGGCACCGGTGCCGCTCGACGAGATCGTGGCCAGGGCATCCACCGCGACGCGTCCCGTGGTGCTCATCGACGGGCGGTCCGGTACCGGCAAGACGACCCTCGCCGGTTCGCTCGCGGGGGAGCTCGGCGCCGAGGTCGTCCATCTCGACGACGTCTACCCGGGGTGGGACGGGCTGCGGGCGGCGTCCGATGCCGTCGTGCAGGAGGTCCTCGCGGTGCCGGACGCGACCGGACGTCCGCGCTGGCGGCGCTGGGACTGGGCCACGGGCCTCCCGGCCGAGTGGCACGTCGTCGACGTGACCCGACCGCTCGTCGTCGAGGGGTGCGGTGCGCTGTCGCGCGGATCCGCGCCGCTCGCGACACTCCGTGTCTGGCTCGACGGGGACGACGCGGTGCGGAAGGCGCGGGCGCTCGCTCGCGACGGCGCGACGTTCGCGCGGGAGTGGGACCGGTGGGCGGCCGAGGAGCGGGCGTTCATCGCCGCCGAGGACCCGAGGTCACTCGCCGACGTGGTCCTGCGTCTGCCCTGAGCGCGCGCGTGGTGCGTCTCCTCGCGCTGCCCGCCCTTCTCATCGCTTCTGTCCCAGGGAGCGTCAACTGGCCGAGGGAGTCCCTGGCACAGTTGACGCCCCCTGCGGCAGAACCAGCAGGTCAGGCCCAGCCGAGCTCGTGGAGCCGGTCGTCGTCGATGCCGTAGTAGTGGCCGATCTCGTGCACGAGGGTGGTGTGCACCTCGTCGTGCAGGTCGTCCAGGCTCTCGCACTCGAGGAGATGTGCCTTGCGGAACACGACGATGCGGTCGGGGAGTTCGCCGAAGCCGTACTGGCCGCGCTCCGTCGCCGCGATGCCGTCGTAGCGGCCGAAGAGCTCCTCACCGTCCTCCGGCTCGTCCTCGACGACGAAGGCGACGTTCTCGAGGCCGTCCATCATGTCGTCCGGCAGCAGGTCGAGCTCCTCGGTGACGAGGTCCTCGAAGGCCTCGGGCGACATCTCCAGCACGCGCTCATCGTCCCAGCTCTCCCTGGGTGTCCGGTCGCACGATACGCGCGCATCCCATGCGTGGGGACAGGGCGACAGGCGTCTGCGGGAGCGACGTCGTGTCGGCCCGGAACTGTCGCTCCTTGCGCGCGCATCCGATGCGTGGGCACGGGGCGACAGGCCACCGTGGGAGCGACGTCGTGTTGGCCCGGAACTGTCGCTCCATGTGCACACACCGGAGGGCGGGCCAGCAAGCACTGAGGGAGGCCTGCGGTTTCGCACAACGTGCGAAACACAGTCCTCCCTCGTCTGCGCCGCCCGGAGGGCGGGCTGTAAAGCACTGAGGGAGAGCTCCGGTTCCGCAACGCGGAACGGAACTCTCCCTCGACCGGGGTGAATAACGGGGCTCGAACCCGCGACCTCCTAGACCACAACCAGGCGCTCTACCAGCTGAGCTATATCCACCATGTCGCGCCCGGGGTGGAGCCCAGACGCGGCTCATCAATAGTAGTACACACAGGGGCTGCTTCCGAACCACGGCTGTTGCGGGCGGTGCAGGGCGGAGGTGGGTCGTGCCTCCCGTCCGGTGCCGCCACCATGTTGCGGGAGGCGACCTGTCAGGCGTTCGGCGCGACGAGCCGCGGAGCCCACTTCGCGACGACCTCGGCGTTGATCGCCTTCACGTCGTCAGAGGTGGGGCCGGGCTCCGGGGTGAATCCGGCACGACGGTAGTACTCGAGCTCGCGGATCGACTCGAGGATGTCGGCGAGCGCGCGGTGGCCGCCGTGCTTCTCGGGGGCGTTGAAGTACACGCGTGGGAACCAGCGGCGGCTGAGCTCCTTGATGCTCGAGACGTCGACGCTGCGGTAGTGCAGATGCCCGTCGACACGGGGCATGTACTTGGCGAGGAACGCACGGTCGGTGCCGATGGTGTTCCCGGCGAGGGGCGCGGAGCCTTCGACCGGGACGTGCGCCTGGATGTACTCGAGCACCTGGAACTCGGCGTCAGCGAGACTCACGCCGTCGGGTATCTCGGTGATGAGCCCCGAGCTCGTGTGCATGTTCGTCACGAACTCGTTCATGTTGTCGAGCGCCGACTGGTCGGGCTTGATGACGATGTCGAAGCCGGGGTGCACCGGCTCGAGGTCGAAGTCGGTGACGACCACGGCCACCTCGACGAGTTCGTCGACGGCGATGTCGAGCCCCGTCATCTCGCAGTCGATCCAGACGAGACGGTCGTTCGCAGTACCCATGGCACGATCCTATTCTGCTGACGCGGAACGGCCCCCGCGCTGATGTGCGGGGGCCGTTCGCTGAAAGTGCTTACTTGACGACGGTGATGTCCACCGTGGTGTGCCAGGAGTTCCAGACGCCGTCCTCGATCTGCTGGATGCGCAGCGTCTGGCTGCCGAGCGCGAGTTTCCGGACCTTGAGCGTCGTGATCTCCCCGGTGGCGACCACGTCGTCCGTGGCGATGGTCGAACCCTGACCGGGCACCCACTTCGACGAGGTAACCATGAGCGTGTTCCCGGCCTTGCTCCGGATCTGGATCGTGCTCCCCTTCTGCTGCAGCGTGTCGCCGTCGGACAGGCCGACGAACGCCGGGACGGTGCCCTGCGTGGAGGAGGAGGAAGCGGCGGCGGGCGCGGCGGGCGCTGCGTTCGCGACGCCGGGCGCGAATGCGAGGCCGGCGGTGACCGCTGCTGCGGCGGCGAGGGTGGAGAGCGTTCGGATGATCTTGGTCATGGAGTTCCTGTCCTGTTGGTGGTGTGCTCATTTCGGCACAGAAAGAACTCTATATCGTTAACTTCACATCTCAAATTATACGCTATTTATACTATTCACGATGCGCCCCCGACGGTGATCGCCTCGGCCTCGACTCGCTCGGACTCCGGACCGTCGTCGACGCGCCGGAGTGCCTTCGCTGCGACGATGGTCACGACGAGCGCGACGACGACCGACGAGCCGGCGAACACGTAGGCGGCGCTCGGCGAGTAGGCGTCGGCGAGGAGTGTCGCGACCGGCGGAGCAACCGCGCCACCCAGGAAGCGCACCGCGGAGTAGGCGCTCGATGCGACCGACCGGGGGAGGTCCGTTGCCTCCATCACGCTCTCGGTGAGCACGGTGTTGAGGACGCCGAGCACGAGGCCACCGACGATCACGCAGATCACGAGACCGACCTGGCTCGTGACGAACACGGCGGCGGCGAACAGGTCGAGTGCGAGGAGGGGGAGTGCGATGCGGAGGACCGTTGTCCGACGCATCCTCGCCGTCAGGAGTGGTGCCACCCAGACAGATGTGATCGCGAGTCCGAGACCCCATCCGAAGAAGGTGAACCCGATGCCGAGGGCGTCGAACCCGAGGGGGAACGGCGTGTAGGCGAGGAGCACGAAGAAGCCGATGTTGTAGAACAGCGCGGTCGCGGCGAGTGCGGCGAGCGCAGGGCGTCGGAGCGCACGGAACGGCGCGGAGAGCTTGGTCGGCGTCGGCTTCTCCATCGCGCTCGACTTGAGGAGCACCATGATCGCGATGAAGGCGATCGCCATGAGGACGGTCACGCCGAAGAAGGGGCCTCGCCAGCTGACGGAGCCGAGGAGTCCGCCGACGAGCGGGCCGATCGCGATGCCGAGACCGAGTGCCGCCTCGTAGAGGATGATGGCACTCGCCGTGCCACCGGACGCTGCTCCGACGATCGTGGCGAGTGCCGTGGAGATGAAGAGCGCGTTCCCGAGTCCCCAACCCGCGCGGAACCCGATGATGATCCACACGTCGTTCGACAGAGCGGCGAACAGGGCGAACGCGACGATGAGGGCAAGCCCGATCATCAGCGTCTTCTTCGGGCCGATGCGGCTGGACACCCAGCTCGTGAAGAACATCGCGACACCGGTCACCGCGAGGTAGCTCGTGAAGAGCAGCTCGGTCTGCGACGGTGTGGCCCGGAGGGATGCGGCGATGGCGGGGAGGATCGGGTCCACGAGGCCGATGCCCATGAACGCGACGACGCTCGCGAAGGCGATCGCCCAGACGGCCGTCGGCTGTTTGAGGATGCTGGTGCCCGCGGCTGGGGCGTGGCTGGTCACGCTGGTGTCTCCGATCCGACCCGCTGTGGGGTCGTCGATGTGGTGCCGACCCGCTGTGGGGTCGTCGATGTGGTGCCGACCCGTTGCGGGGCCGTCGATGTGGTGCCGACTGGTTGCGAGGTCGTCGATGTGCCGACGCGGGTGGCGATGAGGGTTGCGGCGGCGTGCAGGGTGTCCCACTCGGACGCGTCGAGATCGTCGAAGAGCGGCCCGACCTCCCGCGCCAGGGTTGCTCGCCAGGCGGCGATGGCGTCGTGGCCCGCATCGGTGATCGCGATGAGACCCACCCGGGAGTCGTCGGGGTCGGCTGCACGGTCGACGAGACCGTCGGCGATCATCCCGGCAACGAGCTTGGTGATGGTGGGCTGCGACACTCGGCTCGCGGTCGCCAGTTCGCCGATGCGCATCGTGCCGTCCGCGTCGAGGATCCCGAGGGTGCGCCAGACCGCCGACGACGTCGCATTGCCGCTCGCCTGCGCCGCGCGCCGGATGAGCCGGTTCACCGCGACGAGGAGCGTCTCGATGGTGTCGTCGTGGTCGGCGGTCATGAGGTAATTATATAGCCAAGCTATGTATCCGACAAACCAGGGGCTGCCCGAAGCTGCCTCGCAGGTCTCGACTCCGGCTGCCTGGGTACGTGCTGGCTGCCGGCTGGTAGAAGAGATGGCATGAGCGACATCACGATCCACGAGGGCGACCAGTACACCGTCCTCTTCCACGGCGGCCCCTTCGACGGTACGACCGACACGAGGACTGCAACGACCGACGCATGGGACCAGGAGGTCACGGCGTACGCCGGGGTCGAGGGGCTCGAGACAGCGTTCACCTACACGGCCACCGAGGCCAAGCAGGTGCTCGACCAGGTGCACGTGGACTACGCGTTCGACCCGAAGGACTCCGACCCCGTCGACCAGCTCGACGAGCGCGGCGACCGGAGTGGTGGCTTCGACCGGGCTTGACCACGGTTTGGGTGAGTGATGCCCGCACGGCTGTTCCGCGGAATGCGGGGCAGCCGTTCCGCGTTCCAGGGCACATGCGCATCGACCTGTTCACGTCCGCGTTCTGTGCGCCGTGTGCTGGTGCGCGTCGTGTCGTCGCGGAGGCCGTGCGGCTCGTGCCCGGTCTCGAGGCCCGGGAGATCGACGTCGCGGCACGGCCGGACGAGGTCGAGGCGCTCGGCATCCGGTCGACACCGACCATCCGGATCAGCGACGATCAGGGCCGAGAGGTCTTCCGGTCACCGGGTGTACCGCAGCGGGACCAATTGCTCGTCGCTCTCGCGGGAGCGCTCCGCCACTGACGGTTGCGCCGACGAAGCCGGTTGCGCCGACGAAGCCGGTTGCGCCGACGAAGCGCATGGGGCAGGCAACGGCGGTCGGACCGGTCGGAGAGTGTGCCCCCGGCAGGAGTCGAACCCGCAATCGTCGGAGTAGAAATCCGCTGCCTTATCCATTGGGCCACGGGGGCGATCAGTTCCAGGATATCGGTCAGCCGCGCTGTCGACCGTGTCGCACGGAGCTCTGCGGGTCGCGACCGCGCGGTGACCGATCCCGCATCATGTTCGATCGTCGTCGCTGCGCATCGACGGGGCTCGTCGTGACAGGCCGACCTCGCAACTCGTCGTCGTTCCTACTCGTCGTCGTCGACTGCGCGGCGTCGGAGTTCGCTGGCGCTGACGGGTGACCCGTACGGTGCCTCCGCGGTCTCGTCAGGATCGGAGTGTTCGGCCGGGGTCTCGCTGAGCCGTGTCGGGATCGACGCCGTGCTGGTCGACGGCGCTGCGGCGTCGACCTTCCGTTCGGTCAGCGGCGCGGCCGTACCGCTCGGGGTGTCGCCGAGCCGCGCCGATGCGCCAATGATGGACGTGGCATCGCGGTCGGCGGTGGAGACCGGGGTCGACCGGGCCGGCTCGACCGGACGGGCCGGCGTGACGGCGTCGGGCGCTGGCGTAGGCGTCGATACGGGCGCCGGCGTCGATACGGGCGCCGGCGTCGACACGGGCGCCGGCGTCGACACGGGCGCCGGCGTCGACACGGGCGTCGGCGTCGGCGTCGGCGTCGGCGTCGGCGTGGGCGTTCGCGCGGGCGTGGGGGTGGGCGCTGCGGGGGACGCGGCTGCGGCCGTGGCCGACGGACCTGCGGGAGTCACGGAACCCTCCGGTGTCGCAGAGCCTCCTGGGGTCGCAGCAGCGTCCGAGCTTCGTCGATCCCGGTCGACCTGGTCTGCATTCCACGCCTGCTGCCGGTTGATGAGGTCGGCGTCCGCGTCGGGTGCCTCGAACTTCCACTGCTCGAGATCGGAACGGAACAGCTTCCGTGCCCTGGACGGCCGCGCCTGCCACTCGAGCATCCGATCGCGGAACTCGGCCAGGGACTGCTCGGCCTGGAAGCTGAACGTGGAGGAGTTCTTCTTGATGTCGGCGATCTCGTGTTGCGCCCAGTTCGCCGCGACGGGCGCACCGCTCACGGGCAGGAGGCGCAACCTGATGTCGGCGTCCTCGGCGAGGTGATCCGCATACCCGCGCTCGTCGTGTCCGAGGCTGCCCCAGGTCGCGGCCTTGCGTGCCGCGGAGACCACGCCTGCCACTGCCGCGTTCCTCGCCTCGCGCTCCTGCATCGCGACGACACGCTTCGTCGCACCGCGACCGATCAACGCCGCGACGACGCCTGCGACCACGATGGCGACGAACGGGACGATCGCACCGGAGATGATCTGCCAGCCGTGGTCCGACCCTGACCAGTCCACGAAGTTGTTCCACCATTCCATGACCGCACGATATCGACCATCGTGCCGCGAGCCGGGGCGCGACAGGCGCAACCGGACGAACGGGGTGTCCGGGCCGTCAGAACCGCAGCATGTCCACCGCGTCGTCCGCGCTCCAGACGCTCGGCAGCGCGACGAACCGACGTTCTGCCGGGACGAAGCGGCGGGCCCGGAACGCGGGGCCGCCGGCGACGTCGATCCGGTCGACGTAGCCGACGATCTCACCGTTGGCACGTGAGATGCGACTGAGGTCGTCGCGGACGTCCAGGATGTGCAGCGATCCTCGTGTCCGCGCCACCGGACGGGGCGGGCGCAGGCGCAGGACCGGTCCGGTCGCGTCGGGGTGTGTGGTCGTCGTGGTCGTCATGGTGGCTCCTGGTCCGTGTCGATGCTCGGTGTTCGATCGGGGACTGCTCCGACGGTACGGCGGACCACTGACGCCCGCGTCGGGCAGGAACGGCCGGGGGAATGCGGATCGGGGGGTCTCGGTTGGGGAGGACGAGGGCCCGACCGGGCCACGGGCCTCCCGGCCGAACGGTCTCCGTCGTCGGGAGGCGGATGATGACGGAAAGGTGTGCTCGATGACGACCTTCGTGCTCGCAGGCGGTTGTTTCTGGTGTCTCGATGCGGTGTACCGCACTCTGCAGGGCGTGTCGGACGTGGTGTCCGGGTACGTCGGCGGCGAGTCGGCGCACCCGACGTACGAGGCCGTCTGCAGCGGAACGACCGGCCACGCCGAAGCCGTCGCAGTGACCTTCGACGAGTCGGTGATCCCCGCTGATGTCGTGCTGGACGTCTTCTTCACGCTGCACGATCCCCGTCAGCGGAACCGCCAGGGCGCTGACGTCGGCACGCAGTACCGCTCGGCGATGTTCCCGGCGGACGACGCGCAGCGGGCCGTCTTCGAGGCCGCGATCGCTCGCGCATCGGAGATCTGGGACGGCGGTGTCGTCACGACCGTGGAGCCGCTCGGGACCTTCCACCGTGCCGAGGAGTACCACCAGGACTTCTTCGCGAAGAACCCCGGGCAGGGGTACTGCCTCGCTGTCGCGCTGCCCAAGGTGAACAAGGTCCGCAAGGCGTACAGTCAGTACATCCTGGCGTCGTAGCCCGGTCGGGCGACGGCGTCACCGAACCACAAGGAGGTGGTTGATGATGCAGACCGACATCGAGACCGAGGCGACGGGTGCGTCCGCGAGCACGACGGCCGACGCTGGAACTGAGTCGGACGGAACCGTGTCCGCTGGGACGTGGGTGGCCGTCGGACCGGCCGGTGCCGTCGGCAGTGTCCACCAGGACGGCGCGGAGTTCCGTGTCGACCTGTACGGATCGTCCGCACGGAGTGCCGTCTACCCGACGCTCGAGTCCGCGAAGCGCGCGGTGCACGCGTCGTTGGGCCCGAACGCCGAGCGGCCGGAGTTCCGCGCGCACTGATCACCACTGCTTACCCGTCCTCCCCAGGTCGGGACGGCAGGCTGGTTCTCCACAACCGGAGACGGGATCCGCATGAGCGGGTCCCGTCCTCGGCAGCATTCAGGACATGAACGACACCATCACCATCCGCGGCATCGTCGCCACCGTCCCTCGTCACCTCGTCACCGGCACGGGGCTCTCGATCACGAGCTTCCGGCTCGCATCCCCGTCCCGTCGCTGGGACCGCGCCACCTCGGCGTGGGTCAACGGCGACACGAACTGGTTCACCGTCACCGCCTTCCGCACCCTGGCGACGAATGTCCAGGAGTCGGTCATCAAGGGTGACCGTGTCCTCGTCGCCGGGCGTCTGCGGATCCGCCCGTGGGAACGAGACCACCGCAGCGGGACCGCGGTCGAGATCGACGGGGACTCGATCGGTCACGACCTCGCGTACGGTCGGTCGCAGTGGCGGAAGGTCACGCGTCACACGACCGACGAGACAGCCTGGCCGGGCGAACTGCCGACGGCTGAGGAGCGTGCGGTCGCCTCCGCGACGAGCATCGACTCCGGAGTCGGACTGGAGGGACGGGTGGAGTCCGGCATCCCGGCCGGCGGCTCGGATCACGAAGACGACTGGATGGCTCGCGTCGGCCGAGACGGAGTGGTCCACGACGAACCCGCGGACCACGAGGATCCGGCGCCCCATGACGTGGCGTCGCTCAGCGACGCTGCTCCGCTGCGCGACGAACCGGCGCTCCCCGACGACCCCGCGGTCCCCGACCACCTCGAGGAGTCCGCGCCCGAGCGGCCCCTGCCGGATCCGGTGTTCTGATCCGGGCACCAGTAGACTCGTGCACCGTCGCGGCCACGTCGGTCGCAGCGATCAGGTCGATCGCACCGCACCGCACCGCACCACGCCGCGCTGCTCGGCGGCGTTCCGTAGCGGATGCAGCATCGGCCGTGGGGAGAAGGGGTTGTCGATGCGCCGGAGGCACCTGCTCGGCATCGTCCTGGCTGGATCACTCGCACTCGGGTTGACGTCGTGCACGCTCGGAGCGTCGCCGGATCGCGACACGGTGACGGGTTCGCCAGCGTCGGAGAACTCGGCCTCGGCGTCGGCTTCCAGCTCGGCGACACCGTCAGCCACTGCGACGGCAGGGCCCGAGGTCACTGCCGCCAAGTCGAAGTTCGACGGCGCGAACACCGCACTCGCAGCCCGGAACGGAAGCGCGAACGACCATGACATCGTCGACTCGCTCGTCACGGCTGGGTTCGACAAGGGGGCCATGCAGATCACACCCGACACGACGTCGATCGGTCGAGGCGCTGACTCGATCGAGGTCTCGGTGCTCGTCGGATCGACCTGTCTGCTCGGACAGTTCCGAGGGAGCACCTACGTCGGTGACACCGCGCCCGTGCTCGGGACTGGGCACTGCCTGATCGGCAACACGCGCGCGATCGACTGGTAGTCACGGCACGTCGCGGCTGCGCACGGTGACACCAGGTCGTCGTCTGCGTGATCGTCCAGGACGCGTGCCCGCTCGTCGTCCGCCCGCTCAGTAGACTGGAGGCAATATGGCTGAGTACATCTACCAAATGGTCCGCGCCCGCAAGACGGTCGGCGACAAACTGATCCTCGACGACGTGACCATGTCGTTCCTGCCCGGAGCCAAGATCGGCGTGGTCGGCCCGAACGGTGCCGGCAAGTCGACGATCCTCAAGATCATGGCCGGCCTCGACCAGCCCTCGAACGGTGACGCCAAGCTGTCGCCCGGGTTCACCGTCGGCATCCTCATGCAGGAGCCGGAGCTCGACGAGTCGAAGACCGTCCTCGAGAACGTGCAAGAGGGCGTCGGACCGATCAAGGGCAAGATCGACCGGTTCAACGAGATCTCCGCAGCGATGGCCGAGCCGGACGCGGACTTCGATGCGCTCCTCAGCGAGATGGGCGTCCTGCAGGAAGACATCGACGCCGCTGACGCGTGGGACCTCGACTCCCAGCTCGAGCAGGCGATGGCCGCCCTCCAGTGCCCGCCCGGCGACGAGATGATCTCCCACCTGTCCGGCGGCGAGAAGCGTCGCGTGGCACTCTGCAAGCTGCTGCTCCAGAAGCCCGACCTGCTGCTCCTCGACGAGCCCACGAACCACCTCGACGCCGAGAGCGTGCAGTGGCTCGAGCAGCACCTCGCGCAGTACCACGGTGCCGTCCTCGCCGTGACCCACGACCGGTACTTCCTCGACCACGTCGCCGAGTGGATCGCCGAGGTCGACCGTGGGCGCCTCTACCCGTACGAGGGCAACTACTCCACCTACCTCGAGAAGAAGCGTGCGCGTCTCGAGGTCCAGGGCAAGAAGGACGCCAAGCTCGCCAAGCGTCTCTCCGAGGAGCTCGAATGGGTGCGGAGCAACGCGAAGGGTCGGCAGGCCAAGTCGAAGGCCCGTCTCGCCCGGTACGAGGAGATGGCGACCGAGGCGGAGCGCACCAGGAAGCTCGACTTCGAGGAGATCGTGATCCCCGTCGGACCGCGCCTCGGCTCGCAGGTCATCGACGCGAACAAGTTGCACAAGCAGTTCGGCGAACGCGTCCTGATCGACAACCTCTCCTTCACGCTGCCCCGGAACGGCATCGTCGGCGTCATCGGTCCGAACGGTGTCGGCAAGACGACGCTGTTCAAGACGGTCGTCGGGCTCGAACCGCTCGACGGCGGCGAGCTCAAGGTCGGCGAGACGGTGGACATCTCCTACGTCGACCAGAGCCGTGGCGGCATCGACCCGAACAAGAACCTGTGGGAGGTCGTGTCCGACGGCCTCGACTACATCCAGGTCGGCAAGACCGAGATCCCGTCGCGGGCCTACGTCTCGCAGTTCGGGTTCAAGGGACCGGACCAGCAGAAGAAGGCCGGGGTGCTCTCGGGCGGAGAGCGCAACCGGTTGAACCTCGCCCTCACACTCAAGCAGGGCGGGAACCTCCTCCTCCTCGACGAGCCGACGAACGACCTGGACGTCGAGACGCTCGGAAGCCTCGAGAACGCATTGCTCGAGTTCCCGGGGTGTGCCGTGGTGATCACACACGATCGGTGGTTCCTCGACCGGATCGCCACCCACATCCTCTCGTGGGAGGGTGTCGACGAGGACGGCACCCCGAACTGGTACTGGTTCGAAGGCAACTTCCAGGCCTACGAGGAGAACAAGGTCGAGCGTCTCGGAGCCGACGCGGCGAAGCCGGCACGGTCGACGTACCGCAAGCTGACGCGCGACTGATGTCCGGAGCTCGACGGGCCGGGGCCCACCGGGTGCGCGGGTCGTGGATCTCGGCCCTACGGCAGCCGGGGACAGGCGCATGACGCGTCTCCATGTCCCCACGCGGATCCGGTGGAGCGACATCGATGCCTACGGGCACGTCAACAACTCCGCGATGCTGCGCCTCCTCGAGGAGGCGCGGATCATGGCGTTCTGGGCGCCGGACCCCGAGGAGCTCGAGGCGTCTCCGGAGACCCCGGACCCGATCATCGACGGGCGTCCGGGGTCCGGTACCCTGACGGTGATCGCGGGGCAGCGGCTCGAGTACCTGGCATCGATCCCGTACCTGCGCCGTCCGCTCGACATCCAGCTCTGGATCGGCAGGATCGGCGGCGCGAGCATCGACGTCTCGTACGAGGTGTGCTCGCCGGTGGGCACGGACCCGTTCGAGGTCTACACCCGCGCGACGACGACGCTGGTCCTCGTCGACGCGGAGTCGAATCGGCCGCGCCGTCTCACAGCGACGGAGCGTGCCGCGTGCGAGGCGTACATGGAGGAGCCGGTGGCGTTCTCGCGACCGTGACCCGTCCCGACCCGGCTCAGATGCCGGGGACCCGCACCATGCCCTCCTGAGCCACCGTCGTCAGGAGCCGTCCGGACCGGTCGAACATCCGACCGAGCGCCAGACCACGACCGCCCTGCGCGCTCGGCGACTCCTGCGTGTAGAGCACCCAGTCGTCCGCACGGCCGTCCCGATGCCACCACATGGCGTGGTCGAGGCTCGCGGTCTTCACGCCGTGGGATCCCCACGCGATGCCGTGCGCGCGCATCACCGGCTCGAGGATCGACAGATCGCTCGCGTAGCCGAGGACGGCACGGTGGAGCGCCGGGTCGTCAGGGAGGTCGCCCACCACGCGGAGCCAGACCGCCTGATGGGGAACATGCGCGCCCTGCACGTCGATGAACACGGGTCCGTCCACGTGACGCACGTCGACGGACCGCTGGGCCCAGTGCTGTGCGATCGGGTGGTCGATGCCGCCGAGGACCTCGGCGGCGGACGGCAGCGACTCGGGATCCGGCACGTCTGTCGGCATGGGGTCCTGGTGCTCGAGCCCCGAGTCCTCCGCCTGGAACGACGCGATCATCGAGAAGATCGGCAGCCCGTGCTGGAACGCCTGCGTGCGCCTCGTCGCGAACGATCGTCCGTCGTGGATCCGTTCGACGGCGAAGGTGATCGGGTCCTCGATCGACCCGGGGCGCAGGAAGTAGCCGTGCATGGAGTGGATCGCGCGCCCGGAGATCGTCGACTGCGCGGCGACGACGGACTGGGCGAGGACCTGGCCGCCGAACACACGGCCGCCGGGAGACCAGTGGCTCGAGCCGGTCATGATCGTCTCGCCGGTGTTCGCGCCCGTGTCGACCAAGCGCAACGTGGGCATGAAGTCGGGCTCGGTCGCCGTCGGATCGTCGCTCTGTTCGCCGTTCATCGTGGGTCAGTCTACGAGCCGCCGCGGCCATGGCTCTGGCTGCGGATGTGGCTCCGACGAGCCCCTTGCGTCCAGCCGCGGTTCGCTATCCTGACCGGGACATGAGTCCGTCCTTCGCGCTTCCCGACACCGCCTCCCTCAACGACCTCCGCACGTACCTCGGACGTGCCGCCCGTGTCGAGGACGGATCGGTCCGACTGATCGCCGGGGCAGGTGTGCTCGCCGTGTACACCGCTGTGCTCTACCCGGCCGGTCTCCTCGACGAGGTCCCGACGGTCCTCGGACTCCGGACGTTCGAGCTGACCGAGGCGGTCTCGTTCGATGCGGTCGTCCCCATCGAGTCGTTCGCGGAGCGGCTCCGCATCGTCGCCGAGCGCCTCGACGACAGCGCCGGCGACGACAGCGCCGGCGACGACAGCGTCGGCGACGACATCGACGGACACGGCGACGACG
This sequence comes from Curtobacterium sp. Leaf261, assembly GCF_001422205.1. Classification (GTDB taxonomy): domain Bacteria; phylum Actinomycetota; class Actinomycetes; order Actinomycetales; family Microbacteriaceae; genus Curtobacterium. The sequence goes on from NZ_LMMJ01000008.1 coordinate 469,292, forward strand.
GCGACGACGGCGACGACGAGGACGCGCACACCGCCGACGACGATCTCCCCGAGGACCCGGCGACGCCGGCACACGGGATCGTCATCGAACTCCCGCTGCAGGTCAACACCGTCACCTGGGCCGCGATCTCGCCGCCGCGTGGAGGATGGGTGCCGCTGCCGGACCTCGACGTCACCGTGCTGCGCGACCAAGCTCGTGTCGGCATCGCCGAGGTCGCCGAGACCGTCCCGACCGCGTCCGGCGACGCTGTCGTGCGCCGGGTTCGGTCGGAGGTGTGGGGCCGACCGATCGCGCAGTCGGAACACGTCCCCGCCGGAGCAGCCTTCGCTGCGGAGAGCCTCGGCTTCCTGCGCGACGGTGATCGCGTGCGGCTCTTCGAGACGGGGCCCTGGAGCCGGCTCACGACGACTCGCGGCCATGTGTTGGTGAAACGGCGCGCCTGGTCCCTGTCTCGCTGATCGACCCGGCAGCCAGGACCCTGTCTCGCTGATCCACCCGGCACACAGGACTCTGTCTCGCTGATCGACGCGGCAGGCGGGACCGGGACCGACATCCGGGCCCAGACCAGCCCGGGAGTCGAAAACCGGAGCGCAGAACTCCGCGTCCTCGGAACCCGGTCGACGCGCGGTCCGAGACTTCAGCCGTCGGACTGCTCGGCCGGAGCTTCAGCCTGGTCCAGCACCGGCATCAGCAGCTCGCGAAGACCGGGCGCCATCTTGCGGGCGTATGCCGGTGCGAGATGCACTCCGTCGAACCGGATGAGTGTGTTCCCGGCGAACACCGGGCAACGGCTCACCACGCAGACCAGCGGCCGGATGTCGATCGCAGTCTGGTGCAGGCGCTCGGCGATGAACTCGACCGCGGTCCACCGCGCCGCCCAGGCGCCCGAGCTCGAGGTGACGCACCGCTCCGGAGATCCGCCGGGAGTGATGCACTCCGTCGGGTCCGGCCCCGGCGGCGGTGGCGACAGGTGCACGACCGTACCGGCAGCCGCATCCGCTCTCGTCGCGAACGTCGTCAGGGCCTTGGACCACGTGGCAACGGGCATGATCGACTTGTCGGCGAGTTCGATCGAGCCGTAGGTGTTCACGATGAGGAGGACGTCGGGATGCTCCCGCTCCACGTCGTCCATCGCCGTGTTGCGGAAGTCGATGCACTCGTCGGAGACGGCCGGACCAGCGGGGAGGTCGGAGAAGGAGCACCCGTAGGCGGTCCGCGTCATCAGGCGCACATCGGAGGACGGTTCCTTCACGAGGGTCACCAGGGCGTCGGCCAGGTACGCGGCCGTCGAGTCGCCCACGAGCATCATCCTCACGGATGCGTCCGCCGGCCCGAACGTGCAGCTCGAGAGCGGAAGAGGATCGTCCAGCCGCCCACAGTCGTCTGTGGGGTGTTCGTCTCGGGCTCTCTCGACCGGCGGATCGAAGGTCGGCCAGCTCGTCGCGGCGAGTGCCGCGGTCAGCTGCGTCTGCAGCGCCGCGACCGCAGACATGTCCGCGCCGCCCCCGCTCGCGTCGCGATCGACGTCGGTGTCGTGGACCCGAGTTTCGTCAGTCGTCACGGCGGCGTCAGGGGGCGACGGCACCGACCGCGGTCGCACTGCGTGGATCGCGACGGCGCTCATCAGGATCGTGACCGTGGCCAACCCGATGAGCATGAACGGCGCAGTGCCCTGGAAACTCTCACGCAGCCGGGCCGCGGCGGGAGGCGACCAGGAGAACCACGCACCCCGCATACGCGGAACCTCCACCGCGTGGTGCACGCTGACCGCGAGTGCGCCGCAGATGGGGAGCGTGAGCCAGCCGACGGACGGGTCCACCGACCGGAGGAGCACGAGGACCGGGAAGTGGCAGAGGTACAGGCTGTAGCTGAGACCGCCGAGGTAGTCCGTCACCCGGTTCGCCAGGAACGTCGGCACCCGAACGGCCGGGTTCGCGCCGCCGATCAGGACAGCGCCGGTCGCCAGGACGGGGAGCGTTCCCCATGGTGCCGGGAACCCCGGCGTCTCCGGAACGACTGCCATCGAGACTCCGAGGCCGACCACGCCGAGCCAGAGGAGGGCCACACCGAGGCGTGGTGCAACCCGCTCCCAGCAGCGGACACCGAACGCGATCACGGCTCCGCACCCGATCTCCCAGGCCCGGTCGAGCGTCGAGAAGTACGCCGTCGTCGGCGCGGCGGCGGAATCGTGGAGCGACCATGCCCAGGACGCCAGCGTCATCGCGACGAGCAGTCCGCCCACGGCGCCTCGCGCCAGGCGGGACCGGCGGGAGTCCGGCGCATCTGTGGATCGGCCGATCAGTGAGAACACCAGGACCATGAGCACGGGCCAGAAGAGGTAGAACTGCTCCTCGACCGACAGCGACCAGTAGTGCTGGAACGGCGACACCGGTCCGTCGGCTGCGAAGTAGTCCGTCTGCACAGTGGCGAGATGCCAGTTCTGGACGAGGAGCATCGACCACAGGCCGTCTTCCAGGACGCTGTTGCGCCGAGCGGCGGAGAACATCAGGGCGCTGAAGGTGATGGTGAGTGCCCCGACGACCGCGGCTGCGGGGAGCAACCGTTTCACTCGTCGGCCGAAGAACGCCCTGAGGGAGACGCGGCCGAAGAGGGATTGCTCTCGGAGGAGGAGGCCGGTGATCAAGAACCCCGAGATGACGAAGAACATGTCGACCGTCACGTGACCACCGGTCGGGACTCCCCACACGTGAGTCGCGATGACGATCAGCACGGCGTATGCACGGAGTCCCTGGAGATCGTGCCGCATCCGGAACGATGTCGCACGCTCCGGAGCGCGGAGCGCGCTGCGGGAGTGTCTCGGCATGCAGGGAGCCTGGCAGAATCCCCCAAACCGAAACGAAAATACCGAGTATTGTGTACAACAGATCATCGGACCGTTGGGCGAGTTGTCTCCGAAGGTGGTTCGCTGAAGCCATGCACGTCATGCTCACCGGCGCGTCCGGGTACATCGGCTCATCCGTCCTCCCCGCGCTCATCGCGCACGGTCACACCGTCACCGCGATCGTCCGCTCGGACCAGAAGGCCGAGGCGGTGCGTGCTGCGGGCGGGACGGCCCTCGTCGGCGACATCAGCGACACCGACGTGGTGGCCCGGCTCGCGCACGAGGCAGACGCCGTGGTGCACACCGCGTCCCCGGGCGACGCGACCTCGGCCGAGGTGGACGGCACCTTCGTCGACACGATCCTCGATGCGTTCCACGGCACACCGAAGCGGTTCATCCAGACGGGCGGCGTGTGGGTGTTCGGCAACTCGACGGACATCTCGGAGCACTCCCCGATGGACCCGCCCGACCTCACCGCATGGCGGATGCCGATCGAACGTGCGATCCGGGACAGCGACGTGCACGCCACGATCGTCGCTCCCGGGATCGTCTACGGCAACGGGGGCGGCCTCCCCAACCTCCTCAGGGGCGACGGCGAGCACGACGTGCAGCTCATCGGGGACGGTTCGCAGCGCTGGACGACGGTGCACGTCGAGGACCTCGCGGAGCTCTACGCACTGGTGCTCCACCACGACCGGCACGACCCCTACGTCATCGCGGCCGCGGGGGACAACCCGTCCGTCCGCGAGATCGGCGAGGCCGGTGCCCGCGGCCACGAGGTCGTCCGTGACTCACCGAACGGCTCACGGGAACGTCTCGGAGCAGCCCTCGCGGATGCCCTGATGATGCACCAGGAGGCGTTCGGCGCCCACGCGCGCAACGAGTACGGCTGGCGTCCGACCCGCCCGACCCTCCTTGAGGAGATGGCAACCGGCAGCTACGCCGGCTGACGCCGTCGTGCCGGCCGCCTTCTGACTGGAGGGACGGCGCACTGCCGACCCGCGCCTCCCGGCCGGATGACGGACTGGAGGGACGGCGCACTGCCGACCCGCGCCTCCCCTCCCGGAGACGGGGCTCAGTCGAGCGCGTTGACCATCGCGTGCGCCGCGCGGTCCAGGTACGCCCACAGCGTGGCGTCGTCGAGCGGGGCGAGGTCGAGCGAGTCGACGGCCGTGCGCATGTGCAGGAGCCATCGGTCCCGGGCCTCGGGCGTCACACGGAAGGGGTTGTGCCGCATCCGGAGCCGCGGGTGCCCCCGGCGCTCGCTGTACGTCCCCGGGCCGCCCCAGTACTGCTGCAGGAAGAGCGAGAGGCGCTGGATCGCACCCTCAAGGTCGTCTGCGGGGTACATCGGCCAGATCACCGGGTCGCTGCGGACGCCCTCGTAGAAGACCCGCACCAGTCGGTCGAACGTGGGTGCACCGCCGATCCGGTCGAACAGTTCACCACCGATGCTCGGGGCAGGGGCAGGGGCAGGGGCAGGGGCAGGGGCAGGGGCGGTGCCGCCGGACGAGCCGACCCCGAGCGATGCGCCGCCTCCCTGCGATGCGCCTCCTGCGTGCGACGCGCCACCGGACGGTCCGACGCGCAGGGTGATCGGCTGCCCGAGGCCTGCGCGAGCAGGTCCGGATGTCGGCGGCGTCGTGTCGTCCGGGCCGGTAGTGCTGACCGGTTCCGTCACGAGACCGGGCCGTCCGTCGGTGGAGTCTGCTTCGGAGCGCGTGTCCGGCGGGGTTTCGTGACCGGGGTCGGCTGTGTCTGCACCGGACGGACCCCGTTGATCGACGACGCGTTCTCCCAGCCTGCCGGCATGATCATCGCCATCGTGGGCAGGGTGATCCCGAGGTCGTCGACGGCGGTCTTCAGGCGGACCCGGAGCTCGCGGCCGACGGAGTCGAGCTCGACGGCGCGGGTCTTCACGACGAGCCGGAACACCATCGCGGACTCGGTGATCGACTGCAGTCCCCAGATCTCCGGCTTCTCGACGATGCGTTGCTTCCACCGCGCCTCGCCCGCCATCGTGACCGCGGCCGTCAGGAGGGCTTCCTGGACCGCGTCGATGTCGGTGTCGTACGGGACCGTGATGTCGACGAGCACGCGTGACCAGCCCTGCGACATGTTGCCGACGCGGAGGATCTGGCCGTTGGGGACGAACCAGAGGATGCCGTTGACGTCACGGACCTGCATGACACGGAGACCGACGTTCTCGACGACACCGGTGGCATGGCCCGTGTCCACGACGTCACCGACGCCGGCCTGGTCCTCCATGATCATGAACACGCCGGACAGCAGGTCGCGGACGATGCTCTGCGCACCGACGGCGAGGCCTGCCGCGACGACGGAGGCCCCGGCGACGAGTCCCAGGAGGTTGGCGCCGAACTGGCTCGCGATGATGACGAGCGAGACGAGCACGATCACCACCGTTGCGACGTTCTCGAGGACGCTCCCCAGTGTCCGTGTGCGCTGGACGACGCGGGCGGTCTGGAGCGGGGACGCGATGAGGGCCTGCGTGTCCTCGATGTTCTGCTTCTTCTTGACGCCGCTGACGACGCGGTTCACGAGATCGCGGATGACCTTCCGGAGGAACAGCCGCAGACCGATGGCGACGAGGATCACGACGACGATCGTGATGGCGACGTGCCAGGTCCCGACGAACTGGGTGAACGCGTTGGTCACGGCTGCTGACGCCTCTCCTGCTGGTGTCGTGGGGGCGGGCGTGGATGTCGTGGCGAGCAGGTGCATGATCCGAACGATGCTAGGGGTGTCGTGTGAGGCGAGCCTGAGCGGCCCGCCTCACACGACCTGATCACACCGCGTGCTCAGCCTGAGGCCGGGGACGCGAGCCGATGACCGGTACCACACGTCCGGTCAGGCGTCGGCGGCCTGCACGGCGAGGGCCCGGTCGACCCCGGCGAGGCTCTCGATCACGATGCGACGGAGCGCCGGCGTCTCCTGGTGCGTCTCGAGCCAGGCGGTCGTGGCGTCGCGCAGCTCGACACTCGCGAGCGGCGACGGGTAGAGCCCGCCGATCACCGTCGACGCGATGTGGTAGCTCCGCGTCGCCCAGATCCCGGTGATCGCGTCGAAGTACCGCGGCACGATGCCCTCGAGCGTGACGGGGGAGAGCACATGGGTGAACCCGACGGTGGTCTGCCGGACGATGGCGTTCGGCAGGTCGTCCGAGTCGATGAGGGAGGAGAACGCCGCGAGCTTGCCCTCGGCGGTCGGGATCGTCGCCCGGACACGGGCGGCCGCCTGCGCACCGGACGCGGTGTTGTCCGCGGCCAGCTCGGCGTCGACCTCGGCGTTGCCGGCGGCACCGGCGAGCACGAGGCCCTCGAGGAGCTCCCAGCGCAGGTCGGTGTCGATCGTCAGGTCGTGCAGCGTGACCGAGCCGTTGCGGAGGCCGTTGAGCGTCGCGACGTGCTCCGGTGTCGACGCGATCTGCGCGAAGAACTTCACGAACTGGAACTGTGCGTCGCTCCCCGCAGCGGCCGAGTCGGCGAGCTGCCACAGGGCGTCACCGACCTCGCGGATGGTGGCGTCGGCCCGGACGGGTGCGACGTAGCTGCGTGCGGTGAGCAGCAGCTGCGACAGCGTCGTGCGGAGCGTCGTGGACTCGGTCTCGGTGGCGATGTTCCCGAGCACCAGCCGGACGTAGTCGCTCGCGGGCGACTCGGCGTCGCGCGTGGCGTCCCACATCGAGCCCCAGACGATCGAGCGGGCGAGCGGGTTCGCGATCGCCGCGAGGTGCTCGATCGCGGTCCGTCGCGACTGCTCGTCGAGGCGGATCTTGGCGTAGGCCAGGTCGTCGTCGTTCAGTAGGACGAGGTCCCCGCGGTGGATGCCGACGAGCTCAGGGACCTCGGTGCGCGGTCCGTCGACGTCGATCTCCACGCGATGCGCGCGCTCGAGCTTGCCGCCCGCGGATGCCGCGTTCGCACCGAAGGGTGCCGACGCCTCCTCTGCCGCGTCGGCGCCGAACGCGTACACGCCGATCGCCAGACGGTGCGGACGGATCGTCGGGTGGTCGGCCGGTGCCTCCTGCAGGACGGCGAACGCGGTGATGACGCCGTCATCGTCGGTCTCGATCTCCGGGCGGAGCGTGTTGACGCCGGCCGTCTCGAGCCAGAGCGCCGACCAGTTCGACAGGTCCCTGCCGCTCGTGACCTCGAGTTCCGCGAGCAGGTCCGCGAGCTCGGTGTTGCCGTGCGCGTGCTTCGTGAAGTAGGCCGACACACCCGCGAAGAAGGCGTCGATGCCGACCCAGGCGACGAGCTGCTTGAGCACCGAGCCGCCCTTGGCGTACGTGATGCCGTCGAAGTTGACCTGGACGTCCTCGAGGTCGTTGATCGTCGCGACGACGGGGTGTGTCGACGGGAGCTGGTCCTGGCGGTAGGCCCAGGACTTCTCCATGGCCTGGAACGTCGTCCACGCCTCAGTCCACTCGGTCGCCTCCGCCGTGGCGATGGTCGACGCCCACTCGGCGAACGACTCGTTCAGCCAGAGGTCGTTCCACCACTTCATGGTGACCAGGTCGCCGAACCACATGTGCGCGAGCTCGTGCAGGATCGTGACGACCCGGCGCTCCTTGATGGCGTCCGTGACCTTGGACCGGAACACGTAGGTCTCGGTGAAGGTGACGGCTCCGGCGTTCTCCATCGCTCCGGCGTTGAACTCCGGCACGAAGAGCTGGTCGTACTTCTCGAAGGGGTACGCGACGCCGAACTTCTCCTCGTAGTAGGCGAAGCCCTTGCGGGTCGTCTCGAAGATGTACTCGGGGTCGAGGTGGTCGGCGAGCGACTGTCGGGCGAAGATGCCGAGCGGGATCGTCCGGCCGTCCGAGCTCGTCAGCTCGTCGCGCACGACGGCGTACGGGCCGGCGATGAGCGCCGTGATGTAGCTCGAGATGCGCGAGGTGGCTGGGAAGGACCACGTGGCGTTCTCACCGTCGACGCGCGGCTCCGGCGTCGGCGAGTTCGAGACCATCTGCCACCGCGAGGGCGCGGTCACGGTGAAGGTGAACTCGGCCTTCAGGTCGGGCTGCTCGAAGACCGCGAACATCCGCCGCGAGTCCGGGACCTCGAACTGGGAGTACAGGTATACCTCGTCGTCCACCGGGTCGACGAAGCGGTGCAGGCCTTCGCCGGTGTTCGTGTAGACGGCGTCCGCGACGACGACGAGCTCGTTCGCGTCCTGCAGGTCGTCGAGCTGGATGCGCACGCCGTCGTTCACCGCCGCGACATCGAGGGACGTGCCGTTCAGTGTGACCGTGTGCACCGTGCGGGTGATCGCGTCGATGAACGTCGACGCTCCGGGGGTGGCGGTGAAGCGCACGGTCGTGGTGCTGCCGAACGTCTCCGCCCCGCGGGTGAGGTCGAGCTCGACGTCGTACGACTGCACGTCGATGACGGCCTTGCGCTCCTGGGCTTCGATTCGGGTGAGGTTCTCTCCGGGCACGACCCGCTCCATCCTGATGCGTGCGTGGGCGCTCGTGGGCCCGTCGCACTGGTGGTGCCGCCGACGATGGCGACCCGACAAGCCTACCGACGCGCGTACTGTCGGGAGCATGACGGACACCGCTGTGGACAACTCCACGACCACCCCGACCGCTGTGGACTTCTGGTTCGACCCCACCTGCCCGTGGGCCTGGATGACGAGCCGCTGGGTGGGTGAGGTCGCCCAGCACCGCGATCTCGACGTCACCTGGCACGTGATGAGCCTCTTCGTCCTCAACGAGGGGCAGGACATCCCCGAGCAGTACAAGGAGGCGCTCGCGACGAACCAGGTGTACTCGCGCCTCGTCACCGCCGCGCGACTCCGGCACGGTCAGGAGATCGTCAAGCCGCTGTACGACGCCCTCGGCGAGCAGATCCATCACCGGCAGCAGAAGGACCCGTCCGAGGTCGTCCCCGAGGTCCTCGGGCAGCTCGGCCTCGAGGCGGACCTCGCCGACGCCGCCTGGACCGACGAGACCGACACGGCGATGCGTGCGAGTCACAAGGACGGCATCGACCGCGTCGGTGAGGACGTCGGCACACCGGTCATCGCGGTCGACGGCGTCGCGTTCTTCGGGCCGGTGATCTCCCCGGCCCCGAAGGGACAGCAGGCGCTCGACCTCTGGGACGGCGTCGTCGCGGCCGCCCGGTACCCGGGCTTCTTCGAGCTGAAGCGCAGCCGGACCGTCGGTCCGGTCTTCGACACGGTCTGATCCCGGCGAGCCGGACGGTACCGGCTGACGGACTGGAGGGACGGTGCGGCCTGGCACCGTCCCTCCAGTCCGTGTCGGGTCGCGTCCGCGACCGCTCAGACGAGCGGCAACCGCATGATCACGAGGTCGAGCCACCGGTCGAACTTCCGCCCGACCTCGGGCACGACCGTGACGTGCTCGAACCCGAGTCGCTCGTGCAGGCGGATCGACGCGGTGTTGTCCGAGGCGATGTCGGCGATCATCACGTGGTGTCCGGCGTCGATCGCGTGCTCGATCGCCGCGCGGAGGAGTGTCGACCCGATCCCACGCCCGTGGAACCGGGGATCGAGGTAGATGCTGTCCTCGACGCTGAACCGGTACCCGGGGTTCTCGCGCCAGGGCCCGTAGGTGACGTAGCCCGCGACGACGCCGTCGAACTCGGCCACGAGCACCGGGAACCCGCCCGCTGCACGGTCCACGAGCCACGTGTCGAACCACAACCGGGGGAAGGGGTCGTCCCGCCAGATCGCCGTCGAGTGCAGGACCGCCTCCACGTGCAGGCCGTGGATGACATCGAGGTCCCGCTGCTCGGCAGCGCGGACGAGCGCGCCGTCCACCACTCGTGCTGCCTGCATGTCCCCGATGGTAGTGATCACGATCGGGCTCCCGCGCGCGGCTCTGTCGCGGTGCTGGTGCGCGGCGCCGACCGTGTGTTGCGCGGGAATAGGATCGAGCCATGCGCATCCACCTCGGTACGGACCACGCCGGCCTCGAGTTCACGAAGACCCTGATCACGCACCTCGGGGAACTCGGACACGAGGTCGTGGACCACGGACCGACCGAGTACGACCCGCTCGACGACTACCCCTCGTTCTGCATCAACGCCGCGTCCGCCGTCGTGCGCGACCAGCGTGCGGGGGTCGAGGCGCTCGGCGTGGTGTTCGGCGGTTCCGGCAACGGCGAGCAGATCGCGGCGAACAAGGTCGAGGGTGTCCGCGCGGCCCTCGTGTGGAACGAGTCCACGGCACTCCTCGCCCGCCAGCACAACGATGCGAACGTCATCTCGATCGGCGCTCGCCAGCACACCGTGGACGAGGCGATCGACTTCATCGACCTGTTCATCAACGAGCCGTTCTCCGGCGAGGAGCGGCACGCCCGCCGCATCGCCCAGCTCGCGGAGTACGAGGAGACCGGCCTCATCGCCGGCAAGCAGGTCGACCAGTAGCGAGACGCCCGCCGTCAGGGGTACCGAGTAGACAGGACGGCATGCCCGAGGGTCACTCCGTCCACCGCATCGCGCGCCAGTTCGCGCTCCACTTCGTCGGCCATGCCTGCACGATCTCCAGCCCTCAGGGTCGGTTCGCCGAGGGTGCGAGTGAGATCGACGGCCGCACCATGATCGGCGCACGAGCCGTCGGCAAGCAGATGTTCCTGGAGTTCGAGGGGGACCTGTTCCTCCGCGTGCACCTCGGGCTCTACGGGGCGTGGGACTTCGCGGGGGAGATCTCCACGGACGCCGCGATGGCGAGTGCGAACGGTCGGATCGGGCAGACGAACCAGCACGGCACCGACGTCCAGCACGGCACCGACGTCCAGCAGAGCGACGTGGACAACACGGACGACGACGGCGCACACGTCACCGACACCGAGGGCGAGGACTCGCTCCGGAGCATCGGAGCCCCGCGGCGCTCCCGGTACCGGATGGCCGAGCAGGAGAAGGTCGAGACGCCGATCGAGGGGTTCCCGCCCGAGCCGATCGGCGCCGTGCGCGTCCGGATCCTCACCGAGAACGCCGTCGCCGACCTCCGCGGACCGACCGCGTGCGTCGTCGCGACCCCGGAGGAGGCCCAGGCCGCCATCGACAAGCTCGGTCCGGACCCGATCAACGACCACGGTCCGGAAGCCGAGCAGACCTTCGTCGACAACGTCCGGAAGCGCCGGGTCGAGATCGGCCAGCTGCTCATGGACCAGTCCGTCGTCAGCGGCATCGGCAACGTCTACCGCGCCGAGCTCCTGTTCCGCGCGCGGCTCGACCCGCACGTGCCGGGGGCCGAGGTCCCGGAGGCGATGCTCCGCGACCTCTGGCAGGACTGGACGCGGCTGCTCGAGGACGGCGTCCGCATCGGGCAGATGATGACGATGGCGGACCTGTCGCCCGCGGCCTACCGGAAGGCGCTCCGCAGCCGTGCCGATCGACACTGGGTGTACCACCGCGAGGGCCTGCCGTGCCGGGTGTGCGGGACGAACATCGTGCTCGAGGAGGTCGCCGGCCGGAAGCTGTACTGGTGCCCGAAGGACCAGGTGACCCCGAAGAAGCCCCGGACACGCAAGGCACCGGCCAAGAAGCCGGCCGCCAAGAAGCCGGCAGCCAAGAAGCCGGCAGCCAAGAAGCCGGCAGCCAAGAAGCCTGCCGCCAAGAAGCCGGCCGCCAACAAGCCGGCAGCCGAGAAGTCCTGACCAAGCGCGGCCGGGCTCACCACCCGCGGTACGTCCACCGCCCGTCGACCGCGGTCCCGACGACCCGCATCGCGCGGAGTTCGTCGGATGAGGCGGCCAGCGGGTCACGCTCGACGAGCACCAGGTCGGCCACGTCCCCGACCGCGATGGTCGCACGCCCGTCGGTCGACGCCCGCCACGCGGTGAGCCGGTCGATCCGCTGCTCCGGGTGCCACGCCTCGCGGCCGTCCCGGTCCCGCCCGACCGCAGCCGCCATCGACACCCAGGGGTCGAGCGGCGCCACCGGTGCATCGGACCCGAGGCGGAGTCGAACGCCCGCGCGGGCCAGGTCGGCGAACGCGAACGCGCGGTCAGTCCGTCCAGCCCAGTAGCGGTCGGCGACGTCGCGGTCGTCCATCGCGTGCTCGGGCTGCACGGACGCGTCGACGCCGAGCCGCGCGAACCGGGCCACGTCCTCCGGGCGGAGGAGCTGCGCGTGCTCGATCGATCCACGCGTTCCGACCTGTTCGAACACGTCGAGGGCGAGGGAGTTCGCGCGGTCGCCGATCGCGTGCACGGCCGGGGTGAGACCGGCCGCGACAGCCCGACGCACCATCGCCACCACCTGGTCCTCGGGGAACGCGAGCACGCCGCGTGCGTGGTCGCCGTGCACGCCGTCGTAGGGGTCGTCCACGGCGGCGGTCCTGGTGTTGAGCGATCCGTCCGTGATCACCTTGAACGGTCCCATCCGGACGAGCCCGTGCGTCCCGGGTGCGACGTCGCCGGTACGGAGGCCGCGGTCGACCACCGCGTCGAGATCGGTCGGGTACGCCCCGGAACGGACCCGGAGTCCGTCGATGCCGCCATGGACACGGCGGGCCCAGCGGTCGAACCCGAAGCGCATCTCGAGGTCGACGACGCCGACCAGCCCGCGGGCCGAGGCAGCGTCCACCGCGGCGCCCACGTACTGATCGAGCTCTGAGTCCGGCACCGTCGAGATCGCGGTGCTGACGTCGAAGGCGTCCTGCTCACGGAGGAGCCCGGTCGGGTGCGCCGCGTTCGCCGGGTCGAACCGCGCGAGCGCGGCCCCGTTGCACCAGACCGCGTGCAGGTCACCGGAGACGACGACGATCGGGAGGGACGGTGCCGGTCCGCCGGGTCGGCTCAGGTGGTCGAGGAGGTCGCGGTGCGCACTGTCCGGCCACATGCCGTCGCGGAACCCGTAGGCGATGAGCGCGCCGCCGGTGAGTGCGTCCGCGGGATCGGTCCGCAGCACGTCCGCGAGCACCTCGGCGACCGCGGCGGCGCTCTCCGCTCCGGACACGTCGACACGGCGGCGGACCATGGACCACTGCTCGAAGTGGGTGTGGTGGTCCCAGAGCCCCGGGCCGACCCATGCGCCGTCGCCGTCGACGACCTCGACGGACCTGCCCGAGCCGGCCGTGTCGGAGACCGAGGCCGGTGTGACGGCGGTGATCCGGCCCTCCCGGACGAGGACGTCGGCAGGCGCACCACCGGTGCCGATCCTGCGGACGTTCCGGAGCAGGGTGCCGCCGCTCATGCGGACGCCGCCGTGTCGTCGATGGCGGAGGACGCGTCGTCGCCAGCGGGTGCCGCATCGCGGGCGTGGACCCGGCGCATCTCAGCCGCCAGCGCGGGCGAGGCGTACGGTCCATCGCCCTCGAGCCCGGCGACGATGTCGTCGACGACCTCCGGAGCCTTGTTCTGGCTGAGCTTCGCGCGGGCGTCGAACCGCGTGACCCGGATCCGGATGCCCACCGTGCCCCTGGCCATCCGGCGCGCGGTCTGCTCGTCCACGTCGAGGCTGACCGGGTCCGGCATCCGCTGCTCGAAGTGGTCGACGAGCTCGCCGAGCACCCGGAAGTTCTCCTCGTCGGAGAGGATCTCCGGGGTGCCCCAGAGGTGTGCCGTGACGTGGTTCCACGTCGGCACGAACTGCTCGGCGGGGTACCACGCGGGGGAGATGTACCCGTGCGGTCCCTGCACGATGAGGAGCACCTCGTGCTGTCCGAGCTCGTGCGCGACCTCGTCCGGGCGGCCGACGTGGCTGACCAGGACGATGTCACGGCGGTCATCGCCGTCTCCGTCGCCGGACCGCTGCTCGACCAGGAACGGGTAGTGCGATGCGACGATGCCGGTCGACGTCGAGGACACGATGGTCACCCACGGGTTCTCGCGGACCAGGCGCTCGACCTCGTCCACGTCGGTCTGCAGGAAGTGCGGGGTGTGGCGCATGGAGTCAGCGTGGCACAGACCCTCCCGGACACGGGAGGGGTTCTGTTTCCCCGATGTTTCTTTCGTGTAAAGGTTTCAATGATCATTGAAACCACTGTTTACTCGGCGTACGTCGTTGTCATAGCTTGTGCCCACCCGGTCGGACGTACCGACCACGAGCGAGGAGCGACATGCGACGCAGCGCGATCGTGGCGATGGCCACGGCGGCAACGGTGGCACTGGTGGCCACCGGATGTTCCGCGAGCGGATCGGCCGACACCGGGTCCGGCTCGAAGCTGGTCTACGCCACCGGTGAGCCCGACCACCTGACCCCCGGGCGGCAGACCGTGGCCTTCGACCAGGTGATGAGCCTGTTCGCCCCGCTGACCCAGACCGACACCGAGGGCAAGCTCCACGACGTCGCCGCGAGGAGCGTCACGAGCGACGACGCCACCACGTGGACGATCACCCTGCGCGACGGCTGGAAGTTCAGCAACGGCGAGACCGTCACCCCCGAGAGCTACGTCAGGGCGTGGAACTACACCGCCTACGGCCCGAACGCGTGGGAGAACAGCGGCCAGCTCGCGTCCATCGTCGGGTACACCGACCTCAACCCGACCGAGGGCAAGCCCACCACCAAGGAGATGAGCGGGCTCAAGGTCACCGGCAAGGACACCTTCACGGTCACCCTGACGCACGCCGACAGCCAGTTCCCCCTCCAGCTCAGCCAGGCGCAGACCGGCTTCTACCCGATGCCGAAGGCCGCGTACTCGGACATCAAGGCGTACGACAAGGAGCCGATCGGCAACGGCCCGTACGAGATGACGGGTGCGTGGAAGGCGAACAAGGAGTTCACCGTCACGGCATGGTCGGGTTACGAGGGCACGAAGCCCGTCACCGACGAGGTCGCCTTCCGCAGCTACAGCGACATGGACACCGCGTACACCGACGTCCTCGCGGGCAACGCGGACGTGCTGTTCCTGCCGTCGGACAAGTACACGTCCGCCGCGAGCGACTTCGGGGACCGCCTGCACTCGTTCGGCGCCCCGGGCATCGACTACATCGGGTTCCCGCTCTGGGACGAGCAATACTCCAACCCGGACGTCCGTCGCGCGATCTCGATGTCGATCAACCGCAAGCAGGTCAACAAGGCGATCTACGGCGGACTCTACGAGCCGGCGACCGCCCTCACCCCGCCGAGCATGTCGGGCACCAAGGAGGGCATCTGCGGCGACGCGTGCGAGTTCGACCCCGCGGCGGCCAAGAAGCTCCTCGCGTCCGCCGGTGGGTTCGACGGGCAGATCACGCTGGTCTACCCGGGTGGCAACGGCCTCGACGCGCTGTACGAGGCGTACGCCAACCAGATCCGGCAGAACCTCGGCGTCGACACCGTCGCGAAGCCGACCACCGACTGGGCGTCGTACTACTCGACCCTGACCGACAAGACGGTCGCCGGGCCGCACTTCGGGCACTGGGGTGCGCTCTACACCTCGCAGCAGAACACCCTGCGCGCGCTCTTCACGAGCGCCGGCGGGTGTGCAGCCTGCACCGGGTACTACCACGACGACGAGGTGGACTCGCTGCTCGGCAAGGCGGACTCGGCGTCGAGCCAGGCGGAGTCGAACAAGTACTACGAGCAGGTGCAGGAGAAGGTCCTCGAGGACTTCCCGGTCGTGCCGACGTTCTTCGACAAGTACTCCTACGTGACGAGCCAGAAGGTGACGAAGCTGCCCGAGGTAGCCGGGTCGCCGGTGCTCGCCCAGATCGCAGTGAGCAAGTGACGGCTCGCAGTGAGCAAGTGACGGCTCGCAGTGAGCAAGTGACGGCTCGCGGTGAGCAAGTGACGGCTCGCGGACTGCTCGGCACGGACGAGATCATCGACCTCGTCCGTGCGGTGCCCGAGCGCTCTGGGTTCCCGACCGTCGACGACCTCGTCGCCCGGTTCGACCGACTGGCGGCCGAGCACCCGGCCGCGGCGGGCGGGGTCGTCGTCACCCGCATCGGCACGAGTCGCCTCGGGGAACCGATCCACTCGTACGCCGTCGGCCGCGGCGGCAACCAGGCCGTGATCGTCGGGGGCGTGCACCCGAACGAACCGATCGGGTCGTGGACGGCGCTGCACCTCGCCGAGACGATGCTCACCGACCCCGCGCTCGCCGAACGCCTCGACACGACGTGGCACATCGTCCCGACGATCGACCCGGACGGCATGCGGCTCAACGAGGCGTGGTTCGACGACCCGACCGATCGGGCGTTCTACTCGCGGCACTTCTACCGTCCGGCGCCGGACTCGCAGGTCGAGTGGACGTTCCCGACGAACCACCGCGACGTCTACTTCGACGCGGTGCTCCCGGAGACCCTCGCGCTCATGCGGCTCATCGACGACGTCCGGCCCGGTCTCCTCGTCAGCCTGCACAACGGCGAGATGGGCGGCGTCTACTACTACCTGTCCGAGGACCTGCCCGACGTCATCGCGACGCTGCACGCGGTCCCGGCAGCGCTCGGGCTCCCGCTGGACACGGGGGAGCCGGAGTCGCCGCACCTCGTCGCGATGGCACCCGCGGTGTTCCGGATGGACGGTGTCGAGACGGTCTACGACTACCTCGCCTCGCTCGGGGTCGATCCCCGTGAGCACATCAACGGGTCCTCGAGTGCGTCCTGGGCGCTCCGGCACGGCGCACTCTGCCTGGTCGCGGAGCTCCCGTACTGGCAGCACGCGGACGCCGACGACCAGACGCCGACCGACGAGTCGTACGCAGACCTCGTCCGACGGACCGCAGGCGACATGGCCGTCACCGGCGCGTTCCTCGTCGAGGTCCTCACCGAGGCGGAGCCGCACCTGACCATCGAGACGCCCTTCCTCGAGGGGTCCCGCGCATTCGTCCCGATGCTCGGGCGTGGTGCCGAGACCGACCTCATCCGGGCCGACCGCGAGCCGGCGGACCGGATGGCGACGGTCGCCGAGCGCTTCGGCCTCGAGGACCTCGTGCGCTGCTTCCGCCTCCGCTACGGCGGGATGCTCCTCCGCGCGATCGAGGCCGAGACCGGCGCCGGCACCGCGTCGGCTCCACTCCGGCGGGTCGGCGAGCGCCTCCGGGCGACGTACGCCGCGTGGCAGGCCACCGCCGACATCGGTGCCGACCCGATCCCGGTCGCCGCTCTCGTCGGCGTGCAGTACGGCGCGGTCCTGGCCGCGGCGGCGCACGTCGCGGAGAGCGGCTCCGGTCGCCAGCGTGACCAGCAGCCGGTGGGGAGGCGCGGTGCGGCCCCGACCCGTGCCTCCAGTCCGTCACCGGTCGCGCCCGTCGGCGCAGGCCGCGTCTGATGCACACCGTGCTCGCCGTCGGTCGCCGCTTCGGCGGTCTGGTCATCGTGTTCCTCGGGGTCACGTTCCTCATCTACGCGATGACGTTCGCGCTGCCGGGGGACCCGATCCGCGCGCTCGGCGGCGACCGCCCGCTGACCGATGCGGTGGTCCGTGCCCTCCGGGCGGAGTACCACCTCGACCAGCCGCTCTGGGAGCAGTACCTGCAGTACATCGGCGGGCTCTTCCGCGGGGACTTCGGCACGGACTTCACGGGCGAGAGCGTCGGCGCGCAGATGGCGTCCCGCTGGCCGGTGACGATCACGCTCGCGCTGACGGCCTGGGTGCTCGAGATCGTGCTCGGCATCGGGCTCGGGGTGGTCTCCGCGCTCCGCCGAGGGACCGTGCTCGACCGGACGGTGCTCGTCAGCACGATCGTCGTCGGCGCCGTTCCGGTGTTCGTGCTCGGCGTCGCCCTGCAGATCGTGTTCTCGGTGCGACTCCGGTGGTTCCCCGTCGCCGGCACCACGTCCGGGTGGCCGATGGCCTACATCCTGCCCGCCCTCGTGATCGCGCTCTTCGGGCTCGCCGCCGTGTCGCGGCTGACCCGGACGTCGATGCTCGAGACGCTCGACACCGACTACGTCCGGACGGCACGGGCGAAGGGGCTCGCCCCCGGCCGTGTCGTCGGCGTGCACGTGATGCGGAACTCCCTGATCCCGACCGCGACGTACCTGGCGACCGACCTCGGGTACCTGATGGGCGGCACCGTCATCGTCGAGGGCATCTTCAACCTGCCGGGCGTCGGCAACCTGCTCTTCCAGGCGATCCGCTCGCACGAGGGCGCCACCGTCGTCGGGATCTCGACGGCGCTCATCCTCGTGTTCCTCGTCACGAGTGTCCTCGTGGACCTCCTGCACGCCGCCCTCGACCCGAGAGTGAGACGACGATGACCGACTCCGCGCTCGCCGCGACCGTCGAGCCCGTGATCGGGCTCCGCCGTCGACCGCTCACCGCAGCCCTCCGCACCCCGGGGTTCATCGTGCCCGCCGCCGTGCTGGCCGTCGTCCTCCTCATCGCGCTGTTCCCGTCGGCGTTCGCGGGGCTGTTCGGCCACGGCGACCCCCGGGTGTGCCAGCTCGGTCGGAGCGGGGAGTCGGCGACCTCCGGACATCCGTTCGGCTTCGACCTGCAGGGCTGCGACGTGTACGCGAACGTCATCTACGGCACCCGGACGTCGATCGCCGTCGGGGTCCTCACCACCGTGCTCGCGATGCTCGTCGCGGTCGTCGTCGGCACCGTCGCGGGGATGGCCGGCGGGTGGGTCGACTCGGTGCTCTCGCGGCTCACGGACGTGTTCCTCGGATTCCCGTTCCTGCTCGGTGCCGTCGTCGTGCTGAACAGCGTCGGCACCAGGTCGGTCCTCACCGTGTCGCTCGTCCTCGCACTGTTCGGCTGGCCGACGATGGCCCGGCTCGTCCGGGGGTCCGTCAGGAGCATCCGGCAGGCGGAGTTCGTCCTGGCGGCACGGACGATGGGGCTCTCGACGTGGCGCATCACCACCCGCTACGTGCTGCCGTCGTCGATCTCGCCGCTCCTCGTGCTCGCCACCATCACGGTCGGCGGGGTGATCGTGTCCGAGTCGTCGCTGACGTACCTGGGCATCGGGCTCGAGGCGCCGGCGATCTCGTGGGGACTGCAGCTGTCCGCGGCGACGACGCAGTTCCAGCAGGCGCCGCACATGCTGCTGTTCCCGTCGCTGTTCCTCGTCGTGACGGTGCTCTCCGTGATCGGACTCGGGGACACCCTGCGGACGGCGCTCGACCCGCGGCACCGGTGAGGGGCCGGCTCCTCCGCCCTCGACCAGCCGATCTCTGCACCGCCCCGATCTCTGCACCGCCCCGATCTCTGCACCGCCCCGATCTCTCCACAGTTCCGATGCGACCCGGCCACGGCGGCCGACGATCCGATGAAATGGACACCATGAGCACCACCACGAACGACACGCGCACCACCGCCACCGACGCCACGACCCTCGCCGCCTACCACGCCACGTTCCCGTACATCCGCGACTGGATCGCCTACAAGGTCTGGCAGCTCCGGGTGCCGGGCGTCCAGGTCGCCGTCGGCTTCCGCGGCGAGGTCATCTGGACCGAGAGCTACGGGTACGCCGACGTCGAGGCCGGCCGGGCACTGACCGACGACGACATCTTCCGCATCGCGAGCCACTCCAAGACCTTCACCGCGACGACACTGCTCCTGCTCGCGGAACGCGGTGCGCTGCGGCTGGACGACACGGTCGGCACGTACGTCCCGGCGCTCACCGAGGCCGGGTCCCCGATCGCGGACGCCACCGTCCGCGAGCTCATGGAGCACGGTGCCGGGGTGCTGCGCGACGGGCTCGACGGCGACTACTGGTCCCTCACGCGGCCGTTCCCGGACGAGGACGAACTCCTCGCACTCGTGCTCGACGAGGGCTCGAAGGTGCCGGTCGGATCGAGCTTCAACTACTCGAACCTCGGGTACTCGCTCCTCGGTCTGGTGATCGCGGCCGTGACGGGCACCTCCTTCAACGATGCCGTCCGCGAGCTCGTCGTCGAGCCGCTCGGGCTCCGGAACACCGGACCGGACTTCGACCCCGCCCGCGCGGAGGAGTTCGTCGTCGGCTACAGCGGCTTCGCGACCGACCGTGTCCGACACCGGCTGCCGCACGTCGACACGCGTGCCATGGCGTCCGCCACCGGGTTCCACGGCACCGCCTCCGACCTGGTGCGGTACTTCTCGGCGCACGTGATCGGGCAGGGCGAGCTCCTCGACGACCACTCCAAGCGGCTCGCACAGCGCAAGGCGTGGACGGCGCTCAAGGGCGCCGACGACGGGTACGGCATGGGCTTCGTCGTGGACGAGGTCGGCGACCGCGGGGTCCGAGGACACTCAGGTGGGTTCCCCGGGCACATCACGCAGTCGCTGTTCGACCCGGAGTCCTCGCTCGTCGTGTCCGTCATGACGAGTGCGGCAGCCGGACCCGCCACCGTGATCGCCAAGGGCGTCATCCGGCTGCTCGACGCCGCGACGGACCCCGCTGCCACCGATGCCGGCACCGACGGCGTGCCGGTGGACGACGCGCTCCTCGACTCGCTCGCCGGCCGCTTCGGGAACCCGTGGGGTCTCGCGGACGTGGCGCGGATCGGCGACCGCCTCATCGAGATCGACCCGGTGGCACCGGACCCGATGGCGTCGGTCACCACGCTCCAGATCGTCGACCGCGACACCGTCCGGATGACCGCCGGCAACCGGTTCGGCTCGATCGACGAGGACATCCGGTACGAGCGTGACGACGACGACCAGGTCGTCCGGGTGCGCGCCGGCGGCGGGATGTCGATGCTGCCGTGGTCGCTCCCGGACGAGTCGCCCGAGGTGGCGGCAGGCCTCGTCTAGCCTGGCCGCACGACGCCATCACCACGCGGCGAGGGACAGGACCGACAGGGAGCACCACACCATGACCACCCATCACACCGAGGCGCTCGGCACCGCCGCCGACGACGTCCTGCTCGACCCCGAGCGACAGGCGTTCGTCGAGGAGTTCGCGTTCATGCTGCAGCTCGCCGGGACGCCCCTGATGGACGGTCGGGTGCTCGGCTACCTGATGATGACCCGGACGCCGTACTCGTCCTCCGCCGACATCGCCGCCGCCCTCGCCGCATCGTCCGGATCGGTGTCGATGTCGACCAGGCGCCTCGTCGACTCGGGGTTCATCAAGCGGCACATGGTCCCCGGTGAGCGCAGCCACTACTTCCGTGCGGAGTCCGACGTCTGGGGGAGCTGGCTCGCGACGGAGCGGCGGTACCTCGGACGCCAGCGGGACGTCATCGCCAGGGGCCTCTCCGCGATCGAGGACTCCACCGACCCTGCGGACCACGCCGTCCAGCAGCGGCTCGTGAACGGCCGCGACTACATGACGTGGCTGCAGAGCCACCACCACAAGATGCTCGAGGACTGGGAGGCGTTCAAGGCCGCCCGCGACGGCACCGCACCCCCGACCGATCCGGAGCAGTGACATGGACACGACGACACCAGTCCTCAGCATCGACCACCTGACCGTCGCGTTCGACGTCGAGGGCGAGCGGGTCCTGGCGGTGGACGACGCCTCGTTCAGCATCGGGCACCGCGAGGTCGTCGCCGTCGTCGGGGAGTCCGGGTCCGGCAAGAGCATGACGGCGATGACCGTGATGGGGATCGCGCCGGACGGGGCACAGGCGTCGGGGTCGGTGCGGATCGGTGACCTCGAGGTCCTCGCGGCGGGAGAGTCGGCCCTCCGCGCCGTCCGCGGTCGTCGGGTGTCGATGATCTTCCAGGACCCGTCCGCGGCCCTCAACCCGGTGTGGTCCATCGGGTTCCAGATCGCGGAGGCCGTGCGTCGTGCGATCCCGGACGGCGGTGAC
Organism: Curtobacterium sp. Leaf261; assembly: GCF_001422205.1. Lineage (GTDB taxonomy): Bacteria > Actinomycetota > Actinomycetes > Actinomycetales > Microbacteriaceae > Curtobacterium. The sequence goes on from NZ_LMMJ01000008.1 coordinate 490,741, forward strand.
CGGCCAGACCGTGCCGAGGTCCGTGCTCGCTGCATCGAGCTCCTGCGCCTCGTCGAGGTCCCCGAGCCCGAGCGTCGTCTCCGCCAGTACCCGCACGAGCTCTCCGGCGGGCAGTGCCAGCGCGTGATGATCGCGATGGCGCTCGCCGCAGATCCGGACCTCCTGATCGCCGACGAGCCGACCACCGCCCTCGACGTCACGGTGCAGGCCGAGGTCCTCGACGTGCTCCGGCGGCTCCGGGAGCGGACCGGCACGAGCATCCTGCTGATCACGCACGACATGGGGGTCGTCGCCGACCTCGCGGACCGGGTCGTGGTGATGCGGAACGGGCGTGTGGTCGAGACCGGGGACGCGCAGGCGGTGTTCTCCACACCGGCCGCCGAGTACACGCGGGAACTCCTGGCGGCGGTGCCGCGGATGGGTGTCGGGAACGCGATCGCAGACCTTGTCGTGGGCGGTGCGCCACTCGGCGGTCCCGCCGACGGCGCGCTCGGCGGGCCTGCAGCCGTCCTGGAGGCCCGTGGGCTGGTCGTCGAGTACGGCAGGCTCGGCAGGCGGTTCCGTGCGGTCGACGACGTCTCGTTCGAGGTCGGCCGGGGTGAGATCGTCGGTCTCGTGGGGGAGTCCGGGAGCGGCAAGACCACCATCGGCCGCGCCGCCGTCGGCCTCGCGCCGATCACCGGCGGGAGCATCGTGGTCAGTGGGACCGATGTCCAGGGCGCGTCGCGTGCCGAGCGGCAGGCCATGCGACGGAACGTCGGCGTGGTCTTCCAGAACCCGATGATGTCGCTGAACCCGCGGTACACCGTCGCCCAGACGATCGCGGAGCCGCTCCGGCAGATCCTCGGGCTCGGTGCCGGGGAGGCCGAAGCACGGGTGGACCGGCTCCTCGCGGACGTCGGGCTCGGGTCGGCGTGGCGGCACCGCTACCCGCACGAGCTCTCCGGGGGGCAGCGGCAGCGCGTCGCGATCGCCCGCGCGGTCGCACTCGACCCCGCGCTCCTGATCGCCGACGAGCCGACGAGCGCCCTCGACGTGTCGGTCCAGGCCCGGGTGCTCGACGTGTTCCGTGAGCTGCAGGAGCGCCTCGGGTTCGCGTGCCTCTTCATCACCCACGACCTCGCCGTCGTCGACTCGCTGTGCGACCGCGTCGTGGTGCTCCGCAGCGGGCGGCTCGTCGAGCACGGGACGCGCGAGCGGATCCTCCGGGCGCCGGAGGACGAGTACACGCGCCGACTCATCGCCGCAGCGCCGGTGCCCGATCCGCACGAGCAGGCCGAGCGGCGGGCGATGCGCCTGGCGAGCTGACCCGACGGCGGTCGCGCGCTGGTGTGCCGGGGGTGGGTCGTGCCTCCCGTCCGCTCGCGACGACTCCGGTCCGCTCGCGATGACTCCCGCTCGACGGGGTGGGGGTAACCCCACCCGCGATCCGGGAGCGGGCAGGATGGGTGCAGGCCTCTGGGATCGCGAGGCTTGGTGTCATGAACAAGACGCTGCCCATCGACCAGGCGGAGACCGTGCCCATCCACCCATCGCCGCGAGCCGAGGGCGACTCGCCCGCGGACGCGCTGTCCCCGGAGCCACCGACGTCCACACGGGGTGGCGACGGCTCGGGCCGCGGTGGTGACTCCGGCGGTGGTGACTCCGGCGGTGGTGACCCGAGTGGCGCCGACTCGGGTCATGGTGGCGCCCCCGATGGTCCGCGCAGTGCCGTCCAGACCCGGCGGAGCTCCTTCTACCGTGAGTCCTGGCGGCGTCTGCCGCGCAACCTCGGGTACCTCGCGCTGACCGCGGTGCTCCTCGGCACCGTGTACTTCGCGTTCCCGACCGTGTTCCTGCGCGGCAACAGCAGCCTGTCCTCGCTGGTGACCCCCCTCGGCGTCGTGATGTTCTTCGTCGCGCTGTTCGTGGCGCGGTGGCTCGGGGCCTTCGAGAAGCTCCGCATCGGCTGGGCCGAGGACCGTCCGATCCGTCCGGTCGACTGGACACCGCGCTGGCAGCAGAACTGGTTCATGCGCGTCCTGTCCGCCGTGGCCAACCCGCACTACTGGCTGTACCTGCTGCACGGGCTCCTCGTCTACCCGCTGGCGGCGCTCGTGACCATCGGCGCCGGCGCCGCACTCGTCGCCGGGTTCTTCCTGCCGATCGGCGCCGGCATCACCGCCCTCGTCAACGGCTGGCGGATCAACGAGTTCCTGCGTGAGTCCGGGGTGGACCAGGGATGGCCCTGGGTGCTCGCCGCGATCGCCTGCGCACTCGTGATGGCGTTGTGCGTCGTGCTGTTCCCCCTCTGGGCCCGCGGAGCGACGCTCGCGCACTACTGGATCGACCACGCCCTGCTCGGCGGCTTCGAGGCCGAGGTGCTCCAGCAGCGCGTCGTCGGCCTGCAGCGCTCCCGTGCCGGTGCCGTGACCGCGGAGGGTCAGGCGCTCCGGCAGATCGAGCGCGACCTGCACGACGGTCCACAGCAGCGGCTCGTGCGGTTGCGGATGGACCTCGCGGCCGCGGAACGTGCGCTCGACAAGGACCCCCAGAAGGCCAGGACCCTGATGTCCGAGGCGTCGACCCACGCCAAGGACGCCCTCGACGAGCTCCGCGCACTGTCGAGGGGGTTCGCACCGCCGATCCTGCTCGACCGCGGACTCGTCGCCGCACTCGAGGCGCTCGTCTCGAGGACCCCCATCCCGGTCGGACTGCGCATCGACCTGTCGTCGGAGCTCGTCCTGCCGACCGAGGTCGAACGGAACGTGTACTTCACGGTGAGCGAGCTCCTCACGAACACCACGAAGCACGCCGGAGCATCGACGGCCGGCGTCTACCTCGGCCTCGTCGAGGACCCGTACGGGCAGACGGTGCTCACGGTGAGTGTCACCGATGACGGCCGCGGCGGCGCGACGATCCGCGAGGGGCACGGCATCGAGGGGCTCATGGGCCGGATGCGTGCACTTGACGGCGAGCTCACGGTGTCGAGCCCCCTCGGCGGCCCGACCGAGGCGACCGCCAGGATCCCGCTCGGGGCGCTCCGGGGCGTGCCGACGAACGGTGTCGTCGATGCGCCCGCGCCCACCACCGACCGGTACGGCTGGCCGATCAGGACCGCGGGGCCGAACGGGACCGCGGGGCCGAACGGGTCCGCGGGGCCGAACAAGACCGCGACGGGGCGGCTGCCGGGCCCGGCGCCGGTCCGGCCGCCGGGTCCGGTGCCTGATCCGTGATCCGGCTAGCATCGAGACCATGACCGACGGCCCGGACGCACAGCGCATCCGGGCCGTCGTCGTCGACGACGCCGTGCTGCTGCGCGAAGGCCTCGCGCGGGTGCTCGACGAAGCGGGCATCGACGTCGTCGGCCAGTTCGGCGATGCGCGGTCGTTCCTCGACGCCCTGCAGGCCGAGGCTCAGCGGGGGAACGCACCCGACGTCGTGATCATGGACGTCCGGATGCCGCCGACGTTCTCGGACGAGGGGGTCCGCGCCGCGGTCGAGGCCCGTCGGATCGTCCCCGGGATCGCGGTCCTCCTGCTCTCCCAGTACGTCGAGGCCACCTATGCCGAGGACGTCATGGCCGGTGGCTCGGCGGGCATCGGGTACCTCCTGAAGGACCGTGTCACGCGGCTCGACGAGATCGACGATGCCGTCCGCCGCGTCGCGTCCGGCGGCAGCGTGCTCGACCCGGAGGTCGTGAGCGAGCTCATGGCCCGCCGCCGCAACCCGCTCGCGGCACTCACGCCCCGCGAGCGCGAGGTCCTCGCACTGATGGCCGAGGGGCGGACGAACGCCGCGATCGCCAGGGCGATGGTCATCGGCATCGGTGCCGTCGAGAAGCACGTGTCGAGCATCTTCGGCAAGCTCGCACTCGAGGACACCGGCGACGACCACCGCCGCGTCCTCGCCGTCCTCGCGTACCTCGGGTGACCGTTCCCCCGGCCGACGCTCGGCCCGGTCTCCTCGATCGCGTCCCCGCACCCGCCCTCGCGATCACCGCGATGGTGTCCGTGCAGCTCGGCGCCGCGATCGCCAAGAACCACTTCGACGAGGTCGGCTCGGTCGGTGCCGCGACGCTCCGCCTGACCGTCGGCGCCGTCGTCCTCGCGCTCGTCGTCCGCCCGCGGGTGTTCCGCTGGACGCGGTCCCAGTGGGTCGCGGCGATCGGACTCGGTCTCGCGCTCGGCGGCATGAACGTGTTCATCTACGTGGCCTTCGCGACGATCCCGATCGGCGTCGCCGTCACGATCGAGTTCCTCGGTCCGCTCGCGCTGTCGCTGGTGCACACCCGTCGGTGGCGAGACGTCGTCTGGGCACTCCTCGCGCTCGTCGGGGTGGTGCTCCTCGGTTCGGGGTCGAGCGGCGCGACCGGGTTCGTCGGCGTGTTGTTCGCCGTCATGGCCGCGGTGTGCTGGGCGGGCTACATCGTGATGAACCGGTACGTCGGTGCGCGGATCCCGGGTGTCGACGGGCTCTGCGTCTCCCTCGTCGTGTCGATGCTCGTGTCGTTGCCGTTCGGCACGGCGTCCGCGGTGGACGGGGTGCGTGCCGCTCCGACCCTGCTGCTCGTGTTCCTCGGGGTCGGTGTGCTCTCGAGCGTGCTGCCGTACGCGCTCGAGATGCACGCGCTGCGACGGATCCCGACGCGCGTGTTCGGTGTCCTGCAGAGCCTCGGGCCAGCGATCGCCGCGCTCGCCGGGTTCGTCATCGTGGGGGAGGCCCTCACCCCGCTCGAACTCGTCGCACTCGCGAGCGTCAGCGTGGCGAGCATCGGCGTGACGATCAGCGGCCGGCGGGGCTACTCCTCGGTCAGGAAGTCCGCGTAGGTCGGTTCGTGCTGTCCGCCCGACAGCAGCGCGGGGTCGTTCACGCGGCGTTCGACGTACGCGGCGATGACCTCGGGCGGCGTGAGGAGATGCGCGACCCATGAGGTCGCGTCCTGCTTGGTCATGATGCCGTCTCCCCTCGAGGAGTGATGTCGCGACGAGAGATGTCTCGACCAGAGATGTCTCGACGTGTGCGACTGCTTGATTTTCGAGGCGTGTTCGTGACGGTCACGATCCTCTGCGGAGGTCCTGGTGTCAATCGCCGTGTCTCCCGGTGTCCGATAGCCGTCTCGACGGTCGCTCCCGACCGTCCTCGTCGTCGCTCCCGACCGTCATGTCCGGCGTCCGTGACGGTCGTCGGTGCGGAGCGTCCGGTGCTTCACGGCGGAACGCCAGACCCACGCCGACGTCGGGTGTCCGAACTGGGCCCACTCCACGAGCACCGCATCCACGGTCCAGCTCCGCACGAACCCCCGCACCCGGACGTGGAACGCGGGGAACTGGATCCACGCCCACACCGGGATCGGGTTCACCGCGTGGCAGACGTCGCCGCCGCGCGCGTCCTCGGACAGCGAGTAGGCATCGGGGCGCGGCGAGTCCGGGTGCTCCGGCGGCGACCACCGGTCCTCTCGACGTCGACCCATGGAGCCATTCGAAACTATGTTCGAACGCTCCGTCAAGTCGGTGACCGCGTGTCGTGCAGCGTCGATCCCGCTCGACGCTCCGTCTCAGTAGGGTTGCGGCATGTCGACCCGTGTTGCCGTGATCATCCTCCGACTCGTCATGGCGGCGCTGTCGATCGCCGGGAGCGTGACGCAGTTCACCATCACGGTCATCGAGGGCCACTCGATCGCCAACTTCTTCAGCTACTTCACGATCCTCGGGAACATCTTCGCCGCGATCGTCTTCATCGTCGGAGCTGCCCGCCTCGTCCGGAGCCCGACCGGTGAGGTCTTGCCCGCCGTCCGCGGAGCGTCGGTGCTGTACATGGTGTTCGTGGGTGCCGTCTTCAACACCCTGCTCGTCGGAGCGGACCTCGGTGACCTGCAGCCCTGGATCAACGTCGTGCACCACATGCTCATGCCGCTGGTCGTCGTCGTGGACTGGCTCGTCTGGCCACCCCGGGGTCGCGTCACGATGCGGACGATGTGGTGGTGGATGGTCCCGGTCGCGGCGTACGTCGTGTACACGCTGGTCCGTGGTCCGATCGTCGGGTTCTACCCGTACCCGTTCTTCAACCCGGCCGCGGTCGGCGGGTACGGCGGCGTGACGCTCTACTGCGTCGCGATGCTCGTCGGCTTCGTCGTGCTCGCGTTCCTCGTGCGCTGGTCCGGCAACGCGCTCGGTGCGCGGCGGTGGGCGCGGGGCCGCTGACGGACGCCGCACGGCTCGACACGGGGGCAGACGATCGCGGGGCGCAGCACGAGACGAGACGAGACGAGACCACCGAGAGGCGACTGGACGGAGGGGATGACGGGAATCGAACCCGCGTAATCAGTTTGGAAGACTGAGGCTCTACCATTGAGCTACATCCCCGCGTGCATCCGCATCGGACGCAGCCACACCATGGTAGCGGACCCAGAGCCGCACAAGCACCAGAGCCGCACAGGCACCAGGCCGCACAGGCACCAGGGCACACAGGCCCGCGCACCACACGCACCAGCGCGACGGCCCACCGGACCCGCACCGACCTACACTCGCACTGTGCGCCTCCCGTCCGTCCCCGGCCCAGCCGTCTCCGGCCCAGCCGACCCGCAGACGGACCGTGCACGCCGGAGCCAACGACTCGTCCGGCGGAGCCGCGTGCTGTCCTACGTGCTCGCCGGGCTCGGAGTCGTGGTGCTGTCGTTCGCGCCGTCGGTCCTCGGGGAGCCGACCACGGACACCGGTCGGGTGCTCCTGCAGGTCGTGCGTCCGGTCGTCGCGGGGGTGCTGATCGTGGCCGCGCTCGCCGTGCAGGTGGTCGTCGGCATCACGTGGCGTCGGGACCTGCTGCAGCCGGCCGATCCGACCCCGGACGCTCCTGCAGACCCACCCGCACCCGGCTCTCCACAAGTCTGAACACCCGCCAGGAACGAGCCGTGCGCACCCGCTAGACTCGTCGGGGTCATCGGGCCGGATCCGTCCTGCCCGAACACCTGGCCCGGCAATCCGTCTCGTACGGCAATCCGTCCTCGACAACAGGGCGGGGCGTAGCTCAGCTTGGTAGAGCGCCCGCTTTGGGAGCGGGAGGTCGCAGGTTCAAATCCTGTCGCCCCGACCAGGTCACACGACTGCTGAACAGCACGACACCTCTGAACAGCACCCAAAACGTCAATCTCAGGAGAACATCCCTTGGTCACCAGCAACGTCGACAAGGTCAGCCCCACCCGGGTCAAGCTCACGGTGAACGTGACGCCGGAGGAGCTCAAGCCGAGCATCGACCACGCCTACGCGCACATCGCCGAGCAGATCAACATCCCCGGCTTCCGCAAGGGAAAGGTCCCGCCGGCCATCGTCGACCAGCGCGTCGGCCGTCCGGAGGTCCTCAACCACGCCGTCGGTGACGCCATCGACACGTTCTACCGCCAGGCGGTGGAGGAGCAGGAGCTCCGCGTCCTCGGGCGTGCGGAGGCCGACGTGGCCGAGCTGCCGAGCGTCAAGGACTTCACCGGCGACCTCGTCCTCACGTTCGAGGTCGACGTCCGCCCCGAGTTCGACATCCCGAAGTACGACGGCCTCGAGCTCACCGTCGACGCGGTCGAGGTCTCCGACGACGAGATCGACGAGGAGCTGCAGAACCTGCGCACCCGGTTCGGCACCCTCGTCACGGTCGACCGTCCGGCCGCCACGGGCGACTTCGTCCAGATCGACCTCGTCGCCACCATCGGTACGGAAGAGGTCGACAACGCCACGGGCGTCTCCTACGAGCTCGGATCCGGCGACCTGATCGACGGCATCGACGAGGCACTCGAGTCCCTGACCGCGGACGAGGCGACGACCTTCGAGTCGAAGCTCCTCGGCGGCGACCACGAGGGCGAGACCGCCCAGATCGCGGTCACCGTCACCGCCGTCAAGGAGCGCGAGCTCCCCGACGCCGACGACGAGTTCGCGCAGATCGCCAGCCAGTTCGACACGATCGACGAGCTCAAGGTCGACCTGAAGGACCAGATCGTCAAGTCGAAGTCGTTCGGCCAGGGCGCCGCGGCACGCGACCAGCTCGTCGAGAAGCTCCTCGACTCGGTCGAGATCCCGATCTCCGACCAGCTCATCGAGGACGAGGTCACGCGTCACCTCGAGCAGGAGAACCGCCTCGAGGACGACGAGCACCGTGCCGAGGTCGCCGAGTCGAGCCAGAAGGCCTTCAAGAGCCAGCTGCTCCTCGACGCGATCGCCGAGCAGGAGAAGGTCCAGGTCTCCCAGGAAGAGCTGACCCAGTACCTCATCCAGGCCGCCGCCCAGTACGGCATGGAGCCCGGTGAGTTCATCAAGGTCATCGACCAGAACGGCCAGATCCCCGGCATGGTCGGCGAGGTCGCCCGCTCGAAGGCCGTCGCCACGGTCCTCGCCAAGGCGAAGGTCGTCGACACCGACGGCAAGCCCGTCGACCTCTCCGCGTTCACCGCTGGTGTCGCGCAGGACGACGCCGACACGACCGACGACGAGTCGGCCGACGCCACCGAGACGGCGGACGCGGACGCCAAGTAGCGCGATCGCGGACGCTGCAGAGCGCGGGTCGCGAACGCGACAGCCATCCTGACGGGAGGCACGGTGCCAGCTGGCACCGTGCCTCCCGTCCGTTGCATGGCGGGCCATGTATGCCCCTGGCGAACTCGTGCGAAACGCGCTGTTGCACCCGATAGGTTCGACAACAAGCGACAACTGAACGGGAGCTATTCCATGGCCGAAGCAACACTGAACCCCAGTGTTTTTGACCGCCTTCTGCGGGACCGTATCGTCTGGCTCGGTTCCGAGGTCCGCGACGACAACTCCAACGAGATCGCGGCCAAGCTGCTGCTCCTCGCTGCTGAGGACCCCGAGAAGGACATCTACCTCTACATCAACTCGCCCGGTGGTTCGATCACCGCCGGCATGGCGATCTACGACACGATGCAGTTCGTGCCGAACGACATCGTCACCGTGGGCATCGGTCTCGCGGCGTCGATGGGGCAGTTCCTGCTCTCGTCGGGAACACCTGGCAAGCGATACATCACCCCGAACGCGCGCGTGCTCCTGCACCAGCCGTCCGGTGGGTTCGGTGGCACCGCGGCCGACATCCAGACGCAGGCCAAGGTCATCCTCGACATGAAGAAGCGCATGGCGGAGCTGACGGCCGAGCAGACCGGCAAGTCGATCGAGCAGATCCTGAAGGACAACGACCGCGACAACTGGTTCTCCGCGCAGGAGGCCCTGGAGTACGGCTTCGTCGACCACCTCCGCGCGATGAGCTCCGAGGTCATCGGCGGCGGTGGGACGGTCGCCCCGGGCGACGCCCCGACCCCGGCCGCCGAGCCCGACGCCGCGGGCCCCGACCAGTCCTAGCCCACCACCAAGAAAAGGAAATCGAGAATGCATCTCCCAATGCTCGGTGGCGCGCAGAACGTCCCGGCCCCCACTGATCGGTACATCCTCCCGAGCTTCGAGGAGCGCACCGCCTACGGCTACAAGCGGCAGGACCCGTACGCCAAGCTCTTCGAGGACCGCATCGTGTTCCTCGGCGTGCAGGTGGACGACGCCTCGGCCGACGACGTCATGGCGCAGCTCCTGGTCCTCGAGTCGATGGACCCCGACCGCGACATCGTCATGTACATCAACTCACCGGGTGGCTCGTTCACCGCGATGACGGCGATCTACGACACGATGCAGTACATCCGCCCGCAGATCCAGACCGTCTGCCTCGGTCAGGCGGCGTCGGCAGCCTCGGTGCTGCTCGCCGGCGGGACCCCGGGCAAGCGGCTCGCCCTGCCGAACGCCCGCGTGCTCATCCACCAGCCTGCCGTGCAGCAGGGTGGCGGACAGGCGTCCGACATCGAGATCCAGGCGGCGGAGATCCTCCGGATGCGCACCTGGCTCGAGGAGACGCTGTCGAAGCACTCGAACAAGACGCCGGCGGAGATCAACCACGACATCGAGCGCGACAAGATCATGTCAGCGGCCGAGGCTGTGGAGTACGGTCTCATTGACCAGGTCCTGACGAGCCGGAAGAACCTGCCGGCCCTCGTCAAGTAGGCACCGCGAAGGGCCCCTCTCCCGTGGGAGAGGGGCCCTTCGTCATGCTCGGGTGCGGGTGGGGCCGGTGCTGACGCCGAATGAGAAGTGCGTGTCTGTCGGGTCGCGCGTTGCACCCGACAGTCGGGCACTTCTCGAGGCGCGTCCTGCGGGTCAGTCCTCGTGCTCGTCGTCCTCGTCGTCCGCGGCTGCCGTGGCCGGGCGGCGCAGGAGGAGCAGCACGACGACGACGAGTGCGATGACGACGACGCCCCCGCCGCCGATCCACAGGGCGTCGCCGAGGACGCCGTCCGATCCGCTCGTCGTCGATCCGCCGGCCGCGGGTGCACTCGCAGCGGCGGATTCGGCCGGGGTCGTCGCCCTGCCGCCGTCCGGGTCGTTCGTGGCACAGGTGGGTGGGGTCGTGGCGCCCTTCGACGGCACGAACGAGGCCGGCGCCTGCCACGTGAAGGAGTACGAGTCGGAGACCGTGTGGCCGTCCGCCGAGACGACCTGCCACTCGGCGGTGTACCTGCCGGACGGACCGAGCGCGGCCTTGGTGGTCATCGACGGGCCGTCGACGGACACGCAGCCGTTCTCGAAGTACCGACCGTCGTCGCCCGTGATGCGGAACGCGAACCCGGGGTTCGTGGCGCTGTCGATGTCGAGCAGCTTGTCGTTCGTGGTGATCTCGAACGACTTCGGGAGGCTCGTGATCGTGCCGTCCACCGCGGGGGTCGACGCGATCATGTAGTTGTGTGCCGACGCCGGTGCCGCGAGTCCGATGACGGCACCGCCTGCGAGTGCCGCACCGACGGCGGCGGCTGCAGCGAGCCTCCAGACCGATCGGCGACCAGCTGCCGGACGTGCGGACGGCTCCGGACGTGCGGACGGCTCCGGACGGGTGCGGGTCCCGCTGCGCGGCGGCCGGGAGGCGCGGGTCGCCTCGTCTGCAGAGCGTCCGTTCCGGAGTGTGGTCACCGGGTGCGCTTCCGTGCGGTGGCGACCGCGCTGACGATCCCGACGGCCCCGACGACGAGCCCGGCGATCCCGAGTCCGCGCGCGACGTTGTCCGGGGTGGCCGTGGCCTCGCCGGTGGGGGCTGCGCTGCCGGACGCCTCGTCGGACGCGTGCTCGGCCGCGTGGTCGTCGTCGTCGTCCGCGCCGGTGATCGCCGACGTCAGGGTGACGCTCGGCGCGGGGTGCTCCGGCTCGTCCTCACCGGCCTTCTGCTGCTGGTCCCACTCGGTCGAGCCCTGCTCGCACGTCTGGGTCACCGGGAACTCCACGAGGTCACCGGCCTTGCCGTCCGGCAGGGACAGGGAGAGCTGGAACGTGTCGCGCTCGTCGGCCGGGAGTGGGGTGGCGGCGGTGTAGGTGACGCTCGTGACGCGGGTGCCAGCGTCCTCGGGGTTCTCGTCGTCGGCACTCGCGGACTTGCTCGTGTACGGCTCGGTCGCCTTCGTGATCGTCCAGTTCGGGTTGACGGTGGGAGTGACCTCGATGACCGGCTCCGGGACGTGGAACGTGAGCGCGGTGGTGGGGGAGCCGTCGCAGCCGTGCGGCACCGAGAAGGTCAGCGTCGTGTACGAGTTCGCCGCCGTGTCGGTGGCGTCGGCCGAGATGTGCGCGCTCGCCGCGACCGCGGTGCCGAGGACGATGGCCGCGGCGATGCCTGCCGTGGCGGTGACGCCCGTGACGAGTCGACGGCGCTGCTGCATGGATGGATCCTCTCGATTTCTACAACTTGTAGAGTGCTTGCCGCCAAACGTAGTCGGCGTCGGTGACGAACACAATTCGCGTGGTGCCGTCGGCGAACTCGGCCGTGGATCACGGCAGGGCGTCACTCGCAGTGTCGCCGGGAGCGATTAGGCTCGACTGCACGACGATCCCGTGTACCACGGCCACCTCACCAGGCCGTGTGCACCAGACCAAGGAGGCCGGGCATGGCGCGTATCGGAGAGAGCGGCGATCTCCTCAAGTGCTCGTTCTGCGGCAAGAGCCAGAAGCAGGTCCAGCAGCTCATCGCGGGTCCGGGCGTCTACATCTGCGACGAGTGCGTCGAGCTCTGCAACGAGATCATCGAGGAGCGTCTCGCCGAGGCCGGCGAAGAGTCCGCCGGCGGGGACTTCGAGCTCCCCAAGCCCCGTGAGATCTTCCAGTTCCTCGAGCAGTACGTCATCGGCCAGGACCCCGCCAAGAAGGCCCTCAGCGTCGCCGTCTACAACCACTACAAGCGCATCCGTGCGCAGGGTGCGCTCACCGCGGCGGAGAACCGCGGGGACGAGATCGAGATCGCCAAGTCGAACATCCTGCTCATCGGCCCGACCGGCTGCGGCAAGACCTACCTGGCGCAGACGCTCGCCAAGCGCCTCAACGTGCCGTTCGCCGTCGCGGACGCCACCGCCCTGACGGAGGCCGGCTACGTCGGCGAAGACGTCGAGAACATCCTCCTCAAGCTGATCCAGGCCGCCGACTACGACGTCAAGCGGGCCGAGACCGGCATCATCTACATCGACGAGGTCGACAAGATCGCCCGCAAGGCGGAGAACCCCTCGATCACCAGGGACGTCTCCGGCGAAGGCGTCCAGCAGGCGCTCCTCAAGATCCTCGAGGGCACGACCGCATCGGTCCCGCCGCAGGGCGGTCGGAAGCACCCGCACCAGGAGTTCATCCAGATCGACACGACGAACGTCCTGTTCATCGTGGCCGGTGCGTTCGCGGGCCTCGAGGAGATCATCTCGTCGCGCGTCGGCAAGCGCGGCATCGGCTTCGGCGCCCCCCTCCACAACCCGCTCGACCACGCGGACCTCTACGCCGAGGTCCTGCCGGAGGACCTCCACAAGTTCGGGCTCATCCCGGAGTTCATCGGCCGGCTGCCCGTCGTCACCACGGTGTCACCGCTCGACCAGGCCGCGCTGATGCAGATCCTGACCGAGCCGAAGAACGCGCTCGTCAAGCAGTACCAGCGGATGTTCGAGATCGACGGGGTCGAGCTCGAGTTCGACCAGGCCGCGCTCGAGTCCATCGCCGACCTCGCAGTGCTCCGACAGACGGGTGCTCGCGGGCTCCGCGCCATCCTCGAAGAGGTCCTCGGGCCGATCATGTTCGACGTCCCCTCGGACGCCGATGTCGCCCGGGTGGTCGTGACGCAGGCCACGGTGCTCGAGAACGCTGCGCCGACGATCGTGCCGCGGGCGCCGAAGCGCGTCGAGAAGTCCGCGTAGGCGCGGCGAACGCGGCCGGGCCGGACGCGGCTTGCGCTGGCGCGTGTTCTGAACACGCCCGTCCACGCTGAACACCTGCATCCCGGTGTTCCCCGTGGACGGCCGTGTTCAGAACACCACGACAGACCCGGCCGTCCGGGCCTACTCCAGCCCGCGGCGACGCAGCAGCGGTCCGACCTCGGCGTCGCGCCCACGGAAGTCGCGGTAGGCCTCGAGCGGATCGCGTGACCCGCCGACGCCGAGCACGAGCGTGGCGAAGCGCTTGCCGGCGGTGCGTGACAGCCCGCCGTTCTCCCGGAACCACTCCACGGTGTCGGCGTCGAGCACCTCGCTCCAGATGTAGCCGTAGTAGCCGGCGTCGTACCCGCCCGCGAACGTGTGCGCGAAGTACGTCGATGAGTACCGCGTCGGGACCGCTGCGACGTCGAGCCCGGACACCGCGAGTGCCGCCGCCTCGAACGCGTCGACGTCGTCGACCTCGGCGGCCTGCGCCGCACTGAGCGAGTGCCAGGCCTGGTCGAGGACCGCCGCTGCCAGGTACTCGGTGGTGGAGAACCCCTCGTTGAACCCGTCGGTGTCGCTCAGCCCGAGCACGAGTTCCGCGGGCATCGGCTCACCGGTGTCGACGTGCCTGGCATAGTTCGCCAGGACCTCGGGCCAGGCGGTCCACATCTCGTTGACCTGGCTCGGGAACTCGACGAAGTCCCGCTCGACGTTGGTCCCGGAGAACCGCGGGTAGATGGTGCGCGCGATGAGCCCGTGCAGCGCGTGGCCGAACTCGTGGAACAGCGTCTCGAGCTCGTCCTGGGTCAGCAGCGTCGAGGACCCCGCCGCGGGCTTGGGGATGTTCAGGTTGTTGATCACGACGGGCAGGGTCCCGATCAGCGACGACTGCTCGACGATGGGGTTCATCCACGCCCCACCCCGCTTGCCGTCCCGTGTGTAGAGGTCGAGCAGGTAGAGCCCGACCGCGGCGCCGTCCTCGTCGGCGACCTCGAAGACCCGGACCTCGTCGTTGTACCCCCGCAGGTCTTCGCGCTCGCTGAACCGGAGGCCGTAGAGCACGCCGGCTGCGAAGAACACGCCGTCGCGGAGGACCCGTTCGACCTCGAAGTACGGGCGCATGGCGGCGGAGTCGGCCGCGAACTGCTCGGAACGGAGGATCTCCGTGGCGTACGCCCAGTCCCAGGACTCCACCTCGTACCCGACCACCCGCGACCGTTCGTCATGCTCCGTCGCGGCGTTGGCTGCCGCCGCCGGAGCGAGCGAGGACAGCAGTCCCGCGACGGCCTCCGGGGACCCTGCGGTCTCGTCGGCGGTCACGGCGGCCGCGTGGGAGCGGAAGCCGAGGAGCTCGGCGCGCTCGGCACGGAGCCGCACGATGCGGAGCACCAGGTCGCGGTTGTCCCACTGGTTGCCGCGGCGACCTCGGGACAGCGACGCGCGCATGATCCGTTCGCGGACGTCGCGGTTCACGAGCGACGCCAGGTACGGGTGTCCGGTGTACAGGGGCAGGGTGATGAGCCAGCCGTCGAGCCCCCTGGTCTCCGCGGCACCACGGGTCGCGGAGCGTGCGCCGTCGTCGAGGCCCTCGAGCTCGGCCTCGTCGGTGATCAGGACGGCGAGGTCGTTGGTGTCGTCGAGCAGGTTCCGCTCGAACTTCGTGGTGAGGGTCGAGAGCTCCTGGTTGAGCGCGGTGAGACGTTCCTTGCCGGTGTCATCGAGGCCGGCGCCGGCGAGGGTCATCTCGGTGTGGGTGCGTTCGACGAGCCGCAGGCTCTCGCCCCGGAGCCCGATGGCCTCGCGCTGCTCGTGGATCGCGGCGACCCGAGCGTAGAGCCGCGAGTCGAGGGTGATCGCGTCCCGATGCGCTGCGAGGAGCGGGGAGATCTCGGCCTCGAGGTCGTGCAGCGCATCCGTGGCGTCGGCGCCGGACACCGTGAAGAACACCATGCCGACGCGGGAGAGCAGCTGACCAGATCGTTCGAGCGCGACGAGCGTGTTGTCGAAGGTGGGCTCACCGGTGTTCGTGGCGATGGCCTCGACCTCGGCGCGCTGGTCGCGCATGCCCTGCTCGAACGCCGGCCGGTAGTGCTCGACCCGGATGTCCCGGAACGGGGGGAGTGCGAAGGGGAGCGTGCTCTGGACGTCGAGTGGAGTGACCATCGCCCCAGCCTAGAGACCGGGACCTTCCGCAAAACGCCAGGTTGGCCGCATCTCGCAGGGGTATTTCCCTGCGCGGACCGGCCAACCTGGTGTTTTGCGGAGGAGTTGCGGAGGAGTTACCGGGGGGTCAGTCCTCTTCCGGGGCGTCGTCCGGGTTCGTGATCGCTGCCTCGCCGCGGGCGTCCAGGCGGATCGCCGTGCCGTCGTCGAGCTCCACCACGGGCTTCCGCTCGAGCCACGTCAACGTCCAGCGCCACGTCGATGCGTCCACCCCGTCACGCGAGAGCTCCGCCTCGACCTGTCGCACGGCGTCGACCACCGTCGCCGGCAGGTCGGACGGCGCCGCCTGCCCGACGCTCCATCGTGTGCCCAACTGCATCCGTGCCTCCAGTCCGTGTGCTGCTCGGGGTGCACCGGACGCGATGCCCGCGTCCGGTGCGGGACCGCCTACGCGGCGTCCGGATCCTCGAGCTCGATCTCGACGACCGCCAGGTCCGGGCCGTCGACGAACGACAGGGCCTGGATCCGCCCCACGGCCGCGAGGTCCACGGCGGCCTGCTCGAGCAGCTCGCGGACACCACCCGGTGCCGCGATGACCGCACGCGTCACGGGGGTCTTCTGCGATGCCTTGGCGGCGGTCTTCGCCCCGCGGATCCCGATGAGCGCCTGTCCGACGACGTCGAGCAGACCCGTCGTGCCGGTGGTCACCGACCCGGCCGACGCCGACCCCGCCGCGTCGGTGAGCGACGCAGACGTCGGCCAGGAGGCACGGTGCACGCTGTCGTCGTGGGTCCAGGACCACACTTCCTCGGTCGCGAACGGGAGGAACGGTGCGAGCAGACGGAGCAGCGCATCGATCGCAACGCGGAGCGCGAGCACCGCGCTCGCCTGGGTCTCGTGCGTCGCGTCCGGTGCGGTGCCGTACGCGCGCTCCTTGACGAGCTCGAGGTAGTCGTCGCAGAACGTCCAGAAGAACCGCTCGGTCTGCTCGAGGGCGCGGGCGTGGTCGTAGCCCTCGAACGCCGTCGTCGCCTGGTCGATCACGGTGCCCAAGCTCGCGAGCATGTCGATGTCGAGTGCCTCGGTGACCGCGTGTGCGCCGGCGGGGACCTCGAACGAGTAGACGAACTTGGCCGCGTTCAGGACCTTGATCGCGAGACGACGGCCGACCTTGATCTGCTTCGGGTTCTGCGGGTCGAACGCCGCGTCGACGCCGAGGCGGGAAGACGCCGCCCAGTAGCGGACCGCGTCGGCGCCGTGCGCCTCGAGCATGCTGAGCGGCGTGACGACGTTGCCCTTGGACTTCGACATCTTCTTGCGGTCGGGGTCGACGATGAACCCGGACACCGACGCGTTCGCCCACGGGGCCACGCCGTCCTCGAGCTGCGCGCGGAGGGCGGTGGTGAACAGCCAGGTGCGGATGATGTCCTGCGCCTGCGGGCGGACGTCGTACGGGTAGACCATCCCGAAGAGCTCCGGGTCCTGCTCCCACTTGCCGGCGAGCTGCGGGGTCAGGGACGAGGTCGCCCAGGTGTCCATGACGTCGAGCTCCCCGACGAAGCCGCCGGCGACACCGCGCTGGGACTCGTCGTACCCGGGGGCCGCGTCGGACGCCGGGTCGACCGGGAGCTGCGCCTCGGTCGGCACGATGGGCTGGTCGAACACCGGGTTGCCGTCACCGTCGAGCGGGTACCAGACCGGGATCGGCACGCCGAAGAAGCGCTGGCGGCTGATGAGCCAGTCGCCGGCCAGGCCCTTCACCCAGTTCTCGTAGCGGACCCGCATGAAGTCGGGGTGGAACGCGATCTGTTCGCCGCGCTCGAGGAGTGTGTCCTTGAGCGCCGCGTCGCGGGAGCCGTTCACGATGTACCACTGCCGGGTCGACACGATCTCGAGCGGCTTGTCGCCCTTCTCGAAGAACTTGACCGGGTGGGTGATCTTCTTGATCTCGCCGACGAGCTCACCGGAGGCGGTGAGGGCGTCCACGACGACCTGCTTGGCCGAGAACACGGTCTTGCCGGCCATCTCGCCGTACACCCGCTGGCCCTGCTCGCTCGTGATCCAGTCGGGCTGCTCGCTCCGCACGCGTCCGTCGAACCCGAGCACCGAGCGGTTCGGGAGCTGCAGCTCGCGCCACCACACCACGTCGGTCGTGTCGCCGAACGTGCAGATCATCGCGATGCCGGCACCCTTGTCCTGCTGCGCGAGGTGGTGTGCGAGCACCGGGACCTCGACGTCGAACAGGGGGGAGCGGACCGTCGTGCCGAAGAGGTCCTGGAACCGCTCGTCGTCCGGGTGCGCGACGAGGGCGACGCACGCCGGCAGGAGCTCCGGGCGGGTGGTCTGGATGACGATGTCGCCGCTGCCGTCGGACTTGTGGAACGCGATGCCGTGGTACGCCCCCGGCATGTCCTTGTCCTCGAGCTCCGCCTGCGCGACCGCGGTGCGGAACGTCACGTCCCAGAGGGTCGGGGCGTCGGCCTGGTACGCCTCGCCGCGGGCGAGGTTCCGGAGGAAGGCCTTCTGCGCGATCGCCTGGGAGTCGTCGCCGATGGTGCGGTACGTCTGCGTCCAGTCGACCGAGAGGCCGAGGGTGCGCCAGACCTCCTCGAACTGCTGCTCGTCCTCGACGGTGAGGCGCTCGCAGAGCTCGATGAAGTTGCGGCGCGAGATCGCGATCTGGTCGGCGGCCTTGGAGGACTTGCCGTCACCGCCCTCGAACGGCGGCGTGAAGTCGGCGTCGTACGGCAGGGACGGGTCGCAGCGGACGCCGTAGTAGTTCTGCACGCGACGCTCGGTCGGCAGGCCGTTGTCGTCCCAGCCCATCGGGTAGAAGACGCGCTTGCCGCGCATCCGCTCGAAGCGGGCCTTGACGTCGGTGTGCGTGTACGAGAACACGTGGCCGATGTGCAGCGAGCCGGAGGCGGTCGGTGGCGGGGTGTCGATCGAGAAGACGTCGGCACGGGTCGCACCGTCGCGGTCGAAGCGGTAGGTGCCGTCCTGCTCCCACTGCGGGCCCCAGACCTGCTCGAGTCCGTCGACGCTGGGCTTGTCGGGCATGGGCTTGGTCATGGGGAGCCTTCCGTTCCTGTGTGCGGCACCGAGTCGGTGAAGAGGTGCCTGAGTGTCACGCGCGCTGCGTGGACCGGTCGGCACGCATGCACCGACCGGGTCGTCCCAGGGTAGCGGGCGGCGTTCGTTACCGGTGCATTTCGTACCGCTGTGTGATCCCTGGTAAGCTCCTCAGGTTTGTTCGGCGGGTCCTGGCCCGCGAGACTCCGCACCGCCGCGCCCGTCGGGCTCCACCACGTCACCCGACCCCGGAGGATCATGCCGAAACGACCGAACGACACCCAGCAGAGCACCGGACCGTCCGCCCCGGACGCCGCCCCGTCCCGGCCGATCAGGTCGAAGGGCGCCGCCAAGCGCGCACGCCGGAAGCTCACGCCCGACGACGTCACGGTGGTCGAGGAGTCGCTCCTGAAGCGAGCCGTCGCCGCCGCAGCCCTCGGCAACGCGATGGAGTGGTTCGACTTCGGTGTGTTCGCCTACCTCGCCACGACGCTCGGCAGGGTGTTCTTCCCGTCGGACGACCCGACCGCCTCGACGCTGTCCGCGCTCGCGACGTTCACGGCGGCGTTCGTCGTCCGGCCGATCGGTGGCGCGTTCTTCGGACCGCTCGGTGACCGCATCGGGCGTCAGAAGGTGCTCGCGCTGACGATGATCCTGATGGCCGCCGGCACGTTCGCCATCGGCCTGCTGCCCGGCTACACCCAGGTCGGTGTCTGGGCGGCCGTGCTGCTCCTGCTCGCCCGACTGCTCCAGGGGTTCTCGACGGGTGGTGAGTACGGCGGTGCTGCGACCTTCATCGCGGAGTACTCCCCGGACAAGCGACGCGGGTTCATGGGCTCGTGGCTCGAGTTCGGCACACTCGCCGGGTACGTCCTCGGCGCCTCGCTCGTCACGGCCCTGCAGTTCGGCCTCTCCGAGGACGCCATGCTCGGCTGGGGCTGGCGGATCCCGTTCCTCGTCGCCGGTCCGCTCGGCATCGTCGGGCTCTACCTCCGGCTGAAGCTCGAGGAGACCCCCGCGTTCCAGAAGCAGCAGGAGCAGGCCGCCGAGCGCGAGCAGCAGAAGACCCCGGTGCTCCGGCTGTTCGGTGAGCACTGGCGCGCACTCGTGGTGTGCATCGGCCTCGTGCTGGTGTTCAACGTCACCGACTACATGCTGCTGTCGTACATGCCGACGTACCTGTCCGAGACGCTCGGTGGTGACGCCACGATCGGCCTCCTGCTCATCGTGATCGTGATGATCGTGATGATGGTCGTGATCACCTTCGGCGGCAAGATCTCGGACAAGTTCGGTCGTCGGCCGGTCCTCTTCGCCGGCTGCATCGGGTTCTTCGTGCTGTCCTGGCCGGCGCTCAAGCTCATCCAGAGCGGCAGCGACCTCGGGGTCTTCGCGGGGCTGCTCATCCTCGGCCTGGTGCTCGTCACGTTCACCTCGACGATGCCGTCCACGCTCCCCGCGCTGTTCCCGACGATCATCCGCTACGGGGCCCTCGCCGTCGCGTTCAACGTGTCCGTGTCGCTCTTCGGTGGGACGACCCCGCTCTTCACCGAGGCGCTCGTCAAGGCCGCGAGCGACGCCGGGTACGCCTGGGCGTCGGACATCCCGGCGTTCTACCTGATGGCCGCGGCGCTCATCGGGCTCGTCGCGGTGTTCTTCACGAAGGAGACCGCGAAGGAGCCGCTCCTCGGGTCCGGGCCGACGGTCGGTTCCGAGGAGGACGCCCGCGATCTCATCGAGCAGTACGACGACCCGTCGAGCGAGTTCGCCCGGTCGGACTGGGCAAAGGACTTCGCGACGAGCCAGATGGACGTCGTCCCGCCGCAGGAGGCGTCGACCTCGAAGTAGTGGATCGGGGTTGAGAAGTGCCCATCCGTCGCCTGCCGTCCGGCACCCGACAGATGGGCACTTCTCACGCGGTTCCCGAGGCGGTTCCCGGGGCCGGGGCGGGGGCGGGGCCGGGCGTGCGCAGGCGCTCGGCGGCCGCGAGCAGGGCCGCCGTCACGGGGTGCGACGGCTGCGCGAGGACCGTCGCCGCCGGCCCGGCCTCCACCACCACGCCCGCGTCCATGACGAGCACGTCGTCACTCATCCGGCGCACGGCATCGAGGTCGTGCGACACGAACACCATCGCCGTCCCGGTCTCCCGCTGCAGCCGTTCCAGGAGCCCCAGCACCGAGTCCTGCACGGCGGCATCGAGTGCGGTGACGGGTTCGTCGAGCACGAGGACGCCCGGCTCGGTGGCGAGTGCCCGAGCGATCGCGAGTCGCTGTCGCTGCCCGCCTGACAGCGAGACGGGGGAGCGGTGTCGGAGTGCGGGGTCGAGGTCGACCCGCACGAGGGCCGCGTCGACCGCGTCGGACACCGCACCCGAGGCGCGACGGGCCCGGCCACCGGTCAGGACGTCCACGAGGACCCGTTCGACGTCCCACCGCTCGTCGAACGTCGCTCCGGGGTCCTGCACGACGGCAGCGATCCGGTGCCGGCGCGCACGACGATCCGCCTCGGCGAGGGGTGCCCACGGCTCGTCGTCGAGGGTCACGGAGCCCCTGTCCGGCGCGTGCAACCCGAGGAGCATCCGCACGAGCGTCGTCTTGCCGGAGCCGGAGGCCCCCACGACGCCGAGCGTCCGGCCCCGGCGTGCGACGAGTTCGACGTCGGCGACGACCGGACGACCGTCGAACGACGCGCCGAGACCGGTCCCGCGCAGCACAACGTCGGCCTGGAGGCCCGGGCCCGCGTCCGCCCCGTCGCGCACGTCCCGCGCACCCCACGCACCCCGCACACCGGTTGCGCCCCGCGCGTCCTGCGGGCCCCGCGCGTCGACGGTGCCGCGCGCGTCCCGCAGACCCCGCGCATCCGACCGCCCGGACGCCGCCGCGGCGACGAGCGCCCGCGTGACCGGGTGCACGGGGGACTCGAGGACGGTGGCGGTGCTGCCGGTCTCCACGATCCTCCCGTCCGACACCACCGCGACCCGGTCCGCCCACCCGGCCACGAGCCCCATGTCGTGCGTGATGAGCAGGACCCCCGCCCCCGCCTCCTGCGCGGCGCGGAGGGTCTCCATCACCGTGACCGACACCCCCGCGTCGAGCGCGGTGGTCGGCTCGTCGGCCACGAGGAGCGTCGGTTCGCCGACGATCGCCGCTGCGATGAGCGCCCGTTGGCGCATGCCTCCGGACAGCGTCCCGGCGCGGCGACCGTTCGACGCGAGCGCCGGGTCGAGCCCGACCTGCTCGAGGACGGCCCCGACCCGGTCGGCTCGCTCGCGCGCGCTGAGACGGGTGTGCAGGCGGAGGGCGTCGGCGACCTCGCGGCCGACGGGGCGCAGCGGGTCGAGGGCGCCGAGGGCCTCCTGGCCGACGTACCCGACGCTCGTGCCACGGATCCGCCGCCACTCGCGTTCCGTTGCCCGCCGGAGGTCCCGCCCCTCGACGGCGAGTCGATCGGCCGCCACGGACGCGCCGGGCGCCGAGAGCCCGAGGGCGGCGCGCGCCGTGACGGACTTGCCGGACCCCGACGGCCCGACGAGCGCGACACACTCGCCACGAGCGACGCTCAGGTCGATGCCGCCGACGATCTCGGTGCCGTCGATCCGGACGCTCAGCCCGACGATGTCGAGCACGGGAACACCGTCATCCGGGGAGAACACCCGGACGGGAGTGTCCCTGTCGGATCCGCGTGTGCGACTGCCGCGCACGGGTTCGCCCGACGCCGCGCTCACCGCGGTGTCCCGAGAGTGCGGAGCGACCGGCCGAGGACCGTGACCGCGGTGGCCGTGACGACGATCGCGAGCCCGGGGAAGGTGCTCATCCACGGTGCCGTCTGCAGGTACGTGCGGCCGTCGGCGAGCATCGCGCCCCACTCCGGTGCCGGTGGCGGGGTGCCGACCCCGAGGTAGCTCAGCGCGGACGCCCACACCACGGCCTGCCCGACGCCGAGGGTCCCGACGGCGACGATCGGCCAGAGCGCCGACGGCAGCACGTGGTGCACGACGATCCACGCCGGACGACGCCCGAGCAGCACGGCGGTCTCGGCGACGTCGGAGGCCCGGGCGCTCCGCACGAGTCCGCGCACGATGCGGCCGTACCCCGGTGCCGTCGCGAGGCCCACCGCGATCGTCGCGGGCACCGGTCCCGGACCGGTCACCGCGATCACCACCAGCGCGACGAGGAGGATCGGCAGTGCGAAGCCGACCTCCATCACCCGGCCGACGGCACCGTCCACGAAGCGCCCGACGGGTCCGGAGCCGCTCAGCCCCGCGACGAGCCCGAGTGCGATGCCGAGCACGCCGCCGACGAGCGTCGCGACCACGCCGACCACGAGCGAGGCCCTGGTGCCGGCGACGACCCGGGCGAGGACGTCGCGACCGGACTCGTCGGTGCCGAACAGGTGCCGGGAGTCCGGTGCGAGGAGGGCTTCGGTCGGGTGGACGGCGAGCGGGTGGGTGCCACCGAGGAGCGGCGGCCACACCGCGGCCACGACGGCCACGAGCACCACGAGGCCGGCCACGGCACCGGCCGTCCCGATGCGCCCGCCACGACCACGTCGAGCGGCGCGCGATCGGCCGGGCCCGCCGGCGGTCTCCGCGGTGCCGTCGGCGTCGGTGGCGTCCGTCGCGTCCGTACCGGCCGGGAGGCGCGGGTCGAGCAGGCCGCTCACCGCGCGCTCCGGAGACCCGCACGCGGGTCGACGAGACGTTCGACGACGTCGGCGACGGCGAGCACGACGACGTACGCCAGCGCCGACACGATCGCGATCCCGGTGACGAGCGGCATGTCCCGCTGGGTGACCGCCGTGACGAGCGACCGGCCGATCCCCGGCAGTGCGAACACCGACTCGACGACGACCGCGCCGGACACGAGCGACCCGAACGCCCAGGCGCTCAGTGCGATCCCGGGGAGTGCCGCGTGCCGGAGGAGGTGCCGCCCGAAGACCCCGGCGGGCGACTCGCCACGGGACCTGGCGGCGAGGGCGAACGCGGACCGGTCGGCATCGAGCACGCCGTCGCGGACGGTCTGCGCGAGGTACCCGGCCACCGGCACCGCGACCGTGATCGCCGGGAGCACCCAGCCGCCGACCGTGCCGTCGCTCACCGCGGGAGCCCAGCCGAGCCCGGTCGCGAACACCACGATGAGGACGCTGCCGAGCCAGAAGTGCGGCGTGACGCTCGCGGCGATGGCGATGCCGTCGGTCAGCGCGGCCGCGACCCGACCCGGGCGCGTCGACCACCACGCCGCCACGATCGCGAGCGCCCAGGCGAGCACGAGCCCGACGACGGCGAGGGTCAGGGTGACGGGGAGCTCCTCGGCCAGGAGTGTCGACACCGGGGTCCGGAGGGCGTACGAGTCCCCGAGGTCGCCTGTGGCGAGTCGCCCGAGGAACACCAGGTACTGCACGAACACCGGGCGGTCGAGGCCGTACTCCGCCCGGACGTGCGCCAGGGCCGCTGCCGACGCCTGGGACCCCGGACCGCCGAGGATCGCCTGGGCCGGGTCGCCCGGGATCGCCCGGATCGCGACGAACACGATCGTGGCGACCGCCCAGAGCACCCCGACGGCGCCGAGCACCCGACGGACGAGCCACCGGACCCAGCCCGACCACCCTCGGGACGCGCGCGTCGTCACCGGAGGTGCACCGGGCCTCCCGTCCGTCCTGTCCGTGTCATCGGCCGCGGCGCCTGTCGCGGCGCCTGTCGCGCCGTCCGCGGTCAGCGGTCGATCCACGCGGTGCCGAACGACGGCGTCGAGACGGCTGTCGTCCGGATGCCGTGCACGCTCGACCGGTACAGGAAGTGGTTCTGCTGGTCGTAGAGCGGCAGGACCGTTCCACTGGCGAGGATGATCTTCTGCGCGTCGGTGTACAGCTGCTTCCGTTCGGCGTCGTCGGTCGCGGCGGCCGCCTGCTCGAGGTCGGCGTCGAGCTTCGTGTCCGACAGCTGCGCGAGGTTCGCGAAGTAGCCCGAGGGTGCCGGCGTGATGCTCGCGGTGTCGTAGAGGATCCGGAGGACGTCGGGGCCGACCTTGGTGTACGGGGCACTCACGACGTCGTACTGGTTCTCGGCGAGTGCGGCGTACCAGCTGGACAGGTCGAGCTGCTTGATCGTGACGTCGAACCCGACCGACTTCTCGGAGGCCTGGATCTGCTCGAACAGACTCCGCTCGGCCGGCACCGACTGGTTCGTGGAGACCGGGAACGCGACCGTCAGACGCTTGCCGTCCTTCGTGCGGATGCCGTCCGAGCCCTTCTTCCACCCGGCGGCGTCGAGGAGCTTCGCGGCATGCTGCGGGTCGTACTCGAACAGGCTCTCGTCGCTGACGCCGAGCGGTTCGACGCTCGACAGCACCGAGTACGAGCGCTTCGCGGTGCCGAGGAACAGCGACTGCAGGCCGGGGTCGATGCGCGCGCCGGCGATGAACGCCTTGCGCACGGACTCGTCCTGGAAGACGCCGTGGCCGGAGTTCAGCTCGAGGCGGTTCGACGCCCCGGGGCGGGGTGCGTCGAGGTCCCGGATGTCGCCGTTCCCGGATGCGGCCCTGAGCTGGTCGGGCTGGGCGTTGTCGATGACGTCGACCTGGCCGGACTTGAGCGCCGCGTACCGGCTCGTCGAGTCGGGGAGGAAGCGCCAGGTGATCCCGGCGAGCCGCGGCTTCGTCGTGGAGCCGTCGAGCGGCGTGTGGTCCGTGTTCCGCTCGAGCGTGACGCGGTCGCCGTGCTTCCAGTTCGTCACCGCGAACGGGCCCGTTCCGACGGGGGACTCGCAGTTGACCTTCTGCGAACGGTCGAGGGCCTTCGGTGACTCGATGCCGACCCACGGCTGCGACAGGGACTCGAGGAGCGCGGAGTCCGGGCGGCTGAGCGCGAGGGTCACGGTGTGGTCGTCGGTCGCCGTGGCCTTGTCGATCGCCCCGAGGGCCAGGTAGCCCGTGCTCGACGCCGTCGCCGGGTCCTGCACGTGCTCGATGTTCCGGACGACGGATGCTGCGTCGAAGGCCGTGCCGTCGGTGAAGGTCACCCCGCGCCGGAGCGTGAACGTCCACGTGCGGCCATCGGCGCTCGTGGACCACTTCGTGGCGAGGGCCGGGACGATCTTCCGGTCGGCGTCCATCGCCGTGAGCGTCTCGATGTACTGCGTCGACAGGAGTGCCTGCGGGTAGTTGCCGCCGACGTGGGGGTCGAGGCAGGTCGGCTCGGCGTCGCCGGAGGCGTAGGTCAGCGTGCCGCCCGACACGGGCGTCGTGCTCGCGGACGGGGTGCCGCTCGAGCACGCGGCGACGGACAGGAGGATCGTGGCTGCGCCCGCAACGGCGGTCGCGATTCGGGTACGGCGTTTCTGCACTGGGTCCAAGAACATGGTCGTGCCAGCCTAGACCGTCGTCGTCTGCGATCCGCCCGGGCTCTCGAGGGTCAGCCCCGCCCGACGAACGGCATGCCAGTCGGCATGATCGTCAGGCTCGGGACGTTCACCCCGCGCGGCAGGCCCGCCATGTACCGCACGGCACGACCGGTCTCCTCGACGTCGATCGTCGCCTCCGGCCGGATGGAGCCGTCCGCCTGCATCGTCCCGGCCGCGGTGCGGGCGGCCATCGGGGTGACTGCGTTGCCGATGTCGATCTGACCGCACGCGATGCCGAACGGCCGACCGTCGAGCTGGAGCTGCTTCGTGAGGCCGAGCACGGCGTGCTTCGCCACGGTGTACGGCGCCGACAGCGGACGCGGAGAATGCGCCGAGATGGAGCCGTTGTTGATGATCCGCCCACCCTGGGGGTCCTGTGACCGCATCACCCGGAAGGCTTCTCGCGCGCACAGGAACGAACCGGTCAGCGTGGTCGCCATCACGGTGGTCCACGTCTCCAGTGTCAGCTCGTCGAACTGCGTCGCCGGCGCGCCGACACCGGCGTTGTTGAACAGCAGGTCGACCCGTCCGAACCGCGCGACGGTCTGGTCGAACAGGTCCCGGACATCGGTCTCGTCGGAGACGTCGGCGACGATCGGGACGATCCCCGACGCGAGTGCGGCGACCTCGTCGAGGGCTGCGATGCGGCGGCCGGCGACGACGACCGTCCAGCCGTCGTCGACCAGGGCGAGCGCTGCCGCCCGGCCGATGCCGCTGCCCCCTCCCGTGACGACGGCGATCTTCTGATCCAGGGGAAGCGGGTTGCTGTTCACATGCGCACGCTACCGCGCCGAAGTGGCATCGAGACCGCATTCCGCGCGGTGCGATCCGGAGGAACGGGCTGCATCATCGGGCCGTCCGGACCACGAACCTGTGTGATCTCTCACCCGTTCGATGCAACCGTTTGCGACGCCGCCGAACTGGGTTGTTGACGAGTGTCACGCGGCGGGATAACTTCCCCTGGAACCACGAGAACGAGGTTCACCCCTGAGACAACGACGGAGTCGTCCCATGCCGCACCCGACCACAGCACAGTTCAGCCGCAGAGGCCTCCTCAGCGGCATCGGCGCCGGAGCCCTCGGGCTCATGGTCGCCCCGACCCTCGCCTCCTGCTCGACCGGAGGTGGATCCAGCGCCGGCGGCTCCGGTGCGACCGGATCGCTCACCTTCGGCTCGAACGCGTCGGACCCGATCCCGAAGAAGGCGTACGCCGCATTCGTGTCGGCCTTCGAGAAGAAGTCGAGCGACAAGGTCAGCATCAACACGAGCGACCACAACGGCTTCCAGAACAAGATCACCAACTACCTCCAGGGCAGCCCGGACGACTCGTTCACGTGGTTCGCCGGGTACCGCATGCGCTACTACGCCAAGAAGGGCCTCGTCGCCGACGTCAGCGACGTCTGGGACAAGATCGGCGACAACTTCACCCCGGCGCTGAAGAAGGCGTCGACGGCGGATGACGGCAAGCAGTACTTCGTGCCGAACTACAACTACCCCTGGGGCTTCTTCTACCGGAAGTCGCTCTGGACGGAGAAGGGCTACGAGGTCCCCCAGACCTGGGACGACCTGATCACCCTCGCGAAGAAGATGAAGACGGACGGGCTCATCCCCGTCGGCTTCGCGGACAAGGACACCTGGCCCGCCTGCGGCACGTTCGACTACCTGAACATGCGTCTCAACGGCTACCAGTTCCACGTCGACCTCTGCGCGCACAAGGAGTCGTGGAACTCCTCGAAGGTCAACGACGTCTTCGACACCTGGAAGGAACTGCTGCCGTACCAGGACCCGAACGCCGCCGGTCTGACGTGGCAGGAGGGCGCGCAGAAGCTCGCCGACAAGAAGTCCGGCATGATGCTGCTCGGGTCGTTCATCACCCAGCAGTTCACCGACGCGACCGTGCTCGCCGACATCGACTTCTTCCCGTTCCCCGAGGTCAAGGTCGAGGGCACCGAGTCCGTCGAGGCCCCGATCGACGGCCTCATGCTGTCCAAGAAGGGCGGTTCGTCCGACCCCGCGAAGGCGATGCTGCAGTTCATGGGGACCGGCAAGGGCCAGGAGGCCTACTACAGCGTCGACAAGTCCAACATCATGACCGCGAAGGACGCCGACACGTCCGGGTACTCGGACTTCACCAAGAAGCTCGCCGGCGTGATCTCCGACGCCAAGAACATCAGCCAGTTCTTCGACCGTGACGCGCTGCCCGCCATGGCGGGCAACGTGCTCGAGCCCGCGATGCTCGACTTCATCAAGGGCGGCTCGATCGACCTGAAGAACATCGAGTCGCAGGCGAAGACGCTCTACGCACAGCAGTGACGACACAGCTCGAGCGGCGCCGGGCCCCCCGGCGCCGCCTCAGTCAACTGACCACGCGCGACAAGGGCGTCCTCGGTGTGATGATCGGCCTGCCGACGCTCATCCAGGCCGTCCTGGTGTGGCTGCCGCTGATCGCGTCCATCATCCTGTCGTTCATGAAGTGGGACGGGCTGTCGCTCGGTGGCTTCCACTTCAACGGGCTGACGAACTACAAGTTCGCCCTCGAACAGTCGCCGCAGTTCTGGCCGGCTGTCCTGCACAACGTCATCTGGCTGCTGTTCCTCGCGGTGATCGGTACCCCGTTGGGGCTGCTGCTCGCGGTGCTCCTCGACCAGAACATCCGGGGCAGCCGCATCTACCAGTCGATCTTCTTCCTGCCGGTGATGCTGTCGCTGGCACTGATCGGGATCATCTGGGAGCTCATGTACTCCCAGGACAACGGCCTCATCAACAACGTGCTCGGCACCGCCGGGACGTCGCGGGCGATCGACTGGTACGGCAACTCGAACGTGAACCTGTGGGCAGCGATGGTCGCGGCGACCTGGCGGCACACCGGGTACATCATGATCCTGTACTTAGCGGGACTGAAGGGTGTCGACCCGAGTCTGCGTGAGGCAGCCTCGCTCGACGGCGCGAACGCCCGGCAGACCTTCTTCCGGGTGGTGTTCCCCGCGATGGCCCCGACGAACGTCATCATCGTGGTGATCACGATCATCGAGTCGCTCCGAGCGTTCGACATCGTGTACGTCATCAACGGCGGCACGAACGGGCTGGAACTCCTCAGTGTCCTGGTCGTGAAGTACCTGGTCGGCGAGACGCAGGTGATCGGCATCGGCAGCGCGTTCGCGGTGGTCCTGCTCGTCATCTCGCTCGTGCCGATCGTGTTCTACCTGGCGCGCACCTTCCGGAAGGCAGAACGATGACCGCGAGCGAGACGACCGGGCGGTCACTCGCCCCGACACCCGCCCGGGCCGCACGCGCGGACCGGGTCAGTCGGTCGGCGACGGCCGGTCCCGTGGGGCGGCCGAAGTACGGCACGCACGTGTTCCTGGTCGTGATGAGCGTGATGTGGCTCGTGCCGCTGCTCTGGGCGATCTACACCGCACTGCGGCCGAAGGCGGACACCGACAAGTTCGGCTACTTCTCCTTCGGCGGCAGCTTCGGGTTCGAGAACTTCGTGAACGCGTGGACCCAGGGCGGGTTCTCGCGCTACTTCGGGAATTCGGCGCTCATCACCATCCCCACGGTGCTGCTGACGCTGCTCTTCGCGTCGATGATGGCGTTCGCGGTGAGCCGGTTCTCGTGGAAGTTCAACGTGACCCTGCTCATCATGTTCACCGCGGGGAACCTGCTGCCCCCGCAGGTGCTCGCGGCGCCGATCTTCGAGCTGTTCAAGCTGATCCACCTGCCGTACTCGATCTCGGACTCGGGGTCGCTGCTGAACCAGGTGACGGCGGTGATCCTGGCGAACACCGGGTTCCAGATCGGGTTCTGCACGTTCGTCCTGTCGAACTACATGAAGGCGATCCCGATGGAGCTGTCCGAGGCGGCCCGTGTCGACGGCGCCGGCGTGTGGACGCAGTTCTGGCGGGTGATCATGCCGCTGACCAGGCCCGCACTGGCGGCACTCGGCACGCTCGAGATCATCTTCATCTACAACGACTACTTCTGGCCGTTGATCCTCATCCAGTCCGGCGACCGTCTGCCGGTCACGACCGCCATCAACAACCTGCAGGGGCAGTTCCTGTCGAACTACAACCTGCTCGCTGCCGGTGCGATCATCACCGTCATCCCGACGCTCGTCATCTACCTCGCGCTGCAGCGGCAGTTCGTCGCGGGGCTGACCCTCGGGGCGAGCAAGGGCTGACGCTCCGTACGGGCCGGGGCTGGTCCCCGGTCGCCGACGTCACCAGCCCGACCGCCGGACGCACACGTGCGTCCGGCGGTCGGGCCGTCCCAGGACCTGTTGAATGGAGTGATGACGACGCCCGATGGACCACCGGCCGATCCGGCTCGCGAGCCGGATCCGACTTGGAAGCCCGCTGACGCCGCCGGGCACGTCGGGAACTCCAGTGCCGCCGCGGCGGTGCGCCGCGGCGGACGACCACGACGCTCGTCCGCCGAGGTCCTCGCCGACGCCGCCGCCGAGCTGTTCCTCGAGCAGGGGTACGCGCGCACCACCGTCGACCAGATCGCGGTCCGCGCCGGGGTGAGCCGCGCGACGTTCTTCAACTACTTCCAGGCGAAGTCGGACGTGCTCTGGCTGGATCTCGACGCTGCCGTCGGAGCGATCCCGGGGCTGCTCGCCGGCTCGACCGAGGCCTCCGCCGTGCGGGCCGTCGAGGGGGCGCTCCTCGCTGCCGCCAGGGCACACGACCCGGAGCGGGTACCACTGGCGATCGGCCAGGCCGACGTCATGGAGATCGGGCCGGCGCTCGTCGAGAGCGCGGCCGCGCGGATCCAGGTGCAGCACGCGGTCGTCGCGTCGTTCGTCGCGACACGGACGTCGTCGTCAGCGCGCGAGCTGTGGCCCCAGACGGTCAGCGGGGCGATGCTCGGAGCGGCCGCTGCTGCCGTCGGCGTGTGGGTCGGCGCCGGTGTCGGGCGGCGGCCGCTCGCGGACTACGTCGGTACGGCCCTCGCGCCCGTGGCGGCCGGGCTCGACGCACGCTGACCCGGACGCTGACCCGGACGCGTACGCGGACCCGGACCCGGACCGGACCCGGACCCGGGCCCAGACCCAAACGCTGACCCGGACCCGGACCCGGACCCGGACCCGGACCCGGACGCGGACCCGGAGCGCGGGAGGACCGCCTCAGAGCGCGGCGTTCCATGCGTCGAGACGCTGCCGGAGCACCGGGCCCGTGAGGTCCGTGCGGCCGATGCCGACGTAGTTCGGGGCCCAGGTCTCGACGCGGTCCTCCGCACTCGCTGCGGCCTGCACGTCCCACGCGCCGATGTCCGCGACGACCTGGCCGGTGATGCCCTCGTACTCGCGCAGCAGCAGGTCCGCGGCGGCGGGTGCACCGAGCAGCACGAGGTCCTGGCGGCACCAGGCGAGGTCGACCCCGCGGGGACCCGTGCTCGCGCTCGTCCAGTCGACGATCCCGGTGATCTCGCCACCGACCCAGAGGGCGTTCCCGCACCAGAAGTCGCGGTGGGTGAGCACCGGGGCGCTCAGGTCGAGGGCAGACCATTCGGCACGGGCGCGGCGGGCGAGCGGCCCGTCGCCGATGCGCGGCGCGGAGGGGGTCGACGGCAGGACCCCGGTGCCGACGGGAACGGCATGGACGAGTGCGAGCGCGGCCGCCATCGCGGTGGCGATCCGATCGGCGGTGAGGTCCGGCGGGGGAGCGCCCCCGGGCAGCAGCGTCGTCACGATGACCGGCTGCTCGGCACCGCCACCGGACGCGACGACCTGCGGGACGAGGTCCCCGAGCGGCGCGATGACGGGGAACGCCGCGAGCTCGAGCCCGACGGCGTCGTCACCGGGCGGGAACCTGCGGACCACGAGCGGACGATCGCCGTCCCGCACCACGATCGTCACCGCGTGCGTGCCACCGAGCAGCTCCCGCTCGAAGCGGACCGGACGCCCGAGCACCGTCCGGGCGGCGCGGACCAGGTCGTCGATCGCGGTGTCCATGGTGCAAGCATGGCGTGCGCGGACGCCGCCGCGTGACGCACCCGCCCGCGCCGCACACCCGCCCGCGCCGCACACCCGCTCGCCGCGTGTCGGCCCGCGCCGTCTGCCCATCCGCCTACGCGCGGAGCGTCCCCGCACCGTCGGACGCCACGTCCTCGAGCGTCCCGTCCCTGATCGTCTCCGGCAGCTCGCCGTCGCCCCGCGGCACGAGGCTCACGTCGCCGGGCTGGGACAGCGTCAGGACGGCCTCCTCGACGTACTCGCTCGCCTCGAGCTGTTCCTCGACACGTCGGAGTCGCACGGCGAGTGCGTCCTCGACGTCGTTGCCCGCCATGTCGATCGCGGCGACGAGGTACACCCGCGACGGCCCGACGAACTCCAGGTGCAGGTAGGTGACTCGCGAGACCTCCGGCTTGCCGAGGATCTCCACGAGCACGGCGTCCTCGAGTTCCGGCGAGGTGGACTCGCCGAGCAGGAACCGCCGGTTCCGGTCGATGAGGATGATCGCGACGACGCCGAGCAGCACACCGACCGCGATCGACCCGAGGGCGTCCCATATCGCCGAGCCGGTGATCTGGTGGAGGAAGAGCCCGAGGAACGCCAGGAACAACCCGACGAGCGCCGCAGCGTCCTCGGCGAACACTGCTCGGAGCGTCGGGTTGGAGGACTGCAGGACATGCCGGAGCACCGGCACGCGACGCTTCGTGGCGGCCCCGTGCGCCTGGCGGTAGGCCTGCAGGAAGCTGGTGCCCTCGAGGACTGCCGAGACCGCGAGCACGATGTACCCGATCAGGAGATCCCGCGGCGGCTCGTTCGAGCCGAGCTCGGAGATGCCGTGGTAGATCGACACGATGGCACCGGCGGTGAAGAGTCCGAACGCGGCGAACATCGACCAGATGTAGGTCTCGCGCCCGTAGCCGAGCGGGTGCGCTGCGTCCCGCTTCCGGCCGCCCCGACGCTCGGCGATGAGCAGGAAGATCTCGTTGCCGGTGTCCGCCCAGGAGTGCGCGGCCTCGGCGACCATGGATGCGGATCCGGTGAGCAGGGACGCGATCGTCTTCGCGACCGCGACGAGCAGGTTCGCACCGAACGCGATGACGACCGTCAGGATGGAGCTGTTGTCGGACTTGTCGGACGGGTCGGACGCACCAGGAGCGTCGGCGTCGCGGGGTTCAGCGGGCATGCATCCAGTCTGCGCCTCGCACGACCGCGCTGCGCACCCCGCCGATCCGGCGAGTGCCCCCGATCCGTCAGATGCCACCGATCCGTCAGATGCCGCGGTTCCAGCTCAGGGCTGCGCCGGCTCCTGCACGGGCACGGAGTCCGTCCCGGTGTAGGCCGCCTGCTCGACGGCCTCGGGGGAGCCCTTGCGGCCCGTGCGCCCGAAGACCCACCACTCCATGGCGACGTACCGGAAACCCATCGCGATGATGGTGCCGATGATCGGTCCGGAGATGAAGTCGGCGATCTCCTGCGTGGAGACGCTCACGTTCGGCGTACCGAGGTGGAACACGTAGCGCGACACCCAGTACGGCGCGGAGTTCAGGACGATGCCGATCCCGCTGACGATCGCGAACCGGAGCATGTCCCAGTTCCAGATCCCGGCGACCTGCTGGCCGAAGGTCCACCGGCGGTTCAGGAAGTACGAGATCACCGTGGTGATCACCGTGGCGATGAGGAACGCGATGACCGGCTTGTGGCTGAGCACCGTGAACTTCAGTGCGTAGTTGATGAGCAGTGTCAGGACGAAGCAGAGTCCGCCGACGCCGAGGAACCGGACGAGGCTGCCGTCGCGGAGTCCCATGCCCCAGTTCCAGAGGCGTCGCACGTTTCCGATCACGTCCGAGACGATACCCGCTGCGCTCCGGAACACCCTGGCCGTCTCCCCGAAGTCCCGCGCGGACGGTACGATGATCCGTACAGGCATCGATCCGGCATCACCGGGGAGCCTTCGGAAGAACCCCCGGTGCGCGCGGACGCAGGCCGTGTGCGGCGGGGCAGTAGAACCGAACGGGTCGGGTCCGTCACAACCTGAGCAACGAGCGGCGATCCGCGCGACGGGAGCAGTGCCTCCAGTCCGGTGGTCGCAAGCGAGGTGGTACCGCGTCGGCCGAACGGCCGCCGTCCTCGTCAACGATCATCCGACCGTCGAGGAGCACCGAATGCCCTACCCCCGCACCAGCGCCAGCACGCAGACCGGTTCCGCACCCGTCGGCGGTGTCAGCCCGTCGCCGTCGTTCCCGGACGTCGAGCAGGGCATCCTGGCCTTCTGGAAGCGCGACGACACCTTCCAGGCGTCGATCGAGGCACGACAGGGGTGCGACGAGTGGGTGTTCTACGACGGCCCGCCGTTCGCGAACGGGCTCCCGCACTACGGGCACCTGCTGACCGGCTACGCCAAGGACGTCTTCCCGCGGTTCCAGACGATGCGCGGCAAGCAGGTCCACCGCCGGTTCGGCTGGGACACCCACGGACTTCCCGCCGAGCTCGAGGCGATGCGTCAGCTCGGCATCACCGAGAAGCACGAGATCGACGACATGGGGATCGACGTGTTCAACGCGGCGGCCCGGAAGTCCGTCCTGCAGTACACCGACGACTGGCAGCAGTACGTCACGCGCCAGGCGCGGTGGGTCGACTTCGACAACGGGTACAAGACGCTCGACACCACCTTCATGGAGAGCGTGCTGTGGGCGTTCGGGCAGCTCTGGGACAAGGGCCTCGCGTACGAGGGCTTCCGGGTCCTGCCGTACTGCTGGAACGACCAGACGCCGCTGTCGAACCACGAGCTGCGGATGGACGACGACGTCTACAAGACGCGTCAGGACCAGTCGGTCACGGTGGCGTTCCCGTTCACCGGACCGCGGGCCGTCGAACTGGGTCTCGACGGTGTGCGGGCGCTCGCCTGGACGACGACCCCGTGGACGCTCCCGACGAACGTCGCGCTGGCCGTCGGTCCGTCGATCGCCTACGCCGTGGTGCCCGCCGGTCCGGCGGGTGGTGCGGACACGCGGCCGGGAGGAACGGCTGACGACCTTCGCGCCGGCTCGGGTCCCGCAGACGAACCGGTCTCCTACCTGCTCGCCGCCGACACGGTCGCGGCGCACGCCAAGGACCTCGGGTACGACTCCGCCGAGGACGCCGTCGCCGCGGTGACCCGCACGGTCGTGGGCGCCGAGCTCGACGGTGTCCGCTACGAGCCGCTGTTCGACTTCTACACGGACACCGAGGCGTGGGGCACCGAGAACGCCTGGCAGGTCCTGGTCGCGGAGTACGTCGCCACGGGCGAGGGCACCGGCGTCGTCCACCAGGCGCCCGCGTACGGCGAGGAGGACCAGCAGGTCTGCGCCGCGGCCGGCATCCCGGTGATCCTGTCCGTCGACGATGGCGGACGGTTCCTGCCGCAGGTCGACATCGTCGCCGGGCAGCTCTGGTCGGATGCGAACAAGCCCCTCACCGCCGCTGTCCGGGCGGCGGGGCGTCTGCTCCGCCAGGCGTCGTACGAGCACAGCTACCCGCACTGCTGGCGCTGCCGGAACCCGCTCATCTACAAGGCGGTCTCGAGCTGGTTCATCAGGGTCACCGCGATCCGCGACCGGATGGGTGCGCTGAACGAGCAGATCAACTGGGTCCCGGAGAACGTCAAGGACGGGCAGTTCGGCAAGTGGGTCGCCGGTGCGCGCGACTGGTCGATCTCGCGGAACCGGTACTGGGGCTCGCCGATCCCGGTCTGGAAGAGCGACGACCCGGAGTACCCGCGCACCGACGTCTACGGGTCCCTCGCCGACCTCGAGCGCGACTTCGGGCGGCTCCCGCTGAACGAGGCGGGCGAGCCGGACCTGCACCGGCCGTACATCGACGACCTCACGCGGCCGAACCCGGACGACCCCACCGGCCGGTCCACGATGCGCCGGATCACCGACGTGTTCGACGTCTGGTTCGACTCCGGGTCGATGCCGTACGCCCAGGTGCACTACCCGTTCGAGAACCGGGAGTGGTTCGACACGCACAACCCGGCGGACTTCATCGTCGAGTACATCGGGCAGGCGCGTGGCTGGTTCTACGTCATGCACGTGCTCGCCACGGCGCTGTTCGATCGACCCGCTTTCTCGAACGTCGTCAGCCACGGCATCGTGCTCGGCTCCGACGGCCAGAAGATGTCCAAGTCGCTCCGGAACTACCCGGACGTCAACGAGGTGTTCGACCGCGACGGCGCCGACGCCATGCGCTGGTTCCTCATGTCGTCGTCGGTGATCCGCGGTGGGAACCTGGTCGTGACCGAGGAGGGCATCCGGCAGGGTGTCCGCGAGTTCCTGCTGCCGCTCTGGAGCACCTACTACTTCTTCACCCTGTACGCGAACGCCTCGGGCGACTCCGGGTACGAGGCGTCGTGGCGGACCGACTCGACCGACGTGCTCGACCGGTACCTGCTCGCCAAGACCCATGCGCTCGTCGTCGACGTCACGGCGCACCTCGAGGCGCTCGACACCCCGCTCGCGGCGAACGCGGTCCGCGACTTCGCCGACGTGCTGACGAACTGGTACGTCCGGCGTTCCCGCGACCGGTTCTGGGCCGGCGCAGGGTCGTCCGAGGCCGCCCGCGACGCCTTCGACACGCTGTACACCGTCCTCGAGACGCTGACGCGTGTCGCCGCCCCGCTCGCCCCGCTCGTGACCGAGGAGGTCTGGAGGGGCCTGACCGGCGGCCGGAGCGTGCACCTCGAGGACTTCCCGTCCGCCGACGCGTTCCCCGACGACGACGCCCTCGTCGCCGCGATGGACCGCGTCCGCGACGTCGCCTCGAAGGGCCTCGCACTGCGGAAGGCGACCGGGAACCGCGTCCGCCTGCCCCTCGCGACGATCACCGTCGTGACCGACGACGCCCGGGAGCTGTCGCGGTTCGCCGACATCCTCCGTGACGAGCTCAACGTCAAGCAGGTCGTGCTCGAGGCCCAGGACGAGGGCTCGCTCGCGGCGTACGGCATCGAGCGGAAGCTCACGGTGAACGCCCGCGTCGCCGGTCCCCGCATCGGCAAGGCCGTCCAGCAGGTGATCCCGGCCGCCAAGCGCGGCGAGTGGACCGCGGCCGACGACGGCGTGACGGTGGGCGGCGTCGACCTCGTCGCGGGGGAGTTCTCCCTCGACCTGACCGTGTCCGACTCCGCGATCGCCGTGGCGTTCCTCGACGGCGGGGGCTTCACCGTGCTCGACACGACGACCACGCCGGAGCTCGAGGCGGAGGGGCTGGCACGCGACGTCGTCCGAGCCGTCCAGCAGGCCCGGAAGGACGCGGGCCTCGACGTCAGTGACCGCATCGACCTGCGCCTCGAGGCCGATCCCGCCGCGGAAGGCGCGATCGGGGAGCACCATGAACTCATCGCCTCGGAGACGCTCAGCACCGCGCTGGAGACCGTCCCCGCAGCACTCACGAAGGAGACCCCGGGAGCGATCGGCGTCGGCGACGGCGCGTTCGTCCGGGTGGAGGTGACCCGCATTGGCTGAGATCGGCAACGGACCGACCCCGAACGAGCCCACACCGTACGGCGCGGAGACCGACGAGGTCGCCAGGGTCGAGGCGGAGCTCTACGCCCGCATCGGCGAGCAGGCACCGGAGCGGCGGCTGACGGCGACGCGCCGGGCGGCGGAACTGCTCGGCGACCCGCACCTGGCATACCCCGTGATCCACATCACCGGGACGAACGGCAAGACGTCGACGGCCAGGATGATCGAGAGCATCGTCCGCGCGCACGGACTCCGCACCGGGCTGATGACGAGCCCGCACCTCGTGTCCATCCGGGAGCGGATCGTCATCGACGGCGAGCCGATCCGCCCGGACGCGTTCGTGGAGAACTGGCGGGACATCCAGCCGTACCTCGCGATGACCGACAAGGAGTTCACCGACCGCGGTGAGCAGCCGCTGACGTTCTTCGAAGCGCTCACGGTCCTCGCGCTCGCCTGCTTCGCGGACGCCCCGGTCGACGTCGCCGTGATCGAGGTCGGCATGGGCGGGGAGTGGGACTCCACGAACATCGTCGACGGGCAGGTCGCGGTGTTCGCCCCGATCGCCATCGACCACGCCAAGCAGCTCGGGAACACCGTCGCCGAGATCGCCCGCACCAAGGCCGGCATCATCAAGCCGTCCGCGGCCGTGGTGAGTGCCGCGCAGGTGCCGGACGCCCTCGCCGAGCTGACCCGAGCGGCCGAGCTCATGGAGGCGTCGCTCGCCGTCGAGGGTGCCGAGGACCAGCCGGGGTTCCGCCTGGTGTCGAACGTCCCGGCGGTCGGCGGACAGCTCGTGACGGTGCAGGGCGTCGCCGGACGCTACGAGGACCTGTTCGTGCCGCTGTTCGGCGCACACCAGGCCCGGAACGCCGCCCTCGCGATCGCCGCCGTCGAGTCCTTCCTCGGCCGCGGATCGCAGCCCCTCGACGTCGACGTCCTGTCCGAGGGCCTCGCGGCCGCGACCTCGCCGGGGCGCCTGCAGCCGATCGCGACCGGTCCGACCGTCGTGGTGGACGCGGCGCACAACCCGCACGGTGCGAAGGCCCTCGCCGAGGCACTCCCGATCGCGTTCCCGTCGGCCCACGTCGTCGCCGTGGTCGGGATCCTCGAGGGCAAGGACGCGCGCGGTGTCATCCGCGCGCTCGCGCCCGTCGTCGAGACCTTCGTGGTGACGACCCCGCCGGGAGACCGGGCATTGGACGCCGACGCCTTCGCGACGATCGTCGTGGACGAGGTCGGCGCGGACCGGGTGGTCGTCGAGCCCGAGGTCGCCGCGGCCCTGGCCGAGGCGCGCACGATCGCGGAGGACGCCGACGCCGACGCCGCAGCGACCGACGGCGACGGCGATGCCGCAGCGCCGGAGCGTGCCACGCCGGCCATGGTGCTCGTCGCCGGGTCGATCGTGCTCATCGGGCAGGTCATGGACCTGGTGCATGCCGAGGGCGGGTCGAAGTGACGGACGCGAGCCGTGCCTCCAGTCCGGATCCTGACCGGGTCGACGGACCGGCGGCCGACGGGTCGGACGGTGCGCTCCCGCCGCTCCCGCGCGGCATGCGCTACAAGAAGCCACGCCGTCCCCGTGGTGCCCGGGAGAGCCTGCTCTCGATCGTCCTGATCCTCGAGGCGGTGATGTTCTTCTTCCCGACCCTCGTGGTGTTCGGCAAGCACGAGATCCCCACCGGGTGGGCGATCGGCGGGGGTCTCGGGTTCATGGTGCTGCTCGCGCTGGCGTCGCGGATGACCAGCACGGCGCCCGGTGTATGGTTCGGGTGGCTGCTGCAGGCGGCCATCCTCGCCACCGGGTTCGTCGAGCGGTTCATGTTCGTCGTCGGCGTGCTGTTCGTCGCGATGTGGGTCTACTGCTTCGTCAAGGGCGGGCAGCTCGACCGACAGAACGCCGCCGCCCGTGCCGCGTGGGAAGCCGAGAACGGCGCCGGGTGACCGCGCGCCGCTCGCCTG
Organism: Curtobacterium sp. Leaf261; assembly: GCF_001422205.1. Taxonomy (GTDB): domain Bacteria; phylum Actinomycetota; class Actinomycetes; order Actinomycetales; family Microbacteriaceae; genus Curtobacterium. The sequence continues at coordinate 530,007 of NZ_LMMJ01000008.1, forward strand.
CGGCCACAAGACCACATCCACCCCGAACCAAGGGAGACCTGCGTGTCCGACCTCGAAGAGACCCTCGTCCTCGTCAAGCCCGACGGCGTCGCCCGCCGGCTCACGGGGGAGATCCTCCGCCGCATCGAGGCGAAGGGCTACGAGATCGTCGATCTCAGGATGCTCACCGCCGACCGCGACCTGCTGAGCGCGCACTACGAGGAGCACCAGGGCAAGCCGTTCTTCGAGCCGCTGGTCGCGTTCATGGAGTCCGGGCCCGTCGTGGCCGTCCGGGTCGCGGGCAACGCCGCCATCGCGGGGTTCCGCTCGCTCGCCGGCACCACCGATCCGACGTCGGCCGCCCCGGGGACGATCCGTGGGGACCTCGGTCGCGACTGGGGCCTCAAGGTGCAGCAGAACCTCGTGCACGGGAGCGACTCGGTGGAGTCCGCGCAGCGCGAGCTCGCCCTCTGGTTCGCCTGACGCCGGGCGCGTGACGCGAAGCGCCGGCCGCGGCGCGCCGCTCGCGCCGCTCGCGCCGCGCCGCGTGAGAAGTGCCTATCTGTCGTCGGACATCTCCGACTCGACAGATGGGCACTTCTCACGCGGGGGCGGGAGCCAGGGCCCGAGCCAGGGCCCGAGCCAGGGCCCCGCGTCAGCCGGCGGAGGGCGACGGCGTCGTCGTCGCACCGCCGAGCGACGCCTCCGCCGCCTGCTCCACGAAGGACGCGAACGCGGTGGCGTCCGTCAGCGATCCGGTGTACTGCTTGCCGTCCACGAGCACGAGCGGGGTGCCCGTGAGCTTCTTGACCGTCGAGTTCGGGATCTTCTGGGTCAGGGCACGGTTCGTCGCGTCGGCGACCCATCCCGTGAACGTGCCGTCGGTGATGCAGCTCGGGATGTTCGCGTTCGTCGCGCCGGCCTTCTGGACGAGGGACACGATCTGCGCGTTCGTCAGGCCCCGTGTGCCCTCGCTCGGCTGCTTGGCGTAGAAGGCGGTGTTGACGTCGAGGAACTCGTCCGGCTGGTAGTTCGCGACGCATGCGGCGGCGTTCGCGGACCGGGTGGAGTACTTCGACCCGAGCGAGGACGCATCGAGCAGGTTGAACGGGTGCAGCTCGAGGGTCGCGGAGCCCGCGGTGACCCACTGCTTGATCTGCGTCATGTTCGAGGTCTCGAACTGGTTGCAGTACGGGCAGAGGTAGTCCTCGTACACGACGATGTTCACGGTGTCCGCATGTGCGGCGGTGCTGGTGGCCGTCGGCTCTCCGTCGGCCTTCACCGCGGCGGTCTCGACGGCGCTGATCGACGATCCGTTGCCCTGGAGCAGGATGCCGTCGCTGGCCATGTTCTTCGGACCGGGGCCGGCCGGCTGCACCGAGTTCACGACGACGAGCGTCACGATCGCGGCAGCCGCGAGGACCGCGATGCCGATCCCGCCCTGCAGGAACCAGCGGTTGCGCCGCTTGCGCTGCTGCTCCTTCTCGCGGGTGGCTCGTGCGCGCTCTCGCGCGGCGTCGCGCCGCGCCTTCCGGGAACCCTCGTCGCTGCTCATCGGGTCAACCGTAACCGCCCGATCCGGCCTGGAGGCGCGGCCTGGCTGACAAGATCCACAGAAGTTGGTGACGTGTCACTGGGCGATCAGCGGTCAGGACACCCGGCTCGGGAGCGGGGGTCGGCTCAGAACAGGAGCGTTCGGACCGTCGGGAACTTGACGAGGATCACGACGGCGATGACCGCGTAGTTCGTGAGCACGATGAGCCACGCGTACGGCAGGACCGCCGCACCGACGCGCCGGCCCCGCTCCCCGAGGGGCAGCCCGCCGCGAGCGAGGTTCCAGGACGTGAAGATCCAGAACATCGGGATCGTCATGGCCCACACGAGCATGCACCACGGGCACAGCGCGCCGATGAACCAGACGGTCTGGGTGAAGAGCCACGTGACGAACACCCACGCCACGAACACGCCGGCGTTGAAGGCGGTCCAGAACCACCGCGCCGCGACGAGCCCCGCCAGCATCATGATCGCGACGGCGACCGGCGCCACGAACCCCATGACGCCGAGGATCGGGTTCGGGAACCCCAGCAGATGCGCCTGCGGACTGTTCATCACGTTGGAGCAGCTGATGAACGGGTTGACGTCGCACCCGAGGTTCTGCTTGGGATGCTCGAGCAGCTGGTACTCGTCCACCACGAGCTTGAACGCCCCGAACAGGCCTCCGAGGCCGGTGACGAGCAGGAACACGGCCATGGCGAAGGGCGGTCTGGCGAGGGTGTCTCGAGAGGTCACCGGGCAATTCTCACACGGGCCTACGACGCACTGCTGGGCGAGCGTGCGATAATCGAGGCGTCGGTGGTCGAGATGGCCGGCGACAAGGAGCTTTCCGGGACGCGGCGCCGCCGATGACCCGGACGAAATGGGCGCTGTGAGAGAGCGTCGCGGCCGGACGCATGGTCACTCCCGATCGTGCGACGGTCGCACTGAGCGAGCGCGGGGGCGTTGACGCCACCCGCCCGAGAATTCCCGCCGGTCACACGGTGACCAGGCAGGGGCCTGAGGAGTGCACCAGTTCCATGGTGGAGCAGAACGACAACAACAACGAAGAAGCACCGAAGCGCAGGACCAGGCTGTTCGGTGGGCGTCGCGCCCGCTCCGGCGGCCAGGAGGCCCGTGCGGACGTCACCGAGACCGGGACGGGTGCCGACGTGGTCGCGCCCGGAGCGCATCCGGACGCGCTCGCGCTGAGCGCGGCTGCGCCGAGCGCGGCTGATCCGGGCACGGCCGAGCCGAGCGTGTCGGACACCGTCGCGGAGACGGTGTCGCTCGAGGTGGACACCACTGCGAACGCGACCGCGGATCCGCACGACGTGAGCACGCTGACGGGCGATCTGCCCGTGGTGCAGAGTGACGCACTGACCGACGCGGGCGGCGACGCCACCGTGGAGACGGCTGACGCAGCGCCGTCTGACCCGGCAGCCGATGGTGCTCCCGCCGCGGCCCCGGTGGCCGAGGACGTCCCTGTCGCCAGCGCACCGGCAGCGGCCGAGCCCGAGCAGCCGTTCGTCCCCGTGGCGACGAGCACCACGAGCCTCATCTTCCACGCGCCCGTGCTCCCGGTGCTGCCCGAGCGTCCGTTCACCGAGCGCTCGCGTGACCGGTTCGCCGACCGCGCCGTGCGCCCGGACGACGACGACGACCGCCCCGACAGCCCGATCGAGGACGACCAGGGCGACCAGCCGACGGGCCGACGCCGGTCTCGTCGTCGCGGTGGTGCCTCCCAGCAGGACGACGCCCCGGACGACCGTCAGCAGCGTCGTGAGCCGCGGCAGCGTCGCGAGCCCGAGCTGATCACCGAGCCACAGCGCATCAAGGGATCCACGCGGCTCGAGGCGAAGAAGCAGCGGCGCCGCGACGGCCGCGATGCCGGTCGCCGTCGCACCGTCATCACCGAGGACGAGTTCCTCGCCCGCCGCGAGAGCGTCGACCGCCAGATGATCGTCCGATCGCACTCCGACACGATCGAGATCGGCGTGCTCGAGGACGGGTCGCTCGCGGAGCACTACCTCACCAAGAACCACAACGTCTCGCTCATCGGGAACGTCTACCTCGGCAAGGTGCAGAACGTCCTGCCCAGCATGGAGGCGGCGTTCGTCGACATCGGCCGCGGGCGGAACGCGGTGCTCTACTCGGGCGAGGTGGACTGGAACTCGCTCGAGACCGGCAACCAGCCGCGTCGCATCGAGCTCGCGCTGAAGCCGGGCGACAAGGTCCTGGTCCAGGTCACGAAGGACCCGGTCGGCCACAAGGGTGCCAGGCTCACCAGCCAGATCTCGCTGCCGGGCCGGTACCTGGTCTACGTGCCGAACGGTTCGATGAACGGCATCTCGCGGAAGCTCCCGGACACCGAGCGCTCGCGGCTCAAGAAGATCCTCAAGGAGGTCCTCCCGGAGCACGCCGGCGTCATCGTCCGCACGGCTGCCGAGGGTGCCACCGAAGAGCAGCTCACCCGCGACGTCAGCCGCCTCACGAACCAGTGGGAGGCGATCCAGAAGAAGGTCGCCGGCGGACAGGCTCCGGTCCAGCTGCACTCCGAGCCGGACCTGCTCGTCAAGATCGTCCGCGACGTCTTCAACGAGGACTTCACGAAGCTGATCATCGACGGCGAGGCAGCGCACGCCGTCATCGACGAGTACCTCTCGGCCGTCGCACCGGACCTCAAGGACCGGGTCGAGACCTACCAGGGGCCCGACTCCTTCGAGGAGCACCGTCTCAACGAGCAGATCGAGAAGGCGCTCGACCGCAAGGTCTGGCTGCCGTCCGGTGGTTCGCTCGTGATCGACCGCACCGAGGCCATGACCGTGGTCGACGTCAACACGGGCAAGTTCGTCGGCTCCGGGGGCAACCTCGAGGAGACCGTCACCAAGAACAACCTCGAGGCGGCCGAGGAGCTGGTCCGCCAGCTCCGACTCCGCGACATCGGCGGCATCATCGTGGTCGACTTCATCGACATGGTGCTCGAGACGAACCGCGACCTCGTGCTCCGACGCCTCGTCGAGTGCCTGAGCCGCGACCGGACCAAGCACCAGGTCGCCGAGGTGACGTCGCTCGGGCTCGTGCAGATGACCCGGAAGAAGATCGGCGTCGGGCTCCAGGAGTCCCTCGACGAGGTCAACGCCCGCGTCAACGACAACACTGCCGAGTCCTCGCCGAAGGGTGCCAGGAGCGGTCGGAAGGGTCGGAGCGGCAACGGCAACGGCAACAGCGGCGGCGGGAACTCCGGCAACGGCGGGTCCGCCCACGGGAACAACGGCGGGTCGTCCGCGCACGCGCACCAGATCACCGCGGACGTGACGAACGCCCTGTCGCGGATCGCCGCCTCGACGATCGCGCACGAGGGTCAGTCGACGAGCGCCCCATCGAAGGAGGCGCCGGCCGAGCCGGCCGTCGCCGCGGGATCACCGGAGCCGACGGCCGCAGTGACGCCCGGTTCGAACGGTGCCGAGTCGACCGATGGCGGTCAGACGTCCGGCCAGGGCGACCGTCCGTCGCGTCGGAGTCGTCGGAGCCGTCGCGGCGCCGAGGCCCCCTCGGAGTCGGCTGCCGTGAGCGAGCAGGCTCCCGTGGACGCGTCCAGGGTCGAGACCGTCACGACCCCGGTCGCCGAGGCCCCGGTCGACGCGACCCCGGACGACGCGACCCCGGAGGCCGCGGTCGAGGAGGCCCCGGCCGCACCGCAGCGTGCATCGGAGCCGTCCGCGGCCAGTGCGCCACGGACGGCGAAGCGCTCCGCATCGGTGTCGCGACGTGTCTCGACGTCGGCGCCGGTCGCGCCGTCCGAGACCCAGGTCGCGATCTTCGACATCCCCGTGGTGACGGCGAAGCGTGAGCCGCGGAAGGTCGACCCCGAGGCCGCGGAGTCCATCCTCGACTCGGTGCTCTCGGCCCTGCCGGAACCGAAGCAGCCCGGACAGGGCCGGAGCCGTTCGCGCCGTGTCTCGTCGGGGAGCATCAGCGCGCCGGCGACCACGGAGGCGTCCTCCTCCGACGGTCCCGACGACGCGGTGATCGTCGGCAGCTGAGTCCGCCGAGCCATCGGTCTCGGAACACGCCGTCTCCCACTGCGGGAGGCGGCGTGTTCCACGTCACGGGACATCTCTGTCCATCGCGTTCCTGGCGAATCGCGGTAGCGTTTCCTGGCCGGACGTGTGACCGGTATCGACGATCCGAGGCGGGGTCGTCGTCGCGACTCTCGAGGAGACACCGTGTCGAACCCCTACGACGACCAGGGCCGCGGCCCTGCCGGTGATGCATCCGGCCCGGCCGAGGGTGCTCCGGACACCCGCGGCTACTACGGCGCACCGCGGAGCCCGCAGCGTGCGTCCGCGCAGCCGTCTCAGCAGCAGCCCGGCCAGCAGCAGCCCGGCCAGCAGCAGTCCGGGCAGCCGCAGTCCGGCCAGCCGCAGTACGGCCCGCCGTCGCAGTACGGCCAGCCGCAGTCGAGCCAGCCGACGCAGTACGGGCAGCCGTCGCAGTACGGCCAGCCGTCCCAGTACGGCCAGCCGGGTCCGTGGGGCCCGCCACCACGTCCGGGCCAGCTCGGCGCCCAGGGTCCCTACGGAGCACCCCAGCGCCAGCCACGTCGGCCCGTGAGCCCGACGAGCACCTTCGCGCCGCAGCGCTCCCGGAGCACCGTGCAGAGCGCGCTCACGGCGGTGCTCACCATCGCCGCCGTCCTGTTCGTGTCGGCGCTCCTCAGCTTCCTCGGCACCGTGTCCTACGCCGCACCGACCGAGGGTGCTGAGCAGGGGTTCCTCGCCACGCCGATCGGCTACTTCGTCGGGTACTGGCTGCTCACGCCGCTGCCGTTCTACGTCGTCGCGTTCGCCATGCTCGCGTTCATCACCCCGATCGTCCGCCAGAGTCCGCTCCCGACGGTCCTCCGTCGCGCGGTCGTGGCGGGTGCCGCCGGAACGGTCGGCATGATGCTCGTCGGCATCGTGATGGGGTTCTACCACTCGATCCGCGACACCACGTGGACCTGGCTGCTGACCGACATCCTCACCGACCCGCTGTCGTACGGCGTCGAGTACACGCTCATGCTCGTCGGCGCGGCGACGGTCGCGTGGCTGTGGCTCGGGCGTCCCGGTCGCGACCGCCGTCCGACCGTGACCGCCGGCATGCCGGGAACCGTCCAGCGCGCGGACGCGATGCCACCGGCCACCCTCGCCGGTCCGGCGCACGGAGCGCCGTCGCAGCCGGTCGGATCGCAGTCCGCGCCGACACGGACCGGAGGCTCGCAGCAGCCCGCCCCGACACCCGCCTGGGGTGCTCCCCAACCATCCATGCCCCAGCCGCCCGCGCCCCAGCCGCCCGCGCCCCAGCAGCCGGGCGCGCAGCAGCCGGCCGCACATCAGGCCTTCGCGCCCCAGCAGCCGGCCGCGCAGCCCGGACAGGCGGACCAGTCGCAGTGGGCGCCGCCGTCCCAGGACGGCAACGCACCCGACGGACGCTGACCGGGCCTCCAGGCCGACGTCCACGGACCGAGCCGCCGGCCGGCCTCAGCGATGTTTGTCGCGCTGCGCGACCCGGAGTCCACTCCGGATGAGGCGGAGGACCAGCTCGCGACCGGTCACCGCCGTCGCCCCCAGCTCGAGCATCTCGGCGTACCGGGACTCGGGGATGTCGTAGTGGTCGTGGTCGAACGCCCGGCGGGGGAGCCCGGCGCGCTCGGCGAAGGCATGGAGCTCGTCGGATGAGCTGTCGCTCACCAGGTGCGACCAGATCGTGCCGTGCGCGGGCCACACGGGAGGGTCGATGAGCACGGTCACGATCCGATAGTATGGGCACACCTGCGCGGCCGGTTCCCCGGCGTGGCGCGCGTTTGACCAGGGGCGGACCCATCGAGTATCCTCGATTGTTGGTGTCCGCGGGCGGTTCTGTCTGCGATGGAACACCCGAGACTTCCCTCGAGCAGAGTACGTAAGGAATCCACGTGGTTTACGCAGTAGTGCGCGCCGGCGGCCGTCAGGAAAAGGTCGAGGTCGGCACGATCCTCCACATCGATCGCATCAAGAGCGACGAGAACGGCAACATCGCGCTCGCGCCGGTGCTCCTCGTGGACGGTGACAAGGTCACCTCCGCAGCGAGCGACCTCGCCAAGGTGTCGGTCACGGCCGAGGTCCTGAACGACCTCCGCGGCCCGAAGATCGTCATCCAGAAGTTCAAGAACAAGACCGGGTACAAGAAGCGTCAGGGCCACCGCTCGGAGCTCACCCGCGTCAAGATCACCAAGATCGCGTAAGGCGGACGAACAATGGCACACAAGAAGGGTGCGAGTTCCACTCGCAACGGTCGTGACTCCAACGCGCAGCGCCTCGGCGTGAAGCGCTTCGGTGGGCAGGTCGTCAACGCTGGCGAGATCATCGTCCGCCAGCGCGGCACCCACTTCCACCCGGGCGCCAACGTCGGCCGTGGTGGCGACGACACGCTGTTCGCCCTCGCCGCAGGTGCGGTCGAGTTCGGCGCGAAGGGCGGCCGCAAGGTCGTCAACATCGTCCTGGCGTAGTTCCACAACCAGACGACACAACTCCAGCGGAAGGGCGAGCCGACATGGCTCGCCCTTCTTGCATTTGCCGCCCGTCGTGCACCGAGTGCGCGGGCACCCCGAACTCAAGAGGACCCCATGGCCACTTTCGTCGACCACGTGACGCTGCATCTCAGCGCGGGCAACGGCGGCAACGGCTGTGTGTCCGTGCGCCGTGAGAAGTTCAAGCCGCTCGCCGGCCCTGACGGCGGCAACGGCGGTGACGGCGGTGACATCGTCCTCGTCGGCGACCCGCAGGTCACCACACTCCTCGGGTACCACCGCGCCCCGCACCGCTCGAGCAAGAACGGCGGGCCCGGCATGGGCGACCACCGGAGCGGCACGACGGGCGAGACCCTCGAGCTGCCCGTCCCGCTCGGCACCGTCGTCATCGACGAGCGCGGCGAGACCATCGCGGACATGACCGAGCCGGGCATGCGGGTCGTCGTCGCAGCCGGCGGACAGGGCGGTCTCGGCAACGCTGCACTCTCGAGCACCAAGCGAAAGGCCCCCGGGTTCGCGCTCCTCGGCACCGACGGCGAGGGCGGCGACGTCCGTCTCGAGCTGAAGACGGTCGCCGACATCGCGCTGGTCGGCTTCCCGTCGGCCGGCAAGTCGAGCCTCATCGCGGCGATCTCGGCCGCCAAGCCGAAGATCGCCGACTACCCGTTCACGACGCTGCACCCGAACCTCGGTGTCGTCGAGTCCGGGGACACCCGGTTCACCGTGGCCGACGTGCCCGGACTCATCGAGGGTGCGTCCGAGGGCAAGGGGCTCGGCCTCGAGTTCCTCCGGCACGTCGAACGCTGCTCGGCACTCCTGCACGTCATCGACTGCGCGACCCTCGACCCCGGCCGCGACCCGAACAGCGACCTCGACGTGATCCTCGCCGAGCTCGAGAAGTACCCGGTCCCCGAGGGCCAGAAGCCGCTCCTCGAGCGCCCCCAGCTCATCGCGCTCAACAAGATCGACGTGCCCGACGCCGCCGAGCTCGCCGCGTTCGTCAAGCCGGAGCTCGAGGCCCGCGGCTACCGCGTCTTCGAGATCTCCACGGCGTCCCACCAGGGTCTCCGTGAGCTGCGGTTCGCACTCGCCGAACTCGTCGAGCAGGCACGCGCCGACCTCGCGGCGATCCCGGTCGCCGAGCGCATCGTCATCCGACCGCGCGCGGTCGACAAGGCGGACTACACGGTCCGCGCCGAGGGCGGCGAGGAGCACCGCTTCTACCGCATCCGCGGTCGCAAGCCCGAGCGCTGGGTGCAGCAGACCGACTTCACCAACGAGGAGGCGATCGGCTTCCTCGCGGACCGCCTCGCGAAGCTCGGTGTCGAGGACGACCTGTTCAAGGCGGGTGCGATCGCCGGCTCGACGGTCGTGATCGGCGGCGACGGCGGCATGATCTTCGACTGGGAGCCGACCCTGACCTCGACGGCGGAGCTCATGACGAGTGCACGTGGGACGGACCCGCGGCTCGCCCCGAACGACCGTCCGACCCGCAACGAGCGTCGCGATGCGTACTTCGAGCGCATGGACGCCAAGGCCGAGGCCCGCGCGGAGCTCGAGCGCGAGCGGGTCGCCGGACTGTGGGTCGACGACGACGAGTCCGTCGAGCAGTAGATCGACGCCCGATGACCGACCTGACCATGCCACCCCTCGGACCCGTCGTGCGCCGCGAGGACATCCCCCGGGCGCACCGTGTGGTGGTGAAGGTCGGGTCGTCGTCGATCAGCGGTGCGAACGTCGGGCAGATCGATCCCCTCGTCGACGCGCTCGCAGCGGCCTACGGGCGCGGGACCGAGGTCGTGCTCGTGTCGTCCGGAGCGATCTCGACGGGCTTCCCGTTCCTCGGGATCGACACCCGGCCGGAGGACCTCGCGACGCAGCAGGCGGCGGCCGCGACCGGGCAGAACGTCCTGATGTTCCGCTACCAGCAGAGCCTCGAGCGGCACCGCATCGTCGCGGCGCAGATCCTGCTGACCGCGGGGGACCTGCAGAACCCCACGCACCGGGTCAACGCCCAGCGCGCGATGGACCGGCTGCTCGCGCTGCGGGTGCTGCCGATCGTCAACGAGAACGACACCGTGGCGACCCACGAGATCCGGTTCGGCGACAACGACCGGCTGGCCGCCCTGGTGGCGCGCCTGCTCGAGGCCGATCTCCTCGTGCTGCTCTCGGACGTCGACGCGCTGTACACGAAGCCGCCCGAGCTGCCCGGCGCGGAGCGGATCGACGAGGTGCCCTTCGGTGACGAGCTCGCCGGGGTCACGTTCGGTTCGGTCGGCAGGGCCGGCGTCGGGACCGGTGGTGCCGGGACGAAGGTCGCCGCCGCGCGGCTCGCGGCGGAGGCGGGGACGAGCGTGCTCGTCACCGCGACCTCGCTGGTCGGCCGCGCGCTCGCCGGTGACGCGATCGGGACGTGGTTCGGGGCGGCGCCCCGCGCCTGAGGCAGCAGCGCCTGTCGGACTGGAGGCGCGGTGCCCGCCCGCCCCGTTCCTCCCGTCCGTCGCTCCTCGCGCTCCGACCCCGACCTAGAATCGGGACATGACGATCACCGAGGTCCGACCGTCGCTCGTCGACCGGCTCGTCGCGGCGCGTTCGGCGTCGACGGCGCTCGCGACCGCGACGACCGACGTCAAGGACGCCGCGCTCCTCGCGATCGCGGAGGGTCTCGGTCGTGCCGCCGACGACGTCCTGCGGGCGAATGTGCTCGACCTCGAAGCGGGCGAGCGGAACGCGCTGTCGACGGGACTGCTCGACCGTCTGCGGCTCGATCCAGCACGCATCGACGCGCTCGCGGCGGCCGTCCGCCACGTCGCGACGCTCACGGACCCCGTCGGGCAGACCGTCCGCGGATCGGCGCTCCCGAACGGCATCCAGCTCACGCAGGTGCGCGTGCCGTTCGGCGTCGTCGGAGCGATCTACGAAGCGCGACCGAACGTCACGGTGGACATCGCCAGCCTCGCACTGAAGAGCGGGAACGCGGTCGTGCTCCGGGGCGGATCCGCGGCCGAGCAGACGAACCGGGTGCTCGTCGCGACCATCCAGGACGCGGTCGCGAGCGTCGGCCTGCCGCGCGGTCTCGTGCAGACCATCGACGAGTTCGGCCGTGACGGCGCCACCGAGCTGATGCGCGCTCGAGGACTCGTGGACGTCCTCGTCCCGCGGGGGAGCGCCGGCCTGATCCAGACCGTCGTGACCGAGTCCCAGGTCCCCGTCATCGAGACCGGGGCCGGGGTCGTGCACGTCTACCTCGACGCCAGCGCACCGGAGGACTGGGCGGTCGACATCGTCCTCAACAGCAAGGTGCAGCGACCGAGCGTGTGCAACGCCCTCGAGACCCTGCTGGTCCACGAGTCCGCAGCACCGCGGCTCCTGCCCGTCGTCGCTGCGCGGCTGCTCGACGCCGGCGTGACCCTGCGGGGTGACGACGCGACGCGCGCACTCGTGCCGGAGGCGATCCCGGTGACGGAGGAGGACTGGGCGACCGAGTCGATGGACCTCGACCTGTCGATCCGCGTCGTGCCCGATGTCGACGCCGCGATGGCGCACATCAGACGGTGGTCGACACACCACACCGAGTCCATCGTGACGAACGACCTCCGGACCGCGGATCGGTTCCTCGCCGAGGTCGACTCCGCGGTCGTGATGGTGAACGCCTCGACACGGTTCACCGACGGCGGGGAGTTCGGCTTCGGTGCGGAGGTCGGGATCTCGACCCAGAAACTGCACGCACGCGGCCCGATGGGGCTGCCGGAGCTCACGAGCACCAAGTGGATCGTCCGCGGCACCGGGCAGGTCCGTCCCTAGGCGGAGACCACCACGCGTCACGGTGCACGAACGATCATCCGGTCGCGGGTAGACTCCAGGAAGCCGTCCCGGAACGATCGGAGCATCCATGTCGCACGTCCTGCTCGCAGCAGCAGAAGAGATCCAGCTCATCGCGCCACCGATCGTCTTCCCGCTGGTTGCAGCCGCCGTGTTCGTCATGCTCGGCTTCGTCACCTGGAGCTTCCGCGACGTCGCGTACCGCCACTCGCAGAAGTTCGAGGCGACTCGCACGCACGAGACCGGTGTGGACGAGTTCGGCCACACCAAGATCTGACCGCGCGCTCCATGCTCGAGAGCACGGGTCGCCCGCGGATCGGCGTGATGGGTGGGACGTTCGACCCCATCCACCACGGTCACCTGGTGGCGGCGAGTGAAGTCGCGAACTCGTTCGGCCTGGACGAGGTGGTGTTCGTCCCGACGGGCGAGCCCTACATGAAGTCAGCGGTGTCGGACGCCGAGCACCGCTACCTGATGACGGTCATCGCGACGGCCTCGAACCCGTCGTTCACCGTCAGCCGCGTGGACATCGACCGCCAGGGTCCGACGTACACGATCGACACCCTCCGCGACCTGCACGACCAGCGGCCGGACGCACAGCTGGTGTTCATCTCCGGGGCCGATGCCGTCGCGCAGATCCTCGACTGGAAGGACCACGACGAGATGTGGGAACTGGCCCACTTCGTCGCTGTGACTCGTCCGGGACACGACCTCAGCGTCACGGGATTGCCGGAGCGGGACGTAAGCTTGCTCGAAGTCCCCGCACTGGCGATCTCATCGACCGATTGTCGCAGCCGGGTGAGCCGGGGATTCCCCGTGTGGTACTTGGTTCCGGATGGCGTCGTTCAGTACATCTCCAAGCACCACCTGTATCGGAGCGTTGCATGAGTTCGTCCGACTCGCAGCCGCCCCTCACGCGCCGTCAGGCGCGTGAGCGCGAGCGTGCTTCCGAGGGCGGCGCCCAGCCCGTGTCCCCTCCCGCCACCGTGTCACCGGCGTCCGTCCCGGTGGCGTCGGTCCCCGTCGGCTCGTCGTCCGGAGCCTCGGCACCCCGTCCGTCCGACTCCGCGGATACCGTGGCCGAGCCGCCCGCACGTCGTCGACCGGGCTCGCATGCGGCACCCTCCCGCTCGGCACCCGCACAGGCGAAGGCGCAGCCCCCGGTCCAGCCTGCGCCGCAGGGTCTCGACGAGCCGCCCGCGTCCGCGACGGAGATCGTCCCCGGGACCGGCATGACCCGCCGCGAACTCCGGCTGCACCGCGCTGCGCAGTCGCCGGAGGCGTCGCGTCCGGTCCCGCTCCAGTCCCCGACCCCGCAGTCGTCCGATCGAACCGTGGCCGACGTGCTCGGGAGCGTCGCCGCGATCGAGGACCAGCGAGACGCCGACGCACCCGAACCCATGCCCGACGCCGCTGCGATCGAGCAGGCCACGGCGGCCGACGGCTCGCCGGAGGCCATCGAGCCCTTCGTGGACGCCGTTGCGCACGGCGATGAACCGCGTCGGCACCGGTCCACGTGGTCACCGCCCCCGGGTGCATCTGGTTCGGTGCGCACGGACTCCGAGTCCACCGGACCGTCCGAGTCCGCGCCGTCGGACTCCCGCTCGAACGTCGACTCGGCCGCGGACGCCGACGCGGACGACGCGGTGTCGTCCGACGTGCGAGACAGGTCGGACGCGCGGGACGACAGTGCACAGCCGGGCACCACGGGTGTCGTCGACGGCCCCACGGGTGTCGGCCCGTTCTCCGAGACCGGCGGGATCCCCGGACTCCCGGACCTCGGTGGGGCCAGGGGTGCACGGACGCCCGGTGTGTTCCCGCTCGATCTGGACTCCGACACGAACGAGGTGCCGATGGTCGCGGGCGACCCACGCGCGTCCGCCGACACCGCTCGTACCGATCCTGCTGAGCTGTCCACCGGGACCGCACGTCCCGCGTCGGAGCTCTTCACCGGTGAGTCGGCCGCGAACGCATCGGCTCCGGCTGGGTTGTCTGGTTCCGGTGCAGCGAACGCTCCCCAGGCGTCCTACACACCGGCGGCCGAGTCGGCGGGGGTGGGTCGTGCCTCCAGTCCGGTCGAGCCGAAGCCGGTCACGACGGCGTTCGATGCGCCGGCCGGCCACTGGAGCCGTCAGGCGGAGGTCGTGGACGACCACGTGCACGACCCGGAGACCGGGGTCGTCCGCGGCACCGAGACGCAGGCGAACGCGCTCATCATGCCGAACTCGGCGCTGACCGACGTGACCGGGGCGTTGAACGCGACCGGCGAGGTCATCATCACCGGTTCCATCGACCTGCCGAAGGCGCTCGCGTCGACGGGCTCGCACCGTCCGATCGACGGCGTCGAGGTCGACCGCCTGCTCGAGCAGCACGATGCGGAGGCACCGTCCTCGGATGCGACGCCCGTCCGCGCGAGTCGTGCGGTGTCGAGTCACACGTCCACGCGGGCCGTCGTGCTCGCAGCGGCGAAGCCCAAGCAGTCCAAGGTGCCGACCGTGCTCGCGGTCAGTGCGGCGAGCGTCGGGGTCGCCGGCGTCGTGGCGATCGTCGTCGCGTTCTTCGCGCTGCACCTGGTCTGATCGATCAGCCGCACAGTTCCGTGGCCTGAGCCGAGCCGCTCGGGCTGGTCGCTGTCGGCGGGTTGGCTTACAATCAACAGGCATCGCGCACCGATCCCCGGTGCGTCGCCGACAAGAAGGAATCCGTGACCGCTTCTCCTCGCGCACTCGAACTCGTCCAGATCGCTGCGACCGCAGCCGATGCCAAGCAGGCGGACGACCTCGTCGCGCTCGACGTCACGGGTCCGCTCCCGCTCACCGACGTGTTCCTGCTCGCGACCGGTCGGAACGAACGGAACGTCCTCTCGATCGCCGACGAGGTCGAAGACCGCATGATCGCAGCCGGTGCCAAGCCGCTGCGGCGAGAAGGTCGGAGCGAGGGCCGCTGGGTCCTCATCGACTTCGGCGACATCGTCGTGCACGTATTCCACGAGGAAGACCGCCAGTACTACTCGCTCGAGCGGCTCTGGTCCGACTGCCCGGCGATCAGCCTGCAGATCGCGGCCGACCAGGTCTCCGTCGACTGATCACCCGTGACACCCCCGGGCGTCGGCACCGTGTTCAGTCGACCGCTCCCGGTGGTGTACGCTTGACTGGTTGCTTCCGCACGGGAGACAACAGTCTGGGTCTGTGGCGCAGCTGGTAGCGCACCTGCATGGCATGCAGGGGGTCAGGGGTTCGAGTCCCCTCAGATCCACCCAGAACGGCCCGAACCTCGTGGTTCGGAGTCACGCGACGGCCCCGCTCCGGCGGGGCCTTCTGCATGGACGGGGTCTCTCCGGACCGGGCTCGACGGTTCGCGGTCGGGCCCGACGCTGCAGCGATCGATAGCCTCAGAGGATGACCCTCTCGAACGAGTCCGTGTCGGACGATGCCGTCCGACCACTGTCCGGCACCTACCTCACCATCCGCAGCGGAGACACGGTCGCATCGATCGCGACCGTCGGCGCAACACTCCGAGCGCTGCAGTACGGCGGTCGCGACCTCATCGTGCCGTTCGACACCGACACCGTCCGCCCGGCGTTCCGCGGCGCCGTGCTCGCACCCTGGCCGAACCGGGTCGTCGACGGCCGCTACCGGTTCGGCGGGGTGGATCACGAACTCGCGCTCACCGAGCCGCGTCGTGGCCACGCACTGCACGGGCTCGTCGTCTGGTCCGACTTCGCCGTCATCACGCAGGCCGATGATCGTGTCGTGCTCGGCGTGACCATCCCAGCGCAGATCGGGTACCCGTTCCGGGTGGACGTGCTCGTCGAGTACCGCGTCGACGAGGACGGCCTGCACACCACGGTCACCGGCACGAACACCGGACCCGACGCCGCCCCGTGGGGGACCGCGCCGCACCCGTACCTCGTGGGCGGTCCGGGTCGGGTCGACGACTGGACGCTGACCCTGCCGGCGGACTCGGTGCTCGAGGTGACCGAGGACCGACTCATCCCCACGGGGATCGCACCCGTGTCGGCCGAGTTCGACATGCGAGCTCCGACCCGGATCGGGGAGCGGTTCATCGACCACGCGTTCACCGACATCACGCGCGCGTCGGACGGGCTCGCGACGATCACGCTCGTCGCCGATGACGGGCACGGGGTCCGGATGCAGTTCGGGACCGAGTGCCCGTGGGTGCAGGTGCACACCGCCGACCAGCCGGAGCCGAGCATCGACCGTCTCGGTCTCGCCGTGGAGCCGATGACGTGCGCGCCGGACGCGTTCAACGCGGGCGAGGAGCGCGGCATGGTCGTGCTCGCGCCGGGTGAGTCCGCTGCGGCGTCCTGGACGATCAGCGGGTTCTGAGGAGGGTGCCGACGGGCGGGCTCCGAGCTGCGATGATCGTGCGATGCGGATCGAGGTACGGCGGATCGACGGGGTCGTCGACCCGGCAGCCGTCGCAGTCACGCTCGACACCGGGACCGGTGACGTCATCTGGCTCGACTCTGCGCGGGCCGGTTCGAACGGTCTGAGTCACACCGGCGGCCGGCGTGGTCAGGGTCAGGGAGATGGCCAGGCGAGTGATCAGGCGGGTGATCAGGCGGACCGAGCGCGATGGTCGATCGTCGCCGCTGTGGACGGTCCCTTCGGAGCGACGTTCGTCCATGACCGGGGTCTCCCCGAGGTCGCTGCCCAGCCCGCGGCCGAACCGTGGTTCCGGCAGGTGATCGATGCGATCTCGGGACGGAGAGCCGCGGACGGTGGCGTCGGGCGTGACGGTGGCCTCGGGCGTGACGGCAGCGGCGGGGTGCCCGACGAGCAGGACGAGTTCTTCGCGGTCCTCGAGCAGGTGCTGGATGCCACTCCTGCCGTTGCCGGAGCGCCGGTTCCGGGCTGCGGCTTCGCGCTCGGGTGGATCGGGTACATCGGGTACGAGCTCGGTCGGGAGCCCCGCGGCCCGATGCGGTTCGCGGACGGACATCCTGACGGCGCGCTCCGGTTCGTCGACCGTGCCGTCCTGCTCGACGCTCGTGACGGCGTCTGCTGGGTGCTCGCGCTCGTGGACGACACCGGTTCCACGAGCGCGTCGTCGCAGGGGGCATCCGCGACGAATCGGACATGGCTCGCAGCGACGGCCGTCGCGGTCGGAGACCTCGCCGCGGAGACTCGACCAACCGCGCTGTCCGGAGACGCGACCAACCCGGATCTGCCGACCACGGGCCTCCCGGCTGCGGGGCGCGTGTCGCGCGCCCGGTACGAACGTGACGTCGACGCCTGCCGAGCGGAGATCCGTGACGGCAACGCGTTCCAGGTCTGTCTCACGACGTCGTTCTCGGTCGCCGCGCCGCGCGCGGTGGCGGGGACGCCCCGTTCCGGGGTGTCCGACGCCCGGCTCTCCGGGACCGAGGCGTCCGAGACCGGGGTGCCAGGGCCGCTCGCCCGGGATCCGGAGTTCGCCGAGTACCTGCGGCTCAGGACGGCCGACCCGGTGCCGTTCGGGAGCTTCGTGCGGCTCGGGCGCGTCACGATCGCGAGCAGGTCTCCCGAGCGGTTCGTCGCGGTGTCGGCAGCCGGACGGGTGGTCGCCGAGCCGATCAAGGGCACGCGTCCACGCGGCCGGACTCCGGGCGAGGACGACGGGCTCCTGCAGGAGCTGACGACGAGTGCCAAGGACCGTGCCGAGAACGTCATGATCGTGGATCTGCTGCGCAACGACCTGCTGCGGACCGCGATCCCGGGCAGCGTGCGCGTCGAGCGACTGTGTGCGATCGAGTCGTACGCGACCGTGCACCAGATGGTGTCCACGGTCGTCGGGACGGTGCGTCCCGGTGTCTCCCCGGCGGCGGTCGTGCGAGCCGCGTTCCCGCCGGGATCGATGACGGGCGCCCCGAAGATCAGCGCGATGGCGATCGCCGACCGACTCGAGGGCGCTCCGCGGGGCGTGTACTCCGGTGCGATCGGGTACTTCTCGACCGACGGCGCGGTCGATCTGGCGGTCGCGATCAGGACCCTGGTGTCCGTGCGGCACGCCGATGCCGGTGTGGTCCGGTCGCTCGGTGCGGGTGGAGCGGTGACCTGGTCGTCGTCGGCGCATGACGAGGCGGACGAGGTCGAGACGAAGACGCGATCGGTGCTCGGCACGCTCGGATCCGCCGCCGTGTGGTGACGGTACGGTTGTCGGCACCGGGATCACCCCGTACACTCGCGATTCGAACATGTGTTCGATTGTCTCATGAGGTGGTGATGTCGTGCTGGTTCGTCAGGCGGAGGTCGTGCAGGTCGGAACGACGACCTCCGGGTCCCCGCGGAGCCTCACCTGGGACGGCGTCCGGTACCGTGTGAGCGATCGACCGACACGCTGGAGCGGTCGCGGTGACGGCTGGGACTTCGGGCCGGATCCGGTGGCGGTGCGGTCCGCGGATGCTGATCCCTCCGCCGGTCTGTCGCTCTGGCGCTTCCAGGCGACGCCGGTCGACGGGGGTCCGAGCGTCGTCGTGGACGTCGTCTGCGCCGACGGTGGCTGGGTGCTCCTCGGCGTCGTGCGCTAGCACCTCGGCGTGCAGGCCCGCGCTGTGTCCGGCTCGGCACGCATCCCGGCCCGGCTCTCCACAGGATGTCGGACCGCATTGACATCATCGAACACATGTTCGAATATGGCCAGATGCAGACGGCAGCGGATCTCCTCGCGACGCGGACCTCGGGACGCGGTTCCCGCAGCGCGCCCGCGGACCGCGCTGCGGTGGTCGGCGCCGTGGCCGGGGGTGCGGCCGGTGCTGCGAGGCCGGCCCGTTCCGGCGTCGACCACATCGAGGAGGCCCGTGCCGCACTCGATCGCATCACCGCGCTGCGCTCCCGGATCGACGACATGCAGGAGACGCGGGTCGACACCGGCGCACTCCCGACCGCTCCGGCGCTCGCTCCGCTCCTGGCCGGTGGAGCGATCCGGTCCGGGTCGACCTCCGTGGTGCACGAGTCGGTCCTCCTCGCGATGACCATGCTGCAGGGCGCGTCGGCGTCCGGGGCGTGGTGCGCGGTCGTCGGCGTGCCGTCCTTCGGGATCGAAGCCGCTGCGGCGATGGGCATCGACCTCGAGCGGCTGGTGCTCGTCCCGGATCCCGGCGAACAGTGGCTGGCGGTGACCGCGGCGATGGCGGACGTCGCGACGATCGTGCTCACCCGTCCGCTCGGTCGGGTCCGGCCGAGCGACGAGGCCCGGTTGTCCGCGCGGCTCAGGCAGCGTGGTGCGGCACTGGTGTCGCTCGGCAGCTGGCCGGGGGCGGACACGACGCTCCGGGTGACCGAG
The DNA here is from genome assembly GCF_001422205.1 of Curtobacterium sp. Leaf261. Taxonomy (GTDB): domain Bacteria; phylum Actinomycetota; class Actinomycetes; order Actinomycetales; family Microbacteriaceae; genus Curtobacterium. The sequence continues at coordinate 549,181 of NZ_LMMJ01000008.1, forward strand.
TCGTCCTGGACTGGGATCGGTCGTGGACACGGGTACCTGTCGGAGCGGCGTGCGACCGTCGCGGCGCATGGCCGGGCCGGGGCAGGGCGACCGCTGCAGGCGGAGCTGATGCTGCCGGCAGCCGACGGGACCGTCCGGCTCGCGGACGTCGGCGCGCGGGCCGGCACCGGTGACGCGACCCGGCTCGGCGGTGCTCCCGGCGTGCCCGCGTCGAGCCAGCGGCCCACCGCGGTCCCGATCGCGGTCCCCATCGCGGTGGCGTCGTGAGCGGCGGACGGCGGACCGCGACGACGGCCGCCCGGACCACGCACCCCGGAGCCCCGACGTCTTCGGCCTCGGTCTCGGCCTCGAGCGGCCGTTCCGCACTGCCCGACGCGCCTCCCACGCGGTCACTCGTGCTCTGGTGCCCGGACTGGCCGGTGATCGCCGCGACGACCGCGACCGGAGCTGACCCCGCACGACCGTTCGCACTCGTGGCGAAGGGGCTCGTGTACGCCTGCTCGGCTGCGGCCAGGGCAGACGGCGTCACCAGGGGACTCCGCATCCGCGAGGCGCAGGCGCGCTGTTCGACACTCGTGGTCCAGCCGTACGACGAGGCACTCGACCACAGGATGTTCGAGCCGGTCATCCGCGCGGTCGAGGCTGCTGCGCCCGGGGTGCACGTCCTGCGCCCCGGGACCATCGCGATCCGATCGAGGGGGCCTGCGCGCTACTACGGCGGTGAGCGTGCGGCAGCGATCACACTGGCGGGGATCGCAGCGGACAGCGGTGCCCCGGACGTGCGGGTCGGGGTCGCCGACACGCCGTTCGCCGCGGAGCAGGCGGCGCGTGCCGGGGGATCCGAGCGGTTCCGGGTCGTCCGCGCCGGGGGATCGCCGGAGTTCCTCGCGCCGCTGCCCGTGTCGATCCTCGGCCGCGACGACCTCACGACCGTCCTCGGTCGTCTCGGCATCACGAGTCTCGGTGACTTCGCGACGCTCACCGACGAGCAGGTCCGCGACCGGTTCGGGGCGGAGGGCGCGTTCCTGCACCGGCTCGCCGGCGGACGCGATCCACGCGAGGTGTCGGCGCGGGACGTCCCACCGGATCTCGCCGTCGACGCTCCGTTCGAGCCGCCCCTCGACCGGGCGGACCAGGTGGCCTTCGCCTTCCGGCGCTCGGCGGACACGTTCATGGAGCGGCTCGGTGCGGCGGGGCTCGTCGCGACGGCCATCCGGATCGACGTGACCGACGACAACGGCATCTGTCTCGACCGGACGTGGGCGCACCCCCGGTGGTTCGACGCCGCGGACATCGTCGACCGGGTCCGCTGGCAGCTGCAGGGCGGGACCGGCCCGAGCGGGCTCGAAGCAGCCGTCGCGCACATCCGCCTCGAGGCGGACGCCGTGGACTCCGTCGACAACCACGAGCGGGGGCTGTGGGGCGCAGGACCCGACGAGCGCGTGCATCACGGGCTCGCCCGGATCCAGGGCATGGTCGGCCACGACGGTGTCGTCACCGCACGGATCGGTGGGGGACGCACGCTCGCGGAACGGACGGTGCTCGTGCCGTGGGGAGACACCCCGGCCGGGGGCGAGCGCGCGCTGGCCGTCGCGCGTGCCCGGCCATGGCCCGGGGCCCTGCCGGGGGTGGCGCCCGGGACCGTCCTCGACCGCCCCCGTCCGGTCGACGTGGTCACCGCGGACGGCATCGCGGTCGACGTCGACCCACGTGGCACCCTGACGGCCGAACCGGAGCGGTTTCGTGCCGACGGCGACCGCGGAGGCGCCTTCACCGGCGTGACCGCGTGGGCGGGGCCGTGGCCGCTCGTGGTCCGCTGGTGGGAGGCCGGAGGGCGCCGGTTGCACCGGCTACAGCTGGTCGATGCCGAGGGACGCGCGTGGTTCCTGGTCCTCGCGGACGGCAGATGGTGGGCGGAGGCGGTCGGCACATGAGCACAGACCGGACGACGACGCGCGGGCGCCGGACGACGAGCGGTCACCGGACGACGACGCACCTGAGGACGATGCGGGGAGTGCACTGATGGGCTACAGCAACCCACCGATCCCATGGACGCAGTTCGAGCGAGCGCTCTCCGACCGGGGGAGTCCCGGGGAGGCCCCGGCCGGCGACGGGGGTGACAGCCCCGCGTGGTCGCGGAAGCGCGTGCCGTACACCCCGACCGCCATCGGTGACGTCACCGAGCCGGTCGTCCCGTACGCCGAGCTGCACGCGCACTCGACGTTCAGCTTCCTCGACGGGGCGAGCCAACCGGAGCAGCTCTTCGAGGAGGCCGCACGACTGCACCTGCACGGCCTCGCGCTGACCGATCACGACGGGCTCTACGGTGCCGCGCGGATGGCGGAGGTGGCGGACTCCTACCCCGACGTCCTGACGGTGTACGGAACGGAACTGTCACTCGGACTCACCGAACCGCAGAACGGTGTGCCCGATCCGGAGGGGACGCACCTGCTCCTGCTCGCTCGCGGGCAGGAGGGGTACCACCGTCTGGCCGCGGCCGTGACGAGTGCACACCTCGCCGACGACGCCGAGAAGGGCAAGCCGCGGTACGACATCGACGACCTCGCTGATCGTTCCGCGGGGCACTGGCAGGTGCTCACCGGCTGTCGCAAGGGCACCGTCCGGTCCGCCCTCGAGTCCGGCGGTGCGTCCGCCGCCGAACAGGCACTCCGCGTGCTGCTCGACCGGTTCGGCCGCGACAACGTCGCCGTCGAGCTGTTCGACCACGGCGATCCGCTCGACAGCAGCCGCAACGACGTCCTCGCCGAGCTCGCGGGCCGGTTCGGGCTCGACGTGGTCGCGACGGGCAACGTGCACTACGCGACGCCGGACCGGTTCCGCATCGCGAGCGCACTCGCGGCGGTCAGGGCGCGGCGGAGCCTCGACGAGCTCGACGGATGGCTGCCTGCTGCGGACACGGCGCACCTCCGTTCCGGGGCCGAGATGCAGGCCAGGTTCGCCAGGTACCCCGGTGCGGTGGAACGGAGCGTGGCACTCGCGGACGATCTCTCGTTCCGGCTGCGGAGTGTCTCGCCGGGGCTGCCGGCGGTCGAGGTGCCCGAGCCCCACACGACCCCGATGTCCTGGCTGCGAGAGCTCGTCTGGATCGGCGCGGAGCGGCTCTACGCGGCACCGGGCGGTGGGGTCGACCCGAGCAAGCGAGACCGCATCGAACGCGAACTGGCCGTCATCGAGGAGAAGGACTTCCCCGGGTACTTCCTGATCGTCCGTGACCTCGTGCAGTTCGCCAGGGGCCGCGGGATCCTCTGCCAGGGACGCGGCTCGGCGGCGAACTCGGCGGTCTGCTACCTGCTCGAGATCACCGCCGTCGACTCGATCCGCTACGGCCTGCCCTTCGAACGGTTCCTCTCGAGCATGCGCGACGAGGAGCCGGACATCGACGTGGACTTCGACTCCGACCGGCGCGAAGAGGTGATCCAGTACGTCTACGCCAAGTACGGCCGCTTCAACGCCGCCCAGGTCGCGAACGTGATCACGTACCGCCCGAAGTTCGCGGTCCGCGACATGGCAAAGGCACTCGGACACTCCCCGGGGCAGCAGGACGCCTGGTCGAAGCAGATCGAGCGCTGGGGCTCGGTGGTGGAGAGCGACGACCACGACATCCCGGACGAGGTGGTGGGGCTCGCGCGCGAGGTCCTCGGTTTCCCGCGACATCTCGGCATCCACTCGGGTGGCATGGTCCTCACCGACCGTCCGGTGGGCGAGGTCGTCCCGATCGAGCACGCCCGGATGGACGGTCGGACGGTGCTGCAGTGGGACAAGGACGACTGCGCGTACATGGGACTCGTGAAGTTCGACCTCCTCGGCCTCGGGATGCTCGCCGCGCTGCAGTACGCGTTCGACCTCGCCGACGAGCACTGTGGCGAGCGGTGGGACATGCACTCGATGCCGAAAGAAGAGCAGGGCGTCTACGACCAGCTCTGCCGGGCCGACACCGTCGGGGTGTTCCAGGTCGAGTCACGGGCGCAGATGGGCACACTGCCGCGGCTGCTCCCACGTCGGTTCTACGACCTCGTCATCGAGGTCGCGCTCGTCAGGCCAGGACCGATCCAGGGCGGGGCCGTCCACCCGTACATCCGCCGTCGGACGGGCGAGGAGCCGATCACCTACCTGCACCCGTCGCTCGAACCGGTCCTCGAACGGACCCTCGGCGTGCCGCTGTTCCAGGAGCAGCTCATGCAGATGGCGATGACGGTCGGCGGATGCTCGGGCGAGGACGCTGATCAACTCCGGCGGGCGATGGGGTCCAAGCGTGGACTCGTCAGGATCGAGGGCCTCCGCGCCACGCTCTACGCGGGGATGGCGGAGAAGGGCATCACCGGCGAGGACGCGGACACGATCTACATGAAGATCCAGGCGTTCGCGAACTTCGGCTTCGCGGAGAGCCACTCGATCAGCTTCGCGCTCATCGTCTACGCGAGTGCCTGGATGCGGTTGCACTACCCGGGGGCGTTCCTCGCGGCGCTGCTCCGCGCCCAGCCGATGGGCTTCTACTCGCCGCAGACGCTCGTCGCGGACGCCAGACGGCACGGTGTCACGGTCCGGAGGCCGGACATCCTGCTGTCCGGTGTCGACGCGACGCTCGAACCGCTGGACGACGCCGGGCACCTGACGGGTTCCGATGCGTGCCTCTCGGAGGAGCAGCCGCCGGTGCAGCCGTTCGACAAGGGGCAGCGGTTCGACACCGACGACCATCGTCGCGACGGCGGGTTCGCGGTCCGGCTCGGTCTCGTCGAGGTCACCTCGCTCGGGCGGAAGAGCGCCGAGCGGATCGTGGCGGAACGGGACGCGAACGGTCCGTTCCGGGACATGTCCGACCTGGCACGTCGGGTGGGACTCACGACCGCGCAACTGGAGGCCCTCGCGGCGGCCGACGCGTTCGCCTCGTTCGACATCGATCGGCGGAGCGGCATGTGGTCCGCAGCGCAGGCGGCAGCGGAACGCCCCGACCAGTTGCCCGACACGCAGGTGTTCGTGCAGCCACCGCTGTTCGGCCAGCTCACCGATGGAGACACCCTGATCGCGGACATCTGGTCGACGGGACTCTCCCCGGACGACCACCCGATCCGGCACGTCCGGGGCGCCCTGTCCACCAGGGGGGTGATGAGCGTCGCAGACCTCGCGGTCGCGGAGACCGGTCGACGGGTCGAGGTGGGCGGGATCGTGACCCATCGGCAGCGTCCGGCGACGGCCTCCGGGATCACGTTCATGAACGTCGAGGACGAGACCGGTCTCGTCAACGTCATCTGCAGCGTCGGGGTGTGGACGCGCTTCCGTCGGGTGGCGCGCGAGGCACCGGCGCTGGTCGTCCGGGGCATCCTCGAGCGATCACCGGACGGTGTGGTCAACGTCGTCGCAGACCACCTCGAACGACTGCCCCTCGCCGTCCGGACACAGTCACGGGACTTCCACTGATGCCCGCTCAGGGGACGGCGGGCACCGTGACCGTGACCTCGAGACCTCCGGAACGGACGTTGCGGAGGTACGCCGTGCCTCCAGACCGTTCTGCGACTGCGCGCACGATCGCGAGACCGAGTCCGGAGCCACCGGGTGCGGTGTGCACGGACCGGCGTGCCGCGTCGGGGCGGGTGAACCGGTCGAACGCGACCTCGACGAACGAGTCGGGGACGCCGGGGCCGTCATCGGTGACCTGCAGGACGCCGACCGATGCGTCCGCGCGCCACGTGACGAGGATCCCGCCACCCGGTTCGAGTGCCGCGACGGCGTTGCCGGCGATGTTCGTGACGAGCTGCGCCATGCCGATCGTGTCGAGCCGGTACCGGGGCTCGACGGTGCCACCACCGATGCCGGGGCCGGAGCCCCCGACGGCGATCGGCGGGACCAGGTCGAAGTCGACCGTGACGTCCTTCGCCCCCGCGATGAGCCGGACTCGGTCGACCGCGGCCATCACCTCGTCGCCGAGGTCCGACCACGAGGTGGTCCTGGCCTCCGCGCCGTCGTCCGCACCGTCCGCGAGCCGTGACTCCTCGATCCGGGACAGCGTGAGGAGGTCGTTCGCCAGCCGCGAGAGACGGGCCACACTCTGCTTCGCACGGTCGATGTGGCCCTCGAGCGCCGATGCGTCGCCGGTGTCGAGGGACGCCAGATCGAGCTGGGTCGTCAGGATGGCGAGGGGGGTGCGGAGCTCGTGGGAGGCGTCCGAGACCATCTGCCGCTCGCGTTCGGTGGCCTGGCGCGTGCGTGCGAGGAAGGCGTTCAACGTGGTGGCGAGCGACGAGAGTTCGTCCTGTGCCGGACCGACGGGGAGCACCGCACGATCACTCGTCCCACGGAGCCGCTCTGCTTCGCGTCGCATCCGGTTCACGGGTCGGAGCGCGGCGGTGGCGAGCACCCACGACGCGATCCCGAAGGCGATGAGGATCGAGATCCCCGTCACGGCCAGCGTCGTCGTGAGGTCGTCGACGACGATCCGCTCCGCCTGCGCGTTGCGCGCAGCGACCACCGTCCATCGTCCGGCGCTGTTCGTGACGTGGTCGACGACGACGCGGTACTCCGAACCACCGACCGTGATCGACGAGGTCCGGGGGCCTGCGCCGGTGAGGGATCCGAAGGACCGCTCCACCCGCTCGGGCATCGTCGAGAGCTCGATGTGGCCGGAGGGCGAGATCACGGCGACGAGCTGGGCATTCCCCGGGTTCCTGAGGTTCGGAGCACTGTCCACCTCGAGCGCGGCGACGTACGGATCTGCATCCGCAGCGAGCAGCGTCTCGGTGGCGTTGCCGACGACGGAGATGACCTGCAGCCGCACGATCGTCACGAGCAGGACGATGACGACGGCCGCGATCGCCGTGCTCCCGATCGTGATGCGGGCACGGAGCGAGAGGAGCCGGAGGGCTCGCACCGGGTCAGGACCCGGTCGTGTCGAGCCGGTAGCCGCGGCCGCGGACGGTCGTGATGGCGACACCGGCGTCCTGCGCTGCGAGCTTCTTGCGCAGGTACGAGATGTACTGCTCGACGACGTTCGGGTCGACGTGCTGGCTGCCGTCCCAGACCTCCTCGAGGATCTTCGGACGATCGACCACCGCGCCGGCGGACCGGGCGAGGAGCCGGAGCAGCGCGAACTCGGTGGGGCTCATGGCGACTCGCTGCCCGCGGACCGCGACTCGACGCGCCTCGGAATCGATCGCCACGTCGGCGACCTCGATGATGCGCGGGGCACCCGCCGACTCTCGACGCCCGAGGGCGCGCAGACGTGCCGTGAGCTCGGCGAAGGCGAACGGCTTGGTGAGGTAGTCGTCGGCGCCGGCGTCGAGACCGTAGACCCGGTCGTCGACGGCGTCGCGCGCGGTGACGAGCAGGATCCGCATCGGATCGTCGCGCTCCCGGATTCGTCGGCTCAGTTCGAACCCGGACATGCCGGGCATCATCACATCGACCACGGCGAGGTCGTACGCCTGCTCGCCGAGCGCGATGAGCGCCTCGACACCGTTCTCGACCGCCGTGACGCGGTACCCCTCTGCCGCGAGTCCGCGCTCGAGCAGCGCGCGCATCTCGTCATCGTCCTCGACCACAAGCAATCGCATGTCGGACCTCCCGGCACCATCGTGGCACCGAACCGTCCCGAGGCCCCGACCAACGGCCGATGTTGCTGAATCTGATCACAGATGCTCGGCGACGTACCGTCCGGTCCACCGGGGGACACGCATGGCGTTCGGTGAGCATTGCACTTGCGATTGCTACGATCCTCCTCGGGCGTCCCGAGCCCGATCGCACTGCTCGTCCGTCGCTCCGCCGACCGGCCGTCGGCGTCGTCGCTGCATCGCGGACGCCGAGCGCGACAGGCACCCGGGGGAGATCGAGCATGACCGAGAGCACACCGAACGACGACCGTCGGGCCGGGCATGCCCAAGCGAGTCGGCCGCATGGTGCGGACCTGCCGCACGGTGCGGACCTGCCACACGGTCATGGTCCCGGCGACCACCCGGCGATCGAACGGCTGCACGCGGAACTCGCCGCAGCCCGCCGCGGCATCGGTCACGTCGAGGTGATGTCACCCGCGCACCGTGATCGGGTCGTCGCGGCGATCCGTAGCGAGCTCCCGGACGCAGCGGGGCGTACCGCGCACGAGGTCGGTGGCGCCGCGACCATGGCGGAGATCCTGCACTTCTCCGGCGTCGACCCCGCGAGGCCCGCTCCGTCGCGGGCAGCACTCCGGCTGTGGGACGCGATCCTGACCGACGTGGTGGAGGCGATCGGCGCCGTCCGCTGAGCTACGGCCGACGCCCCGCCGACGAGGTACCCAGCCCAGGAGTCGTCCGCGCAGGCGTCCCGCCGGCCGGCGACGACGCGGGGGAACCCCGTCGGGGACCGACGACGCTCAGGCACCCTCGCCGAGCAGTTCCTCCCGCACACGCCGGATGTCCTCGAGCAGCGCTCCGATGAGGATCCAGTGGTGTTCGTTCGGTTGGATGACGACGATCGGCGTCGTCAGCGCCGGCTCGTCGCCCTGGGACTCCGGGCGGATCGCACTGACCTCGACCTCGGTGGCGAGTGTCCGGACGTCGACCGCGATCCGCGCGACCTCGGTGGCGATGCGGCCGATGGTGCGGTCCTCGACGAGGTCGGGGGTGGCGTTGTCCCGGATCGCCCGCGTCATGCCGATCACCCGCGTGACGATGACCGACAGGTGCGCGGCGACCACGACGTCCCGCTCGAGGATCGTCCGGTGCCGCCCGCCCCTGGGGTTCATCGTCAGGCTCTCCCTGGCGGCCCCGATCGCAGCGTCCGACACGGCCTGCGCCCGACGGAGTGCTCGTGCGGTCTCGAGCGCGTCCTGCCACTCCGCCGTGTCGGCACCCTTCGTGAGGCCGACCGCGATCCGCTCGAACGCGGCCGCGGTGTCACGGGCGAGCCGCGAGACCGCGAGGTGCGCCGGTTGCAGGGCGACGGGCGGGACGACGAGTGCGTTCACGGCGAGGGCGATGACCGCTCCGATGACGGTCTCGATGATCCGGTCGACGGCGTAGTGCGGCGTGGTCGCGCCGGTGGACAGCACGAGCATCGCGCTGATCGGGATCTGCGTCGACGAGGTCGGGGTGAGTCGGAGTGCCCAGGCGAGCAGGATCGCGAGGACGATGACGAGCAGCACGATCCAGGTCGAGCCGCCGAGGACCAGGTGCACGGCGGTCGCGAGCAGGACGCCGAGCACCACCCCCGCGCTCCGCTCGAGTCCCTTGACGAACGACTGGTTGATGCTCGGCTGCACGACGAGCAGCGCGGCGATCGCGGCGAAGATCGGGTACTCGGTCCCGACGGTCGCGGTGGCCACACCCCACGCCGCGATCACGGCGACCGCGGTCTTGACCACCTGCAGGAGCGGGACGCGCGACGACTGGCGGAGGCGCGCGACCGGGTTCACGCTCCAAGGGTCCCACGACCGGCCCGCCGAGCCGCGTCGCGTCGCGCCGAAACGCCCGGGACACGGTTGACTGTCCGCGTGTGGCCCAACCATGAGCGCGTGATCCCCGAGGCCTTCGTCGGCTCCGGGTCCGTCGTGGTCGCCGCGCGTGCTCACTCGGTCGAGCCGTCCGGCAACGGCTACCTCTACGGCTACGAGGTCGACACGGTCGACCCGAGCGGTCAGGCCGCGACGGTGCTGACCTACGTGGACACCGGCGGGACGCACGACCAGAACTCCGCGGTGGTCGTGGATCCGCTCACGAGCGAACCGGTGTCGGTCTGGGCGTACCCGAACGACCCCGGGCTCCCGGTGCTCCCGCAGGTCACCTACCGCGAGGCCGTCGCCGAGCTCCTCACGACGCTCGGCATGCCCGTGACGAACCCGTCGCTGACCGTCGCCGCGTACCGGCCCGGCAAGCGTGCGGTCGTCCGGGTCGACTCCCAGGAGGGAACGCTCTTCCTGAAGGTCGTCCGACCGCACCGGGTCGGCCCGATCGTCCGGACGCACTCGCAGTTCGTCGCCGCCGGACTCCCCGTTCCCCGAGTGCTGTCGAGTCGCGGGGACGGACTCCTCGTGCTCGAGCGGGTCCGCGGTGTCCCGGCAGGGAGCCGGATCCTCGACATCGCCGACGATCCCCGGTTCATCGCGTCGCTGACGGCGCTGACCGGTCGGATCGCGAGCGTCCCGGTGACTGAGCAGGCGCGCGCCGACGCGATGGACCACGCGGACTGGCACCGGAGGACCCTGGCCGCTGCCCTCCCGAAGGACGCCGACGAGATCGACCGTCTCTACGACGCGATCGGCCGGCGTTCGATCGGCTGGAGCACCTCGGATCGTGCGGTCGTGCACGGCGACCTGCACCTCGAGCAGATCTTCGTCGACGACCGGGAGCCGTGGCGCATCTCGGGGCTGCTCGACATCGACACCGCGGGGTGGGGACATCCGGTCCGCGACGTCGGTGCGGTCGTCGCGCACCTCGTCGTGACCGGGCTCTGGCACCGGTCGCGTGACGACGCCGAACGCGGGGCCGCCGCGGAACGTCTCGCGGACGCGATCGCCCGCGACTGGGCACGCCGGCACCGATCGGAGACCGACCGGCTCGGTCCGGCGATCGGGTCCCAGCTCCTCGCGCACGCCGGCGGCCAGGCGACCACCGGATCCGTCACCGGCATCGCCACGGCCGAACAGCTCCTGGCGGCGACCCGCGCCGCGCTCGCCGAACCGGCACCGGCCCTCCCGTCCGGACCAGGCCTCCGTCCGCGCTCCGCACCCGGCACGACCGTCTGAGACCGTCTGAGCACGCGTCGGACGGCGGCGGACACCCGGCACCGGGCACCGGACACCGGACACCGGACACCCGGCACCCGGCACCCGGCACCCGGCACCCGGCACCCGGCACCCGGCACGACCGTCCGACCATGCCTCGGACGGGGCCGGCATCCGGACTGGAGGCGCGACCCGCCTCCGCCGCACCGCTGCGGTCAGCGGACCCGGACCACCGCAGCCCGGATCGGCACGCGCGGAGCGCGCGGTCGTGGTGCGCGGGGTCGGCCTGCGGTACAGTGACAGGGCACGCGCCGCATGTTCTGCCGCCGGCCGGGCCGCTCCTGGCGGTCGTCGATCGGATCGAGAGCATCGCGGAACCGCTGTCGCCCGACACTCGTCCGGCTTGGCGCGCGTGTTCGTGTCCAGCAAGGCTGGTCGTCGCCGACCGGCCGATCCGGGCGAGCGCCATCCCGGGCGTCGTCGCTCGGCGTGACGCGGTGGGGTTCGATCTCGACCGCCGCGTCCGGACCATGTACTGACACCGGTGTCGATCGCCGGAGGATTCCCGCACACGTGGCGGACAAGGAGGAGCGTTGGCTCGATCAGGCACCAGGCGTGCAGCCGGTGGACGCACAGGCGGCCGTGCTGCCGGTGGGACCGGGACGGCCTCCCGTCGTACCAGGCCCGTGGACAACGACGGACTCATCCCCGTCCTGGCCCGGGCCGTGCGCGAGGTCGAGGCCGCCGCGCAACGCGGTGCGCTCCGTCCGACGAACCGGACGAAGTTCCAGGCCGTCGCACTGCTCATGCGCGAGGAGCGTGCCCGGGTCAAGGTCGACGCGACACTCACCGACTCGCAGCGCGCCGAGCAGCTGAAACGACTCGACGGCGTCGCGACCATCCTCGCGAAGACCGCCGCTCGCGACACCAGCGTGATCCAGCTCCTCGGCGAGGACGCGACCCTGACCGAGGCGACGCGGACCGTCAAGCGCGACATGATGATCGCCGGCGGCATGGAGATGGCGCCGGAGGACCTGGTCATCGCCGCGGAGCCGACGCCGGTGCTCGAGACCGCGGAGCGCGCCGTCGTCCCGCAGGCGATCGTGTCCCGCCAGCTGGCGAACCCGTTCCTGGCTCCGGACTTCTCGCTCGCCGACGCGCCGGTCGCACATCCGCGGCGACTCGCGAACTGGGAGCTCTTCGGCCCGCTGTTCAAGTCGTTCGAGTACGGAGCGGGTGGCGGGCCCGCCTCGATGCCGCTCCCGGAACCGCTGACCCTGCACAGCCCGGCCGGCTCGACCCTCATGAAGCACCAGGCCGAGCTCATCGGCGCCGCCGCTGACGGACACCGCACCTTCCTGCTCGCGGACGAGCCCGGTCTCGGCAAGACCGCGCAGTCGCTGCTCGCCGCGGACGCCGCGAACGCCTTCCCACTGCTCGTCGTCGTCCCGAACGTCGTCAAGACGAACTGGGCACGCGAGGCGGCGCTCTGGGTCCCGAACCGCACGGCGACGGTCATCCACGGCGACGGCGACGATCTCGACGGCTTCGCGGACATCATCATCGTCAACTACGAGATCCTCGACCGGCACGTCGGCTGGCTCGGCGGGCTCGGGTTCAAGGGCATGGTCGTCGACGAGGCCCACTTCATCAAGAACAAGGACTCGCAGCGCTCCCGCTTCGTCCTGCAGCTCGCCGAGAAGATCCGGGACCGGGTCGCCTCGCCGCTGCTGATGGCCCTGACGGGGACCCCGCTCATCAACTCGGTCGAGGACTTCCGGACGATCTGGCAGTTCCTCGGGTGGATCGACGACAAGAAGCCCCGCGCGGAGCTCATGAACGAGCTCGAGGACATCGGCCTCACGCCGGCGGAACCCGGGTTCTTCTCCGAGGCCCGTCGCGCCGTCATCGACATGGGCATCGTCCGGCGCCGGAAGGTCGACGTCGCCGCGGACATCCCCGCCCGCCGGATCGCGGACATCCCGGTGGAGCTCGACGACGAGGTCGGACGCTCGATCCGCGACGCCGAGCGCGAGCTCACCGCGAAGCTCGTGCAGCGCTACCACTCGGCGCTCGCGAACCGCACCGGTCAGGCACCCGTCGACGGGATCGACCACAAGCTCGTCCGACAGGTCGCGCGGTGGGAGCTCGAGGACATCGACGCGTCCCCGACGGGCGAGAACGTCTTCTCCATGGTGCGGCGCATCGGCCGTGCCAAGGCACAGCTCGCGGCGGACTACGCGGCCCAGCTCGCCTCGAACGTCGGCAAGGTGGTGTTCTTCGCGAAGCACCTCGACGTGATGGACCAGGCCGAAGAGGTCTTCGCGCGGCGCAACCTGCGCACCGCGACGATCCGCGGCGACCAGACCCCGGCGTTCCGCACGGCGCAGATCGACTCGTTCGTGAACGACCCGGACGTCGCTGTGATCGTGTGCTCGCTCACCGCGGCCGGTGTCGGGCTCAACCTGCAGGTCGCGTCGAACGTCGTGCTCGCGGAACTGTCGTGGACGAGCGCCGAGCAGACGCAGGCCATCGACCGCGTCCACCGGATCGGTCAGGAAGAACCCGTCACGGCCTGGCGGATCATCGCCGCGCAGACCATCGACATGAAGATCGCCGACCTCATCGACAGCAAGGCGGGACTCGCGGCACGTGCCCTCGACGGCTCCGACGAGGAGATCGTCGACTCCGGCGACATCCAGCTCGACGCGATGTCGGCGATGCTCCTTGAGGCACTGGAGTCCGCCGAGCTGTAGCGGCGGCCGGTCGGACCCTCCGACTTCCGCGAAACACCAGCAAGGCGGCATCGCGCAGGGAAATGTCTCCGCGCGATGCCGCCTTGTCGGTGTTTTGCGGAGCGGGGCGGCTACAGGCGGGACTGCACCTCGGCGAGGGACGGGTTCGTGGCCGTCGACCCGTCCGGGAACATCAGCGTCGGGACGGTCTGGTTGCCGCCGTTCACCGCTGCGACGAGTTCGGCCGTCCCCGGCGTCTCCTCGATGTTCACCTCGGTGTAGGTCACGCCTGCACGGTCCATCTGGGTCTTCAGGCGCTTGCAGTACCCGCACCACCCGGTCGTGAACATGGTCACGGCGCCGGCAGCGGGGACGAAGGCTTCGCGGTTCAGTGTGTCGCTCATGATGGAGAGGGTAACCGCGCCACCTGCGTGTGCATTCCGTGCGGAGCAGGACACCGGGGCTGGTAGACAGGACCCCGTGACGGACACCCACCTCGAGATCGAGCGCACCTACGACCTGCCCGACGGCGCCACGCTGCCGGATCTGATCGGCGTCGGGGGGATCCTCCGCACCGACCGGCAGGAGCCGTTCGACCTCGACGCCACCTACTGGGACACCGACCGGCTCGACCTCGTCGTCTCGCGGGTCACCGTCCGCCGCCGCACCGGAGGACCGGACGCGGGCTGGCACATCAAGCGCGCCGAGTCGGACACGGTGCGCCACGAGCAGCACTTCCCGCTCACCGAGGACGCCGATGCGGTCCCGGACGAGGTCCTCGCGGCGCTGTTCACCGAACGGCGCGGACGCGGTCTGCAGCCCGTCGTCCGGATCCAGACCACCCGGGCCGTGACGCGCCTCCTGGACGACGATGACGACCAGGTCGCCGAGCTGGCGGACGACGCCGTCACGGCCACCCGCCTCGGTCCCGACGGGGCGCCCGTGGCGGACCCGCGCCGCTGGCGCGAGGTGGAGGTCGAGACGGTCGAGGGCGTCGACCCGCAGGTCGCCCACGCGTTCCTCGATGCGCTCGACGGACGGTTCGCCGCCGTCGGCGCCGGCCGTGCCGCGGTGTCCTCGAAGCTCGCGCGTGGCCTCGCCGGCGCGGACGCGCCTCGTCTCCGCACCGCTGAGAAGCCCGCCAAGAAGACCGCGGCGCGTGCGATCGCGAAGCGTCTCGCGCGCCTCCGCGCCTCGCTGCACCGCCGGGAGGCCCGGTTGCGGTCCGGCGAGGTCGCGGACCTGGGTGGTCTGGCCACGACCGCGCTCGGTGTGGCGGCCGTCCTCGGTGCGTACCGCAAGGCGTTCCCGGACACCGACCTCACCGCCCGCGCCGTCCGAGCCGCCGACGCGCTCGCCGACGTGACGGCGCGGGGTGCCTCGGCCGAGGACCTCGTGGAGACCCTGCACCGCGCGGCGACGCCGGCGCAGGAGGAACTTGTCGACGCGATGACCCGCGAACGCATCATCGCGGCGACCCGGGAGCGTCGAGACACTGCGGCACGCGACGTCGTCCGGTTCCTGAACACGCCGGACTTCCTCGACCTGCTCGACCTCCTCGACGACGCCGTCGAGCGCCCCGCACCCACCCCGTGGTCGAACCAGGCGCCGAAGAAGGTCGCCCAGGACGTCACCAGCGTGTCGAAGCCTGCCGTGCGTGACCTCGTCCGCGCCGCCGTCGGTGACGACCCGAGAGACGAGGACGCCGACCGTGCCGCGACGGAGCGGGCCTGGCTCGCGACGACGACCATGCGGATCGCGATGGACGTCCTGGGCGACGACGCGTTCGCGTCGGCGCTCGTCCGCCGCATCGGCGTCGCCTCCGACGTCCTGACCGAGCGGGTGCAGGCGCTGCACGCGCTCGAGGAGCTCCGGCTGGTCGCGGGCATCGCGAGCCGCGGCGGCGAGGACACGTTCGGGTACGGGGTGCTCGCGGGGGACCGCGTCCGTCGCGCCGAGGAGTCCTACGACGACGCGGTGCACGCGCTGTCGCGGGTCTAGCCGACCCCGGGGCGGCGCCGACACGGTGTCCGCGCCGACACGGTGTCCGCGCCGACGCCGGGTCGCCGCCCCCGGGTCCGAGATCAGCTCGCGGGGAGCGGCTCCGTCTGCGCGAGACCGAGCACGTCGAGCAGCCACGCGATCTCGAACGCCCGCTCCTGCCACGACGCGTACCGACCACTGACACCGCCGTGCCCTGCCGCCATCTCGGTCTTGAGGAGCACCGGAGCGCCGACCTCGCGGAGCCGCGCCGTCCACTTGGCCGGCTCGACGTACAGCACGCGGGTGTCGTTGATGCTCGTGACGGCGAGGATCCGCGGGTACTCGACGCCGGCGCGGACGTTCTCGTACGGCGTGTACTCGCTCATGTACCGGTAGACCTCGGGGTCGTGCAGGGGATCGCCCCACTCGTCCCACTCGATCACGGTCAGGGGCAGGTCCGGGTCGAGGATGCTCGTCAGCGCGTCGACGAACGGCACTGCCGCGACGATGCCCGCGAAGCGGTCCGGGGCGATGTTCGCCACCGCTCCCATGAGGAGGCCGCCGGCGCTCCCGCCCTCGGCGACGAGCTGCTGCGGCGTCGTCCGTCCGGCCTCGATCAGGTGATCGGCCACGGCGACGAAGTCCGTGAACGTGTTCTTCTTGGTGAGGGTCTTGCCGTTCTCGTACCAGTGCCGGCCCATCTCGCCGCCGCCGCGGACATGTGCCACGGCGAAGACGACACCTCGGTCGAGCATCGACAGGCGCATCACGCTGAACCCGGGGTCGATGCTGTGCTCGTACGATCCGTACCCGTACAGGTGGACGGGGGCGGGCCTCCCGGCCGGCACGGCGTCGCGACGCCAGACCAGCGAGACGGGGACGCGGGTGCCGTCCGTGGCCGTCGCCCAGGCGCGCTCCTGGACGTAGTCCTCGGAGCGGTAGCCGCCGAGGACCGGCTGGCGCTTCAGCACAGTCACCGCGCCCGTCTCGAGGTCCAGGTCGCTCACGGTGGAGGGTGTCACGAAAGACGTGAACCCGATGCGCAGTGTCGGCTGGTCCCACTCCGGGTTCCCGCCGAAGCCCGCCGAGAAGAGCTCCTCGTCGAACGGGATCTCGTGCGCATCGCCGTAGCCGTCGCCCTCGATCGGCAGGATGGCGATCCTGGGGAGCGCCTCGGAGCGGTACTCGAGCGCCAGGTGCCGTGCGAACGCATCGACCGACTCGATCCGCCGCTCGGGGTCGTGCGCGACGACCACGCGACGGTCGGTGGTCGACTGGGGATCGTCCGCCGGCACGTCGACGAGCTCGAAGTTCTCGGCACCCGCGTTGTGCAGGACGAGGAGCCGGTCACTCCCGCCGACGATGGCGTGCTCGATCTCGTACTCGACCCCCTCGCGGCGGGGCCAGACGACCTGGAACTCGCCCGTCGGGTCCGCGGCGTCGAGGACGAGGGCCTCGGACGTGATCTTGGAGCCGAGCTCGATGACGATGTACTGCGACGAGCGCGTGACGCCCACGCCGACCCAGAAGCGGTCGTCCGGTTCGGTGAACACCGACACGTCCGGTTCGGCGGACGCGACGCGGTGCCGCCAGATGGTGTCCGGGCGCCAGGACTCGTCCACCGTCGGGTAGAACACGAAGCGGCCGGACGGGTCGAAGACCGCGCCGGCGCCGGTGTTCTCGACGACGTCGGGGAAGTCCTGGTTCGTCTCGAGGTCGCGCACGTGCAGGGTGTAGCGCTCGTCGCCCGCGACGTCGACGCCGTAGACCAGGCGCGTGCCGTCGT
Organism: Curtobacterium sp. Leaf261; assembly: GCF_001422205.1. Classification (GTDB taxonomy): domain Bacteria; phylum Actinomycetota; class Actinomycetes; order Actinomycetales; family Microbacteriaceae; genus Curtobacterium. The sequence continues at coordinate 566,393 of NZ_LMMJ01000008.1, forward strand.
CACTGATGTCGTAGGAGCCGAGCGAGAAGAACTCGTGACCGTCCGCGAGGGCGTTCGAGTCGAGGACCACCTGCTCGCCGGGGAGCTGACCACCCTCGGCGACCGTCGGCGCGGTCCAGTCGTCGTCACCGCTGATCGGCGCACGGCACTGGATGCCGTACTGACTGCCCTCGCGCGTGCGGGTGAAGTACCAGAACCGACCCATCCGGACCGGGACGCTCAGGTCGGTCTCCTGCACGCGGGACTTCACCTCGTCGAACACGCGACCACGGAGGGCCTCGAGGTGGGCCGTCTCGGCATCGGTGTAGGCGTTCTCCTGCTCGAGGTACGTCAGGGTCTCCGGCGACTGCTTGTCCCGGAGCCACTCGTAGTCGTCCACCACGTCGATGCCGTGGTGCGAGCGCGTCTGCGGGTGCTTCGGTGCGGTCGGTGGGGTGACGGGAGGGATGGAGGTCTGGGGGACGGCGTCGGTCACCGACCCAGCCTAGGACGGTCGGCGCTCCGCGGGCCGGGAGGCACGCATCCTGTCCGCCCCGCGGCGGCCGTCCGCGGTCTGCCGCGCCCCAGGACCCGGCGCCCACCGGGCCGGCACCGACGTCCGAGTGGTGGGCCGTGCCTCCAGGCCGTCAGCGTCGCGGACGCGACATGCTCGCTACGGTTGGGACATGACCAGATCCTTCGCCATCACCGGTGCCCATGTCGTCCCCGTCGTCGGAGCTGAGTTCGACGGTGTCGTGCTCGTCACCGACGGACGCGTCGAGGCCGCCGGGCCGGACGTGGTGGTCCCGGACGGCGTCGATGTCGTCGACGCCGCCGGGGCATGGGTCCTCCCGGGGTTCGTCGAGGCGCACGGGCACGTCGGCATCCACGAGGAGGCGAACGGATCCGCCGGGAACGACACGAACGAGATGACGAACCCGGACATGTCCTCCGTCCGGGCGATCGACGCCGTGAACATCGAGGACGAGGGCTTCCGCGACGCGCTCTCCGGTGGCATCACCAGCATCGTGATCAAGCCGGGGTCCGGGAACCCGATCGGCGGCCAGAGCGTCGCGATCAAGACCTGGGGCGGCCGAACGATCGACGAGCAGCTCATCTCGGACAGCGTCAGCGTCAAGAGCGCCCTCGGTGAGAACCCGAAGCGCGTGTACGGCAGCAAGGACAAGACCCCGTCGACGCGGCTCGGGGTCGCGAAGGTCATCCGCGAGGCGTTCCTCGCCGCTGACCACTACCGCGCGGCACGGGCGGCAGCAGCGACGAAGGGGGAGCCCTTCGCGCGCGACCTCGGCAAGGAGACCCTGGCGCGGGTGCTCGACGGCGAGCTCGCCTGGGACCAGCACGTGCACCGTCACGACGACATCGCCACCGCCATCCGCCTCGCCGAGGAGTTCGGGTACCGGCTCGTCGTGAACCACGGCACCGAGGGGCACAAGGTCGCCGAGATCCTCGCCGAGAAGGACATCCCGGTGATCTACGGACCGCTCTTCACCTCGCGGTCCAAGGTCGAGCTCCGTGACCGTGCGATCTCGAACCTCGCGGCGATCGCCGCCGCCGGGGTCCGGGTCGCGATCACCACCGACGCACCCGTCGTGCCGATCCACATGCTCGTGCTCCAGGCGACGATGGCCGTCCGCGACGGCCTGCCCCGGCAGACCGCCCTCGAAGCGCTGACGACGAACCCCGCGACGTTCCTCGGCTTCGGGGACCGCGTCGGCCAGATCACACCCGGGTTCGACGCGGACCTCGTGCTGTGGTCGGGCGACCCGCTCGACGTGTCCTCGCGGGCGCTGCGGGTGTGGATCGAGGGCGCGTCGGTCTACGAGTGGGACGAGCGGGCCATGCGCGGGGTGGCGTCGCCGCGGTTCTGATGGGTGCGTGCGGCGCCCGCTCAGCCGGTTCTGATGGGTGCGTGCGGCGCGCCTGTTCAGCCGGTCACACCTCGCGCGCCAGCAGTGCGTCGTTCATCGCGGCGGTCAGCTCCAGGTCCATCGGGTGCGCGTCCCCGTTCACGGTCCGGATCGGTGCCGCGAGCCGGACGCTCGACACCAGCCAGAGTGCGTCGGCCGTCCGCAGGTCGTCGACCGTGACGAGCTCGTAGGACGTCGGGAGCCCGCGCTCCTCCGCGAACACGAAGACGTCGGCCTGAGTCGTGCCGGGAAGGATGCCGATGTCGGTCCGCGGTGTCACGAGTCGATCGCCCCGACGGAGGAGCACGTTCGAGGTCGGCCCCTCGAGGACGTACCCGTCGGTCGACACGAACACCGCGTCGTCGGCACCCCGGCGCTTCGCCTCACGGAGCGCGGCCATGTTCACCGCGTACGAGAGCGACTTCGCACCCTGCAGCAGCCACGGACTCGTCCGCTGCACGTCGTGGCGGTAGCCCCGGTCGAGCGTGACGACCGCGATCCCGTCGGTCCGGGTCTCGGGATGGGCCACCGACGGTGCGGCGTACACCCAGCCGGTCGGTCGGCCGGATCCCTCGACCCCTCGGGTCATCACGGTCTTGACGAAGGCCTCCTCGGTGGGGTCGAGTTCCGCGCACGCCGCCTCGATGGCCCGCCGCCAGGCGTCGAGGTCCGGGGTGGGGAGGTCGAGGATGGCGGCGGACCTCGTCAGCCGAGCCAGGTGTGCCTCGAGTGCCTGCGGCCGGCCGTCCGTCACGTTCAGGGTCTCGAAGATGCCGTCGCCGCGGGTCACGCCGAGGTCGAGGATCTGGACGTGCTCGGCGAGTGCCGCTGCGAACTCGAACGCATCGGCGTCCGGATCGTGCGGTTCCGCCTCGAGGGACGGACGGTTGAGGATCGCGAGCACGGTTTCGGTCATGTCCTCAGTCAACCCCATGGACCGCCGCGGGCGCGATCACCACGGGCTCCAGCGAGCGGGGTCGCGCTCAGCGGTCGTTCGGGATGGAGTCCATGAGCTTCCAGACGGCGTTCGACAGCTCGGGATGGAGCAGCGCGATCCGGCGGAGCCGGTGGTACTCCGCGCCGTACACCGTGCCGGAGCCGGAGGACGGGTGCATGGTGCGGGAGCGGCTGTGCTCCTCGATCCGCGACTCGGCCTCGACGAACTCGGCGCGGAGCATCAGGACGACCTGTTCGTCGACGGTGGGGAGCATCGGCATGAACTCCCACGGGTCATCGCCCTGGCGGCAGCGGTGCTCGATGATCATCGAGAGCTCCTCGGACGCTTCCGCACGCATGACCTCGAGGCTGCGCCCCGTCCGCGGGTACTCAGCCATGGTCACCCCGGGGTGCGCCTGCCATGGATCAAGGCTAGACCACGCGCGGGGACCGCTCGTTCCACCCTGCGCGCCCACCGGGGAGTCCGGCAGACTGCCGAGGTGCACGAACTCCCGCCAGACGACCACGATCCTTCGAAGAACCAGCACCCGCCGGTGTGTGTCGTCTACCTCATCCGGTCCGGCCCGGACGGCGACGAGGTCCTCCTCGGGGAGAAGCGCCGTGGACTCGGCGCGGGCCGGGTCGTCGGACCCGGCGGGAAACGCGAGGCGGGAGAGACCGCGGTCGAGACCGCCGTCCGCGAGACGCGCGAGGAGATCGGCGTCACGATCGAGGCATCCGGACTGGAGGCACGGGGCACGATCGACTACCGGTTCCCGTTCCGCCCGTCCTGGAGTCAGCTGTCCGACGTGTTCGTCGCCAGGCGGTGGGTCGGGGACCCGATGGGGAGCGATGAACTCGTCCCGCGGTGGATCCCGGTCGACGAGGTTCCCTACGAGTCGATGTGGGACGACGCCCGCTACTGGCTGCCGGCTGTGCTCCGAGGCGGCCGCGTCGATGCCCGGTTCACCTTCGCCGAGGACTGCGCCACCGTGGCGGGCTTCTCCGGATCGGGCGTCGAGCGTCCGCAGTCCTGACCAGGGACGGCTCAGCGCGCGGAGTGCCTGTGGCGATCGCGTTCCGGCCGGTCCGAGCCACTCCGGACCAGACGCATCTCACGCGTCGAGAGGGGCGCGTTCTCGAGTCCGTCCGGGCCACCCCAGATCGTGTCGCCGGACATCCGGTCGTCCTGGAAGCCGGGATCGCGGTCCTCGTCCTCGCGCTGGCCAGGGCGGATCGCAGAAAGTGTTCCCGTCGCGGTCGACTCCAGCCCGTGGCGCGACAGCTCCTCGTCGCGCTGCTTGCCGAGGAACTCGCGGTTCGCCGCCTGCGCGTCGTTGAACATCGTCGTGCGGCCGGTGACGATCGAGCGGATCCGACGGCGCTCCCACCACATCTTGCCGAGGATCATCATGACGACCCCCGCGGCCATGTAGCAGGCCATCGTGACGAGACCCCGGCCGTACCCGGGCCCGACCCCGTAGATCGCGTGCTTGATCATGTCGACCATGCTCGAGCCGACCACGACGTGGTTCAGCCAGGCGAAGGGCTCCGGCATGAACCACTTCGGGTACGCGCCACCGGACGACGGCATCGAGAGGAACACGAAGCAGATCATCGCCGGCGCCGCGATGAACCGCCCGGCGAAGTAGCTCAGCCCGTTCACGGTGAGACCGATCGCGACGATCCACCCCCACGAGATGAGGACCAGGGGCAGGAAGTGCCCGTGGATCGCGCCGACGACGGGTCCCGCGAGGGTGTTCGTGATGAGCGAGATGATGAGACCGCCCGCGACGATGACCGTGACGCGCGTGCGGTGGCGGAGCGGGCCGCCCATGATGCCGATGAACATCGCGACCATGTAGCCGCCGATGCACCACGCGAGCATGACGTACATCGACACGGTGCCGTACTCGTCGTACGCCGGCAGGGGCGCGAGTTCGGTCACGGTCGGAGCGGCCCCGCCGCCGCCTTCGATGATGCTGGAGAGCGTGGCGGGGACGAGGCTCGCCACCTGGAACTGGTGTGCGCTTGCCTTCCAGATGGTGTTCGTCGCCGGGTCGAACGCCACCGCGACGGTGCCGTTCAGGACGTCGCGCTTGGCCTGGGCGATCGAGTCGTACGTGTGCATGAGGTACTCGCCGGGCAGCGCCTTGTCGAGTGCTGCCGACAGCGTCGGGTCTCCGCCGATGACGGCGAGGGGGACGTCGTGCGGGTGCGGCGCGTGGAACGCGAAGACGTAGCAGAGGCAGAAGCCCACGATGAAGAAGAGCGGCATCCAGAGTTGCAGCCCGATGAGCTGGAGCGACGGGTGCAGCGTCGAGTACCAGCGGCGGTAGCGGTTCACGTGCTGCGGCGGCGGGACGGGGACACCGCCGGGACGACGCGACCCCGCGAGCTTCGCGCCGCGCCTGGGCACCGAGGACCCGCGCTTCGACGGACGCGTTGCCTGCACCGACCGCGACGCCGTGGTCTTGGCTGCGGGCGACTCCGGCGACTCCGGCGACCCCGCGAGGTCGCCGTCCTTGACGTCGTTCCTGGTGGTGCTCACGCGGGCCGGGCCTCTTCTCTGCTGCGATCGATCGGATGCTCAGGATACGCCAGGGTCCTGCGGGTGGGGCGGTGTCGACGTCCGCGTTCAGCCAGCGGGTGCGGACGGATCTGCGGGGGTCGGAGTCGGGGTGGTCGGCGCGGTCGGGGGGATGTAGGGCGGGGTGATGGTGTGTCGTTGCGACCACCTGCTCGTGGTGAGCACCTTGTCGTCCCCCTCGGCGCACATCGTCCGCGCGAAGATCGTCGTTCCGTGGACGGTTGACACGAGCTCGACGAACAGGCCGCCCTCGACGGAACGGCTCCCCGGCCACCGCAGCTGCTGGCCGGGGGAGTCGCTTCCGGTCAGCGTCGGCGAGAGCGTCGGATCCCACCCCTCGGCGACCCACCGCTGGCGGATCGCCGCGAGGACGGATCGTCGCTGGTCCTTCGTCATCCCCGGCCCGTGGCGCGACAGCACCCACTGTGCGCCTCTGGGCCCGCACTCCTCCGCGGTGCTGTCGACGTTCTCCCAGTCGCCCCCGACGAGGTACTGGGTGTCGTCGAGGAGGGTGTCCAGGGACAGGAAGGCGCGCTTCGCTGGGTCCGAGTTCGTCGGTGTGATCGGGATGTCCTCTCGGGGTGCACCCGAGCCGCAGCCCGCGAGCGTCGCTGCGAGCAGTGCTCCCAGCGCCAGCGGTCGGAACAACCTCGTTGGTCGGGCCTCTCGGCCGTGCTCTGTCCGCATTCGTCGTCAGTCGGTCTCGGGAGCGGGATCACTCGCTGCGGGCATGGTGGGAGTTGGTGTGGTCGGTGCGCTCACTGGGAAGTAGGGCGGGGTCGATGTGTGTCGTTCCGACCACCTGCTCGCGTCCAGGGCATCGACGTCGCCCTCGGCGCACCTGGTCTGCGCGAAGATCGTCGTCGCGTGGACGGTCGACACGAGCTCGACGAACAGCCCGCCCTCGACCGAGAGACGTGCCGGGTACCGCAGCTGCAATCCGGGAGAGTCGCTTCCGAGCAGCGTCCGGGTGAGCGTCGGGGTCCACCCTTCCTCGATCCACCGCTGCCGGACTGCGTCGAGGACGCTCCTCCGCTCGTCGTCGGTCATCCCACGGCCGAATCGTGAGAGGCCCCACCGCGCGCCGGCCTGCGAGCACTCGGTCGCGACGTCGTCGTCGTTCAGCCAGTCGCCGCCGATGACGTCCTGGGTGTCCTCGAGGATCGCGTTGAGGGACAGGAACGCTTCCTTGGCAGCGGATGAACTGGTCGGGTGCATGGACGGATCCTCGGTGGTGGCGGATGCGGTGCAGCCGGTGGCGGAGATGCCGATCAACAGCGAAGCGGCGAGGGCGAGCAGGGTACGGATGGAGTGCATGGGTCAGGGAATCGGCTTTCCGTCTGGGGTGTACCCGAGGCTCGTGTAGGCGGTGTTGCGGAGTGGTGCCGTGTCAGCATCGAGGTATCCGTGGTCCTCCGACGAAGTGCCGAACGTGGCGTCATGCGCCGTCGCACCCGGGTAGAGCACGCCCTCGATCACGGCGTCGTCGGAGGAGAACGTCCGAGCACCCCAGGCGGGCGTGCCGGGGTCGAGCGGATGGGGGACCCTGAAGTCCTGGATGGTCATGTGTCCGCTCGCCGATCCCCGATCGGCGAGCCGGTCCGGGACGTCGACGTCGATCGCGCCACGGCCGAGGTTCGCAGTGTGATCGGCCTTCGCCTGACTCGCCCAGACGTGGCTGGCGGGCACATCGATCGCGTGGACGTCCGGCAGGCTCGTGTCGATGCCGGCTGATGCGAGCAGGGTCAGGTTCGCGACGGGGGTGTGCTGGACGGCGAGCGTCGCTGTGGTCGTGCCGTAGGAGTGCGCGACCACAGAGAGGTTCTCGCCCCCGGACCAGTGCCGGGTGCCCGAGACGCCGCGGAGGAACGTCGCGAGGTGCTCTGCGCCCGTCTTCGCCTTGGCGGATGAGAGCACCTCCGTGAGGTCGGGTGCCGCCGCCGGGGTGTCGTACCCGATCCAGGCAACCGTGGCGACGTCGGGATCGGTGTGGACGGACAGAGCTGCTGCGCGCTGTGCACGAAGCAGGTTGGTCGTGGCTCCCGCCCAACCGACCATGCCTCCGGCGACCGTGGCGCCCATCCCGGGTATGGCGACCGTGATGTTCCGGGCCGTGTCCATGTTGCCGATCGCGACGGCGGCCAGCACCGGTCGGCCGAGCGTCAAGGACACGATCGTCCGGTGCGCTCGATTCGACCCGTGCTCGAGCGTGTCACTGAGCGCCTGCAATGCGGGTGCCATCGCAGAGAGCCGCGAATACTCCTCCGCCTCCGCAGCGGAGTGGGCATGCACCGCCAACGAGCGTCGGAGTTCCTCGTACCGACGAAGTCGAACGCGCACGCTGTGCTCGTTCGCGACCCCGCGATCGAAGTAGGCCACCCCGTCGAGGTTGCCGATGAACACCGACGCACCCAGCGCGAGCGCCTCCTGTTGCCCGGCATCGAGTGCGCCCCACCACGCCGACACGGTCCTGGTCGACGGCGGATCGGCCATGATGCTCGCCCATGCATCCGGATGCGTGCGTCGCCACCGAGCGATCGCGCCCCTGCCGTGCGACGCGAGTGCCGCCAGCAGGGGGAGCCGTGCGAGGGAGTCGAACCGCGCCACGGTCGCCCCGAAGTCGATCCGCCGCAGCAGGACCGGCACGGATGCGGCCCCCGGCAGCTGGAAGCCGTCGGACGCTTGGCCTCCGCCGGACGTGTGCGCTCGGAACGCCGCGGCGAGGTCGTCCTGAGCCGTTCGCCATCGTCGCCGCAACCGCCGGGCGTCGTCGAGGAGCTCCTCGTTCAGCACGGCGTACTCCGCGGGGACGGAGCCGTCCCCGATCGCTTCGCGCCGGATCCGCGTGTGCAGCTCCTCGATGTCGGCGAGAAGCCGCGACCGAGTCCGACGGACACCGCCGACGGCCTCCGCGAACGTCTCGAGTGCCGTCGCGACCGCGCCGCCGCCGTCGGCGAGGGCGCGGGTCGTCGTGGGCACGGTGTGCAGCGCCGACGGGAGCCGCTCGGTGACGCCGGGGGACCGCATCGCGACCCCGACGCCGCCCCAGGCGCTCGCCGCGTCACGACCGGCCTGCGCGGCCCGTGCCGTCGACGATCGCAGTCCGTCCGCCGCCGCACTGACGGTGTCGGCCACCGCCGCGACGGTCGGCAGGTCGGACGCCGCGACGAGCCGCTCCGCCACGAGCCGGTCAGCCACGCCGCACTGCCGATGATCGCTCCGACGCGGTGTCCGCCATCGCTTCGTCAGCCGTGATGAACGCCTGCATCGCCACGGACGTCGCGAGCAGCGCCTCGGACACGCGCCCGGCGGCTGCCATCGCGACGTCTCGCCGAGCGGCCACGAACGACCGAGCGGCTCCCGCACAGGTGGTCTGGCCGACTGCGTCCTGCACCTCGGTCAGCGCGAGGTCGACCTCGACCGCGGCATCCTGCAGGTCGCCTCCGGCGCTCGCCGTCCGTCGGACGACGTCCTCCACCGCGACGACGTCGATGCTCCACATCGCGCCCATGACACCCCCTGGGATCGGACTCAGCACGCGACCCGCTTCGCGTGCGGTGCCCAGTATTCCAGCAGGTGTATCTGATGTGTCAACCCGGAGGGACCGGGTGTGGAGAAGTCAGGAGCGCGAGCGCCCGGCCTGTGACGAGTCCATGGCGAGCTCCTCCGCATCGAGGGTCACGAGCACGCGCCGCATGACCTCCTCGTCGAGGTTCCCCTCCTCGCGCTGCTCGAGCACGACCTCGCGACGGCGGTCGAGCAGTTCCCGTCGGATCACCTGCACCTGCGCCGCGGTGAGGCGAGCAGGGCCCCTGGCGGCCTCGTCCTCCTCGTCCTCGGCTTCGCGCCGGAAGTCGTCGGCCTGCCGCTCGAGGCGGGTCCGGAGCCGACCGACGGACGCGGCCACCGCCTCCTCACCGAACTGCGACGCCCACGTCTCGTGGCGCTCGTCGATGAGCCGGAGCGCGGCGGAGGTGGTGCGGCGGGAGAGCGCCAGCTCGTCGGCGATGTCGCGCTCGCCCTCGAGTGGGTCGCGGACGTCCAGTCGCCGGATCACGGCGGGGAGCGTCAGGCCCTGGATGAGCAGGGTGCCGACCGTCACGACGAACGCGATGAGGAAGATGGTGTCCTGCGCCGGGATGTCGGTGGGGGAGTTGACGACCGAGACCGCCGCGGCGAGGGTCACCACGCCGCGCATGCCCGTCCACGAGACGACGGTCAGCTCGCGCCAGGACATGTACGGCTCTCGGGTGCCCCGCAGCCAGCGCAACCACTTCCGACGGCGGGTGATCCGGACGACCCTCGGACGGAGCCACCGCCCGTTGACCCGTCGGCGGTAGTACGACAGGAACACGAACACCGGCCGCACCAGGATGACGACGGCGAGCACCACGAAGGCGACACCGACGCTCTGCCAGAGGCTGCGGTCGCTCTCGATCGTGCTCTGGACGACGTCGCGGAGCTGCAGACCGATGAGCGCGAACACGAAGCCCTCGAGGATGACGTCGGCACTCGTCCACAGGGGGCGCTCCTGCAGCCGCGTCGCGTAGCTCCCCTTCGGCGAGTTGAAGCCGATGTAGAGGCCCGCCGTGACGACCGCGATGACGCCGGAGCCGGAGAGGTCCTCCGCGAGGATGTAGGCCACGAACGGGAGCAGGATGCTCATGATCGTCTCCACGATCGGGTCGTTGATCCGCATCTGGATCCAGTGCACGACGACGCCGAGCACGCCGCCCACGACGAGGCCCACACCGATGGCGAGCCCGAAGATGCCGAGGTCCTGCACCCAGGTGAGCCCCGCGCCGGCGATGATCAGCGTGAACACGCGCACGAGCGTCAGCGATGACGCGTCGTTGATGAGGCTCTCGCCGGACAGCACGTCCATCACGCGCCGGGGGAGCCCGAGCTTCCGGCCGATCGCCGCGGCGGAGACGGCGTCCGGCGGGGCGACCACCGCGCCGAGCAGGATCGCGGCCGGGAGCGACATGTCCGGGATGAGCGCGTACGCGACGAACCCGACGACGATCGCGGTGACGATCGGGAGCACGATGCCGAGCCGCCGGATCTGGCGCGCGGACTTCCGGAAGCTCTGCCAGGACACGTCGAGCGCGGCCGAGTACAGCAGCGGCGGCAGGACGATCTCGAGGATGACGTCGGAGTCGATCTCGGTGTGCGGGATGCCGGGGATGAACGACGCGGCGAGCGCGACCGCGGTCACGAGGAGCGGCGCGGGCAGGTTCTTCGCCCGGGCGAACCCGGTGATCGCCAGGGACACGACCAGCACGACGAGCAGTTCTGCGATGTCCATCCGGCAGTGGGTCCTCTCAGGTCGGATGTCCATCCTCGCAGAGCCGTGCGACGAGCAACGTCGCGGGTGAACGGACCGTGAACAGCGAGTTGCGCGTCCAGGTTGCCATCGAGCGGTTCACCTGGGAGACTCCTCCGCGGTGGATCTCACGCTCATAGTCGTCCTGGTCATCGCGTTGGCCCTCTTCTTCGACTTCACAAACGGTTTTCACGACACTGCCAACGCGATGGCGACCCCGATCGCAACCGGCGCCATGAAGCCGAAGGTCGCGGTGACTGTCGCTGCGGTGCTGAACCTCGTCGGAGCGTTCCTCAGCACAGAGGTCGCGACGTCGATCTCGCACGGGCTCATCAACGAGGGCGACGGCGGTGTCGCCATCACCCCCGCGATGATCTTCGCGGGCCTGATCGGTGCCGTGACCTGGAACATGATCACGTGGCTCCGCGGGCTCCCGTCGTCGTCGAGCCACGCACTGTTCGGCGGGCTCATCGGTGCCGCGATCGTCGGCGCGGGGTTCGGGTCGGTCAACTACGCCTCACTGCTCGCGGTGGTGATCATCCCCGCGTTCCTGTCGCCCGTGATCGCGGCACTCGTGTCGCTCCTGGCGACCCGCATCGCCTACCGCGTCACGAAGCGCCCGGTGTTCCCGAACGAACGTGGCGGGTTCCGCATCGGGCAGATCTTCACCTCGTCGATGGTCTCGCTGGCGCACGGGACGAACGACGCACAGAAGACCATGGGTGTCATCACCCTCACGCTCATCGCCGGCGGGTTCCAGTCGACGAACTCCGGGCCGCAGCTCTGGGTCGTCGTGGCCTGCGCCATGGCGATCGCGCTCGGCACCTACACCGGCGGCTGGCGCATCATCCGGACGCTCGGGTCCGGGCTCATCGACATCCGCGCGACACAGGGCTTCGCGGCCGAGGCCTCCACCGCCGCCACGATCCTCGCGTCGAGCCACCTCGGGTTCGCCCTCTCGACGACGCAGGTGTCGTCCGGGTCGATCATCGGTGCCGGTCTCGGCCGTCGTGGTTCGCGCATCCAGTGGTCGACCGCGGGCAAGATCGTCGTCGCCTGGTTCATCACGCTCCCCGCGGCGGCACTGGTCGGCGCCGCCGCATCGGCGATCGCCCTCATCGGGACGTCCGGGCTCGTCATCGACGCCGTGATCGCGGTCGTGGTGATCGGCGGGCTGTACGTCCTGTCACGGCGCAACCCGAACGAGCAGGCCGCCGCGATGGAGGTCGACGTCGCCGCGAACGCGATCCTCACACGCAAGCAGCGGCGGGACCTGCAGCGCCGGAAGCGTGCCGAGCAGGTCGCGACGCGCCGTGTCGCGCTGAGCCGCGAGAAGACGCTCCGCCGCATGGCGGCGCGGAAGGGCGGTCGGCGATGATCGACTGGAGTGCGTTCCTCCTGGTGGCGGTCGTCGCCGTCGTCTCCGCGTGCTTCGTGGTGTTCGTGTACTCCGTCGGACTCCGCCTCTGGAGCGCCGCCGATGCGATGGCCGGCAAGTACAGCATCCGCGCCGACGGCACGCTGGGCCCGTCGACGTCGGACATCCCCGGTGCGACGAGCTCCGTCGGCATGGTCCGACTCGTGCGGTCCGGAGCCATCGCGTGCTACGTCGTGTGCGCGCTCGTGGTGCTCTACGGCATCTACCTCATCGTCCCGCAGTTCCACTAGCCGACCCCGCCACGATCGCGCCGCACGCGGTGCGCACCGGTGCACCGTGCCTCCAGTCCGACAGGCGGGTGTCCGCGGACTGCCGGCCGACGACCGGACTGGAGGCGCGCCTCCGGTCCGGCTGGCAGCCCTCCGCCGGACACACGGCCGGTTATCGGACCGGACACACGGCCGGTGATCGGACCGGAGGCACGCCCCGCCCGACCGGAACCGGTAACGTCGGTCGCGCCGACAAGCGCACGAACGACGCGGGACGACGATGTCCCGCGAGACAGGAGCACCCCGTGGTGGACACCCGTACCGAGACCGACTCCCTGGGGCACCGCGAGGTCCCCGTCGACGCGTACTGGGGCGTCAACACCCTGCGGGCGCTCGAGAACTTCCCGATCACCTCGGTCCCGATCTCGGTCTACCCGGACCTCATCGAGGCCCTCGCGACCGTCAAGCAGGCCGCTGCCCGGGCGAACAAGGCGATCGGCGTCCTCGATGCCCGCCGCGCCGACGCCATCGACCAGGCCGCACAGGAGGTCAGGGACGGCGCACTCCGTGACCAGTTCGTCGTCGACGTCGTGCAGGGCGGCGCGGGGACGTCCACGAACATGAACACGAACGAGGTGCTCGCGAACCGGGCCCTCGAGATCCTCGGGCACCCGAAGGGCGACTACCAGGCTCTGCACCCGATCGACCACGTCAACCGGTCCCAGTCCACGAACGACACCTACCCGACGTCGATCAAGCTCGCGATGATCATCGGGACCCGTCGGCTCGCCGGTGCGCTCGACGAGCTGAGCGACGCGTTCGCGGAGCGGGGCCGTGCGTTCCAGAACGTCCTCAAGGTGGGACGGACGCAGCTGCAGGACGCCGTGCCGATGACGCTCGGGCAGGAGTTCACCGGCTTCGCGCACACCATCGCCGAGGACGCCGTGATGCTCCGGAAGGTGGTGCCGCTCCTCGCCGAGATGAACCTCGGGGCCACGGCGATCGGCACCGGCATCACGGCCGACCCGCAGTACCGGGCCGAGGTGCGGAACCAGCTCGCCGCGGCGTCCGGGATCGACGTCGTGACGGCACCCGACCTCATCGAGGCCACGAGTGACGCGGGCGTGTTCCTGACGCTCTCCGGCACGGTCAAGCGGAGTGCGGCGAAGCTCTCGAAGATCTGCAACGACCTCCGGCTCCTCGCGTCCGGACCGCAGGCCGGCCTCGGCGAGATCACCCTGCCGGCACGGCAGGCCGGGTCCTCGATCATGCCGGGCAAGGTGAATCCGGTGATCCCGGAGGTCGTCAACCAGATCGCGTTCGCGGTCGCCGGTGCGGACACGACCGTGACCATGGCTGCCGAGGGCGGGCAGCTGCAGCTCAACGCGTTCGAGCCGATCATCACGCACTCGATCCTGCAGAGCCTGCAGTGGATGGCGAACGGCTGTGCGACCCTCCGGGTGCACTGCGTCACCGGCATCGAGGCGAACGAGGCCAAGCTCGCGGCGCAGGTCGACACGAACGTCGGCATCGTCACCGCGCTGACCCCGTACATCGGCTACGCGGCAGCCGCGTCGATCGCGCACACCGCGCTGACGACGTCGACGCCGATCTCGACGCTCGTCCTCGCCGCGGGCCTGATGGACGAGGCGCAGGTGCACCGCGTGTTGTCCCCGGCGCGGCTGTCCGGGATCGAGCTCGCGACGGGTGCGATCCCCGTGGTCACCGAGGCGATGCTCGACGCCGCGGCCCGCGAGAAGGAGTAGGGGCCCGGCCCTCAGTCGGACGGCAGCGGCTGCTCGTCGGCACCGACGCGGACCTGCTTCGCGACGTCGCGGAGGTGCTGTTCGGCCTGCGCCACGTCCGGTTCGGGGTCCGGCAGCTCGGCGGCGGCCATCCGTACCTCGTGCGCGGCGGCGACGTCGGCGTCGTGCCACCGGGCGAGCGCGAAGTTCCGGCGGACGTCGCGGAGCGGGAGCCGGATGACCGTGTCCGCGTCGATGCCGGCGAGGAGCTGCCGGAGCCGGATGACCTCGGAGTCGAGCTCGCCGCCGACGACGAGCACGAAGTTCGAGATGTACAGGTAGACGAGCAGCAGGATCGCGCCGCCGAGCCAGCCGTAGGCCCGGTTCGTGGACCCGATCGTCTCGACGTAGAGCACGAAGCCGAACGTCGCGAGTGCCCAGGTGCCGATCGCGAACGCGGCACCGGCGGACACCCATCGGAGCTGCGGGGTCCTGACGTTCGGCGTCGCGTAGTAGAGCACCGCCACCATGACGACGAGGGTGACGAGGAGCACCGGCCACTTGCCGACGTTCCAGACGAGTGCGAACCAGCCGGGCCAGCGCATCTCGTCGATCACGGCCGCGGCCACGCCCGGTGTCCCGAGCAGGATGCCGATGGCGATGGCTCCACCGACCATGATGAGCATCGTGACGAGGAGCATCATGCTGCGGAACTTGAAGATCCGCCGGCCTTCCTCGACCTCGTAGGCGGTGTTGAGGGCCCGACCGAACGCGGTCACGTACCCGGACAGCGACCACAGCGTCAGGAGGAGGCCGACCGCGAACGCGAGCCACGGGTTGTCGAGCTGCGTGAGCTGCCGGAGCGGTGTCTCGAGGTGCTGCGCCGTCTCCGGCCGGATGATCACACCGACGAGCCGGACGATGTCGTCGATGGTGTCGCTGCCCCGGTCGAGGATCGAGACCGCGGACACCACCGCGAGTGCGGTGGGGAACACCGTCAGCGTGGCGAAGAACGTCAGTGCGGCTGCGGCGTCCACGACGCGGTGCCGGATGACCTGATGGGTCGTCCGGCGGACCACCGCGCGGAACCCCGCGCGCTGGAGGTCGCGGATCGGGGACTCCTGCACAGGTGCAAAGGTACCGGTTCAGAGACGGGAGGCGCGGTGCCGGGCCGCCCCGTCCCTCCGGTCCGGTGGGTGCGCGGACGGGAGGCGCGGTGCCGGGCCGCCCCGTCCCTCCCGTCCTGCGGGTGCGCGCCCGTCGACCAGCGCGGGTCAGCGCGCGGACGGGAACGCGGCGTCGTACCGGCGGAACGAGGGCACCGCACGCAGGACGAGCGCGACCAGCACGATGATCGCGATCCCGCCGACGATCGGCGGGACGGCGATGCCGATCGCGACGACGAGCCCGGCGTAGAGGTCGCCGACGCGCGGTCCGCCCGTCACGACGACCGTGAAGATCCCCTGGAGCCGTCCCCGCATGCCGTCGGGTGCGGCGGCCTGCAGGATGGTGCCGCGGAACACCGCGCTGACGTTGTCCGCACCCCCGGCGACGGCGAGGATCAGCGCGGCGAACCCGAGCGCCGGCAGGATCCCCGTCGTGAAGCTGTCGCCCGCGCGTCCGCCGAGCAGGTGCGCGAGCGCGATCACGATGCCGAAGACCCCGATCGCGGCACCGTAGACCGTGATCGCCCACCCGACCGCGGCGCCCTGCCGTCGCACACCCCCGAGCCGACCGGAGAAGACACTCGACGCGAGGGCACCGATCGCGTAGGCCGCGGTGAGCGCGCCGACGGTGATGGACCCGCCGCCGATCACGAGCGCACCGATCGCCGGGAACAGCACACGCGGCTGCCCGAAGGTCATCGCGATGATGTCGAGCACGAACGTCATGCCGATCGCCGGTGAGCTCCGGAGGAACTTCGCGCCCTCGACGAGGCTGCCGAGTCCGGGCTTCTGGACGGTGTGCTCCGGCGCCATCCGCGGGAGGGTGATGATGCCCATGAACGCGAAGCTGAACAGCACGACGTCGATCGTGTAGGTCGGGGCGAACCCGACCGCGGCGACGAGCACACCCGCGACCGCCGGGCCGACCGTGACCGCGAGGCCGGAGCCGATCCCGCTGAGGGCGCTCGCGGCGGGGAGCAGGTCCGTGCCGATGAGCCGCGGGATGATCGCCGACCGCGAGGCGCCGATGACCGTGCCGGCGACCGCGTTCACGGTCGCGAGGACGTACAGCAGCCCGACGCTGTCGAGTCCGAGCCACGCGTGCAGGGCGATGAGCGCGGTCGAGACCCAGGCCAGCACCGCCGAGATGAGCGCGACGCTCCGACGGTCGAACGCGTCCGCGAGCATGCCGCCGTAGAGCCCGGCGACGATCATCGGGACGAGGGCGATCACACCGACGAGCGACACCGCGAACGTCGAGGAGGTGATGTCGTACACCTCGAGCCCGACGGCGACCGAGGTCATCATCGTGCCGATGCCGGCCACGGAGCTGCCGATGAGGAGCCTGGCGAAGGCCGGCGACCGGCGCATCGGGGTGAGGTCGGCGAAGATGGATCGATGCGGGGCGGTGGTGCCGTCGTCGGCGGGAGGTGGTGTCACGGTGGAACCATTCTGTCGGACACCGACGACACGGGGGGTCTGGTTGACTGATCCGCATGACTGATCTCACCAAGAAGCCCGAGTTCGACGCCCCCGAGGGCCCCGCACCCACCGACCTCGTGATCACCGACATCGTCTCCGGGGACGGCGACGAGGCGCAGTCCGGATCGACCGTCAAGGTGCACTACGCGGGCGTCGAGTACGACTCCGGCGAGGAGTTCGACTCGTCGTGGAGCCGCGGTGAGCCGATCGACTTCCCGCTCGCGGCACTCGTCCGCGGCTGGCAGGAGGGCATCCCCGGCATGCAGGTCGGCGGTCGCCGCAAGCTCGTCGTCCCGCCGGAGCTCGCCTACGGCCCTGCCGGCGGCGGACACCCCCTGTCCGGCAAGACCCTGATCTTCGTGATCGACCTGCTCGGCGTCCGCTGATGACGGCCGGTGCGGGGATCCCGACACTCGAGCTCAACGACGGCAACCGACTCCCGGCGATCGGCCTCGGCACGTACGGGCTGAACGGCGACGAGGGTGCTGCCGCCGTCGGCGCGGGCATCGACAGCGGATACCGACTGCTCGACACCGCGCTCAACTACGGCAACGAGGACGCCGTCGGCGCGGCGGTGCGTGCGTCGAGCGTGCCGCGCGAGGAGCTGTTCGTCACGACGAAGCTCCCCGGCCGGCACCACGGGTACGACGAGACGCTCCGGTCGATGGAGGAGTCCCTCGGGAACCTCGGTCTCGACCACGTCGACCTCTACCTCATCCACTGGCCGAACCCGTCCGTCGACAAGTTCGTCGACTCGTGGAAGGCGTTCGTCGAACTGCGGGACCGCGGCCTGGTCCGGTCGATCGGCGTCTCGAACTTCACCGGGGCGCACCTGCAGCGGATCATCGACGCCACCGGTGTCGCCCCCGCGGTGAACCAGATCGAACTGCACCCCTACTTCCCGCAGGGCGAGCAGCGTGCGGTCGACGCCCGGCACGGCATCGTGACCGAGAGCTGGAGTCCGCTCGCCACCCAGGGGACGCTCGTCGGCGAGACGGTGATCACCGACATCGCCGCGGCCCACGGGGTGACGCCGAACCAGGTCGTCCTCCGGTGGCACGTGCAGATCGGTGCGCTCCCGGTGCCGAAGTCGGGGAACCCGGAGCGGCAGCGGGAGAACCTCGACGTCTTCGGCTTCGAGCTCTCCGACGACGAGGTCACCGCGATCTCCGGACTCGAGCGCGGCCGGCTCTGGGACGCGGACCCGGACACGCACGAAGAGATGTAGGAACGACCCTCCAGGGGCGGGGCAGTACACTTGTCACCCCGTCCCGGAGGGTTGTGCGTGACTGATTCGTCTGAGCTCGTCAGTACCAGCGAGAGCACCAGTGGCAGCGAGATAGACCGCGAACGCACGTACGTCGACGGGCTCTTCGCCCGGCTCGACGCGCTGACCGTGGACGCCCGTGAGCGACTCGTCGACACCCGTCGCGTCTCGGTCGGCGGCAACCACCAGAGCCGCAGCGAGCGCGACGCCTACGCACGGCTCTACGAGGACACCATCGCCACGCTCGAGCGTGTCGGCGACCGACTCGTCTTCGGTCGGCTGGACGTCGCCGATCCGGACGACCCCGACGACGCGTTCCGGTACATCGGTCGCGTGGGTCTCCGCGACGCCGACCACCGGCCGCTCCTGCTGGACTGGCGGGTCCCGGGGGCGAGCGCCTTCTACCAGGCGACCGCCGCGTACCCGATGGGCATGCGCGCCCGGCGCCACCTGACCCTGTCCGGACGAGAGGTCGTCGGGGTGGAGGACGAGGTCTTCGATGCCTCGCTGTACGACAGCGACCGCACGCACCTGCAGGGTGAGGGCGCGCTCCTCGCCGCCGTCTCCGCGGACCGCACCGGACGGATGACCGACATCGTCGCGACGATCCAGGGCGAGCAGGACCGCATCATCCGGTCGCCGCTCGAGGGCGTCCTCATCGTGCAGGGCGGCCCGGGGACCGGCAAGACCGCCGTGGCGCTGCACCGGGCCGCGTACCTGCTCTACTCCTACCGCGAGCGGCTCAGGGGCTCCGGTGTGCTCGTGGTCGGGCCGTCGTCGGCGTTCCTCACCTACATCGAGCAGGTCCTGCCGTCGCTCGGGGAGACCGGTGTCGTGATGGCGTCGCTCGGGTCGCTCTACCCGGGGCTCGACGCCACCCGGCACGACACCGCACGGGTCGCGGCGCTCAAGGGCTCCGCCGAGATCGCCGAGTTGCTGCGCCGTGCGGTCCGCTCCCGACAGATCCCGCCGACCGGACCGACGACCCTCGACATCGAGGGCGAGCGGCTCGTCGTGCCGCCCTCCCTCGTGGCCGACGCCATGCGCCGCGCGCAGGAGCGGGGCAAGGCGCACAACGCAGCGCGGGTCACGTTCAACAAGATCGCGCTCGACGCCCTGACTCGTGCACTCGCCGACGTCATCCGCGAGCGTGGCAACGCCATCGACGAGTCCGACGAGCGGGTCCTCCGCGAGGACATCCGGTCGTCGCACGACGTCCGGGTCCTGCTGAACGGGGCGTGGATGCCGCTCACCGCCGAGAAGCTCGTCGAGGACCTCTACGCCAGGCCGAACTGGCTCGCCTCCCTGACCGAGCACTGGACTCCTGAGCGCCGGGCGCTGCTCGGACGCGAGCGCGGTGCGGGGTTCACCGTCGAGGACGTCCCGCTCCTCGACGAGGCCGCTGAGCTCCTCGGCCCGTACGACCCGTCCGGCGGCGCGGCGAAGCGGCAGGCGAAGGCGGGCCGGAAGCGCGACGTCGAGAACGCCAGGATCGCGATCGAGAACATGGGCGTCGAGGGGATCGTGTCCGCGGAGCAGGTCGCCGGGGCCTTCGCCGAGGGCGGGGACGACCGGAGCACCGCCGAGCGCGCTGCGGACGACCGCGAGTGGACCTACGGGCACATCGTCGTCGACGAGGCGCAGGAGCTCTCGCCGATGCAGTGGCGAGTCCTGGCGCGTCGGAACCCGCTGCGGTCGTTCACGATCGTCGGCGACATGGCCCAGGCGTCCTCACCGGCGGCGGCACGGACGTGGGACGACGTCGTCGGTGCGCTCGCCCGGCGACGTCGTGGTCGGGCGCCGCTGGTGCCGATCGAGCACCGCGTGGAGTACCTCACGGTGAACTACCGCACGCCGCGGGAGATCGTCGAAGAGGCCGGGCGGTTCGCCGAGGCCGCCGGGCTCGCGGTCACCGAAACCCGCGCGGTCCGCGACGGCGACCCGGTCGAGCACGTCGCGGTCACCCGCCGGGACCTCCTCACACGGATCGTCGAGCAGGTCGCCGAGGAGCGCACCGCGATCGGCACCGGCACGATCGGCGTCATCGTGCCGGATGCGGACGTCGCCGCCGTCCGCGCAGCGCTCGCGGCGGACACCGGTGACGTCCGCACGCTCGGGTCACCTCGCGCCGGGTCCGTCACGGTGCTCACGGGCGCCGAGGCGAAGGGACTCGAGTTCGACGGTGTGCTGCTCGTCGACCCGGACGGCGTCGGGGCGGACGCCGCGCGCGCCGCTGCGGCGGTCTACGTCGCGATGACGCGCCCGACGCGTCGGCTCGTCGTGCTCGACGTGGCCGAGCGGGTCGCGGACCCGACCGGTCAGCGGACTGGAGGGACGGTGCGGGCCTGACCCGTCCCTCCAGTCCGTGTCGGCGGGGCCTTGAGCGTCGGCTCCGGGCGATCGATGACTACCCGAGTGCGGCTGGGGCGCAGACCTTGCGCACGAGTCCCGCGAGGGGCTCAGCGAGCGCGGAACCCGGAACCGTGACGCTCGCCGTGTCCACGGTGATCGTCCACACGAAGTCATCCCGCACCTGCGACTTCGGGTCGGCGACGACCGTGTCGCGGAGCTCGCTCACGACGGCGTCCCAGTCCGCGGTGTCGTCGATGTCCGAACTGGTCGTCCGCCATGTGCGGGTCATGCCGGTGACCCCTCCGGTCCGACGCACGACGATGTCCATGCCCGCACAGTACGCCCGGTCAGGACAGGACGCCGACCGTCCGCCAGGCGTCCTCGATCGCGGACTGCGCGGACGAGCCCTCGCCGAAGCGCGCTCCCGCCGCGGTCACCGTGACGCGGGCGAACCCTGCGAAGTCGATCGACGCCGTCACCTCCGGCGAGGTCAGGGCGTCCCACCAGACCGCCCCGGCGCCCTCCCAGGCCTTGCCCCCGATGGCCGTGGCGGCGAGGAAGAAGGCGTGGTTCGGGATCCCGGAGTTCGTGTGCACACCGCCGGAGTCGTCCTGGGTCTCCACGTAGCCGGCCATGGTGCCCGGCTGCGGGTCCTTGCCGAGGACGTCGTCGTCGTAGGCGGTCCCGGGGGCCTTCATCGAGCGGAGGGCGACGCCCTGCACCGCGGGGGTGAAGAGTCCCTGGCCGATGAGCCACGAGGCCTCGTCCGCCGTCTGCCCGAGGGTGTACTGCGCCACGAGCGACCCGAAGACGTCACTGATCGACTCGTTGAGGGAGCCCGACTGGCCCTGGTAGGTCAGGTTCGCGGTGTACTGCGTCACGCCGTGGGTGAGTTCGTGTCCGATGACGTCCGCCGCGATGGTGAAGCGGTTGAACACCTCGCCGTCGCCGTCGCCGAACACCATGCGGGAGCCGTCCCAGTAGGCGTTGTCGTAGCCCTGGCCGTAGTGCACGCTGGCGTCGAGCGGGAGCCCCGCCCCGTCGATCGACGCCCGACCGAACACGTCGAGGTAGAAGGCGTGCGTGTCGCCGAGCCCCGCGTAGGCCTCGTCGACCGCGGGGTCGCCGGATGCCGCGGAGCCCTCGGACCGGACGAGCGTCCCCGGGAGGGTCTCGGTGTGCCCCGCGTCCGAGATGCTGCGCTGCGGCGAACTCGACGCCGCCGGGGTCGCCGCCGCGTGACGGAGACCGCCGACGCGCTTGGCGGCGGTCACCGAGTCCATCGTGGCGAGGGCCGTCCGCGCCGCGGAGGCGGCGCGTGGGAACCTCGGCTCGCCCGCGTCGGCGATGGCCTGGAGCATGTACGGCGGGATGACGGAGTGCCTCATGGGCCAACTGTGCGCCGGACCGCTGACAGTGGTGGCGGTCCCCGACGTCTTCGCAGCCAGTTCGCGGCGTCAGGACCGTTCGCGGCGTCAGGCCCGTTCGCGGCGTCAGGCCCGCTTGCGGTTCGCGACGAGGTCGAGCGCGTACGACTCCCACCACTGCCCGGCCGCCGGACCACCGTTGCACGTGCCGTCGCTGAGCCCGGGGGTCTTCACCCAGAGCAGTGCATCGAGCCGGGTGGTGCCGCCGGTGACCCTCGGCGTCTGCCCGAGGCCGGCGCCCTCGGGGTTGCACCAGGTCCCGCGCCAGCCCTGCCCGTTCCGCGACACGTCGATCAGGAAGTGCGGATCGCCGCCGATCCGGTCCGCCAGGGCATCAGCGTAGGCCCGCTCCGGATCGACCCCGTAGAAGTTCGACACGTTCGTGAAGAACCCCTGCGTCCGGTCGACCCCGGCCTCGCGGAGCCGCTCCGCCATCGTGGCGATCGGCACGCGGTTCTCGTTGCCGCCGTCCAGGTACACCGTGAGGCCGTGCCCGCTCAGGGCGTCGACGGCCTTCCGGAGGAGCGGCAGCCGCCCGGTCTCCAGGCGCTTGCAGTTCGAGATCTGCGCGATCGCGTCGGGCTCGACGAGGACCACCGCGTGTGAGCCGCGCATCGCCGCGGCGACACGACGGACCCACGGCACGTACTCGGCGGTCGAGACACCGCCCTTCGAGTAGCTCCCGCAGTCCCGGTCCGGCACGTTGTAGAGCACGAACGTCGGGGTCCTGCCCTGCGCTGCGGCGTTCTCGACGACGGCGTGCACGGTCCGGACGCTCGCGGCGGTCGATCGACTCGTCAGCCACGTCGCGATCGGCTGCGCGGCGATCTGGTCGATCTCGGCTGCGGCCGCGGTGTCCCCACGGTCGCGCGCCGCAGCGGCCTGGCGGCCCGGCTGGTTCTCCGCCGACGGTTGGGTCGCGAGGCCGCCGGGGAACGCCGCGGCGGCGGACTTCCTGGCGATGATCGAGCGGGACGGCGACGGCTCGGACACGGGACCTCCGGGTTCGGTGCGGGGGAGCACGACCGTGACCACCACGACGACCATCGCGATGACGACCGCCGCGACCGCGCCGAGGGCGGTCCACTGCCGCCGTGCCCCACGCCGGTGGACGCTGCCGACCACCGGATCGTCCGGCATCGACTCGTCCGGGCGGGTGTCTCCGCCGGGACGGGCTGGGCTGTGGGACATCGAGCAGTCCTCCGCGGGCTGTCGTGCATCGGTCGGACGACGCCGGACGGGACCCTCGCGGGCTGCGAGCTGTGCCGCCGGAGCCGGTGGGCGCTGGCGGGAGCCGCGCCGTCGCGGATCCGTGCACCTACTGTCGCACCTCGGTCGTCGGGTGACCAGCCTCCGTGCAGGACCGGCACAGGGGTCGGCCAGATCGGTACGCGACACTGGCTCGATGTTCCGGAAACTCCTGCTCCTCCTGCTGACGGCGGGATACGCGTGGGTGCTGTGGCGGATGACGCTC
This sequence comes from Curtobacterium sp. Leaf261, assembly GCF_001422205.1. Taxonomy (GTDB): domain Bacteria; phylum Actinomycetota; class Actinomycetes; order Actinomycetales; family Microbacteriaceae; genus Curtobacterium. The sequence continues at coordinate 589,712 of NZ_LMMJ01000008.1, forward strand.
ACACCCCACGTGTTCACGAACTCGGGGCAGCACTTCGTCGCCACGGTGCTGCGGTTCGCCCAGGGGCACGAGAGCACCGCGTGGTTGACCTACGACCGGGCCGAGTTCCTCGCGAACGTCGCCATGTTCGTCCCGATCGGTGCGATCGGTGCGATGTGGTTGCCGCGTCGGGCGTGGTTCGTCGCCGCGGTCCTCGCTGTCGGGCTCTCCGTCGGCATCGAGTGGACGCAGCACGTCGCCCTGCCGAGCCGGGTGGCCGACCCGCGCGATGTCCTCTCGAACGGACTCGGTGGGATCCTCGGCGCGACGTTCATCGGTGTCGTGCGGAACGCGGTGCCGCGCCGTCGACCGGGCCTGCGGACCGCCTGAGCCGAGCCGCGCCTCCCGGCCGACGCGGGCTCGTCGCGACACCACCGCGTCCGGGTGCCACCCGTTCTGGTACTGGCCCGGTGCGGGCCACGCCCGCCAAGCTGGGCGCAGGAGCCGTGATCAGTGCGGCCCCCGCGAGGAGCACCGTGACCGCACCATCCGAGGCCACACCGGACCTCGACGACCTGACCCGGCGCGTGCCCGGGCAGGCGCTCATGGCCGAGTGCATCCGGCACCAGGCGGCCCGCCACCCCCGCGGACGCATCGCCAGGGTGCTCGGCGTGCACGCCGTCGCACCCGACGCCAGGTCGTGGTACGTCGGGGCGCTCGGCGAGCGGATCACCGCACGTCTGCTCGACGCGCTCGGTCCGGAGTACGTCGTCCTGCACTCGGTGCCCGTGTCCGAGTCGGGCACGGACATCGACCACCTCGTCGTCGGTCCGATCGGCGTCGTCGCGATCAACACCAAGCACCTCCGGGACGCCAGGGTGTGGGTCGCCGGCGACACCGTCATGGTCAACGGTCACCGTGAGCCGTTCGTGCGGGTGGCTCGGAGCGAACGTCGCCGCGTCGTGCGGACGATGGCGCAGCGCACCCTCCCGGTCACCCCGGTGACGAGCATCGTCGCCGTGGTCGACCCGGCGAGCGTCGCGATCCGGTCGGCGCCCGAGGACGTGCTCGTGCTCGACGCCAGGCGACTCGTCCGGACGCTCCGACGGATGCCCGAGGTCCTCGGCCACGACGCCGTCTGGGCGCTCGCCGGTGCACTCTCCTCCGGGTCGACGTGGATCGACCACGCCGCACCGGAGGACGAGGGCGTCGTCCCGCGGTTCGCCGCGATCGAACGGGAGGCCCGGATCGCCCGGATCGTGCGTCTCGCCTGGGCGGGTGGTGGCTGCGCTGCACTCGCCGGTGGTGCCGTGCTGGCGGTGGCCGCGATCCCGGGCCTCATGGCGATGGTGACCGCGGTCACCGGGTCGTGAACCCCGGCTCGGATTCGCCGTCGCTCTGCTAAGCTCGTCAGGTTGCCGTCCAACGGCCGCGGATCAAGAGCGCCCACACATTCGGTGTGCGGCACCGCGCAACAAGCAGAGAGGGGATCACCTATGGCACTCGAACCGACCGTCAAGAAGGCGATCATCGAAGAGTACGCGACCCACCCGGGCGACACGGGATCCCCCGAGGTCCAGGTGGCGGTCATGACCCAGCGCATCCGGGACCTCACCGAGCACCTCAAGGAGCACAAGCACGACCACCACTCGCGTCGTGGTCTGCTGCTCCTCGTCGGTCAGCGTCGTCGCATGCTCGGATACCTCTCCGACGTCGACATCAACCGCTACCGTGCGCTTATCGAGCGTCTCGGCCTGCGCCGCTAGTCATCGACTCGCGTCGGGCGCACAGCACCCGGTGATCAGAAGAGCCCTCGCCCCGCGAGGGATCCTGTCTTGACACGAACGCCCCGCTTCTCTCCGGAGAGGCGGGGCGTTCTGCATGTCCGGGCGAGCCCAGGCCGAGCGCTGACGAGAAGTGCCCAACTGTCGGGTGCGCCGGCCGACCCGACAGTTCGACACTTCTCGTCGAGCGGTCACCGTCGTCGTCTGGCTCCGGGACGTCCTCGACGGGAATACACGACCGGCGCACGGGTTGCAGTACGATGTACATGCAAACGCATTGAACAGCGAGGAGCACATCGTGCAGTTCGGCATCTTCACCGTCGGGGACGTCACCACCGACCCGACGACCGGCCACACCCCGAGCGAGGCCGAGCGCATCCGTGCCATGGTCACCATCGCCCAGAAGGCGGAGGAGGTCGGCCTCGACGTCTTTGCCGCGGGGGAGCACCACAACCCGCCCTTCGTCCCGAGCTCACCGACCACGATGCTCGGGTACATCGCCGCGACGACCGAGCGGATCATCCTCAGTACGTCGACGACGCTCATCACGACGAACGACCCGGTGAAGATCGCCGAGGACTACGCGATGCTGCAGCACCTCGCCGACGGCCGGACCGACCTCGTCCTCGGCCGCGGGAACACCGGCCCCGTCTACCCGTGGTTCGGCCAGGACATCCGCCAGGGCGTCAACCTGGCGATCGAGAACTACGCGCTGCTCCGCCGCCTCTGGACCGAGGAGGTCGTGGACTGGCAGGGCCACTTCCGGACGCCGCTGCAGGGCTTCACGTCGACCCCGCGGCCCCTCGACGGCATCGCCCCGTTCGTCTGGCACGGCTCGATCCGCACACCCGAGATCGCTGAGCAGGCCGCGTACTACGGCGACGGCTTCTTCGCGAACCACATCTTCTGGCCCGCGAGCCACACCGCGCAGATGGTCCGCCTGTACCGCGAGCGCTTCGAGCACCACGGCCACGGCCCGGCCGCGAACGCGATCGTCGGCCTCGGCGGGCAGGTGTTCATGGCGAAGAACTCGCAGGACGCCGTCCGGCAGTTCCGGCCGTACTTCGACAACGCCCCCGTCTACGGCCACGGCCCGAGCCTCGAGGACTTCACGAGCCAGACGCCGCTCACCGTGGGGAGCCCGCAGGAGGTCATCGACCGCACCCTCGGCTTCCGCGAGTACGTCGGCGACTACCAGCGCCAGCTGTTCCTGATGGACCACGCGGGCCTGCCGCTCAAGACGGTGCTGGAGCAGCTCGACATCCTCGGCGAGGAGGTCGTCCCCGTCCTCCGCAAGGAGTTCGCCGCCCGTCGCGCCGCGGGTGTCCCGGACGCACCGACCCATGCATCCCTCGTCGCGGCCGCCCAGGCATCCGCCGTGGCCGAGGAGGTCGCCGCGTGACCACCATCGCCGTCGTCTCCGCGGGGCTCTCCGAGCCGTCGTCGTCCCGTCTGCTCGCCGACCGCCTGGCGGACGCGACCGTGTCCGCGCTGGCCGGGCCGTCCCTCCAGTCCGAGACGTCCGGTGCGTTCCGGACGTCGGCCGACGGGACGCACCGGACGGGAGGCCCGACCCGCGTCGTGCACGTCGACCTGCGCCCGTTGGCGCACGAGATCACCGACACCATGCTCACCCGGTTCGCCCCCGCGGCGCTCGGCGCGGCGATCGCCGAGGTCGTGGAGTCCGACGCCGTCGTCTTCGTCGCGCCGGTCTTCACGGCGGGCATGAGCGGTCTCGCGAAGTCCTTCCTCGACGTCCTGGAGCCGGATGCCCTCGTCGACATGCCGGTGCTCCTCGGGGCGACCGGCGGCTCGGCGCGGCACTCGCTCGCGGTCGACCACGGCATGCGCCCGGTGTTCGCCTACCTGCGGGCGGCCGTCGCCCAGACGGCGGTGTTCGCGGCGACGGACGACTGGGGGAGTGCGGAGCATGCGGCGGGGCTCGAGTCGCGCATCCGGCGTGCCGGCGAGGACCTCGCACACGGGGTCCGGACCTCACGACGCCGGGCGGTCTCGGCGCCGGACGCATCGCCGACCGTCACCGACTTCGGCAGCCTGCTCGACGCGCTCGGCACCTAGTCGACGCCCGCACTCGGCCCGTGGGCGCGTCGGACCGGCCGAGCCGCCAGTCGGCTCAGTACCAGTGCGGGTTGACGCTCATCTCGTGGTTCCACGCCCCGCACGGGGTGCCGTAGGAGCTCTTGATGTACGCCAGGCCCCAGTCGATCTGGGTGTCCTGGTTGGTCAGCCAGTCCGCGCCGGCGGCCGCCATCTTGCGCGCCGGGAGCGCCTGCGGGATGCCGTACGCGCCGCTCGAGGAGTTCAGGGCGTTCGCGCGCCAGCCGGACTCCTGCGTCCAGAGCGACACGAGGCAGGACATCTGGTCCTGGCCCCAGCCGTGTGCGGCGAGCTGTGAGCTGGCGTAGGCCTTCGCCCCGGCCGGGTCGACGGTCACCCCGCTCGGGTCCGGGTAGGAGCTCCCGCCGCCGCCGCCCGACGAGGCGACGGACGTGGTCCTGGCGCGGTTGGCCTCGGCGATCGCCGCGGCCTGGTTCGCCCGTGCGACCGCTGCGGCCTGCGCGGCGACCGCCTGGCCCACGGCGTACTGCTGTTCGACGTTCGCGGTGGTGTCCTTCAACGACGCGAGCTGGGAGTAGAGCTCGTCGCTGTGGCTCTTCGTCGTCGCCACCGCGGACTTCGCGGAGGCCTCCGCCTGGTCCGCCGACCGCGATGCCGACTCGGCCGCTGCGGCGAGGGACTTCCGGGCGCCCTCGGCACGGGCGGCCTGCTCGTGCAGCGACGTGGCGGTGTTCGCGGCGACCGACGCGTCGCTCATCACGCCTGCCCACGTGGTGGACAGCTGGTCGAGCGTGCCGAGCTGGTAGAGCAGGTCCTGCGGCTTGTCCGACCCGACGATCCTGGTCGTCACGGTGTCGGTGTCACCCGACCGGTAGAGGCGCGCGGCGAGCTGGCCTGCACGGTCCTTCGCACGCTCGGCGGTCTCGGACGCGACGCGGGCCTTGGCGGTGAGGTCGTCGGCGGTCTGCGTCGCGGCCTGGAGCTGAGCGTCGGCCTCGGCGGCAGCGGCGCTCGCGGTCAGGGCCTCGGACGACTTCTGCGCCGCGGTCGCCTGGAGTCCCGCGAGCGCGTCCTGGACACGGCCGACCTCGGCCTGCGTGGCCGCCTCGTTGCCCTTCGCCGCCTGCACGTCCGACCACGACGGGTAGTCGACCGCCTGCGCGGGAGCGGCCGCGGAGAACGGGTTCACGAGCGACGCGAGCAGTCCGCCGGCGGCGACGATCGTCATGACGACCGTTCCGCGGCGCCGACGTCGGGACGCACGCGACGAGGACGCGGCACGCGTGGTGAGGGAGTGACGCATGGGGTCAGGGTAGCCGTGCCGTCGATGAACCTCCGGAGCGCCTCGCGCGTGTCCGGTGGTCGATCCCCGGTCGGCGAGGCCTCGGATGGTAGAGTTCTGGCGTCGGCGGACCATCGTTCGCCCTCACGTACCACCACAAGCAACACCATTCGAGCAGGCCGGCACGAAGCTGGTCATCGGTGGTGGCATCCGGAACCGGTGTCCGTGTGCTTCTACTGCTGGCCAGGCATGCGTCCCGCGTCGTGTGGGAGCGCACGTGCACGCAACGTGTCCTCGACAACCGCCCTGCCTCGAGTGGCTCCGGCGCCGACACCGGCGCCTGGCACACCGAGCGCGCATTCCCCGCGCGCACATGGAGCACAAGGAGGCACCCTTTTGGAGGGTCCCGAGATCAAGTTCGCCGAGGCAGTGATCGACAACGGTCGCTTCGGCACCCGCACCGTCCGCTTCGAGACCGGCCGGCTCGCGCAGCAGGCCCAGGGCGCGGTCGCCGCGTACCTCGACGAGGAGACGATGCTGCTGAGCGCGACGAGCGCCGGCAAGCACCCGCGTGAAGGCTTCGACTTCTTCCCGCTGACGGTCGACGTCGAGGAGCGTTCCTACGCCGCCGGCAAGATCCCCGGCTCGTTCTTCCGCCGCGAAGGCCGACCGAGCACCGAGGCGATCCTCGTCTGCCGTCTCATCGACCGGCCGCTGCGCCCGTCGTTCGTCGACGGTCTCCGCAACGAGGTCCAGATCGTCATCACCGTCCTGAGCATCGCTCCGGGCGAGTTCTACGACGCGCTCGCGATCAACGCCGCATCCGCGTCCACGCAGATTTCCGGTCTGCCGTTCTCCGGCCCGATCGCCGGTGTCCGCCTCGCCCTCATCCCGGGCAACGGCGGCACGGCCGACCAGTGGGTCGCGTTCCCGACCGTCACGCAGCTCGAGGAGGCCGTCTTCGACCTCACCGTGGCCGGCCGTGTCGTCACGGACGACGCCGGCAACGAGGACGTGGCGATCATGATGGTCGAGGCCGAGGCCACCGAGCAGGCATGGGGTCTCATCCAGGGCGGTGCGACCAAGCCCGACGAGGCCGTCGTCGCGCAGGGCCTCGAGGCGGCGAAGCCGTTCCTCAAGCTCCTCGTCGAGGCCCAGGCCGAGATGGCTGCCCAGTCGGCCAAGGAGATCCAGGACTACCCGGTCTTCCTGCCCTACACGGACGAGGTCTACAAGGTCGTCGAGGACGCCGCGCTCACCGAGCTCGGCGACGTCTACAAGATCGCTGCGAAGATCGAGCGCCAGGATGCCGACGACGCTCTGAAGGCACGCGTCAAGGACGCCGTCGCGGCCAAGGTCACCGCCGGGGAGCTCCCCGCCGAAGCCAACGGCCAGGTGTCCGGTGCCTACAAGTCGGTGACCAAGAAGGTCGTCCGCGGCCGGATCCTCACCGAGCAGGTCCGCATGGACGGCCGCGGCCTGGCGGACATCCGTCCGCTCGACGCCGAGGTCGCCGTGATCCCGCGTGTGCACGGTTCCGCGATCTTCCAGCGCGGTGAGACCCAGATCCTGGGCGTCACCACGCTGAACATGCTCAAGATGGAGCAGCAGATCGACTCCCTGAGCCCGGTCACCAAGAAGCGCTACCTGCACCACTACAACTTCCCGCCCTACTCGACCGGTGAGACCGGCCGGGTCGGTTCGCCGAAGCGTCGCGAGATCGGGCACGGCTTCCTCGCCGAGCGCGCCCTCGTGCCGGTGCTGCCGTCGCGCGAGGAGTTCCCGTACGCCATCCGTCAGGTGTCTGAGGCCCTCGGGTCGAACGGCTCCACCTCGATGGGTTCCGTCTGCGCCTCGACGCTGTCGCTCCTCAACGCCGGTGTGCCGCTGCGCGCCCCGGTCGCGGGCATCGCGATGGGCCTCGTCTCGGACACCGTCGACGGCCAGACCCGCTACGCGGCGCTGACCGACATCCTCGGAGCCGAGGACGCCCTCGGTGACATGGACTTCAAGGTCGCCGGCACGAGCGAGTTCGTCACGGCGATCCAGCTCGACACGAAGCTCGACGGCATCCCGTCGTCGGTCCTCGACGCCGCGCTCAAGCAGGCCAAGGAGGCCCGCTCGGCCATCCTCGGCGTGCTGACCGAGGCGATCGACGCCCCCGACGAGATGGCCGACACCGCGCCGCGCGTCATCAGCGTCCAGATCCCCGTCGACAAGATCGGCGAGCTGATCGGCCCGAAGGGCAAGACGATCAACGGGATCCAGGACGAGACCGGCGCCGACATCTCGATCGAGGACAACGGCACCGTGTACATCGGCGCCGTCGACGGTCCGTCCGCCGAGGCCGCGCGTGCGCAGGTCAACGCGATCGCGAACCCGACGAACCCGGAGATCGGGGACCAGTTCCTCGGCACGGTCGTCAAGATCGCGACGTTCGGTGCCTTCGTCTCGCTGCTCCCGGGTCGCGACGGTCTGCTCCACGTCTCCGAGGTGCGGAAGCTCGCCGGCGGCAAGCGGGTCGAGAACGTCGAGGACGTCCTGGGCGTCGGCCAGAAGATCCTGGTCGAGGTCACCAAGGTGGACGACCGCGGCAAGCTCTCGCTCGCCCCGGTGGTCGCCGACGAGGCCGACACCGACTCGAGCGCAGCGACCGAGGAGTCTGAGGACCTGACGGTCCAGAGCTGATCGCTCCCGTACGGCAACGGCCGCTCACCCCTCGGGGTGGGCGGCCGTTCCGCGTTGCTGGCGGCGGGTGTTCTGAACACGGGCGTCCGCGGTGAACACGCGGATCGGCGGGTTCGTGATGGACGAGGGTGTTCAGAACACGGGCCGCGACGCGTCGGGACGGGTCAGGACGCCGGCGTCTCCTGCGTGCCCATCAGCTGCGCGCGTCCGACGAGGTGCTCTCGGAGCATGAAGCCGACGACCGCGGGCGTCGCGTCCGCGGGGACCTCGAGGGTCGGCACGTCGAGGGCGCTCACCGTGAAGAAGTAGCGGTGCGAGCCGTGTCCGGCCGGGGGAGCGGCACCGAGGAAGGTGTCGGTGCCGTACTCGTTGCGGCGCCGGGTCGAGCCGTCGGGCAGCGTCCCCGTGCCGGCCCCGGCGTCGAGCGAGGTCACCGACGCGGGGATGTCCGACACCGCCCAGTGCCAGAACCCGGACCCGGTCGGGGCATCGGGATCGTAGGCGGTGAGCACGAAGCTCTTCGTCGACTCGGGTGCGCCGGACCACTGCAGCGCAGGGGAGCGGTCGGACCCGCCGACGTCAGCCCCGCGTGCGGAGGTCGGGAGGACATCGCCGTCCGCGAAGTCCGGACTGGTCAGGGTGAAGGTGGGCACCTCGGGGAGGCGCCAGTTGGGGTCGTTGGTCATGCCGACAAGCCAACACCGGTGACCAGGACACGGACTGGAGGCGCGGTGCGGGCCCGCACCGCGCCTCCAGTCCGGTGGACCGTGGGTCCGCCGGTCAGCTGGTCGCGCTGCCCGGGTTCCCGCTCGCGACGATGGCGCCGTTCACGCCGGCCGGGAAGAAGCCGCCCTTGTCGATCTGGTTCGGCGTCAGGTAGACGACGTTCAGCACGCGCTCCGCGGTCCGGCCGAACGCGATGCTGTTCGCGTCGGTCGGCACGAGGTTCGTGACGCCGTTCATCGTGATGCCCTGGTCGTCGTCGGTCGGGCCGTCGAGCGAGTCACGGGCGTCCGAGATCTTGTTCGCCGGAGCTGCGAGCCCCTTGCTGCTGAGCGTGGCACGGATGATGCCGGCGTGGTAGGCCTCGACCGCGAGGATGCCGGCCGCCGCACCGAGGTACGTCTTGTTGTAGATGAGCGGTGCCGCACCCTTGTACGCGGTGACGCCGACGTCCTCGAAGATGTACGCACCGAGCAGGAAGTTCTCGTCGCTCGCGAACGGGTCGAACGTGCCTCCGGCCGGGATCACCCCAGCGGCGGCGGCGGCGGCGCTGAAGCTGGTCTGCAGATCGATCTGCGGACGGGAGACCTTCGCCCCGCTCAGCGCCTTGCGGAGGAAGGCGACGTGGGCCTTCTCATCGGCGGCGATCTCGGTCGCGATCGCCTTGACGGCGGCCGACTTCCACGGGACCGCGTGTCCACCGACGACACCGCCCTGCGGGTCGATCCCGTCGACCATGTTCGAGGGGAGGCCCGTGCCGTACACGGCGCGGAGGTAGAACTCGGCCTCGAGGTACTCGAGGTTGAGCGCGAAGTTGAGGATCGCCGCGTCGGACACGGCGCCGTCCTCCTCCGGCGAGGCGAACGCGGGGGCGGCAGCGCCGAGGGCGGCGACACCGACCCCGACCCCGGTGATGCCGGCGGCGGTGAGGAAGCGCCGCCGATCGAGGGGGTTCTCGGCGCTCCGGTCGATGGCAGCGTTGATGAATCGTTTGTCGAACATCGTGGTTCCTTGCATGGTGAATGCAGCACGGGGTCCGAGCCGACTGGACTCGTCTCCAGGGAGGGACGACCAGGGTGGGGCGGCGGGGATCGGATCGGTGGGAGGCCGATCGTGCCTTGAAGGTACCCCCGGAACGGGGGGTTGCCTAGTGAATTCTGCGGAACCTACCTAGACGCGCGGGCCGACCACACGGTCGACCACGCGACCGAGTGCTGCTGTCGCGGCGATGGAGTCGCCCGCGTACGCACCGACCATCGCGCCGTCACGGGCGAGCATGAGCTCGTCGGCACCGTCGCCGGGCAGTGCGTGACCGGACTCCTGGAGCAGGTCGGCGAGTCGTTCGGTGTACCAGTCGCGGTGCATGGCGACGACCTCGCGGACGGGGCTCCTGGCGTCGTGGTACTCGGCGGCGGCGTTCAGGAACGCGCAGCCGCGGAACCCGGGCTCACCGGTCTGCTTGATGACCGCGTCGACCCAGTCGTGGATCGCGGTGTCCGCGTCCGGGGCCTCGGCGATGATCGTCTCCAGCAGGGTGACGACCTGCTCGTGTCCGGACCGGATGTAGGCCAGGATCAGGTTGTCCTTGGACCCGTAGTGCTTGTAGAACGTGGCCTTCGTGACGCTCGCCTCGGAGATCAGGCGGTCGACGCCGACCCCATGGATGCCCTCTTCGTAGAACAGGCGTGCGGCCGTGTCGAGGATGCGGACCTTCGCTCCGGCGCGCGGCTGTGCGGCTCCGGACGCGGCGGCGCCGACCGGGTTGTCGTCCGACGGGGGGCCCGCGACACCGGAGCGGAGAGCAGAGCTCGACCCGTCCGGTGCCGCGGTGTTCGGTGCCTGGCCGCCGTCGGCCTGTGCCTGATCCCGCGAGGGGACCTGTCCCAGGAGGTGCTGGACGGCCGGTTGGGGGGAATCGACCGTCACAGCGTGGCTCCTTGGGACATCTCGGCTGTGCACGACACTGCGGGGGGACTGTGTCGTGCCAGGACTCGAGTGTCCAGGCGCCGACGGATCGGCATCTAGGGGGGCTGCCGATCCGTTGTTGAAACTGTACCACATGGAGGACAGACAGACACGTCGGTCTGTCCCCATCAGCTGCACCCCACTTCGGGGGTCGTGCGCGAGGACGGTGCTCGTCGGGAGTTCTCCACAGGTCGTCCGGTTCCTGACCGGGGCGACCGGGGGTCGGTAGGCTCGTCACGATGAACGATCCCGTACCGCTGCCACTCGAAGAACCGGACACGTCGTTCCTGACGTCCGGCGGGACGGTCGTCCGTCGTTCCGTGCTCTCCTCCGGGGTGCGCGTCCTCACCGAGTCCGTGCCGTCCGCCCACTCGACGAGCGTCGGCTACTGGGTCGGGGTCGGTTCCCGCGACGAGCGCGACGGGCAGTTCGGCTCCACGCACTTCCTCGAGCACCTGCTCTTCAAGGGCACCGACGAGCGGAGCGCCCTCGACATCGCGGTGTCCTTCGACGCGGTCGGCGGCGAGCACAATGCCGCGACCGCCAAGGAGTACACCTGCTACTACGCCCGCGTCCGTGACCTCGACGTCCCGATGGCCGTCGCCGTCATCGGCGACATGGTCACCGGGTCCGTCCTGGAACCCGACGCGTTCGACATCGAGCGCGGGGTCATCCTCGAGGAACTCGCGATGGCGGCCGACGATCCGGCCGACCTCGCTGGTGAGTCCTTCTTCGCCGCGGCGTTCCCGGACCACGCCCTCGGCCGCCCGATCGGCGGGACCCCGGACAGCATCCGCGCGGTCGCGCGCGACGACGTCTTCGAGCACTACCGCGAGCACTACGCACCGGAGGGCATCGTCGTCACGGCGGCCGGATCGGTCGACCACGACCGGTTCTGCGCCCTCGTGGAAGCCGTGTTCGCGGGCGCCGACGACGCAGCCCCGAACGCACGTCGGGTTCCCGAGGTGGCCGCGCAGCCTGTGGCACCGAGCCTCGCCGTCATCCAGCGGCCGACCGAACAGGTCAGCATCATCCGCGGCTCGCACGGTCTCGATCTCCGCGACGAGCGTCGGCCGGCACTCAGCGTGCTGAACGCCGTGCTCGGTGGGGGCATGTCATCGCGCCTCTTCCAACAGGTCCGCGAGCAACGCGGTCTCGCCTACGCCGTGTCGTCCTTCGCGCCGGCCTACCTCGACAACGGTGCCTTCGGCGTCTACGCGGGGTGCGCGCCGGACAACGTGTCTGCGGTGCTCGACATCATCGACGACGAGTTCCACAAGATGGCGGAGACCGGCATCACCGGCGACGAACTCGCGCGCGCCAAGGGCCAGATCGAGGGGGCCCTCACGCTCTCGCTCGAGGACAGCGACGCGCGGATGACCCGCCTCGGCCGCTCCGAGCTCGGCGTCGGGGAGTTCACCGACCTGACGACGGCGCTCGACCGCGTCGACCGGGTCACCCGGGACTCCGTGCTCGACCTCGCGCAGGACCTCCTCACCCGGCCGGTCGTCACGGCCGTCGTCGGTGCCGTCGATCGTGATGCCCTCGGATCCCACGCCGGATCGGCCCAGAACGAGACGGACGCCTGAGTCACCCATGTCGCACTACCTCTACCTCGTCCGCCACGGTGAGCACCAGGACGCCGAGCACGGGCTCCGGGACGGCAAGCTGTCCGAGCGCGGCAAGCGACAGGCGATGCTCATCGCCGACCGGCTCGGCGGCGTGCCCTTCGACACCGTGTCGCACTCCCCGCTCGAGGCACCCAGCGAGACTGCCAGGATCATGCACGAGCGGCTGCCGTCCATGGCACCGAAGCCGTCGACGCTCCTGTTCGACTGCGTGCCCTCCGGTCCGACGCCGGACATGCCGACGGCCTACAAGTCGTTCTTCGGAGGTGTGACCGAAGAAGAGCTCGCCGCCGGTCAGGCGCAGATGGACGACGCGGTCGCCGAGTGGTTCACGCCCTCGATGGACGACCGGCACGATCTCCTCATCACGCACAACGCCGTCATCGCGTGGTTCGTGCGCGAGGTGTTCCAGGCTCCGGCCTGGCGGTGGATGGGCACGAACGTCGCACACACCGGCCTGACGATCATCCGGGTCCGGTCGGCCAAGCCGGGGGAGCTCGTCACGCTGAATGATCTGGCACACCTGCCGGTCGAGCTGCGGACCGGACTGCCGGTCCACCAACCGATCTAGCCGCGAGCGCCGGAGCCGCCCGTCACGGGCGCGGACTGCGCGTCGGACGCGATCCGTGCCTCCCGTCCGGTCTGGAGGCACGGTGTGCGTCAGTCGACCGGTCTGCGGAACCAGGCGGTCGCGTTTGGGTTGTCGTTGTAGGGCGCGACACGGCGGTAGCCGCGGGAGACGTACATCGCGCCGGCGGCCACGAGGCTGTCGTTCGTGTCGAGGACGATGCTCGTGGCTCCGAGATCGGCCGCCGCCGTCTCGAGCGCGTCCATCACCGCGCTCGCGACGCGCCGGCCGCGTCCGGCCGGGTCGACGAACACGTGCTTGACCTCGAAGCGCACGTCCACACCGCCGTCGTCGGCCGTCGCGTCGGCGATCCGTCGGACACCGCCGCACCCGACAGGAGCACCGGAGTCGTCGTCCGCCACGACGAACACGCCGTTCGGGGGCGTGAACTCCGCCGCCGGGGTGCGCTTCCGGCTGTAGGCCCCCTGCGCCGACGGGAAGGTGGCCTCGCGTTCGTCGAGGTAGCGGTCGAGCAGGTCGTCGACCTCGGGCAGATCAGCTGGGACGATGCGCACGGTGACCACCCGCCGATCCTACGACCGGCCCGCGGGGTGGTTGGATTGGGCCATGAGCATCTCCGTCGCCGTCGTCGGCGCCACCGGTCGTCTCGGGGGACTCGTCTCGGACGTCGTCCAGGAACTCGACGGGTTCGACCTCGTCGCCCGGTTGTCGTCGCGGGACGGTGTCGACGTCGCGGAGCCGTCCGTGTTCGCCGGTGCGTCGGTCGTGGTCGACGTCACCGTCCCGGCACTCAGTCCGGCCATCGTGCAGACCGCCCTCGCCAGCGGCGCGCACGTGCTCGTCGGGACGTCCGGGTGGTCGGCCGATCGGCTCGCGACCCTGCGGACCTCGCTGGCGGAGCGCCCGGAGCAGGGCGTCCTCGTCGTCCCGAACTTCTCGATCGGCTCGGTCCTCGGAACGCATCTCGCCACGATCGCGGCGCCGTGGTTCCCGTCGATCGAGATCGTCGAGTCCCACCACGCGCAGAAGGTCGACTCCCCGTCCGGGACCGCGGTGCGCACCGCCGAGCTCATCGCCGACGCACGCCGCGAGGTCGGCCCGGTCGACGCGCCGCACGTCGACCAGCGCGCCCGGGGACAGCAGGTGGCGAGCATCCCGGTGCACAGCCTCCGGCTCCCGGGGGTCACAGCGCAGCAGTCCGTGCTCCTGTCCGGGGTCGGTGAGACCCTGACGATCCGACACGACACGCTCGACGACGCCTCGTACGCACCAGGGGTCCGCGCTGCGCTCGCCGCCGTGCCGGCGATGCGCGGACTGACGGTCGGGCTCGGCACCGTGCTCGGCATCGGCTGACCGTGCGGTCCACGCGCTTCGCGGGCGTCGTCGTCATCGCGGTGCTGCTCGTGCTGTACATCGTCGTCATCGGGCAGCGGGCGGTGGCGTTCATCGCGACCGGGCTCGCGGTCGGCATCGCGATCGGTGTCGCACTCGTCGTCGTGGGGCTCATCGGGCTGCTGCTGCTCGTCCTCGAGCTGCGGTTCGGGTTCCGGATCACCCGGCTCGCGACGCGGCTCGAGGCAGAGGGCGGGACCCCGGACGACGAGGTGCCCCTCCGCCCGTCCGGCCGCGTGGACCGGGCAGCGGCGGACGCGCTCTTCCCGAAGTACCGGGACGAGGTGGAGGCGTCCCCGGAGGACTGGCGGGCCTGGTTCCGGCTCGGCGTGGTCTACGACGCCGCCGGAGACCGCCGTCGGGCGCGGAGCGCGATGCGGACGGCGCTGCGGTACGCGTGAGCCGGTCCGGCGTTCCACAAAACGCCACCTTGGCCGTTCCGCGCAGGGACATATCCCTGCGCAGAGCTGTCGACCTGGTGTTTTGCGAAAGCGGCAGCCCGGGCTACCGCAGGAACGCGTCGACCGCCTGCTCCGCCGTCGTGTGTGCGAACTCGTAGCCGTCCTCCCGCAGGACGTTCGGGAGCATCATCTGGCTCGAGAGCAGGAGCTCGTCCGCGGCGTCACGGAGCAGCAGGCGCAGCGCGAACTCCGGCACCGCGAACAGGTAGGGCTTGTGCATGTCCTCGGCGACCCGACGCGTGATCCTGTCGCTGACCGCCGGCTCCGGTCCGGCGAGGTTCACCGGTCCGGACACGCTCGAGGTGCAGAGGTGCACGATCGCCCCGACCTCGTCGTCGAGCGAGATCCACGGCCAGTGCTGTCCACCGGTGCCGAGCTTGCTGCCGAGGCCGAACTTGGTCAGGGGCAGCACCGGCCCGAGGGCACCACCGCCCGGGCCGAGCACGAGTCCGGTGCGCAGGAAGACCGTCCGGGTGGCGTCCGGGGCCTTCGCGGCGGCGGCCTCCCACTGCACGCAGATGTCCGCGAGGAACCCGGTCCCGGGCTCCGCCGTGTCGCCGAGACGGTCCGCCGGACGGTCGCCGTAGATGCCGGACGCGGAGCCGCTCAGGAACGCCCGGGGTGGGTTCGCGGCGTGCTGCATCGCCGTGACGAGGGTGTTCGTCGGGTCGAGCCGCGAGGTCAGCAGCGTCCGCTTGTACTCGTCGGTCCAGGGGAGCTTGCCGATGCTCGCGCCCGACAGGTTGACGACCACGTCCGCGCCGTCCACGATCGCCGGGTCGAGGGCGCGCTCACCGGGTGACCACCGGAACTCGGTCGGCGTCCGGGGTGCACGGCGCACGAGGGTCGACACGTGGTGGCCGGCGTCACGGAGTGCTGCGACGAGCGGCGTGCCGATGAACCCGGACGCACCGGCGACGAGGACGGAGAGCGGGGCATCCGCCATGGGGACCTCCAGTTGGTCGGAGCCTCCAACCTATTCGGGTCGGCTCGGGATCGGACGGGAGGCACGGCTGGCGCCCGTCACGCTGCTCCCGTTCGGCCGTGGCCGGGCTTAGCATCGAGACCGTGACCGACACCGCAGCGCCCACCTCCACGAAGCAGCCGGACCCGAGCGTCCCGACGCCCTACGAGGACCTGCTCCGCAAGGTCCTGACCGAGGGTGCCCCCAAGGGTGACCGGACGGGGACCGGCACGCGGAGTCTGTTCGGCGCGCAGCTCCGGTACGACCTGTCCGAGGGGTTCCCGCTCATCACGACGAAGCGCGTGCACTTCAAGTCGATCGCGTACGAGCTCCTCTGGTTCCTCCGTGGCGAGGGCAACGCGACCTGGCTGCAGGAGCACGGCGTCCGGATCTGGAACGAGTGGGCGGCTGAGGACGGCGACCTCGGCCCGGTCTACGGCGTGCAGTGGCGTTCGTGGCCGACCCCGTCCGGCGAGCACGTCGACCAGATCGCGCAGCTCCTCGACGAGATCCGGACGAACCCGGACTCGCGGCGGCTCATCGTGTCGGCGTGGAACGTCGCGGACATCCCGTCGATGGCCCTGGCGCCGTGCCACGCCTTCTTCCAGTTCTACGTGGTGGACGGCAAGCTCTCCTGCCAGCTGTACCAGCGGAGTGCGGACATGTTCCTCGGCGTGCCGTTCAACATCGCGAGCTACGCACTGCTGACCCACATGATCGCTGCGCAGACCGGACTCGAGGTCGGCGACTTCGTCTGGACCGGCGGCGACTGCCACGTCTACGACAACCACGTCGCCCAGGTCGAGGAGCAGCTGTCGCGGACGGCCTACGCGCTCCCGGAGCTCCGGATCGCCGAGCGCTCGAGCATCGACGACTACGTCTTCGAGGACTTCGAGATCGTCGACTACGCCCACCACCCGACGATCCGCGGCGCCGTCTCCGTCTGATGCAGCAGCAGCAGATCGGCCTCGTCTGGGCGCGGTCGCGGAACGGCGTCATCGGAGCCGACGGCGGCATCCCGTGGCACGTCCCCGAGGACATGGCGCACTTCAAGGCCACGACACTCGGCGCCACCGTGGTGATGGGTCGGCGGACGTGGGAGTCGATCCCACCGCGGTTCCGGCCGTTCGCCGGTCGTCGGAACATCGTGCTCACGCGGGACACGGCATGGACGGCGGACGGCGCCGAGGTCGTGCACGACCTCGGCGTCGCGCTCCGAGTCCCGTCCGACACCGGCACGCTGTGGGTCGTCGGTGGGGGAGCCGTCTACGCGGATGCCGTGCCGCTGGCCGACCGGGTCTCCGAGACCGTCGTCGACGCGGACGTCGACGGCGACACCCGTGCACCGGAGCTCGGCCCGGACTGGCGGTGCGCCGACGACTCCGGGTGGCTCCTGTCCACGAAGGGTCTCCGGTACCGGATCACCGACCTGCGCCGAGCGTGAGCCGGGCCGGTGTCGACCATCGGCACCGTTCCTCCAGTCCGAAGCGCGCGCGTGGTCGGCCGAGTGGGCGCGTGACCGGCCGAGTGCACGCGTGGCCCGCCGAGCGCATGCGCGGACCGTCCGAGCGGACGGTCCGCGCCGCTCGGCACTCCCGGTACGCTGGGCGTGTGTCCCCCCGTGAGAATCCGTTCGGCCAGGTCCTCGTCGCCCTCGTGACGCCGTTCACCGCCGACGGCGAGGTCGACTGGCCCGGTGTCGAGCAGCACATCGAGAACTGCATCACCGCGGGCGCCGACGGGATCGTCGTGACCGGGACGACCGGGGAGACGAGCACCCTGACCGACCCCGAGAAGCTCCGACTGGTCGAGGTCGGCAAGTCGGTCGCCGCGGGCCGGGCCAAGATCATCACCGGCGGTGGCTCGAACGAGACCGCGCACGCGATGCAGCTCTACCGGCAGAGCGAGAAGGCCGGCGCCGACGGCGTCATGATCGTCACGCCGTACTACAACAAGCCGACCCAGGCCGGTGTCCTCACGCACTTCCGGATGATCGCGGACGCGACCGACCTGCCCGTCATCCTCTACGACATCCCCGGGCGCACCGGCATCCCGATCAAGTACGAGACCATCGTGCGCGCGTCGAAGCACCCCAACATCCTCGCGGTGAAGGACGCCAAGGGCGACTTCGCGGAGGTGAGCCGGGTGCTGAACAACACCGATCTGATGTACTTCTCCGGCGACGACACGAACGTCCTGCCGCACCTGGCGATCGGTGCGACGGGGCTCATCGGTGTCACGGCGAACATCACCGCGACGCCGTACCGCGCCATCGTCGACGCCGTGAACGCCGGTGACCTGGCGACGGCGACCCGCGAGCACCAGCGCCTCGAACCGCTCGTCCGCGCCGTGATGACACATGTCCCTGGTACCGTCGCCGCGAAGTACATCCTGCACGGCCTCGGCCGGATCTCGAGCCCGCGGGTCCGCCTGCCGCTCGTCGGACCAGAGGAGTCCGAGGCCGCGACGATCGAGGCCGAACTCGAGTTCGTCCGGGACATCCCGGGTGCGGACTTCTCCAACTTCCGACCGGACCGCAACGCTGCGGCCGGCGGTGCACTGCCCAAGGTGCCAGGCACCACCCGTTGACCATCCGCGGCGTCAGAACGACGTCGCCAGCACGACAGGACCGAATGCCCACGAAGATCTCCGAGCCGAAGCCGCTCGAACCCGGGACTCTCCGCGTCACCCCCATCGGTGGACTCGGCGAGATCGGCCGGAACATGACCGTCTACGAGTTCGACGGCAAGCTGCTCGTCGTCGACGCCGGTGTCCTCTTCCCCGAGGAGCACCAGCCGGGGGTCGACCTCATCCTCCCCGACTTCTCCCCGATCAGGGACCGTATGGACGACGTCCTCGGGGTCGTGCTGACGCACGGCCACGAAGACCACATCGGCGCCGTCCCCTACCTCCTGCGTCTCCGCCAGGACATCCCGCTCATCGGCTCGCAGCTCACGCTCGCGCTCGTCGAGGCGAAGCTCAAGGAACACCGCATCAAGCCGTACACGCTGACGGTGCGCGAGGACCAGGTCGAGCAGATCGGGCCGTTCAACCTCGAGTTCGTCGCAGTGAACCACTCGATCCCGGACGCCCTCGCCGTCGCGATCACCACGAGCGCCGGTCGTGTACTGCACACCGGCGACTTCAAGATGGACCAGCTGCCGCTCGACGACCGCATCACCGACCTCCGTGCGTTCGCGCGGCTCGGCGAGGCCGGCGTCGACCTGTTCCTGCCGGACTCCACCAACGCCGACGTGCCCGGGTTCACCGCTCCGGAGCGCGACATCGGTCCGGTGCTCGAGAGCGTGATCGCCCGGGCCCGCAAGAAGGTCGTCGTCGCGAGCTTCTCGAGCCACGTGCACCGCGTGCAGCAGGTCCTCGACGCGGCTGCTGCGAACAACCGACGCGTCGCGTTCATGGGCCGTTCGATGATCAGGAACATGACGATCGCCGCGGACCTCGGGTACCTCCGGGTGCCGGAGAACGTGCTCATCGACAGCAAGAAGGCCAAGGACGTCCCGGACGACAAGATCGTCTACATGTCCACCGGTTCGCAGGGCGAGCCGATGGCCGTCCTCGCGCGCATGGCGAACATGGAGCACCAGATCGAGGTCGGTGACGGCGACACCGTCATCCTGGCGTCGAGCCTGATCCCGGGCAACGAGAACGCCGTCTACCGCGTGATCGACGGGCTCACGAAGCTCGGCGCGAAGGTGGTGCACAAGGGCAACGCGAAGGTGCACGTCTCCGGACACGCCTCCGCCGGGGAGCTCCTGTACTGCTACAACATCCTCCGTCCGCGGAACGTCATGCCCGTGCACGGCGAGCACCGCCACCTGTACGCGAGCGCGGACCTGGCGATCCAGACGGGTGTGCCGCCGCGGAACGTCATCCTCGGGGTCGACGGCATCGTGGTCGACCTGAAGGACGGCGTGACGAAGGTCGCCGGCCAGCTCGACCTCGGGTACGTGTACGTCGACGGCTCGACCGTCGGCGAGATCACCGATGCGGACCTCAAGGACCGTCGCACCCTGGCGGAGGAGGGCTTCATCTCGATCTTCTGCGCGGTGGACTTCACCACCGGTCAATGCATCGTCGGCCCGGAGATCCAGTCGCGCGGCTTCGCCGAGGACGACTCGGTGTTCGACTCGGTCCGGCCGCAGATCATGAAGGCGCTGTCCGACACCGCGGCGAACGGCGCGGGGGACCAGCATGCGTTCACGCAGGCGGTCCGCCGGACGGTCGGCCGCTGGGTGAACACCAAGCACCGTCGGAAGCCGATGATCGTCCCGGTGGTCATCGAGGCGTAGCCCGAGCAGCACGCGTCGCGCGTCCACGCGCGACGGACGACGACAGGACCGGCCGGGAGGCACCTCCCGGCCGGTCCTGTCGTGTTCCGCCCGGCAGACGGTGGCGTCGCACCGCGCGCGAGTCCGTCATGGACCCCTCGGTCGAGTGCGGACTGGTCGGTCGACCGCGACCGATCCACTAATGTTCTGGATACGTATTCGTGTCCGGAGGTTGTCGTGCTCGTCCTCAAGCGCTGGGTCTGGCCCGGCCTCAAGTTCCTCGTCGCGCTGGTCATCGCCGTCGCGCTCGTCCAGCTGGCGTTCTTCCCCGCGTCCGCGGACGACGATCCGGCGCAGTCGGCGGCCCTGCCGTCGGGGGCGCTGCAGGACCCGGTGGTCGCTGTCGAGACGGGGACGATCCGCAACGACGTCGAGGTCAAGGGCCAGATCGAGCCCCTCCCCTCGTCGACCGTCAAGGCGACGGCGACGGGCACCGTGAACGCCGTCCGGGTCGACGCCGACCAGGGCGTCGAGCAGGGTGCGCCGCTCATCCAGATCATGACCGAGACGCCGGTCGACCCGCCCGCGGACCCGACGCTCCCGCAGCCGAAGCCGAAGGTGACCTACACGAACGTCACGGCACCGATCGACGGCGCCGTCTCCTCGCTCGACGTCCTCGTCGGGCAGGACGTCTCGATCGGTGAGACCGTCGCGATCGTCGCGCCGAGCAGCTTCCGCGTCAGCGCGAAGCTCACGGCCGCGGATCTCTACCGGCTGCTCCAGCGTCCGACCGAGGCGAGCGTGACGATCCCCGACGGGCCGGCCCCGTTCGCGTGCACGAACCTGCGGATCGGCACGGCCGGCTCGGGCGCCGGCACGGGTACCGGGGCCGACACCGGGCAGGACTCCGGGGCGACGGGCGCGGACAGCACCGCTCTGACGTGCGACGTGCCCGGTGACGTCACGGTGTTCGCGGGCCTCACCGCGTCCGTCACGGTCCCCGCCGGGCTGGCGGAGAACGTGCTCACGGTGCCGCTGACGGCGGTCTCGGGAACGGCTGCCTCCGGCACCGTGACGGTCCTCGCGCACCGAGCGGCATCCGACGACGGATCGGCGTCCGGCGCGTCCGGTACTTCCGGTGCGACTGGTGCGACTGGTGCGTCGGGGTCCGAGCCTGGACGCGAGACGCGCGAGGTGACCCTCGGGCTCAACGACGGCAAGCGTGTCGAGGTCACCGGCGGCCTCGCCGAGGGTGACCAGGTCCTCGAGTTCGTGCCCGGCACGGATGCTCAGGAGGACGACGCCTCCATCTCGGGCGGCGGTGTGGTCATCGGATGAGCGTCCTGACCATGCACGACGTCACGCGCACCTTCGAGTCCCCGGACGGGACGCGGCTCGACGTGCTCCGCGGCACCGAACTCGTCGTCGACGCGGGGGACCGGGCCGCGATCGTCGGGCGGTCCGGTTCCGGCAAGTCGACGCTCCTGAACATCGCCGGCCTGCTCGACACCCCGACCTCCGGCACCCACGAGTTCCTCGGCATCGACGCCACCCGTCTGTCGTCCGGTCGACGCGACCGACTCCGCGGCGAGGAGATCGGCTTCGTGTTCCAGCAGTTCAACCTCGTGCAGGGCCTCACGGCGGTGGAGAACGTCGTCGTCCCGCTGCTGTACGCGTCGGGCTCGCGGTTCTGGCGGCGGCGGTCGGTGGCCGCGGACATGCTCGACCGGGTCGGGCTGTCGCACCGGCTCGACGCCCTGCCGCACCGGATGTCCGGCGGCGAGCAGCAGCGCGTGGCGATCGCGCGCGCCCTCGTGCAGCAGCCGGCGCTGATCCTCGCGGACGAACCCACCGGTGCGCTCGACGGTACGACGGGCGACGTCGTCATGACGCTGCTCGAGACGGTGGCCGAGGAGTCCGGCGCGGCACTCGTCACGATCACCCACGACCCGGCGGTCGCGGCGCGCGCGCAGATCGTGCACACGATGGTCGACGGCAGGATGGCCGCGTCGCCGGTCGACTCGGTCGACTCGGTCGAGGCGGGCGCGCCGGTCGAGCCGGGCGCGCCGGTCCCGGCGGGCGCGCCGGTCGACGCGGTCGCGGCGGTCACGGCATGAGCCGCATCCTGACGACGATCGTCGGCACCCTCGTCGAGGCGTGGAGCGAGGTCCGGGTGCACCGCGGCCGGGTGGTCCTGAGCCTCGTCGGCGTCACCGTCGCGGTGGCGTCGCTCACGGCGGTGACCGGGTTCGGGTCCCTGTCGTCGGCGGCCGTCTCGGCCACCAACGAGCGCTACGCGGGGCGACCGGCGACCTACACACTCTCCGTGGCCGAGAAGTCTGGTGCCGGCACGCCCCTCGACCCGGTGGCCGTGACCGCGGCGTTCCGTGCGGCGACCGAACGGTACGGCATCGAGCAGGCCTCGGTCGTGACCGAGGAGGAGCGTCGCGTCCAGTTCCCGTCCGGTGTGCAGCGGGTTTACACCCAGGAGGTCGACCGTGCGTGGGGAGCGATCCACCCGAACGTGTTCTCCGCGGGTCGGTGGTTCAGCGCCGCCGACGAACGACTCCTCGCGCCGGCGATCGTCGTGAACGGCGCGATGTGGGAGTCACTCGGCACCCCGGATCTTGCCGGACACCCGGTCGTCGACGTCGCGCCGGACTCCGCGCAGCGGCCGACGACCACCGCCCAGATCGTCGGGGTGCTGGACACGGGGAGCTACGACACCCAGCCGCAGATGTGGACCCTCGCGCCACGAGCCGATGCCGATGCCGGTGCCGGTTCCGGTGCCGACGTCAGTGCGCTGCCCGGGCCGGACGCGTCGGCCGGTCCCGAGAGCGGCGTGTCGCCGCCGCGCTACGAACTCTGGATCCCGACGCACGGCGCGGGTCGGCTGTCCGCGCGGGTCGCCTCGGACGTGCGTGCATCGCTCGGCGGGGCGGCGACGGTCGACACGAGCCGGACGGACGCACAGGGCCCGGACGGCACCGAGTCCCTGCAGGTGATGATCACGGCGGTGTCGGTCCTGGTGCTCCTGCTCGGCGCGGTCGGCCTGCTCGGGGTCTCGCTGGTGAGCGTGCGGCAGCGCATCCGCGACATCGGGATCCGACGTGGTGTCGGTGCGACCGCGCCGAGGATCTTCATCGCGGTGATGCTCGAGAACGTCGTGGGGACGGCCGTCGCCGGCGCGGTGGGGGTCCTGGCGGCGGCACTGCTGATGGGGTTGCCCGTCGTCCGCGACGCCCTGACGCTCGGCCTCCCGGTCGCACTCCCGCCGTTCCCGGTGAGCGCCGCGCTCATCGGGATGGCCTGCTCGGTCGGCGTCGGAGCCCTGTCGGGGCTCGTCCCGGCGCTCGTCGCGGTGCGGGTGCGGGTCGTCGACGCCATCCGGTACTAGGCGAGACGCGGTGCTCCCGGTGACACCGTCGGGCGTGCCGTCCGTTGCGTGCGGTGCGGCACGCCTGCGCGGGAACGTCCTCGGCGGACGTTAGGGTTCCACCCATGGCCGGAGGCACCAAGTCGTCCACGCGCAACAGCGCGTCACCCCGAACACCGGCACGCGGCACATCGACGCGTGCGGGTGCGTCGTCGCGCGGTTCGACCCCGGCCCGTGGAGCGTCGAGCAAGACGGCCGCGACCACGAAGAAGCTCCCGGCAGCGCCGGTCGCGTTCGACGAGCCGAACCCCCTGGTCACCGGGTGGCTCGGAATGGCGCACGGCGTCGGAGCGATGTTCCGGGTGCTCGGGCAGGAGTCGCTCGAGAAGGACCAGCGTCGTGACGGCTTCCCGTTCCTGCTCTTCCTGCTCGCGATCGCCGGCGCCGTCGTCGAGTGGTTGAACCCGACGAACTCCGTGTCGGTCGCACTCGACGCGTACACGTTCGGCGGGCTGTTCGGCCGCCTCGCCTTCGCGCTCCCGGTGATCATGATCGTGTTCGCGGGGTGGCTCTTCCGGCACCCGGCGTCGGTGCACGACAACACGCGCATCGGGATCGGGCTGGGACTCCTCGTCGTCTCCATCGCCTCGCTGTGCCACATCTACGGTGGTCGGCCGGGCGCAGCGGACGGCATGCCGGCGCTCGCGCAGGCGGGCGGGATCACCGGCTGGGTCGTGATCGGTTGGCTCGTCGCGTTCGCGACGGCGTGGATCGCGACCCCCGTGGCGATCGTGCTCCTGGCCCTGTCGCTGTTCATCATCACGAAGACCCCGCCGAACCGTGTCGGAGACCGTGCGCGGGAGCTGTACGCCTACCTGTTCGGTACGCAGGTCCCCGACGAGTCCAGCGAGGACGCCCCCGCCGGGGTCGCCACGAAGACCAGGCCGCTCCGGCGTGGCACGAAGTCCGACGACCCGGCGCTCTTCGACCAGTTCGACGAGCTCGGGATCGGCGCACACGACTCCGACGACCCGGATGGCGACGGGGGCCCGTCGACCATGCCGTGGTGGCGGCGGAACAAGTCCGGGCGCGAAGAGGACCCGGCCTACGACTCCCCGGTGCTGGCACCGTCCGAGTCCGCCGCTGCCGCCGGTCGCGGTGCGGGTGCGGGTGCGGGCGCGGGGACCACGATCGGTGCGGCCGCCGGGCTCGTCGACCACACGCCGGCCGAACCGTCGTCGCTCAACCTCAACGACTCGATCGAGCAGGACGTCGCGGACGACCTCGACCGCGCCGAGCGGGCCCTCCGCGACTTCGGCGGACCGGCAGCCGCAGCCGCCCCGGTCGCACCCATCGTGCCGTCGGGCGTCCCGGGTCCGTCCCCGGACCTCTCGAACGCGCCGGACGTCCCGAGCGCCGCCTCCGCGCCCACCGGGATGATCCGCCCCGCCGGCGCCGTCCCCGATGCGGGAGCAGCACGGCCCGAGTCGGCCGACGCACCCGCCGACGGCCTCCCGTCCACCACGACGGACGACGGTCCGAGCAGGCCCTACCGGTTGCCCGCAGCGTCCACGCTGAGCCCGGGGACCCCGGCCTCCACGCACAGCGCCGCGAACGACGACATCGTCGCCGCGATCACGATGGTCCTCACCGAATTCAAGGTGGACGCGAAGGTGACCGGGTTCTCCCGCGGGCCGACGGTCACGCGGTACGAGATCGAGCTCGGGCCGGGCGTCAAGGTCGAGCGGGTCACGGCCCTCTCGAAGAACCTGTCGTACGCGGTCGCCTCGAACGAGGTCCGGATCCTGTCGCCCATCCCCGGCAAGAGCGCGATCGGCGTCGAGATCCCGAACTCCGACCGCGAGATCGTCTCCCTCGGGGACGTCCTCCGGTCCAATGCCGCCACGAAGAGCAAGCACCCGATGACCATCGGTGTCGGCAAGGACGTCGAGGGCGGCTTCGTGGTCGCGAACCTCGCCAAGATGCCCCACCTGCTCGTCGCCGGGTCGACCGGGTCCGGCAAGTCGGTCTTCATCAACTCGATGATCACCTCGCTGCTGATGCGCGCGAAGCCGTCCGAGGTCCGCATGGTCCTCGTCGACCCGAAGCGCGTCGAGCTCTCGATCTACGCCGGTGTGCCGCACCTCATCACGCCCATCATCACGAACCCGAAGAAGGCCGCCGAGGCACTCCAGTGGGTCGTCAAGGAGATGGACATGCGGTACGACGACCTCGCGTCGTTCGGCTTCCGGCACGTCGACGACTTCAACCGCGCGGTGAACAACGACGAGATCGTGCTCCCCGCGGGGAGTGAGCGGACGCTCAAGCCGTACCCGTACCTGCTCGTCGTCGTCGACGAGCTCGCCGACCTGATGCTCGTCGCCCCGCGGGACGTCGAGGAGTCGATCGTCCGCATCACCCAGCTCGCACGTGCCGCCGGGATCCACCTCGTGCTCGCCACGCAGCGTCCGTCGGTCGACGTCATCACCGGCCTCATCAAGGCCAACGTCCCGTCCCGGGTCGCGTTCGCGGTGACGAGCGTCACCGACTCCCGGGTCATCCTCGACCAGCCGGGCGCGGACAAGCTGATCGGCCAGGGGGACGCGCTCTTCCTGCCGATGGGTTCCTCGAAGGCCGTCCGCGTGCAGGGCGCGTGGGTGCAGGAGAGCGAGGTCGTCGAGGTCGTCGCGCACGTCACCCGGCAAGCCCGCCCGGAGTACCGCCAGGACGTCCAGGCCGTGGTGGAACGCAAGGAGATCGACGCCGACATCGGTGACGACCTCGAGCTCCTCGTCGCCGCGGTCGAGCAGGTCGTGTCCACCCAGTTCGGCTCGACGTCGATGCTGCAGCGGAAGCTCCGGGTCGGGTTCGCCAAGGCCGGCCGCCTCATGGACCTGATGGAGTCGCGTGACATCGTCGGCCCCTCGGAGGGGTCGAAGGCCCGCGACGTCCTGATCACCGTCGAGCAGCTCGCCGAGACCATCGCGAAGCTGAAGGGCGAGGAGCCGCCGACCGGTTCCGGTCCCGACGGCTCCGCTCCGATCCGGCCGGGAGGCCCGACACCGGTCCCCGGCGACGGCCGCGGTGGTGCCATGGTCGCGCCCGGCACCTCCGGCCCGGACGCCGCGCCGGCGTCGGCACCCTCCGACGACTGGAGCTCGGACTACCGCGGTGCGAGCGATCCGATCGCAGACATGACGCGCGGGTACGCTGAGACCGACCCCGAGTCCGACGAGGACGCGTGGGGACTGACCGGCAGGGAGTGACGATGACCGCCTCGGACAACGACACCGGGCGCAAACGGTTCCCCTGGCGCGGACGCCTCGTCCGATCCGGAACCGGACCTGCGTCCACCGCGAACATCGCGAACATCATCACCGTCATCCGGATCCTGATGGCCCCGGCGTTCGTCGCGCTGCTGCTGGTCGACGACGGCCGCGACGGCGTGGAGCGCATCTACGCCGCGGTGCTGTTCGTCGTGGCGATCGTCACCGACAGCGCCGACGGGATCATCGCGCGTCGGCAGAACCTCGTGACGGACTTCGGGAAGCTCGTCGACCCGATCGCCGACAAGGTGCTCATCGGTGGGGCGCTCGTCTCGCTCTCGATCCTCGGCGAGCTGCCCTGGTTCGTGACCGTGCTCATCATGGTCCGCGAGATCGGCATCACCGTCTTCCGCTTCCTGGTGCTCAGCGACCGGGTGATCCCCGCGAGCCGTGGCGGCAAGGTCAAGACCGTGCTGCAGGCCGTCGCGATCACGGTCGCCCTCATTCCGTTCTGGACCCTGTTCGGCGACTGGGTGCACTGGGTCAACACGATCCTCATGTCCGCCGCGTTCATCGCGACCGTCTGGAGTGGCCTCGACTACCTGTGGCAGGCGTGGAAGCACAACCGGTCCGCCACGTGACCATGTGTCATGACCATCGGGGTCGATGCGGGAACCGGCCATGTGCGCGCCGGTCGTGACCCGGTGAGCCGGCCCGTGCCTCCCGTCCGACCAGGCGGCATCGCCGCGCTCGTCGTCGCGGCGCTCACCGAGCGTGGTGAGACGGTGGCGGTGGCGGAATCGCTGACCGGTGGGCTCGTCGTGGCGGAGCTTGTGTCCGTGCCCGGCGCGAGCGCGGTCGTGCGCGGTGGAGTGGTCGCCTACGCGACGCCCGTCAAGCACTCGGTGCTCGGGGTGGACGCCGGACTCCTCGCGGCGAACGGGGCGGTCGACCCCGAGGTCGCGTGTCAGATGGCGGAGGGGGTGCGCGCCCGTCTCGCGGTGGACGGCACACCCGCCACCTGGGGCATCAGCACCACGGGGGTCGCGGGGCCTGAACCGCAGGACGGCAGACCCGTCGGCACGGTGTTCGTCGGCATCGCGACCGGTCACTCACGCGAGAGCGTCGAGTTGCACCTGGATGGCGACCGCGATGCAATCCGGACGGCGGTCGTCTCCGAACTCCTGACACGTCTGCACCTGGCCGTGACCGGTCGGTGACTCGGGGAATAGCCCGCGTTTCCATCGGGTTACATCTGAGGCATTCACAAGCAGCAACTCAGGACCGCTGGTTACCATCGGGGAAACCGACGGCAGTAGTGTTGCTGACCCGCATCGATCACCGGGATCGAACGGGCGTGGGGATGACAGAGAGGAGGAGTGCTCATGGTTCTCGTTCGTCAGGAAATCGGCGATGTGCTTCGAGACTTCCGCTTGCAGAAGGGCCGGACACTCCGCCAGGTCGCGAGCAAGGCCAGCGTCGCGCTCGGCTACCTGAGTGAGGTGGAGCGCGGCCAGAAGGAGGCCAGCTCCGAGATCCTCGCCTCGGTCGCGGACGCGCTCGAGACGCCCATCTCGGTCATCATGCGCGAGGTCGGTGACCGCCTCGCGGTCATCGAGGGGCTGAGCCCCGTGCCGGACATGCTGCCCGACGAACTCGTCGCCGAGTTCGACAACGACCTCGCGGTCCGCTGACTCCGGTCAGACTCCGCAGCGAACGCCCCGGTCCCACGTGGACCGGGGCGTTCGTGCGTGCGCGCGGCGAGCGTCCTAGGCTGGTCTGATGCGTGTGAGTGAGTTCTGGCGGGCCGTCGAGCAGGAGTTCGGCGAGGCGTACGGTCGTGTCGTCACGAGCGATGTCGTCCTCGCGGACGTGGGGAGCCGTTCGGCGGTCGACGCGATCGCGGCAGGTGTGCCGGCGCGCCGGGTGTGGGAGGCGCTCTGTGCAGCGCAGGACGTCCCGGTCGAGCGGCGGCACGGCAAGGGTCTGGCGGAGCCGAAGGACTGAGCGGTCGGGCGGACCGTCGGTGCGTATCGACGAGCCCTCCGTTCGAACACATCTTCGGCGTGGCGCTCGAACACGTGTTCGGTCGGTGCTACCGTCCTCCACGGATGCACACTCCGCGAGATCGTTCCACAGGGGCCGTGTCCGCCGGCAGCGATGTCGGTGGCCGACCCTAGGTTCGAAGCCATCGGAGCACATCCGACGCCTTGTCTGGTGAACCACGGACCCTGCCCCATCGGTCCGGGGGAGCCGACAGCCTACAGGCACCGACATCGAGCACGAAGGAGCACACCATGCCCTCACCCGCAGACCGCGAGAAGGCCCTCGAGACCGCACTCGCCCAGATCGACCGTCAGTTCGGCAAGGGGTCCGTGATGCGCCTCGGGAGCGACGAGCGTGCCCCCGTCGCGACCATCCCGACCGGTTCCGTCGCGCTCGACGTCGCGCTCGGCATCGGCGGACTGCCCCGCGGTCGGATCATCGAGATCTACGGCCCGGAGTCCTCCGGAAAGACCACGCTGACGCTGCATGCCATCGCGAACGCGCAGCGGAACGGCGGCATCGCTGCGTTCATCGACGCGGAGCACGCGCTCGACCCGGAGTACGCCAAGAAGCTCGGTGTCGACATCGACGCCCTCCTCGTCTCACAGCCCGACACCGGTGAGCAGGCGCTCGAGATCGCGGACATGCTCGTCCGGTCCGGCTCCATCGACCTCATCGTCGTCGACTCCGTGGCGGCACTCGTACCCCGTGCCGAGATCGAAGGCGAGATGGGTGACACGCACGTCGGCCTCCAGGCGCGGCTCATGTCGCAGGCGCTGCGCAAGCTCGCCGGTGGGCTCAACCAGACCCAGACGACGATGATCTTCATCAACCAGCTCCGCGAGAAGATCGGGGTGTTCTTCGGCAGCCCGGAGACCACCTCCGGCGGCAAGGCGCTGAAGTTCTACGCCTCGGTGCGGCTCGACATCCGCCGCATCGAGACCCTCAAGGACGGCACCGACGCGGTGGGCAACCGCACCCGCGTCAAGGTGGTCAAGAACAAGATGGCGCCGCCGTTCAAGCAGGCCGAGTTCGACATCCTGTACGGCGTCGGCATCTCGCGAGAAGGCTCCCTCCTGGACTTCGGTGTCGAGCACGCGATCGTCAAGAAGTCGGGCGCCTGGTACACCTACGAAGGCGACCAACTCGGCCAGGGCAAGGAGAACTCGCGGAACTTCCTCATCCAGCACGCGGAGATCGCGCTCGAGATCGAGCAGAAGATCCTCTCGAAGCTCGGTGTCGGTGGTGCCAAGCCGGCCGAGGTCGCGCCCGTCGAGTCCATCGAGCCGAAGCTCGCGGCTCCGAAGGTCCCGATCCGGAAGGGTGCGTGACCGGCGACGACCGTTCGCGTCCTGACGACGACCTCGCACCGGTCACAGACCTGTTCGGTGCGAGGTCGCGTCGTCTCCGCGGGCGGGCTGCCGACGATGCGACCGCGAACCACGCGGCACCGGGCGCGACGACTACGGGCAGCGCTTCGGCTGGGCGGCCCGGTCCACCCGGGGGATGGGCGGACGCGGCGGAGCCCGGCGCCGACGAACTCCCGAGCATCGGTCGTGCACGCGCGTCCGACGACGACGGCGAGCACGTCGGTGACGGCCACACTCCGACGGACGAACCCGGGGCATGGCTCGCACCGGTGACCGGTCAGTACCGATCGAGTGGTCGGCGTCCCCCGGAGGGTGGTGACGAACCGACCTCGCTCGACGCGCTCCGTGCGGCTGTCACGTCGATCGAGGGGCGTCCGACGTCGGATGAGCACACCGGGGCTGGCGGGGGCACGGAAGCACGGCCGGTGGCCGACCTCGGCGCCGATGTCGGCGAGGTCGTCGACGACGGAGCGGAGCCGCCACCGTCCGCCGAGGACGCCCGCGCCGACGCCGAGAAGATCAGCATGCGGACCCTGTCCCGACGCGGGGTCAGCACCTCCGAGCTCCGGACGGTGCTCCGCAAGCGGGAGTTCGATCCGGACGTGATCGAGACAGAGGTCGAGCGACTCACCCGTGTCGGTCTCCTCGACGACGAGCAGCTCGCATCCGACCTCGTGGACCGTCTGCACGACCGCAAGGGCCTCGGCCGGCAGGGAGTCGTGGCGGAGCTCCGTCGTCGAGGCATCGACCAGCTCGTCATCGACACGGTCCTCACCACTGCAGATGACGACGATGCCGGGGACGCCGAGGCGGAGCGCGCGCTCGACCTGGCCATCAAGCGTGCCGGTCAGATGCGCGGTCTCGATCGCGAGACCGCGGAACGGCGGCTCTCCGGGTTCCTCATGCGCAAGGGGTACGGGGGCGGGATCGTCCGCACCGCGGTGCGGACGGCGCTCGACGGTTCGTCGTCGCGCCGGGGCGGTGGAGTGCGCTTCGAGTGAGTCCGGCGACAGCACTGTCGGTGTCCGGGCGGCTTTACACTGAGGGCACCATGTCGATCGTCGAAGCGCGGCCGCGCACCTACGAAGTCCGTACCTACGGGTGCCAGATGAACGTGCACGACTCGGAGCGGCTCAGCGGTTCGCTCGAGGCGGCAGGCTACGTCCGTGCCGACGGCGAGCAGGCCGACGTCGTCGTGATCAACACGTGCGCCGTGCGCGAGAACGCCGACAAGCGGCTCTACGGCAACCTCGGCCAGCTCGCGGGGACCAAGCGCGACCACGACGGCATGCAGATCGCGGTCGGTGGGTGTCTCGCCCAGAAGGACAAGAGCGTCATCCTCGAGAAGGCTCCATGGGTGGACGTCGTGTTCGGCACACACAACATGGGGTCGCTGCCGGCGATGCTCGAGCGTGCACGACACAACGGCGAGGCGCAGCTGGAGATCCTCGAGTCGCTCGAGGTCTTCCCGTCGACGCTCCCCACCAAGCGCGACTCGACGTACAGCGGGTGGGTGTCGATCTCCGTCGGGTGCAACAACACCTGCACGTTCTGCATCGTGCCCTTGCTGCGCGGCAAGGAGAAGGACCGCCGGCCGGGTGATGTGCTCGCCGAGATCCAGGCACTCGTGGACGACGGCGCGATCGAGGTGACGCTGCTCGGGCAGAACGTCAACTCCTACGGGGTCGAGTTCGGGGACCGTCTGGCGTTCGGCAAGCTCCTGCGCGCGACCGGCGCGATCGAGGGGCTGGAGCGTGTCCGGTTCACGAGCCCGCACCCGGCCGCGTTCACCGACGACGTCATCGACGCGATGGCGGAGACGCCGAACGTCATGCCACAGCTGCACATGCCGCTCCAGTCGGGGTCGGACCGGATCCTGAAGGCCATGCGGCGGAGCTACCGCAGCGAGCGGTTCCTCGGCATCCTCGATCGCGTCCGCGCGAAGATCCCGGACGCGGCGATCACGACGGACATCATCGTCGGGTTCCCGGGGGAGACCGAGGAGGACTTCCAGGAGACTCTCCGGGTCGTCGAGGCCGCGCGGTTCTCGTCCGCGTTCACGTTCCAGTACTCCATCCGTCCCGGCACCCCTGCGGCGACCATGGACGACCAGGTCCCGAAGCAGGTCGTGCAGGAGCGCTACGAGCGGCTCGTCGCCCTCCAGGACCGGATCGTCGCCGAGGAGCACGCGAAGCAGGTCGGCCGGACGGTCGAGGTCCTCGTGGCGACGGACGAGGGACGGAAGGACGACGCGACCCACCGGCTGTCCGGCCGCAGCGAGGACTCGCGACTCGTGCACTTCGCCGTGCCCGCCGGCGCCGAGGTCCCGCGTCCGGGCGACGTCGTGTCGATCGAGGTCACGCGGGCGGCGCCCTTCTACCTCATCGCCGACACCGACGAGCCTCTCCGGATCCGGCGGACCCGAGCCGGGGACGCATGGGACCGCGCGCAGGCTGCGTCGTGCGGTGTCCCGGTGCCGAGCGCGGGCACGGCCACGGCGACGGCCAAGCAGGGCCCCGTGTCCCTCGGCCTCCCCGGGCTGCGTGTCGGCACCCCGGTGGGACACTGACGGATCCGTGCCCGACCAGGACGGCCAGCAGCCGAGCCAACCACACCCGGACACAGTGCAGCCGGACCCACCGCACCCGCACCCGCACCCGCGGCACCCGAGTCCGTCGCTGATCGCCGTCGTCGGCGCGACCGGCACGGGCAAGTCGGACCTGGCCGTGGCGATCGCCCGGCGGCTCCGCGACACCGGGATCCATGCCGAGGTCGTGAACGCCGACGCGATGCAGCTGTACCGCGGGATGGACGTCGGGACGGCGAAGCTCCCCGCGGTCGAACGGCACGGCATCGAGCACCGGATGCTCGACGTCCTCGACGTCACGGACGAGGCGAGTGTCGCGGCCTACCAGTCCGAGGCCAGGACGACGATCGACGGCATCACCGCCGCCGGTGGCATCGCGATCCTCACGGGTGGGAGCGGTCTCTACGTCTCGAGCGTGCTCCACGACCTCGACTTCCCGGGCACGGACCCGGAGCTCCGCGCCCGCCTCGAGGCCGACCTCATGACCGAGGGGCGTCCGGCTCTCCTCGAACGGCTCCGCGCCCTCGATCCGCAGGCGGCGGCGACGATCGACGCGCAGAACGGCCGGCGTCTGGTCCGCGCGCTCGAGGTCGCGAGCCGTGCGGACGTCGTCCGTCCGACCCTCCCGGCGGCACCCCGCGCCTGGCGTCCGGCGCGGGTCCTGCACCTCACCCGGACGCGCGAGGTGCTCGTCCCCGCGCTCCACGACCGCGCCGCGCAGATGTTCGCGAGCGGACTCGTCGACGAGGTCGAGGGGCTCGTCGACGCGGGGCTCGAACACGGCAGGACCGCGAGCCGGGCGATCGGGTACGCACAGGCCCTCGACGTGCTCCGCGGACGGTCGAGCGAGGCCGACGCGATCGAGGCGACCGGTGTCGCGACCCGCAAGTACGCCAGGCGGCAGGTGTCCTGGTTCAAGCGCTACCGTGACGCCGAGACGCTCGACCTGACGTTCGCTCCGCGCGACGACCTCGAGGCGCTGGCCCGTAGGATCGTCGGGTGACGGATCTGCACTTCACCAAGGGCCACGGCACGGGCAACGACTTCGTGCTGTTCGCCGACCCGGACGCCGCGGTCGACCTGAGCCCCGAGCGGATCCGGGCCATCGCGGACCGCCGGTTCGGCGTCGGTGCCGACGGTGTCATCCGCGCGGTCCGGTCGGACGCGATCGCGGTCGGGGCACCGATCGTCGCGGAGGATCCCGACGCGGTGTGGTTCATGGACTACCACAACGCCGACGGCAGCGTGGCGGAGATGTGCGGCAACGGCGTCCGCGTGTTCGCGCGCTACCTGACGGAGGCGGGGCTCGTCGAGCTCGCGCCGGGGGGGACCCTGTCGATCGGCACCCGGAAGGGCGTGGTCGACGTCCAGCGCACCACGAACGGCTTCTCCGCCGATCTCGGCCGGTGGGCCCTCGGCATCGCCGGGACCGGTCTCGACAGCACGGACGGGGTTGGCGACGACGACCTCGCCGTGCGGGCGAAGAACCTCGAGGGTGCCCGGCCCGGCCTCGGCATCGACGTCGGGAACCCGCACGTCGTGGTCGCGGTCGCCACGGACGACGAGCTCGCGGGCCTCGACCTGACGTTCGTCCCGGTGCTGGATCCCGCCCCGGCGTCCGGCGCGAACGTCGAGTTCGTGCTGCCGGGTGATCCGCTCGTGCAGGACGGGGTCGGCAGCATCACCATGCGGGTGCATGAGCGCGGCAGCGGCGAGACCCTGTCCTGTGGGACCGGTGCGG
Source organism: Curtobacterium sp. Leaf261 (assembly GCF_001422205.1). Taxonomy (GTDB): domain Bacteria; phylum Actinomycetota; class Actinomycetes; order Actinomycetales; family Microbacteriaceae; genus Curtobacterium. Next base: position 623,921 of record NZ_LMMJ01000008.1, read on the forward strand.
TGGCTGCGGCGCTTGCCGTGCGGCACTGGGCGGGCCCGAAGGCGCCGAACACCTGGCGGGTCGGCGTCCCCGGCGGGGTGCTGACGGTGCGGATGTTCCCGGCCGAGGACGGCGAACACGTCGCGTTGGCCGGTCCGGCGGACCTGGTGTTCTCCGGCGACCTGACCGTCTGACCCGCGGGCGGCCCGACCCGCGGGCGGCCTGACCCGCGGGCGCCGCGACCAGTGGCCACGACCGCACGACCGCACGGCCTGGAGGTACGGCGCACGTCCGCACCGTGACCGTGCGTTGTGGAGACGGTCCGGGCCTCAGGTCCGTGCCTTCCGCACCGCGCTCCAGACGTGACCCCTGCTGGGGGAGCCGTGCCGCGCCTCCAGTCCGGCGTTCCGCACCGTTCTCCGGACGTGACCCTGGTCGCGGAGCCGTGCCGCGCCTCCAGTCTGGTGTGCCGCACCGTTCTCCGGACGTGACCCTGGTCGCGGAGCCGTGCCGCGCCTCCAGTCCGGCGTGCCGCACCGTTCTCCGGACTGCGCACCGTCGTGCGGGGCGGTGGAGAGCGAACTCGGCGGTGCGGCGCGAGTGCGCTCGCGCTGCGTCAGGCCGCGTTCACGCCGTGCGGTGCACCCGGATCACGCGGTACCCCTTGTCCGTGGTGGTGCGCGCGACGGCGAAGTCATCGCCGAGCGTGTCGGCGAGCCAGCGCTGCAGGGAGTCCCCGCCGAGGTTCTTCGACACCACGAGCCAGGCATCCCCGCCGACGGTGAGGCGCGGGATCCACGTCGTCAGGATGGTGTGCAGCTCGTCCTTGCCCACACGGATCGGCGGGTTCGACCAGATCGTCGTGAACCGGAGGTCAGCGGGCACGTCCTGCGGCAGTCGGACCGTGAGGTTCGTCGCGCCGGCCGAAGCGGCGTTCGCCCTGGCGAGGTCGAGCACGCGCTCGTTCACGTCGACACCCCAGACGTCCGCCGCGGGGGACTGCAGCGCCATCGTGATCGCGAGGGGCCCCCACCCGCATCCGATGTCGAGGAACGAGCCGTCCTCCGGCACGCGGGGCACGGACTGCAGGAGCACCCTGGTGCCCGCGTCGAGTCGGGTGGGGCTGAAGACGCCGGCCGCGGTGGTCAGCTGGACGGTCTTGCCCGCGAGGGTCACGCTGATCTGCCGCGGACGCGCATCGCTCTCCGGGTTCGCCGAGAAGTAGTGCTCGTTCGCCATGGATGAACCGTACCGTTCAGCCGGTGTGTCGAGCGCATCGCGGAGGTACCCTGTGGAGCAATGACAGACCAGGACAGCACCTCCACTTCGGGCGAGGACGCCCGGCTCCACGCTGACGGCAACGAGGGCGACAGCGTCGTCGAGCGTGTGCTCAGGAACGCCGACTCCCGCGCATCGGTGTCGTCGGTGTTCGCACCAGCCCAGGCCATCCAGACCCGCGACGTCGACCAGACCGGCTGGCAGGGCGACGGCGACCAGTTCGACCGCGACGACCGCGCCGCCCTCCGCCGCGTCGCCGGACTGTCCACCGAGCTCGAGGACGTCACCGAGGTCGAGTACCGGCAGCTCCGGCTCGAGAACGTCATCCTGATCGGCGTGTACGCCCAGGGCGATGCGCAGGACGCTGAGAACTCCCTGCGCGAGCTCGCTGCCCTCGCTGAGACCGCCGGCGCCGTCGTGCTCGACGGCCTGCTGCAGCGTCGCCCGCACCCCGATCCGAGCACCTACCTCGGTCGCGGCAAGGCCGAGGAACTGCGCATGGCCGTCGCCGCCGTCGGCGCCGACACCGTGATCGCGGACACCGAGCTCGCGCCGTCGCAGCGCCGAGCGCTCGAGGACGTCGTGAAGGTCAAGGTCATCGACCGGACCGCCGTGATCCTCGACATCTTCAGCCAGCACGCCAAGAGCCGAGAGGGCAAGGCGCAGGTCGAGCTCGCCCAGCTCGAGTACCTGCTCCCGCGACTCCGCGGGTGGGGTGAGTCGATGTCGCGTCAGGCGGGTGGCCAGGTCGGTGGTGCCGGGGCGGGCATGGGATCGCGCGGACCCGGTGAGACGAAGATCGAACTCGACCGTCGGCGCATCCACACGCGCATGGCGAAGCTCCGTCGGCAGATCGCCGGGTTCAAGCCCGCACGGGAGGCCAAGCGCGCCGAGCGCACCCGGAACGAGGTGCCGAGCGTCGCGATCGCGGGCTACACCAACGCCGGCAAGTCGTCGCTGCTCAACCGGCTGACGAGTGCGGGTGTGCTCGTGCAGAACCAGCTGTTCGCCACCCTCGACGCGACCGTCCGACGGACCGAGAGTGCGAAGGGGCGGCCGTACACGTTCTCCGACACCGTCGGGTTCGTGCGGAACCTGCCGCACCAGCTCGTCGAGGCCTTCCGCTCCACCCTCGAAGAGGTCGGCGACTCCGACGTCATCGTGCACGTGGTCGACGGATCGCACCCGGACCCGGTGTCGCAGCTCGCGACCGTCCGCGACGTGATCGGTGACGTCGGTGCGCGCGAGATCCCGGAGATCGTAGCCTTCAACAAGGCCGACCTCATCGATGCCGACCAGCGGCTCGTGCTCGTCGGCCTCGAGCCCGACGCGGTGTTCGTGTCGGCGCGCACCGGTGAGGGCATCGAAGACCTGCTCCGCGCGATCGAGGCCCGGCTCCCGGAGCCCGACGTCGCGCTCACGCTCGTGGTGCCGTACGACCACGGCGAAGTCGTGTCGAAGCTGCACGACGAGGGTGCGGTCGAGTCGACCGAGTACGTGCCCGAGGGCACGCGGGTCTCGGTGCGTGTGTTCCGTCGGCAGGTCGCGGACCTGGCGCCGTACGTCGCGGACGTGGTGCAGCCGGCCTGACGCGGGTCGCCGGACGGGCCGACGGACGGGCCGTCAGATCGAGCGGAGGACCGCGACGACCTTGCCGAGCACCGAGGACTCGTCGCCCAGGATCGGTTCGAACGCAGAGTTGCGGGGGAGCAGCCACGTGTGACCGTCGCGCTGGCGGAAGACCTTCACCGTGGCCTCCTCGTCGAGCATGGCCGCGACGATGTCACCGTTCTCGGCGGTCTGCTGTGACCGGACGACCACCCAGTCGCCGTCGCAGATCGCGGCATCGATCATCGACTCGCCGACGACCTTGAGCATGAAGAGGTCACCGGTCCCCACGAGCTGCCGGGGGAGCGGGATGATCTCGTCGACGTGCTGCTCGGCCGTGATCGGCACACCGGCCGCGATGCGCCCCACGAGGGGCACGAGCGTCGTCGCGTCGATGTCGGGACCGTCGGTGGCCATCGGCTCGTCGACCAGGACCTCGAGCGCGCGGGGGCGGTTCGGGTCACGGCGGATCCAGCCCCCGAGCTCGAGCTGCCCGAGCTGGTGGGTGACACTCGAGAGCGAGGACAGGCCGACGGCGTCGCCGATCTCGCGCATGCTCGGCGGGTAGCCACGGTTCGCGATCGATGCACGGATGGCGTCGAGGATCGACTGCTGCTTGGCAGTGAGGGGCTTCTGGGCCCGCAGTTCGTCCGCCACGTCGTCGCCTTCCGGTCGTGCTGTCGATCATGCGGCGGGAATGTCGGTGGTCCCCGCTTGACTGATACCAGTCGATCGAAACTGTATCCGGCCGACTGACCCCGGACAAACACATGTTCGAGCGTGTCGCAGGAAAATCCCCCAGAAATCACTCCAGGGGACTTGCATGCGTGTCCGTTCGAACGTATGTTCGGTACACGGGTTCGATCCGCACCCGCCAGATGCAGGCACACAGTCAGGAAGGCAGACGACATGAGCACCGCGATGATCTCCCAGCGCAGCACCACTGTTCGGACGCGACCGGCCGTCGGTCCCGCAACGGCGGCGGCCACTCCGAAGCTCCGCCTCACACGCCGGGGTCGCGTCGTGTTCACGACGGTCGCGGCGATCCCACTGCTGATCGTCGTCGCGCTCGCGGTGCTGAACGGAGGGCAGGCATCGGCTGGGGACGGGTCCACGTCGGGATCGCCGGCGACGTTCCAGACCGTGACCATCGAGCCCGGCGAGTCGCTGTGGCAGGTGGCGGAGGAACAGGCCCCGAACAGCGACCCGCGTGAGTTCGTGCAGGATGTCCTGACGCTCAACAACCTCGACGGGTCCGCGGTCCAGGCCGGGCAGCAGATCGCGATCCCCGCCCAGTACAGCACCAGCAAGTAGCGAGCAGCACAGCACCAGCAAGTAGCGTGCAGCACCAGCAAGTAGCGAGGCGACGAGCTCGACGCGGCGGGCTGCACGCGGTCGGACCGTCCGGACGGCCGGGCTCCCGTTGCCCGTCGCGGAATAGCATGGGGTGTGGCGTTCACCCTCGAAGACCTTCCTATCCGTGATGACCTGCGCGGGCAGAGCCCGTACGGCGCGCCGCAGATCCATGTGCGGGTCGCGCTCAACGTCAACGAGAACACCCACCCCGTCCCGGACGACGTCGCCGCGGACATCCTCGAGTCGGTGCGTCAGGCCCTCGTGACGGTCAACCGGTATCCGGACCGCGAGTTCACGGCACTCCGCGAGTCGCTCGCGGGGTACCTCAGCACCCCCGGGCAGATCGTGGCCGCCGAGCAGATCTGGGCGGCGAACGGCTCCAACGAGGTCATCCAGCAGCTCCTACAGGCGTTCGGTGGCCCCGGGCGGAGTGTGCTCGGCTTCCCGCCGACTTACTCGATGCACTCGATGATCGCGGCCGGAACCGGGAGCCGATGGATCCCGGCCGAGCGCGACGAGTCGTTCACGATCTCGCCGGCAACCGCTGCGGCCGCGGTCGAGCAGCACCGTCCGGACCTCGTGTTCCTGTGCGGCCCGAACAACCCCACGGGGACGCCGCTCTCGCTCGAGACGATCGCCGCCGTGTACGACGCCACGGACGGCATCGTGATGGTGGACGAGGCGTACGCGGAGTTCATGCCGAAGGACCGTCCGAGCGCCGTCACACTGCTGCCCGGTCGCGAGCGCCTGGTGGTCTCCCGGACGATGAGCAAGGCGTTCGCCTTCGCCGGCGCCCGTGTCGGGTACCTCGCGGCGCACCCCGCGGTGGTCGATGCACTCCGCCTCGTCCGGCTCCCGTACCACCTCTCCGCCCTGACGCAGGCCGCCGCGATCGCAGCGCTCCGACACGCGCCGGAGATGCTCGGCATGGTGGACGACATCGTGGTGCAGCGGGACCGCATCGTCACCGAGCTCCGTGAGATGGGCTACCACCCGTACGACACGTGGTCGAACTTCGTGCTCTTCGGGGGTGTCGACGACCCGAACGCCGTGTTCGAGGCGCTCCTGACGCACGACGTGATCGTCCGGGACCTCGGGATCCCCGGGCACCTTCGGGTCAGTGCAGGCACGGCTGCCGAGACGTCGGCGTTCCTGGACGCCATGCGGGAGATCACCGCATCGCGCCCCGCCGTTAGGGTTGAGGCATGACCGCGCGCACCGCCTCGATCACGCGGACGACGAGCGAGTCCTCCGTCTCGCTGTCGCTCGACCTCGACGGCACGGGCCGGTCGTCGATCTCGACGTCCGTGCCCTTCTACGACCACATGCTCACCGCCTTCGCGAAGCACTCCCTGATCGACCTCGACGTCACCGCGACGGGCGACGTCGACATCGACGCACACCACACGGTGGAGGACACCGGGATCGTCCTCGGACAGGCGCTCCGCGCCGCCCTCGGCGACCGTGCGGGTATCGCGCGGTACGGGGACGCCCTCGTCCCGCTCGACGAGGCGCTCGCCCAGGCGGTCGTCGACGTCTCGGGCCGTCCGTACCTCGTGCACTCCGGGGAGCCGGAGGGGTTCGCCCTGCACCGCATCGGCGGACACTTCACGGGCTCACTCGTGCGGCACGTGTTCGAGGCGATCACGATGCACGCCGGGCTCACCGTGCACCTCCGTGTGCTCGACGGCCGCGATCCGCACCACATCGCCGAGGCGGAGTTCAAGGCGTTCGCGCGTGCGCTCCGTGCGGCGATCGTACTCGACCCCCGCGTGGACGGCGTGCCCTCGACCAAGGGCTCGCTGTGACCGAGACCCCAGCCGCAGGCGCCCGTCCGTCGGTCGTCGTGCTCGACTACGGGTCCGGCAACATACACTCGGCTGCCAAGGCCCTCGAGCTCGCTGGAGCCGACGTCACGGTCACGGGCGACAAGCAGGCCGCGTTGCGCGCCGACGGGCTGCTCGTCCCGGGCGTCGGGGCGTTCCGCGCGGTCGTCGACCAGCTCGCGACGGTGCAGGGTGCCGAGATCGTCGACCGCCGGCTCGCCGGTGGTCGTCCGGTCCTCGGCATCTGCGTCGGCATGCAGGTGCTGTTCGAGCGGGGGATCGAGCGCGGCGAGGACGTCGAGGGACTCGGGCAGTGGCCGGGCACCGTCGAGGAGCTCCACGCCGAGGTCGTGCCGCACATGGGCTGGAACGACGTCGACGCCCCCGAGGACTCGGTGCTGTTCGACGGCATCCGCGGCGAGCGGTTCTACTTCGTGCACTCGTACGGCGCGACGCGGCTCGACATCGACGGACACGGTCCGTTCTCCGCGCCGAAGACCACGTGGGCGACCCACGGCGACCGCTTCCTCGCGGCCGTCGAGAACGGTCCGCTCTCGGCAACCCAGTTCCACCCGGAGAAGTCCGGGGCCGCGGGCATCGCACTGCTGGCCAACTGGGTCCGGACCCTCTGAACCCATCCGAGCACGCTCGGGCGGCGACCCTCCGTCCGCGGAACCGCAGCCGGCGCGCCCATCGCACCCCGATCCTCCCGGAAGGCCCATGTCCGAACAGCACTCGTCCGAACTCGTCAACACCGCACCGCTCGTGCTCCTGCCGGCCGTCGACATCGTCGACGGCACCGCGGTGCGCCTGACGCAGGGCGAGGCGGGCAGCGAGACCGGCTACGGCGACCCCGTCGACGCGGCGGCGGCCTGGCATGAGCAGGGTGCGGAGTGGATCCACCTCGTCGACCTCGACGCAGCGTTCGGCCGCGGCGAGAACCGCGACGTGATCGGACGGATCATCCGGAAGGTCGAGGGGATCTCGGTCGAGCTCTCGGGCGGCATCCGGGACGACGCATCCCTCGAGGCCGCGCTCGAGACCGGAGCGGCACGGGTCAACCTCGGCACGGCGGCCCTCGAGGACCCGGAGTGGACGGCGCGGGTGATCGGCCAGTACGGCGAGCGGATCGCCGTCGGCCTCGACGTCCGGGGCACCACCCTCGCGGCACGGGGTTGGACCCGGGACGCGGGCGACCTCTTCACGGTCCTCGCCCGGCTCGAGGACGCGGGATGCGCTCGCTACGTCGTGACCGACGTGGCGAAGGACGGCACGCTGCAGGGGCCGAACGTCGAGCTGCTCCGCCGGGTGCTGGAACACACCGATCGTCCGGTCGTCGCGTCCGGCGGCATCTCCGCACTCGACGACCTGCGCGCGCTCCGGGAGCTCGTGCCACTCGGCCTCGAGGGTGCGATCGTCGGCAAGGCGCTCTACTCCGGGGCGTTCACGCTGCCGGCGGCGCTCGACGTGGCGTCCGAGTGACGGACGCAGACCCGCACGGACACGAGCCGCAGCCGCACCCGCAGCCGCAGCCGCACGCGGACAGCGCCGGACTGCCGTGGGAGGGGCGGACCTTCCAGGCGCACGACACCACGTTCGCGGGTGACGACGGATCCGCGGACGAGGCCCTGATCGCAGCCATCGAGGCCGTCCAGCGTGGTGAGGGTTCGCACGGCACGGTGCTCGACGCCGTCCGGCAGGCCCGGCTGCTCATCCCGCTCGTCGCCCACGCGGGCGACGTCGGGACGACCTCGGACGGACGGACCGTCGACAAGACCCAGGAGCTCTCGATCGTCACGGTGGCGGGTCCGGACGGTCGTACCGTGATGCCGGCGTTCACGTCCGTGGCGGCGATGCAGTCGTGGGATCCCACCGCCCGGCCGATCCCGGTCGAGGCACGCCGGATCGCGATGGCGGCGGCGAGCGAGGGTACCGAGCTCGTCGTGCTCGACCCGACCGCGCCGACGGAGTTCGCGCTCCGTCGTCCGGCCGTGTGGGCGCTCGGGCAGGACGTGCCGTGGATCCCGTGCTTCGAGGACCCCCGGGTCGGCGCGGCGGTCGCGGCGTCGGTGGCGGACGAGCCGTCCGTGGTGCGGGTCGAACTGGCACCGGGGGACCCGTTCGCCCGTTTCGCGGGGCCGGAGCTGACGGTCGGACTCGTGCTCGTGCCGGGGCTCGACGAGGCTCGGTTGCACGCGCTGCTCGGACGGCTGCAGCGACGGTGGGCGGTCGACCCCGCGGTCGCGGAGCACGTCGACAGCCTCGGGATCGCACTGCGTCCGGCAGGCTGACGCCGGACCGGCACCTGCTCGCCTGGCCAGTCTGAACACGGCGATCCACCCGGAACACCCGGATGTGGGTGTGCAGCGCGGACGAGCGTGTTCAGAACACCCGGACGGACGGGCACGCCGACCGGCCCGACGTCAGTTGACCGGACCCGTGTACTTCTCGCCGGGGCCCTTGCCGGGTGCGTCCGGGATCGCCGAGGCCTCGCGGAACGCCAGCTGGACGCTGCGGAGCCCGTCCCGCAGCGGCCGGGCGTGGTGGTCGCCGATCTCCGCGGCCGCGGCGGTGACGAGCCCGGCGAGGGCGGTGATGAGCTTGCGGGCCTCGTCGAGGTCCATCTGCCGCTCGGGGTCGTCCGCGAGTCCCACCTTGACAGCGGCCGCGCTCAGCAGGTGGATGCTCACGGTGTTGATGAGCTCGACCGCGGGGACCTCGGCGATGTCGCGCGCCTCGTCCCCGGAGAAGACGGGCTCGCTGTCGGTGTCGTACGGGCTGTCGGTCACGTGGCTCCTCTGCTAGAGTGGTCGGCGGCAGTTGCTGTCGTGTGCCCTGACCGTGGTCGGAAGACCTCGGGCGGATCGGACGAACAGCAGCGCGAAAGAGGAGTTTCTCCCACCCGCGACCGCGCATCACAGGTTACCGGGTCATCATCGCCCCGCCTGACGGGCTTCCGTCGGGCAGCGCTCCACAGGTCCTCGGACGTGTGGTGTGTGTCCCCGAGTCCGGGACCGTCCCGCAAGGGGCTGTCCTGCCGGGGTCGGGCGCGTACAGCGGGTCGATCCGTGCGTACGAACTCCTTCATCGCCGCCTCCGTCCAGCCGCTCGGCCGGACGAGATACCGCAGACACAAGGAGTTCCGCATCAGCGATCCCCGTACCAACGACCGAATCCGTGTCCCTGAAGTCCGACTCGTCGGACCCGGTGGAGAACAGGTCGGCGTTGTCCCCATCGCCGTGGCCCTGCGCCTCGCGCAAGAAGCCGACCTGGATCTGGTCGAGGTTGCTCCGAACTCGAAGCCGCCCGTGGCCAAGATCATGGACCACGGCAAGTTCAAGTACGAAGCAGCGCAGAAGGCCAAGGAGGCCCGGCGCAACCAGGCGAACACGATCTTGAAAGAGGTCCGTTTCCGCCTGAAGATCGATGCGCACGACTACGAGACCAAGCGCAAGCGCGCCGAGGGCTTCCTCGCCGCGGGCGACAAGGTCAAGGCCATGATCCTGTTCCGTGGGCGTGAGCAGTCGCGTCCCGACCAGGGTGTGCGCCTGCTGCAGCGTTTCGCGGAGGACATCCAGGACTTCGGCATCGTCGAGTCCCGTCCGACGCAGGACGGCCGCAACATGACGATGGTCGTGTCGCCGCTCAAGAACAAGTCCGACGCCAAGGCCGAGGCGAACGCCAAGAAGGCCGCGCAGAAGGAAGAGAAGCGCGCTGAGGCTGCCCCGAGGCAGACTCCGGTCAAGGCCGGCGCCACTCCGGTGGCCGACGCCGCCCCGGTGGTCGACGCCGCTCCGGTGGTCGACGCCGCCCCGGCACCTGCTGCTCCCGCGACGGCTGCTCCGGTCGAGGTCGCCCCGGCGATCGAGGACACGGCGGTCACCGCCCCGGCAACGGAGTCCGCTCCGACCGAGGCAGCCCCGGCACCGGTGTCCGCTCCGACCGAGGCAGCCCCGGCACCGGTGTCCGCTCCGACCGAGGCAGCCCCGGCGAAGGCAGCTGCGGCCAAGGCAGCCCCGGCCAAGGCTGCTCCGGCGAAGGCTGCTCCCGCTGCCGAGTCCGCCTCCGCGGCGGCACCCAAGGCGGCGGCCACGCCCAAGGCGACGCCCGCTCCCAAGGCGCCGGCAGCCACGGCGACGCCGTCTCCCAAGGCACCCGCGGCCAAGGCGACGCCCGCCCCGAAGGCACCGGCAGCCTCGGCGACGCCGACGCCCCGTGCGACTCCGACGCCGCGCGCCACCCCGTCCAAGGCGACCCCTGCCAAGCCGGCTCCCGCCAAGGCGAAGCCCGCCGAGTAGGCACCGCCCCACGAACCCGGGCCGCACGGTCCCGACAACCCAGCACGGAAAGGCACCAACAATGCCCAAGCAGAAGACCCACTCCGGGTCCAAGAAGCGCTTCAAGGTCACCGGTACCGGCAAGCTCATGAAGCAGCAGGCCGGCATGCGCCACAACCTCGAGGTCAAGTCCGCCAAGCGCAAGGCTCGCCTCAACACCGACCAGGTCCTGGCTCCGGCCGACGCCAAGGTCATCAAGAAGCTCCTCGGCCACTGATCAGCCACCGCTGATCACCGCCGACCCGGAACCGAAGGAAGAGAACAATGGCAAGAGTGAAGAGGGCGGTCAACGCCCACAAGAAGCGCAGGGTCATCCTCGAGCGCGCCGAGGGCTACCGCGGTCAGCGTTCGCGCCTCTACCGCAAGGCCAAGGAGCAGGTCACCCACTCCCTCGTCTACGCGTACCGTGACCGCCGCGCCAAGAAGGGCGAGTTCCGTCGCCTCTGGATCCAGCGCATCAACGCCGCCTCCCGTGCGAACGGCCTGACGTACAACCGCCTCATCCAGGGCCTCGCGCTCGCGGGTGTCGAGGTCGACCGCCGCATCCTGGCCGACCTCGCGGTGAACAACCCGGACACGTTCGCGTCGATCGTCGCGACCGCCAAGGCAGCGCTCCCCGCCGACACCTCGGCGCCGAAGGCCGCGTAGTCACGGTTCCTCCGTCGGACCCGATCTCCTCGTGAGGTCGGGTCCTTCGTGCGTCCGGGCGGCTGGTGACGCAGCGGCCTGTCAGACTGGGCCCGTGCCAGAACTCCTCGAGAACCCCCGCTCCGCCCGCGTCAAGGCCGTCGCCGCCCTCGGCAAGAAGGACGTCCGTGCCGAGAGCGGGCTCTTCCTGCTCGAGGGCCCACAGGCGGTGTCCGAGGCACTGCAGTACCGCCCGGGCCTGCTCCAGGAGCTCTTCGTGACACCGACCGCGCTCGAGCGGCACCCCGACATCGGCACGGCCGCGGACGCCGCGGGCCTCGAGCTCGTGTTCGTGACCGAAGCCGTGCTCGACGCCATGGCGGACACCGTGACGCCCCAGGGCGTCGTCGCCGTCTGTGAGCAGTTCCCGACCTCCGTCAAGGACGTGTTCCGTCCGGTGGACGAGCCCGGTTCGGCAGATGGCGGACTGGAGGCGCGGGGCGGCGCCGACCCGTCCCTCCCGTCCGACGGCCGGCCGGCTCTGCCGGGTCTGGTCGTGATCCTGGAACAGGTGCGCGATCCCGGGAACGCGGGCACGATCATCCGGGCCGCGGACTCCGCGGGAGCCGACGCGGTCGTGCTGACGGGGCGGAGTGTCGATCCGTACAACCCGAAGGTGGTCCGCTCGACGACCGGTTCGCTCTTCCACATGCCCGTGTCGGTCGGCGTCGAGCTGCCGAACGCGATCTCGCGCGCCAAGGCGGCCGGCTACACGGTCCTCGCAGCGGACATCTCCGGTGACGACCTGCCCGCGGTCCGGGCCGAGGGACTGCTCGACGGACCGACCGTCTGGGTGTTCGGCAACGAGGCCCGTGGGTTGACCGAGGACGACCTCCGACTCGTCGACCGGGCCGTCAAGGTGCCGATCTACGGGCTCGCGGAGTCGATGAACCTCGCGACCGCGGCGAGTGTGTGCCTGTACGAGAGCGCCTTCGCCCAGCGGACCGCGGCCGGCGCGTAGCCCGTCCTGCACAGGCGGGCCGTCCCTCGACCCCGTCCACAGTCCGCGCGGACGGGGCGCCGGGATCCCACCTGCCGGTAGGGTTGATCACCGTGTCAGAACCACTCGAGATCAGTGAACCGGCCGTCTCCGCCGCAGTGGAGGCGGCACTCGCTGCCGTCCGCGCCACGACGACCGTCGCCGAGCTGAAGCAGGCGAGGGCCGAGCACACCGGCGAGCAGTCGACGCTCGCTCGGATGAACGCCGGCATGCGGACCGTCGCACCCGACCAGAAGGCCACGGCGGGCAAGCTCGTCGGGCAGGCCCGCGGGCGGGTGAACGAGGCGGTCGCCGCACAGGAGTCCGTGCTGGCGGAGGCCGAGGAGTCCGCGCGCATCGACGCCGAACGACTCGACGTCACAGCACTCCCGAGCCGCCGACAGCCGGGCGCTCGTCACCCGCTGTCCCTCCTCCAGGAGACCGTGTCGGACATCTTCGTCGGCATGGGATGGGAGGTCGCAGAGGGCCCCGAGGTCGAGCACGAGTGGTTCAACTTCGACGCCCTGAACTTCGACCAGGACCACCCCGCCCGGGCGATGCAGGACACGGTGTTCGTCGAGCCCGTCGACCGGCACCTCCTGCTCCGCACCCACACGTCGCCCGTGCAGATCCGGTCGCTCCTCGAGCGTGACCTGCCCCTGTACGTCATCGCGCCCGGACGCGTGTACCGCTCGGACGAGCTCGACGCCACGCACACGCCGGTCTTCACGCAGGTCGAGGGCATCGCGATCGACAGGGGGCTCACGATGGCGAACCTCCGGGGCACGCTCGAGCACTTCGCACGGCAGATGTTCGGCGACGACGCCGAGATCCGGCTGCGTCCGAACTACTTCCCGTTCACCGAACCCTCCGCGGAGATGGACGTCTGGCAGCCGAACGCCAAGGGCGGCGCACGGTGGGTCGAGTGGGGCGGATGCGGCATGGTCAACCCGAACGTCCTCCGGTCGGCGGGCATCGACCCCGCCGAGTTCCAGGGGTTCGCGTTCGGCATGGGGATCGAGCGGACACTCCAGTTCCGCAACGAACTCAACGACATGCGCGACATGGTCGAGGGCGACATCCGCTTCTCGCAGCAGTTCGGAACGGTGGTCTGATGCGCGTCCCACTCCGCTGGCTCGGCGAGTCCGTCGACCTCCCCGACGACGCGACGCTCGAGCACGTCCACGCGGCGCTCGTGTCCGTCGGCTTCGAGGAAGAGTCCGTCCACACGTTCGACCTCACCGGGCCGATCGTCGTCGGTCGTGTGCTCTCGCGCGAGCCGGAGCCGCAGAAGAACGGCAAGACGATCAACTGGTGCCAGGTCGACGTCGGCGAGTCCGAGCCGCGCGGCATCGTCTGCGGTGCGCACAACTTCGACGTCGGCGACCTCGTGGTCGTCACGCTGCCCGGTGCGGTGTTGCCCGGCCCGTTCCCGATCGCGGCACGGAAGACCTACGGGCACACCTCCGACGGCATGATCGCCTCGGCGCGTGAACTCGGACTCGGTGACGAGCACGACGGCATCCTCCGGTTCGCCGACCTCGGCATGGAGCCGGAGGTCGGAGCGGACGCCATCGCGCTGCTCGGGCTCGACGACGCCGCGGTCGAGATCAACGTCACGCCGGACCGCGGGTACGCATTCAGCATCCGCGGTGTCGCACGGGAGTACTCGCACGCCACCGGCGCGACCTTCACCGACCCGGCGGGCAGGCCGGCTCCGCGGTCCGGCGAGGGTTTCGCGGTCACGATCCAGGACGACGCGCCCATCCGGGGGAACGTCGGCGCGCACACCTTCGTGACCCGTGTGGTCCGCGGCATCGACGCGACCCGACCGACACCGGCATGGATGATCGCGCGGCTGTCGCTCGTCGGCGTCCGGAGCATCTCCCTCGCGGTCGACATCACGAACTACGTCATGTTCGAGCTGGGGCAGCCCCTGCACGGCTACGACCTCGCACGGGTCGACGGCGGGCTCACCGTCCGCCGCGCGACCGCGGGGGAGACCCTGGTCACGCTCGACGACCGCACGCGCGAACTCGACGCCGAGGATCTCGTGATCGCGGACGCGAGTGGGGCCGTCGGACTCGCCGGTGTCATGGGCGGCGCGCGGACCGAGATCCGCGCAGACACCACGGACGTCCTCATCGAGGCCGCGGGCTTCGACCAGGTGTCGATCGCCCGCACCGCCCGACGGCACAAGCTGCCGAGCGAGGCGTCCCGTCGGTTCGAGCGCGGCGTCGACCCGCTCGTGGCCGAGGCCGCGGCCGCGCGCGCCGTCGAGCTCCTCGTCGACCTCGCCGGTGGCACGGCGGACACCCTCGGGTCGACCGTGGTGGACGACCGACCACGTCCCACGATCGCCCTCGCGGTCGATCGCGCGGCCGAGGTGACGGGTGTCGACTACACCGACACCGAGGTCGTCGACGCGCTCCGGGCGATCGGCGCCGACGTGACGGTAGATGGCCGCCGTCTCGCCGTGGTGCCGCCGACGTGGCGACCCGACCTGGTCGACGACGTCAGCCTGGTCGAGGAGGTCGCTCGCATCGTCGGGTACGGCCGCATCCCGAGCATCCTGCCGGTGGCGCCGCCCGGACGGGGGCTGTCACGGTCCCAGAAGGCCGTCCGCCGCGTCGCCGCAGCCCTCGCCGCCGACGGACTCGTCGAGGTGCTCAGCGCGCCGTTCGTCGCCGCTTCGACGCAGGCCGCGTTCCCCGGCATCGACCCGGAGGGCGGCCGGAGCGTCACCCTCGCGAACCCCCTCGACGCCGACCTGGACCTCCTTCGTCGGAGCGGACTGCCGGCACTCGTGGACATCGCGCGCCGGAACATCGCCCGCGGTCTGGTCGACGTCGCCGTGTACGAGATCGCCCGGGTGTTCCTGCCGACGGCGGACGGGGTGCTCGGCACCGACGACATCGACCTCGGTGGTGCCCGCCCGTCGGCCGAGGTGCTCGCCGCGATGGACGCTGCGCTCCCGGCGCAGCCGAACCACGTGTCGGCGCTCCTCACCGGTGCGCGCGTCGTCAAGCAGCCCGGCACGACCGCCGAACCGTTCGGGGTCGCGGATGCGCTCGACGTCGCGCGCCTCGTCGCGTGGACCGTCGGCGTCGAACTCACGGTCGCGCAGGCCTCGCACCCGTCACTCCACCCCGGACGCGCGGCTGAACTCGCGGTCGTGGCGGCCGACGGTTCGCGGACGGTCGTCGGGGTCGCGGGTGAGCTGCTGCCTGCGCTGACCGAGGAGGCCGACCTCCCGCGCGTCGTCGCAGCGCTCGAGATCGACCTCGACGCGCTCATCGCGGCTGCCCCCGACGCGGTGGTGCCGGAGCCGATCGTGGCGTACCCGGCGGCGACGCAGGACCTGTCACTCGTGGTCGACGCGGACGTCCCGGCGGGCGATGTGCTCGACGCCGTGCGGAGTGGTGCGGGTTCGCTCTTGGAGTATGCTCGAATCGTGGACGACTATCGGGGCGCCGGCATGGACGAGGGACAGAAGTCCCTGACGTTCGCGCTGCGTTTCCGCGCCACGGACCGCACCCTGACCGCTGCCGAGGCCACCGAGGCCCGCGACGGCGCTGTCCGACGTGCCGGCGAGCGATTCGGGGCGACCCTGCGCGACTGATCTCGGATCAGTTCCGCCCGGGGCCGCCGCCACCGACTCCCTCGACCGAAGTCCGAATCCAAGGTGGAACCGAATGTCCGTATCCGTCGCCGTGGCGGGAGCCAGCGGCTACGCGGGCGGTGAGTTGCTGCGCATCCTCTCCGCCCACCCCGAGTTCGACGTCCGGACCGTGACCGCGTTCTCGAACGCGGGCCAGCCGCTGATCACGACCCAGCCGCACCTCCGCTCGCTCGCGCACCTGACACTCGTCGAGACGACCGCGGCGAACCTCCGTGGCCACGACGTCGTGTTCCTGGCGCTGCCGCACGGGCAGTCGGGGGCGATCACCGAACAGCTCGACGCCGACACCCTGGTCGTGGACTGCGGCGCCGACCACCGGCTCGTGGACCAGGCCGACTGGACAGCGTTCTACGGCGGTGAGTACTTCGGGGCGTGGACCTACGGGCTCCCCGAGCTGGTGCTCCCCGGCGGCCGGAAGCAGCGTGACGAGCTGGTCGGGACGACGCGGATCGCGGTGCCCGGCTGCAACGTCACCGCCATGACGCTCGGCATCGCACCCGGTGTCGCAGCGGGCGTCGTGTCCGCGGACGACCTCGTCGCGGTGCTCGCCGTGGGGCCGTCCGGGGCCGGCAAGAAGCTCGCGAACACGTACCTGGCGTCGGAGATCATGGGGTCGGCCTCGGCCTACGCGGTCGGTGGCACGCACCGGCACGTCCCCGAGGTCCGTCAGAACCTCGTGGCGGCCGGAGCCACCGACGTCCGGTTGTCCTTCACGCCGGTGCTCGTGCCGATGTCGCGGGGGATCCTCGCGACGACCACCGCCAGGCTCCTCCCGGGGGTGTCCGCGACCGACGTCCGGGCCGCCTGGGAGCGCGCGTACGCGGACGAGCCGTTCGTGCACCTGCTGCCGGAGGGCGAGTTCCCCCGGGTGGCGGACACGATCGGGGCGAACACCGCACTCGTCGGGATCGCCGTCGACGAGGCCGCGGGCCGCGTCGTCGCGATCTCGGCACTCGACAACCTCGCCAAGGGGACCGCGGGGGCGGCCGTGCAGTCGACGAACCTGGCACTCGGCCTCCCCGAGACCCTCGGACTCAGCATGGACGGAGTGGCACCATGACCGACGCAGGTGGACAGGACCAGGCCGCACCGGGCCTCCAGACCGGATCGACAGCGCCGTCCGACACGACGGGCGGTGCCGACGCACCGGACACGAGCGGGACACTCCTCGGCGTGACCGCGGCACGCGGGTTCCGCGCCGCCGGCGTCACCGCAGGGCTCAAGGCGAGTGGCAAGCCGGACGTCGCCCTCGTCGTGAACGACGGCCCCTCCGACGCGGTCGCCGCCGTGTTCACGAGCAACCGGGCGAAGGCCCACCCCGTCATCTGGTCGCAGCAGGCCGTCGCGGACGGGAGCGCCCGGGCGGTGATCCTCAACTCGGGCGGTGCGAACTGCTTCACCGGCTCGTTCGGCTTCCAGACCACGCACCAGACGGCGGAGGCGGTGGCCGCGGCACTCGATGTCGGCGCCGGCGACGTCGTGGTGTGCTCGACGGGCCTCATCGGCGTCGGGGACCAGACGTTCCGTGACGGCGTCCTCCGTGGAGTCGACATGGCGAGCGCCGTCCTCAGCGCCGACGGCGGCCCCGCTGCCGCCGATGCGATCACCACGACGGACACCCACGCCAAGCAGAGCGTCGTCACCGAGACCGACGACACCGGGACCTGGACCGTCGGCGGGATGGCCAAGGGGGCCGGCATGCTCGCGCCCGGTCTCGCCACGATGCTCGTCGTCATCACGACCGACGTCGCGCTCGCATCGGCGGACCTCGACGACGCCCTCCGCGCGGCGACGCGGGTCACGTTCGACCGTGTCGACTCCGACGGCTGCATGTCGACGAACGACACCGTGGTGCTCATGGCGTCCGGCGCATCCGGGGCGACTCCGGAGGTCGGCGACTTCCAGGAGGCCCTGACCGCGGTGTGCGCCGACCTCGCGAAACAGCTCCAGCAGGACGCCGAGGGCGCCAGCCACGACATCGCGATCGAGGTCGTCGGCGCCGTGAGCGAGGACGACGCCGTGACGGTCGGTCGGAGCGTGGCGCGGAACAACCTGTTCAAGGCCGCCGTGTTCGGCAACGACCCGAACTGGGGCAGGGTGCTCGCGGCGATCGGGACCACCGACGCCGAGTTCGATCCCTACGACGTCGACGTCGCGATGAACGGCGTGCGGGTGTGCCACGCGGGTGCTCCCGACCAGCCGATCGACCTCGTGGACCTGACCCCGCGCGAGACGCACGTGCGCATCGACCTGCGGGTCGGTGTGCACTCCGCGACGATCCTGACGAACGACCTGACGCACGACTACGTGCACGAGAACAGCGCGTACTCGAGCTGATGGGCGAGCACACGGGAACGGAAGGCCTCCTCAGCGAGGACCAGGAGCTCGCGGCGGTCAAGGCCGCGACCCTCATCGAGTCACTGCCGTGGCTGAAGCGGCACGCAGGCAAGGTCGTCGTCGTCAAGTTCGGCGGCAACGCGATGGTGAACGACGACCTCAAGCGCGCCTTCGCCGAGGACATGGTCTATCTCCGCTACGCCGGTCTGCACCCGGTCGTGGTGCACGGCGGCGGGCCGCAGATCTCGGCGGCGCTCAAGGAGCAGGGGATCGACTCCGAGTTCCGCGGCGGGTACCGCGTGACGACGACCGAGGCGATCTCGGTGGTCAGGGACGTCCTGGCCGGCGAGGTGAACCGCGAGATCGTCGACCTGATCAACGAGCACGGTGCCGGGCTCGGCGTCGGCGTGTTCGGCGACGGCGGGTCGATGTTCGCCGGGCAGAAGCGCGGCGTCGTCATCGACGGCGAGGAGTTCGACCTCGGGCACGTCGGCGACATCACCGAGGTCGACCCGACCGGCGTCCTCGCAGCGATCGAGGCGAACCGGATCCCGGTCGTGTCGAGCATCGCGATCGACGAGGCCGAGCCCGATCAGGCGCTCAACGTCAACGCGGACGCGGCTGCTGCGGCGCTCGCGATCGCGCTCCGAGCCTCGAAGCTCCTCATGCTCACCGACGTCCCCGGCCTCTACCGGAACTGGCCGGACCGCGACTCGATCATCGACCTGATCGCGGTCGAGGAACTGCGCGAACTGCTCCCGACGCTCGAGTCGGGCATGATCCCCAAGATGACGGCCTGCCTCGACGCGGTCGTCGGCGGCGTCGGGGGAGCGACGATCATCGACGGCCGTATCCCGCACTCCATCCTGCTCGAGGTGTTCACGCTCCGCGGAGCGGGCACCGAGGTCATCCCCGATCCCCGACGACGAACCGAGAACCAGCACGCGCAGGCGGAGGTGGGCCGACGAGCCGACGCCGCACGACGTGCCGGTACCGAGGGAACCACGACGACGACGACGACGAACGAACGGACGACACGATGAGCACGAGCACGACGACCGCCTGGAACGACCGGTTCGGCGCATCGCTCATGCGATCCCTCACGCCACCGAAGATCATGCTCGAGCGCGGCGAGGGCTGTCGCGTCTGGGACGTCGACGGCAAGGGCTACCTCGACTTCCTGGCGGGCATCGCGGTGAACTCGCTCGGACACGCGCACCCGGCCGTGATCGAGGCCGTCACCGACCAGGTCGCGAAGCTCATGCACGTCTCGAACTACTTCGCCACCCCGCCGCAGCTCGAACTGGCGGAGCGCCTCAAGCGCATCACCGGGGCCGGTGACGCTGGTCGGGTGTACTTCGGCAACTCCGGCGCCGAGGCGAACGAGGCCGCGTTCAAGCTCGCCAGGCTCAACCGGGGCGACGGCACGAAGACCCGGATCCTCGCCCTGAAGAACTCCTTCCACGGTCGGACCATGGGGTCGCTCGCGCTGACCGGCAAGCCCGCGCTGCAAGAGGACTTCCTGCCGATGCTCGGCGGCGTCGAGCACATCGACTCCACCATCGACGCACTCGAGGCGGCCATCGGCGACGACGTCGCCGCGCTGGTCCTCGAGCCGATCAAGGGCGAAGCCGGCGTCGTCGACCTGCCCGCCGGGTACCTCCGGGCAGCCCGGGAGATCACCGAGCGTCACGGCACCCTGCTGATCCTCGACGAGATCCAGACCGGAGTCGGCCGGACCGGGTCCTGGTTCGCCTTCCAGAACCACGGCATCACCCCGGACGCGATCACCGTCGCGAAGGGCATCGCCGGTGGCTTCCCGATCGGCGCGCTCGTGACCTTCGGCTGGGCGTCCGACCTGTTCTCCGCGGGCCAGCACGGCTCGACCTTCGGGGGGAACCCCCTCGCGACCCGGGTCGCGAACGCGGTGCTCGCCGAGATCGAGTCCGCCGGGCTCGTCGAGGCCGCCGCCGCCAAGGGGGAGCGCATCCGCGACGGCATCGTGGCGATCGGCAGCCCGCTGGTGGAGGAGGTCCGGGGTGAGGGACTCCTCATCGGCGTCGGGCTCGCCGCCCCCGTCGGACCGGCGATCAACGTCGCCGCCCTCGAGCTGGGACTCATCGTCAACGCCCCGAACGAGTCGTCGCTCCGGATCGCACCCCCGCTCATCGTGACCGACGCTGAGATCGACGAGTTCCTCGGGATCCTGGCCGAGGCCATGCAGAAGGTGCACGCCACGACGAACGGAGCGAGCGCATGACCCGCCACTTCCTCCGCGACGACGACCTGAGCCAGGCCGAACAGTCCGCGATCCTCGACCTCGCGGCCGCCATGAAGCAGGACCGGTGGGCGGACAAGCCACTCGCGGGCCCGCAGTCCGTCGCCGTCATCTTCGACAAGTCGTCGACCCGGACCCGCGTCTCGTTCCACGTCGGCATCTCCGACCTCGGTGGCAGCCCGCTCATCATCGCGACGGCCGCGAGCCAGCTCGGCGGCAAGGAGACCCCCTCGGACACCGCGCGGGTCCTCGAGCGCATGGTGTCGGCGATCGTCTGGCGCACGTACGGCCAGGCCGGGCTCGAGGAGATGGCCGCGGGGACAACCGTCCCGGTGGTGAACGCCCTGAGCGACGACTTCCACCCATGCCAACTCCTCGCCGACCTCCTGACGATCCGTGAACACCGCGGTGCCCTCGCCGGGCAGACGGTCGCGTTCGTCGGGGACGGCGCGAGCAACATGGCGCAGTCGTACCTCCTCGCGGGTGCGACGGCGGGCATGCACGTCCGTGTCGCATCCCCGGCGGAGTTCGGACCGTCGGCCGCCGTGGTCGCCGACGCCGAGCGTGTCGCGGCCACGACGGGCGGTTCCGTGCTGGTCGTCGCCGATCCCGTGGCGGCCGTGACCGGCGCGGACGTCGTGGTCACCGACACCTGGGTGTCGATGGGCAAGGAGGACGAGAAGGCGCACCGCGTCAGCACCTTCCGCGACTACCGGGTGGACGACGAGCTCCTCGCGCATGCCGCAGCGGACGCGGTGTTCATGCACTGCCTGCCTGCCGACCGCGGGTACGAGGTGACCGCCGAGGTCATCGACGGTCCGCGGAGCATCATCTGGGACGAGGCGGAGAACCGTCTGCACGCGCAGAAGGCGCTCCTCGCATGGCTCCTCGCCGCGAACACCGCGAACGCCGCGAACCACTAGACCACCACGAACCCCCACCACACCCAAGGAGAACCCATGGCAGATCGCGTCGTACTCGCGTACTCCGGAGGCCTCGACACCTCCGTCGGCATCGGCTGGCTCAAGGACGCCACCGGCAAGGAGGTCGTCGCGCTCGCGGTCGACGTCGGCCAGGGCGGTGAGGACATGGACGCGATCCGTCAGCGCGCCCTGGACTGCGGCGCCGTCGAGTCGGTCGTCATCGACGCCAAGGACGAGTTCGCCGACGACTACCTCGTCCCCGCGCTCAAGGCGAACGCGATGTACCAGAAGCGGTACCCGCTGGTCTCCGCGCTGAGCCGTCCGCTCATCGCGAAGCACCTCGCCCTGACCGCCAAGCAGCTCGGTGCCGACAGTGTCGCGCACGGCTGCACCGGCAAGGGCAACGACCAGGTCCGGTTCGAGGCCGCCGTCGCCGCGATCGCCCCCGACCTGACGAGCGTCGCCCCGGTCCGTGACCTCGCGCTCACCCGCGACAAGGCCATCGTGTACGCGCAGGAGCACGACCTGCCGATCCTCCAGAGCAAGAAGTCGCCGTACTCGATCGACCAGAACGTCTGGGGCCGCGCGGTGGAGACCGGGTTCCTCGAGGACCCGTGGAACGCCCCGATCGAGGACCTCTACGCGTACACGCAGGACCCGTCGGTGGCGCAGGACGCCGACGAGGTCACGATCACCTTCGAGCAGGGTGTCCCGGTCGCGATCGACGGGCAGCGCTTCAGCGTCCTCCGCATCGTGCAGGAGCTGAACGCCCTCGCAGGCAAGCACGGCGTCGGTCGGATCGACGTGGTCGAGGACCGACTCGTCGGCATCAAGAGCCGCGAGGTCTACGAGGCACCCGCGGCGGTCGCGCTCATCGAGGCGCACGAGGCCCTCGAGAGCCTGACCCTCGAGCGCGACGTCAACCGGTACAAGCGCGGCGTGGAGTCCGAGTGGGCGAACCTGGTCTACGACGGCCTCTGGTTCGGTGGCCTCAAGCGGAGCCTCGACGCCTTCATCGACGACACCCAGCAGTACGTCTCCGGCGACATCCGCCTGTCGCTGCAGGGTGGCCGTGCCGTCGTCACCGGTCAGCGGAGCGAGCAGAGCCTCTACGACTTCGACCTCGCGACGTACGACACGGGCGACACGTTCGACCAGTCGCTGTCCAAGGGGTTCATCGAGATCTGGTCGCTCCCGAGCAAGATCTCCGCACGCCGCGACCTGGCGAACTGAGGACCGACGTGGCTGAGCACGGCACGAACACCGGCGCCCTGTGGGGCGCTCGCTTCGCCGACGGTCCGTCGGCGGAGCTCGCCGCACTCAGCCGGTCGACGCAGTTCGACTGGCAGCTCGCGCCGTACGACCTGGCGGGGTCGCGGGCGCACGCCCGCGGCCTCGCTGCGGCCGGCTACCTGACCGGTGACGAACTGGAGGCGATGCTCGCGGGTCTCGACCGCCTCCAGTCCGCCTTCGACGACGGGACGCTGCTCCCGTCCGAGTCCGACGAGGACGTGCACGGTGCGCTCGAGGGGCTGCTCATCGCCGACCTCGGCCCGGAACTCGGGGGCAAGCTCCGGGCGGGTCGGAGCCGGAACGACCAGATCGCGACGCTCGTCCGGCTGTACCTGCTCGACCACGCGCGGACGATCGGGCGGCAGCTCGTCGACCTGATCGACGTCATCAGCGCGCAGGCGAGCGCGCACGAGGGCGCGATCATGCCCGGTCGTACGCACCTGCAGCACGCGCAGCCGGTCCTCCTCGCACACCACCTGCTCGCCCACGCCTGGCCGCTCGTCCGCGACCTGGAGCGCTTCCGCGACTGGTCGCACCGGGCGAGTGCGAGTCCGTACGGCGCGGGTGCGCTCGCCGGGAGCTCACTCGGGCTCGACCCGGCGCTCGTCGCGAGCCAGCTCGGCCTCGACCGCCCGACGGAGAACTCGATCGACGCGACCGCCGCGCGGGACGTCGTCGCGGAGTTCGCCTACGTCACGGCGCAGATCGGCATCGACCTCTCGCGGTTCGCCGAGGAGGTCATCGCCTGGAACACGAAGGAGTTCGGCTTCGTCCGGTTGCACGACGCGTTCTCCACCGGGTCGAGCATCATGCCGCAGAAGAAGAACCCGGACATCGCCGAGCTCGCCCGCGGCAAGAGCGGTCGGCTCATCGGGAACCTCACCGGGCTCCTGGCGACGCTGAAGGGCCTGCCCCTGGCCTACAACCGGGACCTCCAGGAGGACAAGGAGCCGGTGTTCGACTCCGTCACCCAGCTGGAGGTGCTGCTGCCCGCCTTCACCGGCATGATCGCGACGCTGACGTTCGACACGGACCGGATGGCCGAGCTCGCGCCACAGGGATTCTCGCTCGCGACCGACGTCGCCGAGTGGCTCGTGCGGCAGGGGGTCGCGTTCCGGGACGCCCACGAGATCTCCGGTGCGCTCGTGCAGTTCTGCGAGTCGCGGGGGATCGAGCTCGACGAGCCGTCCGACGACGACTACCGGAGCGTGTCCGAGCACCTGACCCCGGCAGTCCGCACGGTCCTGACGATCGAGGGGAGCGTCGGGAGCCGGTCCGGCGTCGGGGGCACCGCCCCGGAGCGGGTGGCGGAACAGCTGCAGTCCCTCACCGCCCAGGTCCGCGCCCTGACCGAGGTCGCGCCGCTCGCGCGATGACGACCGGACTGCTCGAGCTGCCGGCACTCGCCGTCGCGCCGGCGCTCCTCGGCGCGACGATCACGGGTCGCGGCGTGACCGTGCGCATCACCGAGGTCGAGGCCTACATGGGCGAGATCGATCCGGGGTCGCACGCATTCCGGGGTCTCCGTCCGCGCAACCGGCACCTGTTCGGCCCGCCGGCGACGCTGTACGCCTACCGTTCGTACGGCATCCACACGTGTCTGAACATCGTCAGCGGTCCGGAGGGGGTGGCCTCAGGATCACTGCTCCGCGCCGGCGAGGTCGTCCACGGCCTGTCCGTCGCCCGCGACCGGCGCGGCCCGAAGGTCACCGACGAGGGTCTCGCCCGTGGACCGGGCAACCTCGGTCAGGCGCTCGGCGCGCAGTTGGACGACGACGGTTCCAGCGCCGCCGACGATGCCGGCCCGTACACGATCCGGCTGTCGCCGGTCGACGGTCTGGAGGATCGGCTCGCCGTCCTGACGGACCGTTCCGTCCGCGATGCGGTCGCGACCACCGACGGTCTGGAGGCGCTGCTCGCCGCCGCCCCGGGCCTCCCGTCCGGCATCCGCACCGGTCCGCGGACCGGGATCCGCGGTGTCGCCGGTGGCGCCGCGTTCCCGTGGCGGTTCTGGCTCGCGGGGGACCCGACGGTGTCGACCTACCGACGGCACCCGCAGGCGCTCGACGGACCTCCCGACCGGCCGGTCGCTGCCCGGTAGCATGGGCGGGTGCCCAGTGATACCGCGCTCGACGTCCTGACGCGCCAGCAGAACGATCCGTCCTTCGCCTCCATCTGGGACGAGTTCGCCTGGCGTGGTCTCGTGCATGTCTCCACCGACGAGACCGCACTCAAGGAGGCCCTCGACGGCGAG
Organism: Curtobacterium sp. Leaf261; assembly: GCF_001422205.1. Taxonomy (GTDB): domain Bacteria; phylum Actinomycetota; class Actinomycetes; order Actinomycetales; family Microbacteriaceae; genus Curtobacterium. The sequence continues at coordinate 648,738 of NZ_LMMJ01000008.1, forward strand.
CCGATCACCTACTACTGCGGTTTCGACCCGACGGCACCGAGCCTGCACTGCGGGAACCTCTACCAGCTGCTGCTCATGCGTCGGCTGCAGCTCGCCGGACACAAGCCGCTGGGGCTCGTCGGTGGTTCCACGGGGCTCATCGGTGACCCCCGTCCGACCGCGGAACGCACCCTGAACGACCGGGCGACCGTCGAGGACTGGGTCGAGCGGCTCCGTGCCCAGGTGTCGCGGTTCCTGACCGCTACGGAGACCGAGCCCGGGGCGGACAACGCCCTAAGGATGGTGAACAACCTCGACTGGACGTCACCGATGTCCGCGATCGACTTCCTGCGCGACATCGGCAAGTTCTTCCGTGTCAACACGATGATCAGGAAGGACGCCGTCTCGGCACGTCTGAACTCGGACGCGGGCATCAGCTACACCGAGTTCAGCTACCAGATCCTGCAGGGGCTCGACTACCGCGAGCTCTTCCTGCGGTACGGCTGCACCCTGCAGACCGGTGGCAGCGACCAGTGGGGCAACCTGACGAGCGGGACGGAGCTGATCCGTCGTGCCGAGGGTGCGACGGTCCACGCGCTCGGGACACCGCTCATCACGAACACGGACGGCACCAAGTTCGGCAAGAGCGAGGGCAACGCGATCTGGCTCGACCCGGAGATGACGAGCCCGTACGCGTTCTACCAGTTCTGGCTCAACACGGCCGACGGGGACGTGATCGAGCGGATCAAGGCGTTCACGTTCCTGCCGCGGACCGAGATCGAGCGGCTCGAGCGTGCCGTCGCCGACGAACCGTTCCGGCGCGAGGCCCAGCGGGCACTCGCGTTCGCGGTGACCTCGCTCGTGCACGGGGAGCCCGCGACCCGATCGACGATCGACGCGGCGGCGGCCCTGTTCGGCAACGGTGACCTCGCCGCCCTCGACGCGGCCACACTCCGGGCCGCGGTCGCCGAGCTGCCGTCCGCCACGGTCGGCCCTGACGTGGATGTCGCGCAGGCGCTCGTGGAGACCGGACTCGTGACCTCGCTCGGTGCAGCCCGTCGGGCGATCGACGAGGGTGGCGTCTCGGTGAACAACCAGCGAGTGTCCGATGCATCGGCGCTCCTGTCGGCGTCGGTGCTCGACGGCGGGACGTCCGGCGGGGGAGTGGTCGTGCTCCGCCGCGGCAAGAAGACCCTCGCCGGAGTGACCGTCACGGCCTGAGCGCGGGTCCTCCGCGTGAGCCCGTGCTCGCCACCCGGCCGCGACACGCCCGGGACGTGGCTGCGATTCGTGCCGCCCCGGAGGCCCACGTATAGTTCTTACTCGTCACCCCAAAGGTGCGGCGGAGCGGCTGAGATGCGAATCTCGGAGCACGTCGGCCTCAAGCGGGGGCCATCCTCCACCGAAGTCCAGATCGGGTCTTGTACTCGTCGGCTTCGACGCCTAGGATGTAAAGTCCACCGATCCTCTCCTCCGGGATGAGCCGGTGACCTGCTTCGGCAGGGCACGGTGCCAGCTTCGTCTGGCTCATCGGTGGCACGGAAACCTAGCCTCGTGGCTGACACCGTCAGGTGGATGCATGAGCGCGTCTGGTCCTTGAGAACTCAACAGCGTGCACATTGTCAATGCCAATTTATTGACCTCGTGCGATGATCCTGATCTTTTCGGTTGGGGGAGTCGT
>NZ_LMMJ01000009.1 GCF_001422205.1 Curtobacterium sp. Leaf261
ACGACTCCCCCAACCGAAAAGATCAGGATCATCGCACGAGGTCAATAAATTGGCATTGACAATGTGCACGCTGTTGAGTTCTCAAGGACCAGACGCGCTCGGTCTTCCACCCGAAGGTTTCCAACCGAGGCTGAGTTCCGTCATCCCTGTCCGCCCCGTCACCGGGTCAGACTCTGAGATGGTCCCGCTTGAGGGTCCGACGGGGGTCTGGACTGCACCTGATGCGAACATCAGACCGTCTCAGCCGCTCCGCCGCCCTGTGGGGTGACGAGGGATTACTTTACGCAGGCCGACGCCGACGTGCCAAACCAGGCGACCGCCGGGCGTGTCGCGGTCTGCGAGACGGGAGCACCGCCTCCAGTCCGTCGGCGACCGTGATGTCCGGCGGACGGTTCGCGCTCGTCCGCCGGATGCAGCAGCAGCCCGGCTCCCTGGGGAACCGGGCCGCACGACGCCGACGTCATCGACGTGCAAGCACCGGGTTTGTGAGGGAGCCGATCCCCGTGACGTTGACCTCGACGACCTCGCCGTCGTGGATCTCGCCGACACCCGCGGGGGTCCCCGTGAGGATGACGTCTCCGGGGAGCAGGGTCCAGATGGAGGACGCGAACTCGATGAGCGTCGGGATGTCGTGGATCATCTCCGAGGTCGATGCGGCCTGACGGAGTTCGCCATCGACGCGGGTCTCGATCCGGACGTCCGACGGATCGAGATCGGTCTCGATGACCGGCCCGAGCGGGCAGAACGTGTCGAACCCCTTGGCCCGCGCCCACTGACCGTCCCGCTGCTGCAGATCGCGCGCGGTCACGTCGTTCGCGATCGTGTAGCCGAGGATGACGTCCGCGAAGTCCTCACGCCGCACGTTCTTCGCGATCGAGCCGATGACGACCGCCAGCTCCCCCTCGAAGTCGACCCGCCCGACGTCCTGCGGGATGCGGATCGGGTCACCGGGACCGACGACCGCGGTGTTCGGCTTCAGGAACAGCACCGGGTCGTCGGTGGTGGCCTCGTCCATCTCGGCGACGTGGTCCGAGTAGTTGAGTCCGACGCCCACGACCTTGGACCGCGGGATCACCGGGGCGAGCAGCGTGACCCCCCGGCGGTCGACGCGCTCCCCGGTGGGTTCGAAGCCCTGGTAGAGCGGATCGCCCGCGAGCACCACGATGCCCTGGTCGTCGAGGATGCCGTAGCGGGGGTCTTCGCCCTGGGAACTGAACCGTGCGATCTTCACCGTCCGAGCCTAGCGACCGAGCGCGGCGTCGCTCGCGCCTGAGTCCGCTGCGATACCCGCGTCCGCGTCTGCGTCCAGCGCGGTCGTCGGATCGGCATCGGTCAGCTGCACCATCCAGCCGTGCGGATCGGGCCGACGGCCGTACTGGATGTCGGTCAGCTCGTTCCGGAGCGACATCGTCAGCTCTCCCGGGCCCGCTGTCGGTGAACCGATCGTGAAGCCCTCACCGCGGAGCTCCGCGATCGGGGTGACCACGGCCGCGGTCCCGCAGGCGAAGGCCTCGACGATCGAGCCGTCCGCGACACCGTCACGCCACTCGTCGAGCGTCACGCGGCGCTTCTCGACGCGGAGGCCCCGGTCCTCGGCGAGCTGCAGGATCGAGTCCCGGGTGATCCCCTCGAGGATGCTGTCCGAGTCCGGGGTGACGAGGGTGCCGTCGGAGCGGACGAGCACCACGTTCATGCCGCCGAGCTCCTCGAGGTACCGGCCCTCGACCGGGTCGAGGAACATCACCTGCTGGCACCCGTGCTCGTATGCCTCCTGCTGCGGCAGGAGCGACGCGGCGTAGTTGCCGCCCGTCTTCGCGGCGCCGGTACCGCCCTTGCCCGCGCGGCCGTACTCGGTCGACAACCAGATCGACACCGGCTGTGGTCCTGACGAGAAGTACGCGCCCGCCGGGCTCGCGATGACGTGGAACGCTGCCTCGTGCGCGGCACGCACCCCGAGGAACGACTCCGTCGCGATCATGAACGGGCGGAGGTAGAGGCTCGTCTCGTCGGCGCTCGGGACCCAGGCCACGTCGGTGCCGACGAGCTGCCGGATCGCCTCGACGAATATCTCCGTCGGGAGTTCCGGGAGCGCCAGCCGACGGGCGGAACGCTGGAACCGTGCGGCGTTCGACTCCGGACGGAACGTCCACACCGAGCCGTCGCCGTGCCGGTACGCCTTCAGGCCCTCGAAGATCTCCTGCGCGTAGTGCAACACGCTCGCGCTCGGCTGGAGTGTGATCGGACCGTACGGGTGGATCGACGCGTCGTGCCACCCGGCGTCGATCGACCACGACACGGTGGCCATGTGGTCGGTGAAGTACTTGCCGAACCCCGGGTCGCTCAGGATCGTCTCGCGCTCGGCCTCCGCGCGGAGCTCCTGCGACGGCGTCGTGGTGAAGCCCGCGCCGAACGCGGTCGTGCTGTCAGTGGTGGTCACTGCTGGACTCCTGTCGAACGATGACGGTCTGGCCGTCCCTCGAGGGAACGGCCCGGTGCGGGAACGGTCCCGGTGGGGCGGTGGGGCGGTGGGGCGACGGGCCCGGTGCGGCGACGGCCCCATGGTGCGGGGACGTCTTCCTGGAGAGCCTACGACCCCGACCCGGAACGGACCGCGGCAGCGATCGCGTCGCCGATCTCCGCCGTGCTCCGCGAGGTGGCTCCCCGACCCGCGAGGTCCGCCTCCACCGCGCGAGTGACCATCGCTGCCTCGGCACGCCGACCGCGGGAGTCGAGGAGCAGGGCCACGGACAGGATCGCGGCCGTCGGATCGGCCTTCTGCTGACCCGCGATGTCCGGCGCGGACCCGTGCACCGGCTCGAACATGCTCGGGAAGGTGCCGTCCGGGTTGATGTTGCCCGAGGCCGCCAGACCGATGCCGCCGCTGATCGCGCCGGCGAGGTCGGTGATGATGTCGCCGAAGAGGTTGTCCGTGACGATGACGTCGAACACACCCGGGTTCCGCACCATGTGGATGGTCACGGCGTCGACGTGCTGGTAGTCGACCTGCACCTCCGGGTAGTCGGCCCCGACGCTCGCGACGATCCGCTGCCAGAGGTCGCCGGCATGTACGAGGACGTTGCTCTTGTGCACGAGTGTCAGACGCCGCCTCGGCCGCGTGCGAGCGAGGTCGAACGCGTACCGCACGACGCGTTCCACGCCGAACGCGGTGTTCAGCGAGACCTCGGTCGCGATCTCGTGGGGGGTGCCCTTCCGGATGACGCCGCCGTTCCCGACGTACGGGCCCTCGGTGCCCTCGCGGACGACGATGAAGTCGACCTCCCCGGGATCGGCGAGCGGGGACCGGACGTCGGGGTACACCCGCGTCGGTCGGAGGTTGACGTAGTGGTCGAAGGCGAAGCGGAGCTTCAGGAGCAGGCCGCGCTCGATGATGCCGCCGGCGAGCCGGGGGTCGCGCGGGTCGCCCCCGACGGCGCCGAGGAGGATCGCGTCGTGCCCGGCGATCGACGCCATGTCGTCGTCGGTCAGGATGTCGCCGGTCTCGAGGTACCGACCGGCGCCCAGTGTGTAGTCGGTCGTCGTGACGGTCAGGTCGCCGGAGGACGTCGCGGCGTGGAGCACCTTCAGCGCCTCGTCGACGACCTCTGGGCCGATGCCGTCGCCGCGGATGACCGCGAGGTCGAGCGTGGAACCGAGATCAGCGCTCGAGACGTCTTCCGTGCGTGCAGCGTCCGTGCCCGCAGCGTCCGTGGTCACAGCGTCACGTCGATCTCGCGGAGGGACTCGGCGTCGATCGAGGACCGGACCTTCTCGAGCAGCTCGGAGGGTGCCGGCGAGTCGACGGTCAGGACGCTGAGCGCCTGACCACCGGCGGCACGACGGGCGATCTGCATGGCGGCGATGTTGATGCCGGCGTCGCCGAACTCACGACCGTAGACCGCCACGATCCCCGGACGGTCCGTGTAGACCATCACGATGTGGTGCCGGTCGAGCGGGACCTCGACGTCGTAGCCGTTGATCTCGACGATCTTCTCGACCTGCTTCGGCCCGGTGAGCGTACCGGAGACGCTGATCGTCGGCCCGTCCGACTGTGCGCCGCGGATCCTCAGTACGTTCCGGTACTCGGGGCTCTCGTCGTCGCTGATGAGCCGCACCGTGACCCCGCGCTGCTCGGCGAGGAGCGGCGCGTTGACGTAGCTGACCTGCTCGCTCACCACGTCCGTGAACAGGCCCTTGAGCGCCGCGAGCTTCAGCACGCTGACGTCGTACCTGCTCAGCTCGCCGTGCACCTCGACGTCGACGTTCGTCACCGACGACTCGGCGAGGGACGCGAACACCTGGCCGAGCTTCTCCATGAGCGGGATGCCGGGACGGACGTACGGGTCGATGACCCCACCGGCGACGTTCACCGCGTCCGGCACGAGCTCGCCGCCGAGCGCCAACCGGACGCTCTTGGCGACCGAGACACCGGCCTTCTCCTGCGCCTCGTCCGTCGAGGCACCGAGGTGCGGGGTCACGACGACGTTCGGCAGGCTGGTGAGCGCGTCGGAGGTCGGCGGCTCGGACACGAAGACGTCGAGTCCCGCGCCCGCGATCTCGCCCGACCGCAGCGCCCGGGCGAGGGCGTCCTCGTCGATCAGTCCACCGCGGGCGACGTTGACGATGAACGCGGTCGGCTTCATGATCGCGAACTGGTCGTCGGAGATCATCCCGAGCGTCTCCGGGGTCTTCGGCATGTGGATCGTCACGAAGTCCGCGCGGCGGAGCAGGTCGTCGAGGGAGACGAGCTCGACCCCGAGCTGCTGCGCGCGGGCCGGCGTGACGTAGGGGTCGTAGGCCACGACCTTGACCCCGAAGGCCTGCAGGCGCGCCGTGATGAGCGCACCGATGCGACCGAGCCCGATGATGCCGAGCGTCTTCTCGTAGAGCTCGACACCGGTGTACTGCGATCGCTTCCACGCGCCGGCCGCGAGTGATGCGTGCGCGGCCGGGATGTGCCTGGCGAGGCTCAGGATGTGGCCGACGGTCAGCTCCGCGGCGGAGATGATGTTCGACGTCGGCGCGTTGACGACCATGACCCCGGCGGTCGTCGCGGCCTTGATGTCGACGTTGTCGAGGCCGACACCCGCGCGGGCGATGACCTGGAGCGACGGGGCGGCGGCGATCGCCTCGGCGTCGACCTTCGTCGCGGACCGGACGAGGATCGCGTTCGCCTCGGACAGCGCGGCGAGGAGCGCCGGCCGGTCGGTCCCGTCCACGTTCCGGACGTCGAAGTCCGGCCCGAGGGCGTCGACGGTCGCGGGTGAGAGTTCTTCGGCGATCAGGACGACCGGCTTGGCCACAGGTGGGGTTCCTAACGAGAGGGGTCACGAGACCCGACCATGCTACCGACGCGACGGGTCGCGTTACGGCGCGCGACCGCGATGCGGACGGGAGGCACGGGGCGGCCTGGCACCGTGCCTCCTGTCCGTCTCCTACAGGTTCAGCAGGGTCGGCACGTAGAGCTGGAGGTCGAGCCACACGACGCCCGCGGCTGCGAACGCGACGAAGAAGACGCCGACGGTCCGACCGAGCGACAGCCGGCGCGTCAGGAGCCACGCGACGGCGAACGTGAGCGGCGCGACCAGGACGTCGAGCACGAGCCACGTCCACGGCACGCTCCGGGTGAGTGCCGCTCCCCCGTTCGTCGCCACGAAGTCGTTGAACGCGTGCACGCTCTGGACCACGGAGACGAGGTTGCCGATGCTCTGCCACAGGACGTAGGCGCTGAGGAGGCCGAAGACCGCCCACACGACCGACCGTCCGACGAGGTCGTCCCGACGCGCGACACCGGGCTCGCCCGATGCCGACGGATCCGCCGCGCTCACCCGAAGCTCCTCGTCATGATGAAGGGCCACGGGATGAGCACGACGAGCCCGAGGAGGAGCCAGAGGAACCGCGTCCTGGTCCGGCTGGTGGCACCGACCCAGAGCGTGACGAGGAACCATGCGGCCGGAGCGACGATGGCGATGATCCGGAGGACGTCCACCGCCACGGTCAGCAGGCCGTTCGCACCCGTGACGTACTGGGTCGAGGCGGTGATGAGCCACGCCACCGTGTAGAGCAGGTAGACGGCGCCGATCACGCCCATGCCGACGAGCGACCCGGACCCGGTGGGGGCGTCCGGGTCCCGCTCCCGGCGCGCTCTGGTCGTGACGGCGTTCTCGGACGCATCGACGTACGTCGCGTCGTGCTCGTCGCCCCACGACAGGGCGGCATCGTCGGCGTCGTGCCGGCCGTCCGCGTCGTGCCGGCCGTCCGCGTCGTGCCGGCCGTCCGCGTCGTGCTCGGCCTCCGGCGGGGACGCTGCGTCGTTCACGCCGGACATGCTGTGGTCCTCATCGCTCCAGTGTAGAAGCGACGACCGTGCGGACCGCCGGGAACAGCGGGTGGCTCTCCATGAGCCCGGTGAGGATCTCGGTGAGCGCGTGCGCCGTGGCACCGGAGCGGAGCAGCGCGTGCAGCTCGAACGACTCGGGGTCGTCCTGGTCGTCGAACTCGAGTGCGACGCGGACCGCGCCGAGGAGGTGGTCGACGGGGAGCCCGCGCTCGGCGAGCTGCGCTGCGGGTCCGATGAACCGCTCGCGGCGGCCGAGCTTCCGGAGGGGGTTCCGCCCGACCCGCGCTGTCGTGTCCGGCAGCAGCGGGTTCGCGATCCGGGCGAGGTTCGCCTCGACGTACCGCGCGTGCTCCTGTGGATCGAAGCCGTGCTTCGCGACGAGGAGCGCCGTGGTCTCGGCGAGCACGCCGTCGACCTCGGGGCGGACGTTCTCGTCCTCGAGGGCTTCGCGGATGAGCCGGATGCCGCGGACGAAGCCGTGGTACGCCGCGGTGGCGTGCGCCGTGTTCACGGTGTAGAGCTTCCGCTCGACGAACGGCTGCAGGTCGTCGACCCAGGTCACGCCGTCGATCTCCGGGTGCTCGAGACCGACGCGCAGGAACGGGGTGCGCTCGATGACCCACTCGTAGAACGGCTCGAGGACGACGTCGAGGCCGTTCGCCTGCCCGATGACGCCGATCTGCTCCGGCACGATCCGGTCGATCGCGCAGTTCGCGAAGACCGCCTCGATCTCACGGTCCTCGAGGATCGGAGCCCGGCGGATGCTCGCGTGCAGTGCATCCGTGGCGTTCAGCGCGTTCTCGCAGGCGACGATCGTGACGAGTCCGGCGTCCGCAGACCTGGCGGCGAGCCCCTCGGCGATGACGGGCGCGACGAGCGGCAGCGTCCTGGCACCGACGGCCGTCGTGACGACGTCGGCCTCCGCGATCGCACGGATCACGTTCTGCCGGTCGGTCTTGCTGTTCCTGGCGCGGAACCCGGAGACGATGTGGTCGACCGGGACGTCCCCGACCTCGTGGACGACGAAACGTCCCGCGTCGTTCAGCGCGCTGACCACGCGGTCGTCGACGTCGACGAAGGTGAGGTCGTACCCGCTCGCCGCGAGGAACTGGCCCACGAATCCGCGGCCGATCTTGCCGGCGCCGATGTGGACCGCTCGTCTCCCTACCGCCATTCGACGATCCTCCCACGGCCCGAGGGCCGCTCCGGACGTCCCGGGGCCGTCGCGCATCGCGACACTGCGCGCGGTTCGGACATCGCGCGCGACCGGGTCGCCGAAGTCGCCGTGGACACGGGCATCACGGCGTCGAGGAGCGTTCGGTTCTGCTGCATAACGTTCGGGTCACATCGCGAAGCGGCGGTGCGGGTGCACCGCCGCTTCGTCATCGAAGGGTGACTGTGACTCTAGCGGGCCGCGGAACCGTCGACGTAGTCCGAGTCGGTCTGCTTCCATGCGAAGAGCTTGCGCAGCTCACGGCCGGTGGCCTCGATCGGGTGGCCCTCGCCCTTCTCGCGAAGTGCCGTGAACTCGGGTGCTCCGGCGTCCTGGTCGTCGATGAAGCGCTTCGCGAACGCACCCGACTGGATGTCGTCGAGGACGGCCTTCATGTTGTCCTTGACATGCGGGTCGATGACGCGCGGGCCGGAGACGTAGTCACCGAACTCGGCCGTGTCGGAGATCGACCAGCGCTGCTTGGTGAGGCCACCCTCCCAGATCAGGTCGACGATGAGCTTCAGCTCGTGCAGGACCTCGAAGTAGGCGATCTGCGGCTGGTACCCCGCCTCGACGAGGGTCTCGAAGCCGTACTGGATGAGCTGCGAGGTCCCGCCGCAGAGCACGGCCTGCTCGCCGAACAGGTCGGTCTCGGTCTCCTCGGTGAAGGTGGTCTTGATGCCACCGGAACGGAGGCCGCCGATCGCCTTGGAGTAGCTCCATGCGAGGTCCCAGGCGCTGCCTGAGGCATCGACCTCGACCGCGACGATGACGGGCACGCCACGGCCGGCCTCGTACTCGCGACGGACCGTGTGGCCGGGGCCCTTCGGCGCGACGAGCACGACGTCGACGCCCTCCGGGGCCTCGATGTAGCCGAAGCGGATGTTGAAGCCGTGCCCGAAGACGAGCGCCTTGCCCTCGCCGATGTTCGGCTGGATCTCGTCCTTGTAGACGTGGCGCTGGACCTGGTCCGGCGTGAGGATGACGATGACGTCGGCCCACGCGGTGGCCTCGGCGGGGGTCTGGACGGTGAAGCCCGCCTCCTCTGCCTTGACGCGGCTCTTCGAACCCTCCTGGAGCCCGACGACGACCTCGACACCGGAGTCACGGAGGTTCAGCGCGTGCGCGTGGCCCTGCGAGCCGTAGCCGATGACGGCGACCTTCTTGCCCTGGATGATCGACAGGTCGGCGTCGGCGTCGTACACGATGTCAGTCACGGTGGTGGTTCTCCTTGGTTGTTCGTTGTCTTGTGCGTGTTCGGATCGAGCCCTGCCTGGTCAGCGGGACACCCGGTCTCTCAGCGAGTTGCTGCGGATCGAGCCCCGCCCTGTCAGCGGGACACTCTGTCCGTGATGCTCTTCGGGCCACGGCCCATGCCGAGGAGTCCCGCACGTGCGAGCTCCTTGACGCCGTAGGGTTCGAGGACCCGGAGGATGGCCTGGATCTTGCCGGGGTCGCCGGTGACCTCGACGATGAGCGAGTCCGACGCGACGTCGACGACGCTCGCGCGGAACAGGTTCACCGCCTCGAGCACCTGGGACCTGGTCTGGTTGTCGACGCGCACCTTGATGAGCATGTGCTCGCGCTGCACCGACTGGGAGAAGTCGAGCTCGACGATCTTGATGACGTTGATCAGCTTGTTCAGCTGCTTCGTCACCTGCTCGAGCGGCAGGTCCTCGACGTCGACGACGACCGTGATCCGGGACAGGCCCTCGACCTCGGTCGTCCCGACGGCGAGCGACTCGATGTTGAAGCCGCGACGGGCGAAGAGCCCGGCGACGCGGGTCAGCAGACCCGGCTTGTCCTCGACGAGGAGGGACAGGACGTGGCTCATGCGGGCCTCCCGGTCATGTCGGCGTCCTCGTCGTCCCAGCTGGGGGCGAGGGCGCGGGCGTGCTGGATCGCGGAGTTCGAGACACCCTGCGGGACCATCGGCCAGACCATCGAGTCGCGGCTCACCACGAAGTCGATGACGACGGGCCGGTCGTTCGTGGCGAGGGCCAGGTTGATCGCGTCGTCGATCTCGGACTCCTTCGTGACGCGGATGCCGAGTGCCCCGTACGCGTCGGCGAGCTTCACGAAGTCCGGGACCATCCGGGAGCCGTGTCCGGTGTTCAGGTCGGTGAACGAATGGCGGCCGTCGTAGAACAGCGTCTGCCACTGGCGCACCATGCCGAGCGAGGAGTTGTTGATGATCGCGACCTTGATCGGGATGTCGTTGATGACGCAGGTCGCGAGCTCCTGGTTCGTCATCTGGAAACAGCCGTCGCCGTCGATCGCCCAGACCACGCGGTCGGGCTGCCCGACCTTCGCCCCCATCGCCGCCGGGACCGAGTACCCCATGGTGCCCGCGCCGCCGGAGTTCAACCATGCGTTCGGTCGCTCGTACTTGATGAACTGCGCCGACCACATCTGGTGCTGGCCGACCCCGGACGCGTACACGCCCTCGGGCCCCGTGAGCTCGCCGATGCGCTTGATGACGGCCTGCGGCGCGAGGAGTCCGTCGTCGGGCTCCGCGTACCCGAGCGGGAACTCCTCGCGGATGCCGTTCAACCGGGCCCACCACTCGGAGGTGTCGGCGCGGTCGGCGGCGGGGATGTCCGTCCACGCCGCGACGAGGTCGGTGATGACCTCTTTCGCGTCGCCGACGATCGGGACGTCGGCGAACCGGATCTTGGAGATCTCGGCCGGGTCGATGTCGACGTGGACGACCTTGGCGTCCGGCGCGAACTCGTCGACCTTGCCCGTCACCCGGTCGTCGAACCGCGCCCCGATCGCGACGATGAGGTCGCTCTCCTGGAGGCCGAGGACCGCCGGGACGGTGCCGTGCATCCCGGGCATCCCGAGGTGCTGCTGGTGCGAGTCGGGGAACGCCCCGCGCGCCATGAGCGTCGTGACGACGGGGACGCCGGTGGCCTCGGCGAGGCGGAGGAGCTCCGCCGACGCACCGGATCGGATGACGCCGCCGCCGACGTAGAAGACCGGGCGCTCGGCGTCTGCCAGGAGCTGCGCGGCCGCGGTGATCTGCTTGCCGTGCGCCTTGGTCACCGGGCGGTACCCGGGGAGGTCGACCTTCGGTGGCCACGAGAACGGCGCCGACTTCTGCTGTGCGTCCTTGGTGATGTCGACGAGCACGGGGCCGGGGCGGCCGGTCGTCGCGATCTGGTATGCCGCCGCCAGGGTCGCGGGGACCTCCGCCGGGTCGGTGACCAGGAACGAGTGCTTGGTGATCGGCATCGTGATGCCGACGATGTCCGCCTCTTGGAAGGCGTCCGTGCCCATGAGCGTCGAGAACACCTGACCGGTGATCGCGATGAACGGCACCGAGTCCATGTACGCGTCGGCGATCGCGGTGACGAGGTTCGTCGCACCGGGACCCGACGTGGCGATCGCGACCCCGACGCGGCCGGACGCTGCCGCGTAGCCCTCGGCTGCGTGGCCGGCGCCCTGCTCGTGTCGGACCAGGATGTGCCGGATGGTGGTCGACGCCATCAGTTCGTCGTAGAACGGGATGATCGCACCGCCCGGGAGCCCGAAGACGTCGGTGATCCCGAGGTGTTCGAGCGAGCGCAGGACGGCGCCGGACCCGGTGAGGATCTCGGGAGCGCGCCTGGCACCCGCGGCGGACAGCGGAGTTGCTTCCGGAGGCATGGGGTTCCTAGCCGTAGATGGTGGATCGAGCCGGACCCGTGCGGACACGGATCCCGGACCGCTCAGCTTGTGACCGCTCAGCTCGAGACAGCCCAGCTCGAGACAGCTCAGCCTGTGACTGCGCCGTTGGCGGCGGACTGCACGAGCTTCGCGTACTTCGCGAGGACTCCGCGGGTGTACCGCGGGGGCAGCGGAGCCCAGCCGGTACGGCGGGCTTCCAGCTCGGCCGGGTCGACCAGTAGGTCGAGCGTGCGAGCGGCGATGTCGACCCGAATCTGGTCACCATCGCGCACGAAGGCGACTGGACCTGCGTCCACTGCCTCCGGTGCTATGTGGCCGATGCACAGGCCGGTTGTGCCGCCTGAGAATCGTCCGTCGGTCAAGAGTAGTACATCCTTGCCGAGGCCGGCGCCCTTGATGGCCGCCGTGATCGCGAGCATCTCGCGCATGCCCGGCCCGCCCTTCGGGCCCTCGTACCGGATGACCACGACGTCGCCCTTCTGGACGCGCCCCTCGGTCAGGGCGTCCATGGCGGCGCGCTCGCGGTCGAAGACCCGGGCCGGACCCTGGAACACCTCGGCGTCGAACCCGGCGGTCTTGACGACGGCGCCCTCCGGCGCGAACGTCCCCTGCAGGATCGTGAGCCCGCCGGTGGCGTGGATCGGGTCGTCGAGCTTCCGCATGACCTTGCCGTCGAGCTCCGGCGGATCGATCGCCGCGAGGTTCTCGGCGACGGTCCCGCCGGTGACCGTCAGGCAGTCGCCGTGCAGGAGCCCGGCGTCGAGGAGCGCCTTCATGACGACGGGGATGCCGCCGTTCCGGTCCACGTCGACCATGACGTACTGCCCGAACGGCTTCATGTCGGCGATGTGCGGGACTTTCGAGCCGATGCGGTTGAAGTCGTCGAGGGTGAGCTCGACCTCTGCTTCGTGCGCGATCGCGAGCAGGTGCAGCACCGCGTTCGTGGAACCGCCGAGGGCCATGAGAACGGTGATCGCGTTCTCGAAGGCCTCCCGCGTGAGGATCTGGCGCGCGGTGATGCCCTTGCGGAGCATGTTCACCACGGCCTCGCCGGAGCGGTGCGCGTAGTAGTCGCGGCGACGGTCCGCCGACGGCGGGGCCGCCGAGCCCGGGAGGCTCATGCCGAGGGCCTCCGCGAGGGACGCCATCGTGTTCGCGGTGTACATGCCGCCGCAGGCACCTTCGCCCGGGACGATCGCACACTCGATCTTCTTGAGCTCCTCCTCGGTCATCGTGCCCGCCTTGCAGGCACCCACGCCCTCGAACGAGTCGATGATCGTGACCTGCTTCTCGGTGCCGTCCGGCTGCTTGACGTAGCCGGGCATCACCGAGCCGGCGTAGAGGAACACGCTCGCGAGGTCGAGCCGCGCGGCCGCCATGAGCATGCCCGGCAGCGACTTGTCACACCCGGCGAGGAGCACGGAGCCGTCGAGGCGCTCGGCCATCATCACGGTCTCGACGCTGTCGGCGATGACCTCGCGCGAGACGAGCGAGAAGTGCATGCCCTCGTGGCCCATCGAGATGCCGTCGGACACGGAGATCGTGCCGAACTGGAGGGGGTACCCCCCGCCGGAGTGCACGCCCTCCTTCGCGCCCTGTGCGAGGCGGTCGAGCGACAGGTTGCACGGCGTGATCTCGTTCCACGACGACGCGATGCCGATCTGCGGCTTGTCCCAGTCCTCGTCGCCCATGCCGACGGCACGGAGCATTCCTCGGGAGGTGGTCGCTTCGATCCCGTCGGTGACGACTCGTGACCGGGGCTTGACGTCGATATCAGGCATGCGCCGAGTCTACGACGAAGTGGGATACCAGCCACGCACCTTCATGCGAACGCATCTTCAGCGGGTGGCCCGGAGGCGCGCCAGGGCCTTGAGCACGTCCGTGAGTCCGGCCGGGTCCTCGACCCGGTACCGCGCCGCGGTGTCCCCGGGACCCACCTTGACGCCGAGGTCGGCGGCGTCCTGGTCGAGGACGGCGAAGCCGTCCTCGTCGGTCGTGTCGTCGCCGGCGAACACCACGGCGTCGGCCTGGAGGATCGTCCGCAGTCGCGAGATCGCGTCGCCCTTCGTGACGTGGCGGATCGAGAACTCGAGGATGTCCTTGCCGGCGCGGACGTGCACGTCCGGGTGGGCGGCGGACACCGAGGCGCGCGCGTCGTCGTCTGCCGCGCGTGCGGCATCAGCGGACACCCTGCGCGTGTGCACGCCGTGACCGGCGGGCTTGTGCTCGATGACGACACCGGGGTGCCGCGCACCGACCTCGTCGAGGATCGCACCGACGGCGTCGACCGCGGCGCGCTCGTCGTCGGACAGCGCCTCGGACGGCTGACCGTCGACGCGCCACTCGACCCCGTGCGACCCGACGAGGGACATGCTCGGCGGTGCCTGCGTGACGCGCTCGAGGCTCTCCAGCGAGCGCCCGGAGACGAGGACGACGTGGGTGTCCCGAGCCCGGTCGAGCGTCAGCACCGCGGCCCATGATCCCGGGAGCGCCCCGACCTGTCCCGGGTCGTCGGCGAAGGGTGCGAGGGTGCCGTCGAAGTCGAGCGCGACGAGGAGCGTGTCCGCCGCGGCGGTCCGCGCCACCGCGGCGGTGATCGCGGTCTCGTCGTCGGTCGTTCCGCCGACCACGTCGGTTCCGGTGCCGGTCTGCTCGGCCATGTCGTTCCTCCAGTGCGATGCGGATGATGCGCGGGTCGGGACGTGTCCCGGTCACTCAGGCGTCGCGTGCCTCGACGGAGACGGTGTCCGACTGGTCGGCCGCGTGCTCGTCGCCGGGGTCGACCGACTCCGGGTCGATCCCCGGACCCGTCGTGTGCCGGTCGAGCGCCTCGATGAAGAGCCGCGACCAGCGCGCGACGTCGTTGTCCTTGACGCGCTTCCGGAGCGCGCGCATGCGGGTCGAGCGCTCTCGCCGGGGCATCTCCATGCCGCGGGTGATCGTGACCTTGAGCGCCTCGATGTCGTGCGGGTTGATGAGGAGCGCCTGCCGGAGCTCGTCGGCCGCGCCCGCGAACTCGGAGAGGACGAGGACGCCGTCGTTGTCGAACCGGCTCGCGACGTACTCCTTCGCGACGAGGTTCATGCCGTCGCGGAGTGCCGTCACGAGCATGATGTCCGCCGCGAGGTAGAGCGCGACCATCTCCTCGCGCGGGTAGCCGTGGTGGAGGTACGCGATCGGCTGGTGGCTGATGGTGCCGAGGTCGCCGTTGATCCGACCGACCATCAGCTCGATGTCGTCGCGGAGGGTCATGTAGGTGTCGACGCGCTCCCGGCTCGGGCTCGCGACCTGCACGAGGGTGGCGTCCTCGACGTCGACGGTGCCGTCCTCGATGAGCTCGCCGAACGCCTTGATCCGGTGCCGGATGCCCTTGGTGTAGTCCAGCCGGTCCACCCCGAGCAGCACCGTGTCCGGGTTGCCGAGGCCCTCGCGGATCTCCCGGGCGCGGGCCTGGACCTCCGGACGGCGCGCGATCTCCTCGTAGCTGTCGGCGTCGATCGAGATCGGGAAGTGTCTCGCCTCCACCTGCCGGACCGAGATCCCCCGACGGCTGCGCGGTGCGTCCGGGTCGTCGACCGGGACGTTCACCATGCTGCCCTTGGTCGTGTAGCCCTTGATGTGCCGGACGGCCCGCAGGAAGTTCGAGGCGTCGTCATGCCGTTGGAAGCCGATGACGTCGGCCCCGAGCAGCCCGTCGATGATCTGCGCGCGCCACGGGAGCTGCGCGTAGATGCCGACCGCCGGGAACGGGATGTGGTTGAAGAAGCCGATCGTGACGTCCGGGCGGAGCTCGCGGATCAGTCGGGGCACGAGCTGCAGCTGGTAGTCCTGCACCCAGACGACGCCGTTCTCCTCGGTGACGGCCGCCGCGGCCTCCGCGAAGCGCTGGTTCACCCGCTTGTACGCGTTCCACCAGTCCCGGTGGTAGGTCGGCTGCTCGATGACGTCGTGGTAGAGCGGCCAGAGCGTGTCGTTGCTGAAACCCTCGTAGTAGTCGCGCAGCTCGTCCTCGGACAGCGGGACGGGCACGATGTGGATGCCGTCGTTGTCGAACGGGTCGACGCTGACGTCCGCCTGCCCTGCCCACCCGACCCACGCGCCGTCGTTGGCACGCATGACGGGTTCGAGCGCGGTGACGAGCCCGCCGGGTGAGTGGCGCCACCCCTCGGTGCCGTCGTCGGCGACGACGCGGTCGACCGGGAGTCGGTTCGAGACGACCACGAAGCCGTACTGCTCGCGATCCGCGGTCGTCGTCGGGGTGTCCGTGGTGGGCTGTGCCGGTGCGTCTTCGGGCATGTGGTGCGGGTTCTCCGATCGGTCGCCGACGCGATCCGAGGAGGTCTCGCGAGGCGGGGCCAGGCTACCAGCGGCCTGACGGGGCGGCCTCGTCATGTGTGGGCGCGTGCGCCTGCCGTCCGGAGGCGGGCGCGTGCGCCTGCCGACCGGGAGGCACGGGTAGCGTTCCGGGAATGGCTCGCACCCGCATGTGGCAGAACGGTTCGATCGGCGCTGAGGACTTCCCGGTCGAGGACGTCTCCGACCACCTGGCCGAGCCGGACCGCGTCGTCTGGGTCGACTTCACCGATCCGACCGCGGCGGACCTCGCGCTGGTCGAGGACGAGCTCGGCGTGCACGAGCTCGCGAGCGAGGACGCGCTCGAACCCGGGCAGCGCGCGAAGCTCGACCGGTACCGGCACGGGATGTTCCTCGTCGTCTGGGACATCACCTGTCCCGGGGGTGGGAGCGAGCTCGTCACGCACGAGGTCAAGGCGTTCATCACCAAGCAGGCGATCGTCACCATGCACGGCACCGACTTCGACATGTCCGAGATCGTGACGCGGTGGGACGCGAACCCGGAACTCGCGTCGCACGGGGTGCCGTTCCTCATGTGGGGGCTGTTCGACGTGGTCGCCGACCATGCGACGGCCACCACGGAGCGGATCGAGGAGCTCATCGACACGCTCGAGGAGGACCTGTTCGACGCCGACGAGGGCACCGGGTCCGGCTCGGGGTCGGGGTCCGGCTCGGGATCGGGGTCCGGGTCCGGCTCGCGCTCCGGGTCGGGGTCCATCCAGCGCCGGTCGTTCGCCCTGCGGAAGTCGCTCGGCACCATCCGCCGGCTCGTCGTCCCCATGCGCGACGTCGTGCAGTCGATCCTCCGCGGGGACGCCGCCGACGTGTCCGACGGCATCCGCCCCTACTTCCGCGACGTCGCAGACCACGTCAACAGCGTCGCCGACCAGTCCGACTCGCTCCGGGACGCCGTGTCGAGCGTGCTCGAGACGAACCTCAACCTGGCCTCGAACCGGCAGAACCTCGTGATGAAGAAGGTGACGAGCTGGGCCGCCATCATCGCGATCCCGACGGCGATCACGGGGTTCTTCGGTCAGAACGTGAAGTTCCCGGGCGAGGGCGCGTGGACGGGCCTCCTCGCGAGCCTGGTGCTCATCGTGGCGACGAGCACCGTGCTCTACGGGGTGTTCAAGCGGCGCGACTGGCTGTAGCGCGCGGGCGGGAGCGCGATCGGCAGCGGTTCATGCTCGCGCATCGGGCGACATGTCCTCGCGGATGCGACGTCGCTCCCGCCCGGTGATGTCGCACGATGCACGCGCACATGATGCGTGCGCATGGTGCGACACCCGCACCGGTTCACGACGTCGCTCCCGCCCGGTGATGTCGCACGATGCACGTGCATGGACCGACGCCGACCGCTCCCGGACGGCCAGCCGACGCCGCCGGGTACACGCGACACGCGCCAGGGGCGGTCGGACCGCACCGGACGGGAGGTGCGGTGCCAGGCCGACCCGTGCCTCCCGGCCGGTGGGTGGGCGCGTCCGACGGCTTGCGGCCAAACCGACTGGACCACGCCGAACACCCCGTGATTCTGTCGCTTCGCGGCCGAACCGACAGCCGCGCCAGGCCGACCCGTGCCTCCCGGCCGGTGGGCCGGTGGGTGGGCGCGCCCGACGGCTTGCGGCCAAACCGACCGGACAGCGCCGAACATCTCGCGATCCTGTCGCTTTGCGGCCGAACCGACAGCCGCGCGAGGCCGCAGGCACCCACACCCGCACCCGCACCCGCCTGCAGCCGCGCACCCGCGCCCGCCTGCACCCGCGCACGCCCGCACCCGCGCGCCCGCCCTAGAGCAGCAGCGCCGCCACACCCGCCACGACCGTGAGCGGCGCGACGATGCACCCGAGCAGCATGTAGCGCCCCCAGGAGAGCTCCACGCCCTCGGCCCGGAGCCGCGCGTGCCAGAGCAGCGTCGCCAGCGAGGCCCACGGCGTGATGAGGCAGCCGGCGTTCACCCCGACGAGGAGCGCCGCGTACCGCAGAGGCTCCCCCGCAGCCGCGGGCTCGAGCACCAGGTACGCCGGCAGGTTGTCGATCGCGTTCGAGGCCACCCCGCCGGCACCGCCGAGGGCGAGCAGGTCCCCGAACGACGTCCCGCCGGAGCCGCCGCCCCGGATCGCGGACACCAGCGGGTCGGTCAGCCCCGTCGCGTGCAGGGTCTCGACGACCACGAACAGCCCCGCGGCGAGCAGGAGCGGCTGCCACGGCACCCGGCTCACCCGGAGCGAGGACGGCTGGCGGACCGCCGCGACGGCCACGAGCACCACCGCGGCGGCGATCGCGGCGATCCACACCGTGACGCCGGCCGTGAGCGCGACGACGAGCGCGAGCAGGACGACGACGGCCGCCAGGAAGAACCCGCGGTCCGCCGGGACCCGGATCCCCGACGGCTCGTACCGCCCGAACAGCTGCTTCCGGAACACCACGAGGAGCACCGCGCACGGCACGACCACCCCGGCGAGCGCCGCCCAGACCATGAGGCCGGCGAACGGCAGGGGGCCGTCGAGCCCGATCTTCGTCACCGCGAGGAGGTTGGTCAGGTTGGACACCGGCAGCAGGAGCGACGCGGTGTTCGCGAGCCACACCGTCGTGAGCGCGAACGGCATGGGCGGCAGCCCGACGCGCCGCGCGAGCGTGATCACGATCGGGGTGAGGAGCACGGCGGTCGTGTCGATCGACAGGAACACCGTGCAGAGGACCGCGAGGACCACGACGGCACCCCACAGCCCGATCGTCCGCCCGCCGCCCACCCGCGCGGCGAGGTCGGCGAGCCGGTCGAAGACCCCGGCGTCGGACGCGAGCTCGGCGACGATGGTCAGCCCGAGGACGAACGCGAGGACCGGGATGACACGGTCGGCGAGCTCGACGAGGGTCGGGACGGGGAGCAGTCCCGTGGCGACGGCGATCCCGCCGAGCACGAGCAGTCCTGCACCGATGGCGGCTTGACGCACGGGTCCTCCTCGACCGCGACGGACCGACGGAGGGGCCGGCCCGGACCGAACCGGTGGGGGAACCGGTCCGTGACGGCGGTCCGACAGGGAGATCGGCCCGCACCGTGCGCGCTGCGACCGGCGCTCCAATGTACCCGCGGGTACGGTTGCCCACGAACGACATCAGGAGGCACAGTGCGCAAGTTCTTGTTCAACGGAGCGGTGTTGAGCTCCATCTTCAGCGGGTACAGCGTCCTGCAGACCACCAGGAGGGGGCCCCGCGACTGGCGGCTCACCCTGACGTGGGTGGCCTGGCTCGCGACGACCATCGTCGCGATCGGGACGGTCGTCGAGGACGACCGGCACATCAAGGCCAAGCAGTAGCGTCGCGACCCGTCACGACGCAACCACCGGTCTGGAGGGACGGTGCAGGTGATCCTGCACCGTCCCTCCCGTCTGTGGGGACGTCCGGAGCGTGTGACCATCCTGTTACGGATCGCGCCCCTCGTGCGGGGGTCATCGCCTCTGGGCGGATTCACATGTAGCGTGTCGCGAATGACAGCCCAGGACGAAGCCGGTGTGGGAACGAAACCGGCGAACGACTTCTCTCATGAGCAGGAGGGCTTCCAGCACGGACTGAAGCCCCGCCAGCTCCAGATGATCGCGATCGGTGGTGCGATCGGGACAGGTCTGTTCCTCGGCGCCGGTGGGCGTCTGCACTCTGCGGGGCCGGCGCTCGCCGTCGTCTACCTGATCGCCGGCATCTTCGCGTTCTTCATCCTCCGCGCACTCGGCGAGCTCGTGCTGCACCGTCCGTCCTCGGGGTCGTTCATCTCGTACGCCCGCGAGTTCTACGGCGAGAAGTTCGCCTACGCCGCGGGGTGGATGTACTTCCTGAACTGGGCGATGACGTCCATCGTCGACACGACGGCCGTCGCGCTGTACCTGCACTACTGGGCCGGTACGCGGGCGATCCCGCAGTGGGCCCTCGCCCTCGCGGCGCTGCTCGTGGTCCTCGCGGCGAACCTCGTCGCCGTCAAGGTGTTCGGCGAGCTCGAGTTCTGGTTCGCGATCATCAAGGTCGCCGCACTCGTCGGGTTCCTCGTCGTCGCGCTCATCTGGCTCTTCTTCGCCTTCCCCGTGGAGTCCGGCGGGCAGACGGTGCAGACCGGGTTCTCGATCTGGGCGGACAACGGCGGCATCCTGCCGACCGGCATCCTGCCGGCGGTCCTCGTCGTGCAGGGCGTCGTGTTCGCGTACGCGGCGATCGAGCTCGTCGGCACCGCGTCCGGCGAGACGCAGAACGCCGAGAAGGTCGTCCCCCGCGCGATCAACTCCGTCGTCCTCCGCATCGCGGTGTTCTACGTCGGCAGTGTCGTGCTCCTCTCGCTGCTGCTCCCCTACACGTCGTACAAGGACGGTGTCAGCCCGTTCGTGACCTTCTTCTCGTCGATCGGCAACCCCGCGGTCGGCCAGATCATGGGCTCGGTGATGAACTTCGTCGTCCTGACGGCGGCGCTCTCCTCGCTGAACGCCGGGCTCTACTCCACCGGCCGTGCCCTGCACTCGATGGGCATGAACGGCTCGGCCCCGAAGTGGACGACGCGCATGTCCAAGGGCGGCGTCCCGTTCATGGGCATCCTGCTCACGGCGTGCTTCACGCTCCTCGGCGTGGTGCTCAACCTGTTCGTCCCCGCGCAGGCGTTCGAGATCGTCCTGAACGTCGCGGCACTCGGCATCGTGACCGCCTGGGGCACGATCATGCTCTGCCAGATGCGGCTGCGGTCCTGGGCGAAGAAGGGCCTCGCGAAGGAGCCGACGTTCAAGCTCCCCGGTGCGCCGGTCACCTCGTGGCTGACGCTCGCGTTCCTGGTGTCGGTGCTCGTGCTCATGGCGATCGACTGGCCGATCGGCACCCTGACGATCGCCTCGCTCGTGATCATCATCCCGCTGCTCGTCGTCGGGTGGTTCCTGCAGCGTGACCGCATCCTCCGCATCGCCTCCCTCCGCGAGGGCGTCACCGGGCCGTACCCGATCACCGGTCGCGACCCCGCGAACCAGGTGCGTCGCGGCGACCACGACGGGGACGACACCCCGTAGCGGAGCGCCCCGACGCAGATCTGTCCGCGGACCGCACTCCTCGACACCCCGGTGTCGGGGGGTGCGTTCTGCGTCTGGACCGGCCGGTACGATCGCTGGGTGCCAGACCCCACACTCGATCTGCAACTCACCTGGCGTGGCACCTTCGGCCGCGTCCGGGTCTTCGCCGACCACGTGCAGGCGGAGACGAGCTACGAACGGTCCGAGCTGACCACCGTGCCGATGGACACCGTCCGCGGCTGGCGGATGGAACCGTGCGACTTCGATGCGGTGTGCGTCGAGTTCGTGACGCCCGACGACACCTTCCGGGTGCTCCTCGACACCTCGGACGAGGGTGTCACGCACCACGCGCTCGTCCGGGTGCTCGGCGACCCGCTGCCCAGCCAGTCCTGAGCGCCTGCGGGGCCCACGGCGGGCCCGGCACTGCTCGACCGTGCGGGGTGGCGGACGCCACCCCGTTCGGACTGGAGGGACGGTGCGGGCTGGCACCGTCCCTCCAGTCCGGCGGTCGGCGGGTCAGCGACCCGCGAGCTCGTACGCCTTCGCCGGGATCTGGGTCGCGAGCTTGCCTCCGCTGACGTCGACGAGCGCGCCGGTGATGTAGGACGCACGGTCGCTCGCCAGGAAGCACAGCAGGTCGGCGACGTCGTCGGGGGTCTCCCACCGGCGGAGCGACAGCATGTCGAGGAGCAGGTCCTGTGCGGGCTGGTCCATCGTCGCGAAGCCGTTCATCGCCGTCGGCACCATGCCGGGCGCGTAGGCGTTCACGGTGATCCCCCACGGCCCGAGCTCGCTCGCGAGGACCCGGGTGAGCTGCACCACGGCTGCCTTGGACGACGCGTAGGCCGCACTGCCGACGCTCGGGACGATCGCGGCGAAGGACGCTGCGTTGATGATCCGGTGTCCGTCGGTGCCGGAGGCCTTCATGACCTCGGCCACGGCCTTGGACATCAGGAAGACCCCGCCGACGTTGACGTCGAAGCAGCGCTGCCAGCTCCGCCAGTCGAGGTCGGACACCGGTCCGTCGACGTTGATGCCCGCGTTGTTGACGAGGACGTCCACTGTGCCGAACCGCCCGACGACCGCATCGACGGCCGCCTGGACGGAGTCCGGGTCACTGACGTCGCACGGGAACTCCTCGAGCGTGCCGACCCGAGCGGTGCCCGTCGGGTCAGCCGCCTCGTCCACATCCGGGTCCGCATCCGGGTCCGCATCCGGGAACGCGAGGTCGAGCGCTGCGACACGGCAGCCCTCGGCCACGAACCGCTCCGCGAGGGTCCGTCCGATCCCCCGTGCCGCCCCGGTCACGATCACCACACGGTCTCGCAGGTCGATCTCCATCGTCTGTCCCTCCTCGTTGAGCCACACTCGCAATGAACATACTATTGGCGCCATGAGTGCGACGGAGCAGCGAGTCCTGTGGGTGACCGGTGGTGGGAGCGGCATGGGGGCCGCGGTGGCGAGGAGCGCCGCGGCCGCCGGATGGGCCGTGGTGGTGAGCGGTCGTCGCGCCGATGCGCTGGACTCCGTGGTGTCCGATGTCGAGGCGGGTGGCGGCACCGCACTCGCGCTGCCGCTCGACGTGCAGGACGGCGGAGCGGTCGCCACGGCACGGGCCGCGGTCGTGGAGCGGTTCGGTCGGATCGACGGCCTCGTGCTCGCCGCGGGTCGGAACACGCCCGAGCGACGATGGGCCGACCAGGACGTCGACGTGTTCGACGACGTCGTGTCGACGAACCTCGTCGCGACGGTCCGGGTGCTCGATGCGGCGCTCCCGGACCTCCGGGGCAGCGGCGGGGTCGTCGTCGTGATCTCGTCCTACGCGGGCTGGTCGTACCAGCCCGGTGCCGGTGTGGCCTACAGCGCGAGCAAGACGGCACTCGGCTCGGTGGTCAGGACGCTCAACGACCAGGAGGCCGGGTCCGGCGTCCGGGCCTGCCACCTCTGTCCCGGCGACGTCGCGACGGACTTCCTCGCCCAGCGGCCGACCGTGCCCGACGCGGCGGCACGCGCGGTGATGCTGACGGCGGAGGACATCGCCTCGGCCGTGCAGTTCGTCCTCGACGCGCCGACGCACATGCGCGTCGACGAGCTCGTCGTGTCGCCGGTGTCCCAGCGGTGACCGTCGGGACCCGGACGGCCGTGTCGGCGTTCGACCGGGTGCTCGACGACATCGGCACCGCGATCGTCCGGAGCGAGCTGCCGGCCGGTCACCGCGACACCGTCGAGGGACTGGAACGCCGCACCGGCACCTCCCGCAGCATCGTCCGCGAGGCGATCCGCGTCCTGACGGCGCTCGGGATGCTGAGTGCCGGACGCCGGGTCGGCCTCCGGGTGCTCCCCCGCGACTCGTGGAACGTCCTCGACCCGCTCGTCATCCACTGGCGGCTCGCGAGTGCGGACCGGCCCGCGCAGCTCGAGGAGCTCCGCGCACTCCGGCTCGCCGTGGAACCGGAGGCCGCGCGGCTGGCGGCCGAGCGGATCGACCGGGAGGGACGGATCGCCCTGGCAGGAACGGCACACGACCTCGATGCGGCCGGGACGGAACGGGCTTGGGCGGACGCGGACCGCGCGCTGCACGGTCTCGTCCTCCGCCTGTCCGGGAACGCGATGTTCATCCGCCTGGAGTCGGTGGTCGACGCCGCGCTGCACGAGCGGGAGTCCCTGCCGGTCGACCCGCACGCACTCGCACAGCACCGTGGGGTCGCGACGGCGATCGGTGCCGGCGACGGCGACCGGGCGGCATCGCTCATGCGGCGGATCGTCGCGGACACGCACGCCTGAGCCGCGGCACGCGCCGGTCTCGGCACGGCCGGCGCCGGTCTCGGCACGGCCGGCGCCGGTCAGATCCCGCGGACCGTCAGGTGCACCGCGTAGAGCGACATGCTGGCCGCCATGAACAGCCTCGTGCCGGCGCGCCCGCCGAAGGTCACGTTGGCACACGGCTCGGGCAGGTCGATCGCACCGAGCGGCGTGCCGTCGTCGGCGAAGACCCGGACACCGTGCGCGTCGGGCTCGTACCCGTTCCACCCGCACCACAGGTTGCCGTGCTCGTCGATCCGGAAGCCGTCCGGACCGCCGTCCACACCGTCCACGAGGAGCCGTCGTCGACCGAGTCCGGTGCCGTTCGCGACGACGTCGAGCACCCAGATCGCGGGGTTCGCGCGGCCGTCCGGTCCCTCGGCCCCGGTGGACTCGACGACGTACAGCAGCGAGCCGTCGGGCGAGAACGCGAGTCCGTTCGGGTCGTTGAACTCGCTCGACACCACGCTGACCGCGCCCGAGCCGGGGTCGATGCGGTAGACGTCGGGGTGCGTCTCCGGCGTGGCACGGTGGCCCTCGTAGTCGCTGAGGATGCCGAACCGCGGGTCCGTGAACCAGACGGCACCGTCTGGTGCGATCGCGACGTCGTTCGGGGAGTTCAACCGGGGGCCGGACGCACCCCCGGCACGGTCGGCGAGCACCGTGATCGTGCCGTCGTGCTCGGTCCTCGTGACGCGCCGAGCGCCGTGCTCGCACGTGACGAGTCGCCCCTGGTGGTCGCGCGTGTTGCCGTTCGCGAACCCGGACGGTTCGCGGAACACCGACGTCGTGCCGGTCTGCTCGTCCCAGCGGAGCATCCGGTCGTTCGGGATGTCGCTCCACACGAGCTGCCGGTGGTCACCGAACCACACCGGACCCTCCGCCCAGCGGCAGCCGCCCGCCAGACGTTCGACGGCGGCGTTGAACGGGACGTACGACGCGAAGCGCGGGTCGAACGTGCGGATCCGCGGATCGGGGTAGACCGTCGAGAGGGGGCCGGAACGGAACAGGGGACCGTCGACGTCGTTGTGCGCTGGCATGCCCTCGATCATGCCGCAGGCGGTGCCGGACCGCGTGCCCGGACCCGCACGCGAGTCTGTCGCTTTGGCGGGGAAGCGACCGATCGGCCGGGATACGCGCGCGATTCTGTCGCTTTGGCGGGGAAGCGACCGATCCGCGCGAGTACGCCCGCAGCGCGAACGCGTGCCCGGACCCGCACGCGAGTCTGTCGTTTTGGCCGCACAGCGACCGATCGGCCGGGATACGCGCGCGATTCTGTCGCTCAGGCGGGGAAGCGACCGATCCGCGCGAGTACGCCCGCAGCGCGAACGCGTGCCCGGACCCGCACGCGAGTCTGTCGCGTTGGCCGCAGAGCGACCGATCGGCGGGAATACGCGCGCGAGTCGGTCGCTCAGGCGGGGAAGCGACTGATCCGCGCGATGACGCGCGTGATACCGGCGGTGTTGCGGGAGCGCGACTGGCGCACGCGCGCACCCGCCGGCCGGGAGGCGCGGGGCGGCCTGGCACCGTGCCTCCCGTCCGATGCGGTGCGGTGCGGTGCGGTGCGGCGCGGTGCGGCGGTCCGGTCCGGTCCGGTCCGGTCGGGCGGGCGGGCGCGCGCGCAGCGGACCGTGTCAGGCGTGTCGCGCGCGGCGACGCGTGATCGCGACGGCGGTGACATCCTGGTCGACCGAACGCCGCGTCGCCTGCTCCGCGACCTGCGCGAAGAACGCACCGAAGTCCCCGACCGAGTGCAGCCGACGCCCGGCCATCACCAGGGTCTCGAGCGAGTCGTCGTGCAGCCGGAGCAGGCCGTCACTGCCGATGAGCAGGGACTCCCCCGGCGCGAGCTCGACGGCGTCCGACACGAAGGGCTCGTCCGTCGGCTGCAGCCCGAACGGCAGGTTCCGACCGCGGACCACGCGCTGGTCGCCGTCGTTCGTCGCGTGCACCACGAGCCCGAGCCCGGCGTCGACGAACTCGACGCGGCCGCTCCCCTCCTCGACCCTGGCGGTGAACACCCGTGCGTGGGCGGACGTGGCCGCGAGCTCCGGCACCACCTGGGCCGCGACGTCCCGCACCGCCTCGCCCAGCGGCCGGTCGGCACGGGCACGGAGGGCGCTCCGCAGACTGGCCGCGAGCACGGTGGCGCCGGCGGACGAGCCGCTGACCCCGGCCACCGTGACGACCACGCCCGTGGGGGTGCGGTGCCAGTCGTGGAACCGTCCGGCGACCTCGTCCGGCCGTGTCGTCGCACCGTCGATCGACCACCCGGGGATCGTCAGCGCCCCGGGCCGGAAGGCACCGGCGACGGCGCGGACGTCATCGGCACGCCGACCCTCCGCGAGCACCCGCTCCGCCCACCGCGCGAGGTCGGCGAGGAGCTCCAGCTCGCGGTCGTCGAACTCGCGCGGCTCGGAGTCCATGATGCAGAGGGTGCCGACCGTGGTCCCGCCGGGGGTGGTGATCGGCGCGCCGGCGTAGAACCGCACGCGTGCCTCGCCGACGACCGGCGGGAGTGTCCGGAACCGCGCGTCCTCGAGCGTGTCCCGCACGACGAGCGGCGTGCCGGTCGCGATCGGGACCTTGCAGAACGCGTCGGCGAGGGGGATCGACCGCGCCGGGTCCGACGCCGGCGACACCGCGTGGAGGTCAGCCGCGTCCGCGAGGTTGAGGTACGACAGCGAGACCCCGAACAGGTCCGTCGCCATGCGCGTGATCCGGTCGAAGCGCTCCTGGGGCGGTCCGCCGACGATGCTCAGCGCACCGATGACCGCCGATCTGCGGTGTGCGCTGCGATCGTCCGTGACGCCGAGGTCCGTCGCCCCGCTGGTGTCGCCGATGTCCGTGGTGGGGTCGTGCATGGTCCTGATCTCCCTCTCGCGTCCGGGTCCCTGTTCCCGGACGTCGCAGGCGTCGCGGGGTGGTGAGTCCCGGTGAGCGTCCGCCGACAACGCTACGGGCCGTCCTGCCGCACGGCCAAGGAGGAACGCACCCCCCTTCCGGGGCCGCGGGCGCCCACCGGGGCCGAGCCGTGCCTCCAGGCCGACCGGCGGGTCCCGGATCGCGAGACGGCGCATCTGCGACGCCTCGATCTCCGAGGGCCGCGGATGCGCCGTCTGGGCACGCCAGGCCTGCGAGTCAGGCCGCGCTGGGTCAGAACCCGCGGTCCACGCGGTGCCAGACCTGCTGTGCGCGCACCTGCTCGCGGAAGCCGGCGGTGGTGGTCGCGCCGTCGATGACCAGGAACTCCGTGCCGATCATCGTCGCGAAGCGCTCCACGACGTCGAGCCCGACCGCGTTCGTCATGACGGTGTGGTGCGCTGCGCCCGCGGTCAGCCAGGCCTCGGCGGCGACCGCGAACGACGGCCGCGGCTCCCACACCGCGCGACCGACCGGCAGCTTCGGGAGCGGTGCGTCCGGCGCGACGACGTCGACGACGTTCGCGGTGAGCCGGAAGCCGTCGCGCACGTCGGACAGCGCGACGACGACCGCCTCGCCGGGGTCGGCCGTGAACACCAGGCGCACCGGGTCGTCCTTGCCGCCGATGCCGAGCGGGTGGATCTCGAGCGTCGGCGTCGTGGCGGTCAGGGTCGGGGACACCTCGAGCATGTGCGCGCCGAGGATCTTCTCGTTCCCGGGCGTCAGGTCGTAGGTGTAGTCCTCCATGAGCGACGCACCGCCAGGGAGCCCCGCGCCGGCGACGTTCATCGCCCGGACGAGGACCGCCGTCTTCCAGTCGCCCTCGGCGCCGAAGCCGTAGCCGTCGGCCATCAGACGCTGCACGGCGAGTCCGGGGAGCTGCCTCAGGGACCCGAGGTCCTCGAAGTTCGTCGTGAACGCGCCGAAGCCGCCCTCCTCGAGGAACGAGCGGAGCCCGAGCTCGATCGCCGCGCCGTCACGGAGGGACTGGTGCCGCTCGCCACCGGCCCGGAGCTCCGGCGCGACGTCGTACTGCTCCTCGTAGACCCGGACGAGCGCGTCGACGCTCGCCGTGTCCGTGGCCGCGGTGTCGACCGCATCCGCGAGCTCGTTGACACCCCAGGTGTTGACCTGCACGCCGAGCTCGATCTCCGCCTCGGTCTTGTCGCCCTCGGTGACGGCGACGAAGCGCATGTTGTCGCCGAAGCGCGCGAGCTTCAGGGACCGCACCGCAGCCGCGGCGGCCGCGGCGCGCACCCACGACGCCACGGATGCCACGACCCGGTCGTCCGAGACGTGCCCGATCGTGGTCGCGTGCCGGACCCCGAGCCGGCTCAGGATGTACCCGAACTCCCGGTCGCCGTGGGCGGCCTGGTTGAGGTTCATGAAGTCGAAGTCGATCTCGGCGTACGGCAGTGCGACGTTCGCCTGCGTGTGCAGGTGCAGGAGGGGCTTCGTGAGTGCCTGGAGGCCGCCGATCCACATCTTCGCGGGGCTGAACGTGTGCATCCACGTCGTGACGCCGATCACGCGGTCGTCCGCGGAGGCGTCCACGAGCGCACGACGGATGCCGTCCGGCTCGGTGAGCACGGGCTTCCAGACGAGCGTGACGGGCAAGCCCGTCGCGGTGAGCGCCGCGGCCAGCTCGGCGTGCACCGCCTGGCTCTGGTCGGCGACCTGGCGGAGGGTCTCGTCGCCGTAGAGCGACTGGGAGCCGGTCAGGAACCAGACCTCGTAGCCCTCGAGCGTGGTGGTCGGGTCGATGCTGCTCGGTGTGCTGGTCATCGCATGGCTCCTGCCGGGTCTTGTCCGTAGACGTTCTGGTAGCGGTCGAACAGTCGGTCGATGTCGGCCTGGGGAATCGGGACGGGCTCACCGAGCTGCCGCGAGATGTGCACCGTCCGGGCGACGTCCTCGGTCATCACGGCGGCCTTGACGGCGTCCTTGGCGTCCTTGCCGATCGTGAACACGCCGTGGTTCTGCATGAGCACCGCTCGGGAGCGGTGCCCGGTGAGGGTCGCCACGACGCCGCGGCCGATCGAGTCGTCGCCGATGATCGCGAACGGGCCGACCGGGATCGGACCGCCGAACTCGTCCGCCATCGCGGTGATGACGCACGGGATCGCCTCGGCGCGTGCGGCCCAGGCCGTGGCGTACGTGGAATGGGTGTGCACGACGCCGCCGACCTCGGGCATCTCGCGGTAGACGTGGGCGTGGGCGGCGGTGTCGCTCGACGGACCGTGCGCGTTGCCCCAGCCGTCGACCGGGACGCCGTCGAGGTCGCAGACGACCTGGTTCCCGGGGGTGAGGTCGTCGTAGGACACCCCCGACGGCTTGATCACGAAGAGGTCGGCACCCGGCACCCGGCCGGAGACGTTGCCGCCGGTCCAGACGACGAGGCCGTTCCGGACGAGCTCGGCGTGCAGGGCGGCGACGTCGGCGCGGGTGGCCGCGACGGCGTCGCGGAGCGCGGCGGTGCTGTCCGGCGTCGCGGTGCTGTCCGGCGTCGCGGTGCTGTCCGGCGTCGCGGTGCTGTCCGGCGTCGTCTCGGACTGGAGGGACGGGTCGGCGGGGCTCATTCGGTCACCTTTTCCTGTGGTCGGGTGGAGTCGGGTCCTGCGGGCGTGGCTGCCGCCGCGGCGGCCTGGAGCGGCAGCGCGCGACGGTACCGATCGAGGTAGGCCGCGAACCCCGCGAGGTCGTCGGCGTCGGGCCGGGCCACCGACACATCGGCGTCGACGAACACGCGCGTGTCGAGGTACTCGGTGAGCGAATGCTCCCCCGCGGTGTCGAGGTACGCGGCGAGCACGGCGGCTCCCCACGCGCCGCCCTCCCCGGCGGTCTCCCCGACGGCCACGGGCACGCGGAGCGCCGCGGCGAGCAGCTGCTGGGCGGCGCCGGGGGTCCGGAACAGCCCGCCGTGCGCGAACAGCTGGTCGACCGCGACCCGCTCCTCGGCGAGTACCTCCATGCCGATGCTCAGCGTCGCGAACGCCGCGTACACCTCGGCGCGGACGAGGTTCCCGAGCGTGAACCGGCTCGACGGTGGTCGGACGAGGAGCGGCCGCCCCTCCTCGACACCGGTCACCGGCTCGCCGGACAGGTAGTTGGAGGCGAGCAGTCCACCCGCGTCGGTGTCGCTCGCGAGGGCTTCGGTGAGCATCGTCGCGTACACGGCGTCCGCGTCCATCCGTGTGCCCGCGGCCTCGGCGAACCGCCCGAAGACCCGCGCCCACGCGGCCAGCTCGCTCGCGCCGTTGTTGCAGTGCACCATCGCGACGGCGTCACCCGCGGGGGTGGTGACGATGTCGAGCTCGGCGTGCACCGTCGACAGCGGGTGCTCCAGGACGACCATCGCGAAGATGCTCGTGCCGACACTGACGTTCCCGGTCCGGGGCGCCACGGCGTTCGTCGCGACCATGCCCGTCCCGGCGTCACCCTCCGGCGGGCAGAACGGGATGCCGGGGCGCAGCGATCCCGACGGGTCGAGGCGCGCGGCCCCGTCCTCGGTCAGCCGGCCGGCCTCCTGCCCCGCGACGAGGACGTCCGGCAGCACGTTCCGGACGTCGAGCGACGGAGCATGCTCGGCGACCATGGCCTGCGTCGTCGCGAGCATCGCCCGGTCGTAGTCGTGCGTCGCCGGGTCGATCGGGAACACGCCGGACGCGTCACCGACCCCGAGGACGTCCGTGCCGGTCAACTGCTCGTGCACGTAGCCGGCGAGCGTGGTGACGCGGGCGATGCGTCCGACGTGCTCCTCGCCGTCGAGCACGGCCTGGTACAGGTGCGCGATCGACCACCGGAGCGGCACGGCGAAGTCGAGCGCCTCGCCGAGCGCCGCCGAGGCCGCACCGGTCGAGGTGTTCCGCCACGTCCGGAACGGCACGAGCAGCTCGCCGTCCGCGTCGAAGGCCAGGTAGCCGTGCATCATCGCCGACACCCCGATCGCCCGGAACCGCTCGGGGGTGGTGCCGTGGCGCTGCCGGGTGTCGGCGACGAGGTCGGCGTAGCAGGCGCGGAGGCCGTCCCACACGGCATCGATCGGGTACGTCCAGCGCCCGTCCACGAGTTCGTTCTCCCACTCGTGGCTGCCGGAGGCCAGGGTCTGCAGGTCCTCGTCGAGGAGGACCGCCTTGATGCGAGTCGACCCCAGTTCGATGCCGAGTGTCGCACGACCGGCCCGGATCTGTTCAGCGCGATGGTTGGTGTCGGACATGCGTGCTCCTCGTCGTCGATGACGTGGACATGGTGTCATGTGAGCGCTCACTCTGACAACCTCGACGCGCCCACGCGCCCCCGCGCCCCCGCGATCGACCCGCGATCGACCCGCGATCCTACGGGGTGCCGAACGTCCAGAGCACTGGACAGAGGACGAACTGCGCGACCACCGCGACGCCGAGCACGACCCCGAAGCGCGTCCTCGTCGCGGTGACGAGCGGGTGTCCGGAGATCGGCGCGAGCGGCATGAGCAGTCGGAGCGTGCTCGTCTGCGGCAGGAACACCGCGAGGAGGTAGACGACGTACGCGACGCAGTAGGCACCGAACGGGAGCCCGAGCCGACGTGTCCCGCGGACGGCCAGCACGGCGACCACCAGGACCACCACCCCGACCGCGACCACACCGATCCAGTCGAACTGCCGGTCCGCCTGTCGGAACGCCGCGGCGAACGGCACGAACCGCTCCCCCGCCGCGAACCTCCACCACGCCATCTCGGTGTCGACGTAGGCCGACGGACGCCCGGTCGCGATCCCGGCGACGATCGGCCACGCGACGCCGGCGGCCGCCCCGAGGAGTCCCGTGACCACCATCGTCACCGCCTCCGGCCACCGGACCCGCCGCTGCACGAGCCGCACGACGAGCACGACGGCGAGCGCCGCCGGGAGTGCCACGGCGCCGGGGCGGGTGAACGACGCGAGGACCACGACGGCGAGCAGCAGCCAGTACCGGCGACGGAGCAGGAACAGCACACCGAGCGCCATGAGCGCCAGGAAGGTCGACTCGGCGTAGGCCACCTGGAACAGGAACGCGAGCGGGGCGAACGCGATGAGCACGGCGCCCCGTCCCGCAGCCACGTCCCCGAACACCCGGCGCATCACGGCGTGGCACGCGACGACGGCGCCGAACCCCGCGACGACGCTGACACCGATGGCGGCGCCGTCGAACGGGATGCCGATCGCCATCAGGGCCCGACAGATCATCGGGTACACGGGCAGGAACGCCCACGCGTTCTGGGTGACGGCACCGTCCGGTCCGATCGGCAGCGCGAGCGGGTAGCCGGTCTCGGCGATCTGGCGGTAGTACCCGCCGTCCCAGGTCGTCATGAAGCCGAGGAACCCCTGGTCGAGGCGCAGGATCGGCGCGTGTCCGACTCGGAGCCCGACGAGGTACGCGACGCCGAGCGCGGCGAGCGACACGATCCGCCCGGCGAGGTACACGATTGCGAGCCGCAGCAGGAGTGACCGGAGGAGCAGGGACCGCAGTGGCGCGATGCGCCGGAGGAGCGTGGATCGCCCGAGCACGGCGGACCGGCCGTCCGGAGCCGGGCGCGGGTCGTCGGCATCGGGACCGGGGGTCGGGCTGTCAGCAGCCTCGCTCGTGCGCATCGATCGCCGGTCCGCCCTACGCCGAGGCCCGCACGACGAGCGTCGGCTGCAGCACGGTGTCGTCCGGCGGGGTGCCCGCGAGCATGCCGTCCAGCACCGCGAGGACCCGGCCGCCGAGCGCCTCGAAGTCCTGCCGCACGGTCGTCAGCGCGGGCGTGAAGTACGCCGCCTCCGGGATGTCGTCGAACCCCACGAGTGCGATGTCCTCGGGGACGGACACGCCACGTCCGGCGAACGCCGACAGCACGCCGAGCGCCATCTGGTCGTTCCCGCAGAACAGTGCATCCACGCTCCCCGGGTCGAGCGACGACGCCGCGGCGAAGCCGCTCCCCGGGGTCCAGTCACCCTCGA
The DNA here is from genome assembly GCF_001422205.1 of Curtobacterium sp. Leaf261. Classification (GTDB taxonomy): domain Bacteria; phylum Actinomycetota; class Actinomycetes; order Actinomycetales; family Microbacteriaceae; genus Curtobacterium. The sequence continues at coordinate 32,284 of NZ_LMMJ01000009.1, forward strand.
TGACGACGGGCTCGAGCCCTGCCGCGCGCATCGCATCGAGGTACCCGTCGCGACGGAGCGCCGCCTCCTGCGACACCAGCGGTCCCGCGAGGTGCACGATCCGGCGTCGTCCGATCCCCAGGAGGTGCTCGACCGCGAGCGTGGCGCCCCGGACCTGGTCGATCGCCACCGCGGTGCCGGCACCGGGCTGCCCCGGGAGGCCGTTCGCGGTGAGGAGCGGCACCGGCACAGGGACGGGCAGCGCGTCGAGGGCGGCGAGGGCCGAGGTGTCCGCGGCGACGAGCACGATCGCGGCGACGTCCTGGCTGAGGAGCGTCTCCACGGCCTCGCGCATCGAGTCCGGCTGCGGGTCGTCGAGCGCCGCCATGAGCACGTGGTAGCCGGCCCGTCGTGCCGCCTGGTTGAACCCGAGCCCGGTGCTCATCGGCCCGTGCAGGGTGCCACCGGTCGTCACCAGCCCGAGTGCACGGTTCGTGCGGCTGGCGAGAGCACGGGCGGCGGCGCGGGGCCGGTACCCGAGGGCGACGACCGCCGCGTCGACCTTCTCGCGCATCCCCGGTCGGACGGTCGGGTCGTCGTTGATCACGCGGGAGACGGTCTGGTGCGACACGCCGGCACGCTCGGCGACGTCGAAGATCGTCGGAGCGCGGCCTGCGCGCCGATCCGGGGATGCTGGCACCCCTGAACCGTATCGCCCACCGCCAGCAGATCCGCGCAGTGCGAGCCCACCGAGCCGCACCGGTGTCCCGAACCGGTCCGGCAGGACCCGCACTCCCGCACCACGGACGGGAGGCGCGGTGCGAGTCGGACTCGCACCGTGCCTCCCGTCCGTGGTCGCGCCCGGCAGGTCCTGCCCCAGGGAGCGTCAACGCACCGAGGGAGTCCCTGGCACAGTTGACGCTCCCTGTGACAGAACCGATGCCGGTCAGCCGAGCAGGTCCCGGAGGAACGCGTTCCGGAACCGCCCGCCCGGGTCGACCCGGTCGGCGACCGCGGTGAAGTCCGCGAGCTTCGGGTAGACCTCGTGCAGTCGTCCGGACGTCATCGACGTCACCTTGCCCCAGTGCGGCCGGGCATCGAACGGGGCGAGTGCCTCGTCGATGAGCGGCAGCACCGCCGCCACGCCCTCGGTGTCCCGGCGGAAGGTGAAGTGGAACGCCACGGAGTCCCGCCCGCTGCTCGGGGCGAGCCACGCGGTGTCGGCGGCGATGCGCCGGATCTCGGACACGAAGAGCACCGGGGCGAGCCGGTCGGCGATCGCGCGGAGTGCGTGGATCGCCGGCACGGCGTCGGCCACCGGGAGCAGGTACTCACACTGGATCTCGGCGCCGTTGCTCGGGGTGAACGACGACCGGAAGTGCGGGAGTCGCTCGAACCAGGGTCCGGGGACGCCGCCCTGTTCGGTGACACCGGCAGCCTCGGAGCCCGGGACGGGGTGGAGCGGGCTGGTGGACGGCCGGGCACCGAGGGCCTCGAGGTCGACCACGGGGTCGTCCCGGTCCGTCCGGCGCTTCGTCCAGACCTGCCGGATGCCGTCGTCGGTGAACCCGGTGAACATGCTGACGCTGTAGCCGGCCGACATGATGTCCTCGAACCCGGCGTCCACGGCGTCCCACGAGAGCCCGGTGTGGATGGTCTGCGCGACCTCGAAGCTCGGTTCGACGGCCAGGTGCACGGCGGTCACGATGCCGAGCGCACCGATGCCGACGCGGTGGGCGTCGAGCTCGTCCGAGGGACCGGCCGAACCGTCTCGCTCGGCGTGACCGCCCGCGGTGTCGCCGACCACGTCGAGGGTGCCGTCCGCGCGGACGATCTCGAGCCCGACGACGCTCGACGCGAGCGACGGGTTCCGGACTCCGGACCCGTGGGTGCCGGTCTGCACGGCGCCGGCGACGGAGATGTGCGGCAGCGACGCGAGGTTCGGCAGTGCGTACCCCGCGGCGTCGAGGGCGGCTGCCACCCGGGCGTGGGTGAGGCCGGCGGCCACGCGAGCGACCGAGCGCTCGCCGTCGACGTCGACCGTGCCGGGCATCCGGGCCAGCGAGACCTGCACGGCGTCGGTGTCCGCGATCCGGTTGAACGAGTGTCGCGACCCGAGTGCGGTCACCTGGGGGTGGGCCGTGACCGCCGCGCGCAGCTCGTCGACGCTCGTCGGTTCGAGCAGCTCGCGCGCCGCGTACTCGACGTTGCCGGCCCAGTTTGTCCCGACGGTACCGGGTGTCTCGGTCGTGGTCATGATGATGTCCGCTCCTTCGCGGTCACGGTGCGCCGCCGGCCCCTGTGGCCCGCCGCCGAGCGCTGCGGCCCCGCCGTCCGTCGTGGTCGGACGCGGGAGTGAGCGCTCACCTCGATCCGACACTAGCGCGCCCGGCTGACGGACGCAGCCGCCGATAAGCTCGTTCCACATGCGCGCCACCGTGCGGGACGTGGCCACTCTCGCCGGGGTGTCCCCGAAGACCGTCTCCAACGTCATCAACGGTGTCGTCCCCGTGCGCCCGGCGACCCGGGAGCGGGTCGAGGCGGCGCTGCGGGAACTGGACTACGTGCCGAACCTCTCGGCGCGCGGACTCCGGAACGGCAGGACCGGCGTGATCGCCCTCGCCCTCCCCGACCTCGCCACGGCGTACTCCGCCGAGCTCGCGAAGGAGTTCGTCGAGGCCGCGCACGAGCGTGGCTGGGCGGTCCAGATCGAGCAGTCGGGCGCGAATGCCGAGCGCGAGCTCGAGCTGATCTCCCGCGCCAGGACGCATCTCGTCGACGGACTCGTGCTGAACCCGACGACCCTCGTGGGCAGCGGCGTGGAGGGCGACCACGGACCCCTGCCGCCGACCGTGGTCATCGGTGAGGTCGAGCCCCGCGGCGTCGACCAGGTGCACGTCGACAGTCGTCGAGCCGCCCGCGAGATGACCGAGCACCTGCTCGAACTCGGACACCGGAGGATCGCGATCATCGGCGCCTCGGACGACGCTGTCTTCCGGAGTGCCACGAGCGAGCTCCGGCAGGCCGGCTACGAGGACGCCCTCGCGGCCGCCGGCATCGCGGAGGACCCGGCGCTCTGCATCGCCGTCGCGGAGTGGGCCCCCGGACCTGCCGCGGCGGCGCTCGCGGAGCACCTCGACCGCCACGAGGCCCCGGACGCGGTGTTCTGCTTCACCGACGCGATGGCGATCGGTGCCATGTCGGCCCTCGCGGGTCGGGGCCTCGACGTCCCCGGGGACGTCTCGGTCGCGGGATTCGACGACATCCAGGGTGCGGCGTTCGTCGTGCCGGCGCTCACGAGCGTGTCGTTCGACAAGCGGGCGATCGCGCTCGCGGCCCTCACCGCGCTCGAGCGCCGGATCGAGGACGGCGCGGCCCCGCGCAAGGTCGCCATCATCCCCCACACCATCGTCACCCGGGCGAGCACCGCGCCGCGCGGCTGACGCGCACCCGCGCGGCCCGGCGCCGCGCGGCGCGGCGCGGCGCGGCGCGGCGCGGCGCGGACGTGCGTGTTCCGAACACCGCCGTCCGGCGTGAACACGGGGACGCGGGTGTTCAGCGTGGACGCGCGTGTTCAGAACACCCGGTACCCGGGCACCACCACGACACGGCACGACCCGGATGGCGCGGCCCGGACGTGCGTGTTCCGAACACCGCCGTCCGGCGTGAACACGGGGACGCGGGTGTTCAGCGTGGACGCGCGTGTTCAGAACACGACGCCGCGGGCGGCGCAGCGACGACGGACGGGAGGCACGGTGCCAGCTGGCACCGTGCCTCCCGTCCGCCGGATGGCTGCGTCCGCAGCCCCGTGCGCGTCAGCCCTTCAGACCGCTGCCCGTCACGCCCTCGACGATCTGCCGCTGGAAGATCAGGTAGAGGATGATCAGCGGGAGCGCGGCCAGCAGCGCACCGGCCTGGATGTCGGCGTAGCGCTGCCCGAACGAACCCTGCACCGTGGCGAGCCCGACCGGGATGGTCATGAGGTTCGGGTTCGACAGCACGAACAGTGGGAGCAGCAGGTTGTTCCAGACCCCGACGAACGTCAGGATCGTGACGGCCGCGATCACCGGACGGGACAGCGGGAGGATGACCGACCAGTACACCTTCCAGTAGCCGGCGCCGTCGATGCGTGCCGCCTCCTCGAGTTCCTTGGGGATCCCGTCGAAGAACTGCTTGAAGATGAACACCGCGATGACGGCGGGCACCTGCGGGAAGATCACCGACCAGTAGGTGTTCAGGAGGTTGATCGCGCCGAGCTCCTGGAAGATCGGGATGATGAGCACCTGGCCGGGGATCATCAGGCCCACGATGATGAGCAGGAACACGATGTTCTGCCCGCGGAACTGCAGGCGGGACAGTGCGTAGGCCGCCATCGATGCGAAGAACACCGTCAGGACCGCGGTGATGACGCTCGTGACACCGCTGGCGAGGTACCAGTTCCAGATGTCGCCCGCCTGGAACAGCGTCGCGTAGGAGTGCAGTGTCGGGTTCCAGTTCGACAGGATCGACGTCGCGCCGAGTGCCGCGGTGCCGTTGTCGGACAGCGAGGTCTTGAGCGCGAACAGGCTCGGGATGAGCCACACGATCGCGAACACGACGAGGACGATCCCGGCGATGATGTTGAACCGCCGTCCGCTCACCCCGGTCGATGCCGCGGACTGCCGGCGCTGCGGTGCAGCTGCGGAGATCGGCGACTTCATGCTGGGGCGCGGAGCCGTGGTCGTTCCGGCCATGATCAGGCCTCCTTCCGCGCTGCGGCGCGCTCGACGAGCTGACGGATGATCGCGATGATCAGGATGACGATGAACAGGAGCACCGACGCCGCCGACGCCGCACCGAGGCGGTTGTCGGTGAACCCGGTGTTCGTCACGAGGCCGAGGGCGACCTGCGTGGAGATGCCGGGGCCACCGGCGGTCATCAGGTAGACCTGGTCGAAGATCTTCAGGCTCGCGATGATTTGCAGCAGGATCACGAGCGTCGTGGTCCGGCTGAGGAGCGGCAGGGTGATGTAGCGGATCTGGTCCCAGGTGGAGGCACCGTCGACCGCTGCGGCCTCGTACAGCTCCCGCGGGATCTCCTGGAGACCCGCGAGGTAGAGCACGAAGTTGAACCCGAGGGTCCACCACACCGTCGCGATGGCGATGCCGATCATCGCGGTGTTCGGGCTGGCGAGCACACCGGCACCGGGGGTGATCCCGAACAGGCTCTGCGCCGACGCCCAGAGGCCGGACCCCGGCGTGAAGATGAAGATCCAGATGAGGGAGATCGTCGCCGACGGCAGGATGTACGGCAGGAAGAACGCCAGGCGGAAGAACCACTGTCCGCGGCGGATCCGGTTCGTGAGGATCGCCAGCGCGAACGCCAGGATCACGAGCGGCGGGGTCGTGTAGAGCGTGAACTGCAGCGTGTGCCACATCGCGCTCCAGAAGTCCGCGCGGGTGAGCATCTCGGAGTAGTTCGCGAACCCGGCGAAGGAGCCGAGCCCGGTGCGCACCGTCGACGTGTTGAAGAAGCTCGAGATGAGCATCCAGATCGTCGGACCGATGAGGAACGCGAGGTAGAAGAGCCCGAACGGCAGGAGGAACAGCCACGCTGGGCGGGAGTCACCCCGCCGGAGCGGCGATCGGCGCTGCGAGGACAGGTCCTTCGGGCGGGCCGCCGCCGGGCGGCGGGCGAGGGCTGGTGCGGCGGTCACGACGTTGTACCTCCGGTGTGGGGGATGAGCGAGTGGGGGTCGTACACGGGGATCAGAGGGGGCTCGGGGTGTTGAGGTAGACCGCGAGCTGGTCCTTGATCGCGGAGAGCGCCTGCGCGGGACTCGCCGCGAGCTGCTGCACGAGGCCGAGCTGCGCGCCGACGGTGTTCTCGAACGTCGAGCCGGACCCGCCGTACCACGCCGGATCGTCGTACACCGCGTACTTGGCGGCCGAGGCGTAGTCGGCCTGGGGCTCGAGCTGCTCGTACTTCTTCGAGTCGAGCGTCGGCAGGTACGCCGGGACGTGTCCGCCCTGCGCCCACGTGAAGCTCTGGTCGAGCATCGACTTGATGAAGCCCATCGCCTGCTTGCGCTGCTCGGGGCTGCGGTCCTTCCGCGGGAGCACGAACGTGTGGGAGTCGGCCTGCGCTGCGGGCTTGTCGTAGATGTTCGGGATCGGCACCATGCCGAACTTCAGCCCCTTGACGGACTGGGCGGTGGTGATCTCCCACTCCCCCTCGAGGTAGAACCCGGCCTTGCCGGTGAACATCTGCGTCTGCGCGCCGGCGTAGTCGAGGCCCTTGTTGAGCCAGCCGTTCTTCACCCAGGTCTGGATCCGCTCGGTGACCTTCATGAAGGCGTCCTCGTCGACGGTCAGCTTCGAGCCGTTGTCCGAGATGAACGGCGTCACCCCGTTGATCTGGTGGTAGAAGGTCGTGAACACGCGCCACGGGGTGGCGTTCTCGCTCACGTTGCCGACCGTGATGGCGGTCCCGCCGGTGACCTTGCTGATCGCGGCGAGCGCGGCCTCGAAGGTGTCGAGCCCGGTGAGGTCCTTGAGCTTGCCGTCGCTGTCGAGCAGCCCGGCCTTCTTGATGACGTCCTCGTTGTAGAACATCACGAGGGGGTGCGTGTCGAGCGGGATGGCGATGTTGTTGCCGTCGGTCTTCTGGGCGGCCCAGGACTTCGGATTGAACGACCCCGCGGAGAGTCCGACGGATGCCAGGTCGGCGTCCGTGATCGGCTCGAGGACGTTGCCGTCGTACAGCGGCTTCGCTCGGGTCAGGTGCGCCACCGCGACGTCCGGCGGCTTGTTCCCGACGGTCGCGATGGTCAGCTTGGAGTAGTACGGGTTGCCCCAGGCGAACACCGTCGCCTGCAGCGAGGAGTTCCCGCCGTGCGCCTTCGCGTAGCCGGCCTCCATGGTCTGCATCCGGCTGCCGTCACCGCCGCCGAACAGGTTCCAGAAGATGAGCTGGTCGGGGTTGAGCTGGCTGCCCACGAGCCCGGCACCGATCGGGCTGCTCGCGCACCCCGCGAGTGCCACGGTTCCCGCGGCTGCGACACCCGCGCCCAGGAACCCGCGTCTCGTCAATGAACTCGCCATGTTCGACCTCCTCGTCGATCTGACAGGTTGATGATGCGGAGCCGTCAGGGAGGGCGGCACCGCGATGTGTTGCGCTGACTTTACATCGATGGAATGGCCGCGCAACACCTCATCGAGTGAACGCTCACTATGTCGTGACCTCCGATGTCCGCAAGGCGCTCCACCGACGGGCCACCAGACGCCCCGCCACCCCGGCACCGAGCACCGGCCGGCCCGGCGCGCCGCGCTTGCGGACGCGTTACAACGATGTAAGGATTTCGGCACGCGCCATCGAGGCGGAGCACGTCGACACCGGACGTCGCCGCCCCACGAGACAGCGTTCCCCGCGAGGCTGCGGGCGGAGGACCCGCCCGGGCAACCGCATCCCCCGAGCACGACGAGCAGGAGCACCATGACCACCGCCCACATCACCGTCGATCGTGAGTTCACCATCGGACCGGTGCCGCGCCGCCTGTTCGGCTCCTTCGTGGAGCACATGGGCCGCTGCGTCTACACCGGCATCTACGAGCCGGGCCACCCCGAGGCCGACGAGAACGGCTACCGCCAGGACGTCCTCGCGCTGACCCGCGACATGGGCGTGTCGATCGTCCGCTACCCGGGCGGCAACTTCGTCTCCGGGTACATGTGGGAGGACGGCATCGGCCCGGTGGAGGACCGCCCGCGACGCATCGACGGCGCCTGGCACACCATCGAGACCAACGCGTTCGGGCTGCACGAGTTCGCCGGCTGGGCGAAGCAGGCGAACGTCGAGATCCAGGAGGCGATCAACCTCGGTACGGCCGGCGTCGAGGAGGCCCGCGCCATCGTCGAGTACGCGAACCACCCCGGTGGCACCGCGTGGAGCGACAAGCGCCGCGCGAACGGCGCCGAGGACCCGTTCGGCATCAAGGTCTGGAACCTCGGCAACGAGCTCGACGGTCCGTGGCAGATCGGCCACAAGACCGCCGACGAGTACGGCCGGATCGCGCAGGAGGCCGGCAAGGCCATGAAGCTCGTCGACCCGTCGATCGAGCTCATCGCGGTCGGGTCCTCGAGCGCGCACATGCCGACCTTCGGCGAGTGGGAGTACGACGTCCTGTCGCACGCGTACGACGAGGTCGACTACATCTCGCTGCACGCCTACTACCAGGAGCACGACGACGACGCCAAGTCGTTCCTGGCGAGCGCGAACGACATGGACTACTTCATCGAGTCGGTCATCTCCACCGTCGACGCGGTCAAGGCGAAGCGCCAGACGAAGAAGCAGATCAACCTCTCCTTCGACGAGTGGAACGTCTGGTACCAGCAGCGCGGCGACGCCGAGGACCAGCTGCACGTGATCACCGAGAAGGCGCAGTGGCAGGAGCACCCGCGACTGATCGAGGACACCTACAACGTCACCGACGCCGTCGTGGTCGGCACGTACCTGAACTCGCTCCTCCGCCACGGCGACCGGGTCACGATCGCGAACCAGGCGCAGCTCGTCAACGTCATCGCCCCGATCCGGAGCGAGGCGAACGGGCCCGCGTGGCGCCAGACGATCTACTGGCCGTTCGCACGCACGGCCGAGCTCGCCCGCGGTGAGATCCTCCGCACCGTGGCCTCCGGCGACCAGTTCGAGTCGAAGCTGTACGGCGACGCCGACCTCGTCGACGCGAGCGTCACGTACGACGCCGAGCGGGGCCGGGTCGCGGTGTTCTTCGCGAACCGCGGTCTCGACGAGTCGGCCGACGTCACCGTGAGCCTCCGCGGGTTCACCGCCGGACGCATCACGCGCGCCGAGGTCCTCACCGTCCCCGAGTCCGGTGACCGCTTCACCGCGAACACCGAGCACGAGCAGGACGTCGTCGGGCTCGTGAAGCTCGACGCAGCGGCCGTGTACGAGGGCGAGCTCAAGGTCACGCTCCCGGCGCTGTCGTGGGCCGTCGTCGAGGTCGAGGTCACCGAGGCCTGACGGCCGAGACGACGCGGACGAGCGCGACGACGCCGACCAGCGAGACGACGCTGACCAGCGCGAGCGCGGTCCGGACGGGAGGCACGGTGCCAGCTGGCACCGTGCCTCCCGTCTGCACGCGGTCCGGACCGGAGGGACGGGGCGGCCCGGTGCCGTCCCTCCCGTCCGCGCGTGGTGCGGCAGCGTCGCCCGGGTGGCCGTCCTGCGCCGCCCGCCGACGCACGACGGGTGCGGCCGGTAGCGTGTGGGCACCATCCCCCGACCCCGAGGAGCCCCGGCTTGACGACCGCCACGATCGCCGCCCCCCGCGCGCAGCAGCAGCGCCGCCGGGTCCCGCTCTGGGACACGGCGCGCTTCGTCGCGGTGATCCTCGTCGTGATCGGGCACTCGACGCTCAAGCTCATCTCCGGCTCGGACCCGTCGTACGCGCTCTACCTGTTCGTCTACGCGTTCCACATCCCGGTGTTCGTGCTCATCAGCGGGTACTTCGCCCGGGCGGAGCAGGGGGTCCGGAAGCTCCGGGCGACGATGACCACCGTGATCATCCCCTACCTCGTGTTCCAGACCATCTGGAGCCTGGTGCACTGGGGGCTCGACGGCGAGCTGAAGCTCGACTACTCGAGTGCCTGGTGGACCCTCTGGTTCCTCGTCGCCCTCGCCATCTGGCGGATCGCCCTCCCGTACCTGGCGATCCTGCGCTTCCCGATCACCATCAGCCTCGTGCTCTCGATCGGCATCGGGTACGTCTCGACGATCGACGACACGTTCGCGGCCGCGCGCGTCGTCGGACTGCTGCCCTTCTTCGTGATCGGGTGGCGCCTCAAGCAGTGGAAGGTCGCGGACCGATGGATGGACCTCGGACCCCGGGACGTCCTCCGGATCCGGCTGGCGGCGGTCGCGGTGTTCGTCGTCGTCGCCGTGCTCCTCGGAGTGTTCATCGACGTGTGGCGGGACGTCCTGCTCCGCCGGTTCCTGCTCTACGACGAGTCGTACACGAGCTTCGGGTACGACGCCTGGTGGGCCGGGGCGATCCGCATCGCCACGATCGCCGTCGCACTGCTGCTCAGCGCCGCGTTCCTCGTGCTCATGCCCCGGCGACAGACCGCGCTCACCGCGTTCGGACAGCGGACCCTCTACGTGTACCTGCTGCACAGCTTCCTGCTCTACCCGCTCCGGGAGTCCGGGCTCCTCGACGGCCACCACTCGGTGTGGGTGCTCGTCGCGGTCGTGCTGCTGTCCGTCGGGATCGCGGTGCTCCTCGGGCTGCCGTTCGTCAAGACGGTGTTCCGGCCGCTCGTCGAGCCGCGCCTCGACTGGCTGTTCGTGCTCTCGCGGAAGCAGCAGCGGGGTGGGAAGCGGCCGGGCGACCCCGCGGCGCCGGACCCGGTGCAGGAGCCGATCGCCGGGGTGGGCGCGGCCGAGTAGCGGCGTCGCGGCGGCGGTTGCGGCGGTTGCGGACGGTCGGTTTGCGGCGGCGGTTACGGACGGTCGGTTTGCGGCGGCGGTTACGGCGGCGGTTGCGGACGGTCGGTTTGCGGGCAAAGCGACCGACGTGCGCGATCTTCGTGGCTACTCAGTCGGATTCCGGCCAAAGCGACAGTTCCGCGCGCTCGCTGCCGGAGCTGCCGGAGCGGCCGGAGCTGCCGGAGCGGCCGGAGCGACAGCCGTTTGCGGGAAGAGCGACAGATCGGCGCGATGTTTCGGGCCCGTCTGTCGTTCCCCACGCAGAACGACAGACCCGCACACCGCGCCGCCAGCACCTCACCCCTCGGACGAGCGCAACCCCACGCTGACGATGCGGTCGTCACCCGCGGCCGGGTCGCCGCGCCCGTCGGTGTTGTTCGTGACGAACCAGAGGTCCCCGCCCGGCCCCGCGAGCACCGTGCGGATCCGCCCGTACTCCCCCGCGAAGTACTCGTGCGCCCCGGACGGGTCCGCGACCGGGATCCCCCGCACCACGCGGCCCTGCAGGTTCGCGACGAACACCGTGTCGCCGACCACCGCGAGTCCGCTCGGGCTCGCGTCGTCCGTCCGCCACTGCTGCACCGGGTCGACGAACCCCGAGCCGCCGCCCTTCCCCTCGACCTCGGGCCAGCCGTAGTCCGCCCCGGGCTCGATCACGTTCAGCTCGTCCCAGGTGTCCTGTCCGAACTCGGACGCGAACATCGTGCCGTCGGCGGCCCATCCGAGGCCCTGCACGTTGCGGTGCCCGAGGCTCCACACGAGCGAGTCGTCGAACGGGTTGTCGGCGGGCACGTCGCCGTCCGGGGTCATCCGGAGGATCTTGCCCGCGAGCGAGGAACGGTCCTGCGCGTCGTCACCGTCCCCGGCGTCCCCGACACTCGCGTAGAGCATGCCGTCGGGGCCGAGCGCGATCCGCCCGCCGTTGTGGAAGCTGTTCGCCGGCAGCCCGTCGAGGATCGTCGTCCGGGCACCGAGCGTGTACGACCCCGGGTCGCCGCGGAGTGCGTACCGCTCGATCCGGTTGCCGTCCGCGGTGGTCGAGTACGTGTAGAGCCGAGGCGCGTCCGGGTCGGTGTCGTCGACCGCGAGGCCGAGGAGCCCGCCCTCGCCGCCGTGCTGCACCCCGTCGATCCGCCCGACCGTCCGGGTGGCGCCGTCCCGCAGCTCGAGGACGTCCGCGGAGTCCCGCTCGCTGACGAGCACCGATCCGTCGGAGCCGGAACCCGAACCGACCACGACGACGGACCACGGCGCGTCGAGGCCCGTGACGACGTCCGTGGCCGTCCCGCTCGGTGCGACCTCGTCCGCGGCGAGGTCCGACGGCACCCGCGAGACGGACCCGCCGGCGTCGGACCCGGCGTCCCCGCCGTCCCGGTCCCGTGCGCTGGAGGCGTCGGTGCAGGCCGTGAGCACGAGGCACACGGCCGCGAGCATCGTCACCGCGGTCGTCCGGAGCATGCGTTCCATGGGCCGACGGTACGTCGGTGTCCCGTGCGTCACCGCAGAGTGTGCGGCGCGCCACCTGGACGCGGCGCACAGCCCGGCCGTGGCGCTCGGCATCTGATCGTCGGACTGGAGGGACGGCGCGGCCCCGACCCGTGCCTGGCGGTCCGGTGGACCTGGCGGACCGGTGGACCTGGCGGACCAGTGGACCTGCCGGACCGGTGGGACGGTGCCGACCCGACCCGTCCCTCCAGTCCGGCAGGCGGCGCCGCGGTCCGTCGCGTAGCGTGGTGGCATGAGCGCCCCCGGCATCGACGTGCAGGTGGACGTGGGCGGCACCGACGTCCACGACCTGCTGTGCGGCGCGCCGTTGCGGAGCGTGTACGTGCGCCAGTGGGTGACGTTCACGGTGTTCGCCCTCGTGCTCCTCGGGACCGCGGTCCGCCTGCCCGCCGCGAACGCGCTGGAGCGGTACCTGCTCTCGCCCCTGGCCCTCGTCGCACTCGCGTTCACGGTGCTCTCGCTGTTCATCGTCCGCGGCACCGTCGCCATCCGTCGTCGCGAGGGCTTGAAGAAGCTCGGCGCGGCGCTCGTGGAGCACGGGATCGTCCGACTCGACGAGGTCGAGGCCGTGCGGAACGACGTGCGCCTCGACCGCCCCGGCCTCGCGACGTCCGGTGCGTCCGGAACGGTCGACGCGGCCGGGTCCGCAGGCTCGACCGCGTGGGTGGCGTCCACGGTGATCGAGCGTGACGGCAGCGAGTACGACCTGGTGGTCGAGGGTGATGCATCCGACGAGGCCCGCGTCCGCCTCTCCCCGCGCCGGGCCTGAACCTCTCCACAGCCAGCGCTCCCCGGCGGGCGGGCGGTGCAATGCTGAGGTGCGCCGGGACGGTCCGGCGCGGAACAGCGTACGGGGGTGCTCATGTCGGACTGGGTGGACGGTCTCCCGCCGGCGGCGCACGCGCGAGCTGCACGGCAGCGAGCGAGCGGTGTCGCCGGGTCGCTGCTCTCCGCACCCGGGGCCGCCGCGATCCGCGCCGTCGCACTCCAGCCCGTGGGCGAGGTCTTCGGCAGCGTCGTCATGCAGCTCGGCTGGACCGGTGGCGGCTGCGGGTTCTGGGGCGTCAACGCGTTCGGGACGACGGGCTTCGGCGCGGTGTCGAACGGCGGTGGAACGGCAGCCCTGACCGGCGGCGTCTTCAGCGGCGGCTTCCTCGGGACGGGTGGTGGCCGCGGCCCGCTCGGTGGCGCGTTCGGCACCTGGACGACCCCGGTCCTCACCACCGGCGGCGGTGGCGGGCGGAACGCGGTGTTCGGGTCCTACGTCCAGGCCTTCGGCCGCGCCTGGCACGGGGCGCATGACCGGATGACCGCTGAGGCCACGATGCTCGGCGCCGACGGCGTGGTCGACGTGCACATCCGCCGGGAGCGGCTCGAGGGCCAGATCTGGGAGTACACCGCGACCGGGACGGCCGTGCGCTCCCTCGACACGTCGATCAGCCCGAGCGCAGGACGCGGCACCCCGTGGACCGCCGGCTTCTCCGCCGAGCACACCACCGTCCTCCTGCAGTCCGGGTACGTGCCGCGCGGGATGGCACTCGGGCTGTCGGTGTCGACCAAGCACGAGGACCCGGTCCTCAAGCAGCAGCGGTCGATGTGGGCCGACAACACCGAGATCGACGGGCTGACCGAGCTCCTCGAGGCCGCCCGCGACGACGCCAGGACGCAGCTCGCGCGTCGAGCAGCTCCGCTCCGCGGCTCGGACCTCGTCGTCACGGGGAACTCGGTCGCCGAGTTCGAGACGCCCTGCGGCGAGGAGGTCGACCTGCACGCCGAGGCGGTCTTCGTCGCGACCGTCATCGCCCCGGGGCCGATGCACGCGTTCCGGAACACCTCGGAGACCGCGAAGGCCCGGCGCGACGTCACGACGGTGATCCCCCTGACCGACCCCGGCGTCCGATCCGCGACGAGACACCTGTGATCCCGGCCCACGCCGAGGCCCAGGCCCAGGCCCCGGCGGCACGCTCCCACCCCACACCCCTGAGGACTGAACGATGAGCACACCCGACCTCGGCGGCATCCCGCTCCCGAAGGACGCCCAGGCCCGCCTCGACGACGGTCGGAACCGGCTGTTCACGTCCGACCTGTCGGTCAACGAGTTCCTGCTCGTCCGGCAGGCCGGCTTCCGCCCCGTCGGACTCGTCCTCGGGTCGAGCGTCTACCACGTGGGCATCCAGAACGGGCGCTGGAGCAAGAACATGGAGCTCGACAAGCTCAGCCAGGCGATGTACCACGCCCGCGAGCTCGCGATGACCCGGATGGAGGCCGAGGCGGACCGGCTCGGCGCGGACGGCATCGTCGGCGTCCGTCTCGAGATCGAGTTCAAGGAGTACGGCAACGACCTCGCCGAGTTCATCGCGATCGGGACCGCAGTCGTCGCCGACGCTCCGCCGCCCACCGGCAAGTGGCGGAACTCGCGGAGCCTGCCGTTCACGTCCGACCTCTCCGGCCAGGACTTCTGGACGCTCATCCAGGCCGGGTACGCGCCGCTCGGACTCACGATGGGCACCTGCGTGTACCACATCGCCCACCGCGGGATGATGGCGTCGATGTCGACGTTCGGGACGAACACCGAGATCACGACCTACACCGAGGCGCTCTACGACGCTCGGGAGCTCGCGATGGGGCGGATGCAGACCGAGGCCGAGCACCTCGAGGCCGAAGGCATCGTCGGCGTGCAGCTCCTCTCGCTCCCGCACCGCTGGGGTGGCCACACCACGGAGTTCTTCGCGATCGGCACGGCGGTCCGCTCACTCCGCCCGGACCACGTCATCCAGACCCCGAACCTCGTCCTGCCGCTCACCGATCGATGAGCGACGCCCCACGCTCCGGCCCAGCGCCCGTCGACCGGATCGACGCGACCGCCGACCCCCGGACGCTGCTCGACACGCTCGCGACGGCCGCCGGACGCGCTCTGCCCGCGTCGGTCGTCGACACGGTGCTGTCCGTCGAGCGGCACCGGTCGATCGCGGACCGGATGGCCGGGAGGCCCGGTACCGTGCGCTCCGTCCGCCTCACCGGGGTCGAGGAGACGCTCACCCTCGCCGAGGACGACGGTCGGCTCACCACCGAGGCGGCGCGCGTCTCCGGCGGCGTCACGATCGCACGTCGGCAGCCCCCGGTGGGCCAGTGGCTCGCCCTGTTCGCCGGCGAGGTCGCCGCGGTCGCCACCGACGCCGCGGGTGACGCCGCCGAGGTGTCCGCATCGCTCGGGAGGCTCGGGGTCCGGACCGCGGACCCGTTCCGTGTCACGGACGCGGACGTCCCCGCAGGTCTCGCCGCCCTGACCGCGACCGCGCAGTCCCGACTCACCACGGAGGACGGCGCCACCGTCGGCCGCATCACCGCCCTGCTCGTCGACGCGCTCCCCCGCGTCGCAGGGTCCGGCGAGCCCGAGATCGTCGTGCGGAGGACGGCGACGAGCTACCTGCCGGACACACTGCGGGCGTTCACGGCGCTCCCCGCGGACTGGGCGGCGACGCACCGTCTGGCGAACGGGTCGACGCCTGCGGAGGCGCTCCGCGACCAGCTCGCCGCCCTCGAGGCCGCAGCGGTCCGCATGCGCGACGCCGCGGTCGGTCGCGACGCGACGGAGGTCCTCGTCAACGGGCGGTTCCTCGACGACCGGTTCCGGGCCTCCAGTCTGGATCTCGGCGACTGAGGTCCCGGACCGCGCCGTCCACGGGGCGTCGCGCTGCTCCGTCCTAGCGGGCGTCGCGCTGCTCGGTCTCACGGTGCGAGCGGTCGAGCGCGCCGTGTGCGCGGGTGACCTGCGTCTCGAGCGCGTCGACGGTCTCGGCCATCGCGCCGACCGCCTGCGCGCGGTAGGAGTCCACCGCGTCGATCGTCGCGAGGACGTCGTCGAACGCCTTCTGGAGCGTGGCGACGCTCACGCCCGAGGACACCGCTTGGTCGTGCACCGTCGCGGTCTGCTGGCGGAGGAGGTCGCCGGTCCGGGCGATCATCGCGTCCGTCGTCTCGTTCAGGGCACTGATCTGCTGCAGGACGAGCTTCTGCTGCCCGAGCGCCTCGGACACGACGACGGCCGTCCGGAGTGCTGCCACGGTCGTCGTCCGAGCGCGGTCGACGCCCGTGATGAGCTCGACGTTGTTCTTCCGGACGAGGTCGAGTGCCAGGTAGCCCTGCACGGACACCGCGATCTGGGTGAGCAGGTCCTGCCGCCGCTGTCGGATGGGGAACAGGGCGTCGGACACCAGTCCGTCCGCCGCGCGGGGGTCCGTCGGTCGGAGCTCGGCGGCCTTGCCCTCGACGGCGCCGTCGAGTGCCCTGGCCAGCGTCTCGTACTCGGCGAGCTTGCCCATGGTCGTCCAGAGGGCGGCGCGCTCCTCGTCGATCGCGGCGTTGTCCCTGCGGAGGGAGTCCTGCCCGGACACCAGCGCGCCGATGATCGCGTCGAGCTGCTGCTGCGACGTCTCGAACCGGTGGAAGTACCGCGTGATGTGGGAGGCGCCGGGGATCATCCCGAGGAGTTTCCGGGCACCGGTCAGATCGGCCTTGCCGGGGTCGAGGTCCGAAACCGTCTCGCGCAGGTCCTGGAGCGTCTTCGCGACCTGGGCCTGCGGGGCGGCAGCGTCACCACGCCCACGGGTGGCCGCGAGCGAGGTGCTCGGACGGTCGAGGAGCCGACTCGAGGTCTGGGCCGAGCGCTCCACGTCCTGCTGGCCCATCCGGACGATGTCGCCCACGCGGCGGGTGAACTCGGGGCTCCCCGGCTGCTCGGCGGCGAGGGCGTCCGCGAACACCTGCGCCGTGGCCTGCAGCTGGGACCGACGTTCCGCGGGGACCGGGACCATGCCCGCGGCCCGCTCCTCGGGGACCTCGTGCACGGGCTCCGGGGGCTGGAGTCGGAGTTCCGTGCCGGTCGGCGGCTGGAGGACGTCGTCGGACGCTCCCCCGAGGTCAAGCTCGGACACGGTGCGCCTCCCCACGGCTCCGGGCGTCGGGGCCTCTCGTCACCCTAGAGCGTCGGGCCGCGGCCGGTGGCGCGGCTGAGGGGCTTCACATGGTGGACGGGGTTCTGCTGCGGGGGTGGGCGGGGGTTGGTGCGGGGGCGGGTGCGGTGCTGCGGGGCGGGTGCGGGGCTGTGCGGGGCTGTGCGGGCACACCGGTTCGAGACACCCGCCCCAGGAACGAACCCTGCCTCCTGTCCCGAACCGGTCGGCCCGCCGCCTGTCCCGAACCGGTCGGCCCGCGCGGCGCCCCGGACGCACGAAAAAGCCCCCCGCTGAGCGGAGGGCGTTTCGATGATGGGTGGTGCACCCCCTCGGACTTGAACCGAGAACCCACTGATTAAGAGTCAGTTGCTCTGCCAATTGAGCTAGAGGTGCATCGCTGCGGGCGACCCGCAACGGAGAACAACAATAGCATGGGATCGAGCCCGCCCACGACCACGGGCACCACCACGAGCGGTTCGACGGGTCACCCCCGGAGACCGTCCCGAGAGCCGAGGAGCGCCCTCCATGACCGACCGCCTCACCGCTGGCACCGTCGCCCCTGACTTCACCCTGCCGAACGAGCAGGGCGTCGCCACGAGCCTGCACGACTTCCGTGGCCAGAAGGTGATCGTGTACTTCTACCCCGCCGCGTCGACCCCGGGCTGCACCACCGAGGCCTGCGACTTCCGCGACAACATGTCCTCGCTGCAGGCCGCCGGCTACACCGTGCTCGGTGTGTCGAAGGACACCCTGCCGGCGATCGAGCGGTTCCACCAGGAGCAGGCGCTGACCTTCCCGCTCCTCAGCGACCCCGACCTCGTGGTGCACCAGGAGTACGGCGCCTACGGTGAGAAGAACAACTACGGCAAGGTCGTCACGGGCACGATCCGCTCCACGATCGTCGTCGACGAAGAGGGCGTCGTGCAGCTCCCCCTGTACAACGTCAAGGCCACAGGACACGTCGCGTCGCTCCGGAAGAAGCTCGGCGTGGCCTGACGGCCGGCGACACGCACTGGAGGCCCGGTGCCGGTCCCTGGGACCGGCACCGGGCCTCCAGTGCGGTGCCGACGATGTCCGCGGACTCTTCAGTGCGCGTCGGGGCGGGCGAGCAGCGTCGTGACGGACTTCGAGAACACGAGCGCGAGCGCCACGAGCGCCGGCGCGAGGAGCGCCCAGCCGATCGCCGGTTCACGGAAGACGCCCTGGAAGGCCCCGACGGCGATCGCGATCTGCAGGATCTGCCAGACGATGATCCCGCTCCGGACCCAGGGCCGCCCGCGGAGGAGCCCCACGACCATCGCGCCGAGCCACAGGGCCGCGATCGCCGCGAGGACGATGAGCGCGAGGCCGTTCACGAGCACGGCTGGAGGGGCGACGAGCAGGTCGACGAGCAGCACGACCGTGATCGCGGCCACCGCGAGGAACTCGAGCGCGACGACGACGGTCAGGACGAGCACCGCTCGCGAACGGCGCGGGCTCGGGCTCGGGCTCGGCGGACGTGGTTCCCGACGGTCCGATCCAGGACGTGGTGCGTCCGACACAGGCATCCTCCAGCTCGCAACCCTTGATTTGGCCATACCAGTATGGAACGATGTTGGAGGTCGTTCGGACGCCACGATGAAGTGGGCGTCTCCCGGGTAACGATCGCGTGAACATCTTGTTTCGCGACCGCCCTCATGCTGGGCATGCTCGGGCTTCAGACTCTCTCGAGCTTTTCCCGCTCCCGATCATGCCATCCCCACGGTGGCACCGAGGAACGAGAATCCCCCGCTGGTGCCCCGCTCGGGCGTCAGCATGCTGAGAATCACCCCACCGCGGCGTCCAGCCGTGCGATTCGCGATTGCAAAAGGAGCATCACTACATGGACTGGCGCGACAAGGCAGCTTGCCTCACCGCAGACCCCGAGCTCTTCTTCCCGGTCGGCAACACCGGCCCCGCGGTCGACCAGATCGACAAGGCGAAGTCCGTGTGCGCTCGATGCACCGTGACCGAGATGTGCCTCCAGTACGCCCTCGAGAACTCGCAGGACTCGGGCGTCTGGGGTGGGCTCAGCGAGGACGAGCGTCGGGCGCTCAAGCGCCGCGCCGCCCGCGCCCGCCGCGCCTCCTAGCGCCGACCGCCCTCCCGGCGGCCACTGCACCACCGCGACGGCGTCCGGTCCCCCGCTGGGATCGGGCGCCGTTCGCGTGCCCGCCGGCCGCGTGCCGCGCCGGACCGGTGTGTGTTCTGAACACGGGCCTCCAGGCCGAACACCGGTATCCGCGTGTTCCGCACGGACGCGCGTGTTCAGAACACGCAGACGCGGCCGGACACGCAGACGCAGACGCGGCCGGAGCCCGGCCGACGGCGGCGGCCGGGCTACCCCTGCTCCCACCGGAACGGGATGCCGATCGTGACCTCGGTGCCGCTCCCGACCATCGTGTGCCAGTCGATCGTGCCGCCGAGTTCGCCCTGGATGAGCGTCCGGACGATCTGCGTCCCGAGCCCCGACCCGACCTTGCCCTCGGGCAGACCGACCCCGTCGTCGCGGACCTTCACCTCGAGGTGGTCGTCGTAGCGGTCCGCGACGATCTCGACCTCGCCGTCACGTCCGTCGAGTCCGTGCTCCACCGCGTTCGTGACGAGCTCCGTGAGTCCGAGCGCGAGGGGGGTCGCCGCCTCGCTCGGGAGGGTCCCGAACTGCCCGGTCTTCTTCGGCCGCACCGTGGTGTTGTGGCTCGCGGCGACCTCGGTCACGAGCATCAGCACCCGGTCGAACACGTCGTCGAAGTCCACGATCTGCGCGAGACCCGTCGAGAGCGTGTCGTGGACCACCGCGATGGCGGCGACACGTCGCTGCGCCTGGTTGAGGGCCTCGCGGGCCTCCTCGGAGTGCGTGCGACGCGCCTGGATGCGGAGGAGCGACGCCACCGTCTGCAGGTTGTTCTTCACGCGGTGGTGGATCTCGCGGATCGTCGCGTCCTTGGTGATGAGCTCGCGCTCCTGGTGACGCATCTCAGAGACGTCGCGGACGAGCACGATCGCGCCGATGCGGTTGCCGTGGTCGCGGAGCGGGATCGAGCGGAGCGTCACGGTGACGCCCTTCGCCTCGATGTCGGTGCGCCACGGTGCACGCCCGGTGACGACGAGGGGCAGCGACTCGTCGACCACGAGCTGTCCGCCGAGGAGCGTGGTCGTGACCTCGGCCAGGGACTGCCGCTCGAGCTCGCCGTCGAACCCCATGCGGTTGAACGCGCTGAGCCCGTTCGGACTCGCGAACGTGACGGTGCCGTCGACGTCGAGGCGCAGCAGCCCGTCGGACGCCCGCGGCGCGCCACGACGAGGACCTGACGGCGCCCCGATGTCCGGGAAGTCCCCCGAGGCGATCATGCCGAACAGGTCGTTCGCGCTCGTGTTGAAGATGAGTTCCTGGCGGCTCGGTGTGCGCTGCTCGTCCACGTTGGAGTGTCGCGTGACGACCGCGATCGGCGCGTCGGTCGTCTTCGCGCTCTGTGCGGACAGCCGACGGAGCACCGGGATCGCGCGGACGCGGGTCGGGGTGTCCTCGTACCAGTCGGGCTCGGCGGAGTCGACGACCTCGCCGCGGTCGAACGCCTGGCGGATCTGGTCGTCCCACTCCGGTCGGGCGGTGTGCCCGACGATGTCGCGGTAGAACAGCGTCGCCGCACTCGACGGGCGTGCGTGTGCGACCGCGATGAACGTGCCGTCCGCCGAGGGGACCCAGAGCACGATGTCCGCGAACGACAGATCGGCGAGGAGCTGCCAGTCGCCGACGAGCAGGTGCATCCACTCGACGTCGGCGTCGGACGATCGGCCTTGGGCCAGAACGAGGTCACTGAGGGTCGACACCCGTCAAGTCTAGGTCGCGCCGGATGGTCGTCCGGCGCGCGTGACGGAACGCCCGCGGTCACGCTCATCCGTCTCTGGAACGACCTGTCCACAGGCCGTCAGCGAATTAAATGTCATATTCCTCTGCTCAATACCATCGGGGGTCGCGGCCGCGGGGCCGCCACGCCGACGATGCGGAGGGGCACATGAACCACGGGGCGACACTGCGTGCGGACGATCGACCGTGCGGGGACGACACCGACACCGAGGCCGACCAGGATGTCGGTCCGGACCCGGTGGTCGCCTGGGCCGAAGGCACGGGCGGCGCCTCCGAACCCGACGGGGGCGTTGATCGTCGCGGTGACGGTCCGGTGGGCGACCGCATCCGGACTGGAGGGACGGTGCAGCACCTCCGGTCGGCCCCACCCCGGCGGACGGGCACCACGACCCGGCAGATCGCCGGCTCCCGGCAGACGGGCATCGGTCCCCGGCAGGCGGACACCGGTGTCCGGCACGCGGGCGCGGGTCCGCGGCAGACGCTCGCCATCGTGGAGGACGTCTTCGCGGTGCAGTCGACGCCGAGGACCGACCTGCCGGATCCCCGTCAGGTTGCGAAGGACCTGGCCCGCTGTGTCGTCGAGGTCCTCGCCGGTGCCCGGGAGCTCGACCAGATCGGCCGCTGGTTGAGCGACGAGGTCCATCGCAACCTGCAGGCGCGTGTGTCGATCGCCGCACGTGCGCGGGCCGTGCAGCGTCGAGCGGCCACGCGGCCGGTGTTCCGGATCGGCTCGGTGCTCGTCAGTGAACCGGCGAGCGGGATCGCCGAGGCGACGGTCATCGTGCACGCCAAGGCACGGACCCGCGCGGTCGCGATCCGGCTCGAGGGGCTCGACGGCCGATGGCGGGCGACGGCGATCAGCGTGTTGTGAGGCGTCCCCTGCTCAGCGCGGCCGGATCCACGGCCGAGCGCAGCCGGGCCCCCGACCCAGCGCGGCACGACCGGACCGCCGGCCCAGCGCGGCCGGACGGATGACCAATGAGAAGTGCCCATGTGTCGACCCGGATGACTCCGGGCGACACATGGGCACTTCTCGGCACGGCGATCGCCGTGACGGTTACTTCTTGCGACGATCCGCCCGGTTGGTCGGTGCATCGCCCTGCCCGAACGAGCCCTTCTGCCCGGACGCCGTCGCCTTGTTCCCGAAGGAGGAGCCCTTCTCGGGTCCGGCCGCGACCTGGGCTGCTTCCTGCTCGGCCTGCTGCTTCTGCGCCAGGGCAGTGGCAGCCTGCTCGAGACGTCCACGCTCGTCGCGCACCTCGACCTCGCCGTCGATCGACGGTGCCGAGTACTCCAGCCCGTTGTTCTCGCCCTCGTCACCAAGACCGCGGGCCTCGATGGTCGAGGTCTCGCCGTCGGACTGCACCTGCACCTCGAGGTTGAACAGGAACCCGACGGACTCCTCGCGGATCTGGCCCATCATGCTCTGGAACAGCGCGTAGCCCTCGCGCTGGTACTCGACCAGCGGGTCGCGCTGGGCCATCGCGCGGAGGCCGATGCCGTCCTTCAGGTAGTCCATCTCGTAGAGGTGGTCGCGCCAGCGGCGGTCGATCACCGAGAGGACGACACGACGCTCGAGTTCGCGCATCGCCTCGTCGCCGAGGGTCTCTTCTCGAGCGTCGTAGGCGACCTTCGCGTCGGAGAGGATCTCGCGGCCGAGGAACTCCCGCGAGGTCTTGCCCCGCGAGCCGGCCTCGGTGATGACCTCGTCGATGCTGATCGAGATCGGGTAGATCGTGCCGAGTTCGGTCCACATGGCGTCGAGATTCCAGTCGTCCGGCGACCCCTCGGACGTGTGCGTGTCGATGATCTCGTCGACGACGCTCGACAGGAACGCCTGCGACCGGTCCTGCAGGTCGTCACCCTCGAGGATGTGACGCCGGTCGCTGTAGATCGCCTCGCGCTGGCGGTTCAGGACGTCGTCGTACTTCAGGACGTTCTTGCGGATCTCCGCGTTGCGCGACTCGACCTGCGACTGCGCGGACCGGATCGCACGGCCGACCAGCTTGTTCTCGATGGCGAGGTCGTCCGGGACGTTCGAGCGGCCCATGAGGCTCTCGGCGGCACCGGAGTTGAACAGGCGCATCAGGTCGTCGGTGAGCGACAGGTAGAACCGGCTCTCGCCCGGGTCACCCTGACGGCCGGAACGACCACGGAGCTGGTTGTCGATGCGGCGGGACTCGTGCCGCTCGGTGCCGAGGACGTACAGCCCGCCGGCCTCGCGGACCTCGTCGGCCTCGGCCTTGAGCTCCTCCTTGACGCGGTCGAACACACCGTCCCACTCGGCCTCGTACTCGTCGGGGGTCTCGGCCGGCGAGAGT
Source organism: Curtobacterium sp. Leaf261 (assembly GCF_001422205.1). Taxonomy (GTDB): domain Bacteria; phylum Actinomycetota; class Actinomycetes; order Actinomycetales; family Microbacteriaceae; genus Curtobacterium. Next base: position 55,410 of record NZ_LMMJ01000009.1, read on the forward strand.
CCCTTGGCGTGCATCTCGGCGACCGCGATGAACTCGGCGTTGCCGCCGAGCATGATGTCTGTTCCACGACCGGCCATGTTCGTGGCGACCGTGACCGCACCGAGTCGACCCGCCTGGGCGACGATCGCGGCTTCGCGGGCGTGGTTCTTGGCGTTCAGGACCTCGTGCTTCACACCGCGCTTGGCGAGGAGCTTGGAGAGGTACTCGGACTTCTCGACGGAGGTCGTCCCCACCAGGACCGGCTGGCCCTTCTCGTGGCGCGCCTCGATGTCCTCGGCGACCTGCTCGAACTTGGCCTGCTCGTTCTTGTAGACGAGGTCGGTCTGGTCGAGCCGCTTGACCGGCTGGTTCGTCGGGATGGGGACGACGCCGAGCTTGTAGGTCGACATGAACTCGGCGGCCTCGGTCTCGGCCGTACCGGTCATGCCGGAGAGCTTCTTGTAGAGGCGGAAGTAGTTCTGCAGGGTGATCGTGGCGAGGGTCTGGTTCTCGGCCTTGACCTCGACACCCTCCTTGGCCTCGATCGCCTGGTGGATGCCCTCGTTGTAGCGACGCCCCATCAGGATGCGGCCGGTGTGCTCGTCGACGATGAGCACCTCGCCGTTCATGACGACGTAGTCCTTGTCGCGCTTGAACAGCGACGCAGCCTTGATCGAGTTGTTCAGGAACGAGATGAGCGGGGTGTTCGCCGCCTCGTACAGGTTGTCGATGCCGAGGTAGTCCTCGACCTTCTCGATGCCGGGCTCGAGCACGCCGACGGTGCGCTTCTTCTCGTCGACCTCGTAGTCCTCGCCCGCGGTCAGACGCGTGGCGAGGGACGCGAACTCGGTGAACCAGCGGTTCGCCTCCCCCGATGCCGGGCCGGAGATGATGAGCGGCGTCCGCGCCTCATCGATGAGGATCGAGTCGACCTCGTCGACCACGGCGAAGAAGTGGCCGCGCTGGACCATCTCCGAGGCCTGCCACGCCATGTTGTCGCGGAGGTAGTCGAAGCCGAACTCGTTGTTCGTGCCGTAGGTGACGTCGGCGGCGTACTGCTCGCGACGCTCCGCCGGGGTCTGTCCGGCGAGGATGCACCCGGTCGTCATGCCGAGGGCGCGGAACACACGGCCCATGAGCTCGGACTGGTAGCTCGCGAGGAAGTCGTTGACCGTGATGATGTGCACACCGCGCGACGCGATCGCATTGAGGTACGCGGCCGTCGTGGCGACGAGGGTCTTGCCCTCACCGGTCTTCATCTCGGCGATGTTCCCGAGGTGCAGGGCCGCGCCGCCCATCAGCTGGACGTCGAAGTGCCGCATGCCGAGCGTCCGCTTGGCGGCTTCGCGCACGGCCGCGAACGACTCCGGGAGCAGGTCGTCGAGCGACTCCCCGTTGGCGTACCGCTCGCGGAGTTCGGTGGTCTCTTCGCGGAGCTCGTCGTCGGACAGACTCGCGAAGTCGTCCTCGAGGTCGTTGATCGCCTCGGCGTAGGCCTTGAGGCGGCGGAGGGTCTTTCCTTCACCGAAGCGGAGGACCTTCTCCAGCACGTTCGTCACTCTGCGACTCCTTCAAGACAGTTCGACACGCGGACCGCTGGACCCACCCGACGGGCGGACGCATGCGTTCGATCAGCGGTCAATGCTAGCAACCCGTCGGACGACCAGGCTGAGAGAGGGGGCAGACCCGCCGCGACGTCCCCGGTCGGAGCGACTCCGACCGGGGACGGATCGACGGTCCGCGCGAGGCACGGACCGTCGGACGCAGCGACCTCAGGTGACCAGACCGGCCCGCTCGGCCGTGCGCTGCTCCTGCTGCTCGGACGCCTGGTCGTCGAGGCCGATGACGCCGTAGTCCCAGCCCTTCCGCCGGTAGACGACACTCGGTCGCTCGGTCTCCTCGTCGATGAAGAGGTAGAAGTCGTGCCCGACGAGCTCCATGTAGTAGAGCGCGTCGTCGACCGTCATCGGCGTCGACGCGAACACCTTCTTGCGGATGACGACCGGGCAGTACGCCTCCTCGAGCTCGGCCTCGTCGATCGGCTCCTCGATGGTCGCGAGGGCACCCGTGGCGACGTTCTCGATCAGCCCGCCGTCCGCGGGGACGACACCCATGCTGGCGAAGGACTCCCCCGCCGCCTGCGAGACCGAGGTCGGACGGTGCCGGCCCCGGTGCACCTTCTTGCGGTCCTTCGCCCTGCGGAGGCGCTCCATGATCCTGGCGTAGGCCAGGTCGAACGCGGCGTACTTGTCGGATGCGGTCGACTCCGCGCGGACGAGCGGCCCGGGGCCGATGAGGGTGAGCTCGACGCGGTCGTCGCCGTTCGCCCCCGAGCTCTTCTCGTGGTGTCGACTGACCCGCACCTCGAACGCGAGGGCTCGGTCGGCGAGCGCGTCGATCTTGGCGGACTTCTCCTCGGCGTAGGCGCGGAAACGATCGGTGATCCCGACGTTCCTGCCCGTGATCGTGGTGTCCATGGCGGCTCCCATCCAGACTCGGCGTGTCGCCTCCATCCGGCGAACTCGCAACGCCTTTCGGGACACCGTAGACCCGCGCCCGGTGGTCGGCACCCGATCCCGGCGTGTTGCACGGAACGCGGAACGCTTCCACAGGGCGCTCACGGTTCCACGCTCGCCGTCGCGACGCAGCGGACCACCGTGCCACCGGCGGCACGGACGGCACGGATGCTCTCGGCCATCGTCACGCCGGTCGTCACGACGTCGTCGACGAGGACCACGGGGCGCCCGCCGACCCCGACGGCCCGGAGCGACCCCACCGTCGCCGCGACCCGCTCGATCGCGGTCCGGGACTTCTGCGACCCCGCGGCACCCGGCGCGTCCCGGCCGCGCGCCCGGACCCGACGGAGCCGGCCGGGGACCCGCACCCCGCCGCGACCGAGGAGCAGGACGACCGGGTCGAACCCACGCCGACGCTGTCCGGCTGCCGATGAGGGAACACGGAGCACGACGGCTCCCGGTGCAGACCGACACGCTCGTCGGAGCACGCGGACGGTGGGTGCACCGAGGGTCCTGGCGACGTCGAGGCGGCCGTGCACCTTGACCGCGAGGACCAGGGTCCTGGCGATGCCGGTGTACTCGAACGCCGCGTCGAGTCGGACCCCGGCGACGAGCCTGGTGCACGGCGGTGTCGCGGCGAGCTCCGCGCGGCACCCGGCACACACCGCGCGGTCGTCGGCTCCGCACCCGGCGCACTCGACGGGGAGCAGGATGCCGAGGGCCTCTGCCGCGGCGTCTCGCCAGGGTGTCGTGGTGATCGTCTCCATGGCCACGACCCTGCCCGACCGGCCGTCTGCGGTGCGGTGATCGGAGACGGACTGTGGACGATCCTCCCGTCCGTACCGGGTGGGGAGGACGGGCCGCGCCCGGCCCACCGGACGCAGCCGAGCCCTGCGCCACGCAACCGAGCCACGCGCCACGCAACAGCGCCGCGCGCCGCGCCACCCGCCCGCCCGCCCGCCCGCGACCGTCAGCGCTGCGTCCCGAGCACCTTCGCGGTCACGCCCGTGTCGTCCCACCCGCCGCCGCTCTCGGAGAGCACCCGCCCGTCCGACACGCGCAGGAGCAGCGCGCCGGCACTCCCGCCGACGATGTCCGTGCCGTCACCACTCGGCCGACTGAGGGTCTCCGACTGCCCTCCGATCGTCGACGTGGTCACGCTCGATCCCGTCGAGGTCTCCCCGAGCGTCGCGACCTCGAGGTCACTCGCCCACGTGGCGTCCACGGGGTCCCCGGTCGCCGCCTGGACCCGGATCGGTGTGCCGAAGGACGTCGGTGCCTTCTGCGCGTCGCGGATGATCGCCATGACGTACAGCGCCGCTCCCGAGTCGGTCTCGATGAGTGCGAGCGCGCGCGCCGAGTCACGCGACACCTCGAACGAGACGAGCTGACCGGGCGGCAGGGTGGACGCCACCGTGTGCGTGTCGCCACCGGCGCCGAACGCGGTGATCGACCGCGGATCCGACGCCTGCCCGGACCAGACGAAACCCTGGTCGTCGATCGACGGGGCGACGAGGCCCGTCCGGGCGTCGAGTCGCAGTGGCGCCGCCGACCCGGACCGCACGCCGAACACCCCGTCGCGGTTGCCGACCGCCGCCTCGGAGCCGCTCGTGGAGACCTCGAACGACGTCGGGGCGAGGGCGGCGATCTTGTCGCCGATGCTCGGCAGCGCGCTGAGCGAGGACGCCGTCGCGTTCCCGACGCCGCGGTCGCCGTACACGAGCGGTCGAGGGTCGACGTCCGGATCGCGTTCGGCGCTCGTGCCGCTCGAATCCGGCACGCTGAGACCGGTCCCCTCGACGGTGATGCTCACCGACGAGATCGACGCGACGGTGGACAGGCTCGAGGTGAGCTGCTCGCGCATCCGCACCTTCTCGAGCGTGCTGGCCTTCAGGGCGTCGCTCGTCAGGTCCACCTGCGCCGATCCGTTGTCCACCGTCACGGCGTTCAACGAGAGCTGCGTGCCCTCCGGGAAGGCCGACACGACCGCCCCCTTCAGCCAGTCGCTCGGGCCGGCCAGCAGCGCGCTCGCGATCCGGGTGCTCGTGGAGGAGCGCGCCAGGAACCATCGCTCATCGGGTACCAGGTACTTGTAGGTGGGGTCGTAGAAGTAGAGCGCGTGCGCCTGGAACACCGACTCGAAGTTCGCCGGGTTCAGGATGATGCCGTCCGGTGCGTAGCTGATCCGCCACTGCCCCGACTGCTTCGTGAACTGGAACGTCAGGGTCGAGCTCGTCGGCCGGACCGCCTGGGTGTACTCGCCCGCTGCGTCGACCGTCGCGCTCGCCGTCAGCGTGTAGCTCAGCCGCCGTTCGGTCGTCCGCGTGATGCCACCGCCACTCTGCCGGATGGTGACGCTCTGCCGCGGGTTCCACTTCTGCGCGAACCCGTCGCTCAGGAACTCCCGGGCGATGGCGTAGTTGTCCTGGGGCCCGGTCGCCGCCCGGATGAAGTCCTGCAGGATCGTCTCCTGGTCACTGCCCTTGACCGGCCCGTCTGGGCGGTAGTCGAGGCCGGACTGCGTGTCGTCCTGCACCTTGCTGCCGCGCTGCACCGGACCGGTGGTGGGAATGGCCGCGCACGCGGTCAGGGCGACGAGGGCGAGACCGGCGAGCAGCGCGGCCGCGCCGCGGCGGAGGCGGGAGCCGGACGGGAGGCCCGTGGTGCGTGTCATCGGTCGTCCTCCGTCCGGCGGGTGCCCGGGCCGGTGCCGGTGCTGGCCCGGGTGCCGGTGCTGGCGCTGGTGCTGGTGCTGGTGCTCGTGCGTGCGGCGGCGCTGGTGCTGGTGCTGGTGCTGGGGGCGGCGCCGTGCCAGCTCGGCTCCGGGCTCGTGGTCGTCCCTGTCGGCGTGCTCGTGCTCGTGCTCGTGCTCGTACTGTCGTCGTGGTCGTGGCGCGGGCCGTCGTACGGCTCGTCGCTCGGCGGGAGCGGGATCGCCGAGCCGGTCAGCTCGCCGGCACCGCGCCGCCGCGGCAGCGTCAGCACGAAGACCGACCCCTCGCCGCGCTGCGACCACACGTCGATCCGCCCACCGTGGAGATGGGCGTCCTCGAGGCTGATCGCCAAGCCGAGCCCCGTGCCGCCGATCGTGCGCTGCCTGGACGGGTCGGCCCTCCAGAAGCGGTCGAAGACCCGGTCGGCGTCCTGCGGCGGCATGCCCACACCGGAGTCGCGGACCGCGATCGCGACGGTCTCGCGGTCGCTGTCGACCACGACCTGCACCGGACGCGCCTCGCCGTGCTCGATCGCGTTCCCGACGAGGTTCCGGAGGACCCGGCGGATGCGTCGCCCGTCGACGTCCGTGGCGACGTGCCCGCCGGGGGTCGCGAGCTGGAGCTCGACCCCCGCGGACTCGGCCAGGGGACGGAACTCGTCGACGATGTCCGTGGCGAGGGCCGCCAGCACCACCGGCTCCGTCTCGAGCTGGACCGCCTGGGCGTCGTAGCGGGAGATCTCGAGGAGGTCGGCGAGGAGCAGCTCGAAGCGCTCGACCTGGGCGTGCAGGAGCTCGGCGGACCGACCGATCGCGGGCTCGAAGGAGTGTCGTGCGTCGAAGATGACGTCGCCGGCCAGCCGGATGGTGGTGAGGGGGGTCCGCAGTTCGTGCGAGACGTCGGACACGAACCGCTGCTGCACCCGGGAGAGCTCCGCGAGCTGTGTGATCTGCCGGCTCATGACGTCGGCCATGCCGTTGAAGCTCGTCGCGAGGATCGCGATGTCGTCCTCGCCCCGGACCGGGATGCGCTCCTCGAGCCGGCCGGCCGCGATCTTGCGGCTCGTCGCAGCGGCGACGCGGACCGGGACGACGACGAGCCGCACGACGAGGCTCGTGACGAGTCCGATGAGCACCACCAGTGCCACGCCGCCGATCGAGAGGGTCTGCGACACGAAGTCGAGGGTCTTCTGGGCGTCGCTGAGGTCGTAGACGAGGTACAGCTCGTACTGCCCCGCGCTCGGGATCTGCAGGGTCGACCCGACGGCGAGCCCCGGGTTGACGCGCCCCCGGTCGTCGAGGGACACCGGCTGCAGGCTGAGCTGCCCGGCGTTCTTCGCGACCGTCTTCCGCAGGGAGGAGCTGATCACGGCGTCCGGGAAGTCCTGGCTCGCGATGTTCTGCAGCGACTGCGTCGTGTTCTGCCCGGGGGTCCTGAGGATCGCGATGTCCGTGCCGCCCGGGCTCGTGGTGGTCGACAGGATGGAGCGCTGCGCCTCGTTCTGCAGCGTCTCCAGCTCCACCTGGTTGTTGTCCTCGGCAGCCGTCGCCGCGTCGAAGATGTTCTGGGCGAGGATCGTCGCGCGCTCGGACTCCGCCTCGATCTGGTCGCGCCGCTGGTTGTAGACGTTGTTCGAGATGCTCAGCATGATGGCCGTGCCGATCACGGTCACCGCGAGTCCCGTCGTGAGCACGGTGATCGCCACCGCGCGGAACATCAGGGAGCGTCGCCAGAGGAACGCCAGCGCGCGGAGCCCGCTGCGCAACCAGCCGGACACACGGCGGCGGACGTCGCGGACCGTGGTCACCGGGCCGCGCCTCGCCGGACCGCCCGGAGCCGTGGACATGACGGGCTAGGCCCCGGCGCCCGCCCGGTACCCGACGCCGCGGACGGTCGTCACGATGCGGGGGTTGTCCGGGTCGTGCTCGATCTTGGCGCGGAGCCGCTGCACGTGCACGTTCACCAGGCGCGTGTCCGCCTTGTAGTGGTAGCCCCACACCTGCTCGAGCAGCATCTCGCGGGTGAACACCTGGTTCGGCTTCTCGGCGAGCGCCCGGAGCAGGTCGAACTCGAGCGGGGTGAGCGAGATCGGGGCGTCACCGCGACGGACCTCGTGCCCCGGGACGTCGACCGTGACGTCGCCGACGGTCAGCACGGCGGCATCGCTCGCCACGGGCCTGAGGCGCGTGCGGATCCGGGCGACGAGCTCCTTCGGGTTGAAGGGCTTGACCACGTAGTCGTCGGCGCCGGACTCGAGTCCGACGACGACGTCTGAGGTGTCGCCGCGGGCGGTCAGCATGATGATCGGCGTGCCGCTCTCCGCACGGATCCGGCGGCAGACCTCGATGCCGTCGATCCCCGGGAGCATCACGTCGAGGAGGACGAGGTCGGGACGGGTGGTCTGGAACGCCTCGAGGGCGTCGGTGCCGTCCGCACTGAAGTCGAGCTCGAACCCCTCGGATCGCAGGACGATGCCGATCATCTCGCTGAGGGCGGGATCGTCGTCGACGACGAGGATGCGCGGGTTCATGTCCTTCTCCGGCGGGGTCGATGGCGCGCGGGCACGCACCTGTCTGTCCGGCCACCATAGTCGAGGCGCAGCGCGCGCACGGTGTGCCCCGCTGCTCGGCGACCGGTGCGGCGAGTTCTCCACATTCCGGTCGCCCGCTGGTCCGCGGACGCTCCCGTCCGACAGAATCGACGGAGCGCGCCCCGAGGACGGGGTGCACACGGTGGGTGGCGAGGGGGAACGCATGACGAACGGCGACGGCTGGCAGGTGCCGGGCAGCAGCGACCGGTCGACGCCACCACCACAGCCTGGAGGACCGTGGCAGCATGGCCCGGACCGCTCCGGTCCGGCAGGTCCGCCCGGTCGCGTCTCCGCGCTGCCGCTCCGGCCGCTCGGGTTCGGCGACGTCCTCGGGGGCGCCTTCGGGATCTTCCGTCGGAACGTCCGCGTCCTGCTCGTCTACGGGCTCCTGCTGAGCGGTGTCGCGACGATCGTCTCGCTGCTCGTGTCGCGGGGGTTCTCCTCCGACTACCTCACCCGGGTCGCATCGGCGAGTTCGGCGGACTCGCCGACGGTCCTCGCCGGTGCGTACACGCTGCAGCTCGTCGGATCCGTCGTCGCACTCGTGATCGGCGTCGTGGCGCGCGCACTCCTCCAGGCCCCGGTCGCCGTGGAGACCGCGCAGCAGGCCCTCGGTCGCCGGGCGAGTGCAGCGGGCATCAACGCGCTCCTCCGCGGGCGCCGACTCGCCGTCGTGTGGTGGGCGCTCCTCGTCGCCGCCGCGATCGTCGTCGGAGGCGGCGTCACGGTCGTCGTGTTCGCCGCGACGGTGGCGGGCATCGGCGGGACGGGCGGGTTCCTCGCCGGGATCGGCGTGCTCTTCGGCGTCGGCCTCCTGTTCGGCGTGCTCGCCGCGTGGCTCGCCGTCAAGTTCTCGCTCGTCGTCCCCGGCATCGCGCTCGAGGGGCTCGGACCCATCGCCGCCGCGCGGAACTCGTGGCGGCTCGTCCGCGGTGCCTACTGGCGGACGTTCGGCATCGAGCTGCTCGTGCGGGTCATGTTCAACGTCGCGGTGAGCATCGCGAGCATCCCACTGTCGATCGTCCTGGCGTTCGCGTCCGGGGTCTTCTCACCACTCGGAGCACGCGGGAGCGGTGCCACGGGCTTCTCCCCCGTGTCCGTCATCGTGATCGTGGTCGGCGGTGCGCTGGCCGTCGCGGTCACGGCGATCACCGACGTGGTCGCCGCCGCCACGACGACCCTGCTCTACATCGACCGGCGGTTCCGGACCGAGGGGCTCGACGGCAGGATCGCTTCGTCGCTGGAGACGGGGATCCCGGCCGATCCCTTCGCGACCGTCGCACCGGCCGAGCGCCGTCCGGACCCGTGGGGTGGCGCGAGCGGACCCCGGGGTCGGACACCGGCCGGTCCCGGTGCGGGCCCTCAGGGACAGTGGGGCCCCGGGCCGTGGGGTCCCGGGCAGCAGCAGGCACCCGGACCGTGGGGTCCCGCGCAGCAGCAGGCACCAGGGCCGTGGGGTCCCGCGCAGCAGCAGGCACCAGGGCCGCAGTGGGGAGCCGCCCCGCAGTGGGGTCCCGGTTCGCAGACTCGTCCGGGATCACCGCGGGACGACGGCGATCCACGGCAGACGCCACCCGGCCCGCCGTCGGAGGGTCCTCGATGACACCAGGTGCGACCGTCGGTCTGCTCGTCGGCAGGATGCTGACGGTGTCTCCGCGTCCCGCTGTGTCCCCGGGAGATGCTCGCCGCCTGCTGCAGGACGAGCTCCGCGACCGTGCGTACGACGCCGCACGACCGACGTGGTGGGACCGCGTGTCCAAGTCCTTCCTCGACTGGATCGGCTCGTTCCGCATCGGCGGCGACGCGGGAGTCGACCGCATCCTGCTCGTCGTCGGCATCGTCGTCGTGCTGGCCGTCGTGGTGCTGCTCGTCGTCGTCGTCGGGCTGCCCCGTCGACGGGCGGTCCAGCGCGGTGCCTCCGGGTCGGTCTTCGACGCGGACGACCGCCGCGACGCACGAGCGCTCAGCGCCGCGGCCGCCGCGGCCGCGGCCCGTGGCGACTGGGACCAGGCGGTCGTCGACGCGTTCCGGGCGCTGGTCCGCGGACTCGCCGAACGCGATCTCGTCCCGGACGTCCCCGGTGCCACGGCCAGGACCATCGCGACCGATGCCGGAGCCTCGTTCCCGGGGTCGGCGTCCGCCCTGACCGAGTCCGCGCGGCGGTTCGACGCCGTCCGGTACGCGGGGGTCGACGCCGACGAGTCCGACTACCGCGTGGTGACCGACACCGACACGGCGGTCCGCCGGGTTCGTCCGGTCGAGCAGATCGCGGTCCCGGCGTGAGCGCGACCACGCTGACGACATCGACCGGGACCCGATCCGACGTCCCAGTAGGACCGGGAGCGGCGCCAGAGCGACCGGAACGGCGACGGCGGTTCGCGGGCTGGGGGGCCCTCGTGCTCATCGGTGTCGTGCTCGCCGTCGGCGCGGGCATCGCGGGCATGGACACCTCCTCGGAGCCGGTCCAGCTCGATCCCACGTCGGCGACCCCGACCGGGACACGGGCGCTCGTCCATGTCCTGGAACAGCGCGGCACGCGCGTCGACATCGTGCACGATGCGCCCGCGGCCACGGAGTCGGCGAGTGTCGGGGGCACCGTCTTCGTCGACGACAGCGCCGGAGCACTCTCCGCACGGTCTGCACGGCAGCTGAAGCACTCCGCCCACCGGGTGGTCCTCGTCACCTCGGACACCCGGGTGCTCGAGGCATTCGGACTCCGGGCGACGGCCGCCGCCGAGGTCAGCGCGACGACGCCGGTCGACACCTCGACGTGCGCCGTCCCGGCGGCGGCTGCTGCCAGGACCCTCACGGCGACCGGCACCGGGTTCGACGCTCCGGCCAGCATGGTCCGGTGCCTGCCGTCGGACGACTCCGGTGCACGCACCTGGGGGCTGGTGCGCACCGGGATCCCGAACGGCACCGTGACGCTCCTCGGTGCGACATCGGTGCTGCAGAACGGCTCGATCACGAGCGCCGGGAACGCCTCCTTCGCGCTGAACCTGCTCGGCACCACCGATCGGGCCGACGGTCGGACGGCCGACGACGACGCGGTGCACGGTGCGTCCTCCGCGCGGCTCACCTGGTTCGTGCCGACGGCCAGCTCGGACGGCGCGGCACCGTCACTCGCCGACCTGGCCCCGGGGTGGATCACACCGGTGCTCCTCGTCGGGGCGCTGGTCGGGCTCGCGGCCGCGTTCTGGCGCGGACGGCGGCTCGGCCCCCTCGTCGTCGAACGGCTGCCGGTGGTGGTCCGCGCGGCCGAGACCGCCGAGGGCCGAGCGCGCCTCTACTCCAGGACCCGTGACCGGACCCATGCGCTCGACACCCTCCGGATCGCCGCGGTCCGGAGGATCGGGCGCCGACTCGGACTCGCGCGGGGAACGCACGTCGATCTGGTCGTCGCAGCCGCAGCGGTCGCGACCGGGCGACCGGCGGCGTCGGTCGGGGCCGTGCTCGTCGGGGGCCGGACCCACGACGACGCCACCCTCGTGGCCGGAGCGGACGCCGTCGTCGAGCTCGAACGGGCGGTGATCGCGAGCACGAGCGGTCGGACCCCGACCCCGAGCGCCCGTGCCGACGGCGGCGGCGTCAGTGCCCCGGCCGCCAGCGACGAGACCACCGGCACCGCCACCCCGACCAGCACCAGCACCAGCACCAGCACCAGCACCAGCACCAGCACCAGCACCACGATGCCCGACCACGGAGGACGCCCATGACGACCGAACACCCGGGTGCAGGACCCGCCATCGACGACGGGCCGAGCGGACAGCGGCCCGCCGGTCCGATCGACGGCACCGATCTCCGAGCCGTGTTCGGCGCGGTGCGTGCCGAGGTCGCCAAGGCCGTCGTCGGACAGGAGGGCGCCGTCTCGGGGATGATGGTCGGCGTCCTCGCCCAGGGCCACGTGCTGCTCGAGGGCGTGCCCGGTGTGGCCAAGACGCTGCTCGTGCGGAGCCTCGCGGCCGCGATGTCCCTGGACACCAAGCGCATCCAGTTCACGCCGGACCTGATGCCCGGCGACGTGACCGGGTCGCTCGTGTACGACGCCTCGACCGGGACGTTCCCGTTCCGTGAGGGCCCGGTGTTCACGAACGTGCTGCTCGCCGACGAGATCAACCGGACTCCGCCGAAGACGCAGTCCGCCCTGCTCGAGGCCATGGAGGAGCGTCAGGTGAGCGTCGACGGCGGCGCGCACCCGCTCCCGGACCCGTTCTTCGTCGCCGCGACCATGAACCCGATCGAGTTCGAGGGGACCTACACGCTCCCCGAGGCCCAGCTCGACCGGTTCCTGATGAAGCTCACGATGGACATCCCGCCGCGCGACGTCGAGTTCCAGGTGCTCCGACGCCATGCCGACGGGTTCGTCGCCAGGGACGTCTCCTCGGCCGGCATCGTGCCGGTCGTCGACCGCTCCCAGGTCCTCGCGGCGCAGCGGGCGGTCCGTGGTGTGGCCGCGCGGGACGACGTCCTCGCGTACGTCGTGGACCTGGCTCGGGCGACCCGTGCGGCGCCGTCCGTCCGGGTCGGGGTGAGCCCCCGCGGCGCGACCGCGCTCCTCGCGGCGGCGAAGGCCTGGGCGTGGATGACCGGAGCGGACGCGATCACCCCGGACCACGTGCAGGCCATGCTCGTCCCCGTGTGGCGGCATCGGCTGCGCGTCGCGCCGGACGCCGAACTCGAGGGCGTCGGGGCCGATGCGGTCCTCCGCCAGGTGCTCCAGCAGGTCAGGGTGCCGATCTAGTGGTCGTCACCGGGCGGTTCGTCGCGCTCCTCGCCGTCGCGGTGGTCCCGACGGTGCTCCTCGACTCCGGATGGGGCGCGCTCGCGTGGATCGGCGTGCTGGTCGTCGCAGCGGCCGTCGACGTCGCGCTCGCGGCAGACCTCCTGGCCGTCCGCGTGGAGCGACGCCTGCCGAGGGCGATCCGTCGCGGCGCCCACGCGGACGGCGTCCTGGTGCTCACGAACGGCGGTGCACGGCGGCTCAGGGGCCAGGCCCGCGATCTCTGGGAGCCGTCGGCGGTGGTGAGCCCGCGCCGCGCACCGCTCGACGTCCCACCCGGTGAGCGTCAGAGGGTCCAGCTCCGTCTCGAGCCGTTCCGCCGCGGACGACGACGGACCGCGGGCGTCGCCGTCCGGGCCGTCGGGCCGCTCGGTCTCGCGGGACGCCAGCGTGTCGTCCCGGCACCGGAGGACCTGGTGGTGACGCCCCCGTTCCTCGCGCGGCGACATCTCGCGTCGCGGCTCGTCCGGCTCCGCGAGCTCGACGGCGAGTCCACGGTGCAGCTCCGCGGGCATGGGACCGAGTTCGACTCCCTCCGCGACTACGTGCGTGGCGACGACGTCCGGTCGATCGACTGGCGGGCGACGGCGCGTCGACAGGACCTCGTGGTGCGCACCTGGCGGCCGGAGCGTGACCGTCGCGTCGTGGTGGTCGTCGACACCGGCCGGGCATCGGCCGCGCGGATCGGCGACGAACCCCGGCTGGACACGTTCATCGAGTCCGCCCTCCTGGTCGCGGCACTCGCCGCGGCCGCCGGCGACCGGGTCGACCTCGTGGTGCTCGACGACGCCGTCCGCGGTCGTGTCCACGGTGCCACCCGCGCCGACGTCCTGCAGCGGTTCGGCGAGGTCCTCGCCGAGGCCGTGCCGACCCTCGCCGCGACCGACTTCGCCGGGTTGTCCGGGGTGCTCGACGGGATCACGACCTCGCGAGCCTTCGTGGTCATCGCCACGACGCTCGACTCGCTCGGCGCCTCCGCCGACGTCCTCACCGCGCTCCCCGCCATCACCAGGCGGCACACGGTGGTCGTCAGCGCGATCACGGACCCGGCGGTCGTCGCGATGGCCGCGCCGACGGTCCCCGCCGTCCGTCGCCCCACCCCGAACGGTCAGCAGGCACGCCCCACCCACGTCGATCGGGAGGCACGCCCCACCCGCTCCGCGCCCGTCGCGACCCGACCCGCGCCCGTCGCGACCCGACTTCGGTGGGCCGCAGCGGGCCTCCAGACCGGGACGACGCCGCGGCAGCAGCAGCAGCAGACCGACGTCTACCGTCGTGCCGCCGCGGAACGGACGCTGCTCGACGCCGACGGCGTCGTGGAGGCAGCACGCCGGCTGGGCGCCGAGGTCGTGGTCGGCGAACCGGAAGCGGTGCCGCCGATGCTCGCGGACGCCTACCTCCGCGCGAAGGCGACCGGGCGGCTCTGACACCGCCCCGCACCTCGGTCGGACCCTCGACCGGTCCCGGTGTCGGTGTCGGTGTCGGTGTCGGTGTCGGGCGCTCAGCCCGCGACGAGCACCGTCGCGCCGCGGTCGAACTCCTCGACGTCCCCGCGGGCACCCGCGCGGTACGCACGCCCACCGACCACCCACTGGTACACGAGCACCGCGGCGAGGGCGACCGACCCGATGCCGATCTTCACCGCCCACGGCCACGGTTGCCGCGTCACGGTCCCCTCGACGATCCCGGAGAGCAGCAGCGTCAGGACCAGCCCGATCGCCACGACGACGAGTGCCCGACCGTCCTCCGCGAGCGCCTGGCCCCGCGTCCGCTCCCCCGGGACGAGCCACGACCAGAAGATCATCAGCCCCGCGGCGCCGGCCATGAACACCGAGTAGAGCTCGAGCTGCCCGTGGGGGGCGATGTACAGGAAGAAGTCGCCGAGCCGCCCCTGCGAGTGCATGATCGCCGACGAGACCCCGAGGTTCACGGCGTTCCCCATGATCGAGTACGGCACGAAGAGCCCCGTGACGCCGAACGCGACCATCTCGGCGGCGATGAAGGCGTTGTTCGTCCAGACCTTGCCGGTGAAGCCCGCCAGCGAGTGGTCCGAGTAGTAGTCGATGAAGTCCTGGGTGGCGTACCGGTGCAGGGCCGCCTGTGAGCCGAAGGTGCTGACGAGCTGCGGGTCCGAGGAGATCCACACCCCGCTGACGACGGCGATGACGGCGGTCACGGCGGCGAGGGTGAGGCTCAGCCAGCGGATCCGGTAGAGCGCCGACGGGAGCTGCACGGCGAAGAAGGTCGTCACCGTCTCGAGGGTCCCGCGCGGCGTGCCGGTGAACCGCAGTCGTGCGCGGAACAGCGTCAGCGACAGTGAATCGCCGGTCCGGGAGCGTCGGACGGTGCCGCGGATGCGTGCGAGGTCGGTCGCGCCGGACTGGTAGAGCGTGAGCAGGCGGTCGACGTCCGCGCCCGAGGCATGACGACGACGAGCGAGACGATCGAGTTCGTCCCACCGCTCGCGGTTGACCGCACCGTGCGCTTCGAGGTCCATGACTGCTTGAATGATGGCATGTCGGAGGAGCGCGCGCACCGGTCGGCCCAGGACGACCTCGTCGGCCGGGGTCTGCTCCGCGCACTCGACGATGACGCCCCCGCCCTCGTCGTCGGCGAGGCGGTCGCGCTCGACGTCCAACCCGCGAGCATCGCGCTCCGACTCGCGGCGGGCCTCATCGACGCCGTGGTGATCGTCGTGGCGTACCTCGCGCTGCTCCTCGGCGGCCTCTTGGCACTCCGGGGCGCCCGCGACGACGCATGGGTCTCGGTCTGGTCGATCGTCGCAGTCGTGCTCGCGGTCGTCGTCCTGCCCACCGTGCTCGAGGTCGTGTCGCGCGGCCGGAGCGTCGGCCGGTGGGCGGTGGGCACACGCGTGGTGCGGATGGACGGCGGATCCGTCGGGTTCCGGCAGGCGTTCGTCCGCGCCCTCGTCGGGGTCCTCGAGCTCGTCGCGACTGCCGGCTCGCTGGCGCTCGTCGTCGCGCTGTTCGGCTCGCGGCCCCGTCGTCTCGGTGATCTCATGGCCGGCACGTTCGTGCAACAGGAGCGCATCCCGAAGGGTGTCGACCCGGTCGTCGTCCTGCCGGCCGACCTCGTCGGATGGGCGGCGATCGCGAACGTCTCACGGTTGCCGCAGCGGCTCGAGAACCGGCTCGCCACGTACTTCCGGAGTGCGGCGACCCTCCGCCCCGAGCTGCGTTTCGCGACCGCGGTCGCCCTCGCGGAGGAGGTCGCGCGGTTCGCCCGGCCGGTGCCGCCCGTCGACCCCGAACGCTACCTCGCCGGAGTGGTGGCCCTCCGCCGGGAGCGGGACGTCCGTGCCCTCAGCGCACGCGCGCAGACGCTCGCGGGGCTCGGCGAGGTCGCGTCGGCACGTCCGGCCGGGTTCCCGGAACGCTGACCGCCGGACTGGAGGCGCGCCTCCAGTCCGATGCGCAGCCCGCGGACCGCGGGCGGCGACGGACCGCAGGCGGCGCCGGACCGAGGACGGCGGTCGGACGACACGCGCCGCCCGACCGCGGTCGCCTCAGTACCGGTAGGTCTCGGGCTTGTACGGCCCCGCCACCGTCACGCCGATGTACGACGCCTGCTCGGGCCGGAGCGTGGTCAGCCGCACACCGAGCGCGTCGAGGTGCAGGCGCGCGACCTTCTCGTCGAGCTGCTTCGGGAGCACGTAGACGCCCACCGGGTACTCCTCCGGCTTCGTCCAGAGCTCGATCTGGGCGAGCACCTGGTTCGTGAACGAGTTGCTCATCACGAAGGACGGGTGTCCGGTGGCGTTGCCGAGGTTCATGAGCCGGCCCTCGGACAGGACGAGGATGCTCCGACCCGTCGGCAGGCGCCACTCATGGACCTGCGGCTTGATCTCGACGCGCTCGGCACCGGCGAGCTGCTCGAGCCCGGCCATGTCGATCTCGTTGTCGAAGTGCCCGACGTTCGCGACGACCGCGAGGTGCTTCATACCGAGCATGTCGTCGACGGTCACGACGTCCACGTTGCCAGTGCACGTGACGACGATGTCGACCTCGCCGATCACGGACTGCAGGGTCGCGACCTGGTAGCCGTCCATCGCGGCCTGGAGCGCGCAGATCGGGTCGACCTCGGACACGATGACGCGGGCGCCCTGGCCGCGGAGGGCCTCGGCCGCGCCCTTGCCGACGTCGCCGTACCCGACCACGAACGCGACCTTGCCGCCGATCAGCACGTCGGTCGCGCGGTTGAGGCCGTCCGGCAGGGAGTGACGGATGCCGTACTTGTTGTCGAACTTGCTCTTCGTGACGGAGTCGTTGACGTTGATCGCGGGGAACGCGAGCTCACCGGTGCGGGCGAGCTCGACGAGGCGGTGCACGCCGGTCGTGGTCTCCTCGGTGACGCCGCGGACGTCGGCAGCGATGCGGGTGAAACGGTCCGAGCTCGTCTCGAGGGACTCGGCGATGGTGCGGAGCACGACGCGGTACTCGGCGGAGTCACCCTCCGACGCGGCCGGTGCGACCCCGGCGGCCTCGGCAGCAGCGGCCTGGTGCACGAGCATCGTGGCGTCGCCGCCGTCGTCGAGGATCATGTTCGGACCCGACCAGGCGGCGTCCTCGCCGGCGGCCCGGGCGGTGGCGGCCTCGGTCGACCAGTCGAAGATCCGCGTCGCGCACCACCAGTACTCGTCGAGGGTCTCGCCCTTCCACGCGAACACGGGGACGCCGGCGGGGGCGTCCGGGGTGCCGGTGGGGCCGACGGCGATCGCGGCGGCGGCCTCGTCCTGCGTGGAGAAGATGTTGCAGCTGGCCCAGCGGACCTCGGCGCCGAGCGCGGTCAGCGTCTCGATGAGCACCGCGGTCTGCACCGTCATGTGGAGGGACCCGGCGATGCGCGCGCCGCGGAGGGGCTGGGATGCGCCGAACTCCTCGCGGAGGGACATGAGGCCCGGCATCTCGTTCTCGGCGAGGCGGATCTGGTGGCGTCCCGCCTCGGCGAGCGTCAGGTCTCGGACGCGGAACTGCTCGGAGGTCTGCTGCGTGTCGGTCGGCATGCAGCCAGTGTCCCACGCGCGGTCGCGGTGATGCCCAGCGTGCGGCGGCCTGTCCGCCCAGCGTGCGCGGCCTGTCCGCCGGGCGTGCGGCGGCCCGTCCTCCGGGCGCTCAGTCGCGCGCGATCGGGAGCTGCCGCACGACCTGCCAGCCCTGCGGGACCCGGAGCCCCGCGGCGTGCCGACCGCAGAGGTCGTACCCGTGCGGCTCGACCCGGACCGAGAGCGGCCCGACGACGACCATGGAGTCCGCGTAGTCGTAGGTCAGGGTCGCGACGGCACGCGCCGCGCACGCGACCTTGCTGCAGATCCTGACGTCCATCCCACGGACAACCTACCGGGTCCGCCGCACGACGCCGCCCGGTGCACCCGACGGGGACCACCCGCGGGGGTCCGCCCGGCGACGACGCGCGCGACGTCCACCCGACGACCACCCGCGCAGTACGATTGCCCGCATGGTCGGACGTCACCACACGGTCTCCCCCGTCGGTCGCGCCCGGGGTCGCTCGCGACACGGCCGCGGCGGGCGATCGTCGGTCACGGGTCCGGAGCTCGCGCCGATCGTCACGCGCGCCGAGTCGTTCGACCGGATCGTCGCCGACGCCGCGCACTACCTCGTCGACCTCTGGCCGGACGAACTCCAGGGCGTCGCCTTCCAGGTCGCCGACATGCCGTCCGACCCGGTGACCGGACCCGAGGCCTCGCTGCCTCGCTGGAAGCTCGAGCGCTCCCCGGACCGCGTGACCCTGTTCCGGATCCCCGTCGAGCGGCTCACCCGCCTGCCGGAGAAGGACGATCAGGACAAGCGCGTCGTCGTCGAGGCCGCGGTGTTCCGCGCCGTCGGCGAACTCATCGACAAGGACCCCTGGGACCTCGCGCCCGACCGGTACCGCCACTTCTGAGCACCGGCCGCTCGCGCGGACCGGACGGGAGCGGAACGGACAGGACGGCAGCGGAGCGGACTGGACGGCAGCGGAGCGGAGCGGACGGGAGGCAGGGCAGACCCCGTACCGCGACCCGCGTTCCGGGGTCTCCCGTCCCTCCAGACCGCAGCCGTCCCGCCAGACCGCAGCCGCGCCTCGGAGCGCAACCGGCGACCCGCGGTCTCCCGCGTCTCCGGACCGCAGCCGACGCACCGCGGTCTCCCGTGCCTCCAGACCGCAGCCGGCGTCCCGCGAACGCTACGGGTAGACCGTGACCGGCGACGACGCCGTGGCACCCGGGCGGAGCGGGAAGCCCGCGATGCCCTGGTCCCCGCGGTAGACGATCCCCGCGGTCAGTCCCTGCGCCCCGCGGATCGTCACCGCGCGCGAGGTCGGGAACGACGTGCTCGCGGTCGTGCCGGCGGCGACCAGGATCTTCTTCGTGGAACCACTCGTGACGAGCGACACCGTCGCGTCCCGCGTCGTCGCGTTGACGAGGTTGACGGTCGCGTTCGGTCCGTCCACGACGTCCACGAGTGTCGACCGGCCGAGCGTCGGGGCCGAGGCGAACCAGCCGAGGTCTGCCTGGCCGTCCTTGGTCGGGGTGCTGGTCCGCACACCGGCGACCACCGGCACCGTCGAGCTGACCGCGATCGAGTACTGCCCGTCCGGGAAGTCGTCGAGCGGCACGTCCGTGACCACCCCGCCGTCGGCCGTGGCGGTCACCGTGGTGCCCGCGCCGTCGGCCGTCGTGATCGACATGGTGAGGTCGGCGGTCGCGGTCCCGGGGACGAAGACCCGGACGATCGGTGCCGCGTCGGCGGTGTCGTCGCCGGACTGGGCCTTCTCGGTGTCCCGGAGCACGACCCCCGGGACCGTCTGGGCTCGGGACGGTGCGGCGGCGCCCTGCACGATGTCGACGCCGCCGGGGGTGAGCGTCCGGACGACGCTCTCCTGCATCGCGGCGACGATCTGCCCGCCGGACGACGTGACGTGCACGACCGGTGACGGGGCGTCCGAGACGAACCCGGCGAGGGGGACGACCTTCTGCGTGTTCGGCGCGACCACGATCCCGGTCGTGCCGGGGGCCTGGACCTTGCCGGACGTGGTGTAGACGTCGAGGTCGACGGTCGCGTTCACGTCGGTCGGGTTGGAGAGGGTGATGAGGCTCGTCCGCCCCGTCTCGGTCGAGCCGCCGACGAGCCAGGTGGACGTGCTCGGGTCGTCGCAGGACGCGGCCGCGAGCCCGGAGAGGTCGCCGCGGTCGACCTCCTGGATGCCGCTGCCGGCGACGCTCGGGGTCGTCGTCCCGGCGGCAGCGGTGACCACCGTCGGGTCCGACCCACCGCTCGTGGACTCGTCGAGCGAACCGCGGTCGACATCACCCGTGCTCGACGCGGCGGCGACGGTCTGCTGCCCGATGCGTCGCGCCGTCGTGGCGTCGGCACCGGTGTCGTCGGAGAGCTGCAGGAGGCTCCCTGCGCAGACCCGCTGGGCATCCGCCGGGACCGGCGTGACGGTCCGCCCCGCGGGACGGTCGACGATCGCCGGGGCATCCACGAGGTGCGCGGCGCCGATGGTGCCCACCGCGACGACGATCGCGACGGCGGTGGCACCCCCGCGGACGATCCACCGGCGGGCCGTCTGCTGGCTCATTCGCGCTCCTCGTCGAAGGTGGTGGCGGGTTCGTCGGCCTCGAGGACGTTCGACACCGCGCGACGACGGCGCGGTGCGGTCGGGATCGCGAGGAGCGCCGTCGCCCCGAACACGATGCCGAGTCCGACGAGCACGAGCGTGTGGGTCGTCGCCACGGCGGCGGACCCGGTGCCGGGCCGGTCGACCTTCCCCTCGTAGTGCCAGAGCACCCCGTTGTTCGTGTCGCCGATGCTCTTGAAGAGCGCGTTCTGCCCGATCGACCCGACGGCACGCGCGTGCACCGACCGCGCCGGTCCGCTGTCGGGGCCGTCGCCGAGCAGGATGAAGCTCACGCCGAGCCGCCGGAGGTCCGGCCGGGGATCGAACCCGCTCCGGCTCGCGAGGTTGCCGGCGAGCGTCGTGAGGGCGCGTCCGGACGGGCTGAGGTCGAGGGCCGTCGCGTCGAGGGTGGACTGGTCGTCGAGCGTGGAGCCCTGGCCGCGCTCGAGCGAGACCGCGAGTGACCCGTCGAGCTCCGGGACGATCACGAGGGTGCCGACGTCGGGGTTCGCCTGCGCCTCGGCGTTGACGTAGGCGCTGATCACCCGGCCGTCCGTCGGCACGATGTCGGCCGTCTGCAGGTACATGCCGGCGAAGGTCGGCGCGACCGCGACGCCGAGGAGCCCCGCGGCGAGGACGCCGAGGCCCGGCGCGAGCCTCGGCAGCGTGTCGAGGCCGACCGCCGCGGCGACGACGAGCGCGAACCAGTACACGGTGAGGGCGGAACCCGGCCAGATGACGGTGGTGGTCGAGCCGACGCCGGAGAGGGCGATGTGGGTCGCCGCGAACGCGGTGAGGAACGCGAGGAGGGCGAACCCGAGCGCCGTCGCGGCCAGGTGCCAGCGCCGGCCGAGGAGCGCGCCGATCGCGGTGATCCCCACCGGGAGCACGAGCACCGCGAGCGCGACCGGCAGGATCGTCGCCGCGATCCCGAGCGCGTCGGTCGCGGCGAGCCAGCCGTTCCAGTCCGGCAGCGGGGACCCGATCGCGAGCTGCAGCGCGGACGGCGCCCTGGTGGCGGACGGCACCCCCGGGTCGGCGAGGATCGCGAGCGGCGTCCCCCGACCGACCTGGCTGATCACGAGCGGCGCGAACAGGGCGATGGCCGGCAGCGGGATCGCGATGCGGCGGTGGGCGTGCCGCCATCCGACGGCGAGCGACACGAGCCACGCGACGAGCATGAGCGGGATGAGCGACGGTGCGCTCGCGACGATGGCCGCGAAGAGCAGCGCTGCCCCGGCCGACGACGCCCATGAGCGGTGCGCGCCGAGGACCGTCAGGAAGAACCACGGGAGCAGCACGTGCGCGATGACCGCGCCGAGGTGTCCGCTCATCACACCGGACACGAGCGACGGCGCGAGCGTGTACAGCGCCGCACCCACGACGGGCACCCAGACCCTGGTGGTGACGCGGCGGATCGCGAACCAGGAACCGAGGGCGGCGAGCGGGAAGGACAGCAGCATCGCGAGCACCACGGACGTCGACGGCGACCAGAACGTGATCGTCCCGAGCAGCGCGACGACGGCCGCGAACGGGTCGGAGGCGCCGGCGAACCCCGTGCCGAGCGTGTGCCACCCGAAGCCGACGTTCTGCCAGAGCCGTGCGACGCCGGTGCCGAGCGGCAGGAGTCCCCCGCCGGTCAGCGCGGGGCTGCCGAGCAGCGCGACGAGCATCACGACGCTCACGAGCGCCGCCGCGAGCACGACCCACAGCCCGCCGTCACCGAGGAACGACGCCCGCGGGACGGCCGCGTCCTCGACGTGCGCGATCTCGACGTCGCGCGAGGTGATGCGCCGTTCGAGCACACGACGCCAGCTCACCCGGAGCGGCTCGACAGCGGCCCACCCGACCTGCCGGTTCCGCGCGAGGACCGTTCGTGCCTTCGCCGACCCGCCGCCGAACGCGACCGCGAACGCGGCGCCGAGCTCGCCGCCGACGGCACCGGGGTGCTTCGTGGCGAGGTGACCGATCGAGCGGCCGATCGCGAACGGCACGAGCGTCAGCCAGTGCAGCCAGAGGATGCCGCCGGGCGCGTAGGTCATCCGGCGGTGCAGCTGCGCCTGCCGGCGGAGTCGAACGCGGCGTGCCTCGTGGAGCTCGTGCTTCCGACCGAAGTCCTCCGGCGCGCCGGCGGTGGTCACCCTGGCCTCGGGGACGACGCTGACGCGGTGGCCGGCGAGCCGCGCACGGACGCAGAAGTCGAGCGAGGCGTCGACGTGCGGCAGCGCTGGGTCGAACCCGCCGAGCGCGACCCAGACGGACCGCCGGACGATCATCCCGCCCGCCGCGACCGCGAGGACGTCGGCGTGGTTGTCGTGCTGGCCCTGGTCGAGTTCGTCGGCGACGAGGGTCATGGAGCGGCCGAACCGCGTCATGCTCTCGCCGAAGGCCTCGATCTTCGTCGGCTGGTCGACCGCCATGAGCTTCGGACCGGCGATCGCGACGGACGGCGCGATCTCCACCGCTCCGAGGAGCTCGGCGAGGGCGTCGGGGGCCGGCGCGTTGTCGTGGCCGATGAGCCAGAGCCACTCGTCGACGGCGTCCTCGGCGTCGGCACGGGGTGCCAGCCGTTCGCCGTGCGACACGGCCTCGCCGAACGGTCGCCCGGCCGGGATGCGGCTGATCTGCGCCGCGCCGCCGAACGAGAGCTCGTTGGTCGACCCGTCGGTCGATCCGACGTCCACGACGACGAGGTTCTCCGGCGGCCTGGTCTGGGACGCGAGCGCGTCGAGGGTCCGGTCGAGGAGGCCTGCGCCGTTGGCGCAGACGAGGATCGCGGTGACCCTGCGCTGGAGAGTGTGGCTCGGCTGCATGACGCGCGTCACTCTACGAGAGCGGTGCTGCTCCGGACTGGAGGCACGGGGCGCGTCGGCAACCTGTGGCCACCCTTTGAGATGGCTGGGTTCCGGAGCCTTCGTCGCAGGCTCCTCAGGGGCGCAGCCGCGCATCGCTGGCGCGATGCTCTGAGCGGAGCTACGCCCGCTTCCGCAGCTTGCGGCGCTCGCGCTCGCTCATGCCGCCCCAGATGCCGAACCGCTCGTCGTTGAGCAGCGCGTACTCGAGGCACTGGGCGCGGACCTCGCACGAGACGCAGATCTTCTTCGCCTCGCGCGTGGATCCGCCCTTCTCGGGGAAGAACGCCTCGGGGTCGGTCTGCGCACAGAGCGAGTCGGCCTGCCACGAGAGCGGGTTCTCGCCCCCGTCCTCCGAGGGACGTCGGACTCCGGGGACACCGAGGTCGACGGGGTCGACGTGCCAGTCGTCCGGGACGCCGGACCGGGAATCGGAAGCGTTCACGCTGTCACCCCTTGCTGCACCGCGGACGGCTGAGATCTGATGCTGCCGTCCCCCTGCGAGACGGGCTCACGGCGACTGCCGCTGCCCTAATTACACAGGTGTGATTCCCCGAGGTCAAGTCGGGGCATCATAAAAGGCTCAACCGCATCTCGAGGGTCATACCCCCCGTTCGGGCGTGTCGCGAGCCGACCCGGGCGTGTCCGGCGCCCGTCAGGAAGCGCTCTGGCGCGCCTCCCATGCGCTCGTCACCATCTCGTCGAGCGTGAACCGCATCGCCCACTCGAGATCGCGTGCGGCGAGCTCGCCGGTCGCCACGATCCTGGCCGGGTCACCGGGGCGACGCGCCGTCACCTCCGGCGTGAAGTCGATGCCGGTGCCGGACGCCATCGCCGTCATGATCTCGCGCACCGAGACGCCGTCCCCGCTCCCCAGGTTGTAGGCCCGCTCCACCGGCTCCCCCGCGTCGAGACGTCGTGCGGCGACGGCGTGCGAGTGCGCGAGGTCGGCGACGTGCACGTAGTCGCGGACGCAGGTGCCGTCGGGGGTGTCGTAGTCGTCGCCGTTGATCTTCGGGGTGCGGCCGGCGAGGAGCGCGTCGAACACCAGCGGGAACAGGTTGTGCGGGCTCGCGTCGTAGAGGTCCGGCTCGCCCGACCCGACGACGTTGAAGTACCGCAGGCTCGTCGTGCGGAAGTCCTTGGCGACCTCGAGGTCCCGCAGGAGCCACTCGCCGATGAGCTTCGACTCGCCGTACGGCGACTCCGGGTTCTTCGGGGTGTCCTCGACGACGGTCTCGACGTCGGGGGTGCCGTACACCGCGGCACTCGAGGAGAACACGATGCGGTCGACGCCCTGCTCGGCCATCACGCCGAGGAGCGTCGCCATGCCGGTGACGTTCTGCTCGTAGGTGTGCAGGGGCCGCTGCACCGAGACGCCGGCATACTTGAAGCCCGCGACGTGCACCACCCCGGTGACGCCGTGCTCCCGGACCGTGCTCGTGAGGAGCTCCCGGTCGAGGATCGTGCCCTCGACGAACGGGACGCCCTCCGGCACGAACTGCCGGAACCCGCTCGACAGGTCGTCGTACGCGACCACGTCCTTGCCTGCTGACCGCAGTGCCCGGACGACGTGGGACCCGATGTACCCGGCCGCGCCGGTGACCAACCAACTCATGTCCGCCACGCTACCGGGCCGGGAACCGGACGGACGGGAGGCGCGGTGCGGGCCCGTCCCGTGCCTCCCGTCCGGAGCCGGTCGCGTCGGTTTCCCCGGAAAGCGACCGATCCGGGCGTCTTCGGCACCGGTCTCGTCGTTTTCCCCGGAAAGCGACCGATTCGCGATGAGCGGTGCGGGCGGGTCAGGCGCCCGTCGCCAGGAAGACGGTCGCCGTCGTGCCGACGGCGGCGTCGGACTCGACCGTCACGTCGCCCTCGTCGGGCGTGATGTAGCAGGACTCGCCGCGGCGGAGCATCGTCGCGGAGTGTGCGCCGACGAGCGTCGCCGCGCCGTCCGTGCAGATCGCGATGGTCGGTCCGCCGAGGGGTGCGACACCGCCGGTGCCGAACCCGACGGGCTCCCCCTCGCCGGACACCCGGACGAGTGCGAACCCGGTGCCGGCCGGCGCGAACCGGTCGACGCCGGGGGCGAGTTCGGTCGGCTCCAGGTAGGGCTCCGGGTGCGCCGTGAAGTCGAGCACGTCGAGGAGCTCCGGGACGTCGATGTGCTTCGGGGTGAGGCCGCCGCGCATCACGTTGTCGGACGGCGCCATCAGCTCGATGCCGAGGCCCTCGAGGTAGGCGTGGATGTTGCCCGCCGGCAGGTACAGGCACTCGCCGCGGCGGAGCGACAGGCGGTGCATGAGGAGGGAGATCACGACACCGGGGTCGCCGGGGGCGCTCGCGGCGAGGTCGACGACGGTGGCCACGTTCCTCGTCGGGGCGTCGACGGCGGCAGCGAGCTCCGACGCCGCAGCGATCACGGCGCGCGCCGCGTCGTCGGGCTCGATGAGCCAGCGGAACGTGTCCTCGAGACCCTGCCCCAGGTGGGCGACGAGCGGGCCGAGCCGCCCGGACCCGGCGTCGATCGTCGCAACATCGGCGAGCGCCTCCTCGGCCGGTCGGAAACCGCTCAGCGCCTCGAACCGCTCGCTGAGCGCGACGATGAGCTCCGGCTTCGGGAACGGGTCCTTGAAGTTCCGCTCGGGCGCGTCGATCGGGATGCCGGCGGCGTTCTCACGCGCGAAACCCGCTCGCGCCTGCTCGGGGGTGGGGTGTGCCTGCAGCGAGAGGGGCGCGGCCGCGGCGAGCACCTTGAGGAGGAACGGCAGGACCGGGGCTCCGGACGAGGTCGAGACCGCCCCGGCCGAGGAGCCGAGCGCCTCGCGTGGCTCGTCGGCGATCCAGTCCGCGAGGGTGTCGGCACCACCGACCATGGCCGGGTTCACGACGACGCTCGGGCTCCCCGGGTGCGCGCCGAGCCAGAGCTCCGCCTGCGGCTGGCCCGTGACGGTGCGGCCGAGGAGCTCGGGGATGGCGGTGGTGGAACCCCAGGCGTAGTCGCGCGGGGTGTTCGTGATGCCGAGGAACATGCTCGAACCCTACTGGCAGGACCTGCCCCGCCGATCGGTGCCGCCCGGTCCCGGTACTCTGCTGAGGTGACGAACACCTGGCCGCTGGCACGACGCCGTGTCCCCGAGCGGGAGGCGTTCGCGTTCGGCGCGTCCGTCCTCTTCGTCCTCTTCGCCGGAGACGGCATCCCCAACCTCATCACCTGGTACGGCTGGGCAGCACTCCTCGCAGCCCTCGCGGCCTGGGGCGTCACGATGCTCCTGCGCGCACGTCCGACGCTCCGGCACACGCCCCCGAGCCTCTGGATCCTGCTCGGGTGGTGCCTCGTCTCGCTGATCTGGTCGCACTGGCGCATCGCGACGCTGCCGAGCATCGTGGCGCAGGTGATCTGCGTGTTCATCGCGATCCTCATTGCCTCGACGCTGTCGTGGCGGCGGCTCGTCGATGCGATGAGTCTGGCGTTCCGGTGGGTCCTGTCGCTCTCCCTGGTCTTCGAGTTCGTCGTCGCGGTGGTCGTCCGACACCCGATCGCCCCGGTGTGGACCGACTACGGCGACCGGAAGGTCCCCGACGCGTTCTACTTCTCCCGTGCCGAGCTGTTCACCGGCGGGCGGATCCAGGGGCTCCCCGGGAACGCGAACCTCCTCGCGATGGTGACGCTCCTCGCCGCGATCGCCGTCGGGATCCAGCTCGCCGAGCACCGCATGAAGCGGGTCCGGGCGACCGGGTGGCTCGTCGTCGCGGGGATCGTGTTCGTGCTCACGAGGTCCTCCACCGTCATCGTCGCGGCGCTCGTCGTCGCGGTCGTGCTGTTCGCCGCGCTCGCGATCCGACGTGTCCCGACCGAACGACGGACGCCGCGGTACCTGCTCGGACTCGCCGGGGCGGTCGTGGTGGCCGGGGTCGTCATCGTCGCGTGGAGGCCGATCACGGGACTCCTCGGCAAGAGCTCGGACCTCACCGGGCGCGGGGACATCTGGCACGCCGTGTGGGGCCTCGTCGAGCAACACCCGGTCGTCGGCTGGGGCTGGATCGGCTACTGGTGGCCGGCGATCTCCCCGCTCAACGAACTCGCGGTCCGCAAGGGCGTGACCTACCTGCAGGCGCACGACGCGTACCTCGACATGTGGATGCAGGTCGGCGCGATCGGCCTCGCGCTCTTCCTGGTCTACGTCCTCGGCACACTCGTCCGCTCGTGGTGGAACGCGACGTCGATCGCGTACGACGCCGCGCTCCGCCCTAGGTCGTTCGACCCGGTGTCCCTCGCAGCACTCCTCGTCCTGACGGCGCTCCTGGTGCAGTCCGTCGCGGAGTCGCGGCTGCTCTACGAGGGCAACTGGGTCCTGCTCGCCGTCATCGCCGTCAAGACGCGGACGGTGTTCGTCGGCGAGGAGCCATGGTCCGTCGGCGACGGGCCCCGGACGCCGATGGCGCGTCGCGAGTTCCGACGGCGCGATCGGGCCCGCGGTGCCGCGTCCGACGCCGTGTCGAGCGAGGCCGCCGGATGAGGCGCCGTCCACTCTCGGTGCTCGAGCGCGTCCTCATGTGCGTCGTGGCGGTCGTCCTGACGTGCGCGAGCGCCGCCCACAAGCTGACGTGCTCGATCATGCTCACGAACCCGGACGGCTCCGAGGTCGGGACCCTGACGCGCGTGACACGGTACGGGTGCTACTCGGACCTGCAGGCGCTCTGGGGCCGACGCACCCTCGAGGACCACCTGTTCCCCTACGTGGCCGGCACGTACGGCGGCACCCCGCCGGACCTCGGCGGCGGGACCGTGGAGTACCCGACGCTCACGGGGCTCTGGGTCTGGCTCAGCGCGCTCCCGGTGTCCACCTTCCCGGGGTTCATCGTCGCCACCGCGCTGACCTTCGTCCCGGTCGTGGTGGTGATCGTCCTCTGCCTCCAGGGGATCGCCGGTCGACGGGCATGGATCTTCGCGGCGACCCCACCCCTCGCCGTCTACGCCCTGTACAACTGGGACCTGCTGCCGGTCATGATGACGGCGATCGGTCTCGCGCTCGTCCTCGTGGGACCGCGGCGGTGGCGGCCCTCGACCCGGGTCGTCCTCGCCGCGCTCGCGTTCGGCATCGGCGCCGCGTTCAAGCTCTACCCGGCCATGTTCGTGCTGCCACTCGTGCTCGCCGTCCTGCTCGACCGGGGTCCGACGCCGCTCGCCGCTCGTGTGCGGACGGCGGGTGCTGCGGTCCTGGCGTCCATCGCGGCGGTCGCGGCGGCGAACGTGCCGTTCATGATCGTGAACTTCACCGGGTGGGCCTCGGTGTTCCGGTTCCAGGCGGCCCGGGTCATCGACCAGTCGACGATGTCGATCTGGTGGTGGGGCTTCCTGCCGTGGTCGAACACGAGCGACCCCGACCGTCAGCACCTCATGATGCTCGCGGCGACGGTGTCCACCGCGGTCGGACTGGTCATCGTGGTCGTCGCGGGCGTCATCGTCGGCCGTCGGACGGGCAGGATGCCGTGGGTGCAGACCTCGGCCGCGATGCTCTGCGTGTACATGCTCTGCAACAAGGTCGACTCGCTCCAGTACGTCCTCTGGCTCCTGCCGTTCTTCGTCGTGCTGCGCGTCCGGACCGGGTGGATCGTCGGCTACCTGCTCGCCGACCTCGCGACGTTCGTGGGCTGGTACCGGTCGCTGTTCTACAAGTCGATCGGGAACGTCGAGACGACCTGGGCGGACCAGGCGCTCACGGTGGGCGTCTGGGGCCGCGCGGTCCTCCTGGCACTGCTCGCGGTGACGTTCCTCCGTGCGCGGGTCGTCGACGGGCAGCGGGCGCAGGTCGACGCAGCGCCGGCGGGCCAACTCGACGACGCGGCACCGTCCGAGCTCGACCGTGCTCCCTCGGCCGAGTTCGGCGTCGCACCACCGGCGGACCCTCCCTCCGTTGAGCTCGACGCCGCTTCCCCGGGAGACGCTGCTCCGGGAGACGCGCCTCCGGCGGAGCCCGAGCGCGTCACCCTGCGCGACCGATCGAACCGCCGTGCGAAATACGATGTTCCGTAACCGAAACTGAGTATTCTGGCGGCGTGTCAGCACCGCTCGCCGATCACCCGTCCGTCGAACCCGCCAGGTTGGTCCTCGGTCGGCTGGTCCGCGGTCGACTCGCCGCCGGTCGACGCGTCCCCGGTCCGCACGCGAGCAACCTGGCGGACCGTCTCCGGCCGTGGCTCGTCGCCGCCGTGGGCTCGATCGCACTGTGGGCGGTCTCGCGCGCGCTCGTCATGACGATCGCGGCGCTGTCCCTGCAGCTCGACCGGGGGTCGCTGCTCGGCGGTCGCCCGCGGTCGGCACTGCTGGCGCACTGGGACTCGGCGCACTTCACCACGATCGCCGAGCGGGGGTACTTCCCGGCCGCGATCGCCGACCCGGGGCTGCCAGCGTTCTTCCCGGGGTACCCGATGCTCGTGCGAGCCCTCGCGACCGTCATCGGACCGGGCGACGTCGTCGCGGCGATCCCGCTGGCACTCGAGATCGTCGCCGCGGTCGGAGCCGTCGTCGCGGGGACGATCCTGTGGCGCTCGGCTGCGGGGACCGCCGTCGCTGCGGATGCCGGACGTGCCGCACGGCGACGGTCACCCGGCGACCAGGCCGGGCTCGCGGCGACGACGCTGCTCTTCCTCGGCCCGTACGCGCTCTTCCTGCACGCGTCCTACTCGGAGTCGACGTTCCTGGCGTTCGCCGTCGGCGCCTGGCACGCCGCGCGGACCCGACACTGGCTGACCGCCGGTCTGCTCTGCGCCGGGGCCGGGCTCGTCCGCGCCAACGGCATGTTCCTGCTGGCGGCGCTCGTCGTCGTCTACGTGCTGTCTCGACGACGCGACGGTCTCCGGGTCCTGGCACCGGGCCTCCCGGCCGTCCTGGTGGGCGCCTGCGGGACCGTCGCCTACTTCGTGTACCTGTGGGCCGAGACCGGTCGCGTCGACGCGTGGTCGCACGCGCAGACGGTCGGGTGGGGGCGTGCACTCAGCGCACCGCTGGCCGCACTGCGCGAATCCGTGTCGCTGGTGCACGTGCACCCGAACGAGTCGGCGCGGATCCAGTTCGTGTTCGACATCGGGTTCGCCGCACTGCTGGTGCTCGCGGTGACCTGGTTCGTCGTGCGCCGCGCATGGCCCGAGGCCGTCTACCTCGGGCTGACGGCGCTCTCGCTCGTGACGAGCGTGTCCTTCGTGTCGCTCGCGCGGAACACCCTCACGCTGTTCCCGATCGTCGTCGCGGTCGGCAGGGGCGCCGAGCGGAGCATGGCCGGGCGGGTGCTCTGGACCGCGATGCTGGCGGTCGGGCTCGCCCTGCTCACGTTCAACACGCACCAGTTCGCCCTCGGTCTCTGGGCGGACTGACCGGATGGCCGCCCGGCGGTCTCGCGGTCTCGCGGTCTCGCGGTCTCGCGGTCTCGCGGGATGCTCAGGCGCGTCGGCCCCGCCCGAACCTGCGCGCAATCCCCCACTGCGTGACGCGCCACATGGCCTCGAGCACGATCGCCCGGGACATCTTGGACGTCCCGAGCACGCGGTCGCGGAACTCGATCGGCCGCTCGACGATCGTGCCGCCGGCATCGTGCACACGGAGGGTCATGTCGACCTGGAAGCAGTAGCCCTTCGAGTCGACGGAGTCGAGGTCCATCCGGGCGATGGTCTCCGAGCGGTACACCCGGAACCCCGCCGTGATGTCGGCGACGTCGAGCCGCAGCATCCGCTTGGCGTACCAGTTGCCACCGCGGCTCAGGAGCTCGCGGCTCCGCGGCCAGTCGACGACCGAGCCGCCATCGACCCACCGCGACCCGATGGCGAGTGCGACGGGAGCGTCCGACGGCGCGTCGGCGACCGTGGCGATGAGGCCCGGCAGCGCGGAGGCCGGATGCGACCCGTCCGCGTCCATCTCGATGAGGAACCCGTAGCCGTGCTCGATGCCCCACCGGAAGCCGGCGACGTACGCGGTCCCGAGGCCGAGCTTGCCGCTGCGTCGGAGGAGGTGCACCCGGTCGTCGGTGGCGGCGAGGCCCTCGACGATCTCGGCCGTGCCGTCCGGGCTCCCGTCGTCGACGACGAGGAGGTGGGCGTCCGGGACCGTCCGGAGGACGACATCGACGACGGTGCGGATGTTCTCCGCCTCGTCGTAGGTGGGGACGATGACGAGCGGACGAGGCCGAGGATCGGACATGCGCGTGGGGAACTCCGGGGTCGTGACGATGGCGTTCGAGCCTATCCCGTCCCGCGGGACCGGTCGATGCACGACAAACCGGTCGATGCACGACAATGGGAGGGTGAGCGCTGAGCCGGGACGCCGTGTCGTGACGCGCCGGTACCTCTCGGCGTGGATCGGGTTCTCCGCCGGCGGCCGTTTCGCGCAGGCGCTCTCCACCGTGATCGTCCTCTTCGCGTTCGCCGCGCCCACGGTGCACGTGCTCGTCGGGACACCGGGCGTCTGGGCGATCCTCGGGTCCCTGGTCGTCCTCGCCGGGCTGAGCCTGCTCGGCCAGCGCTACCGGATCGAGTGGCACGGCGTGCTCCCGCTCAGTCTCATGGGGCTCGTCCTCTACATGGCGCTCAGCGTGCTGTGGAGCACCTACTCGTGGGCGTCCCTCCGCGGGTTCACCGGAACCGTCTGCTTCATCGCGCTCGGGCTCTACCTGGCGCTCGGCCGCGACCTCGTGCAGCTCGTCCGGGCGTGCGGCGATGCGTTCCGGATCATCATCGTCACGTCGCTCGGCCTCGAGATCCTCTCCGGACTCGTCATCGACGTCCCGATCTCGAGCCTCGGCATCCAGGGCGACATCGCCTACGGCGGCCCGATCCAGGGCGTCGGCGGGACCCGGAACTTCATGGGGTTCATCGCCGGGATGGCCCTCGTGACCTTCGTGGTCGAGGCGCTGACCCGGAGTGTGACGCGCTGGCGGGCGATCGGCTCCGTCGCGATCGCACTCATCACGCTCATGCTCGTACAGTCCCCGATCACGAGCATCGCGATGGTCGGGCTGGTCATCGCCGCGCTCGCGCTCGTGGTCCTCCGGAGGACGGCTCCCGAGCGTCGACCACTCATCAACACCGCGCTCGGGGTGGTCCTCGGCGCGGGGGCGATCGTCGCCTTCGTGTTCCGCAGTCGACTGCTCGACGAGATCGGCGCCGCGGGGGGCACGGCCGTGCGGCTGGACCTCTGGCAGCGGATCCGGGTCCTCGTCGAGTCCTACCCGATCCAGGGCTGGGGGTGGGTCGGGACGTGGCCCACGGACGTGTTCCCGTTCAACACCCTGCTCACCGACAGCGGCCGGCCGTACACGTCCGGACTCAACGCCGTTGTCGACGCCTGGCTGCAGATCGGGTTCGCCGGTGCGCTCATCCTCGTCGTCACCGCGCTGCTGGCGTTCGCGCGGGCCTGGGTCACCGCGACGACGTTCCCCGGGGTCGCGTACGTCTGGCCGGCGGTGGTGCTCGTGCTCATCGGGATCACGAGTGCCGCGGAGAGCTACCTGCTGCACGGGGCGGGGCTGATGATGTTCGTCGCGGTCCTGGTGATCGCGGCACGGCGACGCTCCTGGCGGTCGAAGCTCCGGCGGGTCTGAGCCGCACCGGGGAGCACCCGGACCAGGCGACGCCCGCTACCCGCTACCCGCTACGGGAAGCGGCGGTCCCCGTCGATGTCCGCACAGGACAGCGAGACGCCCCAGCCACTCGGGGCACCCTCGATCCGCTGTCGCCCGACACCACCGACCGACGCGCACGCCTGCTCCGCGGTCCGGACCGACGTGCGCCAGTCCGGTCCCCCGGACCGCGACGTCGAAAGGGGCTCGTAGGCCGTGGTCAGCCCACCCGCCAGCCCGACGAGCACCAGCACACCGACGACCCGCAGCGCGACCGCGCCGCCACGGACACCCTCCCCCACGGCGAGGCGCCCGTCCGCACCCGAAGCGAGGCGCCCGTCCCCGCCCACGGCGAGGCACCGGCCCCCGCCCGCGGCGAGGAGCCGGTCCGCGCCGACGACGAGCAGCGCCGCCAGGAACATCGACGGCACGAGCGCGTAGCGGACGAACCCCTCCGCCGCGAGGACCGCCCACCCCCGAGCGCTGAACTCCAGCAGCCCGTTCGGGTTCAGGAGGACGTCCGCGAACCAGACGGCCACCGCCCCGACCGCGAGCACGACCGCGAGCAGCGAGCGACCGCTCCACCGGGCGGCGACCGCCGCGACGAGGGCGACGGCGAACGGCGCGAACGCGGCGGCGAGCACCGGGACGCCGTGCTGCGCGAGCAGGGTCGCCGCCCGAGGACCGTCGTGGACCCACAGGCTGAGTGACGGCTCGGCGAAGAACCCCCGCACCGCATCGGCCAGCAGGACGGGCGTCTCCTCGGACCGGACGCGCGGTGTGGTCAGGAGCGCGCCGAACTGGCCTGCGAGTCCGACGAGGTACGCGATGCCCACCGACCAGACCCGACGCCGACGGAGCATGAGCGCGAGCAGGGGGACGAAGACGACGGTCTGGATCTCGGTGCCGGCGACGAGCAGCACGAGCACCGTCTGGAACACCGCCCGTGTCCGGGTCGCCGGGCGGTGGAGCAGGATGAAGGGAGCGAGGTACAGCGCGAACCAGTGCAGGTTCGCCAGGTTCCCGAGCGCCTCGTTCGCCGAGATGGGCAGGAGGACGGGGATGAGTGCGAGGGCGATCCGCGCCGTCCGCGTCCGCACCAGGCCGGCGGAGAACGCGAACGTCGCCGCCGCGGTGAGGCCGACGGCCGCGAGCGCCAGCAGGGTCACCGTCATCGCGTACCGCTCGATCGGCGCCACGAGCACGGCCGTGTCCGTGAGGATCCGCGGCACGAGGTGCTGGTACCCGTCGTAGGGCTGGACCAGCGACGCCCACGGCCCGAGCACGATCCGCTGGTGCAGGAAGAGCCGCACGTCTTCGGCCCACATCGTGTCCCGCGTGATCGCCGGCAGCCGGAACCACCCGAGCACCACCGTCACGAGGCCGACGAGCATCGCGATGCCGACACCGGCGACGGGCAGACGGCCGGTCCGCTGCCGGACTTCGGCGCGCGATCGCGCGTCACCGACCGGACTGGAGGCGGTGGTGACGGCCGTCGGATCGGCGCGCCGTGCCTCCCGTCCGGTCACGACCGGCCTGCCGGGCTCGATCGGATGGCCGGTCACGACCGGTCCGTCGGTCGCGCTCCGGTCACCGGCCGCGCTCGGATCAGGCGCGTCGGTCACCGGTTCCCGCCGACACGTCGGCGGTCTGCGCGGACTGATCGGTCAGCGTGGACGCGTCGGCGTCCTCCGACGGCTCGGCGAGCCCCGACTCGGCACCGTGCGCGGACCCGTCGGTCCGGTCCACGATCTGGGCGTACGACGACTCGCCGATCTCGGTGGGAGCGTCCCAGGCGAGGCGGACACCGGGGCTGTTCGGCGCGGCGTACATCAGGTAGGTCAGACGGCTCGATTCACGGCGCGAGCGTGTGATCCCGTCGAGGACGAACCCGACGAGCCAGGTGAAGAACGCGATCACCATGAGGAGTCCGGCGAGGATCGCGGTCGGGAACCGCGGGACGAGTCCGGTCTCGCCGAACTCGACGAACAGCGGGATGGCGAGGATGACCGCGATGATCGCGAACACGCCGCCGAGGATCCCGTGGAACGACAGCGGACGCTCGTACCGGATCAGGTGCGCGATGAGCGAGAGGATCTTGAGGCCGTCCTTGACCGTCGAGAGCTTGGACTCGCTCCCCTCCGGTCGGTCGCGGAAGCCGACCGGGACCTCGGTCTGCGGGATGCGGAGGTTCATCGTGTGGACGGTGAGCTCCGTCTCGATCTCGAACTCCTTGCTGAGCGCCGGGAACGACTTCACGAACCGGCGCGAGAAGATCCGGTACCCGCTCAGCATGTCCGAGACCGGCAGACCGAAGAGCTTGCCGACGAGCGTGTTGAAGGCGCGGTTGCCCGCAGCGTGACCCGGCCGGTACGCGGTCGCGTCGGGGTCGTCCTGCCGGACGCCGAGGATGTGGTCGTACGGACCCTCGAGCAGCGTGCGGATCATGTCGGGCGCCGCGAAGGCGTCGTACGTGTCGTCGCCGTCGATGAGCAGGTACACGTCGGCGTCGATGTCGCCGAACGCGCGACGGATGACGTTGCCCTTGCCCTTGCGGTTCTCGTACCGGACGGTCGCGCCGGCCGCTCGCGCGATCTCGTCGGTGCCGTCGGAGCTGTTGTTGTCGTACACGAACACGTGGATGCCCGGCACCGCCTCGAGCAGATCGGACACCACCTTGCCGACGGCGGCTGCCTCGTTGTAGCAGGGCACGATTGCGGCAATGACGAGGTCGTCGTCGGTCACGATAAGGTCCTTCAGGTCGGGCGCCGCGCGGAGCGGCGTTCGGGTTCGCGGCGCGTCTTGATCTCGCTGCACACGACGGGCGGCGATTTCCCACCCGCCAGAACGGTACCAGGGGCTCGGCGATCACCCGGCCCCGACGAGAGGAATCGAACGTGTCGACTGCAGCATCCCCCGGCATCGGCGCGTGGCTGTCGGGGCACCTCCGACGCGGTGGGTCGTTCCTCGTCGTCGGCGGGATCGGGTTCCTGGTCGACGCGGCGATCTACAACGCGCTCGCGTTCTGGGGCGGTCACGGGCCGCTGTTCTCGCTCCCCCTCCTCGCGAAGATCATCGCCATCGCCGGGGCGAGCGTGGTCACCTACTTCGGCAGTCGGCTCTGGACCTACCGAGACAGGGCGGCCGAGCCGCGCCGCGGGGCCTTCTGGATCTTCGTCCTGCTCAACGTGATCGCGATCCTCCTGCAGCTCGCCTGCCTGGGGTTCTCCCGCTACGTGCTCGGGCTGCACTCGCCGCTCTCCGACAACGTGTCCGGCACGCTCGTCGGGCAGGCGATCGCCACCGTGTTCCGGTACTGGGCCTACGGGCGCTGGGTGTTCCCGCCGTCCACCCGGACCGACGGGACCCTTCCCGCGCGCTGACCCGGACAGCCGGACCCGGAGCGCGAACGGTGCGGGGCTGATCCGGTTCTGCCCCAGCGAGCGTCAACTGGCCGAGGGACTCCCTGGCGCAGTTGACGCTCGCTGGCACAGAACGTGTCCGATCAGCCGATCGAGGGACCGGTGCCGTCCCGTAGCCCGGTCTTCCAGTCCTGCACGACGGTGTCGCCGACGGTCCAGAGCGACCCGGTGTTGACCTGGACGGCGACCTCGTAGCCCTTCGGCACCTGCGTGATCGACGGCGAGGTCCCGGGTCGCATGCCGACGTCCCAGGCCTTGTTGACGGCGCCGACGGTCCACAGGGTGTGCCCGTTGGTCTGCGCAGCGGTCTCGGTGCGGCCGTCGGACAGGGTCGTGATGCTCGGGCTCGTCGAGCGGTCCATGCCGAGCTTCCAGTCCGTGTCCCCGCCGGCACCGACGGTCCAGAGGACTCCTCCGTTGGTCTGTGCCGCGATCTGGACGCCGCCGTCCACGGTCGTGATGGACGGGCTCGTGCCGGTCATCATGCCGAGATTCCAGTCCTTGTTGCCGGCGTCACCGACCATCCAGAGCGATCCGGTGTTCGTCTGCGCCGCGACCTCGAACCCGCTGCCGTACGCGGTGATGGACGGGCTCGTGCCGGCCTTCATGCCGAGGTTCCAGTCCCGGTAGCCGGCATCACCGACGGTCCAGAGCGACCCGGCGTTCGTCTGCACCGCGACCTGGAAGCCCCCGTTCCCGAGCGCCGTGATCGACGGAGAGGTCCCGGCCTTCATCCCGAGGTCCCACTTCTTGGTGCCGAGTGTGCCGCCGGTCCAGAGGCTGCCGTCGGAGAGCTGCGCCGCGATCTGGTACCCGCCCGGGACCATCGCGATGTCCGGGCTGGTCCCGGGGGCGAGCTGGACGCCCCAGTCCTTGTTCTCGATCTGGCCGATCGACTGGAGCCGGCCGGTGTTGATCTGGACCGCCGTCTCGAACGCGTCGGACCTGCCCCCGGGGAAGCCCGGGAAGCTCCACGGGATCGCCGTGCCCTGGGTGACGGACCTGCCGCAGCTGAAGTAGTCGCTGAGGCCGGACTGGGACGTCCCGCCGACACGCACCTCGAAGTGCAGGTGGTTCCCCGTCGAGTGACCGGTGCTCCCGACGGAGCCGATCCGCTGGCCCTTCGACACGGTCTGGCCTTCACGGACCGTCGGCGATCCGTTGATCATGTGTCCGTACTGCGTCGTGTAGCCGCTCCCGTGGTCGATGACGACCTGCGTGCCGAAGCCGGTCGTCGCGCTGCTGTTGACGACACGGATGACGGTGCCCGCCGCCCCGGCGACGATCGACGATCCGGAGCCCGCGGCGATGTCGATGCCGGTGTGCGCGCTCCCGTCCGAGCAGTGACCGCTCTTCAGGTTGCCGGTGACCGTGCCCGACGTCGGGACGATCACGTCCCCGACCGCTCGCGTCTGCGCCGGTGCCGCTGACGCCACGGCGCCGCCGGTCACGATCAGCGCGAGTGCCGCGGCGACCCCGATCGCCGTGCTGGTGATTGTTCGTTGCATGGTGTGGAACGTTCCCCTCGCTCGTCTCCACGGCCTCCTTGGACCGCAAAGCACGTCAACGTTGACGTGGAACGATCGTTCCATGCTGATTCCCTGAATGCAACATGAGAATGTGAACAGATTCCCACGGGCAGGTGGCTCATCACCTCACGCGGTAGATGAAGAAGTCGCTCGCTCCCTGTCGGGCGTCCTCGACGAGGGACAGGCAGGAGTTCTGCACCGGGTCCTGCGAGAGGACGTAGTCGACGTGCCGCTGCGCGAAGCGGCTGCACCCGTCGAAGGTCACCTGGATCTGGTCCCGCTGCGGGTTCGACACCGTCGGGGCACCGCTGGACGCGACCCACGACACGTTCGCCAGACGGTTCCAGGCGTCCTCGTACCGGCCACTCGGGTCGATCTGCTTCCACATCTCCTCGGGCGGGTAGGTCTGCACGCCGTTGTAGGCGACCACACCCGACTCGACGAGGAGCGGCGTCGAGTACGGGCTCCCGAGGCCGACCCATGTCGTGTCGGGGTCCTCGGCCTCGATCGCGGCGATGTCCTTGCCCGCACGGGTGTCGTTGAGGTCGTACACCCCGCGGTAGAGCGGGTTCACCTGCAACCCGACGATCGCCGCCGCGACGAGCAGGAACACCGCGCCCGTCGTCGCCCACCGCCGGAGCACGAGCAGGACGCCGACGGCGATGAGCGCGGTCACGACCGGCCATGCACGCGACGCGCTCAGGACCGACGACCCCTCGACGCGGAGCATCACGTACACGAGTGCGACGGAACCCACGACGAGACCCGGACCCCAGAGCGCGGTCGACCACGACGGACGTTCCCGGTCCTCGTCGATCCGCCGGACCGTGATCGCGAGGGCGATCGGCGCCAGCACGTCGAACACGAGCCGCATCCGCGCAACGCTGCTGCGGTCGAGCAGGAGCAGGTGTGCGAGCTGGTCCCAGTGCGGGATGCTGAGGAAGGCGAGGGCGACGCCCATCGTCACGATCACGCCGACCGCCGGCCAGTCGAGACGTCGACGCCGTGCGGCCCGGGCGATGCACCAGATGAGCCCCGGCAGCAGGAACAGCGCGGTCATGATCGGGACGGACGCCTCTGATTCGTTCGGCGCGAGGCCCGCGACGCTCCCGGACTGCGACGCGCGCATCATCGGCCCGGCGAACAGCGCGACGGACAGCGTGAAGCCCGCTCCGCCGGTCTCCTGCAGGCGGTGGCCGGGGTAGACCGTGCCGAGGACGGCTTCGATCGTGGCCGTCCGGGTCAGGATCCAGAGCACGAGCACGATCCCCGCACCGACCACGGCTCCGATGAGCGGCACGATCGCGCGGACGGTCCGGACCGTGGCACGCCCTCCGGCCACGCCGTCGTCGACGACGAGCGCCCTGGCGTGCGCGACGAGGAACGCGACACCGACGATGCCGACGGCGAGGGCTGCGGGCACCATGAACGGCACGTAGATGCTCATGACCATCGTGACCGTGAGGTAGGCGGCGATCGCAGAGACCACCCACCGGGCCCAGGTCCGTCCCGACCGGAGGCACCAGAGGATCGCGGTGAGCGCGGCGAAGGCCCACGCCACCGGCCAGATCGTCGTCGGCAGGAACCACCACTGGATCAGCGGCGACAGTGCCACTGCGATCGCCACGGCCGCGGCGAACACGGGGCGGCGCGGGACGAGCGTGACGACGAACGCGTGGATCGCGATGACGACCGTGATGATCGGGAGCCACCAGCGCACCGCCATCCCCTGGTCGAGCGGGAGCACCAGGAAGCCGAGGACGTGCGGCCGGAAGATGCTCGACCAGTCCCACGAGGGCAGGTCGTTCTGGATCGTGGCGTCCATCCCGCCGGGGAGCGTGTGGTTGAGCGCCGGGAACCCCTGCTGCACCTGCGAGACGATCCACGTCGACTGCACGAGCCACTCGTCGCTCCGGATGCCGCGCGGCATGCCTGCGAGCAGGTCGGCGTCATGACCGGTGCCGAACTCGTTCCAGTACTGGCCGGTGGACGACCCCGAGATGCCGAGCCCCACGAGCACCACACCGATGACCACGACGACCGCCGGGAAGGCCAGGAGCACGAGCAGGTTCGGGAGACCCGAGGCGCGTGGAGCCGTCAGACGGATCCAGGCCAGGGTGATGTCCTCGACCACCTTCGGCGTGGTGGTTCGTTCTCGGGTGGTGGATGTCACGGAGCGCTCGGTCCCTCGTTCGGCTGCTGTGCGGGCCGCCCTCCGGCACCGCCCGGACCACAGTAGGCCCGCCGGGACCCCGGCCCGGGGAACGCCGCGCGACGGCGGGCCGCGCGACGACGACGGGCCGCTACGGGACGACGACGGTCCTGCAGCCGAGACTCGGGTTCGTGCCGCCGGTGCTGTCGATCGCGGTCGCGCACACCGTGTGCGTCCCGCGAGCCGCAGCGATCGTCGACGACCATCCGTGGGAGTCGCCGAACCCGGGGTGTGCCCGCCCGACGTCGGCGCGCTTCGTGTTCGCCGTCAGCGACGTCGGCGTGGCGTCGACCGCGACCGTCACCGCGATCGATGCGGTCGTGTCCGGGTCGATCGCCCATCCGTTCACCGCGATGCCGCCGGTCGTCGCCGTCGCGCCGTCGAACGAGCCGATCGGGGTCGTGTTCGACCGGGTGACGGTGGCGCACCGGAGCTGCGTGCTCGCCCCCTTGGTGCCCACCGCGGTCACGCACACCGAGTGCGCGCCGTACCCGAGTTCGTACGACGTGGTGAAGCCGTGCGCCGGTCCCCAGCCCGGGTAGGAGCGACCGACGTCCGCGCGGGTGCCGGTCGCGGCGAACGACCTCGTCGAACCGTCGACGGTGACCTTCATCGTGACCGGCCCGACGTCGCTGCCGTCGAGCGCCCACCCGCCGACCGTCAGCGTCGACCCGGACAGTCGCATCGTGTCGACCGAGCCGAAGACGTCGCGGGTCGGGACGCCGACGGTCCGGCACGGGCTGATGAGCCCGTCCGCGCCCTTCGGTCCGACGTTCACACCGGTCAGGCACACCGTGTGGTTGCCGGGGGCGGCTGCGAGCGTGGTCGAGAAGCCGTGGTTCGGTCCGCTCGCGGGGTAGGCGCGGCCCACGTCGGCCCGGGCGTTCCCCGCGGTGACGGAGGTCGCCGCGCCGTCGACGGTCGCGCGGATCGTCAGCGGGTTCGCCGTCTCCGCGTCGATCGCCCAGCCGGAGACCTGGATGCCGCCCGGCACCGCGCGCATCGTGTCGACGGAGCCGAACGGCGTCCCGCTCTGGATGTACACGCTGCGGCACCCGAGCGTCGCGTTCCGCTGGCCGTCCGCGCTGACGGCGTAGACGCACACCTGGT
Organism: Curtobacterium sp. Leaf261; assembly: GCF_001422205.1. Classification (GTDB taxonomy): domain Bacteria; phylum Actinomycetota; class Actinomycetes; order Actinomycetales; family Microbacteriaceae; genus Curtobacterium. The sequence goes on from NZ_LMMJ01000009.1 coordinate 96,363, forward strand.
GCGAGCCGGTTGCTGCGGGGAACGTGTCGTCGAACCCGTGCAGCGCACCACGGCCGGGGTAGGCGCGCTCGACGTCCGGACGGGAGTCGTTCGCGCTGAGCCGTGTCCCACGGTCGTCGACGTAGACGTCCACGAAGGTCGAGGTGTTCGCGGTGCCGTCCATCGCCCAGCCCCGCACGGAGAGCTGTTCGACACCCGCGGTGAGTCCGTCGAGGCTGCCGATCGGGGTGCTCCGCCCGCTCGGGTCCCCGAACCAGTCGCTGTACATCCGCCAGAAGTTCCGGTTGCCGTAGGCGGAGCAGGAGTCCCCGGTGCCGTAGAGGTTGTTCAGTGCCGCGGTGTTCGGCGTGTACGGCGTGTAGTAGTACAGCGCGGCGGTGGCCTTGTTCGCGACGGTCACGGTCTTGGTGCCGCAGGACGTCGGCACGTTGTACTGGATCTGGTGCGTGCCCGGGTTGAACCAGGTGAAGTACGCGCTGGTGCCCGCGGGGTTGCCGTAGCGCTTCCACTGCCAGGCCGACCAGTACATCTGGTTGCCGACACCCGCGTAGGCCGGGTCGCACCCGTTGCCGGTGTCGGGGCAGGCGTACCCCATCGCCTTCTGCAGCGTGGCCGCCGACGGGTTCGTCGCCGTGACGAGCCCCTGCTCCTTCTGCAGCGTCACGAGCATCACCTTCGGGCTGATGCCGCACGCCGACGCGACCTGCGAGATGATCTGCGCGGTGCTGAGCCCGGACCCACCGGCGACCGCCGAGCACATCGCGTCCCCACCGCGTGCGTTCATCGAGAACCGTCCGTTGCTGAGGCAGGAGTTCGACCGGCAGGTCCCGCCCTGCGCGCTCAGGAACGACTGGATCGCAGCGGTCGACAGCGACCCGCCGTCGTAGAAGTTGGCGTCCGAGATGATGTTCCCCGCGTCGAACGAGGACCCGCTGAGCGCCTGGGCCGGCTGCTCGGACGAGGAGTGCGCGAGCGAGAGCCCGACGAGGACCGACGCCACCGCCAGGACGGCGGTGAGCATGGCCAGGATCTTCTTCACGATGGAGGTCCTCGGGTCGGGGAGGGGGACACGTGCGGACACAGTGTTCCGTCGAGGTTACTTCAGTCCCTCCCGTCACACAGCCTGTCGGCTGACCCCCGATCGGGAGGCGCGGTGCGGCCCCGATGCGCACGTCCGCGCCTACCGACGCGCGAGCAGCGCCTCGACCCGGCGGCGGTCCGCGGGGGCGAACCCGTCCGCGCGCCGGGCGCGACGGGCGTGCCGGACGATGCCCCGGGCCTCCAGTCCGAATCGTCGCCACTGGGACGGCGCGAGCTGCGCGCCGTCCGGACGGGCGACGTCCCGCGCCCACCGCAGCACGGTCCTGGCCACCACCCGCAGGACGAGCCGGGTCGACCCGTCGCGGAGCACCACCGCCAGCCGGTTGCGGAGGCTCTGGTACCGGACCAGTGGGGAGTCGCTCCCGGAGCTCCCCGCGTGCCGGTGCACCACGACGGCGTGCGGAGCGTGGCCGACCTCGAAGCCGGCGAGTCGGAACCGCCAGGACAGGTCGACGTCCTCGTAGTACATGAAGAGGGACTCGTCGAAGCCGCCGACCGCGTCGAGCGCGCTTCGCCGGACGAAGGCCGCACCGCCGGAGAACCCGAAGAGCGCCGTCGTCTCACGAGCACCCTCGATCGGCGTCAGCCAGTCGCGGTCGCGGCCGTTGCCGTCGACCGTCAGGACCACACCGGTGCCGTTCACGAGCGCCACGCCGGGGCTGTCCCGCCGCCACCGCGTCCCGTCGGCGGCGACGAGGTCGTCGGGCAGGTCGGCGCCGGTCGCTCGGACGAAGGTCCCCTCGAGCACGGCGGTCCCGGCGACCGCCGCCGTCCCGGGGCCCGCGGCGGTCAACGCGGCGAGTCCGGCGTCCACGAACCCGTTGTCGGCGACCGCGTCGTTGTTGAGGAGCACGACGACCTCGCCCGTGGCGGCGGCGATCCCCCGGGTCACGCCGCCCGCGAACCCCTCGTTCCTCGTGACCGGCACGACCACGGCCCGCGGGTGGTCGGCGCGGAACCGGGCGACGTCGCCGGGGTCGGCCTCGTTCACCACGAGCACGAGCTCGACGTCGTGGTCGGTCCGCTGCGCGAGGACCGACCGGACGGCGCGGTCCGTCAGGTCGGCGCGCTTCCAGTCGACGATGATGACGGATGCGAGCATCGGACCATCATGGCAGCGCCGCTCGGCGCCGCCCACCGCTCGGCGCCGCCCGCCGCCTGCGCGCGGGTCGCCGAGCCGACGACCTCCCGGCCGTGTCGAGGAGTGCTGGCTACACTGTCCTCGGCCCGAGCGCCGCCGACCATCATCGAACTCTCCAGGAGATCACGTCTTGACCGTCACCACCCCGGGCACCGTTTCCGTCGTCATCATCAACTACCGCGGGACCGACGACACTCTCGAGTGCGTCGCGCGGCTCAACGAGGTGGACTGGCCGACGAAGCAGCTCGAGATCGTCGTGGTCGAGAACGGCTCCGGCGACGACAGCGAGAGCCGGCTCCGCGCGGCGATCGGCGACCAGGAGAACGTCAAGCTCGTCGTCTCCACCGAGAACCTCGGGTTCACGGGTGGGTCGAACCTCGGCGCGAACGAGGCGTCCGGCGAGTTCGTCGCGTTCCTCAACAACGACGCCAAGCCCGACCGCAACTGGATCCGGGCGGGCCTCACCGGCTTCGCCGAGAGCCCCCGGGTGGCCGCCGTCGCGAGCAAGGTCCTCGACTGGGACGGCAAAGCCATCGACTTCGTCGAGTCCGGTCTCAGCTGGTTCGGCATGGGCTACAAGGCGCACGTGACCGAGATCGACGACGGCACGCACGACGAGGAGAAGGACCTGCTCTTCGGCACCGGGTCCGCGCTGTTCGTCCGCCGCTCGGTGTTCCTCGAGGTCGGCGGGTTCGACGAGGGCCTGTTCATGTTCTACGACGACGTGGACCTCGGATGGCGCCTCAACCTGCTCGGCTACCGGGTCCGGTACGTCCCGACGTCGGTCGTGTTCCACAAGCACCACGGCTCGATGAAGTCCTTCGGCGAGTACCGCGAGATGTACCTGCTCGAGCGGAACGCGCTGCACCTGCTCTACAAGAACCTCTCCGACGACAGCCTCGGCACCTACCTGCCGGCGGCCCTCGCGCTGCTGGCCCGTCGCGCCGTGGCCAAGAGCGGGCTCGACTCGACGGCGTTCGACATCCGGAAGTTCGTCGGCGCAGAGGACGAGTTCGACAGCACCACCCCGGTCGCGAAGGACACCGTCGCCGGTCTGTTCGCCCTCGACCAGTTCGTCGCGGACCTGCCGCGGCTGCAGGAGGAGCGGCGCCGCATCCAGAGCGCGCGCGTCCGCACCGACACCGAGATCTTCCCGCTGTTCGGGAACGCCTTCCACCCGCTGTTCGAGGACCCGTACTACCTCGAGGGCTTCGAGGGCATCAGCAACGCGTTCCAGGTCGAGCAGCCGATGGAGCGCAAGCGGGTCCTCGTGATCACCGGCGACGCCCTCGGCGAGAAGATGGCCGGCCCCGGGATGCGCGCCTGGAAGATCGCCGAGGCACTGAGTGCGAACAACGACGTGCGCCTCCTCACCTGGAACGTGGCGAACCGCAAGTCGGACAAGTTCCTCGTCGAGCGTGTCCCCCTGCAGCACGAGCGCCACATGAAGTCCCACGAGGAGTGGGCCGACGTCATCTTCTTCCAGGGGTACGCGCTCCACCACTTCCAGACGCTGCAGCGCTCGAACAAGATCATGGTCGTCGACCTGTACGACCCGATGCACCTCGAGCAGCTCGAGCAGGCCAGGGACAACGGCGACTCCGGCTGGAAGGCCCAGGTCGAGGCCACGACGGGCGTCGTGAACGCCCAGCTCGAGCGCGGCGACTTCTTCCTGTGCGCCTCCGAGCGGCAGCGCCTGTTCTGGCTCGGGCAGCTCGCGGCGCTCGGGCGCGTCAACCCGGCGAACTACCTCGCCGACGAGAACCTCGGCAAGCTCATCGCCATCGCACCGTTCGGCATGGACTCCACCCCGCCGCAGCACACCCGCAAGGCGATCCGCGGCGTGGTCCCGGGCATCGGCGAGGACGACAAGGTGATCATCTGGGGCGGTGGCATCTACAACTGGTTCGACACCCCGACCCTCGTCCGTGCCGTCGCGCAGGTCGCCGAGCGCCACGACGACGTCAAGCTCTTCTTCCTGGGCGTCGCACACCCGAACCCGGACGTGCCCGAGATGGCGATCGTGGCGAAGACCCGCGAGCTCAGCGCGCAGCTCGGCCTCACCGGCAAGCACGTGTTCTTCAACGAGCAGTGGGTCGCCCTCGACGACCGGCAGAACTACCTCACCGAGGCCAACGTCGGGGTCAGTACACACTTCGCGCACATCGAGACCACGTTCTCGTTCCGCACGCGCATCCTCGACTACATGTGGGCGAACCTGCCGATCGTGACGACCGGCGGCGACAGCTTCGGTGACCTCGTCGCGGCCGAAGGCATGGGCGTCGCGGTCCAGGAGCGCGACGTCGACGCCCTCGCGGCAGCACTCGAGTCGATGCTCTACGACGACGAGGCAGCCGGACGCGCCCGCCGCGCCGTCCAGCGCGTGCGCGAGGAGTTCACCTGGGAGCGCGCACTCGCGCCGCTCGTCGAGTTCTGCAAGGACCCGTACCCGGCGGCGGACCGCGCGGACGACGCGGCACTGCCGGCCGGCGCGTCTGCCGGGGCGGTCCGCGAGCGCATCGCGATGAGCCCCGTCCGTCAGCGCGAACTGCGGTTCCACCAGATCGCGAACAGCCGCCACGGCATCCGGCGCGACGTGCTGCTCGCCCGTCACTACCTGCAGGACGTCGGGGTCTCCGGGCTCCGCGACAAGGTGCAGAACCGGGTCAGGACCATGCGGGAGAGCAAGAACGGGCGCTGACGCCGGGGGTCCGGCCCGTGTCCGGCGCCCCGAGGTATAGTTTCCTGTTCGTCCGACGAGTGAGGTTCCACTGATGACAATCGTGTCCGACAGATTCGAGCGACTCCGCGAGGAACCGCTCGTCCCGGCCGGCCGCCCCGCCGGCGGCACCTGGGGTTCGCTCCGCGAGATCTTCGGGCAGCGTCAGCTCCTCGACCTCCTCATCCGCCGCGACCTCAAGTCCCGGTACAAGGACAGCGCGCTCGGGTTCGCCTGGACGCTCATCCGCCCGCTCGTGCAGCTCGGCATCTACTGGCTCATCCTCGGCAAGATCCTCGGGTCGTCGCGGGCGATCCCCGAGTTCGCGATCTACATCTTCGCCGGACTGACGCTCTACGGGCTGTTCAGCGAGATCCTCTCCGGCGCGACCGGGTCGATCGTCGCCAACGCCGGGCTCCTCAAGAAGGTCTACGTCCCGCGCGAGATCTACCCGCTGTCCGCGGTCGGCGGCGCGCTGTTCAACTTCGCGATCCAGCTCGTCATCCTGCTGATCGCCACAGCCGCGTTCGGCGAGTTCCCCTGGAACGCCTCGATCCTGTACTTCTTCCCGGCGACCATCGTCGTGCTGGTCTGGGCCACCGCGGTCGGCGTGCTCTTCTCCGCGCTGAACGTCTACCTCCGCGACATGGCGTACCTCGTCGAGGTGCTCATGATGCTCCTCATGTGGGCGTCCCCGATCGTCTACTCCTGGAAGATGGTCCACGACCGCGCGATCGGCGCCGGGATCAGCTGGATCCTGCCGATCTACGAGAACAACCCCGTGACCCTCGCGGTCCTCGGGTTCCACCGGGCGTTCTGGATGGCGGGCGGACCCGAGGAGTACCCGGAGAACATGCTGCTCCGCCTCGTGATCGCCATCGTCATCGGGCTCGTCGCGCTCTTCTTCTGCCAGCGGGTGTTCGCCCGCCTGCAGGGCAACTTCGCGCAGGAGATCTGAGCGGTGCGGAACACAGGCACGACGCAGGACCGCACCACAGGGCAGGAGAGGTCATGACCATGTCGATCGACAACGACATCATCGTCCCGACGGACGCCGCGGGCGAGGAGTTCGAGAACGCCCCGACCGTCGTCAGCATCAAGGACGTCTCCAAGCGGTTCGTCATCCGCAAGGACAACTCCCTCAAGGAGCGGATCGTCACGCTCGGTCGGGCAGGTCGCCGCAACAGCGAGGACTTCTGGGCGCTCCGGGACGTCAACCTCGAGATCAAGGCCGGCACGACCGTCGGACTCCTCGGACCGAACGGCTCCGGCAAGTCGACGCTGCTCAAGGTCATCGGCGGGATCCTCGAGCCCACGACGGGGTCGGTCGCACGCCGCGGCCGCCTCGCGGCACTCATCGAGCTCGGCGCCGGCATGCACCCGGACCTCACCGGCCGCGAGAACGTCTTCCTGAACGCGGCGATCCTCGGGCTCACCCAAGAGGAGGCCGAGGAGAAGTTCGACGACATCCTCGCCTTCTCGGGCATCGGCGACTTCATCGACACCCAGGTGAAGTTCTACAGCTCCGGCATGTACGTCCGGCTCGCCTTCGCGGTGGCGATCCACACCGACCCCGACGTGCTCCTCGTCGACGAGGTGCTCGCGGTGGGCGACGAGCAGTTCCAGAAGAAGTGCCTCGACAAGATCCGCGAGTTCCAGCAGCAGGGCCGCACCATCGTCCTCGTCAGCCACGCGCTCGGACAGGTGCAGGAGCTGTGCGACCAGGCCGTCGTCCTGCACCACGGCGAGGTGAAGTTCCAGGGGTCCGCACGACTCGCGGTCAAGAACTTCCGCGAGATCCTCGAGGGTCGGCGCATCGCCGAGGCCGAGGCCGCCGGCGACGAGCCGGAAGAGGTCACGCCCGGGTCGGTCGACGCCGTGACGATCGAGTCCCCCGGCCGTGCCCCCGGCGAGGAGCTCCAGCCGGGTGACGACCTGATCATCCGGATGACCCTCTCGCACACGACGCCGCTCGAGCGTTGGAGCTCCGGGTTCAAGATCGAGAACCAGTTCGGCCACCTGGTCTACGGCACGGACAGCCGGAAGATCGGCTACTGGGGCGACCCGCTCGTCGGCTCGACGACCGTCGAGTACCGGCTCGAGGACCTGCGGTTCGGCCCCGGCCCGTACTTCATCCACGCGTTCCTCGCGGAGCCGACCGGTGAGCACATCGCGATCATGCGCGACTCCGCGCGGTTCGTGATGTCGGACGATCCCAAGCACCTCGGGATGCACCGCGTCACGACGTCCGCCCGCGAGCTCTCCGCTTGACGGAGCTGCCGGTGCTCGTCGACGCCACCTCGATCCCGGCGAACCGAGGTGGCGTCGCACGGTACATCGCGGGCCTGCTCGCCGGTCTCCGTGCGGAAGACCGTTCGGTGACGGTGGTCGTGAAGCGTGCGGACCTCGACTGGCTCCGCACCGAGGCCCCCGGCCACAGGTACGTACTGGCCCCACGGTACGTCTCCGCTCGCCCGCTCCGGCTCGTGTGGGAGCAGCTCGTCCTGCCGCTCGTCGTCCTCACGCTCCGTGCCCGCACCCTGCACAGCCCGCACTACACGTTCCCGTTGGTCAGCGCGGGGCGCACGGTGGTCACGCTGCACGACGCGACCTTCTTCAGCGACCCGTCCGCACACGGCCGCCTGAAGCGCACGTTCTTCCGGGTCTGGACCCGTGCGGCCCGGGCCCGAGCGGCGGCGACCGTCACCCCGAGCGCGGCCACCGCGTCCGAGATCGCCCGGTTCGTCCCCGATCATCGGTCCCCCGCCGTGCCGAACGTCGTCGCGCACCTCGGCGTCGACAGCACCGTCTTCCACCGCCCGTCGGAGAGCGACCTGGCCCGCTTCCGGCAGGCGCACCAGTTGGACGGTCGGGAGGCATGGGTCGCCTTCCTCGGCACCGTCGAGCCCCGCAAGCGGGTCGCCTCCCTCATCGCCGCGCACGCCGCGCTCACGCCCGGTTCCGCCGGCGAGCCGGTGCCGACGCTGCTCGTGGCCGGTGGCATCGGCTGGGACGACGACGCCCGTGCCGCGCTGGAGACCGCCGGTGACCGCCCCGGGTCACCCGTCCGGTACCTCGGGTACCTGCCGGTCGACGAGCTGCGGAGCCTCCTCGGCGGCGCCGAGGTCGTCGCCTACCCGAGCATCGGCGAGGGCTTCGGCCTGCCGGTGCTCGAGGCGATGGCGTGCGCCTCGGCCGTGCTCACGACGGCGCGGCTGGCGATCCCCGAGGTCGGTGGTGACGCGGTGCGGTACGTCGAGCCGACGGTCGAGGGCATCCGCGACGGGCTCGCCGGGCTCCTCGACGACGACGACGAGCGGCGGCGACTCGGCCGTGCCGGTGTCGACCGTGCGGCGACGTTCGACTGGGCCGCATGCGCGCGCAGACACATCGAGGTGTATGACCGGTGACCACGCACGACTCCGGAACGCCGTCACCCCGTGTCGGCATCGTCACCGTGAGCTACAACTCCGGGCGGTACCTCTCCGACTTCCTCGCGTCCGTGGCGCTCGCGTCGACGACCGACACCCCGGTCGTGGTCGCGGACAACCGGTCCACCGACCCCGACGCGCTCCGGGCGGCGACCGAGTCGGCCGGCGGCACCTTCCTGGAGCTCGAACGCAACGCCGGCTACGGGACCGCGATCAACCGCGGGGTGGCGGCGCTCCCGGATGACGTCGGATGGGTCCTCGTGTCGAACCCCGACGTGGTGCTCGACCCGGGCAGCATCGACGTCCTCTTCGCGACGGCGACGGCGACGGCGGCCGAGGACGGGACCGGGGCCGTGGCCGTGGCGACGACCGGGGCCGAGCCCGCGGCGCGCGAGGTCGGCGCCGTCGGTCCGGCGATCGTCGAGCTCGACGGCACCGTCTACCCCTCCGCCCGGCGGATCCCCTCGCTCAGGACCGGCCTCGGGCACGCGCTCTTCGCGAACGTCTGGCCGTCGAACCCGTGGACGAAGGCCTACCACAGCGATCGCGACGGGTCGTCCCGTCGCGACGTCGGGTGGCTCTCCGGTGCCTGCCTGCTCGTCCGACGGACCGCGTTCACCGAGATCAACGGGTTCGACGAGCGCTACTTCATGTACTTCGAGGACGTCGACCTCGGGTACCGGCTCGGGGGCGCCGGGTACCGGAACGTCTACGAACCGGCCGCGCGGGTCGTGCACGTCGGTGCCCACTCGACACGGGGTGCCTCGGACAGCATGCGACGAGCACACCACCGGAGTGCGTACCGCTTCCTGGCGGCGAAGTACGACGGGTGGTACCTGTGGCCCCTCCGCGTGGCACTCCGCGTCGCGCTCGGTGTCCGAGGCAGACTTCCTGGTCGGACGCTGTAGCACCGTTCCTCCCGAACCCCCGAGATCAGGATCCCGAATGAAACTTGCAGTGACCCTCATGGTCCGCGACGAAGCGGACATCATCGTGCAGTGGTTGGACCACCACGTCGCGCAGGGCGTCGACGTGATGATCATCACCGACAACGGCTCCGTGGACGGCACGCGCGAGGTGCTCGAGGAGTTCGCCGCGTCGGGTCGGGTCGAGGTCGATCTCCGGCACGATCCGGAGCACCGCAAGCAGCAGAGCCAGACGGTGACCCGGATGGCGAGGGACGCGGCCACCGAGCACGGCGCGGACTGGGTGGTGAACGCCGACGCGGACGAGTTCCTCATCGCGAAGGACCGCTCCCTGACGCTGCACGACGTCTTCGAGCGGCTGGACCCGGCGATCGGCGCGTTCGTCGTGCCCGTCGTCAACATGGTCGGTCCGATGGCGACGCACGGTGCCGGGATCGGTCGTCTGGTCTGGCGGGACGAGCGGTCACCGGAAGCGCTGGCAGCTGTCGGGCTCATCGCCCAACCGTCCTCGAACGCGGTGCACGTCGGTACCCCGGACGTCACGGTCGTCCAGGGCAACCACCAGGTCAGCGTGGCGAACGGCGCTCCCGTGCCCGAGGAACTGGAACTCGAGGTGCTGCACTTCCCGTGGCGGTCGCTCGACCAGTACGTGCAGCGCGTCGAGGCCACCGGACGGGCGTACGAGGCGAACCCGGACCTGACCCCGAGCCCGAACCACCACGGCATGCGCGACTACCGCCGGCTGCAGCTCGGTCTGCTGCCCGCCTACTACTCCCTCCGGCACGTCTCCGACGCGGACGCCGAGCACGGTGGGTTCCGACGCGACGACGCCCTCGTCGAGTTCTTCGCGAGCATCGACCGGCCGCTCGACGACACGGCAGGTGTCGCGATGGACCCGGCCGAGGTCCGCCGACTCACCGACGTGGGCCGTGCCCTGATCGAGCGTGACCGACTTCTCGAGACGCTCCACGCCGAGCTCGACACCGCGACCACCGCCCTTGAGTCATCGACCGCGAGCGAACGTCGGCTCGGGCTCCGCGTCGCCGCACTCGAGACGCTCGCGAGTGCCCGCGAGCACGAGATCCGTGCGCTCCGCGCGCGCAAGGTGGTCCGTCTGGCAGACCGCGCCGGTGACACCGTCCGGCAGATCAGGGCCAGGATCCGCAGCTGAACCCACCCGCGCAGTCGCGCGGTCACCACCCGTGGAGACGGACGGGAGGCCCGGATCACGCGACCTGTGTCGGTCACGTGATCCGGGCCTCCCGTCCGGCACTGCTGCGGGTCACCGCGTCGGCGGACGCGGTCACCCCGTGGGTTACGCGTCCAGCAGGCGCTGCAGGTAGACGCCGTAGCCGCTCTTGGCGAGCGGTGCTGCGAGCGCGGCCAGCGCGTCGTCGTCGATCCAGCCGTTCCGCCAGGCGATCTCCTCGATGCAGCCGATCTTGTGGCCCTGCCGGTCCTCGATCACGCGGACGTACTCGGACGCCTGCATCATCGACTCGAACGTGCCGGTGTCGAGCCACGCGGTCCCGCGGTCGAGGACCTGGACCTGCAGGTCGCCCTGCTCGAGGTACCGCTCGTTCACCGTCGAGATCTCGAGCTCGCCCCGCGCGCTCGGCTCGATGGTCTTCGCGATCTCGACGATGTGGTTGTCGTAGAAGTACAGGCCGGGGACCGCGTAGTTCGACTTCGGCTCCTTCGGCTTCTCCTCGATCGAGACCGCCTTGAAGTCGTCGTCGAACTCCACGACGCCGTACGCCTTCGGGTCGGACACGTGGTACGCGAAGATCGTCGCCCCGGCCACCTCGGCGTTCTTCCGGAGGTTCGACCCGAGGCCGACGCCGTGGAAGATGTTGTCGCCGAGGACGAGCGCCACACTGTCGTCGCCGATGAAGTCCTCGCCGATGATGAACGCCTGCGCGAGGCCGTCCGGCGAGGGCTGCACGGCGTAGCTGATCTCCATGCCGAGGGCCGAACCGTCACCGAGAAGCGCCCGGAACTGGTCGTTGTACTCCGGGGTCGTGATGACGAGGACCTCGCGGATGCCGGCCATCATGAGCGTCGACAGCGGGTAGTAGACCATCGGCTTGTCGTAGATCGGCATCAGCTGCTTGGAGATGCCCTTGGTGATCGGCCAGAGCCGCGTGCCGGAGCCCCCGGCGAGGATGATGCCCTTCATCGTGCTGCCCCCTTCGTGCGCAGAGACTCGGTGTAGGCGACGGCCTCGTCGTAGGTCGGCAGCAACCCGAGCTCGGCGGCCTGCTCGAGGGTCGGGGCGTCGGTGTCCTTCGGCGACAGCACGAGTTCGCCGATGTCGTCCGGCAGCTCCAGCCCGACCGTGGCGTCGAGGATGCTGATCCCCTTCTCGCGCTCGGGGTCGTAGTGCGCGCTGACCAGGTAGTTGACGGTGCTCGCGTCCTCGAGTGCCACGATCGCGTGGCCGAGGCCCTCGGACAGGTACACGGCCCGGCGGTCGACGTCGTCGATGCGCACCGAGTCCCACTGGCCGAAGGTCGGGGACCCGACCCGGATGTCGACGATGTAGTCGATGAACGCCCCGCGCACCGCGGTGACGTACTTGGCCTGGCTCGGCGCGACGAGGGCGTAGTGGATGCCCCGCGCGACACCGCGCGAGGAGATCGACATGTTCACCTGGCGGAGGTCGAGCGGGTGCCCGACCGTCTGCTCGAGCACGTCGGCCCGGTACGCCTCGAGGAACGCCCCGCGGGCGTCGCCGTGCTGGACGGGCGTGAACTCCCACGCTCCGGGGATCTTCAGTTCGCGGATCTGCACCCCGAGAGCCTAGCGCGGACGCCGGGAACGGGGTGTCGACTCACGCGAGGACCGGCAGGATCGCGTTGTAGAACCGGAGATCGATCGTCACGAGCGCGGCGAGCACCGACACCGCGGACGCCGCGAAGACGTAGACCCACACGTGCTTCTGCCGCACGACGCGGTTGCCGACGAACAGCAGCATCAGCGCCACGAGCACCGGCAGGAAGTACCGACCCTGGAGTCCCATCAGCACCGTCCCGTAGGTCGGCGTGTAGTAGATGTACAGCGCGGCGGCGACGGCACCGACGACGATGACGACCGTCACGGCGACACCGACGCGCCAGAGGACGCCGTGGCGGAGACGCGCGATGTCGGCCCGTTCCCGCGGCTCGACCACGAGCATCGACAGGACGAGTCCGACGGTCAGGAGCAGGACGAACAGCATCGGGAGCGGTGCGCGGAGCCAGGCGAAGTCCCCGAAGACGCCTCGCCAGATCTCGCCCTTCTGGTCCGTGAGCCCGGTCGGGCCGTCGAGCACCACGCTCTTGATGAACGCCTTCACCAGGGCGAGCGGGTGATGGAGGACGTAGGTCTTCTGCAGCGCGGGGTCGTTGGCGGGGTTCACGCCCGCGGAGACCCATGACGTGAGGTGGAGCCAGAGGAGCGTGAGGCCGCCGGCCACAGCGACGACGGCGGCGGTGCTCACCAGCGCCCAGATCCGACGGGCGTGGACGTTCAGCACCGGGATGACGACCGCGATGACCGCGAGCGGGGCGTAGGTGGGCTTCACGAACGCGATCGCCGCGAACACGACGGCGAGGGCGATCCACCCGCGGGCGCCGACCGGGGCCCGCCGCAGGGCGTACCGCAGCACGAGCGTCGTCGCGAACACCGACAGCGCTATGGTGACCCCGTCCGCGCTGAACGCCGCCGCCTGCCCGATGGTGGAGGGCAGGAGGCCGACGGCGAAGACGGCGAGACGGCCCACCGGGGTGATCTTGGCAGCCGCGAAGAGGAGTCCCGCGACCGACAGGAGCCCGAACACCCGGCCGAGCTCGATCATGGCGAGGACCGGCAAGTGCAGTGCGTCGGAGACCCAGATCGCGACGACCTGCGGGACGTAGGCCACCGGTGGGTACTGCACGGTGTTCGTGAACGTCGCCCACGAGCGACTGCCGTCGTCGGTGATCGTGCCGAGCTTGGCCCAGTCGATGTCGTTGAACAGCGCCGTCTCGTCGAACCCGCGATTGACCTGGGCGCCCTCGAAGAACTCGTTGAGCGCCGAGGACACCATGCCGCCCGCGGTGCCGTCGCGGACGTCGGGGACGTTCTCCGCCTCGGTCGACACCAGACCACCGTGGGCGACCTGCCACGCGCGGAGGACGTGCGTCGGCTCGTCGGAGTTCTGGCCGGGGGGCGTCGCCGCGATGAAGGCTGCTCCCCCGAGCAGGAAGATGACGAGGAAGGCGACGAACTGCACGACGGACCGGGTGCGGGGCCGGGCGCGCCGCTGCCGCAGGGTCGTCGGGTGCTCCGGCGCAGGGTGCTCGGCCACGGCGTGCTCCGCCGCAGGGTGCTCGGCCACGGCGTGCTCCGCCGCGGGGTGCTCGGCCGTGGCCGTCGGGAGGTGCGCGCTGCCGACGTCGTCGGAGCCGCCCGCTGTGCTGGTGCCGGTCTCGTCGTGGAGGGTCCGGTCCGGGTCCTGACCCGACGAAGCGTCGGGGTCCGGCTCGGTGTTCACGGTCACGTGGTCTCCCCAGGGACGTCGTCGGGCGTGCATGTCAGCGTCGGCCGAGATCGGGTTCGGCCGGAACAGCTTATGCGCGGGAGGCCGCTCACGCAGGCGGACCCACCGCGACCGGCACGGCCGCGGTGTGCATAGACTTCTCGGGACTCGAGCGTCCGACCGACGTTCCCCGACGACCGTCGACGAGACCTCCAGGACCCCCATCCCGTGAAACTGTTCGTGCAGATCCCCTGTCTCAACGAGGAGGCGACACTCGCCTCCGTCATCGAGACGATCCCCACCTCGATCGACGGCATCGACGAGATCGAGATCCTCGTCATCGATGACGGGTCCTCCGACCGGACGCGGGAGGTCGCCGAGGCCCTCGGGGTCCGGCACTTCGTGCGGCACACCAGGAACATGGGACTCGCCCGGTCCTTCCGCGACGGGGTCGACTACGCGCTGCTGCACGGCGCCGACATCGTCGTGAACACCGACGGCGACAACCAGTACCCGCAGGAGTCGATCGCCGAGCTCGTGCAGCCGATCGTCGCCGGGCAGGCCGACATCGTCATCGGGGACCGCCAGACGCGCACGATCGAGCACTTCTCCCGGTTCAAGCGCAGCATGCAGGCCCTCGGGAGTCGCGCGGCGAGCATCGCGGCGGGCGTGGACCTGCCGGACGCGGCGAGCGGGTTCCGCGCCTACTCCAAGTACGCGTTGATCCGCCTGAACATCGTGACCCGCTTCAGCTACTGCATGGAGACCATCGTGCAGGCCGGCTACAAGCGGCTGGCGGTGACGAGCATCCCGATCCGGACGAACCCGAAGACCCGCGAGTCCCGACTGTTCAGCAACATCTGGCAGCACATGTTCCAGTCCGGTTCGGCGATCGTGCGGGTCTACCTGATGTACCGGCCGATCGCGCTGTTCGCCTGGATCAGCACACTGCTCGCGATCGGCGGGCTCGTGCCGTTCGTGCGGTACCTCATCCTCCGCGAGACGGACGCCGGCGGGGACCACGTGCAGTCCCTCCTGCTCGGCGTCGTCCTCGTCATCACCGCGCTCCTGGCGATGGTGATCGGCGTCGTCGCCGACCTCACCAGGCTGAACCGGACCCTGGCGGAGGACACCCTCGACCTCCAGAAGCTCCTCAGGTACGGCGATTGAGCAGCCGGCTCGATCCGTCGGTGCGCCGGTCGAGCCGGGGCGAGCGTCTGCTCGTCGCGCTCCTCACCGCGGCGTTCGTGCTCCTCGGGGCCACATCGGCACTCCTGGTACCGGTGCTGCAGGCGCCGGACGAGACCGCCCACATCGACACCGCGCTGCACCTGGCGCTCGGTGACGGGTACGTCGCACCCGCCGAGGAGCGCGTGCTCGCCGCCGTGCAAGAGGCCGAGTCGAGTGCGGCCTCGACGCCCGCCGCGGACCGACCCACCTGGGGCGAGCTGCTGCGCGACCACCCGGGCGAGACCACACGCGTCGACCAGATGACGCAGCACCCGCCGACCTGGTACCTCATCGCGGCCGGTGTGCTCCGCGCGGTCGGGTTCGAGCACGTGCGCTGGGACCTCACGGTGCTCATGCTCCGTCTCCTCGGGGTCGGGTTCGTCGCGCCGGTGCCGCTCCTGACGTGGATGACGCTCCGGCGCCTGCTCGGGTCCCCCCGGATCGCGATCGTCGGCGCGATCGCCGTCCTCGCGGTGCCGCAGGTGGTGCACATCGGCGCCTCGGTGTCGAACGACCCCCCGGTGATCCTCCTCGGCGCCGTCGTGACATGGCTCGTCGCCCGGGTGCTGACCGGCGAGCGCCGCCTCCCGACGCTCCTCGGACTCGGTGTTGCCGCCGGACTCGCCGCCTGGTTCAAGGGCACCGGCCTCCCGGCGGTCCCGTTCGCCGCGATCGCGACGCTCGTCGCCGCCCCGCTCGCGGGCCGGACGCCGCAGCTCCGTCGGCGGCTGCTCGACACGCTCCTGGTGCTCGCAACCGCCGGTCTCGTCGGCGCCTGGTGGTGGGTGCGGAACCTCGTCGTCCACCGCACGCTGCAGCCGGAGGGCCTCCCCCGCGCCGCCGTGCCGTGGGACCCGGGAACCGGTCCGGACCTCGGGTACTTCGTCAACCACGAGTGGGACGGCGTGACGGCGAGCTTCTGGGGGTACTTCGGCAAGCTGCAGTACCCGATGTCCCCGATCCTGACCGACCTGCTCTCCTTCGCCGTGCTCGTCGCCGTCGCAGCGTCCTTCGCGCGCGGACCGCACCGACGGACCGCGCTCGTCCTCGCCGTGTTCCCGGTGGTCCCCGCGCTGCTGCTGCTCCGGACGAACTGGTCGGCGTACGACGCCCTGCACCAGATCGCGGCCGCGCAGGGTCGGTACCTGTTCGTCGCGCTCGTCCCCGTCGTGGCGCTGTGCGTGATCGGGTGTCTGCGGCTCACCGACCGGTCACCGGTCCTCCGGCGTCGCCTCGGACTCGCGGTGGTCGTCGGTGCCCCCGTCGTCGCGCTCTACGGGCTGAGCATCGCCTACCGCGGGTTCTGGGAGGGCGCGCACACCACGATCACGAGGACCGGGCTCGCGCACCTGGCGTCACTGACGCCCGGTGGACGGGGGGCGCTCGCGGTCGTCGTCGTCCTGATGCTCGTGTCGCTGGTCGCCCTCGTCGTCGCGAGTTGGCGCTCCGTGCGCGACAGAGCGACACCGGAAGCCACTCACTAGACTGTCCGGCGACTGTGTCAACGGCCACGTAAAGGAACGCAAACAGTGAAGATCCTCGTCACCGGAGGAGCCGGGTTCATCGGCTCGAACTTCGTCCGCCGCACGCTCCAGGACGCCTACCCCGGGCTCGAGGGGGCCGACGTCGTGGTCTACGACGCACTGACCTACTCGGGGAACCTCGAGAACCTGCGCCCGGTCGCCGACTCCCCCCGGTACACCTTCGTGCAGGGTGACATCACCGACGCGGACAAGCTCGACGAGGTGCTGCCGGGTGTCGACGCGATCGTGCACTTCGCCGCCGAGTCCCACGTCGACCGCTCGGTCCGTGACTCCGGGATCTTCGTCGAGACCAATGTGCTCGGCACCCAGCGCCTGCTCGATGCGGCGCTCCGCAACCAGACCAAGCGCTTCGTGCACGTGTCGACCGACGAGGTCTACGGCTCGATCAGCGAGGGCTCGTGGGCCGAGGACCGCCCCCTGGAGCCGAACTCCCCCTACTCGGCGTCCAAGGCCGGCAGCGACCTCCTGGCGCGGAGCTACCACCGCACGCACGGCATGGACCTCTCGATCACGCGCTGCTCGAACAACTACGGGCCGTACCACTTCCCCGAGAAGGTCATCCCGCTGTTCGTCACGAACCTCATCGACGACAAGCACGTCCCCCTCTACGGCGAGGGCAACAACATCCGCGACTGGCTGCACGTCGATGACCACACCCGTGGCATCGCGATGGTGCTGACCCGCGGTCGCGCGGGCGAGGTCTACAACATCGGCGGCGGCACCGAGCTCACGAACAAGGAGCTCACGCAGATGCTCCTCGACGCGACCGGCAAGGACTGGTCCTCCGTCGACCGCGTCGCCGACCGCCTGGGCCACGACCTCCGCTACTCGGTCGACATCTCCAAGATCCAGGCCGAGCTCGGCTACGAGCCGCAGGTGCCGTTCGAGCAGGGTCTCGCCGAGGTCGTGCAGTGGTACCGGGACAACCGCGCGTGGTGGGAGCCGCTCAAGGAGCGCGCGGCGCTGGTCTGAGCGCGACGATGACCCGCTACCTCATCACCGGAGCCGCCGGCATGCTCGGCCAGGATCTCCGGCACGCCCTCGCCGACCGCGACGTCACGGCGCTCTCCCGCGCCGAGCTCGACATCACGGACGCCAGCGCCGTCGAGCGGGCGGTCGCCGGCCACGACGTCGTCATCAACTCCGCCGCCTACACGAAGGTCGACGACGCCGAGACGAACGAGGCCGAGGCGCACCGCGTCAACGCCGACGGTCCCGCGGTCCTCGCGAGGGCGAGCGTGCAGGCCGGCGCGAAGCTCGTCACCGTGTCGACGGACTACGTCTTCGACGGCAACGGCACGGCGCCCTACGCCGAGGACGCGCCGACCGACCCGCTCAACGCCTACGGGCGCTCCAAGGCGGCCGGCGAGGCGCTCGTCCGCTCGATCGCTCCGGACTCGTCGTACATCGTGCGCACCGCGTGGATCTACGGCGCGCACGGGCCGAACTTCGCGAAGACGATGCTCCGGCTCGCCGGGTCGCACGAGACCGTCAGCGTCGTCGTCGACCAGGTCGGACAGCCGACGTGGACGGGCGACCTCGCGGCGCAGATAGTCGCGCTGCTCGACGCCGACGCCCCGGCGGGGATCTACCACGGGACGAACAGCGGTCAGGGCTCGTGGTTCGACTTCACCCGGGCGATCTTCAGCGAGGCCGGGCTCGACCCCGAGCGCGTGCAGCCCACCGACAGCGGTGCGTTCGTCCGTCCCGCGCCGCGGCCCGCCTACAGCGTGCTCGGCCACGACGCCTGGTCGCGCGCCGGTCTCGCCCCGATGCGCGACTGGCGGGAGGCACTGCACGCCGCCGCCGAGGCGGGTGTCCTGAGCGCGTGACCCGGGCCACAGCCCTCGTGGTGGGCGGCGGCGGGTTCCTCGGGCGAGCCGTCGCCGGCGCGCTCCGGGCGGCGGGCACCGAGGTGTCGGTCCCGACCGTGCCGTGGGCGTCCCCGGCGGACGCGGCAGCGACGCTCGTCGAGGCCGTCCGCGCGATCCGGTCCCACGGGTCCCCGTGGCGCCTCGTCTGGTGCGCGGGCGTCGGCATCGTGGACACCGGGGCCGACGCGTTCGAGGCCGAGGCGGCCCTGCTCGACGAGGTCCTCGACGCCACGTCGATGCCGGCGGGTGGCCCGGACTCCGACGGGGTCGTGTTCTTCGCGTCCTCGGCCGGAGCCGTCTACGCGGGATCAGCCGAAGCGCCGTTCGACGAGTCGACGACCCCGGTGCCCCTCGCCCCGTACGGACGCACCAGGCTCCGCGCCGAGGAACGGTTCGCGACCTGGTGCACCGAGACCGGAGCCGCGCTCCTCGTCGGACGGATCGCGAACCTCTACGGCCCGGGGGCGAACCTGTCGAAGCCGCAGGGCCTCGTCTCCCAGCTCGCGCTCGCCCACGTCGAGCACCGTCCGTTCACCGTCTGGGTCCCACCGGAGACCACGCGCGACTACCTCTACATCGACGACGCGGCCGCCATGGTCGTCGCGGCGATCGACATGGTGGCGCGTCGCCGCGACCACACCCCGACCACGAAGATCTTCGCGGCGCAGCAGGGTCGGACGATCACGGACGTCGTCGACGCCGTCACCCGGGCCGTCGGGGCCCCACTCGACGTCCGGACGGGCACCAGCGCGACCGCCTCGGTGCACGGTCGCGATCTGCGGTTCCGTTCCACGATCCTCCCGGCCGTCGACGACCGCACGCTCGTCGCGTTCGATGACGGCGTCCGCCGGACGGTCGACGCGATCCGCGCGAGGCACGTCCGATGACCACCCCGACACGAGGAGCCGAGATGCCCGGACCGAGCCGGCGCGACCGCATCACCGGCTGGCTCGGTGCGCACCCGTGGTTGTCCGTGACCGTCGTGAGCGCCGTGCTGTTCGTGCTCGCCGCCTCGATCGCGCGCGCCTTCACCTACCCGCCCCTCAACGGCGGCGACGAGCCGGCGCACTTCGACTACGTAATCTCCGTGTGGCACGGACACCTGCCGGTGTTCGAGAACGGTCTGACCTACCGGGCGCCGTTCGGTGCGTCGACGCCCGTGCAGTGGGTCTCGCAGCACCCGCCGCTGTACTACCTGGTGCTCGCACCGGTCGTCGCGCCGCTCTTCGACAGCGGCCATGCACTCCTGGCGGTGATGGCCGGTCGCGGCATGAGTGCGCTGATGACGGGCGGCGTCGTGCTCGCGTCGGCGTGGGCCGCATGGCGCTGCTTCCCCGGTCACCGGCGTCTGCCCGGCGGTGTCGCGATCGTGACCGCGCTGGCCGGGATGGTCATCCAACAGGGCGGTTCGATCTACAACGACGTGCTGTTCGTGCTGTTCTCGGTCCTGGCGTGCGGGATCGCCGGTGCCGCGATCCGTTCGGGGATGGGCGGCGGGCTCTTCATCGGGGCCGTGCTCGTCTGCGCCGGCGGCATGACCACGCGGCTCTCGTTCGCACTCTGGATGGTCGCGCTGCTCGTCGCGATCGTCCTCGCGCGGCGCGTCCGTCTCTGGCGACTGTCGGGTGTCCGCGCCCGGATCGTCGCGGTCCTCGGCCCGGTCGTCGCCGCGGGTGCGGCGTCCGGGTGGTTCTACCTGCACAACAAGGCGACGGCGGGGAACTTCAGCGGCCGACACGCTGAGTGGGGCCTCGAGCACATGGGCCGCGTCGTGCGCCCGCGCCTCGACGTCGCGTTCGACGGCACCTTCTGGACCGGGCTGTACGGCGTCTACCGCGGTGTGCTCCCCCAGACCGACCTCACGCAGTGGTTCATCATGCTCGTCCCGATGGCGCTCGCGGCTGCCGCCGGTGTCTGGGTCCTGCTCCGTCGCCGGCGGACCGCCGAGCATCCGAGCCGTCGTGCGGACGGCCGCGAGCAGCGGCTGCACCGGCTCCGCACCGCCCTCGTGGTCGCGATGCTGGTCGCCGTCACGATCCTGCTCAGTGTGATCGAGATCGGCTACGTGCACGGGGGCGGCGCTCCGAACACCCGGTACGCGCTGACCGTGATGATCGTGATCGCGATGGTGATGGCTGCCGGACTGACCGCCGTCCGCCGCGCGTCGGGCGTCCTGCTGACGCTCTGGATCGCCGCGGCGTTCATCCCGTACCTGTCGCTCGTCGACCTGCACGTCGTCGGCATCGTGCCGCACGCCGCTCGGGTCGTCCAGTTCATGGTGGCGCTGTCCGTCGTCGCGGCGGTCGGGTGCGTCGTCGGGGCGTTCCTCGACGCACGCCGAGCGGCCGGGCCGGACGCCCACCGAGCCGGGCCGGAGGCTCGCCGAGACGGGCCAGACGCCCACCGAGCCGGGCCGGAGGCTCGCCAAGACGGGGCGGAGGCTCGCCGAGACGGGGCGGAGGCTCGCCGAGACGGGGCGGAGGCTCGCCAGCCGGGTGCGGGCTCAGGCGCGGCGGGCGGCGTCGAGCAGCAGGCGGTACCGATCGCCGACCGCCTCGACGGTGTGTGACGCGGCGGTGATCGCCGCGGCACGGCCGAGCCGGTCCCCGAGCTCCAGATCGGCGACGAGCCGGTCCACGGCCGCGGCGAGCGCGTCGGGGTCACCGGGTGCGACGAGGAGTCCGTTGACGCCGTCCTCGATGACGTCGACGATCCCGGGCACCGCTGAGGCGACGATCGCGCACCCGGCCGACATCGCCTCGAGGAGCGCGACCGGCAGCCCGTCGCGGTCGCCGTTCCTCGCCGGAACCGACGGGTAGAGCGCGACACTCGCGCGGGCGTACTCCGCCGCCAGGGCCTCCTTGCCGAGCGCACCCCGGAACACGACGGTGTCACCGGCCCGCCGTTCCAGGTCTGCCCGGAGCGGTCCGTCGCCGACGACCACGACCGACGAGCGCTCCACGGTCCGGTCGAGCGCATCGAGGAGGACCGCCGCACCCTTCTTCTCGACGAGCCGTCCGACGAAGAGCACCCGGCCTGGCACCCGGGTCTCGGTCGCCACCGCCCGCGAGATCGGCTCGAGGTCGACCCCCATCGGCACCACGTGGACCTGGTCCGGTCGCGCCCCGAGGGCCGCGAGTTCCCGCGCCATGTCGGTGCTCATGCACGTCACGGACGCAGCGCTCCGGATCACGGCGCGTTTGACGGCCTGGAGGATCGGGGCGCGCAGTGCGTAGAGGTCACCACCCAGCGTCGTCACGACACGCGGCAGGTCACCGAGGACGAGCCGCCCGACAGCCCCCTGCGGGATGATCCAGTGCAGGAGCGCGACGTCGGGATGCGACCGCCGCTGCTCGCGGCGGAGCGCCACGGCCATCGCCCCGAAGAAGAACGGCACCTGCAGCCAGCGCTTCCGGTCCGCGCGGAGGTTGTCGACGATCGCGCCGTCGGCGAGGTCCCGCCAGCGCTCAGGGAAGTAGCGGAACCTCCGGACCTCGACGCCGCCGATCGACTGATGCCGACGGGCGCCCCTCGTCATCGGTGCGACGACGACGACCCGGTGGTCCCGGGACAGTGCGATCGCCAGGTCGAGGACGAACCCCGGCGTGCCGTCCCCCGCCTCGGCCGGGAACGTCGACGCCGCGACGAGCACGGTCGGACGGGCGGAATCGGGCTGCATGCGGCGGGCTCGCTTAGAGTTGTCGGTCGATGGACGCACAGCAGCCTACGGGGTCCGCGCCGACGCCCCCGCCGAGGCCCGAACACGCCGACGAGCAGGCAGCGCACGCCGACGAGCGGGCGTCGAGCGTCGCCGGGGACCCCTCGGACGACGCCGCCTCGCCGAGGTCCGGGCGTGAGCGGGTCCTGACGGTCGTCAAGTGGCTCGCCGCGGTCGTCGCGGTCGTGCTGCTCGTGGTCGGCGTGGTCGGCCAGTGGGACCGGATCGTCGCGGACTTCGCCCGCCTCGACGCGCGCACCGTGCTGCTCGGCATCGCGTGCACCCTCGCCGCACTCGTGGCCAACATGCTCTCCTGGCGCGCGATGATGGCCGCGACCGGCGCCAGGGTCCGCGTCGCTGCGGCAGCGTCCATCTTCTTCGTCGGCCAGCTCGGCAAGTACATCCCCGGCGGGGTCTGGTCGATCGCCGCGCAGTCCGAACTCGGTCGGGCCCACGGACTCGCCCGGACCGGGAGCGCAGTCGCGTCGCTCGCATCGATGCTCGTCAGCATGGTCACGGCAGCGCTCGTCGGACTCGTCGGTCTGCTGCTGTCCTCCGGCGACGGTCTCCGGACCTTCTGGTGGCTCGTCCTCGTGGTGGTCGTCGGTCTCGTCGCGCTCACCCCGACCTTCCTCGGTCGCCTCATTGCGCTCGCCTTCCGTGTGCTCCGACGACCGCCCCAGGACATCCGCCTGACCTGGTCCGGGACGATCTGGTCGATCGTCTGGTCGATCGTGATGTGGCTCGCGTACGGCGTCCAGGCGACCCTGGTGCTCCGGGCCTTCGGTGTCGAGACCGCGGCGCTCTTCCCGATCGCCGCCGGTGCCTACGCGGTCGCCTGGCTCGTCGGGTTCGTGGTCGTCATCGCCCCGGCCGGCCTCGGACCGCGCGAGGGCGTACTGGTCCTGCTGCTCGGCGCGGCCGCCGGCGCGAGCGGCGCACTCGCCCTCGCGGTGGTCAGCCGCGCGTTCATGACGCTCGGCGACGCCGTCCTCGCCGGTGTCGGGTCCGCACTCGCGGTCCGGCACCGTCGACGCGCGGCCCGGGCACCAGAGCGGCCCTGACCAAGAACCCCGGCCCAGGAACCCCGGCCCGGGTCCCCGCGTCGCCCGCACCCGACAGGCACCCGGTGACGCGGTGCGCCGGAGCGGAATTGCCGGTGGGCACTGATACTGTCGGGCAGCCCGGACGGGGAGGCGCTCGCGCCTCGGTATCCCGTCGGACGAGCACCCGAGCCAGACCAGGAGAGTACCCACCGAGATGACCACCCTGCGCGTGATCGTCGACCAGACCGTCGCCCCCGTCCCGGGTGGCATCGGTCGGTACGCTGAGGAACTCACGCGCGAGCTCATCGCGACCGCTCCCGCCGGCTGCGACGTCGCGGGCATCGTCTCCGCGACGACGCCGGCCGACCTCGCCCACCTCAGGATGCTCCTGCCGGGCCTCGTCGAGCTCGAGCGGTTGGCGCTCCCCCGTCGCGAACTCTCGCTCGCCTGGGAAGCCGGGTTCGGCAAGCACGCCAGCAAGGGCATGGTCCACTCGCCGAGCGTGCTCGGCCCCCTCGTCAAGCACAACCGCTTCATGGAACCCGGACACCAGACGGTCATCACGGTCCACGACGTCGTGCCATGGACGCACCCCAAGACCCTCACCGCGCGCGGTGTGCACTTCCACAAGGCCATGGTGAAGCGAGCCTGGAAGCACGCGGACGCGGTCGTCGTGCCCACGCACGCGGTCGCGGCGCAGCTCAACGAGATCCACCGCTTCGACGAGCGGCTCCGTGTCATCGGCGGCGCACCGAGCGGACGGCTCCGCGTCCCCGTCGACGCGGACGTCCGGGCCGAGCGTCTCGGGCTGCCCGAGCGGTACGTCCTCGCCATCGGGACCCTCGAGCCCCGCAAGGGCCTGCAGTACCTCATCGAGGCGATGGCGCACCCGGACGCGCCGGCGGACATCCCCCTCGTCATCGGCGGCCCCGACGGCTGGGGCGACGTGGACGTCGTGGGGACCGCCGAGCGTGCCGGTCTGGCACCGGGGCGGGTCAAGGTCCTCGGGCGCGTCGACGACGCCGACCTCGCGGTGGCGTACTCACGCGCGTCGGTCTTCGTGTTCCCGAGCCTCGCCGAGGGCTTCGGGCTGCCCGTGATCGAGGCGATGAGCCTCGGGACCCCGGTCATCCACTCCGACGCTCCCGCGGTGCGCGAGGTCGCCTCCGACGCTGCGGTCATGGTCGAGACGAGTCCGCTCGAGAGCTACCCGGAGCGACTCGCACACGCGATCTTCCAGGTCACGAGCGACTCCACGCTCGCCGAGCAGCTGACGTTCGCCGGTCCGGACCGCGCCCGGATGTTCGACTGGCGTGACTCCGCGAACGAGGTCTGGCAGCTGCACGCCGACCTCTGACACGAGGCCAGTCCTGCGCCGCCGACTTCTCCACGGCCCGTCCTGCGCCAGGGAGCGTCAACTGCGCCAGGGATCACCTCGGGGCGTTGACGCTCCCTGAGGCAGAACAGAACAGGACTGGGCGGGACGGGACGGGACAGGTCAGAACAGGGCAGAACGAGACAGGACGGGCGGCTGCGGCGATCGGCGCCGAGAGCGCCTAGAGCGCCTCGCGGAGCGCGGCGGCCTTCTGCTCGACCAAGGCCTCGAGTCCGTCGGCGTACGCGGCGAGTCGGGCGGACACCCCGGCGTCGGCCGTCCCGATGATCCTGGCGGCGAGGAGTCCGGCGTTCGCGGCACCGTTGATCGCCATGGTCGCGACCGGGATCCCGGCGGGCATCTGCACGATCGACAGGAGCGAGTCGAGGCCGTCGAGCCGCGCGAGCTGCACCGGGACGCCGATCACGGGCAGCGTCGTCACCGCTGCGAGCATCCCCGGCAGGTGCGCGGCTCCCCCGGCGCCGGCGATGACGACCCGGATGCCACGGGCTGCCGCACCGCGTCCGAACCGCATCATCTTGTCGGGGGTGCGGTGCGCCGAGACGACGTCCGCCTCGAACGGGATGCCGAGTTCGGTGAGCATGTCGGCCGCCGGGCGCATCGTCGGCCAGTCCGAGTCGGACCCCATCACGACGGAGACGAGCGGCTGTGGGTCGGTGCTGTCGGTCACGCCACGATCGTACCGGGGCCGGGGCGCGTCACCCGCGGGTACCCGACGACCAGACCGCGGTGGAGTTCTTGTAGAGCACGAGGTTGCCGTCCGGCTGGATGACGAGTCGCATGCCGGACCCGCCGAGGCGCGACGTCCCGGACGACCACAGCGCCGTACCCGACCTGGCGTACAGCACGAGGTTGCCGTCGGCCTGCATGCGGAGCGTGGCACCGGGCGACCGGCTCGTGCCGGTCGACCAGACGCCGCGGGTGCCGATGTACACGACGAGGTTGCCGTCGGCCTGCATCACGAGACGCCGGACGCCGTTCGGCCGGGCGATCGACTGCCCGGTCGTGAGGGACGAGACCGGCCGCATCGTGTCGCTGACCGCTGGCGCGGGTGCACTCGGGGACGGCGTCGCCGACGGCTTCGGACTCGCAGTCGGCGCAGCGGTCGCGGTCGGCTTCGCCGTCGGCGCAGCAGTCGGAGCGGCAGTCGGGGTCGCCCCCTGGTCCGCCACCGGCGAGGTCGTCGCCGGCGCCGTCGCCGGCGCCGGCGCGCGGTTCGCGACGAGGCCCTGCGCGTACGACGCGAACCACGCGCCGGCCACCGGTCCGCCGTTGCACGTGCCGTCGCTCGCCCCCGGTGTCTTGATCCAGAGCCGGGCATCGAGCGCGGTCGACCCGTCGGCGACGGCCGGCGGCGTGCCGAGGCCGGCGCCGGGCGGGTTGCACCACGTCCCGCGCCATCCCTGCCCGTTCCGCGAGGTGTCGATCACGTAGTGCGAGCCACCGGTCATCGCGGAGACCCGGTCGGCGTACGCCTGCTCGGTCGCCGTCGGGTAGTAGTTCGAGACGTTCGTGGCGAACCCCCTGGCGGAGTCGACCCCGGCCTTGACGAGCCGCGCGGCCATCTCCGCGGGCGGCACCCAGTTCGAGTTGCCGGCGTCGATGTAGGACGGGACCCCGGCCGCCGCGAGGGCCCGCACCTCGTGCTGCAGCAGGGTGTACCGGGTGGCGGCCTCCGCGGGGCAGTTGCTGAGCGCCGCGAGGGCGTCCGGCTCGACCACGACCACGGCGCGCTGTCCGCGGAGGGTCGTCGCGATGCGGTCCGTCCACGCCTCGTACGCGGTGGCCGTCATGCCGCCCGCGGAGTACCCACCGCAGTCCCGGTTCGGGATCGCGTACGTCACGTACACGGGCGTCGTCCCGGCCGCGGCCGCGGCCGTCTGCGTGCTCGTCAGGAGCTGGGTCAGCTGGGCATCCGAGTACCAGTCACCGAGCCAGATGGCGATCGGGTACCGCGCGATCGTCGCCGCGGCGGCCGACCCCGCGCTGTCCCCTGATGCCGCGAGCGAGGCCGCGTACCGCGCGGGGGTGGAACTCGGCTGCAGGTACGGTCCGCCGCTGAACACGGTGGACGCCGACGCCGTGCGGATGGTGGCGCCCGTGACCGGCGCGGCAGCGGCCGCCGGTGCGGCACCCGCCGGAGCGGCGACGGCCGGGAGGATCGTGGCTGCGACGACCGCGACGGCGAGCGCCACGAGGACGGTCGCGCGGGTCATCCACGCCGTGGACGGTGTGTCGAGAGTGCGGGGCATCGGCGTTCCTGGCGGTGATGAGCGGGCATCGAGGAGCGTGCATCGGGTCGCACAGTCGAGCGCACGGAGGATCGTGCGCGCGAGGGTCGTTCGTCGTCGATCACACCAGCTCCGCCGGTCGTCGACCAGCCGCCAGTCCGGGTGCCACCCGCCCTGGGGACGCGGCCCGGGCCTCCAGGCAGGTCAGCCGTCGGCGGCTCAGCCGTCAGGCCCGGCCAGCCGGGCCGGGTCAGTCGTCGAAGTGCGCTGCCGCCGCCCGCGCGCGGAACACGACGTCCTCGACGTCATCGCCCGTCACGGTCACGTGACCGACCTTGCGCCCGGGGCGGGGTGCCTTGCCGTAGAAGTGGAACTTGGCGTCGGGGAACTCCGCGAGCGCCGCCGGGTACCGGGCCGCGAGGTCGCCGTCGGACGGCCCGCCGAGCACGTTGATCATCACGCTGACCTCGTCGTGCATGCCGGTGGCCCCGAGCGGCAGGTCGAGGACCGCTCGGAGGTGCTGCTCGAACTGGCTCGTCGTCGCACCGTCGATCGACCAGTGCCCGGTGTTGTGCGGACGCATCGCGAGCTCGTTGATGAGGATCCGCTCGTCGTCGGTCTGGAACAGCTCGACCGCGAGCACACCGGTGACCCCGAGCTCCTCGGCCACGCGGACGGCGATCGACTCCGCCATGTCCGCGACCCGACCGGCGCTGCCCGGTGCGGGGGCGATGACCTCGGCGCAGACTCCGTCCGCCTGCACGCTCTCGACGACCGGCCACGCGACGATCTCGCCCGAGGGCCGTCGCGCGACGGACTGCGCGAGCTCCCGGGTGAAGGACACGAGCTCCTCGGCGAGGAGCGCGTCTCCGGTGTCCGCGGAACGGGCCGTGTCCGCGGAGCGAGTGGCGTCGGCGCCGAGCTCGGCCAGCGCGATGAACCAGTCCTCGACCTGATCGGGGCTGTCGACGACGCGGACGCCCTTGCCGTCGTAGCCGCCCCGCGCGGTCTTCACGACGACGCGACCGCCGTGGGCGTCGAGGAACTGCTGGAGCTCGTCGGCGTCGCGCACCGCAGCCCAGTCCGGGACCGGGAGCCCGAGCTCGGCGAGGCGGGTGCGCATCACGATCTTGTCCTGCGCGACCGCGAGGGCGTCCGGGCCGGGGTGCACCTGGACACCGGCCTCGACGAGTGCGCGGAGGACGTGCTGCGGGACGTGCTCGTGGTCGAAGGTGACGACGTCGACGGTCTCCGCGAAGGCGAGGACGGTCGCGGTGTCGTGGTAGTCGCCCTCGGCGGTGGCCGCGATCGACGCGGACATGTCCGGCCCCTCGGCGAGCACGCGGATGTCGATGCCCAGCTCGATCGCCGCGGGGACCATCATCCGCGCCAGCTGTCCGCCACCGATCACTCCGACTCGCAACGCCATGGCTGCAGTCTATTGGCCGTCCATCACGGTTTCGGATCGCTTTCCGCGACGCACCCACCGCCGGGCGGGTGCTCCCCCGCACGCCCTGGCATGATCACCGAGCACGCCGTCCTGTCCGGTCCGGAGCAGTCCGGCCCTGTCCGTCCTCGAGGAGGACCCCATGTCCCCGAAGTCCGTCCGCCGCATCGAGCTCCGCTCGCGGGCCGTCCCCGCACTCGTCGCGATCGGGCTCGGGAGCGCTCTGGTGCTCGCCGGATGCAGCACGGGCGACGACACGGTGCCGAGTCCGACACGGTCGCACACGCGGTCCTCGACACCTTCCCCGAGCACGAGTCCGGCCGCCGACGACGAGGCCACGACGGGTACCGGTGGATCGACCGGCACCGGAACGGGCGACACCGGCGCCGCGGGCGGGAGCGGCTCCTCGGACGGGGCCGGCGACGACGGCGGGACCGGCGACGGCACGGGTGGGAACGGTACGGGCGGGAGCGACTCCGGCTCCGCGTCGGCACTGTCCGACGCACAGCTCGGCACCATCGGCACGCAGGCGATCGCCGCCGCGGGGGCGACCGGCTCGGGCGGCGCGGCGACCGTCCTCTCCGCCACCGGGTCGAGCGACGAGTGGACCGTCGTGACGGCGGGCGCCGACGGGTCCGAGACCCAGTCCGTCGTCTCCCTCGCCCTCGGCCGTGTGAGTTCCGGCCCGTTCCCGAAGTCCGTCGACGCCGCGACCCAGTCGGCGAACAGAGCGCTCACCGCCGCGGCGAGCACCGGCTTCCAGGCCGCCGCGGCCGCCGCACAGGGCGCCGTGCCGAGGGGCACCCTCACCGCGATCCAGCTCGGCGGGTCCGCGAGCACACCGCGGTGGACGGCGACGGTCTCCGCGAGCGGCGCGGCGCACACCGTGGTGGTGGACGCGGCGAGCGGCAGGGTGCTCTCGACGAGCTGACCCCCCGCAGGACCGCCCGGGTGCCTAGCGCCCCATGCCGCGGTACGTGAACCCCGCGTCCCGCCACGCCACGGGGTCGAGGCAGTTCCGGCCGTCGAGCACCACGCGGTCCGTGACGACGGATGCGACCTCGAACGGGTCGAGGTCGCGGAACTCCTGCCACTCCGTCAGCACGAGCACGACGTCCGCCGCCGCCAGGGCCTCGCGAGCACTGCCGACGTACGTCAGTGTCGGACGGACACGTCGGGAGGTCTCGTTCGCCTCGGGGTCGAACGCCAGGACCTCGGCCCCCGCGTCGTGCAGCCGGATCGCGATGTCGAGCGCCGGGGAGTCCCGGACGTCGTCCGAGTTCGGCTTGAACGCGAGCCCGAGCACGGCGATCCGCTTGCCGACGACCGACCCGCCGAGGAGCTCGGTCGCGGCCTCCACCGCCCGGTCGCGACGTCGGAGGTTGATCGCGTCCACGTCGTCCAGGAAGTCGAGCGTGTGCGGGAGTCCGAGCTCGACGGACCGCGCGCGGAAGGCCCGGATGTCCTTCGGCAGGCAGCCGCCGCCGAACCCGAGTCCGGCGTTCAGGAACTTCCGCCCGATCCGGGCATCGAGGCCGATCGCGTCCGCGAGTGCCGTGACGTCGGCCCCGGTGACCTCCGCGATCTCCGCCATCGCGTTGATGAACGAGATCTTCGTGGCGAGGAACGCGTTCGCGCTGACCTTGACGAGCTCGGCCGTCGCGTGGCCGACGACGAGCCGGGGCGTGCCGGCTGCGATCGCGCCCGCGTAGACCTCGTCGAGCACCGCGACGGCGTGCGCCCCGGCTTCCTCGTCCGGCGCACCCGCGTCGCCGCCGGGGACCCCGTACACGAGTCGGTCCGGGGCGATGGTGTCCTGGACGGCGAACCCCTCGCGGAGGAACTCCGGGTTCCAGACCAGCACGGCGCCGGGCACCGCGGCGGTCAGCTCCGCGGCGAGCCGAGCCGCGGTCCCCACGGGCACGGTCGACTTGCCGACGACGAGGTCTCCCGGACGGACGTACCGCGTCAGCTCGGTGAACGCGGCGTCGACGTACCGCAGGTCCGCGGCACCGTCAGCGCCCTGCGGCGTCCCGACGGCGATGAAGTGCACGCGGGCACCGGCGACCTCGGACATGTCGGTGGTGAACCGGATCCGTCCGGTCGCGGTCGCCGCCGCGAGGGTCTCGGGGAGCTCCGGCTCGAAGAACGGCGCCTCCCCCCGCGACAGGGCGGCGATGCGCTCCGGGTCGACGTCGACCGCGACGACGTCGTGTCCCACCTTGGCCATGGACGCGGCGTGCACGGCACCGAGGTACCCGCACCCGATCACGGAGATCTGCATGCCTGTGAAAATATCAGAACGGCCGGCCCGGTCCGCCACCGATGATGTCGTCCCAGCGTGGTCCGGAGCGCGGTCGAGGCCGGTCGTGCGCCTCGACGAGGTCGTGCAGCACCGCGACGACGAGGTCCGCGGACGGCACGTCGGCGATGACGAGGGGACGGTCCTCGCCGGGGAACACCAGCACGTCGCCGGTGCGGAACACGCCCTGGAGCCCGGTGCGTCGGACCGTGACGTCGTACCCGCGCGAGTGCAGCAGTTCGTGTCGGTGCCGGACGACCAGCCCGCTCGTGATCACGAGCCGCCGCGTCGTCACGAGCGTGCGGTGCCCGAGCCACCGCACCAGCGGGGCGACGGAGCCGATCAGCAGCAGCAGGAGGGTCAGACCAGCGACGACCAGGTTCACCCAGGCCCACTCCGCCCGGAACACCCCGAGCCCGAATCCGCCGCCGACACCGACCACGAACGCCCAGACGACGGGCCAGAACAGCCGGCGGGCGTGCGGACGGAAGCGCGCGATGACCCGCTCGGGCTCGCGCTCGTCTGCGCCCGGACCGGCGTCGTCCCGCGAGAGGCCCTCGTCGTCGCGCGACGAGCGCGGCGAGCGCGGCGAGCCCGCCGAGGCCGCCGAGCCCGCCGGAGCAGCGGAGTCCCACGTCGGACGCGCAGGAGCGGCGTCGGCCCACGTCGGGCGTGTCGGAGTGGCGGTGTCGTCGGGGAACCGGCCCCGGGCCTCCAGTCCGGATGCGGGGCGCGTGTCGTCGCGGTGACCGTCCGGCTGCTCACCCGGCCATCCGTCGCCGAGGGGCCAGCGGTCAGTCATGGCGGAGGTGGGTGACGTCGCCGACCGCGATCGCGGACTCGACGCCGTCGTCGCCGCGCACCAGGAGCCGCCCGGCGGTGTCGAGACCGACGGCGTCGGCGAGCACGACCGCGCCGTCCGGGAGCTCGAGGCGGACGCGGCGCCCGATCGTCCCGCATGCCGCGCGGGTCGCGGCGAGGACGCCGGCCGCGGCCGGACCACCTCCGGCGAGCGCCCGGACAGCGTCCCGGAGCGCGGTCCACCAGACCGTGAGCACGGCGTCGGCGAGGTCGGCCGCGGTGCCGACGGCACCCTCGACCAGGAGGGACGTGGCGGTCGGCGTGGGCAGGTCCGGCTCGGCGATCGTCAGGTTCACACCGCTGCCGACGACGACGGAGCCGTCGGCGGCGATCTGGGCGAGGATGCCGCAGACCTTCCGCTCGGCCGTGGACGGGCCGCCGATGAGCACGTCGTTCGGCCACTTCACGAGCACCGGCGCGTCGGGCAGCACCGTCTCGATCGCCGTCCGCATCGCGGCTCCGGCGACGAGCGGCAGCCACCCGCGGACCTCGTCCGGCAGCGGGGTCCGCACGAGCACGCTCATCGCGAGCATCTGGCCCGCGGGCGCCTGCCACACGCGGTCGAGTCGTCCGCGCCCGGATGTCTGCCCGAGGGTGGCGAGGACGGCGAGGTCCGGCAGCGGGGCTGGTCCGTCCGTCGCACGGAGCATGTCCGCGTTCGTCGAGCCGGTCGACGCGACGGCCGTCACCGGGACCCCTGCGGCACGCGCACGGGTGAACGGCGGGACGTCAGGTGCGGCGGCGGGGTCGGAGGACATGTCCGTCAATCTACGGCCGGAACCGTGGAGACCCGTCGGCGGCTCGGCGAGGACCGGCCGGTAGGGTGTCTGGGTGACCTCAAGCACCCCCGCCGCCGGCGACCGCTCCGCCCCCGACCTCTCGACGACCGCGGGACGCCTCGCGGACCTCAGGGACCGCTACCACGAGGCCGTCACGGCCGCGGGTGAGAGCGCGATCGCCAAGCAGCACAGCAAGGGCAAGATGACGGCGCGCGAGCGCATCGCCGAGCTCCTCGACGAGAACTCCTTCGTCGAGCTCGACGAGTTCGTCCGGCACCGCACGCACGCGTTCGGCATGGACGCCAAGCGCCCCTACGGCGACGCGGTCGTCACCGGCATGGGCACCATCCACGGACGCCAGGTCGCGGTGTACGCGCAGGACTTCACCGTCTTCGGGGGATCCCTCGGCGAGGTCGCCGGCGAGAAGATCATCAAGGTGATGGAGCTCGCGATGAAGACCGGGGTCCCGATCCTCGGCATCCTCGACTCCGGCGGCGCCCGTATCCAGGAGGGCGTCGTGGCCCTCGGCAAGTACGGCGAGATCTTCCGCCTCAACACCGCGGCGTCGGGTGTCATCCCGCAGATCTCCATCATCATGGGCCCGGCCGCCGGCGGTGCGGTGTACTCCCCCGCGCTCACCGACTTCGTGATCATGGTCGACAAGACGAGCCACATGTTCGTCACGGGTCCGGACGTCATCAAGACCGTCACAGGCGAGGACGTCGGCTTCGAGGAACTCGGGGGCGCGCACACGCACAACGCCGTCTCCGGCGTGTCCCACTACCTCGCCGACGACGAGCACGACGCGCTCGACTACGCCCGGTCGCTCGTCGGGTTCCTGCCGGACAACAACCTCGCCGACCCGCCGGTGTACGAGTCCGCCCCCGAGCTCGAGACGACCGACGCGGACCGCGAGCTCGACGTCGTCATCCCGGACTCGACGAACCAGCCGTACGACGTCATGACGGTCATCGAGCACCTGGTCGACGACGGCGACTTCCTCGAGGTCCAGCCGCTCTTCGCCCCGAACATCGTCATCGGGTTCGGCCGCATCGACGGTCACACCGTGGGCGTCATCGCGAACCAGCCGTCCGCGATGGCCGGCACGCTGAACATCGACGCCGGCGAGAAGGCGTCTCGCTTCGTGCGGTTCTGCGACGCCTTCTCGATCCCGATCCTCACCCTGGTGGACGTCCCCGGGTACCTCCCCGGCACCGACCAGGAGTGGACCGGCGTCATCCGGCGCGGAGCGAAGCTGCTGTATGCCTACGCCGAGGCCACGGTCCCCCTCGTCACCGTCATCACCCGCAAGGCCTACGGCGGCGCGTACATCGTGATGGGCTCGAAGCAGCTCGGCGCGGACATCAACCTCGCCTGGCCGACCGCCGAGATCGCGGTGATGGGCGGCCAGGGTGCCGTCAACATCCTCTACCGCGCCGAGATCAAGAAGGCGGAGGAGGCCGGCGAGGACGTCGCCGCCGTCCGCACCCGCCTGGCGAACGAGTACACCTACAACGTCGCGTCGCCGTACCTGGCGGCCGAGCGGGGCGAGCTCGACGGGATCATCCAGCCGCACGCCACGCGCGTCGCGGTGATCAAGTCGCTCCGGGCGCTCCGCGGCAAGCGCGCGCAGCTCCCGCCGAAGAAGCACGGGAACATCCCGCTGTGACCGGTCACGAGTCGGCCGAGGACCGGCCTGGAGGCACGGCTGACGAATCGCAGGTCGCCCCCGGCATGCGCGTCGTCGCCGGGGCACCGACGCCGGAGGAGCTCGCCGCCGTCGCGGCGGTGCTCCAGGCCGCCGCGGTCGAGGCCGCAGCAGCCGGACGCGCGGTCGTGTCCGACACCCCGCGATCGGCGTGGAACGCGAGTGCCAGGGGCCTCCGGAAGCCCGTGGTCCGCGGCGGCGCGGGGTGGCGCGAGTCCCTCCGCTGAGCTGTACCCCGCGCTCGATGCCCCGGAACAGGGAGCGATGCGTCGCGCCGAGTGCTGATCGGCACACGGGTGCGGTGCGCGGCCCTCGAACGAGGGGCGTTCCACCACAGATGTCGTCTGGACTGTCCCCCTAAATGACGACTGTCGGACTGGTGGAAACACGGCATCATTGAACATGTTCGGTGCTTCTCACAGTCGCATCGCCGGACGGTGGCCGACTAGGGTACGACGCCACCGGACGGATGAGAGTCAGGGCGATATTCGGGTTACCGCTCTGACTCGGAACGTTGAACGGGGCCGGTCGCGAAAGCGCCGGCCCCTCTTCCGTTCCCGGCCCGGATCGCGTCTCGGGACGCCGCCACCTCGTCGGGCGTGGTCAGGCCGGTCGCTCATCCCGGCACGGTGTCGCTGTACGCACACGCACCGGATGCGGTCGCATCGAGCGACATCGAGGCCCGAAAACGACGTCGGAACTCCTGCACGGTGTCGCCGTATGCTCACGCACCGGATGCGGTCGCATCGAGCGACATCGCGGCCCGGAAACGACGTCGGAACTCCGGCGCGGTGTCGCCGTATGCCCACGCATGCCGAGCCGCCCCGCGAGCTCGGGGACCATGCGGAGGCACCGCGCACGCTCTGCGGCGGAGAGGTCGCCGACGGCACCCCGACCGATCCACCCGGGCGACGCGCTGCCCACGGCTGCGACGGACACCACCATCCGCGCGCTGACGCGCTGGACCCCGCCGGACGGGAGGCACGGTGCCAGCCCGCACCGTGCCTCCCGTCCGCATGGTGGAACGTCCGCAACCGCACCCCGCGGCATCCGCGTGCTCGGCGGCCGCATCGCGGGCGGTCGCGGTCAGGCGACCGGGCTCCCGGAGCGTTCGATCTGGACCCAG
Organism: Curtobacterium sp. Leaf261; assembly: GCF_001422205.1. Classification (GTDB taxonomy): domain Bacteria; phylum Actinomycetota; class Actinomycetes; order Actinomycetales; family Microbacteriaceae; genus Curtobacterium. The sequence goes on from NZ_LMMJ01000009.1 coordinate 131,444, forward strand.
AGGACGACCGAGTCGTCCTCCTCGTCGTCGTCGCCGGAGTCCATGCCGAGCGCCGTGAACTCGCTCGCCTGGGTGTCGAGGCGGAGTCCGACGACCGTGACGGCCGTCTCGGTCCCCTCGGCGACGGTCCGGACGATGACCGAGTCCGACCCGGCCGCACGACGGAGTGCGTCCGCGAGCTCGCTGTGGACCCGGTCGCGTTCGACGGTGTCGAGGTCGTCCAGCCCGCCCTCGTCGAGCAGCTGCACGCTGGCGCCCTGCCGCCGGAGCACCATCACCTCGTGCCGGACATCGTCGGAGAGCAGGCTCCGTCCGCGGATCTCGTCACGGATCGCGCCCTCGAGGTGCAGGCACTCGGCACGCTCCGCCTCGGTGAGGTTCCCGCAGGACGCGATGACCCGCTCGAGCATCGGCAGCGCCATCCGCGTGGTCTGCTGCAGGCGGAACTGCCGCTCGTACACGTGCGCGTCCTGGGCGGCCTGCCAGTCGGCGGTCTCCTGCTCGGCACGGACGAAGTCGCGCGTCGCCCTGGTGGCCGTGTTCACCGAGTTGGAGAACATCGTCGACACGAGCACCCAGGTCAGGTCGCCGATCACCCCGGTGGACGCGAGTGCCCCCGGTCCGAGCACGAGCACGGTCTGGACGGCCAGGAACCCGACACCGACCCAGCCGAAGACGATCCGGCCCCTGACCGTCAGGATCACCATCAGCGTGCCGATCGCGGCGACGTACCAGGTGGCGTACCCGGCGTTCGCGGCCCCGTTCGGCAGCTGTGGGGTGATGACGATCGGCATGACGCAGACCGTGGCGAGCGCGAAGCACGACGCCCAGATCGGCACGACGGCGCCGCGGGCCAACAGTGCGGCCGCGGTCGCGGCGGCGTACAGGATCATGCACGCGATCACGGGTGCGATCGCGGTGACCGTCCCGAGGCTCGTCACGCCGAGGAGCAGGTGGTACATCGAGAAGATGGCGGCGAGCGCGTTCGCGATCTTTGCCGGGACAGAGACCCTCACGGGGTGCTCCACCCGAGCCGGACGCGCGTCCCGGCTCCGGGCGCACTGGTCAGTTCGACCTCGCCACCCACCATCGTGACGCGTTCGAGGATCGACCGGCGGACCCCGAGACGCTCCGCGGGCACCGTGTCGATGTCGAACCCGGCACCGTCGTCCACGACCTCGACCCGCACGCCGTGCTGTTCGACCACGCTGACGGTGATCCGGCGCGACACGGAGGCGTCGCCGGCGTGCTGGACACTGTTCACGGCGGCCTGGATCGCGGCGGACGCCAGGGCGTCGGCGACGGCGGCAGGCACGCTGAGCGCGGTCCGTGGCGCGTTCTCGACCGGACCCACGACGACCGGTGCCACGAATCCCTCGACGGCGACTGCGATGCGTTCGCGGAGCAACTGCACGGTCACGGGTGGCATGTCGGATTCCAGGCGACCCGATGCCGTGGCGAGGTGGGTGATCGCGTTCTGCGCCATGCTCGCTGCGAGCGCCTTGTCCGCCGCGGTGTCGGTCCGTGCCGCCGAGAGCAGTGTCGTCAGGACGCTGTCATGCACGATCGCGTCGACCTGGACGCGCTCGAGCTCCGTCGCGTGCGCGTGGATGGCACGGGCGTACCGGGCCACAGCGGTCGCCTGCGCGGCATCGACCCCGGCCGCCGTCCGCCGCACGACCGTGATGAGCGCGAGGCCGGCACCGCCGAGGATCAGGATGTACACGCCGTCGAGCGCCGCCTGCTCGAACGAGGCCCCGCCGCCCTGCGGCGTCATCCGGATGGCGGCGTACGCCACCGGGACGAGCACCGTGTAGACGATGGCCCGCCAGGTCGCGAACCCGAGCGCGGCGGCCTGGGTGGCGACGTTGCAGAGCCACCACGGCCACGGGAGCTGACCGTCGGGCAGGGTCCCGTGCACCGTGAGCGGCCAGGTGACGAGCGCGACGAGGAACACGAGCGCGACGGCCACCTGGGCACCGCGCGCGATCCGGTACACGATGCCGGAGAGCCCGACCACGAGGATCGCGAGTCCCATCGCACTCGCCATCACGGTGCCCCAGAAGGGGTCGAGCCGCGGGAGCTGTGCGGTGATCGCGCCGAGGTTGGTCGCGGCGAAGCCGATGCCACCGACGGCCATGATGATCGAGAACGCCCGCTCGACGGACGAGGCGTTGATCGTCGCCCGGACCCCGCGCGACGGGTCGGGACCGAACGCCGGCAGACCCGTCACGCTGCCGGGTGCCGCGCCGGGACCGGCCACGGCGGACGACACCGGGCCGGACGACGCCGAGGTCTCAGCGACCATCGCCGTCCGCGTCGAGCCCCGGCAGGATGCCGTCCTCGACCGCACGGCGCAGCAGGTCGACCTTCGTCGGTGCCGGGCGACCGACCTCGACGTACTTCACACGGATGCGGTCGAGGTACTCGCGCGCGGTGGAGTACCCGATCCCGAGCTGCTGGGCGGCGAGCTTGAGCGGCAGCCCCGATGCATAGAGGTGCAGGATCTCGCGCTCGCGACGCCCGAGCTGGGCCTTGGCGAAGTCGCGGTCGGCGTCGATCGCGCTCGCCCACTCGAGGTTGTTGAGCACGTCGCCACGGGCCACCGTCGCGACCGCGGCCATGACCGTCTTGGTCGCCGAGGACTTCGGGATGACCCCAGCGGCACCGGCGGCGAGCGCCTCGCGGACGCTGGCGACCCGGTCGGCGATGCTGTGCACGAGGACCGCCGAGCCGGTGCCCTGGACGTTCTTCACGTTCTCGGTGACACTCGTGCCGTCGCCGAGGGACAGGTCGAGGACGACGACGTCGACTTCTCGGTGGTCGAGCCGGTCGACGTAGTCCGGGACGCTCGCGGCGGTGAGGACGACCTCGAAGCCCTCGTTCTGGCACGCCGCCTGGATCCCGAGCCGCACGGACTCGTGGTCGTCGACGATCGCGACCCGGACGGGCCGCGTCGCCAGTCCGGTCGCTGTTCCGCTGGTGGTCGTGTCTGCTGCCACGGTGCCCTCTCAAGGTCCGGTCGGGACACGGGTCCTGATCCCCGTGTCGCCACTGCAATGGTACCCAGGTTCTGTTCAGCATCACGGAGCGGTCGTGTCCGCGATTCGGCGGACTCCACGATGTGAGCTGTTCGGAGCCCTGCCTCGATCGGATGGGTCCGTCCGGGAGATTCCCGGAGGACGGCGACCGGACGGTCAGGACGCCGGGACGAGGCGCGCGACGGCCTCCACGTGGTGCGTGTGCGGGAACAGGTCGAACGCGGACAGGGCGTCGAGCCGGTAGCCGAGGTCGCGGAACGTCGCGACGTCGCGCGCCAGGGCGACCGGGTCGCACGCCACGTAGACCACCTGTGCCGGCGCGAGTGCCGCCACCGACTCGACGACGTCGCGCCCGGCACCGCTCCTCGGCGGGTCGAGGACGATCGTCCCCGCCGCGAGACGGGACCGCTCGGCGCTCGACGACTGCTCGATCGTCCGACGGAGCCACCGGTCGACGCGGCCGGTCTCGGCACGGGCACCGAGCCACTCCGCGAGGTTCTCCTGCGCGTGCTCGGTCGCCGGCCCGGAGCTCTCCACGCTCGTGACCCGGAACCCGGTGCCGACGACGTCGCCGAGCGCGGCCGCCAGGAGTCCGACCCCGCCGTAGAGGTCGAGATGCTGCGCGCCCGGGTCGAGGCGCCCGGGGTCCACCGCGGCCTGGACGGCACGGGTCAACACGTCCGGAGCCGCACGGTGCACCTGCCAGAACCCGGTGTCGTCGAGGCGGAACTCGCGGTCGCCGACGCGCTCGGTGATGACGCTCGGCTTCTGTGCGTCGATGACGAGCCGTGCGCCGTCGCCGCTGCCGCCGGTCGGCGCGATGACGTCGACCGTCTCCGAGCCCGGCATCGCGCCGTGGCCGAGCGGGGCGGCGTCTGCGATGCTCCTGGTCGCGAGCGGCAGGTCGTCCACGGCGACGACGTGGTGCGACCGGCTGGCGAACGGCCCCGCGGTCCCCGCCTCGTCGACGTGCAGCCGGACGCGGGTGCGCCAGCCGAGTCCGTCGGCGGCCTCGTCACCGGGGGCGGCCTCGACGACGACCGAACCGACGAGTGCCCCCGGTCCGTCGGCGTCGCTGATGTCCACACCGGCGAACCGCCCGAACGCGTCCACGAGCACCTCGCGCTTGAGGGCGCGCTGGTGGGCGAGGTCGATGTGCCCGAACTCCGCTCCGCCGGCGCGCTCGTCGGGGTCGCGGTCGATCGATGCCGCGTTCCAGACGTGGTCCCGCCGGTGCTCGGACGGGGTCGTCACCGACACCGTGTCCGCGCGCCAGAACGACTTCTTGCGGTCCTCGGAGACCCGGGCGACGACCCGCTCCCCCGGGATGGCGTCCGTGACGAAGACCACCCGGCCGTCGTGCCGCGCGACGGTGATGCCGCCGTGCGCGATCCCCGTGACGTCGAGTTCGAGCAGTGTGCCGAGATGTTCACCCATGGAACGATGGTCCCATGCCGACGCGCCTCTACTTAGCGAGCACCTCCCCCGCACGCCGATCGCTGCTCGCGCAGTCCGGCATCGAGCCGGTGCTCGTCGCGCCGGGGGTCGACGAGGACGCCGTGGCGACCGCGGAGTCGGAGCGACTCGGCCGCGCGCTGACCGGCCCCGAGCTCGTCGCGCTCCTCGCGGTGGCGAAGGCCCGCGCGGTCGCCGGCTCCGACGACGCCCCGGGATCGGTCGCCGGAGAGCGGATCGACGGCGTCGTGTTCGGCGGGGACTCCGCGTTCGAGGTCGACGGCGTCCTGTACGGCAAGCCGCACGACCCCGGTGTCGCCCGCGACCGGTGGCGCGGGATGCTCGCCGCCGGCGGCGGCACCCTGTGGTCCGGTCACTGCATCATCGACCGGCGCGCAGACGGTGACCGCGTTCCGGACGGGAGGGACGGGTCGGCGCCGCACCCCGGGCTCGCAGGCTCGCCCGGCGCGTTCCGCGAATCGCTGGCGCGATTCCGCCGAGCGGAACGCGCCAGTCCGTCCGTCGTCACCACCGGCATCACGCGACCCGCTCCGGAAACGGTCGTCGCGGTCGACTCCGCGGTCCTGACCTTCGCCGCGGACATGTCCGCCGACGAGATCGACGCCTACGTCGCGACCGGCGAGCCGCTCGAGGTCGCCGGCGCGTTCACCATCGACGGACGCGCTGCGGCCTACATCGCGAGGATCGACGGGTCGCCGAGCGCCGTCGTCGGGCTGTCGCTGCCGATGCTCCGCGCGATGCTCCTCGAGGGCTTCGGCATTCCGTGGCACGACCTCTGGAACGGTCCGGGCACGTTGTAGGGAACGTCCAGTGGCGGTGTGCCTTTCTTGTGCACGCCACTCAAAACGGGGGTCTCGGGCACGAATAGCCTTGTCTGTCATGCCCCGTATCAGCAAGGTCCTCATCGCCAACCGTGGCGAGATCGCGGTCCGGATCATCCGAGCCGCCCGAGATGCGGGCAAGTCCTCGGTCGCGGTGTACGCCGACCAGGACCGCGACGCCCTGCATGCACGCCTCGCCGACGAGGCCTACGCGCTGCACGGCACCACGAGCGCCGAGACCTACCTGGTCATCGACAAGATCATCTCCGTTGCCCGACGGTCCGGCGCCGACGCCGTGCACCCGGGGTACGGGTTCCTCGCCGAGAACGCCGAGTTCGCCCGCGCCGTCATCGACGCCGGCCTCATCTGGATCGGTCCCTCGCCGGACTCCATCGACCTGCTCGGCGACAAGGTGTCCGCGCGCCACGTCGCCGAGAAGGTCGGGGCGCCGCTCGCCCCCGGCACCATCGAGCCCGTCAAGGACGTGTCCGAGGTGATCGACTTCGCAGACGAGGTCGGACTCCCCGTCGCGATCAAGGCCGCGTTCGGTGGCGGTGGCCGGGGTCTCAAGGTCGCACGCACCCGCGAGGAGATCCCGGAGCTGTTCGAGTCCGCCACGCGCGAGGCCGTCGCCGCGTTCGGCCGGGGCGAGTGCTTCGTCGAGAAGTTCCTCGACCGCCCGCGCCATGTCGAGACCCAGTGCCTCGCGGACGCCGCGGGCAACGTCGTCGTCGTGTCGACGCGCGACTGCTCGCTGCAGCGTCGGCACCAGAAGCTCGTCGAGGAGGCCCCGGCCCCGTACCTGACCGACGCCCAGACCACGCTGCTGTACGACGCGTCGAAGGCGATCCTCCGCGAGGTCGGGTACCTCGGCGCCGGCACGTGCGAGTTCCTCATCGGCGCGGACGGCACCGTGTCCTTCCTCGAGGTGAACACGCGGCTCCAGGTCGAGCACTGCGTCTCGGAGGAGGTCACCGGCATCGACCTCGTCCGCGAGCAGTTCCGGATCGCTGAGGGCGGCACCCTCGACTACGCCGACCCCGAGCCCCGCGGGCACTCGTTCGAGTTCCGGATCAACGGCGAGGACCCCGGACGCAACTTCTTCCCGGCACCAGGTCCGGTGCACGTGTTCACTGCACCGTCGGGTCCCGGAGTCCGGGTCGACTCCGGCGTGCAGTCCGGCGACGTCGTCTCCGGGTCGTTCGACTCGCTCCTCGCGAAGCTCGTCGTGACCGGGGCGACCCGCACCGAGGCCCTCGAGCGGGCCCGCCGCGCCCTCGCCGAGTTCGAGGTCGCCGGGCTCCCGACCGTCCTGCCGTTCCACCGCGCCGTGGTGTCCGACCCCGCGTTCGCGACGGGCGACGACGAGCCGTTCTCGGTCTACACGCAGTGGATCGAGACGGACTTCCACAACGACATCCCCGCCTGGTCGGGGTCGCCCGAGGAGCTCCCGTCGCCGGCGGCCAGGTCGAGCGTCGTCGTCGAGGTCGAGGGCAAGCGCATCGAGGTCACGATGCCGAGCATCGTCGGTGCGTCGACGCGGCACGTCGCACCCCCGAAGCGGCGCGGCGGCGGTGTCCGCGGAGGTGCGGCGTCGACGGGGGCGAGCGTCGTGTCGCCGATGCAGGCGACCGTCGTGAAGCTCGCGGTCGAGGACGGGCAGGCCGTCGTCAAGGGCGACCTGCTGGTGGTGCTCGAGGCGATGAAGATGGAGCAGCCCGTCGCGGCGCACAAGGACGGCACCGTGCGGTCGGTGAACGCACCCGTCGGGCAGACGGTGTCGTCGGGGCACGTGCTGCTCGAGCTCGCCTAGCGGGCGCGCGCTCGTACAGCGACGCTGGTCGCTCGTCCTGCTTGCTGGTCGCTCGTCCTGCGACGCTGGCCGCTCGTCCTGCACAGGCCGGGAGGCGCGGGTCGTTCCCCACAGGAACGGCGCGTGCCGTCCCTCCCGTCCGCGTCTGCCTGAATAGGCTGTCGGCATGACCGATGCACCTGTCCCCTCGCCTGCGGCGAACCCGCTCAATGATCCTGCCGTCGACCCGTTCGACGTCGCCCGCGACGCCGCTGCCGTCATCGCGGCGCAGTCCGGGATCGAGCGGCACGACATCGCACTGACGCTCGGCAGCGGGTGGGCGAAGGCCGCCGACCTCATCGGCGAGACCGTGTCCGAGATCCCGGCCACCGACGTCCCGGGGTTCAGCGCGTCCGCCGTCGTGGGGCACACCGGCTCGCTGCGCTCGGTCCGGATGCCCGACGGCCGACACGCGCTCGTCATCGGCGCCCGCACGCACTACTACGAGGGCCACGGGGTCCGCCGCGTCGTGCACAGCGTCCGCACCGCGGCGGCGACCGGGGCGTCGATCATGGTGCTCACGAACGGGGCCGGCGGCATCCGCGAGACCTGGACGCCCGGGACCCCTGTGCTCATCAGCGACCACATCAACCTGACCGCCGACAGTCCGCTCGAGGGTGCGACGTTCATCGACCTGACGGACCTGTACTCCGCCAGGCTCCGGGCGATCGCGCACGGCATCGACCCGACGCTCGACGAGGGCGTCTACACGCAGTTCCGGGGCCCGCACTACGAGACCTGGGCCGAGGTCCAGATGGCGAAGACCATCGGCGGCGACATCGTCGGCATGTCCACCGCGCTCGAGGCGATCGCGGCACGACAGGCCGGGATGGAGGTGCTCGGGTTCTCGCTCATCACGAACCTCGCGGCGGGTATCCAGAAGGAGCCGCTGTCGCACGCCGAGGTCCTGCAGGCCGGCAAGGACGCCGAGCCGGTCCTCGCCGACCTCCTCGCGCGGGTGGTGGCAGCGCTGTGAGCGGCTTCGAGGGCGGCGGCCTCGTCTCGGGGGGACTCGGGACCGCGCTCGACGACGCCGTGACCGCTGCGCGGGCCTGGATGGCGCAGGACCCGGACGAGGACACCCGCGCCGAGCTCTCCGTGCTGCTCGGTGCGGCGACCGGTGGCGACACCGACGCCCTGGCCGAGATCACGGCGCTGTTCTCGGGACGACTCGCGTTCGGCACCGCCGGGCTCCGCGGCGAACTCGGACCGGGGCCGCTCCGGATGAACCGGGTGCTCGTCACGCAGGCCGCGGCGGGTCTCGGGCAGTTCCTCCTCGACACCGGGCGGACCGCGAGCGTCGTCATCGGGTACGACGGCCGGGTCAACTCCGACGTCTTCGCACGGGACTCCGCAGAGGTGCTCGCGGGGCTCGGGATCGACGTCACGCTGCTGCCCTCGGCGCTCCCCACGCCGGTGCTGGCGTTCGCCGTGCGGCACCTCGACGCCGGTGCCGGGGTCATGGTCACGGCGTCGCACAACCCGCCGCGGGACAACGGCTACAAGGTCTACCTCGGGCAGGACGACGACGGCTCGCAGATCGTGCCGCCGGTCGACGCCACGATCGCCGAGGCCATCGACGCGATCGCCGCCGGGTCGATCACCGACCTCGCTCGGTCCTCCGAGTACGCCGTGGCCGGGCCCTCGCTCGTGCAGGCGTACGTCGAGGCCACCGCGGCCCTCGTCGACTTCCCGGAGATCGTGCCCGACGACCAGCCGAAGGTCGTCTACACGGCGATGCACGGCGTCGGATGGGCGACGGCGCGCGCGGTGTTCGAGCACGCCGGGTTCCGGATCCCGGACGTGGTCCCCGAGCAGATCGAGCCCGACGGCGCGTTCCCGACGGTGCCGTTCCCGAACCCCGAGGAGCCGGGGGCGATGGACCTCGCGATCGCGCGGGGCATCGCCGTCGGCGCGGACCTCGTCATCGCGAACGACCCCGATGCGGACCGGCTCGCGCTGGCGATCCCGAGCGTCGGTGCGGACGGTGCACGGTCGTTCCGCCAGCTGTCCGGGAACGAGGTCGGCTGGCTGCTCGGGTGGCGCGCGGCTGAGCGGGCGACGATGGACGGGCCGACGTCCGACCTCGATGAGAGCTCGCTCGACCCCGGGTCCGCCGTGGAGCCGGGTGTCGTGGGCTCCGGCGACGGGGCGGACGCTGCCACGGGCCTCCCGGACGGATCGTCGACCGCGGTGCTCGCCGCGAGCATCGTCAGCTCCCCCGCGCTCCGGCGCGTCGCCGAACGCTACGGTCTCGGCTACCGGGACACCCTGACGGGGTTCAAGTGGGTGTCGCGTGTCCCGGGGCTCGTGTTCGGGTACGAGGAGGCGCTCGGCTACCTCGTCGACCCCGAGGTCGTCCGCGACAAGGACGGCATCTCGGCGGCGCTCGATCTGCTCTCGCTCGCGACCGAACTCGCCGCACGGGGCCGGACGATCGCTGACCGCCTCGACGAGTTCGCCGCGACGTTCGGTGCGTTCGCGTCCGGTCAGGTCGCCACGCGCGTCGACGACCTCGCACGCATCGACACGATCATGGCGGCGCTCCGGGCGACCCCGCCGACCACCCTCGGAGGGGTCGGGGTGCTCGCGGTGACGGACTTCCTCGACGGCGTCGAGGGCTTCCCCCCGAACGACATCCTCCGGTGGGACCTCGAGGGCGACGGGCGCGTCATCGTGCGCCCGAGCGGCACCGAGCCGAAGGTCAAGGTGTACCTCGACACGGTCGCCGAGTCGTCCGCCAAGGCCGAGGCGCTCGTGGCGCGCCTGGCAGACGCGGTGCGTCCGCTGGTGTCGTAGCGCGGCCGTGCCCCCCGCGCGCGCACTGCGTGTTCTGAACACCGACGTCCGGCCGGAACACCCTCATCCGGGTGTTCCGGCCGGACTCGCGTGTTCAGAACACTGACGGGCGTGGGTGCCCCGGTCCTCCACAGGACGGGCGTCGGTCGCCTCTGTCCACAGGCGTCGCCGGGGGCGTGCGCCACGACGCCGGATCAGCGACGATCGGGCCATGACACGGCTTCACCTCCTGCACGGCGGGACGCTCGACGGCTCGGGTCGCCGTGGTGTCGCCCTCCTCGACGACCTCGCGGCTGGGATCGTCGTCCGGATCGCGCCGGGCACGTTCGTCGACATCAGGTCCTGGCAGCGAGCCACACCGGGTGAGCGTCACGTCGCCCGGATGGAGGCCGTCCTGGCGCGGACGTCGCCACGCCTCATCGTCGCCGGTCCCTCCGCGGCTGCCGCCCACGGCCTGCCATGGCGGGGAGAGTTCCCGGAGTTCGTCACGGTGATCGACCCCGAGCGTGCGACCGGCCAACGCCGACCGGGTCTGCTGAAGCTCGCCGGCCGCGGACGATCAGACAGCACGCTCCCACTCGGCCGACGCTCGGTCACCGCCGTCGCCGACACCGCGATCGACGTCGCTCTCCGCTTCCCGATGCACACGTCCGTGCCGCTGTTGGACGCTGTCCTCGCATCGCGCCGGGTCGACCGGCTCGACCTGCTCGACGTGCTCCAGCGGCGGGGCACCCGACCGGGCTCGCATCGAGCTCGAGCGGCGGTCGACTTCGCCGACTGCCGGTCGGGGTCGCCGGGTGAGAGCCTTGCGCGGCTCGTGATGGCGGACGTCGGTGCGCCGACACCGGTCCTGCAGCAGGAGTTCCACGATGCCGACGGCCTCATCGGGTTCGTCGACTTCTGGTTCCCGGAGCAGGGATGGATCGTCGAGTTCGACGGTCACGCGAAGTACACAGAGGATCGGTTCCGGGCCGGACGTTCCCCGGCCGAGGTCGTGATCGACGAGAAGCGCCGGGAAGACCGGTTGCGCGCCACGGAACCGGTCCGCGGGGTGACACGACTGGAGTGGCGCGACATCATCCGACCGGAGCGGGTGACCAGCCGGCTGCACGCCGCTGCCATCCCGCTCGTGCCCGTGCGCCACCGGACCGTCCGGTGATGCTCGTGTTCAGAACACTCGCGTCCGCTCTGAACACTCGGATGCGGGTGTTCTGGGTGGACGACGGTGTTCAGAACACCCGCCGCCGCGCAGCCGCACGCGCGCCGCGTGCACGGGCGCACGCGCCGCGCGCCGCGCTACCCAAGCGCCCGCTCGACCGCGTCCGTGATCTCCTGCTGGTCGAAGTGGTTGCGGATGACGATCACGTCGGCGTAGGTCGTGCCGATCGCGTCGACGAACTCCGCGCTCGTCAGGATCACCTGCGCGTCGTCGGCGATGTCCCGCACCGACGCGACGTCCGCCGCGACGACCTCCGCCTCGAGCCCGAGCTTGGACAGCGCCCGCTCGGCGTTCACCTTGAGGATCCCGCTCGCGCCGATGCCGGCACCGCAGATCGTCACGATCTTCATGAGGAGACCTCCTTCTTCGTCGACTGCATCACGACGAGACCTCGAGGATCGCCCGGATCTCGTCCGCGGACGTTGCCGCAGCGAGCCGTGAGGTCGCCGTCGGGTCGTTGAACACGTTCGCGAGCGCCCCGATCGACTCCAGATGGGTCCCCACCTCCGCCACGGCGAGCCCGAGGACCACATGGACCGGGTCGTTGTGCGGGCTGCCGAACGAGACCGGCGTCGCGAGCGTCACGACCGCGAGCCCGTCCCCGAGCACGGTCGTGCCGGGCCGGGCATGCGCGAGCGCGAGCCCGGGCGAGATCACGATGTACGGACCGTGTTCCTCCACCATGGCGATCATCGCGTCCGTGTACGCCGGCGTCGTGACACCGGACGCGACGAGCGCGTCCCCGACGACCCGGAGCACACCGCGCCAGTCGTCAGCGGCGGACACCGAGGCCCCGAGGACGACCGCCGTGTCAGGAAGTGGAGGAAGCGCCATGCTCAGGCCTCGGCGTACCCGGCGGTGATCATGGCGATGATCTCCTCCCGGTCCTCGAGCGGCAGGAACGACCCGAGTGCGGCGTTGATCTGGAACGCCGCGAGGTCCTCGAGGTCGTACCCGAACGTCGCCGCGAGGAGGGCCAGCTCCTTGGACAGGGAGGTGTTGCTCATGAGCCGGTTGTCGGTGTTCACCGTCACACGGAACCCGAGCTGGTACAGCGTGTCGAACGGGTGGTCGGCGAGGTCGTCGCCCCACGCCGCGATCGCGCCCGTCTGCAGGTTCGACTGCGGGGCCACCTCGAGCGGGATCTCGCGGTCGCGCACCCATGCGGCGACCTCACCGAGGGAGGCCAGGGCGGAACCGTCGTCCGCGGTGTGGGTGATCTCGACGTCCTCGAAGATCCGGACGCCGTGCCCGAGCCGGAGCGCGCGGCCGTCGAACAGCGCCGATCGGATGGACTCGACGCCGTCCGCCTCGCCCGCATGCACCGTGACGGGCATGTACTGCTGCGCGAGGTAGTCGAACGCCGCGCGGTGGTTCGACGCGGGGAACCCCGCTTCCGCGCCGGCGATGTCGAACCCGACGACGCCGCGATCGCGGTGGCGGACGGCGAGCTCGGCGATCTCGACCCCTCGGTCCGCGTGGCGCATCGCGGTGACGAGCTGGCCGACACGGATCGCACCGTCAGCCGCGTTGACCGCGTCCTCGATGCCCTGCTGCACGGCCTCGACAGCCTGGTCGAGCGTCAGTCCGCGCTGCAGGTGCTGCTCGGGCGCCCACCGCACCTCGCCGTAGACGACACCGTCCGCCACGAGGTCCTCGACGAAGTCCCGGGCCACGCGGGTCAGCCCCGCAGCGGTCTGCATCACGGCCGTGGTGACGTCGAACGTCTTGAGGTACTCCACGAGCGATCCCGAGTTCGACTGGTCGGCGAACCACGTCGCGAGCTCGTCCGGGTCGGTGGTCGGCAGGTCGACGCCGTCGGTGGCGGCGAGTTCGATGATCGTGGAGGGGCGGAGTCCGCCGTCGAGGTGGTCGTGCAACGACACCTTGGGCAGGTCGTTGATCACCGCCCCGCCGTCGGGGAGCCGGTAGGTCTGGTCTGGCGCGCTCATGCCGTTCAGGCTACCGTCGCCGGACACCCAGACGCTGTGCCGCCACCACGAAGTCGGCTCGGTCCACCTGTGGAGACCGTCACACGGGAGGGACGGTGCAGCCCCGTCCCGCCGGTCCCGTCATCGGCAGCCCGGCACCCCGGCGTGCGATCGCGACGGACGCACGCTGACGCACCGCACGGTCCGCCCGGAGCGGGGCTCAGGCGATGCGCTCGGCGACGATCGGACTGCGCACCGGCACCGAGCCGTCGTCACCGATGGTCCACGCACCCTCGACCGACTCGAGCGCCCGCGGGAACCGGGCGGCCTCGTCGGTGTGCAGCGTGAAGAGCGGTTGGCCCTCGACCACGCGGTCACCCGGTTTGGCGTGCAATTCGACCCCAGCGCCCGCCTGGACCGGGTCGGACGCGCGCGCTCGACCGGCACCGAGCCTCCAGGCCGCGACTCCGAACGGGAGCGCATCCTGCGTCGCGAGCACGCCGGACCGCGGCGCCGTCACGACATGGGTCTCGGAGGCGACGGGCAGGGCGGCCCGGGGGTCGCCGCCCTGCGCCTCGATCATCCGGTTCCAGGTGTCCATCGCGCGGCCGTCGGCGAGCGCCGCAGCCGGATCGGCGTCGGGCAGTCCGGCCGCCCGCAGCATCTCGGTCGCGAGCGCGATGGTGAGCGCGACGACGTCCTCGGGGCCGCCGCCGGCGAGGACCTCGACGGACTCCCGGACCTCGAGGGCGTTGCCGATCGTCAGGCCGAGCGGCACGTTCATGTCGGTGAGGAGCGCCGACGTCGTGACGCCCGCGTCGTTCCCGAGGTCGACCATCGTCCGGGCGAGCAGCCGGGACTGCTCGATGTCCTGCATGAACGCACCCGACCCGAACTTGACGTCGAGGACCAGCGCACCGGTGCCCTCCGCGATCTTCTTGCTCATGATGCTCGACGCGATGAGGGGGATGCACTCGACGGTGCCGGTGATGTCACGGAGCGCGTAGAGCTTCTTGTCCGCGGGAGCGAGACCGGACCCGGCGGCACACACCACCGCGCCGACGTCCCGCAGGATCGCGTGCATCCGGTCGTTCGTCAGCGACGCCTGCCAGCCCGGTATCGACTCGAGCTTGTCGAGCGTGCCACCCGTGTGTCCCAGACCGCGTCCGGAGAGCTGGGGCACGGCGACACCGAACGACGCCACGAGGGGCGCGAGCGGCAGCGTGATCTTGTCCCCGACGCCACCGGTGGAGTGCTTGTCGACCGTGGTCTTGCCGAGGCCCTCGAACGACATCGTCTCGCCGGAGGCGATCATCGCGAGGGTGAGGTCACGGACCTCGCGGCGTTCCATGCCGTTCAGGAAGACGGCCATCGCGAGGGCGGCCATCTGCTCGTCACCGACGTAGCCCCGCGTGTAGGCGTCGATGAGCCAGTCGATCTCCGCCGTGCTCAGCGTGCCCGACCCGCGCTTCGTCCGGATGAGGTCGACGGTGTCGAACGGCTCGACGGCGCTCATGCGCGATCCACCGACCCCGACGACGGCCCCGACCCCGACCCCGACCCCGTGGACGCGTACTCGACGAGCGTCCGCGGACCGAACGCGTCCGGGAGGACCTCGTCGATCGTCCGGAACCCGGAGACCGTCTCGAGGACCATGCCGGGTGCGGAGTGCTCGAACAACAGCTGTCGGCAGCGCCCGCAGGGCATGAGCGTCGCGCCGGTGCCGTCGACACAGGTGAACGCGACGAGACGCCCGCCGCCCGTCATGTGGAGCTGCGACACGAGCGAGCACTCCGCGCAGAGCGTCACCCCGTAGGAGGCGTTCTCGACGTTGCACCCGGAGACGAGCCGGCCGTCCTCGGTGATCGCCGCGGCGCCGACCGGGAACGACGAGTAGGGCGCGTACGCATGCCGCATCGCGTCGGTCGCGGCTCGGCGGAGCGCGTCCCAGTCGACGGCGGTGCCGTCCGGCGCAGCCGGCCCGGCGCTCGAGGGAGCCACCGTTCCGGACGGGAGGCCCGTGGCCGAGCCCGCCCCACCGCCAGCGTGGTCCTGCGTTCCGGACGGGAGGCCCGTGGCCGAGCCCGCCCCACCGCCAGCGTGGTCCTGCGTTCCGGACGTCATCCGTGCCTCCAGTTCGTCGTCGGGTCGTGCGCTCGCGCCGTCGTGCGGCGCTGGGGTCGGTGTTCTGAACACGCTCGTCCACTCCGAACACCGCGATCCGCGTGTTCAGCACAGACGCGGGTGTTCAGAACACCCGCGCTAACTCTTGATGTACGGCTTGCCCGATGCCGCCGGCCCTCGCGACTGCCCGACGAGCCCGGCCACGGCGAAGACCGTCACGATGTAGGGCAGCATGAGCAGGAACTCGCTCGGGACCGGGGAGTTGATCGCCCCGAGGACGTTCTGCAGGTTCGACGCGAACCCGAACAGCAGTGCTGCGAGCGTCGCCTTGATCGGGTCCCAGCGGCCGAAGATGACGGCCGCGAGGGCGATGTACCCGGCGCCGGCGGTCATGTCCTTCGCGAACGGACCGACGGACCCGAGGGTGAAGAACGCGCCACCGAGGCCCGCGATCGCCCCGGCGAGGGACACGTTCCAGAACCGCGTCGACGTGACGTTGATCCCGACGGTGTCGGCCGCCTGCGGGTGTTCGCCGACCGCGCGGAGCCGGAGCCCCCACCGGGTCGTGAACAGCCCGACCGTGACCGCGGCGACGGCGATGTACATGAGGTACACGATGACCGACTGGTCGAAGAAGACCGGGCCGATGATCGGGATCTTCGACAGACCGGGGATCGCCAGGTTGTCGAACCGGATGCCCTTGTTGAGTGTGGCTTCGTTCGGCGAGAGCACCTGCGAGTAGAGGAACCCGGTGAGGCCCGACACGAATGCGTTGATCACGACTCCGACGATCACCTGGTCGACGAGGTACTTGATGCTGAACGCCGCGAGGACGAACGACACGAGCACGCCGGCGACGACCGCCGCGACGAGTCCGACCCATGCGGAGCCGGTCAGGGACGCGAGCATGGCGGAGGCGAACGCACCGGCGAGGAACTGCCCCTCGATCGCGATGTTCACGACGCCGACGCGCTCGGAGATCACGCCGCCGAGCGAGCCGAAGATCAGCGGGGCGGAGAGGCCGAGCGCGCCGACGAGGAGCCCGGGGACCGGGATGGTCGCACCGGCACCCGACCATGCCAGGAACCCGACGACGGCCACGATCGCGAACACCGCGGTGACCCAGGTCGGGACCCTCCGGCGGTTCGCGGCGAGGAACGCGACGTAGGCGGTGGCGATCGCCATGACCGCGATGACGACGATGCCGGTGCCGAGCACGTCGAGCGGCACGGTCGGGAGCTGCACGAAGTCGCTTGCCGACGCGAGTCGGAACGACGCGGTCCCGGTGTGGTGGAACACCCCGAGGAGCAGGATCGCGAGCACGGTGAACACGCCGAACCCAACGGGTGCCTTCCAGCTGCGGACACTCGTGACCGGCCGGTCGCCGACGGGCGAGCTCGGCGCGGTGGCGTTGGGTGCGAGGACGCTCACGCTGCGACCGCCTTCCGGTTGCGGGGCTGCTTGGTGCGACGACGTGCGCCCGGCTGCGGGATCCGGAAGATCGCGCGGACGAGCGGCGGGGCCGCGATGAAGAGGACGATGAGCGCCTGGATGACTCCGACGATGTCGATCGGCACGCCGTTCGCGGCCTGCATCGCGTACCCGCCGGACTTCAGCGCTCCGAACAGCAGCGCTGCCCAGAACACCCCCCACGGCTTCGAGCGACCGAGGAGCGCCACCGTGATGGCGTCGAACCCGATCCCCGCGTCGATGTTCGAGGTGAAGCCCGTGGTGAGCGCGCCCTGGACCTGGTACGACCCGGCGATGCCGACGAGCGCGCCCGAGATGACGAGCGACCAGATGGTGAGGTTCGGCACGCTCATGCCCGCGACGCGAGCAGCGCGGGGGTTCTCCCCCACCGTGCGGAACTTGAAGCCGAGCGTCGAACGGTTCATGAGCCACCACACGACGACGACCGCGATGATCGCGACGACGAACCCGAGGTTGATGCCGTACCGGTCGCCGAACAGGTTCGGCAGGATCGCCGAGTCGCGCGTCGGGCCCGACTCCGGATTCGCGCTCCCGGGCGCCTGCAGGAGGCCCTGGGTCCGGAGCATGTAGCTCAGCAGGTAGAACGCGACGTAGTTGAGCATGATCGTGACGATCACCTCGTGCGCACCGGTCCTGGCCTTGAGCACGCCGACGATCCCAGCCCAGATCGCGCCTCCGGCGATGCCGGCGAGGATGGCGAGCGGGATGTGCACGATCGCTGGCGCCTGCACGTTGATGCCCACCCACCCGGCGGCGGCGGCCCCCATCAGGATCTGCCCCTGCCCACCGATGTTGAACAGTCCGGCGCGGAACGACACCGCGACACCGAGCCCCGCCGCGATCAGTGGCACGGCGTAGGTGATCGTCTGCGTCAGCGGCACGATGCCGTTCGCGAACCCCGGGCGCAGGAAGTTGTACACCGACCCCTGGAACAGGCTGGCGTACGCACCGCCGACGACCTGGCCGATCGCGGAGAACGTGTCGCCCGGTCGGGCGAAGAAGTACCCGGACGCCTTCTGGACGGTCGGGTCGGTGACGGCGATGAGGATGCCGCACGCGACGAGCGCGAGCACGACCGCGAGCACCGTGACGAGCACGGAGCCGTTCAGGATGCTCTGCAGCGCTGCGCTCCACCGGTCGGCCGGCTTCGCGGACTCCGCCGCGGACTCCGTCGTGAGGGTCGCGCCCGCCGCCGGGCTCGCGTCCTGCAGCCGGTCATCGGTCGGGAGGCCCGTGGCCTGGTCCGCCCCGACCGTCGCGTCGGGCTCGGAGCGGCTCTCCACCGCCGTGTCGGTCTCGGACCGGCTCTGCACCGCCGCGTCGGACTCAGAGCGGCCCGGTGCCGCCGCGTCCGTCTGGTGCTCCACGGCCGCCTGCTGCTCGTGGGCCTGGTCGGGTGTGTCGTCCGCGGTCATGCCGCCAGTTCCGTTCCTGCGGGGAGCTCCCCCGCCATCATGAGGCCGAGCACGTCACGCGGGGTGTCCGCGGGGACGATGCCGATGATCGTGCCGCGGTACATCACGGCGATGCGGTCGGCGAGTGCCGTGACCTCGTCGAGCTCCGTGGAGACGACGATGACCGGGACACCGGTGTCACGGGTGTCGACGATGCGCTTGTGGATGAACTCGATCGACCCGACGTCCACGCCGCGGGTGGGCTGCGCGGCGACGAACAACCGGAGGTCGCGGCTCAGCTCGCGCGCCAGGACGACCTTCTGCTGGTTGCCGCCCGAGAGCCGCCCGACCGCGGTGGTCCGCGAGGGCGTCCGGATGTCGAACTCGGCGATCTTGTGGTCCGCGAACGCGTCCCGCGCGCCGCCGAGCACTGAACCGGCACGCGCGAACTCCCCCGTGCTCGAGCGGTCGAGCATGAGGTTCTCCGCGATGGAGAACTCGCCGACCAGTCCGTCTTCCTGACGGTCCTCCGGCACGAAGCCGACCCCGGCGTCGAGCACACGCTTGACGCTCGCGGCGGTGATGTCGTGGCCGTCGAGGACGATGCGGCCGGCGTGCACCGGCTCGAGCCCGAGGATGGCCTCGGTCAGCTCGGTCTGCCCGTTGCCCTGCACACCCGCGATCGCGACGATCTCCCCGCGGCGGACCGTGAACGAGACGTCGTCGACGAGCACGTGGCCGGCCGCGTCCGTCACGGTGAGGTCCTGCACGACGAGGGCGTCCTCGCCCGGGGTCGCCTCGGTCTTGGCGACGGTGAGCTCCACCGCACGCCCGACCATGAGCGCCGCGAGCTCGACGTTGGACGCGGTCGGCTCGGCCTCGCCGACGACCTTGCCGAGGCGGATGACCGTGATCCGGTCGGCGACCTCGCGGACCTCGCGCAGCTTGTGGGTGATGAAGACGATCGCGGTGCCGGCCTCGCGCAGCTGCCGCATGATGTTCATCAGCTCGTCGGTCTCCTGCGGGGTGAGCACCGCAGTCGGCTCGTCGAACACGAGCACCGAGGCGTTCCTGGAGAGCGCCTTGATGATCTCGACGCGCTGCTGCACCCCGACCGGGAGGTCCTCGACGATCGCGTCCGGGTCGACGTCGAACCCGAAGCGGTCGGAGATGTCCCGCACGCGCTGCCGGGCTCCAGCGAGGTCGAGCCGCCCGCCGAACATCGTCGGCTCGTGGCCGAGCATGACGTTCTCGGCCACGGAGAACACCGGGACGAGCATGAAGTGCTGGTGCACCATGCCGATGCCCGCGCGCATGGCGTCACCGGGCCCGTTGAAGTGCTGCTCGACATCGTCGAGGAGGATCGAGCCCTCTTCCGCCTGGTACAGGCCGTAGAGGACGTTCATCAGCGTCGACTTGCCCGCGCCGTTCTCACCGAGGAGGGCGTGGACCTCCCCCGGTTCGACGGTCAGTGAGATGCGGTCGTTCGCGACGAGCGGGCCGAACCGCTTCGTGATGCCGCGGAGTTCGAGCTTCATGGTCGGGAGTCTATTTCTCTGGAGGGGTGGGTCGGGGTCCCGCCATCCGTGCTGTGGATGGATCCGGCCTGTGGACGACGGTGTCCACGGTCGTCGCTGCGGCGAGCCGCGGTCGGGCACACGGACGCGGGCGGAGGCCTGATGCCTTCCGCCCGCGTCCGACGGTGCTACTTGGCCTTCGTCGCGACCGTGATCGAGCCGTCGATGATGCCGGCCTTGATCGTGTCGAGCTCGCCCTGGAGACCCGAGTCGACCTTCGACTCGTAGTCGTGGAACGGGGCGATGCTGACGCCCTCGTTCTTCAGCGTGCCGACGTACGGCGTCTTCGAGAAGTTGCCCTTCTCGGCCTGCTCCACGACGTCCTTGGTGGCGGGGCGCATGCCCTTCTCGACGGACGTGAGCGCGAGGTCCTTGTAGCGCGGGTCGGCCTCGTAGAGGTCACTGTCCGCACCGATCATGACGGTGCCGTTGTCGGCGTCCTTGATCGCCTCTGCCGCCGACTGGTAGATCGGGCCACCGACGGGGAGGATGACGTCCGCGTTCTGCTGGATGAGCGTCTGCGCGCTGGCCTTGGCCTGCGTGCCGGCCTCGAAGGCACCGACGAACGTGCCCTTCTGGGCCTTCTCGTCCCAGCCGACGACCTTGACGTCCTTGCTCTTCTTCTCGTTGTAGTACGCCACGCCGTCCGCGAAGCCGTCCATGAAGATGGTGACGGTCGGGATCTGCATACCGCCGAAGGTGCCGACGACACCCGTCTTGGAGTACGACGCCGCCGCGTAGCCGGCGAGGAACGCGGCCTGCGAGGTGTCGAACGTGATCGGCTTGACGTTCTTCGCGTTGATCGAGTTGTCGTCGATGATCGCGAAGTCGGTGTCCGGGTTGGCCTTGGCCTGCTTCTTCGTGGCGGCGGCGAGGTTGAACCCGACGGTGACGATGAGGTTGCAGTTCTGGTTGACGAGACCGGTGATGTTCGAGTCGTAGACGGTGGAGTCCTTCGACTCCACGTCCTTGTACTGCGAACCGATGTCCGATGCCGCGTCCTTCAGTCCCTCGAAGCCGAGCTG
Organism: Curtobacterium sp. Leaf261; assembly: GCF_001422205.1. GTDB lineage: Bacteria > Actinomycetota > Actinomycetes > Actinomycetales > Microbacteriaceae > Curtobacterium. The sequence continues at coordinate 152,194 of NZ_LMMJ01000009.1, forward strand.
GTTGAACGACTTGTCGTCGAACCCGCCGGAGTCGGAGACCATGCACGGCAGGAACTTCGAACCGGACGCCGAGCCGGAGTTCGACGACGGGGCCGACGAGCAGCCGGCGAGCATCGCGACGGTGCCGAGCAGGGCGAGTCCGCCGAGTGCGGCCTTACGGGTACTGAATGTCACGGGGGTGTCCTCCACGGGGTGCGAGCCCGGCTGCTGCACCGGGCGATCGGAAGGAACTTACACGACAGTCCGGGCGGTGCAGTACCCCCCGTGGGACGACCGCGCATCGGTTACCCGATCGGGACGCGCTCGTAATGCGTTCGTAATGCTGGTACCCCGAACCGGGCCGACGGGGTACCGCCGGAGGGAGGTACTACAGGACGTCGTCGCGACCGCTGATCTTCAGCGCGTCGACCACGCCCTTGACCCGCTGCGCGTTCTGGCTCGTGGTGACGAGCAGCGCGTCCGGCGTGTCCACGACCACGATGTCCTCGACCCCGATGAGCGAGATGAGCCGGTTGCTGTGGCTCACCACGATGCCGCTCGAGGAGTCCGCGAGGATCCGGGCGTTGTCGCCGAGGACCGCGAGGTTGTGCGGCCGGCCACCCGACTGCAGTTTGGCGAGCGACGCGAAGTCCCCGACGTCGTCCCAGTCGAAGTCCCCGGGGACGACGGCCATCCGCCCGGCGGCGGCAGCCGGTTCGGCGACGGTGTAGTCGATCGCGATCTTCTTCAGGGACGGCCAGACCTGGTCGACGACGGCGCCGCGCGCGGGGGTGTCCCACGCGTCGGCGAGCTGCTCGAGACCGGCGAGGAGCTCCGGTTCACTCCGGCCGATCTCCTCGAGCAGCTTGTCCGCACGGGCGATGAACATGCCGGCGTTCCAGAGGTACGAGCCGTCCTCGACGTAGCGCTGCGCGGTCGCGAGGTCCGGCTTCTCGACGAACTCGCGGACCTCGTGCACGTTGGCGGCACCGTCCACGACGATCCGTTCACCGGCGCGCATGTACCCGAACCCGATGGCCGGCTCCGTGGGGGTGATGCCGATGGTCGTGATGTACCCGGCGCGCGCCGCGATGACCGCCTCGCGCACGGATCGCTGGAACCCGCGGGTGTCGCCGATCACGTGGTCGGCGGCGAACGAGCCGATGACGACGTCCGGTTCGCGGCGGTGCAGGATCGCAGCGGCGAGACCGACGGCCGCGGTGGAGTCCTTCGGCTCGCTCTCGAGCACGACGTTGCGGTCGGCGAGCCCGGGGAGCTGCGACTCGACGGCGGCGCGGTGCGCGCGCCCCGTGACGACCATGATCCGCTGGTCACCCGCGATGGGGGCGAGACGGTCCCACGTCGCGCGGAGGAGCGATGTCCCCGCGCCGGTCAGGTCGTGCAGGAACTTCGGCGCGTCGGCGCGCGACAGGGGCCAGAGACGGGATCCGATCCCGCCGGCCGGGATGATCGCGTGGAAGTCTCCGAGGTCGTCGCTCATGGCGCCACCCTAGCGATGCGAGCTGTCCGGTCGACGCCGCTCGGTCCGGCCTGTGGAGAACTGCGCGGTACCCCGCACCGGTGCGGGACACGGACGGGAGGCACGGCGAGCGTCCGTCCCGCGGCATGCGTCGTTCACGCAGCCGTCGTCGACCGGTCACGCGGGGTGCGCGCGACCGTCATGTCGGTCGTCGACCATCGAGGCCGAGATGAACGCTCACGAAGCACGACGTGCGGTCGAGGTCGGTGGTCCCCGGACCGTCGCCGTCGTGACCGAGAGTTTCCTCCCGACGCTGAACGGCGTCACGACGAGCGTCCTGGCGGTGCTCGACCACCTCGAACGTCGCGGCCACCGCGCCGTCGTCATCGCCCCCGCGACACCGGGCACCGCCGACCACCGGAGTCGGCGGGAGCTCGAGCGGTACCGCGGGTTCGACGTGCACCGCGTGCCGGCCATCGCCTACCGGCAGTTCCCGGTCGGTCTCCCGCACCCGGTCCTCGACACGATCCTCGCCACCTCGGGAGCGGACGTGCTGCACGCGGCCAGCCCGTTCCTCCTCGGCGGCCGAGCGGTGTCCGCGGCCGCCCGGCTCGGGATCCCCTCGGTCGCGGTGTTCCAGACCGACGTCGCCGGGTTCGTCCGGCGGAACGGATTCCCCGGCGCCGCGCCCCTGGCGTGGCGGGTCCTCGCGCGGATCCACGCCGGAGCCTCCCTGACGCTGGCACCGTCGACCGCGACGGCGACGATGCTCGCCGACGCGGGCGTCCAGCGCGTGGCGCGGTGGGGACGCGGCGTGGACGCGACCCTCTTCGACCCCGCGCGCCGTGCCTCCAGTGCGGTCCGTGCGATCCGGCGGCGGATCGCTCCGCGCGGCGAGACCATCGTCGGCTACGTGGGCCGACTGGCCGCGGAGAAGGAGGTCGAGCGGCTCGCCGAGCTCGGCGGGATCCCCGGTCTCCGTGTCGTCGTGGCCGGCGGCGGGCCGTCACGCGCGGCGCTCGAGCGTCGGCTCAGGCACCTCGATGTGACGTTCACCGGGCCCCTCCGCGGCGACGCGCTCGCGGACGTCTACGCCGCACTCGACGTGTTCGTGCACACCGGACCCGCGGAGACCTTCGGGCAGACCCTGCAGGAGGCGCACGCCTCCGGGGTGCCGGTGATCGCGCCGGCGCGGGGTGGGCCGCTCGACCTCGTCACCCCGGGCGTCGACGGCGAGCTCTTCGACCCGGACGACCCGCAGTCCCTGCGGCGCGCGGTCCTCGCGATGCACGAGGACCGCGTCGCCGCCGCCCGGCGGGGAGCCGCGGGTCGACGTCGGGTCGAGGACACCACGTGGGAACGGGTCGGGGACGAGCTCCTCGCGCACCACGACACCGCCCGGCGGATCGGGGTCCGACCCGAGGCGCTCCGCGGCGTGCTCACCGGCTGGAACGAGAAGGTCGGTGCTCGGACGTAGGATGGACCGTGTTCCGTGAACCACACGAACACGTACGGCAACGGTCGCCGAACTGCGCGGCCGTCCGAGTCCTAATTGGGAGGGCGAGCTCATGGCCGAGCAGACCGCAGCACAGTCGGGAGCGGCGCGTCCGAGCGGCGCCACAGCCGTCGCGAGCCCGCCGACGCCGGAGGCACCTCGGACGCGGATCGCGTCCGGAACGGTGTACCGCGGCGGGACCGGCATGTGGTCGTGGGTGCTGCACCGCATCACCGGTGTCGCGATCTACTTCTTCCTGCTCGTGCACATCCTCGACACGGCGCTCGTCCGGGTCTCCCCCGAGGCCTACAACGCGGTCATCGGCACGTACAAGACGCCGATCATGAACCTCGGCGAGACGGCGCTCGTGATCGCCATCGTGTTCCACGCCTTCAACGGCCTGCGGATCATCCTCGTGGACTTCTGGAGCAAGGGCCCGAAGTACCAGCGCCTCATGTCGTGGGTCGTCGTCGCCCTCTGGGTGATCACGATCGCGGGCTTCCTGCCGCGCCAGCTCACGAACCTCTTCGCCGACTTCCACTGATCCAGGAGCACTGATGACAACGCAACTCGTCCAGCCGCCCCGTTCGGCGGCAGCAGCGAAGAAGACCACCAACTGGGAGAAGTGGGGGTGGATCTACATGCGCGGGTCGGGCGTCGTGCTCCTCGTGCTGATCTTCGGCCACCTCTTCATCAACATGGTCGCTGGCAAGGGCGTCCAGCAGATCGACTTCGCGTTCGTCGCCGGCAAGTGGGCGAGCCCGTTCTGGCAGATCTGGGACTCCCTGATGCTCGTGCTCGCCATGGTGCACGGCTCGAACGGCATGCGGACCATCGTGAACGACTACGTGTCGCGTCCGGGCATCAGGAAGACGCTGCTCGGGGCGATCCTCGGCGTCTGCATCGTGCTCGTCGTGCTCGGCATCCTCGTCTGCTGGACCTTCGATCCCTGCCCGGCGGGTGCCGCTGCCGCCGACCTGCCCTCGTTCTGCCCCGCGCCCTGACACCCCGGGTCCTGACACCCCGGGTCCTGACACCCCGGTCCTGACCCGCGACGCCCTGACCACTCGCACCCGGAGCCCCGCGGCGCGGGTCGTCCAGACCGATTGGTCCGGGCCGTCCTCCCCCCGGGAGCCCTGCGCGTGTCGAGCCAGCACCCCGCGACGAACCACCTCCGACGTCCGCCTCATCGAAAGCACTCTGTGACCGACACCGCCACCTCCGAGAGCACCGTCATCGACGGCGTTCACCACCACCAGTTCGACATCGTGATCATCGGTGCGGGCGGCGCCGGCATGCGCGCCGCCATCGAGGCCGGTCCGAAGGCGAACACCGCCGTGATCTCCAAGCTCTACCCGACCCGGTCGCACACCGGCGCCGCGCAGGGCGGCATGGCCGCCGCGCTGGCGAACGTCGAGGAGGACTCCTGGGAGTGGCACACCTTCGACACGATCAAGGGCGGTGACTACCTGGTCGACCAGGACGCCGCGGAGATCCTGGCGAAGGAGGCGATCGACGCCGTCATCGACCTCGAGAACATGGGCCTGCCGTTCAACCGCACGCCCGAGGGCAAGATCGACCAGCGCCGGTTCGGCGGCCACACCCGCGACCACGGCAAGTCCCCGGTCCGCCGGGCGTGCTACGCCGCGGACCGCACCGGCCACATGATCCTGCAGACGCTGTTCCAGAACTGCGTGAAGCTCGGCGTGAACTTCTTCAACGAGTTCTACGCGCTCGACCTCGTCATGGCGGACGTCGTCGGCGACGACGGCGTGAGTCGCCCGCAGCCGGTCGGCGTCGTCGCGTTCGAGCTCTCCACGGGCGAGCTGCACGTGTTCCACGCGAAGGCCTTCATCTTCGCGACCGGCGGCTTCGGCAAGATCTACAAGACCACCTCGAACGCGCACACCCTGACCGGCGACGGCGTCGGCATCGTGTGGCGCTCGAAGCTCCCGCTCGAGGACATGGAGTTCTTCCAGTTCCACCCGACCGGGCTGGCGGGTCTCGGCATCCTGCTCACGGAGGGCGCCCGCGGTGAGGGCGCGATCCTCCGGAACGCCTCGGGCGAACGGTTCATGGAGCGGTACGCCCCGACGATCAAGGACCTCGCCCCGCGTGACATCGTCGCCCGGTGCATGGTGCAGGAGGTCGCCGAGGGTCGCGGTGCCGGTCCGAACAAGGACTACGTCCTGCTCGACTGCACGCACCTGGGGGCCGAGGTCCTCGAGACCAAGCTCCCCGACATCACCGAGTTCGCACGCACCTACCTCGGCGTCGACCCGGTGACGGAGCCCGTGCCGGTCATGCCGACGGCGCACTACGCCATGGGTGGCATCCCGACGAACGTCCAGGGCGAGGTGCTCCGCGACAACACCAACGTCGTCCCCGGCATGTACGCCGCTGGCGAGTGTGCCTGCGTCTCCGTGCACGGCTCGAACCGCCTCGGCACGAACTCGCTGCTCGACATCAACGTGTTCGGCAAGCGCTCGGGCAACGCGGCCGCCGACTTCGTCAAGACCGTCGACTTCGTCCCGCTGCCGGACGACCCGGCGGCGAACGTCCGGAACATGCTCGACCAGCTCCGCGCCTCGACCGGCACCGAGCGGGTCGCCAGCCTCCGCAAGGAGCTGCAGGAGCAGATGGACGTCAACGCCCAGGTGTTCCGCACCGACGAGTCGCTCGCCAGCGTCACGAAGACCATCCACGAGCTCCGCGACCGGTACCTCAAGATCTCCGTGCAGGACAAGGGCAAGCGGTTCAACACCGACCTCCTCGAGGCCGTCGAGCTCGGCTTCCTGCTCGACCTGGCCGAGGTCGTGGTGTTCTCCGCACGGAACCGCAAGGAGTCCCGCGGCGGACACATGCGCGACGACTACCCCAAGCGCGACGACGAGAACTACATGAAGCACACGATGGCGTACCTGACGGGCGACCCGCACTCGTCACTCGCCGATGACCACATCTCACTCGACTGGAAACCGGTCGTCGTGACGAGGTACCAGCCGATGGAGAGGAAGTACTGAGATGACCGACACCCTGGTCCCCGATGCACCAGCCACGCAGGACAGTGACCGGACGGCGCCTCCTGGGTCCTTCCCCGTCACCGTCATGGTCCGGCGGTTCGACCCGGACGTCGACACCGAGCCGCACTGGCAGGAGTTCACGGTGTCGATGCTCTCGACCGACCGGGTCCTCGACGCCCTGCACCAGATCAAGTGGGACCAGGACGGCTCCCTGACGTTCCGTCGTTCCTGCGCCCACGGCGTCTGCGGTTCTGACGCCATGCGCATCAACGGCCGGAACCGTCTCGCGTGCAAGACCCTGATCAAGGACCTCGACGTGTCCAAGCCGGTCTACGTCGAGGCCATCAAGGGGCTCCCCCTCGAGAAGGACCTCGTCGTCGACATGGAGCCGTTCTTCGCGTCCTACCGCGAGGTCCAGCCCTTCCTGCAGTCGAAGAGCGCCCCGGAGAAGGGCAAGGAGCGCGTGCAGTCCGTCGCCGACCGCGCTCGCTTCGACGACACGACCAAGTGCATCCTCTGCGCCGCGTGCACGTCCTCGTGCCCGGTGTTCTGGACCGACGGCCAGTACTTCGGCCCGGCGGCGATCGTCAACGCGCACCGGTTCATCTTCGACTCCCGCGACGACGAGGCGAAGGTCCGCCTCGACATCCTCAACGACAAGGAGGGCGTCTGGCGCTGCCGGACGACCTTCAACTGCACCGACGCCTGCCCCCGCGGCATCCAGGTCACGCAGGCGATCGCCGAGGTCAAGCAGGCACTCGTCCGAGGCCACGCATAGGTCCGGATCGATAGGCTGCTGCCATGACCATCGCCGACGTCCGTCCGACGCTCGACCAGCTCGGATACACCAACCGTTTCGTGCAGCTCCCCGGCGAGCAGCAGCACGAGCCACCGGTGGAGGGTGCACTCCGCATCGTCCCCGTGGACGCGCAGGCGATGCAGGGACAGGACTGGGCGCTCGAGGTCGTCGACTACGGCGCACCCCGGCGGCTCGCGGTCGCCCGGACCGAGGACGAGGCGGTCGAGATGCTACGTCGGTTCCTCAACCGTCCGTTCCCCGCGGCGCACGACATCAGTCGGCACGAGCTCGAGGGGCTCCGCGAACGTGCGGCCGGTTCCTACCCGCAGCTCGCGCAGCAGGTGCAGAACGCCGGACCCGCCGGACTCACGATCCAGATCCCTGCGGACGTCCCGGTGGACCGCCTCGGCGGACCGGACGGCTACCTGCTCCACCCCCTCGACACGCCGTTCCCGGCCCGGTCGCTCCCGCCGACGGCACTCGCCGACACCGACGTGCACCGCTACGTGGTGAGCCGGCCGTTCCTCGTGACGGTCCGGTTCGTGCAGCCCTGGTTCGAACAGCCTGGAGGCGCGCTCCGGTTCGCCATCGCAGATCCGTCGCTGACGGTGCGCGACCTCGTGGTCGACGGGTCGTTGACCCGCCTCCGCCTCGTCTGACGTCCGCAGCAGGACGCAGGCGCCCCGACACGACGACGGCCCCGGACAGCGTCCGGGGCCTTCGTCGTGCACTCAGGAGTTGGGCTGGTCGAACCGTCGCCCCTCGGGGTTCGACGGCAGGATCGTCATGACGAGCAGCACCAGCGGGCCGAGGATCGGGATGATGTTCAGCAGGACGAACCACCCGCGGAAGTTCGCATCGTGCAGACGCCGGATCTGCAACGCGAGACTCGGGATGACGAACACCAGGAACACGATGAGTCCGAGCAGGCCCGGGACCGGAGAGCTGCTCGCGGTGTAGAACCCCATCTGGCTGCCGGAGGACTGCGTCGTCGTCGTGCCGGTCGCCGCGGTGATGAGGCCGGAGATGAGCCCCAGGACGAACCCGATGATGACGGTCCAGAGGTACCACCACCAGTACTCGCTGCGGCTCGCCCGCCCCGAGAACGTCGCGTACTTCTTCCAGAAGCGGGTGAACGCCTTCGGGAACGAGATGCCGTACCAGGGGGCCCAGATCGGCGGTTCGCCGTTCGGACCCTGCGGTGCGCCGTACTGGGGCGATCCGTACTGCGGCTGCGGCGTGCCGTACGGCGAATCGCCGTACTGCTGCTGGCCCGGCTGCTGCCCGTACTGCTGACCGGGCTGCTGGCCGGGCTGCTGGCCAGGCTGCTGCCCGTACGGCTGGCCGGGCTGCTGCCCGTTCGGGTCCTGCGGCGGGTAGTCGTTGCTCACGGATTGTCCCCTCGTCGTCGAATGATGCTGCCGGGTCATCCTCCCAGAAAGCACGAACCTTGGTGAGTTCTCGTCACTCGGTGACGGGTGACCGGTGACCGGCGGCCGACCTCGCTGACCCGCACCGTCCCTCCAGACCGGTCGCGGATCCGGTCGCGGACCCGGTCGCGGACCCGGTCGCGGACCTGGTCACGGCTCCAGCGCGAGCTTGCCGCCGGGGTGGCCGGACTCCAGGAGCTCGAGCGCCGCGCGCGCCTCGGACAGCGGGAAGGTCCGGGCGACCGGCACGACGAGTTCGCCCGCCGCAGCGAGGTCGACGAGCCGCTGCCGGACGGAGTCCCGGAACCGAGCGCTCTCCGGGTCGTTGCCGGCGACGGTCCTGACGCCCTCGCGGCGGCCGCGTGACGCGTTGGCGATCGTGACGATGCGTCCGCGATCCGCGACGAGTTCGAGCGAGACGTCCATCGCCTCATCGGTCCCGACGCAGTCGAATGCGGCATCGACGCCACCGCCGCCGGTCATGGCGCGGACGCGGTCCGCGAGATCGTCCCCGTAGACGACCGGCTCACCGCCGAAGCGTCGGACGACGTCGCCGTTCGCCGCGGAGGCGGTCCCGATCACCCGGGCTCCGAGCCGCGCAGCCTGCTGCAGGACGCTCACCCCGACCGCACCCGACGCGCCGTGCACGAGGACACGGTCCCCCTCACCGACGCCGGTGACCCGGAGCATGTCGGCCGCGGTCGACCCCGCCAGGAACAGGTTCGCGGCTTCGGGGAAGGTCAGTGTCGGCGGCTTCGCGAAGACGTCCGCAGCGGGGACGGTGATCTCGGTGGCGTATCCACCGCTGACGCGGAACGCGATCACCTCGTCCCCGACGGCACCACCCCCGGACGCGATCTCGGTCCGGGCCCCAGCGTCGGACGCGGCGCCCCCGGACGCGGCACCCTCGGACGCGGCACCCTCGGACGCGGCGCCCCCGGACGCGGCGTCATCGCCGGGAGCCGCGCCGATCGCCGTCAGGACCCCGGCCACCTCGTACCCGATCGCGATCGGGAGTCGCGAGGGATCGTCACCGGCCGCGGCCGTCGTGTGCTTCGAGTCCGCCGGGTTCATGCCCGCGGCGCGGACCGCGATCGTCACCTCGCCCGGTGCCGGCGCGGGGACGTCCGTCTCGACGTACTCGAAGACCTCGCTCCCGCCGAACCTCGGTGCGATCCAGTGCATGGCCATGACGGCTCCTCCCGCTGACGTCGGGTCGCGCCGGAGGGACCGGCACCCGCACGTCGAGTGAACGCGCGGTGGCTCCAGGACAGCCGAACGCCGCACCGAGGCCCGCGGTACCCCGTTCTGGGAGTGCGTCGACGCGCGTCGAACCGGTACCGTCGACTGGCCGAGGACACCACCCGGCGACACCGACGAGGACCGGAGCCACGTGACGTACTGGACGGACGAGCGGATCGGACCCAGCGCGCGGCCGCCGACCCGACGCCGAGACCACCTCCGCCTCTGGATCGTGCTCGCGGTGGTCGTCGGCCTCGTCCTCGGCACGGTCGCCGGTGCCGTCACCACCGCTGACCGGAGTCCCGCGACGCTCCTCGACCGGTTCACGGCGCCGATCTCCTGGAGCTCGTGCGGCGGCGGCTTCCGCTGCGCCAGCGTCGACGCGCCCCTCGACTGGGGCGATGCGGGATCGAGCAGCATCCACCTGGCACTCATCCAGCACCGTGCCACGGGCAAGCGTCTGGGATCGCTGCTCGTGAACCCCGGTGGGCCCGGCGGATCCGGCATCGACCTCGTCGGGTCCGGTGCCGAGAACGCGGTCACCCCGGACGTCGCCGAGCGCTACGACGTGATCGGATTCGATCCGCGCGGCGTCGGCTACTCGAGCCGGGTCCGCTGCGGCGGGGCTGCGGAGCTCGACCGCTACCTCTACCCCGACCTGCCCGGCGACATCGGGTCCGCCGAGTGGCTCGCAGCCGACCGGAAGGCCGCCGACCGGTTCGCGGACGCCTGCGCCGAGCACACCGGCAAGCTCCTGGCGCACGTCGACACCACGAGTGCGGCGCGCGACATGGAACTGATCCGCGCAGACCTCGGCGAGGCGAAGCTCAACTACCTCGGGTACTCCTACGGCACAGCGCTCGGTTCGGTGTACGCCGGGCTCTACCCGAAGCACGTCGGCCGCTTCGTGCTCGACGGTGCCGAGGACCTCTGGTCCACGAGCGACACCGACGCCAGCACCGCGCAGGCGGCGGCGTTCGAGGGCGACCTCCGCGCGTGGATGCGGGCCTGCCTCGCGGGCAAGAAGGCCGCGACGGGCAGCCGTTCCTGCCCGTTCGACGATTCGCTCGACGGCAGCATGTCGCGACTCAAGGCGCTGCTCGACGACACGGAGGCCACGCCGCTCCGTACCGCCGACGGTCGGGAGCTCACCGGTGCCGTCCTCGCGACCGCGATCGCCGCGACCCTGTACAGCACCTCGACCTGGTCCGACCTGACGGCGATGCTCACCGCGACGCTCGCCGGCAACCCCAAGCCCGCGATGAAGCTCGCCGACCAGTACAACGGTCGACGATCGAACGGCAAGTACTCCGGCAACGAGACCGAGGCGTTCACGGCGATCGGCTGCCTGGACTTCGGGGCGGACGACGACACCGGCGACATGCGCGCGGACGCCCGTCGTCTCGCGAAGGCCGCGCCCGTCCTCGGTCCGTACCAGTCGTACGGCTCGGTCACCTGCGGCGCGTGGAAGTACGGCCCGGTCGACTACCCGGCCCCGGTGACCGCCCCGGGGGCGGATCCGATCATCGTCGTCGGCACCACCGGCGACCCCGCGACGCCGTACGCGGACGCCGAGTCCCTGGCTGCGCGGCTCGACTCGGGCCACCTCGTCACGAAGGTGGGACAGGGCCACACCGCGTACGACCTCGGGAACACATGCATCGACGACACCGTGGACGCGTACCTGCTGCGCGGCACCGTCCCGACGAAGGACCCGCGCTGCCGGTAGGCGCGCGACCGCGCGTCACGCAGTGATCCGTTCCGGACGGGAGGCGCGGCACCGGCCCGCACCGTGCCTCCCGTCCGGCCACTGCGTACCGTGCCTCCCGTCCGGCCACTGGTCGCGTCGTGAGGCCGACCCTGCGGTGGATCGATGCGGGCCGTCGTCCGTGGCGTCGGTAGCCTTGCGCGATGGACACCTCACCGACACCGCAGTCGCTCGTCCTCAGCATCCGCCACGACGGCCGCGTGCTGTTCGAACTCCTCGCCGACTGGTACACGGCGCTCGACGTGACCGAGGTCGACGCACACGACACCGAACGGATCAGCGCAACGATCCGCTACTGGGCGGCCCAGCGAACGTGGACGGCGACGCATCGTGGGACGGCGAGGAGCGCGCACGGAACCGGCTATAACCGCACCGTCGTCGTCGTCATCTCCGCACGACCGGGGATCGCGTTCCGGAGATTCAGCACCGCGCCGGATGCGATGGCAGCCCGGTTCGCGGCGGTGTTCGGCGCCGGGCCGCTCGATCCGACCTCGCAGGAGGTCGCCGATCTCGCCCGCACGATCGCGGCAGACACGCGCCAGTTCTTCCGACGGTCGCAGCGTCGCGCGGAGGTCCGGATCGCCGGCGGACAGTACCTGGCGATCATGGAGGGCTACATCGCGGAGATGCGCGCGATGACCGACATGCGCGACCAGGACTTCGCGTACGAGTCCGTCCGCGCGGGGATCGGCGCGATCATGGACGACGAGGACTACCTGCTCCTCGCGGAGGACGAGCGTGCCCGCGCGCTGTACGGCGAGTTCCTCGACCAGCAGTCGGAGCTCTACAACTGGCACATGGACATCGCCAAGGGCGGCGTGGTCAGGCCGAGGTGACCTGGTCGGCGCCGGCGCCGTCCGCGATCGCGACCACACGGTCACGGATCGCCCGAAGTGTCTCGTCGCGCTGGCTGGCGAACGCGGCGGCGTCCCGCTCCGCGAACGGCGTGTGGAAGGTCGCTCGGTGGACGGCGATGTCCCCGCCGTCGCCGTCGCCGTCGCCGTCGCCGTCGCGCCAGGTGATGACGCAGGCACGGCCGACCATCTCGGACCGCACCGTCCCGGGGACGACTGACTCCCAGAGCTTCGCCGTGCGCGGACGGCCGCGATCCGCCGCGAGCCCGATCCGCTCGCGCAGGATCACCCACCGCAGAGCGTCGTCCCGTGTCGTGAACGAGGCCTCGACACCCTCTCGTGCCGAACGGGACCAGCTCACGACGACGAAACCAGGGTCCGCGTCTTCGAGGGTGAACGCCACGTCGGCGCGCCTCCCCTCCATCAGCGGCGCGATCTGGACCGTGACGGAGTCGTACCCGACGTCGTCGCGGAGGAACGCGACCACGTCCACGATCATGCGATGACCCCCCGGTCGCGGACGTCCTTCGAGCTGCGCAGGATCAGGATGAACCGGTCGAGTGCCTCCGTCTCGTCGTCGAAGACGAGTTCCGGCGGGTCCTGCCGGTGTGGGGCGCTGTCGATGTCGTCATCCGTCACGGAGGACATCCAACCACCCCGGTAGGCTGGCTCGATGCAGTTCGCGGCGGCCCGGGAGACCCTCGATGGTCTCGGTTTCACCACCCAGTTCGTCATCCTCCCCGGTGAGGTCCCGGATCGCCCGCCACTCGAGGGCGTGCTGCGCCTCTCCGCCGGTGACGGCCGGTTCCTGCTCGAATGCGTCGACTACGGGCAGCCGAGGACCCTCGCGACCCTCACTGACGAGCACCAGGCGGTCGAACGGGTGATGACGTACCTCGAGCAGCCACTCCCGGCACCGCGCGTCGTGAACCGTGCCGAACTCGACCAGCTGTCCACCGCGTCGCGCGAATCGACGCCGGTCCTCCGGACACAGGTGGCCGGCGCTCCCGGCGGTGAGTTGCTCGTGGACGTGCCGGTCGGCACGGCGCTCGATCGGATCGGCGGACCCGACGGGTGGATGGTGAACCCCCTCGGTGCCTCGTTCGAGAGCCGCGCGCTGCCACCGTTCGCACTGCAGGAGCCGTCGACGGTGCATCAGTTCATCGTGAGCGAGTCCGTGCTGATGCGTGTTCAGGTCGTCCGGCCGTGGTTCGGGCAGCCGGGTGGAACACTCCGGTTCGTCATCGCCGATGACGGGATCGGGCTCCGGGACCTCGTGTCGAGCGGCGTCCTGACGCAACTCGTGCTGGGCGTCTGACGCGCACGTGGAGCTGCTCGCCGGGGGCTCGTCAGTCGCGGGCGCTGGCGAGTGCTGCCGGAGCATCGGGCGAGGTCAGCGCGGCGATCAGCACCGGGACCGGCACGGTGCACACCTCGGCGAACTCGTAGGCGAGGGTCTCGGAACGGTGGTCGGTGAACCGCGCGCTCCGATCCGGGGCGATCTGCACGATCCAGCCGTCGTCACGGCGGTGCATCTCGACGCCGGGAGCGGTGTCCGGGGGCTGCTGGGCACCGGCCCACGGGTCGGGTGAGCCGGTTCCGCGGAGCAACGAGCCGGCCTGCAGCAGGAGGATGATCCGGACGACGTCCTCGCCGTCACGGCACACCGCGACCGGATCCTCTTCGGATCCGCGCTGGAACGAGTGCACCGTGAACACCGAGCCGTCGTGCGTGACCTCCACCTCCCAGTCGAGATCGCCGTAGATGAGGGAGCGATCACTCGTGGGGTAGGCCCGCACCTCGGTTGCGATGCCGTACTCCGGGTTCGAGAGCACTGCGGCGAGGTCATCCGAGAACGGCAGCGCCGGCGCAGCCACCGGGCCGCCGGGGCCGACGCTCACTTGACCACCAGGACCGAGCGGAGCGCCGGCGTCTTGCCGAGCCCCGGACGGAGCATGTCCTCGACGCTCAGGGGCTTGACCCCGTCGAGCAACCGGACCTGCAGCCCGCCTCCCGGTTGCCCGAGCGCGGGAGCGACACGGCTCACCTCGATCGTCCATCCGTTCGCCTTCGCCGCATCGAGGTCGATCGAGTACTGGTGGTAGTCCTGACGGAGGCTGCCCGGAGCGATCGCACGCTCCTCGAACGACGTCCCGGGGAACGACAGGAACGAACCGTTCTCGCCGCCGAACCGATCGATCGTCGTCGAGTAGTGCTCGCCGAACCTGGTCGGGTCGGTGAAGTCGATCCGCTCACCCAGGGCCGCTCCCGCGTCACCCGGGTACCTGACCCAGCCACGCGTGGGGTCCTTCGGGTCCTGGACGACGTAGCGCTCTTCCCATTCCTGTCGGGTGAGCGCGTGGCCGTCGTGGACGTCGTGGCCGTAGTAGCCGTCGGGGCCGGGATCGCTCGTCAGGAGTTCGCGAGCCATGGGGTTCATGTCGTCGACACCGGCGCCCGTCAGCGTCGAGTCACCCGGGGCCCGGTACGCCGCACCGAGGACACTGGAGTCCGGCTGGACGTCACCGTACGTCGGCAGGAGCGGATCGCCGCGGACGCCGTGGGTCTTGTCCCATCCCGGCCCGTGGTCCGCGGTCGACTGGGTCGGGTCGTCGTGCAGCGGACCGCCACCGGGGCCCGAGTGCTCATCGCCGAACGCGGTGTGTCCCCCGGTACCGCCCGCGCCCGATCCAGCGTGGTTCCCGCCGTTCGCGTCGTCCCCGGTGTTCCCGTCATGCCCGTCGGACGGGCCGTCACCGTGGTCGGAGACGTTCCCGTTGCCGTCGGTCGATCCGTCGCCGTGGTCAGATGCGTTCCCGGACCCGCCGTGCTCCGAGCCACTACCGGACCCGCCGTGGTCCGACCCGCTGCCGGACCCGCCGTGCTCCGAGCCGCCGTGTTCCGAGCCGCCACCGTGGGTGACGGTCACCGGCTCCTGGACCGGCGCATGGGAGCCGGTGCCGGCGTCGTCACGGACCGGCGGCACGTCGACGTCGGTGTGCGCGTGCGAGTTGAAATGGAACTCGCCGGACTTGAAGTGCGGCATGTGGTCCATCGTGAAGTGGAACCCGCTCTTGACGGCGGCACCGATCGCGCTCTCGATCTCCGAGAGCTTCGGGAGCACCAGGTGCAGCCCCTTCGACACCCAGGTCCCGAGGTCGAGCAGGTCGAGCACCCTGCCCGTCTTCGCCGCCCCCTCCGCGACGACCTCGCCGACCTTGCCGAGCTTGCCCGCCTTGCCGACCGCGCCGACACCACCGAGGAACAGCGAACCGATGTTCCACACCGTCTGACCAGCGGCGGTGCCGGGGTCCTTCGACCACTCGTCCCAGGCGATGGTGTCCTTGCCGAGCGCCGTCCAGGTCGCTCCGGCGTTGCCCCAGTCACCCCACTTGCCCGTCTGCGGGTTGTAGGAGATCAGCGACCCCATGCCGCTCCATGCCTGCCCCGCGGCGTCCCAGTCGCCGAACCCCTTGCCGGTGATCCCGACGAGCTGCCCGAGACCCTTCACGGTGCCCCAGATGCCGTCGACGACGACGCCCTTCAGCAGGTTCGGCACGAACATGCCGGTCTTCTCGGCGCAGGACTCCTTGCGTGCCTCCGCCGTTCCCCAGGGCAGCTTCGTTCCCATCGGGAGCTCGCTGTAGCCGTACCCGAGCGGGTCGTCGTCCCCGGTGATCGCGTGGAGCGGGGGCAGACAGGAGATGGCCCGGATCGTGTTCGAGCACGTCCGTTCGGCCGCCTGGTACGCGACGACCTGGTTCGCGACGCCGTTGATGATGTCGTTGTTCTCGCCGTTGAGCGTCTCGTCCTGGTCCCACGACTCGGTGGTCGTGACCGGCCCGTCCATGGTCTGCGTGGTCTCGGGCGAGAAGTTCGCCACGTCGGCGTGCAGCTGTGTGGCGCGCGTGACGTACGACTTGAGCTTCGCGACGATCGGTGTGACCTCGGTGACGAAGTCGTCGAGTGCCTTCGCCACGATGTCGAGGTTGTCGCCGAACGAGGTGCCCTGCGGCCCGATCGGTGTCATCGCGTCGTAGAGGTCCTGATCGCCGGGGCCCTCGTAGACCCCCGAGATCGGTGTCCACGCGGTGACCACGTCCGCCGTGCCGTCACGAACGCCGGACGCCACGGTCCGGAGCGAGCTCGCCCCGGCGCTGACACCGCCCAGATCCACATCGGTGTAGGGGATCGCCCCTGTGTTGACCAACCCGCTCACGGTCTGTCGTCCCCCTGGTTCGCCGCGCCGTTCGGTACGGACGCGGATGTCGCGGTGCTGCTGCTGCTGTCACCCGTCGGGTGACGGGCTCCCGGAACGACGATCAGGGCTGGCTCTCGAGCGCCGTGAAGTCCCCGCTCGAGGCCGCCGCGACGGCCATCGCCTGTGTCTTGCCGGCCATGTCGTCGTCGCCGTCGATCACGGCCTGAGTCGCGCCGGACGCGCCCATGAGCGACGCCCGGATGCGGTCCGTGATACCGCTGAGGACCGGCTTCTGATGCTCGAAGAACCCGATGATCGACTCTCCGATCACCTGGGACTGCGCCGCCGTCGCGGCATCCTGGACGATCGTGTCCACGCCCGCGACCGAACCGTCTTCCGTGCCGCCCAAGGCCGAGCTGATCTGCTCGGCCTTGGCGGTCACGGAGTTCAGGACACCTTCGACCCCGGACGGGTCGACGCGCCACCCATCGACCACGGTCGACTAACCGATGTTGCCGACGGCCGACTTGGCCTTGCTGATCGCGCCCTGCGCCGACTCGTCGTTCGACTGCAGCGACGAGCGGAGCGTGGTGATGATCGACCGGACCTCTGCCGCCACCGTGTTCCAGCGCTGTTCCTTGGCGTGGTACTCGTCCGACACCCCGTCGGCCTGGTAGTCGGCCATCGCGGCCTTGACGTCGCTGTCGCGCTGCGAGATCAGCGACTCGAGCTGTGCTGCCACCGCGTTGAAGTTGTCCTGCGCGTTCTGCGATGCCGCGACGTCGTAGTCGCGACGGTCTGCCTGGTTGCCACCTGTGCTCATGATGGTTCTCCCTTCCCGAGTTCCGTCAGGAGCGGGCGCCGAAGCGCGCCGCGTCGAAGTTGGAGCTGCCCTCGAAGGACCGCGTGGACTCGGACATGTCCTGGTCACCCTCGGCGAAGGAACGGTCCATGCCCGAGATGCCCTGCAGCACGCTCGAGAGCGCGCCGTTCAGCTCGTTGGCGATCGAGTCGGTCTCCGACTTGAACTTGTCGAACGCCGCGCGACCGGCGCCGTTGAACTTGCCCTGCAGCGGCTCGGCCGAGTCGGCGAGCCGGCGGACCAGCGTGCCGAGGTCTCCGGACGCGTTGGACGTCTGCTTGGTGAGGTTCGTCAGAACCTGCGCCCCCATGGCGAACTTCATGTCGTCTGCTTCCTTTCGTTCCCCGCCCCAGAACGGGTGACAGATGTTGCCGACAAGCCTAACCCCCGAGGTGCCGCCACGTCACGGGTCCATACGGGCGTATCCACCGAGCCCGCGATGACGGTCCTCTCGGCCATACTTGGACTGCCGAGGGGAGGTGTGGCATGACGACGACAGCGCTCGAGACGATGGTGCCGATCCTGACGTGCGGGGCGTGCGGTGCACCCACGACGTCGGGACAACGGTTCTGCACCGACTGCGGCGTGCTCCTCGGACGAGCAGCACTGGTCGCCGACGTCGACCTCCTCCGCGGCGTCGTCCCTGCACACGGGGGCCGAGTGAGCCTCGCCCGCCTCGTCGACACCGTGGTCTGCCTCGTCGCCGGCGGTGTCGCTGCGCTCCTCCTGCTCATGTGGCAGTCCAGTGCCCCCGGTCGGCCGCACCCGGTCACGGCCGCGATCGTCGGCGCAGTCCTCGGCATCGTGGTCGGCGCGATCTCGATCGCCGTCGGCGCGCGCCGCTCGGGTCGTGGTCCGGGTGGACTGCTCGTCGGGACGCGCGCCGTCGACGCCACCACGGGCCTCCCGGCCGGACCGTTCCGAGCCGTGCACGCGCTCGTCACCCCCAGCCTCCGCGCACCCCGCACCGTGCTGCCGTTCCGCGGACCGTGGGCACGCGCGACGGGGACCATGACCGCGAGTCTCCGCGACGGCGGTCGCGACCCCCTGGCGCCGGCGAGCGCACCGCTCGGTGTCACGTACGGGGCCGCCGCTGCATCCGGTGTCCGGCCCCGCATGGGCGGCACCGCACCGGGGTCGATGGCACACGGCACCGGGTCCGATGCCGGTGACCTCGCCGGCTCGGAGGCGACGCGCATCGGCTCCGCCGCCGTCGGCGCCGTCGCGCACGCGCCGCTGCCGGCCGACGCCGACGTGCCGGAGGGAGCGGCCGTCATCACGTTCGACTCCGGAGCGGTGCACTGGTTCACGACCACGTGCGTGATCGGCCGGAACCCCGGAGGCGAGGACGGCGTGACCGTCATCGCGGTCCCCGACCTCTCGCGGACGCTGTCCAAGACGCACGTCGCGCTGGTCCGCGGCGACCGGTTCGTCACGGTGCGCGACCTCGGCTCGACGAACGGCACGTCGCTCGTCCACCCGGACGGCCACGTCCAGGAGCTCCTGCCCGACGTCGACGTCGACGTCCCCCCGACCACGACCGTCCGGATCGGCGACCACGCGTTCCGACTCGACCGGACGGCGGGGGCGGCGCCGCGTGACGACGACGCCGCCGTCTCCGGGACCCGCCCCGCCGGCGACGTCGTCTCGTCCGGTGCCCACGGCGGCATCGCCCCGACAGACGGGGCGGGGCGATGAGCGATCCGCAGCAGAACGAGCTCCCCGCGAAGCACCCGCTCTCCGACTCGGAGGGCGACGGCTCCGTGCGGACCGAGAGCCGCGCGCGGATCGTGCACCTGAGCTCCGGTCGCCTCGACCTGCTCGGCAAGGTCGCCCGCGCGGGGGGACGGACGATCCTCGTCACCGACGGGTTGTCGCGGATCACCGAACCGTTCCGCGCCCAGCTCGAGGAGCTCGGCGGTCGCTGGGTCGTGCGCGGGCTCGACGAGCTCCGGAACGGGCTCACCGGTCGGCACCTCGACACGTTCCCGGACGCGATCCACGTCGGCCCGCCGGAGGGTGTCGACGACATCGCGCTGGCCTACCTCCGGACCGAACCGCCCGAGGTCACGCAGCTCGTCTTCTCCGCGTCCGTGCGACACCGAGCAGCAGACGAGACCCTGCTCGGCGGCACGCTCGAGGTCCTCGCGACCGCGATCGGCGGGGCGACGCCGACCGGCTGGGGTACACACGAGCCCGCGGGCCGACCATGGGACCGAGCGGCAATGACCGCGTTCGCCCGGGAGCGGATGCCGGGCACGTCACGGCTCGTCGCCACCGGCAGCCGCGACGCACCGCTCGCCGCGACCGTCACGGTGCAGCGCACGGACCACGGTGTCGAGGAGCTCGTCACCGGACTGGCGTCGCTCGGGCCGATCGACGCGAACACGACCGTCGACCGTGTGACGGCGCTCCCGGATGCCCTGACGCGGCTCGCCGCCGCGCAGCTCCCCCTCTTCGCGCTGCTGCTCACACGCCCCGGTCGAGCCGACCTGCTCCACACCGCGCTCCTGCCGGCCCCGCCAGCCCCGGTCGCGATGCTGATCGGCGCACCCGCCGTCCGGGAGCTCGGCCTCGAGCCGGCCCGGTTCGTCCAGGAGTTCGGTGCCGTCGTCGCCGGTCGCCCGCGCATCCCGGCGCTCGTGTTCCCGTTCCGCGGGTCGGCGGCACGACAGGTCTCGTCCCTCGGCGAGGTCCTCCGGTCGATCGGCGTCGACCGGGTCGCAGCCGCCACCGGCATGCCGGAGTCCGCACACCAGGAGGTGCGCCGTGCCGCACAACAGTGACGCCGTCCTGCTCGAGAGCGTCTCGACGCATCGACGCCGACTCCGCCAGGCCTTCCTGCTCGGGCGTCTCGCCGACCGGCGCCAGGTGAACGACAACGTAAAGCGACTCATCGGGAGCATCGTGCTCGCGGCCGTGGCGGGTGTCGGGTGCCTCGGGTACTCCTTCGTGACGACGACGCTCGCCAAGCAGGCCGCAGCGACGGCGGCCACGAGCAGCCCGTTCCCCGCGCCGACCACGAACGGGACACCCGCCACGAACGGGACGCCCGCCGCGAACCGGACGCCGACCACGATCTACACGCCGGGCAGCACCCCCGGTGGCGACTCCACCCGAGCCCCGGAGGGCAAGTGACCGACTTCACCCGCGTGACCGTCGTCGGGACGGACCGCCGCGCCGACGTCGTCGTCGCGTCCGACGAGCCGTTCGCCGGACTCCTGCCACGCTTCCTCGAGATCCTCGGCGAGCGGATCGCCGACTCCGCGCACCCGTTGACGCTCGTGCGGGTGACCGGCGAGGAGCTCGACCTCGCGGCGGGCTCGTCGGCGCAGACCCTCGCCGACGGCGAGATCCTGCATCTCGTGCGCCGTGCGGACGCTCCACCGCCGCCGGAGGTCTCCGACGTCACGGACGCCGTGGCCGAGTCGCTGGCACGCCGATCCGACACGTGGGGCGATGCGCCGCGGCAGGCGGTCGGCGCGACCCTCGTCGGCGCAGTGTCGCTCATCGGCGGGCTGCTGGCGACACCGCTGCTCACGGCGACCTCCCGTGTCCGGGACACCGCCGATGCGGCGACCTCGCCCACGATCGTGCCGGTGGGCCTGCTCGTCGCCGGTGTGGTGCTCGCCCTGGCCGCGCTGGTGCTCGGTCGAGCGGGTGCCAGGTGGACGGCCATCGCCTGCACTGCGGCCGCCACGGGACTCGCGCTGCCGATCGGCGTCGCCCTGGCCGTGCTCTCCCCGAGCGACGGCATCCCGATGGCCGCCACCATCACCGTGCTCTGGGCGTGGATCGCGCTCGGCGTCGGACTCGGCATCGGTCTCCGGATGCGCTCGGCTGCGGTGGCGTCGGTGGTCGGCGGGGTCCTGGCTGCGATCGCCGTCGTGATGTGGCTCACGCCGTCACCGGTGCCGGCCGGATGGGGCGTCGTCGCGGTCGCCGCCGTCGTCGCGTGCGGTCTGCTCCCCTGGTACGCCATGTCGGCTGCGGGCCTGACCGGACTCGACGACCAGGTGTCCGCCGGCGGCCTCGTCCCGCGGGAGCGCGTCGCCGGATCGCTCGCAGATGCCTACCGTGCTCTCGGGTGGACGACGGCCGCGGTCGCCGTCCCGCTCGCACTCGCCGCGTCGGCACTGCTCGCGTCGGACGACGGCTGGTCCATCGCGCTCGGTGCCGTCACGGTCCTGGTCACGGCGCTCCGCACCCGCTCGTTCCCCCTCGCGGTCCAGGGCGTCTTCCTCTGGGCGGCCGCCGGGATCGCCGTCGTCTCGGGGATCGTCGCGCACGCGACCGACCTCGGGTGGACCGCGATCATCGGGGTCGTCGTCGTCGGGGTCGTCGCGGCGCTGCTCGCCGGGATCCGGCCAGCCGCCCATCAGCGGGCCCGGCTCCGTTCCCTCGGCAACGCCCTCGAGACCATCGCGGTGATCGCGATGCTGCCGGTCCTGCTCGGCAGCTTCGAGCTCTACGCTCGACTGCTGGAGACGTTCTGACCATGGTGGACCTCCGCGAGGCGCTCCCAGCCCTCGGTCGAGCACTCTTCGGCAGCACCGCCGGTGGCGCCACGGAGCTCGACGACGCCGACCGCACCATCCGTCAGGGTGTCCCGACGAGCCGCCGCATGGGCTTCACGAGCCTGCACGGCGGAACCGGTTGCTCGACGGTGGCCGCAGCGGTCGCCTCCGTCCTCGCGAGTCGTCGTCCGGGGCGGGTCCTCGGCGTGGACGGTGCCGCGGGTCCCCGACCGTTCGTCCTCCTCGCCGGCGCCTCGACCCCCGGACCCACCACGCGGTCGTCCCGCAGGGAGGCAGCGAGGACCTCGTGGGACGCCACGGACGGTCTGGAGCGAGCGTCCACGGGGCTGCACCTGCTCCGTCTCGGTGCGCCGTCCCTCCCGGACCGTCCCGCGTCACCCGCCGACTGGGCCGACGCGACCGAACCGATCGCGCGGTTCTTCGACGTCGTCGTCGGCGACTGGGGGCGACGCTCCCCGTTCGTCGACCTCGGCGCGGTCGCCGACGACTCGCACGTCGTCGCGCTCGTCGCCGGCCCGGACCGCGGCGCGGTCGAGGAGGCCGTCAGCCACGCCGGCGCCATCGAACGGCACGCCGCGGGGACGCGGGTCGTCGTCGTCGCGGTCGACACCGTGGGCATCGGCGACGCCGCCGCCCGGGTCGCCGCGACCTGGGGCCGGGTCCCGGTACTGCGCGTGCCGTCCGATCCCTCGCTCGCGGATCCTCGACGGTCCCGCCCGGCGCGGGTCCGCGCGGCGTACATCACGCTGACCGCTGAGCTCATGCGGTCAGCGCTCGGGACCGGTGACCCGGCACCCCTGCCGACCCCCGGAGAGGCGCGCGCATGAGGACCGTCGTCCACCGTCCGACCCGGATCACCACACCGGTCACGCGACCGGACTCCGAGCAGCTGGCACCGCCCCCGCAGCTGCCGGAGGGTCCCGCCGGCGGGATCCCCCTGCAGTCGCTGCTCCCCGTCGTCGGCGCGATCTCCTCCGTCGTGATGATGGTCGTCCTCCGCGGCAACAACCCGGTCCTCATGGTCGTCGCGGCACTCGTCTTCGTCGTCGCGCTCGTCGGCGGCCTCGGCATGGCGTTCACCCAGCGCGGCAACGCGGCGAGGAACCGGCGGACCCAGCGCGAGCGCTACCTCGACTACCTCGAGGAGCTCCGCGAGGACCTCCGGGAGCGCACCGCCACGATCCGCGCGGGCGCCGAACTCGTCGACCCGGCACCGGAGGTCCTGACACGCCTCGTCGCGGACCCCGCCCGGCTCTGGGAGCGCCGACGGTCGCACGGCGACTTCCTGCGCGTGCGCGTCGGGACCGGTGACGTCGGCTGGGTGCCGCTGACGCTCCCGACCGACCAGAACCCGGTCCAGCCGCTCGACCCGCTCATGCTCGGCGAGCTCGAGCAGGTCGCCGCGCACTACGGCACCGTCCGCTCGATGCCGGTCTCGGTGGCGCTCGACGGGGCCGGTGACGTCGCGGTCGTCGGTGACCGCCAGGCGGTGCTCGCCGTCGCCCGGTCGCTCATCGCGCAGATCGTCGCGCTGCACTCCCCCGACGACGTCCAGGTCGCGGCGGCGTTCCGCGACGAGGCCGCGGCCGACTGGGCCGGGTTCGACCTGCTCCCACACGCGCAGATGGACCGCACGTTCGATGGTCCGGTGCACGCTCGCCGTGTCGCGCAGGACACCCGGTCGCTCGCGCGAGTGCTCAGTGCCGAGCTCGGCGAGCGTGCCCGGACCGCGGCCACCTGGCGGCGGAGCGGGGACAACAGCACGAGGAACGACATGCCGCGGCTCGTGGTGTTCGTCGACGACCACGGGTCGGTCGCCGCGCCGCTGCCCCTCCCCGAGGGCGAGACACGCCCGGAAGACCTCCGGATCACCGTCGTGCACCTCGTGGCCGACCGCCTGCACGAGCCGAGCGACGTGCGGGTCCGGATCACCGCGCGGGCGTCGAACACTGCCGCCGTGCCGGGGAGCCCGAACCCCGCGGCCGCGCCGCAGGGCCCGAACGCGGCCGCCGTGCCGCAGGGCCCGAACACCGCGGCCGCGCCGCCCGCCCTCGTCGTCACCGATGCCCGCGACGCCCTCGACGAGGGACAGCCGGTCCCGGAACAGCACCTGACGTGCGACGATGTCGCACCGAGCACCTTCGCCGCCCTCGCGAGGATGCTCGCGCCGCTCCGGCTCTCCCTCACCGCGGACGAGCGCGTCGAGAGCGCTGAGGCGATCGGTGCCACCGAGCTCCTCGGGATCGCCGACGTCACCACCCTCGACCCGGACCTGACGTGGCGACCGCGCGCGGCGCGGGACTTCTTGCGCGTGCCGATCGGCGTCGACGACTTCGGTGCGCCGCTGCTCCTCGACCTCAAGGAGTCGGCACAGCTCGGCATGGGACCGCACGGCATCTGCATCGGCGCGACCGGTTCGGGCAAGAGCGAGATGCTCCGCACACTCGTGCTCGGGCTCGCGATCTCGCACCCGCCCGAGGACCTGTCGATGATCCTCGTCGACTACAAGGGCGGCGCCGCGTTCGCACCGTTCGCCCGGCTGCCGCACGTCGCCGGCCTCATCGACAACCTGGCGGACGACCCGCAGCTCACCCGGCGGGCCCGGGAGAGCATCGCGGGCGAGGTCCGGCGGCGTCAGGAGCTGCTCCGCGACGCCGACTCCTCGCCGTCGATCACGCACTACCGGGAGCTCCGCAGCCGCCGCCCCGAACTGCCGCCGATGCCGCACCTGGTGCTCATCATCGACGAGTTCGGCGAGCTCCTGACCGCCGAGCCGGACTTCGTCGACCTGCTCCTGATGATCGGGCGCATCGGCCGGTCCATCGGCGTGCACCTCCTGCTCTCGAGTCAGCGCATCGAGGCCGGCAAGCTCCGCGGTCTCGACACGTACCTGTCGTACCGGATCGGGCTCAGGACGTTCTCCGAGGCCGAGAGCCAGGTCGTGCTCGACACCGGCGACGCCTTCCACCTGCCGGCCGTGCCCGGGTACGGGTACCTCAAGGTCGACACGAGCGTCTACACGCGGTTCCGCGCCGGCTACGTGTCCGGGCCGGTGGACGCGGCACCCGAGGTCGACCCCGAGGCCGAGGTCCCCGAGCCGTTCGTGCTGCCCGTCTTCAACACCGTCGCCGCCCCGGACGACGAGACCGTCGAAGCGACGCTCGACGCCCCGGACGTCGGCCGGAGCGTGGTCGACGAGGCCGTCGACCGACTCGGGCACGGCGATCGAGCGACGGCCCCCGTGTGGCTGCCGCCGCTCCCGACCCGACTCGCCCTGGGCGGCGTGCTCGACCCCGCCGCGGCGGCCGGTCGCTCCGGGCTCACCGTACCGATCGGGCTCCTCGACGACCCGGTGCACCAGCGCCAGGCGCCGTGGCTCCTCGACCTGACGGTCGGCGGCGGGCACGCCGCGGTGATCGGTGCGCCGCAGTCCGGGCGGACGACGTTCCTGCGGACGATCGCCGCATCGATCGCGTTGACGAGGACCCCGCGGCAGGTCAGCATCTACGGCATGGACCTCGCCGGTGGAGGTCTCTCGCGGATCGAGGGGTTCCCGCACGTCGGCGGGGTCGCCACGCGGGCCGATCGGGCCCGGCTGCGGAGGCTGATCGAGGAGCTGCAGGCCATGGTGCGGCTCCGTGAGTCGGTGTTCCGCGACCACGACATCGACTCGTTGCCGATGCTCAGGGCCCGGCACGCCCAGGGGCGCGTGCCGGAGCTGCAGTCCGCGGACGTCGTGCTCCTCGTGGACGGCTTCAGCGCGATGCGCACCGAGTTCGAGGAGCTCGAGGACTCGTTCGGCGACCTCCTGCAACGCGGTGGCAGCTTCGGTGTCCACGTGGTCGTCGCGCTCACCCGCTGGAACGAACTGCGGCTCGCGAGCCAGCCGCTCATCGGACAGCGGTTCGAGCTCCGCCTGAACGACCCGGCCGACTCGACCATCGGACGCGCACCGGCGGCCACCCTCAAGGCGGGTGAGCCCGGCCGCGCACTCACCGGGGACTCGCTCTTCGGCCAGGTCGCGCTCCCGGTGCTGGACGACACCGACGACGAGGCGCTCGGCGATGCCCTCGACGCGCTCGCCCGGCGTTCTGCGGCGAGCTGGGAGGGGCCGTCCGCGGCACCGATCCGGCTGCTCCCGGAGTCGTTCGACCCGTCCGAGCTCCCCGACCCCCTGGACACCCCGGACACGGTGCCGTTCGGACTCCGGCAGGACACGATGGACTTCGTCGCGTTCGACCCGGCGCAGGACCAGCACCTGCTCGTGTTCGGCGACACCGCGAGCGGCAAGACGGCCCTGCTGCGGGGTCTCGCGAACGGGTTCATGGACCGTGCGACCCCGGACGAGCTCGTGCTCGCGGTCATGGACGTCCGCGGCGGTGCGGCGGCGGGGATCCCGGACGAGTACCTGGGTGGACACGCGTCGAACGGGCCCGACGCCCGCGGACTCGCCGTGGCGATCGCCGCCGAGCTCCAGACTCGTGCCGCCGGGACGTCCACGGGTCCCCGCCCGCGGATCGTGGTGCTCGTCGACGACTACGACATCGTCGCGTCCGCCGGGACCGATCCGTTGAAGCCCCTCATGCCGTACCTGCCGTCCGCGCGCGACCTCGGCCTCCACGTCGTGCTGACCCGCCCCGTCGCCGGTGCTGCCCGCGCGATGTACGACACCGTCCTGCAGTCGCTCCGGGACTCCGGCGCGGCCGGGTTCGTGATGCGCGGCGAACGGAGCGAGGGTCAGATCTACCCCAAGGTGTACGCAGAGCAGTTCCCCGCGGGACGAGGGCGACTCGTCCGACGTGGAGCCGCACCCCGCATCGTGCAGGTCGCACACTTCGCGTCGGCGGAGACGTCGACCGAGGCGACCACGGTGCTCGACCCCCGAGGAGCCCCCGGTGCCCCGTGACGTCCTGATCCTGACGAAGGAAGCCCCCCGACCCGAGGAGCTCGTGCACGCCGGTGTCGCGATCGACGGCGGTCTCGGGATGCGGACCCTCGACGACGAGGCAGTCACCGAGATCATCGACGAGGACGGCCTCGCGGTGCTGAGCGTCGGTCGCCCGGAACTCGTCGAGGTGCAGGACGAGGTGCTGCGTCTCGCCCCGGGTCTCGCCGATCGCATCTCGGCGCCGGTGTGGTGGACCGAGGCGTGGGTGCCGTGGGGTGCCGCCGGTGACCGAGGCATGGCGATCGCGCTGCAGTTCGCGGCGCGCCTCGACGGTCTGTGCTCCGTGGAGGACGGGTCGTGACCGACCACGACAGCCGGGCCCCCACCGGGGATCCTCGGAACCCCGTCCCCACCGGGCATCCTCGAGACCCGGGCGGCCGCGGTCCCACCATCCCACCGATGCCCGGGTCAGCCCCGATGCCGGCGTCCACCCCGATGCCGACGCCGACGCCAGCACCCGCCTCGTCCCCGGTACCCGCCTCCGCACCGGCACCGTCCAGCAGACGTTCGGCAGCCGGTGCCCGTTCCGGCGACGGACGCGCCAGGACCGTCATCGTCGTCGGGGCAGCGGGTGGCGTCGGGACCACGACCCTCGCCGCGCTCGTGGCCGACGCGGTGGGGTTCCGCCTCGGCGTCGTCGTCCAGGCGAGTGACCACTCGACGGGCGACCTCGCAGCGCGCCTCCCCCGGCTCGAACCGGCGACGTCCCGTGTCGGGGTGCACGACGCGGGCGCGCACGCACGGGCTGTCGGACCGCTCGCGACACCACCGGAGAACGCGGTCGTGCTCGTGGCGTCCGCGACGACGTCCGGAGTGCTCGACGCGGCATCGGCACTCACCGCACTCGCGGGATCGGCGGACGTCGACCTGCTGGCGCGCACCGTGATCGTGCTCGTCGATCGCGGGCGTCGTCCGGCGGCGGTCGACACCGGTCCGCTACGGGCGTTCGGCCTGCTCGGCATCGTGTCACTCCCCCGAGACGGCGCGCTCGTCGTGCCTGGTCCGATCGTCGTCGGTCACTGCATGCCGACCACGACGTCGGCTGTCACGTCGGTGGTCTCGCTCCTCGGCTGGTGATCCGCCGGTCGTCGCGCTGACGTCCGCGCCCTGGCCCACGTCATCGAGACCGGCACCGATCCGGACAGGAGGAACGGTGCAGGCTGGCACCGCGCCTCCAGTCCGGACCTGCACCGATCCGGACGGGAGGGACGGTGCGAGCTGGCACCGCGCCTCCAGTCCGCTGCCCGTAGCCCGCTGCCCGTAGCCCGCAGCCCGTAGCCCGTCAGGCGTCGGGTGTGAGCCGCTCGTGCAGGAACGCCACGACGCGCTCGCGAGCCGCGAGCGCCGGGTGCCCGGGGACGTCGCGGACCTCGCCCGTCAGCACCGAGTGGGCGCCCTTCGGGAACCCGGTCGTGTTGCCGGGAGCCGAGTCGAGTTCGATCACCTCGAACGCGTCGCCGAGCTTGTCGCGGATGGCTGCGAACCGCTCGGGCGGAACCACACCGTCCTGGCTGAACCGCAGGCCGATCGCGCAGACGTGGCCGGCGTCCGCGCGAGCGGCGACACGGTCGAACTCGGCAGCCGACATCGCCGGGTCTGCTCGCCGAGCCGCGCCGAGCGGGAACGGCACACCGGGCTGGCTGAGGACCGACGCGCGCACGGAGTCGTCGACCGCCGCGGCGAGGGCGAACCCACCCGTGAAGCACATGCCGATCACGCCGACACCGCTCCCCGGGGTCCGAGCGGCGAGGTCGGCGGCCACGGTGCGGAGGAACGCGGTGATCGGGCGCGACGCGTTCGCCGCGAACGCTCGGAACTCCGCCTGCACGCACAGGCGCGAGACGACGCGGATCGCGTACCCGGCACTCGCGGGACGACCGGGCTCCCCGAACGGCGACGGCACGACGACCGTGAACCCGGCGTCGACGAGATGGTCGGCGAGGCCGAGGACCTCCGGGGTGATGCCGGGCACCTCCGGGATGAGGACGACGCCCGGTCCCGAGCCCTTCTCGTAGCAGTCGTGCGTCAGGCCGCCGCCGGTGAAGGGCGAGACCGCCCAGCCGTCGAGGGTCGATGTCGGGGCACTGCCAGGCTGTCCAGCCACGGTGATCTCCGTTCGTCGGTGGGGCGAGCTTACGCAGTCGCGGGCCGGCCCGTGTCCGCTCCGGTCTGCCGGGTCCGCCCCGATCCGGTTGTGCCCCAGCGAGCGTCAACTCGCGCAGGAACTCCCTGGCGCAATTGACGCTCCCTGGTACAGAACGAGACCCGCCCGCCGCCGACCGCCGGACCACGTCGGCCAGGAGTCCCACCGCGCGACGCCTGGCACCTGACGCCTGGCGCCTGTGGACAATTCCAGCGCCGTGCCGCGAGATCGGCCAGGCTGCCGTCGTGCACCTCGACCTCCCCGCTGCCCCGATCTTCCGCTCGACGGCCCACGTGTCACGGTGGGACGCTCGCGACCTCCAACGTCGCTCGCACGGCACCCCGTCGAGACCGCCTGAGCTGCAACGCCTGATCCGCGGGGCGTTCACGACCGTCGAGGCGTGGGCGACGCTCTCCGAACGGCAGCGTCACGTGCTACTGGTCCTGGCTGCCCTCCCGAGGCTGCCCGGCGGCGCGGTCGTCTCGCATCTGTCCGCCGCGGCAGTCATGGGCTGGCCGCACGCCGGCTCCTGGCCCACGAAGGTGCACGCCCACGACCCGACCAGGCGACGTCTCGACGACAACGCCCACACCGTCCTGCATCCCGTCCCGCCGGACATGGTGACCGTGGCCGGCACCGGCGGCTCCGTCGCGATGTGCCTGACCAGCCCTGCGATGACGGCGGCGGCGGTCGCGCGCACGCTCCCGTTCGGACACGCCGTCGTCATGGTCGACCATGCGTTGCGTTCCGGCTGCGACCGGGCGGAGATCGCCCGACACGTCGAGTCGATCGGTCATCGTGGAGCAGCCCGCGGGCACCGTGTCGTCGCGTTCGCGTCCCCGCTCGCAGCCTCGCCGGGCGAGTCGCTCACACGGGCACTGCTCCGGACCCTCGGCGCACGGACACCGGTGCTGCAGCAGCGCTTCTCGGGGCCGGAAGGGCAGGTGGCGGAGGTGGACTTCTGGTTCCCGAGCGAGGGTGTCATCGTCGAGTTCGACGGCGAGGTGAAGTACCGCGACCCCGCGATGCTCCGCGGGCGCACCCCGCTGCAGGCCGTCATCGACGAGAAACGCCGGGAGGACTGGCTCCGAGCGCTTCCCCAGGTCCGCGGTGTCGTCCGACTGCGGTGGGCAGACCTGTTCCGCCCCGACGTCGTGGCGATGCGGCTCCGTGCCGCCGGGCTGTCCCTGCCCGCCTGACGACCGGAGCGGCGCTGAACGGTTCTGCGCCAGGGAGCGTCAACTGCGCCAGGGAGTCCCTCGGCCAGTTGACGCTCGCTGGGACAGAACCGGTTGGGCGGGGACGGGAGGCCCGGTACCAGCTGGTACCGGGCCTCCCGTCCGGCCGTGGTGCCGACCGTCTACGCGGCCCGCGCGCTCGCGATCCGTGCGGTGAACGGGACGAGCAGGGGGTGACCCGCCTCGAGACCGGTGATCTGCGTCGCGACGTCGGCGTCCGACGCGTCCGATGCGAGGAGCGCCTGCAGCTCGACACTCTGCTCGTCGTCCTCGACGTCGAAGTGGAGTGCGGCACCCATCGCGTCGAGGAGCGCCGTCGGCTCGGTCCCGCCCTCGGCGATGGCGGCCGCCGGCGAGACGAACCGCTCGTCACGGGACAGCTTGCGGAGCGGCTGCCGCCCGACGCGGGTCACGGTGTCGGGCAGGTGCGGGTTCTCGAACCGGGCGATGATCGCCTGCACGTAGGCACGGTGCACCTCCGGGTCGAGCTCGTGGCGCTCGATGAGCAACTCGCTCGTCTCGGCGAGCACGGCCTCGAGGGCGCTCCGGACGACGGGCAGGGCGACTGCGTCCGAGATCTTGTCGGCCCCGGCGACGAACCCCTGGTAGGCGACCGTCGCGTGCCCGGTGTTCACCGTGAACAGCTTGCGCTCGATCGATGCCGCGAGGCCGTCGACGTAGTGCGCACCCGGGAGGGTCGGCTCGCTGCCGTGGAACGGCGTCCGGTCGACGGCCCACTCGTAGTAGGTCTCGACCGTGACGTCGAGGCCCTGGCCCGGAGCCTGCGCCGGCACGATCCGGTCGACCGCGGTGTTCGCGAACACGGCCTTCGCGAGGGCTGCCTCGCGCTGGTCATCCGGGAGCTGCGCCTCGATGAACTCACGGAGCCGATCGGTGGCGTTGAGGGCGTTCTCGCAGGCCATCACCGCGAGCGGGGCCGCATCGGCCGACCGCTCGACGAGACCGCGCGCGATCACCGGGGCGATGAACTTGAGGACGGTCGGCCCGACGGCACACGTCACGATGGACGCACTGGCGACCTCGTCGACGGCGGCCTGTTCGTCCGTGGCGCTGTTCACCGCACGGAAGTTCGTGACCTCGTGGTCGACCGCGCCGGCTCCGACCTCGTGCACCGTGTACGAGTCGGCGGCCGCAAGGGCGTCGATGAGCGGTGCCGCGACGTCGGCGAAGACGACCTCGTACCCGGCGTCGTGGAGCAGGAGCCCGACGAAGCCGCGTCCGATGTTGCCCGCACCGAAGTGCACGGCGGTGCCGACGGAGTCGCTCACTCGTTGACCTCGGACAGGATCGCGTAGATCGCCGACTCGTCCGTGGCGTCCGTGAGCGCCTGGACCTGGTCGTCGTCGGAGAAGACGATCGCGATCTTCGACAGGATGTCGAGGTGCTGGTTCTCGATCCCGGCGATCCCCACCACGAACCGGACGGGGTTGCCGTCCCAGTCGATGGGGGTGCTGTACCGGACGAACGACAGCGCCGAGGCCTTGATGGCCTCCTTGGCGTCGTTCGTGCCGTGCGGGATCGCGAGGAAGTTGCCCATGTAGGTCGAGACGGTCTTCTCGCGCTCGATCATGGCGGGCAGGTAGTCAGCGGTGACCGCCCCCGCCTCCACGAGGATCTCGTGTGCCTCGCGCATCGCCTCCATCTTCGTGGTGGCGGTGCCTTCGGCACGGATCTGGGACTCCTGGAGGACGGGAGCGGTCATCGGTGGTTCTCCTTCGTTGCCTGGTGCTACTGCTGGGACTTGAGCTGCTCGACGACCTGGTCGTACTGCGGCGCATTCATGAAGTTACCCACCGACACGTGCTGCGCGTTCGGCGTCTTCTGGGTTGCGCGCTCCGTGAGCTGCTCCTGCGTGATCACGAGGTCCTCGTCACCGGAGAGGTTCGCGATGGCCTTGTTGACCACCGTGACCCCCTCGATGCCGGCCTTCTTGATCTTGTTGCGGAGGACGCTGGCGCCCATCGCACTCGATCCCATGCCGGCGTCGCAGGCGAACACGATGTTCTCGACGCGGGTCTGCGTCGCCGTGGCGCTCGCGGATCCGACACCGCCGAAGGAGGACTCGGCCTCTTCCTCCGACGCCGGGGCGTTGGTGCCGAAGAGACCGGCCGTCGCGGCGTTGGCGTCGCGGCCCTTGGTGGCCTGCATCTTCGCGAGGGCGTCGGACATGTCGCCGCCGCCGTTCGCGAGGTCGCGCTTGCGGCTCGCGATGAGGAAGAACGACGCGACGACGCCGGACACTGCGGCCGACAGGATCACCGAGAGGATGACGCCGACGTAGCTGTCACGCGAGGTGTTCGCGAGGACGGCGATGATCGACCCGGGCGATGCCGGAGCGGTCAGACCCGAGTTGAACAGCGCGTTCGTGCCGACACCCGTGGCACCACCGAGGATGACGGCGATGAACAGGACCGGCTTCTGCAGCACGTAGGGGAAGTAGATCTCGTGGATGCCGCCGAAGAACTGGATGAGGATCGCACCGGGAGCGGTCGAGCGGGCCGCACCGACACCGAAGAAGGTGAAGGCGAGGAGGATGCCGAGACCGGGGCCGGGGTTCGCCTCGAGCAGGAAGAGGATCGACTTGCCGGACTCCTGGACCTGCTGCGCGCCGAGCTGGTCGAGCACACCGTGGTTGATCGCGTTGTTGAGGAACACGACCTTGGCCGGCTCGATGATGATGCTGGCGAGGGGCAGGAGGTGCGCGTTGACGAGCGCCTCGACACCCTTGCCGAGGCCGGTCGCGATGATCTTGAAGATCGGGGCGAAGACGAAGAACCCGACGAGCGCGAGGATGAAGCCGAGGATGCCGGCCGCGTAGTTGTTGACCAGCATCTCGAAGCCGGGCTTGATCTTGCCGTCCCAGATGCGGTCGATCTTCTTGATCAGCCACGCACCGAGGGGTCCGCAGACCATCGCACCGAGGATCATGATCGTGCCGTTGGCGCCGATGATGACGCCCATGGCGAAGATCGAGCCGACGACCGCACCGCGGGTCTCGTAGACCATCCGGCCGCCCTGGAACGCGATCGCCAGGGGGATCAGGTAGGTCAGGATCGGGCCGACGAGGCCGATGTTCGCGACGCCGTCGGTCGTGCCGAAGCCGCCGAGGACGCCGACCGGGGTCCACCCGGTCTGGATGAAGAAGGCGGTGATGAAGCCCCACGCGATGAAGATCGCGATGTTGGGCATCACCATGCCGGAGAGGAACGTGCCGAACTTCTGGATGCGGACGCGGCCGCCTCCCCGTGACTTCGGGGCGTCGGTCGCTGCAACGGACGACGATGTCATGTGCGGATCTTTCTGTGAAGGAGGACTGCTGAGGGGTTCGGGTTGGTGCGTGTGGGGGCTGGTCACGCGACGTGCACAGCTGCCGCCGCGGCCTTGGCGGACCGGGCGGTGGTGGCTGCGAGCGCTGCGGTGGCCATCTCACGGGCCTGGTCGATGGTGTACTTGCCGAGTTCGGCACGCACGTCGGCCAGGGCGGCGGGAGTCATGGAGAGCGTCGTCGCCCCGAGTCCGACGAGCACGACCGCGAGGAGCGGGTCGGCTGCGGCCTCACCGCAGATCCCGACCCCCTTCGACACGGACGCGCCGGCGGAGCCGAGCTGGGCGATGAGGCGGAGGACCGCGGGGTGCCACGGGTCCTGGTAGCTGCCGACGGTGCCGAGGAGTCGGTCGGCGGCGAGCGTGTACTGGGTGAGGTCGTTCGTGCCGATGGACACGAAGTCGGCCTCGGCGAACACCTGGTCCGCGAGGAGGGCGAGGGACGGGATCTCCGCCATCACGCCGGCGGTGCGGATACCGAGCTCGCGGGCGAGTCCGACGAAGTACGCCGTCTCCTCCGCGTCGGCGACCATCGGCGCCATCACCCAGAGGTCCGCCTCGGTCTCGGCGTCGGCCTCGGCGAGCGCGGTGAGCTGGTCGCGGAGGATCTCCTCGTGGTGCCGGAGCGCCCGGAGTCCACGACGGCCGAGCGCGGGGTTCTCCTCGCCCTTGTCCGTGAGGAACGGCAGGGGCTTGTCGGCACCGGCGTCGAGCGCACGGACGACGACCTTCTTGCCCGGGAACGCCTGGAGCAGCGCGACGTAGGACGCCTTCTGCGACTCGACGGTCGGTGCGGACGGGGAGTCGAGGAAGAGGAACTCGGTGCGGAACAGCCCGACGCCCTCGGCGCCCAGCTCGACCGCGCCCGCGGCGTCGGCGGGGCTTCCGAGGTTCGCGAGGAGCGGCACGGCGGTGCCGTCGGCGAGCGCACCCGGTGTCACCGGAGCGGACAGGGCGGCGGCGCGCTCGGCGACACGGGCCTTCGCCTCGTCGACCTGCGAGGCCGAGGGATCGGTCGTCACGGTGCCGGCGACCGCGTCGACGATGACCTCGTCGCCGTCAGCAAGGTCCGCTGCGCCGTCGACGCCGACGATCGCCGTGATGCCCTTCGCCCGGGCGAGGATCGCGGTGTGCGAGGTCGGGCCGCCGTCGCTCGTCACGAGGGCGAGGACCTTCTCGAGGTCGAGGAGCGCGGTGTCGGCGGGCGCGAGGTCCCGGGCGACGAGGATGAACGGCGTCGCGGACTCCGGGACACCGGGGGCCGGGACGCCGCGGAGCTTCGCGATGATGCGCTGGGCGACGTCACCGAGGTCGGCCGCGCGCTCCCCCATGTAGCCGCCCATGCCGGCGAGGATCTCCTGGAAGGCCGCGAACGCCTCGTGCACCGCACGCTCGGGGTTCGTCCCCCCGTCGATACGTGCGTGCACGTCGTCGATGAGCGTCGGGTCCTGCGCCATGAGCGCCTGCGCTTCGAGCACCGCCTGGGCGTCGCCGCCCGCGAGGGCCCCGCGCTTGGTCAGATCGTCCGCCACCGCGGCGAGCGCGTCGTGCACGGCGGTCTTCGCGCTGTCCGCAGGTCCGTCGAGCGGTGTCGTCGCCGGTTCGCCGAGTGGGTCCGCCATGCGCAGGACGGGGCCGGAGGCAACGCCTCGGCCGACTCCGATTCCGGGCAGTTCGGACATCCAGAGACTCCTTCATCTCAACGCGCACGGTGGCACGGGCAGGGCACAGATCACTGCGCACCGGGTGCGCTGCGACGACCATACATCGATCTCGGTTGACAAACAAACAAATCCGGCGATAAAACTACAGAAACAGACGCCCGTTTGCGTCTGACACCGAACGAGCTCCCGGATCGATGCCCGATTGCATCGTTTCGTGCCCGCTCGTCCGCACGTTCCACCCGGTATGCACGACAACGAGGTCCGATGTACGCACCAGAACGCCACCAGCGCATCGTCGAGCAGGCGAGACAGCACGGCAGAGTCGACGTCAAGGACCTCGCCGAGCTCCTCGCCGTCACGCCGGAGACCATCCGCCGCGACCTGACGAGCCTCGAGCGCCGCGGCCTCGTCCGTCGCGCACACGGCGGCGCGATCCCGGTCGAGCGGATCACCATCCACGCCGGTGTCGGCGACCGCGGCGGGATCAACACCACGGAGAAGATGGTCATCGCCGAGGCCGCCCTCGACGAGCTCCCGGAGAACGGCTCGATCATCATCGACGCCGGCACCTCGACGATCTGCCTCGCCGAGATGCTCCCGACCGACCGGGGGCTCACCGTCGTGACGCACTCGCTCCCGGTCGCGATGGCCGTCGCGAACCGCCCGGGCATCGACCTGCACTTCCTGGGCGGGAACATCCGGAACGACTCGCTCGCCGGGGTCGGCACCTGGACGCACCAGCTCGTCGGCATGGTGAGCGTCGACGTCGCCTTCATCAGCATCAACGGGATCACGCCGGAGCGCGGGCTGACGACCCACAACATCGCCGAGGCCGCCGTCAAGTCCGCGCTGATCAAGGCGGCGCGTCGGAGCATCCTGCTCGCCGACCACACGAAGTTCGGCCGCGAGGAGTTCGGGCGGGTCGCACCGCTCGCCGCGATCGACACGATCATCACCGATCCGGCCGTCAACCTCGACCTCGTCCGCGAGGTCGAGGGCGCGGGGACCGAGGTGTTCTGGCCCGGACGGGTCTGACCGACCGCCTCGCGTCCACCGCTCCCCCAGCACCGCGCTCGCTACCATGAGGGCGCACACCGACAGGGCCCGATTGGCCCGACCACCGACAGGAGTCCCGATGTCCGAAGCCACCCGCACCGTCACCGTCGCCAGCGCGTCCGGCCTGCATGCCCGCCCCGCCTCCCTCTTCGTCCAGACCATCACCGCGTCCGGACACCAGGTCACCATCGCCAAGGGCGACAAGACGGCCAACGCGGGCAGCATCCTCGGCCTGCTGGGGCTCGGCGTCGAGACGGGCAACGAGGTCGTCCTCACCGTGACCGGCGACGACGCCGAGAAGGTCGCCGACGACCTCGTCACGTTCCTGCAGACGGACCACGACGCGGCGTAGCCCCCCCCCAACCGGAATGGAGGGACGGTGCCAGCCCGCACCGTCCCTCCAGTCCGTCTCGGGTCGCGTCCGCGGCCGTCGGCCGCCCTGGATAGGGTTGGTGGCATGTCACGCCTGCGCCTCGCGACCGTCAACGTCAACGGCATCCGTGCCGCCTTCCGCAAGGGCATGGGCGACTGGCTCGCCACCCGCGACGTCGACGTCCTCGCGATGCAGGAGGTCCGCGCGTCCGACGAGGACATCCAGGGGCTCCTCGGCGACGACTGGACCGTGCTGCACGACCCCGCCACCGCGAAGGGCCGAGCGGGCGTCGCGATCGCGATCCGGGTCGGCGGACACGTGAGGCATGCGGACGTCCACCGCGTCGCCCTCGGCCCGGACGACTTCGACTCCGCCGGCCGCTGGCTCGAGGCAGACCTCGACGTCGACGGCACGCTCGTCACGGTCGTCAGCACCTACGTCCACTCCGGCGTCGCGGACACCCCGAAGCAGGACGAGAAGTGGAAGTTCCTCGACGCGATGACCGAGCGACTGCCCGAGCTCCGGGCGCACAACCCGCTCGCGGTGATCGTCGGCGACCTCAACGTCGGGCACGACCAGCGCGACATCAAGAACTGGAAGGGCAACGTCAAGCGCGCCGGGTTCCTGCCGCGTGAGCGCGCCTACCTCGACCGGTTCCTCGGCGCGGACGGCGAGCAGGTCGAGGCCGTGGACGGCTCCACGGGCACCGGTCTCGGCTGGGTCGACGTCGGTCGCGAGCAGGCCGGCGACGTCGACGGGCCGTACACGTGGTGGTCGTGGCGCGGTCAGGCGTTCGACAATGACTCCGGCTGGCGCATCGACTACCAGATGGCCACCCCGGAGCTCGCCACGAAGGTCAGCACGTACGCCGTCGACCGCGCCTCGGCGTACGACACCCGATGGTCGGACCACACGCCGGTGGTCGTCGACTACGAGCTCTGACCCCTCCCACACTCCCGACCGACACACCGCCTCCGGGCCGTGTCGTCCCGGTCACACGCAAGGACTCCCCATGACCAAGACACGCATCTTCTCCGGCATCCAGCCCTCGGCCGGGTCGCTCCACCTCGGCAACTACATCGGCGCGCTCATGCAGTGGAGGGCACTGCAGGACGACTACGACGCGATCTTCTGCGTCGTCGACATGCAC
The DNA here is from genome assembly GCF_001422205.1 of Curtobacterium sp. Leaf261. GTDB lineage: Bacteria > Actinomycetota > Actinomycetes > Actinomycetales > Microbacteriaceae > Curtobacterium. Next base: position 189,782 of record NZ_LMMJ01000009.1, read on the forward strand.
GCGATCACCGCCCCGCAGGACCCCGCGGTGCTCCGCGAGAACACCCGGCGGACGGTCGCGCAGTACATCGCCGCCGGCATCGACCCGACGAAGTCGACGCTCTTCATCCAGTCGCACGTGCCGGCACACGCCGAGCTCGCGTGGGTCCTCAACACGCTCACCGGGTTCGGCGAGGCGAGTCGGATGACCCAGTTCAAGGACAAGTCGGCGCGGGCCGGCGCCGAGTCCGCATCCGTCGGGCTCTTCACCTACCCGATGCTCATGGCGGCGGACATCCTGCTGTACGACACGGCGCTCGTGCCCGTCGGTGACGACCAGCGGCAGCACGTCGAGCTCACCCGCGACCTCGCCGGCCGGTTCAACTCGCGCTTCGGCGACACGTTCGTCCTGCCGAAGGCCCAGATCCTCGCCGACACCGCACGGATCTACGACCTCCAGAACCCCACCGCCAAGATGTCCAAGTCGGCGCCGACCGACGCAGGGCTCGTGCAGCTCCTCGACGACCCGAAGCGCACCACCAAGAAGATCAGGTCGGCCGTGACGGACACCGAGCGCGACATCGTCGCCGACCGCGAGCGGAAGCCCGGCATCACGAACCTCCTCGCGATCATGTCCGCGTTCACCGGGACCCCGATCCCCGAGCTCGAGACCTCGTTCGCGGGCAAGGGCTACGGGGACCTCAAGGGCGCCGTGGCCGATGTCGTCGTCGCCGAGCTCGAACCCGTCCGCGCACGGACGCTCGAGCTGCTCGACGACCCGGCGGAACTCGACCGTCTGCTGCTCGTCGGGGCGGACCGTGCGGAGTCGATCGCGACCGAGACCCTCGCGAAGGTCTACGACCGCATCGGGTTCGTCCCGCGGCAGCGCCGGTAGCGACGGGACCGCGCCGTGCTGCCCGTCACCCTGTCATCGCCGGTGGTCCGGCTCGACATGCCGACGCGCGCGGACACCGTGGCGATCACCGAGGCCTGCGCCGACCCCGCCATCCAGCGGTTCACGACGGTCCCGAGTCCGTACCGCCCGCAGGACGCCCATGCGTTCATCGACGCCCTCGTCGGACCCGGCTGGGCCTCCGACCGCGAGTACACCTGGGCGATCCGGCGTCCGCACTCGACCTGGCTCGAGGGGGTCATCGCGTTCCGGACCGCCCACCGCGACCTGGGGTTCTGGCTCGCACCGTCGGCCAGGGGCTCGGGGATGATGACCGCCGCCGTCGGACTCGTCGTCGACTGGGCGTTCTCCCGCGGGAATGCCGACGTCTACTGGGAGTGCTTCGTGGGGAACACCGGGTCGGCGGGGGTCGCCCGTCGCGCGGGCTTCTCGTACACCGGCACCGGGCCGGGGCTCATCCCCGGGCGCGACGGGCGCGACGTCGAGTGCTGGAAGGGACTGCGCCGGGCGGACGGAGTACCGGCAACGGACAGACCATGGCCAGAGGCCGCTGCTCCGACGTAGAGTCTGTGTGGAAGCGATGACGATTCCGGGAGTGGACTCCGCCCTTCCTCAGTCATCGCCTCCGGAGTCCATGGTCCCGGTGACCGACCCGATCCGGAACCATGAACCACACCATCGAATTCGTCACACGCGACCACAGCGGGATCACCACCCTCGTCACGACGACCGGCGTCATCGACGTCGACTCGGCCATCGACGAGATCAAGTCGGGATCGACGTACTTCGCAGGTCCCTCGTCGTTCGACCGGGCGCGCGTCCGGATCATGACCGCACTCGGTGTCGCCTACCTCTCGGCGAACTGGGACGGCTCGAAGCGGAACAACCTGCATGACCTGGCGCAGCAGATGACGCGCCCCGTGCCGACGATCGCCCGGCCACGTCCGGCATCGCGAACGGTCGGCGCACTCTGGACCGCGGTCGCCGCGCTCCGCGGCCGTGGGCAGGGCCGCACCGACTCCTGAGGTCTCCAGGCGGATCGGTCCGTGCTCGTCGATATGCTCGATCGGTGCGCACCGCCAACAGCTCTGAGCCCTCCGGGCCGGTCTCCGCCGCAGAGGAACGAGCGATGCGTCGCGCGTTCACGCTCGCGGCCGAGGGGCCGCGCGTGGGCGACCACGCCCGGGTCGGCGCCGTGATCCTCGCCCCCGACGGTACCGTCCTCGCCGAGGGCCACCACCGCGGTGCCGGGACCCCGCATGCCGAGGTCGACGCCCTCATGGACCTCCCCGCCGGCGGTGCTGCCGGAGCGACCGCCGTCGTGACGCTCGAGCCCTGCAACCACCACGGTCGGACGGGACCGTGTTCGCTCGCGCTCGTCGAGGCCGGCATCGCACGGGTGGTCTACGCGATCGACGACCCAAACGACACCGTGCACGGTGGCGGCGATCGACTCCGCGATGCGGGGGTCGAGGTCGTCTCCGGGCTCCTCGCCGACGAGGCCGAGGCGTTCCTCGAACGGTGGCTGCACTCGATCCGCACCGGGCGACCGTGGGTGACCGTGAAGTGGGCCGCGAGCCTCGACGGGCGTGCCGCGGCGGCCGACGGGTCGAGCCGGTGGATCACGGGCGCTGCGGCACGACAGCACGTCCACGAGCAGCGCGCCGACCACGACGCGATCCTCGTCGGGACCGGGACGGTGCTCGCCGACGACCCCGGGCTCACCGCGCGGGGCGACGGCGGGGAGCTCCTCCGGACGCAGCCGCTCCCCGTCGTCGTCGGCGACCGCGAGGTCCCGGAGTCCGCCGTGGTCAGGTCGCATCCCCGCGGTCTCGTCACGGTCCCGGGCCACGACCTCGACGCCGCGCTCCGGTCACTCCGTCCGCACGGGGTGCACTCGGTGTTCGTCGAGGGTGGCCCGACCGTCGCGAGCGCGATGATCGCCGCCGGCCTGGCCGACGAGCTGCTCGTGTACCTCGCCCCGGTGCTGCTCGGCGGCCCCGGGCTCGCCCTGGGCGACCTCGGGGTGGGAAGCATGAACGAACGTCTGCGGTTGGACGTACTATCGACCACCGAACTCGGCCCGGACCTCCTGATCCGCGCCCGTCCCTCCCGGAGCACACCATGACCGACGCCCTGACCTCCCCCACCCCCGGGAGTCCCGTGCGGTTCGAGGTCGCCACGAACGTCCCGACGGTGCACGGCTCGTTCGAGATGCGCGCGTACCGCGACCTCGTGACCGGCGCCGAGCACGTCGCCGTGGTCGGCACCGCGCCGGACGGATCGGCGCCGACCGACGGCGCCCTCGTCCGGGTGCACTCGGAGTGCCTGACCGGCGAGGCGTTCGGATCCTTGAAGTGCGAGTGCGGCCCGCAGCTCGACGCCGCACTCGACACGATCGCGACGGAGGGCGGGGTCGTCGTCTACCTCCGTGGCCACGAGGGTCGCGGCATCGGCCTCGTCAACAAGCTCCGCGCCTACCGCCTGCAGGAGGACGGCCTCGACACGCTCGACGCGAACCTCGCGCTCGGGCTCCCCGGCGACGCCCGCGAGTACGGTGCCGCGGCGGGCATCCTCGCCGACCTCGGCATGACGCGGATCCGGCTGCTGTCGAACAACCCCGAGAAGCAGCGACAGCTCGAGGAGCACGGCATCGAGGTGCAGGCGCTCGTGCCGCTGGTGGTGGGCGTGTCCATGCAGAACGAGGGCTACCTCGCGACCAAGCGTGAGCGGATGGGACACGCGCTCCCGGAGCACCTCCGAACATGACGGTCACTCGACGACAGGTGTTGGTATCCCACCCTCTGGGCGGATTCGCAGGATCGCTGGATCCCGCGTAGACTCGGGCACACCCGCCACAAGCGGGGTCCGCCACGAGCGGAACCCATCCGGACAGACGCACTCGACCGGCGCCGCGCCACCTGCGCGAACCGACTGACGACCGCGACGTCCGACGATTCCTCCGCGCCGCATGTCGGTGCGATCCCCACGGAGTTGATCCAGCATGTCCGCATCGACATCGACACCCGCCGCCCCCGCGGTGAACCCACGATCCCGCGTGGTCATCGCGAGCCTCGTCGGGACCTCCATCGAGTTCTACGACTTCTACGTGTACGCGACCGCCGCGGTGCTCGTGTTCCCGGCCCTGTTCTTCCCGAACGAGAGCGCCGTCGCCTCGCAGCTGTCGTCGTTCGTGACCTTCGCGCTCGCGTTCTTCGCGCGGCCCGTCGGCTCGATCATCTTCGGGCACTTCGGCGACCGGATCGGCCGCAAGGCGACCCTCGTCGCGTCACTCATCGTGATGGGTGCGGCGACGTTCCTCATCGGCTGCCTGCCGACCTTCGCCACGATCGGTGTGTGGGCGCCGGTGCTGCTCGCGGTCATGCGGTTCTGCCAGGGTGTCGGGCTCGGTGGCGAGTGGAGCGGTGCGGCGCTCCTCGCGACCGAGAACGCACCGCGGGCGAAGCGGGGGGTGTTCGGATCGCTCCCGCAGCTCGGCGCGCCGATCGGATTCCTCATCGCGAACGGCGTGTTCATCATCATCAACGCGGCCATGCCCGCCGGCCCCGGTGAGACGTCGTCGGCGGCGTTCCAGGCCTACGGGTGGCGGATCCCGTTCCTCCTCAGCGCCGTGCTGGTGATCGTCGGCCTGTACGTGCGGTTCAAGCTCATCGAGTCCCCGGTGTTCACCGGTGTCGTCAAGTCCGGGTCGGTCGCCAAGGTGCCGCTCGCCCGGGTGTTCAGGACCTCGTGGCGGCGGCTCATCGTCGGGACGCTCGTCATGGTCGCGACCTACGTGCTCTTCTACTTCATGACGACGTTCACGCTGACGTACGGCACCGCCCCCGCGGTCGCGACCGAGGGCGCGAAGATCGGCCTCGGCTACTCCCGCGGCGAGTTCCTCGGACTGCTCATGATCGGCGTGGTGTTCTTCGGCATCCTGACCCCGATCGCGGGCATGCTCGCGGACCGGTTCGGGCGGAAGCCGACACTCATCGCCACGACCGTCGGGATCATCCTGTTCGGCCTGACGTTCCAGATCTGGTTCGCATCGGCCTCCGGGCCGATCGGGGTCGTCACGTTCCTCATCGTCGGGCTGTCCCTGATGGGGCTGACGTTCGGACCGATGGGTGCCCTGCTCCCGGAGCTGTTCCCGACGAACGTCCGGTACACCGGGTCCGCGATCGCCTACAACGTCGCGAGCATCCTCGGTGCGTCGCTCGCGCCCACCGTGGCGATCGCCCTGTGGAGCGCGCAGGGGAACATCACGCTGGTCGGGCTGTACCTGACGGGGGCCGCTGTCCTGACCCTCGTCGCGCTGTTCTTCGTCAAGGAGACGCGTGGGAGCGACTTCGGCGAGGCGGACGCGGCCGCCGCAGCCGCCGACGAGCCGGTGCTCGCGCCGTAGCCCCGCGTCGGGCGGCCGCGCGCCGCGCGCCCGCGCCCGCCGCGCGCCCCGCTCCCGTGAGAAGTGCCCATCTGTCGCCTGCCGTCCGGCTGGCGACAGATGGGCACTTCTCATCAGTGCCAGGAGTGGTCCCGCGTCCGTGTGCGGCGGACCCAGCGGGACGACGTACCGTTGGAGGAGAGACGAAACCCTGACCGAGTCCGAGAAGGAACGATGAGCAACTTCCTGAGCCGCCGCCGCAAGCAACCGGACGGCCCCCGCGCGACGTTCGGCACGCTGCTGCCGTACCTGTTCGAGAACCGCCGGGTGATGGGCTTCATCATCTTCCTGAGCGTCATCGGCGCAGCGACCTCGCTCGCGCAGCCGCTGCTCATCCGCGAGGTCATCACCGCCGTCCAGAAGCACGAGACCGTCGCGAGCCTCGTGGCGCTCCTCGCCGTCCTCGTCGTCGTGTCGGGCCTCCTCAGCGGGTTCCAGCACTTCCTCCTCCAGCGCGCCGGCGAGGGTGTCGTGCTCTCGAGCCGCCGCCGGCTCGTCGCCAAGATCCTGCACCTGCCGATCTCCGAGTTCGACGTCCGGCGGACGGGCGACCTGGTCTCCCGAATCGGCAGCGACACGACGCTGCTCCGCGCGGTCCTCACGCAGGGGCTGATCGAGGCGATCGGCGGTGCGCTGACGTTCATCGGCGCGGTCGTCGTGATGGCGGTCATCGACCCGCTCCTCCTCGGCATCACCGTCGTGATCATCGCGCTGTCGATCGTGTTCGTCGGAGCCCTGAGCCGTCGGATCCGCGTCGCGAGCAAGCGCGCCCAGGAGAAGGTCGGCGACCTCACATCCGCGGTCGAGCGCGGCATCAGTGCCGTCCGGACGATCCGCGCCGCAGGAGCCACCGAGCGCGAGGTCGCCGAGATCGACGGCCACGCGACGGAGGCCTACCGTCGCGGCCTCGACATCGCGAAGATGTCCGCCTTCGTCGTGCCGGTGTCCTTCATCGCGCTGCAGGTCTCGTTCATCGTCGTGATCGGCGTCGGCGGCGCCCAGGTCGCCGCCGGCACCGTGTCGATCGCCACCCTCGTCACCTTCATCCTGCTGCTCTTCATGATGATCACCCCGCTCGGCCAGGCGATGGGTGCCGCCATCGCGGTGAACCAGGCACTCGGAGCGCTCGGACGGATCCAGGAGATCCTCGACCTGCCGGACGAGGACCACGACGACGCCGCATTCTCCGCCGCCCCGGCCGTCGCGACCCAGGACGCGATCACGTTCGACCACGTGTCGTTCCGCTACCGCGAGGACGCCCTCGTCACCACCGGGTCGCCGGACGGGGCCGACGGCGCGACCGCGACCGGCGGGGCGGACGCGATCCGTGCCTCCCGTCCGTCCGGTTCCGGTCCGGTGGGCACCGCCGGACTGCCGGGAGGCACGGCTGGCGTCACCGACGCCGACGCACGCCCGCAGGACCCGACCGTCCTGCACGACGTCTCGTTCAGCGTCCCGCGCGGCAGTCGCGTCGCCCTCGTCGGGCCCTCCGGCGCCGGGAAGAGCACCACCCTCGCGCTGATCGAGCGCTTCTACGACCCGACCGACGGGGTCATCCGGCTCGGCGGCATCGACGTCCGCGGGCTCGACCGCGCCGAGCTGCGTGCCCAGATCGGCTACGTCGAACAGGATGCTCCGGTGCTGGCCGGCACGATCCGCGCGAACCTGCTCCTCGGCTCACCGACCGCGACCGAGGAGGAGTGCGTCCGCGTGCTCGAGGCGGTGAACCTGACCGAGGTACTCGAGCGCGACGAACGGGGGCTCGACGCCCAGGTCGGCGAGGACGGTGTGATGCTCTCCGGGGGTGAACGGCAGCGGCTCGCGATCGCGCGGACCCTGCTCGCGGCTCCCCCGATCCTGCTGCTCGACGAGTCGACCTCGAGCCTCGACGGCATTAACGAGCAGCGGCTCCGCCTGGCGATCGACGCCGTGGCCGAGAACCGGACGCTCATCGTCATCGCGCACCGGCTGTCCACCGTGGTCGACTCCGACGTCATCGTCGTGCTCGAGCACGGGCGGGTCGTCGGTGTCGGGACGCACTCGGAGCTGGTGCAGACGACGCCGCTCTACCGGGACCTGGCGAAGCACCAGCTCCTCGTCTGACCCAGCGTCCCCGTCCGACGCCCAGTCCGAGTCCCGTCCGCAAAACACCAGGTCGGCGGCTTCTCGCAGGGCAATACCTTTGCGAGACCCGGCCAACTCGGTGTTTTGCGGGAGGCGGGGGGGTCAGACGCTGAACGGGTCCGGCGTCAGCATGTAGACCGTCTCCAGGTACTCCTCGATGCCCTCGTGGGCGCCCTCGCGCCCGAGGCCCGAGGACTTCACGCCGCCGAACGGGGCGCTCGCGTTCGAGATGACACCCATGTTCACGCCGAGCATCCCGGACTCCAGGCGCTCCGCGAGCCGCTGCGCACGTGCGAGGTCCTTGGTGAACGCGTACGACACGAGGCCGAACTCGGTGTCGTTCGCGAGGCGGATCCCTTCTTCCTCGGTGCTGAAGCGGGTGATCGACACCACCGGCGCGAAGATCTCGGTCGTGAGGATCCGCGAGCCGGGCTGGACGTCATCGAGGATCGTCGGCGCGAAGTAGGTCCCGGGGCGGTCCACGGGCTCACCCCCGACGACGAGCCGGGCACCCCGCGTCACCGCGTCGTCCACGAGGTCGGACGCCTTGCCGACGGCCTTGGCGTCGATGAGCGGCCCCATCGTGGTGCCGTCCTCGCGCCCCCGGCCGATCACGAACCCACGGACCCGCTCGGTGAGGCGTGCCGTGAACTCGTCCGCGATGCCGTCCTGCACGAAGAACCGGTTCGCGGCCGTGCAGGCCTCGCCGACGTTCCGGAACTTCGCGAGCATCGCCGCGGTCACCGCGGTGTCGACGTCGGCGTCGTCGAAGACCAGGAGCGGGGCGTTCCCGCCGAGCTCCATGCTGGTCTTCAGGACGTTGTCCGCGGCGAGCTTGAGGAGCGCCGAGCCGACGGGAGTCGATCCGGTGAAGGTGAGCTTCCGGAGCCGCGGGTCGGCGAGCAGCGGACCGGACTGACCGGGAGCGTCCGAGGTCGGGACGACGTTCAGCACACCCGCGGGCAGTCCGGCCTCGACGAAGAGCTGCGCGAGGTACAGGGTCGTCAGCGGCGTCAGGTCCGCCGGCTTCACGACGATGGTGCACCCGGCGGCGAGTGCCGGGGCGATCTTCCGGGTGGCCATCGCCAGGGGGAAGTTCCACGGGGTGATCGCGTACACCGGACCGACCGGACGCTTCAGCACGACCGCGCGACCAGTGCCCTCGGGGTTGGTCGAGTAGCCGCCGGTGATCCGCACAGCCTCCTCACTGAACCACCGGAGGAACTCCGCCCCGTAGGTGACCTCGCCCCGCGACTCGGCGAGGGGCTTGCCCATCTCGAGCGTCATGAGCGCGGCCATGTCCTCGGCGTGCTCGTGGACGAGGTCGAACGCGCGACGGAGCACGTCGGACCGCTGCCTCGGCGGCGTGGACGCCCAAGCCTCCTGGGCCGCGACGGCTGCGTCGAGGGCGGCCATGGCGTCGGCCGGGGTGCCGTCGGCGACCGACGCGATGACCTCGCCCGTGGAGGGGTCGCGCACGTCGAAGGTCGCGCCGGAACCCGAGGAGCGCCAGGTGCCGTCGACGAACACGCCGGTCGGTACCCCGTGGATCGTGACGACCCCGTCCGTGATCGTGGTCATCGTGGTCGTGGTGGACGTCGTGTCGGTCATCGTTCCTCCTGCTCGGTCGGTTCTGCGGTCGCCGCGGCCGCCGCTGTCGCCGCTGTCACTGCTGTCGCTGCGGTCGCCGCTGTCGCTGGGGTCGCCGCGGTCGCTGTGGTCCCTCTGGCGCTCGGCACGACCGTCGCACCGGCGGCACGCACCTCGACGAGGGCCGCCGCACTCGAGTCGGGGGCGACCCCGGCGACGAGGTCGTCGAACACCCGGACGTCGAACCCCGCGGCGATCCCGTCGAGCGCGGTGGCCCGGACGCAGTGGTCGGTCGCGATGCCGACGATGTCGATGGCGTTCACGGCGGCCTCGGACAGGACCGCGCGGAGCGTCCGGCCGGTGTCGTCGGTGCCCTCGAACGCCGAGTACGCGGGCTCGCCCTGTCCCTTCCGGACGTGCACGTCGAAGCCGGTCGTGTCGAGCGCCGGGTGGTACTCGGCACCGGGGGTCCCGCCGACGCAGTGCACCGGCCAGGTCGTCACGAAGTCCGGCTCGGGGGCGAAGTGCCCGCCGTTGTCATCGTCGCCGTGGTGCCAGTCGCGCGAGCCGACGACGAGGTCGTACTCGGGGCCGTGTGCTGCGAGGAAGCGAGTGATGCGCTCCGCCGTGGCGATCCCGCCCTGGACCCCGAGCGCGCCACCCTCCGTGAAGTCGTTCTGGACGTCGACGATCAGGAGCGCGCGGGTCATGGACCCATCCTGGCCCAGCAGCCCGAGGACGCGCTGGTGCCCGGACCCGGGGTCACCCGTTCGACAGGTTGTTCCCGCAGCGGTAGACGGCGGCGGTGATCGCGTCGAGCGCCGGCAGGGCCGCGGCCCGCGAGGAGCCGAGTGCGTAGAACCCGAAGGTCAGGCGGGTGCCGTCGGCGGCGTCGATGTAGCCCCCGAGCGTGTTCGCGGTGTCGATCCACCCCGTCTTCGCGTGCACCTTGCCCCGCGCCACGGCGCTCGCGCCGGTGAACCGCGATGACAGCGTCCCCGACACCCCCGCGACGGGCAGCGACTGCGCGAGCGTCCCGAGGCCCTTCTCGCCGGCGGCGACCTTGACCATGAGCTGCGACACCAGGGCGGGCGACACGGCGTTGTCACCGCTCTCGCCGGAACCGTCCTTGATCACGATGCCCGAGGCGTTCAGCCCGTAGGCGCCGAGCGCCTTCTGGTAGACGCCGGTCAGCGAGGCGGCGGACCCGTCCGAGCCGGACTGCTTCGACGAGATCCGCGCCAGCATCTCGGCGAGGGTGTTGTCGGAGTTCGGGATCATCTGCCCGATGAGCGTCGAGACCGGCTGCGACTGCACCTGGGCGATGGTGTCCGAGCCGGTCGTGGCGCGCTTGGTGATCGTCGCCGAGCCGGCCCCGACCACACCGGCGTTCGCGAGTGCCGAGCGGAACGCGGCGCCCGCACGGCCGACGGGGTCGGTGGACCGTGGCGACGTCGCCGCGGCGGGGTTCGCCCGGTCGCCGTCGACCATGAGCGCCATCACCTCGGGCTGGTACCCGATGGTCCGCTCGCTCACCGGCCACGACGGGTCCCACGCGTCGGCGTCGTTCCAGTAGGTGTCGTCGGTGACGATCGTGCCCACGGGCGTGTCGCCGAGCCGCGCCTTGACCTGCTGCGCCAGGTCCGCGAGGGTCGGCGCCCCCGGGTACACCGTGCCGCCGCCGGCGCTGAGCGTCGGGTCGCCGTGTCCGACGATCGCGATCGTGCCGGCACCTTCGGACACCACGGTCGTCGGGATCCGGTAGTCACCCCCGAGGTCGGTCAGCGCGGTCGCGGTGGTGAGCGTCTTCATCACACTGCCGGTCCGGGCCGGGGTCTGACCGTTCCGGTCGAAGAGGGTCTCGCCGGTGCTGGCGTTCATCACGAAGCCCTCGAACTGGCCGAGCCCCGCGGCACCGGCTGGACCGGCGACCGAGCACGTCCGGAGCGCACTCGGGCCGGCGACGTCGGCGGGGACGGAGCGGGCCGGAGCCGTCGGGGTGGCGCTGGCCGACGGGGCTGCGGACGACGAGGACGACGGACGGGAGGCAGTGCTCACCGGACCGGGGCCGGCCGCGGTCGACGACGGGGTCGGCATGGTCGCCGCGGCCATCGCGACGGCGCCACCGGAACCGACCATGAGGATGGCGGCGAAGCCACCGATCGCCCATGCGACCGGCTTCCGCGCGACGGACCGGCGGATGCCTGCGAGGGCCGACCCGAGCCTCCCGTCCGACGGAGCGCTCGCAGTCTCCGGACTGTCGCCGGCGTCGTCGCCAGGCGTGGACGAGGCGGCGGGCGCGGCAGGCTCGTCGGAGGTGGCGGGCTCGTCGGGGCGGTCGGTGGCGTCGGACATTGCCGACGATTCTACGGCGAGCCCACCGACATGCCTAGGCCCCCGTCACCATCGCGGCCCGGTTCTCCGTCAGAGCGCCGCGGAACGCCGTCCGGTCGACGCGGTCCCCTCGCTCGGGTAGCGCACGCCGACCTGACGACGCGCCTCGTCCATCACCGCCATGATGGCGACCGACTGCTCGGCGTCCATCGGGCCGCCGTCGTGCTCCCCGGACTCGATCATCCGCTCGAACGCCCGCGCCTCGTGGTGGTATCCCGCGAGTTCCTCACGCCCGTCGAACTCCTCCACGACCGCACCGTCGCGGTCGCGGAGCCGGAACGTCGTCGGCGTGAAGAACGTGGCGTCGACGTCGATCCGACCGTCGTCGCCGATGATCGACGCGGTGTTCGGCGACCGCACGTCGAGGGCGAAGTGGAGCATCGACTGGGCGCCGCCCGCGTGGGTCATCACGAGGCCCATCTGCGTGTCGACCCCCTGCTCGCTCAGGGTCCCGCTCGCGATGACGCTCTCCGGCACTCCGAGGGCGTCGACCGCGAACGAGATCGGGTAGATGCCGAGGTCGAGGATCGCGCCGCCACCGAGCGCCGGGTCGTTCAACCGGTGCCGGGGATCGGTCGGCAGGGCCTGGTGGTGTGTCGCCTCGACGAGACGGGGGCGGCCGATCCTGCCGTCCTGCACGAGCCGGCGGATCATGGCACTCTGCGGCAGGAACCGCGTCCACATCGCCTCGGTGATCGCGACGCCCCGCTCGCGGGCGGCGTCGACGATGGTCCTGGCCTCCGGCGCGTTGAGCGTGAAGGCCTTCTCGACGAGCACGTGCTTGCCGGCGCCGATCGCACGGAGCGCGTCCTCGGCGTGCATCGGGTGCGGGGTCGCGACGTAGACCGCGTCCACGGTGTCGTCCGCCACGAGGTCGTCGTAGGACCCGTGCGCGTGTGGGATGTCGTACTCGGCGGCGAACGCGGCCGCGCTGTCCGCCGTCCGCGACCCGACCGCCGAGAACACCACACCGGCCGCACGGCAGGCGCGCACGAACGAGTGGGCGATGCCGCCGGTGCCGAGGACACCCCATCGAATGGTCATGGCTCCTGTCTACCCGAGTGCACGGGCCCGTGGGGGCGGCGGGTCCCCGCCTGTGGAGAAGTCGATCCCCCTCCGGACGCCGATGACGCCCTGTGGATGGACATCGACTCCATGGTCGATTCCCAGCTAAGGTGCTGCCGTACCCCCGATCGGGGGCCACCAGCTCCCGATGGAACGCCGGGGGCCGAACCCGCCCGACGAAACGGTGACACGTGATCAGACGCACCATCTCCTCCCCGCTCCGGCTCCTCGCGGTCGGGGCCACCACGGCGGCCCTGGTACTCGGCTCGACCCTCGTCGGCACGACGACCGCGTCCGCGCACGGCTGGCCGGGGCACGGTGGCGGTGGATGGCACGGGCCGGGATCCGGCCAGGACGCCGGGTTGACCCCGCGGACGCAGTTCACGATGGCCGCCGACGGGAGCTCTGGAGCGACCCAGGGCGGCGAGGGCATCCCGAACATCGACTCCGACAAGAAGACCATCGCGACCTACTACGGCGATCCGGGCACGGGCATCGCGAACAAGACGACCTCGCCGTACATCAGCGAGATGGCCTCGATCGTGTCGAGGCAGACCGCTGGCCTCCGCGCGCAGTACGACGCCGCGGTCGCGAAGGGCCAGAAGCCGGCGATCGTGCTCGACAGCGACGACACGACGCTGTTCACCTACGACATGGAGGTCGGGGACATGCACTTCACGTTCTCCCCCGCCGAGCAGGACGTCTGGGTGCAGGACCAGCGGTTCCCTGCGACGCCGAGCATGGTGTCGTTCTTGAACGCCGCGGAGGCCATGGGCTTCACGATCTTCGGCGTGACCGGTCGGAACGACGACCAGAAGACAGCGACACTCGCCAATCTGACGAAGGTCGGGTACCAGGGCTTCGCAGCGGACGACTTCTTCACGAAGTGGACCGGTACGGGTACCAGCACGCAGCCGTCGTACGTCACGTGCGTGTCGACCTGTACGACGGTCGAGTTCAAGGCGGGCACCCGCAAGCACATCGAGCAGGACCTCGGTTACACGATCACGCTCAACGTCGGCGACCAGTGGTCCGACCTGCAGGGCGGCTACGCGGAGAACACCCTGAAGCTCCCGAACCCTACGTACTACCTCCCCTCAGCAGACCTGCCGGGCGTCTCCGAGCCGCAGTTCGCCCCGCGCACGCACTTCACCATGGCGGCCGACGGTTCCTCGGGCACCACCCAGGGCGGTGAGGGCATCCCGAACATCGACTCCGTCAAGAAGACGATCGCGACCTACTACGGCGACCCCGGCACGGGCATCGCGAACAAGGCGGACAGCCCCTACATCCGCGAGATGCGCGCGATCGTCGCCCGGCAGATCCCCGAGGTCGCAGCACGCTGCTTCGTCGCGCAGAAGACCCACCGGAACCCTGCGATCGTCCTCGACGCCGACGACACGACCCTCTGGACCTACGACATGGAGGTGGCGGACATGCACTTCACGTTCTCCCCCGCCGAGCAGGACGTCTGGGTGCAGGACCAGCGGTTCCCCGCGACGCCGTCGATGACCTCGCTCGTCCAGGTCGCCGAGCGGTCCGGCTGTACCGTGATCGGACTCACCGGTCGGAACGACGACCAGAAGACCGCGACGATCGCGAACCTGCACAAGGTCGGGTTCCCGCAGTTCGAGGCCACCGGCCGGTCCTCCGCCACGCGCTCGACGATCCCGACCTACTACACCAAGTGGACCGGGGTCGGGGTGTCGCAGCAGCCGTCGTACGTGACCTGCGCGACGGCCAAGTGCTCCACCGTCGAGTACAAGTCGCAGACCCGTGCGCACATCGAATCGCGTGACGGAGGACGGTACGACATCGTCGCGAACTACGGCGACCAGTTCAGCGACCTCATCGGCGGATCGGCCGACCAGTCCGTGAAACTGCCGAACCCGACGTACTACCTGCCGTAGGCATCCGTAGGTTCGACGTGAGCATCTGACGGTCTGGAGGGACGGTGCCAGCTGGCACCGTCCCTCCCCTCCGTCCCGCGTCCCGTCGCGAACCGGCGGCCGGACGCACGACGCAAGGAGGCGTGCCCGTGCCCGCAGGAGTCCCGACCCAGCCAGCGTGGTGGACGAAGGCCGTCGTCTACCAGATCTACCCGCGGAGCTTCGCGGACGCGAGCGGCGACGGGGTCGGCGACCTCGGTGGGATCCGGCAGCACCTCGACCACATCGCGGACCTCGGCGTCGACGTCGTCTGGCTGTCCCCGATCTACCGGTCACCGCAGGCGGACAACGGCTACGACATCAGCGACTACGAGGACATCGACCCGCTGTTCGGCACGCTCGACGAGTTCGACGCCCTGCTCGGCGAGGTGCACCAGCGTGGGATGAAGCTCGTGATGGACCTCGTCGTGAACCACTCGTCCGACGAACACCCGTGGTTCCAGGCGTCTCGCGCGTCCACCACGTGCCCGAAACGCGACTGGTACATCTGGCGCGACCCGGTCGACGGCCACGAGCCCAACGGCTGGCGCGGCGCGTTCGGCGGACCCGCGTGGACGCTCGACGACACGACCGGGCAGTACTACCTGCACATGTTCGCCCCGGAGCAGCCCGACCTCAACTGGGACGACGCGGACATGCGCGACGCCGTGTACTCGATGATGAACCACTGGCTCGACCGTGGTGTCGACGGCTTCCGGATGGACGTCATCAACCACATCGCGAAGAACCCGGACGACCTGGTCGGCGACAGCACCGGGTACGTGATGGCTCCGCGTATCCACGAGCACCTGCAGGAGATGCACCGCAGGGTGTTCGCCGACCGACCGGACGCACTGCTGACCGTCGGCGAGATGCCCGGCGTCACGGTCGAGGACGCCGTGCTCTTCACCGATCCGGACCGGCACGAGCTCGACATGGTCTTCCAGTTCGAGCACGTCGGGCTCGACCACGGCCCGGCGTCGAAGTTCGACACCCGGGCCCTGTCGCTCCCCGCGCTCAAGCGCTCGCTCGCCCGCTGGCAGGACGGGCTCGCGGAGCGGGGCTGGAACTCGCTGTACACGGCGAACCACGACCAGCCGCGGACGGTGTCCCGGTTCGGGTCGGAGTCGTACCGGATCGAGTCGGCGACACTCCTCGCGACCGTGCTGCACCTGCACCGAGGAACGCCCTACGTGTACCAGGGCGACGAGATCGGGATGGTGAACGCCGGGTTCCGCACCATCGAGCAGTACCGCGACATCGAGTCGCTGAACCGGTACCGCTCTGAGGTCGACGACGGCGCGGACCCGTCCCCGGTGCTCGACTCGCTCGTGTCCCGGAGCCGGGACAACGCCAGGACCCCGATCCCGTGGACCGCCGCCGAGCCCTCCGGCGGATTCTCGTCGACCGAAGCGTGGATCGGCATGGGCGTCGGCTGGCCCGACATCACGGTGGAGGCGGACCGTGCGGCCGGCGACCGGTCCGTGTTCGAGCACTTTCGACGGCTCGTCGCGCTGCGACACGAGTCCGCGGTGGTGCAGCTCGGGGCGTTCGCGCTCCTGGAACCGGATCACCCGACGCTGTGGGCGTTCACGCGGACGCTCGACGACGAGGCGCTCGTCGTGGTCGCGAACCTGTCCTCGTCGGCGCTGGCGCTCCCCCAGGACGTCCTCGGGCTGCTCGGAGCGGTTGTGCTCCGGAACCCCGCCGGCGGGGACGACGGTCCGTCGCTCGCGCCGTGGGAGGCGCGGATCCACCGGAGGGTGTGAGGCCGGGGGCGGGTGTGCGCGGTCCGCGCGTACCGGTGCGGCCGGCGCGGGTGTGGCGGGTGCGGCCGGTGCGGGTGTGCCCGGACGACGAAGGCCCCCGAGTGACCGGGGGCCTTCGTCGTGCTGTGGAGCCGCCTATCAGAATCGAACTGATGACCTATTCATTACGAGTGAATCGCTCTACCGACTGAGCTAAGGCGGCGGACGCTCCGACATCGTCGCAGCGGCACGAGAAACTACTGTAGCGGATCAAGCACGCGCACGCGAAACGAGCGCGCCGAGGTCCGCGAACGACGCGCGGAGGCAGTCCACGAGACGCCCGTCGCCCTCGAGCGCCGACCACTCCCACCACGCGTGACGCACCGTCGCCATCGCGACGAGTGACGCCAGACGGGCGCGCCGTTCGAGCTCGGTGCCACCGGCGCGCGGGACGGACGACCGGTCGGCTTCGGCGGCGTCTCCGGGTTCGGAGGCGTCCCCGGGTTCGGAGGCGTCCCCCGATCCGGAGCGCTGGTCGGGATCCGTGAGCGTGAGACGGCGCATGATGACCGCCGCGAGCTGGGCCTGGAACTCCTTCATCGACGCCATCCGCTGCCCGAACAACTGCGGGTTCTCCTTGAGGACCTGCTGTCGCTCCGGCATGAGGTCGCGGTCCTCGATGAGCTCCTGGGTCGAGTGCGCGAGGAGCTCACCGATGTCGGACATCAGCTCGCCGCTCGGGAGTCCGGCAACGAACGCGTCCACCGCCTCGTCGGTCGGCAGGGTCGGGTCCTCGCCGAGGAGCGCCTGGTCCTTGCTCGCGAAGTAGTTGAAGAAGGTCCGCGGGGAGACGTCGGCGCGCCGGGAGATCTCGTCGACCGTGACCGCGCCGAGCCCCTCGTCGATCGCGATCCGCAGTGCTGCCTGCTGGATCGCCGCCTTGGTGGCACGGCGCTTCCGCTCACGCAGGCCGAGTTCGGGTTCGGTGACGCTCATGCCTCGATCATTGCACACCATGCAAATTTGCAGTGCTTCGGCGACGAGTGGTGCGCGTTCTGGGCAGTGGCGACCGGCGAGCGTCGGGACGGCGCGTCAATGGGACCGCGGTGTGTCAGTGCGTCAGCGGACCGCACGCGCGACGGTGACGAGCAGTGCCTCGAGTGCGAGCAGCGCGGCCACGTTCGCGGCGATCCGACGCCGTGCGAGTCCGACGGCGTCGAGGACCTCGAGTGCGGACGCGGGCGGGACCATCGGCAGGGCCCGGTCGAGCTGGTCACGCATCGAGAGGTTCACCGGCTCGGTCGCCGCCCCGAGGCCCATGAGCAGGAGGTCGCGGTACAGCGACATGACGTCGACGAGGATGCGGTCGAGGCCGTCGCGGAGGCTCCGCGTCGCCCGTCGCTTCTGGTCCTCCTCGAGCACGCGGAGCTGCGATCGGAGCGCCGGGGGCACCGTGCCACCCGGCTCGACACCGAGCGACCGGAGGGCTGCGTCGCGCTCCTCCGCGTCCCGCTCCTGGGTGATCGACTTGGCGTCCTCGTCCGCGACCGCCATGAGCTCCGCCGCCGCGAGCACCGCATCGCCGACGCTCCGGATCCGGAGCACGGTGTCGAGCGTCCGCCGCCGACGATCCCGGGCGTTTGGGCTGGTCGCGAGCCGCTGCGCCATGCCGATGTGGCTCTGTGCCTGCCGTGCCGCGTCGAGGGCGAGTGCACGGTCCACGCCGCTCCGGGCCACGAGGAGATCCGCGACCGACTCGATGTCCGGCACACGGAGGCGGACCGACCGGACGCGCGAGCGGATCGTCGGGATGAGGTCGGCTTCGCTCGGCGCGCAGAGGATCCACACGGTGCGCTCCGGGGGTTCCTCGAGGGCCTTGAGGAGGAGGTTCGACGTGCGCTCGGTCATGCGGTCGGCGTCCTCGACGATCACGACGCGGTAGCGCCCGACCGACGGTGAGTAGTACGACCCCGTGACGAGGGTACGGATCTCGTCGATGGTGATGATCACGCGCTGCGTCGTGAGCACGGCGACGTCCGGGTGCGTCCGCGCGGTGACCTGCGCCAGGGCACGCTCGTCGTCCGACCCGCCGCTGACCAGTGCTGCGGCGAACGCCAGCGCGACGTTCGACCGACCGGACCCGGGTGGACCGGTGATCAGCCATGAGTGCGTCATGCTCCCGCTGCCGTCCGGGGCCTCTGCGGCCGCCCGGAGACTCGCCACCGCCTCGGCCTGCCCGGTCAGCCCGTCCCACACGCTCACGCCGCGACTCCGAGGAGGACGCCGACCCGGGTCCGGATGCGGTCGGCGATGTCGTCCGGCACCGCTGTCGCGTCGACCACGAGGAACCGGTCTGGTTCGGCACCGGCCATGCCGAGGAACGACTGTCGGACGGTCTCGTGGAAGGTGGACGCCTCGGCCTCGAGGCGGTCGAAGACCCCCCGCGCAGCAGCGACCCGCGCTCGTCCGACGGCGACGTCGAGGTCGAGCAGGACCGTCAGGTCGGGGACGAGCCCGTCCGCGGCCCAGTCGGACACCGACCGGATGTGATCGGCCCCGAGTCCGCGCGCGGCACCCTGGTAGGCGACCGACGAGTCGATGTACCGGTCCTGCACGACGACGTCCCCGCGGTCGAGCGCCGGGCGGACGAGCGTCTCGACGTGGTGTGCGCGGTCCGCGGCGTAGAGGAGCGCCTCGGCACGTGGCGCGATGTGTCCGCGCTCGTGCAACACCATCTCGCGGATGCGGCCGCCGAGCTCGGTACCGCCGGGTTCGCGCGTGCGCACCACGGTCCTCCCGACCGTCTGCAACCACTCTTCGAGTCGCGCTGCCTGTGTCGTCTTGCCCGCGCCGTCGCCGCCCTCGAACGTGATGAACCGTCCGAGGGGCACCGGTGCCGCGTCGGTCACTTCTTCTTCGCCGGGGCCTTGCGGGTCGTGGTCCGCTTGGCCTTCGGCTTGGCGGGACCCTTCGCGCGCTTGTCGGCGATGAGCTGCACCGCACGCTCGAAGTCGACCTCGTCGATGTCCTCGCCGCGCGGGATGGTCGCGTTCGTCTCGCCGTCGGTGACGTACGGCCCGAAACGGCCGTCCTTCATCTTGATCGGCTTGCCGCTCACGGGGTCCGCTTCGAACTCCTTGAGCGCGCTCGACGCCTGGCGACCGCCGTACTTCGGCTGCGCGAACAGCTCGGTGGCACCGGCGAGGTCGATGTCGAAGATCGCGTCCTCGCCCGGTAGCGTCCGGGTGTCCGTGCCCTTCTTGAGGTACGGACCGTAGCGGCCGTTCGCCGCGAAGATCTCGTTGCCGGTCTCCGGGTCCGTCCCGACGAGGCGGGGCAGGTCGAGCAACTTGAGGGCG
The DNA here is from genome assembly GCF_001422205.1 of Curtobacterium sp. Leaf261. Taxonomy (GTDB): domain Bacteria; phylum Actinomycetota; class Actinomycetes; order Actinomycetales; family Microbacteriaceae; genus Curtobacterium. Next base: position 209,328 of record NZ_LMMJ01000009.1, read on the forward strand.
GTCTCGAGGTCGACGGTCATCGGGTCCATGGACTTGAAGAGGGATGCGGTGCGCTCCTTGGGAGCCGCCGCCTTCTTCACGGGCTTCTTCTTCGCCGGTGCCTCGGGCTCCCCCGCGGCGGCCTTCGAGGCTTTCGTCGTCCGGGTGGCGGTCTTCGTGGCCGTCGCGGTCGCTGTCGCTGCGGCCGACGTGCCTGCGGCCGACGCGGTCGTGGCATCGGCCGCAGCCGTCTCGAGCACCTCACCGGTCGCCGGGTCCACGGTGGGCTCCGGCTCGGGAGTCCGCTCGGTCACGTAGGGACCGAACCGGCCGTCCTTGGCCAGGACCTCCTTGCCGGTCGCGGGGTTGACGCCGACGACGCGATCGCCGACCACGGGAGCATCGACGAGCTCCCGCGCCTTGTCCACCGTGAGCTCGTCCGGTGCGAGGTCCTCGGGGACGTTCACCCGACGCGGGGTCTCCGGATCGTCGCTCGGTGTCTCGATGTACGGGCCGTACTTGCCGATGCGGAGCACCAGCCCGGGCGCGAGCTCGACGGAGTTGATCTCCCTGGCGTCGATCTCGCCGAGGTTGTCGATCACCCCGCGGAGTCCGCGCTGGTCGTCGTTGCCGAAGTAGAAGCCGTTCAGCCAGTCGACGCGATCCGCCTCGCCACCGGCGATGCGGTCGAGGTCGTCCTCCATGCCCGCCGTGAAGTCGTACTCCACGAGGTCGTGGAAGTACTCCTCGAGAAGTCGGACCACGCTGAACGCGATCCAGTTCGGGACGAGCGCCGTGCCTCGGGGCGTGACGTAGCCGCGGTCCACGATGGTCGAGATGATCGCGGCGTAGGTCGACGGGCGACCGATGCCGAGTTCCTCGAGGGTCTTCACGAGGCTCGCTTCGGTGTAGCGCGGCGGTGCGGAGGTGTCGTGCCCCTTCGCCTCGATCTCCTCGACCGAGAGGCGGTCGCGCTCGGCCATCTGCGGGAGCGTCGTGTCGGCCTGCTCGGAGGACTCGTGCCGGTCCTCGTCCTTGCCTTCTTCGTACGCGTTGAGGAACCCGCGGAAGGTGATCACCGTGCCTGACGCGGTGAACTCCGCATCCGTGCCGGAGGCGGTGACGGCGAGACCCTCGACGGGCTCCGGCGACGCGATGCCGATGACGACCGAGGCGGTGGAGCCCTTGGCGTCGGCCATCTGCGAGGCCACGGTGCGCTTCCAGATGAGGTCGTAGAGCTTCCAGTCGTTGCCCCGGATGACGTTCTGCATCTGGGACGGCGTCTTGAAGGTGTCGCCCGCGGGGCGAATCGCCTCGTGGGCCTCCTGCGCGTTCTTGCTCTTGCCGGCGTAGGACCGGGGCTTGTCCGGGACCGTGTCGGCGCCGTACAGATCGGACGCCTGCTTGCGCGCCGCGGAGACGGCCTGCTGCGAGAGCGACGCAGAGTCCGTTCGCATGTAGGTGATGTGGCCGTTCTCGTACAGCGACTGCGCGACGCTCATCGTCTGCCGTGCCGAGAACCGCAGCTTGCGGGCCGCCTCCTGCTGGAGGGTCGAGGTCGTGAACGGCGCAGCAGGTCGACGCGTGTAGGGCTTGGACTCGACGCTCCGGACGACGGCACCGTCCGCGCGACGGAGCACCGCCGACAGCGCGTGCGCCGACGCGTCGTCGAGCCGGACGGCGTCGCCCTTGGCGTTCCCCCGGTCGTCGAAGTCACGGCCGGACGCGACACGCGTCCCGCCGAGCCTGGCGAGGCGAGCGGTGAAGGGCGAGGTGGCGTCGGGCTTCGCGAACCGCGCGGTGAGGTCCCAGTAGTTGACCGACACGAAGGCGAGGCGTTCGCGCTCACGATCGACCACGAGGCGCGTCGCCGCGGACTGGACCCGACCTGCTGAGAGTCCGGGGCCGACCTTGCGCCAGAGCACCGGCGAGATCTCGTACCCGTAGAGACGGTCGAGGATCCGGCGGGTCTCCTGCGCATCGACGAGCGCGGTGTCGAGCTCGCGAGTGGCGTCCTTCGCGCGCTGGATCGCCTCCTTCGTGATCTCGTGGAACACCATGCGGTGCACGGGGACCTTGGGCTTCAGGACCTGGAGCAGGTGCCACGCGATGGCTTCGCCCTCGCGGTCCTCATCTGTCGCGAGGAAGAGCTCGTCGGCGTCCTTGAGCGCGCGCTTGAGGTCGGCGACCGTCTTCTTCTTGGCGTCCGAGACGACGTAGTACGGCTCGAACCCGTTCTCGACGTCCACCGAGAACTTGCCGAGGGAGCCCTTCTTGAGCTCAGCGGGCAGGTTCTTCGGCTCGACGAGGTCCCTGATGTGGCCGACGGAGGCCTGGACCTCGTAGCCGTCTCCGAGGTACTGGGCGATCGTCTTGGCCTTCGCGGGGCTCTCGACGATCACGAGCTTTTTCGTGCCTGGCACGTGACTCCTTGATCGATGGTGCAGACGGTGACCGGACGCAGATCGCGTCGATCGACCGGAGGTGTCGGGCGGCGGTGGACCGACAGGCACACCATACACACGGTGTCCCGACGCTCCACTATCGGATCCGCTCCTATATATCGCCGGATCGTCATCCGGACCGGCCCGTGACGTGGCGCCCACAGCGAACACACCGGAGACGACCACTGCTCGTACGGTCACCGTCGCGTCGTCGACCACGCACGCGTCGAGCCGGGCACCCGATCGGACGGCGACATCCGCCGCCCGGACGCACGGGGGTCCGGCGACGAGTCCGACCGCCGAGGCCGCGCCGGCGATCGCAGCGGAGTCCGCCACGGTCGCTGCCCGGACGAGGTCGACCTGCACGCGTACGGCAGCGCCGAGCACGCTGACGCCGAGCACGACCGCTGCGATGACGCCGACGAGGACCACCGAGGTGCTCCCCCGGGTGTCCTGGAACCGCGTCACCGGCCACCGTTCGCCGCACAGACCGTCGCGGTGGCGGGCAGCCGGACGGCTCCGAGCACCGGCACCGGGGCCGATGCCGTGGCGCACACCACGGAACCGCTCATGATGGTCCTGACCGTGCCACCGGGCGCGAGTTCAGCCGCCAGCGCCGTCGCACTCGCGGAGTCACCGCGGCCGACCGCGCGAGCGACGGCCGCACCGGCGACCTGGAGCCGGATCTCCATCGCCGCACCGGCGACGAGCCCGGCTGCGAGTCCGACCACCACGACGACCGCGGGGAGCACCACGGCGAACTCGACGGTGACCGAGCCGCGCGCATCGCCCAGCTGCGCCGTCCTGCCGCGAGCACCCACATCGACGCTCGCGGCAGCGCCCGGTCCGGCGCCGGAGCCAGATCCGGGCCCAGAGCCGGAGCCCGAGCCACTGCTCAGGCCGGGGCCCCTGTCCTGGCGGAGCCCAGCAACCACGGCGCGCGCACGCCGGACCAGGACGGGCCCGCCGGTCACAACGACAGCGCCCCGCGAACGATCCCGACGAGGAGCGCCTGCACCTCACCAGACCGCATCACCGCGACCAGGACCCCGGCGAACGCGACCGCGGCCAGGATCACCACCGCGTACTCGGCCGTCGCCGACCCGGTGTCGTCGACGACGATCCGGCCGAGAGCACCGGAACGCCGGCCGGCCACGCGCGACCCGCCGGCAGCCCGACCCACCGACCACCCGCTCCGACCTGCCCCACCCACGGCCGCATCCGCTCCACCCACGGCCGCATCCGCTCCGCACACAGCCGGATCCGCCCCGCCCACAGCCGCATCTGCTCCGCCCACAGCCGGATCCGCCCCGCCCCCGACTGGATCTGCTCCGGCCACCGCTCTGCTCGCTCCCATGGTGAGTCCCCCTCCGTCCGGCCCGGTGATTCCGCGCCCCTGGTTCCCATCGTCGCGGCCGCACCGGGAGCTCACGCCGGATCGGAGTGGCGCTGTGGACGGTCACCGCAATCCCGCGATGGTGGAGGACAGGATCCCCGCGATCACCGGCACGATCCCCACGAGGACGAACGCGGGCAGCAGGCACACACCGAGCGGCAGCACCAGGAGCACCCCGAGCCGCTCGGCCGCCGCGAGCTGGTCCGCAGCGGTGTCCCGACGAACGTCCGTCGCCGCGGCCCGGAGCAGTCCCGCTGCGGGCACGCCGACCGCGTCCGCCAGCTCGAGCGTGGCGGTGATCGCGGTTCGTTCCGCCTCGGGCAGCGCACGGTCCCCCGCGGCCTCGGCGACGACACGGGACGCCGCCGACCGGGCGCCCCCGGACGACAGCGCGACCGCCCAGAGTTCGAGGCCGAGCCCGGGAACCGGGCCGGACGGATCCGCGCGTGCGACGAGGCGTCGTGTCCAGTGTCCGGCGCACAGCACGAGGCCGCCCGCGAGCACCAGGCAGCCCCATCCGAGGACGCTCGCGAACAGGAACCGCACGGACTCGATCCCCCACATGAGCCCGAAGAGCACGCCGACCACCGGGAGCGCGAGGACCACACGGCCGCTCGCCCGCGGCCCGGCCAGTGCGACCTCGACGGCGCGATCGGCGTCGGCGCGTTCCCGGAGCGCCGCCGCCAGTGCGTCGAGCGTCGGTGCGACGGGCGATCCGGTCCGTTCGGCCACCGCCCAGAGGACCGCGACGTCCTGCCACACCGCCTGGCCGGTCCCGCGCACCCGGCAGAGGCCCTCCGCGACGGTCGCGCCCGCGGCGATCGACCGTGCGACGGGCAGGAGTGCCGGCTCCCGCTCCGCGACCACCGTCCACGCTCGGCGGGCCGTGATCCCCGCCCGGACGAGCGTGGCGACGCGGTCGAGTGTCCGCGCGGCCGATGCGGACTCAGCGGCCTGCCGACGCATGACCCGTCCGGTCGAAGGCCACGGCCGGATGCGTGCCGTCGGTGACCCGGCCCTCCGTCGTCGGGCGCTCCTCGGCCACCACGAGACGGTCCCGACCGTCCAGCGCGAGCCGGCCCACGGCAGCTAACCCGCGCCTCCCGTCCGTGCGATCGAGGTGCAGGACCAGGTCGAACGCGCTCACCGCCTGCCGTGCCAACGGCTCTGCGCCGAGCCCGGCGAGCGCCCCGAGCGCCTCGAGCCGGGTCGCCACGTCCTGGACGCTGTTCGCGTGGACCGTCCCCGCCCCACCGTCGTGGCCGGTGTTGAGCGCGGCCATGAGCACCCGCACCTCGGCTCCTCGGCACTCGCCCACGACGACGCGGTCCGGACGCATCCGGAGCGCCTCCCGCACCAGTCGCTCGAGGCCGATCGATCCGACGCGCTCCGCGTTCGCCTGCCGTGCCTGCAGTCGGACGACGTGCGGATGGTCGATCCGGAGCTCCGCGACGTCCTCCACCGTCACGATGCGCTCGTCGTGCGGCACCAGCTGGAGCATCGCGCCGAGCAGCGTCGTCTTGCCGCTGCCGGTCGCACCGCTCACGAGCACGTTCCGCCGTGCGACGACGGCCGCCTCGACGAGATCGCGTGGGATCCGCTCGAAGAACCCTCGACGATCGAGGTCGTCGAGTCCGAGGCCGACGGTGCTCGGGAGCCGGATCGAGATCGCTGTGCCGGACTGCGAGATGGGCGCCAGCACGACGTGCACCCGGATGCCCCCGCCGTGGTGGACGTCGGCGCAGGGGGTCGCCTCGTCGACATGACGCCCGGCGATCTCGACCAGCCTCGTACCGAGCTGCTGGGTCCGCGGTTCCGAGAGGAGCATGGACGTCCGGCGCAGTCCGGCACCCTCGTCGACCCACACGCCGCGGTCTCCGAGCACGAGGACGTCGGTGATGCCCGGGGCGCGCACGAACGGCAACAGCTCCTCGAACTCGACGAGGTCGGGACCGGCACGATCCGGATCCGCGACCCCGGTCCCGGACACATCGACGCGCTCCCCTCCGACGACCGGGACGAACAGCGCGGACGAGGACAGCGCGGACGAGGACAGCGCAGACGAGGACGAGAACGATGAGAACGGACTGTGGACCATGCTCGAGGACCGTAGGGAGCCCTCCACCGGCATCAGCGAAGGACCGACCGTTCTGGGGACCGACGAGGCCGACACCGCGCTGGGGAGGACGAGCGACAGCGTCACTGTTTGTACCCCGAACAGCCGTACGTACCCCACTCGGGCACAGTGTGGTCACGACGAGGTGGAACACGCCCGCACACCTCCGGAGTGCGGAACACGCGATGATCCGGTGCCCCACAGCTCGCCCAGAGAATCCCGGCCACACTGCGGAGCGCCCCGCCGATCGGCGATCTCGGACCAGGCGGACGGTTCTGTCCACCCGTTCGTCCAGAGCGCCGGAAGCGCGCGGATCGCACCATGCCGCGCCGACTTCGCGATCGACGACGTCGGCCGGACAGCCGCGGGGATGAGCCCGGAAACGAGACGATCGTCCCGACAACGAGAAAGGGCGGCACCTGTTGGGGGGAACGGGTGCCGCCACGGCAACGGAGGATTGGGGGGAATCCGGTCCGCTGCCGCCGGAACAAGTCCGGCATGGTCAAGTGTACCCCATGTGTCGCCCGCAGATCACGTGCGGGAGACAATTCATCGCATGTGACATGCACGGCACACATCACCGGCGTCGCACCGCCAGACGTCATCCGGCACGCGAGCGCGGTAATGTCCGACACGACCGCCGACCTGATCGCGGACGCCACCGGAGCGGTGTGGCGCCCGTGGACGACGGCGGCAACCGCAACGACGCGAGAGGACGCTGATGACCACACCCACCGAAGCGCACGCACGACCCGGCCGGTCCGACGCCAGCGGGTCCACCGCACCGTCCGGCGACGGGAGCGTCGACGGCGGGCGGACGAGCTACCCGCCGTCGGCGGCGTTCGTCGCCGGTGCGGTCGCGCACGAGGACCTGCACCACGCGGCCGAGGCCGACCGCCTGCAGTTCTGGGCCGACCAGTCCCGCGAGCTGCTCGACTGGCGGACGCCCTTCACCCGGACGCTCGACTTCGACGACGCACCGTTCGCGAAGTGGTTCGACGACGGCACGCTGAACGTCGCCGAGAACTGCCTCGACCGTCACGTGCGGAACGGCCTCGGCGACCGGGTCGCCATCCACTTCGAGGGTGAGCCGGGCGACACACGGACGATCACCTACGCGGAGCTCACCGCCGACGTGCAGCGTGCCGCGAACATGCTCAGCGATCTCGGCGTCGTCGCCGGCGACCGGGTCGTCGTCTACATGCCGCTCATCCCCGAGGCCGTCGTCGCGATGCTCGCGGTCGCCCGGCTCGGCGCCATCCACTCCGTCGTCTTCGGCGGTTTCAGCGCCGAGAGCCTCCGTGCCCGCATCGAGGACGCCGGCGCGAAGCTCGTCGTGACGGCGGACGGCGGCTGGCGGAAGGGCGCGGTCGCCCCGCTGAAGCCCGCCGTCGACGAGGCGCTCGAGGGCGAGGGCACCGACAGCATCGAGCACGTGCTGGTCGTCCGGCGCGGTGGCAACGACGTCACCTGGAACGAGCGCGACCTCTGGTGGCATGACGAGATGGCGAAGGCCGCCCCCGAGCACGAGGCCCGGGCCTTCCCGTCCGAGCAACCCCTCTTCATCCTCTACACCTCGGGCACGACCGGGAAGCCGAAGGGGATCGTGCACACCTCGGGCGGCTACCTGACCCAGGCCGCGTTCACCCACCGGAACGTGTTCGACATGCACCCGGAGACCGACGTGTACTGGTGCACGGCCGACATCGGCTGGATCACCGGGCACAGCTACGTGGTCTACGGCCCGCTGGCGAACGGCGTCACGCAGGTCCTCTACGAGGGCACGCCGGACGTCCCTGAGCCCGGCCGCTGGTGGGACCTCGTCGACAAGTACGGCGTGACGGTGCTCTACACGGCGCCGACCGCGGTCCGCTCGGCGATGAAGGCCGGCCGCCAGATCCCGGACGCCCGCGATCTGTCGTCCCTGCGACTGCTCGGGTCGGTCGGCGAACCGATCAACCCCGAGGCGTGGCACTGGTTCCGCCAGGTGATCGGTCACGACCGCACCCCGGTGGTCGACACGTGGTGGCAGACCGAGACCGGTGCGATCATGGTGTCCGCGCTCCCCGGGGTCACACAGCTCAAGCCGGGGGCCGCGCAGTGTCCGATCCCCGGGATCCTCGCCGAGGTCGTTGACGAGGACGGCAACCGGGTCGAACCGGGAGCGAGCGGGCTGCTCACGATCGCGGAGCCGTGGCCGTCCATGGCCCGCGGCATCTGGCACGATCCGGACCGCTTCATCGAGACCTACTGGTCGAAGTTCCCCGGCCGGTACTTCGCCGGCGACGGTGCACGGCTGGACGGCGAGGGCGACATCTGGCTCCTCGGACGGGTCGACGACGTCATGAACGTCTCCGGACACCGGCTCTCGACCGCGGAGATCGAGTCAGCACTCGTCGAGCACGACGGGGTCGCGGAGGCCGCGGTCGTCGGTGCCGACGACAAGACGACCGGGCAGGCGATCGTCGCCTTCGTCATCCTCACCGCAGCCGCGGCGGACGGTGTCGACCGCGCTGCGGTGAGCGAGGAGCTCCGCCAGTTCGTCGGGCAGCGCATCGGCGCGATCGCCAGGCCCCGGCAGGTGGTCATCGTGCCGGAGCTGCCGAAGACCCGCTCCGGCAAGATCATGCGGCGCCTGCTCCGCGACGCCGCAGAGGGCCGGACGGTCGGCGACACCACGACGCTCGCCGACGGCGGCATCATGGCCCAGATAACGGAACTGATGTGATCACGGAACTGATGTAGGTCGGCTCGGCTCCGGAACGAGCCACACAACGGACTGGAGGGACGGTGCCAACTGGCACCGTCCCTCCAGTCCGTCATCCGGTGACGCTGGTCAGTCCGTGATCTCGACCACGATCTCGACCTCGACCGGGGCGTCGAGCGGCAGGGCCGCGACGCCCACGGCGCTCCGCGCGTGGACTCCGGCGTCGCCGAAGACCTGGCCGAGGAGCTCGGAGGCTCCGTTGACGACCCCGGGCTGCCCGGTGAACGACGGATCGGACGCGACGAACCCGGTGACCTTGACGATCCGGGCGACGCGGTCGAGTGACCCGACGACCGACTGCACGGCGGCGATGGCGTTCAACGCGCACTGCCGCGCCTGGGCCTGTGCGACGGCGGCGTCGACCGTTCCGCCGACCTTGCCGGTCACCGGGAGAGCGCCGTCGACGAAGGGCAGCTGACCCGACGTGAACACGTGGTGCCCGGAGATCACCGCGGGGACGTAGCTGGCGACGGGCGCCGCGACCTCCGGGACCGTGATCCCGAGTTCGGTCAGGCGGTCCGCGACACTCACGCCTCGGCCTTCGGGCGCTTGAGGTAGGCGACGAGTCCGCCCTCGGGGCCCTGGATCACCTGCACGAGCTCCCACCCCTCATCACCGAAGTTGTTGAGGATCGCGGTGGTGTTGTGGATGATCAGCGGGGTGGTGAGGTACTCCCAGCGAGGCATGCGGCTCCTTGTCAGCTCGACAGTCGGTCGAATCATTTAGGCTGCATCCTATGTCTGCCCAGAAGACGAAGCCCGTCTCCGCCGTTGGTGCCTTCATCGGCTTCGTCGGCTTCAGCGCGCTCGCCGGTCTGCTCGTGACGATCGGGGTCACTCCCGCGATCGCCGTCGCCGGAGTCACCACCACCTCCACCATCGGCGTGTTCGAGTCACTCCCCGAGTACATCGAGATCGGTGACCTGCCGCAGCGCAACGAGCTCTTCGCGTACCAGGGCGGTCAGCCCGTGCAGTTCGCGACGGTCTACGACCAGAACCGTCAGGAACTCACGTTCGACCAGATCTCGCCGATGCTCAAGGACGCCGCCATCGACGGCGAGGACCGCCGGTTCTACGAGCACGGCGGTGTCGACGTCCCGTCCCTCGTCCGCGCCGGACTCGGCAGTGTCGCCGGTGGTGGCCTCGGTGACTCCGGTGGAGCCTCGACGCTGACGATGCAACTCGTCCGCAACATCAAGATGCAGCAGGCCCTCGAGAAGCCGACCAAGGAAGAACAGGTCAAGGCGTACAACGACGCCGTCGAGCAGACCATCCCCCGGAAGCTCGAGGAGATGAAGCTCGCGATCGGCCTCGCGAAGAAGTACACCAAGAAGCAGATCCTCACGGCGTACCTGAACATCGCGTTCTTCGGGGACAACACCTACGGCGTGCAGGCGGCAGCGCAGCACTACTACGGCAAGGACGCCACGAACCTCGATGCGAAGGAGGCGGCGTCGATCCTCGCGATCGTGCAGTCGCCCAACACGCGGAACCTCTCCGACGCCAAGTACTACGACGCCAACAAGGGTCGCCGCGACGTCATCCTCAAGGCGATGTACGCCGAGAAGCACATCGACAAGCCGACGCTCGACGCCGCGCTTGCGACGAACCCCGGGGACTACGTGCACCTGACCCCGGCCACCGAGGGGTGTCAGGCCGCCGCCGGCAACGGGTCGCAGTTCTTCTGCGACTACGCGGTCAAGATCGTCAAGGAGATGGACCAGCTCGGGTCCACGGACAAGGAGCGCGCGGCCGCCTGGCGGACCGGCGGGTACAAGATCCAGACCACGCTCGACCTCGACCTGAACGGCGCGCAGAAGGACATCCTCAACCGGTACGACCGGAACACCGAGACGCGGCTGTCGCTCGGCGCGGTCGCCGACTCGCTCGAGTCCTCGACCGGGCGCATCCTGACGATGGCGCAGAACAAGGACTACGACCAGTCGCAGACCTCGCCGCCCACGTCGACGTCGATCAACTACAGCGTCGACAGCAAGTACGGCGGCGGTATCGGGTTCCAGACCGGATCGACCTACAAGCTGTTCACCCTGCTCGACTGGCTCGAGAACGGGCACGGCCTGAACGAGGTCGTGAACGGCACACCACACGCGCAGACCATCTGGAAGCACTGCGGTGAGACCTATCGCGGGAACTGGGCTCCGAAGAACGACTCCATCGGGGAACGCGGTAACTTCTCCGTGATCAACGCGACGGCAGAGTCCGTCAATGCGGCGTTCGCCTCGATGGCCGCCAAGCTCGACCTGTGTGACATCCGCGACAACGCCAAGAAGCTCGGTGTCCACGTCGCACGCGGAACGCAGGAGCTCGACTCCTACCCGTCGTCGGTCCTCGGGACCAACAACATCGCGCCCATGACGATGGCAGCTGCATACGCGACGGTCGCGAACAACGGCATCTATTGCAAGCCGATCGCGATCGACAACATCACCGACGCAGACGGCAAGTCGCTCGGGGGTCAGACCAAGGAATGCAACCAGGTCATCGACCCGACGGTGGCCCAGTCCGCCGTGTACGCACTGAAGCGGACGATCACGGGCGGAACCGCAGTCGGCGCGCAGACGGCCGACGGGATGCAGATGTTCGGCAAGACCGGCACGACCGACAACGCGGACCAGATCTGGCTCGTCGGCGGTACTTCCCGCGTCACGACCGCGTACTGGCAGGGCAACACCGACGGCAAGCTGCTGAACCTCCGTCACTACTCGAACGGCGTCACCAACACCTACGCCGGTGCTCGGGCGAATGTCTTCAAGCAGCTCCAGGCGCCGTTGAACTCGCAGTACCCGGCGGGTCCGTTCACCAACCCGTCGTCCTCCGCGATCAACGGGAACACTGTGGCCGTCCCCAACGTCGCCGGGAAGACCACGGCCGAGGCCCAGGCTGCCCTGGCGGCTGCCGGCTTCCGGTTCGTCGACGGCGGCACGCAGGCCGGCGGCGGCACCGCCGGCACGGTCTCGTCGACATCGCCCGCCAGCGGATCGCTCCTGTCGAAGGGCTCGAGCGTCACGGTGTACACCACCGACGGCTCGCAGTCGTCGGTGCCCAACGTGGCTGGACAGACCGTCAAGGACGCGGCGAAGTCGCTCAACGGAGCCGGGTTCGCGTCGGTGCAGCTGAGCGGGCAGTTCCAGAAGGGGGCGAACGGCCAGGCCTGCAAGGTGGTCTCGACCGATCCCGCCGCGGGGACCGCCACCGCGAAGAGCAGCACGGTGACGATCACCGCGTACGGCACCCCTGACGGCAAGGACCCGGGGAACTGTTCGTGAGCCAGGGCCGTGGCGGCGGTGCCCTCGGCGTCATCGCCGCGGGCGCTCTGCTCGGGGCGGGGGCAGCAGCATGGGGAACCATCGTCGAGCGACGACGCTTCTCACTGCGGTGGGAGACGGTCCCGGTGCTCCCGCCTGGATCGCGCGATCTGACGGTCCTGCACCTGTCCGACATCCACATGGCACCGTGGCAGTCGGACAAGCAGCAGTGGCTGCGTGACCTGAGCCTCGTCGAGCCCGACTTCATCGTCAATACCGGCGACAACCTGGGGCATGCCACAGCGAACGCGGCGGTCGAGTACGCGCTCGAGCCGTTCCGGGGCATCCCCGGTGCGTTCGTGTACGGCTCGAATGACTACTACGGGCCCTCTCCGCGCAACCCGCTGAAGTACTTCGGCGGACCGAGTTCCATGCACGGTGTGCAGCAGGTCGACCTCGACATCGAGCGGCAGACCGCGTACTTCGAGTCGCTCGGCTGGCTCGACCTCAACGACCATGCCCGTGCCGTCGAGGTCAAGGGATCACGCCTGGAGCTCTTCGGGACCTCGGACGCACACCGCGGCTGGGATCGACTGGACCTGCTGCCGAACCACGTCGACGAGCTGCGCGAAGAAGTGCCGTGGAACGACGAGCCCGGCCCCGACCCCGTCTCCATCGGTGTCACGCACGCGCCGTACCAGCGGGTGCTCAACGCCTTCGTGTCGCAGGGTGCCGACGTGATCTTTGCCGGCCACACCCACGGCGGCCAGGTGGCCGTCCCCGGCTACGGCGCACTCGTCACGAACTGCGACCTCCCCCGCGAGTATGCGAGCGGCCTGCACCGCTGGCAGAACCGGACGCACTGGTCCTGGCTCAACGTCTCCGCGGGAATCGGCACGTCGATCTACTCCCCCGTGCGCTTCGCGTGCCGTCCCGAGGCGGTCGTCGTGACGCTCACCGCCCGAACCGCGTAGCGACGGCGCGACTCGCCCGGGCGGGTGCGCGATGGTGCGGAGCACCCGTTTGCATCGGGTAGACTTCCATGGTTGCTTCGATTCGAAGTGACCACACCGCGGGGTGTGGCGCAGCTTGGTAGCGCGCGTCGTTCGGGACGACGAGGTCGCAGGTTCAAATCCTGTCACCCCGACAGCAGGCCCTGAACTCCCCTGGAGTTCAGGGCCTTCCTGATTGACCCGGGCCTTCCGGGTTGGCCGGGATGGTGTACGCCTTCGGGCACATTCATTCCGAGCAACGGCATCCGCTCTGCATCGAGGCGCTAGCGTTCCGAGCACTGTGCAGACCAACTCAGAACACCATCGCAGTCGGAGCACGCCCCCGCGCATGGAAGCCGTCAGTCTCAGGCCCACCGCGCTGCCACCGGGGGCGGTCGCCGCAGCGAGCCCATCCGAGCGACGGTGGCAGGCTCGATGAACACCGTCGCGCGGGTGATCGCGTCCATCGCCGTGCCGATCCTGCCCGTGGCCATGGTGATCATCGAATTCCTCGCCTGGATTCGTTTCGGTGACTGGCTGACGCGCAATGCTCCCGCGTCGTTCGTGCCGTACATGTTGTACGGATCAGGCTGCGCTGTAGGCATTCTCGCGTTCGGCCTGATCGCCTTGTGGGCGCGCCCTCGGGTCGGCGACATCTCACGCGATTACGGCCTCATCATCGGATGGTCCATCCTCGCGATGCTCGTTCTCGTCAGCCTGTCCACCGGTTTCCTGCCGGGCCACGCGCCTTGGGAGGGTGATCTCGCTCTGAGGGCGATCGAGGTGCTCCTGGGCCTCCACATCTGGTTCGGCTGCTCCATGACTGCGTTCACGATCGCTCTGCGACCGCGGCGGGTTCAGCGGCGCAAACCGCTGATGGTGTCGTGTGCAGTGGCACCGCTGGTCGTGCTCATCCCCCTCGCCATCCTCGATGATCGCCTGAACTGGCCTTGGTGCTAGCGCTGCCGCGGACGGCTCCCGCTGGGCTGGTAGAGCGGCTGGGGAGGGTGCGTCTCGATGGGCGGCGCCGGTCGCGAGTGCGCTACGGTCGTGGAGCAATGCAGAACATCACATCCGCAGCCGACCTCCTCCCGCAACTGATCGACGCGCTCGAGCCCGACGCCCTCCACCCCGACCTGATCGAGAGCCTGGCCGAGAACGTCCGCTCGATGATCGAGGAAGCGCACGCTCGCTGGACGACGGGCGATCTGCGCGCGTGGACGTCAGACACCGAGCTGGCGGAGACCCACCTCGCGACCGGGGCCCTGCACGCTGAGCACCTGCAGCATCCCGCCGATGCGCTCATCGCCGCCGAGATGCTGTTCGACGCCTACCTCCCGGTGTTCATCGACGAGGTCGGAGCGTCCACGACGAGCGAGGTGATCCGCGCCACCAAAGCCCTGCACGCGGGGATCTGGAGTCGTTTCCCGGCGGGTGCCGTCGCGTACACCGCGGCGCTCCGCAGCCGTGTGACGACCGCGAACCTCGACTCGCGGACCCAGATCGCGCGGGACCTGCACGATCGGATCGCGCCGGGCGTGCTCGCAGGCATCCAGCGCGTGGACCTGGCCCTCGTCACGGACCCCACGCCCCTCGAGCTGAAGCTGCTCCTGCAGGAGACGACGGACCTGCTGCGCACGGCCATGCGTGATCTGCAGAGCGTCGCAGTCTCGCTGCACGCACGGGTCGGCGACCAGACGATCGACGTCGCGGTCGCCCGTTCCGCACGAGACCTGTTCCCGACCGACGAGCGGATCTGCGTGCGCACGCACGGGACGCCCGAGCCGATCGCCCCCTGGCGTGCCGAGGAAGCGTTGACCATCGTCCTCGAGGCACTCGTCAACTGCCACAAGCACGCCCCGGGAGCCCCCGTCGTCGTGGAGTTCCGGTGGTGCGGCAAGGATCTCGTCATCACGGTCTCGGACGAGGGGCCAGGCTTCGACACGCGATCAGCCGCCACGGGCCGACTCGGTCAGCACACGATGCGCGAACGAGCGGACCTCATCGGTGGCGCGCTCGACATCGAGAGCGCTCCGGGCGCAGGGACTGTGGTCAGGCTGGCCATACCGCGGGACCACGGATGAACGACCCCACTCGTGGACTCGTCCACGTGGCGCTCGTGGACGACCATCGACTCTTCCGAGAGGGGCTCGCGACGCTCCTCTCGACGGTCCCCACGATGCGTGTCGTCGCGCACGCCGCACGGCCGAGCGACGTCCTGGACTCCCCCGAGGCCCGCGCGATCGACGTGCTGCTCCTGGACGTCGAGCTCGACGGTCCGCCGGCTCGCACGACGATCGCCGCCCTCCGGCGAACCCATCCGGCGATCGCGGTCGTGATCCTCACCATGCACCGCGATGCCGTGCTCCAGCGATCACTCCTCGAAGCCGGGGCGAGGGACTTCCTGACGAAGGACACCCCGTTCCAGGAGCTCTGCGCGCGGATCGCTGCGGCCGCAGACCCGCGGTCGTCTCCCCCGTCGCTCAGGTCCGCCCCACCGGGAGCCGCACGCACGACACTCAGCCCGCGCGAACAAGAGGTGCTCCGGCTTGTCGCCGCGGCCCTGACGAACACCGAGATTGCGGCCGAACTGCACATCGCCCCCGGCACCGCGAAACGACACGTGTTCAACATCTTCCGGAAGCTCGACGTCTCGTCCCGGATCGCGGCCGTCGACAGCGCACGTCGCCTCGGCATCCTGCGCTGACGCGCACCGACGGACTGGAGGGACGGTGCGGGGCCGGACCGCGCCTCCCGTCCGGACTGCGGAGCCGGCCACGCGACGGACTTGAGGGACGGTGCGGTGCCGGACCGCGCCTCCCGTCCGCAACGCCGTAGCGGCGCCGCAGCAGCACCGCAGCGGCGCTGCGCGCCCCTCAGGACCCGTCGAGGGTCCCGCCGGACTCGGTGAGGTAGCAGACCGCACAGAGCGACTCGTAGGTGACGGCGGCGCCGTCGATCGCGACCTGCGAACCGTCGAAGACGAACACGCCGTCGACCTTCCGCGCGTTGAAGACCGCCTTGCGACCGCAGCGGCAGATGGTCTTGAGCTCCTCGAGCGAGTGCGCGACCTCGAGGAGGCGTCGGCTGCCCGGGAACGCCTCCGTCCGGAAGTCCGTGCGGATGCCGTACGCGAGCACCGGGACGTCGTCGAGGACGGCGATGCGGAGGAGGTCGTCGACCTGCCGGGGTGTCAGGAACTGCGCCTCGTCGACCAGCACGCAGCTGACACGCCGCGACATGCCGTCGAGCTCAGTACGTTCCGGATCGGTGGGAGCGGCAGCCGAGACCGCGGCACGGACGTCGTCCCCCGGGGTGAACACCAGGTCGACGTCGCGGGTGACACCGAGCCGCGAGACGATCGACCGGTCCCCCTTCGTGTCGACCGACGGCTTGGCGAGCAGGACCCGCTGGCCGCGTTCCTCGTAGTTGAAGGCGGCCTGCAGGAGCGCCGTGCTCTTGCCGCTGTTCATCGCCCCGTAGCGGAAGTACAGCTTCGCCACTACTGCAGGTACCCGTCCTCGGCAGCCCGTCGGATCAGGTCGCTCTTCTTGGATGCCGGACGACCGACCTTGCCGTACTTCTCCCGCACGCGACGGAGGTAGGTCTTGGCCGTCTCGTACTGCACGTTCATCTGGGCGGCGACCTCGTTGGTCGAGAACCCGGAGACGTAGAGCCGGAGGGCTTCTTCCTCGCCGTGGCTCAACTTCGGGCGCTGGTGACCAGCCGCACCGGTCGGGAGCGGACGCCAGTCGCGCTGCGGCGCGGACTCGCGGGCGACACCCATGACCTCGCGCGCGACGTCCATCACCTCGCGCATAGGCAGCGACTTCGAGAGGAACGCGGCAGCACCGGCCTGCACGGCACGGTCGCGCGACTCGCGGGTGTCGACGCTCGAGAGCACGATCACCTTGGCTCCGGCGGCGCGACAGGTGCGGACGCGGGCCTCGATCGACACCGGCTCCTTGAGCTGGAAGTCGAGGAACACGAGGTCGGTCGGGAAGCTGTCGCTGTGCACCATCTCGACCCAGGTATGTGCCGTGAGCGCCAGGTCGAAGTCGTACGCGTTGACCGCGATCCAGCTCGACAGGCTGTCCAGGAGCACCTCGTGGTCGTCGAGGATGGCGAGGCGGACGCGGCGGGTCTGGCCGTTCGCGTCGGTCGGGCCGTTCGCGTCGGTCGTCCTGTTCGCGTCGGTCGTCCTGTTCGCGTCGGTCGGGCCGTTCTGTGCGCCGAGACTCGCCGAGGGTGTCGCCCCAGCGTCCGGCGAGATCCGACGGTCGGCGCCGGCGAACCCCGCGGGGCCACCGTTCGTCAGCCTGTTCGGGTCAGTGCTGGTCATAAGAGAACCTTAGTGCGAGCGACGACGGACGCACCGCGACGTCGAGGTCGGGGAACGTCACCCGGAGGACGGCGAGGTAGGCGTCGAAGCTCCGGTGGATGCCGACGTCAGAGTCGGCCACGGACATCTGCACGTCGAAGCAGGTCCGGGACGGGTCCTCGGCGTGCGGCTCGACCAGCAGCCGGACCCCGGCGGGATCGACGGCCGGTGCGGCCAGCGCGGCACGCAGGAACGTCCGGACGACGGTGCGCTGATCGACGTCCATGCCGCGGATCGCACCGTCCGGGTCCGTCACGACGGTGCGCTCCCCGCCATCCGCCAGGACCGCCTGTTCGAGCCAGGTCCGGTCGGCGTCGGCGACCATCACCCGACGGATCCCGTCCGAGATCTGCCTCGCGCGCTCGCGGTCAGCGTCACCGATCGACTCGCGCGTCCGGAGCTCCTCGAAGAACGGGGCGACGTCGCGGGTGAGGATCGTCACCCGGTCCTGCTGCACGCTCCGCGCGATGCCGTCGCGGTCCGCGCGCTCGACCGAGTACGACCCGGCGCGGATCTGCACCCGTTCGGCGAGGCGGACGAACGTCGCGGCGTACACGGTCGCGGCGGTGGTGAGCACCACGGTGGGCGCGCTCGCGAGCAGCACGACGACCGCCACGGGGACCGACGTCGGGAAGGCGGCGGCGGCGATGCCCCAGACGACACCGTTCACGACGGCGAACGCGATCCCGGCGAGCAGCACCTCGCGCCACGGTCGGTACGGGCCGAGCACGAGTACCCCCACGGCCGTGACCAGCGCCATGAAGTCGTTCTGGGCATTCGTGTCCGGGCCCCACTGCGCGGCGACGCTCGTGACGGTCGCGAGTCCGAGGAGCACGACGAACGACACGGCTGCAGGGCGCGAGAAGGGCGCACGGAACGGGCTCGTGCTGAACGCCACGACCCCCGCGGCGGCGGCCACGAGGAGCACCGTCATGGCACTCATCGTCGGGCTCCCACCCACGTCGCGCGAGAACACCGACACGAGGATCGCCCAGAGCACCGAGCCGAAGACCGCGAGGGCCACCAGGGACCGAACACCCTGCGCGCCGAGCGGGTCGTACTGCTGTGCGGCGCGCTGTGGCGTCCGCCGCGCGCCGCGCTGTGCTGTGCCGGGCCCGGTGTCGAACCGCCGTGCGCCCGGACGGTCCGGACCGCCTCGTCGAGGGGCTGCGCTCACGACGCCCGCTCCAGGCGGCCGACCTCCGGCACGTCGGCCGGTGTCGTCGGGAACGGCACGGTCATCATCACGCTCGTCCCCGTGCCGGGCGAGGACCACACCTGGACGCTGCCGCCGACACGCTCGACGCGCTGGCGGACCGAGTTCTTGAGTCCGAGACGGTCCGCGGCGGTGGCGGACTCCTCGAACCCGCGGCCGTCGTCGACCACCATGACGGTGCACGTCGATTCGTCGTCGAAGACACTCACCTCGGCGCAGTCCGTCTCGGCGTGCTTCTGCACGTTCGCCAGGCACTGCGCCACTGCCCGTGCGAGTGCCGTGCCCGTCTCCGGGTCGAGCCGCGCGATCGCCGACGTGTTCCCGGTCAGATCGACGTCGAACTCGGCCGATCGTGCCGCCTCCACCACCGCCGTCAGTGCATCGCCGCCGCATGATGCAGCCGCGGGACCGTCCGGGATCGAACGGTCGGCACCGGCGAAGCCGGCCCCCGTGGACGAACCGCGTGGGCTGGTGTCGGCACCCGGGACGAGCCATTCGCGGCTGACGAGCATCGACACGTCGGCGTCGACGGCGCGCGCCAGGTGGTCGTCCATCGGGCCGGACGGTGCGACCGCGATCGCGTTCAGGTGGTTGAGCACGGTGTCATGCAGGATCGCTGCTGCCTCGAGTTCCATCCGCTGGCGGTACGCGGCGACGTGCTCTTCACGGGCAGACCGGAGGAACTCGGGCTGGATGCGTTGCAGCCGTGCCGTGACCCGGGTACCGAATCCCACGATCCCGATCACGAGCACCATCGTGAGCCAGGCGAGCACGGCAGGCTCGACCCGGCCTCCGACGAGCTCCGCACCGATCACGGTGGCCACTCGACCGACCGCGAACCCGACGACCGACCACGCGATCACCCTGCCCGGCCGGGCCCCGGCGCCGCCGACGAGCACGAGCGGGATGATCGCGAGGGACACCAGGTAGGACACGACGTAGTCGGCGTCCCCGAGCTGGGATTCGACGACCGCCGCGAACCACACGGCAGACACGCCCCCGACGAGCAGGAACGCCGCCGCCGAACGCCAGGTGCCGAACCGGGCGTGCACGCCCATCATGACGGCAGTCGGCACGAGCGCGAGCAGGCCGGGAACGACGTGCACCGACGGCATGGCCAGGCCGTAGACGACCAGGAGGCCGGCGGAGACCGCGAGCGAGGCCACCGCAGCAGCGTGGAAGGAGCGGATCAGCGACCACGCGTTCACCCGCGGCGCGAGATGCGTGGGAATGCCGAGCACCTGGACCGCCCTTCCGCGAAACTCGCAACGACGTCCGCCATTCAACCACCGCGACACTGAACGTGTACCCCGAAGCCCGCTTCGATGCGGTGCCGAGACGACCTCGGCGGGCGCATCTCGTCCTGGTTGTCCCCCGAATCCGGTTCGAAGCACCGCCTGAGGCTCACCACGGCAGTACGTCAGAAGAGCGGTGCCAGGAGCGGCTCCTTCTCTGCCGTGGGCGCCGCGGGCATGCGACGCGCCGTCCGGAGCGGGTCGGCACGCTGCAGCGGCGACGCGGTCCCCGGGATCGCACCCTCGCGCCCCGCGATGCGTCCCTGTGCCACCGCACCGTCACCGCGGAAGCCCATCGATCCGGTGGCGGGATCGACCCGACCGATCTCGAGCCGGTGCTCGCGCAGGATCGGGGCGATGCGGTCCGCGAGCCACCGCCGGTAGTCCTTCGGGGCGTAGGCGTTGTCGAGGTACATCTGTCGGTAGCGGGGCACGAGATCGGGGTTCGTCCGACCGAGCCACTCCATGAACCACGGCTTCACCCCGGGCCGCAGGTGCAGCGCCGAGTACATCACGCTCGTCGCCCCGGCGGCGGCCGACTGCTCGATCGCGCGCGTCAGGTGGGCTCGGGTGTCCGTGATGTACGGCACGATCGGCATGAGGAACACCGAGCAGTCGAGCCCGGCGTCGCGGACAGCCCTGACCGTGGCCAGTCGCGCTGCGGTGGTCGGGGTCCCCGGTTCGACGGACTGCTGCAGCGCGTCGTCATACACCGCGATCGACATCGCCAGGTCGACCGGCACCCGTTCCGCGGCCGATGCGAGCAGGGGGATGTCCCGCCGGAGCAGCGTGCCCTTGGTCAGGATGCTGAACGGGGTGCCCGAGTCCGCCAACGCCTCGATGATGCCCGGCATGAGGCGGTACCTGCCCTCGGCCCGTTGGTAGGGATCGGTGTTCGTGCCGAGCGCCACCGGGTGTCGGTCCCAGCCGGGCCTCGCGAGTTCGCGCCGCAGCACGTCCGCCACGTTGGTCTTCACGACGATCTGCTGGTCGAAGTCCGCGCCGGCGTCGAACTCGAGGTACGTGTGCGTCGGCCGCGCGAAGCAGTACACGCACGCATGACTGCAGCCCCGGTACGGGTTGATCGTCACCCCGTAGAGGTCGTTCGCCGCCCCGACCCGGTTGAGCGCCGACTTCGCGAGGACCTCGTGGAACGTGACCCCGGCGAACTCCGGGGTCGTGACGCTCCGCACGAACCCCGCGTTCGACGACAACCCGGGCAGCATGGCGTCGTCGTCGGCATCGAGTGCCTGCTTGTTCCATCGCATGAGCCCATTCGAACATGTGTTCGAACGATGGTCAAGCACCCGCGAGCCAGGTGCGCAGCCCGCGGAACGCTCAGTGCTGCAGGTGGAGCACTCCCGCGGTCCG
The DNA here is from genome assembly GCF_001422205.1 of Curtobacterium sp. Leaf261. GTDB lineage: Bacteria > Actinomycetota > Actinomycetes > Actinomycetales > Microbacteriaceae > Curtobacterium. Next base: position 230,550 of record NZ_LMMJ01000009.1, read on the forward strand.
CTCGAGGGTTGCGTCCGCGAGTGCCGCGTCGCCGCCGAGGTCCTTGCCGTAGGTCGGGACCATCGTCCGGATGGCCTCCGCCCACTTCGCACGGTGGTCCGGGAAGCACTTGTCGATGAGGCCGAGCATGATCGGCACGGCGGTCGATGCACCCGGGGAGGCTCCGAGGAGACCGGCGATGGAGCCGTCGGCGCTCGTGATGACCTCGGTCCCGAACTGCAGGACCCCGCCCTTGTCGGCATCGGGCTTGATGACCTGCACCCGCTGGCCCGCGACGATCTTGTGCCAGTCCCCCGGCTCGGCGGTCGGCATGAACTCCCGCAGCGCGTCGAACTTCTCGGTCCGGCTCGCAGCGAGCTGCCCGATGAGGTACTTGAGCAGGTCGAAGTTCGAGAGTGCGACACTCAGCATCGGCCGGATGTTGTGCAACCGGATCGATGCGAACAGGTCGAGCATCGACCCCTGCTTGAGGAACTTCGGGCTGAACCCGGCGTACGGCCCGAACATGAGCGAGGCGTCGCCGTCGACGATCCGGGTGTCGAGGTGCGGCACGGACATGGGCGGCGCACCGACCGACGCCTTGCCGTAGACCTTCGCAGCGTGCTTGCCGACGACGTGCGGGTCGTCCGACCGGAGGAACTCGCCGGAGACCGGAAAGCCCCCGAACCCGCGGATCTCGGGGATGCCGGTCTTCTGGAGCAGCCGCAGCGCACCACCGCCGGCACCGACGAACACGAACTTGGCCGCGATGTCGGTCACCGTCTGACCGACCTCGCTCTTGACCTTGATCCGCCAGAGCCCGTCCTCCCAGCGCCTGATGGTCTTGACGCGATTGTTCGGCATGAACTCGACGCCCTCGGCCTGGAGGCCCTCGACGAGCTGCCGGGTGATCGACCCGAAGTCGACGTCCGAGCCCGCGGCCGAGTAGGTCGCGGCGATCGGCTGGTCCTTCTTGCGGCCGGGGATGAGCGCCGGTGCCCACTCCCGGATCTGTGCCGCGTCCTCGCTGTACTCGATGCCGGCGAACAGGGGGTGGTCCTTCATCGCCTCGTAGCGCGCACGCATGTAGGCGACGTTCTTCTCGCCCCAGACGAAGCTGATGTGCGGTGTCGGGTTGATGAACGACTCCGGTTCGGCGAGGCCACCAGTCTCGACGAGGTACGACCAGAACTGCCGCGAGACCTGGAACTGCTCGTTGACGCCGACCGCCTTGCTGATGTCGACGGTTCCGTCCGGACGCTCCGGCGTGTAGTTCAGCTCGCAGAGCGCAGAGTGTCCCGTCCCGGCGTTGTTCCACGGGTTCGACGACTCCTCGGCGACACCACCGAGCTGCTCGTAGATCCGGATGGACCAATCGGGCTCGAGGCGGTGCAGGATCGCTGCGAGCGTCGCACTCATGACTCCGCCGCCGATCATGACGACGTCGAGGGGCTTCACTGACTTCTCTGACGGCACCCCACGATCCTACAAGCGCCTGCTGGCGAGGTTCACGGCTGCCGCGCATCGCGGACTCGAATGCGGACAGGTGAGAGTCAATCCGATATTCAGGATATTGGTAGGGTTCCGTGCACCTGTTCCTCCACCGAAAGACCCTTCGTGTCACCCCTCACCACACCCCGCGCACCCCAGGCCGGCCTTCCGACAGCCAACCGCACGACAGCCAGCCGCACGACAGCCAGCCGCACGACAGCCAGCCGCACGACAGCCAGCCGCGCGACAGCCGGACGCACGACAGCCAGCCGCTCAGCGACCATCGCCGCCCGCACCGCCGTCACGGCCGCCACCTCGGCCGCCCTCCTCCTCATGCTCTCCGACGTCGCCCAGGCCGCGGCACCCACCGGCACCCCGCACAGCCCAGCGGCCCATGGACCGGACACCCGCGAAGCAGGCACCCTCGCGACGCAGTCGCTCCGGGTGGCAGGATCGACCACGTTCGTCGGGAACGCGTCGGCCGACGGCGCGACGTTCTGGTCCGACGTCGCCGCGTCCGCCGAAGCGTCCTCCATCCCCGCGACCGGCACGACCGGCCCGCTCGTCATCGGCGGTACCTGTCTGCCGAAGATCGCCTCGCCGATCCTGCCGTTCGCCCCCACGGTCCCGGCGACGGACGAGGACGACTGCCTGACCTTCGCCGCCGTCGACCAGGCGGGCTCCGTCCGGTTCCGGGTCGACGACGCTGCCGCCGCCCCGGACACCGACGGCGCCTGGCTCGCGACCACGGCCGCGACCCGTCTCACCCTGGCGACGGAGGGGACCGACTTCGAGCGGCTGGCAGCACCGGGCGCACCGACCGTCACGACCGAACTGATGGCGACGTCGCGCGGTCCGATCGAGGGCACCACCGACCCGGGTACGACCGTCACGGTGCACGCCGACGACGGCACCGTCCTGTGCGACACGGTGGTCCCGAACGCCGCCGGCGAGTGGTCCTGCACCCTCGCGTCCGCGCTCACCCCGGGCGCGCACGACATCGCGGTCATCGCCACCGACGCCGCCGGACAGCTCTCCCCCGTCACCGAGACCACCGTCCTCACGCCGCTGGTCGAGACGCCGGAGCCGCCCGTCATCGACGCGACGGAGGTGGTCGTCGGGGCGGCGATCGTCGGCACCGCGACGCCGGGCACACTGGTCACGATCCGCGACACCGAAGGCGCCGTCATCTGCTTCGCCGCACCCGCCGACGAGAACGGCGCCTGGACCTGCGAGCCCGCCGAACCCCTCGCGATCGGATCCCACGAACTGACCGCGACCGCGCGGTTCCCCGGTGGTTCGGAGAGCGCGCTCCGCACGTTCACGATCGAGATCACGGACGCCGCAGTCGACCCGGTCGACCCGGTGGACCCGGTCGACCCCGTGGACCCGGTCGACCCGACGGACCCGGTCGTGATCGTCGACCCGATCGGCACACCCGACGCCGGCGACGGCCACGGAACGACCACGACGCCGACCCACGGCGCGGAACTCGCCTTCACCGGCGCACCCGTCGCTGTCGCACTCACGCTCGGCGGCCTGCTGCTCGCCGCCGGCGCGGCTGTCGTCATGATCGTGAGGCGCCGCCGAGCCTGACCGCGCCCTGCCGGACGCGATCCGACGCCGGACTGGAGGCGCGGTGCCACCCCGCACCGTCCCTCCAGTCCGGAACGGCCCCAGTACCGGACGGGAGTCGCGGTGCCACCCCGCACCGTCCCTCCAGTCCGGAACGGTCCGGGTGACCACCCTCATCCGCCCTGAACACGCGGATCCGTGTGTTCGGGACGGACGCAGGTGTGCAGGGCGCGAGTGCGAGCGGACGTCAGGCCGTGACTGCGGCCTCGCGACGCGCCACGACGACCTCGGCGATCTGCACCGCGTTGAGCGCAGCACCCTTCCGCAGGTTGTCGTTGCTGACGAACAGCGCGAGCCCGCGGCCCTCCGGTGCGGACTGGTCCTCGCGGATGCGTCCCACGAACGTCGGGTCGGCGCCGGCGGCCTGGAGCGGCGTCGGCACCTCGGCGAGCTCGACACCCGGGGCCGCCGCGAGCACCGCACGAGCACGGTCCGGCGAGATCGGACGGGCGAACTCGGCGTTCACCGAGATCGAGTGACCGGTGAACACCGGGACGCGGACACAGGTCCCCGCGACGAGCAGGTCGGGGAGCTCGAGGATCTTCCGGCTCTCGTTGCGGAGCTTCTTCTCCTCGTCGGTCTCGTTCGAGCCGTCCTCGACGAGGTTGCCGGCGAACGGGATGACGTCGAACGCGATCGGCGCGACGTACTTCTGCGGCTCTGGGAACGTCACCGCGGATCCGTCGTGGGTGAGCGCGGCTGCGTCCTGTTCGAGCGCTGCCCTGGCCTGGTCGAGCAGCTCCTCGACGCCCGCGAGCCCACTGCCCGAGACCGCCTGGTAGGTCGTCGCGATGAGGCGCGTCAGACCGGCCTCGGCGTCGAGGACCTTGAGCACCGGCATGATCGCCATCGTCGTGCAGTTCGGGTTCGCGATGATGCCCTTCGTCGCCGAGTCGATGGCGTGTGGGTTGACCTCGCTGACGACGAGCGGCACGTCCGGGTCCATCCGCCAGGCACTCGAGTTGTCGATGACCACGGCCCCGGCCGCGGCGAACTTCGGCGCGAGCGCGCGGGAGCCCGTGGCGCCCGCCGAGAAGAGCGCGATGTCGACGCCGGTCGGGTCGGCGGTCGCGGAGTCCTCGACGACGATGTCCTGGCCACGGAACGGCAGGGTGGTGCCCGCGGACCGGGCGGTCGCGAAGAACCGGACGGTCGTCGCCGGGAAGTCCCGCTCCTCGAGGAGGCGGCGCATGACCTTGCCGACCTGGCCGGTGGCACCGACGACGGCGATGGTGAGCTCTGTCATGGTGCGCTACCTCCCGGTGCCGGCGTAGACGACGGCGTCGGTGTCGGCGTCGAGGCCGAACGCGCTGTGCACGACGCGGAGCGCCTCGTTCAGGGTGTCCGCCCGGGTCACGACGGAGATCCGGATCTCACTCGTCGAGATCATCTCGATGTTGATCGAGGCCTCGTGCAGGGCGCGGAAGAGCTGTGCCGAGACGCCGGCGTTCGTCCGCATGCCGGCCCCGACGAGTACGAGCTTGCCGATCTGGTCGTCGTACTGCACGGTCTCGTAGCCGATCTCGGGTTTGGAGGCCTCGAGCGCCGTGAGCACACCGGTGCCCTGCGACTTCGGGAGTGTGAACGAGATGTCGGTACGACCGGTCGCCGCGGCGGACACGTTCTGCACGATCATGTCGATGTTTGCGCCGGCCCTGGCCACGATCGTGAAGATCTCGGCCGCCTTGCCCGGCTGGTCGGGGACACCGACGACGGTGATCTTGCCCTCGGAGAGGTCTCCGGCGATGCCGGTGATGATCGGTTCTTCCACGGTTTCCCCCTCGGCAGGGTTGTAGACGATGGTGCCCTCGGCGTTGTTGAACGAGGACCGGACGTGCAGGGTGACGCCGTGGCGCCTGGCGTACTCGACGGCGCGGATGTAGAGGACCTTGGCACCCGCGGCTGCGAGTTCGAGCATCTCCTCGCTCGTGATCCGGTCGATCTTGTGCGCCTTGGGGACGACGCGGGGGTCGGCGCTGTAGATGCCGTCGACGTCGGTGTAGATCTCGCAGACGTCGGCGTCGAGCGCTGCCGCCAGGGCGACGGCCGTCGTGTCGGATCCGCCGCGCCCGAGCGTGGTGATCTCGCCGGTCGTCCGGTTGAAGCCCTGGAACCCCGCGACGATCGCGACGTGTCCCTGGTCGAGCGCCTCGCGCACGCGCTTCGGGGTGACGTCGACGATGCGTGCGCGACCGTGCTGGGCGTCGGTGAGCATGCCCGCCTGGCTGCCGGTGTACGACGACGCCTCGACCCCGAGGCTCTTGATCGCCATCGCGAGGAGCGCCATCGAGATGCGCTCCCCCGCCGTGAGCAGCATGTCGAGTTCGCGGCCGGCGGGCAGCGGGCTCACCCGGTTCGCCAGGTCGAGGAGTTCATCGGTCGTGTCGCCCATCGCGGAGACCGCGACCACGACGTCGTTGCCGGCCTTCTTCGTCTCGACGATCCGCTTGGCCACGCGCTTGATGCTCTCGGCGTCCGCGACGGACGATCCACCGAACTTCTGCACGATCAGGGCCACGTGTTCACTCCTGGGGCTGGGCGCCGCGCCGAACGGACGCGGTCCGAGAATTCTACCGGGGGTTTCCGGATCGTTGCGTCGTCGGCGGCGGCACGCAACGATCGAGCGTGACGCTCGCGCCGCGTCCGGGGACCGTCCGGACTGGAGGGACGGTGCGGGCTGGAACCGCGCCTCCCGTCCGGCAGTCGCGACGGGAGGGACGGTGCGGGCTGGAGCCGCGCCTGGACACGGCGGTCAGCCGCCGACGAGCCGCCGGCCCTCGAAGGCGCGGCCGAGCGTGACCTCGTCCGCGTACTCCAGGTCGCCGCCCACCGGCAGACCGGACGCGAGACGCGTCGTCCTGATGCCCATCGGCACGAGGAGGCGACTCAGGTAGGTGGCCGTGGCCTCGCCCTCGAGGTTTGGGTCGGTGGCGATGATGACCTCGTCGACGGTGCCGTCCGCGAGCCGCGTCATGAGGCTCTGGATCCGCAGGTCGTCCGGGCCGACGCCGTCGATCGGGCTGATCGCACCACCGAGGACGTGGTACAGCCCGCGGAACTCCCGGGTGCGTTCGATCGCCGCGACGTCCTTGGCCTCCTCGACCACGCAGATCGTGGCGGGGGAACGCCGGGGATCGCGGCAGATGCTGCAGCGCTCGGACTCGGTTACGTTGCCACAGACCTCGCAGAAGCGCACCTTCTCCTTGACCGTCATGAGGAGCTCGGCGAGCCGGGTCGGGTCGAACGACTCGGTCTGGAGGATGTGGAACGCGATGCGCTGTGCCGACTTCGGGCCGATCCCGGGCAGCCTGCCGAACTCGTCGATGATGTCCTGGACGATGCCGTCGTACATGGTCAGATCCCTCCGCGTCCGCTGTCGTCGAGCGCGGTCTCCTCGATGAACTGGGCGCCGAGGATCTCACGGACGACCGCCTCGCCGTACCGGCCGGGGACGGGCGTGCGGCGGACCGATGGTGTGGTCTGCTGCTGGGCCTGGCGGACCGGGGCGGCCTGCTGCTGTGTGGTCTGCTGCGGCTGCGCCGTCGTCTGCTGCGGTGCCGTCGGCTGCCGGGGCGCGGTCGGCTGTTGCGGGGCCGAGCGGTTCGGCGCGGGTGCGCCTCCGCCGAAGCCCGGGTCCGGGAAGGGCGCACCGTCGTCGTACGGGGCATCGTCGAGCGGGTAGTCGTCGATCGGCAGGTCGTCCGCGGACCCCTGCTCACGAGCGGGGGTCCCGCGCGGGTCTTCGGGGTCCGCGCCGGCGGGGACCTCCCGCGTGGAGGCGGTCTCGGGCCCGGACGCAGCACTGGGCCGGGTGGCCGGTCCGGGTGCCGAGGCCGGTCCGGGCTGCGAGGTCGACTCGTGCTCGTCGCCGGGCTCCGGCCTGCTGGTGTCGGGGGTGGGGGCCGCTGGCGCTCCGGCGTCCTGGACCTCCGGTGCCGCGGCGTCGGCGGCTGCCGGTGCCACCGATCCTGACGCCGTCGGTGCGGACGCCGGTGCCGGTGCCGGTGCCGGTGCGGACATGGCGTCCATCGCGGCGCGGAGTTCGTCCGGCGTGAGCTTGGTCGGCGGGGTCGACTCCGCTGAGGAACCGTCCGGGGTCGAGCCGAACTGCGGTGCCCACGCGGAGCCGTCCTCGGACACGGGCGGGCCGGGATCCATGGTCGGGATCGTCGCGACGGCCCAGTCGGTCACCGGCCCACTCGGGACCGGGGCAGGCTGCGCGGGAGTCTGCGCCGCCGGGGTCCGCGGCTCCGGGTTCTCGGTTCCCGAGTCCGGCATCCCCGTGTTCCGCGGTGCCGGGTTCCGGGACGCCGAGTCCTGGGTCACAGTGTTCTGAGGTGCCGTGTTCTGCGGCGCCGTGTTCTGCGGCGCCGTGTTCTGCGGCGCACGAGCCTGACGGTCCGATGCCCGCTCGGTGTCCTGGCGGTCGGGAGTCGCGGAAGCCGGGGGCTGCTCGCCTGTCGGGGACTGCTGGACTGTCGGGGGCTGCTCGACTGTCGGAGGCTGCTGGACTGTCGGAGGCTGCTGGGCAGCCGGGGACTGCTGGGCAGCCGGGGGCTGGGACGCGCGGGGGCCCCTCGCCACGAACTTCACCCGGACGCCGAGGAGGTCGAGGATCGCCGCGCGGACGTACTCGCTGACCGAGGAGTGCTCGCCGTCCGCCGGCTGCTTGAAGGACGCCACGTCCTGGGCGCTCGGGAACGTCAGGGTGAGGACGTCGTCGGCGAACCCGGTCACCTGGGCGGTCACGACGACCGTCCACGCGGAGCGCCTGGCGTGCTGCACGTGGTCGAGGACCTGCGGCCAGCTGTCGCGCATCTGCTGGACGCCGACGGTGCCGATCGGCGGGGTGGGCTCGACCGCCTCGACCGCGGGAGCCGCACCGACGACCTCTCCGATGCCGGTCGACGACGACGAGGCCGGGGTCGCACCAGCCGGAGCGTCCTCGCCGGAACGCTGCCGCTGCTCGGACCGGACAGCATCCTCTGCTCCGTCGGACCCGGCGGGCCCTGAAGCAGCACGCCCCGGACCGGCGGACTCCGGAGCGGAGGCCCCGGAGTCCGCCGGAGGGGTCCCCCAGGCTGCCGCTGCCGCGGACGCGACATCGGGCGCGGTCTCGTGCTGCGGCGCGCCCGCGGCACGTGCTGCGTCGGCTCCGCCGGTGGTGGACGGGGCGCCGTCGGAAGCGCGGTCCGGCCGCGCCGAGGAGCGCGAGGCCGACGACGGTGCAGCCGGGGCCTCAGCCGCGGTCGACGTCCCCGGTGCCGACGAACCGGATGCCGCTGCTCCCGATGCCGACGAACCGGATGCCGCTGCTCCCGATGCCGACGCACCGGAGGCCGACACGGCGGGTGCCGAGCCGACCGACCGACGATCGGTGACGGGCGAGGCGGGCTGCTGGCGGCCCTCCCGTCCGGATCCGGGACCGTCCGCCGGACCGGCGGCCGGCGCTGCCGTCGCCTGGTGTCCACCCGCGTCGCCGACGCCCACGCGGCGCTCGAGCCGCTCGACGCGTGCGAGGGCGCCCCGCCCGGAGTCGTCGGTCTCGGGCACGAGCATCCGCGCGACCATCAGCTCGAGGTGCAGGCGCGGCGAGGTGGCACCGGTCATCTCGGTGAGGGCGGCGTTCGCGATGTCGGCCGACCGGGACAGTGCCGCGGCGCCGAACATGCCGGCCTGCCGGGTCATGGTGTCGAGCTCTTCCGGGGACACGCCACGGAGGACGGCCGAGGCGCCCTCGTTCGTCGCGGCGACCACGATGAGGTCCCTGACGCGCTCGAGGAGGTCCTCGACGAAGCGGCGCGGGTCCTGCCCGGTCTGGACGACACGGTCGACGGCGGTGAACACGGAGGGCGGGTCCGCGACGGCGAGCGCGTCGACGACGTCGTCGAGGAGGGCGGCGTCGGTGTAGCCGAGCAGCGCGACGGCGCGGTCGTACGCGATCGCCCGGTCTTCGGACCCGGCCATCAGCTGGTCGAGCAGCGAGAGGGTGTCGCGGACGGAACCCCCGCCGGCACGGACCACCAGGGGGAGCACGCCCGGCGCGACCGTGACGCTCTCCGCGGTGCAGAGCTGGTCGATGTACTCGAGCATGACCGCCGGCGGCACGAGTCGGAACGGGTAGTGGTGTGTCCGCGAGCGGATCGTGCCGATCACCTTCTCCGGCTCGGTCGTGGCGAAGATGAACTTGACGTGCTCCGGCGGCTCCTCGACCAGCTTGAGGAGCGCGTTGAAGCCCTGCGGCGTGACCATGTGGGCCTCGTCGAGGATGAAGATCTTGTAGCGGTCACGCGCGGGGGCGAAGATCGCTCGGTCGCGGAGGTCGCGCGCGTCGTCGACGCCGTTGTGGCTCGCGGCGTCGATCTCGATGACGTCGAGCGACCCGCTGCCGTCGCGCGCCAGCTCGACGCAGCTGGGGCAGACACCGCACGGGGTGTCCGTCGGGCCCTCCGCGCAGTTGAGACAGCGCGCGAGGATCCGGGCCGAGGTGGTCTTGCCGCAGCCGCGTGGGCCGCTGAACAGGTAGGCGTGGTTGACACGGTTCGTCCGGAGCGCCGTCCGGAGCGGATCGGTCACCTGCGACTGACCGATCAGTTCGGCGAAGTTCTCGGGCCGGTAACGGCGATACAGGGCGGTGACCACGGGTCCAGGGTAGCCGTCGCCGCCGACACCGCGGGCAACCGTCCACAGGCCGTGACACCGGCGCGACAGCGGGTGCGAGCGGGCGTTCCTGAGAGAAACGGCGAGGGGGGATGACGCCGTCCCCCCTGGGCGGTATGGTCTCGGTAACCAACCCGCTGCGGGGCGACTGACCATCGCGCAACCAGCCCGCGGCACCAACGGATCAGGATCAGGAGTCCCGCTCATGAGCGGACAGACGTCGCTTCGGCGACCCGGGAAATGGACACGATCGGCTCGCGTGCGGGCCGGACTCGCACTCGGTGCGGTCGTCGGCATCGGCACCGTCGCGACCCTCGCGGCGTGGAGCGACACCGTCACGGCGACCGGCACGTTCAGCACCGGGACACTCGACCTCAAGCTGAACGACCAGGACACCACGACGGCGCTGACCTCGCTCGCGATGACCGCCGCGAAGCCGGGCGACGCGACCTACGCGCTGCTCACGGTCCGGAACGCCGGGACGGTGGGCTTCGGCTACACGTGGACCACCGCGAGCACGAACACCGGGACCGGGACCCCGGCACTGAACACGGTGCTGACCCTCGGTGTCGCGAGCATCGGCACGGCGGCGTACCCGGACACCGGGACGGTCCCGACGTGCAACGCGACGACCTACGCGGCCGGCACCTCCGTCCAGGGCGACGCGGCGCTCAGCACGAACCCCGCCCCGGCCACCGCCAGACCGCTCGGCACAGCCAGGCTCGAGTACCTCTGCGTCAAGGCGGCGCTGCCCACGTCGGCCCCGAGCGGTGTCCAGGGGCAGACGTCCACGGCGACACTCACCGTGACGGCGACGAACTCCTAGTCGTCACGGCCGCCGGCCGGCGATCCGCCGACCGGCCACACAGACCCCCGGGCGCGGGAACGCCCGGGGAAACGGAACGGTGGGGACGATGTTCGGGTCATTGTCCACCAGCGCTCCACACGCGGGGCGACGGGCGCAGATGATCGGGTCATCCGCGGCCGTCGCCCCGACACCTCCCGGCGACACCGGGCGGCCGTCCCTCCCCCGTGGCGTCGTGGTCGCGCGGACCCTGCGCGAGGTCGTGCTGTGGGTCGCCGCCGCCATCGGGGTGCTCTGCCTCCTCGTCGCCGCGGCCGCCGTCCTGCTCCACGTCACACCCCTCGTGTTCCGATCGGGGTCGATGGGGCCCGGCATCCCCACGGGGTCCGTCGGACTCGCGCAGCCGATCCCCCCGACGATGGTCCGGGTCGGACAGATCGTCTCGGTGGTGCTCCCGGACGGCACGCGGGTGACGCACCGGGTCCACGACGTCGTGATGCAGGGCGACGCCGCGCGCATCACGCTGAAGGGCGACGCGAACGCGCACCCCGATCCGGTGCCCGTCGTCACGACCTCGGTCGACCGGGTGTTCTGGTCGACGCCCGGGCTCGGGTACCTGCTCGAGGGGGCGGCCAGACCCGCGGTCGTCTTCGTCGGCGGCGCGCTCATCGGCATGATCGCCATGTGGGGGTTCCGTCGCCCGACGCCCCTGCCGGGCGAGATCGACGACCAGGCGCCGTCGGACGACGAGTCGGGTCCCGTCGACGGGATGCCCACCGACACCGGCCGGGAGGCCCGCGGCCGGGTCCCCGCATCGGCTCGCGTCGCACACGCCGGCGGTCCCCGACACGCCGTGGCCGATGCCCGCCGGCCACGGCGGCATCCCGTCGAGCGCGGTGAGCACGGGGGCGGGCACGTCGCGGCCCTGATCGCCGGCGGCGTGGTCGTCGCACTCGGCGCGACCATCGCGGTCGGTGCCGATCCCGCGGCGGCGGCGCCGTGGACCGACCAGGTGACGGCGACGTCGCCGACGCTACAGGCCGGGAGCATGCTCCCCCCGGTGTCGTTCACGTGCAGTGCCACGAACGGGATCACCCTGACGTGGCAACCCCCGGCGACCGGTTCGGTGCCCGTCCAGTCCTACCGGATCGACGTGGCCAACGCCGGCCTCGGGGCGAACCTGCCGAGCTCCGGGGCCCTGCCGTCGACGGCGACCAGCTACAACTACTCGTCGGCGGCGATCTCGCTGCTCACGGTCGGGAACACGTACACGTTCACCCTGTCGGCGTCGAACGGCAACTGGACCGCCTCGACCACGAGGTCCGCGACGGTGCTGCTCTCCATCGTCCGCTGCAACTGAGCGTCAGCCGGATCCGGTCGGTCGGTCGGGCCCGCGCCGACCGCGCACGCGGTCGCGGCGCGGGACCGTGCGCGCGAGGACCCCGATCATCGCGAGGAGGCCGCCGAGCCCGACGCCCACGATGAGCGGGACCACGGTGCCGGTCCATGCCAGCGCGCCCCCGATCCTCCCGTCCGGATGCGCGCGGCCCGCACGACCGGCGCCCGCGTCGTCCGGTCCTGGACTGTCCGTCGACGCGCTCCCGTCCGCGGTCCCGCTCCCGTCCCCGGTCTCGTTCTCGTTCTCGTTCTCGTTCTCGTTCGACGGTTGGTTCGACGACCCGCCGACCGCACCGACCGCGCCGAAGGTCAGGTCGACCGTGGCGGTCACCACCGGGGCGTTCGGTGGGGCGGTCGCCGTCCGGACCGCCGCGAGGAGGTGCACGCCACGTCCCGCTCGCACGTGTCCGAGGGGGAAGGACGCGTTCGCGACGTCGGCGAGCGGACGGTTCGCGCTGACCGTCGCGATGCTGCCGTCGCAGGTCGCCACGGCGTGGTCGATGCGCCAGCCCCCGGAGCACCGGCGGATCTCGAGCCACAGACCGTCGGCTCCTGCGGAGAGGTCTCCCGACGCCCGGACCCGGACGCTGACGTCGGCATCGGCCGTGGGGGTGCCGGTGACCCGCCACTCGGCGGGTTCGCCGGGAACGATGCCCTGCGCGGTGAACCCGGGGACCTTGTCGGACACCACGGTGATCGCGCCGTCGTCGACGGGGTCGGCGGGGTCGGCGGGGTCGGCGGGATCGGCCGGCAGCGCGACAGCCACGGTCGCGGGCGGTGCCGCCGCGGCCAGGGGCGGTGCCGCCGCGGCCGGGAGCGGTGCCGCCGCGGCCGGGGGAGGAACGGAGGAGAGCGTGACGACCGCGGCGAGGCCGACGACGACCATCGTCGTCGTCGGCCAGGCCGGGGTCATCGCCGTGACCGCCGGCGGACCGACGCGGCGAACCGGGACAGTCCGAGCATCAGGAACCCGAGCAGCAGGATCCCGAGTCCGGAGGCCGTGATCGGGAGCACCTCCGAGCCCGTGAAGGCGAGTCCACCGGTGCGCGGCCCCGACCCGGTGGCGGTGCCGACGCCGATCAGCGTTCCCGTCCCGGGGGCGCCGACGCCGGGGGTGCCCGGCGTCCCGGGGAGACCCGGTGTGCCCGGCGTCCCCGGCGTGCCCGGAGTCCCAGGCGTGCCCGGTGTGCCGGGAGTGCCGGGGTTGCCCGGTGTCGTGTCGGCCGCGGTCACGACGACCACGATGGACTGCGGCGCCGTCGTCGCCCCGTCGACCGTCTCCGTGACGGCGACCACGTGCGTCCCGACGCCCAGGCCCGGGACCGTCACCGACCATGCCCCGGTCACCGGGTCGGCCGTCACCGTGACGGGAGTCCGCCCGTCGACGGAGATCGACACGGTCGCGCCCGGCTGGGCGGTCCCGCTCATCGGCCAGTCCGTGGACCCGTCCGCGTTCGCCTGCCGTGTCGCGCCGTTCGCCGGTGAGACGATCTCGACGGGCGCCACCGCCATGAGCGCGACCGTCTGCGGGACCGCCGAGGACGTCCGTCCGTCCACCTCCTGCGTCGCCGTGATCACGTAGCGACCGACGACGAGGTTCCGGAACGTCACGGTCCAGCGCCCGGAGGCAGCCGCACGGGTCGTGATCGAGTCGCCGTTCGAGAGCGTCACCGTCACGAGTGCACCCGGTGTTGCGAGACCGCTCACGACCAGGTCCTGCCTGCCGTCCATCCCGGTGTCGGGGATGAGCTCGTCCGGGGTCGGCGAGGTGATGGTGATCGTCCCCGCCGGTGCCGCTGTGGACACCGTGAAGGTCGTCGATGCGGGATCGGAGACCGAACCGTCGACCGTCTGCGTCGCGACGACCCGGTGCGGACCCACCTCGAGGCCGTTCGCCGGCACCGACCAGACCCCGTCGAACCCGGCCGTGACCGTCACCGGTGTGCGACCGTCGATGCTGACCGACACCGTGGCGAGGGGTGCCGCGGTGCCCCGGATCGGGACGTCCGCCGTGCCGTCGGGACCGGACGGGCCGCCCGTGCCCGCGGGGATCGTGGCGCCGTTGGTCGGGCTCGTGATCACCGGTGCTGCCGTCGGACGGACCACGAAGGTGGTCCCGACCGCAGCCGAGGTCCCGCCGCCGACCGTCTGGGTCGCAGATGCCGTGTGGCTCCCGACACCGACGGCGGGCACGGTCACGGACCATGCTCCGGACGGCCCGGCGGTGCTCGTCCTGGCAGTCCCGCCGTCGACCCGCACCGTGACGGTGGCGTTCGCCGCAGCGGACCCGGACAGGATCACCGGGGTGGTGTCCGTGCGCGTCCCCACCGTGTACGGCGCACCGCCGTTCGGCGTGGCGATCGTGATCGGTGCGGCCGGCCCGACCGTCACCGGCTGGAGCACCGGGGCGCTGGTCGCACCCGAGACCGTCTCGGTGACCGAGACGACACCGACGCCGGACGGGACGCCGGGGACGTCGACGGACCAGTTGCCGTCGCCGCCCGCGGTCGTCGTCACGCTGTGTCCGTCGCCGAGGTCGACGGTGACCGACGCCCCCGGCTCCGCGGTCCCCGCGACCGGCACCGTCGCGGTGCCGTCCGGGGCCGCGGTGAGCACCGGGGTGCCCCCCGTCGGCGCCGTGACGGTCACGCCGTCGGCGACCACGACCGTGACGACACGGGTCTCCGGGTCCGACGTGACCCCGCCGGTGGTCTGCGTGACGGACACGGTGTGTGCGCCGTCACCGACCCCGGGGACCGAGACGGACCATCCGCCGTCGTCCCCGGCGGTCGTCGTGACCGGTGTCGTCCCGGTCCCGAGGTCGACCGTCACCGTCGCACCGGGCTCCGCGGTCCCGGCGACCGGGACGGTGACCGTCGTCGCCGGCCCGAACGCGACCGGTGTGGCTCCGTCGGCAGGCGTGTCGATGACGACCGGCGCGGCCTGTCGGACCGTGAGGTCGACCTCCGTCGCCGCGGAGACGACACCACCGACGTCCTCGGTGACCTTCGCCGTGAAGGTGCCCGTCGGGACACCGGGGACCGTGAGGCTCCAGGTGCCGTCCGGGGCCACGACGGAGGCGGTGAGTCCGCCGCCGAGGTCGACCGTCACGACCGCGCCGGGTTCGGCGGTCCCGCGGAACGGGACCGCGAGCGTGTCGCCGCCGTCCACGATCGTGAGGCGTGCACCGTCGGCGGGGCTCGACACCGTCACCGTCGCGGCCTGCCGGATCCGGAAGGTCGTCGCCGCGGCGGACGACGTGGAGTCGTCGACGGTCTGCGTGGCGTGCACCGTGTAGCTGTCCACGCCGAGCGCCCGGAACGTGACCGTCCAGGAGCCGTCCGCCGGATCCGCGGTGGTCGTCTCGGCCTGCCCACCGACGTCGACCGACACGGCCGCACGCGGGTCGGCGACACCGGACACCACGACGTCACGCGTCCCGGATGCACCGACCACCGTGTACGCGGTGCCCGACGGCGGCGTCTGCACGACGATGCCGTCGACCCCGTCCACCCGGAAGTCGCGGGTCTCGGCCGTCGAGGTCGTCCCCTGCACCGTCTGGGTGACCGATGCGGTCTGCGGGCCGACCGGCACGCCGCCGATCTGGACGCTCCACGCGCCACCGGGGCCCGCCGTGGTCCGGGCGGTGCGGCCGGAGCCGAGGTCGACCGAGATCGCCGCCAGCGGTTCGGCGGATCCGGCGACGACCACCGTGGCCGTCCCGTCGGATCCGGCGACCACGATCCGCGCACCGTCACCCGGGGTCCGGATGACCACGGGAGCAGCTGCGGCGACCACGACCTGCCGGGTCGAGGCGTCCGAGGTCGTCGCGCCGACCGTCTGGGTCACGCTGATCGTCTGCGTGCCGACCCCGACACCGGGCACCGACACCGACCACGCCCCCGATCCGTCCGCCGTCCTGGTCACGGTCGCGCCCGCCCCGAGGGTGACGGAGATCGTCGCCCCGGGTGCGGCCGTACCGGACACCGGGACCGTCGTGGTCTGACCGTCGTCGGCGACGGTGATCGTCGTGCCGGTCGCCGGCGTGACGATGGTGACACCGGCCGCGGCCGCGACGGTCACGCTCCTGGTGTCGGGGGCCGACGTCGTGCCGGCGACGGTCTGCGTCGTCGTCACGGTGTGCTGCCCGACGGGGACGGCGTCGACCGTGATTGTGAACCGGCCGTCGTCGCCCGCCGTCGCCTGACCGGACAGGCCGTCACCGAGCGTGGTGTCGACGCGTGCACCCGGTTCGGCGCTGCCCGTCACGGTGACCGTGGCGGTGCCGTCCGGACCGACGCCCGCGAGCGTCGTGCCGTCCGCCGGAGCATCCACCCCGAGTGCCGCGGCGACGTCGATCGTCACGTCGCGGGTGGCCGGGGCCGAGGTCGTCCCGGCGACGACCTGCGAGACCGACGCCGTGTACGAGCCCTCCGGCACGCCGGCGACGGTCACCGACCACGCACCCGACGCGTCGGCGCGGGTCGTCGCCGTGTGGCCGAACCCGAGGTCGACCTCGACGACGGCCCGAGGCTCCGCGGTGCCGCTGACGGGGACGTCCGCGGTGGTCGCCGGCGCGAAGACCGTCGTGGTCGTGCCGGACCTCGGTGAGTCGATCGTCACGACCGCGGCCGCCACGACCGTGATCGGGCGTTCGACCGGATCCGAGAGGACACCCCCGACGGTCTCCGTGACCGAGACGGTGTGATCGCCGACCGCGACGCCCGTGACCGAGCCGGACCAGGAGCCCGACGCGTCCGCGGTGGCGGTCGTGGTGCGGCCGCCGATCGCGATCGCGACGGTCGCCCCGGGCTCGGCGGTGCCGGACACGGGGACGGTCGCCGTCTGGTCGCGGTCCGCGACCCGAACGGTCGTGCCGGACGCCGGGGTCGTGATCACGACGTCCTCCGCGGCCCGGATCGAGAAGGTGGTCGCCGGTGCGTCGGCAGTGGTGCCGCCGACGTCCTGGGTGGCCCGGACGGTGTACCCGTCGACACCGAGACCGGTGAAGGTGACCGACCACGTGCCGGTCGAGCCGTCCGCGGTGGTCTGCTCGGTGTCGCCGCCGGTCCGGACCGTGACGCCGGCGCCCGGTTCGGCGACACCGGACACGACCACGTCGCGGGTCCCGTCGGCGCCGACCACGGAGTACGTCGTGCCGGTGGCGGGGGTCTGGACGACGATGCCCTCGCCCGCGGCCACCGAGAACGGGTGCTCGACCGCGGCGGAGGTGGTCCCGCCGACCGACTGGGTCACCGACGCCGTGTACGCGCCGACGTGGACGCCGTCGACGGTGACCGACCACACGCCCCCCGGGCCTGCCGTGGTCGTGGCCGTGCCGGCCGCGCCGAGGTCGACGGTGATCGTGGCGCCCGGCTCCGCGGAGCCGCTCACCACGACGGACGCGACGGCCGTCGGTCCGGCGACCACCACGGTGGATCCGGACGCCGGCGTGCGGACGACGAGCTCTGCACCCGGGGCGACCGTGACCGGCCGGGTGACCGGTTCGGACACACCACCGCCGACGGTCTGCGTCGCGACGATGGTCCGGTCGCCGACGGGCACCCCGGGGATCGTGACCGACCACGTGCCGTTCGCCGCGACCGTCGTCGTCGCGGAGCGGCCGGAGCCGATCGCGACGTCGATCGTGGCACCGGACTGTGCGCTGCCGGAGACCCGGATGGTCGCGGTCTGGTCGGCATCCGCGACGGTGATCGTCGCACCGGTGTCCGGGCTCGTGATCGCGAGGGCGGTCGCCGGTCGGACGGACAGGGTCTGCGTGACCGGCGACGACGTGGTGTCGCCGACGGTCTGGGTGACCGAGATCGAGTGCGCGCCGACGGCGACACCGGGGACCGACGTCGCCCAGCGGCCGTCACCGCCCGCGGTCGTGGTCACCGGGGTGTTCCCGCTGATGGTCACGACGACCGCAGCCCCCGCCTGGGCAGAGCCGGAGACCGGGATGGAGGCGGTGGTGCCGGCATCGACGACGGTGACCGTGGCGCCGGGGGTCGGCGCGGCGATCGACAGCGCATCCCCCGGTGCGACGGTGAACGTGGTCGTGACGGCGGCGGAGGTCGACCCCGCGACCGTCTGGGTCGCGGAGGCGCGGTGGTTCCCGACTGCGACACCGGTGAAGTCGGCGCTCCATGCACCGTCCCTCCCGGCCGTGACGGTCTGCGCCGTCCCGTCGTCGAGCGTGACGCGGACGGCTGCGGCCGCCTCCGCGGCCCCGCTGACGGTCACGGTCGTGGCCGAGTCGCCCTGGGCGACCGCGATCGTCGAGCCGTCACCCGGCCGCGCGATCGAGATCGGGTCGGCGACACCGACGCGGATCGGCACGTCGACGGCCGTCGAGACGGTGTCGCCGACGCGCTGGGTGACGCGCACCACCTGGTCGCCGGCGGTGACGCCGGCCACGTCCACGCTCCATGCGCCGTCGCGGTCCGCCTGCACCGAGGCCGAGTGGTCGCCACCGAGCTCGACCACGACGGTCGCGGTGGGCTCGGCGGTACCGGAGACCGTGACGGTCGTCGAGCTCGTGTCGTCCGCGACGGTGTACGCCTGGTTCCGCGCGGGAGCGGCGACGACGAGCGATGCACCGGCCGCGACGGTGAAGGTGGACCGGACGACCGACGAGGTCGACCCGTCGACGGTCTGGGTCGCGGCGAGGCGGTGGTCGCCGGTGCCGAGGCCCGGCACCTGGACGGACCAGCTGCCGCCGGCGTCCGCAGACGTCGTGACGGGGGTGCCGCCGTCGACCGTCAGCGTGACGGTCGCACCCGGCGCGGCGTCACCGGCCACGGTGGCCGTCGTCGTCGAGGAGTCCTCCGCCACGGTGATCGTGCTGCCGCCGGCGGGCTGGCGGACGTCGAGCGCCGGGGCGGCGATGATCGTCACGGTCCGGGCGACGGCGGTGCTCGTCGTGCCGCCGATCGACTGCACGACGGTCCCGACGTGTCGGCCGACCGGGACGCCGGGAACGCTCGTCGACCATGCGCCGTCACCGTCGACGGTCGCCGTCGCGGTGAGACCGGACCCGAGGTCGACCCGGACGAGTGCGCCGACCTGTCCCGTCCCGGAGAAGGGCACGTCGCGCGTGGCGTCGACGTCGGCGACGGTGCGGGACACGTCCCCGGCGGGGTCGGTCACGACGAGCGGGGAGCCGGCCGTCACGGTCACCGTGCGCGTCACCGCCCGCCCGATGAGACCGTCGACGGTCTGCGTCGCGCTCACGGAGTACTCCCCGACCGGCAGACCGGCGAACGAGGTCGTCCAGGTCCCGTCGGTCGCGGTGACCGTCCGGGACGCACCGGTCGACAGCGTCACGGTGACGCTCGCCCCGACGGCGGCCGTGCCGGACACCGGGAGGTCGACGCTCGACGCGGTGTCCGCGACGACGACGTCGGTGACGGGCTGCGCCGGGTCGGTGACGGCGAGCGGCGCGCTCGCGGCGACCGTGAGCGGCTGGTCCGGACTGGAGGCCGTGGTGCCGTTCACCGTCTGGGTCGCCGAGAGCGTGTGGGGACCGACGCCGACACCGACGAAGGTGACGGCCCAGGCGCCGTCCGGCGACGAGGTCGTCGAGCGGGTCGTGCCGTCGAGGGCGACCGTGACGGGGACGTTCGCCGCGCCGGTGCCCGTGACGACGACCGGGCGGGTGCCGTCGGCGTCCGGTACGGGCAGCGTGTCGCCGCTCGCGGGTGTGGTGATCCGGACGGAGGTGGCGGCCACGATCGAGAAGGTCCTCGTGGCAGGCGTGGCCGAGGTCTGGCCGCCGAGCGTCTGCGTGGCGCTGACCGTGTGCTGACCGACACCGAGTGCGGGGACGGTGACCGTCCACGTGCCGTCGTCGCCCGCCGTCGTGCGCTGCGGAGCGGCACCCGGGGTCGTGACGTCCACGATCGCGCCCGGCGCCGCGGTCCCCGTGACGGGGACGTCGACCGCGGTGAGCGGTCCGGCGACCTGGATGGGCGGCGTGGTCGTCGGCCGCGTGATCGCGACGGGTGCCGCTGCCACGACGACGAAGGTCGTCGGGAGCGCGTTCGTGACGTCGCCGTCGACGTCCTGGGACGCACGGACGGTGTAGTCACCGGTGCCGACGGCGGGGAACGTCACCGTCCAGGTGCCGTCGGTCGCCGTCGTGGTCCTGGTCGTCCCGCCGGTGATCGTCACGGTCACCGGCGCGCCGACGGCCGCGGTACCGGTCACGACGACCGGGGTCGTGCCGTCGCCGTCGACCACGGTGTACCGCGCACCCGTCGGGGGCAGATCGATCGCCACCGCACGGCCGGCGACCACGGCGAAGTCCCGGGTCACGGTGGCGGAGGTCGTGCCGTTCACGGTCTGCGTGGCGGTGACGCGGTGCGGACCGACGGCGAGTGCCACGGTCCCGCCCGCCGGAGCCGTCCAGCCACCGCGGGAGTCCGCGGTCACGAGCACCGGGGCGCCCTGGTCGAAGGAGACCGACACCGCGGCGCCGGGCTGTGCCGTGCCGCTCGTGACCACGTTCGCACTGCCGTTCGAGGCTGCGGGGATCTGCTGGTCGGCGGTCGGGGTCGTGATCGCGAGCGATGCACCCGCCGCGACCGTGAACCCCCGGTCGATCGCGTCGGACGCCGCACCGGCCACGACCTGGGTCACGCGTGCGGTGTGCGCGCCGACGCCGACGCCGACGAGGTCGATCGACCAGGTGCCGTCACCGGCCGCGGTCGTCGTCACCGGGGAGCCGCCGTCGAGCGCGACCCGCACGGTGGCGGACGACTGCGCGGTCCCGGAGACCGTGACCGTCGCCGTCGAGGTGCTCTCGGCGACCGCGATGGTGCTGCCCTGGACCGGGGCGGTCACGGCGAGCGGAGCACCCGCGTCGACGGTGATCGACCGCGTCTGGACCGGCGAGACCGTCCCGCCGACCGTCTGCGTGACGGACAGGGTGCGCGTCCCGACCGGGACACCACTGATCGAGGTCGACCACGCGCCGGTCGTACCGTCCGCGGGGACGGAGCTGACGAATGCGCCGCCGAGCGAGACGAGTACGTCGGCCCCGGGCTGCGCGGTGCCGGTCACCGTGACCGAGGCGGTGGCGTCCCGGTCGACGACGATGACCGTGCTGCCGTCGGTCGGCGCGGTGACGACGAGCGGAGCTCCCGCCGAGACGCTGAACGCGGCGGTGACCGGCGCCGAGGTGGTCCCCGCGACGGTCTGGGTCGCGGTGGCCGTCCGGGCACCGACGGGCACACCTGCGAAGGTCGTCGTCCAGGCGCCGTCGAAGCCCGCCGTCACGGTCGCGGCGAACGACCCGCCGATCGACACGTCGACGGTGGCGTTCGGAGCTGCGGTGCCACTGACCGTCACGGGGACGGTCGACCCGGCGTCGGCGACGGTGTAGGCGGTCCCCGGAGTCGGGGTCGTGATGCGGAGCGCGGCGCCCGGCGTCACGGAGACGGTGCGGGTGACCGGGGTCGAGACGACACCGCCGACGGTCTGGGTGACCGATGCGGTGCGGCTCCCGACGGGGACGCTCCGCACCGTGGCGGACCAGGAGCCGTCGCCGGCTGCGGTCGTCGTCGCGGTGAGGCCGGTCCCGAGGTCGACGGTCACGGTCGCACCCGGCTGCGCGCTGCCGGTGACGGGCACGTCCCGGGTGCCGGAGGCGTCGGCGACCGGGTAGTCGGTGCCGTTCGCGGGCGAGGTCACGGTGAGTGCTGCTGCGGCCGCGACCGAGAACGCACGGGTCACCGGCGCCGACGTGGTGTCGCCGACGGTCTGCGTGACGCTCGCCGTGGCGGGTCCGACCGGGACGTTCGCCACGACGATGCTGTACGTGCCGTCGGAGGCCGCGGTGCCGGTCCCCGTGCGGCCGCCGCCGAGGTCGACCACGACGGTCGAGTTCGCCGTCGCCGTCCCGGTGACGGTGATCGGGGTGGTCGCTCCCGGTGTGATCACCGTGAAGGTCTGGCCGACGCTCGGGCTCGTGATCGTGAGCACCGCCTGGGCCACGACGGAGAAGGGCTGTGTCGCCGTGCCAGCGGCCTGCCCGCCGATGGTCTGGGTCGCGGTCGCCGTGAACGAACCGACCGGGACGCCGCCGATCGACGTCGTCCACCGACCGTTCGCCGCGACGGTCGCGGTTCCCGTGCGGCCGGCGCCGATCGTGACGGAGATCTGCGCACCCGGCTCTCCCGCGCCGCCGATCGTCACGGAGCGCGTCGAGGAGGCACCCGGCACGCTGAAGGGCTGGTTCGCGGTCGGCGTCGTGATGGTCGGGGCGACGAAGGTCGTGGCGCGGACCGTCGAGGTGCCGAGGTCGACCGTGGCGACGTTCGCGCCGGGCAGGATCGCGAGTCGGAGCGCGTGCACGCTGGTGGCACCGGCGTCGGTGCCCCTGGGGTCCCGGAACCCGGTCGAGGTGTCCTGCGCGTTCACGGTGACGTCGATGACCTGTCGGAGGATCGACGTGATCGGTGTGGTCGTCGTGACGAGCGTGTCGACCGCGGTCGTGACGGTGGTGAGCGTCGTCCCGAGGGTCGTCAGCGCAGCCGGCCCCGCGACGGGGCTGAGCACGCCCCGGACGGTCGTCAGGAGGCCGGGCACGACGTCGCGGGTGACCGCCGTGAGTGCACTCGACAGCAGTGCGCCCGTGAGTCCGAGGCCGCTCAGGGAGACCGTCGGTGCGGCGGCGCCCTGGACACCGAGGATGCCACCGACGGAGGTCCCGACGGTGACGGTGAGCGGCGCGAGCGGGATGCCGGCGAGTCGCGCGGTCGCGGTGACC
The DNA here is from genome assembly GCF_001422205.1 of Curtobacterium sp. Leaf261. Classification (GTDB taxonomy): domain Bacteria; phylum Actinomycetota; class Actinomycetes; order Actinomycetales; family Microbacteriaceae; genus Curtobacterium. The sequence continues at coordinate 253,292 of NZ_LMMJ01000009.1, forward strand.
TTGAGCGTGACCGTCGTGGCGTTGACCGCGGTCGTGATCGCGGCACGGAGGGTGTTCGGTACGTCGTCCGTGAGGATCTTCGTGATCGCGGTGTTGATCGTCGTGACGGCTCCGGTGGTCAGGACCGAGGTGTTCGGGTCCTTGCCGTTCAGGTCGGAGATCTTGCCCAGGTCGATCACGACGCTGCCGGTCGAGGGCACGATCGTCACCGGGCCCTCGGTGTACGACGCGGCGAGGGTCGAGGTCAGCACGGGGGCGAGATCGACGTTCGCCGTCCCCGTCACCTGGGTCCCGGAGAGGCTGAGCACCCCGCCGAGGATCGGCCCGAGCGCCTGTTCGAGCGGACCCTGCACGGAGGCACCGGCACCCGCGATGGTGCCGTTCAGCGCGCTGTTCACCCCCGTCTGGAGCTGCGTGACCGACGGCCGGAGGCTCGTGGAGAGTCCCGCGACGGCCGGGCTCTGGAGCCGGAGCTTGGCACTCGCGATCTGGTAGGACGTCGCCGTCGAGACGGTCGCGCCCCGCGTGGCGGTGATCGAGGACCCGAGTGCGCCGACCTGGAGCTGCCCCGTGCCGAGCACGGCGGACGCCCCGGGAACCGTCGCGAGCAGCGGGCCGAGGTCCAGCGTCGCGCCCTCGCCGTCGGTGCCGTTCCCGACGCCGAGCGCACCGTTCGCGCCGAGGGTGCCCGAGGACGCCGTCGCCCCGGTCGAGGAGGAGTTCGCGTACTGGCCGGCCGCGCCGAGGGTCAGGATGCCGTTCGCACCGAGGAGGGAGATGTCGTTGCCGAGACGGAGCGTGATCGCGTTGACGACGGCGAGCGACAGCGGGTCGTCCACGGCGCCACCCGCGTCCGTGCCACCCGAGCCGGAGTACGCGGTGCCGAGCTGTGCGATGCCGTCGAGTCCGACGAGGCCGGTGCCGCTCAGCAGTGAGCCCTCCGCCTCCGTCGTGTCCATCGTGGCCGCCTGCGCGGGCGTGGTGACGAAGAACGCGGAGACGAGCGCGGCCACCACGGACACGGCGCCGATGCGGAGCGCTCCGGAGCGGTACCGGTCGTGCGGGCGACGAGGGGTCGTGGAGGCGTTCGGGTTCGTCGAACGGGCGATGCGTCCCGTCGACGTCACATGGCTGCGCATGTGCGTCTCTTTTCCTGGCGAGCACGCTCGCCACCTGATCCATGGACTCCCCCGGTGGTTGGCCGGAGGAGCGGGCTGTGTTCGGTTGTGCGATCGGTGCCGGTGCGGGGTGGTGGTCCGCGAGCCGGCGCTGATCGGTTCGAGCTGGTGAGGCTCGGGGAACCGTGGTTGGGGGTTCCTGGGTCAGATACTGACACATGTTCAGGGGCAGCGGTGCTCCCGGCACGAAGATCGCACACACCCCGTTCGAGGGGCATCGCGACCGCGGACGTCGTCGTCGGCGGTGTCGGCCCGGGGTCCCGACGTCCGGTAGACTTTCGGCGGCTCCTCACGTGACGCCATCCAGGCCAACTCCCCCAGGGCGGAAACGCAGCAAGGGTAACCGGGCTCTGGCGGGTGCGTGAGGAGTCTTCTTCGTTCCGGCGGCCAACCGGGGCTGCCATCGCCCAGCGGCCCCGAGTTGACTGGCCGCCATGAAGATCGCCATCGCCGGTGGACACGGCCAGATCGCCCTGCTGCTCACCCGCCTCATCACGGATGCCGGCCACGATGCCGTCGGCATCGTCCGGAACCCGAGCCACGTCGGCGACGTCGAGACCGCGGGCGGCACCGCCCTCGTCATCGACCTCGAGCAGATGGACGACGACGACCTCGCCCTGCGGCTCCGCGGCGTCGACGCCGTAGTGTTCGCCGCGGGTGGCGGCCCGAACAGCGGCGCGGACCGGAAGCTGTCCGTCGACCGGGACGGCGCGATCCTCCTCGCCGACGCCGCCGAGCGCATGGGCATCCGCCGCTACGTGATGATCTCCGCGATGGCTGCCGACACCTACGACCCCGAGCTCGCCCAGCTCCCCGCGAAGAACGAGGACGCGGTCTTCCAGATCTACCTCCGCGCCAAGTCCGAGGCCGACGCGAACATCCGCGCCCGCTCCCTTCGCTGGACCATCGTCCGCCCGGGTGCGCTCCTCGACACCCCGCCCCAGGGCACCGTCGTCGTCGGGCGCACGGTCCCCCGGGGCTCGATCCCACGGGCGGACGTCGCTGCCGTCGTGCTGGATGCCCTCGTCAACGACTCCGCGATCGGCCGGCAGTTCGAGGTCACGAGCGGCAGCACCCCGATCCCGGCAGCCCTGGCCGCCCTGGGCTGACCCCCGGCCCTCGCCCCGCCGCAGAACACCAGGTTGGCCGCTTCTCGCAGGGACATTCCTCTGCGAGAAGCGGCCGACTTCGTGTTCCGCGGAAGGAGACGACGGCGCCTACAGTGCGACCGCGGCCGACTGCCGGGCGATCTCGAGCTCCTCGTTCGTCGGGATGACGAGGACCGCCACGCGCGACCCGTCCGTCGAGATCCGACGGGCTCCGCGCGACGACAGCTCGTTCCGGTCGGCGTCGACCTCGATCCCGAGGTGTTCGAGTCCCGCGAGCACCCGCCGCCGCAGCAGCGCGTTGTTCTCACCGACACCGGCCGTGAACACGACGGCGTCGAGCCCGCCGAGCTGCGCCGTGTACGCCCCGACGTAGCGGCGGATCCGGTGGCGGTACACGGCGAGCGCCGCGTCGGCCACGTCGTCGCCGTCGGACGCCTGCTGCTGCACGTCCCGCATGTCGCCGCTCCCGGTCAGCCCGAGGAGCCCGGACCGCTTGTTGAGCATGGTGTCGAGGTCGTCGAAGGACATGCCGGCCTCGCGGTGCAGGTGCACGAGGATCGCGGGGTCGAGGTCACCGGACCGCGTCCCCATCACGAGCCCCTCGAGCGGCGTGAGCCCCATGGACGTCTCGATGCTCCTCCCGCCGTCGATGGCCGCCGCGGACGCCCCGTTGCCGAGGTGCAGCACGATGGTCTTCAGCGACTCCAGCGGCCGCTCCAGGAACAGGGCGGTCTGCTCGGACACGTACTTGTGCGAGGTCCCGTGCGCCCCGTAGCGACGGATGGCGAACCGCGAGGCGAGGTCGGCCGGGATCGCGTACGTGTATGCCTCGGGCGGCATGGTCTGGTGGAACGCGGTGTCGAACACGGCGACGTGCGGCACGGCGTCGAACACCTTCTTCGCCGCGCGGATGCCCTCGAGGTTCGCCGGGTTGTGCAGCGGCGCGAGGCTCGAGAGGTCGTCGATCTGCTGCTCGACCTCGGGCGTGATCACCGTCGCGGTGTCGAACAGGGTCCCGCCGTGCACCACCCGGTGCCCGACGACGGCGGGCGGGTGCTCGTCGAACGACGGCCCGACCGAGTCGAACGCGTCGAGCATCGCCTGGAACCCGGCCGCGTGGTCGGGGACGTCGGCGTGGTCGCTCGACGAGGACTCCCCCGTGATCGCGTTGGTGTGCTTCCACGCGCCGGTGTCCTCGCCGATGCGCTCGACGAGTCCCGACGCGAGCTCGCGCTCGCTCTCGAGCTCGATGAGCTGGTACTTGAACGAGCTGGATCCGGAGTTGACGACGAGTGCGGCGGGCACGGTTCCCTGCTTTCGGTCTGGAGGCACGACCCGCCTCGATCGGTCGGGTCGCGGTGCGGAGATGGTCGGGTGAGCGCCGGACGGCGCGATGGTCGAGGCGGGGCCGAGCCGCGCCTCCCCACCGGATCAGGCGGACGGTGCCGGTGTGGCGGCGGTGCCCGCCTGGATGGCGGTGATCGCGACGGTGTTCACGATGTCACTGACGAGCGCGCCCCGCGAGAGGTCGTTGATCGGCTTCCGAAGTCCCTGCAGGACCGGGCCGATCGCGACCGCACCGGCCGAGCGCTGGACGGCCTTGTACGTGTTGTTGCCGGTGTTGAGGTCCGGGAAGATGAAGACCGTCGCGTGGCCGGCGACCGGCGAGTCGGGCATCTTCGTGCTCGCGACCGTCGGGTCGGCCGCAGCGTCGTACTGGATCGGCCCCTCGACGAGCAGGTCCGGACGACGCTCCCGGACGAAGGCGGTGCCGGCGCGGACCTTGTCGACGTCCGCTCCCGAGCCGCTGTCGCCGGTCGAGTAGCTGAGCATCGCGATCCGCGGGTCGATGCCGAACTGGGTCGCGGTCTCGGCGGACGAGATCGCGATGTCCGCCAGCTGCTCGCTCGTCGGGTCCGGGATGACCGCGCAGTCGCCGTAGACGAGGACCCGGTCGGCGAGCGCCATCAGGAACACGCTCGACACGACGGAGGTGTCCGGACGGGTCTTGATGATCTCGAACGACGGCCGGATCGTGTGCGCCGTGGTGTGCTTCGCGCCGGAGACCATGCCGTCGGCGATCCCGAGGTGCACCATCATCGTGCCGAAGTAGGACACGTCGGTGACCATGTCCCGCGCGAGCTCGACGGTCATGCCCTTGTGCGCGCGGACCTGCGCGTACTCCACGGCGAAGCGCTCGCGGAGGGCCTCGTCGAAGGGGCTCACGACGTCCGCGGCGTCGAGGTCGAGTCCGAGTTCCACACCGCGCGCGCGGACGGCGGCGGGGTCGCCGAGGATCGTCAGCGCGCAGACGTCGCGCTGCAGGAGTGTCGACGCCGCGCGGAGGATGCGGTCGTCGTCGCCCTCCGGCAGGACGATGCGCTTGCGGGTCTCACGGGCGCGGTCGAGCAGCAGGTGCTCGAACATCAGCGGGGTGACGACACCGGACGGGCTGACCTGCAGCCGTTCGAGCAGGGCTGCACCGTCGACGTGCTTCTCGAACAGGGACAGCGCCAGGTCGTACTTCCGCGGGGAGTCCGCCGCGAGCCGTCCGCGGGTCTGGGTGATCCGGAGCGCCGTGTCGTACGTGCCGAGGTCGCTCGTCGCGATCGGCAGGGTGCTCGACAGACCGTCGAGGAGGCGGGAGATCTGCGGCAGCATCTCGAACCCGCCGTTGAGGATGACGCCGGCGACCGACGGGAACGTGTCGGAGTCGTTCGCGAGCAGGGTGGCGATGAGGACGTCGTTCCGGTCCCCGGGCACGACGACGATCCCGCCCTCGATGAGCCGGGGCAGCACGTTCTCCATGCTCATGCCGGCGACGACGGTGCCGAGCGCCTCACGGTCGAGCAGGGCGTCGTCGCCACGCACCAGCGTGGCGTTCGTCGCCTGGAGCAGCGCGCGGACGGTCGGTGCGACGAGCACGGCGTCCTCGGGGATCGCCCAGACCGGCGTCTCGGGGTGACTGTCGTGCACGGCGTGCTCCACACGTTCGACGATCTCCGGCAGGGCTGCGGGGTCGGCACGGTTCACGACGACACCGACCAGGGCCGCGTGCGCCGCTCGGAGCTCGCTCGTGGTGAGCTCGGCGACCTGGCCCATGTCCTCCGGTGACCGCGCGGCACGGTCGGCGCTGTTCCGGCCGCCGAGGACGAGGAGTACCGGGGCGCCGAGGTTCGCGGCGACCCTGGCGTTGAAGGACAGCTCCGTCGGGCTCCCGACGTCGGTGTAGTCCGAGCCGACGATGACGACGGCGTCGCACTGCCGCTCGACGTGCGCGAACCGGTTCACGATGCTCGACAGTGCGGCGTCCGGGTCGCCGTGCAGGTCGTCGTACGTGACGCCGATGCAGTCCTCGTACGGGATGTCCGCGACGCTCTGCTCCAGGATGAGGTCGAGGACGTAGTCGCGCTCGGTCGTCGAGCGCGCGATCGGGCGGAACACCCCCACCCGGCCGACGGTGCGCGCGAGGGTCTCGAGGACCCCGAGGGCGACGGTGCTCTTGCCGGTGTGTCCTTCTGCTGACGTGATGTAGATGCGGGTCGACACGACTCCGAGCGTAGCCCGGGCCGTCCGACGGAAGCTGGGCGGGCCGGCTGTCCGAGGGCTGTCCGTGCCTGTCGGGGGTGGGGCGTGCCTCCCGTCCGGAGCGGACGGTCGTGAGCATGCGCCGCGACCTGTACCATTGGGTGTCGCCATCCCCGGATGGCGATCCGGAGGATTCGCCTAGTGGCCTATGGCGCACGCTTGGAAAGCGTGTTGGGTGCAAGCCCTCAGGGGTTCGAATCCCCTATCCTCCGCCGACAGGCCCTCGGGTCTCCACCGACAGGCCCTCGGGTCTCCACCGACAGGCCCTCGGGTCTCCGCCAGCAGGCCCTCGGGTCTCCACCAGCAAGCCCCCCGCCTCGCCGGGGGGCTTCCTCGTCGGCACGAACGGTCGTTCCACCCGGGGTCCCCCTTGTGCCGGACACCCCTGAACCCCGCCGATGTCGGCTCGCCGTGAGCGCTGTTCCGGACCCGCTCCGGTGTCCTATGCTGACCCCAGGAACGACCGGTCCACCCGGTTCGTCCCAGGTGTGACACGCGGCAGGGGCGCCGCGGGAGGATCCGATCGCGCAGCCGTCGGACCGCTGCACCGTTGATCGCGAGGAGACCTGCCGTGGGGGGAACGACGGCACGAGCACGGCCGGTGGCGGCCGCCTACGACCTCGTGGTGCGCCCGCGCACGACGCTGCTCCGGAGCACCGCGCTCAGCATCGCCTTCTCCGCAGCCCCCCTCGCCGTCGCGCTCATGTGGGTCTCGCTCCCGCCGCGCCTGTGGGCCCTCGTCGCCTCCGTCGTCGTCGTGCTCGCCCTCGCGACGACCGTGGTGCTCGTGCGCCTCGGGACGGCGTTCGTCGGGATCGGACCGGAGCGCTTCGACCTCCGTCGGGTGATGAGCCCGAACGTGACGCTCGACCGCTCCGACGTCGACCGGATCGTCCTCGCCACGACGTACGGCGGGTCGGTCGACCGGACGACCAGGGAGCTGGTGGCGCTGTCGACCTCCGGGACGGTGCTCTTCCGGATGCGGAGCGACCTCTGGGACGAGACGACCATCGCGCGCGTGGCGAACGTGTTCGGGGTGCAGATCACGGAGCTCCGCAAGCCGATGCCGATCCGTGCGTTCGCGCGACGGTTCCCGACCGGGCGGGCCTGGCACGAGGGACGTCGCGGCCTCGTCGCCGTCGGCACGATCGCCGCCGTGTTCGTGCTCGGTGTGCTCATCGCGGAGACGACCGGCCTGCTCGTCGGATGATCGCGCGAGGCGCCGCGGGCTGGTCCTGCGGCGCCGCGGGCTGATCCCGGGGCGCCGGAGCTGATCGCGAGGCGCCGCGGTCAGCGCCGCCGCAGCGTCGAGAAGATCCCCTTCACGACCTCCTTGGCGATGGTGCCGCCGAGCCCGCCGCCGAGCATGTCCGACAGCGCGTCGCCCCCGCCGCGCGAGCTGCGGGTGGTCCGCGTCGTGCGCGTCGACGTCGTCCGTGACCGCTTGGCCTCCGCCGCCCGCTCGGCCTTCTCGAACTCGCGCTGGGTCCGCTCGTACTCGCGCTGCGCCGCGGCCCGCTCGCGCTCCTCGGTCTTGGCGTCACGCGCCGCAGCCGCAGCCGCCTCCTTCGCCTGCTTGGCTGCCGCGACCTCCGCATCGGCCTGTCGCGCCGCCGCCTCCTCCTCCGCCGCTGCCGCGTTCGCGGAGGCAGCCGCCGCCTCGAGCTTCCGCGCGAGGATCTCGTGCGCCGAGTCCGGGTCGACGGGCGTCCCGTAGGTCGCGAAGAGCGGGGAGGCCTCGACCGCCGCGCTCATCGCCGCCGCGGGCATCGGGTCCATCGAGCCCCGGGGTGCCCGGAGCCGGGTCCACGCGACGGGCGTCGGCGCACCCTTCTCGTTCATCACGGTGACGATCGCCTCCCCGGTGGCCAGGGAGGTCAGCACCTCGCCCAGGTCGTACTCGCTCGTCGGGTAGGTCGACACGGTCGCCCGGAGCGCCTTCGCGTCGTCCGGGGTGTGCGCACGGAGCTGGTGCTGGATGCGCGAGCCGAGCTGCGCCAGGACGTCGTTCGGCACGTCCTTCGGGGTCTGCGTCACGAAGAACACCCCGACGCCCTTCGACCGGATGAGCCGGACCGTCCGCGTGATCTGCTCGAGGAAGTCCTTCGACGCGCCGCTGAAGAGCAGGTGCGCCTCGTCGAAGAAGAACACGAGCTTCGGCTTGTCCTGGTCACCCACCTCGGGGAGCTCGTTGAACAGGTCGGCGAGCATCCACATCAGGAAGGTGGAGAACACCGCGGGCTTGTCCTGCACACCGGGGACCTCGAGGAGGCTGACGATGCCGGTGCCGTCCGCGGCAGTGCGGAGGAACGCCTGCGTGTCGATCTCGGGCACCCCGAAGAACGTGTCCGCACCCTGGTCGGCGAACGTGATGAGCTCACGGAGGATCACCCCGACGGTCTGCTTGCTGAGACCACCGAGGTCCGCGAGCTCGCCCTTGCCGGCGTCCGAGGTGAGGTAGGTGAGCACGCTCCGGAGGTCCGTGAGGTCGACGAGCGGGAGCCCGGCCTGTTCGGCGTAGTGGAACACGAGGCCGAGCGAGGACTCCTGGGTGTCGTTGAGGCCGAGGACCTTCGCCATCAGGAGCGGGCCGAACCCGGACACCGTCGCGCGGACGGGCACGCCGGTCCCGGTCCCGCCGAGGGAGAAGAACTCCGTCGTGCTCGCGGCCGGGGTCCAGTCCTGGCCGATCCCCTCGGTACGGGCGAGCAGTTTGGGGTTGGCGCTCCCCGCCACGGCGAGCCCGGAGAGGTCGCCCTTGACGTCGGCGGCGAACACCGGGACACCGGCCGCGGCGATCTGTTCGGCCAGCACCTGCAGCGTCTTCGTCTTGCCGGTCCCGGTCGCCCCGGCGACGAGCCCGTGGCGGTTGAGCATGCCGAGCGGGATCCGGACCTGCACGTCGGGCAGGGCCTCGCCGTTGACGAGGGCCCCGACCTCGACGGCGGTCCCCTCGACGGCGTAGCCGGTGCGGACGGCGTCGACGCCGGTCGCGCTGAGCGGCCCGGCGGGCGTCGGCCCGGCGGGCGTCGGAGCGGTGGGTGTCGGAGCGGCGGGCGTCGGCCCGGCGCCGTCAGCCGGGTTCCCGTCGGTCGCGCCCTCGGCGGGCCGGTCGGGAGGCACGGTGCCGGTGCCCGTGTCGGCTGTCGGGACCGACGTGGTCGCCTCGGCAGGCCCCGTCGGAGCCGAGTCCTCGGCGACCGCGGGCTCCGTGGCGGGCGCGGGCGGTGCCTCCCGGCCGGCCGCAGGCTCACCCGAGGTGACCGTCTCGGCGACCGCGGGCTCCGTGGCGGGCGCGGGCGGTGCCTCCCGGCCGACTGGTGAGGCCGTGTCGGGCGCGGGCGGTGCGGCGGCGGCCTGTGTGGCGACGGCCTGCGCCTCGAGCGCGTCGGCGAGCACTTCGGCGCGGGCGGCGGCCTCGTCCGCGAGGCGCCGGGCCTCGTCAGCGGCGGTGCGGGCTGCTGCGGCAGCGGCGCGGGCTTCCTCGACGGGATCCGACATGTGCTCAGCCTAGAGACCGGGCGGCCTCGTGGGGAGTCCTCGGCCGCCGGGTGTCGCTCCATGCTCCCGCATCAGGCGACACCCCTCGTGCGAAACGACGTCGCGAACCGCTCGTGACGTCGCTCGATGCCCTCGCATCGGATGCGTGGGCATCGGACGACGACTTTCGCGCGAGACGACGTCGCGAACCGGCGGGGTTGTCGCTCCATGCGAGCGAACAGAATTACATCGCCGGCCGGGACAGCCGACGCGACCGACCGCGCGAGCCGAGACCCGTCCGCCAGCCGAGGCCCGTCCGCCAGGGACCAGGCCCGTCCGCCAGGGACCAGGCGCGTCAGTGCGTCAGTGCGGGCACGGACCTCGGGCGCACCACGAACCACAGCAGCAGGATCGCCACCGCCGCCGTGCACGCCATCACGGCAGCCATCGGTGTCGCGCTCGACACCCCGATGATCCCGACGACGGGCGAGATGATCCCCGCGACCCCGAAGTTGAGCGCGCCGAGGAGCGATGCGGCGGTCCCGGCCTCTTTCCCGTGCGCCGCGAGCCCGAGCACCTGCACGAGCGGGAACCCGAACCCGCACGCCGCGATGAAGAACCACAGCGGGACGAGCACCCCCGCGAGGCCGCCGATGTGCAGCGTGTCGAGCGTCATGATCGTCAGCGCGGACAGCAGGAGCACGGCCGTCGAGCAGGCGAGGATCCACTGCGGACCGACGCGCCTGGCGAGCCGCGACGAGATCTGCACCCCGACCACGACACCGACCGAGTTCACCGCGAAGAGCAGCCCGTACGCCTGGGTCGACAGGCCGTAGACCTGCTGGAAGAGGAACGGCGAGCTCGACAGGTACGAGAACAGCCCGCTGAACGTCATCGCACCGATCAGGGCCACCCCCACGAACACCCGGTCCGAGAACAGTGCCTTGTACCGTGCCCGGATCGTCGAGTGCCCCGCTTCGTGGCGTCGTGCCGGCGGGAGCGTCTCGACGATCAGGGTGAACGCCGCGACGACCACGAACGCGCCGTAGCAGGCCAGGAACACGAAGATGCCGCGCCAGTCGACGAACCGGAGCATCTGCGATCCGATCAGCGGGGCGAGGATCGGCGCGAGTCCGTTCACCATCGCGAGTCGCGACAGCATCCGGACGAGCGGGATCCCACCGAACAGGTCGCGGACCATCGCCATCGCGACGACACCGCCCGCCGCGGCACCCATGCCCTGCAGGAACCGGAACAGCCCGAGGACCTCGACGTTCGGTGCCAGCGCGGCCGAGACCGACGCGATGACGTGCAGCGTGGTGGCGAGGATGAGCGGCAGGCGGCGCCCGACCTTGTCGCTCCACGGTCCGACGAGCAGCTGTCCGACCGCGAAACCGATCGTCGTCGCGGTGAGGGTCAGCTGCACCGTGCTGGCCTGCACGCCGAGGTCGTTCTCGAGCGACGGGAACGCCGGCAGGTAGAGGTCGATGGTGAACGGGCCGAGCGCCGTGAGCATCCCGAGCACGAGGACGTAGACGAGGCGCTGGCGACGGGTGAGCGAGTCACCCGGGTGGACGATGACGGTGAGCGAACCGGTGGTCGCGGGGGCGGACACGTCGTGGGGCCCTTCGGAGAGGAGGCGGGAGCGGAATCGGGAGCGTGGTCGAATCGATTCGGGTCGAGGTGTCAATGCTACGGGACCTCGCACCTCCACGACACCCGTCGGCCCGTCGTCTCCGCCCGGTCCCTGCTCCGCGTCCGCGTCCGCTCCGGCGACTGGTACCTTCGTGGTGTTCCACACAAGGGGTGAGTTCCATGGTCGATGCGCGGATCCTGCACACGACTGCGGCGCTGCGCGAAGCGATCCTCCGTCTGGCAGCCGACCGACCCGTCTCCGCGATCACGGTCGCCGACGTCACCCGCGCGGCCGGCATCAACCGCGCGACCTTCTACTCGCACGCGGTGTCGCCGGGGTCGCTCCTCGCGGACGTCCTCACCCCGGAACTCGACCGCATCCGCGAGGACGACGCCGAGCTCCGGAGGACACCGGGGACCGCCGACCCGCTGTCGATCACGCGCAAGGGCATCGACGCCGTCGTCGACCACGTCGTCGCGCACCGGGCGATCTACCGCAACGCGCTCCCGGACAGCGAGGACGCGTCCCTGCACCGTCTGCTCGTCGACCACTTCACCGTCTCCAGCCTCGCGCACATCGCGCACATGGACCCGGGGCAGCGTCCGGACGTGCTCGACGACGTCGCTGCGGGATTCGTGGCACAGGGCCTGCTCGGAGCGATCGAGGCGTGGCTCGCCGGGCCCCGGCGGTCCCGCAGGGCGCTCGTCGACACCATCGCGACGACGTTCCCCGCGTGGTGGCACTGAGCCGCCTGCCTCCGCGCGTGGAGCCCACGCCCGCAGCAACTGTCGCTCTGCCCGCACACCGACAGCGAGGTCCCCGACTTCGCGGGCATCCTGTCGCTTCGGGCGCGAACCGACAGACGCAGGCCCTGAACTGCGCGGGCTGACCGCAGACCGCAGACCGCGGCCCGAGCAGGACGCCGCGAGTGCGGACCGCACGGACAGACGGACGGGAGGCCCGTGGCGAACTCCGCCACGGGCCTCCCGTCCGTCATCCGGTGCGCTGGCTACCGGTGGCTCGCCACCGCGGACAGGGCACTGAACGACACCGCACCGAGCCCGGTCACGTCGTCGTAGCCGACGGCCGTCGTGAGCGACGTGTCCGTGTTCGTCGTGACGAGGTAGGACTTGCCGGACACGGCACCCGTGTACGCCAAGGCGACCGGGGACGCGGGCGGGACGACGTCGCTGAACGCCGACGGCGCCGCCTTGTCCACGGCGTACAGCGTCGGGTTCGCGAACCCGATCGTGGACTTCGTGGACTGCTGGACGAGGGCCATGAGGCCGGCCGTGATCGGCGACGCCAGCGAGGTGCCGCCGTACGTCTCGGTCTGGTACTCACCCGCCGCGAGCGTCGTGTCGTCCTTGATCGGACGGATGCCGATCGAGAACCCGGTGTACGGGTCCGCGAGGGCCGCGAGGTCCGGCGAGACGCGCTTGCCGGCCGCCGCGAGGTTCGCCGGGACGACGCCCTTCTGGTACGAGGGCTCGGCGAAGTACGTGCTCACGCCACCGCCGGCGCCACCGCCGTAGATCGTGCCCGGGAGCGGCGAGGTGTAGACGTTCCGGCCGGTGCCCTGGACGATCTGGTCGAGGGTGTCGCCCCAGCCCGTCTCGAAGGTCTTCTTGCCGTCCTTGCCGATCCCGAGGCTCGTGCCGCCGACGGCCGTCACCCACGGGGACGACGCCGGGTAGTCCGGCTCGGCGCTGCCGAGGTTGACCGACTCGTCGCCGGAGTCCCCGCTCGAGAAGTACAGGCCGATGCCGGTGCCGGCCGCCTGGATGTGCAGGTTCTCGTCGCCCTGGATCGTGGCGAACGGGACGTCCTCGCCGACGTTGCCGTAGCTGTTGCTGACGATGTTCGCCAGGCCACCGTCGAGCACCTTGGACAGCGCGACGTCGAGGCCGCCACCGCAGTTCGTGCCGCCGACGTAGAGGATCGACGCTGCCGGGGCAACCGCGTGCACGGACTGCACGTCGAGGGTCTCCTCGCCCTGCCATCCGCTCGGGTACTGGCAGGCCGCCTCGTCGGTGAACTGCGAGGACGCCGGGATCTTCTGCGAGAAGGTCGCGCTCGTCAGCTGCGGCTCACCGTGGCTCGCGGAGTAGGTGTTCGTGTCGTGGATGATCGTCGGCGAGGCGTAGGCGTCGATGATCGCGACCTTCTGCCCCTGCCCCTGGACCCCGGACGCGGCGAGCTTGTCGACGCCGTACGCGGACCGGAGCTGCGACGGGACGTACCCGCAGTTGAACGTCGGCACGGAGGTGGTGCCGTAGGCCTGCGGCACGGTCCCGAGGTGCTCACCCGTGTAGTTCGAGCAGGGGTAGTTCACCGCGGCGGGTGCCGCGGTCGTGGTCTTCTGCAGCGCGTGCGTCGGGGTCTGCACCGTCGGCGTCTGCCCCTGCAGGACGTTGTCCGGCCGGGTCTGCAGACGGCTCTGGTCGATGCTGACGCCGGACACCTTCGCCGCGATGTCCGCCGGCAGCGTCGGGGTCGACGACGGTCCGATGAGCGTCCGGCTGTCGTGCCGGTAGGCGTGCAGCGGCGTGCCGAGGACCCCGGAGACGACCGATGCGTCCCCGCGGAACACGACGTACTCGTGGCTCGCCGGGACGGCCGTGATGGTCAGTCCGTGCGCCCGGAGGTACCCGGTGACCTGGTCGGCGTCGGCCTTCGTCGGGGCGTACTTCGCGATCCACGCCGCGGGCGTCAGGGGGTGCCGGTACTGCGACGTGCCGGGCGTGGAGACCGCCGTGGCGAGCGCGGTGGCACCCGCCTGGTCGCGGAGCGGGAGGTAGATCTCGCCCTCGACGCTCGTGTCGGCGGGCGCGGCACCGGCGTCGTTCGCGGCGGTGGCCCACGCGGGGACGGAGCCCGACAGGGCCTGGGCGGGCACGGCGGCGTTCGCGGGGGCGACCACGAACGCACTCGTGCCGACGACGCAGGCCGCGGCGGCGATGGTCACGGCGACGCGGCGCCGACTGAGGAGGAGCTTGGGACGTGGCTGCACTGGGAGTCCTCTCGCGATGACACCCGTGCGCTCCGCCCGGGGACGAGGTTCAGGGAACGACGTGGTCCGGGGAACGCAGGGGCGGTGGTGAGGCGACAGTAGTGAGCGGCGAGGACCGTGGGACAGTCAGCGAAAGCACCCACTCGGCACGTCCCCCGTTCGAGGGACAGGGGCTGAGTGTCCACTCACCCGCGGATCGGCATGGTTACGGGTCGGAACCCCCCGGGGACTGCACCGTTCTGGGGATCGCCCGACAATCGACGCGCCGCGACCACGGGCCCGTCAGAGTCCGGACGGCCGTTTCCCGCGCTGCAGGTCGTCCACGACGCCGAGCGCATCGGACACGAGCGTGGCGTCGGACTCCCCGGCGGAGTCGTCGAGTCGGTAGTCCGCGCCGGTGCGCTGCTCGCCCGTTCCGGGGATCGCGGTGCCGAGCGCGACGACGATCGCCCCGGCGTCGTGTGCGTACCGGATCTGCGCGGTGATCCCCTCCGGGTCGACCGCCTGGACGAAGACGACCTTCGCCCCGGCCTTGACGACGTCGTGGATGGCGCCCTGCTGGCTGGCCACGGGTGTCGCGGCGTCGGTCACGCGGACCTCGGGCATGTACCCGGCGGCGCTGATCGCGCTCCGGAACCGGACGTCGAGCGCCTGCGACGGTGTCTCGACGTGGCCGGGAGCGACCGGTGTCCCGGTCTTCACGGCACCGGATCCGGAGCCGTCGACGGGGGCCAGCACGACACCGATGACGGCCTGCTCGTCGAACCCGCCGTCCGAGCTCGTGAGGTCGGAGCTCCGCACCGGGGTGGGCGCCGGGGTGGTCGAGCCGCCGGAACACCCGGCGATCCCGAGCACGGCGGTGCCGAGGATCGCGGCCGCGGTGAGCGCGGCGAGCCGGTTCCGGAGCACGGTTCCCCTTCTGGTTGTCGGTCTGCCACGGTACACGCGCGACTCGCGGGGGTGCCGGACGCGGCGGTGCCGGACGCGGCGGTGCCGGACGGGAGGCGCGGGTCGGCCTGGCACCGTCCCTCCCGTCCGACGGCGGCGCGAGCACGTCAGCGCAGCCGTGCGGGCGCGTCAGCCCAGCCGTGCGGGCGCGTCAGCTCCGCGGCGCGGGGATCGGGCCGAGCCGCCGGACGAGCAACAGCCCGAGCACCGCGACGACCGTCATGGCCGCGAACACCACGGCGAACGACACCGTCGCGTCCTTGCCGCCGAAGGCCGCGAACACGATGCCGGTGACCGCGAGGCCGATCACCGTCCCGGAGGAGTCCGCGATCGTCAGCGCCGAACTCGCGAACCCCTGGTCCGCCTCGTCGCTCAGCCGCAGCGTCAGCATCGACGTCCGCGGGAACACGATGCCCATCCCACCACCCGCGACCATCCACCCGATGATCATGATCGCCGGCGATGCCGTGGTCGCCGCCACGAACAGCGCCGACAGGAGCCCGACGACGACGAGTGCGAACCCGATCGAGAACGTCCGCCGCGCGGTGAGGACCGTCTCCGGCAACCGACCGTGCAGCCAACTCGCCGCAGCCCAGCTGATCGCAGCGGTCGTCAGCGTGATCCCGGCGAACGCGGCGCTGAACCCGTGGTGTGCCTGCAGGAGGTAGGGCAGGTAGACCTCGCTCCCGAGGAACGCCGCACCCGAGACGGCGCGGATGATGACGACGACCGGGAGGCCCGGTGCGGCTCGGAAGGTCCCCTGCGGCAGGAGCGGACGGAGCGCGATCCCCGCGGCGACGAGCCCGACGACGAGCAGGGCGACCCCGGCTGCGAGTGGCAGGTCCGGCGCGAGGTTCAGCACGAGCACCGCAACCGCCGCGAGCGCCGACCACGCGATGCGTCTGGTCTGCCACGCGGGTCGCGACGCCGGCGCCGGGACGGGCAGTCGGGCGAGGCTCGGCAGCAGGACGAGGAACGCACCGACGGCGATGACGACGGCGCCGACGAACACCCAGTGCCAGCTCCACGTGTCGGTGACGATGCCCGCGATCGCCGGTCCGACGAGCCCCGGGACGACCCAGGCGGCCGCGAACCCGGCGAAGATCGAGCCGTGCAGGTGCTCGGGGTAGATCCGCGACACGATGACGTAGAGGACGACCGTGACGGCGCCGGCGCCGAAGCCCTCGACGAGACGGCCGACGAGGAACACCGGCATGGTCCACGCGACCGCGACGAGGACGGTGCCGAGCGCGAAGCAGATGGTGCTCGCCCAGGTGACGACGCGAGGGCCGGCACGGTCGGCCCAGTTGCCCGCGAGCACCATGCCCGGCACGCCGGCGGCGAGCGGTGCCGCGAAGGCCAGCGAGTACAGGGTCTCGCCGTCGAGGTCCTCGCTGATCTCCGGCATGATCGTGGCCATCGCGAGGTTCTGGAACGCCGCGACCGCCACGATCGCGACCATGCCGATCGTGGCGAGCAGGTACCCCCGGCCGAGCACGCCCGTCCGGGCTGCCGACCCGGGGGCGGCGCTCACCGGGTCAGCGCCTGTTCGACGTCGGCGACGAGGTCACCGGCGTCCTCGATGCCGACTGACAGCCGGACGACGTTCTCCGGCACCGCGAGCTCGGTGCCCTTGACGGACGCGTGGGTCATCTCGGACGGGTAGCCGATGAGGGACTCGACGCCGCCGAGCGACTCCGCGAGCGCGAAGATCTCTGTGGACTCGGCGAAGGACCGCGCGGCTGCCGGACCGCCCGCGAGCGCGACGGAGAGCATGCCGCCGAACGACCGCATCTGGCGCTGGGCGATGTCGTGGCCGGGGTGCTCCGGGAGTCCCGGGTAGTACACGCGCTCGACGGCGGGGTGTCCGACGAGTGCCTCGGCGACCCGCTGGGCGTTCGCGGAGTGCCGCTCCATCCGGACGGCGAGGGTCTTGATCCCCCGGACCGTCAGCCACGCGTCGAGCGGGCCGGAGACCGCTCCGGCGGAGTTCTGCAGGAACTGGACGTCCGCGGCGACCTGCTCGTCCTGCACCACGAGTGCGCCGCCGACGACGTCGGAGTGGCCGCCGAGGTACTTCGTCGTGGAGTAGACGACGACGTCGGCACCGAGCGACAGGGGCTGCTGGAGGTAGGGCGAGGCGAAGGTGTTGTCCACGACGACGAGGGCGCCGGCGGCGTGGCCGATCTCGGCGAGCGCGGCGATGTCGACGATCTTCATGAGGGGGTTCGTCGGCGTCTCGATCCAGAGCACGGTCTTCGCGGCGGCGGCGGCGTCGGTGCTCCCGCCGGTCCCGGTGCTGCTGCCGGACCGGGTGCTGCTGCCGGACCGGGTGCTGCTGCCGGACCGGGTCTGGGCAAGCGCCGCCCGCACGGCGTCGAGGTCACTCATCTCCACAGTGCTGAGCCGGACGCCCCACGGCACGTGGACCTTGCTCGCGAGCCGGTACGTCCCGCCGTAGACGTCGTTGCCCATCACGATCGACGCACCGGGTGCGAGGTACGAGCGGAGCAGGACGTCCTCGGCGGCGAGCCCCGATGCGAACGAGAACGCCGCGCGACCGCCGTCGAGGTCAGCGAGGAGCTCCTGGAGCGAGTCCCGCGTCGGGTTCGCCGACCGGGAGTACTCGTACCCGTTCCGCATCCCGCCGATGCCGTCCTGGATGTAGGTGGACGTCAGGTACAACGGGGGCACGACGGCACCGGTCGTGGCGTCGGGAGCCTGCCCGGAGTGGATCGCGCGGGTGGGGAACTCGGCCATGGGGATGTCTCCTGGTGGTGGGTGGATCAGGTCCGACGGTGCTGTTCTGACCGCGTCACTCGGACAGGAACGCGAGCAGGTCGTGCCGGGCGACGACCGTCACGGGCTTGCCGTCCTCGACGACGAGCAGGGCGTTCGCCGTCTCGAGGGACCGGCGGGCGGCGGAGACGGACTCCCCCATGCCGACGAGCGGCAGGGGGTCGCCGACGAACGACGCGAGCGAGTCGGTCATCTTCGCGGCCCCGGTGAAGACGGCCTCGAGGAGTTCCTTCTCCTCGATCGCGCCGACGACCTCGCCGATGACGACGGGCGGCTCGGCGGAGAGCACCGGCATCTGCGAGACGCCGTAGGTCTTCATGATCTCGATGACGTCGCGCACGGTGTCAGACGGGTGCGCGTGCACGAGGTCCGGCAGCGAGCCGTCCTTGCCGGCGATGAGCGACCCGACAGTCCTGGCGTTGTCGTCCGCGTTCTCGAGGAACCCGTAGGACCGCATCCAGCGCTCGTTGAAGATCTTGCCGAGGTACCCGCGACCGCCGTCCGGCAGGAGCACCACGACGGTGTCGTCCGGGCCGAGCGTCTTCGCGTGCTCCAGGGCCGCGACGACCGCCATCCCGCTCGAGCCGCCGACGAGGAGACCCTCCTCCCGCGCCAGCCGCCGGGTCATCGCGAAGGACTCGGCGTCCGTCACGGCGATGATCTCGTCGACGACGCTGCCGTCGTACGCGGCCGGCCAGAAGTCCTCGCCGACGCCCTCGACGAGGTACGGACGACCGGACCCGCCCGAGTAGACACTGCCCTCGGGGTCGGCGCCGACGATGCGGACCGCGCCGTCGGAGACCTCCTTGAGGTACCTGCCGACGCCGGAGATCGTCCCGCCGGTGCCGACGCCCGCGACGAACGTGGTCAACCCGCCGTCGGTGTCGCGCCAGATCTCCGGACCGGTGGTCTCGTAGTGGCTCCGCGGTCCGTTCGGGTTCGCGTACTGGTTCGGCTTGAAGGCGCCGGGGATCTCGGTGACGAGGCGGTCGGACACCGAGTAGTAGGACTCCGGGTGCTCCGGCGGCACCGCGGTCGGCGTGACGACGATCTCGGCGCCGTAGGCCGTGAGGACGTTCCGCTTGTCCTCGCCGACCTTGTCCGGCAGGACGAAGACGCAGCGGTACCCGCGCTGCTGGGCGACGAGGGCGAGGCCGACGCCGGTGTTGCCGCTCGTCGGTTCGACGATCGTGCCGCCCGGTCGGAGCTGCCCCTTCGCCTCGGCGTCGTCGATGATCCGCGTGGCGATCCGGTCCTTGGAGGACCCACCGGGGTTCAGGTACTCGACCTTGACGAGGACCGTGGCCTCGATGCCCTCGGTGACGGCGTTCAGCCGGACGAGCGGGGTGTTGCCGACCAGGTCGATGACGGAGTTCGCGTAGCGCACGGTCGATGAGTCTACGTTGCGACCACCGACATCACCCCGGGTGACAGCGCCCCGGGTGACGCGCCCCGGGTGACGTCATCCCGGATGATCCGCGCATCCCACGGTCGCGGGACGGTGCGGGAGACGGACGGGAGGCGCGGTGCGGGGCTGCACCGTGCCTCCCGTCCGTCAGGTGGTCACGCAGTGACCGCGCTCAGGACCGGACCGCGAGCGTCGACTGCGCGGTGACGACCTCGGTGATCTCGGACCGTCGGCGTTCGATGACGTCCCCGATGTCCCGCGCGAGCTTCGGCGACCGGCGCACGATCGCGTCGAGCACGTCGACCGGCACGACGAGCACCGCGACCTCGGTGA
Source organism: Curtobacterium sp. Leaf261 (assembly GCF_001422205.1). Lineage (GTDB taxonomy): Bacteria > Actinomycetota > Actinomycetes > Actinomycetales > Microbacteriaceae > Curtobacterium. The sequence goes on from NZ_LMMJ01000009.1 coordinate 272,784, forward strand.
GGGCGTGCGCCGAGGTCATCAGCGCCTCGCGCGTGAGCGCGGTCTGTCCGACGTAGTCGCCGGCCTCCACACGGCCGACCGGCAGCGCTGCGTCGTCGAGCGGCACACGGAGCTCGACGCTGCCGGCGAGCACGAACCGGACCGCGTTGGGGATGTTCCCCACGCGGATGATCGTCTCGCCCGCCGCGTAGCGCTCGAGGCGCACGACCGGTTCGAGCGCCGAGGCGTCGTCACCGGTGAGGTACAGCGTCGGTGCCACCGCGGCCACCGAGGCGCTGATCCGCTCCGGGGTGATGAAGTCGTCGGTGGTGTCGCCGTCGAGGCCGAGGCCGGCGCGACGGGCGGCGTACCAGAGCCACAGGCGGAAGGTGGCGAGCGCGTCGGCCTCGATCGCGGGGCCGCGCACCTCGAAGGTCAGCTCGAAGGTCGGACCCCCGACGGGCACCGCGGTCGGCGTCGTCCCCGGGTAGCGCTGCGGGAGCTCGTTCGCGACGCGCTGCAGGAGTGCGATCACGGCGGCCGGCGGGTCGTCGGTGGTGAACGTCACGCTCGTCGTGACCGAGAACGTCCCACCGCCGCGGCTGAGGTTGGTGAACGATGCCCCGGCGAGCGAGGAGTTCGGCATGATCAGGATGCCGTTGCCGGTGTCGATGTGCACGGCACGCCAGTTCACCTCGACGACCCGGCCGCGCGCGCCGCCGGCGTCGAGCCAGTCACCGAGTCGGAACGGCTGCTCGAACAGCAGGAAGAGCCCGGCGATGACGGGACCCACGGCGGACTGCAGCGCGAGACCGATGACGAGCGACCCGACCCCGAGCGCCGTGAAGATCCCGCCGACGTCGGCGCCCCACACGAGCTTGAAGACGAGCGCCAGGCCGAGCGCGATGAGCACGATGCGGCCGATGTCGACGAAGATCGACGGCAGCTTCTCGCGCCAGGACCCCTGTCGGGCGTTCGTGAACAGCGCCACGTTGACACCGTTCAGCACGAACACGATCACCAGGAAGCCGAGCACCGTCGCGATGATCTGGCTCACCACGGGCTGCTTCGGCTGGACCGCCTGGGTGACCTGGACGCTCAGGATGAGGATCGCGACGAGCGGCACGATCATGTTCCGGAGCAGGCTGATGATCTTCCAGACGGCGTTGCCGCGGCGCTGGAGGTTCGACTGCAGCTCGGTGAGGACGAGCAGGACGACCGGCAGGCCGATGACGACGATGAGCGCCGGCCAGAACCAGGACTGCTGCCAGAACGGGGTCATGATGCCCGCCGATCGAGCTTCCACACGCGCTGCGGACCGCCCTGCGTCTCGACGGTGCCCTCCTCGTGCATCGGGACGGTGTCGCCGAGCTGGTCGACGACCCGCTGCGTCGCGAACACCCCCGGTGTCGGCGCGATGCCCTGCACCCGGTAGGCGAGGTTCACCGCGTCGCCCCACATGTCGTAGACCGCACGCGAGGGGCCGACGAGGCCGCTCGTGACCCGACCGGTGTCGAGGCCGGCGCGGAGACCGACCGAGGAACCGTGCTGGGCGTTGAAACGCTCGAGGATCGTCTGCAGCTCGTTCGTGAACTCGACCATCCTCCGGGCGTAGTCGACCCTCGGGACCGTCAGCCCACAGCTCGCGAGGTACCCGCTCCTGGTGGACCGGACCCGCTCGATGCCGATGCGGGCGGCGGCCTCGTCGAACGACCGCCAGATGCCGTTCACCAGCTGCAGACCGTCGGACGCCCCGAAGCCCTTCGAGAAGTCGTCGATCCCGATGATGTCGGCGAAGATCACCGCCACGTCCTGGTGCTCCTCGGCGATGTTCTCGTCGCCCTGCTTGTACCGCTTCGCGACCTCCACGGGCATCATCGTCAGCAGCAGCTGGTCGTTCTGCCGACGCTGGTCGTCGAGCAGGTCCTGCTTGATCTTCAGGCTGCGGCTCATGTCGTTGAACGCGAGGCCGAGGTCGCCGATCTCGTCGCCCGGCTTGGCCGCCACCTCGACCCCGATGTCGCCCGCGGACACCCGGTTGACCGCGGTCTGCAGCCGTCGGATCGGTCGCACGAACACCTGGGCGAGCAGGAGTGCGAGCAGACAGACGAGCACGATGATGCCGACGAGCGACAGCCCGAGGGTCCTGGTGAACGTGTCCACCGGCTGGAACGCCTCGCTCGTGTCGACCTGCGCGACGATCACCCAGTGCAGGCCGTCGACCTCGACCGGGGCGTACGCCGACAGCGTCTCCCTGCCGCGGTAGTCCGACGTGATGACGGTGCCGGTCTTCCCCTGCAGTGCCCTCGTGACCGGCGTCGTGGTGACCGACTGCCGGAGGATGCTGCTCTTGTCGCGCACCTGTTCACGGGCGTCCGCCGGGGCCTCCCCCGCGCTGATGACGTCCTGCTGGTACTGCTTCGGGTGCTCGACGAGCTGGCGCGACGTCGACCGCATCGTGCGGTCGCGGCCGACCAGGTAGGACTCGCCGGTGTTGCCGAGCCCGTCGGACTTCCACCCCTGGTTCCCGGTCATCACCGCGTTGATGGTCTCTGTCGGGACCTGCACCGCCAGCACGCCGATGATCTGCCCGTTGTCGCCCACCGGCGAGAACACCCAGGCGGTCGGGGCCCCGAGCGACGGGGTGTACGCCTCGAAGTCGGTCGCGGCGTAGGCGTCCGTGCTCGTCAGCTGCAGTGCCTTCTGGTAGCCGGACGCCAGGTTCGAGTCCCGGTAGGGCCCGGTCTCCACGTTCGTGCCGAGGTCGGGGCCGGAGTACGCCGAGTAGACCACGTCACCGGTGGTGTTGAGGAGCAGGACGTCCTCGTAGCCGAGCTGATCGACCTGCTCCCGGAAGTAGTCCTGGTACTCCGCGTGCGCTGCGGACCACGCGCTGCCGTCTCCGGCGTCGTCGGTCGCGAGGGACTTGTCGTAGTCGTCGAACGGCGCGGTGTACTTGCTCTGCAGGTAGGTCTGGGCGTTCGAGGTCGGGGTGAACTGCTTCGGGTCGGCGGTCGAGGCGGTCGCCTTGTCGAGCTGCGGGACGAACTGGTCCGAGTAGTAGTTCGCGACGCTGCGTTGCTCGGCGGCCGTCGGGTTCTCGTCCTGCAGCGCGGCGAACCCGCTCGTGAACGCCTTCGTCGCACCGATCGCGGACTGGTTGCGGCTGTCGAGCACGATCGCGCCGCTGATGTCCGAGAAGGTGCGCTCGATCTCGCGCGCCCGGGACTCGCGGAGGCTCGTGACCTGCTGGAACGCCGCGTCCTGCAGGGAGTTGCGGCCGTTGACGTAGCCCACCGCACCGACGACGAGTGCCGCGAGGATGCTCACCGCCAGGAGCATGATCAGGAGCTTCGACTGGATGTCGAGCACGCCGGTCGTCCGGAACGCACGCCAGCGGCCGGTGCGGCGCGGTGCGTCCTCGATGACCCGGGGGCCGGACTGCTGTCCGTCAGAGCCGGATGTGGGCGGGATGGGGTCGGTCTGGCCGACCGCGGTGCGGAGGTCGTCGCCTCCCGGTGCTGGTGCGGGACCGGAGGCGGGCTGGTGTTGCGGCTGCTGCGGGGGGACGGTCACGGGAGCTCCCGATCTCGGGCACGGAGTGCGGTCGGACCAAAGACGCGCCTCGGGTGGCGTTGCACCACAGTAATCACACTTGCATCGTCTGCAACAGAGGGAGTCTCGGGATTTCACATCACCGTGACACAGCCTGTGACCGTTCGGTGCTGCGAGCAGCTCCGTCCGCGGGCAGCTCGGTCCCGCAGGCAGCTCGGTCCCGCAGGCAGCTCGGTCCCGCAGGCAGCTCGGTCCCGCGGGCAGCTCGGTCCCGCAGGCAGCTCGGTCCCGCGCGCAGTTCGGTCCCGCAGGCAGTTTCGTCCTTGGGTCAGCGGCAGTGCCTCGGTCTCGCGGCCGCCTCAGACGCCCAAGCTCCCCGCGCTCTCGGCCGGCACGTTCTGCTGTCGATGGAGCGACGCGTAGACCCCGTCGAGCGACAGCAGCTCCCCGTGTGTTCCCCGCTCCACGATCCGACCACGATCCACCACGAAGATGACGTCCGCATCCCGGACCGTCGAGAGGCGATGCGCGATCGAGATCGTCGTCCGACCACGTGAGGCTTCGTCGAGCGCGTCCTGCACCACGCGCTCCGAGATCGAGTCCAAAGCACTCGTGGCCTCGTCGAGGATGAGCACCGGCGGGTCCTTCAGCATCACCCTGGCGATCGCGATGCGCTGTTTCTCACCGCCGGACAGTCGGTAACCACGCTCGCCGACCACGGTGTCGTACCCCTCGGGGAACGATGCGATGGTGGCGTGGATGTTCGCCGCACGGGCCGCTGCCTCGAGCTCCGCATCGGTCGCGCCGGGCTTGGCGTACCGGAGGTTCTCGCCGATCGTGGCGTGGAAGAGGTACGTCTCCTGGCTGACGATCCCGATGTGCGCGACGAGGTCGTCCTGCGTGAGGTCCCGGACGTCCGTGCCGGCGAACCGGACCGTGCCGCTCGTCGCCTCGTACAGGCGGGGCACCAGGTAGGAGACCGTCGTCTTGCCCGCGCCCGAGGGTCCGACGAACGCGCCGAACTGTCCGGGCTCGAGACGGAAGTCCATGCCGCGGAGCGTCGGCTTGTCGGGCTCGCCGTCCGGGTAGACGAAGGTGACGTCCTCGAACGAGACCTGCCCGACCTTCCGCTCGTCCACCGGGACCGCGTCCGGCGAGTCCTTGATCGCCGGGTCGAGGTCCAGGTACTCGAAGATCCTGGCGAACAGCGCCCCGGACGTCTGGAGGTCGAGCACGACCCGCAGGAGCCCCACGGTCGGGAACAGCAACCGCGACTGCACCGTGGTGAAGGCGACGATCGTTCCGGCCGTGATGTCGACACCGCCGCGGATCAGGTACGCGGCGACGAGGTAGATGATCGCCGGGATGATCGACAGGAAGATCTGCACGATCGCGAAGAACCACTGTCCGGACATCTGCTGCTTGACCTGGAGCCGGATCTGGTTCCGGTTCTCTGCGCTGTAGCGGTCGACCTCGGCCCGCTGCTGGTTGAAGCTCTTCGCGAGCAGGATGCCGGACACGCTCAGCGTCTCCTGCGTGATCGCCGTCATGTCCGACAGCGACTCCTGCGTCTCGCCCGCGATCTTCGCCCGCACGCGCCCCACCCGACGCTGCGCGATGACGAGCAGCGGGAGCAGCACCACCGCGACGATCGTCATCTGCCAGCTGAGCAGCAGCATCGCGACGACCGCGGCGATCACGGTGACGGTGTTGCCGAGCACCGAGGAGATGGTGTTGTTAAGGACGCTCGCGACGCCCCCGACGTCGTTCTGGAGTCGCGACTGGATGATGCCGGTCTTGGTGCGGGTGAAGAAGGCGAGCTCCATGCGCTGGAGGTGGCCGAACAGCCGCATCCGCATGGCTCCCATGACCTTGTTGCCGACGGTGGCCGTCAGGTAGGTCTGCCAGACACCCACACCCGCTGACGCGATCCACAGCCCGACCATCGCCCCGACGAGCACGAAGAGCACCGGGAGGTCGGGTCCGCCGGACTTCGGGAAGAGTCCCTGGTCGAAGGCCCGCTGGGTGAGGAGCGGCGGGATGACGCTGATGGCCGCACCGACGAGGACGAGGACCATCGTGACGATGATCGCGTTCCGGTGTGGGGAGAAGAGCCCGGAGATCCGCCGCACCAGGTGCGGGATCTTCGGCGCGTCGGCGTTCGCTGCCTTCTGGGCGTCCGTGTCGGCGCTCGAGATGCGGCCGCCGCGACCCCCGCCACCACCACCGCCCCGCATGCCGCCGCCACTCGCGACCGAGTCCATCCTGCTCATGACCGTCAGGCTAGCCCGCGGGGAGCGCCGGCGGCAGACCCGGGACGCACCTGTGGAGAACGTGCCCGCTGCCGGTTTGACCGGGCCGCGGCGGCCCTGCCACCATGATCCGTCCGCCATCTCGACGACCGTACCGACCTCTGGAGGTCTCCATGTCCGCGCCGACGCCCACCCGGCCCGCAACCCTCGGAGCGCAACTCGCGCGCCGGAAGCCGGTGGAGCGCCTCCAGGCCGAGGCCGCGGAAGGTGTGGACGGGACGCCGTTGCGTCGATCGCTCGGTGTCTGGCAGCTGACCATGATCAGCGTCGGGGCGACGCTCGGGACCGGCATCCTGGTGGTCCTCGGGACCGCGGTGCCGCTCGCCGGGCCGGCGGTCTGGATCGCGTTCGTGCTCGCCGGTGTCGCGGCGCTGCTGTCCGCGCTCTCCTACGCCGAGATGGCCGGCGCGGTGCCGACGTCCGGGTCGAGCTACTCCTACGCCTACGCCACGATGGGCGAGGGGATCGCCTGGGTCTGCGGCTGGTGCCTCGTGCTGGAGTACGCCGTGTCCGTCGCCGCGGTCGCGGTCGGGGCCGGGCAGTACGTCGACGAGACCCTCCGGGTGTTCGGACTGCATCTGCCCGAGGCCATCGCCGCACCGCCGGGAGCCGGCGGGCTGGTCAACCTCCCCGCGGCGGTCATCGTCGTCGTCGCGACGCTCGTGCTCGTCCCGGGTGCGAAGGAGAGCGCGTGGGTGAACACCGCGATGGTCGTGGTGAAGATCGCCCTGCTCGTCTTCTTCGTGGTCGTCGCGTTCACGGCGTTCAGCACGCAGCACTTCTCGCCGCTCGCACCCATGGGCGCCGCCGGGGTGAGTGCCGCCGCTTCGAGGCTGTTCTTCTCGTACATCGGGTTCGACGCCGCGTCCACGGCCGGCGAAGAGGCGAAGGACCCCCGACGGGACCTCCCGCGCGCGATCATCGGCTCCATCGCGATCATCACTGTGCTCTACATCCTGGTGGCCGTGGCGGCCATCGGCGCTCGTCCATGGGAGCGGTTCTCCGCCGATGAGGCCTCGCTCGTGCGGATCGTGACCCAGGTGACCGGGCAGCCGTGGCTCGCCGTGGTGTTCTCGGTCGGTGCGGTGATCGCGATCGCGAGCGTCGTCCTCACGGTCCTGTACGGCCAGACGCGGATCCTCCTCACGATGGCGCGCGACGGACTCGTGCCCCGGATGTTCGGGCGGGTCTCCCCTCGGACCGGGACCCCGGTGGTCGGGACCCTGGTCGTCGGGGGTGTCGTGGCCGTCGCCGCGGCGCTCGTCCCGCTCGGAGCGCTCGCGGACGCCACGAGCATCGGCACCCTGGTGGCGTTCGCGCTCGTCAACGCGTCCGTGATCGTCCTCCGGCGGTCCCGCCCCGATCTCGAGCGTTCCTACCGGGTGCCGCTGTACCCGGTCACGCCGCTGCTCGGCATCGCGTTCTGCCTGTACCTCGTCGCCTCGCTCGGGTGGATCACGTGGCTCGCGTTCGGCATCTGGATGGCCGTCGGCATCGCGCTCTACCTGCTCTGGGGACGTCGACACAGCGCACTCGCCTGAGTCCACTCCGCGCGACGGCTCCCCGGTCGCATCCACCTGTCGCTTCCACGGCAAACCGACCGATTCCTGCCCACAACACGGGCACCCCGTGCTCACGGAAAGGCGCCTGGCTCCTCACCGCGTCACGGGCACGCCGTGCTCGCGGAAGAGCGCCCGGAGCCGATCGGGGTCGACGAGATGCCACCACCGCACCCGGATGACCCCGCACACGTCGGGGTGAGCGCGGAGACGGTCCTCGCGACGCTTCTCGTCCCACAGCACGTCCGCCCCGCTCCGCCCGTGTCGCATCGCAGGGTCGACGTACTTCTGTCGGCCATCGAACTCGACCACGACGCCGAACTCGGGCAGCCAGAAATCCACACGGTCGACGGTGCCGTCGGCAGAACGGAACTCGTGCTGCTCCTCGAACCTCGGCGCACCGATCTCGATCATCCGTGCCGCCGCGAAGGACTCCCCCACCGACTCCCGGCGGCCGCTCGCCCGCAGGACTGCGAGTTCGGCCGTTCCGCGACCCCTCGCTGAGCTCCACGCCACCCTCTCGACGAGTCGGTCGAGCGTCGTGATTCCGGACCGGAGGACATGGTCGAGGATCACGAGTGCTTGTGAGAACGGCACGGTCCGGGCAGTCTCCACCGCTGTGGCTGTCGGCGGGAGCACCATCCGACCCTCGAACACGTGGGTCGCTGGCTCGACCGGACCGTCGAGCGATCGGTGCAGCGTCACGGCGTCCCGATGGATCTCACGAGACGCGGCGGTGTCGACGGCATGGACTCGACTCGGCCATGCTCCGATGTGCGGCCACCCGTACAGAGCCACCGCGGAGAGGTGCGACAGCATGCTGGTCGACGGGGTCTTCGGGAGGGCCGCACGGATCGCGAGGACGTGGCGGCCGCGCAGGTCGAGACCCGCAACGGCAGCGGTGTCGGCGAACACCCCCGGTCGGATGCGCGAGAGGGTGCCGGTCTGCGCCAGTCTCTGGAGCGCACGTGCCTCGGCCCGGGTCGACGAACTCGTCCGTGACAGCGGGATGTCTTCTGCGCGACTGCTCATCGGCCGAGCATCCCGGATCGATGAACTCAGCGGCGCACCGCCGGACGACCTGTGGAGAGCAGCCGCGGGTGTGCTCGTTGTGCAGGACGGATCATCCTGCGGTACGGGGTCGTTGCGCGCGCATGGGGCGACGTTCCCGGGCGAACACGACGTCGCTTCCGCGGTGCTTCGTCGCTCTGTGCGCACGTACTGGGTGCAAGGGCATCATGCGACGGAGCGCGCGGTCTACGACGGCGCAAACTCCCGGAGATGTCGCTCCATGCGTGCTCATGAGGCGACGCACGATGGACCCACGGGGAAAGCGCCGCCACCACACCCACACGCACACCCACACGCACACCCACACGCACGCGCGCTCACGAACCGCCGCCGGGCACCCACCGCGCACGACGAAGGCCACCGCCGCCGGGCACCCACCGCGCACGACGAAGGCCGCCGCCCCGAGGGGCGACGGCCTTCGACCAGTACAGGGGTACTTACTTGACGGTGACGGTGGCACCGGCGCCCTTGAGCGCGTCGGCAGCCTTGTCAGCGGTCTCCTTGTTGACACCCTCGAGGACGTTCGCCGGGGCGCCGTCCACGAGTGCCTTCGCCTCACCGAGGCCGAGCGAGGTGAGACCACGCACCTCCTTGATGACCTGGATCTTCTTGTCACCGGCGGACTCGAGCACGACGTCGAACTCGGTCTGCTCCTCGACCTCTTCGGCCGGGGCGGCGGGGCCAGCGGCACCGGCAGCGGCCACGGGGGCAGCAGCGGTGACCTCGAAGACCTCCTCGAACTTCTTCACGAAGTCCGAGAGCTCGATGAGCGTGAGCTCCTTGAACGCGTCGATGAGCTCGTCCTGCGACAGCTTTGCCATGATGTTCTCCTTGTTGCTAGATGATGCAGTGCTGAGTGTTGGGGGGTGTCACCGCGAGCCGGTTCAGGCTGCGGAGGACTGCTTCTCGCGGAGGGCTTCGACCGTGCGGACGGCCTGCGAGAGGGGTGCGTTGAACAGGTACGCGGCACCGAACAGCGAGGCCTTGAAGGCGCCGGCCAGCTTGCCGAGCAGCACCTCCCGGGACTCGAGGTCGGCGAGCTTGTCCACCTCGGTCGCGGAGAGCGGGTTACCGTCGAAGTAACCGCCCTTCACCACGAGCTGGGGGTTCACCTTGGCGAATGCACGCATGGACTTCGCGACGGCGACGGGGTCACCGTGCACGAAGGCGATCGCAGACGGGCCGGCGAGCTCGTCGTCGAACGACGAGATGCCTGCCTCGTTGGCAGCGATCTTGGTCAGCGTGTTCTTCACCACGGCGTACGTTGCGTGCTCACGGATGTCGTTGCGCAGCGTCTTGAGCTGCGCAACCGTGAGACCGCGGTACTCGGTCAGCAGGACGGCGTTCGAGTTGCGGAATGAATCCGTCAGCTCGGCGACCGCAGCTTCCTTGTTCGCCATGGTTCTCCTTGTGGGTCGTGTGCCGGGTGCCCCCGGTCCACACACGAAAAAAGCTCCGGCGCAGAGGCTCGGAGCTGACCCACGACCATCACGGTCTGGAACGATCTGAACACCTGCGCGGGCTGCCTCGTGATGAGGACCTTCGGACTGCACGCAAGCGCGCAGTCGACCGGCGGTCTTTGGCTCCGAGAACCATAGCAGCCCGACCCGGCGTCCGGCAAACCGAACCGATCGGACGGGAGGCACGGCGCGCGCCCGCCTCAGGAACGCGCGTCGACCTGTGGGTCGCGACCCACGGCCTCCAGTCCGGTCGCGTCGCCCGCCTGCGCGAGGAGCGCCCGCGCGGGCAGGTGCACCGTGAACACCGTGTTCCCCGGCGCACTCGCCACCGACACCGATCCGCCGTGCGCCTGCACGACCGCGTCGACGATCGCGAGCCCGAGCCCCGTCGACCCCGCGGTCCGCGACCGCGAACTGTCCGCCCGGGCGAACCGCTCGAACAGCTTCGGCAGGAACTCGGCGGGGATCCCCTGCCCGGTGTCCGCGACGACGAGGTCCACGCTCCGCCCGTCGGGAGCCCGGCCGATCCCGACCCGGATGCGCGTGCCGTCCGGGGTGTGCGTCCGCGCGTTCGTGACGAGGTTGACGATGACCTGGTGGAGCCTCGCGGCGTCCCCGACGACCACGACGGGCTCCGAGGGCACGTCCACTTCGATGGGGTGCTCGGGGCTCGCGGCGTGCGCGTCGTTCACCGCGTCGAACACCAGCCCCGTCAGGTCGACGTCGGCGAGCTGGATCTCGCGGCCCTCGTCGAGTCGTGCCAGGAGCAGCAGGTCCTCGACCATCCCGGTCATCCGCACCGACTCCGCCTCGACACGGCCCATCGCGTAGACGACGTCCTCGGGCAGGTCGAGGTTCATCCGGCGCGTGAGCTCGGCGTACCCGCGGATCGAGGCGAGGGGCGTCCGCAGCTCGTGCGAGGCGTCGGCGACGAACTGCCGCACCTTCTCCTCGCTCCTGGCGCGGGCTCGCATGGCCTCGCCGATGTGTCCGAGCATCCGGTTGAACGCGGCGCCGACGCGACCGACCTCGGTGCGCGGGTCGGTGTCCTCCGCCGGGACCCGCACGTCCGCGAGGGCGTCTCCGCGTTCGAGGGGCATCCGGGCGACGGCAGTGGCGGTCTCCGCGACGCGCTCGAGCGGCCGGAGGGAGCGTCGGACGGCGAGCGCGGCGACGATGGACGCGGCGAGCAGCGCCACGAGCATCACGACGACGACGACCCAGACGAGGTTCCAGACGCTCGCGTAGACGGACGCCATCGGCAGTCCGACCACGAGCACGCCGACGGAGGTGGCGACGGCGGCGACCCGGTAGTCGCCGGCCGCCCCGCCGAGGTGCACGGTCTGCGCGCCGGTGCCGACGGTCGCCTGTCCGAGGACCTGGGCCTGCGACGTCGTGATCTGCCCGAGCGACCCGTCATCGTGCAGGATCGTCCCGGTGACCCGGTTGCCGCTGATGAAGTAGGCGGTCAGCGTCCCGGCACCCTGCCCCGCCGGGCGGCCGAGGTCGTCGCCGGGGCTGCTGCCGAACCCGGGGCGCTTCAGGTAGTCCTGTGCCCGGTTGGTCGCGTTCTCGAGCTGCCCGTCGATGCTGGTCGTCTGGATCGAGGCGAGCGCGATGATGCTGCCCGCGCCGATCACCGCGCTGACGGCGACGACGAGCGCGACGATGCTCAGGACGAGACGGCGGCGGAGCGTCATGGAGCGACTCCAGGGGGTCGGGACGAGGCGGGTGGAACGGACGCGACGGGCGTCAGGAGGTGGGCTTGATGACGTAGCCGACGCCGCGCACGGTGTGGATCATCGGATCCTCGCCGGCGTCGATCTTCTTGCGCAGGTACGAGATGTAGATCTCCACGACACTCGACTTGCCGCCGAAGTCGTAGCTCCAGACCCGGTCGAGGATCTGCGCCTTCGACAGGACACGGCGCGGGTTCCGCATCAGGAACCGGAGGAGCTCGAACTCGGTCGCGGTGAGCTCGATCGACCGGCCGGCGCGGTGCACCTCGTACGACTCCTCGTCGAGCACGAGGTCGCCGACGGTGATCCGCGAGTCGCCGGCCTCGGAGACGCTGATCTGGGAGCGGCGGATGAGCCCGCGGAGTCGCGCCACCACCTCCTCGAGCGAGAACGGCTTGGTGACGTAGTCGTCGCCGCCGGCGGTGAGCCCGGTGACGCGGTCCTCGACGCTGTCCTTCGCGGTGAGGAACAGCACGGGGGTGTCGTCGTTGTTCTGTCGGAGCCTGCTGAGCACCTGCAGGCCGTCGAGGTCGGGCATCATCACGTCGAGGACCATGGCGTCGGGCTTGAACTCCCTGGCCTTCGCGAGGGCGTCCTGCCCGCCGTTGGCGCTCTTGACCTCCCAGCCCTCGTAGCGGAGCGCCATCGAGAGCAGGTCGGTGAGGCTGGCCTCGTCGTCGACGACCAGGATGCGGAGGGGCGTGCCGTCGGCGCGGGTGAGACGCGGTGCGGTGGAGGTCTGGGAGATGGTCACGTCTTCGAGTATCGAGACTTTCCTATGAGCCGTCTGAGCAATGCCGAAGCGACGTCTGTGGAAGATCGATCCGTCGACCGTGCAGGGCCACGGTGCGGACACGGGACACCCTGTGCGGTGGGCGGCGGCGCGTCCGTAGGTTGGCGGCATGCTCGCCTCCCCCGCATGGCCGCCGTCGACGACGGACGTCGCGTTCCACGAACTCGCGGACACGGCCGGGAGGGTCGGTGCGGCCCCGGTGGACCGCCTCGCCTTCGCGACGTGGCTGGGCGGGCACACCGCGCGGCTCGCTCCGGGGACGGCCGGGGCGTTCCTCGCGACGCTCGTCGCGGTCGGTGACGTCGACGTCGCCCTGGCGCGGACGGTCGAGCCACACCTCGACGCACTCGGCATCCTGGCGCAGGCGGGCGTGCACGTCCCCGCGGACGCGGTGCTCGGGGTGTTCGCGGCCGAGGCGCCCGGACTGGCCCTCACCGCGACCGCCGTCGACGGCGCGACGGGCGCGGACGACGCGACCCCGGTCCTCCTGGCCGGGACGAAACCGTGGTGTTCGCTGGCCTCGTCGTTGACGCACGCCCTCGTCACGGCACACGTGGGTTCGGCGGGCGGTGCCGCTCGCGGGTTGTTCCTCGTCGACCTCCGGCACCCCGGCGTGACCACGCACGACGACCGCTGGGTCGCACGCGGCATGCCGGACGTGCCGAGCGCGCCGGTGGACTTCGACGACGTCCCCGCGACCCCGGTCGGGGACCCCGGTTGGTACCTGTCGCGGCCGGGCTTCGCGTGGGGCGGCATCGGGGTCGCCGCGTGCTGGTACGGCGGTGCGCTCGGGCTCGCCCGGACGCTCCGGACCTGGGCAGCGGCGCACGCCGACTCCGAGCTCGCGCAGCACGCACTCGGGGCGACAGTGCTCGACCTGCAGGACGCCGAGGACGCCCTCGCCGGCGCGGCCGCACTGATCGACGGCCACGCGGATGCCGGGACCGGGGCTGGGGCTGGGGCCGAGGTGGACTGGTCGCTCGTCGCGCAGACGGTCCGGTCGCGGGTCCGTGCCGCATGTGACCGGATCCGCACCCGAACGGTGTCGACCATCGGTCCCGCGCCCCTCACAACCGACCCCGTCGTCGCCGCCCGCGTCGCCGACCTCGAGCTCTACCTGCTGCAGGACCACGGCGACCGTGACGTCGCGCGCGTCGGCCGCATCGTCCTCGATCGTGGCGGTCTCGCGTGGTGACCTTCGACCACCGCGAGCCGGGCACCGACCCCGACGCGTGGACCGTGTTCCTGGGACAGCTCGACGCCCCCGACCTCGACCCGACGGTCTTCGGGTCGGTCGTCGTCGTGAGTCCCCATCCCGACGACGAGACCCTGGCGGCCGGCGGGTTGATCGCGCGCGCGGCCGACGCCGGCGTGCCGGTCCGGCTCGTGCTCGCCACCGACGGCGAGAACTCCCACGCGGGCTCCCCCACCGTGTCCCCGGCCCGCATGGCGGCCCTCCGCGAGACCGAGACCGTCGCGGCGATGTACAGCCTGCACGCCGCCATCACGACGACGCGGCTCAGGATCCCGGACGGCGGGCTGCGCGAGCACCGGGACGCGCTGACCACCGGTCTCGTCGAGGTCCTCACCGCGATGCCGTCGCCCGTGCTGCTCGTCGCGCCGTGGGCCGGCGACGGACACCGGGACCACCGCATCGCCGGCGAGGTGGCCCGCGAGATCGCCGTCCGCAGCGCGACCGCGGACGCGCACGCGGACGCGGACGTCACGCTCGCCGAGTACCCGATCTGGCTCTGGCACTGGGGGACCCCCGGCGCTGCCGATGCGCCCTGGGACCGCGCCCGCGCCGTGCACCTGACGACGGAGGTCCGGGAACGGCGGTCCCGGGCGCTCGACGCCTACCGGTCGCAGCTCGAACCGCTGTCCGGTGCCCCCGGGGACGAACCCGTCGTCGATGCCCGGCACCGACGGCACTTCGAGCGGCCCGTCGAGCTCTTCTTCACCGGCGGGACACCTCCGGCGACGTCCGCGCAGGCGCGCGAGGACTCCTCGCGCACCCGGGAGTCCTTCGACGCGCACTACGCCAGGAAGCCCGGCGGCTGGGACTTCGAGGGCAGCTGGTACGAGCAGCGGAAGCGGGCCGTCACGGTGTCGGCGCTCCCGAGGGCTCGGTTCCGGTCCGCGCTCGAACTCGGCTGCGCGACGGGCGTGCTGACGAGGGCGATCACCGAGCGCGCCGACCACGTGCTCGGCATCGACATCGCCGAGGCGCCACTCGACGCGGCCCGGGCGAACGCCCCCGCCGCGACCTTCGCCCGGATGACCGTGCCCGACGAATGGCCCACCGGGACCTTCGAGCTCGTCGTGCTCTCCGAGATCGGCTACTACCTGTCCCCCGACGACCTCGACCGGACGATCGACCGGATCGCCACGTCGCTCGACCCGGACGGCGTGCTCCTCGCCTGCCACTGGCGGCACCCCGACACCGAGGCGGTCTCGTCGGGCGACGCGGTGCACGCCCGTCTGCGCGAACGGTGGCCGCGCGGCGCGACGGTGACCCACGTCGAGGAGGACTTCGTGCTCGAGGTGTTCCCCGGCCCGGCCGCCGCCTCGGTCGCGCACGAGACCGGACTGCTCGGATGACCGCGCCCGGCGACGGCACCGGACCGCGGGTCGACGTGGTCGTGCCGGCGCGGAACGAGGCGGACCTGCTCCTCCGGTGTCTCGAGGCGCTCGCGACGGCGGAACGCGTGCTCCACCGCGAACGACCGTCGGTCGCGCTCGGCATCGTCCTCGTCGTCGACGACGGCGGCGAGGGGCACGGGGACGGGACCCTCGCCATCGCGACGGCCGCGGCCCGCGAGCAGCGTTCGCTCGTCGTCCTGGAGGCGCGGCTCGGCGCCGTCGGACCGGCTCGCGCACTCGGCGTGCGGACCGCGCTCGACCTGGCCCCGATCCTCCCGGCCGCGGAACGGTGGATCGCGAACACGGACGCGGACTCGCAGGTCGACCCGCGGTGGCTCGTCCAGCAGGCGGACGCCCTGGCGTCCGGCGCGGACGTCCTCGTCGGTGCGGTCGTCCCCGATCCGGACGACCTGGCGCCCGACGTCCTCGACCGGTGGCGACGTGCGCACCCCGCCGGGGCGACCCTCGGGCACGTGCACGGCGCGAACCTCGGGATCCGGGCAGACGCGTACCTGGCCCTCGGCGGGTTCGCCGCGGTGCCCGAGCACGAGGACGTGCTGCTCGTCGAGCGGGCGCGTGACACGGGGCTCGTGGTCGAGGAGACCGAGGAGCTGCCGGTCACGACGAGCGGGCGGTTCGTCGGACGGACCCCGGGCGGGTACGCCGAGCACCTCCGGGCGACGTACGCCGAGGGTCCCGTCGCGCCGGTCGAGCCCTCCCGCATCGCATAGGGAGCTCATGGGCGCCCCAGACGATCGCCACTGGAAGCGTTCGTAGTTTCTCCTCGTCGGCCCCGTCGTGTCCCCTGCACGGCGGCGACCACCAGCCGGCCGCAGCAGAGGAGAACCATGTTCCTGACCTATCTCAGGCGCGAGTTGACGAACCGGAAGAAGCAGTCCGTCATCATCGCCATCGGCATGGGGCTGGCGATCGCGCTGGTCATCATCGTGTCGTCGATCTCGAGCGGTGTGAAGTCCGCGCAGTCCACCGTCCTCCAGTCGGTCTACGGCGTCGGGACGGACATCACCGTCACGAAGGCCGCGGCGGCCGGCGCTGGCGGTCGGCCGAACTTCGACTTCGGCGGCTCGGACTCCGGGAGCGCGGACGGCAGCGGGTCGACCGACCTCTCGCAGTCGCGGCTCTCCGTCGCCAGGGGGTCCTCGACGCTCGCGTCCTCCGCACTCGCGAAGGTCACCGCGACCGACGGCGTCTCCGCGGCCACCGGCGTCCTCACGCTGAGCAACAGCACGTTCTCCGGGACGGTGCAGCAGGGGTCCGGGACGTCCGGGTCCGGGTCCTCCGGGTCCGGGACGTCCGGGACCGACTCCGGGACTTCCGGGACTTCGGAAACTTCCGGGACTTCCGGGACTTCCGGGACTTCCGGAACTTCCGGAACTTCCGGGACTTCCGGGACGCAGCAGGCTCCGGGGCAGGGCGGCGGCGGCTTCGGCGGCGGCAACTTCAGCGTCGACGAGTTCTCGGTGACCGGCATCCCGGTGTCCGGCGATGCGGTCGGTCCGCTGACGAGCGCCGAGCTGACGAAGGGCCGGAGCTTCACGTCGGCCGACAGCGGCAAGGACGTCGTCGTGCTCGACAAGTCCTACGCCAAGAGCGAGTCGAAGGCCGTCGGTGACACCGTCTCGATCGGCGGGAAGGACTTCACCGTGATCGGCATCGTCGCGTCGACGTCGTCCGACTCCAGCACGGCCTCGAACACCTACATCCCGCTCGACACCGCCCAGACGCTCGCCGACCTGGACGGCAAGGTCACCTCGATCTACGTCTCCGCGACCTCCTCCTCCGACGTCGACACGATCAAGACGGCACTCGAGCAGAAGCTCTCCGGAGCCACCGTGTCCACCGAGGCCGACCTCGCGTCGAGCGTCTCCGGATCCCTGTCGACGGCGTCCTCGCTCGTGTCGAACCTCGGCACGTGGCTCTCGATCCTCGTCCTCGCAGCGGCGTTCCTCATCGCCATCCTGTTCACGATCTCGGGCGTCTCCCGACGGACCCGGGAGTTCGGCACCCTCAAGGCGATCGGCTGGTCGAACGGCAGGATCACCCGACAGGTCGCCGGCGAGTCCCTCGTGCAGGGCGTCATCGGCGGCATCGTGGGTGCGGCCGCGGGGCTCATCGGCATCCTCGTGATCAACGTCATCGCGCCGACGATCTCCGCGAGTGCGACCACTGCGAACGGTGGCGGTGCGGGTGGGCCCGGTGGCACGGGCGGGGCCCCGGGGGCTGCGGCGAGCGCGGCGGCCGGCAGTGCGGCGAGCAGTGCTGCGCAGGCCGGGTCGGCCGCGGCCGGCGGTGCGGCGCCCGGCGGGTTCGGTGCGCAGGCGGCGGCCACGACGACCGACGTGGTGCTGCACGCCCCCGTCACGGTCGAGATCATCCTCGTGGCGATCGGCCTCGCGATCGTCGGTGGGCTCCTGGCCGGCGCCCTCGGCGGTTGGCGCGCGTCGCGGCTCCGTCCGGCCGAGGCCCTGCGGAGTGTCGCCTGATGCCCGCCACGACCGGGTCGGTCCCTCCGGGCACACCAGCGATCCCCGACCCCGTGTCCGACGGCTCCCTCGATCCCAGGACCCCCGCTCCCTCACACTCCGAATCCCACTCGCTCTCCCCGAACGGAACGGCAGCGCCCATGTCCACCACAGCACCGACCACCCGCGCCATCGACGGAGGGTCAGCCTCCACCCCGATGTACCGCCTCAGCGGGGTCACGAAGACCTACGCGCAGAAGAACCGCGAGGTCACGGCCCTCGGCGGCATCGACCTCGAGATCCCGTCCGGGCAGCTCGTCGCGGTCCAGGGCCCGACCGGTGGCGGCAAGTCGACCCTCCTCCAGATGCTCGGGGCCCTCGACCGGCCGTCGTCCGGGTCGATCTCGCTCGGCGACCACGACATCACCAGGCTCGGCGATCGTGCGCTCACCGACATCCGCGCGACCGAAATCGGCTTCGTGTTCCAGAGCTTCAACCTCATCCCGACGCTCACCGCGCTCGAGAACGTCGAGACGGCGTTCAGCGGCACGCTCGCGAACCGGACCCGCGAGGAGCTCGTCCGCCGCTCGACCGAGGCACTGGAGTCCGTCGGCCTCGGCGAGCGGCTCGACCACCTGCCGGCAGAACTGTCGGGCGGGCAGCAGCAGCGCGTCGCGATCGCCCGCGCCCTCGTCAAGAACCCGAGCGTCCTGCTCGCCGACGAACCGACCGGGGCGCTCGACGAGTCCACCCGCGACGAGATCATGACGATCATCGAGCGGCAGTGGCAGGACCGCGGTCTGACGGTCGTCATCGTGACGCACGACTCCTGGGTGGCGAAGCGTGCCGAGCGCCGCCTGCACATCAAGCAGGGCCAGGTGCAGGAGATGTAGGCCGGCGCCCCGGGCGTCCGCGTCGCTGGTGGCCGGCGCACCGGGCGTCCGCGTCGCTGGTTGCCGGCGCCCCGGGCGTCCGCGTCGCGCGTCAGGCTCCCTGGCGCGGGCGGGATCCGTGGCCGGCGTCCTCCACCACGGGGTAGTCGCACCACGCGAACCAGCGGCTGTCCGGGCTCCACGGCGGCACGTTGATCGTGCCCTGGCCACCCACCTCGATCGTCACGAGGGTCTCCGGCATCGGCGTCATCCGGGCCCCGCGGACGAGGGACCCCTGGAGCAGCCGCAGCTCGACCGGCTGGTCGGCCGGGTGCCCCTGCACGCCCGGCTCGAAGGACAGGTACAGCAGCCATGACCCGTCCGGCGACAGGTGCGGGAACCAGTTGACCCGCTCGTCGTTCGTCAGGCGCACCGGGTCCGTGCCCAGGTCCGGCCGCAGCACGGCGAGCTGCGCGGTACCCGGGGAGAACCGCTCGGTGTTGAACACCAGCACCGACCCGTCCGGGCCGAACGCGCAGCCGTCGTCGGCGTGCTCGTCCCGGGTCAGGAACGTCGGCTCCCCCGTCGCCGGGTCGACCAGCGCGACGTCGGTCGTCCAGACGTCGTCCGCGGACAGCTCGCCGACGATCGCCGCGAGCGATGAGGCGTCCGGTGCGATCCCGTGCAGGTAGTACTTACGGGCGACCGGGGCGACGGTCGCGTCGGTCACCCGGACAGCGGGCGCGACGTCTGTCCCGTCGGGCATCGGGACGCGGTACAGGTCGCCGTCCCGGGCCGAGACGACGATCGCGGTGCCGGAGGGCTCGAGCACGTGGTCGTTGTTGATCTCCGGGACGCCCTCGAGCGGCACGCGGACGAGGTCCGTCTCCGATGCGACGGTCCCGGCGGGCGGCACGGTCAGCAGGAACAGGTCGCCGTCGCCGTTCAGGACGAGCCGGCCGTCCGGGAGCACGTTCGGCGCCTCGACGAGGACCGAGGCACTCTCGAACACGAGGCGGGATCTCCTCGCCTCGAGGTCGTACACGTGCACGCGGCTCGTCTGGCCGGGTCGGAGCTGTCTGCCACGCTGGTCCGTCATGCCCTCATCCTGGCCCGTGCGGCTCGTGCGCTGCCAGTGTTCAGAACACGGGCGTCCGCCCTGAACACCCGGATCAGGGTGTTCAGGGCGGTCGAGCGTGTTCTGAACACGCCGCCGGCGCGGCTCCGGCAGGTGCGGCCTACTTGACGGCACCCGCCGTCAAACCCGCGACGAACTGCCGCTGCACGATGAGGAACGCGACCACGACCGGGATCGAGACCACGAGCGACGCGGCCATGATCTGGTTCCAGTACACGTTCGTCTGCGTGGAGTACTGCTGCAGCCCGATCGCGAGCGTCTGCGAGTTGCCGTTCGTCAGCACCGAGGCGAAGAGCACCTCGCCCCAGCTCGTCATGAACGAGTAGATCCCGACGGCGACGATCCCGGGGCGAGCGGCGGGCAGGATCACCCGGAAGAGCGCTCCCATCGGGCCGGAGCCGTCGACCATCGCGGCCTCGTCGAGCTCGCGCGGGATGCTCTCGAAGTACCCCGCGAGCATCCAGATGGAGAACGGCAACACGAACGTCAGGTACGTGATGACGAGGCCGAGCTGGGTGCCGACGAGCTGGATGCCGAGCAGCTGGTCGAGGTTCACGAAGATGAGGTACAGCGGCAGCAGGAACAGCACGCCGGGGAACATCTGGGTCGACAGGATCGCGTTCGTGAACACGTTGCGCCCGCGGAACTTCCAGCGGGACACCGCGTACGCCGCGAGGATCGCGATGACGAGCGACAGCACGGTGGCGATGGTGCACACCACGAGGCTGTTCAGGAAGTACGTCGCGAGGGGGACGGTCTTCCAGATGTCGATGAACGGCTGGATGGTGAGGTTCCGCGGGATCCACGTGAACGGACCCTGCACGTCGCCGAGGTTCTTCAGCGACGAGGTGATCATCACGTAGAGCGGGACCACCGTGAAGAGCGTCAGCAGGACGATCGTGATGACGCGGAAGGACTTGGAGCCGGTTGTCTCACGCACGGACGGACCTCCGGTTGGTGAAGAGCAGGTACGCGCCCGTCACGACGAGCAGGAAGACGAGGAGCATGACGCTCATCGCGGCACCGGAGCCGAAGTTCCAGGTGATGAAGGACGCGTTGTAGATGTGGAACGAGATGAGGTCCGCGGCCGGGGGCTGTGCGGTCGACCCGAACATCACGTAGGGGGTGTTGAAGTCGTTGAACGTCCACAGGAACATGACGAGCACGAGCGTGACGTTGACCGAGCGCACCATGGGGAGCGTGATGCTCCGCCACTGCCGGAACGGGCGGGCGCCGTCGACGGCCGAGGCCTCGTAGACCTCCGCCGGCACCGACTGCAGCCCGGCCATGAGCATGAGGAACGCGAACGGCCAGAGTCGCCAGATCGCGACGACGACGATCGCCACGAAGGCGTTGT
The DNA here is from genome assembly GCF_001422205.1 of Curtobacterium sp. Leaf261. Classification (GTDB taxonomy): domain Bacteria; phylum Actinomycetota; class Actinomycetes; order Actinomycetales; family Microbacteriaceae; genus Curtobacterium. The sequence goes on from NZ_LMMJ01000009.1 coordinate 293,745, forward strand.
TGCCGATGAGCCAGAACGGCGCGTTGTTCGTCAGGTGCAGCTGGTCGACCAGGATGTGGTTGATGGCACCCGTGTCGCGCTGGAACATGAACTTCCAGGCGATGATGCCGGCGTAGAGCGGCAGGGCGTACGGCACGAGGAACAGCGTGCGGAAGATGCCCTGTCCGCGGAACGGTCGCTGCAGTGCGACCGCGGCCGCCATGCCGAAGACCCAGGACAGACCGACGACGAGCACCGTGAAGGCGAGCGTCACGAGGAACGAGTTGAGGAGGCCCTTGCCGATGGCCTGGTTGAAGTCGAGCGCGACGCTGTAGTTCCGGAACCCGGCCCACGGAGCGGCCGACCAGTTCGCGATGAAGTACTTGGTGAGCTGGACCAGGCTGATCCAGATGCCGGTGAGCATCGGGACGATGTGGATGAGCAGCTCGAACACGATGGCCGGCGCGAGGAGCACGTACGGCAGCCACTGGACGGGGCGTCGGCGTTTCGGGGGCTTCCCGGCGGGCGTGGACCTGGTGTCGGTCGTCAGCTCGCCGGCCCGAGATGTCTCGGGGAGGACCGTCGTTGACATGGGGGTGGACCTTCCGGCAGATGCGGAACTACAGCGGGGTACGGGGTGGAGTGATGACGGGCGGCGGCCGGAGTCCGGCCGCCGCCCGCCCTGTGGTCAGCTGGCGCTGATCAACCGTTCGCCTGGGACACCTGGTCCTGGGCGGTCTGCAGTGCGGTCTTGATGTCGCTCGTCGAGACCGTGCCACCGGTGGCGATCTTGGCGAACATGTCGTTCATCGCCTTGCCGACGGTCGACTCGAACTGGTCCTCGGCAGGGACGAGGGGCAGCGGCTTGGACTGCTCGTTGTAGATCTTGAGGAACGTCTTGGTCTCCTCGGACTGGCCGGACGTGTCCGACGCGGCGCTCTGCAGCACCGGGAGGGCCTTGTACGGGTCGTCCAGGGTCTTCTGCGTGTCAGCGCTCGTCATGTACTTGACGAACTTGAGCGCGCCGGCCTGGTTCTTCGTGTTCTTCATGATCGACAGGTTGATGCCGGCGACGTGGCTGGCGACCTGCTTGCCACCCTCGGGAGCCGGGAAGGGGACGACGCCGTACTCGTCGGCGGACATGCCGTTCGACTGGATGGACGCGTCGGCGTTGTTCTGCGACAGGATCATCGCGGCCTGCTTCTTGGCGAAGACGGCGATGGCCTGCGTGCCGTTGTCGAACTGAGCGTTCGACGGGTTGACGGCCTTCTGGGTCTGCATGAGGTCGAGGTAACGCTTGATGCCGTCGACGTTCGCGGACGAGGTGAAGGTCGGGTCGCCCTTGCTGTTGAACCAGGAGCCGCCGTTCTGCGCGGAGTTGATGAACGCGAAGTGCGCGTTCTCCGTGTACGAACCCGCTGCGAGCGAGAAGCCGTAGTTGCCACCGGTGGTGAGCTTCTGCGCGTCGGTCTCCAGCTGCTCCCACGTGGTGGGCGGGGTGAGGCCGGCGTCGGAGAACATCTGCTTGTTGTAGTACAGGCCGTACGCGAGGCCGTAGAGCGGGACGCTCGTCACGGTCTTGCCGGGCGCACCACCCGTGGCGAGGGCCGTCTCGACGAACTTGTCCTTGCCGCCGATCGCCTTCATCGCGGAGGCGTCGAACGGCAGGAACGCGCCGGTCGCCTGGAGCGAGGGTGCCCAGGTGTTGCCGATGTTCAGGACGTCGGGTCCCTGGCCGGAGGTGACCGCCGTCTGGATCTTCGTCTGGAGGTCGTTCCACCCGATGACCTGGAGGTTGACCTTGATCCCGGTCTGGTCGGTGAACTTCTTGAGGACGGGGGTCAGCACCTCCTTGTCGTTCTGCAGGCTGGTCCCCTGGTTGCTGGCCCAGTAGGTGAGGGTCTTGGAGTCCCCGGATGATCCGGAGGACCCCGAGGAGCATGCCGCCAGGCCGGTGACCGCCAGGCCTGCTGCTGCCACGATGGCGAGTGCGCGGAATGAGGTGCGCATGACGCTCTACTTTCTCGTCGTTGAGAGTGGTGATTTGTGGTGGGAGGGAGTGCTGCTGCGGGGTGCGGGCGACGACGCTACGAGAGCGTCGACTCCGCGGGGTCCCAGCCCTCGGGGAGGGTCGGGCTCGGCGCGACGGTGCTCTCGACGAGCACCGCCTCGCCACGTTCGGCGGCCTCGGTGATCGAGACCATGACGTCGAGCACGTGGAAGGCGAGTTCGCCGGGGACGCGCTCGGGGACGTCGGCACGGATCGCACGAGCGAGCTCGACGACGCCGGTGCCGCGCGTGTAGGTGGAGCCGACCGCGTCGATCTCGACGCCGCCGTCCGGGTTGTTCGCCGTGTGGAGCGTGCTCGGGCCCTCGAAGTTGTTCGGGTCCGGGAACACGATGGTCCCCTTCTCGCCGGCGATCTCGACGAACCCGGCACGCTTCAGCTGCGACTCGAACGAGAACACCGTCTGCGCGCTCCCGCCGTCCTCGAACTCGATGAGCGCCGAGTAGTGCGTCGGGACCTCGACCGGGAACTCGGTGCCGGCCTTCGGGCCCGAGCCGATCGTGCGGGTGGAGAACGCCGTCGACGAGGTGGCACTGACGCGGGACACCGCACCGAAGGTCTGCACGAGGGTGGTCAGGTAGTACGGGCCGATGTCGAAGAGCGGGCCGCCGCCGAACGCGAACAGGAACTCCGGGCTCGGGTGCCAGGACTCCGGGCCAGGGCTCTGCAGCATCGCGATCGCGTTGAGCGGCGTTCCGATCGAGCCGTCGCCGATGGTGCGGAGTGCGGTCTGGAGCCCGGCACCGAGGAAGGTGTCCGGGGCGACGCAGACGCGCTTGCCCGCTGCCGCAGCCGCGTCGAGCAGCTTCTGCCCGGACGCCCGGTCGAGCGCGTAGGGCTTCTCGCCCCAGACGTGCTTGCCCGCGGCGACGGCCTGCAGCGCGACGTCGACGTGCGCCGCAGGGATCGTCAGGTTGATGACGATCTCGACCTCGTCGTCCGCGAGCAGCTCGGCGACCGAGCCTGAGCGCGGCACGTCCCACTTCGCGGCCTGGGCGGCGGCGCGGGGCTCGTCGAGGTCCGCGATGAACAGCACCCGGACGTCCGGGAACACCGTGAGGTTCGAGAGGTACTGGTCGGAGATGACCCCGGCACCGATGACGCCGATGCCGACGGGACCCGAGCCGGTCATGCGCGCACCCCGTTCAGGAACGCGTAGGACTCGGTGACGGCCTGGAAGACGTCGCCGTCGTGGTCGTCGAGCTCGATGACCCGGAGGGCGTTCGGCGCGGCGGCGAGGATCTCCTCGATCGGCATCGCACCGGCACCGACGGCCGTCTGCTCCTTGTCGTCCTTGGTCTTCGGCCCGTCCTTGACGTGCAGGAACTGCACGCGGTCGCCGAGGAGCTCGAGGAACGCCGCGGCGGGGACGCCACCGACCTCGGCCCAGTAGGTGTCGAGCTCGATGACGACGTCGTCGTGCAGCGCGTCGGCGAACACCTGGAGCGCGGGGACGCCGTCGATGCGGTTCTCCAGCTCGAACGCGTGGTTGTGGTACCCGACCGCGAGCCCGTGGTCCGCGGCGCGGGTCGCGACGGCGGAGAGTTCGCGGGCGATCGCCTCGACGTCGGCGCGGGTGATCCAGCGCTCCTCGTCGATGTGCGGGTCGATCACGGTGCCCATGCCGAGCGAGGCGGAGGCGGTGAGGATCTGCTCGACGTCGGTCCCGATGAGCTTCGCGTGGCCGCTCGGCGCCGTGAGTCCGGCGTCGGCGAGGGCGGTGACGTACTCGTCCGCACGGTCCGTGTAGCCGAACAGCTCGACCTGCTCGAACCCGATGTCCCGCAGACGCCGCAGCGTCCCCGGGAGATCGGCCGCGATCGCGTCGCGGACGGTGTACAGCTGGACAGAAATCTGTGATGCCACGGTTCTCCTCGTCGAGTGGTGCAGGTGCCCTGGCGGCACGACCCCTGAACGGGAGCGGTCGCCGTCGGCCGAACGTCACACTACGAGCACTTCTGCCGAGCGTCAAGCAGAAGATGTCCCCGAATCGACAGACTTCATTGCCTCGGCCGACGGATGTGTGGTTCACTCCACACCATGGTCGACTTGACACGTGCGGCAGCGCCGCCTACGGTCGGGGCGAGCGAGCTCTTCCAGATCCTCCGCGACGGCGTCCCCCGCACCCGTGCCGAACTCGCGACGACGACCGGACTCTCCCGCTCCACCGTCTCAGTGCGCCTCGACGCGCTCCTCGAGATCGGCCTCGTCGGCCCCGTCGAGACCGCCGCCTCCACCGGAGGACGGCCGCCGGCACAGGTGGCCCTCCGCCCGACCGCCCGGATCGTGGTCGCCGCGGACATCGGCGCCTCGCACGGTCGCGTCGCGGTCACCGACCTCACCGGCACGCGGCTCGCGATGGCCGAGGCGAGGATCGAGATCGCCGAGGGTCCGGTCCCGATCCTCGAGTGGCTCATCGAGCGGGTCGACGAACTCCTCGTCGAGATCGGCCGGCACCGGGACGACGTCGTCGCGATCGGCATCGGCCTGCCGGGTCCCGTCGAGTTCTCCACAGGACGTCCGGCGAACCCCCCGATCATGCGCGGATGGGACGGCTTCGACGTCCCCGCGTGGATCCACCAGCACATCGAGGCGCACGTCCTCGTCGACAACGACGTCAACATCGCGGCCCTCGGCGAGCGGGAGCACGCCTGGCAGCACGTCGACCACCTGCTCTTCGTCAAGGTCGCCACCGGCATCGGGTCCGGCATCGTCTCCGAGGGGCGGCTGCAGCGCGGCGCCCAGGGCACGGCGGGCGACATCGGCCACGTCCGGGTCTCGAGCGCCGGCGACGTGCCGTGCCACTGCGGGAACACCGGCTGTCTCGAGGCCGTGGCCTCCGGCCCCGCGATCGCCCGGCGGCTCCGCGAGCGCGGTCACGACGTGCACTCGAGCGAGGACATCCTGGAGCTCGTCGCCCGGAGCGACATCGACGCCATCGGGGCCGTGCGGCAGGCCGGTCGGGACATCGGCGAGGTCCTCGCGACCTGCGTGTCCCTGATGAACCCGTCCGTGATCGCCCTCGGTGGGTCGATCGCGCAGGTCGGGGAGCACCTGCTGGCCGGCGTCCGCGAGGTCGTGTACTCCCGCTCGATGCCGCTCGCGACCGAGCACCTCGTCATCGCACAGTCCCGGGCGGGTTCCGCGGCCGCACTCCACGGGGCCTCCGCGCTGGCGATCGACTACGCGCTCTCACCCGCCGGCATCGACGAGATGGTCGCGATGTCGGACGAACGGCGGCTCGTCGTCTCCTGATGTCGCCCGGGTGGGAGACAATCGACGGGTGACCATCGTGCAGCCGACGCTCTCCCTGTGGGGGGACGACTCCCCCGGCTGGGACGACGACGCCGCGAGCACGCCGGCCGCGAGCAGCGCCACGCGCGCATCGAACGGACTGGAGGGACGGGGCGGCGCCGCACCGCGCCTCCCGTCCGGATCGGGTCAGGTGGGCACCCGCCGGGCCGGGTCCGACGCGTTCGTCGCGCTCCGCGCGCACACCGAGCGGATCCTCGCGCGGAGCGAGGACCGGGTCGCGTGGCTCCGCGCCCGCGCCATGGGGATCACCGCCACCGACGTCGCACGGCTCGCGTCCCTGCACGCGGTCGAGGCCGTCGTCACCGACAAGCGGTACGGCTCGCGGTTCAGCGGGAACGCGTACACCGAGCACGGCAAGGACCGCGAACCCGTGATCGCCGCGTGGGTCGCAGCGACCCACGGCATCCAGCCCTCGGACGCGCTGTTCCACGCGTCGACGAACCGGGCGCACCTCGCCACCCCGGACGGTGTCGGCCACGACGCCTCCGGTCGCCTGGTCCTCGCGGAGATCAAGACGACGGGGTCGACGTGGCGTCGGATCCCCCGGCACTACCTGCGGCAGATGTGGTGGCAGCAGTACGTGCTCGGCGCGGAGCGGACGCTGTTCGTCTGGGAGCGGCACGACGGGTTCGTCCCGGTCGCCGATGAGCCCGAGTGCCGCTGGGTCGAGCGCGACGACGACCAGATCCGCGGGCTCATCGTCCTCGCCGACATGGTCCTCGACAAGCTGCGCGGCTTCCGCCAGGGCTGACGCGCCCGCCGGCGGGGCCGCAGGCGCCTGCCCCGGTACGAACCACACCGGTTCGGGACATCCGACGCCGGTCGTTCGCCCCCGTGGTGTCCCGAACCGGTATGACCGCCGCGCATCGGCCGCCTAGACCTTGACGAGCCGGAGCCTGCTGAACCAGATCACCACGATGCTCAGCAGGGCGAAGAACACCGCGACCCCGACGCAGTACAGCGCGACCACGCCGTACCCGAGCGACGGGTCGAGGAACGGGTAGGGCACGAACCCGTCGGTGGCCCCGCGGATGAGGATCACGATCGTCCAGACGATCGGGTAGACCAGGAAGATCCAGATGCGCGACATCGTCAGACGGCCACGGTCCGAGAACAGCAGCCAGTCGAGGATCAGGTAGACCGGGCCGATCCGGTGCAGGATGTCGTTCGACCACTGGACGTTGAACGAGTTGTCCACCGTCCCGCCGACCAGCAGCGTGTTGTAGACCACGCCCGTGACGCCCATGTAGACCGTCGCCGCACCCCGCAGGAGCACCGTCCAGTCGGCCGATCCCCGACTCTGGCGGCGGCGTATCCCGACCACGACGGCCACCAGCAGCGCGACCGCGGCGATGATGTTCGACTGGATCGTGAAGTACCCGAAGAAGTTGAAGAAGTTGTACAGCGGGGACTGGACGGATCGGGCCCACTGCGCCGCGATCGCGATGATGATCGCGATGGCGACCACGAGCCGGAGGACGTTCACGACGGTGCGCACGGGCCAACAGTAACCGCACCCGGAAACACAGGAGGCCCGCACCGCCGAAGCGGTACGGGCCTGCCGTGGTGCGGTTGTCCGCCGCGCGGTGTCGAGCTGGTGCTAGCCGATGACGTTGACGTCGAGCGGGATGCCCGGGCCGAACGTGGTCGAGATGGCGCCCTTCATGACGTAGCGACCCTTCGAGGCGCTCGGCTTGAGGCGGACGACCTCGTCGAGTGCAGCGGTGAGGTTCTCGTCGAGCTGCTCCTCGGAGAACGAGGCCTTGCCCACGACGAAGTGCACGTTGGAGTGCTTGTCGACGCGGAACTCGATCTTGCCGCCCTTGATGTCGTTCACGGCCTGCGCGACGTTCGGGGTGACGGTGCCGGTCTTCGGGTTCGGCATGAGACCACGCGGGCCGAGGACCTTGCCGAGACGGCCGACCTTGCCCATGAGCTCCGGCGTCGAGACAGCCGAGTCGAAGGACGTGTAGCCGCCCGCGACCTTCTCGATGAGCTCGTCGCCACCGACCTCGTCGGCGCCGGCAGCGATCGCTGCCTCTGCCGCGGGGCCCGTCGCGAAGACGATGACACGGGCGGTCTTGCCGGTGCCGTGCGGGAGGATGACCGTGCCACGGACCATCTGGTCCGCCTTGCGCGGGTCGACGCCGAGCTTCAGTGCGACCTCGATGGTCGAGTCGAACTTGGCCGAACCCGTCTCGCGGGCCAGGTGCACGGCATCGGTCGGGGTGTAGAACGTGTCAGCCGCGATCTTCGCGGCCGCGGCCTGGTAGGCCTTGGACTTCTTCGCCATGGTGTCTCCTAAACGAGAGTGTGGTTGACGAGCCGGCGAGGCTCTCCCACAGAAGGAAGTGGAGGTCGCGCTTACGCTTCGACGGTGATGCCCATGGAACGGGCGGTGCCGGCGATGATCTTCGCCGCGGCGTCGATGTCGTTGGCGTTGAGGTCGGCCTGCTTGGTCTCGGCGATCTGACGGACCTGGTCCATCGAGATCTTGGCGACCTTGACCGTGTGGGGCGTGCCGGAGCCCTTCTGGACACCGGCGGCCTTCTTGATGAGCTCCGCGGCGGGCGGGGTCTTGAGGATGAACGTGAACGAACGGTCCTCGTAGACGGTGATCTCGACCGGGATGACGTTGCCGCGCTGGGCCTCGGTCGCGGCGTTGTACGCCTTGCAGAACTCCATGATGTTGACGCCGTGCTGACCGAGCGCGGGGCCGATCGGCGGTGCGGGGTTCGCGGCGCCGGCCTGGATCTGCAGCTTGATCAGACCCGTGACCTTCTTCTTCGCTGCCATGTCTCTTCCTCACTTCTGGTGATCGAACGCACGGGGACCCGTGCACTCTCCCGCTCGCCGGGGGCCCCGGACGGCGGTGACGAGCCGCGCGCGCCGAAGCGTGCGGACCCAAACTCGAGAATCTTACTACAGCTTGGTGACCTGGTCGAAGCTGAGCTCGACCGGGGTCTCACGCTCGAACAGCGACACGAGCACGGTGAGCTTGCCGCTCTCCGGCTTGATCTCCGAGATCGACCCGGGGAGACCCGCGAACGAGCCCTCCTTGATCGTGATCGTCTCGCCGACCTCGAAGTCGACCTCGGCCGGGGTGACGCGCTGTGCGGTCGCCCCGCCCTTGGCGCCGCCCTTGACCGGTGCCGGCTCGGCGACCTGGACGAGGGACTTCAGCATGCCGAACGCCTCGTCGAAGCGGAGCGGCGTCGGGTTGTGCGCGTTGCCCACGAAGCCCGTGACTCCGGGCGTGTGGCGGACGACCGACCAGCTGTCCTCGTTGAGGTCCATGCGGACGAGCACGTACCCGGGGATCCGGACGCGCGTGACGAGCTTGCGCTGCCCGTTCTTGATCTCGACGACGTCCTCCATCGGGACCTCGACCTGGTAGATGTAGTCCTCCATCGTGAGCGAGACCATCCGGTTCTCGATGTTGGACTTCACGCGGCGCTCGAAGCCCGCGTACGAGTGGATGACGTACCACTTGCCGGGCTTCATGCGGAGCTCGACCTTGAAGGCGTCGTACGGGTCGGCCTCGGGGGCGTCCTCGTCCTCGCCGACGACGTGCTCGACGACGGTCTGGCCCTCGGACAGGACGGTCTCGTCCTCGGGGGCGATCGCACCGGCGGGGGTGTCCTCGACCGGCTCGCCCACGGCGTCGAACGCGACGGGCCCGTCCTCGGTCGCCACGGCACCGACGGCGTCGTCGAGCTCGGTGGCGTCCTCGTCGTCGAGCTCGGTGGTTCCGGCGGAGTCCGCGTCGTCGTCCAGGGCGTCCGCGGCCTCGTCGGCGGCGATGTCGGCGTCGGCGGCTGCTGCGTCGCCGTCGACCTGCTCCTGCTCGACCTCGAGCTCGTCCTCGTCCTCGACGGCCTCGACCGCGGCCTCCGCCTCGTCGGCGGTGTCGATCTCGAGGGCGTCGTCCACGATCGCGTCGGCCTCCGGGTCGTTCGACTCGGCGAGAGCGTCGAGCGTGGCGTCGAGGTCGTCGTCGCCGGAGGAGTCGGACTCGATGCCCATGGCGCGCTCCTCGGCCGACTCGACCGAGCGCTCGTCACCGGTCTCGACGTCGCCCTCCTGGTTCTCCTCGACCTCGGAGGACTGTTCTGCAGCGGTCGCGAGGTCGATGTCGTCGCGGGAGGTGTCAGACACTGTCGGTACTTTCCGTTCGGTGTGGCGGTTCGGGCTGTCGGGTGAGATGGAGTCGGCCCCTGTCAGCACGCAGCGCCTCGGTCGAGGTCGGCGGGCTGCGCGCGGCCGGACGTCAGGAGGTCGGGCCGTTGCCGAACACGTAGCCGACGCCGAGCCCGAACACGAAGTCGAGGACGGACACGAGCAGCATCATCACGAGGACGAACACCAGCACGACGCCCGTGTAGCTGAAGAGCTCCTTGCGCGTCGGCGTCACGACCTTGCGGAGTTCGCCGAGCACCTGGCGGATGAACAGCACGATCCCGGCGAACGGGCCACGACGCTTGTCACGGTCCTGCTTCGCCTGGGCGACGACGTCATCAGCCGTCGTCTCCATGTCTCGTCTCGCCACAACATGCCTTTCGTCGGCAGGAGATCTGCCATTCAGCAGGGCGGCCCGCACGGGTTCGTGCGGGCCGAGCTGCAGGGCGGACAGGACTTGAACCTGCAACCTGCGGTTTTGGAGACCGCTGCTCTACCAATTGAGCCACCGCCCTTCGGGAGACGATCCGGCCTGCGTGAGCCGAACCTGTGTTCCCAGGGTGGGTGTGAAGCCCATCCCCGTCGGCGAACTAGCGCGCGACGACACGGCGGACTTCGACCACCGCAGATCAGTGTACGGGAGGGCGCGTGATGGTGTCCACTTGACGGACTGTCGCGTGTCCCGACCGGGCCTGTCGTGCCTCCAGTCCGCTTCGCTAGGCTGGCGGGCGTGAACCGAGAAGCCGCCTCGTCAGCCCGAATCGCCCGCCGCATCGCCGCCATCGCGGAGTCCGCCACCCTCAAGGTGGACGCGAAGGCCAAGGCGCTCAAGGCGGACGGGCGCGCGATCGTGTCGTTCGCGGCCGGTGAGCCCGACTTCGCGACCCCGGACCACGTGGTCGAGGCCGCCGTCTCGGCGGCCCGCGACCCGAAGAACCACCACTACACGCCGGCCGTCGGGCTCCCCGAGCTCCGACAGGCCATCGCGGACAAGACCGCCAGGGTGAGCGGTGCGACCGTCGAGCCCTCGCAGGTCATCGTCACCAACGGCGGCAAGCAGGCGGTCTACGAGGCCTTCGCCACGATCGTCGACGAGGGCGACGAGGTCCTCCTCCCCGCGCCGTACTGGACGACCTACCCCGAGGCCATCCGGCTCGCGGGCGGCTCCCCCGTCGAGGTCTTCGCCGGCAGCGACCAGGGCTACCTCGTCACGGTCGAGCAGCTCGAGGCCGCCCGCACCCCGCGGACCAAGGCGCTGCTGTTCTGCTCGCCATCGAACCCGACCGGGGCGGTGTACTCCCCCGAGCAGACGAAGGCCATCGGCGAGTGGGCGCTCGAGCACGGCATCTGGGTGATCAGCGACGAGATCTACCAGGACCTCGTGTACGACGGCGTCGTCGCGACGGGCATCCTGGCCGCCGTCCCGGAGCTCGCGGACACGACGATCCTCGTCAACGGTGTGGCGAAGACCTACGCGATGACCGGCTGGCGCGTCGGGTGGTTCATCGGCCCGGCGGACGCCGTCGCCGCCGCGTCGAACCTGCAGTCGCACCTGTCGTCGAACGTGTCGAACGTGTCGCAGCGCGCCGCCATCGCCGCCCTGACCGGTCCGCAGGAGCCCGTCCTCGCGATGCGGGAGGCCTTCGACCGCCGTCGCAAGCTCATCGTCGAGGGCCTCAACGCGATCCCCGGGTTCGTCACACCGACGCCCGAGGGTGCCTTCTACGTCTACCCCGACGTCACGGCGCTGCTCGGCCGCGAGTGGAAGGGCCGGCAGGTCGACACGTCGCTCGAGCTCGCGGACCTGATCCTCGAGGAGGCCGAGGTCGCTGCGGTCCCCGGCGAGGCGTTCGGCCCGAGCGGGTACCTGCGGTTCTCGTACGCCCTGGGCGACGACGACATCCGCGAGGGCGTCGCGCGCCTGCAGCGCCTGTTCGGCTGACCCCGTTCCCTCGTTGGGGTGTTCTGAACACGGCGGTCCAGTGCGAACACGCGGATGTGGGTGTTCCGGATGGACGCGCGTGTGCAGGACACGGCGCGTGTGCGGGACACGGACTGGAGGCGCGGCGCGGGTCCGCCCCGCCGGCCCGGCCGGGCGCGTGTGCAGGACACGAACGGGAGGCTCGGCCCGGGTCCGCCTCGCAGGCCCGGCTCCGCAGTCGGCCCGGCCCGGCGCGGCCCGATGCATGTGCAGGGCCCGCGCGGGTCAGGCGCTGAAGTCGCCGACCAGGACCGGCTCCGGCACGAGGCTCACGCCGAAGCGGCTCAGCACCATCGCCTGCACGTAGCGGGCGAGCTCGGCGACCTCGGCCGCCGTGGCACCCCCGCGGTTCGTGAGCGCGAGGGTGTGCTTCGACGAGATCGCGGCGTGCGACCCCGCGACGGCGTACCCGCGATGGACACCGGCGTGCTCGATGAGCCACGCTGCGCTCAGCTTCACGAGGTCGTCCTCGGGTGCGACGGGGGCGGGGGGTGCGGCCGGTGTGGTGCCGAGCGGGACGACGGACGGCGCTGCCTCCGGTCCGATCGGCCACTGCGGCGCCTCGGCCGGCAGGGTCGCGGCGAACGGCCTCGACACGATCGGGTTCGTGAAGAACGACCCGGCGCTCGAGGTGTCGGAATCGTCGGGGTCGAGGACCATGCCCTTCGACGCCCGGAGCGTGAGGACTGCTCGTCGGACGTCCTCCGGCGGCACCAGCGCACCGAGTTCGACCCCGAGCGATGACGCGAGCTGCGCGTAGCGGACCGGGACGCCGGCGCCGGCAGTGGTGCGACCGAGGGTGAACTCGACCGTGAGCACGACCCCGCGTCGACCGTGCTTCAGCGTGCTCGTGCGGTACCCGAGCTCGAGGTCGGTCGCCGGCAGCCAGGCGCGGACGCCCGTCTCGGCGTCGAGGAACTCGACCGCCGTCAGGACGTCGGCGACCTCGGCGCCGTAGGCACCGATGTTCTGGACCGGGCTGGCACCGGTGCTTCCCGGGATGCCGGCCAGGGCCTCCAGTCCGGTCCATCCGTTCCGGACGGTCGTCGTGACCAGACCGTCCCAGGGTTCGCCGGCGGCGACGTGCACGCGGACCTCGTCCGCGGTCTCGGCGACCACGTCGATGCCACGGGTGCGGACGAGCACCGCGGCCCCGTCGAAGCCGTCGTCCGCGACGAGGAGGTTGCTCCCGCCACCGACGACCATCCAGTCCTCGCCGCCGGCCCAGAGGTCCTGCAGCACGGCGACGAGGTCGTCGGTGGATGCCGGGACGAGCACGCGGGCCGCCGGGCCGCCGACGCGGAGGGTCGTCAGGTCCGCGAAGGTCGGGGCGGTTGTCGGACCGGTGTCGGTTCCCGGATCGCTCCCCGGATGCGGGGCCGGACCGCGCTCTGGCGTGCTCACGCGGTGCGGAACCGGACCGTGACCTGGGCCTTGCCGAGCACCGTCTGGTCGGCGGCCTTGACGGTCAGGTCGATCCGCTCGGGGACGCCGTCGTCGCGGACGGTGCCGACCTTGGCGGAGACGGACACGGTCGCGCCGTGCTCGGGGTCGACGACCACGGGACGGGTGAAGCGCACGCCGTACTCGCTGACGAACCCGTCGGCGCCGAGCCAGTCCGCGACCGGCTGGACCGCGAGGCCCATCGTGAGCATCCCGTGCGCGAGGACGCCGGGGAGACCGACCGACCGGGCGACGTCGTCGCGGTAGTGGATCGGGTTGAAGTCGCCGGACGCCCCCGCGTAGCGGACGAGGGAGTCGCGGGTCAGGTGGACCTCACGCTCCGCGATGACGGTGCCGACGGCGAGCGGTGTGCCGGCGGTGTCGGTGGCGGTGGCGGTGTCGGCGGGAGCGGACGTGCCCGCGGGGACCTGTGACGCGCTCATGCTGCTGCCTCGTCGTCGTCGGCCCGCACGACCAGGGTGGAGACGGCGGTGACGACGTGCGCACCGTCCGCGTCGACGATCTCCGACTCCGCGGTCACCATCGCGTTGCCGCCGAGGGTCTTCACGCCGGTCACCGTGAGGGTCGCGGTGAGCTCGTCACCGGCGACGATCGGACGGTCGTAGCGGAACCGCTGCTCGCCGTGGACCACACGTGCGAAGTCGATCCCGGCGCTCGGCTCGGCGAGGAGCTGCGCGAGGGTCGCCTCCTGCACGACGACCGCGAACGTCGACGGCGCGACGACGTCGGCGTGGCCCGCGGCGCGAGCGGCCTCCGGGTCGAGGTGGACGGGGTTGGTCGCGAAGACGGCCGCGGCGAACTCGCGGACCTTCTCTCGACCGACGAGGTACGGTGCGGTCGGCGGGAACGTCCTGCCGACGAGCTCGGGGTTCACTGACACGACAGGCAGTCTAGCGAGCGGGACCCGGCGGAGGACGGTCGGACCGGCGCCGCCGCGATCGTTCCTTGCCTGAGTGGGGCCTCCCCCTGCTACGGTCATTTCCCTGAGAAAAGGTCGGCTATGCTCGGGGGTCACCGACGTCGTGGGGGCATCGGGCGAGGCGAGGGGGCGCGCGGTGCAGGTCGTGGACTTCGTGGTGCACGGGAACTCGTCCGACGACGCCGTCCGGACCGCCCGCGCGATCCTCGCCGGACACGGGTTCTCGGTCGCCGGGACACCGGCGGGGCTGGTCGTCGCGACGCGCGGGAACCGCATGCTCACCGTGGCCCTCGGTGCGTTCGTCCCTGCTGACCGGCACTGGCAGCGGCTGATCCTGGAGCGCGTCGGGCCGGACCCTGTGGGCACGGCTCCGGGACGACACACGGTCACGCTCCGGCTCCGGGCGCACCACGGTGGCGCTGCCGTTGCGGCGGGGTCGGTGCAGCGCTCGCGGACCTCGAGCGTGTTCCGGCAGGTGGCCGACCGCATCGCGACGACCCTCATCGCCGGCGGGCAGCTCGTCGCGCGGCACGACCAGCACTGAGCGGGCCCGGGCGCGGGCGGCCGCGGGTGTCCGTTTGCCCGCAGAGCGACAAACTCGCGGTCAATCACCCCCGGATCGGTCGGTTCACGGCCAAACCGACAGCCCCATGCCGGGCGGGCTCGGCCGGGCGGGCTCGGCCGGGGCGGGCTCGGCCGGGGCGGGCAGAGCAGCCGGGGCCGTTTGCCGGCAAAGCGACGAGATCACGGGGAAACGCGCGCCAAACGGTCGCTTTGCGGGCAAAGCGACAAACCCGGGGCGAGCGCGTGGGTGGGCGGGTGGGTGAGCCGGCAGGGAGTGGGCAGGCGGACAGGCGCCCACCCGGCCAGCCCTCACGACCGGGCGCGCACCCTCGGGTCGATCACGCCGTACACCAGGTCCACGAGCACGTTCGCGGTGACGATGAGGAACGCCGAGAACAGCGTGAACCCGACGACGACCTGCAGGTCGAGCGAGTGCACCGCATCGATGAGCAGCGCACCGAGTCCCTGCATCGAGAACACCTTCTCGGTGATGACCGCCCCGCCGAGCAGACTGCCGAGGTCGAGCCCGAAGAGGGTCACCACCGGGAGCAGCGCCGTGCGGAGACCGTGACGGACGACGACCCTGGACTCCGTGAGCCCCTTGGCCCGCGCCGTCCGGATGTAGTCCTGACCCATCACCTCGAGCATCTCGCCCCGCGTGAGCCTGGCGTAGATCGCCGCGCTGATGAACGCGAGCACGCACCACGGCAGGACCAGGTGCAGCAGCCACTGCACGGGGTCGTCCGTGAACGCGACGTACCCGCCCGTCGGCAGGATCTTCAGGACGAAGCCGAAGAGCAGGATCCCGAGGAGCCCGACGAGGTAGGACGGCGCCGAGACACCGGCGACCGCGACCGTCATCACGCCCCGGTCGAGCAGCGATCCGCGACGGAGCGCCGACGCGGTCCCGCCCGCGACGCCGGCGACGAGCCACAGCACCGCGGCACCGATGGCGATGGACGCCGTGACGGGGAGCCGGGAGAGGATCAGCGTCGTGACGCTCTCGTGCAGCTGGAACGAGTAGCCGAAGCACGGTGCCGCGCACTCGATCGCGGTCGACCCGCTGCCGAACGAGCGCCCGGCGAAGATGCCTCCGAGGTACCCGGCGAACTGCTGCCACCAGGGAAGGTTCGTGCCGATGAACGCCTTCACCTGGTCGAGACGCTCGGGCGTGCACGGCTTGTCGCACATCGAGCGCGCGGCGTTCGTCGGCAGGAGGGTGAAGAGCGCGTAGGTGATCGCGGCGACCACGAAGAGCACGACGACCGCGCCGAGCACGCGGAGCAGCACGAAGCGGGTGGTCCTCATCGGCCAGCCTCCTTCGACGCCGCGGCGCGAGCACCACCCGGCTTCGACGAGGCAGCCCGCCCCGGCCGCGCACTGTCCGCACGACGGGGGTCCAGCGCATCGCGGAGTGCGTCCCCGAGCAGGTTGAAGGCGAGGGTGATGACGAAGAGCGCCGCCCCGGGGAACACGAGGTACATCGGGTCGGTCTGCACCCACCCGACGGCGTCGCCGATCGTCCGGCCCCACGACGGCGTCGGCGGCGTGACCCCGACGCTCAGGAACGACAGCGCGGCCTCGGCCCCGATCATCGACGGGATCGAGATCGTCGCGTAGACGCTGATCGTCGCCGCCAGGTTCGGGAGCAGCTGCCGGACGATGACGTGCCAGGATCCGCCACCCATCGCCGTGGAGGCGACGACGAAGTTCCGCTGCCGGAGCGACAGGGTCTGCCCGCGGATGACCCGGGCGACGGAGGGCCACCCGAAGAACCCGATGACCAGGACGACGAGCACGGGCTTCGGGAACCCACCCGGCACGATCGCGGTGAGGGCGATCATGAACACCAGCGACGGGAACCCGAACATCACGTCGATGACCCGGCTCATCCCGCGGTCGTACCAACCGCCGAAGAACCCGGTGGTGACGCCGACGAGCACCCCGATGGCGATCGACATGACGGTGGCGGCGAGCCCGATGCCGAGCGAGGTCCGGGCGCCGTACGTCACGATCGCGAAGAGGTCGCGCCCGGTCAGCGGCTCGACCCCGAACCAGTGCGTGCCGCTGATCCCGCCACCGGTGCCCTTCGGCGCCCCGAAGCCGTTCAGGGTGCCGAGGTGGTAGGTGTACGGGTCCTGGCCGCTCAGTCCGGCGACGAGCGGCGCACCGACGGCGACCACCGCGAACAGCACGATCGCGACGGCACTCGCCACCGCGGCACGGTCGCCGCGCACACGGCGGACGACGGCACGGAACCCGGTCGACCTCGGCGACGACGCGACGGGTCGGTCGATCACGTTCGCGGTCATGCTGATGCCTCCGGGCGGTCGTCCTGCGCGGTCACCAGCGAGCGCCAGACGCGCCGCCGCTCGGCCTGTCGGACCGGGTCGGCGACGGGTGCGGCCGCGAGCAGCATGCGCGTGTACGGATCGGTCGGCGCGTGCAGCACCTGCTCGGCGGGCCCGCGCTCCACGACGTGGCCGGCGCGGAGCACCACGACCTCGTCGGCGAGCTGTCGGACGACCGCGAGGTCGTGGCTGACGAGCAGGCACGCGAACCCGAACTCCTGCTGCAGTGTCGACAGCAGCTCGAGCACCGTGCGCTGCACCGTGACGTCGAGGGCGCTCGTCGGCTCGTCCGCGATGAGCAGTACCGGTCGGAGCGCGAGGGCCCTCGCGACCGCGACGCGCTGTCGCTGCCCACCGGAGAGCTGGTGCGGGAACCGCTCGGCGAGCGACGGGTCGAGACGCACCGCTTCGAGGAGCTCCGACACCCTGGCGCTCCGGGCGTCCTCGTCGAGATCGGTGTGCAGGCGGAGCGGTTCGCCGATGCTCCACCCGACGCTCGCCCGCGGGTTGAGCGACGACGCCGGGTCCTGGAACACGTACCCGATGCGGGAGCGGATCGCGCGGAGTCGGCGGCGGCCGGCGTGCCGCAGGTCGGTCCCGGAGACTTCGACGGTCCCGGCGACGACCGGGACGAGGCCCGCGAGCGCCCGCCCGATGGTCGACTTGCCCGAACCGGACTCGCCGACGAGCCCGAGCACCTGGCCGGCACGGATCTCGAGGTCGATCCCCGACACCGCGGGACTCCCCCGCCGTCCGGCGTACGAGATGGCGACGTCCGACATCCGGACGACGACGTCGCCGGTCGCGACCGCCTGTGGGTCGGCATCCGACCGGGAGGCGCGGCCACGGTCCTCCAGTCCGGTCGCGACCACCTGTGGGTCGGCATCCGACCGGGAGGCGCGGCCACGGTCCTCCAGTCCGGGAACCGCGTCCAGGAGCTCGCGTGTGTACGCCTCGCGCGGCGACGCGAAGAGGTCGGGGGCGCTCCGCGCCTCGACCGCGACGCCCCGGCGCATGACGAGGACGTCGTCGGCGACGTCCGCGACCACGCCCATGTCGTGGGTGATGAGGAGCACGGCGACGCCGCGGTCGCGGCACAGGGTCCGCAGCAGGTCGAGGATGCCGGCCTGCACCGTGACGTCGAGCGCGGTCGTCGGCTCGTCCGCGATGAGCGCGACCGGGTCGTCCGACAGTGCCATCGCGATCATCGCGCGCTGGAGCTGCCCGCCGGAGAGCTCGTGCGGGAACGCCCGGGCGATCCGCTCGGGGTCGTCGATGCCGGCCGCCGTGAGCAGCTCCGCGGTCCGCGCCGCGACCTGCCTCGTGGGGATGCGGCCGTGATGGGTCCGCACCGCCTCGCCGATCTGCGCGCCGATGCGGAGGACCGGGTTGAACGACCCCATCGGCTCCTGGAACACGGTGCCGATGCCGGCTCCACGGATGCCCCGGAGCGTGTCGTCGTCGGCGCCGACGAGCTCGACCCCGACGGCACTGTCCCCGTCGGCCTTGTCCGCGCCGCCCGTGTCCGCGCCGCGGCGGAACCGGATGCTCCCGGTGACCGTCGCCGTCGCCGGGAGGAGCCCCAGCACGCTCATCGCGGACACGGACTTGCCGGAGCCGGACTCCCCCACGAGCGCGAGCACCCGCCCGGGGACCAGGTCGAACGAGACGTCGTCGACCACGGGCTCGGCATCGCCGAACGCCACGACGAGGTTCCTGACCTCGAGGACGGCGGGCCGGTGACCTCGTTCGTCGTCGCGTTCCACGGTGTCAGTCTGCCCTGCACCGCCTGTCACTTGGCCAGCGAGACCTTGAGGTAGTTCGGGTACGCCGGGAAGTCGGCGATCCGGAAGTTCTCGACGTTCGAGCCGTGCAGGAAGGACTGCTTGGCGTAGGTGAGGGGCACGACCGGTGCGTCCTGCATGATCCGCTTGTCGACCTGCGCCCAGAGCGCCTGGGCGTCCGACGTGTCGACGGTCGCCGTGGCCTTCGCGATGAGGGAATCGACGTCCGCGTTGGAGTAGTGCGAGACGTTGTTGCCACCGCTGCCGATCTGCGACGAGGCGAAGAGCGGCTGGATGTTGGCGTTCGCGCTCGGGAAGTCCGGCTGCCAGCTGTACAGCACGAGGTCGTAGGAGTCGTCGTTCGTGGCGTCGGTGTAGAACGAGTCGGCGTCCTCGGGCTTCAACGTGACGGTGATGCCCGCGCGCTTCAGACCCTGCTGGATCGCCTGCGCCTGCGCGAGGTAGGACGGGTCGTTCTGGGTGAGGAGCGTCAGGCTCAGGTCGTCCGCGTGCCCGGCGTCCTCCAGGAGGGACTCGGCCTTCTTCACGTTCCCGGACGCGGGGGCGTCGTAGAGGTCGTAGGACTTCCGGCCGGCGATCCCCGGGGTGATGAGCGTCGAGGCGTAGGTGCCGGCGAGCGCACCACCGGAGGCGATCCGGAACGCACGCTTGTCCGTGGCGTACTCGATCGCCTGACGCACCTTGAGGTCCGCGAGCGCACCCTTCTGCGTGTTCATCGCGAGGTAGCTGAGCGGCCCGGCCTTGCTCGTCGCCACGCGGTCGGCCGCGGACGGGTTCTGGCGGACCTGATTCAGTTCGGCCGCGCCGAGGTACGTCGCGGAGAAGGAGTCCTTGGCGTCGCCGGAGTCGGCGATGAGCGTCTGCGTGACGGTCGAGGAGTCCTGGCCCTCCTTGAACACGATCTTCGCGGGGCCGGCGGTCCGGACTGCGTCGGTCTTCGCGCTCCAGTGCTCGTTCCGCACCAGGGTGAGCTGGGAGCCCTGCTGGTTCGACTGCACCTGGTACGGGCCGGACGACACCGGGTCCTTGTCGTAGGTGTTCGGGTCGCCCTTGCCCTCCGGCACCGGTGCGAACGCCGGCATCGACGCGATCCACGGCCAGTCGCCGTACGCCGCGTTCAGGTGGAAGACGATCGTGGAGGCGTCCGGCGTCTCGATGCTGTCGAGCTGCTTGCCGTCGAACGGACCCTGGTACGAGTCGCCGCCGACGAGCAGGGACTTGTGGTAGCTGAGGCCCCCGGTGAGCGTCGGTGCGAAGGACCGCTCGATGCCGTACTTGATGTCCTTCGTCGTGATGGCGGTGCCGTCCTGGAACTCGACGCCGGACTTCAGGTGGTACGTCCAGGTCTTCCCGCCGTCGCTCGGCGTCCCGGTGTTCGTCGCGAGGTCCGGGACCACCTTGGCGGCCTTGCCCGGCTGGATCTGCCACGTGGTGAGACGGCGGACGATGAGCCCGAGCGTCGTCGTCGAGAGGTTCTGGCTCGTCGCCGGGTCGAGGTGCACCGGCGAGGCCGTGGTGAGGATCGAGAGCGTGCCACCCTTGGCGGTCGCGGCGGAGCTGTCGTCCCCGCTGCTCGATGCCCCGCTGCACCCCGTCAGGGCGAGTGCGAGGGCTGCGGAGGCAGCGACGACGGTTGCGATTCTCAGGCGGAGCATGTGGTTCCCTTGCTGGTTTCCCGGACTTCCGAGCAACCCCATGCTGGCACCGGCTATTCCCGCTGTGCGATTTCCGTTGCGCCGTGTGTCAGGGCACGATGGCCGGGTGGTGGACCGAGGACCGGACGATCCTGCGTCCGCAGGGGGCCGGACGGCGGCAGCGGGTCGCAGCGCGCCAGCGGGCCGGACGGCACTGCTGCTGCGGTCCGTCGCACTGATCGCACTGCTGGCGTCGACGTGGATCGTGGTGACGCTGTCGCTGGCCGGGGCCGACACGGCCGTGGTGTCCGCCGGGCGCAGCGGGTTCACGGTGCTCGGGCTCCTCGCGCTCACGACGTGGTCGTCCGGCTCGGCGCGGGTCGCGGGCCGGACACGCATCGGCGCCGGCGTCGGCACCGGCAACGGCACCAACACCGGCACCGGCACCGACACCGACACCGGAACCGGCACCGGCTCCGGTTCGGCCTTGCCACTCCGTGCGCGGCAGCTCGTGGTGCTCGCCGGCTCGGGGGTGACGCTCTACACGGTGTGCTCCACGGTGGCGATCGCCCTGGCCGGGCCGGTCCTGCCCGCGCTGGTCATCGCCATGACCCCGGCGGTCGTGCTCCTCGCGGAGAGCCTGATGAACCGGGTCATCCCACCGGTCGTCACCCTGCTCGGGACCGGCGTCGCCATCGTCGGAGCGCTGCTGTTCGTCGTGCCCCGGCTCGGTGGGACATCCGGCCCCGACGTGGTGCTCGGCACGCTGTTCGCCGTCCTCGCGATGGCCGCGACGGCGTTCTACGGCATCGCGTTCGCGCGGATGAACCGGGCGTACCGCGGCCCGATGGCGTCACGGATCCTGCCGGTCTTCGCGCTCGGTGCCGTGCCCCTGGTGCTGTGGGCAGTGGTGTCCGTCTGGTCGGGGGCAGCCGTCACCTGGTCCACCGTGGGCCTCCTCGCGGTGCTCGGCATCGTGATCTACGTGCCGGTGTACCTCCTGCAGCACCGCATCCTGCTGACGGCGGGCGCGTCCTACACGGCGCTCCTCGGGCTCGGGGTCCCGCCCCTCGTCGGGCTCGTCTCGGCCGTCACGGGCCTCGCCACCGTGCCGGTACCGCTCCAGGTCGTCGGGATCGCGGGCACCGTCCTCGGCATGGCGATCGTCATCGGCGGGACGCTCCGGCGCACTTCCGACGTCCAGCGCTGAGCGACGCGGCCATACTGAGCGCATGACCCGTGCGCTGCTCCTCATCGACATCCAGCTCGACTACTTCCCGGGTGGAGCGTTCCCGCTCGTCGGTCCGGAGCCCGCAGCCGCCGCCGCCAGGACCGTCCTCGACGCGTTCCGTGCCGCCGGTGAGCCGGTCGTGCACGTGTTCCACGTGGCCGCGGAGGACGACGCGACCTTCTTCGTCGCGGGGACACCCGGTGTGGCGTTCCACCCGGACGTGGAGCCGGTCGCGGGCGAGACCGTGCTCGAGAAGCACGAACCGAACAGCTTCATCGGCACCGGGCTGCACGAGCGTCTCACCGCGGACGGTGTGACCGACCTAGTCGTCGTCGGGATGATGAGCAGCATGTGCGTGGACTCGACCACCCGTGCGGCCGCGGAGCTCGGGTACACGGTCATGGTCGTCGCCGATGCCTGCGCCGCGCCCGACCTGACCCTCGGCGACGTCACGGTGCCGGGTGCGACCGTGCACGCGGCGTTCATGGCGGCCCTCGACGGCAGCTTCGCGACGGTCGTCCCGAGCTCGGTGCTCCTGGCAGCCTGACCGGGCGGAGCAGGTACTCGTCGCACGCCGCAGGCCGTACGCGCACGCGCGAAGGGCCCCGCCGGCGGTCGGCATGACCACAGTCCTGACGCATGGCACCACGTGTCACCGGTGGTGCCATGCGCCGACAGGGGTGCCACGCGCCGTCGGTGGTGCGATGCGCCGACAGGGGTGCCACGCGCCGTCGATGGTGCGGCACCGAGGAAGCCCACGAGACGGACCCGCACCGCACCGGACTGGAGGCGCGGGGCGGCCCGGCACCGTCCCTCCAGTCCGGAACGCGGCCGGCGAGCCAGGCCACCTGCGGTGACACCACCTCCGGGGCATGGCATCGTCATCGGCGCATGGCACCACCGGCGACAGGTGGTGTCACGCGCCGAGGTTGGTGTGACACCTCCCTGGCCTGCCGTCAGGTGACACGTCCCTGGCCTGCCGTCAGGGCGTGAGCGCCACGTAGGCGAGCCCACTCGTCGCCTCGGCACGCGCCAGGACCGCTCCGGGGTCGTCGAGGCCGGCGGTCGTGACCTCGAGTGCGGACAGGTCGAGCACCCCCGCCTCGACCTGCCGCCAGACCGAGTACACCGTCTCGTTGGACGCCATCCACGAGCCCCGCAGCGTGATCCTCCGGTGCATGAGGTCGCCGTACGGGATCGGCAGCGTCTGCCGGACTCCCCCGACGAGCACCAGGGTGCCGTCCGTCCGCAGCGCGTCGTAGCCGGCCATGGTGAGGTCGGCGGTCGGTGCCGGTCCGAGCGCGTCGATGGCGACGTCGGCCTCGCCCCCGAGCGCCTCGACGACCGCTGCGGCGTCCTCGGTCCGATCACCGACGGACCGGACGGGGACGACCCGCGGGTCGAGGGCGGCGAGCCGATCGAGGCTCGCGCGGTTCCGGCCGATCGCTGCGATCCGTCCGGCACCCCGGGCGAGCGCGAGGAGCACCGTCGCGCCACCGAGCTGGCCGGACGCCCCGGTCACGGCGAGCCGATCGCCGGGAGCGAGGCCGCTGCGCTCGACGGCACCGGCAGCGATCGCCAGCCAGGGCAGGAACGCGAGCCGTGCCGTGTCGCCGTGGTGTTCGGCGCCCGGCAGCGCGACGAGCGTCGACCCCGGCATGAGCGCCCGTTCCGCGAAGGTCCCGGTCCGCCACACCCGACGCATCCCGTCGGTGGCCGCCGAGGGGATGCCGCGGCCACCGATGCCGGTCCACCCGAGCAGCACCTCCTCCGGCTCGGCGACTCGACCCGTCCCGAGGAACCCGGTGCTCACCACGACGTCGCCAGGCCGGACGGAGTGCACGTCGTCGGCGACGGACTCCACCCGGCCGATTCCGCCGACACCCAGCACGGTCGGGGTCGCGATCCCGCCGCGGCCACCGGTGGTGAGCACGCGCGTGTAGGCGGGCACCTGGACGGCCAACATGCGGAGCACCGCGCCACCGCCCCGGAGCTCGGGGTCGGGCACCTCCTGGAGCTGGAGTGGGGAACCGGTCGTGTCGAGTGTCCATGCCTTCATGACCCCAGTGTCGGACGGAACCACCCTGGTATCCAGAGCCGGTCCATACTGGTACCCGTACTGCCAGGAGGGTCACCATGGGCGACGACACACGCGAGCGACGACATGAGCTCGGACTGTTCCTCCGCGCGCGTCGGCAGCGCACCGCACCCGAGGACATCGGGCTCGTCGGCTCCGGACGACGTCGCACGCCGGGCCTCCGCCGCGAGGAGCTCGCCGCGGCCGCCGGGATCAGCACCACCTGGTACACCTTCCTCGAGCAGGGCCGGGACGTCCGCGCGTCCGACCAGGTGCTCACGGCGATCGCGAACGCGCTCCGCCTGGACGACGCGGAGCGTGCACACCTCGTCGCGATCTCGACCGACGACCGCGTCGACACGCTGGACTTCGAGTACGTCGCGCCCGATGTCGCCGACGTCCCCGACCTGCTCGACCCGAACCCGGCCTACGTCACGGGCAGCAGCTACGACCTCCTCGCAGCCAACCGATCCGCGGTCGAGCTCTTCCCGGGTGCGTTCGGCGAGCCGCGTCCGAACCTCGCGCGCTGGGTGTTCACCGAGCCGATCGCCCGCGAGGTCCTCGTGGACTGGTCGGACGTCGCGCAGGGTCTCCTCGCTCGGCTGCGCGCCAATGCCGGACGCCACCCGGGGTCCGCTCGGTTCGCGGCCCTCGAGCGCGAGCTCCGCGGGGCCAGCGCCGAGGCGGACGCCTGGTGGGCGCGGTACGACATCGCGGCGAGCAGCCACGGCGTGAAGCGCGTCCGGACCCGGTCCGGCGAGGAGCGGATCCTCACGCACGTGTCGTTCCAGGTGGCCGACCAGCCGGACCAGGTGCTCACCGTGTACCGCGACGCGGTGCGTCGCTGACCCGCGTGCCCGCGACCCACCGGACTGGAGGCGCGGGGCGGCCTGGTACCGTCCCTCCAGTCCGGAACGCGGCCGGCGGGCCAAGCCACCTGCGACGGCACCAACTCCGGGGCATGGCACCGCCATCGACGCGTGACACCACCGGCGACAGGTGGTGTCAAGCGCCGATCGTGGTGCGACACCGGAGGAGCGGGCCTCTGCTCGGCGCTCAGCCCAGGGCGTCGAGCAGCGCGCGCCCCGTCGCGACGTCGGTCACGAGCTCGTTGACGAGCCGCCCGCGGACCGCGCCGACGATGCTCGGGACCTTCGTGACGCCGACCGCCACGCCGACCGCGTGCGCGATCCCGGCGAGGGTCTCCCGCGAGGTCCGCACCATCCGGTCGCTCCCGGGGAACTCGACCGCCGAGCCGTCCGCGGTGAAGAAGTTGAGGCACACGTCGCCGGCCGCGTCGTCGAAGACGTCGTCGTCGACCGGGATGCCCCTGGCGAGTGAATCGCGGATCGCGGGCGGGGCTCCGATGCCGAGCAGGGCGCCCTTCGCGCTCCCCCAGAGCCCGACGACGTGCTGGAACTCCGGGTCCTCGTCGAGGGAGTCCCGCATCCGCGCACTCGGGATCGCCTGCGCGAAGAGGAACGACGGGATCGCCCCGGAGTGCTCGGCCGCCGTCCGGGTGATCTCGTTGGTCTGGAACCACGGCATCGGGTCGGCCTGGCCGCCGACCGTCGGGGCGAGCTGCACCCCGGCGAGTGCGGGCATCCCGTGGCGGGCGATCTCGTAGGTGGTGCGCCCGGACGACAGGAGCATTGCGTCGCCCCGTCCGAGGTCCATGCCCTGGATCGCCCGGGCGACGGGCACGGCGAGGTCGGCACCGAGCGTCGTGGCGTGCGTGACGGCGGCGAGGTGGACCGCCTGCAGGCCGAGGGCCTCCCGCACCTGTTCGGCGACGGCGACGGTCTCGTCCTCGAACGGGTCGGCGACCTCGATGCGCACGAGTCCGGCTCGTCGGGCCTCGGCCACGAGGCGGCTCACGGTCGGGCGCGACACGTCGAGCCTGGCGGCGATCTCGACCTGGGTGGCGTCCTCGAGGTAGTACATCCGGGCGGCCTGGTAGACGAGGCGGAGCGGGAACCGGCCCTGGTGGGACGCCGAGGGACCGACGGTGTCGTCCGCGTCACGCATGCGGTGTCCTCTCGTCGTGCGACTCCGCCCCCGGGGTCTGTGGCAATCGTATCCGGGCCGATGCGCGGACACCGGCGTCCGGACCAGCGCCGCCGGGGCGGTCCTCGACGGACCGGCCCCGACGGCGATGGTGGTGCTGCTGCTGGTGCTGCTGTTGCTGTTACTGCTTGAGCGTGAAGGGC
Source organism: Curtobacterium sp. Leaf261 (assembly GCF_001422205.1). Classification (GTDB taxonomy): domain Bacteria; phylum Actinomycetota; class Actinomycetes; order Actinomycetales; family Microbacteriaceae; genus Curtobacterium. The sequence goes on from NZ_LMMJ01000009.1 coordinate 319,522, forward strand.
GCCGTGAAGTCGTCCACGTTGTCCTTCGTGACGAGGATGCAGTCGAACGACTGCTTCTCCTGCGAGACGCCGGTCTTGCCGGTGCGGATGTAGCTGTCCGCCTCCTGCACGGCCTTCTTGGCGAACGTCGCGACGGGCTGCAGGACGGTGTACTGCAGCTCACCCGCCTTGATGGCGTCGGCCGCGTCGGGCGAACCGTCGAAGCCGCCGACCTTCACCTGGTCGAGCTTGCCGGACTCCTTGAGCGCAGCGATCGCACCGAGGGCCATCTCGTCGTTGCCGGCGATGATCCCCTTGATGTCCGGGTTCGCCTGCAGGATCGACTGGGTCTTGTCGTGACCCTGCGTGCGGTCCCAGTTCGCGACCTGCTTCGCCACCTCCTTGAGGTTCGGGTACTGGCTCAGCACGGTCTTGTAGCCGTTCGACCGGGTCTGCGCGTTGTTGTCCGACGGTGCGCCGAAGAGCTCGGCGTAGTTGCCCGAGTCGCCGACGTCCTTGACCCACTGCTGCGCGCCGATGGCGGCACCCTGGGCGTTGTTCGACACGAGCTGCGCCTTGGCGAGTCCGGTCTGGTTGATCTCGGCGTTCACGAGGATCACCGGGATGCCCGCGGCATCGGCCTTCTTGACGGCACCGATCGAGCCGGATGCGTTCGCCGGGTCGAGGATGATCGCGACGGACTTGTTCGTGATCGCGGTGTCGATGAGGTTGCTCTCGGTGTTCGTGTCGCCCTTGGACGCCGACACGTTCGACTTGTAGCCGAGGGACTTGGCCTCGGCCGAAGCGACCTTGCCCTCGGTCTGCCAGTAGGGGTTCGAGGGGTCGTTGACGATGATCGAGATCAGGCCACCCTTCTTCCCGGAGCCGGACGAGCCGGAGCCCGAGCCCGAGCCTCCGGCCGAGCAGCCAGTGAGAGCGAGGCTGATGCCCACGCCCGCGGCGAGCACCATTGCCAGCTTGCGGTTCATGTCGGTGTTTCCTTTCGCTGTGTTCCGGCTGACGGGGGTCAGTCGGTGGTCTTCTCGGTGGTGGCCGACCGGGGTCAGCCGGCAGCCTTCTCGGTGACGGCGGCAGAGGGGGTCTGCGTGTCGACGCTCGGAGAAGAGGATGTGGGGCCCTGGCCGTTCTTGCGGCTGCGTGCGCGCCCGCGGTACTGGACGGCGTTCAGGAGGACGGCGAAGACGATGACCGCGCCGGTGAACACCGTCTGCCAGTACGCGGAGACGCCGATGATGACGAGTCCGTCGGACAGGAAGCCGATGACGAAGGCGCCGAGGAGCGTCCCGCGGATGTTGCCGACGCCGCCGGAGAGTGCCGCGCCGCCGATGACGACCGCGGCGATGGCGGTCAGCTCGTACGAGTTGCCGGCGGTCGGGCTGGCGCTCGTGAGCTCCGAGGACAGGATCAGGCCCGCGATCGCGGCGCAGAGGCCGGAGATGACGTAGACGCGGATCTTCACCTGGCGGACCGGCACACCGGACAGCTCCGCGGCACGCTCGTTGCCACCGGAGGCGTAGAGCCACCGGCCGAAGACGGTGCGGTTGAGCAGGAGGCTCGCGACGATCGCGACGACGATCATCACGATGACGCCGATCGGCAGGCCGAGGAGCCGGTTGAACCCGAGCCAGTCGAAGCCGGTGTTGCCGAGCGCCTGGCTGCCCTCGAGGTTGTTGTACGTCAGGCCGTTCGTCATGAGCAGCCCGATGCCGCGGACGACGTAGAGCATGCCGAGTGTGGCGACGAAGGGTGCGACCTTGAACCGCGCCACGAGGATGCCGTTCACGAACCCGATGAACGCCCCGGCGGCACAGGCCAGGATCACGACCACCCAGACCTTCGGGTAGAGCGTTGCCCCGCCGATCGCGACGCCCTTCATGAGGAACCCGGCGATGACGCCGGAGAACCCGAGCGTCGAACCGACGGACAGGTCGATGCCACCGTTCAGGATGACGAGCAGCATGCCGATCGAGAGGATCGCGTACACCGCCACGTGCGAGGCCATGGTGAGCAGGTTGCTCACCGTGAAGTAGTTCGGGGACAGGATCGAGAAGACGATGATGATCGCGATGAGGGCGAAGAACGCCCGACCCTGCAGGAGCAGCCGGCCGAGGTCGAATCCGCCCGAGAACATCGCGGGGCGACGGCTGGTCGTGGTGCTGGTCATGGTGTTCCGTTCCGTGGAGGTCATGCGATCACTGCCTCGCCGGAGGCGGCCATGATCTTTTCCTTGGTGGTGTCGGCGCCGAACTCGGCGGAGATCCGCCCGCGGCTCATCACGACGATGCGGTGGGCGATGCTCAGGCACTCCCCCACCTCGGAGGTCGAGTAGACGACCGCGAGCCCGTTCTGGGCACGCTCGGCGAGCAGCTTGAAGACCTCGGCCTTCGCGCCGATGTCGATCCCCCGACTCGGTTCGTCGAGCAGGATCACGTCCGGTCGGGTCGCGAGCATCTTGCCGATGACGACCTTCTGCTGGTTGCCGCCGGACAGCGAGCCGATCGGGGCCGCACCGCCGGACGTCTTCACGTGCACGGTCTGGATCGAGTCCGTGACGAGGTCGACCTCCTTGCGGCCGGACATGAACAGCCCCTTGACGAACGAGCTGATGCTCGCGAGCGACATGTTCGTGCCGACCGTCATGGTCTGCACGAGGCCGTCGCGCTGCCGGTCCTCGGGGACGAGCCCGAGCCCGGTCTCGATGCGCTCGGCGATCGACATGCCGGCGAGGTCCCGGTCGCCCTTGAGCACCCGGCCACCGGTGAGCGGCACGCGACCGGCGACGGCCTCGAGGAGCTCGGTGCGTCCGGCGCCCATCAGCCCGTAGATGCAGACGATCTCCCCGGCGCGGACGTCGAGCGAGAGTCGGTCGACGACGCTGCGCTCGCGGTTCTCGACGTCGGCGACGCTGACGTCCTGGATCGAGAGTGCGACGTCGCCGAACTCGTACCCGGTGGGCGGGCTGCCGAGGTCGAACCCCTCGCCGACCATCGCACGGACGACCCACTCGAGGTCGATGTCCGCGGCGAGCGCGGTCGCGGTGATCGAACCGTCCCGGAGCACGACCGCGTGGTCGGTGATCTCGAGCGCCTCCTCGAGGTGGTGGGAGATGTAGACGATCGAGACGCCGCGGGCGGTGAGGTCGTGGATGACCCCGAACAGGACCTCGACCTCGGAGGCGCTCAGTGCGCTCGTCGGCTCGTCCATGATCAGGATGCGCGCGTCGACGCTCAGCGCGCGGGCGATCTCGACGACCTGCTGCTGGCCGAGCCGGAGGTCGGCGACCTTGGTCATCGGGTCGAAGTCCTCGCCGAGCTCCTCGAGCACCGCCTTCGCCTGCCGTGCCTCCTCGGCGTAGTCGACACCGGTCGGACCGGTGAGCTCGCGTCCCATGAAGATGTTGTCGCGGACCGACAGGTTGGGCGCGAGGCTCAGCTCCTGGTGGATGATCGACACCCCGTGCTCGCGGGCGTCGACGGTGTCGGTGAACGAGACCGGCTCGCCGTAGAGCGTCAGCTCGCCGGACGTCGGCTGCTCGACCCCGGACAGGATCTTCATGAGCGTGGACTTGCCGGCGCCGTTCTCGCCGAAGAGCGTCGTGACCTGCCCGCGGTGGATCGAGAAGTTGACGCCCTTGAGGGCGCGGGTCGCACCGTACGTCTTCACGACGTCGGTCGCGTTCAGCACGACCTCACCGATGCGCGGATCCGGACTGGAGGCGCGGCTCGCGTCGTTCCCGTCGCCGGCGCTGGCGATCGGGTCGGCCCCGGTGCTCACTGGGCCTCCAGCTGGGAGGGCGTGACGAGCCAGCCCTTCGGGTTGACGAGCTGGAACGCACCGGTCACGGTGACGGTCTTGCCCTCGAGCGAGCCGACGTCCGTCTTCGCCAGGACCTGCTTCTTCAGCTGGTTGTTCAGCGCGGAGGCGGCGTTCTGGTAGTCGATCTGGTTCGTGAACTGCCCGTACTTGATCGTCCCCGGCGCGTCCCGGAGATCGGTGCCGTTGATCGCCGGTCCGGTCTGGATCCGGATGACCAGGTCGCTCGGCACACCGCTCACCGTGACGGGGTAGATGCCGTCCTGCGCCGCGCCGACCGTGCCGGTGAAGGTGGTCGTGAACTCGGGCCCGGTGCCGGCGTCGACGCCGTACTTCTCGGCGGCTGCGGTCTGGTCCGCGGTGATCGCGGTGGCGAGCGTCGCGGCCGGGGTGGCCTTCTTCGCGATGGCCTTCTGCACCTTCGGGAAGTTCGTCTTGCCCCACGCGGAGGCGGAGAACGCGGTGGGGCCGGCACCGAGGTCGGAGCCCTTCGGCACGATCTTCGTGGACAGCGCCATGAGGATCAGGACGACCACGATCACGACCGCGGTGACGATGCGGCCGGTGCGTCGGCGGTTCTTCGGCCGAGCAGCGGTGGCGGCCGTCATCGGGTGGTTCCCGCTGCGGCCGGGGAGGTCAGGTGCACATCACGCTTCATCGCGGACGCTCCGTTCATGGGTTCGGGGTCGAGTGAGAAATTATGTTCTAAACGTCTGTTCCGCAAGTCCAGCCGCAAAAAAAGTTCTCCGGGCGTGTCGGAGTGCGCCGGACGGCTGCTCAGAAATTCTGTTCTCGACTTCTGTTCCGAGAGGTGTATCGTCACTCACGTCGCGAGGACGCGACAGCCGTGTTCGTCGCGATGCAGCGACCCCGCGGCAGGACGAGACCAACGGAGGCCTGACCCATGTCCACGACCATCTCCCCCACGCCCTCGGGCACGGACACGATCCCCACCACGATGCGCGCGGTCGTCGTCCACGGCCCCGAGGACTACCGCCTCGAGGAGCGTCCGGTCCCGGTCCCCGGCCCGGGCGAGCTGCTGCTCAAGACCGACGCGGTCGGTGTCTGCGCCAGCGACCTGAAGTGCTACCACGGTGCCGCGAAGTTCTGGGGCGACGAGAACCGCCCCGCCTGGGCCGAGAAGGACCGCATCCCCGGTCACGAGTTCGTCGGCACGGTCGTCTCCGCCGGAGACGGTGCACTCGACAAGCGCGGCCTCGCGATCGGCGACCGGATCGCCTGCGAGCAGATCGTGCCGTGCTGGGAGTGCCGCTACTGCCTCGAGGGCGCGTACTGGATGTGCGCCGTGCACGACATGTTCGGGTTCAAGGGCTACGACGGCGCCATGGCCGAGTACGTCCTCGTCCCGACGCAGGCCCTGACCCACCCGGTCAAGCGCGACCTCCCCGGCCACGTCGCCGCGTTCGCCGAGCCGCTCTCCTGCGCCTTCCACGCCGTCGAGCGCGCCGAGATCAAGTTCAACGACGTCGTCGTGATCGCCGGCGCCGGGCCGATCGGCCTCAGCGCCATCGCCGGTGCCCGCCAGAAGAACCCGCTCAAGATCATCGCGCTCGACGTCGTCCCGGAGAAGCTCGCCCTCGCCGAGAAGGTCGGCGCCGACATGACGATCAACATCGCCGAGCAGGACGCGGTGTCGATCATCAAGGAGATGACCGGTGGCTACGGCGCCGACGTCTACATCGAGGCGACCGGGCACCCGTCCGCCGTCCCGCAGGGCCTCAACCTGCTCCGGAAGCTCGGCACGTTCGTCGAGTACTCGGTGTTCAAGGACGCCGTCTCCGTCGACTGGTCGATCATCTCCGACGACAAGGAGCTCGACATCCGCGGCGCGCACCTCGGCCCGCACACCTGGCCGGCCGCGATCAAGCTCCTCGAGGCGGGCACCCTGCCGATGGACGAGATCTGCACGCACCAGTTCCCGCTCGAGCAGTTCCAGGAGGCGCTCGACCTGGTCGGCGACTCGTCGGGCGGGTCGGTCAAGGTGTCGATCATCCCGAGCATGAGCGCCCGATGACGACGATCCACGACGACCCGGAGGACTTCGCCGACGACCAGTTCGCCGGATGGCTCGCGCTGTACGCCGACCGGGTCCGCGGGGTCCACGGTGGTGCCGTCGCACTCCGCACCGCCGACGCCGCACCGCAGGTCGCCGTCGTGATCGGCGGCGGCTCCGGCCACTACCCCGCGTTCTGCGGCACGGTCGGGCCGGGGTTCGCCACCGGCGCGGTCGTCGGCAACGTGTTCACCTCGCCGTCCGCGGCGCAGGTGTACTCGGTCGCCAAGGCCGCCGACCAGGGCCGGGGCGTCGTCCTGAGCTTCGGCAACTACGCGGGCGACACGATGAACTTCGGGCTCGCGGCCGAACGGCTGAACGCCGAGGGCATCGACACCCGCATCGTCATCGTCACCGACGACATCGCGTCCTCGGACGACGAGTCGAAGCGCCGCGGGATCGCCGGGGACTTCTCGGTGTTCAAGGCCATGGGCGCGGCCGCAGCGGAGGGCGTCGACCTCGACGAGGTCGAGCGGATCGGGAACGCCTCGAACACCGCGACCCGCACGCTCGGCGTCGCGTTCTCCGGGTGCACCATGCCCGGCGCGGACACCCCGCTGTTCAGCGTGCCGGAGGGTCATCTCGGGCTCGGGCTCGGCATCCACGGCGAACCGGGCATCGAGGACGTCCCGATGCTCCGCGCGAAGGACCTCGCCGACCTGTTCGTCGACCGGCTGCTCGCCGACCGGCCCGCGAACGCCGGCACTAGGGTCGCGCCGATCCTGAACGGGCTCGGCGACACGAAGTACGAGGAGCTCTTCCTGCTCTGGCGCCACGTGGCCGCGCGGCTCGCCGACGCGGGCATCACGACCGTCGAGCCCGAGGTCGGCGAGATCGTCACGAGCCTCGACATGGGCGGCTGCTCACTGACGCTGCAGTGGCTCGACGACGAGCTCGAGCGGCTCTGGCGTGCGGACGCGTACACGCCCGCCTACCGCAAGGCCGCAGCCCCCGTCGCCGCGCTGGTCGTGCCGAGCGACGACGACCTCGCCGACGACGCCGAGGACACCGTCCCCGACGCCACTGACGCGGCCCGGCACGCGGCCGACACCGCCCGCGCCGTCCTCGCCGCGATGCACACGCTCCTCCGCGAGAACGAGGAGGAGCTCGGCCGGATCGACGCGGTCGCCGGCGACGGTGACCACGGACGCGGGATGCTCAAGGGCATCGGCGCGGCCACCAAGCGCGTCGACCGGATCGGCACCGAAGCCGGGGTCGCCTTCGTGCTCGGCCGTGCGGGCGACGCGTGGGCCGAGTACGCCGGTGGCACCTCCGGCGTCCTGTGGGGCGCCGCACTCGAGTCGTTCGGGCGCTCGCTCGGGGACTCGCGTGACGAGTACACGGCGGCCGACGTGGCGGACGCTGCGACGGCGTTCGCGGATGCGATCCAGCACCTCGGTGGCGCGGGGCGCGGCGACAAGACGCTGCTCGACGCGCTCCTGCCGTTCGTCGACGAGCTGCACCAGCGTGTCGGGGCCGGGGAGGGCCTCCCGTCCGCCTGGAAGGCCGCCGCGGAGGTCGCGACCCGCGAGGCGGAGGCGACCAGGGAGCTCCGCCCGAAGGTCGGGCGCGCCCGACCGCTCGCCGAGAAGAGCATCGGGACGCCGGATGCCGGTGCCACCTCGATGGGCATGATCCTCACCACCATCGGCGACGTCCTCGCCGACCGTACCGAAGGGACACACGCATGAGCGACACCACCTACCGCGTGATCGTCGGATCCGACGACGCCGGCTTCGAGTACAAGGAGGCGATCAAGGCCGACCTCCTGCAGGACCCGCGCGTGTCGAGCGTCGTGGACGTCGGCGTCGACGCGGACGGCCACACCGCCTACCCGCACATCGCCGTCGACGCCGGTCGGAAGATCATCGCCGGCGAGGCCGACCGGGCCATCCTGATCTGCGGCACCGGGCTCGGTGTGGCGATCTCGGCGAACAAGGTCCCCGGGATCCGCGCCGCGACCGCGCACGACTCGTTCTCGGTCGAGCGGAGCGTCCTGTCGAACGACTGCCAGGTCCTCTGCATGGGCCAGCGTGTCGTGGGCATCGAGGTCGCCCGCCGCATGGCCAAGGAGTGGCTCGGGTACGAGTTCGACCCGACGAGCCACTCGAAGGAGAAGGTCGACGCGATCTGCGCGTACGACGGCAGCGCACCCGTGGGGACCGACGCGGCCTGACCCGCAGCGTGCCGGTGGCCGTCGGCCGGTCGGGGAGGTGTCGTCCGCCTCCTCGACCGCCCGGCGGCCATCGTCATGCCCGCCCGGCGATCATGCCCGCCCGGCGATCATGCCCGCCCGGCGATCATGCCCGCCCGGCGATCATGCCCGCCCGGCGGCCGTCGTCACGTCCGCTCGGCCAGCCGGTGCACGACGTCCGCGGTGTCCCGGTAGAGCTGCCGGAAGTCCCGGTACCCCTGCTCGTACGCGGCCGTCGTGGTCGGGTCCGGCACCAGGACCTCGGCCGTCGGGTTCCACTCCGGGAGCGAGACCGGCTCGACGAGCGCCGCCGCGAGGAACGCCGACCCGAACGCCGCCCCGACCGTGACCGACGGGATCGTCTGGGGCAGACCGCAGACGTCGGTGACGATCTGCGGCCAGAGCCGACCGAGCAGCCCCCCACCGGCGCCGACGAGCGACCCGACGTGCACCCCGGACGCCGCGAGGACCTCGAGGTTGTGCCGGACCGCGAACGCCGTCGCCTCGAGCACCGCACGGTAGATGTCGCCCCGCGTGTGTCGGATGGTCAGCCCGGCGATCACGCCGCGGGCGTCCGGGTCCGCGATGGGCGTGCGCTCCCCCGCGAAGTACGGCAGGACCGCGAGTCCCTCGGCCCCGACGCCGGACGCGGCTGCCTCGTCGAGCAGCTCCGACCACGTTGCGCCGGTCAGTCGCTTCAGCCAGTCGGTGATGGCGCCGGACGTCGCCATGCCGCCGGCGACGCTCGCGTGCCCCGGCGAGGTGCTCGCGGTCGTCCACATGCCGGGGACGTGGTGCGGCTCCGCGATCGGCACGATCATGAAGGTGGTCGACCCGTACTGCAGGAACATCCGGCCGGGCTGCTCGACGCCGACGCTGACGCCCTCCGCCCAGGCGTCGATGGTCCCGGCTGCCACCGGGATGCCGGCCGGGAGGCCCGTGGCCGCGGCCGCCGCGTCCGTCACGACACCGGCGCACTCACCGGACCACAGGAGCCGCGGGAGGGCGAGCCCCGGCGCGAGGGTCTCGGCCCACGGCGCGATCCAGTCGTTCTCGGTCAGGTCGTACAGCGGCGTGCACTGGCTCGCCGAGTGGTGGTCGAGCACGTACTCGCCGGTCAGGCACTCGACGATGCGGGACGACGGCATCGTGAAGCGCGACGCCCGTGCCCAGACGTCCGGCTCGTTCCTGGCCACCCAGGCGAGCTTCACGCCCGCGGCCTGCGTGCTGAGGTCGGAGCCGCACCGGGCGCGGACGGCCTCGATGCCGCCGAGCTCCGCCGTGACCTCGTCGAGCATGTCCGCGGTGCGGGTGTCGACGCCGTAGAGGATCGCCGGGCGGACCGGACGGCCGGCATCGTCGCTGAGCAGGACGCACGGCCCGATGCCGCTCACCCCGACCGAGCAGACCTCGGCGTCCGGTGCGAGCGTCAGGAGCTCGTGCGCGAGCACGACGAACTCGTCCCACCAGAGGTCGCCGTCCATCTCGACGAGGCCCTGCGCCGGACGGTCGACGTCGTGCGGGCGGGTCGACTCGGCGACGACCGTGCCGTCGAACGCGACGAGGAGCGCCTTCGTGCTCGAGGTCCCGACGTCGAACCCGAGCGCCACACGCATCCGCCAGCCTTCCCTCGGTGAATGTCCGATCCTACGCGCGGGGTCGCCCGGGTCTATCGTCGGGCCGGATGAGCGACGACGCCCCGCCCTCCTCCGCCGAGGGCGCACCGGACCCGCGGACCGCGTGGACCAGGCGCCGCGGTCCCCTGCTGACGCTGGCGCTCATCGTCGGGATCTCGCCGTTCGCGACCGACCTCTACATCCCCGGCCTGCCGGCGATCGCGGACGACCTCGGTGCGTCGACCGCGTCGGTGCAGCTGACGCTCACGGCCTTCCTCGTGGCGTTCGCGGTGGGGCAGTTCGTCGTGGGTCCGATCAGCGACGGCGTCGGACGTCGGCGCATCCTGCTGGGCGGGACCGTCGTCTTCACGCTCGCGAGCATCGTCTGCGCACTCGCCCCCGACGTCGGGACGCTCGTCGCGGCCCGCATCGTGCAGGGTCTCGGCGGTGCGGCCGCCGCGGTGTCCGGACGGGCGATGGTCGGCGACGCCGCCACCGGGACGGTGCGGAGTCGGCTCTACGCGACGCTCGCCGTGGTGAACTCCGTCGGCCCGGTGGTCGCGCCGCTCGTCGGTGGTCTGGTGCTGTCGTTCTCGTCCTGGCGCGCAGCGTTCGTCGTGCTCGCCCTGCTCGGTCTCGTGCTCACCCTGGCGGCCGCCCGCCAGCTGCCCGAGACCCTCGTGGCCCGGACCCCGGGCGGGAGCCGTCCCCGGATGGTCGTCGGTCGGATGGCTGAGCTCCTGCGGATCCCCCGGTTCCGCTGGTACCTGGTCACGGGATGCACGGCGACGATCGGCTTCTTCTCGTACATCGCGACGTCGTCGTTCGTGTTCCAGCAGCAGTACGGCTTCGGGGAGGGCCTGTACACGCTCGTCTTCGCCTCGAACGCGTCGTGCATGATCGTCTCGACCCTGGTCTTCCGTCGGATCGTCGGCCGGTTCGACGAGGACCGTCTCTACACGATCGGGCTCACCGTCTGCACCCTCGGGTCGGTGCTCGTGCTGGTCGGTGCGACGACCGGGGTCGGTCCGGCCCTGGTGTGGCCCGCGCTGGCCGCCGTGACCGCGGGCTGGGGCTGGGTGATCCCCGGTTCCGTCACGCTCACGCAGGCGCTCGGGCACCGACACCCCGGGACCGCGTCGGCCCTGGTCGGCGGGCTGCAGTTCGGGCTCGGCGGGCTCGCCACCCCGCTCGCCGGAGCGCTCGGCGGGACCGCGACCGCGATGGGGGCGCTCATGCTCGGGTTCCTGGCGGCCGGTCTCGTCGCCCAGCTGTGGGCGTCGCGGCCACGGGGTGGCGACCTGGTCACCGGCGGTCCGCTCCCCCGGTGAACCCCGCCGCACGTCGGCCGGAGCCGCCCGTCAGCGGAAGCCGCACGTCGGCCGGAGCCGCCCGTCAGCGGAAGTCGATGGCTGTGCCGACCGGCAGCTGCGCGAGCGCGTCCGTCATGGCGGCGGACACCCGGACGCATCCGTGGGAGCTCCCCGTCGGGTCCGGGTAGAAGTGCAGCGCCGTGAGTGCCGCGTTCCCGCCGTAGGACGGGATCCGCGACGAGTGCGCACCCGTGAGCGCGATCGGGTGGCCCTCGGTGTACCCGATCGTCGGGTCGACGTACGAGGCCTCGAGGTAGGTGGAGGTCGCCGCGGGTGTCGGGTCGTCCGGGGTCCCGAGTCGCGCGCTCTCGGTGGTGCGGACGGCGCCGTCGCGTCCGACGATCGACACGGTCGAGGCGGCGACGTCGACGTGGACCATCTCGGTGACCGCCGTCAGGGTGAAGTCCGCAGCGCGGGCCCATGCGAACGTGGCACTCGGGGCGTCCGCGACCCCGCCGTCGCCCGGCGTGCGGTTCCGTGCGGGGGTGGACACCAGGACCATGCCGCCGTCCGCGCCGTCCGACACACCCCAGACCGCCGTCGCCGCCGGTCGGTTGATGGTCGCGACGGTCGAGGCGAGGGTCGCGACGGGAGCGGCGTCGGCCGCGGGTGACGCGAACAGGGCGACGAGCGGTGCGCGCGGTGTCGCGATCTCCCACTGGTTCGCGGGCTGCACCGTCGTCCCGTCGAGCAGCTGCGGCACGACGGCGTCGTGGTAGGCCAGCGGCAGCGTGGCGAGCGCCTCGGCCGAGGGCGCCGCCGGGATCGCGGCCGGTGGCGGCGTCGTCCGCGTGGCCGTCGGTGACGGTGTCCGATCGGGTGCCGCGGTGCCGGCCGCCCGCGGGGGCGCTGCCGAGGCGTGCACCACGACGAGCACGATCACGACGACGGCCACGAGCAGGATCGCGCCCGCCGACCAGAGCCATGTCCGCTGCGTCCGCGTCATCCCCACCTCCGTCGTCTCGTCAACGCTATCCCGCCGGCCATGCCCACCGCCGCCGATCCCCTAGGTTCGGAGGATGGAGCGACGGCTGCGGCGGGGTGAGTGGGTCGGACTCATCGCCATGGCGGTCGCCGGCGGTCTGATCCTGTTCTGGCCGACACCGGTGGACGCCTCGGTCGACCCGGTCCTGGAGCGCGTGCTGGCCGCGCTCCATCGGCACGGGGTCCCGGGGTGGTTCGACTACGACGTCGTGGAGTTCAGCGCCAACGTGCTGCTCTTCGTCCCGCTCGGGGCCTTCGTCACGTCGGTGCTCGGCCGACCACTCTGGTGGGCGGGCGGTGTCGTGGGACTCGCAGCGTCCCTCCTGGTCGAGTTCACGCAGGCGGTGTGGCTCACCGGCCGCACCGCGTCGGCGGCCGACGTCCTGGCGAACACGCTCGGTGCGCTGCTCGGCGGCGCACTCGTCACCGTCGCGCTGCGACGGCGCCGCCCCCGGACATGACGAGACCCCCTGGCCGATGGCCAGGGGGTCTCGAGGAGTGGTGCTACGCGGCGTTCCGCTGGCGGCGGACGAGGCCCATGACGACCATGAGCGCGACGCCGAGGGCGATCGCTCCGCCGGCTGCCCAGCCGACGAGCGCCGGCACGGTCGAGCCGGTGAAGGCGAGGCCGGTGCCGGGGTTGGTGGCCGAGGCGGCTGCGCCACCGGCGGCCGAGGGGACGACGGTCAGCGCCGTGGTCGCGACGTTGCCGGAGGTCGCACCGGTCGCGGTGAGCGAGTAGGTGCCCGAGCCGCCGACGGGGGGCGTGACCGCGATGGCCAGCGAACCGTTCGAGGACGCGGTCTTGGTCGCGCGGACCGTGGTGGTCGGCAGTGCGCCGATCGTCGCGGCTCCGGCACCGGTGACCGTGATGTTCACGGTCTCGTTGCCGACGAACGCGCCCGCTGCGATGTTGACGGTGGTCGTGCCACCGGCGACGACCGAGTTCGACACGGTGACCGAGCCGGTCGGCACGTAGCCGGCGGCGTTGGCGGCCGTCGGAACGGCGATGAGTGCGGCCGCGGCGATCACGACAGCGGTGATGAGCTTCTTCATGAATGTCCCCAGAGGTGAGTGCCAAGGCCGCCGGACGACCCCTGTCGGTCGGCGACGCGAATAGCGAAGTGCTCTCAGGTTACTGGTCATTCACAGGACAGTGCCAGGGGTTTTGTAACATTCGCGTGAACTCCGGGCGTCGACTCGACGCTCACGGTGGACTTGGCGGCGCGCACCGGACCGAGGTACTGGATTCGAACGGTCGTGCTTTCCCCCGGTGAGAGGCGGGTTTGGAGCTGCACGACCGGGTACTTGCCGTCGGTGGCCGTCTGCGGTGCGGCCGGCTGTCCGTCCCGGGTCGCGCTGAGGAACACCCCTGAAGTGGGGGCATAGACCAACAGGTTCGTCTGCACCTGGCCGGGAGGGACGCCGAACGCACCACCGCCGGTCACGTACTCGGGGAGGCTGGTTCCGGCATCCGCCGGTGCGGTGTTCTGCAGGGTCACGTCGACCGTCCAGGTCGGCCGCCCGTCGGCGCGGCACACCTGGCTGCCGACGGCGATCTGCTCGGTGAGGTAGTAGTCCATCTTCGCGCCGGTCGCGTCGTTCAGGTAGACGCCGAAGCGGGACTCGGCGTCCGTGCTGGTCGGCAGCTCGCCCGCGATGGCGGTGCCGCTGATGGTCCGCTGCTCCGCCGGGTCGGCACTCCAGAGCAGCACGCGGCGCTCGTCCACGCCCGTCGTCAGGGCACCGATGAAGGCCTTCGGGTCGAAGTCGCCGGACGCGACCTTGGTGAACACGGCGCCGGCGGCGCTCGCGAAGAAGGCGTCCTGCACCGTTGGGTCCGGGTACTTGGCGTACGCCTCGCTCAGCAGGAGCGACGCCGCGTTGTCGGCGGTGAGCGTGTCGCCGGTGGGCAGCGTGACGGGACCGGTGGCCTTGAGGATGTAGCCGAGGGTCACGGGGTCGAGCGTCAGGACGCCGTCGACCTCCTGCCCGTACTTCCGCTTCCACATCTCGCGGGCGAGCTTCGCACTGAGGTCGAAGCGCGGCGTGAGGGTGACGTCCTGCATGTACTGGCCGGTGATGTCGCCGTAGAGGCCGCGGGTGTCGGTGGAGAGCGGGAGGACCGAGGGGTCGAACATGCCGATCCCCGCGCCGGACGACTGCTGCTGCAGTTGGAGCGATCCGTCCTCCGCGTGCACGTACGCCACGGCGCCGGGGATGCCACCGCCCGCGCGCAGCTCGGCGTTGTTCTGGAACAGCAGCAGGTAGTTCTTCGGGCCGTCCGCGCCGAGCATCGCCGGCGCGAGGTCGACGGCCTTGTCCGCGACGACCGCCTGCCGGCTCGTCGTGGTGAGCGTCGCCACGAGCTGCCCGACCGCGTCGTTGACCGCGCCCACCGTGCCGGAGGTGTCGATGTCGGAGGCGTCCTGCAGCGCGCGGTCGAGCGTCCTGGTCGCCCGGTCGACCGGCTTCTGTGCGCGCACCAGCGGCTGCAGGTCGATCTTGCCGCCGGTGGGTCTGAACTGGGACACGTCGACGTCGTCCAGGACTCCGACGGCAGGCTGCACCGCGTTGTCCGACACGTCCGCCACCACCGCGGCGACCTGTCGGACGGCCCGGAGGTTGGGGCCGGCGAGCGGGACGAACTCGACCATCCGCCAGACCGGGTCGCTCGTCAGGTGTTCGGCTGAGGTCGCCCGATCGCGGAGCTGTCGGACGGTCGACGTCGCAGCGGCGGTGTCGCCGTGGGTGATCTGCGTCCGCACGGTCGAGACGAGCGCGACAGACTGCTTGAGGTCGCGGGCGGCCATCGCACCCCGGACACCCACCCACAGCACGGCTGCGACGACGAGGAGCACGAGCACGAGGACGGCCCAGAGCACCGGCCTCGTGCGGGTCCGAGACTGCGACTGCGAGCGTCCCGACTCCGGGAGGTCGGACATGTGCTCATCTTATGGGGGTGGTGATCGCGGTCGCGATCACTCCCGGAGGTGTGCCGAGTTCTCCCGGTACCACTCGATCGTCGAGCGGAGACCGTCCTCGAGCCCGATCTGCGACGTCCACCCCGCGTCGGCGAGCTTGGTCACGTCGAGGAGCTTCTGCGGTGTGCCGTCCGGCTTCGACGAGTCCCACTTCGTCTCGCCCTCGAAGCCGACCACGGACGCGATCGTCTCCGCGATCTCCTTGATCGTGACGTCCGTCCCGGTGCCGACGTTGACCTGGGCGGGACCGTCGTGGTGCTCCATCAGGTGCAGCACCGCGGCGGCCAGGTCGTCGACGTGCAGGAACTCGCGACGGGGTGCGCCGGTGCCCCAGTTCTCGACCGTCGACGCGCCGTTCTGCACGGCCTCGTCGTAACGGCGGATGAGTGCCGGGAGGACGTGCGAGCCCTTCGGCGAGAAGTTGTCGCCCGGTCCGTAGAGGTTCGTCGGCATCGCGGAGATCCACGGGAGCCCGTACTGGCGTCGGACGGACTGGACGTGCATGATCCCGGCGATCTTCGCGATCGCGTAGGCGTCGTTCGTGGGCTCCAGATGCCCCGTCAGCAGGGAGTCCTCGCGGATCGGCTGCTCCGCGAACTTCGGGTAGATGCACGACGAGCCGAGGAACATCAGGCGCTCGACCCCGGCGTCGACCGCGGCGTCCATCACGTTGACCTGGATCTGCAGGTTGTCGGTCAGGAAATCGACGGGGTAGGTGTCGTTCGCCAGGATGCCGCCGACCTTGGCCGCGGCGAGCACGACGTAGCGCGGCTTCGTCTCGGCGAGGAACGCGGCGACCGCGGCGCGGTCCTTGAGGTCGAGCTCCGCCGACGTGCGGCCGACGAGCCCCGTGAACCCGAGGGACTCGAGGTGACGCCAGATCGCCGACCCGACGAGGCCGCGGTGCCCGGCGACGTAGAACGTCGCGTCACGGTCGAGCGGACCGGCGGTGAAGTCGACCGACTCGGCGCTCACTTGGTGCCCCAGCTCTCGAGCTCGACCTTGTCGATCCACGGACGACCAGCGGACTCGAGCGCTTCGATGTCGGCGTCCACCATGATCCGGGCGAGTTCGGCGGTGTCGACGGTCGCCTTCCAGCCGAGCTTCTCCTCGGCCTTCGAGGCGTCCCCGACGAGCGCGTCGACCTCGGATGGACGCAGGTACCGCTCGTCGAACTTGGCGTGCTCCTGCCAGTCGAGCCCGGCGTGCTGGAACGCCGTCTCCAGGAAGTCGCGCACCGTGAAGTTCCCACCGGTCGCGAGCACGAAGTCGTCCGGCTCGTCGACCTGGAGCATCCGCCACATGCCCTCGACGTACTCGGCGGCGTACCCCCAGTCGCGGACGGAGTCGAGGTTGCCGAGGTAGACGTCGTCCTGCCGACCGGCCTTGATCGCGGCGACCGCGCGGGTGATCTTGCGTGTCACGAACGTCTCGCCACGGCGGGGTGACTCGTGGTTGAACAGGATCCCGTTCACGGCGAACATGCCGTACGCCTCGCGGTAGTTCCGGGTCACCCAGTAGCTGTAGACCTTGGCGGCACCGTACGGCGAGCGCGGCCAGAACGGCGTGTCCTCGTTCTGCGGTGGCGGGGTCGCGCCGAACATCTCCGACGACGACGCCTGGTAGAAGCGCGTGTGGATCCCGGACATCCGGACGGCCTCGAGCATCCGCATCGCGCCGACGCCCGTGGTGTCGCCGGTGTGCTCGGGCTCGTCGAACGACACCCGGACGTGCGACTGCGCGGCGAGGTTGTAGACCTCGTCCGGCTTGAGCTCGCCGAGCAGGCTCACGAGCCGCGCACCGTCGCTGAGGTCGCCGTAGTGCAGGAACAGCTTGGCGGTCGGGTCGTGCGGGTCGACGTACAGGTGGTCGATCCGCGACGTGTTGAACGTCGAGGCCCGACGGATCAGGCCGTGCACCTCGTACCCCTTGCGGAGCAGGAGTTCGGCGAGGTAGGAGCCGTCCTGGCCGGTGATGCCCGTGATGAAGGCGCGCTTGGTCATTGGTTCCCCAGAGTGCGAGAGGTGGAGGTCCGTCCCGAGGGCCGAGCGGCGCCGGAACGGAGATCGGCGAGGATCTGAGCATATCGATCCATCGCGGCCCCCTCGGAGAGGTGCTCGCGGCGGAACGCGAGCCCTGCGCGCCCGAGCGAGTCCGCCCGGGCGTGGTCTGCTCCGAGCTGTTCGGCCGCGTCGACCAGCGCTGCGGGGTCCCCGGCGGGCACGACAACTCCCCCGCCGGCGCGGAGCACCTCGCTCTCGGTGACGCTCCCGGGGTCCGTCGCGGCCAGGACCGGGCGACCGGCGTTGAAGTACGACGTGAGCTTGCTCGGGACGGCCATGCCGGCCACGCCCGGCTTCTCGTTGACCAGCAGCACGTCGGCGGCCTGCAACACCGCCTGGAAGTCCTCGTCGGGGAGCGAGTCGACGATCTCGATGGTCGGGATGCCCATCGAGCTGCCGACGAGCGCCTCGCGCTGACTCCCGCCGCCGATCATGACGAACCGGACCCGACTCGACCGGAAGTCAGCGAGCTTCGCCGCCTCGATGACGTTCGAGAGCCCCTGCTTCACGCCCATCGCCCCCGCGTGCACCACGACGATGTCCGAGTCGGTCCAGCGGAAGCGCGCGCGGACGGCGGCACGGTTGATCGAGGGCCGGTCCTGCAGGTGGGTCCAGTTCCGGACGACGACGGTGGAGTCCTCCGACCCGCCGAGGTCCGCGAGCACGTGGCTCCGGAACCGGTCGTGGATGACGGCGACGACGTCCGAGTGCCTGATCGTCCAGGCCTCCACGCGTGCCATGACCGCGGCCACTCGGCTCGAGCCCTGCCCGGTCTCGGTGATCCCCAGCGAGTAGAGGTCCTGGATCCACGTGAGCACCGGCGTCCGGCGTCCGGTGAGCCGCAACCGCATGATCGTCATCGCGCTCGCGAACAGGCTCGGGGAGACGAGCACGATGACGTCCGCTCTCCCCCACCAGGCCGCCACGGCTCGGAGCCCGAAGCTGATCTCCGACAGCAGCCGCAGGACGCCCCGCGGCCGCTGCGGCACGAAGTGTCGCCTCCGGGAGACCCGCACTCCGTCGACAACGCGGGTGTCCGACCACTTGGCGCCGAACGGCAACGTCCAGCTCGGGTAGTGCGGATGCGTCGTGATGACCCTGGTGCGCCAACCCCGCGCAACGAGGCCACGGGCGAACGCTGTCGTGTACGGAGCGATGCCGGTCGTCTCGGGCGCGTAGTTCAGACCAACGATGACGATGGTCCCTCGGGTTTCCACCCGGGCGACGATAACAGGGCGGGACGACGATGAGGGCGCTGTCCTCCGGGGCGGAACAGGCGGGATCCCGGACCCGAGTCGGTCGCGCTGAGCATTCTCACAGTTGTGGGTGGATACGGTCCTCCCAACCGAACGGGGTGTGAGCAACGTGGCTCGAGTGACGATCGTGCAGCCGTACGTGCCCCAGTACCGGGTGGCGCTGTTCGAGCTCGTGAGTGCAGGGCTCCGCCGACACGGACACGAGTTGTCCATCGTCACCGGGACGCCGGACGGAACACAGGCTTCGCGCGCAGACGGCGCCATGATGTCCGAGCAGCGGTCGTCCACGCGCGAGCACTCGTATCGACTCGGTGCTCGACACATCAGATCGGTCACGACCCGGGCCGACCTCCGTGACGCCGATGCGCTGGTCGTCGAACTCGCAGCCGGATCCCTCGACACTCTCCGCGCGCTGCTTCCCCCGCACCGCGCTCCCGTTGCGGTCTGGGGTCATGTGGGCGACTACGTGGTGCCCGGTTCCCGCATCGGCCGAGCCGCCAAGCAGTGGCAGGTGCGAACAGCTGACCACGTCTTCGCCTACACCGAGTCGGGGGCGGCGCAGGCCGTGGCGTGGGGCGCTCGGTCCGACGCCGTGTCCACGCTGAACAACACGGTGGACCTGACCGCGCTGAGCACGGCGGTCACCGAGGTCCGCGCCGTCGCGGCGAGCGTGGTCCGTCGCGAGCTGGAGGCACCGGACCGCCCGACCTTCGCGTTCATCGGAGGGGTCGACTCGGTCAAGCGAGTCGACATCCTGGCGGAGGCGCTCCAGCTCCTCCATGACCAGGGAGAGCAGGTCCATGTCCTCGTGGCCGGGGAGGGGAACGAGGATCATCTCCTCGCACCCGCGGTCCACCGGGGCCAGGTGACCATGCTGGGTCGTGCCGATGACGACTGCAAGGCCCGGATGGCGCGGATCTCCCTCGCACTCCTGAACCCGGGGCGGGTGGGCCTGATCGCCCCCGAGTCGTTCGTCCTCGGCCTGCCGATCATCACGACGACCGGCGCTCGACATGCTCCGGAGTGGGACTACCTGGAGATCGGTGTCGACAGCGACATGGTCGCCGGGAACGGTGCGGCGTTCGCAGCGGCCGTGCGGCGACTCGTCCGGGAGCCAGAGCGCACCGCCCGCATGCAGCACGCCGCGCTGGCGAAGGCCGGCATGCCCTCACTCACTGCGATGGCAGACACGTTCGTGCAAGGCGTCGTGACGATGCTCGACACGCGTCCCTCGACCTCTCCGCACTGAAGCAGGCTCATCTAAGCTGCTCCCATCGCGCACCGTTCTCGGTCGCGGATCAGCAGCCCACACCGGGCAGCATCAGGGGAGACCGTGGATCAGGACGACACCCGTATGCCAGAAGTGCCGGTCGTCAGCCTCGCCGATGCGCCGGGGGAACGCCGGTCATGGGACCGCCCCGTCGCCGTCGTCTACCTCTGGTCGATCGTCGAGCTCCTGCTGGTCACGAACCCGTGGCAGATCAGCTCCTCCTTGCGTGTCCGCGCGCTCCGGTGGTTCGGTGCGGACATCGGCGACCACGTCACGTTCCGGCCACGAACCAGGGTCCGGTTCCCGTGGAAGCTGCACATCGGTGCGAACTCGTGGATCGGCGAGGGCGTCTGGTTCCACAACCAGGACCACGTCCACATCGGCCATGACGTCGTGATCTCGCAGGAGACGTTCCTCACCACGGGGAGTCACGCCCACCGACACGACATGTCGCTGATCACCCGACCGATCAGGATCGACGACGGCGTCTGGGTGACGTCGCGGTGCATCGTGCTCGGCGGAACACACATGGGCCGCTCCTCGCTTGCCCGGCCGATGTCCCGCGTGAGCGGCGACGTCCCGCCGAACACCGTGGTCGACGGCGTGCCGGCGCTTCCGGTCGGCACGCGGTTCCCCGCCGAGGACCGGCGTCACCGACGATGAGGATCGTCCAGTTCGTCTCCTACGTCTCCGCCGACGGAGCGTTCGGCGGACCAGTCGCGGTCGCTGTCGCCCAGGCACGCGAGCTGGCGCGCCGCGGTCACGACGTCGTGTTGCTCGCCGGGTGGGACGGGGGCGCCGAGCTCCGGGTCCCCGGCGTCAAGGTCGTGCTGGCGCGAGTCCAACGCATCCCTGGTCTCGGGTTCAGCGGACTGCGGTCCCGCGGAGTCCGGACCTGGCTGGCCGACAACGCTGACCAGATCGACGTCCTCCATGTCCACGCCGGTCGCCACCTGATCGATCTCGAGGTCGCACTCGCCGCTCGTCGTCTGGGCATCCGGTACGTCCTGCAGACCCACGGCATGGTGATGCCCGGCGGCGGTCCGCTCCCCCGGGTCGTCGACGTCGCGTTGACCGCCAGAGCGATCGACGGAGCGGCAGTCGTCCTCGCGCTCACCGACGCCGAGGACCACGCGTTGCGCACACAGTTCGAGCACGCCGCGGTCGCCCGGATCCGGAACGGTGTGGAGGCCCGCGAGTCGGACATGTGGATCCCGTCTGCAGACCGGCAGGACGAAGTGGTGTTCCTGGCACGCCTCCATCCCCGGAAGCGAGTCCTCGCGTTCGCCGAGATGGCGGCGTCCGTCAGCGCCGAGCGGCCCGGAACCCGGTTCGTCGTCATCGGCCCGGACGAGGGCGATCTCGAGGCACTGCGGTCGTACATCACCGAGCACCCCGACGTCCCGATCTCCTACGAGGGGGCGCTCGCACCCGGTGCCGCCGCCGAGCGCCTGTCGACCGCGGCGGTCTTCGTCCTCCCGAGCTTCGGCGAGGTCTTCCCGATGACGGTCCTCGAAGCCATGTCTGCCGGTACACCGGTGGTGCTCACCGAGGACTGCGGCATCGCCGACGAGCTGCGTGGGCTCGACGCCGCGCTGGTCACCGACGGGTCCCCCGAGGACCTCGCTCGGGCTGTCCGGTCCGTGCTCTCGAGCGGCGACGCCCGCAGTCGGCTCGAACGAGGGATGCGGAACGCACTGGCCGGCGCGTTCTCTGTGGCAGCTGTCGTCGACACGCTCCTGCAGCACTACAGCCCGGGAGCGCACCGCCCCCGGCGTCCGTCCGTCGTGTGGCTGACCAATGCTGCGCCCCCGTACCGCGTGCCGGTCTGGAACGCTCTCGCGCAGGACACCGACCTCGATGTCTGGCTCCTGGAGACGGACGAACACCTGCAGCGCGACGACAACAACCGTGGCGACGACTGGGCCGTCGGCGATCGCGAGTCCCCGTACACGACCACGTTCCTCCGGAGCCACGTCGTCCGCCGAGGCGAAGCACGTCACTACGTCACGGGTTGGATCCGCCCGTCCGCCCTCCGCGGCAGGGACGCGATCCTCATCGGTGGGTGGGACTCCCCCGCCTACTGGATCGCTTCGTGGTCCGCCAAGCTCGCCGGCGTGCGTCGCGTCGGCTTCTACGAATCCCACCGGCTCTCGCAACAGCACACCGGCGGGATCGTCGCGCGCGTCCGGCGGGCGTTCTTCCGGAGCATGGACGGGGTGGTGGTCCCCGGGATCGCCGCACGGGATACGCTCCTCGCCGAGGGCGTCGACCCGGATCGCATCAGCGTCGGCTTCAACGCCGTCGACGTCCAGACGATCCACGATCGCACGTCGGCCGCGCGCGCCCGTGTTGTCGAGCCCACCGGCCCGGTGGGCCGCCGTCTGCTGTGCATCGGGCAGCTGATCCCCCGGAAGAACGTTGCCAGCCTCATCGAGGCGCTGGCTGCGCCAGAGCTCGAGGAGGCGACCCTGACCGTGATCGGGACGGGTCCCGACCGTGAGCCGCTCGAGCGCCTGGTCGCGCGCCTCGGACTGGAGGAACGGATCACGTTCGCCGGGTACGTCCCGTCGTCAGCGCTGCCCGACTTCTTCGCAGTCCACGACGTGCTCGTACATCCCGCACTCCAGGAGGTCTGGGGACTCACCGTCAACGAAGCCCTGGCCGCAGGTCTGACCGTCGTGGTCGGGGAGCACGCCGGCGTCACCCCGTCTGTTCGCGGGATGCGCGGTGTCCACACGACCGGGGTGTCGGCATCCGAGCTCCGCCGCGCCGTCCTCGGAGCCATTCCCGCAGAGCCAGTGAACAACCCAGAGATGCTCCGGCATACGCCCGAGGTCTTCGCGGATATGTTCTTACGGTCGATGCTGATCACCCGCTTTGATAGCCCATACCATCCCGCCGATCTACGCAGAATGGTAATAGTCCGAAATCACGGTCACCAGACCTGCAGCAACGATTCCGGTTCAGCAGCCCCCGTCTAGGACATAATGTCTTCCGCCCCGGATACCACCGCGAGATAGAAACCAGATGGCACCCCTAACAACCGCCAGTTCGCTCACAAAAATGGTTGAGTTCACGAAGAAGCCTGCCGGGAAGATCGCGATCGACAGCGCGATCACAGCCGGAATCAACGCCGCTCTACTCATTGTGGGTTCTCGGTTCTTAAAATCGGCCGACCTGGGGCCGCTCACAATGATGCAGCTTTTCGCGTCGTCAGCAGTTATCCTTCAACGTTCCACACTTCTTTCGCCGGGACTTTCGGCTCGTCGTGCGCTCGGAGCAGAAGCCATAATTCCGCTGCGATGGGCTGTGGCATCCGTGCCCATTCTTACTTTGGTTGTCGTGTCGATCGCGCCATTGGCCATGAACGCCACCCAACCTCGTTGGCAGGTGCTACTGGTCTGCGCAGCATTCACCGCATCCTTGCTCTTTCAAGATTTTGTCAGATACGTGTTCATCTCCCATGACTCTGCAGGATTAGCGATTCGCATGGACTTTACATGGTTGGTATCAACCGCATGCCTCGTAGCCGTACCACTGCTACACCCGTCTTGGATGCTGCTCTCCACAACATGGGCAACTGCAGCCATCTCGTCCGCGGTACTCGCCGCTGCGACAGCGCACAGACGATTACGGACACCTCGGCTTGCCGTGAGGCTACGTGACACTCTCAAACTCGGTCGCTGGGGTGGTCTTGACAACCTTATGTCGATCATCGCGAATCTCGCCCCGATGGTCGTGACAACCTTGGTCCTCGCTACTCCCCTTGCCGCCTCGTACCGAATTCTCCAAACAGCGCTCGGGCCACTCAACATCATCAACACTACGTTGATCGTGACATTTGGCCTCGACAGCTACAAACTCACATCTGTGAATGAACTGAAAACTCTTGATCGCCGCGTGCGCAAGTCTGCGACCTACTTAGCCATTGGATCCGTGATCTACACCTCAGTAGCCTTTTTCCTAATTTCCAGCCTCGCGGGTATTGATTACAAAACCGCCGTTCGTGTAGGTGTGGTCCTAGCCATCGCTGCGCTTCTCGGCGCCGCAACAACCCCAGCAACTGCGGCCGCGTCCGCTCTTGGATACCAGGCAATCGGTGTAGCAATCAGGGTATTCGTCGTTGCAGCTTCTCTTCTAATCAGCTGGGCCGCAGCAATCGGCGGACCGATCCCTTGGGATGATCCAATCGGCGCCGTTTCAATTCTTGCGGCGACCCTCGGTCTCGCCGGATGGGGAACCGGTTATATATTTGCTGCTCGACGGGAAAGGCTGCTGCTCACATGACCAAACTCCCGCAGTTCGGTCTCATATCAGCACTGGCTGTATTGGTCGCTACGGTTACGATGCTCGTGATCTCGATCGCCGACAGTTCGCCTCCAAGCGGCCAGGCGGCCCTCATTGGCATTTTGGGCGTGACGGTCGGACTCGTCATAGTCTTTATTATGCAGGTCCGATTTCCCCCACTCGGATCTTTTGCCATATATCTCTACTCGCATACCGCGATCTTCGTCATGCGCCCAGGTTACAATTCAATCTGGCAGGACGGCCGAAATATATTCGACCGATCGCAGACTGGGGAACCGATGATCAACGCAGGCCTGATCGGAGCATTCGGCTTCATTTGCGTAAGCCTCGGCTATGCTCTGAATGCGCCCGCTCGTCGCGCCGAGCGTTGGAAATCGACGGATTCGAACGTGGCCTCGTCCAAACACCAGTTTGAATGGGAGCCGCTGCACAAGAAACGAGAACACGCACTCGTTATCTTATGCGTGCTGACCTTTATCGCCGGTGTCTCGCTATATCTGCAGTACATTCAGCAGATCGGCGGGTTTCGAAGCTTTTTATCGATTAACGCCGGCCGCTCAGCCGAATTGACGCAAGCATTGGCAAGCTCGTCCGGGTATTTAGTGTCGGGGTTACTTTTAACTCTGGGCACGTCACTACTGCTGTTTACATACGGCTTGGCGCAGAAGCGCCGGCCATATGTCGTGACAGGCGGACTTTTCTTACTAATTGCAACGCTTCCGCAGCTGATGACGGGTAGCCGTTCAGTATTCGTACCATTAGCACTCTCGCTTTTGCTCATAATAATGCGTACTAGGCCACGACTCATCACGTGGCCCCGGGCTCTGTTATTTGGATTTCCCGCGTTTGTCCTTCTTTTTGTCGCTCCACGAATACTTCGAAGCGAAGTCACCGCATCGAACACGTTCTTGGATGCGCTGAGAGAATCGTTCTCGGTCAGAGCAATCATGGACGGATTTTTCGGTGGGTTTGATACCGCCATGATCGATGCATTCGCATTACAGATCGGCGCTCAATCGTCGGGCCGGATCCCATTCGCCGGAGGTTCGACCTATCTCGCAGCGATCCTCGCGTTCGTTCCACGGAACTTCTGGCCAGCAAAGCCACTCGCTGTTGATACCATCCTGAACCAGACTCTTTTCCCGGACACCGCAGCGAAGCACATCGGATTTTCGTTCGGCATATATAGCGAGCCGTACTTCAACTGGGGAATCATCGGAGTCGTACTGGTTGCGATCATCTTTGGTATTTCGTTAGGTAAGCTAGATAGATGGCTGACCAGTACGTCGTCCATCATCATATTTGTCGCAGTTGCTCTCTTCGCTGGTCAGGTTTTTACGTTAGTTCGAGGTAGTCTTTCTTTTGACTTGCAGCGGGTTCTCGTACCCCTAATTCCACTGTGCCTAATTTGGTTTATGGCCAAGGTGCTGACTCCGGGATCTGGGGACGCGCATCTCAATAGGATAACTAGGACTGACTTACAAGAAGAGCTGAGTTCATGATACGTGAGATCCCGAGTGTTGCGGTCTACAACTCCGGCACGCACCCAGAGCCGCCGTACTGGGCGGCTGCCGCAAATCATGCAGGCCTACGTTGCGCTTATCTGACGTCGACGTCGTTCAAGTCGTCTTCTGCACTTATGCGCTTGGCGCGCTCCTCCCTTATGGCTAGGACTCCAATTGGCGCAACAGTTCTTCGGCGAACGCTCCCGGTTTCTATGGACGGTTGCGAGGTGGTCGGCGTTAGCCGGATGCGAGCGCTGTCCGAACAGCTCCGCCAGGCCTTCGGAGCGGAGGGGGACGATCTAGTAGATGCGCGGATGACCGCGTTTCGGCGCTCCTCAGCACGTTGGACTCAGCGGAACGGTCCGAATATTATAGTTGCACAATACACTTCAGCGCTGGGCGCATTTGAATCGCAACCAGGCACGCGCAGAGTTCTGTTGTATCCGATCGCTCACCACGACTGGATGGCCGATGAGCTTGAGATCGAGGCACAGCGCAATCCTTCCTGGAGGGAGTTTCTGCAGGGTCGATATTCGCCACCAGCGAAGAAGTCTCTTTTAGATCGAGAAATTGAGTTAGCATCATCGATTGTCGTTCCTAGTAATTTTGCGAAGCAAAGTTTCATCGAGCGCGGCGTTGATCCATCGCGCTTGCACGTCATTAGTTTGGGAGCTACATCGGTAGATCCTGCCTTGCATGACCGGCCGGGCGGATTTCGACCATCGCAAAAGCGAGGATCTGCTTTGAGGGTGTTGTTTGCTGGTCAGGTCAATCAACGTAAAGGTATCTCGTATCTCCTCGAGGCCGTCGCGAACCTGGGTAAACACGTCGCTGAGCTTGAAATAATTGGACCATCTACGGAACGTATGCGAGAACGTTTGCAGGCCTACCGTGAGAACGTGGTTCTTTCTTCGCCGGTGCCGCGCAGACAATTGATGCAGGCGATGGGACACGCGGATGTGCTTGTCCTACCCAGTCTCGCGGAGGGCTTTGGGCTAGTAGCCTTGGAGGCAATGGCAATGGGCACACCCGCCGTCGTGACTGAGAGGACCTTCGGGACTGACGTGATCACCTCCGGAATCGATGGTTGGGTGGTCGAATCCGGGTCAGCACAAGCCCTGGTGAAAGTTCTTCAAAGCCTGGCCGACGACCGTACTCTGCTCGCTGCCGCAGGTGTGGCTGCGAAGTCGACCGCCACTCGATTCACGTGGGACCGGTATGCCCGCAGCGCGGGTGAGTTCCTCATGACGCCGTAGGGACGAATTGCTTTGCCGAGGAAGCTAGGCAGGTCCCGCGCGTTCTAACAAAGTGATTCCGGACCGCAGCTCATCGAACCGAAACCCAGCCTCGACACCGCGTCAGTATGCCCCACTTGATCGTGCGACTGCCTTTGCAGTCCGCCACAGGATGATCAGGTCTGACGTCATCGACCAGTTCTCCACGTAGTACAGGTCGAGGCGCACGGAGTCCTCCCACGACAGGTCGGACCGCCCGCTGACCTGCCAGAGCCCGGTCATCCCCGGCTTCACGAGGAACCGACGGTGCACGTGCAGGTCGTACCGCTCCACCTCGCGCTGCAACGGCGGCCGGGGCCCCACGAGGGACATGCTCCCCGCCAGAACGTTGAACAGCTGAGGCACCTCGTCGAGGCTAAACCGGCGCATGAAGCCGCCGATCCGCGTCACGCGGGGGTCGTCCCGCATCTTGAAGAGCACGTCGTTCCCCTCGGCCCGGTCGAGCGTGCTGACCTCCTGCAGGCGGTCCTCGGCGTCGACGACCATCGAGCGGAACTTGATCATCCGGAACGGCTTGCCGTTGAGGCCGACGCGGGGCTGCAGGAACAGGACGGGTCCGCGGGAGCCGAAACGGATCGCCAACGCGAGGACGAGTAGCAGCGGTGAGAGGACGACGACGAGCACGCCGGCGCCGACGACGTCGAACGACCGCTTGACGTAGAGCTTCCGTCCGTCGTAAGTCGGGGTCTCGACGTGGATGAGCGGAAGGCCCTGCACGGGCCTGGTGTGGATGCGGGGACCGCCGATGTCGGTCAGGCTCGGCGCGACAACCAGGTGCTGCCGTCCGGGCTCGAGCGCCCAGCTGAGCTCCCGGACCCGGTCGGGCGGCAGGTCGTCGGAGCTCGTGATGACCACGGTGTCGGCACCGGAGCGCTCGAGCGCCGACGGGATCTCGCCGAACCCACCGAAGAACACGAGCCCCTCGTCGAGCTCCGCGGCGCGGGACGCCGGCACCGCAGCCCCGACGACGCGGTAGCCGGCCTCGGGCTGGCGGGCGAGCTGCCGCGCGAGGTGACGGACGGTGTCCACCGAACCGACGAGCAGCACCTTGGCCGAGTACCGGCCGTTCATGCGCTGGACGACGAGCCACTGCCGCCACATCCACCGCGAGAACAGCAGGACGGCGATGCCGAGGGGGAACGCGATGAGGACGTACCCGCGGGCGAGCTCGACGTGGAACAGGAACGCCAGGATCGCGAGCAGTCCGAA
Organism: Curtobacterium sp. Leaf261; assembly: GCF_001422205.1. Lineage (GTDB taxonomy): Bacteria > Actinomycetota > Actinomycetes > Actinomycetales > Microbacteriaceae > Curtobacterium. Next base: position 347,469 of record NZ_LMMJ01000009.1, read on the forward strand.
CACCCGTCCGCTGGCGTCCGCGACGAGCCGGTACTCGGAGCTGCCGACACCGATCACCCGGTCACCACGGGTGTTGTAGTAGCCGAGCGCCGCCATCCACAGCAGGATCACCGCGAGCGAGACCGCGGTGTAGCTGATGGTCGCGTCGTTCGGGTTCGTGTCGCTGTTGGTCGCAAGGTTCGACCAGAGGCCGAGCCAGGCGATCTGCACGCCGAAGACGACCCAGACGATCACGAGCAGATCGGTGACGACGAGCCGTCGCGAGTACGCCGTGCTCCACCCGAGGGTGGACGGGTTCGCGCCCTCCGACCGGCGCCCCGAGACGGCCGCGGTCATCGTCGTGCCGTCCCCGGAGCGGTCACCACGTGGCACCGCCGTCCTTGGACACGAGCACCTGGTCGCCGCTCCACACCCACATGGACTTGCCGTCCTGCCCGACGGCGACCGCCCCGCTCGTGGTGGTCGCCGGCGCACAGCCGACCGCCGTGGGGGTGCTGCTGCGGGTGATGCTGCCGGCGTCCAGGGTCTCGATCGCGATGCCGTCGCACCCCGCCTGGCCGACCCGTGCGACGGTGTACTCCGTCCCGCTCGTCGCGACCGCGCGGAGCCCCGTCATCGGGACCATGACCCAGGGACCGGAACCGTCCCTCCAGGCCAGTACGTCGGCGCAGACGACGGCGGTGCCGTCGTCACCGTCCACCACCTGCCGGGGTGTCGTGCACGGCGCGTCGGCGGTGGTGCCGTCGCCGAAGCGGATGCCCTGGTCGGTCAGCGTCGCCGGCGCGGCGCCCGCATCCGCCGCCCAGAACCGGCCCGACGTGAACGACGCGATGCCGGTGGGCGTGCAGGACGCGCCGACACCGCCGTGCACCGTGGTCTTCGTGCTCCCGGCCGAGAGTGCGCTGACGCTCCGCAGGTCGAACGACCCGAAGTCGACCGCCTTCCAGGTGTCCCCGCCGTCGGTCGACCGCTCGACGGACGCCGCGGCGTCGGAGCAGGAGCCGGCCGTGGCACGCCACGCGGTGGTGCCGTCGACGACGGACAGGAACCGGCGCTCGTCCGCGGTGACGGCGGACGTGTCGCCGCCGGCAGCACCCGGGAACGACGTCGCGGTCGGGGACGGCGTCGCGGCCGCCGAGGCGGTCCCGCTCGGCGTCGGGCCGCTCGTGAAGGTCGGCACCGGACCCGGCGTGCCGTGGTCGGCGGGCGCGGTCCGTCCGACCGCCACCGCCACGAGCACCACGTCGACGACGATCAGCACGACGACCACGATCGCGACCCAGAGGAGCGTCCGGCCGGTCAGGGCACCACCGAGGGTGCGCCACCGGTCCCGCGCGCTCACGACCGGTCCCCCTGCCGCGCGACGGCGCTCCGGACCGCGTCCGCGATGACGTCGACCGCTTGGGCGATCTCGTCCGCGACGCGCTGGTGCGTCTCGGCCGACCGACGGTACGGGTCCTGCACGTCGTCCGCGTCCTCGTTCGCGACCGGCGGCACGTAGGAGCGCGCGATCGCCATCGCGCCGACGAGCGTCGGCAGGTCGGTCACGCGCACGCGGTCCCGCTCCTCGAGACCGATGATCAGGCGTGCCGCCTGCCGGACGGTGAACGTCGTCCTGGAGGCACGGGGCAGCATCCGCACGACGGCCGCACGGTGGGAGCGCTCCGCAGTGAGCACGAGATCCGCCGAGGCGACGAGCGCCTCCGTCAGGGGTGTCGAGCCGTGCGCGGACGGGTCCGCGCCGAGCCGGGTGGACTGCGTCGCCGCGTCGTGGTCCATCGGCGCACCGTGCTCGGCCTGGGTGCCGGCGGACCGGATGGTGATGCTGCGCAGCGCGGTTGCGGCGTCTGAGTCACGACCGGCGTCTGCGGCGGTGGCGGCGTCGGTCAGTCGGGCCCGGAGCAGCTGCTCAGCGAGCGGGGAGCGGCAGATGTTCCCGGTGCAGACGAACAGGATCGTGGACGCCGGGGGCACGCCAGGTCCCGTCGTGGTCATCGAGTCGCTCGTCGCATCGGCCCGAAGCCGCTGGGCTTCTTGGGCGTCTCGACCTCGTTCTCGTCGTTGTTCTCGTCGAGCCCGTACCCGTAGGCGTAGCCGTAGCGCCCGTACCCGTAGGCCCCGGGGCCCTTGGTCGGCATCATCGTGAGCACGAAGCCGGCGACCGGCGCACCGATGTTCTCGAGCGCGCTGACCGCGCCGGCGAGCTGGTTCCGGTGGGTCTTGCCGGCGGCGACGACGACGAGCGCCCCGCTCGCCTTCTTCGCGAGGATCGCGCCGTCCGTGACGGGCAGCAGGGGCGGTGCGTCGAAGAGGACGAAGTCGTACTCGGTCTCGAGCTGCTCGATGAGGAGCTGCATCGTCCGGGAGCCGAGGAGCTCGGACGGGTTCGGCGGGATCTTGCCGGCGGGGAGCACCCGCATGGTGCCGCGTCCCCACGGCTGCGCCGCGTCCTCGATGACCGCGCGGCCGATGAGCACGTCGGTGAGGCCGACGGCACCCTCGATGTTCATGTACGTCGCGATCTTCGGGCGGCGGAGGTCCGCGTCGATGAGGATCACCTTGTAGCCGGCACTGTCGAGCGCGATGGCCAGGTTCGCGACCGTGGTGCTCTTGCCCTCGGACTCGACCGACGACGTCATCACGAAGGTGCGGGCGGAACTGGCCTCGAGGTCGAGGAACTGCAGGTTCGTACGGAGGGTCCGGAACGACTCGGCCCGGGGGCTCCGGGGGTCGGCCTGCACGATGAGCGGCCGGACCGACGCCTTGCTGTCGAACGCGATCCCGCCGACGATCGGTGCGTCGCTGATCCGCTCGACGTCCTGCTCGGTGCGGACCCGGTTGTCGAGTGTCTCGCGGAGCACCGCGATCCCGACGCCGAGCGCGAGCCCGACGAGGAGCCCGAGGATGACGTTCACCGGGACGTTCGGGCTGACCGGCGCCGATGGCACCTGCGCCTCCTGCACCCGGGTGAGCTTGACGGTCGAGCCGCCGTTCTCGCTGGTCGACTCGATGTTCTGCACCACGTTCGTGAGGCTCTGCGAGGTCGCGTTCGCGATGTCGGCCGCCTGCACGGGATCGGTGTCCGTGACGTTGATCGTGATCAGCGTCGTGTTGAGCGGGGCATCCGCGGAGACGAGCGTGGCGAGCTCCCCCGCCGTCATGTCGAGCTTGAGGCTCGAGATCACCGGCAGGAGCACGATCGGCGTCGTCACCAGGTTCGAGTACGTCAGGACGCGCTGCTGGGTGAAGGTGTTGCCCTGCGCGAGGTCGGCGGCGCTCCCGCTCGTCTCGGTGGACACGAAGACCTGCGCGGACGCGGCGTACTCCGGCTGTTTGACGATGGAGTAGCCGGCCGCGGCTGCGACTCCGACGAGTGCGAGCACGAGGATGAGAACCCATCCCTTGCGCAGCACTGTGATGTAGTCGCGAAGCTCCACAGCTCCATGCCTTCCCCGAGATGTCCGTTGCGCCGAGGCCCTTGATCGATCCCTGGGATCGCACTCAGCAGGGAAATACTGCCACACGCGTGAGTCACGCTCGTTTCGACGCGGCCGTCGAACCCTCTACGGTGTGAGCATGACCGGCGCCGACGGCTCTCCTCGTCCAGACCCAGTGCCGCCGTCGTCCGCGGAGCAGCGCGACCAGCGCGGGCTCGGCCCTGCGCTCGGGCTCGGTCCCGCGCTCGCTCCCGCGCTCGTGATCGCCGTCTCGCTCGTCGTCACCGTCGTGCTCGCCCGGATCGTCGCGGGGGCAGCCCGGACCGGTGTCGTCACCGACCCGCTGGTGCAGGTGCTCCTGGCCGACGTCGCCGTCTGGATCCCGCTCCTCGCGGCGGTCTGGTGGACGGTGCGCGGACTCCCCCGGTCGGATGTCGTGCTCCGACTCGGGCTCCGGTTCCGCGTGGTCGACGTGTTCTGGGCCGTCGCGATCGCGGTCTTCGCGCGGGCGATGGACGCCCTCCTCAACCTCGGGGTGTTCGGCGTGACCGGACTCGGGCCGCAGCTCGTGCTCGGCGACGGGCCCTCGCCGGCGCTCCTCGTGCTGATGGTCGCCGGGCCGGTCCTGGTGTCGCCGGTCGTCGAGGAGCTGTTCTTCCGGGGGGTGCTCCAGCGCTCACTCGTGCGGTGGTTCGGCGGGTCGGATGCTCGGCCCGGCGTCCTGGCGATCGCCGTCGGGGTACTCGTCAGCGCGCTCGTGTTCGCCGCGATGCACCTGCTGATCGGGTCGTTGACACCGGCGTCGGGGCTCGTCACCTTCGGTTCGACGTTCCTGCTCGGCGTGCTCGTCGGGACGCTCGCGGCCACCACCGGGCGCATCGGCGGCGCGATCCTGGCGCACGTGCTGTTCAACGCGATCGCGGTGGTGCTGACCTGGTCGTCCTGAGCGCGAGGCAGGCCGCGCTGCGGACGAGGTTCATCGTCGGTCGGCGTACTGCCCGCGGCCGTGTCGGTGGTCAGACGTGACGGTTCACTACCAGTTCTTCCGGATGAGCTCCAGGCGCCGCTGCACCTGTTCGTGGCGTCCGTCGAGCACGAGCGTCACCGCCAGACCGAGCAGCGCCAGGGCGAACAGGACGTTGAACAGCACCGCAACCCCCATCGGCACGGGAACCAGCTGGAATAGCGTGGACGCGAGCAGGACGAACGCCGTCACGGTGAGCATCAGCTGGGTCGAGCGATCTGCCGATCGAGCTCGCGTCACCGCCGCCGCCGCGACGAACCCCGCGACGACGACGACGATCCGGATGACGACCAAGATCGTCGAACGGACGACAGGATGACCATCGGTCAACGCGGACACGATCATGCCGAGGGCCGTGACAGCGCCGAAGACGATGAGCGCGGCGGGACCGTACGGGGCGGTGCCCGTCACCCGCGTGCCACGCCGACGTCCCGATGCCATCACAATGAACCCGACGAGGAGGACGATTCCCGTGACAGCCCTCGCGATCGTCCCCCACAGCGGGAACGAGTAGGTGTCGTCGATGGCGATCGACGTCCCGGCGCGGTCGAACAGCATCGACACCGCTGCCACACCGATCAACACGCCTCCCCAGAGCGTGGAACGCCCGATCTGTGCACTGCTGGACCCGGTCATGAGAACCTTCCTCGGTGGTCTTCGCTGACCAACCCACCGTAGCGCTGGGAGCGCATTCCATCCCCCTGTGACTTCGGCCGCCTACGCCACCGGCAACTGCCGTGGGGAGCAACATCGTCTACGACCACAGCACGGACGAAGCCGGGCTCGGGCGCGGACGAACAAGGCACTCGAGAATCTGACCGATCCAGCACCGACAACGAGTCAAGGAGCCATTCCCATGTCTGACACCACCAGCACCGACCAGCACCACGTCGCCGAACTCGTCAAGGACGCCAAGGTCGCGATGCTCACGACCATGACCGAGGACGGCAAGCACGTCAGCCGCCCGATGGCACTGCAGGAGGTCGAGTTCGACGGCGACCTGTGGTTCTTCGCCTACGACAACTCCGCCAAGGCGCAGCAGATCGGGGTGCACGCCGAGGTGAACGTGTCCTTCTCGGACACCAAGGGACACTCGTGGACGTCGCTGGCCGGTACGGCGAGCATCGTCCACGACCGTCAGAAGGCCGAGCAGCTGTGGGCGAAGCCGCTGCAGGCCTGGTTCCCGGACGGCCTCGACACGGACGGCCTCGCGCTGATCAAGGTCGAGGCGGAATCGGCCGAGTACTGGGAGGGCCCGAGCAGCACGGTCGCCTACATCGCCCAGGTGGCTCGCGCGGCCGTGACCCGCAACTCCGACCACGACCCCATCAAGAACGACACCGTCGAGATGTGACCGTCGTCCCCTTTGCGTCCCAGTCGACGGCGTACGTCAGCGCCGTGCCTGCCGGCGGGGTCACGAAGACCCGTGCCGATCCGGCACTGCTCCACCCGCGGAACGCCAGGAACTCCAGCGCTGCGCGGTAGTCGCCGCCACCCGATGTCGGTCCAGCGTGGGTCCGACCGTGCAGAAGGCCCGCATCCAGATCCGGAGGCGGGCCTTCCTCACGGGCGGAACACGTCAGCGGCGCTGGCGTCTCCGGGACTCGTACCAAGCCACGAGCGCGGCGATGAGCATCATCTCGATGAAGAAGTAGGTCGACGCATTCCCGAATGCTGCTGCAAGCGGGGTGAAGACCGCGAGGCCGAGGACGATCAGCGCCACGACTCCCCAGCGGAACATCGTCAGGTCGCGCTTCGGAGTTGCACTGCTCATGATTGCCTCCTCAGGGCTACTTGCCACTGAACGCCGCTGTAGGCGAACGGGTTCCACTCCGTCAGCGGCGGCGGCGTGGTCGTGGAGAAGATGCCCACGCATCCGTTGCCCACGGCGTGTCGACGTAGTTCAGCAGATGACCGTCAGCGTCGGTGATGATGACGGCGCAGACGTCCGATGTCCATCGGATCCCCCTTCGTTGCGATGCGATGTCGGTTGAACACTGCCTCTCCAGGCTTGCACGACCCCCGTTCGGGTGTCAGTCGCCAGTCCGGGGGACGGAATCTGTACCCCGGCGGGGGTCGACGAGGGACCCGGAAGGCGAGCCCCGGTCAGGTGAGGGTCCCGATCACGCCACCGACCGTGGCGGACCTGTGCCGTGCCTCCCGTCCGACCGGGTCGGATCCGTGCGCCGGTCTGCGCGAGCCGCCGCGCTCGATCCGGACGGCCATCGGGTGAGGACGCGGGACGCGGACTGCGATCGGCTACCGGGCACCGCTCCCGTCGGGACGAGGCTCTTCGAGCTGGGCGGCGAAGAAGCCGGTGAGCCGGTCGAGCGTGTCGACGACGACCTGCTGATCGCGGCCGGCGACGAAGCCGTGGTCAGAGCCGGGGAACACGTGGTGTTCCGTCCGGACCCCTCCCGCGCGGAGGCGTGCGGCGAGCGCAGCGCCCTCCGGTGCGAGGGTGTCGTTCCCGCCGGTGAGCACCAGGGTCGGCGGCATGCTCGCGGCCAGCGTTGCGTCCCGGTCCGGGGATGCGAGCGGTTCTCGACGACGGGCGACCTCGGGGAAGTAGGCCCACCCGACGAACCGCTGCACGAACGGACTGATGGCCGGACGAGGGATTCCCGACGTCCGGTCCGTGCGGACCACGTCCGTCACGGGGACGATGAGCGCAACGGCCACCGGCGCCGGGAGCGACGCGGTGCGGAGCTGCTGACAGGTGTTGATCGCGAGCTTCGCACCGGCGCTCACGCCGCTGAGCAGGAGCCGTTCCCCGGACCACCCCGCCCCGGTCTCGGCCCGGAGCCACCGAGCGACGTCGAAGGCCTCCTCTTCGGCAACCGGGTACTGCACGCGTGGGCCGGTGTCGTAGTCGGGCAGCACCACGACGGCACCGAGCCGACCGGCCATGGCCCGAGCGATGTGCAGGTCCTGCTCCGGGTACCGGTTGACGAAACCGCCGCCGTGCAGGTGCATCACGACCGGAGCGTCGGGGTCGTCCCCAGCCGGGCGCTGCACGACCGCTCGGACCGGACCGTGTCGCGTCGGGATGTGCACGGTGGTCGGGGCGGGGAGCGGGGTGCTCGGCTCCGGGAGTCCGCGCGGCGATCCGGCGCGCACGCGCGAACCGAGCTGCGCGAGGACCCAGAAGAGCGGGCTGACGGGACGGCGCACACGCACGCTCAGCGTCCGTCTCGTTGCGGGGACGGCTGGGTGGACTCGGTGTTCGATGATCGTCGACGTCTCTGGAGGAGGTCGGCCGTCCGCACGAGGCGCAGTGCCGTGACGAGCACGACGCCGCCGAGCACGTTGCAGACCAGCGTGGGCCCGAACCAGCCGAGCCACTGTCCGAGGGTGATCGGGACGCCGGACTGGACGGCGCCGAAGACGAGCAACGAGTCGAGGATCGAGTGGAACAGCTGGAGGCCGGAGAGCAGGAACCCGCCGATCATCGCGGCGATGATCTTGGCCGGGTCGGAGTCGGTGCCCTGCTGCATCCGGGTGACGAGGGTGATCGTGCTGCCGCCGAGGACCGCGAGCGCGGCGGCCTGGAGTCCGAACGGCATGTCGACGTAGTACCGGGCGGACTCCTCGAGGTCGTCGTGCCACTGCGGGAACGCCTGCACGACGAGCCACATGAACACCCACCCGCCCGCGAGGTTGCTGACGAGCGTCCCGATCCACAGCCGGGCGAGCTGTCCGACCGTGCCCTCGCGTGCGATCAGCGCCGTGATGGGCAGCAGGAAGTTCTCGGTGAAGAGTTCGCTGTGCGCGAGGTAGAGGGCGACCAGTCCGATGCCGAACGCGAGTCCCGCGAGCAGGTGGTTGCCGGTCTCGTGGAGGACCGCGAGGTAGCCCATCACGCCGATGCCGATCTCGAGGCCGCCGGCGAACCCGGTGGTGAGCACGACCCGCCAGGTGCGCTGCAGCCGTTCGGCACCCTCCTCGACCACGGCGTGGAAGGACTCGTGGATCTCGTCCTCGACGGGAGCGTCGCTGTCACCGAGTTCTCGGCGTCGGTCATCGGTCACCGGTCCGACGCTATCCGAGTTGGCGGCCGGTCGCCGACCGGTGACGTGGGCCGGGTCTCGCGCGGTGGACCGCATGCGAGCACGAAGAAGGCCCCCTGCCTGGAGGACGTCCAGATCAGAGGGCCTTGCGTGTAGCGAGGGCGGGACTTGAACCCGCGACACCACGATTATGAGCCGTGTGCTCTAACCAACTGAGCTACCCCGCCATGGACATCGGAACCCCGTGTCACTGCACACAGCCGCTCCGCGTCGGAGCCCCGAGTCAGGATTGAACTGACGACCCCCTCCTTACCATGGAGGTGCTCTACCACTGAGCTATCGGGGCGGAACCAGATCTGTACCCACCGGACCAGGTCCGGCGCAGTACCGCGATCGGCACCGTACGAGGATAGCAGAGCCGAGACGGTGGTCATGCACTGTGGCCGACTCCCGGGCGCGGCGTCTGCGCTCCTCGGAACGCGATCAGTTCGCGTTCGCCTTGAGCCACGCGAGCGGGTCCACCGGGACGTCGTTCACGTGGATCTCGAGGTGCAGGTGGGGACCGGTCGAGTTGCCGGTGCTGCCGACCTCGCCGAGCTCCTGGCCGACGGTCACCGTCTGGCCCTGGACGACCTTGAACGAGCCGTCCTTCATGTGGCCGTAGACGCTGACGAACTGCTCGCCGTCCACGTCGTGCTGGACCCAGACGTCGTTGCCGTAGCCGCCGTCGTCCGCCTTGACCTTGATGACCGTGCCCGCGGCGACCGAGCCGATGGGCGTGCCCTGGCCCGGGGCGAAGTCGATGCCCTCGTGGAAGGTCGAGCAGAACGAGCAGCCCGCGACGTTCCGCGCGCCGAACCCGCTCGAGATCGGGACGCCGACCGGGAACGGCCACTGGATGGTGCCGTTCGGGTCGTTCGTGAAGGTGCCGCTGGTGTTCTGGGGGATGACCACGGCATCGGTCACCGAGTAGCCGTCGCGGTTCGCCACGGCATCGGCACCCTCGCCGCTCGCGCCGACCTTGAGGGACTGGTCATCGACCGCCGCTGCGGCGGCACGGAGGCCCGGAGACTGGGGCGGCGTGTAGAACGCCTGCGCCGGGACCGAGGTACCGACGACGAGGCCGGCGACGACGAGGAGCACGGCTCCGCCGGAGAACGCCGAGGCGCGACGACGGAACGAGGACCCGGAACGCGTCGGGCGCGTCGCCGAACGGTCGGCGACACGCTGTACGCGCCGGACGGTGCGCTCGGTGGCGCGTCGTGCTGCGGGCGACTGCGCGGCGACCGGGGCCGACACCGAGAACGCGGCGGGCGCGGGCTCGACGACAGGCGCCGCGACGACCGCGGGAGCCGCCTCGACGACGGGTGCGGGCTCGACGACGGGTGCGGACTCGACGGGCTCCACGATGATCGTCTCGGCGACGGTCGGCACCGCTGCCACCACGTCCGGCGAGCTCGGTGCCGGTGCGTCGAACACCGACGTCGACTGCTCCGGCGGCATCGCGACCGAGACGTCGGGCGACATCGGCGCGCCGTCGGCATCGACCGGCATCGCGACACCCGGACCGGGCGCGACGACGGCCGGAGCGGCCAGCGTCATGGCGTCTGCAGCGATCGCCCTGGGGGCGAGTCCGGCGGCGAGCCGTTCCGCTGCGATCCGCTCACGGCGGGTCATCGGAGTCGGCGGGGTCACGGCCGGGCCGGAGTTCGGCTGCGGGAGGACGGGAGCGTCTGTGGCGTCAAGGGGCATAGCGTGGAGTGCGGAGTCCTCATCGGGGCGTGGCGCGCTCGTTGCGGGTAACGAGCAGATAACGGTCTCGAGAACGGTAGCAGCGATCCCCCGTAGTCGCCAGTCGTCGGTACTCAGGCTGGACGCCCCAGTCCGGGTGACCGGACACCCCGTACCCAGACGCTGCACAGCGGCGGTTCAGACCCCGGACTCGAGCGCCCAGACCCGTTCGACGAGCGCCGCCGCGATGCTCGGAGCGGCCACGACGTAGGTGCGCGCGTCGCCCGAGGTCCAGCTCTCGACGACCGCCCCGGCCTCCTCGGCGACGATCGCACCGGCGGCCATGTCCCACGGGTTGATCCCGCGCTCGAAGTACGCGTCGACCATGCCGGTCGCGACGGCACACAGGTCGAGCGACGCGGCCCCCATCCGTCGGATGTCCCGGATCTCGGTGATGAGCCCGCCGAGCACCTGGATCTGCGATGACCGTCGCTCCACGGTGTAGCCGAACCCCGTGGCGACGAGGGACTCGGCGAGGCTCCGCGGTCCGTCGACGTGCAGGCGCTCCCCGTTCAGCGTTGCGCCGTTCCCGTGCTCGGCGCGGAACACGTCGCCGGTCGCGGGTGCGACCACGACACCGGCCACGGGTGCCCAGGTGCCCGGGTCCGGTTCACCCTCGACGACGGCGATGCTGATGCCGTACATCGGGTTGCCGTAGAGGTAGTTGACCGTGCCGTCGATCGGGTCGACCACCCAGGTCAGACCCGACGAGCCCGACTCCGCTCCGGACTCCTCGCCGAGGAACCCGTCGTACGGCCGGTGCTCCGCGATCCGTGCCCGGACGAGCGCCTCGACCTCGCGGTCCGCGGCCGTGACGACGTCGACGATGCTCGACTTCCGGTCGGCGACCTCGACGCCCTCACGACGGCGCCGGGCGGCGAGTTCCGCGGCCTCGAGCGCGATCGACTCGGCGAGCGCGGCGAGGGCGCCCCGCTCGGCCGGCGGGATGGAGGTGGTGGACACGAGGTCGTCCTTCCGTCGGTACCCGCCCCGGCAGCGACAGGTCAGCACCCGCCCCGACAACGACAGAAGGCCCGACGATCTGGACGAACCGGACCGACGGACCTCGTCGCATGCTGGCGAGAGCATGGTGGCAAGTGAGGGATTCGAACCCCCGAAGGCGAAGCCGTCTGATTTACAGTCAGATCCCTTTGGCCGCTAGGGTAACTTGCCATTTGCGCACCCAGCCGGTGTGATCACCGACCGAAGGCGCGTCAGAAAGCATAGCGGATCGGTCGGCCTCCGGAGACCACCTGCGGCCCGGCGGGCGGCGACCACACATCGGTGGGGAGGTGCAGTGCCGGTCCCGCACCGTCCCTCCGGCCCGTCACGGTGACCGCCTGCCGGACGGGAGGCGCGCCGCGGCCTGGCACCGTCCCTCCAGTCCGGCATCCGCGCACCGACGCTGCCCGCGCGACCGGTTCTGTCCCAGGGAGCGTCAACTGCCCCAGGGGATGCCTCGGGCCGTTGACGCTCGCAGGCACAGAACGCGGTGCGGCTACCCGGCGGCGAGCTCCTCGCGGATCGCCTCGACGCCCGCGGCGACCTCGGCGAACGTGGTGCTGAGCGGCGACAGGCCGATGCGAAGCCCGTCCGGGTTCCGGAAGTCCGGCACGACCCCGCGATCCCAGAGCCCGGCGACGACACGGCGGAACTCCGCGTGCCGGATCATCACGTGACTCCCCCGGACGGCGGCGTCCCGCGGGCTCGCGACCTGCACGCCGAGCGGCACGAGGTGCTCGTCCACGAGCCGGAGCGCGTACTCCGTGAGTGCGGTCGACTTGTTGCGGACGGCCTCGATCCCGGCGCCCTCGATCGCGTCGAGCATGTCCTGCATGGCGAGCATCCCGGTGATCGGGGGTGTCCCGCTGACGAACCGACGGATGCTCGGGGCGGGCCGGTACCCGTCGGCCATCGCGAAGACGTCCTCCGCACCCATCCACCCCTGGATCGGTGGCGTGAGCTCGGCGTGCAGGACCCCTCGCGCGTAGAGGAACGCGGGCGCACCGGGTCCGCCGTTCAGGAACTTGTAGGTGCACCCCACCGCCAGGTCGACCTGCCAGGCATCGAGCTGCATCGGGACGACGCCGGCCGAATGGCAGAGGTCCCAGACGACGAGGCCGCCGACCTCGTGCACGAGTGCGGTGATCCCGGGCATGTCCGCGATGTACGCCGACCGGTACGACACGTGGTTGACGAGGACGACGGCGGTCCTCGGTCCGACGACCGTACGCAGGTCGTCGACCGTCACGCCGAGCGCTGGGTCGACGTGGACCCAGCGGACCGTCGCACCGTGTTCGGCGGCGATGCCCTCGACGACGAACCGGTCCGTCGGGAACTGGTCGTCGTCGATGACGATCTCGTCGCGGTCCGGTCGCGCACGGAGGGCGGACCGGATCGCCTTGTAGAGGAGGACCGTGGTCGAGTCCGCGACGACGGTCTGCCCCGCTGCCGCTCCGAGGGTGATGGCGCCGATCCGGTCACCGATGGCGGTCGGCAGGTCCATCCACTGCTCGTCCCAGGAGCGGATGAGCCGGGCGCCCCAGTCCTCCGCGAGGAAGCGGCGGAACCGGTCGGCGGTGGCGGTCATCGGGCGGCCGAGGGAGTTGCCGTCGAGGTACGCCAGGACGTCGTCGGACCGGACGAAGTGCGACGTCCACGCGGCGAGCGGGTCGGCGGCGTCGAGTGCGGCGGGGTCGGGTGCGGCGGGGTCGGGTGCGGCGGGGTCGAGTGTCGTCATGCGTCGGGTCCGTTCGGTCGTGGTGCGTCCCACCGCTCTCGGGGCGAGACACCGCTCTCGGGGGCGGTGTCCAGTTCGGAGGGCGGTGTTTCGTCCTCGGGGCTGGGTTCAGGGCGAGACCGGGGGCCGGGCTCGGGGGCCTGCTCGACACGCGCTCCGGCGAGCCACGCGGCCACCTCGGCCACCGAGGTCGTCGGCATCGGGCCGCGGAGCACGCTCGTCAGCCCGTCCGGCTCGGGGAACGGCTCCCATCGTCCGCGGGTGCCGGTGGTGAGTGCGCGGACGAGGTCCTCCGCGCCGAGTCCCGCGTCGGCGAGCGCCAGGAGCTCCCGGACGTTCACCCCGACCGGGAGCGGCCCGTTGCCGAGGTCGGTGCCGTACCGGACGTCGCCGCCGGCCGCGTGGAACCGCCGGAGGTTGTCGACCGCGACCCGGTGCGCGCGACTCCGCCGCCCGTACCCGTGGATGTCGAGCGTGCTGATCCAGGTGGTCCGGCCGGCGAGCTCCGCGACGAGGGCGTCGTCCAGCCGCTCGCTCCACGGGGTGTGCGCGAGGATGTCGACCCCGGCAGCCGCGACCCGCTCGACCTGCCCGCGGCCCTGGACGTGTGCGGCGACGGGGAGTCCGTGCTCGTGGGCGATCCCCACGACGGTCGCGAGGAGCCGGTCGTCCCACACCGGACCCGCGTCGGTGTTGACGGTGACCTTGACCACCCGCGCTCCGAGCGCTGCCATGGTGCGCACCGCCTCCAGTCCGGATGCGGCGTCGGCGACGGGGACGGCCGCGGCAGTGGGGGCCCAGCCGGCCCTGGACGGGTAGCCGCCGGGGGCACCGAGGAGTCCGCCTGCGACCGCGATCAGCGGAAGCGCTGCCGGCGCGTCGCTCGCGTCCGGCGCGTCGCTCGCGTCCGGCGCGTGTCGGGGATCCGGACGGGAGGCCCGCACCCACTCCGCCACGAGCGCCGGGTCCCAGCCGAGGTCGACCACGCGCGCGACCCCACCGGCTCGGACTGCCGCGGCATCGACCAGCCCGAGGTGCACGTGCGCGTCCGTGAACCCCGCGAGCACGGTCTCGTCCCGCCGCGTCTCGTCCTGCACAGCACCGGCCACACCCCGAGGGTATCCACAGCGACTGCGCAGCGATCCAGCCCCCGCGCCCGCCGGATAAGCTGTCCGGCATGGCAGACAGTTCCTTCGACGTGGTCAGCAAGGTCGACAAGATGGAGGCGGAGAACGCCCTCAACCAGGCCGCCAAGGAGATCGAGCAGCGCTACGACTTCAAGGGCGTCGGCGCTTCGGTAGAGTGGAGCGGCGAGGACGTCCTCATCAAGGCGTCCTCCGAGGAGCGCGCGAAGGCCGTCCTCGACGTCTTCGAGTCCAAGCTCATCAAGCGTGGCATCAGCCTGAAGAGCCTCGACACCGGTGAGCCGTTCGCCTCCGGCAAGGAGTTCCGCATCGAGGCGAAGCTCAAGAACGGCATCGAGCAGGACGTCGCGAAGAAGATCGGCGCGCTCATCCGCAGTGACGCTCCGAAGACCGTGAAGAGCCAGATCCAGGGCGACGAACTCCGGGTCTCCTCGAAGAGCCGCGACGACCTGCAGTCCACGATGGCGCTCCTCAAGGGCGGCGACTTCGAGGTGCCGCTGCAGTTCGTCAACTTCCGGTAGCCCGCGAGCGCCCGCCCCTGAGCGCCCGAGTTCGGTGCGCCCGATCCCGCCGCGCCCGACCCCCGGCGCCGCACGACCCCGAGACCGGAGACCGCCGTGGAGCACTGGCTCGGCATCACCATCACCGTCCTGCTCATCCTGCTCGACCTCGCCATCCGCGCGTTCTCGATCATCTACGTGCCGATCGACCGGAAGCCGCAGACCGCGACGGGGTGGTTGCTCGCGATCTTCCTGATCCCCTACATCGGGTTCATCGTCTTCCTCATCATCGGCTCGACGAAGCTCCCGAAGGCCCGCCGCGAGAAGCAGTCCGAGATCAACGACTACATCCTCGACCAGACCGAGGGCATGGACCGGGTCAAGACCGACGAGACGTGGCCGAAGTGGCTGAACAGCGTCGTCCAGCTCAACCGGGGGCTCGGTGCGATGCCCCTCGTCGGTGGGAACACGGCGGAGCTGTACCCGGACTCGGTCGAGTCGATCGCGGCGATGACCCGGGCCGTCGACGAGGCCGAGCGGTTCGTGCACGTCGAGTTCTACATCGCGACGATCGACCCCACCACGAAGCCGTTCTTCGACGCGCTCGAGCGGGCGGTCGAGCGCGGGGTCAGCGTGAAGTTCCTGATGGACCACATCGCCAGCCGCGGATACCCCGGGTACAAGGCGACCAAGGCGCGGCTCGACGACATGGGCGCCGAGTGGCACCTCATGCTGCCGATCCTCCCGCTGCAGGGCAAGTTCCAGCGACCGGACCTCCGCAACCACCGCAAGATCCTGGTCGTCGACGGCCGGGTCGGGTTCACCGGCTCGCAGAACCTCATCGACGACAGCTACGACGTCAAGGCACACGTCGAGAAGGGGCTCCGGTACAAGGACCTCATGGCCCGCTTCGAGGGGCCGATCGTCGCCGGGATCAACGCGCTGTTCATCACCGACTGGTACAGCGAGACGGACGAGCTCCTCCGCGAGCGCGAGCCGGTCCAGCGCGCGGAACCGCACCCGGAGATGCTCGACGCGCAGGTGGTGCCGTCCGGTCCGGGGTTCGACGGCGAGAACAACCTGCGCCTCTTCAACGCGCTGCTCTACGCCGCCCAGGACCGGGTGTCGATCACGAGTCCGTACTTCGTCCCCGACGAGTCGATGCTCTACGCGATCACGACCACCGCGCAGCGCGGCGTCGCGGTCGAGCTGTTCGTCGGCGAGATCGGCGACCACACCATGACCTGGCACGCGCAGCGCTCCTACTACGAGGCGCTCCTGCGGGCCGGCGTCCGGATCTTCCTCTACAAGCAGCCGACGATCCTGCACGCCAAGCACTTCACGATCGACGACTCCGTGTCGGTGATCGGGTCGAGCAACATGGACATGCGCTCGTTCAGCCTGAACCTCGAGATCACCGTGATGGTCCGCGGCCGGAAGTTCGTCGACCAGCTCCGGCAGGTGCAGGACGACTACCGCGCCGAGAGCTTCGAGATCACCCTCGACGAGTGGGTGCAGCGGCCGACCCGGTCGCAGGTCCTCGACAACGTCGCGCGACTGACCGCCGCGCTGCAGTAGCGCCGCGAGGCCGGGAGACACGGCCGGGAGGCACGGCCGGGGTCCGGTGGGCGCCTCCCGGCCGTCAGACTCCCCGGCTGGGCGGCAGGCTCGCGCCAGCTAGGGCCCGGCAGGCTCCCCGGCTGGGCGGCAGGCTTGCGCCAGCTAGGGCCCGGCAGGCTCCTCCGGCTCCGCGGGCTCCGCAGCCGGCGGTGCGGACGGCACGGGTCGTCGGCCGACACCGCTCGTCAGTCTGCTGAGACCGGCCTCGAGCGGACCGCGCCCGATGAACCGCGACCAGAGCAGTGCGAAGACGGTCGACCCGAGCACGAAGCCCCACACCGTCTTCGCGCCGTAGTCGAGACCCTCGGGACGCGCCAGCAGCAGCGCGAGCACGACGATGTGCAGGGCGTAGATCGACAGCGGCATGCTCCCGACGGCCGCGAACGGTCGCGCGACGATCCGCGCCACGACGCCCCGACGCTCGGTGAACAGGAGGGAGCACAGCCCGATCACCGCGATCGAGACGCCGATGCTCCCGAGCATGTCGACGATGGACGCCGAGTGACCGCGGGGCGACAGCCACTCCGCGAGCACGCGTCCGCCCGCGGTCTTCGCGCCCTCCATCGCGGGGACCCCCGGGTAGGCGAACGCCTTGGGGTCGACCGGGGCCAGGAGCTCCCCCACCGTGTACGCCACGATCGCCATCGCGCTGCCCAGCCAGAGCAGCGTCGTCTGGACGGCCCGCGATGCGAGGTCGCTCCGCCCGACCGCGAGCCCGACGAGCAGGTACCCGAGGAACGTCACCGGCGGGTAGATGAGGCCGAGCTGGTTCGTGTATTCGGAGGTGTTGAAGTAGACCTCGGCAGCGACGGTCGCGACGGGGATCGAGAGCGCCACCGTGAGCCCGGCGACCGCGAGCAGCCAGCGCCGACGCCAGCGGAGCACCGGGAGCGACAGGAGGAACAGCACACCGTAGGTCGGCAGGATCACCGCGACGGGCGTGCCGAGTGCCATCAGGAGGAACCCGACGGCGATCAGGACCACGGCGCGGATGGTCAGGCGGACCCGTGCCCGGCCGAGTGCCGCGCCGGCGACGGGTGTGCTCCGACCGGTCACGATGGCGATCGAGACCCCGGCGAGGATCGCGAAGAGGGTCGACGAGCGGCCGTCCACGATCCCCATCCAGGTACCAGGCTGCCCCCAGTCGATGACCGAGGGGACGGCACCGACGTGTGCGACGATCATGCCGAACAGCGCGAGGGAACGGGCGACGTCGATGCCGACGAGCCGAGACGTGCTCGGTGCGACGGAGGCGGCGGAGGTGGCGGGCGCGACGTGAGTCGGGGAGATGAGCGGCTCGGGTCGCCGCGTGGTGTCCATTGCGACACCATACGTCGCGCCCCCGCTCGGCGACAGTGTGGAACCGAGCGACCGTCGTGCGACAGGGCCGAGGGTCCCGCGACGTGACGGATGCCGGGCTCGGTCCCGGTGGGTCAGCCCTGGTGTGCGCCGGTGCGGCCGAGCGAGACGTCCACCATCTCCTGGCGCGCGACGACCTTGATCCGCGCGCGTCCGTGCGGCTCGCCGAGTCCGATCTCGTGCGTGTCGAGTGCGTGCCACCCGTCGAGGTCGGTGTACTCGACCCCGCGCTCGGCGAGGAGCGCCGGGATCGCGGCCGCGGACGGGTCGGCCGGCGTCCACCAGCTCGCCTGGTCGGTCATCAGGTGCTGGACGGTCTCCATGGCGTCGGACTTGGTGTGGCCGATCAGCCCCACCGGACCGCGCTTGATCCACCCGGTGGCGTACAGCCCGGGGATCTGCTGGTTGTCGTCGTCGAGGACCTGGCCCTCGTGGTTCGGGATGACCCCGTGTCGCTCGTCGAACGGCACGCCGGGCAGCGCGGACCCGAAGTACCCGACCGCACGGTAGATCGCCTGGATCGCGATCTCGCGGACCTCGCCGGTGCTCTCGACGCCGCCCTGGCCGTTCGGACGCGTGCGCTCGTACCGGATGGCGGACACGTGGCCGTCGGTCCCGACGATCTCGATCGGCTTCGCGTAGAAGTGCAGGTGCAGCCGGCGCGACGCGGTCCCCGGCCCACGCTTCCGCCACTGCTGGAGGACCCGGTCGATGACCATGACCTGCTTGTTCGTCGCGATCGCGGTCTTCGACGCCTCGTCGTGGTCGAAGTCCTCGTCGTAGACGACGACGTCGACGTCGGGGACCTCACCCAGCTCGCGGAGTTCCAGCGGCGTGAACTTCACCTGGGCGGGACCGCGACGACCGAACACGTGCACATCGGTCACAGGCGATGCGGTCAGGCCCTCGTGGACGTTCGCGGGGATCTCGGTCGGCAGCAGGTCGTCGGCGTGCTTCGCGAGGATGCGCGAGACGTCGAGCGCCACGTTGCCGTTCCCGATCACCGCGACGCTCTCGGCCTCGAGCGGCCACGTGCGCGGCACGTCGGGGTGACCGTCGAACCAGCTGACGAACTCCGCCGCGCCGTAGGACCCCTCGAGCTCCACGCCCGGCACGTCGAGGTCGGCGTCCTTGATCGCGCCCGTCGAGAAGACCACGGCGTTGTAGTGCTGCTTGAGGTCGTCGAGCGTGATGTCCCGGCCGAACGTGACGTTGCCGAAGATCCGGATGTCACCGCGGTCGAGCACGTCGCGCAGCGCGTTGATGATGCCCTTGATGCGCGGGTGGTCCGGAGCCACGCCGTACCGTACGAGCCCGTACGGCGCGGGGAGCTGCTCGAACAGGTCGATCGACACGTCGAAACCACGCGCCTCCTTGAGGAGGATGTCCGCGGCGTAGATCCCGGCGGGCCCGGCGCCGACGATGGCGAGTCGGAGAGTGGTCACCTGGTTGACTCCAGTTCTTCGGCGCCCTGATCGGCGCGGTGCTTCGGTGGCTGCGCCGGACGGACCGGCGTCGGGGTCGGCGGACCGGTCAGCGCGTGCGGTCGACGACGGACTCGGCGAACCGGGTCAGCGCGCGCTTGACGGAGCCAGACGGCAGCGGTCCGAGTGCGGCGACGGCCTCGTCGGCCCACTGCGCGGCGAGTGACCGCGTCGTCGCGGTGGCCTCGTGGTCGCGGAGCTCCGCGACGGCCGACTCGTAGGGCGCCCCGGTCACGGCGTCGTCCGGCGCACCGGCGACGTCGTGCTCGATCCGCGCGAGCAGTGCCGCCGACGCCTGGTCGGTGGCCGCGGCACGCCGGAGGTGCAGGAGCGGCAGGGTCTCGACGCCCGCGCGCAGGTCGTTCCCGGCGATCTTGCCGGTGTGGTCCCCCGCCGGCGCGAGGTCGATGACGTCGTCGACGAGCTGGAACGCGACGCCGACCTTCTCGCCGAACTCCGCGACGGCCGGCAGGTACGCGCGGTCCGCGCCGGAGAACATCACGCCGGCACGTGCGGCCGTGGCGATGAGCGAGCCGGTCTTGTCGCCGAGGACACCGAGGTAGTGCTCGATGACGTCGTCACCGGGTCCGGGGCCCATCGTCTCGTGCAGCTGCCCGAGGCAGAGTCGCTCGAACGTCTCCGCCTGCATGCGGATGCCCTCTGGTCCGAGCTCGCTCGTGATGAGGCTCGCGCGGGCGAAGAGCAGGTCGCCGGTCAGGATCGCCACGTTGTTGCCGTAGGTCACGTGGGCACTCGGCACCCCGCGTCGGACGGGCGCCTCGTCCATCACGTCGTCGTGGTAGAGCGACGCCAGGTGCGTCATCTCGATGCTCACGGCGGCACGGACGACCTGCGGGGTGACACCGTCGCCGAGCTGCGCGATGAGGAGCGTCAGCGTCGGGCGGATGCGCTTGCCACCCGCGGCGAGCAGGTAGCGCGTCGTGGTGTCCGCGAGCTGGTCGGCGGAGTGCATGGCCTCGTCGAGGCCCTGCTCGACGAGCTCGAGGCCGTCGTCGATCCGGCCGACGAAGCGGCGTTCGGTCGGCGTGGCGAACATGCGCTCCCCGACCCCGAGGGAGGCACGGAGACTCGGGGCCCGCCGGACGACCGGAGCGCTGGCGTTCACGGGGTGTCCGTGCCGTCGGCGACCGGCGGCGACGTGTCCGAGGACGCGACGACGTCCGGCTGCTCGCCGGTGGTCTGGTGCGCACGCCTGGCCTCGGCCCGGCGTGCGGCCGAGGCACGGACGGCACCGGTCATCGGCTTCCGGCCGCGGTGCAGTGCGACGATGCCGGCCGTGAGGTTCCGGTACGCGACGACCGTGAACCCGACGCCGCGGAGCCACTGGCTGAGCACCTGCTGTTCCGGCCACGCCGCGATCGACTCGCCGAGGTAGCGGTAGGCGGCAGGGTTGCTGCTCGAGAGCTTGGCGATGCCGGGGAGCACGCGCTTCAGGTAGGACAGGTACCCGAAGCGGAGCAGTGCCATCGGCGGGGTGGAGAACTCGCAGATCACGACGCGGCCGCCGGGCTTCATGACGCGGTACATCTCGGCCAGCGCCGCCATCGGGTCGTTGACGTTGCGGAGTCCGAACGAGATCGTCACCGCGTCGAAGGTGTCGTCCTCGAAGGGCAGGTGTTCGGCGTCGCCGTGCACGAACGTGATCTCGGGGTGACGGCCCCGACCGACCTCGATCATCCCCGTGGACAGGTCGAGTGCCGTGACGTCGGCGCCCTTCTTCGCGAAGGCGGCGGAGCTCGTGCCGGTGCCGGCGGCCAGGTCGAGGATCTTCTCGCCGGGCTGCGGGTCGACGGCCTTGACGGTCGCGACACGCCACAGCGGGGCGTTCCCCGCGGACAGGATGTCGTTGGTGAGGTCGTACTTCTCCGCGACGTCATCGAACATGGCCGCCACCTCGTCCGGCCGCTTGGACATGTCCGCTCTGCTCACAGGATCCATCCTAGGTGGTCGTCCCTCAGCATTCCCGAGTGGCGGCGACGCGTAGCATCGGAACGTGTCACTGACCGCCGTCGAGACCCCGCACCTCACCGT
This sequence comes from Curtobacterium sp. Leaf261, assembly GCF_001422205.1. Classification (GTDB taxonomy): domain Bacteria; phylum Actinomycetota; class Actinomycetes; order Actinomycetales; family Microbacteriaceae; genus Curtobacterium. The sequence goes on from NZ_LMMJ01000009.1 coordinate 368,631, forward strand.
GTCGACCCGCATGCTCGACGACCCGGGAGACGTGCTCCGGCACACCCTGGCGGATCGACCGCTCGCGTTCGTCCGTCGCGGGGACGGCATCATCGGCGTCGGTGAGGCGCTCCGGTACGTGTTCCGCGGACCCGATCGGATGCGCGATGCGGCCACCGCGTGGCGGTCGCTCGTCGCGAACGCCACGGTGGACGACGCGCTCCGGGTCCGAGGGACCGGGCTCGTCGCGTTCGGGGCCTTCGCGTTCGCGGACGACTCCGCCGCCGAGAGCGTGCTCATCGTGCCGCGGATCGTCATCGGACGCCGACACGGCCGCGCCTGGCTGACCGCCGTCGACACCACCGCGAACCCGGCGATGCTCGGGCCGTCCACGCTGTCCGACCCCACGCCCGCGGTCGCCGGACACGTGTCGGCCGCGTTCGGCCCGGGGCAGATCGACGCCGACGCCTACGCCGCGTCGGTGGAACAGGCCGTCGCCGCGATCCGTGCGGGCGAGGCGCGGAAGATCGTCCTCGCACGTGACCGCGTCGCGACCCTCCCGCCGCACGCCGACCGTCGCGCAGTCCTCCTCGACCTCGCCACGAGCTACCCGGACTGCGTGACGTTCGCGGTCGACGGCCTCGTGGGCGCGACCCCGGAGACCCTCGCGCGCACCGACGGCACCGCCCTGAGCGCCCGCGTGCTCGCCGGCAGCGCCGCCCGTGGGACCGACCACACGTCGGACCGGCTCGCGGCCGACGCACTCGCGTCGAGCGCCAAGGACCTCGAGGAGCACGACTTCGCACTCGCGAGCCTCGTCGAGGCGCTCCGTCCCATCGCCACGGACATCCGCGCCGACACCGCGCCGTTCCGACTGCAGCTCCCGAACCTCTGGCACCTCGCGAGCGACGTGTCCGCCCTGCTCCCCCGCGGGACGACCTCGCTCGACGTCGCGGACGCCCTGCACCCGACGGCGGCGGTGGCCGGGACGCCGACGGACGCTGCGGTCCGCCTGATCGCCGGACTGGAGGCGGTGGACCGCGGCCGGTACGCCGGCCCCGTCGGGTGGATGGGTGCGTCCGGCGACGGCGAGTGGATGCTCGCCCTCCGCAGTGCCGAGATCAGCGACGACGGCACCGTCCGGGCATGGGCCGGCGCGGGGATCGTCGAGGGCTCGGACCCCGACCGCGAGGTCGCCGAGACCGCGCTGAAGTTCCGCCCGATCGCCGAGGCCCTCGCCTAGTCCCGTCAGCCCGTCCCGGCAGCCCGTCCCGGCCCGGCTCGGCTCGGCCTGGACGCCCGTGTTCCGAACACCGTCGTCCGGCGTGCACACGGGGATACGGGTGTTCGGCGTGGACGCGCGTGTTCGGAACACCCGGGTGCACCGGCGGCGCGGCGTGGACGCGCGTGTTCGGAACACGCGGGTGCACCGGGGACGCGCCCTCGGGGCGGGGGCGCACCGTCCCTCCAGTCCGTCGGTGGGCGGAGGTCCACGGTCAGACGGCCAGCGGGACCTCGATGACCACCCGCTCAGCGGGGTCCGTCAGGACCTTCTCGAGGTCGCCCCAGGTGGACGCGCGGCGGTAGGTCCAGCCGAGCGCCGTGACGAGCTGCTCGACGTCGACCGTCTGCGGCGTGGACATGAGTCGCCGCATGTCGGCCGGGTCGGTCGACCCCGCGACCTCGAGACCGTCGAAGATCGCGCCACCGCCGTCGTTGCCGACGATCACCTGGAGCCGGTACGCCGGTTCGAGTGCGCCGGAGACGAGTCCGCCGATGTCGTGGAGGAACGTGAGGTCCCCCACGAGGACGCGTGTCGTCCCACCCCGGCCGTCCTCGGCGGCCTGCGCTGCGGAGATGCCGAGCGCCGTCGAGATCGTGCCGTCGATGCCCGCGAGGCCACGGTTCGCGTGTGCCACGACCTTCTTGCCCTGGACACGCTGGTCGGCGACCCGGATGAGCGTCGAGGCACCGAGGACGAGGCGGTCGTGCGGCCAGGTCGCGCCCCAGACGGCGTCGACGAGGAGCTCGCGCCCGACGGGACGGCGCTGGATCGCCACCTCGTCGCGGAAGAACTGGGCACGCTCGCGGCGGTCCTCGCTCCGCTTGGCGTCGAGGTCCGGGCCGGCGTCGCCCTCGCCGAGCACAGTCCTGCTCGCCGCGACCCACCGGCCGACCCAGGCGCGGTGCTCGGGGCCCGGGCGGCCGGTGACCCGGACACCGGCGACGACCGTGGCACCGTGGGCCGCTCCGAGCGCGCGACCGGGGTCGTACGCCTCACCGGCGACGCCCCGGACGACGATGGTCTCGACGTCGTCGCGTTGCAGGATCGTCGGCACCTCGCGGCTGAGCGTCGGGTGCCCGAGGACCACCGCGCGCCGGACCGTGCCGCCGAACGCCGGGTCCGCGAGCAGCTCGCGGTAGGCCACGACGAGGTTCCGACCGAAGTGTGCGCCGCTCGTGACCTCGGCGACGAGGGGTGCGCCGAGCTCCCACGCGATGCGCTCGGCGTCGTCGGTGGCGTCGTGGCCGGCGATGACGACGGTCCCGGGCACCTCGTCGACGGCGAGGTCGACGTCCGGCTCGCCGACCGGGCGGATCCGTCGGACCGCGAATGCCGGGTCGACGTCGTCCTCGGCGACGGGCTCGACCACGCCCGCACCGGCCGAGAGCGGTTCGCGGAAGCCGATGTCGAGCTGCACCGGCCCGGGAGTCCCCTGGTGCCCGGCTGCCGCGGCGACCGCTCGGCGCGCGAGAGCACGGACCGCGTCGGCGGCCTCCGGGTCGACGGCCGGGTCGCCCACGCCGTCGAGGGTCGGTGCCTCGACGTCGACGAGCAGGCGGAGTGCGGTCCCGAAGATGCCGGACTGCACGGTGGTCTGGTTGCTGCCGATCCCGCGGAGCTCGGCCGGCCGGTCCGCACTCAGCACGATCATCGGGACACCGGAGTGGTGCGCCTCCAGCACGGCGGGGTGCAGGTTCGCGACCGCGGTGCCCGAGGTCGTCACGACGAGCGCGGGACGCCCGGACTCGACGGCGAGGCCGAGCGCGAAGAACGCGGCCGTCCGCTCGTCGAGGCGCACGTGCACGCGGATCGACCCGGCGCGCTCGGTCGCTGCGGCGGCGAGGGCGAGGGCCTGCGACCGCGACCCGGGGCTGACGACGACGTCGGTCACGCCGACGCGGACGAACTCGCGGAGCAGCGCGATCGAGAAGTCGGTCGCGGGAGAGCCCGACCCGGTCCGACCACCCGAGCCGGTCCGACCGTCAGTCCCGGTCCGACCGTCAGTCCCGGTCCGACCGTCAGTCCCGGTCCGACCGTCAGGGGCGGTCCGACCGTCAGGGGCGGTCCGACCGTCAGGGGCGGCGGGGTCCGGCACCGGCGTCGTCGTCGGGCTCTGCGAGCTGCTGTTCGAGGTTCCGGATGGTTGCGTCGCTCTGTTCCTTCTCGCTCGCGGCCATGCCGTGGTGCGTCGCACCGAGGAAGTCCGGGTCGTCATCGGGTCCGAGGTACCTGGACGCCGGGGCACGCGACGCCGGCGCACGGCCGAGCACGAACCAGAGCAGGCCGCCGAGCACGGGGAGCACGACGATGAGGAGGACCCAGACGGCCTTGTTCAGGGACCGCACCCGCGGCCGGGGCATCGTCGCGCAGTCGATCACGGCATAGACCATGAACGCGACCGCGGCCACGACAGCCACCACGATGAACCGGACCATGCGGCCGAGTCTAGGCAGGCCACCTGTGATGCACCGGGGACCGGACGCAGCTCCGGCGGCCGCCTGAGAGCATCCGCGACCGGGCCGCGGACGCTCGGGCTGCTCCCACCTCGGCAGTCCGTAGACTTGCCGCGTGAAAGCCTGGCTGACGTACACCCTGGCGCGACTCGGGATCTTCGCGGCGGTGCTCGCGATCCTCCTGGTGATCGGCGTGCAGTGGGCCTTCGCCACGATCGGGGCCGCGCTCATCTCGCTCCTGGTGTCGTACATCGCGCTGCCGAAGCTCCGGTGGCAGGTGGCGACGAGCCTCGCGGAGCGTCGCCAGGCCCCGGAGCACGACGAGGACGCGGACTACGAGGACGACTTCGTCGACGCGGAGGACACCCCCGGTCAGCAAGCCGCACCGCGGCAGGCCGCACCGCAGCAAGCCGCACCGCAGCCGTCCGCGCCGCAGCAGGCCGCACCGCGCCCGACGACGCCAGCGACGCCGGACGAGCCGTCCCGCCCCTGAGTCCTTGACCTCGGCGACGCGGCTCCTGTCTCGCGACCCCGACGGCGCTACGGCTGGATCGCGAGCGCGACGGCCAGCACGATCCCGAAGGCGAGCGCTGAGAACGAGGACAGCTGCAGCGCGGTGATCAGCTCCCGCGGCTTCGTCGAGGTCGCACCGATGATCGCGGCCGGCAGCGCCATGAGCAACGTGAAGTACGTGTACCCGGTCCGGAAGTACAGCAGGACGAACCAGATGAGCGCCACGTACGGGAGCAGCAGGAACACCACGTACAGCGTCCGGGCGGCCCCCTGTCCGAGGACGACCGCCAGGGTGCGCTTGCCGGCGCGGGTGTCCTCGTCGATGTCCCGGATGTTGTTCACCATGAGGACCGCGCACGAGAAGAACCCGGCCATCAGCGCGGCCACGAGACCGTTCAGGCTGACCCGGCCGATCTGCACGAACTCGGTCCCGAGCACGGCGACCAGGCCGAAGAACACGAAGACGAACACCTCACCGAGCGCGTTGTACCCGTACGGCTTCTTGCCCCCGGTGTAGAACCAGGCGGCGACGATGGCGGCAGCCCCGACAGCGAGCAGCCACCAGGTCCCGGTGAGCACGACGATCACGATGCCGGCCACCGCGGCGAGCCCGAAGAACGTCAGTGCGACGGTCAGGACGGTCCGGGGCTTCGCGATCCCGGCACCGGTGAGCCGCGCGGGTCCGACCCGGAACTCGTCGGTCCCGCGGACGCCGTCCGAGTAGTCGTTGCTGTAGTTCACGCCGACCTGCAGGAACACCGCGACCGCGAGTGCCAGCAGCGCGATCCCGAGGTCCCACCCACCGTCGAGGTACGCCACCGCCGTCCCGAGCAGCACCGGCACGACACCGAGCGTCAGGGTGCGGAGGCGCGCCCCGCCGATCCAGTCGCGCGCGGTCGCCTTCCGGGGACGCCCCTGGGGTCGTCCGCCTGGTCGGCCACCGGGTCGTCCGGAGCGCTGCTTGGTCTTCCTGCCACCGTTCGCCACGAGGATCGATCGTATCGGCACCGCGTGTGCGGTCGGGACGGATCCGGACTGGAGGCACGGCTGGCGTCCGCCCCGCCGGTTCCGCTCAGCGCGCTGCGGCCTCGACTGCCCGCCGATCGGGTTTGCCGGACGCGAGCATCGGGACCGCCGCGAGCACCACGACGTCGACCGGACGAGCGGCGCGGCCGAGCACGGCGCCGACCGTCGCACGCACGAGCTCGAGCGGTACGGCGACACTCGTCACGACCACCGGGACCTCGCCCCATTCCGCGTCGCTCCGCCGGGTGACGACCGCCCCGTCCTGCCCGGGGAGCTCCCGGACGACGCGTTCGACGGCTCCGAGCGGGACCTTCTCGCCGCCGGAGATGATGACGTCGTCGAGCCGCCCGAGCACCCGCACCCGACCGTCCCCGTCGATCGAGGCGGCGTCGTTCGTCCGGTACCAGCGATGTCCGGCGTCCTCGACGAACGTCGCTCCGGTGCGCTCGGGATCGGCGAGGTACCCCTCGGCGAGCATCGGCCCCGACAGCTGCAGCTCCCCGTCGACCAGTCGCGTCCTGACCGACCCGAACGGCACGCCGTCGTACACGCAGCCACCGCTCGTCTCGCTCGCACCGTAGGTCGTCACGACTCGCACCCCGGCCCGCCGAGCACGGTCGAGGAGTGCAATAGGGGTCGCCTGCCCACCGACGAGGACGGCGTCGAACGTCGTGAGGGCCGCTGCCGCCCGCGCGTCCTCGAGCACCCGCGAGAGCTGCGCCGGGACGAGCGAGGTGTACCGGCGGTCCGCGACGAGCCCCTCGGCAGCGACCGCGAACGCCCTGGCGTCGAAGTGCCCGACCGGGAGCATCACGGGCGTGGTCCCCGCGGCGATCGACCGGGTCAGGACGTTGAGGCCCGCGATGTAGTGCGTCGGCAGCGCGAGCACCCAGCCGCCGGGTCCCCCGAGCGCACCGTCGGCGGCGGCGGCGCCGGCGAGGAGCGCCTCGGAGGAGAGCGCGACACGCTTCCCCGTGCCGGTCGATCCGCTCGTCTCGACGACCAGCGCGACCCGGCGCTCGACGTCGGCCGGTGCGGGGGTCGGCAGCGACGGACCGTCAGCGGCGACCGGCAGGAGTGCGTCGCCGCCGGTGAGGGCCGCCTCCAGTCCGCGGAGCACCGCCGCCGGGTCACCGGCGCCGACCTGCCGGAGCCGCCTCGTCATCGGGGCGCGTCGGAGCGTCGCGCGGACCGCGGAGCGGGACGTGTCAGAAGTGCCACGGGAAGTCGCCCCACGTCGGTGCCCGCTTCTCGAGGAACGCATCGCGACCCTCGACGGCCTCGTCCGAGGCGTAGGCGAGGCGGGTGGCCTCCCCCGCGAAGACCTGCTGCCCCACGAGGCCGTCGTCCACCGCGTTGAACGAGTACTTGAGCATCCGGATCGCCGTCGGGGACTTGCCGAGGATGATCTGCCCCCACTCGATCGCGGTGGTCTCGAGCTCCGCGTGCGGGACGACGAGGTTCACGGCACCCATCTCGTAGGCGCGCTGCGCGGAGTACTCCTGGGCGAGGAAGAAGACCTCGCGGGCGGCCTTCTGGCCGATCTGCTTGGCGTAGTAGGCGCTGCCGTACCCACCGTCGAACGAACCCACGTCGGCATCGGTCTGCTTGAACCGGCCGTGCTCGGCGCTCGCGATCGTCAGGTCGCACACCGCGTGCAGCGAGTGTCCGCCGCCCGCTGCCCACCCGGGGACCACCGCGATGACGACCTTCGGCATCATCCGGATGAGGCGCTGGACCTCGAGGATGTGCAGTCGTCCCATCGATGCCTGCGCGGCCGCGGGGTCGACGCCCTCGGGTGGTGCACCCTCGTCGCCGACGTACTCGTACCCGCTCCGTCCGCGGATGCGCTGGTCACCGCCGGAGCAGAAGGCCCACCCGCCGTCCTTCGGGCTCGGGCCGTTGCCGGTGAGGAGCACGCAGCCGACCCGGGGGTCCTGCCGGGCGTCGTCGAGGGCGCGGTACAGCTCGTCGACGGTGCGCGGGCGGAACGCGTTGCGGACCTCGGGGCGATCGAACGCGATGCGGACGATGCCCCCGGAGACGTGCTTGTGGTACGTGATGTCCGTGAACGCCGCGGCGGCCGGGGCCACCGTCCAGACGTCCGGATCGAAGATGTCGGAGACCGGCGATGCCATGGTCCGAGCCTAGCCGCGGGCGGGGCTCGGAGGCCGGAGGTCGCTCTGTCGCCACCCGGGGCTGGCGGGCTGGCGGGCTGGGCCTCCCGGTTCGGGACATCCGGCCAGACCCACCGGTTCGGGACATCCGGCCCGGGAACGAACCACGTCGACTGTCCCGAACCCGTCTCGACAGGCGGGCAGGGTCAGGACCCGCTCCCCGGCCCCATCTGCGCCGCGGCCTCCGGCGCGAGGACCGCGAGGGCGATGACGAGGATCACGGGATTGCCGAGGAAGGCGAGCACGACCGCGAGCACGCCGTACCAGCGGCCGAGCCCACCGACCGCGGCGACGAACCCGAGCACCGCGGCGATCAGGGTCAGGAACACGACGACGAAGCACATGCCCGTCGCGAAGCGCATCTCGCCGCCCATGAGGACCGCGAACGCGCTGGCGTCCACCGCGAGGCAGACGACCGCCAGACCGAACGCGATCTTGCCGACGATCGGGTTCCGGCGCCGCCGGCGGGTGCCGCCGGGGCGAGCGGAGACGTCGACGGTGTTCGCCCACATGAGCGTGGAGAACTCGTCAGCCCCAGACCCAGACCCAGACCCAGACCCCGACCCCGACCCAGCCCCAGACCGGTTCGCGCGTGCGGACGATGCCCGTCCTGCAGTCTGGCGCGCGGCTGGACTGGCCGCACGTGACACCGTCGACCGAGTACCGGTCGACCGTCCTGCCGGGTGTCCCCCGGTGTCGAGCGGGCTGGAGGAACGTGGACTGGAGGAACGCGGCACGGGCCGAGTTGCCTTCCGTTCCGGCGACCCTTCCCGCATGTGCCTTCCGGCCTCTCCCCGTGCTGACGTCGGGCCCCCTGGAAGACCTCGGCCGAGCCCGTTGCGGCCCGACCCGAGGATGCTAGCGCCCGGAACTGAGGCTCGACTCCGAAGGAGCGCTGTGACTCCTGGACGGCTGCCGAACGGCACCGATGTGTGCTCTGCGATGATCGGTCCGTGCCGCTCCCGACCTCCGCAGCCCTCCCCGACCTCGCCGACCTGCTCGCCGACGCGCACGTCGTCGCCCTGCCGATGCGGGTGCGGTTCCGCGGCATCACCGTCCGCGAGGCGCTCGTCCTGCGCGGACCGGAGGGCTGGACCGAGTTCTCCCCGTTCGTCGAGTACGACGACGCCGAGGCCGCGGCGTGGCTCCGCGCGACCATCGACTTCGGCTGGACCTCGCACGAGCCCACGGCGGACTCGGTCCCCGTCAACGCGACGGTGCCGGCGGTCCGCGCGCACGACGTGGCCGACGTCCTCGCCCGCTACCCGGGGTGCACGACGGCCAAGGTGAAGGTCGCCGAACCGGGGACGGTCGTCGCCGACGACGTCGCCCGCGTCGCGGAGGTCCGACGGGTGATGGGTGAGGACGCCGCGATCCGGGTCGACGCGAACATGCTGTGGTCGGTGGACGAGGCCGAGCGCGCGCTCACCGAACTCGCACCGTTCCGCCTGCAGTACGCCGAGCAGCCGTGCCGCACCGTCGCCGAACTCGCGGAGCTCCGGTCGCGCATCGCCGGACTCGGCGTGCCCGTGGCCGCCGACGAGAGCGTCCGGAAGGCGGCCGATCCCCTCGCCGTCGCCCGGGCCGGTGCTGCCGACGTCCTCGTGGTCAAGGCGCAACCGCTCGGTGGGATCACCGCAGCCCGACGCGTGGTGGGTGAGGCGGGCCTCCCGTGCGTCGTCTCCAGCGCACTCGAGACGTCCGTCGGCATCGCGATGGGCGCGTTCCTCGCGGCGTCGGCCGCGGCCGACGGCTACGCCTCGGGCCTCGGGACGGCCGCCATGTTCCAGGGGGACGTCACCTCGGACCCGATCCTGCCGTCGGACGGGAGGGTCGGCGTCCGCCGCGTCGACGTCTCACCCGACCTGGTGGGCCGGTTCCGTGCGGCTCCGGAGCGCGAGGAGTGGTGGCTCGCACGCCTCCGGCGCGTGCACGCAGTGCTGACTGCCTGATCGGTCGGTATGTCTGTCGGTCTGTCCGATCCGGCCCGGCCCGGCCCGGCCCGGCCCGGCCTGCCCGCAAAACACGAAGTTGGCCGCTTCTCGCAGAGGAATACCCCCGCGCGAAGCGGCCAACCTGGTGTTCCGCGGAGGGCTCAGAGCCCCGAGTAGCTGTGCAGCCCCTTGAAGAACAGGTTCACCACGGAGAAGTTGAACATCACGGCAGCGAAGCCGACGAGCGCCAGCCAGGAGCTCCGGGCACCACGCCACCCGCGGGTCGCACGGGCGTGGATGTACCCGGCGTAGATGACCCAGATGATGAAGGTCCAGACCTCTTTCGTGTCCCAGCCCCAGTACCGGCCCCACGCACGCTCGGCCCAGATCGCACCGGCGATGAGCGTGAACGTCCAGAGCACGAACCCCACGAGGATCACGCGGTAGGTGAGCGTCTCGAGGCGGTCGGAGTCCGGGAGCGTCTCCATGAACCGGAGCGCCTTGACGTCGGTACGACCGGCGCGGTACGTCTGGACGAGCTGCGACACCGCGAGCCCGGCGCCGAGGGCGAAGAACCCCGTGCCACAGATCGCCACGAACACGTGCAGCACGAGCCAGTAGGACTGCAGTGCCGGCGGGAGCGGGACCACGTCGACGTAGAAGTTGACGGTGGCGATGCCGAGCAGGATCAGGATGAGGCCGCTGACGAACACCCCGAGGAACTTGAGGTTCTGCCAGGCCTGCACACCGAGGAAGATCGCCACGATGATCGCGGTGCCGGTGAGCGAGAACTCGAACATGTTCGCCCACGGGACCCGGTGCGCAGCGACGCCGCGGAGGACGATCGAGCCGACGTGCAGCACGAGCGCGAAGACCATCATCGCCATCGCGACGCGCTCGAACCGGCTGCTCCGGTGCCCGGGCTTGACCGGCGGCGCGACGATCTTCTCGAGGACCACGGTGCCGCCCTGGACGGTCGCGACGGTCTTGGTGGCGGCCTGCTGGCGGACGGCGGCAGCACCGGACTGCTGGGCCTGCACGTCACCCGATCGCTTCGCGACGTCGAGGACGAAGCAGATGAACGCGATGAGGTAGATCGCCATCGCCGAGTAGACGAGCACGACCGAGTACTCGGCGAGGTTGGAGGTCATGTCGTTCACTGTGTGATCCTAACTCCGAGCACTGACACGTGGCGCTTCGCGATGTCCTCGACGGCACGCTCGAGGTTGGGGTCCTCACCACGGGCGAGCCCCGCGTACTCGAGGCTGAACCCGCCGTCGCCGTCGTTGCCGTCGCCGTCGTCGGGCCGGCTGTTCCGGACGACCTTGACCCACACGCGACGGCGCGGGACGAACAGCGACGTCAGCAGCCCGAGGACCGAGAGCAGCGCGAAGGCCGCGACCCAGAGCTGCGACCCGTCGTGGTGCACGTCGAGCGAGACGTACCGCTTGACACCGTCGAACGTGATCGAGCCGGCACCCTTCGGCAGCGTCTTCGTCTGCCCGGGCTTCAGTTCGATCGACTTGTCCGCGGCCGTCCGCCCGGCGATCTGCGTCAGACCGACCGTGGAGAGCTGGTACACGCTCCGCGGGACCCCGTCGTCGAGCCCGAGGTCGCCGGTGTAGACCTGCAGCGTCAGCAGGGGGTTCTCGTCGTCCGGGTAGTTCGACGCATAGGCACCCGAGGCCTGCTTGACCGCCGTCGGGTAGAAGAACCCGACCATGCCGAGCTGGTCCGGTTCGGCGTCCGGGACCTTGATGACGCCCGTCGAGGTGTAGTTCGCGTCCGCCGGCAGGAACGGGACGTCGTCCTCGAATGCCACGTTGCCGTCGCCGTCGCGGACGGTGACGTGCATGGCGTACCCGTTGCCGAGCAGGTACACGTTGGTGCCGCCGATCGACAGCGGGTCGTTCACCTTGATGACGTCACGCTGCGCCGCCCCGCCCTTGGTGCGCGCGGTGACGGTGGCCTTGTAGTCCGTCGCCTGGCCGAGCGCGTTGAGGTTCTTCTGCTCGTACGTCGTGACGAAGTCGTCGAGGGTCAGGTTGTATCCCTGCAGCTGTGACTGGCTGAACCAGCGCCCCGGGATGAAGGAGTCGTACGAGCCGAGCACGTTCGAGAACGTCTGCCCCTCCACCAAGAGCCGCTGCCCGGTGTAGCTGAACCCACCACCGACACCGACGGCCAGGAGCACGCCGACGAGGGCCGTGTGGAACACCAGGTTCCCGGTCTCGCGGAGGTAGCCGCGCTCCGCGCTGACGGAGTCGCCGAACCGCTGGACGCGGTACCCGGACCGCTTGAGGAGCGTCACCGCACCGCCGACGGCGTCCTCGACGGACGGGAGGCCCGTGGCACCGTCCGCGAGCGTGTCCGGTCCGACGACGACACGCCGGAACCCCGCGAGCCGACCGAGCCGGGCGGGGGTGCGCGGCGGCTTGGTCCGGAGGGACTGCCAGTGGTGCTTCGACCGCGGGATGATGCAGCCGATGAGCGACACGAAGAGCAGCAGGTAGATCGCGGAGAACCACACCGACGTGTAGGTGTCGAACACCTGCAGCTTGTCGAGCACCGGGAAGAGCTGCGGGTGGTCGACCTGGTACTGGGTGACGCCGTTCGGGTCGGCGGTGCGCTGCGGCACGAGCGAACCCGGGATCGCGGCGAGGGCGAGCAGCATGAGCAGGAAGAGCGCCGTGCGCATGCTCGTGAGCTGCCGCCAGAAGAACCGGATGTACCCGACCACTCCGAGGGCGGGCTGGTTGACGTCGTCGCCACGGTCACCCGACGCGGCCGCCGGGGTCCCGTCCATGTGGTCGGACGGGCGCAGCGGGGCGCCGACGGCGGTCTCGCGGTCGTCGGCAGCGTCCCGCACCGCAGCGTCCCGCTCCGCGGCGTCCTGCGGGTCATCGGACGGTGCCGCGGCGTCCTGCGCGGCTTCGGACGGTGCCGACGTGTCGGACGTGCCCCGTGCCTCCAGGCCGTCCTGTGCGTCGGCGCGCGTGCGCGCCTCGGTGTCGTCAGACGAGCGGGACATAGCTCTGGATCACCGCCCCGACACTCGACATGATGGTCGACCAGAGCCCGGTGACCATGAGCAGACCGATGACGATCAGGATCGCTCCTCCGATGATGTTGACGACGCGCATGTGTCGCTTGACGACGCGGATGGCGCCGGTGGCCCACCCCGCTCCGAGTGCGACGAGCAGGAACGGGATGCCGAGGCCGATGCAGTACGCGACCCCGAGCCACATGCCCTGCCACGCGCTGCCGGACTGCACGCTGAGCAGGTTGATCGCCGCGAGGGTCGGACCGAGGCACGGGGTCCAGCCGAGGCCGAAGACGATGCCGAGGAGCGGTGCCCCGACGAGACCGGTCGCCGGGGTCCACCCGGGCTTGACGGTCCGCTGCATGAACGTGAACCGCCCGACGAAGACGAGTCCCATCAGGATGACGACGACACCGAGCACCTGGGTGATGAGGTCCCGCCACCGCACCAGCCAGAACCCGAGCGCCCCGAACACCGTGGTGTACGCGACGAACACGATGGTGAACCCGAGGACGAAGAGCAGCACCCCGAGCACCACGCGGCTGCGCTTCCGCCCGCTCTCGGCGACCCCGCCGACGTACCCGAGGTAGCCCGGCACGAGCGGCAGGACGCACGGCGACAGGAACGACACCAGCCCGGCCAGGAGCGCGACCGGCACCGCCACGGCCATCTGACCGCTCAGGATCGCGTCGGAGAAGGGGTTGCCGCCCACGGGGATCAGGCGCTCCCGGAGAGTTCGTCGCTGACGAGGGTGTCGAGGATGCTCGGCGAGTCGACCGCGCCGAGGATCCTCGCCGCGACTCGGCCCTGCTTGTCGAGGACGATCGTGGTCGGGACCGAGTTCGGGGCGATCGTGCCGGAGAGCGCCAGCTGCATGGTGCCCTCGTCGGCGTCGAGCACCGTCGGGTAGTCGACCCCGAAGGTGCGCTCGAAGGCCTCGGCGGTGGCCTTCTTGTCGCGGACGTTCACGCCGACGAACGCGACGTCGTCGGCCGCGTGCGACGAGGCGACCTTGTTGAGGTTCTTCGCCTCGGCACGGCACGGCGGGCAGCCCGCGTACCAGAAGTTGAGCACGACGACCTTGCCGCGGAGGGCCTTGCTCGACACGGTGTCGCCGTCGGTGTCCTTCGCCGAGAAGTCCACCGGGGCCTCACGCTTGTCCGCAGCGACCTCGGTCACCGCGCCGTCGCCGGAGATGTAGTTCTGCGTCGTGCCGCCCTTGTACTGCGAGGCGAGGTCGTCGTTGCCCGACGAGCAGCCGGCGAGCGCGATCGCGGTGACGATGCCGGCCGTGATGACGACGGCGGCGCGAGAACGGATCCGGGACGTGTTCACACTGCTCCAAGGTCGATGGCGCCCTCGAGGAGGGGGCCGGCGGGGTCGGCGTACCCGACCTCGACGAACGCGCCCGACGGCTGTCCAGGCGCGTTGCGGTGCTCCAGGGTGGTGATGCTCGACAGCGCACATCGGCGCTGGCGCGGGTCGTGCCAGAGGTGCTCGCCCGCGAGGCGTCGGTGCACCATCCAGATCGGCAGCTGGTGGCTCACGAGGACGACATCGCCGTCGTCGACGCTCCGCCATGCGGTGTCCACGGCCGCGAGCATCCGGTTCGCGATGGCGTCGTACGCCTCGCCCCAGCTCGGGCGCATCGGGTTCGCGATCCACGGCCACTCCGACGGGCGACGGAGCGAGCGCTTCGTGAACCCGGGGGGCTGCCCCTCGTACCGGTTCGTCGGTTCGATGAGCCGCTCGTCCGTGTCGACGTCGAGCCCGTAGACGGCGGACCACGGCGCAGCGGACTCCTGGGTGCGCTGGAGTGGGGAGGCGACGATCCGGCGGACGTCGACGCCGGTGTCCTTCCAGGTGTTCGCGGAGGCAGCGGCCATCCGGGTGCCGAGTTCGCTCAGCCGGAACCCGGGGAGTCGCCCGTAGAGGACCCCGTCCGGGTTGTGCACCTCGCCGTGGCGGACGAGGTGGATTCGGGTGGCTGGCATGGCTTCCAGTGTAGGTCGGCGGACTGTGTCCACCTCCCCCTCAGGTTTCTCGACGGGATGTGGATCGGCTCAGGTCGGGTGGGTCGGGCGCCCGATCTGGACTGGAGGGACGGGTCGGCCCCGACCCGTCCCTCCAGTCCGGCGTCAACCCAGGTGACCGGACAGTCGGCTGTGCAGGCGGATGGACCCGGTGTTGAGGTTCAGGACCTCGACCTCGATGCCGTGCTGGCGGTAGCGGAGCTCGACCGCGTCGAGGGCGGCGACGGTGCTCGCGTCCCAGATGTGCGCCTCGGACATGTCGATCTCGACGCGGACCGTGCCGGCGAGGCGGTCCTCCGGGTACGAGAACCGCGTCACGAGGTCGCTGGACGACGCGAAGAACAGGGCACCCCGGACCCGGTACCGGACGACGGACGCCGCTCCGGGGTCTGCTCCGGGCGTCGCTCCGGGGCCCGCTCCGGACGCCGCTCCGGACTGCACGGTGCGCTCGACGTCCACCACGTGGGACACCCGCCTGGCGAAGACGAGGGCGGCCAGGACGACCCCGACGAGCACGCCGGTGGCGAGGTTGTCCGTGAAGACGACGACCACGACGGTGATGATCATGATGACCGTCTCGCCGAGGGGCATCCGACGCAGGGTGTTCGGCCGGATGCTGTGCCAGTCGAAGGTCGCGACGCACACCATGATCATCACCGCGGTGAGTGCGGCCATCGGGATCTCGGCCACCACGTCACGGAGGCTCACCGTGAGCACGAGGACCGCGACACCGGCCACGAACGTCGAGATGCGTGTGCGCGCGCCGGCCGTCTTCACGTTGATGACGGTCTGCCCGATCATGGCGCAGCCACCGGTCCCGCCGAAGAACGCGCTGACGACGTTCGCGACGCCCTGCCCCCACGACTCCCGCCACTTGCTCGAGCCGGTGTCGGTGATGGCGTCGACGAGCTGCGCGGTGAGGAGCGTCTCGATGAGCCCGACGATCGCCATGCCGAAGGCGTACGGGGCGATGATCCCGAGTGTGTCGAGATCGAGGGGCACCTGGATGCCGGAGAAGCCCGGAAGCGAGTCCGGCAGCGACCCCTTGTCCCCGACGGTCGGGACGTCGAGGCCCGCGACGAGGGTGATGACCGTCACGACGACCACGGCGATGAGCGGAGCCGGGACGGCCTTCGTGACGAACGGGAAGAACACGATGATCGCGATGCCGAGGGCTGTCAGCGGCCACACGATCGCCGGGACGTCGCGCCCGAAGAGGTTCGGGAGCTGTGCGGTGAAGATGAGGATCGCGAGGGCGTTCACGAACGCGACGTTGACGCTCCGCGGGATGAACCGCATGAGTCGTGAGACGCCCATGAACCCGAGGACGAGCTGGAACACCCCGCCGAGGACGATCGTCGGGACGAGGTACTCGATGCCGTGGTCGCGGACCATCGGTGCAATGACGAGCGCGACGGAACCCGCGGCGGCCGACACCATCGCCGGTCGACCGCCGACGAACGCGATCACGACGGCGATCACGAACGAGGAGAACAACCCGACGGCAGGGTCGACCCCGGCGACGATCGAGAACGAGATCGCCTCCGGGATGAGCGCGAGTGCGGTAACGACGCCCGCCAGGACCTCTCGTGTGAGGAGCCTCGGTGATCGCAGGGCGCTGAGGACGGTCGGGACGGCGGGTGTCGACGGGAGAACTGCTGCAGAGGTCATCGTCGGGAACTCTACCCTCACGTGAGGGTAGAGTTCCACGCGTGACGACACCGGACACCGACCTGACACCAGATCCAGACGACCTCGGCACCCCCGGACTCTCCGGCGGTGCGGGCGCCGGCGGCGGGACGATGCACATCGGGGAGCTCGCCGAACGCGCCGGCATGTCCCTGCGCACGATCCGCCACTACGACGAAGTCGGGCTCCTCGTCCCGAGTGGGCGGACGGCCGGCGGCTTCCGGACCTACACCGACCAGGACCTCGATCGGCTGCTCGTGATCCGGCGGATGAAGCCGCTCGGGTTCTCACTCGACGAGATGGCCGACCTGCTCACGGTCGTCGACGGGCTGCGCGGCTCGGCCGGCGAGCCCACCACGGACGGCGACCGCGGACTGCTCGCCGCTCGGCTCGACAGCTTCATCGAGGACGCCCAGGCCCGGCACGAGGGCCTCCTCGAACGCGTCGCGATGGCCGAGGAGTTCCTCGGCACGCTGCAGACCCTGCGCGCCTCAGCCCCCTGACTGCCTGCGTTCAGCATCCTGGCGCGCGATTGCGCGTGACTCCGCGACGAGCGCATCGACCTCAGCGCGCTCTGCAGCCCATGCTTCCGGACCCAACTCCGCCTCGAACCGACGCATCATGTCGGCGAGGATCGCCCGCGACAGCGGGGTGAGTCGGCCCTCAGTGCTGGGTGTGGTCATGGTGGTCCCCGTCCTCCCGCTCGGCCCACGTCGATTCGGCGAGCTCGAGCACCTTTCTAGCCATTGCCCTGTCCTGAGCCGTCAATCCCGGTATGTCGTACATCGACCGTGTGCAGACAAGTCCGATCTCAGCTCGTCTCGGCTCGGCGCTCGCGACCATCTCCAACGACCACGTGAGTCGATCCCACTGGTGCTGGCGCCGTCGGTGGCGACCATCGGACCAACGTCGAGTCAGCGTCGCGAGCCCTGTCACGAGTGCGATCCCGAGACCGCACACTCCCGTGACGACGGCCGCGATCACGGTCGCGGGAGCACCACCCGGCCAACGCTCCACATCGATCTGCATCCGATCCCCTCCATCTCGATCCGCTCATCCGTCGACGACGCTAGAGGCCCGCCGGACCGCACCCGCGCCTCCCGTCCGCATCTGTGCACGGATCGACGCACGACCGCCCTGTGGAGGACCAGCGGCCGGAGGCTCGCGTGCCGCACCGCGCCACGCGGCCGTGCTGCCGGCCTGGCATGCCCCCGACCGACCGTGTCGACGCCGGTTGTCCACAGGGCCACCGGCCCGACGCGGTCCGACCGGTAGACTCGCTCTCCGTGATCGAACGCACCCGCATCGCCGACCTTGCCGCCCTCCCCGACGGCCCCGTTTCCGTGGCCGGATGGGTCGAGACCGTCCGTGATCAGAAGAAGGTGCAGTTCGTCGTCCTCCGCGACGAGTCCGGCGCCGTCCAGATCGTCAACCCCGCGACGCGCGAGACCGTCGAGGGCGATGACGACTCGGCCGCCAGGGTCACCACGACGGAGCAGATCTCCGGCCTCGCACACGGCACGTTCATCCACGTGTCCGGCGAACTGAAGCACGACGAGCGCGTCAAGCTCGGCGGACTCGAGGTCAAGCTGGGCGCGCTGACGGTCGTGTCCACGGCGATCCCGGAGACCCCGATCGCCGACGACTCCTCGCTCGACAAGCGGCTCGACTGGCGCTTCCTCGACCTCCGGAACCGCAAGCAGAACCTGATCTTCCGCATCCAGACGACGCTCGAGCACGCCTTCCGTCAGTACTGGATCGACCGCGACTTCATCGAGATCCACACGCCCAAGCTCATGGCGTCGGCGTCCGAGTCCCGCGCGGAGCTCTTCGAGCTGCCGTACTTCGAGACGACGGCGTACCTCGCCCAGAGCCCGCAGAACTTCAAGCAGATGGCGCAGCCGGCAGGGTTCGGGGCGGTCTTCGAGATCGCGGACGCCTTCCGCGCGGACCCGTCCTTCACGAGCCGCCACGCCACCGAGTTCACGAGCGTGGACGCCGAGTTCTCCTGGGTCGAGTCCCACGAGGACGTCATGGCGATGCACGAGGAGCTCCTCGTCGCCGGCATCACGGCGGTCCAGGCCAAGTACGGCGAGGCGATCGCCGAGGTCTTCGGCTTCGAGCTGCAGATCCCGACCGCGCCGTTCCCCCGCATCCCGCTCGCCGAGGTCCGTCGCATCGTCGCCGAGGGCGGGTACGAGAGCCCCCGCACGGACGGCGACCTCGACCCCGAGAGCGAGCGCCGCATCTCCGCGCACGTCAAGGAGCACCTCGGTTCGGACTTCGTGTTCGTCACCGACTACGACGCCTCGATCCGGCCGTACTACCACATGCGCCACGAGGACGACCCGACGCTCACCAAGAGCTACGACCTCATCTACAACGGTGCGGAGATCTCGACCGGCGCCCAGCGTGAGCACCGCGTCGACGTCCTGACCGAGCAGGCCGTCGCGAAGGGCATGGACCCGGCGGAGATCGACTGGTACCTCGACTTCTTCCGGTACGGCGTTCCGCCGCACGGTGGGTTCGGGATGGGTCTTGCCCGCGTCCTCATGCTCATGCTGGGTGAGGCGTCGATCCGCGAGGTCACCTACCTCTTCCGCGGTCCGACGCGGCTGCAGCCCTAGCGCGGCCGCACAGGCGCTGCACCGCTGCCCGCGGCGCAGCCTCGCGGAATCGCACCACGAACGACGCATGGCCCCATCCGAGATCGGTGGGGCCATGCGTCGTTCATGTCGCGATGCGGTCCCCGACGTGCTCGGGCGAGCAGGCGGGCACGGGCCCTACAGTCACCGCAGAGCTGCAGGAAGCACAGGTGGTCAGCTCAGCCCAGCCTGGAGGCGCGGCTCACGCCTCCCAGTCGATGGCCGTCCGCCCCGTGACGAGTCCGCGGATCTCCGCCGCTGCGGCCTGGTGGTCCGGGTGCACCTGGTACTCGTCGAGCCCGGTGAGGTCGTCGAACTGCGCGACGACGGCCACGTCGGCGTTCCGGTCCGGGTAGGCCGCGTTCTCGACGACGGCGATGGACCGGATCGAGGACACGACACCCCGAAGTCCTTCGAGCAGCTCACGGATCCGGGAGATCGACTGCTGGCGGTCGAGGTCCTCGCGGAGTGACCAGGCGACGACGTGGTGGATCATGCGGAGACCTCTTCTGCTCTCGTGATGGCCTGGTCGAGGCGGGCTGCGTCGACGTGCCAGTTGCTGTGCACGCGGCCGTCGACGAGGACCACGGGGATGTCCTCGGCGTACTCCTCGCGGAGGGCGTCGTCGTCGAGGATGGAGCGCTCGACGAACGTCACACCGGGGTGGTCCGCCACGACGCCTTCCACGATGGGACGGGCGTCGTCGCAGAGATGACATCCGGGCTTGGTCAGGAGCGTCACGGTCGGCACCCCGCCAGCGTACTGCCGGGCATCTGCGCGGGGAGCACGTTGCGAGGCCGCGCGCCGGCGCCGCCCGGTGTTCAGAACACCCCCGTCCGGCGCGAACACCCGGATCCGCGTGTTCGCGCTGGACGCGCGTGTGCAGGACGCACGCTGCGGCGGCGCGCGGCGGGGCACCGGCACCGCGCGGACGGCGGTGTTCAGAACACCCCCGTCCGCACTGAACACCTGCATCCGCGTGTTCAGCGTGGATCCGCGTGTGCGGGACGCGGGACGCGGGACGCAGGACGCGGGGCCGGTAGCCCGGGCCGGAACGCCCGCACCCGCAACGCCCGCACCCGGCACGCCCGCACCCGGCACACCCGCACCCGGCACGCCCGCGCCTGGCACGCAAAAAGCCCCGACCGGCAGGTCGAGGCTTTCACGCGTGAAGCAGTTCCCGGAGGACCTACTTCTTGTTGCGACGCTGGTGACGCGTCTTGCGAAGCAGCTTGCGGTGCTTCTTCTTCGCCATGCGCTTGCGACGCTTCTTGATGACAGAACCCATACGGACCTCACTGACGACTGATGTGGACACCGGGTCGGAGTAGACCGCGGAAAATTTGCCTCGGGCGAGTCTACCGGAGTGCGACGGGCAAGTCGAACCGAGCCGGCATGGATGTCGGGCCGAAGGCGCAACGCCGAGAGCGGAGTGGGGACTCAGCCGACGTCGGCGACGCCGCCGCGGAGCATCTCCGCGACCGCGGACTCCGGCACCCGGAAGGACCGACCGAAGCGGATCGCGGGGAGCTCCCCCGCATGCACCATCCGGTACACCGTCATCTTCGAGACGCGCATCATCTCAGCGACCTCAGCGACGGTGAGGAACCGCACGTCGTCGAAACTGCCGGTCATGCGCTGCTGCTTTCGGGAGGGATCCGGATCAGACGAGACGAGTGCCCGGAGCATTGGTGGGACCTGAGTGGTCTCTGGCAACTGTAGGGGCGGGTGATACGGCATGTCCACCCCCGTCTCACCCCGCGAACCGGGGTGGGAACCTGAGCGCGGACCGGCCTACTCCCCGCCGTCCTCCGGGCGCCGCGTGAGCCGCCGCCGAACGGGCTCGACGACCCGCCCCCACCCGGACTGCGCACCGCTCAGGGCCGAGGTCGCCCGGAAGGACGCCTCCGCCATCACCCGACCGAGCTCGGTGCCCACGTCGACGGTCGCTCGAGCACCCCCGCCCCGCCGACGGACGGACACCGCCTGCCCGTCCGGGGTCCACGACGTCGTCGCGGGAGCCCCGTCGGCATCCACCGCGCCGACGAACGGCACGACCCAGTCCTCGATGGCCAGGAGCGGCTCCGGGTCGAGACGGTAGTAGCGGTGCTGGCCCTCCTCGCGCGTCGAGACCAGGCCGGTGTCGCGGAGGACACGGAGGTGCTTCGACACGGTGGGCTGACTGATCCCGAGGCGGGTGACCATCTGGCCGACACTGAGCTCGCCGGCGGTGGCGTCGGACCCGTAGGCGGAGAGCAGTGCGGCCAGGAGCTGCCTCCGGGTGGGATCAGCGATGACGCTGAAGATGTCGGCCATGCGGCAAGGCTAACCGGCGTACACCGGATGTACCATGGCGTCCCGACCACGCGGGCGCTGCCCATGTCCCGGGAGGCATACGATGCCCGCACGTCCGACGCTCCGGCGCCGGGTCGTCGACCCGACCCGCACGATCCGGGGCCGCTTCACCACCGCGATCCGGCACTCCCCCTCACGCCTGGCGATCCTCGTCTTCTCCGCGCTGATCCTCGTGTTCACCGGCGTCTTCATGCTGCCGGTCACCGCTGCCGACGGCACCCCCACCTCGTTCGCCGACGCACTGTTCACCGCGGCGTCCGTGGTCTGTGTCACCGGGCTCTCCACGGTCGACATGGCCACGCACTGGTCGACGTTCGGCAACGTCGTCGTGGTCATCGGCACGCAGATCGGCGCACTCGGTGTCCTGACGCTCGCCTCGATCCTCGGCCTCGTCGTGACCCGCCGACTCGGACTCCGCGCCAAGCTCATCGCCGCCGGGGACTCGAACCCGCTCCGAGGCCACGCCGGCGCGGTGCCGGAGGGTCAGGCGGTCCGCCTCGGCGAGGTCGGCACGCTCCTCGCGACCGTCGCGATCAGCACGCTGTCGATCGAGATCGCACTCGGCGTGCTGCTGGTGCCGTCGGTGCTCGTCACCGGCGTCCCGTTCTGGACAGCGGTCGGCGACTCCTTCTACTACGCCGCCATGGCGTTCACGAACACCGGGTTCTCCCCGAACCCCGAGGGACTGGCCCCGTTCGAGCACGACTACTGGTTCCTGTCGCTCCTCATGCTCGGGGTCATCGCCGGGTCGATCGGGTTCCCGGTGATCAGGACCCTCACCACGCAGTGGCGGACCCCGCGGCGCTGGTCCATCCACGTCAAGCTGACCCTCGCCACGAGTGGCATCCTCCTCGCCGCGGGGACCGCCGCGTACATCGCGCTCGAGTCCTCGAACCACGCCACCTTCGGTCGGTTCGGTGCCGGCGACACGGTGTTCCAGTCGCTCTTCCTGTCGACGATGACCCGATCGGGTGGGTTCGCCACGGTCCCGGTCGACGACCTGCACGGCGCGAGCCTCCTCGTCACCGACATGCTCATGTTCATCGGCGGCGGGTCCGCGTCGACCGCCGGCGGCATCAAGGTCACGACGCTCGCGGTCCTGTTCCTGGCCGCCGTCGCCGAGGCCAGGGGCCGACGCAGCATGGAGGCCTTCGGCCGTCGCGTCCCGAGCGACGTCCTCCGCCTCGCGGTCGCCGTCGTGCTGTGGGGTGCGACGATCATCGCTCTGTCGACCGTCACGCTCCTGCAGATCACCCAGGACTCGCTCGACCACGTCCTGTTCGAGGTGATCTCGGCGTTCGCGACCTCCGGGCTGAGCTCCGGGGTGTCGGCGAGCGCGCCGGAGGCCGGCAAGTACGTGCTCGCGGCCACGATGTTCCTCGGGCGCGTTGGTACCGTGACCATCGCAGCGGCCCTCGCCGCGAGCCAGAGCAGACAGCTGTTCACCCGACCAGAGGAGAGGCCGATCGTTGGCTGACAGGAACCGCAGCGGGAGCATCACGAAGTCCGGCCGGATCTCGCACGACGCGCCGGTCCTCGTCGTCGGGCTCGGCCGGTTCGGTGCGGCCACCGCCGGGCAGCTCGAACGGCAGGACCGCGAGGTGCTCGTCGTCGACAGCGATCCGGCACTCGTCCAGAAGTGGTCCGACCGGGTGACCCACGCCGTGCAGGCGGACGCCACCGACATCGACGCGCTCCGGCAGATCGGCGCCCAGGACTTCGCGATCGCGGTCGTCGGCGTGGGCTCGCACCTGGAGTCGAGCGTCCTGATCACCGCCAACCTCGTCGACCTCGGGATCCCGCAGATCTGGGCGAAGGCGATCAGTCGTTCACACGGCACGATCCTGTCGCGCATCGGCGCGAACCACGTGGTCTACCCGGAGCGCGAGGCCGGCGAACGCACCGCGCACCTGGTGTCCGGGCGGATGCTCGACTTCATCGAGTTCGACGACGACTTCGCGGTCGTCAAGATGTACCCGCCCCGACCTGTGCGCGGCAAGGACCTCGGCACCACCGTCATCCGGACGCGGTTCGGCCTGACGGTGCTCGGTGTGAAGACCCCCGGCGGTGCGTTCACGGCCGCGACGCCGGACACGGTCGTCGGCGAGGACGACCTGATGATCGTCTCGGGGGCGACGGGCGACCTGGAGCGCTTCGCCGCGCTCGAGTAGCGCGTCGGACACCGGCCCGCGTCCTGTCGGACCGGACCGCGTCCTGTCGGACCGGACCGCGTCCTGTCGGACCGGACCGCGTTCCGGACTGGAGGGACGGTGCACGCCCGCACCGTCCCTCCAGTCCGCGTCCGGTCACCCCGGCAGGGTGCGGCCAGGCGGTCGGGCCGCGTCGACTACGACTCGGCGAGCTCCGTGGCGCGCGCGATCGCGGCGTCCGCCGCGCGACGGAGCGTCCCCTCGAGGTCGGCCTCCTGCAGGACCTCGATCGCCTTCTCGGTGGTCCCCTTCGGACTCGTCACGGCCTTGCGGAGCGCCTCGGGACCCTTGTCCGACGCGTCGAGGAGCGCGACGGCCCCGCGCACGGTGTTCTGCACCATGACCCGGGCCTGCTCGGGGTCGAACCCCAGGGACTCGGCCGCCCGCTGCCACTCCTCGACGAGCAGGAACACGTAGGCGGGGCCGGAGCCGGAGACCGCACTGAGTGCATCGAGCTTGGACTCGGGGACCTCGACGACCTCGCCCGACACCGAGAACAGCGACGCGGCGAGTGCTGTCGCCTCGGCGTCCGAGCGACTCCCGGGGCTGATGCCGGTCACGCCGTGCCCGACGCCGATCGGGGTGTTCGGGAGCGACCGGACGACGCGCACGGACCCGGGCAGGAGTGCCTCCATGGTCGCGCTCGTCACACCGACCGCGACGCTCACCACGAGGGCGCCCGGTTCGAGGTCGCCGGCGACGTCGCGGAGCAGATCCGCGACCATGAGCGGCTTCACGCCGATGACCACGATCTCGGCGCCACGGACGGCACGCCGGTTCGCCTCCGGGTCAGTCTCGAGTGCCGTCGCGTCGAGTCCGCGCTCGCGGAGCGCCGATGCCGAGCCCTCAGACCGGTTCGTGATCGCGAACCGGTCGGCGGGGACCCCGGCGGCGAGCAGTCCGTCGAGCACCGCCCCGGACATCGATCCGACGCCGAGCATGGCGGTGCGGGGCAGGTCGGCAGGGTTGTTCACATCTGCGGGCATGCCTCCATCGTAGGCAGGCGCATCGCCCTACAATCGGACAGCATGAGCGCATCCGGTGGGAACAAGGCGATCTTCGCGGCACTCGGCGCGAACGTCGGGATCGCGATCGTCAAGTTCATCGCGGCGGCGATCAGCGGGTCGGCGTCGATGCTCGCCGAGGGTGTCCACTCGCTCGCGGACTCCGTCAACCAGATCCTGCTGCTCCTCGGCGGTCGGAAGGCGAAGCGCCTCGCCGATGAAGAACACCCGTTCGGCTACGGACGCGAACGCTACGTGTACGCGTTCGTCGTGTCGATCATCCTGTTCTCGGTCGGTGGTGTCTTCTCGCTGTACGAGGGCATCGAGAAGCTCGAGCACCCGCATCCGCTCGAGAACTGGTGGCTGCCGATCCTGGTCCTCCTGATCTCCATCGGGCTCGAGGGCTTCTCGCTCCGGACCGCCCTGAAGGAAGCCCGGCCACACAAGGGCGGGCAGTCCTGGGTGCAGTTCGTGCGGCGGGCGAAGGCCCCTGAGCTCCCGGTCGTGATGCTCGAGGACACGGCAGCGCTCCTCGGTCTCGTGTTCGCCCTCTTCGGGGTCGGACTCACCGCGATCACCGGCAACGGGCTCTTCGACGCGATCGGCACCATCCTCATCGCGGCGCTGCTCATCGCGGTGGCCGTGATCCTCGGCATCGAGACCAAGAGCCTGCTGGTCGGCGAGGGCGCCAGCGAGGCGGACGTCACGGCGATCAAGCGTGCGGTGCTCGACGGGCCGGAGGTCGACTCGATCATCCACATGAAGACGCTCTACCTCGGGCCGGAGGAGCTCCTCGTCGCCGTCAAGGTCGCGGTGGACGCCGAGCGTCGGGTGGGTGACGTCGCAGCCGGGATCGACACGCTCGAGGCGCGGGTGCGTGCCGCGGTGCCGATCGCGCGGGTGATCTACGTCGAGCCGGACGTCCGGCACGACGGGGCCCGGCCGCCGACGGAGGCGATCATCATCCGCGCGGCCGACTGACCCGCATCGTCGCTGAACGGCACTCAGCGTCGCTCAGCGGCGCTCGGCGGCGCTCAGCGTCGCTCAGCGAAGAACGTGTCGAGCAGCTCGGCGCACTCCCGCTCGCGGACCCCTGCCACGACCTCGGTGCGGTGCGGCAGGCGGCGGTCCCTGGCGATGTCGTACACACTGCCGGACGCTCCCGCCTTCGGGTCCCACGCGCCGAACACCAGCCGTGGCACCCGTGCCGCGAGGACCGCACCGGCGCACATCGGACAGGGCTCGAGCGTGACCACGAGGGTGTGCTCGTCGAGGTGCCAGTCCCCCGTCGTGGCCGCGGCGGCGCGGAGGGCGAGGACCTCGGCGTGCGCGGTGGGGTCCTGCCGGGCCTCGCGTTCGTTGCGGCCGACGGCGACCACCGCGCCGCTCGCGTCGAGGACCACAGCGCCGACCGGGACGTCGCCGGTGCCGAGGCAGGCGCGTGCCTCGGCGAGTGCCAGCTCCATCGCTGCGAGCCACGGGCGGGCCGACGGGTGCTCCACGGGTCTCCTCCCGGTCTGACGGTACGGTCGAGCCTAGGCGCGTCCGTGCCCGCTCCCGGGAGCCTGAAGGCATGCGCGTCCGTGCCCGATCAGCGCAGCGCCGACCACCCGCTCCCGGTAGCCTGACGACATGCGCGTTCACGTTGCCGACCACCCGCTCATCACCCACAAGCTGTCGGTGCTCCGCGACAAGACCACCCCGTCACCGACCTTCCGTGCGCTGACCGAGGAGCTCGTCACCCTCCTCGCCTACGAGGCCACCCGGAACGTCCGCGTCACCGCGTCGCCGATCGAGACCCCGGTGGCACACACCATGGGCGTCTCGATCGCCAAGCCGCGTCCGCTCGTCGTGCCCATCCTCCGCGCGGGCCTCGGGATGCTCGAGGGCATGGTCAAGCTCGTCCCCACGGCGGAGGTCGGCTTCCTCGGCATGGCCCGCAACGAGGAGACCCTCCAGCCGCAGACCTACGCGGAGCGGCTCCCCGAGGACCTCTCGGGTCGCCAGTGCTTCGTGCTCGACCCGATGCTCGCGACGGGCGGTTCGCTGAACGCGGCGATCCAGTACCTGTTCGACCGTGGTGCCGACGACGTCACCGCGGTCTGCATCCTCGCCGCGCCGGAGGGCCTCGCCGCCGTGGAGCGCGAGACCGAGGGCAAGAACGTCACGGTCGTCCTCGGTGCGCTCGACGAGCGACTCGACGAGAACGGGTACATCGTCCCCGGCCTCGGCGACGCGGGCGACCGCCTGTACGGGCTCGCCGAGTAACGCCTCCGCGGCGCGCGACCGTGCGCGCACCTCGACGTCCCGTGGTTCGCCGGACGCCGTGCCGTCGCGCTGGCAGTGCCACCGCGGGTGCCGGACTGGAGGGACGGTGCAGCCGAGCCCGCCGGCCCGCGTCCGCCGTACCTCCAGTCCGTCTCGCGCACGTCGCGACCACCGTCGCGACGACCGTCGACTGCACCAGGCGGACGGTTGACAGCGCGTTGGTATACCGCCGATACTCGGTCCATGACTGATTCCGTGTCCACCCGCGTCCTCATCGAGGTCCAGGGGACTCCCGGCATGATGATGCCGGCCATGGCGGTCATGTGTTGTCGAATGTGTGCCTGACCGGTACCCGTTCCAGCCGGATCCTCCGCGGTGGCGACCCCGCCGCGCACACGATCCCCGGACGACTCCCCCGACGAGCACCTCCGTCGCGAGTCCCGTCCGTTCCCCTCGGCTCTGCGAGCCACCCGTGAGCACCAGCCCCGACCGTCCCGGATCGCATCCGTCGACGTCGCAGGGCCAGCGCACGGTCGCACCCGGGGACGACGCATTCGACGCACCGGCGCCCCGCGCCACTCTCCGAAGGACCATCATGTCGCTCACGATCGATCGCCCCCGTCCCGCAGCCGGCACGGCCGCCACAGCCCCGTCCGCACCCGTCCGGACCGCAGCCGTCCGGACCGACCTCGGTTCCGCGTCGCGCCCCGTCCCGGTCCAGCCGACCGCCGTCACGGACACCCTCCCGACCAGCCCGGTCGTGGCACCGATCCGGAACCGCGCACTCCCCGAGGGCACCGAGGCCCGCGGCTTCGCCCTGTACGTCGGTCTCGACGAGGCGACCGCAGCCGCCGCCGGCACCACCCTCGCCGCCGTCGTCGAGCAGCTCAGGGCCCTGACCGCGCAGCTCGTCCCGGCCACGGAGACCTACGCGGCGGTCGCGGTGGCAGCCGAGGGCTCCGGCGGCCGCGACGTCGACGTCGTCCGCCTCGCGCTGCAGGACCGCTCGGCCGTCGCCGCCCGCAAACTGGCCGTCACCGCCGAGCCCGAGGAGACCGGTGTCGTCATCGACATCTCCCGGAAGCGCGTGCTCCTCGACGGCGAACCGGCGGCGCTGACCTACAAGGAGTTCGAGCTGCTGCAGTTCCTCGTGCTCCGCGAGGGCCGCACCGTCGACCGCAGTGCCATCATCGAGGGCCTCTGGTCCGACGGCGACGACGAGATCCCGAACGAGCGGACCATCGACGTGCACGTCCGCCGGCTCCGTTCGAAGCTCGGTGCGTTCGAGGAGATCGTCCGGACCGTGCGGGGTGTCGGCTACCGGTTCGACCGGCACGCCGACGTGGCCGTCCGGTATGCGTCGACGCCGTCGCCCGACCTCTTCTGAGTCCGACCCGGGCTCCGCGCCGGACTCTCGCCGCCGTCGCACGCGGTCCGGCGCCCGACGCTCTTGGCGAGTTCCCAGGAAGACGACGTTCCGGTCACTATCGCTGCGTTACCATCTCGTTATATTCTTGCGGCGCGGACGTTGTTTGCTGTGGCGGCGTCCGCGGAATGTGATTGCAGGACACTCTTGGTGCAAGGGAAAGGGCCGGGCCGCGACGCCTCTCGCGGCCCGGCTCTTGTCACGCCGGGCCGATGTCCCCACCCGTCGGTAGCATTGTGGGATGCCGAGCGGGGAGGAGCACCAGTGAGCGACAAGGCCACGGCCGTTGCTGCGTGGGAGTCGCTCTTCCGGGCGCAGGTCACCGTCATGCGGACCCTCAACGCCGACTTCCCGTCGGCGGAGATCTCCTTCAACGAGTACGACGTCTGCTTCAACCTCTCGAAGCAGCCCGGACGCCGGCTGCGGATGCGCGACCTGACCGGCCACCTCCTCCTGACGCAACCGAGCATCAGCCGGCTCGTCGAGCGCCTCGCCGCGCGTGGCATCGTGGACAAGCAGCCTGACCCGACCGATGCCAGGGGGGTCATCGTGGCGCTCACGGCCCACGGCTTCGACCTGTACCGCAGGGTCGCGGTGCAACATGCCTCGACGATCGCCGACCAGCTCGGGGCCGGGCTCGACGACGACGAGCTGCGCACCCTCACCACGCTCTGCCGCAAGCTCCGGACCGCGAGCGCGGTCGCCGGCGCCGGCACATCGACCGATGTGGCCCCGGCATGAGCGGCACGATCGTCTGGCTCCGCGACGACCTCCGGCTCGCCGACAACCCCGCACTCCGCGCGGGCATCGACCACGGCGGCCCCCTCACCGTCGTGTACGTCCTCGACGAGGAGTCCGACGGCGTCCGGACCCTCGGCGCGGCCACACGATGGTGGCTGCACGGCTCGCTGACGAGCCTCGACACGGACCTCCACCAGCGCGGGTCCGGCCTGACGCTCCGCCGAGGTCAGGCGGCCACGGTCATCGCCGACCTCGTCGAGGAGACCGGCGCGGACGCGGTGTACTGGAACCGTCGGTACAGCCAGCAGGAGCGTGACCTCGACGCCGGGATCAAGCAGTCCCTGCACGACGACGGGGTCGAGGCCCACAGCTTCGCCGCGAACCTGCTCTGGGAGCCGTGGACCGTCCGCACCGGCCAGGGTGAGCCGTACAAGGTCTTCACGCCGTTCTGGCGCGCATGCCAGGCGATGCCGGAGCCGCGCCACCCGCTCCCGAAGCCCCGCGAGCTGCCCGACCGGCACCCGCACACCGCGACCGATGCGCTCGACGACTGGGGGCTCCTCCCGTCCGCTCCGGACTGGGCTGGCGGCCTGCGCGACGAGTGGACGCCGGGCGAAGCCGGCGCTGCCGAACGCCTCCGGCACTTCATCGCGAACGGTCTCGAGGACTACGACCAGCGCGATCAGCCGTCCGCCGACGCCGCGAGCGGGCTGAGCCCGCACCTCCGCTGGGGCGAGATCAGTCCGTACCAGGTGTGGCACCGCATGCACGGCGACCTCGAGCCAGAGCAGCGCAAGCAGGCACCGGCGTTCCTCCGACAGCTCGCCTGGCGCGAGTTCAACTGGAACGAGCGGTTCCACAGCGACCCCCTCGAGACGACGAACGTGCGCCGTGAGTTCGATGCGTTCCCGTGGCGCGAGGTGTCCGAGGACGAGCTCGACCGTTGGCGGTACGGCACCACGGGCATCGACCTCGTGGACGCCGGGATGCGCGAGCTCTGGGCCACCGGCACGATGCACAACCGTGTCCGCCTGGTGACGGCGAGCTTCCTCGTGAAGAACATGCTCGTCGACTGGCGCATCGGCGAGCAGTGGTTCTGGGACACGCTCGTGGACGCCGACACCGCGAACAACCCGGCCAACTGGCAGTGGGTCGCCGGGACGGGCTTCGACGCGGCGCCCTACTTCCGCGTGTTCAACCCGGACCTGCAGGCGCAGAAGTTCGACGGGCACCGCGCGTACATCGAGCAGTGGATCCCGGCCGACGAGCTCCGTCCGGACCCGATGGTCGACCTCAAGGAGAGCCGGAGGCGGGCACTCGACGCCTACGACCAGATGCGCCGGTCGTGAGCCCGGGGGGTCGGGTGTGACGGCGACGGGAACGACGGCCGCACACAGCGCCGACGGCTCCGGACGCGTTCCCGCCGAGCTCCTCGTCGCCGTCGACACGGTGTTCCGCGACCGCGTGGCAGCAGGCGTGGCCCCGAGCAGCGTCTGGGGGGTCTTCGATGCCGCAGGCCTCGTCGCGAGTGGCGGCCACGGCGACCGTGGTGACGGCCGGGCCCCGGACGCGGACACGGTGTACCGGATCGCATCCTGCACGAAGAGCGTCACGGCGGCGGCGCTGATGCTCCTCGTCGAGCGGGGTCTCGTGGACCTCGAGGCCCCGATCACCGACTTCGTCCCCGCGTTCCACGAGGTCCGCCTGCCCACCGCGGACTCCCCCGCGCCGACGCTCCGCATGCTCCTGACGATGTCGGCCGGGTTCCCGACGGACGATCCCTGGGCCGACCGTCAGGAGTCGATCACCGACGAGGCGCTCGACGACGTCCTCCGAGGTGGTCTGCTCTTCGACGCCACCCCCGGCACCAGGTACGCCTACTCGAACCTCGGGTACGCGCTCCTCGGCCGCGTGGTCGGTCGTGCGTCGGGCGTGGGCTTCCGCGAGTTCGCCACGTCGGCGGTGCTCGACCCCGTCGGGATGCCGTCGACCTCGTTCACGGCGCCGGGAGACGCCGGGTACGTGGTGCGCGGGGTCCGCCCGCACGACGGCGGCTGGGAGCAGCTGCCCCTGTCCGGACCCGGCGCGTTCTCGAGCATCGGCGGCCTGTTCTCCACGGTGACCGACCTGGCGCGCTGGGCGACGCACCTCTCCGGTGCGTTCCGCCCCGACGCGTCCGGCTCGGCCATGCCCGGCGGTGGGACCGGGCCACGGGCAGCGGGAACGGTCCCGAACTCGCCGGTGACCAGGGCACACCGTCGGCTCATGCAGCAGGCGCAGCGGTCGATCCCCGGACGTGGCCCGCGACCGACCGGGTACGGGTTCGGGCTGGTCGTCGAGGAGCACCCGGTCGTCGGGCCCGTCGCCTCGCACTCCGGCGGCTACCCGGGGTTCTCCGCGCACATGCGATGGAGCACCACGAGCGGCCTCGGGGTGGTCGCGTTCGAGAACGCGACGGCCGCCCGTGTGCCGGTCGCCGCGACAGCAGCGCACGACCTCCTGCTCGAGCGACTCCCCCGACACGGGGAACTGCCCGGTGCCGCGGCGACGGACCGGGTGCTTCCGGAGACGCGGGCAGCGCAGGGTGCCGTGACGCGCCTCCTGAGTGCGTGGCGGGACGACCTGGCGGACGCGACCTTCGCACCGAACGTCGACCTGGACGTGCCGCGCGATCGTCGGCGCGCGGCGCTCGGGGCCGCGATCACGACAGCGGGAGCGACACCGACCGACCGTCCGACCACCGAGTGGTCGGATGCGCCGACGCACCTCGGGTGGCGCATCCACGGCACCGCCGCCGACCTGCTCGTCGAGCTGCGGCTCGCACCGCTCGCGGCCGGCCTCGTGCAGACGCTGATCGTCCGGGTCGAGTCGCCGGAGACCGACGCGCGGCGCTGAGATCCGGCTCGGCTGGAGCGGCACGGGTGGAGCGGCCCACGGGTCCGAACGGTGCAGACGGCCGATCGGTGCAGACGGCCGAATGGCGAAGACGGGTGACCGGTGCGGTCAGGCGGTGGGCGCAGGCAGGCAGCCGCCGCAGGCAGGCAGCCGCCGCAGTCAGGCGGCCGGGCCTGTCGCTCACACGGGTGGTCGGCCGCCGATCACCGAGAGGGCACGCGCCGCGACGCGGGCGCCCTCCCGCGCCGCCGCCCCGACGCGGACCGGGTCGGTCGCCCATGCGCAGAGGAACCCGGCGGCGAACGCGTCCCCGGCGCCGAGTGAGTCCACGACCTCGACGTCGGGCGCAGCGACCCGCTGCGGGGTCCGCCCGGCGCGTGCGATGACGACGCCGGCGTCGCCGAGCGTCAGCACGACGAGCGGGACGTGCCGGGCGAGTGCTGCTGCGACGTCGTCCGGCGCATCCAGACCGGTGAGCGCGCGTCCCTCGGCGAGGTCCGGGAGCAGCAGGTCGGCACCGTCGATCGCGCGGAGGAACCGTTCGGGTCCGACGTCGAGGAGCTGTCCCGGCGAGGACGGGTCGATCGACACGCGCGCACCGCCGGCCTTCGCACGGTGCACGAGCCCGGCGAGGTGCTCCGGCGTCGTCGTGCCGAGCATCGCTGCGCCGGTGACGTGCACGACGTCGGCCTGCTCGACGAGGTCCGGGTCGACGTCGAGCGGATCGAGCGCTGCGCCGGCAGCCGGATCGGCCATCGCGACCCGACGCTCGCGGGTCTGGACGGACACCACCGCGCCGGTCGCGGCTCCGGCGTCGTAGCCGATGTGTGGTGTGACCCCGGCGTTCCGCAGGGACTGCTCGTGGCGGTGCACGTCGTCGACGCCGACCCTGCCGACGAAGTCCACCTCGGCGCCGAGCCACCCGAGCCACGCGGCGGTGTTCGCGCCGGAGCCGTCCGGACGCTGGCGGATCGTCGCCGCGAGGTCGTGGTCCGGTCCGGTCCGCGCGAGGTCGGTGACGACGATGATCGCGTCGAGCGCGTCGCCCACCACCAGGAAGCGCGTGCCCGCACCGCGGCGCCGTCGTCCGAGCCCTGCCGAGTGTGCCACGCGAGCAGGAGCCTGCCGCCCCCGGCCGGATCGGAGCGGAGTGGTGGTGGCGTCGGAACGGGGATCATCGCGAGACATCGCTGCCACGGTATCGATTGAACGCGAGGAAGTCTCCAGTCCCACGCCCCCAGAAGACGGGCGGTGCTCGTCCAGATGACGGGCGGTGCTCGTCCAGGAGACGGGCGGTGTTCGTTCGTCTCGCATCTGCCAGGCGATCTCTCAGTCGCAATAGTGCATTCATCCGGTAACATATTGAGTGCGACAAGAGTTCACAGTGCCCTCTGGCCCCCCGGCCGGGAACCACAGTCCGGTCGTGCAGTCCGGTCACACCGTCCGACGGTCCGTCCGCGCCCCTCGAGGCGCACCCCCGATCCTCCGAGGAGCCCCCATGCCCCGCAAGCCAGACCCGACGCTGAAGCCGGCGATCGTCGAGAAGGTCGCCGCGCACCTCCGGACGACCCCGGTCGAGGCCGTCTCGGTCCGCGGCCTCGGACGCGTCCTCGGCACGAGTGCCTACCCGATCGTGTACCACTTCGGGTCCCGCGAAGCCCTGCTCGACGCGGTGGTGGAGCATCTCGCCCAGAAGTCCGCCAGTGCCGAACTCGACCCCGACGCCGATGTCGACGCACTCGCGGGGTACCTCGTCGCCTGTTACGGCGGACTCGACGAGACCGATCGTGCCCTCGCGGCGCGCCTGACGTTCGAGCTCGGGTCGGTCGAGTCCCTCGGTGACCGGACGATGCACCGCGCGATGCACCAGCGTCAGGTCGAGGTCGTCGCCGCCTGGTGCAAGCACCACGGCGTCGAGCCGGCACAGGCGGAGCAGTCCGCGAACGACGCCGTCCTCGCCGCACGCGGCGTCCAGTGGGGGTGGCTCCTGGACCACGAGGAGCGGGTCGAGGACGCCCTCCGGCGCATCGCCGAACGGCTCGCCGCCCGCACGGCGCTGGTCGAGCGCTGACCGGCCGGCGACACCACTGCACGGGGCACTGACCCCGCGCACGACGAGGGCCGCCCCGCATCCCGAGCATGGCGAAGGCCGCTCCGGACCCCGAGCACGGCGAAGGCCGCCCCGGACACCGGGGCGGCCTTCGTCGTGCGGTCGTCAGACCGCAGGTCGGCTCAGAGCGTGACGAAGCTCAGAGCGTGACGAAGCTCTGGGTCTTGGCGTTGGCGAAGCGCGCCGCGACGTTCTCCCAGTCGACGATGTTCCAGACGGCCTTGACGTAGTCCGCCTTGACGTTCAGGTAGTCGAGGTAGAAGGCGTGCTCCCACATGTCGAGCATGAAGATCGGGACGAGCCCGAACGGGATGTTGCCCTGCTGGTCGAACAGCTGGAACGTGGTGAGCTTCTGCCCGACGACGTCCCATGCGAGCACGGACCAACCGGAGCCCTGGATGCCGTTCGCGACGGCGGCGAACTGCGCCTGGAACTTCTCGAAGGAGCCGAAGAACTCGTCGATCGCCGCCGCGAGCTCGCCCTCGGGGACCTTGGTGTCCGGGCCGAGGTTGGTCCAGAAGATCGAGTGGTTGACGTGTCCACCGAGGTGGAACGCCAGGTCCTTCTCGAGCTTGTTGATGGCACCGAAGTTGCCGGACTCACGAGCCTCGCCGAGCTGCTGGAGCGCGGTGTTCGCACCGGTCACGTAGGCCTGGTGGTGCTTGTCGTGGTGCAGCTGCATGATCTTGCCGCTGATGTGCGGCTCGAGTGCGGCGTAGTCGTACGGCAGTTCCGGCAGGGTGTACTCAGCCATCGGGTGTCCTTTCGTTGGGGTTGACGGGTGTGGTCCTCGACGGGCGCTATGCGAGTCGGGAACGATCGGTGAGGGAGTGGAATTCCCGGTTGTGGTAGACGAGGGGCTCCCCCTCGTCGAGGCCGACGACGATGTCGAGGACCTCTGCGACGACGACGGTCGAGCTGCCGATCGGCGTCGTGGACAGCGGACGGGCACGGAGCGCAGCGGCGGCGGACGGCAGGTACCAGTCCCCCGACGGCAGTCGGTCCCAGACTCCGGGCTCGTCGGTCGACGGGCTCCCGGTCGAGGCGAACCGCCGTGCCAGCGCCACCCCGCCGGTCCGCATGAGGTGCACGACGAAGACCGGGGCGCCGAGGATCGCGCCCGCCGATCCGGAGTTCGTGGACAGTGAGAACACGAGCACCGGCGGGTCGACCGCGACGGACGCCACGCTCGACGCCGTCAGGCCGGTCGGTCCGTCCTCGGTGTCGGCCGTGATCACCGCGACCCCGGCGGGATGTCCGCGGAACGCCGACTTGTAGGCGTCGGCGAGGTCGCGGGGATCGCCCGGTGTCGGGAGGGGGGCGTCGGGCATCGTTCTGGACTCGTCCTCTGCTGGCTTGGGGTGGCCCGATCCGGACCACGTCCCAACGTAGGACTTCAACCTAGGTTGAGGTCAACGATTCACAGGTTCGGGGTGTCGCCGAGCGACACGCACCCACTGTGCAGGAGACGGACGGGAGGCGCGGGGCGGGCGTGCACCGTCCCTCCAGTCCGGTGGGTGGCTGAGACCGGCCGGCGTCAGCGCTCGACACTGCGGAGCGAGAACCACGCGCCGACGGCGGCGAGCACCATCAGCACCGCGGCGACGCCGGAGGTCACCGTCACCCCCGAGTCGAACGCGGCGCGTGCCGAGTCGAGGAGCGCCGCACCCGCCGTACCACCGAGGTCCGCCGCAGCCGACACCGCACCGCCGAGGGTCTGCTCGGCTGCCGCGTGCGAGCCGGACGGCAGTCCGTCCGGCACCACGACGTGCGCGCGGTACGCCAGGCTCAGGACCGTCCCGAGCACCGCCGTGCCGAGCACCGCGCCGATCTCGTAGGCGGTCTCCGAGATGGCCGAGGCAGCCCCGGACTTCGCGGCGGGCACCGTCGAGACGATGAGGTCGTTCGTCACGGTCTCGGACGCGCCGATCCCGATCCCGAGCATCACGAACGCGATCGCGAGTGCCGCGATGGAGGCCCCGTGCCCGAGCACCGCGACCATCGTGTACGCCACGGCGGAGAACAGCAGCGCGACGCCGACGACCCATCGCGGAGCCACCCGCGCCACGATCGGCACGACGACGAGCCCGGCGACGATCGAGAGCACGGTGCCGGGCAGCAGCACGAGCCCGGCCGCGAACGGGTCGAGGCCGGCGACGAGCTGCAGGTGCTGCGAGATGAAGAACAGGAACCCGGTCAGGGAGAACATCGCGGTCATGTTCATCACGACACTCCCGCTGAACGGGACACTCCGGAACAACCGGACGTCGAGCATCGGGGTCCGCGCGCGGAGCTGCCGACGCACGAACGCGATCCCGCACACCACGCCGACCGCGACGGCGGCGATCGCCGCGCCGCGCTCGTCCGGGTGGACCATCGACTTGATCGCCCAGGCGGTCGGGGCGAGTGCCCCGAGCGACAGGAACATGCTGATGACGTCGACGGGTCCGGGGTGCGGGTCGCGGGACTCCGGCACGAGCAGGGGCGCCGCCACGAGCAGGAGCACGAGGATCGGCACGGCGAGCAGGAACACGCTGCCCCAGTGGAAGTGGGCGAGGAGCACACCGCCGACGAGCGGGCCGATCGCACCTCCGGCGGAGAACGTGCACGACCACACGGCGAGGGCGATCCGCCGTTCGGTCCGGTCCTCGAAGACGTTCCGGATGAGCGACAGCGTCGACGGCATGAGCATCGCGCCGAAGAGCCCCATCGCCACCCGGGCGGCGACGAGCATCCACGAGTCGGTGGCGAACGCCGCCGCGGCGGAGAACGCCGCGAAGCCGGTCGCGCCGATGAAGAGCATCCGGCGGCGGCCGAACCGGTCGCCGAGGCTCCCCATCACGACGAGGAGCCCGGCGAGCACGAGCGGGTAGGCGTCGACCATCCAGAGCAGCGTCGTCGCGCTCGGGTCGAGGTCGCGGGAGATCGCCGGCAGGGCGAAGCTCAGCACGGTGTTGTCGACGGCGATGAGCAGCACGGGCAGCATCAGGACCGCGAGCGCGGCGAAGCGTCGTGCTCGGGTGGTGGTGGCGGCGCGCGGGCGCGGAGGGGCGAGGAGCGTGGACATGGCGGTGCTTCCGGGTGGAACGGTGGTGCTGCGCAGGCGGCGGGGTGATCACGTCGCGGCGAGATGAACAGGATCTACTGTACCGTCTGGACGGTTGTGCGGCAAATCGTCACCAGGCCAGTGGAGCGGAGGGTGCCTAGCACTCCGCTCCCCCGGCGCTCACTACGATTGCGGCATGGCCAGTGCGCGCGACCGGATCCTCGACAGCTTCGTCGGCATCGTCTGCGAGGACGGCGAGCGCGTCGCCACGCTCGACGCCGTGGCCGCCAGGGCGGGCGTGTCCAAGGGCGGGCTCCTGTACCACTTCGGCTCGAAGGCAGCGCTCGTCACGGGCCTCTGCGAACGCCTGTCCGACCTCGCCGGCATCGACGTCGAACGCATGCGCGAGGCCGAGGAGGGTCCCGCCCGGTACTTCGTCCGCGGCAGCCAGTACATCGGGAGCGAACTCGACCTCGCACTCCTGGCGTCGGCGCGGCTCCAGCAGGCCGGGTACGAGGAGGCCAAGCGCACCCTCGACGAGACCGAGGACGCATGGCTCGAGACCCTGGTCGACGCCCTCGGCGACGTGCCGACCGCGCAGGCGATCAAGCTCATGGGTGACGGGCTGTACCACGCCGCCGCACTCGGCATCGCGGCGGGCGGGGATCCGGATGCGGCGGCAGGACGGCCCGAGGGTGTCGACATGGTGGCCCTGCTCGAGGTCGTCGACCGCGTCGTGGACGCCCGACCAACGGCCTGAGGTCAGGGGCCCGTCGGGCACCCCGCGGCACGTGACGTCCGACGTCCGCACCTCGGGATAGACTTGAGGTCAACACCCGCTCAGCACCGGAGGTATCACCGTGGGCCGCGTCATCGCAGCAGTTTTCTCGATCGCACTGCTCGTCGTTGCGATCTACCTCTTCGCCGTGGCGTTCCAGGCCGCTGCCGGTCTCCAGGCGTGGGTGTTCTTCGGCGGGATCGTGCTCATGTGCCTCTCGTTCGCACTGCCGATCCACGTGTTCTCCAAGCGTTAGGCGCACGGCGAACGGCCCCGCACCCTCGTGGTGCGGGGCCGTTCGTCGTTCGCGCTTGCGCCGTGCGCCGTTCGCGCCGAGGTGTTCTGAACACGGGTGTCCGGGCCGAACACGCGGATGCGCGTGTTCGGGCCGGACGAGGGTGTTCAGAGCGGTCGCCTCGTGGGGGTCGGGCGCGGGCGCGCAGGCGCGCGTCAGGCCGGACTGGAGGGACGGTGCCGGAGGGCGCGCAGGGTGACGGCCGTCGAGATGGCCGCGTGGGCAGCCTCGGCGCCCTTGTCCTCCTTCGACCCGGGGAGCCCCGCGCGGTCGATCCCCTGCTGCTCGTCGTCGAGGGTCAGGACCCCGAACCCGACGGGCTTGCCGGTGTCGAGTGCGACGCGGGTCAACCCCGAGGTCGCCGCGTCGGACACGAACTCGAAGTGCGGCGTCCCGCCGCGGATGATCACGCCGAGGGCCACCGCGGCGTCGAACCCGGACTCCAGTGCCGCCTTGGCGATGACCGGCAGCTCGAAGCTCCCCGGTGCGGGCAGCACCTCGGCCTCGGCCCCGAGGCGGGCCACCTCACGGAGGGCGCCCTGCAGCAGACCGTCCGCGATCGTGTCGTGCCACTGCCCGGCGACGATGGCCACACGGACCCCGCTGCCGTCGACGAGGTCGCGGTCCGCCGCGCCTGCTCCGCTCATGCCTGTTCTCCCTCTGTGCCGGTCGTCGGCACCGCTGTCGCTGTCGGTTCCTCGGTCGTTGCTGCTGGTCGAGCGGCCGCCACGTCGCGCTCGTCGAGCCACACGGCGAGCGCCGCGATGGTGATGACGGGCACGGACTCGTGCGCGCCGAGCTCCAGGAGTCGCGGGAGGCGCATCATCTCGCCGTCGTCGTCGACGATCTCGCAGATGGCCGCCGCCGGCCGGAGCCCCGCGGCGGTGACGAGGTCGATCGACGCCTCGGTGTGCCCCGGCCGCTCGCGGACCCCGCCCGGCCGGGCACGGAGCGGGACGACGTGGCCCGGTCGGTGCAGGTCGTCGCGCACCGAGCCCGGGTCGGCGAGCACCCGGAGGGTCCGCGCGCGGTCGTGGGCGCTGATGCCCGTCGTGACACCGATGGCCGCGTCGACCGTGACGGTGTAGGCGGTGCCCCGGACGTCCTCGTTGTGGCTGACCATCGGGGGCAGGTCGAGACGATCCGCGATCTCGGCGCTCACCGGCGCGCAGATGAACCCCGACGAGTGCGCGACGGTCCACGCGATCCACTCCGGACTCGCGAGCTCGGCGGCGAGCACGACGTCGCCCTCGTTCTCGCGGGACTCGTCGTCCGCGACGATGACCGGGCGCCCGGCGGCGATCGCCGCGAGGGCGTCCCCGATGGTGGACAGTCCCGGAGTCGCCGGCGCGGTGGTGACCGTCCGGTCGACAGGAGCGGCGTCGGCGACCATCACCGTCCCTCCAGTCCGGCCTCGTCGGCGACGGCACCCGCTCCGGGCGCGGTGACCGACGCTGACGCGGCGACCGACGCGGACGCGGCGACCGACGCGGACGCGGCGTCGAGCCGGAGCATCCGCCGGACGTGCCGAGCGAGGACGTCGGTCTCCACGTTGACGGCGTCTCCGGGGACGAGCGCGCCGAGGGTCGTGGCGGCCAGGGTCTCCGGGATGAGCGAGACCTCGAACCAGGCGGTGGCCGCGTCGACGGTCTCGTCCGACACCGCGCTCACGGTCAGACTCACCCCCGACAGCGCGACCGAGCCCTTGTCGACGACGAGCGGGCTGAGGGCCGGCGTCAGGGCGAACCGGACCCGGCGCCAGCCGTCGCCGTCCTCGGTGGAGAGGACCGTCGCGGTCCCGTCGACGTGCCCCTGGACGATGTGGCCGCCGAGCCGGTCGCCGACCCGGGCCGCGCGCTCGAGGTTCACCGTGTCGTCCACACGCAGCGCACCGTGCACGCTCATGTCGAGCGTCTGACGCATCACGAACGCGGTGAACGACTCCTCGTCGTGCTCCACCACCGTGAGACAGACCCCGCTCACCGAGATCGAGTCGCCGTGCTGCACGCCGTCGACCGCGAGGGGGCCGTGCACGGTGAGGGCGATGGAGTCGCCACGGTCGTCGATGCGGTCGACGCGGCCGAGTTCCTCGATGATGCCGGTGAACACTGGAGTCCTGTCTCTGATGGACTCCGGGGCGCGACGACGACAGCCGCGCAGACGGGACGACGGATCGTTCCCGCCCAGCGCGCCTCCCATCCGGACTCTCACCGTCGGTCCCGGAGTTCCGCCGGGTCAACCACGTCCGGACCGAGGCCCGCACGCAGCTCGTGGACTGTCACCACCGGTTCGGAATCCCACCGACCCCGGAGCGCTTTGCGTGCCGCCGACATTACCCCACGACGCTCGACCCGAGCCCGGCGGTGTCGCGGACCGTCATCGGCGTTCGCGGACGATCGACATCGCCTGCCCGAGCGACAGGCCCGGCAGGTACGTCCGCACGATCGCGATGCCGATCGTCGGCAGCGCGACCGGGTCCGGGTACGCCATCACGAGCGGGTGCAGGTCCGGTCCGAACTTCGCCTTGAACCGCAGGAGCGACCGGAACCCGTACACCGGCTCGAGGGCTCCCCCGACGACGTCGAGCACCGTCTCGACACCGCTCCGGTCCGCGCCGGACGGCTCCGCCGAGGACGCCAGCGGAGCCGCCGACAGACTGAGCCGTCCGACGCCGTCCTCGCGGGAACGGTCGGCGGCACTCGCGACGAGGAACTCCATCACGCCGTTCGGGGCGTCCGGCCGTCGGCGCATCACGTCGAGCGTCCAGCCGACGACGCGACCCTCGTGGAAGGACGGGAGCCAGCTCGTCACGGCCAGCACGGTCCCGTCCTCGGCGACCGCGGCGAGGGTCCTGACCATCGGGTCCCGCATCTCGTCGACGCCGCCGAGGGTGAAGCCCATCTCCGGGAGCTCGCGGCCGGCGACCCACTCCTCGGAGATGGCCTCGATCTGCCGCGCGACCGACGCGGGGAGTGAGGCCCAGTCCGACCAGAGCGCCGTGACGCCCTCGCGGGTGGCCCGGTTCACGGC
The DNA here is from genome assembly GCF_001422205.1 of Curtobacterium sp. Leaf261. Lineage (GTDB taxonomy): Bacteria > Actinomycetota > Actinomycetes > Actinomycetales > Microbacteriaceae > Curtobacterium. The sequence goes on from NZ_LMMJ01000009.1 coordinate 409,566, forward strand.
GGTGCGGACGTCCTGCTTCTTCTTGCCCGTCGTGGTCCAGGTGCGCGGGTCGAAGTCCGCGTCCTCCGCCACGGGCAGCGTCTCCCAGCCGAGCGCGCCGAGGTGTCCGGCCAGCTGTGCGTCGATGCCGTAGAACACCGGCGTCCAGCCGTTGTCGTCGCACGATCGCGCGAAGCCCTCGAGTGCGGACGGTCTGGCGTCCTCGTACCCGAACGGTCCGCCGACGGTCACCGCGACACGACCCGTCCGCCGGAACGCGACCGCCGCGCGCCCGTCCTCGGCGAACCAGTAGTCGTTGCCCTGCCACGTCGTCATCCACCCGAAGGTGTCGCCGCCAGCCGCGACGAGCAGGGCGCGGGCGCGCACCCGGTCGGCGCTGTGCCCGTCGAGGTCGGCCTCGGGGGACGCCGCACCGGTCGGACGGATCGCGGCGAGGGCGACGACCAGCCACAGGAGTGGACCGGCGACACCGATCACGACACGGAGCACCGGCGCGCTCAGTGCCACGTGGTGGGGCAGTGTCACGGGGGCGATCGGCCCGAGGACCGTCAGGGCGAGCCGGAGCGGGTCGTGCACCGTGCGACCGGACACCGCGGCGACCGTGACGACGATCGCGGCGAGGACCGCGAAGGCGACGACGACGACCACGACGAAGCCGGCGATGCGCCGACGGCTCGTCCGGACCGGGAACTCCGCCCGCCGGACGACGAGCACCACCGCGGTGGCGAGCGGCACGACCACCGACGCGACGATGGACAGCGACACGGCCAGGTGGTCCGAGACCACGCGGCCGTCGACGTCCGTGCGGTGCATCGCGGGGACCAGGCCGTACGACACGGCGGCGGCGATCGCCGTGACGGTGTCGATGGTGACGACGAGCCAGAGCGCGAACCGGCTGCCCCGCCCGAGCCCGATCGCGCCGACGAGCAGGACGATGAGCGGCATCACGGCGAGGACGAGCGACAGGAACCCGTGCGGACGCGAAGCGGCCAGCCCGTCGACACACGCGTCGGTGATGCCGGAGACGGTGCAGTGCGGCGCAGCGGCGAGGGCGTTCGACCCGAGCACCTCGGCGAGCGGGGCGAGCAACCCGAACCGCGCGCCGGAGAGGAGCGCGATGACGGGGCCGACGGCGGACACCATGACCACCGTCGAGAGGAGGACCCGGACCTCGCGCGACGAGCTGCGCGTCCAGCCCCGGCGCACGGGCGTCCGGCGGAGGAGCGGTCCGAGCGCGAGCCCCGTCAGCGCCGCGAGCGTGGAGTAGAGGTCCGCCGCGTGTCCGGAGTACAGCAGGAGCGCACCGACGACGGCGAGGGCCGTCACCCGGATGCGGCGGCGCCACAGCGGACCTGCGAACGCGCTCGCGGTGAGCACCGTCCCCGCGATCGAGGTCCACGGCCCGTAGTTGCCGACGTGCAGGAGGAACGCGTGCCACGGATGACGGGTCGACCCGTCGAACAGCTGGAGCACTGCGCCGACGCCCGTTCCGAGCACCGTCGTGACGACGAACGCCAGCAGGGTGCGGCGCCATCCGAGCAGCCGCTCGGACCGGCCGACGAGGACCGCCACCGCGACGATCGTGACGACGGTCGCGAGCAGCCCGCTCGTCATGGCCACGACGCCGAACGGGCGGAGGTACCCGACCGAGACCAGCGGGTCGGAGCCGAACCGTGCCTCCCGGCCGGACGCGCGGACGATCGCGATCGCGACGCTGCCGACCAGCAGGAGCAGCGTGACGACGGCCGTGAAGGGCGTCCGACGGACGGCCGCGACGCATCGGGTGCGTGCGCGGGCCACCGCGGCACGACGCGCGTCCCTCCTGGCGTCCGCAGCCGCTCGGGCCTCGTCGGCGGGCGGACGGCGCCCGTCCGTGGGGGCGCTCACCGGAGACCCATGTGCGCGATGACCGCGGGCATGCCGTGCTGCAGCGAGTACCGCACGGTGTTCCAGTCGTGCGCCGTCCCCGGCGAGACGATCGTGGTCGTCCGCATGCCGGCGGCGATCGCACCGGCGCGGAGCAGCTTCGTCGACCTCGCGTACGGGGCGTCGTCGCTGCCGTAGGCGAACTCGGTGAAGTGGTCGGTGTACGGCGCGTTCCGGTGCATGATCGCGATCGGGGCGGCGGCGCGGTAGGCGGCGAGGGACCCGTGGAACGCGACGTCGGCGCTGTTCTGCACGCTGCCGGTGAACGGTGCGAGCTCGCTCGAGATCGCGAACGTCGTGCCGAACACCTCGGGGTACTCGCTCGAGAACTGCATCGCGCAGGTGGCGCCCTGCGAGAACCCGACGATGCCCCAGTCCGCCGGTGCTGCGCCGACGCTCAGGTGCGACCGGATCCACCGCGTCGTGTCCGTCATCACGTAGGTCGACGACCTGCCGAGCCGCCGGGAGTCGACGCACATCGGGTTCCGGTTCGGCGCCCCGAGCTGGTCGGGCGCGACGACGATCGGTGCGAGCCCGTGGTGCGCGGCGGCGAAGGCGTCCATCACGGCACCGAGTCGGCCGGCCTGGAACATGTCGCTCGGCTGCCCCGGCTGCCCGGACAGGCTGATGAGGACGGGCAGGACCGGCGGGTCGATCGTCCGCGCCGCCGGCGGCAGGTACACCACGGCACGACGCGCGTGGAAGTGCGAGGTCGTCGCCGGGATCCGGACGGAGACGATCTTGCCGTGCGTCGGCATCGTCGCGGGTGCGTACCACGTCTGCGGATCGACCACGGCGGCCGCGCTGCTGCCGATGCCGGTCTCGGCACCGAGCGTCGCGGACGGGTAGGGGTTCGTGGCGACGGCCTGCTCGATCGTCCGGTACGCACCGAAGTCGACGTTGATCCCGAGGGCCGCGGCGAACGCGACGCAGACGGTCGCCGCGACGGCGAGACCACGTCGACCGTTGCCGCCCTGGACGAGCCCCACGACGAGGAGGCCCACCGCAGCGAAGGTCAGGGCGACCCACATCCGCGTGACCGGTGTGAAGTCGACGCCGAACGCGTCCTGCACGTCGCCGATCCACCACACCGCGACGAGGCCGACGGCGGCGGCGACGAGCATCGCGCCGATGCGAACGGCGATCCGTCGCCACGGGCCGCGTCCGTTCTCGGTCGCGGCCGCGGTCCTGCCCTCGGTACCGGTGTCGGTCGCGGTCGCGACTGAGGGGTGTCGTTGCGGTGACGGAACGAGGACCGCGATGACGAGGAGCGCCGCGAGGACGTCCACCGGGACGAGGACCGACGGGGTGACGATCGGGATCCGGAGCAGGTCGTGGAACATGGTGCTTCTTTCGCCAGGGACGCACCAATCGTGGCCGAACATCGCTGCGAACCGGGGCCGTGGGCGCTGCCGCTTCTCACAGGCAGTACCTGCGCCGCACCCAGCAGGCATCCGGCGAACGGACAGCGGGCGGGCGCGGGTTCTGCTCTTCCCGGTGGGCGCGGGTTCTGCGCGTGCGGGTGGGCGCGGGTTCTGCGCGTGCGGACGACAAGTGCGCGCGCGTCCTCGCGAGCGCTTGTCGTCGGCGCGCGCACTTCCGGTAGGGCGCGACCGGGTGCGACCGGGCGCGACCGCCTGTCGGACTGGAGGCACGGTGCGGGTCGGAACCGCGCCTCCAGTCCGTCCCGGCATCCGCCCGCGCAGTCGTCCGCGATGACCACCGGGGTGCGGGCACGCCGAGGCCGCGGCGCGTGGCTGGTGACCACGCGCCGCGGCTGCGGTGTCCGCGAGCTCAGCTGCGGATCGTCTCCGTTCGCACCCCGACCGTCCGACGGGCCGCCGTGATGCGACGGGCCAGGAACAGTCCGAGACCCGCGAGGAGCAGCAGCAGGCCCGCGAGGAGCGCCGGTGTCGTATCCGCCCCGGTGTAGGCGAGCGAGGGGTTGCTCGTACCAGCTGCTGCGGCCGACGTGGCGACAGCGGGCATGGTCCGTGCGCTGACGGTCGCGGTCGTCCGGGCGGCGGGGGTGGTCACGACGTCAGCCGTGGTCGCGATGCCGGGACCCGTTCCGGGGTCGGCGACCGGGGTGGTGATGACGCCGGGCGTGGTGCCGGATCCGGGGTCGGTCGTCCCAGGGGTGGTGGTTCCCGGGTCAGTCGTCCCCGGAGTGGTGGTTCCCGGGTCAGTCGTGCCGGGGTCGGTCGTCCCCGGGGTGGCGGTTCCCGGGGTTGTGGTTCCCGGGTCAGTCACGGCCGAGCCTGTCGAGGTGCCGCCACCGATGATGCCGATGCCGTTCCCGCCGATGGTGACCGGTGCCGAGATGACCGGGATCACCTGGGTGCCCGAACCGATACCGTCCTGACCCGAGGTCGTCGACCCCGTGCCCGTGCCCGTGCCCGTGGCGGGGGTGGTCCCCGTCGTCGTGCCCGAGTTGGTGGAGGTGCCGTCACCGACGACGCCGATGCCGTTTCCACCGACCGTGACCGGTGCCGAGATGACCGGGATCACCTGCGTACCCGAACCGATGCCGTCCTGACCCGAGGTCGTCGACCCCGTGCCCGTGCCCGTGCCCGTGNGTGACCGGTGCCGAGATGACCGGGATCACCTGCGTACCCGAACCGATGCCGTCCTGACCCGAGGTCGTCGACCCCGTGCCCGTGCCCGTGCCCGTGCCCGTGGCGGGGGTGGTCCCCGTCGTCGTGCCCGAGTTGGTGGAGGTGCCGTCACCGACGATGCCGATGCCGTTTCCACCGACCGTGACCGGTGCCGAGATGACCGGGATCACCTGCGTACCCGAACCGATGCCGTCCTGACCCGAGGTCGTCGACCCCGTGCCCGTGCCCGTGCCCGTGNCTGCGTACCCGAACCGATGCCGTCCTGACCCGAGGTCGTCGACCCCGTGCCCGTGCCCGTGCCCGTGCCCGTGCCCGTGGCGGGGGTGGTCCCCGTCGTCGTGCCCGAGCTGGTGGAGGTGCCGTCACCGACGATGCCGATGCCGTTTCCACCGACCGTGACCGGTGCCGAGATGACCGGGATCACCTGCGTACCCGAACCGATGCCGTCCTGACCCGAGGTCGTCGACCCCGTGCCCGTGCCCGTGCCCGTGCCCGTGCCCGTGGCGGGGGTGGTCCCCGTCGCCGTGCCCGAGCTGATGGAGGTGCCGTCACCGATGATGCCGATGCCGTTCCCGCCGACCGTGACCGGCAGCGTGATGCCGCCGCCGACCTGCGTGCCGGAGAGCACCCCGTCCGACCCGGAGGACGTCGATGCCGATGCCGGTGCCGTGCCCGATGGTGCCGATGCCGTGACGCCTGATCCGGTCGCCGCGGTGCCGTCACCGATGAGGCCGATCCCGTTGCCCGCGACGGTCACCGGGATGGTGACGTCGGGAAGGACCTGCGTTCCGGAGCCGATGCCGTGCTCGCCCGAGGTGCTGCCGGACACCGGCTGAGCGGTGACCGGAGCGGTCGGAGCCGCGGATCCGGACGAGGCCGAGGTGCCGTCGCCGACGACCGCGATGCCGTTGTCGGCGATCGTGATCGGGACGCTGACGTGCGGGAGGACCTGCGTGCCCGAGAGGAGCCCGTCGAGCCCCGACGTCGACGCGACGGCAGGAGTCGACGCGGCGGGGGCGGGTGCGGGAGCTGCCGGAGCCGAAGCCGGAGCCGCAGGTGCCGATGCCGAGACGGCATCGCCCACGACCGCGACCGCGTTCGAGGCGACGTCGACCGGCGCAGTCACCGCCGGGGCGACCTGTGTGCCCGAGGCGATGCCATGGGCACCGGACGTGGTCGACGCCGGAGCCGCCGGAGCCGCCGGAGCGACGGGAGCCGGAGCGGCCGGGGCAGGAGCCGGGGCTGCCGGGGCAGGAGCCGGGGCGACCGCCGAGACCGCATTGCCGAGGATGCTCACGGCGTTGTCCGTGAGGTGGACGGGTGCATCCGCGGCCGCGCTGACCTGGGTGCCCGAGGCGATGCCGTCGGCGCCGGTCGTCTCGGCTGCGTGCGCCGCGACACCTCCGCCGAGAGTCATACCGCCGACGACGAGGGTGAACCACAGCCCTCTGGAGACGTACTTGTTCATGGGAATTGCTCCTGATCTGAGAATGGATGATCGCCGGGATCGGCGAATGCGCGTCCTGCCGATGGGCAGGTGCGACGTTCTCAGTCAGGTGCGACGTCGTGGTCCGCGACGACCGACGCGGGGAGCGTCGCGTCGTCAGCGGTCACGGTGGCGCCGATCGCGAGGGCGATCAGGCCGAAGGTGTCGGAGCCGGCGGCGACCGTCTGGCCGCCTGCCGATCCACCCGTGGATCCGGTGCCGGTGGCACCGTTCGGCACGGGAGCGTTGGGCACGGCCGGGAGGGGCGCGCCGGGTCCTACGGGCTGGCCGTCGGGACCGGGGGTGGTCACCGATCCAGTGTCGCCGACGAGCGTCGAGGTCCGCACGTGGAGGATCTGCGCGGGCACGACCGACACCGCGTCCGCCGGGGAGCTCGCCACCACGGCGGCCGATCCCGCAGTCGCTGCGGTGGTCGTCGTGGTCGCTGTGGGGAGCGAGATGGTGCCCGCGCCGGCTCCGTGACCCGCGGACGGAGCACCGGACCCCATGGCACCTGTGGGCGTCGTTGCGGGGGTGGTCGAGCCGGGGATCGTCGTACCGGGGATCGTCGTGCCCGGGAATCCGGGCAGTCCGCCGCCGAGCGGCGCGTCGCCCATCGGAGCGGGCAGCGCACCGACGACCACCGGCACGTCGCCGAGGGTCGATCCGACCGTGCCGAGGGCACCGTCGACGAGGCAGGTCACGGGAGCGGTCACCGTGCTGAGGACGTGGGTGCCGAGCACCGGACCGACGATCGGCAGGCTGCCCACGACGGTGTCGACGCCCTCCACGATCGGGGTGAGTGTCGACCCGACGATCGCATGCCCGGTGAGACCGGCGAGCGCGTCGGTGGTCGGACGGAGCGCGTCGGCGACGCTGGTCTGCGCCGCAGGTGCGGGAGCCGGGGTCTGCGCGACGGGTGCTGCTGTGGCGGGGGCGGGCGTGCCTCCAGGCCGGGTCGTCGGTGCGCTCACGACCGGAGCGGGCGCTGCCGCCGGAGCGGGCGCTGGAGCCGGCGCTGCCGCCGGAGCGGGCGCTGTCGCCGGAGCCGGTGCGACGTGCACGGGGGCCGGAGCGGGTGCGACCGGCCGTGGGGCAGGCGCTGGCGCTGCCGGAGCCGGAGCTGCCGGAGCTGGGGCTGGCGCTGCAGGAGCCACCGTGTGTGCCACCGAGTCGAGCGTCGATCCGACGCCGTTCACCACACCGTGCACGGTCGAACCGAGTGCCGCACCGAGCGACTGCTGCGACGCGGCCGGTGCCGGGACAGGCTCGACGGCCTGTGCCGCACGGCCTCCGAAGAGCAGCGACATCACGGTGAGCGCCCCCGCGACGACGACGCCGAGCAGGGCGATCCTGAGCAGTGCACGCCAGGGAGCGCGCAACGATGTGTTCATGCGCCGACCTCCTGATCTGGCTGCGCACGTAGAGTGGTTGGCCGAGACGATACCCCCGGCGTCGCTGTTGCGCCAGACCCCTCTCGTCCATCTCCCAGGAAGGACCAGCCGTGGCCTCGATCTTCAACGCCCCGACCCGCAACCTCGACGTCGTGACGCTCCACGAGATCCTCCGTCTCCGCCAGGAGGTCTTCGTGGTGGAGCAGGGCTGCGCCTACCCCGACATCGACGGCCGCGATCTCGAGCCCGCGACGGTCCAGTGGTGGACCGGCTCCGGCTCGGTGGACGCGACCCTCCGGGTGCTGCGCGAGGCTGACGGCACCGAGCGGATCGGTCGGGTCGCGACCGCGAGGAGCGCTCGGGGCGCCGGCCTCGGGGCAGACCTCATGCGCGGCGCGATCGCGTCGTGCCGGAGCGCGTCGATCGCGCTCGATGCGCAGGCGCACCTGCGGGACTGGTACGGGCGTTTCGGGTTCGTGCAGAGCGGGGACGAGTTCCTCGAGGACGAGATCCCGCACATCCCGATGACCCGGACGCGCTGACCGTCGGAGCTCCGTCAGCCAGCGCCGGAGCTCCGCCCGCCAGCGCCTGAGCTACGCCCTCCAGCGCCGCAGCTCCGCGTACGACCGCGCCTGGTCGGTCCGGTCGGCGACGAGCCGCTCGAACACGATGTTCGTCTGCGTCGTCGCGACCGATGGGTCCCCGCTCAGCTCGTCCGCGACGAAGTCCCGGAGCTGCTCGGTGGACGTGCACGCGATGTGCACGAGGAAGTCCTTGTCCCCCGCCAGGAACGACACGTCGAGCACCACAGGCACCCGGAGCAACCGCTTCGCGAACTCGCGGAGCTCCCGGCGGGCGGCGGCGTGCACCCGGACGGACACCATCGCCTCGATCGAGAACCCGAGTCGCGACGCGTCGATCGAGGCCGCGTAGCCACGGATCACACCCGCCTCCTCGAGTGCCCGCACCCGTGTCAGGCACGTCGATGGCGCGACCCCGACCATCGCCGCCAATCGGTTGTTCGGGATGCGCGCGTCAGCCGCGAGGACCCACAGGATCCGCTCGTCGACCTCGTCGATGCGCACGGTGGACGCGTCGATCTGGGATGGGTTCGCCGAATGATCGAGCAATGTCGAGCCTCCTGTCCGAAGGGTGTTCGGGCTCAGACTCTCACATCGCCAGCGTCATGCCCACGACGGCGACGGTCATCGCGAACACCTCTGCGCTCCGGACGGTCCGCCGATCGGCACGGTTCCACTCGTACCGGAGGAGCCATCCGCTGAACGCGCAGTACCCGATGACCCCGCCGCCGAGGACCGCTCCGAGGGCGACGCCGTGCGACATCGCATCGTGCGCCGAACCCCCGTTCACCGAGGCTGCCGTGGACGTCGCTGCCGCGGACGTCGCGGCGCTCATGAGGAGCATCCCCGCCATCACGACGGCGGACAGCGCGCGGTGCACGTCCATCGGCTCGGCCCGGAGACCGTCAGGACGACGACGCCGCATGACCGGGAGCGGCGCGACGAGCAGCAGGACGGTCGCCGCGAGCACGATGGTCCCCGGCCGCGCGTCGAAGGCCGGCAGCAGCATCGCGACGAGCATCACGGCCGCCGGGACGACCACGCCGGGCCGCGGACGGTAGCGATCACCGACGACGCAGCAGACGGATGCGAACTGCGGCACGACGAGCATCGCGTCGGTGACGGTGTCGTGCATCGGGGTGCGGTCCGGGGTCGAGGGGTCCGGTGGTGCGGGCTACTCGGCCGAGGCCTTGGCGGCGCGCTGCTCCTTGACGCGGACGTTCTCCGCGCGGACCTCCGCCTGGGTGGACCGCTCGGTGACGAGCCACGCCGGCATCTCGGTGAGGAGCGCCTTGATGTCCTCGGTCGTCATGGTGTCGTCGACACCCGCGCGGGCGAGACCGGAGATCGACACGCCGAGCTTGGCGGCGACCACGGGCCGGGGGTGCGGGCCGGTGCGACGGAGCTCGGCGAGCCACTCCGGCGGGTTCGCCTGGATCTCGTCGAACGCGGTCCGGGTGATCGGCTCGTTCCGGAACTCCTCCGGCGCGGCGGACAGCAGTATGCCGAGCTTCTTCGCGGCCGTCTCGGGCTTCATGATCTGTTCCTGCGCCATGTCCCCAAGGGTACGGGACTCCGCCCGACCCGGCGGCCGGGTGTGGAGAACGTCCGCGGAGCGCCCCCGGCCCGGCCGGTCGGACGTCCCCGGTACGGTTGCACCATGTCCGACACCCTCACCGTCGCCTTCGTGCCAGGGGTCTCCCCCGCCAAGTGGGTCAGGGTCTGGCGCGAACGGCTGCAGGACGCCGACCTGGTGCTGCGCGCGATCGGACACGACGACGTCTCGGCCGCACTCGACGGCGACGTCGACATGTGCTTCGCGCGGCTCCCCGTCGCGCCGGACCTGACCGCGATCCCGCTGTGGACCGAGACGCCGGTCGCCGCCGTCCCGAAGGACTCCGACCTCGCCCGCAACGACACCCTGACGACCGCCGACCTCGCCGGGCTGACACGGCTCGGCGAGGACCTGGTCCCGGAGGACGTCGATGCGCTCCTGGACCTCGTGGAGTCGGGCGTCGGCTACGCGGTCCTGCCGCACTCGCTGTTCCGCGCGGCGTCGCGCAAGGAGCTCGTCGGGCGGCCGCTCGTCGACGTCACGGGTACCCGCGTCGCGCTGGTCTGGCGTGCGCACGACGGCGAGTCCGAGCTGATCGAGGAGTTCATCGGCATCGTCCGGGGCCGATCGGTGAACAGCTCTCGAGGACGCGCCGAGCCCGAGGAAGCCCCTGCCCCGGCCCCCGAGAAGAAGCAGCCGACGCCCAAGCAGAAGCCGATCCCGGGTGGCCCGAACTCCCGCGGCGCCCAGCTCGCGAACGCCAGGTACAAGAGCGGCACACGGCGGACCGGCGGGAGCGGCCCCAAGGGCAAGAAGCGCCGCGGCTGACGCCGGGTCGGCCTGCGTGGCAGGCGCTCACCGCCACACGGCGCAGCGACGACGCGGCGACCACCGGACCGGGACGCGGTGACCACCGGACTGGAGGGACGGTGCCAGCCCGCACCGTCCCTCCAGTCCGATGCCGGTCACCGGACCGGAGGGTCGGTGCCAGCCCGCACCGTCCCTCCGGTCCGACGCCGGTCACCGCCCCCAGACCCCGGAACTCCCCCGACGGTGGCTGCCGAGCAGGTGGGTGTCGACGATGCCGAGTGCCTCCATCAGCGCGTACATCGTGGTCGGGCCGACGAACGCGAACCCGCGCTTCCGGAGCTCCTTGGACAGCGCCGTCGACTCGTCGGACTTGGTCGGGACCTCGGCGAGCGAGGTCGGCTCCGGCGTCGCCGACGGCTGGAACGACCACACGAGGTCCGCGAGGCCGCCGTCCGACCGGAGCGCGATCGTCGCGTGTGCGTTCGTGATCGTCGCCAGGATCTTCGCGCGGTTCCGGACGATCCCGGCATCGGCCATCAGGCGCTCGACGTCGGACTCGTCGAACCCCGCGACGGTGTCGGGGTCGAAGTCCGCGAACGCCCGGCGGAACGCGGGGCGCTTGGCGAGGATCGTCCGCCAGGACAGGCCGGACTGGAACGCCTCGAGGCTGAGCCGCTCGAACACCCCGCGCTCGTCGCGCACGGGCATGCCCCACTCGGTGTCGTAGTAGTCCCGGAGGAGCGCATCGCTCGACGCCCAGACCGGGCGGGCGAGGCCGTCGTCGCCGAGCACGAGGGCGGCGGAGGGCGCGGGGACGTCATCGACGGGCATGCTCCGATCCTGGTGCATCCGCCCGACAGTCGGTCCGCTCCCCGGTGGACACCGCGCTCCGGACACGGCACCGCCCTGCGCGGCGGTGTGTCGTGCAGAGAGCGGTGTCGTGGGGAGCCCGGGCGCGTGCACGCCTGCCGCTACGCTCGGGCCATGACCGACAGCGCCCGGATCCTCGTCCTCAACGGCCCGAACCTCGACATCCTCGGACGTCGCGACCCGGCGCAGTACGGCACCGTGACGCTCGGCGACATCGAGGACATCGTGCGTGGGGCGTGCGAGGACGCCGGGTTCGCGGTCGACTTCCGGCAGACCAACCGCGAGGGCGAGCTCGTGGAGTGGCTGCACGAGGCGCTCGACGACTTCGCCGGTGTCGTGATCAACCCGGCCGCCTACGCCCACACCTCGGTGGCGCTGCACGACGCGGTCGAGGCGCTCACGGTCCCGGTCGTCGAGGTGCACCTCTCGAACACGTGGAAGCGGGAGCCGTTCCGCCACGTCGACCACGTCGCGACGGCGGCGACCGCGGTGTTCGCCGGGGCCGGTGCCGACGGGTACCGGCTGGCGGTCCTGCACCTGGCGACCCTGCTCGGCTAGCCGTTCGGGCGGGTCGTGCGCCGGGCGTCGGGCGTCCGGCGTGCGTCCGGCGTCCGGCGTGCGTCCTTCGGCGAGCCGGCGCCGGTGAGAAGTGCCGAAGTGTCGGGTGCGAGACGTCAGGCGACAGTTGGGCACTTCTCGACCGTGGGTGACGGGCGCGGGCGACGGGCTCGAGCCGCGGTCAGAACTCGGCCGGCCGCCGGATCTCGTCGGCCCGGAGGTCTGCAGCCGCGACGAGTCCCCCGCGGATGATCGGCAGCGACCGACGGACTGCCTGGTCGATCCGCAGCTCGAGGTCGAGGCCCGCCAGGTCGTAGCCTCCCGCGCGCTTGGTGAAGTCCCGCTCGTTGCCGAACACCCCGATCGGCAGGGTCGTCGACTGGAAGAACCCGAAGAGCGGGCGCATCTGGTGCTCCACGAGCAGGGCGTGCCGATCGCTGCCGCCGGTCGCGGTGAGGAGCACAGGGGTGTCGACGAGCGCGTACTGGCCGACCCAGTCGAAGAAGAGCTTGAACGCGCCGGAGTACGCCGCGCGGAACGCCGGGCTCCCGACGACGAGGACGTCGGCGGTCTCCACGGCCTCGAGCGCGGCGCGGGTCGCGGGAGCCATGGCCTCCCGCACCGGGGACGCCCCGAGGTCGGGCAGGAGCCGGTTGACCTCCACCTGCTCGGTGACGGCGTCGTCGAACTCCTCCGCGAGGCGGGCGACCGTCGCGGCGACGAGGGTGGAGGTCCTGGATGGGTCCGACGGGCTGCCGCTGACCCCGACGATGCGGAAACCGGCGCGGGGCGTGCTGGTGCTCGTCATGCGATCGATGCTCACACGGGTTCCGAGGTCGAGCCCGCGATGTGACGACATGTGTCGCCCGGCCTCCCGCGGCAACGCCGCGCCCGACCGTCCGACCGTCCGACCGTCCGACCGTCCGACCGCGCGACCGCGCGACTCAGCGCCGGCGACCCCGCCGCGCCGCGTCGATCCGCAGGCCGAGCACGTCCGGGTCGAGCGCCCGCTCGATGCCGACCACCAGTCCGCCCGCGAGTCCCGAGTCCGCACCGAGCACCGGCGGGGACAGCGAGAGGTTCCGCGTCGCCAGGGGCAGCGCCCGCTGGTACACGACGGACCGGACGCCCGCGAGCAGGTCGTCCGACACCGTCGCGAGGGACCCGCCGACGACGACCCGCGCCGGGTTGACGAAGTGCACGAGGCTCGCGACGACCTCGCCGACGGCCACCGCACGCTCCCGCACGACCCGTACCGCCTCCGGGTCGCGCGCCGCGATGCGTGCGAGGACCCTGGCGTGCGCGTCGGCACCCCACTCGGCACCCGGCTCGAGCTCCCGGGTGATCGTCGCGAGGGACGCCACGGCCTCGAGGCATCCGACGTTCCCGCACACGCAGGTGACCGTGGCTCCGGCGACGCGCACGTGGCCGATGTCCCCCGCCGCGCCGTCCGCACCGAGGAGCAGCTGGCCGTCGGGGGTGACGAGCCCGCCGCCGATGCCGGTCCCGACCTTGACGTAGAGGAGGGGCCCGTCGACACGGTCCTGGGCGCGCATCTCGCCGAGGGCCCTGAGGTTGACGTCGTTCTCGAGCATCGCCAGGCACCCGAGAGCCGCGCCGAGCCGAGCCGCGACCGGAGCACCGTCCCACCCGGGCATGATCGGCGGTCGGACGACGGTGCCGTGCTGGGAGTCGACGGGCCCGGGGACGCCCATCACGGCGACCCGCGGGACGTCCGTCATGCCGAGCTCGTCGAGCAACCCGCGGAACGACGCGCACACCCGGTCGAGCACGACGTCCGGCCCCTCGTCCATCCGCATCTCGAGGTCCCGCACGGCGAGGAGCCGCTGTCCGAGGTCGAACACCGCGATGCGCCCGGAGATCGCACCGCAGTCGGCGACGAGCACCAGGCCGAACCCCGGGTCGAGCTCGAGTGTCTCCGCGGGACGGCCCCGGCCCTCGGAGGTCCGGAGCCCGCCGGAACGCACGACCCCGGCAGCCAGCAGTCCGGCGAGCGCCGCGTCCACCGTCGTCCTCGCGAGCCCGGTCGCCCGGACGAGTTCCGCCTTCGACGACGCGCTGCCGCTCGCGACGAGCTTCGCGACGGTCGCGGCGACGACGTCGCCGGACACCCTGGCTGAGAGCGGGGGCGTCGAGAGCCGGAGGGGCGCTGCCAGCCGTGCCGGACCGTCGCCGGCGGCGTGGGGGGTGACCGACGACATGCGCGACCTTCCTGTCCGCTGTTTTCGTGCCTCCAGGACGGTGTTCGGTCCTGTCGCGCGGTAATTCTGCACCACCGTAGCGCGTCGCGTCCGACGGTCGGTTGGTCACCGCGACTCGTCCGCGGGTAGCGTCGACGGTCCGGCCGACGCCGGGCGACCACCGGACGGGAGGCACGACACAGCCATGCAGACCTTCCTGCCCTTCGCGGACTTCCGCAGCTCCGCAGCCGCACTCGACGACCGACGACTCGGCAAGCAGCGCGTCGAGACGCTCCAGGTGATGCGTGCGCTGACCGTCCCCGGGTACGGATGGCAGCACCATCCGGTCACGGCCATGTGGCGCGGCTTCCGACCGGCGCTGATGGCGTACCAGGACGCGGTGTGCGAAGAGTGGACGGGTCGGGGGTTCGCCGACACCTGCCGCGCGAAGACCCTCGTCGACCTCGGCGCCGCGCCGGACGACCTGCTGGACTACGAACGGGGGACGTTCCCGCTCCCGCCGTGGATCGGCGACGAGGCGGTGCACCGTTCGCACCGGTCGAACCTCGTGCACAAGCAACCCGAGACCTACCGCGAGCGCTTCCCCGACGACCCGGACGACCTGCCGTACGTCTGGCCCGGTACCGTCGAGGGTCATGAGCACCCCTGAGGTCCGCCGACCCCGTCGCCACCGGCTCCGCACCGTCCTCGTGACGATCGTGACGGTCCTCGCGGTCCTCGTCGTGACGTTCCTCGTGTACGCGCACACGGTGCTGCCGGGCAGCAGGTCCGCGGCGCTCCGGGTCTGGCACGACGACCGTGTCGCGGTGCGGGACGTCGGCGACAGCATCGTGATGCGACCGACCGGCGCGGACGGCGGGCGTGCGGCGAACGGCGTCGGGATCGTGTTCATCCCCGGCGCGAAGGTCGACCCCTTCGCGTACATGGCGACGTTCCGCGGTGCCGTGGCGCACGGGACGACGGTGGTCATCACGAAGCCGACGCTCAACCTGGCGTTCTTCGACACCCGGCCGCTGTCGACGTTCGAGGCGCACGCACCCGGGGTCAGCACGTGGGCCGTCGGCGGACACTCGCTCGGCGGCGTGCGGGCGTGCCAGCTCGCCGACGACGCCTCGGGGCTGCTGCTGCTCGCGAGCTACTGCGCGAACGACCTCTCGGACAGTTCCGTCGACGTGCTGAGCCTCGCCGGGACACGCGACGGACTGTCCACCCCGGCCAAGGTGGACGCCGCCAGGGAACGACTCCCCCGGTCGGCCACGATGGTCGAGATCCGCGGGGCGAACCACGCGCGCTTCGGGGCGTACGGCGTCCAGCCGGGCGACGGCATCGCGACGGCGAGTCGCGCTGCGGTGGACGCGGAGATCACGCAGCGGGTCGATCGATGGGTCGCCACGCTCGGGTAGCGGCGCGTGGCGGTGTCAGCGGCGCGAGGCGGTGTTCTGAACACCCCCGTCCACTCGGCACACGCGGATCCCGGTGTTCCGGCAGGATCCGCGTGTTCGGGGCGGGATGCGGGACGCGCGGATCCCGGTGTTCGGGACCGCTACGGGACCGCTACGGGACTGCTGCGGACCCGCTCAGACCACGAAGTCGGCGGTGACGGACGCGGTGACCTCGATGTCGGCGGGCTTCAGTTCGAACGCCGCGTCCCCGCCGGACGGGCTCGCCATCATCCGCGCGGACATGGGCGAGCCACCACCGCTCGCGACGACGTCGGGCCGGAGTCCTGGCTCGTAGACCGCAACGAGCCGGGGAGCAGGTCGGTCGAGCGACGCGGCGTAGTCCGTCGCCCGGGTGAGCGCGTCCCGCACCGCGTCGACGCGTGCTCGGCGTTCGAGTTCGACGCGCCGCGACTCGGTCAGGGCCCAGGTCACCTGCACCGCGACGCCGTCGATCCCGCCGATCTCGAGGACCCAGTCCGCGAGCGCCCGGAAGTCGCGGAACTTCACCTCGACGCTCGCTCCCGCCCGGAACCGCGCGACGGGGACGTCCTTCTGGTAGTCCTGGTAGGACGAGAACGACACCTGGTCCGCACTCCACCACGTCGCGGCACCCCGCTGTTCGTGCGCCTTCGCGGCCGCGACGATCTGCTCGTGCACGACGGTCGTCGATCGCACGATCGTCTGGCGGTCCTTGCCGCGGAACCCGACGACGACCCGGACGGTGCCCCGCTCGGCCGGATGGTGGATCGTGGCGTCACCGTGCACGGCGAGGGTGATCGGCGCGGGACCGGGGTTCGGCCCGGTGCCTGGGGTCGGCGCGGTGCTGGCGTTCGGCGCGGTGGTCATCCTCCGATCATGCAGCACCGGGGCCCGGTCCTACGAGACCCGGACCCAGCGCCCTCCGTCGCGGCGGGTGACGTCCGCGGAACGGATCTCGACGTCGGGGCGCATCCCGGCGGTCACGTGGTCGGCGATCCCGGTCGCGACGCCGTCGTCCTCGGCCTCGTATCGCACGACGGCACGGGGTTCGCCGCGGACGAGCTGGACGTCCTGCGCCTCGACGACGGTGCGCTCGGCGGCGAGGGCGGCCGCGCGGGGCAGCACCTGTTCGGGGCCGGTCGTCGGCGCGAGCGCTCCGACGACGAGGGTGACGCGGTACGAGGGCATCCGTCGACCGTAGGTGACGGAGCCGGTCGGAGGCGGCACGGATCGAGATGCAGAGCCGATCGAGACACGAGCCAGCCGATGCACAGGGCCGATCGAGACACGAGCCAGCCGGGGTGCGGCGCCGGTCCCGCCGTGGAGCCGGTCCCGCCGTGAGTCAGGGGTTTCCGTCGAGCGCGCAGGGACGCGCACGACGGACCCACGGCGGGGACCGGTGAGCCACGGGACGCCGTTCAGGGGGCAGCGTCCCGGCCGGACAGACGCTGTCCGGCGCGTCCCGGACGGATCAGGGGGTCCGGGACGTGGTCTGGATGTGACGGGATCGGGTCAGCCGACCTCGGCGTGACGCGGTCGCAGCGTCGGCAGCAGGGCGCTCCCGATCGTCGCGAGCGTCCCGACGACGGCGATGACCGCGAGGTGCGTGGCACCGAGGTCGTGTCCGGCGGCGATCCCGAGAGCGACGACCGTGACCGGTGCCGGCAGGAGCTGGATGGCGCGGAACGGGGTGGTCCGCGCGGCGTCTCCGGCCGGGCTGGTGGTGGTCGCGTTCGTCATGTCCTCACTCTGGCGGACAAGCCGTGTCCGCAGAAGGGGGGACACGGCCCCAGACATGGAGTAGAACGTCTAGTACACCCCGAATGACCACGGGACGGATCGCCGAGGGCAGGCAGTCCCGGGGTCAGGCCATCCCGGGGTCAGGCGCCGAGCAGTCGGACCGCTGCGACGGCATCGGCGATGGAGGCCACCACGCGCGCGGCGTCCTCGGCCCCGAGCGAGTCGTCGAACGTGAACCGGACGGCGGTCCGCGCCAGGTCGTCCGGCAGCCCGATCGCGGTCAGCACGTGCGAGACCTCGGTGCTCCCCGCCGCGCAGGCGCTCCCCGACGACGACACGATCCCCCGCTGCTCCAGTTCGAGCAGCACCGTCTCGCCGTTCGTCCCCGGGAAACAGAACGACGCGTGCCCCGGGAGCCGGTGCTCGCGCGACCCGGTCAGCACCGCTCCCGGCACCCGGTCGAGCACACCCTGGATCACGATGTCTCGACTCGAGCACGCCACCGCGGCAGCCACGTCCCGCGTGGCCCCGACGAGGTCGAACGCGGTGGCGAGCGCGACCGCACCGGCGACGTTCTCGGTCCCCGACCGACTCCCGCGCTCCTGGCCGCCACCGTGCAGCAGGGGTTCGAGCGGGACGCGGGACCGGACGGCGAGCGCGCCGATGCCCTTCGGCGCGCCGAGCTTGTGCCCCGACACGCTCACGGCGTCGACACCGAGGACGTCGAGCCCGACCGGGAGCCACGGCGCGGACTGCACCGCGTCGGTGTGGAACGGCACCCCGGCCGCGTGGGCGACGGCGGCGAGCGCGGGGATGTCCTGCACCGTGCCGATCTCGTTGTCCGCGTGCGCGATGGAGACCAGCGCCGCCCCGCCCGTGAGCACCTCGGCGAGCGCGTCGGGATCGACCCGTCCGTCCGGCCCGACCGGCACCAGCTCCACCACGAACCCGTGCAGCCGCACGAGGTGGTCGCAGCTGGCGAGGACGGCCTCGTGCTCGATCGGCGTCGTGACGATGCGCCGCGGGATCCCCGGCAGCGCACCGAGCGGGGTCCCCGGCCGCGCACCGAGCGCGATCCCCTTCACGGCGAGGTTGTCGGCCTCCGTCCCGCCCGAGGTGAACACCACCTCGGCCGGCCGACACCCGAGCGCCGCCGCGACGCTCGCCCGGGCGTCCCGGAGTCCACGAGCCGCCTGGTCCCCGACCTCGTGCGTCGACGACGGGTTCCCGAACACGCCGGTCAGGTACGGCCACATCGCCTCGAGCACCTCGCGGCGGACCGGGGACGTCGCGGCGCGGTCGAGGTAGAACACGGACCGCTACGCCCCTGCGCTGAAGCCGGCGGTCGCCCGCTCGCGGACCACGACGTCGAGCCCGAGGTCGAGTGCCCGCGCGGAGTGCGTCAGGGCACCGACCGAGATCACGTCGACACCGGTGGCGGCGATCTCCGCGACGGTGTCGAGCGTCACCCCGCCCGAGGCCTCGACGAGCGCGCGGCCGGCGACGAGCGCGACCCCCTCGACGAGCATCGCGGGGCTGAAGTTGTCGAGCATGATCGTGTCGACCCCGGCGGACACCACGGGCTCGATCTGGTCGATGCGGTCGACCTCCACCTCGAGGTGGACGGTGTGCCCGAGGCGCTCCCGTGCGCTCCGGATCGCGTCCCCGATCGGCACGCCCCGCGCGGCGAGGACCGCCAGGTGGTTGTCCTTCGCGAGCACCGCGTCGGACAGCGACGTCCGGTGGTTGTGCGCGCCACCGGCTCGGACGGCGTGCCGCTCGAGCGCCCGGAGCCCCGGGGTCGTCTTCCGCGTGTCGACGATGCGGGCGGCGGTCCCCGCGACGGCGTCGACGTACGCGGCGGTCGTCGTCGCGATGCCGGACATCCGCTGGACCAGGTTCAGCGCGACCCGCTCGGCCCGGAGCACGGCGCGCGCGCAGCCCGAGACGGTCGCAAGGACGTCACCGGCCGCGAACACCGCCCCGTCCTCCACGGCGACGGACGCCTCGATCGCGGGATCGACGGCGTGCATGACGGCGACGAACACCTGCCCACCCGCGAGCACACCCGGCTCCCGGGCGGAGAGCGTGGCGGTGGCGACGGCGTCCGCGGGGATGAAGGCCTCGCTCGTCACGTCCCCCCACGGCGCGTCCTCCTCCAGTGCGGTCTCGATGACGCGCCGGAGGACGTGTGCGGGGATGGTGGAGTCGATCATGCGGGGACCCTGTCGTCTCGAGATGTGCTGGGGGCGGTGTCGGTGGTGTTCACGATGCGCGTGCTGGCGGCGACCCAGGCGAGCGGACGGGCCTGCGCCGGATCGGTCTCCGGGTGGTCGGTCCGCGCGTGCGCGCCCCGCGACTCGGTCCGGGTCTCGGCGGCGAGCGCGACGAGGCCGGCGAGCGTCAGCAGGTTCCGGTCCTCGTGCTCGCGGACGGACCAGCCGTCCGACGTGGGCACCGCGAGGTCGAGGAGCTCACGGCGTGCCGACTGCAGGCCGGCGGCGTCGCGGAGCAGGCCGACCCGGTCCTCCATGAGCGACTGCACGGCGGACCGGAGGCCGGTCCCGGGGACCGGCACCGTTCCTCCCGTCAGATCCGCAGCACCGGCCGGGCGCGACACGCGTTCCGGGGCGGTCCGGGAGGAACGGATCGCGTCCGGCGCGGCGGCGCGCGTCGCGACGGTGGTCGGCTCCCGCAGGGTCCCTCCACGGAGGGCGGGGGCGGCGGGCCCCGTCGTCCCGAGCGCGTCGGCGGCGCGGATGCCGAAGACGAGTCCCTCGAGGAGGGAGTTCGACGCGAGTCGGTTCGCCCCGTGCACACCGGTGTTCGCGACCTCGCCCACGGCCAGGAGCCCGGGGAGGCTGGTGCGTCCGTCGGCGTCGGTCGCGATCCCGCCCATGAAGTAGTGCGCCGCGGGCGCGACCGGGACGGCCTCGCGGGTCCAGTCGAAGCCGGCCGCGGTGGTGGCCGCGGTGAGTCCCGGGAAACGCGCCGTCAGGAACCGGGCGCCGAGCATCGTCGCGTCGAGCAGCACCGGGCGGTGGTCCTGGGCGCTCATCGCGGCCGCGATCCCCCGCGCCACGACGTCCCGCGGGGCGAGCTCCGCGTCCGGGTGCACGTCGGTCATGAACCGGCGCCCCGCGGCGTCGA
The DNA here is from genome assembly GCF_001422205.1 of Curtobacterium sp. Leaf261. GTDB lineage: Bacteria > Actinomycetota > Actinomycetes > Actinomycetales > Microbacteriaceae > Curtobacterium. Next base: position 429,897 of record NZ_LMMJ01000009.1, read on the forward strand.
GGAGCGTCGCACCCTCGCCACGGACCGCCTCGGAGACGAGCCCGCCACCGGGGACCGCGAGCCGCGTCGGGTGGAACTGCATGAACTCGAGGTCGGCGAGGACCGCTCCGGCACGCCAGGCCGCGGCGACACCGTCCCCGGTCGCGACGAGCGGGTTCGTGGTGGAGCGGTAGAGGTGTCCGGCCCCGCCCGAGGCGAGCACCACCGCGTCGGCGTCGATGCGGCGGGGGTCACCGAGCAGGTCGAGCACGTCGACCCCGACCACCACGCCGTCGCGGACCACGAGGTCGGTGAGGAAGGTCCGCTCGAGGATCGTGACGTGCTGACGGCGGAGCGCGGCGATGAGGGTGTCCTCGATCGCGGCGCCCGTCGAGTCGCCGCCCGCGTGGACGACGCGCCAGCGTGTGTGCGCTGCCTCGCGACCGCGGGCCAGGTCGTCCCCGTGGAGTTCGATGCTGCCGGCGTCGGTCGTCCGGTCGAACGGGACGCCGAGGGCCAGCAGGTCACGGACCCGGGCCGGGCCGTCGGCGCAGAGCACCTCGACCGCACGCGCGGCGTTCCCACCGGCGCCGGCGACGACGGTGTCCTCCATGTGCGCGAGGGTCGTGTCGTCCGCGCCGAGGGCCACCGCGACACCGCCCTGCGCGTACGCGGTGGCCGCGTCCGCGAGCGAGCCCTTGGACACGAGGGTGACGTCGTGCCGGGCGCTCGCACGGATCGCGGCGGTGAGGCCCGCGATCCCGGAGCCCACGATGACGACGTGCATCAGGCGCCGAGCGGTCGGGGCCGGGCCGCGAGCATCCGCTCGAGGGCGGTGCGGGCGTCGGCCTGGATCGCGTCGGGCACCCGGATCTCGTTGAGGACCTCGCCGCGGACGAGCGCCTCGAGGACCCATGCGAGGTAGCCGGGGTGGATGCGGTACATCGTCGAGCAGGGGCACACCACCGGGTCGAGGCAGAAGATCGTGTGCTCGGGGTACTGGGCGTGCAGCCGGTTCACCATGTTGATCTCGGTGCCGATCGCGAACGTCGTCGGTTCGGTGGCCGCCGCGACGGTCTTCTGGATGAGGTCCGTGCTGCCGGCGACGTCCGCGGCGTCGACGACCTCCATCGGGCACTCGGGGTGCACGATCACCCGCACGCCAGGGTGTTCCACGCGGGCCTGGTCGATCTGCGCGACCGTGAAACGGCGGTGCACCGAGCAGAACCCGTGCCAGAGCACCACCCTGGCGTCGGTCAGGGACTCGACGGTGTTGCCGCCGAGGGGCTGCCGCGGGTTCCACATCGGCATCAGGTCGGTCGGGATGCCCATCGCCTTCGCCGTGTTCCGCCCGAGGTGCTGGTCGGGGAAGAAGAGCACCCGCTGCCCGCGCTCGAACGCCCACTCGAGCACGGTGGCCGCGTTCGACGAGGTGCAGACGATGCCGCCGTGCCGTCCGCAGAACGCCTTGAGGTCCGCGGCGGAGTTCATGTAGGTGACGGGGATGAGCGGCACGCGGCCGTCGGCGTCCGGCTCGGTGCCGTAGACGCGCTCGAGGTCCGCCCACGCCGCCTCGACGCTGTCGATGTCGGCCATGTCCGCCATCGAGCACCCGGCCGCGAGGTTCGGCAGGATGACGCGCTGCTCCGGCCGGGCGAGGATGTCCGCGGTCTCGGCCATGAAGTGCACACCGCAGAACACGATCGCCTCGGCGTCCGGCTTCGTCAGGGCGGCGTTCGCGAGCTGGAACGAGTCGCCGAGGAAGTCCGCGTGCCGCACCACCTCGTCGCGCTGGTAGAAGTGCCCGAGGACGACGACACGGTCACCGAGCGTCGCCTTGGCCGCCTCGATCCGGGCGTGCAGCTCCTCGACCGGGGCGGACCGGTACTCCTCCGGGATCACGCCCTGCCGCGGGGCCGAGGTCGGGATGACGTCGCCCATGCTCGATCCGGGGCCGTAGCCGGGCACCTGGTCGAAGTCCCACGTCGGCTGGGCGAGGTCCGGCGTGCAGGTGCTGCCGGCGGCGCGCCCGTTCGAGATGCGTTCGATCGTCACAGCGATGGACATGTGGGTTCCTAACGGGTGGTGGCGCCGCACGGACCGAGCGGTCCGTTGTCGGCGAAGGCCAGGTCCGGGTTCGAGCGGTAGAGGCGGGCCGGTCGGTGTCGACCGCCCGAGGACGTCTCGTCGGTGGCGAGGATCGCGTCGGACTGGTTGATCTGGCGCCGGAAGTTCGCGGGGTCGAGTGCCCGACCGAGCACCGCCTCGTGCACCGCCCGGAGCTCCGCCAGCGTGAACCGGTCGCCGAGGAACGCCTGCGCGATCCGGGAGTAGGAGACCTTGTTCCGGAGCCGCCAGAGCGCGTACTCGAGGATCCGGTCGTGGTCGAACGCGAGCGCCGGGTGCTCGTCCACGAGGAACCAGCGGACGTTCCAGTCGTCGGGGACCGCGTTCGCCTCGTCGCTGTGCACGAGGGCCCAGTAGACGATCGACACCACCCGACTCGGGGACCGACCGACCTCACCGAACGCGTAGAGCTGCTCGAGGTAGCGCGGCTGCACCCTGGTCGTCTCCGCGAGCCTGGCCGCCGCGGACTCGTCGAGTCCCTCGTCCGGTCCGACCCAGCCACCCGGGAGCGCCCAGGCGTCGGCGAACGGCTCGGTGATGCGGCGGACGAGCGGGGTCCAGAGTGCCGGGGCGCCGGTGTCCGGGTGCGGGCGGAGCGCGACGATGACGGTCGACACGGCGACGCGGATGCCGCTGTCACTGTCCTCGGTCGTCGTCATGGGGTGCTCACCGTCGTCATGTTCAGGTCACGTGAACCTGAAGTGTAAGAGTCTGTATGACTCGAACTAAGCCCATCCAACACCGGATGATCCCGTTCCGCAAGTTCACGCGCCCGAAACACGGCGTGACCTGTCCGAAAACCCACCGTGACCGCCCCGAAACGACGGATCCGTAGGGTGGCCCCCATGACACCGATCACCAGGATGCACGCCGTCGTGTCTGGGTCGGTCCAGGGGGTCGGATTCCGGTACTGGACCGCGCGCAAGGCCGACGGGCTCGAGCTCACCGGGTACGCGAGGAACCTGTTCGACGGGACCGTCGAGGTCGAAGCGGAGGGACCCGAGGTCGCCGTCGACGCACTCATGGAGCTGCTGTGGTCCGGACCGCCCACCGCGACCGTCATGGACGTCACGATCCGCACGGTCTCGCCGCACCTCGACTCCGACGAGTTCGACATCCTGCACTGAACCCGGTCGGCGGCGTAGCGTCGATCCGGTGACCGTCGCCGCATCGTCCAGGAGGGCCGCTCCGACCATCGGCTTCGCCGCCGTCGTCTACGTCTTCGCGGTGGTGATGATGGGGACGACGCTGCCGACGCCGCTCTACCCGACCTACGAGGCGCGCTTCGGGTTCGGGAGCGCCACCACGACCGTGCTCTTCGCGATCTACGCCGCGGGGGTCATCCTGGCGCTCGTGCTCGTCGGGCGGCTCTCCGACGCCCTCGGGCGGCGGCCGGTGCTGCTCGCCGGTGTCGTGCTGTCCCTGCTGTCCGCGGTCGTGTTCGCGATCGGGTCACCCGAATGGCTCCTGTACGTCGGGCGGGTGCTGTCCGGGTTCTCCGCCGGGATCTTCACGTCGACCGCGACGGTCGCGGTGCTCGAGGCCGCGCCGGCGGGTCGGAAGCGGCTCGCCGGTGCGCTCGCCACGGCCGCGAACATCGGTGGGCTCGGGCTCGGCATGCTCATGTCGGGGCTCGTCGGGGCGTGGACGCCGTGGACGCTCCGCGCACCGTTCGTCGTGCACGCGGCGCTCCTCGTGGTGGCCGGGCTCGCGCTGCTCGTCGTGCGCGAGACCACGACGCCCGACCGAGCGGCGTTCCGGGTCCAGCTGCCGAGGGTCCCCGCCGAGTCACGGCGCGTCTTCGGGGCGGCGTCGATCGGTGCCGTCACCGGGTTCGCGGTGTGCGGACTGTTCTCGTCCGTCGCGCCGAACTTCATCGGGACCGTGATCGGGATCCACTCCCCCGCGGTCGTCGGGAGCGTGACGTCCCTGCTCTTCGCCGCGTCGGCCGTCGGGCAGATCGTCCTGCAGGGACTGCCCGACCGGGGCGCGATCGTCGTCGGGTCGCTCGCGCTGGTCGTCGGGATGGGTGTCCTCGTGGTGGCGCTGACGGCCGCCTCGCTCCCCGTGCTCATCGTGTCGGCGGTGCTGTCCGGCGTCGGTCAGGGCCTGCTGTTCATGACCGGGATGCGGGCGATCACCGCGGCCACGGACCCGGGGCACCGGACCGAGGCCACGACCACCTACTTCGTCATCGCGTACCTGGCGATCTCGGTGCCGGCGATCGCGGCGGGGTTCCTCGCGGCGGCGGTGGGACTCGCGTCCGCGGGGATCGTCTTCGCCGCGGTGGTGGCCCTCGTCACGCTCGTCGGGCTGACCCGGGCACGGGTGTTCGCCGGACGGGAATGAAGTCCGGACCTGTCGGTTGTCACAGGGTGTCGATAGCCTCGTCACAGCGACGCGGGATGACTCCGGCGTCCCCGTGACGACGAGGTCGACGGCACCGCTGACACCACGATCTCCCAGGAGCGCACCATGACCGACCAGGCGACGAGGCGGACGACCGCGACCGATCCGGCGGCCGGTGCTCCCGGCGCGGGTGCGGTGTCACCGGGCGGCAGGTCGGGCGCGGCCGGCAGCAACCGGCTCGTGATCGGGCTCCTCCTGGTCTCGGCGTTCGTGGTGATCCTCAACGAGACGATCATGGGCGTCGCCCTCCCGCGGCTGATGCGGGACCTCGACATCACCGCGACGACCGGTCAGTGGCTCACCACGGCGTTCATGCTCACCATGGCCGTCGTCATCCCGGTCACCGGGTTCCTGCTGCAGCGGTTCAACACCCGGCCGGTGTTCATGTGGGCGATGAGCCTCTTCTCCCTCGGCACGCTGATCTCCCTGCTCGCCCCGGGGTTCGCGATCCTGCTCGTCGGGCGGATCGTCCAGGCGAGCGGCACCGCGATCATGATGCCGCTGCTCATGACGACGGTCCTCACCCTCGTCGAGCCGTCACACCGCGGACGCGTGATGGGCAACATCTCCATCGTCATCTCGGTCGCCCCCGCGATCGGCCCGACGATCTCCGGGCTGATCCTCAACGTGTTCGACTGGCGCTTCCTGTTCGGCTTCGTGCTGCCGATCGCGATCGCCGCCCTCGTCCTCGGCATGGCGCGGATCCCCAACGTGACGAACCCGCGCCGCGTGCCGCTCGACGTGGTCTCGGTCATCCTCTCGGCCTTCGCGTTCGGTGGGATCGTCTACGGTCTCTCGAGCATCGCGACGGTCGCGACCGACGGGCCCCTCGTGTCGATCGTCTCGCTCGTCGTCGGGTTCGCAGCACTCGCGGCGTTCATCGTCCGGCAGACCCGGCTCCAGCGTGCCGACCGGGCGCTGCTCGACCTCCGGACCTTCCGGTTCCGGACGTTCTCGTTCGCGATCGTGGCGATGGCGCTGTCGATGATGGCGATGTTCGGCACCCTGATCCTGCTGCCGATCTACCTGGAGAACGTGCTCGGCCTCGACGTCCTGCACGTCGGGCTCCTGCTCCTGCCCGGAGGCCTGATCATGGGGCTGCTCTCGCCCCTCGTCGGAGCGGTGTACGACCGGCGCGGACCACGGGTGCTCGCGGTCCCCGGCGCGGTCATCGTCAGCGCCGTGCTCTGGGCGCTCACCACGGTCGGCACCGACACGAGCGTGTGGTTCGTCCTCGGCGCGCACATCGTGCTGAGCATCGGGCTCGCGCTGACGTTCACGCCCCTCTTCACGGCCGCGCTCGGCGGGCTGACCCCGAACCTGTACTCGCACGGCAGTGCCGTCGTCGGGACCGCCCAGCAGGTCGCGGGTGCCGCCGGGACCGCGCTCTTCGTGACGCTCATGGCGATCGGCACGGCGTCGGCCACCTCGGGTGGAGCCGGGGGCGGAACGGGTGCCGAGGACGCCGCCGCCGCGGGCGTGCGCCTCGCGTTCCTCTGCGGGGCGGTGATCTCGCTGGTCGGGATCGTGGCGACGCTCTTCGTCAGCAAGCCGGTGGAGCAGATCGAACCCGGGGCGCAGGTCGAGTCCGGCGCGCAGGTCCCGACGCACTGAGTTCGCCCGACGCACTGCGTCCTTCCGACGCAGGGCGTCCTTCCGACGCAGGGCGTCCGCCCGACGCAGGGCGTCCGCCCGACGCAGGGCGTCCGCGGGGGCCCGCTCCCACCCGCGCGTGGCAGGCTCGGACCATGCGCGACGAAGCGAGCACCCCGACCGACGGCACCGGCACCGGCGCCGACATCGACACCGGCACGGGCACGGACACCGACCGCTCGAACTGGGCGGGCACCTACACATACCGGGCGGCTCGGATCGAACGGCCGACGGACCTCGACGAACTCGCCGGGATCGTCGCCGGCTCGGACCGCGTCCGAGGCCTCGGGACCCGCCACTCGTTCACCGACGTCGCGGACGGCCCCGGGGTCCTCGTCGACATGACCGGCCTCCGCATGCCGCCCGTGGTCGCCGACGACCGGCGAAGTGTCACCCTCGGCGCGGGGACCCGGTACGGCGACGTCGCCCCGACGCTGGACGAGCAGGGCGTGGCGCTGCACACCATGGGCTCGCTCCCGCACATCTCGGTCGGCGGTGCGACGGCCACCGGCACCCACGGATCCGGCACCCGGCTCGGATCACTGTCCTCGGCCGTGTCCGCGCTCGAGTTCGTCGACGCGAGCGGCGCCCTCCGGACGGTGCGCCGCGGCGAGCCCGACTTCTCCGGCTCGGTCCTGCACCTCGGGCTGCTCGGCCTCGTCAGCCGCGTGACCGTCGATGTCGAGCCGACCTACCGCATGCGGCAGGACGCGTACGGGCCGCTGCCGTGGGCCACGTTCACCGCGAACGTCGCCGAGGTCTTCGCGGCCGGCACGACCGTCTGCTGCTTCACGAACTGGGACGGCGAGGTGCGCGAGATCCTCGTGAAGTCCCGGGTGCCCGCCGGGGCGGACGACGTCGAGGTCCCGGCGGACGTGCTCGGTGCGCCGAAGCTCCCGCCGGTCCCCGGCGACGGACTCCGCACGGCCCGGGACGGCTCCGTCGGACCGTGGTGGGACCGGATCCCGCACTTCACGATCGACTCGGTGCCCTCGGTCGGGTCGGAGATCCAGAGCGAGCACTTCGTCCCGCTGCGGTTCGCGGCCGAGGCGCTCGACGCGGTGCACGCCCTCGGCGACCGGCTCGCCCCCCACCTGCACGTCGCGGAGCTGCGGACGATGGCGGGCGACGACCTGCTCCTCGGCCCCACCGGCGGCGAGGACGTCCTCTGCATCGCGTTCACCTGGCGGAAGCACGTCGACGAGGTCGCGGCGCTCCTGCCGCACATCGAGTCGGCGCTCGCCCCGTTCGGCGGCCGGCCGCACTGGGGCAAGTCGACCTCGCTGGATGCCGAGCGCCTCGACGGGCTGTTCCCGGGGCTGCCGGCGTTCCGCGACCTCGTGCACCGGGTCGACCCGGAACGCAAGTTCACCTCGGGGTTCGCGGAACGACTGCTCGGCATCTGAACGCTGCCGCGCCGCGCGATCACGCGAGCGCCCGACCGCGTGACGCGCGCGGCGGACCCGCACCGGGCCTCCCGTCCGGATCCCCGGTCACGCCAGGTCGGTGACGGTCTTCGTCTCCCCATCCCAGAGCCGGATGCCGGCGACGCCCACCGTCTCCGGCATCGGGACCTCCGCGAGCGCGGTGAGCGCCGCACCGACCCGCTCCGGCGTCAACCGCCGCGAGATCGTCATGTGCGGTGTCCACCGACCGGGGAGGGTGCGCTCCTCACCGTCGGGGACGGCCCGGTGCACCGCCAGGTGGAACGCCGCCAGGTCGGCGTCCACCACGATCTGCCGTGCGAGCACGAAGCGCCCACGGCCGGCGTCGAACAGGACGGAGCCGCCGAACCGCAGGGATCGCGGTCGGTCGCCGACGACGGTCTGGAGGCGCGGTTCCGCTCCGGTCGTCGGCCAGGCCGCCACGGTCAGGTGCGGCCGGTTCGACGGGGCGTCGTGCATCGCGAGACTCGGGAGCCCGGCGTCGGCGAGCGCAGTCCACCAGGAGCGGACCGCCGCGTCCCCGGCCGGGTCGAGCGTCAGTTCGAGACTCCGCATCACGGGGCCATGCTCCCATGCCGGGTGTGCACCGGCCGGCTCAGGACGTGCGCGTGAGCTGGATCCAGTCGATCAGCATCCGCGACGTCGACGGTGTCGCGGACGTCGGGTTCCCCGGCCACTTCCCGCCGATCGCCAGGCTGAACAGGATGTTCATCGGCTGGTCGAACACCCAGTCGAGCGTCGGTGGAGCGGTGGCACGGTCGAGCTCGGCCGCGACATCTCCGTCGATGCGCATCGTGATGCTGTCCGCCGTCTTGGTGACGGAGAACACGTGAAAGCCCTCGCTGAGCTTCGGGTCGTGTGTGACGTCGGCGCTCACCGGGACGTCCTGCGATCCGAGGTACCGGTTCGGGCCGTGGATGTTGTGCGACGTCGACCCGGTGCCGTGCGGCGCCTCGACGATGTCGATCTCGCCGGCTCGCGGCCAGCCGACCTGACCGACGTCGGCGCCGAGCAGCCAGAACGCCGGCAGGAGCCCCGGACCGTCCGGGAGCTTGATCCGAGCCGAGAGCGTGCCGTTCGTGAACTCGTACTTGCCCTGCGTTGTGATCCTGCCGGACGTGTACGTCGGGGCCGATGCGGTCCCACCGATGTGCGCCGTGATCGCGAGGTGCCCCTTGCCGTCCAGCGCGACCGCGTCGCGGGTGTAGGTCTGGAGCTCCTCGTTGCCCCAGCCGCCCGCCCCGGTCTGCGCAGTCCAGACGGAGGCGTCGGGAGGGGTTCCCGCCTTCCCCGTGAAGTCGTCGCGCTCGGTGTCGGCGGACTGGGTGCCGGCGGTGCCGGACGGCGCACTCGATGCTCCGTCGGAAGACCGTGCGGGGTCGTCCCCGTCACCGGACCCGGATCCGCCGGCGGCTCCGGCTCCGGTGCACCCCGAGAGAGCGCCGATCACGGCGATCGCCGTCGCCCAGACTGCGGCGCGGCGGCCGAACCCGGCACGGCGGCCGGACCCGGCGCGCTCAGACCGTTCCACCGGCGCCGTCCTTGGCGGCATCGAGACCCTCGAGCACGTCCATCGGTGCGGACACCACGCGGTGCACGGCACGCTCGACGGCCTCGCGGCGGAAGACGTTGCCGTTGAACGACACCGTCAGCTGCAGCGCACGGTCGATGACGATCGCCTGGATGCCCAGGGTCTCGGGCCCGACCGGATGCATGGCGTACGCGGCTTCGTGCACCGGCGCGTCGGCCCACGGCAGGTTCTGCAGCGGACGGGAGAGCCCGATGTTGCTGAGCGAGATCCGGGCACGAGGGTACAGCGGCGCGAGGTCCGGCATGACGGCACCGATGCGATTGGGTCGCACGGACTCCCGCAGCACACCCGCGGCGAGTGCTGCGACGGGCCGCCCGGTCTCGAGTGTGCTGACCAGTTGGTCCTCGACGGCCTGCACGTCCTCGGCACCGTGGATCGGGATCCCCGTCACCAGGTTGCCGTTCGTCTGACCACCTTCCGGCAGGAACCGCCGGACGTCGTAGACCATGTCCGCGTCCGGTGCGACGGCGATGCCCTCGGCGTGGAACGCGGCACGGAGCATGACGAGGAGCACGGCGCCGAAGCTCAGGCGGGGGTCGGTCGCGCGGATCCATGCACGGACGTCGCGGAAGCCCGTCGGCTCGCCGCTCTCCCACACCACGTGCGTCGCGGGCCGCCACGGCACGCGCGGTGCGTCGGCGGCGGACTCCGGGGCGTCGACGAGCGCCGGGTACGCGCCAGGACGCCCGGCCACTTCGCGGTGCGACCGTCCCTCGTGGAGCGGGCGTCCCTCGGGGTGGCTCGTCGCCGCCGTCCTGAGGCGGGCCCCGAGGAGCGACAGCACGTTCCGTGGGTGCCGGACGAAGGTGTCCACGACAGCCGCGACGACCGGGCGGCGGAGCGTGGGGGCGGTGAGCCACTCGGGCACCGGTCCCCCGGCGGCCACGGTGAGCAGCGCACCCGGGAGCCCGAGCGTGAACCGTCCGTCGACCAGCGAGTGGTCGAACACCTGCAGCATGTACCGACCGGCGATGACGATCCGGACGGGGCACATCGGGTCGATCGAGGCGATGACCTCCGCCACAGCGTGGTCGAGGTCGTCGTCGGCCGGGACCTCGACGACCATCTGCTCGCAGCGGGCTCGGAGTCCCGCAGCGTCGAACCGCCAGGTCCGGCCGTCCGGCGCCGGCACGAGACCGATCCGGATCTGCGGACCGATGGACGCGATGCGGTACAGCGCGTCGACGATCGCAGCCCGCGAAGGCATGGTGAGCGGTCCGACGCGACTGATGACCGAACCGATGCGGCACAGCCGATCGGTCGCGGTCACCGGCAGCCTCGTCCCGCGTGCACCCGACCTCGGAACCGTGGCGGGCGCGGTCGCGGTCACCGCACCGTCCCCTTGAGGCGGTAGAGCTCGACGCCGGGCGCCGCGACTATCGACTCCCACCGCGAGTCACTGCCGACCTGCGAGGCGAACCGCTGGAGCGCGCCGGCGGGGTAGGTGCCGTGGTAGTCCGAGTCGGCGAACATCTGCTCGGTGAAGAGCATGTACACCGGACGGTCCGACTGCTGCAGGTCACTCGTGAGCTTCGTCTCGACGGCGGGGTTCCGGAACGACTGTCCGATCCACCCGGCCCAGGTGTCCATCGTCGAGTCGTACCCGGGGTCGATGCGCGCCTGGTCCACGTACTGCTCGGTCATCCGGCCGGCGCCGGCGCCGATCGGGCTGACCACCTGCGACGGCACCGGCATCGTCCGCAGCAGGTCGGTGCTCACCGAGAGCGACTGCGGCGTGACGAGGTTCGCGAACCAGGCTCCGTAGGTCGCCTGTGCGCTGAGCATCGACGCGAGGACCACGGCGAGCGCGCTGCCGGCGAGGGCGAGCCGTCCGCCGACCACCGCTGCGGTGCGGCGCGCAGGGCGCGCGGCGGAGGATCCGGACGGGAGGCCCACCATGCCCACGACGGGAGCGTCGCGGTCCGACGCGTCCCGGCCGGGCACCGTCTGGCCGTGCGGTCCGCTCGCGGGCTCCTGCTGGTCGCTCGCCGGCTCCAGCTGCTCGCTCGCCGGCTTCAGCTGCTCGCTCGCGGTGCGGCCCGCGCGGACGCAGCGCACCACGACGGGGGCGAGCAGGATCGCGCAGCCGGGCAGCGAGTAGAGGAAGACCCGGAAGATCGCCTCGCCGCCGTAGCTCTGCCCGGCGAGCAGTGCGAAGGGCGCGAAGGCGAGGATCGCCAGGCGGAGGGTCATCCAGCGCCGGATGCGGTTCCCACCGAAGCGGTTCGGACGCAGCCCGACGACGACGGTGACGAGCGTGGCACCCCACACGCCGGCGGTGAGGGCACGCGCCGCGTACGAGGTCACGGTCTGCCCGATGCTGCCGGTGCCGGTGACGATGGTCTGCGCGTTGGCCACGGGGTCGAACGCTGCACCCGTCGTGTACTGCTCGACGAGGTTCAGGTTCACGACGACCATGGCGAGCGCGATGGCGCCGAAGACGATCCCGATCCACCGCGGTCGGGCGGCACCGATGAGTCCGAAGCACACCGTGACGGCGATGAGCCAGTACGGCGTGAGCTGGTGCGAGACCGCGATTGCCCCGAACACCGGCACGCTGACCCACGCGAGCACCGGTCGTGTCCGGCTCCGGACGATGAGCACCACGACGACGATCCCGAGCAGGAACGCCACGGCCTGCGGCGACAGGTAGTCCTGCCCGACCCAGTTCGCGATGCCGGCGACGAAGGCTGCCGTGACCGCGGTGAGCCTCGTCGAGCCGAGCGACCGTGCGAGCGCACCGACCGCGATGACGAGCGCCAGGTTGACCCCGACCTCGAACCACTGCGCGATGAACGTCGGCGAGATGCCCGTGACGGTCGAGAACCACGCGATCGCGGCGAAGACGCCCGGCCAGCCGGAGTAGATGTCGACACCGGTGGCGACGTGGCCGTGGTGCTGGATCCAGTCGATGACGCCGAGGTGCTTGTACGTCCAGCTGTACATCGGGGCGCCGGCGCCGAGCGCGATCGGGAGGCGCATGCAGAGCACAGCCACGATCGTCGCCGCCCAGGCGTCCCGGGCGGCACCGGCACGGAGCGCGAGGACGAACGCGAGTCCGGCGACGGCGATGGAGATCGCGACCCCGGGGACGCCCGCGAAGAGGAGTCCGAGGGTCGTGCTGCTCGCGCCTGGGATGGTCGGCAGGGTCACGGCGCACACCACGGCCGCCACGACCATGGCGATCCTGGCGAGCGTCGTCAGCCGGGCACGGGACCGCAGGGCGAACCGCTCGCGCAGGACGTCGGGGCCGGCGATGGCGTCGTCGGGGGTCGACGTCCCCGGGCGGGTGAGGACTGCGCTCGCGGTGCTCATGAGGCCACCTTCCGCGGGGCACGCTTCGTGGTGTTCGACGTGGTGGTCGTCGCCGCGCCCTTGGCGGTGGTGCTCGACTCCGCGGAGGCGTCAGCAGTGGTGGTGTCGACCGGCGCCGGGACGGACGACGTGCGCTTCGTCCCGGGCTTCCTGGGGCTGGTGCTCCGGATCGCTGGTCGCTCGGCACGCTCCCCGCGCGAGGCCGAGACGGCGTCCGAGGCGGGCTTCGGCCGGGACTTGTCCCGCGGCAGGGTCGATCCTGTCGGCGCAGTGCCGCCGACGGCCACGGCAGCGGTGCCGGCGTCCGTGCTCCCGGCGGGGGACGGAGCGCCCTTCCGCTGCACGGACGACGCCCATCCGGCCCGGGTCCGCGGCAGAACGCGCTCCGGCTGCTCCCGCGGGGACGTGGCCGGCTTCGGAACGGTCCGGTCGCGGGCCACGACGACCGACGGGTCGGCGGGTGTCGAGCCGGTGGGCGACAGGTCGCTGCGCGTCGACGCCATGCCCTCGGCCGTGTCCGCCGATGCGCTCGACGGACGGCGTCGCGCGGACCACACGGCGATGGCTCGCTCGAACCTGGGGACCGGCGCACGGAACGCGGTCGTGCGGACCGCGGGCCGACCACCGAAGACGCGACGGTCGAGCCCGGTGACGGCCGTGAGCACGGCGACGAGCAGCACGGCTCCGGACGCACCCCACGCTCCGAGACCGGCCATTGCCGCCGTGACGAGGACCATCAGCGCGGCCCCGGTCGCCGGGACCGCCACGACGGTGGTCGACGGACGCATCGGCAGCCACGTGCGGAGCGCCATGCCGGGACCGATGAAGACGAGGAGCGCCAGGGCGATCCCCCGCCACCACTCGGGCAGGCTCGGGAAGATCGCGGTCACGCCGATGATCGCGACGAGCACGGCGACGATGCCGTGCCCGGTCGGGCGACGGACCCCGACGAGCGAGGCCGTGTCGGGTGCACCGGGATCGCTGATCGCGGACCGGGACGCGTGGTCGAGGATGCCGGCTCCGTTCCAGCGCATCCGGAGGAACCGGACCGGTCCGACGAGGACGCTGAACAGCTCCAGCCGTCCGACACGGCGCACCTCGCGCGCGAGTTCGGCGTGCGTGGGCAGGGCCGGCTGGGTCGGCGCGTCCGCCGACGGTGCGGTCTCCCTGAGAACCGCACCGCCGTCGGGTCCTGCGGAACCGGCGCCCCCAGCGGGGACACCGGGTCCCTCGGCGAGCTCGCCGGCGCCTTTGCCGACGAGCCGCACGAGAGCCTGGGGAGCGCGACGCAGCGCGCGGGATGCCATGCGCGGGTCGAGCGCGACCTTCGTCAGCCACGCTCCGAGTCCGACCCCGTAGCCCTTGCCCTGCGCACGCAGTGCAGCCAGGTCGGCCCGGTGCCGGTGCCAGACGATCGCGGACGGCTCGACGACGAGTGCGCCGCCGGCGAAAAGCACCCGCGTGAAGATGTCGAGGTCCTCGCCACCACCGGTCGGGGTGCCGGCACCGAACGCGGTGTCGAACCCGCCGAGCTCGAGCGCGGTGCGGCGTCGGAGCGCGAAGTTCGCACCCGTGCCGAACTCGCCGACCGAGAACGGGAACATCGGCAGGTCCGCCGGCTGCTCGTCGAGGCGGAACGTCCGGCTCGCGAGGTTCTTGGACCACGAGACACGGTCGTCGAAGTACCGCTGCACCGGGGTGCGGAGCTCGCCGCTCGGCACGAGGCCGGAGACGAGCTGCACGTCCGGAGCACTCGCGAACGCCCGTGCCAGTGCGGTGAGCCACCCCGGGTCCACCACGACGTCGTCGTCGGTGTAGGCGATGAGGTCGCCGGTCGCGTGCCGGAGGCCGGTGTTCCTGGCGCTCGAGAGTCCCGGGACGGACTCGGTGACGAGTCGCACGCGCCGGTCGTCGAACTCCGCCGCGACGAGGTCGGCGGATGCGGTCGTCGCCGGGGCGTTGTCGACGACGACGACGTCGAAGCCCGGGTGGTCGGACGCGAGGACGCTGGTCAGCGCCGCGCGGAGCATGTCTGCGCGGTCGCGGGTGCAGATCACGACGGTGATGCTGACCCCGCGCGTGTCCGGAGCCGAACGCTCGGCGGAGTCCGCGGCGGCGCGGTCGAAGCGGGCGGTCTCGGCGACGAGGTCCCCGAGGCTGGCGACGCCGTCGGCGACCGGCACCTCGACGAAACCGAGCACGGTGTCGCCGCGACGGACGAGCAGACGTGCACGCCGGTACCCGGCTGCGTCGCGCAGCCGCACGTCGGTGACACCGTCGGACGCGGCGTGGTCGATCGCGAGCAGGTCGACGTCGCCGACCCACAGGGCGCCGGTCCACTCGGGTGCGGACGGGCTGGTCATCGGACGACGGAGTTCGAGGACTCCCCCGGTGGCGCTGTTGGCGGTGCTCATGCGAGACCCCCTTCTGAGGTGGTGGCGTCGACGAAGGCGGACGCGGGTGCGCGGCGGGCACGGAGCAGCCCCACGAGCCCGACCACGAACAGGCCGGAGGTCATGGTGGCGAGGGCGAGGGCCCCGCCGAGTGCGCCGTGCAGGGAGATGCCGACGAAGGCCAGCGGCACGAGGACGACGGAGGACAGGGCACTGATCACGAGCACGGCGGTGGTGCGGTGCAGTGCGCGCTGCATGGAGCCCCACACCTCGAACGCGGTGCGGAGGAGCGAGCCGACGGCCAGGGTCCCGAGGACCGCGACACCGCCGGCATCGACGTAGAACGGACCGAGGAGACCGAGCACGAACGGTGCGATGGCGATGAGCGCAGCGACGCCGACGCCGACGACCGCCACGACGAGCAACCAGGTCTTGAACGCGATCGCGCCGGCCAGGTGCCGGTTCGTCGAGACGTGCGTGGCGAGCGAGGTGCCGATCGCGATGACGACGAGGTCGACCACCTGCCCTATCTGGAAGCACAGGGCGTAGAGCGCACCCTGCCGGCTCCCCGCGATGCTGGTGACGAGGAACGGCATGATCAGCACGCTCCCGAGGTAGAAGCCGTTCGCGACGCCCATCCGGGTCGCGAACGTGGCGAACCGGCGGAACGGACGCGACTCGGGCCTCCCGGCCGGAACGTCGGCGACGTCCGCCGACCGGTCGGCGTGACCGTGCTGTCCGGCCGCGTCGGTCGGGGCCGACGCGACGACCGGCACGGACGCGGTGATCGGGACGGACGCGGTGCCGACGTCGGCGACGACCGCCGGCACGACCACGTCGTCGTCCGCAGTGGAGCCGGTGACCGGGACGAACGTGCGCATCCGACGGGGGATCAGGAACCCGTAGGCGACGACGAGCGCCCCGGCCGCCGGGAGCACCGCGGCGATGATGACCGGGCTGCCGGTGGTCCCGAGCAGCATGACGAGGACCGGGACCAGCGCCAGCTTGACGACGTTGACCGGACCGTTCATGGTCAGGTTGAGCCGCGCCCCGCCGAGGGAGGTGAGGATCGGGTCCTTCAGCACGAAGAGCGTCCAGATGACGGCCGCGACCGCGACGCCGAGCACGACCGCCCAGGCCGGGGCCTCGGGGCGGACGAACGCGACCACCAGGAACCCCGCCACCACACCCGCGACCGCGGCCACGACCACGCCGGATGCGAGTCCGACCCGGAACAGGGGCTTCCGCCACCGGTCGAGACCGGGCAGCATCACGAGCAGGGCGTCGCCGATGCCGGACGCGGCGATGCCAGCGGCAGCGGTGAAGATCGAGTAGATGGCGGTGTCGACACCGAGCTGGTCCGCGGGGATGATGCGCGCGGCGACCACCCAGAAGACGAATCCGGTCCCGCTCGCGACGGCGTAGCCGGCGAGGATCCAGATGGAGTCCATCGTGACCCGCCGGCCGACCGTCTGCCGTGGCACGGGCGGCGCGACGGTGCCGGTCACGGGGTGCCCTCGCCCCTGGCGTCGACGGTCGGACGGGTGACGACGGTGGTCGCGGTGCCGGCGGCGATCGCGGACTTCGGGGTCGCACGCGCGGCCCTCGCGAAGCCGATGACCGTCGAGACCGTCATCAGCGCGATCGCGGCGATCCGGGTCGCGCCGCCGCGGCCGATCTGGCTCGCCTCGCGGACGAGCGCGACGGGCAGGACCTTCCTGGCGTAGGCGGACTCGCTCGACAGGGCGTCGCCGCGGCCGAGCTTCCGGCCGAGGATCGCCTTCGAGATGCCCTCGTGGTAGCCGCGGCTCCTGACGTACGACCACGTCGCGCGGTCGGCAGAGATCCGGTGCAGCACGACGGCCCGCGGGTCGAGGAGGATGCGAGCGCTCGGGTCGCGCTGACGGAGACGGATGCAGAGCTCGGTCTCCTCGCAGCCGAGCGGCACGGTGCCCACGCGACCGGTGTCGACGTCGAAGCCACCGGCGGCGAGCACGGGTGCGAGTCGGAACGCCATCGAGCAGCCGATGACGTTGCGGACCTCGGCGGGCTCCTCGGGCAGTCCCCGGTGTGAGCACCCGACGATCCAGAGGAGTTCCGGCGGGTACATCGCGCTCTTCGCGCCGACGGGCCAGACCGGGACGGCGGTGCCGCCGACGGCGATGACGCTCGGGTCCACGAACGGTTCCACGAGTCGCTGGAGCCACCCGGGTTCGGCGGTGGCGTCGTCGTCGAGGAACGCGACGACGTCACCCGAGGCCGCGGCCATGCCGGTGTTCCGACCACCGGACAGCCCCTGGGGGCCGTCGTTCGGGATCACCGTCAGGTCGGGCCAGCGCTCCGCGGACATCCGGAGGAGCTCGGGCTCGTGGTCGATGACGACGATGACCTCGGCAGCGACCGACTGGGCGCGGACCGACTCGACGGCGTCCTGCAGGTCACCCCACCGGCGCTGCGTGTACGCGCAGACGACGACGCTGACGGCGGGGTTCCACGAGGTCACGCGGCGTCCCGGTGCCCACGCACCGGGACGGCGATGGCTCCGCCAGCCGCGACCGTGGAGTGTCCCGCCTTCTTGGCGAGACGACGTCCGGCCAGACCGCGCGAACGCTCGTCGAGGATCGTCTTGAGGACGCGGAAGCCGTCGGAGACCGCGTTGAGGTTGCTCTCACCGTGGATCCGGAGCTTCTCGACGCTCGGGACCTCGACCACGTCGAGGTCGGCGAACGCGATCCGGCAGTTGATGATCGTCTCGATCTCGAAGCCGTCGCCCCAGAGCATCCGGCCGTCACGCGGCTGCGGGAGCGTCGTGTCGGGGAGGTCGAGGTGCGGCAGGATCGACCGGCGGAAGGCGTTGTAGCCATAGCAGAGGTCGGTGTAGCGCGTGCCGAGGAGGATGTTCGTCAGGAGGTTCAACCCGTGGTTGCCGAGGGCACGGAAGCGGGTGATGTCCTCGCTGCCGCCGCCCTTGCGGAACCGTGACCCCTTGGCCACGTGGGCGCCGGCGACCAGCGCCTCGATGTAGCGCGGGATCTCCTCGGGGTCGGCGGACCCGTCGGCGTCGAACATCACGATGACGTCGCCGGTCGCAGCGGCGAAACCGCAGGCGAGCGCGTTCCCCTTGCCACGACGTGTCTGGGACACGACGTGGATGTCGGGCATCAGGGCCTTGGCCGTGGCGACCGTGCCGTCGACGGAGTCGCCGTCGACGAGGATCACCTGGTGCACAGCGGGGAGCTGCGGCAGGACGAGCGCCAGGTTCTTGGCCTCGTTCCGTGCTGGGATGACGATCGTGACCGTCGGGTCGGTGAGGAACGTGTCGTTCTCGGGCGCAGTCAAGTTCGGGTTCATGCTGAGTCCATGTTCGATTACGGGATCGGGTAGCGACCGGTTCGGTGGGCCGGTCGGGCAGGAGCTGGGAGGGCTCCTCAATTGGGTGGGAAGCCACCGGTGGATCCGGAAGATTCCCTCGAAGGGCTGGGAAGGCCCCGACTACATCTTCGGGACCGAGCGACATCCGGATTGGGTGAATCATCCGGTGCTCACTACGGCGGGAGGTGTGTGTCGAACATACGCGTCCCCCCTGACGAGGGACAACCCCGACGCGCGAAACGGCGGTGTTCCGCAAGGTCGCCCGACACCCCGGCGTCCTGACACCCCGTTGGCCCGCTGTCCGGACACCCCGTCGGCCCGCCGTCCTGACACCCCGTCAGCCCGGCGCCCGGATGCCCCGGTGTCCCGTCGTCCGGGCGTCCGGCACCGGACGCGTCTGTCCCCCACCCGACATGGCGGCGGAGTGCGCTCCACGCCGTAGGATCGGTCTCGACGCACCAGCACGGACCGCGACGACACCGTCGACCGGGTCCGCCCACTCACCACGGGGAGCCCCATGGCACGCCGCACACCGGATCCACGCGAACGCTGCGAGTGCGGGCATGTCTGGGCGGCGCACGAGCACTACCGTCGCGGGACCGACTGCGCGATCTGCGCGACGGGCGACTGCACCGCGTTCCGACCCACCGGCGTGCTGGAGCCCGTCACACGCTGACGTCCTCTGGCGCGCACCACGGGCACTGCGGGCATCTCGGGCACTGCGCGCACCACGGGCACTGCGGGCACGTCGGGCACGTCGGGCACGTCGGGCACGTCGGGCACGTCGGGCACGTCGGGCACGCGAGATGTACCCCGTTGACGGCACCGTCCCCCCGCGGGCGGGTGCCACGCTGTCCGCGCGCGACACGCCGCGACGGCCGCGCGCGACACGCCTCGTCGTAACAGGGCGGAACGCGACTGGCACCCGCCCCGCGGGGTGGGCACACTCGGGGCACGACGATCCAGCACACCGCACACCGCACACAGCCCGCGGGGATCGTCCTCCCCCCACGAACCGTCTCCAGGAGTCCCGATGTCCGCAGCACCCTCCACCCCCGGCACGTCCGGACACCCCACTCTCGGGCCCACCCGGACCGGGTACCCCCTGACCACCCGCCGCCCCGCCGGATGGGTCGTCGCCGCGGTCGTCCTCGTCGCCGCGATCGCGGTGGCGGTCGTCGGCAGCGGCGCGCACCCGGCCTCGGCCGCGACGAAGACCGTCTCCATCGGCGTGGCGGACAAGTCGCTCCCGTACTGGAACACCTACGTCAAGCTCGCCAAGTCGAAGCTCGGCGTGACCGTCACGCTCGTGAACTTCTCCGACTACTCGCTGCCGAACCCGGCCCTCAAGCAGGGACAGGTCGACATCAACCAGTTCCAGCACATCCAGTACCTGGCGAACTACAACGTGTCCGCGGGCGACGACCTCCAGCCGATCGGCGCGACGGCGGTGTACCCGCTCCCGCTCTACTCGACCGAGGTCGCGAAGGTCTCCAAGTTCAAGTCCGGTGACAAGATCGCGATCCCGAACGACGCCATCAACGAGGCCCGCGCACTCCTCGTCCTGCAGTCCGCGAAGCTCCTGAAGCTCAAGAGCGGCGGCAACGCGTTCTCCACCACGAGCGACATCACCTCGCACAGGGTCGACGTGCAGCCGGTCGACGCCTCGCAGACCGCGAACGCGCTGCAGCAGGGCTCGGTGAAGGGCGCGATCGTCAACGTCAACTACGCCACGAGCGCCGGCCTCGACACGAAGGACGCGATCTACCAGGACGACCCGTCGTCGAAGTCCGCGGCCCCGTACGTGAACATCTTCGCGACCACCGACAACGACAAGAAGAACGCCACCTACCTGAAGCTCGCGAAGCTCTTCCAGGCCAAGGCCGTGCAGAAGGTCTTTGTCAAGGACTACCCGGACGCGGTCGTCAGGACGACGAGTGCTGCCACGCTCCAGAAGGAGCTCGCGAGCGTCGAGAAGGACGCGAAGAACGCGAGCAAGTGACCGTCGTGCCTGCCCTCGTCTCGCTCGAGTCCGTCGCGAAGCACTACGTCCGCGCGGACACCGCCGAACCGGTGGTGGCCGTCGACGACGTGTCCCTCGAGGTGCTCGAGGGCGAGGTCCTCAGCATCATCGGGTACTCGGGGGCGGGCAAGTCCACGCTCGTCCGGCTCATCAATGCGCTCGAGCTCCCGTCCGCCGGTCGGATCACCGTCGCGGGGCGGGAGCTCACCGCGCTGCCGGAACGCGAGCTCCGTGCTGCCCGGCGGAGCATCGGGATGATCTTCCAGCAGTTCAACCTCTTCCGCTCCCGGACGGTCGCGGGGAACGTCGCCTACCCCCTGCGCGTCGCGGGTGTCCCGAAGCAGGAGCGGGACCGCCGCGTCGCGGAGCTCCTGGACTTCGTCGGCCTCGGCGACCGGGCGAAGGCGTTCCCCGAGCAGCTCTCGGGCGGCCAGAAGCAGCGCGTCGGCATCGCCAGGGCACTCGCCACGAACCCGCCGCTGCTCCTCGCCGACGAGGCCACGAGCGCCCTCGACCCGGAGACCACGACCGAGGTCCTCAGCCTGCTCCGCCGGGTGAACCGGGAGCTCGGCGTCACGATCGTCGTCATCACTCACGAGATGGACGCCGTCCGGCAGATCGCGGACCGGGTCGCCGTCATGGAGCAGGGCCGGGTCGTCGAGATCGGCGACGTGTACGACGTGTTCTCCGCTCCGAAGACCGACGCCGCCCAGCGCTTCGTCCGCACCGCACTCCACGACCGACCCTCGGCGGAGACGCTCAGTCGGCTCCGCGTGCACCACCCCGGGCGGCTCGTCACCGTGCAGATCACCGACGAACAGGGGCTGCAGGCACGCATCGACCGCGCTTTCGCGAGCACCGGGGTCAGCGCCGAGCTCGTCTACGGCGGCGTCGGCGAGATCCGCGAACGCCGCATCGGATCGCTCACCTACGAGCTCGGCGGACCGCCGGACTCGGTGCAGCGTGCGGTCGAGGCCCTCCGCGCGGACGGCATCACCACCGACGACGAGGAGGAGGTCGCAGCATGAGCAACGGCATCCAGGGCTTCCTGAGCACCACGGACGTGTTCGTCCAGTCGATCCTCGACACCCTCGTCATGTCGCTCGTCTCGCTCGTGGTGGCCGGCGTGCTCGGACTCGCGCTCGGTCTGGCGCTCTACGCGTTCCGCCCGGGCAACCTGCTCGGCAACCGGACGGCGTTCACGGTCATCAACCTCGTCGTGAACATCGTCCGGCCGATCCCGTTCGTGATCTTCCTCGCCGCCATCGCTCCCCTGTCGCGTGTCGTCGTCCAGACGACGATCGGGGTCCCCGCGGTGACGTTCGCGATCTCCATCGCGGCGGCGTTCGCGGTCGCGCGCATCGTCGAGCAAAGCCTCGTGGGACTCGACCCCGGAGTCGTCGAGGCAGCTCGGGCAGCCGGAGCGCACCCGCTGTCGATCGTGCTCACGGTGCTCATCCCCGAGGGGCTCGGCCCGCTCGTCCTCGGGTACACCTTCATCTTCGTGGGCATCGTCGACATGACCGCGCAAGGGGCCCTGATCGGCGGCGGCGGACTCGGCGAGTACGCGATCACCTACGGCTCGCAGCGGTACAACTGGTGGATCGTCTACATCTCGGTGGCCACGATCGTCGTCATCGTGCAGCTCGGGCAGTTCGTGGGCAACCGTCTGGCGAGGGCGACGCTCCGCCGCTGACCCGCGTGGCCACACTCCTGACGCATGGCGGCAGGGATCGGTGCCGCAGTGCCACACCGCAGGTGCGGCACCACCACACTCCTGGCGCATGGCACCCCGGACCACCCGTGGTGCCACGCGCCAGGGATGCTGCGATGCACCAGGGATGCTGCGATGCACGAGGAGTGGTGCGATGCGTCATCGGTGGCCGACGGGCGGCGGGGCCGCGCCGCATCGGACTGGAGGCGCGGGACGAGCTGGCACCGTCCCTCCAGTCCGATGCGTGGTCGGGTCCCGCGGACCGCCGCCCAGCGCACACGACCACGATGGCGACACCATCCGCGCATGGCACCACAGACCGCCGCCGTGCCGCCGCACTGCAGATGGCGCATCACCACACTCCCGGCGCACGGCACCACCGACCACCCGTGGTGCCATGCGTCGGGAGTGGTGTCACACGCCGAGCAAGGGTGTCATGCGCCAGGAAAGGAGCCATGCGCCAGGAGCGGTGCCAGGCATCGGGTGGGGTGGCGCCCGACGCCAGCAGTGCAGCTGCGTCGCGAGCCGGCCTCAGGCGGCGGGTTCGGCCTGCTCGCCCCGTTCGGCCTGCTCGCCCTGCTCGCCCTGCTCTCCCTGCTCGCCCTGCGCCGACGCCGGGGCCTCGTACGTCGCCGTGACGAGGATCGGGCGGTGGTCCGAGATCCCGGCGGGCAGGGTCTCCACACCCATGATGTTGAGCCCGACACTCGTCGCGAAGTCGAAGTGCCCGGTGAACCGGCGGTAGCGGAGGTAGGTCGGCTGGTCGCTCAGCGAGAGTGCGAACCCGTGCTCCTCGATCTTCTTCCGGAGGTTCGTCTGGAACCACGGGTAGTTGAAGTCGCCGACCATGATCGCCGGAGCCTCGGCGGAGAGGTCGCGGACGAACTGGTGCGCCGCCTCGATCTGCTTGCGGCGCAGGCTGTTCGTGGCCGTCAACGGTGAGGCGTGGAACGAGGCGACGATGACCTCCGTCCCGTGCTCGAGGTCGTCGAGGTGCATCGCGATGAGCCGCTCGTGCGCCGGTGCGAGGACCCGGTCGTGCAGGGACTTCCGGAGCGAGTGGATGGTGAAGTCACGGACCCGGAAGCGGTCGCTCCGCACGTAGATCGCGAGGCCGAGCCGGTTCGTCTTCGTCGAGGCGGCGAGGGTCAGTCCTCCCACCGACTCGGCGAGGTCGTTGCTGTCGCACTCCTGCACGCAGAGCACGTCGGCTGCGCTGTCCTCGGCCAGGCCCGCCAGTTCACTGTTCGCGGTGTGCTCGCGCAGGTTGTAGCTCACCACGCGCAGCCCCGGATCCATGCCGTCCCGCATATCGCCTCGCTCCTGCTGTTCTCGGGTCGCCCGGCCCGGTGAACCGTGCCGACGGACGTCGTGGCGGAGGGCCGCGACGCCCCCGGTCACGGTACCCCCGGTCCACAGACGGTCCCTGAGACTGTATCCGGTCCGGTCGAGCCTGGGCCGCTGCCGTGAATCGGGACCGCCGTGTCCCGGGGTGCCTACCGTCCTCCGCATGAGCTACAGCCAGCCGGATCCGGCAGAAGAGACCACCCAGTCCGCACCACCCGAGCAGCCCGACACCGAGCGGCCCGACAGCGACGTCGTGCAGGAGCAGGAGGGCGACCAGCGCGAGGCGTCGGGCGACGACCTCCCCGAGGGCATCAGGGGCACGAACGACCACGCCGACCTCGGAGACGACGTCGACTCCGGGAGCCCCGCGAAGTAGCCCACGACCAGCGGCCGAGGGTGTCGACGGTACGGTCAGTCGTCCGTACCGACACCCGCGGCCGCTGCGTCGCGGACCCGCCTCCGGACCGGACGGATGCCCTCGCCTGCTGCCGGGTCGAGCAGGAACCCCTCGACGCAGGCCACGAGGATCAGCGCGGCCAGGACGGAGAAGGTCACCGCGTACGGCACGCCTGCTCCGGCCCCGCCGCCATCCGGGCCGACCGTGCCGTCCGGTCCGACCGCTCCGACCGCTCCACCGAGCGGCGCCGCGGCCCGGAGGACCACCGCGGCGAGGGCCACCCCGAACCCTGCAGCGGTCTGCTGCAGCGTCGACGACAGGGTGTTCGCGGGTGTCATCTCCGCCTGCTCGACGTCGGCGAACGCGATCGTGTTGTAGGCGGTGAACCCGACGGACCGCGCGGCACCCGAGACGACGAGCAGTGTGGCGATGACCCAGAACGGGGTCGAGGGCGTCAGGAGTGCCATGAGCGCGACGCTGACGGCCGCCACCCCGCTCGACACGATGATCACCCACCGGTAGCCGAACAGCCGGAGGAACGGCGTCGTCGCGGGCTTGATGCCGAGGTTGCCGACGAACACGAACAGCACCGCGGAGCCCGCCTGCACCGCCGACCACCCCCAGGCGTCCTGGAACAGCAGTGGCAGCACGAACGGGACACCGTTCACCGCGAGCCGGAACAGCGAGCCCCCGGCGTGGGACACCCGGAAGGTCTCGAGGCGGAACGCGGACAACCCGAGGATCGGGTGCGCGGCGCGACGGAAGTGTCGGACCCCGAGCCAGCAGCAGACCGCGC
This sequence comes from Curtobacterium sp. Leaf261, assembly GCF_001422205.1. Taxonomy (GTDB): domain Bacteria; phylum Actinomycetota; class Actinomycetes; order Actinomycetales; family Microbacteriaceae; genus Curtobacterium. The sequence continues at coordinate 454,458 of NZ_LMMJ01000009.1, forward strand.
CGAGGACGCCCGCCACGACGGCCGGGAGCACGGGGACGACGTCGAGCGAGAGCAGTGCGGCCATCACGACGAGCGCGCCGAGTCCGACGCACGCCAGGAGCGACCCGATCCAGTCGAACGGGATGCGTTCGGGCGCGCGCTCCTGCGGCACGAGCAGCACCGCCGCGACGACCGCGACCACCCCGAGCGGCAGGTTGATCAGGAAGATCCAGTGCCACGAGAGTGCGTCGACGAGCACGCCGCCGATGAACGGCGCGACGACCGGGGCCGCGAGCGCCGGCCAGGTGAGGATCGCGATCGCGGTCACCAGGTTCGCCCGACCGGCACCTCGTAGCACCACGAGCCGCCCCACCGGCACCATGAGCGCACCGCCGACCCCCTGCAGGATCCGCCAGCCGGTCAGCTCGACCAGGGACCCTGACGCGGCGCAGAGTCCCGAGGTGACCGTGAAGACGACGATCGCTCCGACGAACACCGTCCTCGACCCGATGCGGTCGGTGAGCCACCCGCTGACCGGGATGAGCACGGCGAGCGTCACGAGGTACGCGGTGATGGCCACCCCGATCGCGGCCGAGTCGACGCCGAGGTCGCGGCCCATCGCCGGCGCCGCCGTCGCGACGATCGTTCCGTCGAGGAGCTCCATGAAGTACGTGCCGGCGACCAGGACGGCCACGGCCGTCCCCCGTCCGACCCGCCGGGTCCGTTCCGCGCTGTCGCTCATGTCAGCAGAACGCTAGCGCGCCGACGGACGGGAGGCACGCAGCCGTCCGCCCCGCGCGTAGCGTTGCGGACGTGGGAACGGGACCGACGGGACGCGCGCGGCGGGCGCGCACCGTGCCTCCCGGCCGGACCGGGGGTGCTCCCGACCCGGCCTCCGAGGCTGCCGAGCCCTCGGACTGGGTCGGGCACGACCGCGGGAGTCGCGAGTACCGACGGATCCTCGTCGCGCTCCTCGGAGCCGGCATCGCGACGTTCGCGCAGCTGTACTCGCCGCAGGGGATCCTGCCGGCGCTCGCGACGGACCTGCACGTCGATGCCTCCCGGTCGAGCCTCACGATCTCCGCGGCGACCATCGGCCTGGCGCTCGCGGTCCTGCCGTGGTCGATCGTCGCGGACCGGATCGGGCGGGTGCGCGCCATGCGGATCGCCCTCGTCGCGGCCGCGGTGCTCGGACTCCTCATGCCGTGGAGCCCGAGCTTCCCGGTGCTCATGGTCGTCCGCGTGCTCGAGGGGATCGCGCTCGGCGGTGTCCCCGCGATCGCCGTGACCTACCTCGGCGAGGAGGTCCGGGCGCGCCACGCCGCCCTCGCCGCCGGGACGTACGTCTCCGGGACGACCATCGGTGGGCTGCTCGGACGGCTCGTCGCGGGCCCCGTGGCGGACGTCGCCGGCTGGCGCGTCGGCACGTTCTCGGTCGCGGTCCTCGCCACGGTCGCGGCCGTGCTGTTCTTCCTGGTCGCCCCGGAGCCCCGCGGGTTCCGGGCTCGGCCGGTGTCGGTCCGTCGGGTCGTCGGTGCGGTCGGGCGGCACCTCCGGACGCCCAGCCTGCTCGTGCTCTACGCACAGGGGTTCCTGTTGATGGGCGGGTTCGTGGCGATGTACAACTACCTCGCGTTCCGCCTCGAGGCACCCCCGTTCGCGATGCCGGCGGCCCTCGCGAGCCTGCTCTTCCTGGCGTACCTGGCGGGCACGGTGTCGTCGCGTGCGGCCGGCGGGCTCGCGGACCGGGTCGGGCGGCGGCGGATCATGCTCGCGTCGACGGCGGTGATGGTGGTCGGCGCGCTCGTCACCCTGTCGACGTCGCTCGTCGTCGTGGTCGTCGGGCTCGTGGTGATGACGGCGGGGTTCTTCGGGGCGCACTCGATCGCGTCCGGGTGGTCCGGGGCGCGGGCGGAGGCGGACCGGGCCCAGTCGACGTCGCTCTACAACTTCTGGTACTACGCGGGATCGAGTGTCTTCGGGTTCCTCGGCGGGCTCGCGTTCGTGGGGATCGGGTGGAGCGGGGTCGTCGGCATGGTCGTGGTGCTGTGCGTCGTGGCGGGGGTGTGGGGCGCAGTCCGGCGGTGACCGCGTTCTGCGGTGCAGAATGGGGCGGTCGCGGCTGTTGTGCGTGGGAGGTGCGGTCCGCGAGCGTGGGGGGCACGGCCTCCAGACCGGAGGCGGTCCGCATCGCACCGGCGCGTGACGAGACGAGGAGGTCCGATGTCGGACGAACGCATCGCATCCGGAGCGCGGTCACGTGCTGCGGTACCGGCCGACGCACCGGCCGCCGTCCCGGCCACCGTCGTGGCGAAGGGTGCCTGGTCCCCCGGCACGGACACGCGCCACCACGTGCTGGGGGCGGGCGCACACCTGCCCGTGATGACCCTCCGCGAGTCCGCGATCGCCGGGAACATCGCCGTCATGCAGGCGTTCGTCGAGCAGCACGGCCTGGTGTTCGCCCCGCACATGAAGACCCACATGGCTCCGGCCCTCGCTGCACGGCAGATCGAGGCCGGTGCGTGGGGTGTGACGGTGGCATCGGTGCAGCAGGCGATGGTGGCGTGGGAGCACGGCATCCGGCACGTGCTCCTCGCGAACGAGGTGCTCGACCCCGCCGGACTGGCGTGGCTCGCGTCGCGCTCGCCCGACGACGGCGCGGACGTGCTCTGCTACGTCGACTCCCTCGCCGGGGTCGAGGCGGCGTCGGTGGCGGCGACCGCGGTGGGCGGCTCGCTCCCGATGCTCGTGGAGATCGGGTTCATCGGCGGCCGCACGGGCGTGCGGGGCGCCGAGACCGCACTCGAGGTCGGTCGTGCCGCCGCGGCAGCGCCCGGGCTCGTCCTCCGTGGCGTCTCCGGCTACGAGGGCGGGCTCCCCGACGTCGACACTGCGCGCGCGTACGTCACCCAGGTCCTCGCGATCGCGGCGTCCTTCCGGTCGTCCGGACTCATGGCCACCGACCGCTCGATCCTCAGCATGGGCGGGAGCGCGTACTTCGACGCGGTCGCAGATGCCCTGGCCGACCGACCGACCGACCTCGACGTGGTCCTCCGGTCCGGTGCGTACCTGACCCACGACGACGGCACCTACGAGCACAAGACACCGTTCCACCGCATCCCGGAACAGGGTTCGCTCCGCGCCGCGATCGAGGTCTGGGGCCGCGTCACGTCGACCCCGGAGCCCGGCCTCGCGCTCGCCGCGGTCGGCAAACGGGACGCCCCGTTCGACGAGGGACTGCCCGTCGTCCGACGACACGTCCCAGGGGGCGGTGCCGACGCCCCGCAGGCCGACGTGGCCACGGGGTCGCTGACCGTGACACGGATGGACGACCAGCACGCCTACCTGTCGGTCACGGACGGCGTCGAGATCACCCCGGGCGACGTGGTCGTGTTCGGCATCTCGCACCCGTGCACCGCGTTCGACAAGTGGCGGACGATCCACGTGATCGACGACGCGGACGTCGTCGTCGACAGCATCGCGACGTGGTTCTGATGGGGAGCGCCGTCGAGCCGGTCGCGTCCGACGACGGACTGGAGGCCGTGGTCGCCACCCAGCGGAACGCCGCGCTGTCACTGCGACGCGGGTTGCGCATCCTCGACCTCGTCGCCGATGCCACCCGCAACGGGACCGCGTCGACGAGCCTGACGACCCTCGCCACCGCACTCGGCACGAGCAAGTCGACCGTGCTCCGTCTGACCGCCCCGATGCTCGAGAACGAACTGCTCCGGCGGACCGAGGAGAGCGGGTTCACGCTCGGGCTCGGGTCGCAGCTGCTCGGCCAGTCGTACCTCGAGGGCATCGACCTGCGGACCGCCGCGGGGCCGTTCCTCCGGCGCGCCGCCGAGCAGACCGGATTGACCTGCCACCTCGTCGTGCCCGACGGGACGGACATCGTCTACGTCGACAAGGTCGAGACCCGCGGGACCGTCCGGATGGGCTCGCGCGTCGGCAACCGGCTCCCGATGCGGAACACCGCGTCGGGCAAGGCGATCGTGGCGTTCGGCGACCCCGACCTGATGACGCGGGTGCTCGCCACGCCGGTCCCTGCCGCGACCGCGCACACGATCGTCGACGACGACGCCTGGCGCCACGAGGTCGCGCGGACGCACGACCGCGGGTACGGCATCGACGACCGCGAGAACGAGCCGGACATCCGCTGCGTCGGAGCACCGATCCTCGGCCACGCGAACCAGGTCGTCGGCGCCATGAGCATCTCCGGGCTGACGACGCGTCTCACCGTGCCCGCGGTCCGCGAGCTCGGCGACGAGGTCGTCCGGATGGCGCTCGAGATCTCGGTCGCACTCGGCTCCGAGGCCGCCCGGCTCCTGCTCGCCCGTGGACAACGATGAGCACCGAGGGGGCCGGGCGTTCCGAGGGGGCCGGGCGTTCCGGCGTCGTCACGCTCGGCGAGACGATGGTGCTCCTCGTCGGCCACGGCGCCGGGAGCGTCAGTGACCTCGACGCGATGCGGGTGGACACGGGCGGCGCCGAGAGCAACACCGCGATCGCACTCGCCAGGCTCGGTGTCCCCGTGACGTGGGTCGGCCGCGTCGGGGCGGACCCCGCTGGTGACCGCGTGCTCCGCGACATCCGGGGCGAGGGCGTCACGGCGACCGCAACGACCGACCCGGACCGGTCCACGGGGCTCATGATGAAGGAACGCCTCGCCGACGGCCGCACCCGTGTGACCTACCACCGCCGGGGCAGCGCCGGCTCAGCCCTCCGACCCGCGGACGTCCCGGCGAGCCTCATCGAGCGATCCCTGCTGCTGCACCTCACCGGCATCACGTCCGCACTCTCCGACAGCGCGCACGAGACGGTGCTCGACGCGCTCGCCCGGGCGGAGTCGGCGGGTGTCCGGGTGTCCTTCGACGTGAACCACCGGCCGAAGCTCATCGACGCCGCCCGCGGACGGGCCCGGTACCAGGAGGTCGCCCGGCGGTCGTCCATCGTCTTCGCGGGTGACGACGAGGCCCGGCTCGTGCTCGACCGTCCGGAGCGTCCGGACGACGAGGAGGACCTCGCGCTCCGGCTCGCCGACCTCGCCCACGGCCGGGCGGTCGTCAAGCTCGGCTCGCGCGGAGCCGTCGCGGCCGTCGACGGACGGGTGTTCCGACGCGCGGCGACACCGGTCCGGGTCGTCGACCCCGTCGGTGCCGGCGACGCCTTCGTGGCGGCCTTCCTCGCGGCACGGCTCGCGGGCGAGGGGCCCGTCACCGCGCTCGACCTCGCCGCGGAGGCAGGGGCGCTCGCCTGCACGGTCGACGGCGACTGGCACAGCCTGCCGACGCGCGCAGCACTCGGGGGCGGACTCCCGGGGACCGACGACGCCGTGCACGACCGGGTCGATCGATGACCACCCGCTCCCGTTCCGAGAGGACCACACCATGACCGGCTCGACCACCCCCGCACGTCGTCCGCACACCGGGGGGACGACCATCGCGATCCTCCGCGGTGGGAACGGCCGGCACGTCGAACGCGCCACCGCGACACTCGTCGAGGCGGGGGTGCTCGGCATCGAGATCACGACGAACACCCCGGGCTGGCAGGACGGCATCCGCTGGGCGGCGGAGGCGTACGCGTCGGCCGACGCCGACGCCGACGCCGGCGCCGGGTCCATGTCCAGGCGCGGGTCCTCGTCTGCGGACGTCGTACCTCGGGCCTCGGTCGGGGTCGGCACGGTGCTCGACGTCGCGCAGCTCGAGGAGGCCGCTGCCGCCGGGGCGACGTTCGCCGTGAGCCCGCACCTGGACCCGGCGATCGGAGCCCGCGCGGCAGAGCTCGGACTCTCCTGGTACCCGGGGGCTGCGACCCCGACCGAGATCCTCACCGCGTGGCGCCTCGGGGCGACCGCGGTCAAGGTGTTCCCGGTCGCCCAGCTCGGCGGGCCGGCGTACCTCAGGCAGGTGCTGGCCCCGCTCGACTTCGTGCAGCTGATCCCCACCGGGGGCATCGGCGTCGAGAACGCCGCCGACTACCTGGCCGCCGGTGCGATCGCCGTCGGCCTCGGTTCCCCGCTGGTCGGGGATGCCCTGACGAGCGGGGACATGGCGGCCCTCGCGCACCGGGCACGGCGTCTCGTGGCCGGGCTCCCCCGTAGCGCACCGGTCGACCGGTGACCGGGTCGGACATCCACGAGGACGGCGGGTCCGTCCTCCTGCGCGGCGGCTCGGTCGTCGCACGCGACGGGTCCGCCCCGCGCGATCTGTCCGCCCTGCACGGCGGGTCCGCCACGCAGGGCCGGTCTCCGTTCGAACGAGCTGACGTCCTCGTCGAGCACGGTCGGATCACCGCGGTCGGAGCGGACCTCCCCGTCCCGGGCGGTGTCCGGACGATCGACTGCGCCGCCCGGGTCGTCATGCCGGGCTTCGTCGACGCGCACTCCCATGCCGGGTCGCTCGTCACCGAGCCCCAGATCCAGCTCGCCCTCCTCCGGCAGGGCGTCACGACGATCGTCTCCGGGCAGGACGGGGTGTCCCCCGCTCCGGGCGACGGGTCCTACGCGTCCGGGTACTTCGCGGCGATCGACGGCCCGCACCCCACCTACACCGGCGGCGGCGTCGAGGAGCTGCTCGCGCACGCCGACGGGACGAGCGCGGTCAACGTCGCGACGCTCGTCCCGGCCGGCACCGTGCGGCACGAGGTGATGGGGAACGATCCACGACCTGCGTCCCCGGACGAGATCGACGCGATGCGCGGGCTGGTCCGTGCGGAACTCGCCGCCGGGGCCGTCGGCCTCGCGACCGGTCTCGACTACGTCCCGGGGCTCTTCGCGGACGCGTCCGAGATCGGCGCGCTCTGTCGTGAGGTCGCAGCGGTCGACGGTCTCTACGTCACCCACATGCGCGGCGGGTACGAGGCGAACGCCAGGGCGGGCCTCGACGAGATCGCCGTGATCATCGCCGCGTCCGGGGTCCGCGCCCACGTCTCGCACCTGCACGCCCCCGTCGACACCGCGCGGACGGCACTCGCCGAACTCGCGGCCGCCGGTGCACCGATGACCTTCGACGCGTACCCGTACTCCCGCGGCTGCACCATCCTGTCGATGCTCGTGCTCCCGCCGGACCTCGCCGTCCCGGGCACGGACGACCTGGCGCGGGCGACCAGCACCGACGGGGGTCGTGCCGCCGTGCACGCCGCCGTCGTCGCACGGGTGACCGCACGCGCCGACCTCGGTGACTCCTGGGCGTCGCAGATCACGCTGTCGCACGTCCCGGGGGCCGGGTTCCACCGGTACCAGGGCGTCACGCTCGCCGATGCAGCCACCGACCACGGCACCGACCCCGCATCGCTCGCCATCGACCTGCTCGTCGAGTCCGGTCTCCAGGTCACCGCGATCATGCGCGTGCCGCACCCGAGGACCCCCGACGAGCTCGCACCGCTGTACCGGCTGCCAGGGCACATGGCCGGGTCCGACGGCATCTTCGTCGGCAGCCACCCGCACCCGCGTGCCTACGGGACCTTCGCGAAGTACCTCGGGGACTTCGCGCGCGCGGGGCTGCTCACCTGGGCCGACACGATCCGACACTGCTCGACGAACGCGGTCGAGGCCCACCGGCTCGGAGGCCGGGGCGTGGTTGCCGTCGGAGCGGTCGCCGACCTCGCCGTGGTGGACCCGGCGACGGTCGCGGCGCGATCGACCTACGAGGACCCGATGCAGCTCGCGGTCGGCATCGACGACGTCGTCGTGGCCGGGCACCGGGTGCTCGCGGACGGCGCACTGACGGGGATACGGGCCGGACGAGGTGTCCGCCGCCACTGATCAGGAACCGCTGTGCACGCGCACCGGGGCGGGAGCGCCCACTCAGGCCGACGTCCCCGCCCAGCCCGGGGCGTGCCTCCAGTCCGACTCAGACGTCGTCGAGTTCGCTCGCCGCCCGCCGCAACCGCAGCAGCACCTGCAGCTCCAACGACCGCTCGCGCCACCCGTGCCCGAGCAACCGGTCGAGCGTCGTCAGTCGCTGGTAGACGGTGTTCACGTGGACCCGGAGTGCCGCCGCGGTGGCGGTCGGACGTCGCCCGTGGTCGAGGAAGACATCGAGCGTCTCGACGAGCGGCACACCCCTGGCCTGCTCCTCGGCGAGGACCGGACCGAGTTCTCGCATCGTCTGCTGCTGCAGCTCCCGACGTCCGGTCCGGCTGAGGAGCACCGCGAACACCCCGAGATCGGCAGCCCTGGCGAGCACCCGCGTGTGTCCGAGTGCCGTCATCGCACGGGCCGTCCGACTCGCCTCGGCGTGGGCGCCCCGCAGCTCGGCGGGTTCGACGACCGGTCCGGCCAGCCCCGCGACCGGCGCGTCCGGTCCGTGCCACCGCGACTCCACGTCGAGGTCCGCCGGTGCCACCAGCACGAACTGGTCGTGGTGCACGGCGGTCGCGACCCGGTCGCCGAGCAGCAGTCCCTCGACGAACCGACGAGCGTGACCGGTGTCCCCGCCGACCACCACCACGACGTGGGCACGCCGTGGGTCGAGCCCGGCGCCCCACCACCGACGTCGCTCCGCGGTGGGGTCGGGTTCCGCGCGGCTCAGGAGGTCGATCGTGGCGATGTCCCGGTCGAGCTGGACCGCCCGCGCGGTGGCCCTGGCGCCGACCAGCGTCAGCGCGATCAGCGGGGCGGCTCGCTCGAGCAGCAGCAGCGCGGCCGCTGGCGGAGCGTCCTCGTCGACCACGAGCGCCCCGAAGAGCTGCCCCGCCGCGGCCACCGGCTGCACGACGCTCCCCCCGACCCGGACGTGGTCGGTCACGCCGTCGCGTGCCAGGTCGACGAGCGCGCTGCCGAGCGATCCGTCACCCGGATGCGCGACCCAGCGCACCGCGACGTCCGTCATCGACCGCACCCGTTCGACGAGCGATTCCGGGTCGCCGCCGTCGAGCACCGCGCGGGTCAGCTCCGCGTCGAGGCGCAGGGTCGTCTCGAGTCCGCGCTTCGCATCACGGAGCTCGTGGGCCGTGTTGGCGTTGTCGATCGCGACGGCCGCGTGCGCGGCCAACCCGGTCAGCAGACTGATCTCGTGCTCGTCGAAGCGCCGTTCCTCCCGCTTCGCGGCGAGCAGCACACCGAGGACCCGGCCGCGGACCGCCAGTGGCACACCGAGCAGGCCGCGGATCGACTCGGCCGCGGCGGCACGATCGGCACCCGGTTCGTGCACCAGGTCGGGGTCCGTCCGGTAGTCGGATGTCCACCGCGCCGCGCCGGACATGACGACGCTCCCCGCGAGTCCGGCGGTCCGCGGGACCCGCGTCCCGACGAGGCGTGCTGACCGGTCCCCGCTGGCGACCTGGATCTCCAGGTCGTCGTCGTGCACGAGCGCGACGTAGGTGAGGTCGACACCGAGGAGCCGGCGTCCCTGGTCGGCCACCTCGACGAGCAGTTCGGTCGGGTCCGAGACGGTGGCGAGCCGCCCGGCGATGTCGTTGAGCGCCGCCAGCTCGACGACCCGCTGCCCGCGATCCTGCAGCATCAGCCCGATCTCCGCCGCAGCACGGGCATCGGCATCCGCCCGGGCCTCGTCCGCTCCTCCGGCGATGAGCGCGGCACGGTGTGCCCGCAGCTCCGGGAGGTCCGCCTGTGCCATGAGCAGCCCGAGCCAGTTCTCGGTGGTCATAGACGATCCATCCACTGCATCGTCCGAGTGTAGGTGGTTCGTCCATTGCCCGGGCGAACCCGGGTGATCCAGAGTGGAGCATCCCCGAGCGGCAGCGCCGCCCCTCAGCTCAGGAGTCCCCATGCACGATGCTGTTCCCCCCACGATCGACGACCGCTCGGCAGCGGGCGCTCCGTCCGCAGCCGATGCGCCGCACGCCGTCGACCTCGACGTCCCCGGATCCGGCGTTCGCCCCGGCGGGCTCCGTCGGCTCTCAGTCGGCCTCGCGCTCGTCAACCTCGCGATCCTCGCGGTCAACTCCGGTGGCCTCGGGATCCTCATCCCGAACCTCGTCGCCGACATCGACTCCGTGCACAAGATCGGCAACCTCGCGATCGTCACCACCGTCGCGTTCCTGGCCAACGTGTTCGCACAGCCGATCGCCGGCGCGCTCTCCGACGCCACTCGGTCCCGGTTCGGTCGCCGGACCCCGTGGATGGTCGGCGGGGCACTCGTCGCGGCGGGCTTCCTCGTCGGTCTCCCCCTCGCGGGGTCCGTGGTCACGATCGCCATCATCTGGCTGGTGGTGCAGCTCGGCCTCAACGCGCTGCAGGCTGCCGCCACGGCACTCGTCCCGGACCGGTTCCCACCCGCACGACGCGGCGGTGTCTCCGGACTCATCGGCCTCGGCATCACCGTGGGCAACGCCGCCGGAGCGATCATCGCCGGGTCGTCGGCCGGCAGCGGTTCGCTGCCGTACATCGTCCTCGCGGCGCTCGTCGTCGTGGTCATCGTGGTCTTCGTCGTGGTGAACCCCGAGCAGTCGAGTCGCGGCGACGCGGTGCTCCCGCGCCAGTCGCTCGGCCAGTTCCTCCGTGGCTTCTGGGTGGACCCGCGGAAGCACCCCGACTTCGCCTGGGCCTTCGCCGCGCGGTTCCTCATGGTGATCGGCTTCTACGGGGCCCAGACGTTCGGGCTCTACATCCTCCGGGACTACATCGGGCTGAGCGATGCTGCGTCGAATGCGTTCGCGGCCCGGATCGGTGTCGTGCTCCTCATCGGCGTTCTCCTCTCCGCGCTGACGAGCGGCATGCTGTCGGACCGGCTCGGGCGTCGCAAGCCGTTCATCATCTGGGCCTCCGTCGTCATGGCGATCGGCCTCGCGGTCCCGCTCGCCTTCCCGACCACCACCGGCGTCCTCGTGTACAGCTTCCTGCTCGGCCTGGGGTTCGGCGCGTACATCTCGATCGACCTCGCGCTGATGACCGAGGTGCTGCCGGCATCGATGGCGTCCGGTGCGAGCTCCGCGGGCCGTGACCTCGCGATCCTCGGCCTCGCGACCACCCTGCCGCAGGCGCTCAGCCCCTCGATCGCGGCCGGACTCGTCTCCGTCACCGGCGGGTACCCGGCGCTGTTCGTCTCGGGCATCGTGTTCGTGCTCCTCGGCGCGGCCGCGGCGCTCCCGATCAAGTCCGTGCGCTGAACCGATGGACATCGCGACGACCACCACCGGCACCGGCCCGCGACACGTCGGGCTGGTGCACGGCCTCGGTGGCAGCGGTGCGACGTGGGGTCCGCTCGTGGACCTCATGGTCGCCACCGGCGCCTACACCGTGACGACGGTCGACCTCCGCGGGCACGGCGCGAGCGACCGCTCAGCGTCGTACCGCCTCGACGACTTCGCCGACGACCTCTGTGCGGCGCTCCCGCACGGCCTGCACAGCGTCGTCGGGCACTCGCTCGGCGGCGCGGTGCTCGTGCGGGCCGTGGACCGGCTGCGGCCGGAGCGGGCGATCTACCTCGATCCCGGGTTCCAGCTCGCACTCCCGACGTCCGGGATCGCGGGGCGGCTGTTCTGGGCGTTCCCCCGTCTGACGCTCGGCGTCGCGGCACTCGCACAGGCCCGGAAGTCCGCCGCGCAGCGGGCCGGGTTCCCACCGCGCACCCGGGAACTCCTCACAGACGCCGAGGGACGGTTCGATGCCGCGATGGCGGTCGGCGTCTTCCGCGAGGTGGCGTTCACCCCCGTCGTCCCCGGTCCGGCCGCCGTGCCGTCCGCGGTGGTCCTGTCGGACGACTCGCCCGCCGTGCTCCCCGACGAGCTCGCCGAGCGGCTCGTGGCGGACGGCTGGACCGTCAGGCGGGTCGCTGGCGTCCACCACGACATGCACCTCGAAGCACCGGACCGCACGTTCTCATCGATCGCAGACCTGCTCTGACCGCGCTGCGGCTTCGCTCAGCCCTCCGTCGGTGGCTGCGCTCAGCCCTCCGTCGGCAGCACCGCGACGACGTCGATCTCGACGAGGATGTTCGCGAGGTGCGACTGCACGGTGGTGCGCACCGGGTACGGCGCGCTGAAGTGCTTGGCGTACTCGTCGTTGAACGTCGCGAAGTCGCGGTCCGAGTGCTCGAGGTGCACCGTGGACTTCACGACGTCGTCGAGGGTCGCACCGTGTTCGGCGAGGACGGCTGCGATGTTCGCGAGGACCTGCGCGGTCTGCCCCGCGACGTCGTCCGCCACGGCACCGGTCGCCGGGTCCTGCGGACCGAAGCCCGCCGTGTAGAGGAACCCGTTCGCGACGATCCCCTGGCTGTACGGCCCCGCAGGCTTCGGTGCGGCGTCGGTGACGATGGCGGTCTTCGGCACGGTTGTCCCTCTCGTTCGTGGAGCGTCCAGGCTACGGGGCGGCCGGGAGGCGCGGCTCGGCTCGACAGCGATCCGTTCCGTTCTGCAGAACCCAGGTCGGGCAGGCTCCCTGCCCCAGTGGCTCTCCACGGCGGCGCGTCCAGCGTCGGTCCCAGGAACCGCGTCTATCGTGGCCGCGTGACCCGTGCCCCCCTCGACGCCGCGCCTGCAGTCCGGTGACCGGCACCGACCGGGAACGTGTCCGGCGTGGGGACACCGCGACCGTCGCCGCCGTGCAGCCGCCGTTCGCGCGCCTGCTCGACGCGGTCACGAGCCTGCCGGCGTGGGCCGCGGTCCTGACGATATTCGTCGCGGGACGCCTCCTCTCCACCTTCTGGCTCGCCGCCGTGTACCCGCTCATCGGGACGGCACAGCCCTCGAACGCGATCCGCGGGAACGACCACGGGTTCCTGACCTTCCTGACGAGCTGGGACGGGCAGTACTACCAGGACATCTCCCTGCACGGGTACCCGTCGGTCCTGCCCGTGGACTCGGCCGGACACGTCCTGCAGAACGCGTGGGCGTTCCTCCCGGCCTTCCCGTTCACCATCCGTGCCCTGACCGCATCGACCGGGATCACGTTCGAGGTCGGCGCGCCGCTCATCGCGACCATCGCCGGCCTGGTCGCCGCCTACCTGCTCTTCGTGCTCGTCCGGACGCGCGCGGGCGCGACCGCCGCGATGTGGGGTGTGTTCTTCTTCTGCGTCGGCCCGCTGTCCTTCCTGCTGCAGGTCGGGTACGCGGAGAGCATGTTCCTCGCGCTCACGTTCGGTGCGCTCGTCGCGATGCAGCGGCAGCGCTACCTCGTGATGACGGCACTCACGGTGGTCGCCGCGTTCACGAGGCCGGGAGCACTCGCGATCCCGCTGACGCTCGCCGCGATCGCGCTCGTGCGGTACGTGCAACTCCGCCGGAGCCGACGGGCCGGGTCGGACGTCGCCGCGGACGATGTGCGCTCCGGCGTGGCCCGTGACGCCACGAGGACCGGGCTCCTCCGGGCGCTGCCGACGTCGTTCCCGATCTGGGAGCGCGTCGTGGTGGTCGTCTCCGGCGTCGTGATGACCCTCGCCGGTGTCGCCTGGCCGCTCATCGCCGCGCACGCGACCGGCCGGCCGGACGCGTACCTCGAGACCGAGATGTCCTGGTGGGTGGCGTTCATCGGCCGCGTCGACTTCGTCCCGCTGACACCGTGGTTCCTGAACGCCGGACGTTGGCTCGGGCTCGGCGGCGTCGCGATCGTGATCCTGCTCGTCGCGGGCTACTCGGTCTGGCTCTGCCGGCGCTCGACGCGGAAGCTCGGGCTCGTGCCGCTGACGTTCTCGGCGGCGTACGCGCTGTACGTCTTCGCGGTGTCGATCCCGATGGCCTCGACGCCGAGGCTCCTCATGCCGCTGGCCCCGCTCATGGCGAGCCCCGAACTCGTCGCGCGGCCGTGGTCGCGATGGGTGATGGTGTCGCTGGCACTCGCGGGCCAGCCGGTGTTGATCGTGGTGCTCTGGCTGCTCGGCCCGCCGTAGTCCGCACTCGGCCCCGTCCCGCAGCCCAGACTCGGTCCGCACTCGGCCCCCGCGCGGCGCGAGACGTGCCAAAGTGTCGGGTCACATGAACGGACCCGACACTTCGGCACGTCTCGACGGGCACAGGGCCCGGCTGGCGGGGCCGAGCCTCAGCAGGCCAGAGGCCCGCCCGGTGCTCAGAGCTCGACGGTGCCGTGTCCGCCGACGTCGGGCGTGGAGTGCGTCAACGCCGCCTTGACGGTCTGCACGAGGGTGCCGATCTTGCCCGCCTCCTGCGTCCAGTACTCGACGGACTCCCCCGTCACGGTCAGCACGCGGATCGACGGGTCCTCGCGGCCGGCCGGGAACCAGGCCTCGGCGAACGGGGACCACAGCTCGTCCACGACCGCCGAGTCCTCCGTCACGGCAGCGGTGCCGGCGATGGACAGGTACCCGCCCTGCGACTCGATCGCGACGTTGACGTGCGCGTTCCGGGCGATGTCGGCGACCTTCTCGCTGTCGGCCTGCACGAGGAACCGCAGTGTCCCGGTGAAGGTCTTGTCCTGCACTGCGAGGGGTCGGGCGTGCAGTGAACCGTCCTCGTTGACGGTCGTCAGCAGTGCGGTGTGGGCGCCGTGCACGATGTCCGAGATCGCAGCGCGCGGGTCGACGGTGGTGTCGGTCATGATGATCCCTTCGTCATACCCCGTCGTCGTCGGGCCTGCAGAACGGACTGTGGCCAGGACGACCCCGGGGCCATCTGACCTCAGAGTGTGCCCGGGCCGGTGTGCCCGCGCCGCCGTTTCCCCGGGAACTCCCGGTTCGCCGCGGAAGTGGGACTCCCGGTTCCCCGCGGGAGTGCGACTCCCGGTTCGCCGCGGGAGTGCGACTCCGGTTCGCCGCAGGGGTGCAGGGCGGACTCGCAGACCGTCAGCCCTCGCGGATGACCGACTCGACGTCCACGACCTGTGGGCGCGCCGGCATCGACGCGAACCCGAAGCGCACCGGCGGATCGAGCGGTGCGAGCACGCCCACGTCGGCACCCTCCCATGCGCCGGTGACGCCCAGGACGGCGTGCGAGCCGTACACACCGTAGAACTCGCGGCGACCTGCACCCGCGGTGCCGGCCGTGCCCGCCCCCGGGACGATCAGCCGTGCGACGGGGTGGATCGCGGCGAGCCAGCGGGGATCCACCGCGATCCGCCGCGGGACGATGCGGAGCAGTCGCCCGAGCGGCGTGATCCCGCCGACCTCCGCACTGAGCCGGAGGGGCCCGGCATCGACGTCGATCACGGCGCGCACCCGCGGGTCGGCGTGCGCGAGCATCGTGGACCGGACCGGGAGCACGCGCGTCTCGTCGAACCGGTAGGTCGAGGAGACGAACTCCGCGACGGCGTCGTTCGGCGCGAGCAGCATCGAGGACCCGTCCGGCAGCTCGAGGAAGACGTCGGTGAAGGCCCCGAGCGGCGAGTCCCGCCACATCCCGACGACGGCCCGGAGTCCGCTCGCGGTCCCGACGCCCATGATCCGGCCGCGGAACCGCTGGTCGTGCACCGATCTGCCGTTCCGGGTGATGTCCATCCTGCGGAGGCTACTCATGCCCGCTGGTCACGCGGGTCCAGATGGACGGCGCCGACATGCGGTCGTACCGCGCGCACGACGCGAGATCGCCGGTTCGGCCGCTGCGGGCCTCCAGACCAGATGCCCCGTTCCGGACGGGAGGCGCGGCGCACGTCCGGCAGACCGCCCGAGTCGCGCACACCGTTCCGGACGGGAGGCACGGCGCACGTCCGGCAGACCACCCAGGTCGCGCAGACCGTTCCGGACGGGAGGCGCGGCGCACGTCCGGCAGACCGCCTCCGTCCGCAGCGAGGAATCCGGCGAGGTCAGGCGACCGGCACCGGCTCGGCCAGGAGCTCCTCGACCAGCGGCTTGACCCTCGTGCCGAAGAGCTCGATCGAGCGCATCATGTGCTCGTGCGGCAGGCGGCCGGTGCTGTACCGCAGGTCGAAGCGCGTGACGCCGAGGATCCGCATGTTCCGGGCGATCTTCCGCGCGACGGTCTCCGGCGACCCGACGTAGAGCGACCCGCCGGCGCTGAGGCCCGCGTGGTACTGCGACACGTCGAACGGCGGCCACCCACGCTCGCGGCCGAGGCGGTCGGTGACGTCCTTGTGGTACGGGAAGAACAGCTCGGCGGCCTCGTCGTCGGTCTCCGCCACGAACCCGGGCGAGTGCATCGCGATCGGCTGCTGCTCGTGGCCGAACTGCTCGAGCGCCTGCCGGTAGAGCCGGGAGAACGGGGCGAACTGTGCGGGCTGCCCGCCGATGATCGCGAGGAAGAGCGGGAAGCCGTAGCTCGCGGCCCGGATGACGGACTGCGGCGATCCGCCCACGCCGATCCAGGTGCGGATGCTGCCGTGCTCGGTCTTCGGGAACACGTCCTGGTTCGTCAGGCCCGCGCGCTTCGTGCCGTTCCACGTGACCGGGGTCTCCTTGAGGAGCTCGGCGAAGAGCTCGACCTTCTCCTCGAAGAGCGCCTCGTAGTCGGCGAGGTCGTAGCCGAAGAGCGGGAACGACTCGGTGAAGGAGCCGCGGCCGAGCACCACCTCGGCGCGGCCGTTCGAGATCGCGTCGACGGTGGCGAAGCGCTCGTACACGCGGACCGGGTCGTCGGAGCTGAGGACCGTGACCGCCGAACCCACGTGGATGCGCTCGGTGCGAGCGGCGATGGCGGCGAGGACGACCTCGGGGGCGCTGACCGCGAAGTCACCGCGGTGGTGCTCGCCGACGCCGATGAAGTCGAGGCCGACCTGGTCCGCGAGGACCGCCTGGTCGACGATGTTCCTGATGCTCTGCGCCTGGGTCAGGACTCCACCGTCAGCGGTCTCCGTGACGTCGCCGAAGGTGTCGAGGCCGAGCTGCACCGGACCGACGCGGTCGGGCGCGGCCGGCGGGACGTCCGCGGGGCGCTGGTGTGCGGAGGCGGAGGCGTCCCCGCCGATGTTGCCGAATGCACTGGCCATGTTCGTCTCCCGATCGATGCGTTTGCATGATCATACAACGCGACGGGCGAACCGGGAGACCGGGTCAGAACCGGAAGCTCGTGAACCGGCCGATCAGGACGAGCGCCCCGATGACGATCGAGACGATGGACAGCACGAACGCCGCCGTGAGCATCGCCGAGCCGGGGGCACCCTTGGGGATCGCCCGCGACCGGAGCGCGATCGCCTCGCGGAGGGCGAAGATCCCGAGCGCGAGGCCGAGACCCCAGAAGACCCAGCCGGCGACGACACCGACGAGCGCCAGGACGAATGCTCGCGTCGGGGTCGGGACGACCTGGCGTCCCTGGTACGGCGCACCACCGTTCCGAGCACCGCCCGGCTGCCCGTAGCCGCCGCCGTACTGGCCCTGCCCGCCGTACTGACCCTGTCCGCCCGGTTGACCCTGTCCGCTCGGCTGGCCGTACCCGCCGCCGTACTGGCCCTGCCCGTCCGGTTGACCCTGGCCGCCCGGCTGGCCGTACCCGCCGCCGTACTGGCCCTGCCCGCCCGGTTGACCCTGTCCGCCCGGCTGGCCGTACCCGCCGCCGTACTGGCGCTGCCCGCCGTACTGGCCCTGTCCGCCCTGCATCGGCGACTGCGGCGCGGACGGCCCCGGGCCCTGCGGCCACGAGGTGTCCGCAGACGTGCCGCTCACGGTCCCACCCCGGTTCGCCTGGTCCGCCTGCGCGCGGACCCAGCCGTCGTAGGTCGCGTCGAGCATGCCCTGGTCGTCGACGACCGTCCTCGCCTGGTCCTCGCCGACATGGGGGTACCCCAGCTCGAGCCGTCCCTGCACCGAGGCGAATCGGGTGCGGAACTCGTCCTTGGACATCGTCACGGGTCAAGCATGGCGGACGAGGCCCGCCGCGTCGATGCGTGTCACGTCATCGGCTCCCGCGGCGGTGTCCTCTGCCGTCCGGATGTGCGCCGGATCACCGAACCGAGCGTGCCGGAGCACGGCGCCGTCGGGCCCGACCGCCGCGGCGACGATCGACAGCGTGGCGAACCGGCCGGCAGGACCCGTGGTGTCCCGGACGATCGCCGCCGGGTCCGTCGGCCGGAGCCCGGTGCTCTGCCTGAGGACGTCGAGCCACGGCGTCCACGCGGCGTCGGGCTCGAGGTCGGTCGCGGTCGTCGGCGGCCCGGTGAACCCCTCGAGGGCATCGGCCGTCGGCGCGTCCGACGGCGGGGCGACGGCGCGGAACGCGTGCAGCCAGCGTGCGATCCGCGGGACGTCCTCGTCGTCCGCCGCCGTCTCGGTGAGCATGTGGACGCCGGGTCCGAGCCGGGTCGTGACAACCCCGGTGCCGTCCCACGCGGTGACCGTGACCCCGTCGGCGTCCGCGCGGACCAGGTTGCACGACCGCGACCCGGGCGGGGCCGTCGGCACCGTGCCGGACACGACCGCGTCGAGGGGCAGCACACCCCGCGAGGTCCACCCGCCGGCCGGTTCCGGCACGGGCTCCGCGCGGTTGAGCACGACCGCGAGCGATCGCGAGCGGTCGGACACCGCCAGCCACGCTCCGCCCGCGGACCGGTCGTGGACGCCTCGGACATCCGGGTCGAGTTCGGGCCACCAGGCGCCCGGCGGATCCCACGGACGTTCCGGAGACTCGTCACGGAGCGCGAGGAGCGTCACTGGCCAGGGAGCGCCCGGCTCGACGCGGACGATGACGGTGCACATGCTGCGATCCTCGCAGAACGCACGTCGTCGGAGCATCGACCGGGGTCGACCTGTGGACGATTCCGCGGGCCGCGTCCAGGAGCCCCCGTACCCTCGCCTGCCTGTGGAGAACTCCCTCCGGCCACGATCCGCGCTGGTACCGTCGGGCAGACGGGGGTACTCCCCCGTCGAAGGAGGCCCATCGTGTCGAGCGACACCACATCGCGCACCATCGTCGTCGGCATCACCGGCGGCATCGCGGCGTACAAGGCCGTCGGTGTCATCCGCGCGTTCGTCGGCCTCGGGCACGACGTCCACGTGATCCCGACCGAGGGTGCGCTCCGCTTCATCGGGCTCCCGACGCTCGAGGCGATCAGCCGCAACCCGGTCTCCACGAGTGTGTTCGAGGAGGTCGCCGAGGTCCGGCACGTCGCGCTCGGCCGCCGCGCGGACCTCGTGGTGATCGCGCCCGCCACCGCGGACTCGATGGCACGGATGGCGAACGGACTCGCGAGCGACCTGCTCGGCACGACGCTCCTCGCCACGACCGCCCCCGTCGTCATCGCGCCGGCGATGCACCCGCAGATGTGGGAGCACCCCGCGACGCGGGCGAACGTCGCGACGCTGGTGTCACGCGGCGTCCACCTCGTCGGGCCCGAGACCGGGCCGCTGACCGGCGGGGACTCCGGCATCGGCCGCATGTCCGAACCCGACGACATCGTCGCCGCCGCACTCGACGTCCTCGGCTCCGGCACACCGCACACCGGCCCGGAGGCACGGCACGCGTCCGCCCCGCCGGCCGCGTCCGCGGGTGCCCGGGTGGGCGACCCGGATCGTTCCGTGCCCGCCGGACGCGGAACGGGCCTCCCGTCCGACAGGCCGGCGCCGGACGCGCGCCGCGGCGACCTCTCCGGGACCCGGATCGTGATCAGCGCCGGCGGGACGCGTGAGCCGTTCGACCCGGTGCGCTACGTCGGGAACCGGTCGAGTGGCCGACAGGGCGTCGCGATCGCGGCCGAGGCCTCCGCTCGCGGTGCGATGGTCACCCTCGTCAGCGCGAACGTCGAGCGCGGTGTCCTCGCGGCCGTCGAGACCCGACCCGGACAGCCGTCGTCCGTCGACGTGG
This sequence comes from Curtobacterium sp. Leaf261, assembly GCF_001422205.1. Lineage (GTDB taxonomy): Bacteria > Actinomycetota > Actinomycetes > Actinomycetales > Microbacteriaceae > Curtobacterium. The sequence continues at coordinate 474,042 of NZ_LMMJ01000009.1, forward strand.
TGCCGGTCGGCTCCGCCGAGGAACTCGCGACGACGATGCGGGGGCTCGCCGCCGATGCCGACGTCGTGGTGATGACGGCCGCGGTCGCCGACTACCGCCCCGTCGACGTCCTCGACACCAAGCTCAAGAAGGAGTCGGCGGGTGACACCATCACCATGACCCTCGTGCGGAACCCCGACGTGCTCGCCGAGCTGGTGGCCGCCCGTCGCCCTGGGCAGCTCATCGTGGGGTTCGCCGCCGAGACCGAGCCCGACCGACTCGCCCGCCTCGAGCTCGGTCGCGCGAAGATCGCCAGGAAGCCCGCCGACATGCTCGTCGTCAACCACGTCGGGTGGTCGAAGGGCTTCGAGCGCGACGAGAACGCGATCGAGGTCCTCGTGCCGGGCGGAGACCTCGTGCGTGAGGCCTCCGGTTCCAAGGCCGAGGTCGCGCACGTCGTCCTCGACCTCGTCGCCACCGCACTCGCGTAGCCGGCGGCCCGGGTCCGGCGTGGTCGGCCCGTCCCACGGCGTGACGGAGCACGATGGGGCGATGGGACGAACAGCACGCGCGCGACGCGCCACCACCACCGCCGGACGACTCGCACTGCTCCTCGGTGCCTCCGGGGTGATGCACCTGGTCCGGCCGCGGACGTTCGACCGGATCGTGCCCGCGGCGCTCCCGGCGCGCGCCACCACCTACGCGTCGGGCGCGGCCGAGATCGCCATCGCGGTCGGGCTCGCCGTCCCCAGGACGCGCCGGATCGCCGGACTCGCCGCGGCCGCGCTGTTCGTCGCCGTGTTCCCCGCCAACCTCACGATGGCGCGCGACCTGCTCGACGACCCGTCGTCCCCTCGACCCATGCGCGTGATCGCCCTGCTCCGCCTGCCGCTCCAGCTCCCGCTCGTCGGATGGGCCCTCGGCGTCGGTCGGCACGCGCGCCCGTGATCCCCGCTCGGAGCACCCCGCCCCCGCGTGACGGCGGGTTCGACCTCGAGCGGTTCGTCGAAGCGCAGGCGGACGGCGTGCACGACCGGGCCGTGGCCGAACTCCGGGGCGGCCGGAAGCGGTCGCACTGGATGTGGTTCGTGTTCCCGCAGGTCGCGGGGCTCGGTTCGTCCGAGATGGCCGCTCGGTACGCGATCCGGTCGCGGGCGGAGGCGGAGGCGTACCTCGCGCATCCCGTGCTCGGGCCGCGTCTGCTCGGAGCGACGGACACCGTCCTCGGCGCGCCGTCGCCGGACGTCGTCACCCTGCTCGGCCCCGTCGACGCGCTGAAGCTCCGCTCCTGCATGACGCTGTTCGCGGCGACCGCGCCCGACCCGGCATCGTTCCGCGCCGTGCTCGCGCGCTGGTTCGACGGCGGAGCGGACTCCGCGACCCTGGCCCTGCTCGAGGGCTGAACGCGCCGGACCGCCGCTCCCCCCTCGGCGCGCCTGGTGGGGTGCTGGCCAGATGGAGGGTATATCAGGTATCGTCATCGACACTGCAGTACCCGAAACGAAGGATCGACATGCCTGTCCCCCGTAGCGAGCCCACCGAGCACCAGCTCCTCCGCGACACCGTTCGCGACAAGATCCACGCCGCGATCATGGACGGCACGCTGGAGCCCGGGGAGCGACTCAACGACGACGAGCTCATCGCGTGGCTCGGTGTCTCACGGACGCCGATCCGCGAGGCTCTGAGCCAGCTGGCACGCGCGGGCCTCATCGAGATGGCGCCGAACCGGTACACCCGGGTGACGACGCCGGACGCCGGCGAGGTCGTCGAGGCGCTCCAGACCCTCGGCGTCATGTTCGGTGGCGTCGTCCGCCTCGCCGTGCCGCTCCTCTCCGACGCATCCCGGAAGCGCATCATCAGCGCGCTCGACACGACGATCACCGAGATGGAGGCGCACGACGTCAAGAGCGTCAACACCGATGCGCTCGCCGTGTTCGCACTGTACGTCGAGGAGTGCGGCAACCCGTCGCTCCAGCGCGTCTGCAGGGACACCATGGACGGCCTCGCGTTCCGGCTCCGGCTGCCGCAGTTCGACACGCTCGTCGACTGGGACGGGATCCTCGCGGACTTCCGTCGTCTCCGCGCCGCGACCATCGCCAAGGACGCGATCGCGGCCGAACTCGCGACCGAGTCCCTCCACCTGCTGCCCGGCGAGAAGGGCTGAGGGCTCCGGCCCGACGGGGTCAGGCGGGGCCGACCACGCGGGGGCGGTAGCATCGCGACGACGCACACGCCGGACCCGACGGAGCACCATGACTGACGACACCGCGGACGGACGACCGCGCAGGTCGGCCACCGAGACGGAGACTGACCGCGCCGCGACGGCCGCACGCCTGGCCGTCGCGGTCGGGCGCATCAACCGCCGTGTCCGGACCGGTACTGCTTCCCTCAGCGCCGGCCTGCTCTCGGCGCTCGCGACGGTCGTGCAGCTCGGGCCGCTGCGGCCGAGCGACATCGCCAGGGTCGAGGTCGTCACCAAGCCCACGATGACGAGGGTCCTCGTGGACCTCGAGTCCCGCGGGTTGGTCGAACGCGCGGACGACCCGACCGATGGACGCGCCTTCGTCGTGAGTGCGACCCCCGCCGGCGTCATCGCCGTCCGAGATGCCCGGGCGGAGCGGGCCGAGCTCCTCGCGGCGCTGCTGGCGGACCTCGACCCCGAGGACGTCGTCGCGATCGAGGCGGCCCTCGACGCCCTCGAGCGCGTGGCACGGATCGAGCGGACCAGCACCACGTCCTGAGGTGGACTGACGGTTCTGCCAGACCATGCACACGGACTGTCCAGCCAGTGATGCAATCGTGTCCGCTTCGCCCTGCGCCGGGCGGAGTGAGCACCTCCCGGATGACGATCGACCGGCTCGAGCCCGCGACACACCGATGTCGGCTCGATCATCGACGTCGTCGTCCGATCGTGACCACTCCCTGGCGCTGGAGGCGGACCAGCGGGCCCCACATCACCGCTCGGCACTCCCCCGACACCCGGACACGTCCACGTCCATGTCCCGAGGCGACCGTCACGCTTGCCGTGCGACCGCGCTCAGGACCGGACCGGTGGCACCACCGTGCCGCCACGACCCCGACCGTCGGGCCGAACCACGGAACGCAGTGACCAGAAACGACGAGTCCACCCACCCGACCACGACCAACTGCTCGACGGCCTCCCCGGCGACCGGACGCACCCGCCGCGAGATCCGCCGCCGAGAGCGCGCGACCCGACGCATCGTGATCGCCTCGGGTGCACTCGCCGTGACGCTCGTCGCCGGCGGTGTCCTGGCGGTGACGACGCAGCCGGACATCGGTGCGGCGATCGGTCTGCCGACCGCGTCACCGACCCCGGTGATGAGCCAGACCGATCTCGCCCACGCGCAGGCGGCGGCGACGATCTCCACGGCGAAGACCGTGCTGTCGACCGCGAACCCGGCCACCGACACCACTGCGCTCGAGCACGACATCGCGTCGCTGTCCGCCTACCGGTCGCTCGGGAACGCGTCGCTCCAGGAGCAGATCGAGGACACCGTCGACACCACCACGGCCGTCCAGCAGCAGAGCGCGACGGACACGAAGGCCCAGGCCGACGCGGCCGCTGCTGCGGCCGCCGCCGCGCAGGCCGCCGCCGACGCAGCGGCGGCAGCCGAGGCCGCCGCGGAGGCCCAGGCAGCGGCGAACACCCCCGCCGGCGCGAAGGCCACCGCGTCCACCATGGCGTCGTCGGACTACGGCTGGGACGCGTCGCAGTTCTCCTGCCTGAACTCCCTCTGGACCAAGGAGTCCGGCTGGAACTACCGGGCATCGAACGGCAGCTCCGGGGCCTACGGCATCCCGCAGTCGCTGCCGGGGTCGAAGATGTCGACGATCGCCGCCGACTGGCAGACCAACGCGACGACCCAGGTCGCCTGGGGCCTCGCGTACATCAAGGACGCCTACGGCACTCCGTGCTCGGCGTGGGCGCACTCGCAGGCGTACGACAACTACTGATCCCCGACGGGAGTTCGCCCGCGCCGACGACCGCACGAGGCTGGCGCCCGGCCGCGCGGCCTGCCACGATCGGAGTATGCCCTCCGTCACCGCCGTCTGCCGCGTCGACCACCTGCTGCCGGACAGCGGCACGATCGGCGTCACGGCGATCGACAAACGGCCGGTCGACGGCCCGGTGCGCGTCCGTCCACTCGGGCTGCACGCCGACGTGCAGGCGGACCGCAAGCACCACGGCGGTTCGGACCAGGCGGTCTACGCCTACGCCGACGAGGACGCAGCGTACTTCGCCGACGCACTGGAACGCCCGGTGGACCCCGGCCTCTTCGGCGAGAACCTCCGCGTCAGCGGCGTGGACGTCACCCGCGCGGTGATCGGCGAGCGGTGGCTCGTCGGCGAGACACTCGTCCTGCAGGTCACCCTGCCCCGGATCCCGTGCGGGACGTTCGCGCGCCGGATGCGGATCCCCGGCTGGGTGCGCCGGTTCGCCGAGGAGGGCCGGCCCGGCGCCTACCTCCGTGTCGTCAAGTCCGGCCCGGTCGCCGCCGGGGACGCGGTCGTCGTCACGGACCGACCGGCACACGGCATCACGATCGGCGACACCTTCGCCGGCCTCTCCCCGGAGCAGGCACGGGCGCTCCTCGAGTCGCCGTCGACCCTGCCGGCGAAGCTCCGGACCGAGGCCGAGCGCGCGAGCACCCGCGTCGAGGTCTGACCGCGCGTCAGTCCTCGGCGGTGCCGCGGGTGGGGTCGAGCGGGCGTCGATCGCGCGGGAGCGTGCCGACGACGACGTCGTAGGAGTTCCCCACGAGGTCCTCGACGAGCGTCTCGTCGACGTCGGGCCCCGCGACGATCGTGATCCAGTGGCGCTTGTTCATGTGGTACCCCGGCGAGATGCTCGGGTGCTCGCGAACGAGTGCTGCCGCGTGCGGGGGCGCGGCCTTCACGGTGACCATCGGTCGGACACCCCGGGTCCCGACGAGCAGGAAGACCTTCCCGACGACCTTGCCGACCTCGGTGCCCTCGCCGAACGGCTGGCTCCGCGTCGCCGCCGGCAGGGCCTCGGCGACCCGCAGTGCGATCCGTTGCAGCGCGTCTCCGTCCACGCCGCAAGCATGCCACGCCGGCTCACCGCGGCCGCGCGACCCCCGGTTGACCGGTCACCACCGAGAACGGCGGGACGTCGTGCGTGACGACCGTGTTCGCTCCGACGACGCTGTCCGCGCCGACGACGATGGCTCCGATCACGGAGGACCCCGCTCCGAGGACGACACGGTCCCCGACGTGCGGGTGCCGGCGCCCGCGGATGCCGCCCTTCCCGCCGAGCGTCACACCGTGGTACATCAGGACATCGTCGCCGATCACGGCCGTCTCGCCGATCACCACACCCATCCCGTGGTCGATGAAGAACCGTCGACCGATGCGCGCGCCGGGGTGGATCTCGACGCCCGTCGCGGACCGGACGACCTGCGCGAGCACACGTGCCGCGAACCGGGAGCCCGGCAGTCCCCGCGCGATCCAGAGCCGGTGCGCGACGCGGTGCCCCCAGATGGCGTGCAGCCCCGAGTAGACGACGGCCACCTCGAACTCGCTCCGTGCCGCGGGGTCGCCCCGTCGCGCCGCACGGAGGTCCTCCCGCACACGACCGACGACGCCACACCCCCGCTCCCCCGACGCCAGGCCGGACGACGCCGGGCCGGACGACTCCGGACCGGACGACTCCGGACCGGATGGCGCGGAGCCGCGACTCACTCCGCGAGGTCCTTGAACAGCATCGTCGAGAGGTACCGCTCGCCCGTGTCGCAGACGATCGCCACGACGCGCTTGCCGACGTTCTCCGGCCTGGCGGCGATCTCGAGGGCGGCGTGCATGATCGCGCCGGACGAGATCCCGGAGAGGATCCCCTCCTCGGTCGCGAGTGCGCGGGCCACACGCAGGGCGTCGTCCAGCTCGACGTCGAAGACCTCGTCGATGACGGTGCGGTCGAGGACCTCCGGGACGAAGTTCGCGCCGATGCCCTGGATCTTGTGCGGACCGGCGGTGCCCTTGGTCAACAGCGGCGAGTCCGCGGGCTCGACGGCGACGATCTGCACGCCGGGCACCCGCTCCTTGAGGACCTGCCCGACGCCGGTGATCGTGCCGCCGGTCCCGACACCCGCGACGAACACGTCGATCTTGCCGTCGGTGTCGCGGAGGATCTCCTGCGCGGTCGTCCGCCGGTGGATCTCCGCGTTCGCCGCGGTCTCGAACTGGTGCGCGAGGACCGCCCCCGGGGTGGTCTCGACGATCTCGGCGGCCCGCGACACCGCACCCTGCATGCCCTCGGAGCCCGGGGTGAGGACGATCTCCGCGCCGTACGCGCGCATGACGACCCGACGCTCGACGCTCATCGTCTCGGGCATCGTGATGACGACGCGGTACCCGCGGGCCGCGCCGACCAGGGCGAGCGCGATCCCGGTGTTGCCGCTCGACCCCTCGACGATCGTGCCGCCGGGCTGCAGCGCGCCGGACGCCTCGGCCGCGTCGACGATCGCGACGCCCAGACGGTCCTTGACGCTCGCGCCGGGGTTGTAGAACTCGAGCTTCGCGACGACCTCCGCGCCACCGGACTTCGGGAGCCGGTTCAGCCGGACGAGCGGGGTGTCGCCGAAGGCCTGGGTGATGTCGTCGTGGATCGTGCCGGTCATGGTCGTCCCGTTCTCGATGGGTGCCCGGACGCATCCGAGCGGGTCGGTCGGTGCTGATTCTATGCATCCGGACGTATGAGACACCGGCTCGGCGAGCAGGAGGACCGGCTCCGCCGTCCGGGAGGCGCGGTGCGCGTCCGTCCCGCACCGCGCCTCCCGGCCGTCCCCGGCTCCGCACTCGCGTTCCTGGACCCGCGCTGCCAAGCCGCCACGGGAACCGGGGGCGACCAAACCCGCGCTTTTCCGGCGACGAACACATAACGTGTCTTCCACCATGCGTAGCGCAGCGACGAACCAGTACTCCCGCATCCTCAGCGTCGGGGGCGTCCGCGGCGACCTCGTCGTGCCGAACGACGACCTCGTCGGGCCGATCGACTCCTCCGACGAGTGGATCCAGCGCAGGACCGGCATCGTCACCCGTCGTCACGCGCGCCGCGAGGTGCTCATCGAGCACATGGCGGAGCAGGCCGGCCGGAGCGCCATCGAGGCCGCCGGGATCGACCCCGAGCAGGTCGACGCGGTGATCTGCGCGAGCATCTCCTGGATGCGGACCACGCCGGCGATGGCCCCGCTCGTGGCGCACCGACTCGGCACCGGCAAGGGCACCGCCGCGTTCGACTCCAACGCCGCGTGCGCCGGGTACTGCTACGGCATCGGCCAGGCCGACGCGATGATCCGTTCCGGCCTCGCGAAGCACGTCCTCGTGATCGGCGCCGAGAAGATCTCCGATTTCATCGAGCCGACCGACCGCACGATGTCGTTCATCATGGGCGACGGTGCCGGCGCGGCGCTCGTCGGTCCGTCCGACGTCCCCCGGATCGGCCCGACGGTGTGGGGTTCGGACGGCAGCATGCACGACGCGATCGGCCTCACGCACTCGTGGCTCGACTTCAAGTACGCCGAGGACGACGAGCACGTCCCGTGGCCGACCGCGCGCCAGGACGGCCCGTCGGTGTACCGGTGGACGCAGACCGCGCTCCCCGACCTCGCGCTCAAGGCGATCTCGGACGCGGGGCTCACCCCGAAGGACATCGAGGTGTTCGTGCCGCACCAGGCGAACCTCCGCATCGTCGAGGGGCTGCACGGTCGCCTGGGGTTGAACGACGACGTGGTCGTCGCGCGCGATATCGTCGACACCGGCAACACGTCCTCGGCGTCCGTGCCGCTGGCCACCGAGCGCCTCCTCCGCGAGGGGCTCGCCAAGCCGGGGCAGATCGCGCTCGAGTTCGGCTTCGGTGCCGGGCTCGCCTACGCGGTCCAGGTCGTCGAGTTGCCGGAGCACGTCGGGGTCGCCGGTCCCGGTGCCCCCAGTGCCGCGGACACCGCGGCCCACACAGCCACAGCAGCAGCACAGACAGCGGCGGTCTCCGTCTGAGTCGACCCCCACTCGACGCCCCGGACCCCGCCAGGAGGAGTCCCGTGACATCGACAGCACCAGCCGACCAGCCCGACGCGACGCTCGTGGTGACCCGTCCCGCGCCGGGCGTCGTCCTCGCGACGATGAACCGGCCGCGGCGGCTCAACGCGATCACCGTCCGGATGTTCGCCGAGCTCGAGGCACTCGCCGCGTCCCTGGCACTCGACGACTCGGCGCGGGTGCTCATGATCACCGGTGCCGGCCGAGGGTTCTCCGCCGGCTACGACCTCGACGAGGCGAAGGAGCTCCCGCACCTCACCGCGATCGACATGCTCGAGCGGCAGGAGGGTGCGGCGCGGGCCCTCGTCGGCATCCGTGCGCTCCGGATCCCCGTCATCGCCGCCGTGAACGGTCCGGCCGCGGGTGGCGGCTTCTCCCTCGCGCTCGCGGCGGACATCCGCATCGCGGCGCCGACCGCCACCTTCGTCGCGTCGTTCGTCCGGATCGGGCTCTCGGCGGGCGACCTCGGGCTGTCCTGGCTGCTCCCGCGCGTGATCGGCAGCGGCCGCGCATCGGAGATCGCACTCACGGGCCGGACCGTGCGTGCGGACGAGGCGCTCGACATCGGCCTCGTGTCCCGTGTGGTGCCGGCCGAGCATCTCCTCGACTCCGCGATGGAGACCGCGACCGCGATCGTCGGCAACTCCCCGTCCGGCGTGAAGTTCTCCAAGCGCGCGCTCCAGCACAACCTTGAGATCGGGTCGTACGCGGCTGCGATCGAGTTCGAGAGCCGCGGTCAGGTGCTCCTGACACGCACCGCGGACATGGCCGAGGCCCTTGCGGCGTTCGTCGAGAAGCGTCCGCCGGAGTTCACCGGACACTGATGCCCGGCGTCGCGCGCTGCCGGTGGCTACCGGAGCTCGGTGCGCTCCGCGGCGTGCTGTTCGGCCTTCGTCGCGGCCGCAGCGGCCTTGCCACGGGCGCGGATCGCCGCCCAGTCCTCCTGGGTCAGGTGCGTCAGGTCCGAGAAGGTCGACGGCCCCGCGAGCCGCTGACCGCCGTCCATCGCGATCGTCTCGCCCGTCAGGTAGTCGCACGCGTCCGAGAGCAGGAACATGACGAGGTTCGCCACCTCGTCCGGCCGTCCGAAGCGCCCGGCGGGGATCCCGCGGACATCGGTCGCACCGATGACCGAGGTGTCCCCCGGGTCGAGCACGTCCCACGCGAAGTCGGTCGGGATGGGACCGGGAGCGACCGCGTTCAGCCGGATGCCGTAGTGCGCCCACTCCACCGCGAGCGACATCGTCATGGCGTTGACGGCGGCCTTCGACATCGCCGAGGGCACCACGTACGCGGAACCCGTCTCGACCCAGGTGGTCAGGAGCGAGAGCACGGAGCCGGGGAGCTGGCCCTTGATCCACCGACGACCGACCGCATGCGTGACGTGGAACGAGCCGTTGATCACGGTCGAGGTGACCGCAGCGAACGCCCTGGCGCTCAACGACTCGGTCGGGGCGATGAAGTTCGCCGCCGCGCCGTTGACGACGCCGGTCAGCGGCCGTCCACCATCGAAGATGCGGTCGACCGCGGCGTCGACGGCCTCGGAGTCGCGGACGTCGACCGAGTCGACCATGACGTGCGACGGATCGCCGAGCATGGCGATCTCGCTGGCCGCGGCCTCGAGGACGTTGCGGCGACGGCCCCACAGCACGACCTCGGCGCCGTGGGCGAGCAGGGCTCCGGCGATCGCCTTGCCGAGTCCGGAACCACCGCCGGTCACCAGGATCCGATCGCCCTCGAGCATGGTCGGGGAGTACGGGTCGCGTCGCAGCGGTTCGGGTTCGCCGGTCATTGTGTCCGTCCGTCAGTCGTGGAGTCGGGCGCCCCCGGAGTCCACGGGGACATCCACGTCACTTCCGTCGAGCGACGGTACCAGCCCGGGCGTGTCGCCGCACATCGACCGACCTGTCGCTCGACCGGTCAGCGCTCGACGACGACCTTGCCGATCGCCGCGCGGGACTCGATCAGCCGCATGGCGTCGGCCGCGCGCTCGAAGGGGAACACCTCGCCGACGTGCGGGTGGATGCCCCCGGACGCCATGAGCACCTCGATGGCGTCGCGGACCATCCGGAGCGTGCCGGGGTACTCCGCGTCGAACGTGTCCATAGAGATGCCGGTGACCGACAGGTTCCGGAGCAGCAGTCGGTTGACCTTGACCTCGGGGATGGATCCCCCGGCGAACCCGATGACGACGAGCATCCCGCCGGTCCGGAGTGCCCGCAGTGAGTCGGTGAAACGATCGCCCCCGACGGTGTCGAGCACCGCGTCCACCCCGTGCCCGTCGGTGAGCGCGAGGACCTCGTCCTTCCACGCGCCGTCGGACCGCACGACCTGCCAGGCACCGGCCGCCCGGGCGACCTCGGCCTTGGCCTCCGAGGACACGACGGCGATCGCCCGCGCCCCGAACGCCGGCGCGAGGTCGAGCAGGGCGGTCCCGACACCGCCGGCCGCTCCGTGCACCAGCACCGTGCCTCCAGGCCGGACACCGGAACGGTGGTACGCGAACCAGGCGGTGGAGTAGTTGAGGTAGACGCCGGCGCCCTCGGCGAAGCTCATGTCGTCGGGGATGCGCGCGGTGTAGTCCGGCGCGACCACGGCACGCTCCGCGAGCCCGCCCCAGAACACGATGCTCCCGACGCGGTCGCCGACGGCGAACCCGGATCCCGGGTCGGCCTCCACCACGGTGCCGGCGATCTCGGACCCCAGGACGTACGGGGTGGGCGTGCCGTACTGGTAGGCGCCGCGGCTCTGCAGGACGTCGATGACGCTGAGCCCCACGGCCGCGACCTCGACGACCACGCGGTGTCCGTCGGCCCGGTGGTGCGGGTGCTGCGGTTCCGGGACATCACGGAGGACTGCGGCGGAAGGACCTTCCAACCGCTCGATGACGATCGCCTGCACCCGTCGACCCTACCCGGTGCTCCGAACACCTCGGGAGCGCCACGGGTTGGAGACATCCGACGGCGGGTTCCGTGATCCGTGGTGGGAGTCCCACCGGATCGCCCGGACACACCCCTGCAAGGATGGATTCCATGACCAGTACTCGCGTCGCCGTCACGGGCCTCGGTGCCATCTCCCCCGTCGGTGCCGACGCTCCGACGACCTGGCGCGCGTTCCTCGACGGCCGCTCCGGCGTGCGGGCGATCGACGAGCCGTGGGCGGTGGAGCTGCCCATCCGCATCGGCGCGCTCGTGGACACGGACGTGCGCGAGCACCTCACCGTCCGCGAGCTGAAGCGCATGGACCGCGCGGAGCACCTCGCCATGATCGCCGGACGCGAGGCCTGGGCCCACGCGGGGTTCACCACCGACGACGGCACGAGCACGATCGTCGGCGACGAGCGGGACCGCGTCGCCGTCGTCGTCGGGACCGCGATCGGCGGCCTGCACTCCACGATCGAGCAGCAGCATGCGCTCGAGTCCTCCGGCCCCCGGAAGGTCCTCCCGCACACCGTCACGATGATGATGGCGAACGGCCCGGCGGCGTGGCTGTCGATGGCGATCGGTGCCCGCGGTGGAGCATCGGCCCCGGTGTCCGCATGCGCGTCGAGCACCGAGGCGCTCGGGCAGGCGCGGATGCTCATCGCCTCCGGCGCCGCAGACGTCGTCCTGGCCGGCGGCACCGAGGCCTGCGTCGAGGGACTCACCCTCGCGGCCCTCGCCCAGACCCGTGCGCTGTCCCGGCGGGAGGGCGACCCCACCCTGGCGTCGAGGCCCTTCGACGTCGACCGCGACGGCTTCGTCCTCGGCGAGGGCGCGGCGATGCTCGTCCTCGAGTCGGAGTCGCACGCCCGGGCCCGCGGTGCCGAGGTCCTGGCGTGGCTCGACGGCTCCGCGAACACCTCCGACGCCTACGACATCGTGCAGGCCGACCCGGAGAACCAGGCGCGGACGATGCGGCTCGCGCTCGGGGTCGCCGGCATCGCGGGCAGCGACGTCGGCTTCGTGCACGCGCACGCCACGTCGACCCCGCTCGGCGACGTCAACGAGAGCCGGGCGATCCTCGCCTCGATCGGCGACCACGCGGTCGTGACGAGCACCAAGTCGATGACCGGGCACCTGCTCGGGGCCTCCGGTGCCCTCGGGGCCGTCGCCGTCGTCGAGGCGCTCCGGTCCGGGACCGTCCCGCCGACGATCAACGTCGACACCGTGGACCCCGAGATCGAGGTCGACGTCGCCACCACGCAGCGTCCGGTCGACGCCGGGGCTGCGGTGCTCAACTCCTTCGGGTTCGGCGGGCACAACGCGACGCTGGTCTTCGCCCGTGCCTGACCGCCGGGTGACACCATCCCCGCCCCGGTACCAGACAGGACACGTACGATCACGAACATGAGCAGCTTCGACCCGAACGGGAGCCGCTTGGTGGGACTCGGGCACCACCGACCGAGCCGTGTCGTCACGAACGACGACCTGGCGGAGCTCGTCGACACGAGTGACGAGTGGATCAGGACGCGCACGGGCATCCGCGAGCGTCGACTGATGACGAGCGACGACACCGTCGTCTCGATGGGGACGGCCGCCGCCGCGATGGCCCTCGACGACGCCGGGATGACCGCCGCGCACGTCGACCTCGTCATCCTCGCCAGCATGACGAACCCCGAGCGGTCGCCGTCCGCGGCCGGACAGATCGCGGTCGCGCTCGGCATGGACGGGCCGGCCGTCCTCGACGTCAACACCGCCTGCTCCGGCTTCGAGTACGCCCTCGCGATCGCGGACCAGTCGATCCGCACCGGCTCGGCGACCACCGCCATGGTGATCGGCTCGGAGACGATGACCCCGGTCCTCGACTGGACGGACCGCTCGACGTGCGTCCTGTTCGGCGACGGCGCCGGTGCCGCGGTGATCACCCGGTCCGACGCGCAGGACATCGGCCCGGTGGCCTGGGGCTCCGTGCCGCGTCTCGTCGGCTCCGTGCAGCTCCCGCCCGAGCCGGCGAAGTTCTCGCAGGAGGGCGCCGCGATCCTCCGCTGGGCGATGACCGAGGCGAAGGACCACGCCATGCGCGCGGTGTCGCTCTCGGGGCACACCCTCGACGACATCGACGTGCTGGCCTTCCACCAGGCGAACCTCCGCATCATCGACCCGCTCGCCGAGGAGCTCGGCGGCGGCGCGAAGGTCGTCATCCGCGACGTCGCGACCTCGGGGAACACCTCGGCGGCGTCGATCCCGCTCGGACTCTCGCGGGCGTGGCACGACGGTGCGCTGCCCGAGGGCGGGCTCGCGCTGCTGTTCGGCTTCGGCGGCGGGTTCACCTACGCGGGCCAGGTCGTGCGCCTGCCGTCGCACGCGCCGCGGAGCTGACGCGCCGCACCCGCGTCGGACTGGAGGGACGGTGCCAGGGTGCGCCGTCCCTCCAGTCCGGTGGGTGGTCGCGACCACGTCGTCAGCTTGCCGCCGGGTTCACGCACGGCGACCCGTGTCGTCACCAGCGGAACGACGCCTCGGAGCGGGAGTCCGTGACGGGTTGACCCGCGTTCGAACCGAGATGATCATCGTTGTCGGAGCTGATTGCGCGGATGGTCAGGGTTTGTTACGCCACCACATCGGATGCCGGCACCGGGTGTCCGACAGAGGATGGGCGGATTCAAGGGGTCGTTGCAACGGGTGGTTGTTTTGGGTCCGAGAGTAGCTGCTCGAATGATTCTGCCGGGGTGCGGTAGTCCAGTGTCTTGCGGG
>NZ_LMMJ01000010.1 GCF_001422205.1 Curtobacterium sp. Leaf261
CACCACCGTCCACGTCTCCGCCGACGCCGCAGGCCTCCTGAACAAGACCTTCAGCACCGACGCCGTCAAGGCCGGCCTCCTCGTCGGAACCGCCACCATCACCGCCCAGATCAAGTAACCCGGATCCTGTAGCAGCACACCCTCACCAGGGGATCGTCACAGCGATCACACGAAGGCCTCACCGTCGCATGCGGTGGGGCCTTCGTCCGTGTCCGGAGGATCCGGCTGGTGCCGGCGGCCATCGTGGGCTGGCGCCGCCACCGGACTGGAGGGACGGGACCGGCCCGCACCGCTCCTCCAGTCCGTCCCGCCACCGGACTGGAGGGACGGGACCGGCCCGCACCGCGCCTCCAGTCCGGATCCCGCTCCCGTCTACTCGGCGGGCTTCCCTGAATCTCCTAACAGGTCCTATGCTTACAGCGCTGTAAACGAGCGCTCCTCGAGCGAGCGGATGACCACGGCTCACGCCGGAACGACCGGACGACGACGTCCAGCAGGAGAACCAATTGCGTCACACACCGACACGCTCGAACCGTCGGCGGGTCCTCGCCGCGATCCTCGTCGCGGCATCGGGCCTCGGCCTCGTCGGGGTCGCCGCGCTCCCGGCAGCAGCGGCAGCACCGCTCGCGAGCCAGACGGTCGTGTCGGGCGACGCCCGCTTCCAGGTCCTCTCGCCGACGCTGATCCGCACGGAACACGCCGTCGACGGAGCGTTCACCGACGACGCGACCTTCAACGCCGTCGGACGTGACGGGTTCCCCGCGACGCCGTTCACCCAGCGCGTCGAGGACGGCTGGCTGACGATCGACACCGGCTCGATGGTGGTCAGGTACAAGCAGGGCTCCGGCGCCTTCGACCAGCAGAACCTGTCCGTCGCGCTCACCACCGACGCCGGACAGCAGGTGACCGGGACCCCGTGGACCTCGGCGTCCACACCGTCCTGCACCCTCGGCGCACTCTGCGAGGCGGAGTCGCTCGGACTCGAGGGCCTGTCTCCCGCGACGAACCACACCGGGTTCACCGGGACCGGCTTCGCCGCGGGGTACGAGTCCGTCGGCAACGCGATGACCTTCACGACGACCGTCGCGGCCGCCGACGCCGGCCAGCGGGACCTCGTGCTCCGCTACGCGAACTCGCAGGGCGGGGACGGACAGGTCACGACCAGGACGCTCAGCGTCGTGGTCGACGACCAGCCCGCCCGCACGCTGAGCCTCCCGGCGGGGACGAGCTGGGACGACTGGTTGACCGCCTCGACCGGGCTCGACCTGGCAGCGGGGACGCACACCATCCGGATCGAGCGCGCCGCGTCCGACTCGGGCCAGGTGAACGTCGACAGCCTCGCACTCGTGTCGACCGGTGCCTCCCTGCCCGCGCCGTCACCCACGACGAGCGGCGAGGACTGCGCCTTCGGGTCGATCTGCCAGGCCGAGGACGCGGGACGCAGCGGCAACGCGATGACCGCCATGGACCACAACGGGTACGCCGGGACGGGCTTCGCCTCCGGGCTCTGGGGGCAGGGGTCCGCGCTCACCGAACACGTGACCGGGGTCCCTGCGGCCGGCGACTACGTGCTCCAGGTCCGCTACGCGAACGGACTCCCCGCGACGCCGACCCTGACCGCGACCACCGGTGCGGCCGCGACCACCGGTGCGGCGGGCACCGCCACGACCACCTCGCTCCCGCCGACCAGCGGGTGGGACTACTGGAACACGGTCGCGGTGCCGGTGCACCTGGAGGCGGGTGTGAACGACGTCACCCTCGGCTGCCCGACCGAGGCGAACAACTGCAACGTGAACGTCGACACCGTCGCGGCCGTCGCAGCGGACTCGCCGGTCCTCGCCCCACACGCTGCGCTCGGCGGCTACCGTCGCGACCTCGACACCGCGAACGGCACGGTCAGCACGAACCCCGGGATCCTCTACCAGGACGGCTGGTCGCTCCTCGACGACTCCGCCTCGGCGCTCTACGACACCGCGACCGAGACGGTCCGGCAGCGGCCCACCACCGGCGGTGCCGCCGAGCAGGACGGCTACGTGTTCGGGTACGGCAACCACTACACGACCGCGCTCCACGACCTGTCGGTGCTCACCGGCCCGACGAAGCTCCTGCCGCGCTGGGCCTACGGCGTCTGGTACTCCGAGTACTACGACCGTTCGCAGGCCGACTACTCCGCCATCGCCAAGGAGTTCACGCAGCAGGGTGTCCCGGTCGACGTCATGGCGATCGACACCGACTACAAGCTCGGCAGCAAGTGGAACGGGTGGGAGGTCGACCCCGCCCGCATCCCGGACATGGCGGCCCTGCTCGCCGAGTGGCACGCCGAGGGCATCCACAACACCCTCAACATCCACCCCACGATCTCCGCGACCGACCCGAAGTTCGCCGAGGCGCAGGCCACCGCGAAGGGCAAGCTGACGAAGAGCGGGGACAACTACCTGTTCGACTGGTCCGACCCCGACCAGTTGCAGGCGTACCTCGACCTGCACGAGAGCATCAAGGCCGACGGGGTCGACAGCTGGTGGCTCGACTGGTGCTGCAGCGAGAACTCGAAGTACTCCGCGAACGGCGTCACCCCCGACGCGTTCATCAACCAGCAGTACGCGCAGTACACGGACCAGGCGCTCGGCGGCCGCGGCTTCGCATTCTCGCGGGCGTACGGCTCGCTGACCGCAGGCGGCTACGGCAACCCGCAGGCCGTGGCGACCGGACCATGGGCCGACAAGCGGACGACGCTGCACTTCACGGGGGACACCACCTCGACGTGGGACATGCTCGCGGCCGAGGTCGGGTACACCCCCGGTGAATCGGCATCGACCGGCCTCGCGGCGATCAGCCACGACATCGGCGGGCACAACGGCGCGCAGTACGGCATCGCGGGCGCTGAACCCGACTCGACGCAGCTGCCGGCCGACCTCTACGCCCGGTGGGTGCAGCTCGGGGCGTTCCAGCCCATCGACCGCCTGCACAGCAACCACAGCGACCGGCTGCCGTGGCAGTACCCGGCCGCCGCGAACGCGTCCGCGTCGAAGTTCCTGAACCTCCGCGAGGACCTCGTCCCCCTGACGTACACCCTCGCGGCGAACGCCACCGCGACGGGCACCCCGATCGTCCAGCCGCTCTACCTGCAGTACCCGGACCAGGCCGAGGCGTACGCCAGGGCGGGGTCGGAGTACCTCTACGGGTCCGACGTCCTGGTGGCGCCGGTCACGACCGCCGGCGACACCGCGACCACGAACGTGTGGTTCCCGGCGGGCAGCAGCTGGACGGACCTGTTCACCGGGACCACCCACCAGGGTGGGACGACGGCGGCGGTCACCACGGACCTCCAGTCCATGCCGGTGTTCGTGCGGAGCGGCGGGGTGGTGCCGACACGCACCGACCACGTCGCGAACGACAGCGCACCGCTCGACGCGGTCACACTGACGGTGGCCACCGGGGCGAACGGCACGTTCGACCTGCACGAGGACGCCGGTGAGGACGCGACCTCCACCGGCAAGGCCACCCCCGGATCGGCGACCACGGCCGTCCGGTACACCGAGCAGTCCGCCGGCGGATCGCTCGACATCGCTCCGGCGGACGGCTCGTTCGCCGGCCAGGTGGACGACCGGGCGTGGACGGCGACCTTCACGAACGCCGATCGGCCGACCTCGGTGACGATCGACGGGTCGGCTGTCCCAGCGACGGCGTGGACCTACGACGCGGGGACGCGCACCATCACGGTGCCGGTCGCTTCGCGGTCGGTGTCCGAGCGGACGACGGTGGCGTTCTCCACCGCGGCCGTCGCGGCGCCGCAGCTGCAGGTCGGTTCGCCGTCCGTCGCGGCGGGGACGACGCAGACCGTGTCCGGCAGCGGGTTCCCCGCGGACACCGACGTGGTGCTGACCACCTCGCCGGACGTCGGTCAGGTGACCGTGCGGACCGACGGGAGCGGCGCCTTCACCGGTTCGCTGCCCGTCTCCGCGACGGCATCGGGTGCGGTCGAGGTGATCGCCTCGGTCGGTGGGGCCGAGGTCGCGCGGGCGTCGTTCACCGTGACTGCTGCGGCAGGCGGTGGGAACCCCGGCCAGGGCGGAACGCCGGGTCAGGGCGGGAACCCGGGCCAGGGCGGGACGCCCGGCCAGGGTGGGGCCGGGGGGTCTGGTGTCGGGGTGACACCGGGCGGCTCCGGTCAGGCCGCCGGTGACGATCCGGACCGGAGCGGCTTGCTCGCCTTCACGGGAGCGGACATCGTGCCGATCGGGCTCATCGCAGCTGCGCTGCTGGCGGCAGGTGGGGTCCTGCTCCGGGTCCGGCGGCGCCGGTCGAACTAGGGGGAGGGACCGCCCGCGGACGTCACGTCCGGCGGGTGGTCCCCGTTCGGCCTGGAGGCGCGGTGCGGGTCCGTCCCGCACCGCGCCGCTCATGGTCCTCAGCGCGAGCGTCGTCCGATGAGCATGCCCGCTCCGAAGGCTCCGAGCGCGGCACCGACCACGGTCAGGACGGAGCCGACGACGAGCGCCGGGCTGAGGCCCGGCGTGAAGACCGTGTCGCTCAACGGTGCGTAGGCGAACCAGCCGAAGGAGGACACGGGATGGGTCCAGCGGTGGAACAAGACGACGAGCCCTCCGACGAACATCGCCGAGCCGACCCAGGTCGCGAGGACTGCTGCCACCACGGCTCGTGGTCGTTCTGTGGTCACGCAGCCATCATCGTGCATCCTCAGGTCCAGGCGGAACACCGCGCCCGATCACCGTCGACGCGCCGCTCGAGCAGGTGAGCGGGGGACAACGCCTGGCAGTGACATCAGGACGTGCGCCTACTGTCAGCGAGGAGCCGGGATTCCTCGGCGATCGCTTTCGGGAAAGGAACGTCATGTCGCTCGGAGACAAGGCAAAGGACCTCACGCAGAAGGCCGCTGGCCACGCTGAGGAGTTCGTCGGCAAGAAGACCGACGACGCAGAGCTCACCGCGCAGGGCCAGAAGGACCAGCACATGGGCGAGGCTCGCAAGAACGTCGAGGACGCCAAGGACTCGACGCACGAGTAGGTCCCTGCAGCACGACGAAGGCCCGGCAGTTGCTGCCGGGCCTTCGTCGTGTCCGGGAGAGGTTCTCCCCCGGAGCGCCACCTCTGTGTCAAGGCCGGAGCGGCGAAAGTCACCCGTGGTCCGGGATCACGCCGGTCAGGGCCAGGACGACGAAGAGTGTCCCGCCGAGGGCCAGGAAGACTCCGATCACCCGGACGAAGCGCGGTGTGAGCGGTCGGCCGTTCGCGAGCTGATCGCCACCGATGGACTGTGCCCAGTCGTTCCAGATCGCGATGATCACGCCCCAGACGGCGGCGACGGCACCACCGATGCCGAAGATCAGCTGCGGGTTCATTCGCCCCGCCGTCGGGCCATCTGCTGCCGGAGGTTCCGGACGAACACGACCTCCAAGGCAGCGGTGATGACGAAGACACCGATGCCGAAGAACAGCCTCTCAGAACCGTGACCAGCGGTCAGCGCGCTCACCAGTGACCCGACGGCGATCACCCCGCAGACGACGACGTTCCACCAGGCACCGACGACCCCGCCGGGGGTCCGACCCTGCCGATCCATCCACTTCACTGCCACGCCGAGGACGCTACTCCGGGCCGGTGGGGCCGGTGGGGCCGGTGGGGCCGGGAGCGGCGCCGGGGGCGCCTCGAGCGCCGAGGACGTCAACCGACCGCGTACCGGACGCGTACCGGACTGGAGGCGCGGTTCCAGCCCGAACCGTGCCTCCAGTCCGATCGTGTCCGGTCGCGACCAGCGGGTCAGACGGCCGCGGCGAACGACGCTGCGCGGAGTTGCAGGTCCTCGATGCGCTGGAAGCGGGCCGCCTCGACGTCGTAGCCCTCGTAGGCCGGCGGTGGGAGCTGCCGGACGTTGTGCGAGCACTGGAACTCCTCGCAGACGAGGGTGCCGACGGTGTTTCCGTTCCGCCCGGACGGCCCTGACCGCTTCGCGCTGTAGAACACGACGCTGTTCGGCAGTTTGACGTCCTGGCACCACGAGCACTGCGGGCGGGAGAGCGGGGACGCGTCCGCCTGCCGGAAGAGGATGCCGATGAGCTCTCCGTCGAGCGTCGGGACGATGGCGTAGGCGCGCTTGCCGATCTTCGGGTCGCGCCACCCGAGGTAGTCGCGCGTCGACCAGTCGATGGTCTCGAAGTCGGCGGGGAGGACGAGGTCGGTCGACTCCTTGCGGGAGGCGTTGACGAAGGACGCGCGGAGGGACTTCTCCGTGATGGGGAGCATGGGTTCGCTTTCGATGACGCTCGGGCGCACGATGACACGGCGCCGCACGAGCGGGAGGGTTCAGGGGACGACTCGGTCGGCCGCACCGAGGAGCGCGACCGTGGGCGTCAGGCCCTGATGCCGGCGTGGAGAGCGCCGACCACCTCCTGGGAAGTCATGGGGCAAGCGTAGCGCGGTCGTGCGTCATGCACAGGAACTGCTCGACTGCGCCGTCGGCCATCGGACGTCGGCCGTCGGACGTCGGACGTCGGACGTCGGCACTCGGCACGAAGCGGCCGAGGCCAGTGCTCCCAATATTCTGGAAGACGAAGCAGAATAGTTGGAGCTCAGGTCAACCGGAGGGCAGCCGTCCGCGCCGCCTCGAGGATCTCCGCATCGGACGCCAACGCGCGGAAGCACGCTGAAGCCAGGCGCACTGGCCCGAGCCGACGAGCGCGAACACGCGGCGCCGCCACACCGACGACGGACGGGAGGCCCGTGGCTGCCTCGCACCGTGCCTCCAGTCCGGATGGTGGTCACGCCGTCAGGCGGCCGGCCGGTCAGGCGGTCGCCGGCTCCGGACCCGCTCCCGCCACCGCGCTCCGCTCCTGCCGTCGGTGCGCCGGCATGAACGTCACCGCGACGAGCAGCACCACCGCGACGGCCGCGATCGCGATGAACACCAGGTGCATCGCCGTCATGAGGCCGGCGCCCTCGGGGACACCCGACGCGTTCAGCCGTACGTGCGAGTTCACGACCGCGCCGAACACCGCCACGCCGATCGCCGAGCCCATCGACCGCGCGAACATGTTCGTCCCGGTCACCGCCCCGCGCTCGTTGTTCCCCGCCGACGCCTGCGCCGCGATGAGCGTGGGCACCGCGGTGAGCCCCATCCCGCCGCCGATCACGAAGCAGAACACCGCGACGAGCCAGATCGGCGACTCCGCAGCGAGGGTGATCGTCAGCACCGCGCCGACGAGCACGAGTGTCGCCCCGATCATCGAGGTCACCCGGAACCCCCACCGCAGGTAGAAGCGTCCGGCCTGCGACGCCGAGATCGGCCAGCCGAGTGTCAGGGCAGCGAGGGCGAACCCGGCGATCAGGGCTGAGGCACCGAGGACGTCCTGCGCGTAGATCGGCACGTACGTCGACAGGCCCATCACGATGACGCCGATCACGAGCGAGGCGATCGTCGACGCGAGCACCACGCGCCGCCGCAGCAGGCCGAGGTTGAAGATGGGATGCTCCACCCGGAGCTCGACCACCACGAACGCGATGAGCAGGGCGGCTGCGGCAGCGAAGATGCCGACGCTCGCGGGGGAGTTCCAGGCCCAGGTCGTGCCGCCCTCGAGGAGTCCGAGCAGCAGGGCTGTCGTCCCGCCGGCGAGGAGGCCCGCACCGAGGAAGTCGATCCGCTCGCGCGACACCGCGTGGGCGCTCTCCTTGTACGCACGGAAGAGCATGAAGCCCGCGATGAGTGCGAGCGGGATGTTGATCCAGAAGATCCAGCGCCAGGCCCCGAGCTCGCTGAAGAGCCCGCCGAGCGTCGGACCCACCACGGACGCGATGCCCCACACCGACGCGAGGTAGCCCTGGGTCTTCGCGCGCTCCTCGAGCGTGTAGATGTCGCTGGTGATCGTCATCGAGATCGGCAGGACCGCGCCGGCACCGAGCCCCTGGACCACACGGGCGCCGATGAGCACCGGCATCGACCAGGCTGCGCCGCAGAGGACCGAGCCGACGAGGAACAGGCCGATCCCGAGGAGCAGGAGGCGCTTTCGTCCGAGGACGTCGGCGAGCTTGCCGTAGATCGGGACGCTCACCGCCTGCGCGAGGAGGTAGACCGAGAACAGCCACGGGAGTTGCTGGAAGTGGCCGAGGTCACGGGCGATCGAGGACGACGCCGTCGCGATGATCGTCGAGTCGAGCGCCACCAGGGCGGTGGCGAGCATGAGGGCGAGGAGGATCGGTCCACGCTCGGAGCGCAGGCCGACCCCGCTTGATCGTTCGGACATGGAACCATCCAAGCGTGAACCACGCCGGTCCATTCCGCGCCAGCCGCGCACCGCACTGGAGGGACGGTGCGCGCCCGCCACGGACCGCACGTCGAGCGCGGTGCCGGTCTCAGATCTCGTAGACGCCGCTGAACGTCTCCGCGGTGCGGCTGCTCGACTCCTTCGGGGCCGACCAGCCGTCGTGGAGGTCGGTCATCGCGCGTCGGAACGTCGCGACGACGTCGACACCCGATCGCAGCATCGCCTGGATCTGGAGCCCCTCGTACAGCGCGATCAGCTGCTCCGCACCGCGGCCGGGGTCGAGCGTCGCGGGCTCGCGGCCGACGGCGATGTCGTGCACGAGGATGTCCCGGATCGCCCGGTAGAAGGACTCGTACTGGTGGCGGAGGAACACCGATGCGGGGTGCGACGGATCGGAACCCACCGTGAGGGAGTTGATGAGCAGGCGGATCAGGTGGGGGTCCTGCGCGTTCGACTCGACGATCTTCTGCAGGAACGCGACGGCCCCGGCGTTCGCGGCGACCGCGTGGAGCGGGGCCATGCGTGCCTCGTGCCAGCGGGTGATCGCGACGGTCATGAGGCTGTCCCACGTCGGGAACTGCGCCTGCACGACCTCTGCGCTCACCCCGGCGATGGTGGCGACCGTGGCGCTGTCGGGCGTCAGCGTGCCGTGGCGGCGGACGGCCTCGATGGCGGCGTCGGCGATGCGGGCGCGGAGGGCCACGGCCTGCTGCGGGTCAGCGGTGTGCTGCGGGTCAGCGGTGCGCTGCGGGTCAGCGGCGTGCTTCGGGTCATCGTGGTGGGAGGTGGCGGTGGAGGCCGAGGTGGCATCGAGGGTCATGGTCAGTCCAGGTTCCAGCGGGCCCCTCCGGGAAGAAGGGAACGACCGACCCAGCATCGCGGATCGGCGGGCGGAGTTGCAGTCCCCGAAAGCGGGACACCTGTCCGCGGGACGCGTCGGCGTTGACGCGATCTCACGTCTGCGGATACATTCCGCCTGTGGCCGGACGGCACCGGGGAGTACCTCGAGTGTCCGTTCCGTGCCCCGTCCACGTTCAAGGGAGAACGCTGTGACCCACCTCGACATCCGCCGTCCGGACACCGATCATCGACGGGATCGGGCCGCGTGGCGCGAGCCGTTCATCGGATCCCTCGCGGCCGCAGCCGCGGCCACCGCACTCGTCCTCGGGGGCATCGGCGCGGCGCCGGCCGGTGCTGCCCCGGCGTTCGACCAGGCAGACCCGTCGACTTGGCCGAACGTCTCGGTGCTCGATCCGAGCATGTCGACCGACGCGATCAACACCACGCTCGCGGCCGCGTCCGGCGAGACGGAGTTCAGCATGGGTCGGCACGCGGTGTTCTTCAAGCCCGGAACGTACGGCAGCGACGCCGGACAGGCGGACCCGTCGACCGCGACCGGGATCGTGAACGGCACGGTCGGCTTCTACGAGACCGTCGCGGGCCTCGGACCCTCGCCCGAC
Source organism: Curtobacterium sp. Leaf261 (assembly GCF_001422205.1). Lineage (GTDB taxonomy): Bacteria > Actinomycetota > Actinomycetes > Actinomycetales > Microbacteriaceae > Curtobacterium. Next base: position 9,733 of record NZ_LMMJ01000010.1, read on the forward strand.
GGCGTGCACATCAACGGTGCGCTGCACGTCGAGCCCTACCAGGCACCCGGCACGCAGAACCCGTGGGAGAACCAGAGCCCCGGGTCCCTCGACACGTTCTGGCGCTCGCTCAGCAACGTCCAGATCAACCCGATCCAGCAGCCGACCGCGGCACAGAACGCCCAGAACGTGTTCACCTACGGCCAGGCGGACGCGCACCAGCTCCGGTGGGCCGTGTCGCAGGCCGCACCGCTCCGTCGTGTCGACATCCAGAGCAACCCGGCCGGTGGTACGACCCCGGCCGCGAACCTGACGCTCTTCGGGCAGTACGGCGAGCAGGCGAGCGGCGGGTTCATGTCCGACTCGGCGGTGTCCGGCACGGTCGTCTCCGGCTCGCAGCAGCAGTTCTACACGCAGGACAGTCAGATCGGTGCCTGGCAGGGCGGGGTCTGGAACATGGTGTTCTCCGGGACCCAGGGGGCTCCGGCGCAGTCGTTCCCGGACGGCCGGGCCGCCGTCGGAGCGCAGCCGACGACCACGCTCCCGACGACCCCGACCACCCGCGACGCACCGTTCCTGACGCTCGGTGCGGACGGCGCGTACTCGGTGTTCGTGCCCGCGGCGAGGACGAACGCGAGCGGTGTGCAGTGGACCGCCACGAGTGCCGGTGCCGGGACAGCCCTCCCGCTCAGCCGGTTCTTCGTCGCGCAGCCGTCTGACTCGATCCAGACGGTGAACGCCGCGCTCGCCGCGGGCAAGGACCTCATCCTGACGCCGGGCGTGTACCAGTACGGCGACGCCATCCGGGTGACGCGGCCTGACACCGTGGTGCTCGGCCTCGGGATGGCGGCGATCACGCCGACGAACGGCACGGCGGCACTCACGGTCGGCGACGTGTCCGGCGTGCAGCTCTCCGGGTTCACGGTCGACGCGGGAGCCACGACCTCGGACGTCCTCCTCCAGGTCGGCCCGACGGGTGCGACGAGCGGCAGCGCCACCGACCCGACGACCCTGACGGACGTGTTCGTCCGCGTCGGTGGGCCGCACGCCGGATCCGCGGGGACCGGCATCGAGGTGAACTCGCCGAACACGGTCCTCGACGACATCTGGGTCTGGCGTGCAGACCACGGCAGCGGTGTCGGGTGGACCGCGAACACCGGCGTGAACGGCCTCGTCGTGAACGGCGACGACGTGACCGCGGACGGCCTCGCCGTGGAGCACTGGCAGCAGAACCAGGTCGTCTGGAACGGCGACGGCGGCACGACGATCTTCTACCAGAGCGAGATCCCGTACGACGTGCCGAGCCAGGCCGCGTGGATGGACGGGACCGAGAACGGGTACGCCAGCTACAAGGTCGCCGATGACGTAGCGAGCCACCACGCCTACGGCCTCGGGGTGTACTCGAACTTCGACAACCCGGGCATCGTCGAGGAGAACGCGATCGACACCCCGCGGAACGCGAACGTCCGGTTCACCGACGCGATGACCCGGTTCCTCGCCCAGAACGGCGGGATCAGCCACATCATCGACGGCGAGGGCCTGAGCGCCGACACGACCGGTGGTGACCCCACCTCGACCGCGTACCTGTCGTCGTTCCCGGGCCTCGACACCACCGCGCCGACGCTCACGGTGACGCCGTCGACCACGCAGCCGAACGCCGCCGGGTGGTACCGGGCCGTGACCCTCACCCCGACGGCCTCGGACGACTTCACCCCGGCGGCTACCGTCGAGGTGCAGGTCGACGGGGGAGCCTGGACGCCGCTCACGGGTGCGTTCACGGTCCCGGACGGGCAGCACACCGTCGCGTTCCGGGCCACCGACGCGGCCGACAACGTCTCGGCCGTACAGACCTGGAGCGGCAGGGTCGACTCGTCCGCACCGGTCGTCCAGGCCGCCGTCCGTGACCAGGGCACGCCGTCGGTGTCCGTGACCCTCGCGGCGACCGATGCGGGGTCCGGGGTCGCGGGGATCGAGTACACGTTCGGTGACCCGACCACTGCCGGTACCACGTGGACGGCGTACGGCTCGGCGGTCACCCCGCCGTCCGGCTCGCGGACCGTTTCGTTCCGCGCAACCGACGTCGCCGGGAACGTCAGCGCGGTCGGGAGCATCGCGGTGTCCGACGGGGCGGTCGTCCCGGTCGCCGATCCGTCGACCCCGGCGGCTGCCGGCACGGTCGCGGTGCGGACCGGGAGTGGTGGGAACGGCGGCAGTGCGTTGGCCTTCACCGGCTCCGAGGCCGCGCTGCCGCTCGGCATCGGATCGGCCCTGCTCGCCGCCGGGCTCTTGCTCATGGTCCTCCGGAGGCGACGCGCGCGGCGTTGAGGCCCGGGCTGCCCGGGCTGCCCGGGCTTGCCGCGTCGCACCCCCATCTGGGTATCTCACCCCCATCCAGGCGTTGCACCGCGATCGGCGCATCACACCACCGGTGAAGGGGGATGCGATGCGCCGAGAGTGGTGCCGCTGGGCGATCGGCGCGCCGGAAGCGGGCCGGGCAGCGCGAGCAGGTCGGCTCGCGAGCAGCGTGGCCCGGCACCTGACGGACTGGAGGGACGGTGCCGGACGGGTGCCGTGCCTCCAGTCCGGCAGGTGGTGCAGCCGCACCCGTGCGGCCGCTGTACCAGTCCTACTGGCGGGGCCGGTCGAGCCGCTCGGGGCGGAAGCCCGCGCCGACGAGCCTGCCCGCGACGTGTCGGACGAGCACGCTGACCACGGGGGTCCCGATCCGCAGGAGCGCCTTCGGTGGGAGGCGTCGGCCCCGTTGCGGTCGGCCGACGGTGTGGTGCACGATCCGCTGGATCTGCTGCATCAGCCGGGCCGGGAGCGCTCGTCGGCGCTGGATCCGCCGGAGCACCGCCTCGTCGAGCGACCCGAGGTCGGCGCGGATCCCGACTCCTGCTCCGACGAGCACCCGCGCTGCGGCGACCGCGTCCTGGATCGCGTAGTTGATGCCGACGCCGAACGCCGGGGACATCGGGTGTGCGGCATCCCCGATGAGCAGGAAGCCCGGGCGGTGCCATCGACGTGCGTGGGCGATGCGGACGTCGAGGAGCTTGACGTCCTCCCACGCGCCCACGCTGTCGATCGTCGGGCGGAGGAACGGCACCGCACTCGCCACGCGGGCACGGAAGGCGTCGAGCCCCTCGTCCCGCACAGTGGTCATCTCGCCCTTCGGGATGAGCAGGGCGCACTGGTAGTAGTCGGTGCGCGGGATCGTGATGATCGTGTCCGACGCCAGGTACGCGATGGTGTCCGGCGGTGTCGCGGCCGGTCGGTCGACCCGGAACCAGAGGACGTCGATCGGCGCGCCCGACTCGTGCAGGCCAAGGCCGGCCGACCCGCGGAGGGTGCTGTTCCGGCCGTCGGCAGCGATCGTCAGGTCGGCCGACACCGTGACCGGTCCGTCGGGTCCATCGGCGCGGACGCCGGTGACGCGGTTGCCGGAGCGGACGACCTCGTGGGCGGTGGTGCCCATCATGAGCGTGAAGGACGGCAGCTCCTGCGCGGCGCTCGCGATCGTGTCGAGGAGGTCCCACTGCGGCATGAACCACAGCTGCCCGCTCCTGGCCACCCTCGTGAAGTCGGCGGCTCGGAAGCGGACCCCGTTCACGACCGCGTCGAGGGTCGTCACCGCGCTGTGCGGGATCTGCTCGAGGGCGTCCATCACGCCGAGGTCCGCGAGGAGGTCGAGCGTCGTCGGGTGGATGGTGTCCCCGCGGAAGTCGCGGAGGAAGTCGTCGTGCTTCTCGAGGACCGTCGTCCGGATGCCGGCGCGGGCGAGGAGCAGGCCGAGGATCATCCCCGCGGGACCTCCGCCCGCGATGCAGACCGAGGTGTGGGTGGTCGTGCTGTCCGTAGTCATGCGCACCTGTTCCGTCCGAGGGTGCTCTCGATCCTGCTCGCCCCGGGTGGGTGCTGCGCGTGGCGGCGGATCGCTACATCATGTCCCAGCGTCACACTGCCTTCGCGTACGCGTCCAGGACTTCGCGCGGGAGTCGACCGCGGACGCCGACCTCGTACCCCTGCGCAACTGCCCAGGCCCGGATCGCTGACGGAGACGGTCTTCCGATCTCGTCCTGCGCACCGGAACGGCTCGAGATCGCGGTCGGGGCTGTGACCGACGGAGCCGGCATCATGCCGATGGCAGATGCAGGCTGAAGGTGTCGGAGGAGGACTTCGAACACGTCCGGATGCACTGTGCGGGTGCCGAGCTCGAGCGAACGCGCGAGCTTCCCACCAGAGAACGACCCGTCCGTGATCAGCATCGTCGTCCGGCCGGACACTGCACCCGACACTCGAACGCCGAGTTCTTCGGCGCGTCTCTCGAGTCGCTCCCGTTGACGCTCCTCGCAGCCGGTGAACGCGATCCGGTCGCCCACTCGGAGCGGGACACCGTGCGGCCACGGATCGGGCAGCGGACCCAGACCCGCGCTCAGCCGAGCGTGGCGCGCGGCATCGGCACGGTTGAGGACTGCTTTCACGGTGCCGTCTGGCACCCCGAGGAGGGAGGCGACCGACCGGAGTTCACGCCGCTCCTCGTGCGACACATGCCCGTCATCGACTGCCCGGTGCGCGAGGGCGAGGAGAAGTGCCTCGTGCGCAGCGGTGACATCGGCAGCAGTGAGGTCATAGTCGGCGCGCACCTCAGCGAGCGCATCCGACTCCGTTTCCGAGATGTCACCGTCCTCGAGCGCATCGAAGAGCAGTTCGAGGTACGCGGTCGTCCCGACTGGTGCACCCTCGTCGATGACCTCGAGCAGCGTGAGTGCGGTCAGCTGCTTCATCAACGGCGGCATCGTCGGTCGCGATCGTGAGAAACGGATCGGTGCCGGGCGTTGATCCCACGAGCGATCAGACGGCGACAGCGGAGTCCGTGTCGGACTGCTCGGCCAATTCGTCGATCGTGCGCTGTCCTGGGCCTGGACCATGGCCCGGTCGGGACCGCCGTTGGCACGCAGGTACGAGCGGAAGAGTCCGGCAGTCGCGCGCGCGTCCCCGAGCGCCGAATGTGCATCGTCGAGGGCGACGCCACTCGCCCAGCAGCAGTCCACGAGTCGGCGTCGATCCATCTCGGGGAGGTAGGACCAGCTGGCCTCGAGCGTGCAGTACCCGTCAACCCATGGCACGTCCCAGCCTGCTGCCTCGAGTTCGTTACGGAGGAAGGCGAGATCGAACTTCGCGTTGTGCGCGACGACTGGCAGACCGGCGATCCCCGCGACGATGCTCGGCGCGACGTCGGCGAAGCGCGGCTTGCCGTCGACATCTGCCTGCGTGATTCCGTGGATGTGTGTCGCTCCGACAGGCCCCTCCGGATCGAACCGCCCAACGGACTCGTCGACCACGACACCGGCAGCATCGAGCCGAACGATCGCGAGCTCGATGATGCGGTCACGTCTTGGCGACAGACCAGTGGTCTCGACATCGACCACGGCATACGTCGGCGTTCGAATCGGCCCACCCACACGAGTCGGAGTGGAGGTCGCCTGAGGAACGCGGCCGCTCAGAGGCGGCGCGGGGGCCCCGGGGGCGACGGAACTCGCAGTCTGTTCCTGTCTTGTGGATCGGCCCCGCAGCCAGTCGAAGAACCCCATGTGACCCCCTGTATGAGTTCGACTCACTATGACAGTCTCGGTCCCCGTCGCGCATGCCCCCGAACGCGGGCGCTGGACGCTCTGGCCCTCCCTGGCGCGATCTCATGTCACGGCGGGTCGATGGCGGGTCGGTGACGGGTCCGTGTCGTGGTGGTGTCGGGTCCCGGTCTCCTACGGTTGGCCGCATGAACGAATCGCGAATCCAGCAGCTGCGGATCACCCGAGGGTGGACGCAGGAGCGCCTCGCCTCGGAGTCCGGCGTCGCCGTCCGCACCATCCAGCGGCTCGAGTCCGGCAAGGACGCGAACCTCGAGACGGTCGCGCTCTTGGCCGCCGCCCTCGAGGTCCCGGCCACTGAGCTCTTCGGCACGGTCGAGCGTCCCTCATTCGAGAAGGCGGTCGACGGCCTCGAGGAACGCACCGCCGTGCAGCAGGTCCGCCGCGACGCCACGGTGCGCGCCTGGCGGAGTCTCTACACGGCGGTCGGGGTGGCGATCACGATCCTCTTCATCGTCCTGACCAGCACCCGCACGATCCCCGGGGTCGCCTTCCTCTTCGTCGGGCTCTACTGGGCGGCGGACAGCATCCTCATGCGCTTCCTCATCACGACGGTGCTCGACCCGCGGCTCGACGTCCGATACCCCCTGTCGCAGCCGTCGTTCGGCCGGTCGGACCGGTCGTCCTCGGGCCTGCGGTGAGGGACGGAACCGGCCCCGCGAACGCGAGCAGCCCCGCGCTCAGGACCGGTCCCGCGAACGGGCGGCGTGCTGGTCGAACGATCATCGCTGCAGGGCTGCGATCGCATCCGTGATGGTCGCTCCGGGATGCTGCTCCCGGTACCGGCGAACCGCGCGTGGATCGATCGTGGTGCCCGCCGAGATCGGGGTGTTCCCGACGACGGGTCGTGCGGATGCGGCGAAGACGAGCGTCGCGAGGAGGATCATCCCCGCGACCGTCATGCCCATCGTGACCCACGCGACCACGACGGCGCCGAGTCCGCCGACGACCGTGAGGGCAACGCCGCGGCGCGTCATGCGAAGCGCTCCTGCCGGATCGGCCTGACGGTGCACGTCTTCGCCGGGAGTCCTCGTTGCTGCCTCAGGCCCGCGCCGGAGTGGATCGACCATTCACCCGGACCTGATTCCGACGACCTACCGGACATGGCGGTGCCGGTAGCGCTTGCGAGCCATGGATCCGAAATAGCATCCGCCAGCCCCGGCGCTCAGACCGAGAGAGGCGGTCCCCGCGAGTGCCCAATCAGTCGAGACAGTCGCCGCGGCGAAGGTCACCGCAGCGACGAGGACTGAGACTGACATCGCGAGCGCGAACCAGAGGTTCGTGATGACCCTCATGATCCGCCCGTGATGACGCGGGGCGCGGAGCGCGGAGTGTGGTGGTGGTGGTGGCGTCGTCGTCGTGGATGACTGCATCGTGATCCCTCGTTCCTGTTCCAGTTCCTCGCTCGGGTGGATCAAGCATGTATCTGATACATGAGTTGTGCAAGGGCTGGCCCAGCGGTCTGTTGCGACCGCTCGCCATGCGCAGGACACCACAGAGGGCGCATGGCACCACGAACGGCGCATCGCACCACCGGGGATCAGTGGTGCGATGCGCCGATGCTGGTGTGACCCGAGCAGCAGCCGGGGCCTACTTCGCGGCGAACACCCGCACGTCCCACGCCCCGAGCTTGATCTCCGCGCCAGCGTCGAGCGCACCACCGTCCCCGAGCACGTCGTCCGCAGCTCCGGGCAGCGTGAAGGTGCTCGGTGTCCAGGACCAGTTGTGGACGACGTGCACGGTCTCCCCGTGCCGGTTCACCGAGCTCGACACCGACTGCGTGTCGACCTGCGGCTGCCACGACGGTGTCCCCGCGCCGACCGAGACCGCCCAGTCCATGAGCGCCCGGGCGAGGTCGATCGAGGGCACCGTGCCGACGTACGTGACCCGACCCGCCCCGTGCGCACGGGTCGTGACGGCGGCGAACCTGCCGAAGTGCGGGTGGTCGTACCCGGCGAGGACCTCGGCGTCGTCGACCTGCACGCCGTCGATCCACCGCGTCCCCGTCGCACCCGCAGGAACCGTGAACCCAGCACCAGCACCAGCACCAGCACCAGCCCCGGCACCAGCACCGTCAGCGCCACCAGCACCAGCACCAGCACCAGCCCCGGCCACCACCGGCACCGCCACGTGCAGGTTGCTGAACTCGTCGTAGTGGATGCCGCTCGCAGCAGTCAGGAACGCCGGCTTCCGCTCCACCCGCGCACGGGACTCCTGGTCCTCGTACCCGGTCCGGATCCCGACGACCAGATGTCCGCCCGCTGCCGCATAGGCGTCGAGCCACTGCAACTGCGCATCCGTCGCGATCGTGAACGCCGCCGCCACGAACACCGGGTGCGCCGCCGCGAACGCGGCAGGATCCAGGTCGAACACCTGCGACGGGTGCACCGTGTTCGTCTGCAGCCCCGCGTCGAACGTCCCCCGGGCGAAGGCGTCGAACACCGTCTGGAACGACCGGCGGTCCGGCTCGACCCCACCTCGACCGAGCGCGGGGTGTTCGTTCAACGCCCACTTGCTCTCGTTCGAGAACAGGAGCGCGACGTCCGAGTGCGGCTGCAGTTCGGTCACCCGGTCGCCGGCGCGAGCGAAGTCCGCGCCGATCGTGGCGATCTCACCGTAGGTCCGCCCGGGCTCGAGCGAGTGGGGGAGCACCCCGCCCCAGTACGTCTCCACGCCGTAGTGCAGCGTGTGCCAGTGCCAGTACTCGATCATCGTCGCACCACGGGACACGAGGGCCCACGCCGCCTGCCGCCACTGCCCGTCGTACGCGGGCTCGTTCGACCACGAGAACCCGATCGCCTGCGCGTTCGTCTCGGTGACGAGGAACGGTGCCTGCTTCGACCCGAACATCCGGTCGCCGGACGCCATCAGGGTCCACGCCCCGGAGGAGGTCCAGTACTGCTCGGTGTCCTCGGTCGAGGGGAGCTCGAGGGCGTCCTGCATCCGGTAGTAGGGGTTGCCCGCGGTGATGTCGAGCGCCTCGGTCAGGGCGTCGTCCTCGACGGTGGGCCGCTCGTAGGCGATGCACGTCGTCACGAACTGGTCGGGGCGTGAGTACTCGCGGACGACCGAGGCCTGCCACGCGATGAAGTCCGTCGTGATGGACGCCTGGAACTTCCGCCACGCGAGGTCGTACTGCGGCTGCACGTTGCCGTCGGGGGTCCAGAGGTCCGCCCACGTCGAGAGCTTGTGCGACCAGTAGGTGAGGCCCCACTCGCGGTTGATCGCCTCGACGCTGCCGTAGGTGTGCCGCAGGTGGTCGACGAACTTCTGGAACACCTGCGGGTTCGCGATGAGCTCGTTGCCCGGCTCGTTGTCGACCTGGTAGCCGATGACGGCGGGGTGGTCGGCGTACCGGGCGGCGATCTTCCGGATGACCCGCTCGGCGTGGAACAGGAACGCGGGGTGCGCGTAGTCGATCTCCTGGCGTGCGCCCCAGCCCATCGGCTGGTACTTGCCGCGCTCGACGTTGACCTCGGGGAACTGTCGCGCGAGCCACATCGGCACCGCGTAGGTCGGGGTGCCGAGGATGACGCCGATGCCGTGCTCTTCGGCGGCGTCGAGCACGGGGGCGAGCCACTCGAGGTCGAACACCCCGTTCTCCGGCTCCCATGTCGACCACACCGACTCGCCGACGCGGATGACGGTGAACCCGGCCTCCTGCATGAGGCGCATGTCCTCGGCCAGACCGGTGGTCGGTTGGTACTCGTGGTAGTACGCGGCGCCGAAGCGGACGGACTCGGTGAGGTGCTGCATGGTGCTCCTTCTGGAGGTCGTTGATGGTTCTGCGAGCAGGTGCGGTCGCGGGGATCCGGACGGATCCGGATGCGGACTGGGCCCACGCCGCCGGTTCCGGAGCGACGCGCCAGCGGCGGTCCGGCCGTGTCGGTGGGGAGAGGGACGGTGCGGGCTGGAACCGCGCCTCCCGTCCGTCAGGTCGTCGGACTGGAGGGACGGTGCGGACTGGAACCGTCCCTCCAGTCCGTCAGGTGGTCACCGGTTCCTCACCCCTTGACCGCACCCGCGGTCAGGCCGTCGAGCAGCTGCTTCCGCAGCAGCAGGAAGACGAGGATGGTCGGCACCGACGCGAGGACGGACCCCGCGAGCACCAGGTCGTACGAGCGGTTCTCCGAGGCGAACACGGAGTTCAGGCCGAGCGGCAGCGTGTACTGGTCCGAGTTCGAGATGAGTACGAGCGGCCAGAGGAACGAGTTGTACGTCTGCAGGAACCCCCACACCGCGAGGGCACCGAGGGAGGGGCGGAGGAGGGGGAGGACCACCCTCCAGAACGTGCCGAACTCGGAGTTGCCGTCGATGCGTGAGGCCTCGATGATCTCGTCCGGGATCGACTGCACGATGAACTGCTGCATCATGAAGATCCCGAACGCCGGGGCGACCCACGGCACGACGAGCGAGAACCACGGCGTGGAGAGGCCCGACTTCACCACGAGGATGAACAGCGGCACGAGGATCACGGCGAACGGCACCGAGAGCGACGAGAACATCACCGTGAACAGGACGCGCTTGCCGCGGAACCGGAACTTCGCGAACCCGTAGCCGGCCATGGCGCAGACGAACACCGACACGGTCGTGGCGATGAGCGCGGTGCCGATGCTGATCGCGAACCAGTTCCAGAACGGCTGCGTGGTGAGCAGGTTGACGTAGTTGTCGATCGTCGCCGGGCTCGGGATGAGCGTCGGCGGGCTCGAGAAGATGTCGCCGCGGTTCTTGAACGACCCGGAGATCGCCCAGACGAGCGGGAACACGAACACGAGGAGCAGGACGCTGAGCGTGACGTAGAGGAGTCCGCGGCGGGCGATCCAGCCGGTGGACTTCCGGGCGTGGGTCCTCGGTCCGCGACCGCTGCGACCGCTGCTGCCGGCGGTGGTGATGCTCTCGGTGTGGGTCGTGGTGGTCATCAGTCGGTCCTCCCGATGGTCTCGGTGAGCAGTGCGGGCATCAGTCGGTCCTCCCGATGGCGAGTGCGCGGTTGAGGATCTGGCTGACCCCGAAGACGACGATGAACAGGACGACACCGGCGGCTGCGGCGTAGCCGAACTGCTGGCGCTGGAACGCGGCGCGGAAGATGAACATCGCGACGCTCAGGGTCGATTCGCCGGGCCCGCCCTGGGTGAGCAGGTAGGGCTCGTCGAAGATCTGCGCGGCGCTGATGAAGCTCGTGACGACGACGAAGCTCGTGACCGGACGGATCTCCGGCAGCGTGACCGAGAAGAACTTGCGGACCGGGCCGGCGCCGTCGAGCGACGCCGCCTCGTACTGCTCGGGCGAGACGTTCTGCAGCGCGGCGAGGAAGAAGATCGTCAGGTAGCCGACCGTGCGCCACAGGAGCACGAAGCCGATCGCGCCCTTCGCGAGTGTCGGGTCGCCGAGCCAGTCGGTGTTCGGGAGTCCGAACAGCGCCTTCAGGGTCGCGTTGAGCAGCCCCGAGTTCGTGTCGAAGATCAGGCTGTAGACGAGCGCGATGACGATCGGCGAGAGCACCATCGGGATGAAGAACGTGACCCGGAACAGATCCCGCGCCTTGAGCCCCTTGGCGTTGAGCGCCTGGGCGACGAGCAGCGAGCACGGCACGATGATGAACACCGCGATCAGGGTGTAGATGAGCGAGTTCGTCAGTGCGGTGCCGAAGCTCGTGTCCCGGAAGAGGTTCGCGTAGTTGGTGAACCCGACGAACTCCGGGGCGCCGAGGCCGACCCACTCCGTGAGGGAGAGGTAGATGGCGGCGCCCACCGGGACGATCATGAACAGGCCGTACAGGACGTAGAACGGCGCGATGAACATGTACGGCGCCATCCCGCCGTTCGTGTTCAGGCGGCGACGCTTCGTCCTGCTGCCGGTGTCGGCGGCGGGATCGGGTTGAGCGGAGACCGGGATGCCGGTCGCGGCAGAGGTGGACATGTCTCGCTCCCTACGCGCGGGTCTGACCGCGGAAGTCGGATGCAGCCGCGCTGAGCGCCTGCTTGGGGGTGAGCTGGCCCTTGTACGCCTTGATCAGGTAACCGCTCAGGACGGTCTGCAGGATCGCCGCGTCGGCGCTCTGGTGCTGCGACGGGACGTCGTCGATGATCGACTTGTAGACGCCGAAGAGCTGTTGGTTCCCGAAGTACGGGTCCTGCAGGGCTGCCAGCCGCGGGTCGTCGTAGACCGAGCGGAGCGTCGGCAGGTAGCCGAGGTCCTCGTACCGCTTCACCTGCTGGTCCTTGTCGAGGTAGGTGGCGAGCACCAGGTCGACCCCGGCCTTGGACAGCGGCTTGTTGCGCAGGGCCGCGAAGCCCGTGCCGCCGCCGACGCTCGTGGCCTTGCCGCCGTCCTTGAACACCGGCAGGTTCCGGACCCGCCACTTGCCGGTCTGCTCCGGCACGTTCGGCTTGATGCCGTAGCTCGCGTACCAGGACGGCATGTCGACGCCGAGGATCGAGTTGTTCTTGAGCCCCGCCTGCAGACTCGGCCCGTACATGTCCGCGACCGTGGCGATCGCGCCGGACTGGATGCCGTCGGCGAGGAACGCCAGGGTCTGCTCGGCCTCCGGCGTCTCGATCGACAGGCCGCCGTCCGCGTCCCAGAGGTCCCCGCCGCGCTGGAGCAGCAGGATCTGGTAGTTCTGGATCGCGCCGCCCGGGTCGGTCACGGCGACCGCGTGGATCGACGCGCCCTTGTCCTTGTGGAGCTTCGCGCCCACCGCGGCGAGGTCTTCCCACGTCTCGAAGTCGGTCGGCAGGCCGTTCGCCCGGAACTGGTCCTCGCGGTAGTAGTAGACGCAGAGCGGGGTGTCCGAGTCGAGCGCGTACAGGTGCCCGTTCTTCGAGAACGGCGTCAGCCGCGCCGAGATGAGGTCGTCCTTCTGACTCACGACCGATGGCCCGAGGTCGGTGAGGAGCTCTGACGCGATGTCGCCGCGGAGCATCCGGCAGAAGGCGCCGATCTCGAGGCCGACGACGTCCGGCGTCCCGGTGTTCGCGACGGCCTGGGCGATGAGCTTCGTCGGGATGTCGCCGGCTGCGATCGTCGTGATGTCGAGCTTGTAGGTGAACGGGGACTTCTTCGCCGCCAGAGGGAGCGCCTTGGTGAAGAACTTCTCGTACCCGGGGTCGTGGGTCCAGAACGAGAGGTCGACGGCGCCGCTGGCGACCTTCGCCGTGCTCTCGGGGGAGCAGCCGGCGAGGAGGCCGGCGAGGGCGAGGCCGCCGCCGGCGGTCGCGCCCCAGCGGAGCAGGTCCCGCCGGGAGAGGGCGGGGCGTCCGCCCGGTGGTGATGCGGATGGGGGTGGGGTCATGGTGCTTCTCCTGACGTCGGTGGCGGAGAGGGAGGGTTCGCGCTCTGGTGAGCGCTCGGGTGAGCGCTCACTTCGGTGACCTGGTCGAGTTGTGCATCGGCCTGGAGGGACGGTTCGGCCTGGGTGGGAGGCGCTCAGTCGAGCGCGTGGAGCGGCGGGCGGCTCGGTGGCGGTGGTGCCGTCGTCGCGCGGACCACGAGCTGGGCCGGGACCATCCGTTCCCGTTCGATCGGCGCGTGGCCGTCGAGCGTGCGGATGAGTCGGTGCATCGCGAGGCGGGTGGCCTCGTCGAAGTCCTGCCGCATCGTGGTGAGGGGGATCGTCAGGAACTCGGCGACGGGGTGGTCGTCGAACCCCACGATGCTGATGTCGTCCGGGACCCGCAGGCCGTGGTGCTGCGCGGCTGCCATGGCCCCGATCGCCATCTGGTCGTTCGCGACGAACACCGCCGTGACGTCCGGGAGGCGCCCGCGGCCGGCCCGGGCGAGCAGCTCGTCCATCGCGTCGTACCCGGCCCGCGGCGACCAGTCGCCCTCGACCACGGGCTGCGGCTCGATGTCGGCGTCGAGCAGGGCATTCCGCCACCCGGTCGTCCGCCGGGCGCTCGAGGTCCACGTCGACGGGCCCGCGATGTGCCGGACGTCGGTGTGGCCGAGGGCGAGGAGGTGCTCGGTCGCGGCGAGGGCGGCCCCCACCTCGTCGAGGCCGACCGCGAGGCTGTTCTGCCGGTCGGGCATCTCGAGCGTCCCGAGGGTGAGGATCGTCAGCTCGGCCGGGATGTCGAGCTCGGGGAAGTGGTGGTCGATCGGCTCCGAGACGACGATCGCCTCGACGTCCTGGCTGATCAGGGAGTCGAGGGCGGTCTGGAGTTCCGGCTTCTCCGTCCCCTCGGCCCGGACGACGGTGAGGGCGAACCCGCGTGCCTGGGCCTCGTGCTCGACGCCCGCGACCATCGACGCCGGACCGTACAGCGCCGTGCCGAGGGTCATCATGCCGATGCGGCGGGAGCGGGCGCCCTTGAGGGAGCGGGCGGCGGCGTTCGGGCGGAAGCCGAGTTCGGCGATCGCGGCGGTGACCTTCGCGCGGATCTCGTCGGTGACGTGGGGCTCGTTGTTCACCACGCGGGAGACGGTCTTCTGCGAGACCCCGGCGTGCGCGGCGACGTCCATCATCGACGTCGCGCGGGGCCGGCGTGCGCTGGTGGTGTTGCTCATCGTCGAGCTCCTCGGGGTCGCGGGCCGGGGGCGGCCGCGCTGCGTCAGAGCAGTAGAACACGGGTCCGACTACGTAGTCAACACCGCCAGCCGTGAATGCTGGGTGAGGCTCAGGTCTCCCTCGCGTTCCTGGCTGCGACGAGCACGATCGCCACGACGCCCGCGTGGTTGTCCGTTCAGCCGAAGTCCCGGAGCACACGCCCGAATGCCTCGGCGTCATCTCGCATCGGCTGCGAGACGAACAGCTCGGATGTCCCGACGGGAACGACCCAGTCTGCTGCGAACGGCAGCACCGTGATGGACCGGAGGCCTCGGCGCCACGCTCCGATGAGGTCGGGGATGACTGTCGGTGCGAAGTCACCCTCGCCCGGCCGGGAGATCTCGTCGCGCCAGCTTTCGAAGGCGACGTCGTCCCAGACGTCCTCGAACTGGAGGGCCCAGGACTGCGGCAGCGCTCGGACCCATGCGGAGAAGCTGCTGAACGAGGTGTCGTCTGGCCGAGCTCGAAAGCCGTTCATCAGCGCCTGCCAGTCGTCGTCCCACCGCGCGGTCAGCGTCGCGCGGTCGATGCCGGGCTGGCTCGGCTGCGGTCGCGGCTTGCTGAGCAGGGTCTCGGGGAGCGGCGTCGACGGCGAGATGCCCCAGGCGTCGCGTGCGTAGAGCAGGCTCAGCAGTCGGCTGTCCTGGCGGTCTTCCGCGATGAGCATTTCCCTCGGCCACACCGTCAGCGGCCCCTCCCCGTGTGCATCCGTGGTCTGCATCAATGGCCCCTCCTCGATCACGCCGACTGCTGTCGGCCTCGTTCGATCCAAGGTCTTCAAGCGCTCCAACGCAATCCATTCACACGTAATGTTTATTCAATGCATTGACATCCAAAGTTTCATAGTGACAGGATTCGAACCTCGACAAACGAAGGAGTTCTCGTGCTGAAGATCCGTCATCAGATAACGGTGCCGACCCTGCTCTGTGCGGTGGCTGCCGTTGCGCTCATCTCGCCGGCATCCGCCAGCGCCCAGGATCAGACGTCGCCCGAAGCGACCACACCGCTGATCGTGACCGGGATCGATCTCGCCGTCGCGGAATCGGCCGGCGCCGACATCCGCACGACGAAGGCTGGCGAAGACGTCGTCACATTCCCCTCCGGCCTCGTTCTTCGGGCCAAAGACGGCATCGTTGCGCCGAGCCAACGCGGAACCGTCGTGGGCAACTGTGGGACTGCGAACGTTGCGGGCAACCGTTCCAACCGCAAGTTCAGCACCGGCTACACCATCTACGAGTCTCATGGTCGGCCGGGTTCCCACGTCTGGTCGGTCACGGTCTCGACATCGAACAGTGTCGCAGCGCACAACGTCTCGGGCCTGGCCAGTTCCCTGAGCACGTCCTGGAACTCCGGTTGGAAGGACATCAACCAGGCGGGCTCCATCAATTCGATGCTGGCCAGTGGGCACGCGCTCACCACCTTCGGGCTCATCTGCTCGGCAGGAAACCCGACCTGGAAGTGACCTTGCGGCGACTTCCTGTCGATGGGTGTGACGGGCACAATGCCATGCTCCGCGCTGCAGCAGGCCAGCCTGTTCCCGAACGCGTGTCACCTGAGCGTCGCAAGCAGTGCTGCGACAGGATCATCGGCCGGGAATGCGAGTGCCAATGCTCGCGGCGATGAGTGCGCTCTACGTGGAAGACCTCTTCGGATGATGGCGGCGGTAGTCGCCGGGATCGTGGGTGTCGTTTTCCTTGCTGTGGGAATCCCGGTGTACGCCGGCACTTGGCGTTCATGGACGAGGTCGATGATGGTCCCGTCCTTCATGCTCGCGGCAGCCTGGTACGGGGTCGCGGGTGTCTTTGCTGGCGCGGCAGCGTTGTTCTCGATCCTTCCGGAGGAGATGGGCTGGATCCCGTTCGGATTCTTCGCCGTTGCGTGTGTCACTGCGGCGATCGGGCTGTACTCCCTCCTCGTGGGGACGCCCCGATGGCTGCAGCCTCGCTGGTATCGCGCGGAGTCCGCCCGATGACCGGGACTGGAACCGCTGCCTTCCTCGTCGTCGGGCCGGTCACCGTGCCCGTGCCCGATGGGTGGGTGGCGATCGATTCACCCCTCGGTATCGTCGGTGCTGCAACGCCAGCACGGAACGATGGCTCCTTCCGCCCGAACGTCGTGGTCTCGACAGTTCCGCGTCCGGCTCCGATCCACGCGGTGTGTGCCGAGACCATCGCCGCAGTCATCGCGATCCGGCCGCGGACGCAGGTGCTCGATGTGACACCCGACGAACGGCTCGGCGGCCCGGGACGATGCATCTGGTACGCCTACGAGCAGGCCGGCCAGTGGATCATTGTGCAGCAGTGGATGACAGTGACGGCTCGGGAACAGGTGCACCTGACGGCGAGTGTCTCGGTCGACGAGTTCGAGTACTTCCGTTCTGGGTTCGTAGCGATCGCCGAGAGCATCGTGATCGCGCCCGGGGACTCCCCGTCCGATCGCTCCTTGTCCGTTGGAGCTCGCGCGATGAACAGTGACCCGGTCCTTGAACCTGCTCTGGACGATCGGGTGTCCGCGCGTCTCGACGAGTCGTACGAGTCGTTGTCGGGAGTGCCCGGTGCGCAGCCACGGCCCGTCGGACGGTGGCTCATGAACGACTCGACCTTGCAGCATCTCTTCGCGATCCGAGCGAGAGGAATGGTCGGCGGCGCCGACCGCAGGAGCGCGGACGGCATGTCGTTACGTGAACTCGGACTCACGAACCGATTCGGTGCTCCGGTCAACGACGGGCTGGCCATCGCCCGGCTCCTCGAACGGCCGTCCGCGCGGTTCGGGGCCTTGGCCCGTCATGCAGGCCTAGAGATCTCATGGACGCTCTGGTCTGACGGCACGATGGGACTTGTCCGCGGGGAGTCCAGTGTCGCCGAGCTCCCTCAGCGTCGTGCACGATCTGAGCCAGCGCTGTTCGACC
Organism: Curtobacterium sp. Leaf261; assembly: GCF_001422205.1. GTDB lineage: Bacteria > Actinomycetota > Actinomycetes > Actinomycetales > Microbacteriaceae > Curtobacterium. The sequence continues at coordinate 26,816 of NZ_LMMJ01000010.1, forward strand.
GGGTTGGTCTGGGCCGTGCTGCGGGCCATCTGGTCGCCTGGATGGGCCTCTCGCCAGCATGGACGGTCGGGAATGACACCCGGCTGAGGCTGCCCGCCGACCTCGTCGATCGTCGCGTCGATGAACCAGGCGCACCCGAGGGGCCGTCACCTATCGACGACTGGGCGATGTGCAGGCTCTGGGCTCAGCCGGCGTGGGTTCGCATCACCGTGTGGCGCGACGGGGCGGGCCGCGGAGTCGACGTCGTTGCGGCCGGCGATGCCGGGTACTTCCGTGTTCGACCGATGGATGGCGGGCAGGTCGAACTGTTCCCGGTTCCGAGCGGGACGGTGTTGCTGGATGCGCTTCACGTGCTCGCGGAACGTCCGACAGGTGATGGACGCAGTGGCACAAGATCCAGTTCGGGGGTGGCACCGCACCTGTGATGCCGACAGACTCTCAACTACCCTCAACGAGGGACTACCTAGGGGAAGCAATGGAATTCGAAGAACGGCTCGCGGCACTCGCGACCAAGGTCAGCAATCAGCGCGAGGCGATCCAGACGGAGGAAGCGACCAAGAACGCGTTCGTCATGCCCTTCATCTCGACGATCCTCGGGTACGACGTTTTCAACCCGTTGGAGGTCGTGCCGGAGTTCACGGCAGACGTTGGGGTCAAGCGGGGCGAGAAGGTCGACTACGCGATCATGCGTGACGGCGAAGTGCAGATCCTCATCGAGTGCAAGAAGTCGACCGAGCCGTTGAAGATCGAGCACGCATCGCAGCTGTTTCGGTACTTCTCCGTCACGAACGCTCGTATCGCAGTGCTGACGAACGGCGAGGTCTACAACTTCTACACGGACCTCGATGCCCCGAACAAGATGGACGCGAAGCCGTTCCTCGTGCTCGACCTCGGGGACATCGACGAGACGCTGCTCACCGAGCTCCAGAAGCTGAGCAAGGAGAACTTCGACCTCGACTCGGTCATCAACGCGGCAGAGGAGCTGAAGTACGTCGGTTCACTCAAGCGAGCCCTGTCTGCGCAGCTCCGCGAGCCGTCCGACGAGTTCGCCAAGTTCCTGACCACCAGGGTCTATGACGGCTCGTACACGCAGAAGGTCCGCGAGCAGTTCGGGCCGCTCGTCGCCAAGGCGATCAAGCAGTTCCTCAACGAGCAGGTCAACGACCGGCTCAAGACCGCTCTCGGCTCGTCGTTCGTCGGCAGTACGCAGATGGAAGCCCCAGCGGCGACGATCCAGAGCGAGGGTGCCGCTGAGGAGAACCTCGAGCAGGCGTCCGACGTGGTCACCACGCAGGAGGAGCTCGAGGGGTACCAGATCGTCAAAGCGATCGCGTGTAGCGAGGTCAAGCCGTACCGGGTGGCGCACCGCGACCAGAAGTCGTACTTCGCGATCCTGCTCGACGACAACAACCGCAAGCCCATCGCCCGCCTGTGGTTCAACGGCAAGAAGCAGAAGTACATCGGCCTGTTTGACGAGAATAAAGTGGAGACGAAGCACCCGATCGATGCACTCGAAGATATCTATGAATTTTCTGAGATCATTCGTAGGGCAGTTCGAAGCGTTATCGCTTGATTGCATCGCCTAGCAACCGGTGGGCGGGCCCAGCTATTGCGGGATACGTCTACCAGTTCGACTATTCGATCAAGCGGATTCTGGGCTCAAGCGACGATGATCAATTCGTCATTGAGGGCCTAGAGGATATCGATATCACTGACATCAACAACGAGCGGCGCGCCGTTCAAGTGAAGTACCATGAGGCCGCTCGCTTCAATGGGCTCAAATCTCTGCGTGATCCAATCAAAGAGATGTTTTTCGCATACGCACACGGCCTCGCGGAGTCATTCACACTTCACGCCCATTACGAAGCATCACAGAACCTGGGTACCTCGCTGACTACTGCGGAGGTCATGGACTGCTTGACCGAACGGTCTCGTGGTGGCATTCGCCGATACTGGGTACCCCTAAACGAGGAGGTGATCCAAGGCTTCGCGGATCGGTTAGAGATCTCTCAAGGTCCAGATAGAAAGACCCAGCGACGGGAGGTCATGGCAATGATCGGGTCGTCAACGGATGCCACTGATGACGAGTGCGAACATCTACTATATCCGACTGCTCTCGCTGTTATAGCCGAAATCGCGATGACCCGCGATGTGCGTCAGCGCACGATCGGTAGACAAGAGTTTATAAACAAAGTGGACAGGCGCAAGCAGCTCTGGAGTGGCTGGCACGCTCGTCTGCAGTCGCGAGAACAGTGGGTGCGTTCGCTCAAGGCGATGTTGCGGATCCGGCGATCTTTGCGGGCCACGTTAGTCCGCGGTCTTTGCCTCGACGGGGCGTCGCTAAACGACGGGGGTCTGCAGCCGCTTGTGCACGAGCTAGCTACGAAACAATTCGGTCCTGGCGCTCTCGTGGGTACCAAGCCGTGGACGATAATCTGCTCCGATAGCGCCGTCGCATTAGTTGTCAAGAGGTATCTAGTGCAGCACGGGCTCAGTTTTAACGACGGCTTCGAATGGCTCGGGTTCTCAGCCACCCTATTTGAAATCGATCCAGTCGTGACCGTCAATAAGCCCGGCACAAAGCTAGTACACGTCAGTCACGCGATCAGGGTAGTAACCCTGGACTCGTTGCGCAATTCGGGACACATTCTCGCGCTCGATGTCCTCGTCGCGGCCTCCGGGCAGATGTCAGAGGTGGCCCAGTTGGTGTCTGCTCGAGACTACGTCGGCAGTGATTCCCTCACGCTCGATGAGATAAACAGTATCATCAGGAGTTCTTCATGATCGATCTTTCCGACTACGCAAAACTTACTCATATCGGGCCGGACCTGATTGAACTCGAGATCGAATCAACAGATGAATATGAACGAAGCGGGATAAGTCTCGAGCTTGGTGCGCTTCTGGCGATCGAGGATGACGCCGGTACCAGGCTGGTTGCCTCGGTCCAGAGCTATAGAATTCGGGATCGAATTGGTCCAGCTGAAGAGGGGCCAACGAGTCCAACATTCACACTTTCGCTGCAGCCTATGGGGCGGATGGTCAACGGCAAGTTCACGCGTGGGGGGAACCAGATAACCATTCCGCCGAAGCGAGTGACTCTTGTGGGCAAAGAGGCACTCACCTCTATCTACGGCGGGCCAGTTTCCCCTAAGAGACTTGTCTTCAGTCACCTTGTTCAAGACCCAAATGTGGAAGTCGGTGTGAATGGCGACAGGTTGTTTGGGAAACATGTTGCGATTCTTGGTTCTAGCGGAAGCGGCAAGAGTTCTACCGTTGCAGCAGTCATCCAAGCTGGTATCCGCGGTTCTGAAGACGGTGTTTTGAATAATGCCCACTCTGTGATGTTCGATCTGCATGGAGAATACTCATCTGCGTTCCCTGACGCTCGAACCATTCAGGTCGACGACATGGCGTTACCGTACTGGCTGCTGACTGCCGATGAGTTAGAGAGTATGTTCATCGAGAGCAATGAACAAAACTCTCACAATCAGGTTTCCCAATTCCGCCGTGCGGTCATTCTGAATAAGCGTCGGCACAACCCGTCACTCGACCCACACGCTCGTACCTATGATTCGCCCGTGTTCTTCGACCTCGGAGAAGTCGTGAATTATCTTTCGAACTTAAATTCAGAGGTTATCAGCAAGATCGTCGGCGAGGGCCTCCCGAAATTGACCGATGGACGATTGATCACCTCACGGGAAGATAGTTATTTCACGGAAAGACTCAACTTCATCGAGACGAGTACGGCTAACGCGACGAGGGCGTCAAATGGGCCGTTCGGAGGTGAATTCAATCGATTATTGATGCGGCTAGAGGCGACCCTAGACGACCCGCGCCTAGCGTTCATTCTGTCTCCTCGCTCCGCCTCGGGGGAGGTCTACGGAACGGCTGACTTCGCGGAGATTTTGTCCCATATTACAGGCTATTCGAATAACGCACAAACGAAGGTGACGATTATCGATCTCAGTGGAGTACCGTTTGAGATGCTGAGCATTGTCGTTGCGCTTGTGACCAGATTGATTTTTACTTTTTGCTTTCTGCGCAAGAAGGAAAGTATTGAGGCCGGTTCCGAGTTGCCCTACCTACTGGTGTACGAGGAAGCTCATAACTACGTCTCGCGAAATGACGCGGCGCGATTTGCTCCAGCGCGCAAAGCGATCGAGAGGGTCGCGAAAGAAGGACGGAAGTATGGGGTTGCTGTAATGGTGGTGAGCCAGCGACCTTCGGAGATCTCAGAGACCGTGCTTTCTCAATGTAGCAACTTCATCGTTATGCGACTCACCAATCCGAGTGATCAACAGTACGTTCGGCGCCTGCTTCCGGACGAGCTTTCGGTGTGGACCGCAGGTTTGCCGAGTTTAGAGCAGCAGGAAGCGGTAATAATTGGTGATGCGGTGTCGATGCCAACTTTAGTGCGGGTTGACGATATCGCTGATCTTCCCGCCTCAGCTGACGTCCCGTTCCTGCAGGAATGGCGAAAGCGATGGCTGGAGTTGTCTCTCAAAGATGTAACGGACGTGTGGCGAAGATGAGATCCTGCAGAGAACAGCGCGCCTCGCGCTTGCGTCGTATTTTCGTCGGTCCGTATCCGGCGTCGCCGGGTCCGACGGGGTCATATGCGCTGACGTAAGCGATCGAGTTGCGCGGTGCTGTCCCTCACACTCAGGGTCAGCGGGGGGCCCGGGCGGGACTGTAGCGGGGCGTCGGACTCGATCTGGTCGAGCAACAACATCGCCGCCCGCTGCCCTAGCTCGACCGTGTCACGGGTCAGTGTCGTGAGCGCCGGGCGGACCAGGCGCGCCATGGCCGAGTCGTCGAACGACACGATCGACAGGTCAGCAGGCACGGCCACGCCCATCTCCGCCGCGACCCCGAGCCCCGCCACCGCGAGGACGTCGTTGTCGTAGACGATCGCAGTCGGGCGGACCGGACGAGACAGCAGCGTCCGCGTCACCGACGCACCTGACTCGGCCGAGTAGTCCGTCGGGATCGTCTCGGCCGTCAGTCCCACGGAGGCGGCGAACCGCGCTAGAGCCGTGGCGCGCATCGCCGTGTGCTCGAACTCCTCGCGCCCGGCCACGTGCGCGATGCGCTGATGCCCCAGAGCGTGCAGGTACCCGAACACGGTGTCGGCAGCGTCGGAGTCATCGATCCACACCGACGGTGCATTGCCCGGCTGCGAGGGGTGCGACCCGACGACGACCGCCGGCATCCCCAGCTCGGACAGCAACTCGACGCGGGGGTCGGAGGACCGCGGATCGATGACGACCACCCCGTCCACCCGATGCCCGCTCCACCACTCCCGGTAGGTGTCGAGCTCCTCGGAGAGGTCTCGCGCCACGAGGAGGTTCATGCCGACGTGGGTGCCGCCGGCGGCCGCAGCCCCGGTCAACCCGAGCTGGATCCCGGAGATCAGGTCACCGAAGAACGACTCGGTGCCCAGGGTCCGGGCGGGGCGGTTCAGCACGAAGCCGATCGTCCCCGCGCGCGCACCACCGAGGGCGCGGGCAGCGGAGTGCGGGCGCCAGTTGAGGTCACGCGCGATGCCCTGGATGCGGGCTCGTGTCTCGTCGGACACCCCGGGGCGGTCGTTGAGCGCGAAGGACACCGCGCCGACGGACACCCCGGCGCGCGCGGCGATGTCCGAGATCGTGGCTCGTTTCGGCGGCGTCATCGCAGCCCTCCCCTCACGGAATCCGGTCCCGGCCGTCACCGAAACCGGTTGCGGCCCTCACCGAAACCAGTCCCGGCCTCCACAGAAGCCGGTCCCGGCGTCTCCTGCACATCCTTGCGCATCGGACTTGACTATAGCGCTTTAGTGATGAACTATGGCGTTCATCGACGGTAGCGACGCCGTGGCAGCAGCGGTTGCTAAACCGTTCAAGCAGGCAGCGCGCGAACAAAGGAGTCCGAACCGATGCCAGGCACCGAGAGCAGCAACCGCCTCACCCGAACCACCCGAACCACCCGCCGGTCCACCGGCCGACCCACCAAGCGCGCTGCGGGCCTCCTGGCCGGCGCAGCCGCGGTCGCGCTCGTCCTGACGGGCTGCGCCAGTGGCAACAGCAGCGCCAGCGGCGACAGCGGCAAGGTCACCGGAACGGTCACGCTCCAGACGTGGGCGCTGACCCCGACGTACAGCGACTACCTCAAGGGTGTCGCGTCCTCGTTCGAGAAGAAGTACCCGGGCACGACGGTCAAGCTCGTCGACCAGCCGGGCGACGGCTACTCCGACAAGGTCCTCAGCCAGGCGAGCTCGAACTCGCTCCCCGACGTCATCAACCTGCCGCCGGACATCGCCCTGCCCCTCGCCAAGCGCGGGTTCCTGCAGGACATCAGCAAGGACGACTCCACGCTGAAGAAGACCTACGTCAACGGGGCCCTGAGCGCCTACAACTACAAGGGCGTCGACGGCACGTTCGGCTACCCCTGGTACCTCAACACGGACGTCGACTACTGGAACAAGTCGATGCTCTCGCAGTGCGGGCTCGACCCCGACAACGTCCCGAAGACCACCGACCAGCTGTTCGAGCAGGCCGCGACGATGCACGCCAAGTGCCCCGACGACTACCTGATGAGCCGGAAGCCCGGGCTGTCCGACTTCTCGCTCGCGGGCGTCAAGATCCTCAACAGCGACGGCACGAAGTTCACCTTCGCGAACTCGTCCAAGGCCGCTGACCTCATCGACAAGTACGCCAAGGCGTACCAGAACGGCTACATGCCGTCGTCGGTGCTGAACAGCGACTACCTCGGCAACTCGACGCTGTTCACGCAGACCAAGGTCGCGTGGACGACCGGTGGCGCGACGGCGATCGCCGACTTCGAGAAGAACAACCCGTCGCTCAAGGGCAACATCGTCGTCTCGCCGGCCCTCGACACCCCGCCGCTGTACGTGCAGGGCCTGTCGGTGTCGAGCAAGAGCAAGCACATCGCGACGGCTGAGGCCCTCGCGAAGTTCATGACGAACGCCACCAACCAGGAGAAGTTCGCGCACCTCGTGAGCATCTTCCCGTCCACGACCTCGTCGCAGTCCGACCCGTACTTCTCCAAGGACGACGGCACGACCGAGGCGAAGGCGCGCGTCCTCGCGAACAAGGCGCTGAAGACCGCGGAGAACCTGTCCCCGGTCGAGGCGAACGACGCGATGACGACGTTCCTCGACCAGCAGATCGCGCTCGCGATGAAGGGCCAGACGACGTCGAAGAAGGCGCTCGAGACGGCCCAGACCAAGATGAACACCCTGCTCGCCAACGGCTGAGCGGACTCCAGAAGCCGGTCCGGCCGGGCTGCACACGCGCCCGGCCGGGCCTTCACCCGAAAGGAGGTCCGCCATGCGCGCGAACCGCTGGTTCACCCCGTGGATCCTGATCTTGCCGGCACTCGTCTGGCTCCTGGCGTTCAGCCTCTGGCCGTCGATCAACACCATCCGCCTGTCGTTCACGAACGCGAGTCCCCTCGGCGGTGTCAGCCGGTACGTCGGGTTGCAGAACTTCCAGACGCTGCTCGGTGACCCGCAGGTGTGGGAGGCGCTCCTCAACAGCGTCATCTACATGGCGATCTGCCTGCCGCTGCTGACGCTCCTGCCGCTGCTCATGGCGCTCCTCGTCGAGAAGAAGATGGCCGGCATCGCCTTCTTCCGCACGGCGTACTACACCCCCGTGATCGCCTCGGCGGTCGTGGTCGGGCTCATCTGGAACTGGATCCTCGACGACCGCGGTGTCATCAACGAGATGGCGCAGCACCTCGGGGTCGTCCAGAGCACCATCCCGTTCCTGACCGACCGGTGGCTCCTGCTCTTCAGCGCGATCAGCCTGACGGTCTGGAAGGGCCTCGGCTACTACATGATCATCTTCCTGGCGGCGCTCGGGAACATCGGCAAGGACCTCCACGAGGCCGCCGCGATCGACGGCGCCGGCACCTCGCGCCGGTTCTGGTCGGTCACGGTCCCCGGCGTCCGCGGCACGATGACCCTCGTCGGCATCCTGGTCTGCGTCTCGGCGCTCCGGGTGTTCAGCGAGCTCTACATCCTGACGAACGGCACCGGTGGTCCCGGCGGCCAGGACAACTCCCTCGTCATGCTCATCCAGCAGTACGCCCGCGGCTTCACCGGCAACCTCGGCTACGCATCCGCCCTGAGCCTTCTGCTCTTCGTCGTGACGCTCATCCCGATGCTCGCCCTGGCCCGCATGAACAGCAAGGCGGAACGATGACGAACACCTCCACGACCAGCGAACCCGTCATCGGGGGCGTGCAGGGGATCGCGGGCGGTGCCGACGCACCGGACCGGCGCCGCGCCTCCCGGCAGACCGGCCGCGACGGCATCGACACCCGCGACCGCAACGGCGTGCGCCGCAGGCGCCAGTCGTTCGGCATCATGACGACGCGCGAGAAGGTCCTTCGCTACGTCCTGCTGATCGTGGTGCTGTTCATCACCGTCGGACCGTTCCTCTGGCAGTTCTCCACGTCGCTCAAGGGCGCCGGCGAGGACATCTACACCGCCAACCCGTCGTTCATCCCGACGCAGCCGACGATCGCGAACTACCTCAAGGTCGGCAGTGCGATCCCGGTGTTCACCTTCATCGGGAACTCCCTGATCGTCGCGGCGATCGACGTCATCGGGAACATCGTGTTCGCCACGCTCGCCGGTTTCGCGATCGCCCGCCTGCAGTTCAAGGGCCGCAAGATCGTGCTCGGCCTGTTCCTGGCGACGCTCGTCCTCCCCGGCGAGGCGACGATCATCTCGCAGTTCGTCACCATCAAGGACCTCGGGCTCGCCGACTCCCTGGCCGGTGTCGCACTGCCCGGCATGATCGCCGCGCTCAACGTCCTGCTCATGTTCAACGCGTTCCGACAGATCCCCGAGGAGATCGACCAGGCCGCGATCATGGACGGCGCGAACGCGTGGCAACGGCTGTGGAGCATCGCCCTGCCCGCCGTCCAGGGGACGATCGCCGTCATCGCGATCTTCTCGTTCATCGGCGCGTGGGACGACTTCCTCTGGCCGCTCATTGTCCTGCAGTCGCCGGACAAGCTCACGCTGACCGTCGGTCTGCAGTACCTGCAGGGGTCGTTCGCGACCGATCAGCGCATGATCGCGGCGGGCACGATGATCGCGTTCATCCCGATCGCCGTCATCTTCTCGATCCTGCAGCGCTTCTTCTTCAAGGGCGTCGAAGAGGGCGGGGTCAAGGGCTGATGCGCTTCGGCGTCAACTACACGCCGGCGGTCGGGTGGTTCCACTCCTGGCTGGACTTCACCCCCTCCGACGTCGCCCGCGACTTGGAGCAGATCGCCTCACTCGGGGTCGACCACGTGCGCATCTTCCCGCTGTGGCCGCTGATCCAGCCGAACCGGACGCTCATCCGCAGCTCCGCGCTCGAGGACGTGGCGACCGTCGTCGACATCGCCGGTTCGTTCGGGCTCGACGTCAACGTCGACGCGCTGCAGGGGCACCTGTCGAGCTTCGACTTCGTGCCGTCGTGGCTCGAGTCGTGGCACCGGCGGAACATGTTCACCGAACCGTCCGTCGTCGCCTCGACAGCGTCGTACGTCGAGGCTCTGGCGGCTGCGGTCGCGGACCGGCCGAACCTGCTCGGGATCACCATCGGCAACGAGGTCAACCAGTTCGCCCACGCACCCCACCCCACTCCGCACGCGGTCTCGCCCGCGGAGGCGTCCACCTGGGCAGCGACCATGGTCGCCGCAGCGCGGGCCGGCCTGGCCGGGCGCGACGAACTGGCCGTGCCGGCCGGGCTGGCTGCGCCGGACGGACTGGAGGGACGGCTCGACTCCGGCGGATCGGCGCACGCTGGTGCGGCCGACGGACTGGAGGGACGGCTCGACTCCGCCCCGTCGGCGTCCGACGGACCGTGGGTCACGCTGGCACAGTACGACGCCGCCTGGTACGACGACGCACAACCCTTCGGGCCGGACCACGCGGCCGATCACGGGGACATGACCGTGACGCACTCGTGGGTGTTCAACGGGGCGGCGCGCGTGCACGGACCCCTGGGCGCGGGCAGCGTGCGGCACGGGGAGTACCTGTTGCAGCTCGCGGCGGCCTGGGGTGCTGATGCTGATGCTGATGCGGGTGCCGGGGGTTCCCGTCGTCCGAACTGGCTGCAGGAGGTCGGAGCGCCGACGAACGTGGTCCCCGTGGCCGACGCGGCGGACTTCCTCGAGGGGACGATCCGCCACGCGGCAGACGTGCAGGACCTCTTCGGGATCACCTGGTGGTGCTCGCACGACGTCTCGCGGTCCCTGGCCGACTTCCCCGAGCTGGAGTACGACCTCGGCTTGTTCACCAACGCGGGGGAGTTGAAGCCCACCGGGGAGCGGTTCGCCGCCCTGGCCCGGGAGTTCGGCGGCTCCGACCGAGGTCCTGCGCTCGCTGCAGCTCGAGGACGCACGAACTCGGGGTCCGACCCGGCCGGGACTCCTGGTTCCGGCATTCTCGACGATCGCCGGGATGGGTCGCCCGGGCCGGTCGACGCGCTCGTGCTCGACGACGTCGACGAGCTCGGCCGACCGAACCCGGGCTTCCGCGCGGAGTGCGCTCCGGGCGGGCGCTTCGCCCTCGCGTGGGTGGACCTCGCCGAGGCGCTCGGCCGGGGACCCCGCGTGGTCTTGCGGTCCCGGCTGGCCGAGCCGGGCCTCCAGGCCGGCCCGTCCGTCCCGGTTGGCTCGTCCGCCCCGGCTGGCTCGTCCATCCGGGCCGACGGCCTCGTCCTGCACAGGGTGCCCGCAGGTGGGGAATCCATCCACATGTCCGTGGCACACCCCGCGACGATGCCCTGACCGACAAGACTGGTCACCACTTCATCCATCTCGAAAGGCAACGATGCACGACGACATCCCCCTCACCACCGGCCGCGCCAAGCGGGTCCTCGACGAGCGCATCCGCCCGGCGATCCACGCGGAGTCCGTCCCGCTGACCGTCGAGTGGAACGAGCTCCCCGGGGAGCCGATCTCGCCGACCGAGGGCCTCGCGCTGACGTTCGAGCCGTACGAGGTCGGGGCGCCGTGGGGTGCTGCATGGGGCACGACGTGGTTCCACCTGACCGGCACCGTCCCCGCAGCCTGGGCTGGCAGGCGTGTCGAGGCCCGGATCGACCTGGGCTTCGACATCAACATGCCCGGGTTCCAGTGCGAGGGCCTCGCGTACCGCCCGGACGGCACCCCGATCAAGTCGATCAACCCGCGCAACCAGTGGGTGCTCATCGCGGAGGACGCCCAGGGCGACGAGAAGGTCGACCTCTACCTCGAGGCCGCGTCGAACCCCGTCCTGCTCGACTACCACCCCTTCCTGCCGACCGCGCAGGGTGACATCCAGACCTCGTCGTCCAAGCGCCTCTACACGCCGCGGCGCATGGACCTCGCCGTGTTCGAGCAGGAGCTGCACGAGCTCTCCCTCGACATCGAGGTCCTGCTCGAGCTCCAGGACGAGCTGCACGCCGGCCCCCGCCGGATGCGGATCCTCCAGGCGCTCGACAACGCGCTCGACGTCCTCGACCTGCAGCACCTCGCCGAGACCGCCGGGGCCGCTCGTGCCGAGCTCGCCGACGTCCTCGCGCAGCCCGCAGAGGCCTCCGCGCACCGCATCTCCGCCGTCGGCCATGCGCACATCGACTCCGCCTGGCTCTGGCCCGTACGCGAGACGATCCGCAAGGTCGCCCGCACCACGTCGAGCATGACCGAGCTCATCGACTCCACCGACGACTTCGTCTACGGCATGTCGAGCGCCCAGCAGTACGCCTGGATCAAGGAGCACCGCCCCGAGGTCTACGAGCGCGTCAAGGCAGCGGTCGCCGCCGGGCGCTTCCTGCCGATCGGCGGCATGTGGGTCGAGTCCGACACCGTGATGCCGACGGGCGAGTCGATCGTCCGGCAGTTCTCGCAGGGGCAGCGCTTCTTCAAGGACGAGTTCGGCATCGAGCCGAAGGGCGTCTGGCTCCCGGACAGCTTCGGGTACTCGCCGGCGCTCCCGCAGCTCATGCGCCGTGCGGGCTTCGAGTGGTTCTTCACGCAGAAGATCTCGTGGAACCAGGTCAACAAGTTCCCGCACCACACCTTCCTGTGGGAGGGCATCGACGGCTCTCGGATGTTCTCGCACTTCCCGTCGATGGACACCTACAACTCGCAGCTCTCCGGGTCCGAGGTCGCCAAGGCCTCCCGCCAGTTCAAGGAGAACCGCATCGCCACCGGCTCGATCGCTCCGGTCGGCTGGGGTGACGGCGGCGGTGGCACCACGCGTGAGATGACCGGCAAGGCGGAGCGGCTCGCCGATCTCGAGGGCAGCGCCCGCGTCGCGTGGGAGCACCCCGACACGTTCTTCGACCGCGCTCGCTCGGAGATGCCGAACCCGCCCGTGTGGGTCGGCGAGCTCTACCTCGAGCTGCACCGCGCGACTCTCACCTCGCAGCACAAGACGAAGCAGGGCAACCGTCGGAGTGAGCACCTGCTCATCGAGGCCGAGCTCTGGTGCGCGACGGCGGCACTGCAGGCCGGGTTCGAGTACCCGTACGAGGAGCTCGACGCGCTCTGGCAGCAGGTCCTCCTGCAGCAGTTCCACGACATCCTGCCCGGCACCTCGATTGCCTGGGTCCACCGCGAGGCCGTCGAGCAGTACGCGCGGATCGCCGACCGGCTCACGGCGATCATCAGCCAGGCGGTGCGCGCACTGGTCGGCTCCGGGGACGCGAGCGTCGTCGTGAACCCGGCCCCGTTCCTCCAGGCCGGTGCGCCCGCGCTCGGCGCGACCGTCGTCGCATCGTCGACCGACGCTGCGGTGCAGCTGGACAGCTCTGATGACGGGCATGTCCTGTCGAACGACGTGGTCCGGATCGCGATCAGCCGGGAGGGACTCATCACCTCCGCCGTCGACCTCGCGTCCGGCAGGGACGCGATCGCGCCCGGGCAGGTCGGGAACCTGCTGCAGCTGCACCAGGACTTCCCGAACATGTGGGACGCCTGGGACGTCGACCGGTACTACAAGAACCGCGTCGAAGACCTGCGGGACGTGTCGAGCATCAGTGCTGACCTCGGGGACGACGGGGTCGCGCGCATCGTCGTCGAGCGGGTGTTCTCGGAGTCGACGATCACGCAGACGCTCTCGCTCGCGCCCGGGTCCCGGACGCTCCAGATCGCGCAGGTCACGGACTGGCGCGAGACCGAGAAGTTCCTCAAGGTGGCGTTCCCGCTCGACGTCCGCGCCGAGCACACCATCGCCGAGACGCAGTTCGGCGCGCAGAAGCGGGTGACGCACCAGAACACCTCGTGGGAGGCCGCGAAGTTCGAGACCTCGATGCAGCGCTACGTGCACGTCGAGGAGCCCGGCTTCGGAGTCGGGCTCGTCAACGACTCGATCCATGGGTACGACGTCTCGCGTGACGCCGTCGACGGTGACGTCACGACGACCGTGCGACTGTCGCTGCTCCGTGCGCCGCGGTTCCCCGACCCCGAGACCGACCAGGGCGTCCAGACGCACCGGTACGGGTTCGTGGTCGGAGCGACCCTCGCGGACACGACGGCCGAGGGTGTGCGCCTGAACCTCGACGCACGCACGGTGTCCGGCGACCACGGGTTCGAGCCCCTCGTGTCGGTGTCCGGCGGCCTCGTGCTGTCGAGCGTCAAGCTCGCCGACGACCGCTCGGGCGACCTCGTCGTCCGCGTGTACGAGCCCGTCGGGCAGCGTGCGTCGGGGACCGTGACGGTGTCGGCGCCGGTCACATCGGCCTCGACCGTCACCCTGCTGGAGGGTCCGATCACCGACCCCGCGCAGGCAGCGGACGCATCGGTGGACGGCTCCGGCGCGGTCGCAGTGTCGCTGTCGGCGTTCGAGGTCCGGACGATCCGGTTCACCCTGGCCTGACCACGCTGCGGCTCGCCCGCGCTCACCACGACACCGCCCTGTGCGCAGAACACCGCGCTGCAGGGCGGTGTCGTGCGCGGAGGGCGGTGTCGCGGGCCCGGGTGCCCGGTGCCCGAGCGCGACGGGGCGGTCGGGGTGGGGTGGGCGCTTCATCAGTGCGGCTTCTCGCAAGAATCCACCACTCGGGACACAGACGTCGACCCCCGAGCCCGTTGCATCCGTAGCGTGGCGACACCGATCGCGCGTGATGATCGGTGCATCGTGCATCGTGCATCGTGCATCGTGCATCGTGCACCGTCGCATCGAACCAGGAGAGACCATGTCCCAGTACCCGGCCGCCCAGCCCACCGCACCCACCACGCCCATCGCTCCGCCCCGGCCGGTGCAGATCGCGTTCCTGCTGTTCCTCCTCGTCGCCCTCACACGCGTGATCACGATCATCATCAGCCTCGCGAGCATCGGCACGGTGCGGGACCAGGCGGTCAAGAACGCGAGCGGAACCGGGGTGTCGTCCTCTCAGATGGACACGATCGTCACCGGCGGCGTCATCGGAGCGATCGTCTTCGGCGTGTTGTTCCTGATCGCGTTCGTCCTGTTCGCCTTCTTCATGCGTCGCGGGGCGAACTGGGCTCGCATCGTCCTCACCGTCCTCACCGCGCTGTCCCTCCTGAGCGTCCTCGGCGCATACGGGGTCGGCGCGCTCGGGGTCGTGGCGGGCATCGTCGCGGTGGTCCTGATGTTCCTCACGCCGTCGAACGAGTACTTCCGGAACGTGAAGGCGCGGAAGACCGGCGTGAACCCCGCGACCGGCTACTGACCGTCGGCCGACCTCCGCCCACCCAGTCCCACCCCGGGGTACACCCGGCTCCTCATGACACCGCCCTGTGGGCAGAACACCGCGCTGCAGGGCGGTGTCGTGTGCGGAGGGCGGTGTCGTGCGAGGACGAGGCCGTGCATGACGGGTCGACGTCGCACAGCCAGGAGTGCGCGTCGCGGACATGTGCCTGTCGGCCTGAGCCCGGTGAACACGCCAAAACCCCTGGTGAGGGCAGGCTTACCTCGCTAGCGCTCGTCGCCACGGAGTGCTTCCATCAGCACATGACCACGATCGCGGACCTCTCGCACGTCGACCTCGGCTCCTCGGACTCCCGGCCCGATGCCGGTCGCCTCAACTGGCTCCGTGCGGGCGTGCTCGGCGCGAACGACGGCATCGTCTCGGTCGCCGCGATCGTCGTCGGTGTCGCGGCGGCGTCCGGATCCACGGCGGCGATCGCGGCCGCCGGGACAGCGGGCCTCGTCGGCGGTGCGATCTCGATGGCGCTCGGCGAGTACGTCTCCGTGAGCGGCCAGCGCGACGCACAGCGCACCGGCCTCGAGGAAGCATCCGTCCGCGCGACGATCGACGACGAGGACGTGCCGGCACTCACCCAGCGCTACGAGTCCCTCGGAGTCACCGCGGAGGTCGCCCGCGCGATCGCCGGGGAGCTCGTCCGCCCCGAGGCCCGGGAACGCCGGACCGCGATGGCGCTCGCCGCAGCGGAAGAGGACATCGTCAGCCCCTGGCGCGCAGCCTGGGTCTCGGCGGCGACGTTCACGGTCGGGGCGTTGCTGCCGATGCTCGCGATGCTGCTGTCGCCCGCGGCCGATCGCGTCTGGATCACCGTCGTCGCCGTGCTGGTCGCGCTGGCGATCACCGGAGCCACGGGTGCGATCCTCGGCGGTGCGGCGCGGACCCGAGCAACGGTCCGAGTCGTCATCGGAGGAGCCCTCGCCCTCGCTGCGACCTATGCGGTGGGCATGCTGCTGACCGGCCACACCGGCGGCCTCTGAGCCCACCGGCGGCGCCCACCCGCGGGAGCGGGAGCCGCTGCCCACGCGGGAGCCGGCGCGGGATGCCCGTCGCGGTCAGTCCGGGTCGGGGACGGCCACGATGCGGTTCTGGTAGGCCCAGACCACCGCCTGCAACCTCGACCGGACGCCGAGCTTCGGGAGCATCCGGGCGAGGTGCGACTTGACCGTTGACACCTCGACGACGAGGGCCGAGGCGATGTCCTCGTTCGACATCCCCTGCGCCAACAGCATGAGCACATCCCGTTCCCGAGCGGTCAGCACCCCGTCAGCCTGGTCTCCCGTCACCGGTTGCAGACTCCGACGCGAGACGAACTCGCGGAGGACGCGCCGCGTGAGCGCCTGGTCGAGTGTCCCGTTGCCGGCTGCCACCTGCCGCACGGCTCCGACGATGACGTCCGGCTCCGCGTCCTTCAGCAGGAACCCCGATGCGCCGGCCTCGAGTGCGCCGAACACGTAGTCGTCCATGTCGAAGGTCGTGAGCATGAGCACCGGCACGGCGGGGTCGGCCCCTGGAGCGCCGAGTTCACGGGCGACCTCGATGCCGTTCCGGACGGGCATCCGGATGTCGAGACATGCGACGTCCGGCCGATGGAGCCGCGCGAGTTCGAGGGCCTCGCCGCCATCTGCAGCGACACCGACGACCGTGATGTCCGGCTCGGCATCGAGCAGCGCGGTGACGCCGGCGCGGACGAGCGGCTGGTCGTCCGCGACGAGGACCCGGATGACGTCGCTCATGATCGCTCGTCCCGATCGAGGGGGGCCTCGTGCGCGACTTCTGCCGCGGTCTCGAGCGCACCGGAAACGACCCGGTCCTCTCGTCGGACCGTGAGGACCACCGACCATCCGCCATCGTCACGCGGGCCGGCCACGAGATCTGCACCGACGATGTCCGCCCGCTCCCGCATGCCCCTGATCCCGTTGCCACCCGCGGCGCCGCCCGCAGTGCCGCCGCCCACAGCGCCCCTGCCGGCAGCGGTAGGAGTCGTGACGGACCCGCCGGACGACGACATGGTCGGCAGCCCGTTCTCGACACGGACCACGAGGTGGTCCGGGGCGCGATCGTCGATCCTCACGGTGCACTGCGCTCCGGGTGCGTGCATGGACGCGTTCGCCAGGGACTCCTGCACGGTGCGGTATGCGGCGAGCTGTGCGAGCGGCCCGATGCCGACCGCCAGCGGGTGCTCGTCCGAGACCTGGAGGTCGAGGTCGATCGGGTGGCGGTACCGGGCGCGCTCGACCAGGTCGACGATGCCCGCCACGGTCTCGACGGAGCGTTCGGCCGGGCCGTCGTCGCGGAGCAGGCCGACCAGACGCCGGAGGTCGTCGAGGACCGCGGTGCTCTCCGCCCGGACCTGCCGGACACCCTCGTGTGCGCGCTCCGGATCGGAGTCGATCTGCCGGTCGATCACGGCCGACATCAGGGCGATGCCGGAGAGGTGGTGGGCCGCGATGTCGTGCAGCTCTCGTGCCATGGCAGTTCGTTCGCGGGAGATCGCGGCCTCCAGTCGCGCGTCGCTCTCGCGGTCGACGGCGGAGGCCTCGGCCGTTCGTGCCGCCCGGACGTCGCGACGGGAACGGACGACGAGCACGATCAGGAGCGGCAGCGCGATCGTGCTCAGGGCCTGCAGGACGCCGTGCGCCCCTGACGCCGGGAGTCCGCGCTCCCAGCCGTCCCGGAAGGACCCGGAGACGACTGCGTCATCGGCCGCTGCACCCACCGCGATGAACACCGCGGCGGCCACGAGCGCCGACCACAGCCGGGACAGCTGGACGCGCAGCCCGACGAGGACGACCGCGACCACGACCGGCAGCGCCACGAGCCCGTACAGCGTGCTCGGTGCGAGTGCGGCGGCTGCCGCGATCGCGGCCGTCGTCACGAGGGCGGCTCGTGGCGCTCGTCTGGCGGCGACGAGGACAGCGGACTGTGCGAGCAACGCGACCACGAGGAGCGTCCACGGCAGGCTCGCCACGGCGGGGTAGATCGTCGAACTCCCGGAGCCGGGCCCGTCGAGGTCGGCGGTGTCGAGCGGGGGCAGTCCGATCACCAGACCGATGGACACGATCGCCGTGAAGATCGCGATGAGCACGTCCGTCCGTCGACGTCGTGCGTCGGCCTCAGCGAGTGCCATGGTGCGATCCTACGAGTGCCGGCACCGGGGCCGTCGAGATCGGTCGTTGGTCCGGGACCCGGGGGAGACCGAGCCGGCCCCGTGTCGTGACGAGCAGGACCGCAGCCGCGATCGTCGACAGGATCGTCAGCCCGAACATCATCGTGCCCGCGGTCATCCCCGGGTACATGTCGGCCCAGAGCGTCGAGATCGTGTTGTTGACGCCGACGTGCAGCAGCAGGACGACGGGGAGGCTCTCGCCGGTGCGGTTGAACACCCAGATCATCACCACGTTGAAGGTGATCGTGAACGCGGCGAAGACGACGGGCTCGGTCCAGTGCGCGTTCGGCCAGCCACCCCAGTCGCTGAGGTAGAGCGGCATGTGCCAGAGCGCCCAGATCGGCCCGAGGATCGCCGCGGCACCGAGCGGACCGAACCGGGACTGCAGGCGGGGGAGTGCGAAGTCGCGCCAGCCGGGCTCTTCGGACAGGCCGGTGGTGAACAGCTGGACGATCAGCCCCGGCACCAGGGCGGTGAGCGCCAGGATGCTCGGAGCCTGCACCTGCCCGCCGGCGAACGGCAGACCGGACACGACGATGAGCGCCGGGACCCCGACCAGGGCCAGGGCGTACCAGTACCAGGCGACCCGCCAGCGCCACAGCCGGGCGACCCATCGGCGGAGTCCGGGGCGTCCGTCGGCGACAGCGGTCACCAGGAAGGCGCTCCCGAGTGGGCCGAGGAGTGCCCCGGGGAGGACACCGGTGAACTGCGCGGAGCCGAGGAACTCCGGGAAGTGGATGTCCCAGACGCCGAGACCGTGCGGCGAGAGGATGTACGGCACCCATGACAGCCAGCTCAGCGCCAGCGCCAGGATGAAGAACGTGCGGAGGGGGTTCCGGGCCACGAGGCCGCGGACACCCGCCGTGCTGTCGGGGGGATTGATCATGGCTCCGACGCTACGAAGCCGGGCCCGACGGGACGACCCGCGGAAGGACGCACCTGCCGGACTTGCATCGAACGATGGAAGGAGCGAACGATCGACGAATCGCCGACGGAACGACCCCAGAACGACCCACGGATCGACCAACCGAACGGCCGGCGCAACGACCAGAGGCGGGCGTAGTGTTCGGCGGATGAGCGATGGCCTTGCCGACTGGTTCCTGAGCGGCGACGAACGCGGCAACCTCGCGACGGACGTCCATGCCGATGCGGACGGCGACGGGACCTCGTGGTCGACCGGCAACCTCGTCCGCCCGATCGTGCACGGAGCGCCCTACTTCGCCAGGCTGCACGAGGAGCTCACCGCCCTCGACGCCGGCGACAGCGTCTGGTTCACCGACTGGCGCGGTGACGCCGACGAGCGGCTCCTGCCGGACGGTCCGACGATCGGCGACCTCCTCGCGCAGCTCGCCCGCCGCGGCGTCCAGGTGCGCGGGCTCCTCTGGCGCTCGCACGGCGAGAAGCTGTCGTCGTCGATCAGCGGCAAGGCCAACACCATGCTCGGCCGTGAGATCAACGACGCCGGCGGCGAGGTGCTCCTCGACCAGCGCGTGAGGCTGTTCGGGTCACACCACCAGAAGTTCTTCGTGCTCCGCCACGGCGAGGACCCGGGCCGTGACGTCGCGTTCGTCGGCGGGATCGACCTCTGCCACAGCCGGCGGGACGACGCCGACCACGGGGGCGACCCGCAGGCGCTGAGCCTCGACCCACGGTACGGCGACACCCCGCCGTGGCACGACGCCGCGCTCGAGCTCCGCGGCCCGGTCGTCACGGACGTCCTCGCGCTGTTCGCCGAGCGGTGGAACGACCCGACCCCGCTCGATCACCGGAGCCCGTACCGGATGCTGCTCCAACGCCTCGCGCGGATGCCCCGGCACCCGAAACCGCTGCCGGACGCCACGCCGCCGCCCCCACCCGCCGGGCCGCACGTCGTGCAACTGCTGCGGACCTACGGGCGGAAGCAGCCCGCGTTCCCGTTCGCACCCGAGGGTGAACGGAGCATCGCCCGGGCGTACGCGAAGGCGTTCCGGCGCGCGGCGTCCCTGATCTACATCGAGGACCAGTACCTGTGGTCGCGGGAGATCGCCGCCGGGATCGCCGAGGCACTGGAGCGGAACCCGACCCTCCGCGTCATCGCGGTCGTGCCGCGGTACCCGAACTCCGACGGCGCACTGGCCGGCCCACCGAGCCGGATCGGTCAGGTGGACGCGACCCGGATGCTGCGACGGGCCGGAGGCGACCGGTTCCGGGTGTTCGACCTCGAGAACGAGTCCGGGACGCCGATCTACATCCACGCCAAGGTGTGCATCGTCGACGACACATGGATGACCTGCGGTTCGGACAACTTCAACCGCCGGTCGTGGACGACGGACAGCGAGTTGACGTGCGCGGTGCTCGACACGACCGAGGGAGACGATGGGTTGTCGCCGCTCGCCCACGACCTCCGACTCCAGCTCTGGTCGGAGCACCTGGGTGTCGACGCCGACGAGCTGCGCCCCCTCGACGCCGAGGCTGCCTTCGCCCTGTGGAACCGGTCTGCAGACGCACTCGACCACTGGCACGAGGACGGCTTCCCCCGCGAACGGCCCGGGGGCCGTGTCCGGCACCACCAGCCGGAACCCGTCACACCGCTCCAGCGCCTGTGGGCGGCACCGGTCAGCCGCCTCGCGGTCGACCCGGACGGGCGGCCGCGCCGCCTGCGCAGCACACCGGAGTTCTGAGGCGGTCCGCTTCCGGACGGGAGGGATGGGTCGGTCTGGCACCGCGCCTCCCGTCCGGCATGCCGGAACCGCCCGCCGGACTGGAGGGACGGCGCGGTCTGGCACCGTGCCTCCCGTCCGGTGCATCGGCACCATCCACCGGACGCGACGTCGGGACCGGCGTCTACGCTTCGAGGCACCATGACTGCAGCAGACGACAGCGACGCCACCCACGCATCCCGACCCGTGTCGACGCCGTCCAGCCGTTGGGCGACGGCGCCGACGGTACTCGAGCCGAACCAACCGGCGGACCGGCCCTACCGCGGCGGCGAGGGCATCGCGACGTTCCGGCGTGGCGAGTACGACGCCACCGATCCGCACACGCCGGAGGACTTCGTCGGCTCCACGACGACCGTGCACGGGTCCGCGACCGTCGGGCTCACCACGCTCGAGCCAGGACTGACGCTCCGCGATGCGATCCTCGACGATCCCGTGGCGTTCCTCGGTCAGGAGCACGTCGCAGCGTACGGCGCCGACGCGATGCTCCTCGTCAAGCTCCTGCACACGGGCGAACGGCTGTTCGTCCACCTGCATCCTTCGGACGGGTTCGCGGCCGAGCACCTCCACGACGCACGCGGCAAGACGGAGGCGTGGGCGGTCGTCGCCGTGCAGGACGGTGTCGACGGCTTCGCGGCGGTCGGGTTCCACCGGCCGGTGTCGGCCGAGGAGGCCGCGCGGTGGTTCGTCGAGCAGGACGCCGACGCGATGCTCGACGCGATGCACCGGGTTCCGCTCGCCGCGGGGAGCACGCTGCTCGTCCCCGCTGGCGTGCCGCACGCGATCGGGCCCGGTATCACGCTCGTGGAACTGCAGCAGCCGACCGACCTGTCGATCCTCCTGGAGTGGGACGGCTACAACGGGCTCACGGTCGACGACGCCACGCTCGGGATCGACCCCGCCACGGCGCTCGCCGCGCTGGACGGGCGTGCCTGGGACGCCAGCGAGGTCGCATCCCTCGCCGCTGCCCCGCGTCCGGTCCGTGCCGACGTCGAGCAGTTGTTCCCGTCCGAGGCGGACCGGTTCTTCCGTGCCGAGCGTGTCCACGTCTCGGGGTCGTCTCGGCTCGAGGCGGCCTACAGCATCGTCGTCGTGACGGAGGGGGTGTTCGACGTCCGGTACAGCGGTGGCTCACTGTCGGTCGCGGCGGGCGACACCGTCCTCGTCCCGTTCGGCGCCGGCGAGGTGGAGCTGGTCGGTGAGGGCGTCCTCATCCGCGCGATGCCGCCCCTGCCCTAGGTCCCCATCCGCGGAACACCACGTTGGCCGCTCGTCGCAGGGAAATACCTCTGCGCCATGCGGCCAACCTGGTGTTTCGCGGAAGGACGGGGTCAGCCGAGCCAGGCCTGGATCGGACCGCGGGCGAAGTAGACGACGAAGCCCAGGGCGACGATCCACAGCAGCGGGCTGATCTCGCGTACCTTGCCGGAGAACGACCGGACGAGGACCCACGCGATGAAGCCGACGCCGATGCCGTTCGCGATCGAGTAGGTCAGCGGCATCACGATGATCGTCAGGAAGACCGGGAGCGACACCGAGAAGTCCGACCAGTCGATCGTCCGGATCTGCGACACCATGAGCGCCCCGACGACGACGAGCGCGGCGGCTGCGACCTCGAGCGGGACGACCTGGGTGAGCGGCGTCAGGAACATCGCGAGGAGGAACAGCACACCGGTCACGACGGATGCGAACCCGGTGCGGGCGCCCTCCCCGATCCCGGCTGCCGACTCGACGAACACCGTGTTCGACGAGCCGCTCGCCGCACCACCCGCGACGGCGCCGATGCCCTCGACGATGAGCGCGGGCTGCAGGCGCGGGAACGTGCCGTCGGGAGCGGCGACGTCCGCCTGCTTCGCCAGGCCGGTCATCGTGCCCATCGCGTCGAAGAAGTTCGTGAACACGAGCGTGAACACGAGCATCGTCGCCGCGACGCCGCCGATGCGGCCGAACGCCCCGAACGAGAACTGGCCAAGGAGGGACAGGTCGGGCAGGGACACGAACGCGCTCGGGAGCACCGGGGCGTTGAGGTTCCAGCCGGCGGGGTTCGTGCCGAGCGAGGGACCGACGCGGAAGATCGCCTCGAGGACGATCGCGATGACCGTCGTGCCGATGATGCCGATGAGGAGCGCGGCCGGGATCTTCCGGGCGACGAGGATGCCGATGATGATCAGGCCGATGACGAACGTGATCGTCGGGAGCGTGACGATCGAGCCGCCGTCACCGAGCTGCACGGGCGGGGACGCCTCGCCGCTCGACCGCACGAAACCGGAGTCGACGAGGCCGATGAACGCGATGAACAGGCCGATGCCGACGCTGATCGCCGTCTTGAGCTGGTTCGGGACGGCGCGGAAGATGAGCGAGCGGAGCCCGGTCGCCGCGAGCACCACGATGACGAGGCCCTCGATGACGACGAGTCCCATCGCCTCGGGCCAGGTGACGTCCTTGACGACGCTGACGGCGAGGAACGAGTTGATGCCGAGGCCGGCCGCGAGTCCGAACGGCAGGCGCGCGACGACCCCGAACAGGATCGTCATGACGCCGGCGGTCAGGGCCGTGACGGCACCGACCTGGGCGTTCTGCAGCCAGTGCCCGGCGATGTCCTTGGCCGCCTGGTCGCCGGAGAAGCCACCGAGGATGAGCGGGTTGAGGATGACGATGTACGCCATCGTGACGAAGGTGACGAGGCCGCCACGGACCTCGCGGCCCCAGGTGGAGCCCCGCTTCGTGATCTCGAAGTAGCGGTCGGCGGCGTTCAGGGTACGGCCGGTCGTCGCAGTGCTCATGTGGTGGGGGCTCCCGGAGCGTCGGAGGTGGGGGAGCCCCGATTCTAGATCGGCTGCGAGTCCGCCGTGAACCTCATTCCCCGACGTTGCCCTCCGTGGAGGTCTCGCGGCCGTGGACGCCCTGCGCGAGCATCGTCGCCGCGGCCTTCGCGCGCGGCAGCACCACGAGCAGCTGCCACACGGCTGAACCGCCCCAGAAGCCCAGGACCAGGACGAAGTACACGACATGACCGGGGCGCCCGTCGAACGGGAGGCGGAGTGCCTGCAGCCCGAGCATGACCGCGCTGAGGACGATCCGACTCATCGCCGCCGACCGCCGATCCGCCTCGCGTTCGAGCTTCGGGACCCAGTCGGCTGCCGGGACGTCGTCGGGGACATGACGATCGGCGAGCCACTGCCGGACCGTGGCGACGACCGGGTAGCCGCCGTCGGTGCGCCACGTCGACAGCCGGATCGCCACACCGACGGCGGCGCACACGAGCGCCGCGGGGACGCCGATGCCGGTGATCAGGGACGGCGAGCCGGCGGAGTCCGTGACGAGGAGCACCACCATGAGGAACCCGAACGCCGCGCCGAGCAGACCGCTGCCCACGAGCGCGAGCCGTCCCCGCTCGTCGATCGGCCCCACTCCGCGCATGGGGTGAACCTACGCCGGAGCCAGACCTTCGGCACCGGAACCGTCCCCGCGCGTTCCGAACACGAGGGTCCAGTCGGAACACGCGGAGTCGGGTGTTCGCAGTGGACGAGGGTGTTCAGAACACTGCACGCCGCCGGCGGGCCGTCAGCGGTCAGCCGGCGAGCATCGTCTTGATCGACCGCCGCTCGTCCATCGCGCGGTACCCGTCCGCGACCTGCTCGAGCGGCAGCGTCAGGTCGAACACCGCACCGGCGTCGTAGGTCCCCGCGAGGGTGCGCTCGACGAGGTCGGGCAGGTACCGCCGCACCGGTGCGATCCCGAACCGGAGCGTCAGGTGCTGCACGAACGGCTGGAAGATGCCGAGCTGCGGACTGGTGTGCGGGACACCGACCGCCCCGATCGTGCCGCCGACCCGAGCCATGCCGATCGACATCGCCCAGGACTCGGGGGTCCCGACCGCCTCGACGACGTGCCGGACACCGAGGCCACCCGTGAGTTCGCGCACGGCGGCGATCCCCTCGTCCCCGCGTTCGGCGATG
This sequence comes from Curtobacterium sp. Leaf261, assembly GCF_001422205.1. Taxonomy (GTDB): domain Bacteria; phylum Actinomycetota; class Actinomycetes; order Actinomycetales; family Microbacteriaceae; genus Curtobacterium. The sequence continues at coordinate 51,360 of NZ_LMMJ01000010.1, forward strand.
ACGTCCGTCGCACCGTACGCGCGTCCGAGCGCCGCCCGGTCCTCGTGGCGACTCATCAGGATGACCCGCTCCGCACCGAGGACGTTCCGGGCGCCGAGGACGGCCGCGAGACCGACCGCACCGTCGCCGACGACCGCGACGGTCGAGCCCTCCGTGACGTCGGCGAGCACCGCGCCGTGCAGCCCCGTTCCGGCGACGTCGCTCAGGGCGAGGAGCGCCGGGTACAGTGACTCGTCCGCGCCGCCGGGGACGACCACGAGGGTCCCGTCGGCCTCGGGGACGCGGACCGCCTCGCCCTGGCCGCCATCGGTCCCCGGCGCGCCGAACGTGCCGCCGTGCTCGCAGCGGGTGTGGATGCCGTCGAGGCACGCGGGGCAGGTGCCGTCGGACCACTGGAACGGTGCGACGACGAGGTCGCCGACCGCGATCGTGCGGACGTCGGCCCCGACCTCCTCGACGATGCCGATGAACTCGTGCCCGAGCCGCGACCCAGGCTGACGCTGGATCACGCCCCGCCACGACCAGAGGTCGGACCCGCAGATGCAGGACCGCAGGACGCGGACGATCGCGTCGGTCGCCGACCCTTCCGGGGCGGACTGGAGGGACGGGTCGGGGACGTCCTCGACGGTCACGTTCCCGGCGGCTCGGTAGACGGCTGCGCGCATGGCTGGTGCTCCTCGTGTGGAAGGGGGGTGGTGGTGGCGACGGGTGCGCTGTCAGGACCGCGCGGCGACGAAGTCCGCGAGTTCGTCGAGGTTCCGGGCCTCGCAGGTGCGACGGCCCTCCTCGATGTCGTGGATCATCGTGACGATCCGGTCGAACACGGGCCCCTGGATGTCCTTGTGCACCTCGTCGACCTCGGTCTTGCGCTTCCGGATCATGAGGTCGCGCCAGATGCCCGAGCGGGCCTTCGCGCTCCGTCGGTTGAAGGCGGCGAGGCGGTCGAGCGACCCGGGCAGGTCGTCGGGCTCGAACCCGTCGAAGGACTCGACACGGACGGGCGACTGGTCGATCGCCTCCTGTGCGACGGCGATCATCAGGTCGCGGTACCGGGGGAGGGAGAGCGAGTCGGCGATGGTGAGGTCGGACACGGCGCCCGCCCAGAGCATCGCGCCGTACGCCTCCTTGCCCCACAGGTACCCGAGCACGTTGTCGGTCGGCAGGGCGTACGGCATCGAGTCCGCGAGGAGTCCGACGCGCGGGGTGATCGGTCCGCCCGCCAGCTCACCGATCCGGAACGCGGCGACGTTGCCCTGCAGGATCCGCCCGGGCTCCAGGTAGTCCGCGCCGACGTTGATGAAGCTCGACACAACCCGTTCGGCACCGACGGCCGCGGACAGCGTGTCCGCGGTGAGGCCGTTCTGCGTGGTGAGCACGAACCCGTCCGCCGTGAGCAGATCGGGCAGGAGGGCGGCGGCCGATGCGGTGTGCAGGCTCTTCACGGCGATGACGGCCGCGCCGATCCCGCCGGCGCTGACCCGGGCCGCCAGCTCGTCCGGGGTGACGGCGTCGACCTGGACGGTGAACTCCTCGACCGGTCCCTCGATGCGGAGTCCGCCGTCGTTGATCGCGCGGACGTGGTCGGTGTCGGCGTCGACGAGCAGGACGCCGTGCCCGGCGCGGACCATGTGCGCGCCGATGGTGCCGCCGATGGCGCCGGCGCCGATGATGGTGATGTCCACGGGGTGGCTCCTCAGGGTCGGGATCGTGTCGGACAGTGGGTGTCGGGAATTGGTGTCAGTGGGCGGCGAGGACGCCGTCCTGCCAGCGGCCGACGGCCCCGGCGAGCACCGTGAGCGGCACGGCCCCGTTCCCGAGCACCGCACCGTGGAACGAGCGGATGTCGAACGCCGCACCGAGTGCGGCCTGCGCACCCGATCGCAGCCGGAGGATCTCGCGCCGGCCGATCATGTACGCCAACGCCTGCCCCGGCCACGCGATGTACCGGTCGACCTCGCTCCGGACGTGCTCCTCGGTCGTGGCGGTGTTCGTGACCATGAACTGCACGGCCTGTTCACGGGTCCAGCCCTTCGCGTGCATGCCCGTGTCGACGACGAGACGGCAGGCCCGCACCGCCCGCATCGAGAGCATGCCGAGTCGCGCGAGGTCGTCGGAGTACAGCCCGGCGTCGTCCGCGAACTGCTCGGAGTAGAGCCCCCAGCCCTCGTTGAAGCTGCAGGCCTCGACGTCGAGGTGCCGGCGGTAGCGCGGGATGTCCAGGCGCTGTGCCATCGCGAGCTGCATGTGGTGCCCGGGGACCGACTCGTGGAAGGTCAGCGCCTCGTACTCGTAGCGGTAGTGGGTGGCGGGCGCCGAGGCGTTCACGAAGAACGTCCCGGGCCGGGAGCCGTCGACGGCGGGCGGCTGGTAGTACCCGAGCGCACTCGAGGCGGCGTCGATCTCGTTGATCGGCTCGATGACGCAGGCCGAGATGTCGTCCTCCGGGAAGTAGCGGTCGCGCACCGACTCGGCCCGGTCGAGCGCCGAGTGCGCCATGGCCATGATCTCGTCGCTCGTGTCGAACCGGAGTGCCGGGTCCTGCCGCAGTCGGTCGGCGATCGCGGTGAAGTCCCGCTCCCCGAACAGGCGCTCCCCGATCTCGGCGGCCTCGCGCTGCAGGATGGTGAGTTCCTCGAGTCCGATCCGGTGCACCTCGTCCGGGGTCAGGTCGGTCGTCGTGTGTCGGCGGACGGCAGCGGCGTAGCCCTCGGTCCCGCCGGGGACCTCGGTGATGCCGACGTGGTCGTCGTCACGAGCGGCCGGGAGGATCGTGGTGCGCAGGCGGTCGGCCAGCGCTGCCATCCCGGGCCGGACCTCGTGGTCGAGCAGGGTCCTGGCCCGGTCGAACAGGGTCGCGCGGCTCGCGGACGCCGCCCCGCCCCGGGCGGGATCGAGCAGGGCATCGGCGTCGAGCGACTGCCCGAGGTACCCGTCGAGCTGCTCGATCGCGTGCAGGACTCCCATCCGCGTGGGGACCCGTCCGTCGGCGCTCTCGTCTGCGTAGCGCTCGCCGAGGGCCCGGAACATCGTCCCGAGACCGCCGAGCCGGGACAGGTAACGGTCGGCGGCGTCCTGGTCCGCGACGGTCATCGTCGGGACCGCCTGGAACACGAGGCCCTGCCGGCTGACGTAGCCCTTCGCGGACACGTTGGCTGCCCAGAGCGCGTGGTGGGCGTCCTCGGCGGCACCGCGGGCGAGGGCGACCAGGACGTCGCGGTCGACCAGCTGCGCCGTGTCGAGCTCGGCGTCCGGCAGTGCGGCGGCCTCGTCCGCGACGGCCCCGAGCACCCGTGCGGCATGCTCGCTCGCGGCGCGTGAGGGGTCCCCGGCGAGGCCGTCGAACTCCGCGATGCCGAGCAGGGTCGCGTTGTAGGGGTCGTAGGTGTGCTCGGCGACGAAGTACTCCTCGCCGAGCTCCGAAAGCCGGGTGGCAGCGGTTGTGGTCGTGCTGTCCGTCATGGCGTCTCCAGGGGTGGTGGTCATCAGAAGAGTGCGGTCCCGCCGTCGATGGAGAGCGTCTGGCCGCTCACCCATCCGGCGTCGGGGGCGACGAAGAACGACACCCCGCGGGCGATGTCGTCGGCGGTCCCCGTGCGTCGGACGGCGATCCGCTCGACGAGAGCCCGCTGGCCCTCGGGGCCGTAGGAGTCCCACTGCGCCTCGGTGGTCGGGTTCGACAGGACGAAGCCCGGCGCGATGCAGTTCACGGTGATGCCGTGCTGTCCCAGTTCGTGCGCCATCTGCCGGGTGAACCCGATCTGGGCCGCCTTCGACGCGGTGTACGCCTGGATGCCGGTGAGGCTGACGCTCCGCCCGGCCCCGGAGGCGATCATCACGATCCGCCCGTAGCCGCGCTGTTTCATCACCCGTGCGGCGGCGCGGGTGCAGTTCCGCGTGGTCGTCATGTTCGCGGCGAACACCGCGTCCCAGGCGTCATCGGTGAGCTCGTCGATCGGGGTGTGCGTCTGCCCGACGACCCCGCCGGCCACGTTCACCAGGACGTCGATCGGCCCGATCCCCGCGAACCACGCCTCGGTGTCGACGGTCACGCTGAGGTCGACCTCGTCACGGTCGACGCGATGCACGGTGGCGCCGTCCGACTCGAGCCGGTCTGCGATCGCCGATCCGATGCCCTGGGCCGCACCCGTGACCACCGCGACCTGTCCTGTGAGCGGCGCGTCGTGCCTCCGGTTCGGATCCACGCCGGCGCCGGCCGCCGATCCGCTCATGACTCGCTCCCGGCCGCAGCCAACGTGTGTGCGTCGACCGTGCCGGCCCCGACCTCGCGCGGACCGGTGCCCCCGCCGACCTCGCGTGGCCCGGTGTCGTCCGGCGCACCGTCGGCGTGCGCGGGTCGGCCCGCTCGGGTGATCCGCACCGAGTCCTCCCACTGGCGCATCCGTTCGAGCCCGCGTTCGCCGGTTGCTCGGAGCACGCCTTCGACCAGGGCCTCGATGAGGACCAGGAGCGGGGCCATGGAGTCGAACGGGATGCCGTCGACCATGACGGGCAGGACGACGTCGGCGTGCTCGACGACCGGCGACAGCGACGTGTCCGTGATGAGGACCACGGTGGCGCCCTGGCGTTTGGCAGCCGCTGCGGCCTGCTGCGCGACGAGCTCGTGCCGCCGGAAGTCCATGATCACGGCGACGCCCCCGCGACCGAGCCGCAGGAACGTGCCGACGTCGTGGCCGAGCGGCTCCCCGACGAAGTCGACGTTGGGCAGGATCTGGTCGAGCTGTCCCGCGAGCACCATGGCGAAGTACCGGCTGAAGTACCCGCCGAGCAGCGCCACGTGCTTGGGACGGTCGGCGAGCACCGCCACCGCGCGGTCGAACTCGCTCGGCGGCACACTCGATGCGAGGGAGCCGACGAGGGCGATCCGGTCCGCGATCGCGCGCCCGAGCGTGCTGCCGTCGCCCTGTGCGATGCCCGCCTGCGATCGCCGCAGCGGGCTGTTCATGTGGTCGGCGATCTCGTCTCGGATCCGGGTCTGGAACTCCGGGTAGCTGCCGAACCCCAGGCGGCTCGCGAGCCGGAGGACCGTCGGCGTGCTCGTCCCCGCGGTGCGTGCGAGGCTCGCCGCGCTCTCGAGTCCGGCGGCCGGCCACGAGGCCAGGAGCGCCCGCGCGACCTTGCGCTCGGCAGGACTCAGCTCGTCCATCCGCGCGAAGATCTCGTCGTTGATCGGCATCGGTTCCTCCAGGTGTTCAGTGGATCGGGCGCAGATCGAGACTCTTCCAGGTCTCGACACGTGCCGGGCAGCGGTCCGCCCCCGTCTGTGGACAACCGCAGGGGCACCGCTGGCTGTGGACGAGGAGCGCCGCAGACGCGGAGGTCAGGTCCGCAGCACGAGCCCGCTGCCGTCGTGGAAGGCGGCGAACATCGTCGGGGAGTTGTGCGCCACGACGACCCGGCCGTCCGCGGCGACCGACACGAGGCCGCCGCTGGCGTGCTCGGCCGTGAGCTCCTCGGCGATCGTCGCCGTCACCGCGTCCGCGAGCCCGGCGTCGAGGTACCGCATCCTCGCGACGATGTCGTAGGACACCACACCGCGGATGAACGCCTCGCCCTCGCCGGTGCACGACACCGCGGCCTGCCCGTCCATGGCGTACGTCCCGGCACCGATGACGGGGGAGTCACCCACCCGGCCGTCCTCCTGGTTCGCCATGCCGCCCGTCGAGGTGGCTGCGGCGACGGACCCGGAGGTGTCCCGTGCGACCGCACCGACCGTGCCATGACGAGGTGCGACGAGTCCGTCGCCGAGGATGCGTGCGAGCTGCGCCCGTCGGGCCTCGGTCACGAAGTAGTCCTGCTCCGCCGTCTCGAGTCCCCACGACTCGACGAGCGACAGCGTCGGGTGCACGAGGAAGAGGTGCGCCGACCGCTCCATCACGGCGCGGGCGAGCAGGATCGGGTTCCGGGCATGCCGGGAGGCTGCGATCGCGCCCGCCAGGCCGGTGGCGCCGTCCATCACGGAAGCGTCGTGCTCCGCGTCGCCGTCCGTCGTCAGAGCTGCGCCGCGCCCGGCGTTGAACAGTGGATCGTCCTCGAGCTGCTCGACGGCGGCGCACACCGCGTCGAGTGCGGCTCCGCCCCGGGACAACACCGCGGCACCGGCGTCCCAGGCCCGGCTGAGCCCGGCCTCGAACGCCTCGCGCTCCTCGGTGGCGAGCTCCTGGATCCGGCCACCGGCTCCGCCGTGCAGCGCGAGGGACCAGTCCCCGATCGGCGGGACCTCGAACAGGACGGTGTCCCGCGGCGGTGCGATCGACTCCTCGCCGGGACCGAGCTGCCCCATGTCAGCGACCCCCGGCCTGACGGGTGATGTAGTTCACGGCGACGAACCGGGTGAACACCGACAGCAGGTCCTCGCCGGAGATCGACACGGTGCGGTCCGCGATCCGCTCGACTCCGCCGACCCAGGTGGCGACGTCGGCCATGTCGGCGGTCTGCACGTCGAGCTCGAGGGTCGCGGTACCGGTCAGGGGACGCGGTTCCATCGACGCGACCCGCTCCACCGCGGACTGCGCGGCCGCGCGGATCCGGCGGCAGGACTCGGTCGGGTGCAGGCTGTCCGCACTCGCGCGGGTGATCGACGTCTTCGTGAGGACGTGCTCGGCGTCCGGGGCGAAGGGCTCGGTCTCGTCCCAGGTCACCTCGTCGCCGGTGACCAGGGCGATCGGGACGCCGAAGTGCGACGTGACGAGGGCGTTGATGCCGCTCTCGCCGACCCAGGTGCCGTTCACGCGTGCGCCGGAGAACACCTCGGGGTTGTACGTGTGCGACATCGTCGACGGCTTGCCCGAGATCGATCCGTGGTACCCCACGAGGAACGCCCCGTCGACCGATTCGTCGAGCCCCTGCATCATGTACATCGGCTTGTGTCGGCCGGTCACCATCCGCACCTTGTCCGGGTGCACGACGAGCCGCGGGTCGAGGTTCGACATCTTGCTGTGCGAGTCGTTGAGCAGCACCTCGGTCGCACCGCCGGCGACGGCACCCTCGATGGCGGCGTTCACCTCGTCGAGGAGCAGCGCGCAGCCGAGGGGGTACTCGGGGTTGCCCGGTCGGCACTGGTCCCAGTCGACGATGCCGGCGACACCCTCCATGTCGTACGAGATCCAGATCTTCATGCGCGGCCTTCTTCCTGGTGGTGCGGTGCGACCGCGGATGGGTCGAGGAACACGTCCTCGTGGGTGAGTGCCGGGTCGTCGAGCTCGATCGCCGGAGCGTGGAGCGGGTCGACGTCGCCGAGCTCGGCGGACCTGATGCAGGCGGCCACATGCGTGCCGGACCCGACAGCGGCCCCCGACCCGGCGGTGCCGGACCCGAGCGGGGACGACGCGACCGACGAGGCGGGGGAGGGCGTTCCTCCCGTCCGATCGGTGGCCGCAGGCCGCTGCCCGAGCACCAGCGGGACCGCCGTGAGCGACGGGTCCGTCGACCGGCACGCGTCGACCGCGTACGGGCACCGCGGGTGGAACCGACAGCCGGACGGGATGTCGAACGGACTCGGCGGGTCGCCCTGCAGCGCGAGCCGCGCGTTGACGCTCTCCGCACCCATCCGCGGGATCGAGTCGATGAGCGCCCGCGTGTACGGGTGCCGCGGGTTCCGGAACAGCTCCTCGGTGTCCGCGACCTCGACGATCCGCCCGAGGTACATCACGGCGACCCGGTCGCTCAGGTGCTGCACGACGGCGAGGTTGTGCGCCACGAAGAGGATGCTCAGCCCGAGCGTCCGTCGGAGCTCGGCGAACAGCTCGAGGATCGTCGCCTGCACCGACACGTCGAGCGCCGACACCGGCTCGTCCGCGATGAGGACCTCCGGCCGGACCGCGATGGCCCGGGCGATCGCGATGCGCTGCCGCTGTCCGCCGGAGAACTGGCTCGGGTAGGCATCGAGCGCGTCCTCCTCGAGCCCCACGAGGTTGAGGATGCGGATGCTCTCGGCACGCACCTCGCTCCGTGGCACGATCCGGTGCAGCAGCAGGAGCTCGCGGAGCATCGACCCGACCGAGATCCGCGGGTTCAGGGACGAGTACGGGTCCTGGAACACCATCTGGATGCGGCGCGCGGCCTCGCGGTCGCGGTGCGCCGGGACGGGTGAGCCGTCGGCGTCGAGCGTGCCGGTCGAGGCCGGGACGCTCCCGACGAGGATCTTCGCGAGGGTCGACTTGCCGGACCCCGATTCGCCGACGAGGGCGAGGATCTCGCCCTTCCGGAGCTCGAGGTCCACGCCGTCGAGTGCGGTGAGGGCCGTGCGGCCCGCCTTCCGGACCCGGTCGATGACGGTGGTGGGGAGTTGGTAGCGCTTGGTCACGCCGACGGCCTGGAGGACCGGTGCGGCCCCGTCGGTCGGCCGGCGGTCCCGCAGCGTGGTCGCGCTGGCACCCTCGCTGGTCGCCTGGGCGCTGGTCGCCTCGGTCATGCGACGGTCTCCTTCGCGAGCTCGTGCGTCCGGATGCAGGCGGCGGTGCGGCCGGGGCCGACGTCCTCCTGCGGCGGCATCGCCGTGGTGCACTCCTCGATCGCGAACCGGCAGCGCGGGGCGAACGGGCAGCCGGACGGGCGTGCGGCGAGGTTCGGCGGGAACCCGGGGATCGGGACGAGCTCGCGGTCGGGGTCGTCGAAGTCGGGGGCGGACTCGAGCAGCCCGCGGGTGTACGGGTGGCGCGGGTCCCGGAAGACCTCCTTGACCGGGCCGGCCTCGACACGGTGCCCGGCGTACATCACCGCGAGGTCGGTGCACGTCTGGTTCACCACCGCGAGGTCGTGGGTGACGAACGCGAGCGCGGTGCCGGTCTCCTCGCAGAGCTCCTCGATGAGCTGGAGCACCTGGTGCTGCACGGTGACGTCGAGCGCGGTGGTCGGCTCGTCGCAGAGGAGCAGGCGGGGCGAGCACGACAGGGCCATCGCGATCATGACGCGCTGGCGGAGGCCGCCGGAGAGCTCGTGCGGGTACGCCCTGAGTCGACGTGCGGGGTCGGGGATGCCGGTGCGGCGCATCATCTCGACCGCGACGTCCATGGCGTCGCTCTTGGAGAGGCCGAGGTACCGGCGCGGTCCCTCGGCGATCTGGTCGCCGACGCGGATGACCGGGTTCAGGGCGGTCATCGGCTCCTGGAAGACCATGGCGATCTGTGGACCCATGAGTCGGCGCCTGGCGTGCACGGACATGCCGGCAAGGTCCTGCCCGGCGTACCGGATCGACCCGGAGAGCACCTCGACGCCCTTCGGCAGGAGCCCGGCGATCGCCCGCAGCGTCAGCGACTTGCCCGAGCCGGACTCGCCGACGATGCCGAAGCGCTGGCCGGCCGCGATCGTGAACGACAGGTCCTCGACGATCCGGACGTCCTGCTGCCCGCGGCGTCGGATGCCGATGGTCAGGGAGTCGACCTCGAGCAGGGGTGCGGGGGCGGTGTTCGTGTCCATGGTCACTTCCTCCGGTCGGGGCTGAGCAGGTCGCTGATGCCGTCGCCGAGCCACGACAGCCCGAGGCTCGTGACGACCACGACGAGTCCCGGGATCGTCGTCTGCTGCCACTGCGTGGTGATGAACTCCTGGCCGTCGACGATCATCGAGCCCCACTCGGCCGTCGGCGGCTCGATGCCGAGGCCGAGGTACCCGAGGGTGACGATCGCCATGATGTCCATCACGATGTCGCTCATCGCGTAGATCACGGCCTGGGACATGACGTTCGGGGCGATGTGCCGGACGAGGAGCCGCGTGTGCGACATCCCGCCGAGCCGTGCCGCGACGACGTAGTCCTGCTGGCGGGCGACGATCACCTCGCCGCGGACGATCTTGGCGTACGAGACCCAGGACACGGCGGCGATCGCCAGGTAGATGCTCGTCTCGCCGGCACCGAGCACGAAGACGAGCACGATGACCATGACGTAGAAGGGGAACGCGAAGAACACGTCGACGATGCGCATCAGGACCGTGTCGACGATGCCGCCGACGTACCCGGCGATCGCCCCGACGATGCTCCCGACGACGAACGGGATGAGGACCGCCAGGAACCCGACGCGGAGGTCGACCCGTGCACCCCAGATGAGTCGGGAGAGCACGTCGCGGCCGTACTTGTCCGTGCCGAGCCAGTGCGCCGCGCTCGGGGACTGGAGCGCCTGCTGCAGGTGCTGCTCGATCGGGTCGTACGGCGCGATGACCGGGGCGAGGACGGCGACGAGCACGAGCAGACCGGTGATCACGATGCCCGCCATGAGCGAGCCGTTGCGGTACCAGGCGCGGAGCGAGCGGCTCTTCGTCGCCCGGCGGCGCTGCTTGAAGCCGACGAGTGCGGCGGTCGGGGTCGTCATGCGGCGGCACCTCCGGCGAGGTCGACCCGCGGGTCGAGGAGCGTGTAGACGACGTCGGTGAGGATCCCGACCACGACGACGAAGATCGCGACGAACAGCGTCACGCCCTGGATCGTCGGGAAGTCGCGGGCGAAGATCGCGTTCACCATCAGCGAGCCGAGCCCGGGGAGCGCGAACACCTTCTCGATGACGAGCGATCCGCCGACCAGGTACCCGAGGTTGACGCCGATGATCGACACCGTGGGGATCGCGGCGTTCCGGAGCACGTGGTCGCGGAACAGCGGGAACCCGTAGGCGCCCTTGGACTTGGCGGTCCCGACGTACTCGGACTCGAGGACGCCGATCATCGAGGCGCGGAGGCTGCGGATGATCGTCGGGGACATCGCGATCGCGAGCGTCAGCGCCGGCAGGAACAGGAAGTAGAGGTGCTCGCCCGCCCCGTCGCCGTAGCCGCCGACGGGGAATGCCCGGACGGTGACGCCGAGCAGCAGGATGAGCATGATGCCGACCCAGAACTGCGGCATGCCCTGGCCGAGGAGGGTGAACCCGCGGGCGATGAGGTCGCGGCCACCGTTCGGACGGGTCGCGGCCATCGCGGCGAGCGGGATGCTGATGATCAGGGACATGAGGAGCGCGAGCCCGAGCAGCGACAGCGTCACCGGGACGGCCTGCATGACGAGCTGCCCGACGGGGAGCTGGTAGGTGAGGCTCGTACCGAGGTTGCCGTGCAGGATCTGCCCGAGGAACCGGAAGTACTGCTCCCAGAGCGGCTGGTCGAGGCCGAGCTGTTCGGTGAGTGCGGCGACGCTCGCCTTCGTCGCGCGCTCGCCGAGGAGCGCGAGGGCGGCGTTCCCGGGGAGCAGGTGCGACAGGAAGAACACGATGATCGTGACGCCGAACGCGACCGGGATCGCCTGGACGAGTCGTCCTGGGATGAACCGGAGCCGATGGATCATGACGGCCTTTCGGGTGGAGCGGGCGAGCGGGTGGAGCGGGTGGAGCGGGCGAGCGGGTGGAGCGGGCGAGCGGGTGGAGCGGGCGAACAGCGAGCAGATGGCAGGGCTGGAACGGTGGGGCCCGGCAGGAGGACCGGACCCCACCGGGTCTCAGTGCGCGTCCGCGATCGCGACGGCTACTCGGACTTCGAGACGTCCTCGAGCTGGTAGTTGCCGAGCGGCGTCACGTGGAAGCCGGACACCTTGTCGGTCGTCGCGAACACGTACGGCGAGTAGTAGAGGTAGGCGAGGAACGCGTCGTCGCCCGTCTTCTGCTGCAGCTCGGAGTACAGCTCCTGACGCTTGGAGGAGTCGGTCTCCTGCTGCGCCTGCTTGTTGATCGCGATGACGTCGGGGTTGTCGTAGTGCGTGAACGCCGAGTCCGAGCCGCCGTCGGGGTCGACTGCGAACGAGGTCCACTCGTCGGGGTCCGGGATGTCCATCGTCCACGCGGACCACGCCATGTCGAAGTCGCCGGCGAGACGGGCCTGCTTGTTCGCCGTCGGGTCGAGCTGCTTGATCTTCATGGTGATGCCGATCTTCTTCAGCTCGGACTGCATGATCTGCGAGATCGACGTCTGGTTCGGGTCACCGGAGCGGATGAGCAGGGTCGTGGTGAACCCGTCCGGCTGCGAGGACTTCGCGAGCTCCGCCTTGGCCTTCGACACGTCGTAGCTCGGGCCGTCGGCGTCCTCGTCGTAGTACGGGGTACCGGGGGACAGCAGCGAGTTCGCCGCCGAGCCGTTGCCGAAGAGCACCGCCTTGACCATGGCCTTGCGGTCGAGTGCGTACGCGATCGCGCGGCGGATGTGCACGTCGTCGAACGGCTTCCGGGTCTGGTTGAACGCGATGTAGTCGAGCTGCGTCGAGTCGAACGTCTCGGCCTTGACGCCCGAAGCGGACTTCAGTGAGGCGAGGCTCGACCAGTCCGGGGTGTCGTCGATGTCGACCTGACCGCCCTGGACCTGGAGCTTCCGGGTGTTCGCGTCCGGGACGACGGTCCACTTGACGCCGTCGAGGTACGGCTTGCCCGACTGCCAGTAGCTGTCGTTCTTGGTGAGCGAGAGCGACTGCCCCTTCTTCCAGGAGTCCCAGACGAACGGGCCGGTGCCGACCGGGTGCGTGTAGAACTGCTCCTTCGACTCGCCGCCGTAGTTCGCCGGGACGATGCCGTTGCTGAAGAGGGACAGGTCGGCGATGAGCGGGGCCCACGCGTACTTGAGCTTGATGTCGACGGTGTCGTCGTCGACCACGGAGACGGAGTCGATCGCGGCGTTGATGTAGCCCCAGCCGGACGAACCGGTCGCGGTGTCGGCGTCGATCGAGAACTTGACGTCCTTCGCGGTCATCGTGTCGCCGTTGGAGAACTTCACGCCCTTGCGGAGGTGGATCGTGTAGTCCTTCTTGTCGCTCGAGATGTCGTAGCTCGTCGCGAGCCACGGCTTGAGCTTCTTGCCGTCGGCGCTGACGTTGAACAACGGCTCCATGATCTGCTGCTGCACGTGGATGGAGTTGTTGTCGAACGTCGTCGTGTTGTCCATCGAGATGATGTCGGCCGAGCGGGCCATCGTGAGCGTGCCGCCCTTGGTGTGGCCGCCGCTCGAGGACGCGTCCGACCCGGCAGATGCGCCGTTGCTGCAGCCGGCGAGGACCAGGGCTGCGGCGGCCGTCACAGCGGCCACGGCGATCCGGTTCCGATGTCTCATGGTTGCCTCTTCACTTCCGTGCACCGAACGGGTGCTTCGTCGTCGAACTCGGGGGAGGTGCTGTACAGAAGATTACAGTAGGGCCAATTCTTCCCTCGTTTGTTACGATTGGAAGAAGATGGCGACAGGCCCTCGGGCGCCTCGAGTCGGCGCAGGTCATCGCGCGCCGACATGGGGGATCGCGGATCGGCGCGCTCGGGGCGGGCCGGGGCAGCCACTCGACCGATGATCGGTCTCGAGCGCGCTCGCGCATCCTCCGGACGTCTCGCCCGGGTCCTCATTCCACGCGCGACGACGACGTCGCGCTGACGGTTGCAGGGGCAGATCCCAGGGAAGACCCGCCCCCTGGTGTCGACGGTATCCGGCGCCTGCGGCGTCCGTCATGTCGGCACTTCCGCCCACAGGGGCACGATCCGACGCACCCCGTCCGGACTGGAGGCGCGGTGCGGGGCCGTCCCGCGCCTCCAGTCCGATGGCCGCAGCCGCGCCTGCGCCGGAGGCGCGGAGTATCCAGGAGCATGCAGTTCTACGCGACCACGCCCAGCCGACGGATCCGACAGGTGCTGGCGGACGTGGTCGCGATCGTCGTCATCGTGCTCGCGATCGTCCTCGGGACCGCGGTCGGCAGGTCGATCGCCGCCCTCGGCGCGGTCGGCGAGCGGATGGAGTCCGCCGGGTCCGGGTTCCGGTCGACGATGTCGGACGCGGCGAAGCGTCTGGCGGACGTGCCGTTCGGTGGACAGGCCCTCGGTGCACCGTTCCGGAAGGCGAGCGACGCCGCCGCGGGTCTCGCCTCGGCCGGACGCGACCAGCAGGCGGCCGCCGAGCACACCGCGATCCTCGTCGGGCTCGTCATCGCGATCCTGCCGAGTCTCGTCGTCCTCGCGCTCTGGGCGTTCGCCCGCGGCGGGTTCATCCGCCGAGCAGCAGCGATCCGGGCCCTCCTCCGGACGCCGCTCGGGGTGGAGGCGCTCGCCGCCAGGGCCCTCGCGCACGCCGACGCCCGGTCGCTCCGGGACGCGGACGCCTCGCTCGTCGAGCGATGGCGGGCCGGGGATCCCGCGGCGGTGTCGACGCTCGCGCGGATCGCTCTCCGCCGGGCGGGCGTGCCGGACCGCCCGCTGGGGCAGGCGCCTCAGCGCACCGACGGCTCCGGCATGTCCCAGGCGTAGGCCGGGAGTGCCCATGCCCCTCCCCGGTCGGTCGTCGCCCGTCCCGCGATGCGCTCCGGGATCCGCAGTGCGGTCGCGATCCGGAACGCCTGCCGCAGCGCTGCCACGCCCAGTGTCGACGTCGGCATGCCCAGCGCGAGCAGACGGGGCTTGACCGCTGCCTGGATCTCGTCGACGAACGGGCGGAGGGTCGTGTCGTAGCGACGGAACGCCCCCGCGAGGTCGTCCGGTGTCGCGGCGAGCTCGCCCGCCAGGACGTACGCGCCGACGAGTCCGCCCGAGATCCCCATCCCGCTGTACGGCGACGCGCAGTGCGCCGCGTCCCCGAGGAGCACGACGCGACCCGCTGACCAGGTGTCCGTGCGGACCTGCAGGACCTCCTGGGAGTAGAAGAACGGCGCATCGGCCATGCCGTCGATGAACCGCTCCGTCTGCCACCCGGCATCGCGGAACCGCTCGGCCCAGAAGCGCTGCTGCTCCTCGACCGGTGCGCGGTGGATCGCCGACGCCTCGTCCGAGGTCTCGCGGAGCACGAAGTACGCCTGCGTCTCGTCGGGGTTGTGGCTCCGGCGCATGACCTGTCGTCCGCGCGTCGCTGCGTACGTCTCGCGCAGGTCGCCGTCCGACGCGATGCGCGGGACGAACCAGTACGCCATGTGGAGACCGGTCCGCCAGTACGGCTCGGCCCCGGTCTCAGCTCGCCCCGCGAGCAGTGCGCGGCGGATCCGCGACCCCTGCCCGTCCGCACCGACCAGGACGTCGAAGTCCCCCGACGATCCGTCCGAGAAGTGCGCCGTGACGTGGTCCGGAGCCTGGTCGAACCCGTCGACGCTCAGGCCGAACCGGTACTCGACGTCGTCCTTCGTGGCCTCGTGCAGGATCCGGACGAGGTCGCCGCGCATGATCTCGAACTCCGATGTGAGGGTCTGTCGTCCGGTTCCCGAGGTGTTCGCCATGATCGCTCCGAGCTGGCGGCCGGCCGGGTCCACGAAGGCGACCCCGGGCTCGTGCACGAGATGGGCACGGACCTCGTCGAGCAGGCCCATCGCCCGGACGGCGTCGATGCCCTGCCCCCGGAGGTCGACCTGCGCACCCGTCGCCCGGAGTGCGGGGTACCGCTCGACGACGGTGACCCGATGCCCCGCCCTCGCGAGCCAGAAGGCCAGGGCCGGTCCGGCGATGCCTCCACCGGCGATGAGGACGTTCAACGGTCGCTGCTGTTCCTGCTCCATGGTTCCCACTCGTTCCCTATCGGTGATAGTCGGTCGATCCACAGTGTGCGCCTATCGCTGATAGGCTGTCAACCATGGCGAAGCTCGAGCGCGATGCGGTGGTGCACGAGGCACTCGCGCTCCTCGACGAGGTCGGGCTCGACGGCGTGAGCACCCGGGCCCTCGCACGCCGGCTCGGGGTGGAGCAGCCGTCCCTCTACTGGCACTTCCGCAACAAGCAGGAGCTGTTGACGGCGATGGCGGACGCCGCGGTGGAGCCGCTCGACGACGTACCGCTGCCGACCGTCGGCGAAGACTGGCGTGCGTGGTTCCTGGAGAACCACCGGCGCTTCCGCATCGCACTCCTCGACCATCGCGACGGCGCTCGGCTGCATGCCGGTTCGACGCCGTCCGGGGACACCAGGGATCGGCTGGTGCAGAAACTCGGGTTCCTCGAGCAGTCCGGGCTCCCGCAGGCCGACGCGATCGCCGGGATGCTCGCGGCGAGCCGGTTCACCGTCGGCAGTGCGCTCGAGCAGCAGGCAGACCCGGACCAGGCGGAGGGTCGTGCCGTCGCCGCCGAGGAGCACCTCGGCATCCCGACGCACGAGCAGGCGTTCGAGGCAGGGCTCCGGATGATCCTCGTCGGTCTCGAAGTCACGTCGAGGCCTTGAGCGGTCTCGAGAGGTCCTGAGCGGTCTCGAAAGGTCCTGAGCGGTCTCGAACCGCGGTGCGGCATCGCCTCTGCGGTCGCTCAGAACGGCGGGTGGATGCTGGTGCGGCAGTGCCAGCGGTGCCGACGGCGCCGCTTCGACCCCCTCGGAAGGAATCCCCATGCTCCTCGACGGCAAGACCATCGTCGTGACCGGCGGCAACAGCGGCATCGGTGAACAGATCTGCATCGCCGCGGCGTCCGAGGGGGCGAACATCGTCATCGACTACGTCGCGCACGCTGACGCCACCGACGCACTCATCGCCCGGATCGAGGAGGCGGGCGGCAAGGCCGTCGGCGTCGACGCGGACATCACCAGCGCGGGTGACCTCGCGACGATGATCGAGACGGCGGTCAGTCGGTTCGGTCGGCTCGACGTCCTGGTGAACAACGCCGGGATGGAGGATCGGAAGTCCCTCCTCGAGGAGACGGAGGAGGGCTACGACCGTGTGATGGCCGTCAACATGAAGAGTGCGTTCTTCGCGACCCAGCACGCGGCGAAGCAGTTCATCGCGCAGGGCGACGGC
The DNA here is from genome assembly GCF_001422205.1 of Curtobacterium sp. Leaf261. Taxonomy (GTDB): domain Bacteria; phylum Actinomycetota; class Actinomycetes; order Actinomycetales; family Microbacteriaceae; genus Curtobacterium. The sequence goes on from NZ_LMMJ01000010.1 coordinate 68,005, forward strand.
GGTCTCGTGCTCAACATCTCGAGCGTGCACGAGGACTGGCCGATGCCGGGCAACCTCGCCTACTGCATCTCGAAGGGCGGCATGCGGATGCTCGCACGGAGCGGTGGCGTGGAGCTCGGGCCGCACGGTGTCCGGATCGTCAACATCGCTCCCGGGGCGGTCGACACCCCGATCAACACGGCGACGACCTCGGACGAGGACAAGCTGCGGAAGCTCGACGCCGCGATCCCGCTCGGTCGTCTCGCCGAACCCGAGGACATCGCCGACGTCGTGGTGTTCCTCGCCTCCGGCAAGGCGTCTTACATGACGAGCACGACGGTCACCATCGATGGAGGGATCTCACAGGGCAGCGTCGGGCTCTGACCGGAACGGTCCACCGGTCGGTGCGGTGTGGTGCGGTGCGGTGCGTTCGGGTCCGGGACGACGTCAGGGCTTCGCACCGTTGCCGAACGACCCGTGCAGCGTCGTCTCCGCGAACGCCGTCGTGTCGATGACCGAGCGGACCCGGGCCAGGGTCGCGTCGTCGGCGGGAGCGACCCCGATCGTCAGCGAGCCGTAGTCGACGCGCATCGTCTGCGGGATGCTCGCCTCGAGTCCGGTCACACCGGGGGTTGCCGCGAGGGTGGCGAGTCCCTCTGCGACGCCGAGGGCGGTGGCGTCGGGGATCGTCTGGTCGAACGTGCCGGAGTAGGTCACAGAGCTCAGCACCCGGCCGGGCCCGGCGGGGACCTGCAGCGACAGGGCGACGCCGGTCCACGCGATCCGCTTCGCCATCGCGACCGGTACCGCTGCTGCCTGCGCCGGTGTCGAAGCGGCGTCCATCGTGACGACGAACTCGGCCGAGAGGGTGTGCCGCTCGGTCGCTCCCGCCGGTGGCATGGGCCGTGCGGTCGGGGTCGGTACCGGCGGGAGGGCCCCGTCGTCCTCGTCGACGGCACCGATCGGTCGCGGTGCCTCGGGGCCGGCGTCACGGTTGTTCCACGCGTCGAGTCCCTCGGGTGTGACGTCCGTCCCGTCCGCCGCGGTGTAGCTCTGGTGGAGCTCGACGCGCTTCGTCGCCGAGTCGACCCCCGTGCTCGCGCGGACCGCGCCGAGTGCGTCGTCGAGGGTGGACGCGACCTGCGGGTCCAGCTGCGGGACCGCCGCCGACGAGGCGGAGGAGGTCGTGCCTCCCGGCCCGGTCGCGCATCCGCAGACCGCACCGGCGAGCATGAGCGTCAGGGCTGTGGCGGTGATGGTGGAGCGTCGGAGCATGGGTCCGACGATACGAGGCGGGTCGCGTCGGCCGCATCGGCCGACCGGCCCATCCCGGTGTTCCGGGCGCCCGGTCTGGAGGCACGACACCGGTCGTTCCACCGCCGGCCGTCCGTCAGGTGGTGCAGTCCATGACGGCCTGTGTCGCGCGCGCGGCCTGCGCGGCGGTCTCGTCCTCGCAGTCGATGCCGAGGGCGATGAGCCGGTGGTAGTCGGCGATCTTGGCGTCGATGATCGCCTGGTCCTCGTCGAGCTGGCGGCGGTGCTCCTCGATCGCCGCAGCCTGTCGTTCGAGGATCGCGAGACGGGGCGGGTGGTTCGCGAGCTCGCCGCGACCGATCTGCACGAACTCACGGACCTCGGCGACCGGCATGCCTGTGCGACGGAGTGCCTGGACGAGGCGGACGAAGCGCATCGCCGCCGGGGTGTAGCGGCGGCGCCCGTCGGAGGTGCGGCCGACGTCGGGGATGAGTCTCTCGCGTTCGTACCAACGGAGGGCGTCGACGCTGATGCCGGTCCGCTCGGCGACCTCACGGATGCCGAGGGTGCCGACCGAGGACTCGATCACGGTGCTCATGCGCTCACGCTACCCAGTGCGGCGTGCGGCGTGCGGCGTGCGGCGTGCGGCGTGCGGCCTGCGTGCGGGCTCACGCGGTGAAGTCGAGCACGAACCGCCAACGCACGTCGTTCGCGCGGAGGCGGTCGAGCGCGGTGTTCACCTGCGCCGCCGGGAGGACCTCCACGTCGGCCACGATCCCGTGCGCACCCGCGAAGTCGAGCATGGCCTGGGTGTCACGGGTCCCGCCGGAGCCCGACGAGGTCAACCGGCGCCGACCGTTCAGCAGGGTGAAGGCGTCGACCTCGTACTGGTCCGGGATGCCGAGCATGCAGATCGTCCCGTCCATCGCGAGCGTCCTGACATAGGGCGTGATCGGGTGCTTGCCCGCCGCGGTGTCGAGGATGAAGTCGAACCGGCGAGCGGCAGCATCCATCGCGTCGGCGTCGCTCGACACGATGACGTCGTCCGCACCGAGCTCCCGGGCGTCCGCTGCCTTCGACGGCGAGGTCGTGAACACCGTCACGCGGGCACCGAGCGCCTTCGCGAACTTCACCGCGAGGTGTCCGAGTCCGCCGAGTCCGACCACACCGACCTCGGTCCCCGGACCGACCTCGTACCGGGAGAGCGGCTGCCACACCGTGATCCCGGCGCACATCAGCGGCGCGACGCCCGCGGGGTCGAGCGATGTCGGCAGGTGGTACACGAACCGCTCCCGGACGACGTACTCGTGCGAGTACCCGCCGCGGGTGATCGAGCCGTCGACCCGGTCGCGGCCGTTGTAGGTCGTGGTCGGGAACTCCAGGCAGTACGGCTCCTCGGCGTCGAGGCAGTTCTCACACACACCGCACGAGTCGACGATGTTCCCGACGGCGACGAGGTCCCCGGTCGCGAACCCGGTGACCTCTGCCCCGACGGCGACGACCTCGCCGGTGAACTCGTGTCCGGGGACCAGCGGCAGGCCATCGGCCCCGATGTCGTCGATGGTGTGGATGTCGGAGTGGCACACCCCGGTGTGTGTCACGCGCACGACGACGTCGTCCGGGCGGGGGTCGCGACGGTCGAAGGCCCACTCCCGCAGTTCGGTGCCGGGTTCGAGGAGGGCGTACCCCGTGGTTGATCGCATGAGGGTGACGCTATGCGCTGGAGTCCACTCCAGCGCAAGGGCCCCGCACCACTCTTGCCGCGTGGCGCCACTCTTGCCGCGCGGCACCCCTGCCGCGTGGCACAGCTCTTGCCGCGTGACACCACTCTTGCCGCGTGGCACCACCGACCACGGATGGGGCGATGCGCCGATCGTGGTGCGACACGGACGGCCGGAGGCGCGACCGCTCAGATGAGCCCGAGCTGCTGCAGGATGCCGAGCTGGTCGGTCGCACCCCATCGGTCGACCGCGCGGCCGTCCCGGTACCCGATGACCTGCACGTTCCGGACGGTGAAGCGCTTGCCGGTCGGCGCATGCCCCATGAACTCGCCGGTGTGGGTGCCGGAGAGGTCCATCACCGTGATGATCTTCGTCGGGGTCGCGATGGTCTCGATGACGTCGCGCTCGAGGTCGGAGAACGACGTGCCGAACTGCTCCCAGAACCAGGCGATGCCACTGCCGTCCTCCGGCTGCCCCGGCGCCGGGTCGTGGTCGGTGAACTCCGGGTCGAAGCGCTCCTCGAGCGGTGCGTCCTGGTCGCGCATGCGGTCGCGTGCGTCGAGTGTGGCCTGGCCGCCCTCGGTGATCTCGGTCGCCATGTGGTGCTCCTCTCGCGGCTCGGTCTCTCCGCGCCGCGTCCGTTGCTACGCCGCAGGTGTTCCGAGAGCCTCAGGTGGGCGTACCCCACGGGCGATACTGCACCGGTTCGAGGAACGTCCAGCCGACATGCGGGACGCTGGGGTGTTCACACGAAACGCACCACTCGCACAGAAGGTCACATGTTCCACCTCAGCTCCACAACCCGTTCCACCTCCGTCAAGATCGTCACCGTCGGTGCGACCGTCCTCGCGGCGGCCGCGCTCCTCTCCGGCTGCGCGACCGGTTCGAGCAGTTCCTCTGCGTCGGGGTCCGCCTCGGCGTCGACTGCCTCGTCGTCCCCGGCGTCGCAGCAGGTCCCGGCGAACTTCCCGAAGGCCGTCCCGCTCGTCGACGGCGACGTCATCGTTGCCCGCGGGGACGCGGACAACGGCTGGAGCGCGACCATCTCGCCCGCGACGAAGGGCGGCTTCGCCCGTGCTGCGAAGGCGCTCGAGAAGGCGGGCTTCGACAAGAGCGACGGCGGCTCGAAGACCCAGGCCACGTACACCGACGACGACTACTCGGTGAGCATCAGCACCCCGGGTACGTCGGTCTCGTACCTCATCTCGACCACGCACTGACGCGGATGCGCAGGCGCTGACCCACGTGCGCTGATGCGCTGATGCGCGATCCGGACTGGAGGCGCGGTGCAGGTGACCAAGACCGGTCACCTGCACCGACCCGCTCAGGTCTCGCCGACCTACCCGCTCAGATCTCTCCGGACCACCCGCTCAGATCTGGCCGACCTACCTGCTCAGATGGAGCCGACGCGCGCACTCAGATCTGGCCGACGCGTGCTCAGATCTGGCCGACGCGTGCGCTCAGATGTCGCCGACGTGCGCGCTCAGATCTCGCCGACGCGTGCCCCCGCCCACAGGTCGACGCCGGTCGACTCGACCGCGTGCTCGTCGATCGCGCGGAGCTCGTCCTCGGTGAAGGACAGGTTGCCGAGTGCCGCGACGTTCTGCTCGAGCTGCTCGACGCGGGACGCCCCGATCACGAGCGAGGTGACCCGCTCGTCGCGCAGCGCCCACGCCAGAGCGAGCTGCGCCAGCGACTGACCCCGAGCCGCTGCGATGTCCGACAGAGCGCGCAGGTGGCCGACGACCTCGTCCGTGATGACCGACGGATCGAACGAGTCACCCTTCGATGCGCGCGAGCCGTCCGGGACGCCGTCGAGGTACTTGTCCGTCAGGAGTCCCTGCGCGAGCGCCGTGAACCCGATGACGCCGGCGCCGATCTCTGCCGTGGCGTCGAGCAGGCCCTCCGTCTCGATCCAGCGGTTGAGCATGGAGTAGGAGGGCTGGTGGATGAGCAGCGGTGTGCCGAGCTCCCGGAGGATCGCCGCAGCCTGCCGGGTGCGTTCGGCGTCGTAGGAGGAGATGCCGACGTACAGCGCCTTGCCCTGTTGGACGGCGGTGTGGAGCGCGCCCATCGTCTCCTCGAGCGGTGTCGAGGCGTCGAGGCGGTGCGAGTAGAAGATGTCGACGTAGTCGAGGCCCATGCGGTCGAGCGACTGGTCGAGCGAGGCGAGCATGTACTTGCGCCCACCGCCGCCCTGCCCGTACGGCCCCGGCCACATGTCCCAGCCCGCCTTGGTCGAGATCACCATCTCATCGCGGTAGGGGCGGAAGTCCTCGCGCATCAGTCGGCCGAAGTTCACCTCGGCGGACCCGTACGGCGGCCCGTAGTTGTTCGCGAGGTCGTGGTGGGTGATGCCGAGGTCGAACGCACGACGGCTGATCGCCCGCTGGGACTCGAACGACCGGTCGTCTCCGAAGTTGTGCCAGTAGCCGAGCGAGAGCAGCGGCAGGTCGAGCCCCGAGCGGCCGGTGCGCCGGTAGGGCATGGAGTCGTAGCGGTCGGGGGAGGCGGCGTAGGTCATGTGGTGCGGTCCTTTCGAGCGGATGCCTCCACTGTGCCCGGTCGACGGCGGTCGCGAGCGCACTGGCACTGATCTGTGGACAACGTCGGCCTGTGGAGGACCGGTGCATACTGGTACATCAGATTCCCCTTGCCTCTTGACCTTCGGGTGTTGTTCGCATAGAACTAGAACATGCTGATCCGGGTCGAGCCGAACGCCAGGGTGTCCCTCGCCGAGCAGGTCGCGGCGCAGATCCGGGGCGGCATCGCCGACGGCTCGGTCGTCGCCGGCGAGCGACTCCCGGCCGCCAGGGAGCTCGCCGCGGGACTCGGCATCAACATGCACACCGTGCTCCGGGCGTACGACGCGCTCCGGTCCGAGGGGCTCATCGAACTCCGTCGGGGTCGGGGTGCGGTCGTGCTGGCGGGCGACCCCGCGGCAGACGGGTCCGATCGGACGATCGGGCTCCGGGCGGCGGCGGCTGCGCTCGTGCACCAGGCCCGAGCGCTCGGGATGAGCGCGAACGACCTCGCGACGATGATCAAGGGAATGGAACGATGACGACGACACCGCGGGCCTCGACGACGATCGGACCGGTAGCGCTCCGACGGACAGCCGCGGGAGTGTCCCTCTGGGGGCCGGTGGTGGCGCTGCTCGTCGCGGCGACGTCACTCCGCGCGAGCCTGCCGGACCGGATCGCGAGCCACTGGCCGGCGACCGGTCGTCCGGACGGCTTCAGCGGGACGTGGAGCTTCTTCGCGGTGACCATGGCGATCACCGCCGCACTCGCCGTCATCGGGACGATCGTGCTGGTGCGGAGCCGTGACGGCCGACAGGCGCGTGCCCTCGCGACGGTCATCGCGTCGACGGCGGCGGTGATCGGCGCTGCGTGGATCGTGTCGGCCTCGGTCACCGTCCAGGCCGGCTCCGCGGAGGACGCCGTGCTCGGGTGGGGGCTGGCCGTGGTCATCGCGTCACTGCTCTGGGGCGGGGTCCCGTGGCTGCTGCTCCCGTTCGAGCTCGCGCCAGTCCCCGACGCCGACCGCGTGGTGCCGGTCCAGACCCGCCCCGGCGAACGGCTGGCCTGGACCGGCCGGACGGGATCGCTCCTCTTCGAGTGGGTCGGGGCCCTGCTGTTCCTCGCCGGTGTCGTGATGCTGCTCACCACGGTGTTCGGCAGCGCCGGGATCCCGGTCGTGGCGATGGTCGCGATGCTCGTGTCTGCGGTCGCCGTCATCGTGATCGGCCGCGTGCGGCTCACGGTGGACCAGCGCGGGGTCCGACTCGTGACGGCGATGTTCGGCATCCCGCTCATGCGAATCCCGCTCGACGCCATGGAGTCGGTCGACGTCGACGTCATCGAGCCGATGGCATGGGGCGGCTGGGGGTGGCGGACCTCACCCGGCCGTCGTGCCTACGTGTCGCGTCGGGGCCCCGGGATCGTCGTGACGAACGTCAGCGGCGGCCTCTCCGCGATCACCACGCGCGATGCCGACGAGGCCGCTGCCGTCGCCGCCGCGCTCCTCGTCCGACACCGTGCCGCACACTGACCTGCGCGCACTCCGCCTGACCTGCGAGCGCCCCGCCTGATCCGCGCCGCACACTGACCCGCGCGCGCCCCGCCTGACCCGCGAGAGCGCCCGTCACCCGCGGGGGGCGGCCTGCACACGCGGAGTGGCCTGCACAGTGGTGGCGAGCGCAACAGCCCCCCGAGGTGGGACTGCCGGCATGGAGTCATCGCGACGAGCATGCTCTGACGGGCCCGACACGGGAGTCCGTGGACTTCCAGGGACCTTCGTCATGACCAGCACACGCCAGCGCGGGACACTGCCGCTCATCCTCGCCCTCCTGGTGAGCATCGCGCTCACCGCGGTCGCCCTCGTCGTGGGTGTCCCCGCGCAGGCCGCGACCGCGCCCTTCGTCGGCAGCGTCCCGGCCGGCACCGTCCTCGTCGCAGGCAGTGTCGTGACGAGCCCGAACGGCCAGTTCCGGCTCACGGCGCAGGGCGACGGCAACCTCGTCATGTACGGCATCGGGAACCGCGTCCTGTGGGCCAGCAACACCGCGAAGGCATCCGGCGCCACGTTCGTGCCCCAGGCCGACGGCAACCTCGTGATCTACCGCGCCGGCAAGGCGGTCTGGTCGACCGGGTCGAGCGGTCGTGGCGCGGTGTCCCTCGTCGTCGGCGACGACGGTGACTTCGCCATGCGCCAGGCGAGCGGCGCCAACGCCTGGCACGCGAGCGCGTACCAGGACCGCGTCGCCGCCGGCCAGGTCCTCCTGCCGAACACGACGCTCCGCGCTGCGGCGAACAGCGGGCTCCGCCTCGTGATGCAGCCGGACGGCAACCTCGTGCAGTACGACGGCACGCGGGCGACGTGGTCGACGGGGACCTCTCGATGGCCGGGTGCCACGGCCGCGGTGCAGGCCGACGGGAACTTCGTCGTGTACGCCGCCGACCGGCACGCGGTCTGGTCGAGCGGGACACCCCGCGCCGGAGCGGGACAGCTCCTCATGCAGGTCGACGGCAGTGTGGTCCTCTACGGCGCCTCCGGGACGCTCGCGTGGTCGAGCCGGCCCGTGGCCGGCCTCCGGTGGCCCGTCGTCAGCCAGCGGATCACCGGTCGCTACGGCGACGATCGCGGCGTCGGACATGTGCCGCGCTACCACCAGGGCGCCGATGCCGGGGTCGGCATCGGGACGACGGTGTACGCCTCCGGGACCGGAACCGTGACGACGACCATCACCGGCAACGCCACGTACGGCAACTACGTCGTCGTGACCTACGGGGTCACCACGGTGCTCACGGCGCACCTCAGCGCGATCAACGTCACGAAGGGCCAGACGGTCTCGCTGAACACCGTGATCGGCCTGTCCGGGAACACCGGCCAGGTGACGGGGCCCCACGTGCACGTCGAGACCCGGGTGAACGGCACGCTCGTCGACCCGCTCACGATCCTCTCCTTCCGGTAGGAGCGCGCGGTGCGCACGACGGGAGGGATGCGCACGACGAGTGCGGTGCGCACGGTGCGCGCCCGTCCCTCGCAGCGCTCCCGTCTCCGCGACCGCACGCCTAGCCTGGAGCGGTGACCCGCGCCTCCCGTCCGCCTCGCCCATCCCGTCGCCCGTCCGTGAGAGCACTCGTCGTGCTCGTCGCGATCGGCGTCGTCGCCGGTGTCCTCTCCGGACTCTTCGGCGTCGGCGGCGGCGTCATCGTCGTGCCGGCGCTCATGGCCTTCGTCGGGATGGACCAGCGCCGAGCGTCGTCGACCTCCCTCGTCGCGATCGCGCCCGCTGCCGTCGTCGGGGCGCTCACGTACGGACTGCAGGGCGAGGTGGACTGGCTCGCCGCCCTCACCCTCGCGGTCGGCAGTGTCGCCGGCGCACCGCTCGGCGCGCGGCTCCTCCGGCGACTGCCGCTCCGCGTGCTCCCGTGGATCTTCGTCGGGTTCATCGCCGTGGTGCTCGTGTCGCTCGTCGTCGCGGTGCCGTCGCGGGGTGGGGACGTGCGGTACGGCCTCGTCGAGGCGATCGTGCTCCTCGGGATCGGGCTGCTCTCCGGTGTCCTGTCGGGGCTCGTGGGCGTCGGCGGCGGGGTGGTGATCGTGCCCGGTCTCGAACTGGTGCTGGGCGCGGGGGACCTGCTCGCGAAGGGCACCTCGCTCCTGACCATGATCCCGACGTCGGTGTCCGGCACGATCGCGAACCTGCGTCGGGGCTCGGTCGACCTGCGCATCGGGCTGACGGTGGGGATCACCGCCGCCGTCGTCTCGCCGTTCGGGGCGGTCCTCGCGCGCGCCGTCGATCCCCGGGTCGGCTCGTGGCTCTTCGCCGCGTTCCTGGTCGTCGTCGCGGTCATCGTGCTGCGGCGGGGACGGCGGGTGGCGACGACGGACGCGGATGCGCGTTGAGGACTGCGACGGACGCGGATGCGCGTTGAGGACTGCGACGGACGCGCTCGGAGGCGAGGGGCGTAACCATGCACGATGCGAGCACTCACATGGCAGGGCACCGAGAAGGTCAGCGTCGAGACGGTCCCAGACCCGACGATCGAACTCCCGACCGACGCGATCATCCGGATCACGTCCACAGCGATCTGCGGATCGGACCTGCACCTGTACAAGGTGCTCGGCCCGTACCTCGACAAGGGTGACATCCTCGGGCACGAACCGATGGGCATCGTCGAGGAGGTCGGCTCGGCCGTCTCACGACTCAAGGTCGGCGACCGCGTCGTCATCCCGTTCAACATCGCGTGCGGCCACTGCTGGATGTGCATGCGCGGGCTCCAGTCGCAGTGCGAGACCACCCAGGTCACCGAGTACGGTTCCGGGGCCTCGCTGTTCGGCTTCTCGAAGATGTACGGCCAGGTCCCCGGCGGTCAGGCCGAGTTCCTCCGCGTCCCCCTCGCGGACAACAACCACATCGTCATCCCGCCGGAGGGTCCTGACGAGCAGTACCTGTTCCTCAGCGACATCATCCCGACCGCGTGGCAGGGCGTCGACTTCGCGAACGTGCCGGACGGCGGCACCCTCGTCGTGCTCGGGCTCGGACCCGTCGGGCAATTCGCGGCCCGGATCGGCGTGCACCGCGGCTACCGGGTGCTCGCCGTCGAGCCGGAGCCGGTCCGCCGTGCGATGGCCGAGCGGCACGGCGTCGAGGTGTTCGACATGCAGGACGACATCGCCGACCGGCTCCGTGACCTGACCGACGGTCGCGGACCCGACGGCGTCGTCGACGCGGTCGGGATGGAGGCGCACGGCAGCCCGGCAGCGTCGGCCGTCCAGACCGTGGCGGGGCTCCTGCCCGACAAACTCGCGCAGAAGGCGTTCGAGACGGTCGGCGTCGACCGGCTCGCAGCCGTGACCACCGCGATCGACGTCGTCCGTCGTGGCGGCACGATCTCACTGAGTGGCGTGTACGGCGGCGTCGCCGACCCGATGCCCCTGAAGACGATGTTCGACAAGCAGATCACGCTCCGTGAGGGGCAGTGCAACGTCCTCCGTTGGGTCGACGAGATCCAGCCGCTGCTCGAGGACTCGTCGGATCCGCTCGGAGCGCTCGACCTGACGACGCACCGGGTCCGTCTCGAGGAGGCCCCGCACATGTACGAGGTGTTCCAGAAGAAGCAGGACGGCTGCGTCAAGGTCGTCCTGAGCCCCGGCAGCGCGTCCTGATGCGGATCGCCGTCGTCGGCGCGACGGGGAACGTCGGGACCGCGGTGCTCCGACGCCTGCACGCCGAGCCGGACGTGCAGGTGGTCGGGATCGCACGGCGCATCCCCGACCGGTCGGTGTTGCCCTACGACGGTGTCGAGTGGCACAGCGTCGACATCGGACTGCCGGCGGCGGCGGACGCGCTCACGAGGCTGTTCGACGGCGTCGACGCCGTGATCCACCTGGCGTGGGCACTCCAGCCGACCCACGACATCCCGGTGCAGTACGCGGTGGACGTCGACGGGACGGAAGCCGTCCTCGACGCGGTCGCGCGGGCAGGGGTGGCGCAGGTCGTCGTCGCGTCGTCGGTCGGTGCGTACCGGGCGACGGACAAGCGTCTCCGCGTCGACGAGTCATGGCCGGTCGACGGCATCCCGTCCGCGACATACAGCGTGCACAAGGCCATCAACGAGGCGGCGCTCGACGTGTTCGCGGCAGCACACGATGACATCGTCGTGACACGGCTCCGCCCGGGACTGATCTTCCAGCGACAGGCCGCGGCCGAGATCCGTGGACTGTTCCTCGGCCGAGTCGTCCCGATGCGTGCCGTGAACTGGATCAAGTGGGCGGTGCTGCCGCTCCCCGGACCGTTCGTGTTCCAGGCCGTGCACGCCGACGACGTCGCCGAGGCGTACTGGCTCGTGGTCGCGAAGCGCGCCGCCGGGGCCTTCAACATCGCGGCGTCCCCGGTCCTCACCCCGCCGATCATCGCCGAGGTGCTCGGCATGCGGCGCGCGGTCAGGATCCCGCTGGGGCTCCTCCGCGGGATCGTCACGCTGACGTGGCGGCTGCGCCTCCAGCCCACGGATGCCGGGTGGATCGACATCGCCGCCGGCGTCCCGATCATGCGCACGGACCGTGCGCGCGAGGAGCTCGGTTGGGAGGCGCGACACACCTCCGTCGACGCGCTCGCCGACCTGGTGGCCGGGTTCGCCGACGGGGTGTCAGTGCCGGCGTCGGGGCCGCTCCGCGGGTAGGCCATCGGGGTGCGACGTGTTCCGAACACCCGCGTCCGGCGCGAACACGTGGACGCGGGTGTTCGCGGCGGACGAGGGTGTTCCGAGCGGCGCCGGGGAGCTGGGGGTTCGCGCCGGACGGGGTGTTCGGCGCGGTGGCGGGGTCGGCCAGCCCTACCGTGGGAGAACACCCCGCGGGCGTTCCGAGTTTGCTGGGTGTCAGCGCGTGAGATCCATGCACAGCCCGAGGAGGCCCACATGAGCAACCCCGACGACGAGCGACGCCCGGACCACGAGGACGGCATCGACCACGCGAACGGCGCCGACCACGACGGCGGACACCCCGCTGCACCCACGAACGACCCGTTCACCGTGCCGGCGGAACACGGGCAGGGCTCGGAGCCCGCGAGTGAGCCGCCGGTCGAGCCGGGTTCCGACGAGTCCGTGCCCGCGGACCGTCCGGCGGTGGACTTCGGCGGCTCGGACGAGCGTGCCGACGAGGGCGCGGACCGTCCCGCGGTGGACTTCGGCGGCTCGGACCAGCGCTCGGACGAGGGTGCGGACCGTCCTGCGGTGGACTTCGGCGGCTCGGACGAGCGTGCTGATCGCGACGACGACGGCCAGCCGGACGAGCTCCGCGACGTCGAGCACGACCCGGACTTCGCGAACAACGAGCAGCGGGCCGGCGACGACTCCCTCGGGGCCCCCGGCACCCCGCCGGCCACCATCGACATCGACCACCCGGACGCGAGCGACACCCGCCCGAACCCGATGGTCGACGCGCCGGCCGTGCAGGATGCGGGGCAGCAGGACGACGACCAGCCGACCTTCGGCCTGCCCACGGGGACGGACGCGCCCCACTCGGCGGAGGCGCGGCACGACGACCAGAGCACCACGGTCCTCCCGGCCGTCGGAGACGACGCGACCGACGAGCACGACGCGACCGACCAGCACGACGCGACCGACCGGTACGACGCGACCGACCAGCACGACGCGACCGACCAGCATGACGCGACCGACCGGCACGACGCGACCGACCAGTACGACGCGTCCAGCCGCGCCGACGAGACCGACGTGATCGACGACCGGACCGACGCGCCCACCGCGGCGTACGACCGGCTGCCGGCAGCCGCCGCAGCCGCTCCGCCCCTCGTCGAGCCCGCGAAGCCCGTCGAGCCGGAGCGGACGACGCCGATCGGTGCCTACGTCCCCATCTCCGACACGGTCGCGGGCCCGACCTCTCCGGCCGAATCGTCGGTCGACGACGCCGACCGAGCCTCCGACGCCGCCCGAGCCTCCGACGCCGACCGGGCTTCCGAGGCCGAGACGACCCGGTTCCCCGCCGCAGCACCCCTGCCCCCGATCAGTCAGGACGACCGTCGCCCCGAGCCGGTCAGTGACCAGGAGCCGGCCCGCGGCCGGTTCCCGGAGCCGACCCCCGCAGCGGTGCCCGCGCAGATCACCCACGAGGAGGTCCTCGATCGCCAGCGGGAGGCCTACGCGGGCTTCAAATGGGGCTCCGGGTTCTACGGGGCCATCGCGATGACCGGGGTCTTCGTCATCCTGTCGGCGCTCGTCGGGTTCGGAGTCGGGCTGTTCGGCCTCGGCAGCGTGCAGTCGATCTCGAGCGGGAGCATGGGCGTCGAGTCGATCGTCCTGGTCGTGGTCATCGCCGTGATCCTGTTCGTCTCCGCGATGTGCGGCGGGTACGTGGCCGGTCGCATGGCACGGTTCGCCGGCGTCAAGCAGGGTCTCGCGACGTGGTTCTGGGGGCTGTTCTTCCTCATCGTCGTCGGTCTGCTCGGGTGGGCGTACGGCTCGAAGACCCCCCTCGCCATGGGTGGCGGCACCACCCCGGCCATGGACACCGTGTTCCAGGGCGACAACGGCGTGCTCATCGGCATCGGCGCGATCGTCGTCGTCCTCGCGCTGACGCTCCTCGGCGCGATCGCCGGCGGCGCACTCGGCATGCCGTACCACCGCCGGGTCGACCGTGCGGGCTTCGAGACCCGCACGGACTGACACCCGGACGGCCCACAGACGCCGAACGCCCCCGCCGGATCCGGCAGGGGCGTTCGTGCTGTGCGGGGCGTGCGCGGTGTCCGCACACGGGGCTGCTCGGCATCCGCGCGTGCGGACGACAGCTGCTCGGTCGTCCGCACGAGCAACCGTCGTCGGCATGCCCACACGCGCCGGCACCCACACGCACCGGCACCAGCACACGCACCGGCACCGGCACCGGCCGGCACTCGCGCACGCCGAGGCACGCACCCCTGCCACGATGGACCCATGCGCGCGACTCAGGCCCCTCGACACAACCGGATCACGCTCCCCGGGCTCGAGCCGGGCGGCGCGGACGACCTGCTCCCCGGCGACGCGCTCGAGGGTCGGATGGTCGGCGACCTCGACATCGCAGGGCGCGACCTGACCGAGCTCGACGTGGAGGACTGCACCTTCGGGACCCTCGCCGCGTCCGACGCCGACCTCCGCGGGCTCCGCATCCGCGACTCCACGATCGAGGTCCTCGACGCCCCGGTCCTCCGCGCACCCCGCTCGACCTGGCGCGGCGTCCGGATCGCCTCGGGTCGGATCGGCTCCGCCGAGCTCTACGACTCCGTGCTCGACGACGTCCGGATCGTCGGCGCGAAGCTCGGCTTCGTGAACCTCCGCTCGACCACGATGCACGACGTCACGTTCGAGGACTGCGTGATCGACGAGCTCGACCTCGGCTCCGCCCAGCTCGAGCGGGTCGCGTTCCCCGGGTGCACGATCCGCGAGCTCGGTGCCGGCGGTGCGAGGCTCCGCGACGTCGACCTGCGCAGCGCGTCGCTCGACGGGGTGACCGACGCCGCGCAACTCCGGGGCGCTGTGCTGAGCGGCGACCAGGTGGTGTTCATGGCGGCGGCGTTCGCACGAGCGGCGGGCGTGATCGTCGAGGACTGACGACCGGGTACGGGGCAGCACGTCCCCTGAACTGGGTCCGACGGCGGGGGCAGTTCATCCTCTCGGACCATTGCTCCGACGACCGTCGCGTGAAACCGTGGCAGAGCGCGGTTGGACGTCGAGCATGGGGGGACGTCCAACCACGCGAATCCTCCGGGCCGACAAGCCGAGCGAGCAGCCCACCGCGCCCGTCAGCCCGCGCCCGTCAGCCCGCGCCCGTCAGCCCGCGCCGGTCAGCCCGCGTCCCTCAGCCCGCGAGCGTCCCGGCGAGCGCCGTCTCGACGTCGGCCAGCACGAGGTCGCCGTTCACCGCCGCGCCCACCCAGGCCCCGGCAGCACTCGCGGCGACGACGATCGTCGCCGCGTTCGTGACGTTCCCGGCGGCGTACACCCCCGGCACCGTCGTCGCCCCGGTCGGCCCGACGGCGAGCACGCTCCCGAATCGCATGCCGTTCACCACCTGGTCCTCGGCGTGCAGCCCGAGCCCCGCCAGGAAGTCCACCTGAGCCTCGACCGAGCTCGTCGCCGCGAGTGCCTCGACCGCCACGACCGAACCGTCCCCGAGCTGCACCCCGGCGAGCCGCCGCTCCGGACCCGATCCGCAGCCGATCACCGACACCACCGGCCCGTCGATCACCTGGATGCCACGAGCGCGCATCCGGACCCGGGCCTCCTCGTCCACGAGCGCGGGGTCCGTCACGAACACCGTCACGTCCTCGCTGAGCTGCCGGAACATGTGCACCTGATGGACCTGCATCGCCGAGGTGAGGAGCACCCCGATGGCGCGGTCCCGGACCTCCCACCCGTGGCAGTACGGGCAGTGCACGACCCCGGTGCCCCAGAACTCGGCGAGTCCCGGCACGTCGGGCAGGACGTCGACGGCGCCGCTCGCCACGACGAGACGGCGGGCCACGACGGAGCGTCCGTCCTCGAGGTCGACCCGGAACGCGATGCCGTCGTGCGTTCCGGCAGTCGCAGGGTCGACGAGCCACGCAGCCACGACCCTTCCGTCCGTGGTGAGCCCGCCGTACTGCCGGACCTCCGCCCGCCCGATCTCGGCGAGCTCCGCCGGACTCGTGCCCTCCTGCCCCAGGTAGTTGTGCACGCCCGCAGCACGCGCGTTCCGCGGTTCGCCCGCATCCACGACGAGCACGGACCGCCGCGAGCGTCCGAGGGTGAGTGCTGCACTCAGGCCGGCGGCGCTGCCGCCGACGACGACCACGTCGTACTGATCTGCGATTGCTGTCATGCCGACGAGTGTCGACCAGCCCGGGCCAGATCAGCAACGTTCGTTGCCGGAGTGGCAAGATCAGGAGCATGGTCGAACCAGACAGCCGGGAGGCCCGCACCGGCCCCGTCACGACGGATTCCGTCATCGACGCGGTCGGCCCACGCCTCCGTGCCCAGCGCACCCGCCGGAACCAGACGCTCGCGCAGCTCGCCGCGGAGACCGGCATCTCGGTGAGCACCCTGTCGCGCCTGGAGTCCGGGCAGCGGAAACCGACGCTCGAACTCCTGCTGCCCCTCGCGCGCGCGCACCGTGTCCCGCTCGACGACCTCGTCGGAGCGCCCGAGACGGGTGACCCGCTCGTGCACCTGAAGCCGGAGCGGCACCACGGGATGACGGTCGTGCCACTGACCCGGCGCGCGGGCGGCATCCGCTCGTTCAAGCAGCTGATCCCGCCGCACTGGCCCGGTGGTGCCCCGACGCCGAACACCCACGAGGGATGGGAGTGGATGTACGTGCTGTCCGGGCGCCTGCGTCTCGTGCTCGGCGACCACGACCTCGTGCTCGGGCCGGGAGAGGTCGCGGAGTTCGACACGCACACACCGCACTGGTTCGCGAACGAGTCGGACGAGGCGGCGGAGGTGCTGTGTCTCTACGGGCCGCAGGGGGAGCGGGCGCACGTGCGGGCGCGTCCGACGACGAAGTAGTTCACTCTCGTCAACCATGTAGTTGACATTCATCAACCAGCGGCGCATAGTTGACATAGATCAACCAAACGATGCAGCGTGGCATCGCGCAACCCCCGTAGAGAGGTCCGCCGAGTGCGGACCGGATTGGCAACTCGATGTCACGGCACGCTCTGACCGCGGAACCCGCGGTCGTCTCCTCCGGATCCGCGGGCGCCCCCGCCGGACTCGACGACACCCCGGTGAAGATGTCCCACCGTCAGGTGCTCGAGGCCCTCTCCGGCCTCCTGCTCGGCATGTTCGTCGCGATCCTCGCCTCGACCGTCGTCAGCACGTCCCTGCCTCGGATCATCGGGGACCTCGGCGGCGGTGAGTCGGCCTACACGTGGGTCGTCACGTCGACGCTCCTCGCGACCACGGTCACGACCCCGGTCTGGGGCAAGTTCGCCGACCTCTTCAACCGCAAGCTGCTGATCCAGCTCGCGCTCGTGATCTTCGTGCTCGGATCGGCCCTCGCCGGCTTCTCGCAGAACCCCGGCACGCTCATCACCTTCCGCGTGCTCCAGGGCGTCGGTGCCGGTGGCCTCACGGCCCTCAGCCAGATCATCATGGCCGACATCATCAGCCCGCGGGAGCGCGGTCGGTACATGGGGCTCTTCGGTGCGGTCATGGCGGTCGGCACGGTCGGTGGGCCGCTGTTCGGTGGCTTCCTGACCGATGGTCTCGGGTGGCGCTGGAACTTCTTCGTCGGCGTGCCCTTCGCGATCGCGGCGATCATCCTGCTGCAGTTCACGCTGAAGCTCCGGGCCCGTGCGGCCCGCAAGGTCAAGATCGACTACCTCGGTGCCGTGCTCATCGCCGGTGGCGTGTCGCTCCTCCTCATCTGGGTCACCCTCGCCGGATCGCAGTTCGGCTGGGCGTCGCTCGCCACCGTCCTCATGGTCGGCGGTGCCGTCGTGGCGCTCGTCCTCGCGGTGGTCGTCGAGATCCGTGCCGAGGAGCCGATCCTCCCGATGACGCTGTTCAAGAACCGGACGTTCACCCTCGCGGTCATCGCGAGCGTCGTCGTCGGCATCGCGATGTTCGGCACGTCGGTCTACCTGGCGCAGTACATGCAGCTCGCCCGTGGCGCCACACCCACCGAGTCCGGACTCCTCACGCTCCCGATGATCGTCGGTCTGCTGCTCTCGAGCACCGTCGTCGGGTCGATCATCAGCAAGACCGGCAAGTGGAAGCGCTACATGGTCGGCGGGACGATCTCGCTGGTGGTGGGCATGTTCCTGATGGGGACGATCGCCTACGACACCCCGTACCCGATCGTCGGGGTGTTCATGTTCCTCATGGGTGCCGGCATCGGTGCGGTCATGCAGAACCTGGTGCTCGTCGTGCAGAACACCACCGAGGCGAAGAACATCGGGTCGGCCAGTGCCGGTGTCGCGTTCTTCCGCTCGCTCGGCGGCACCATCGGCGTCTCGGTCCTCGGCACGATCCTCGGGTCGCGCATCACGACGCTGCTCGGCGACAAGCAGACCGAGATGACCGAGGCCGTCAGGTCGCTCGGTGCCCAGGGTGCCACGGTGGCCAAGGAGCTCGCGAGCGGATCGATCCCGAATGTGGCAGAGCTGCCGCGAGCGGTCCGCATCATCGTCGAGTCGGCGTACGGCACGGGGATCGCGAACGTGTTCCTCATCGCGGCACCGATCGCGATCATCGCGATCATCGCCGTCGCGTTCCTGCCGAACAAGGAGCTCACCACCCAGACGGTCGCCGAGCGTGCCGCGGAGCAGCCCGGCATCGACCCCGCGTCGGTGGCCCCCGGGATGCCCAACCAGGCGAGCGTGACCGCACCGGTGGCGACCGCTGCGGGCGCAGGTACAGCCGCCGAGGACCCTCAGGACGCGGACCGTGATTCCCAGCCGGTCGGTGCTGGTCGTGCCGCAGACTCCTGAGATGACGATCGACCGCCCCGCCGCGACCGCCACCGGCGTCACCTCCGCGGACGTCGACCGGCTCGAGGAGGAGTTCGTCATCCTCTTCGAGGCGTACCGGCTCCGGGCCAAGGACTTCGCGGCGCGGATCGACCCCGTCCTGCAGCCGGCCGGGTTCCGCACGCTGAGCGTCCTGATTCACCAGGGGTCCTGCGGGGCGAAGAACCTGGCCGACGTCCTGGGCTACGACAAGAGCGTTCTGAGTCGCCAGCTGCACCAGCTCGAGGAGCTCGGGCTCGTGGAACGTGCGCACGACCCGAACGACGGGCGAGCCGTGGTCCTCACCGCCACCCCGGCCGCGGTCGAGCGGGTCGAGGAGCTCCGGGCGACCGAGCGTGGCGACTTCCGGTCGAGGCTCATGAAGTGGGACGGGGACGAGCTGTCCGAGTTGGTCCGCCTGCTCGGCAAGCTCCGCGCCATGCGCGACTGACGGGATCCACGACGAAGAACCTCGGCCCCGATCCTGATGAGGATCGGGGCCGCGGTTCGTCTGACGGAGGAGTCAGCGCTTCTCTTCGAGGGACAGCGCGACGCCGAGCGCCATGAACGTCGGTGCCCAGTGGCCGATGAAGATGCCCCAGCGGTCGGACTGGGCCTTGTCGTCGCCCTTCTTGCCGCGCGAGACGGCCCAGGAGAGCAGTGCGAGCGCGATCGAGGCGAAGCCGCCGATGTAGGCGTAGTCGCTCTTGACGCCGACGCTCGAGAGGTACTTGACGGGGTTCGCCATGATGAAGCCTTCCTGTCCGGGTGCGACCATGCGGGCGCGGGGTGCGCACGACCGGTGCACTGCCGATCATGCTCGGGCGGGACCACTCGTGTTCACAGACAGGCCCCTCGGCACACAGCCTGGACAGGAACCGCAGTCGGAGCGTCGTCCGGGGCCCGCCGCACGGACCCCACGGTGTTGGCTGGTCCCATGGCAGACTCACCCGGCACGGCCGTCCTCTTCGACATCGACGGCACCCTCGTCGACTCGAACTTCCAGCACGTCGATGCCTGGACACGGGCCTTCGACGCCGTCGGGGAGCGGGTCGACGCCTGGCGGATCCACCGGCTGATCGGCATGGACGGCTCGATGCTCCTCGAGGAACTGCTCGGCACCAGCGAGTCCGACGCCGCACAGCAGGCGAAGGCGTTCCAGACCGCGTACTTCGCCGAGCACCTCGACCGGCTGCACCTGCTCCCCGGGGCGCGCGAGCTCCTCGGGGCCCTGAGCGACCGCGGGCACGCCGTCGTCCTCGCCACCAGTGCGCCGGAGAACGAGCTCGCGGTCCTCCGCGGGCTGCTCGACATCGAGGGTGCGCTCTGGGCGGTCACCGGTGGCGACGACGTCGAGGCCGCCAAGCCCGACCCGGGCATCGTCCAGAACGCCCTCGCGCAGGCCGGGGTCGATGCCGACCACGCCGTGATGGTCGGCGATGCGATGTGGGACGTCCGGGCCGCCGGTCGTGCCGGGGTCCGCTGCATCGGCGTGCGGAGCGGCGGTGTCTCGGACTCCGAGCTGACCGACGCCGGCGCGATCGCGGTCTACGACGACCCGGCGGACCTCCTCGCGCACCTCGACGACAGCCCGCTGGCCGACCTGCGCCCGTAGGTCGCGACCATCGGACGGCCTGGAGGCGCGGTGCCAGCCCGTCCCGTCCCTCCCGTCCGCCCGCACTGTGGGCCTGGAGGCGCGGTGCCAGCCCGCCCCGTCCCTCCCGTCCGCCCGTCCGTCCGTCCACCGACCGCGCCGCGGTGCGCGAGAATGGTCGATCGTGATCACCATCGAACGTGTCTCCTGGGACGACCCGCGCGGTGTCGCGCTCCGCACTGCGATGGACGAGGACATGCACGTCCGGTACGCCCGGCCGGCCGACGACCCGGAGCCGCAGCACGTCACCGACGCCCGGGACCGCGCGCTCGCGGTGGACCCGGCGGGCGTGGTGGCGAGCATCCTCGCGATCGACGACGGCGGGCAAGCCGTCGGGCACGTCGCGGTGCGGCGCCTGCGCACCGCGATCGACGGCGCTGCGCCGACGGACGAGCTCGAGGTCAAGCGCCTGATGGTCCTCGAGACGGCCAGGGGGCAGCGCGTCGCGACGACACTGCTCGACGAGGCGGAGGTGGTCGCCCGCGAGGACGGCGCTGCACGGCTCGTCCTGCAGACCGGGGACAAGCAGCCCGAGGCCGTCGCGCTCTACGGCAAGCACGGGTGGCGTCGGATCCAGAACTACGAGCCCTACGCGGCCGTCATGCCGTTCTCGCTCTGCTTCGCGAAGGACGTCTGACCAGGCGGTCGCGCTAACTCTCGGCATTCTTGCAGTCACTGCATCTTGCACTGTTGCGGTGACAGTGCAATTCTGTTCGACGTGATTCCGACCCTCGCTGCGCGGACCCGTGCGCTCCGCCAGAACCTGATGTTCGTGGCGCGCCGACGCACGGCCGAGCAGGGCCTCTCGGGGTTCACGATCGAACAGCTCTGCGACGAGGTCGGGGTCTCGCGCCGGACGTTCTTCAACCACTTCTCCTCGAAGGAGGACGCCGTCGTCGGCATCGAGATCGGCGCCGACGACGCACTGCTCGACGAGTTCCGGTCGGGTGGGCTCGTGCCGCGTGGTGCGAGCCTCGTCGAGACGGTCTGCCGTGCGGTCCTCGTGCACGTCGAGCGGCACGGTCTGACCCGCGAGGCGGGGTTGCGGTTCAAGGCCGCGCTCGACCGTGAGCCGAGCCTCCTGCCCAGGGCGATGTCGAACGGCGAGGAGCAGTCCCGGCTCCTCGTCGACGCGCTCCGCCAGCGCGAGGGTCTGTCGCCCGACGACCCGCGCCCCGCCGTCGCGGTCGCCATGACCACCGCGATCATGCAGACCGCGGCGTCCCGGTACTTCGTCCACCCCGGTCCGGACACCGACCTGCCCGGGGACCTCGACACCCTCGTCCTCGACACCCTCCGTGCCGCCGTCGACGCCGTCACGCCGTCACTCACCGCCGCGTCACCCATCGCCGCGTCGCCCATCACCCTGGAGACCACCGCATGAGCACCCCCACCGCGCCGACCCGTCCAGGGCGCCGCACCCCGCGAGCGAGCGCGTCCGGTCCGCTCCTCCTCACCCAGCGTCGGATCTGGATCATCTTCTCCGCGCTCATCGCCGGGATGCTCCTCTCGAGCCTCGACCAGACGATCGTGTCGACCGCCATGCCGACGATCGTCGGCGAGCTCGGCGGCGTCGCGCACCAGGCGTGGCTGACGACCGGGTACCTGCTCGCATCGACCGTCGTGATGCCGATCTACGGCAAGTTCGGTGACGTCCTCGGCCGCCGCAACCTGTTCCTCATCGCGATCGCGCTCTTCACGATCGCGTCCGCCGGATGCGCGTTCGCCGGGGACTTCTGGCAGCTCGTGGTCTTCCGCGCGCTGCAGGGCCTCGGCGGCGGTGGCCTGATGATCCTCTCGCAGGCGATCATCGCGGACATCGTGCCCGCCTCGCAGCGCGGCAAGTACCTCGGCCCGCTCGGCGCCATCTTCGGCCTCTCCGCGATCGGCGGTCCGCTGCTCGGCGGGTTCTTCGTCGACCACCTCACCTGGAACTGGGCGTTCTACATCAACATCCCGGTCGGCATCGCGGCGTTCTTCATCGCCTGGTTCGCGCTGACCCTGCCGAGCAAGACGGCGGAGAAGAAGGTCGACGTCCTCGGGGTCGTGCTGATGTCCGCCGCGACCGCGTGCCTGGTGTTCTTCACCGAGTCCGGCGGCAACGCGGACCACGGGTGGGGAGCCGGCGTGACCTGGCTCTGGGCCGCTGGTCTCGTCGTGGCGGCCTCGCTCCTGGTGTTCGTGGAGGCGCGCGCCGAGGACCCGGTGCTCCCGCTGTCGCTCTTCCGCAACCGCACGTTCCTCACCGCGACCGGGATCGGGTTCGTGCTCGGTGTCGGCATGTTCGCCGCGATCGGTTTCGTCCCGACGTTCCTGCAGATGTCGTCCGGCACCTCGGCTGCCGTCTCGGGGCTCCTCATGCTCCCGATGATGGTCGGGCTCATCGGGACCTCGATCGTCTCCGGGAACCTGATCACCAAGACCGGGCGTTACCGGATGTTCCCGATCGTGGGCACGATCCTCGTCGCGGTCGCGATGCTCTGCATGACCACCCTGGCCGCGAGCACGCCGATCTGGCTGATCTGCGTCTACCTGTTCGTCTTCGGCGCCGGACTCGGGCTCATCATGCAGGTCGTGGTGCTCGTCGCACAGAACTCGGTGCCGGCGCAGGTCGTCGGCACCGCGACCAGCACGAACAACTACTTCCGCGAGGTCGGCGCCTCCCTCGGCGTCGCGGTCTTCGGGGCACTGTTCACCTCGCGCCTGACGTCCTCGCTCACCGACGTGTTCACGAACGCGGGCGGCTCGGCGTCCGGGGCGGCGTCATCGGCCGGGAGCATCGACCCGGCGACCGTCGCGAAGCTCCCCGAGGCGGTGCAGGACGGCATCGTGAACGCCTACGCCGACTCGCTCGCCCCGGTGTTCTGGTACCTCCTGCCGTTCGTCGCGGCGGCGTTCCTCCTCGCGCTGTTCCTGCCGCAGATCACGCTCGCGGACGTGGCCGGCATGGTCGCGCGTGGCGAGGCGGTCGGCGGTGCGGAGGCGGACGAGCTCGAGCGGGCGCATCGTGCGGGCAGCGGAACCGGTACCGGCACGAGCGCCGGCTCTGGCACGGCGGACGCGGACGCAGACTCGGGAGCGGACGCGTCCGACTCCGAGCGCGCGGATGGAGCCCTGGTCAGCGGCGATGCGAGCGGAGCAGGACGACGACCAGGAGGGCGATGACGCCGACGCCGACGGCGCCGCCGATGCGGACGCCGCGGCGGTAGTGGCGGCGGAGTTCGTCGGCGGCGTCCATCGCGACGAGGGCGACCGTCTCGGCCGCGCTCCCGGCTCGGTCCGCGAGGTCCTGCGCGACCGTCTCGGCGCGGTCCGCGACGTCGTGCACGACGGTCTCGGCACGATCGGCGACGTCGTCCACGACCGTCTCGGCTCGCGCCGTCACGTCGTGCACGACGGCCTCGGCCCGGTCCGTCACGTCCTGCACGAGGTGCTCGGCGCGGTCCGCGAGGTCGCGGACGGTGTCGCTCGCGACCACGGCGTGCGCTGCGTCCTGCGCGCGGCCCGCCAGGTCGTGCAGGGCGTGTCGGCTGCCGTCCGGGAGCGTGCCGGCGGCGTCGATCGCGTCGTGCACCTTCCGCGCTGCCCTGGCGATGATGTCGTTGCCCTCGTCGGTCACGGTGGTTGCCTCCTCGGCCCGACGGTGTCGGGGTCCCTCGATCGCGCCTGCCTGCGCCGTGTCCGGCCCAGGTGCGGCTGGATCCGCGACGTTACTCGTGCCTCCAGGCAGCCGGTGACCGTCCGTCGTTCCGCGGCCGAGCCCGCCGGGGCGATGTCGTCGGGTGTCCCCCGTTCGGGGGACCGGACGAACCCTCGCGTTGTGGGGCGCTTCGCGGGAGGATGAAGGCGTGCGAGGACCGAAGTCGTGGCGCCGCCTCCGGAGCCGGCCGTTCTGGGAGCGGCCCCTCACGCAGCTGTTCCCGCTGTTCGGCGCGATGTGGGGCGCGGTGTTCGCCGTCGTGTTCGTGGTCGTGGTCCTCGTGCCGCAGGTGCACGAGTCGACCGCCGACACCGGGTTCCACGTCGGGAGTGCGGTGGGGATCGTGTTCCTCATCACCGGGCTCGGGATCCTCATCTGGGTGTCCGTCGGCGCGGTGCTCGGTGCGCTCGCGGGCCTCGTGACGCTCGCCGGACGACGCGGCGTCGCACGGATCGTCGCCGAGGTGCTGGCGGTCCTGGTGATCGCGGTGGGGTCGGGGTTCCTCGGGAGCTACCTGGGGACCGTCGTGGGCTTCGCCGACCCGAGGCTCACCGCGCTCGGTGCGATGGTGGCGTCGGGGGTGCTCGCGGGGCTCGTGGTGCTGGTGCGGCGGCGTGCCGAGCGGGCCGGCGCCGTGGGGGGCGGGGCGGGCCGGAGCGGGGCGGGACCGGCCGGGGCGGGGCGGTCTGAACACGTGCGTCCACGGTGAACACGCGGATCCGGGTGTTCGGGACGGACGGGCGTGTTCAGAACACCTGGGACGCCGGGGCCGGGGCGTGTCCGGAACACGTCGTCATCCCGCGGTCGAGGCCCGGATCACGAGCGTCGCCGTGAGCAGCTCAGTGTCGTGGTGGGCCCCGTCGGAGTCGGGCCCGTCGCCGTCGATCGCGGCCAGGAGGCGTCGTGCGGCCGACCTGCCGAGTGCGCCACCCGGGAGCGACACGCTCGTCAGGGGCGGTGCCGTGACGACCGACGAGGGCAGGTCGTCGAACCCCGCGACCGCGAGCTCGTCGGGGACGCGGATGCCGAGACCCGCTGCCGCGGCGAGCAACCCGTACGCGAGGGTGTCGGCCGCGCACACGACCGCGGTGGCACCCGCTGCCCGCCACGTGGGGAGGACATGTGCCGCGACCTCGGCCGCCGCGGCCAGGTCGAGGTCGGCGGCGGCCGGTGTGGTGCTGTCGACGGGTGCGCCGGCGACGGCCGCGCCCGCGTCGGCGTCGGCGTCGGCGTCGGCGTCGGTGACGGTGACGGCCGCATCGTTGTCCCGGTCGGTGAGGACCGTCATGCCGAGGCGCCGGGCGGCACGCAGCAGGAGGGTCCGGCGCCGCGCGAACGTCTCCGTCCCGGTGCTCGCGTCGAGGTAGCCGATCGTCCGGTGTCCGAGCGCGTGCAGGTGGTCCACGAGTGCCGAGACACCCGGCGCGATGTCGTAGTTGACGGCCGTCGCGCGGTCCTCGAGCCCCGGGGCGTCGAGCAGCACGATCGGTTCCTCGGCCCCGAGCTCGTCGAGGAACGCCGCCGAGGGTGCGTCGACGAGCAGTCCCGCCGGCCGGAGCGCGGCGAACTGCCGGACGTCGGCGGCCGAGGGTTGCACGCCGCTGTCCGTCACCGACAGGAGCAGGCGGTAGCGGTCCCCGAGCTCGGCGCGGATGCCTCGGATGACCTGCCCGAAGAACGGGTTCGCGAGGTCGGGGGCCACCAGGATCACGAGGTCGCTCCGGCCACGGACGAGGGTGGCCGCGATCCGGTCGACGACGTAGCCGAGCTCGTCGACCGCGGACCGGATGCGCTCGGCGTTGGCGGCGGAGATCCGACCGGCGTCCTTGCCGTTGACGACGAGCGACACGGCGGAGATGCTGACCCCGGCGCGACGGGCCACCATGGCCGCCGTCACGCGCTTGGTCCTGGTGTTCGCCACGGCACCGATCGTACGTGCCGACCGCTTGACGTCAAACGTTTGACGCCTCACTATCGGAAGTCGAGCGCGTCAAACGCTTGACCCGTGCGGCTCCAACCGCGTCGGGCCAGCCTGAGATCCCCATCGCGCTCGACCCACCACCACCCCGACGATGTGGAGCAAGCATGCCCGAGAAGATCATCCTCGACTGCGACCCCGGGCACGACGACGCCGTCGCGATCCTCCTCGCACACGGCAGCCCCGAGATCGAGCTGCTGGCGGTGACGACCGTCGTCGGCAACCAGACCCTGCCCAAGGTCACGCGGAACGCCCTCGCCGTCGCCAAGATCGCCGGCATCACCGGAGTGCCGTTCGCCGCCGGTGCCGACCGTCCGCTGCTCCGCACCATCGAGACCGCCCCGGACATCCACGGCGAGTCCGGCATGGACGGCCCCGAGCTCCCTGAGCCCGACATCGAGCTCGACGACCGGCACGCGGTCGACCTGATCATCGACACCGTGATGGCCCACGAGCCGGGCACCGTCACCCTCGTGCCGACCGGTGGACTGACGAACATCGCGCTCGCCGCCCGCAAGGAGCCGCGCATCGTCGAGCGCGTCAAGCAGGTCGTCCTGATGGGCGGTGGCGTGCACGTCGGCAACTGGAGCCCGGTCGCCGAGTTCAACATCGTCATCGACCCGGAGGCGGCGCACATCGTCTTCAGCGCCGGCTGGACGGTCGTCATGGTCGGGCTCGACCTCACCCACCAGGCGCTCGCCACCCCGCAGGTCGCCGCCGACATCGCCGCGGTGGGCACCGGCCCCGCGCGGTTCGTCGGAGAGCTGCTGGAGTTCTTCGGCCAGACCTACCGCGACGTGCAGGGCTTCGACTCGCCGCCCGTGCACGACCCCTGCGCCGTGGCCTACGTGATCGACCCGACGATCGTCCGGGCCGTGCAGGTGCCGATCGGCATCGAGACCACGGGCACACTCACCCTCGGCATGACCGTCGCGGACTTCCGCGCACCCGCTCCGGCGGACTGCCGGACCTGGGCCGCGATGGACCTCGACCAGGACCGCTTCTGGGGGCTCGTCGTCGACGCACTCGAACGCATCGGCGAGGGCGGCACCGGCGAGCTCGGTACCGGCACGGCGGAGGTGCGGGCGTGACGAACCACACCACCGCGGGCAACGGAGCCCCGGTCACCGGCCGTCCGGCCGTCCGCATCGGTGCGCTCACCGCTGCACTCCTCGCGGCCTGCGTCGCGTTCCAGCTCAACGCGAGCATGCTCAGCCCCGTCCTCGTCACGATGGCGAAGGACCTGCACACGGACGACGCCACCATCGGCCTCTCGCAGACGCTGTTCTTCACGCTCGCCGCGCTGTTCTCGCTGTTCCTCCCACGCCTGAGCGACATCGTCGGCCGGAAGCGGGTCCTCGTCGGCATGCTCGCCGTGATGCTCGTCGGCAGCGTCGTGGCGGCCCTCGCCGTCAACGTGCCGATGCTGTTCGCCGGCCGGATCATCCAGGGTGTCGCCGGCCCGGTCGTCCCGATCTGCCTGCTCATGCTCCGCGCCGAGATCACCGACCCGAAGCGCTACGGCGCCGCGATGGGGCTCCTCACCGCGGTGAACGGTGGCATCGCCGGGATCGACGCCCTCGCGGGCGGGTGGCTCGCGACGTCGTTCGGGTTCCGGTCGGTGTTCTGGGTGATCGCTGCCGTGGCCGTGGTCGCCGTCGTGATGGTGGTCGTGTGGGGCGTCGACTCCCGACCGTCCGCCGGCACGAGCATGGACTGGTGGGGTGTGCTCCCGCTCGTCGTCTCGATCGGCGCACTGCTGACGGCCTGCAACGAGGCCGGCAAGCTCGGATCCGCGAACTGGGCGCTGGTGATCGGCGGCGCGGTCGTCGCGATCCTGGCGTTCGCGGTGTTCTGGTGGCTCGAGGACCGCATCCGCGAGCCGCTCATCCCGACGCGGTACCTGCGCCGTCGGTCGACGTGGGCGCTGCTCCTCACGACGCTGCTGACGATGACCGGGGTGTTCGCGGTCGTGAACGGCCTCGTGACCTCGCTCGCGCAGAACACCACCGTCGGCTTCTCGATGCAGGCGGACCTGACGTCGCTGGCGTTCCTGACCCCGTACGCCCTCGTCGGATGGCTGGTCGGACCGTTCGCCGGTCGACTCGCACCGACACTCGGGTACCGGTTCATGCTGCGGATCGGGCTCGCCGGGAGCATCGTCGGCACGCTGCTCATGGCGTTCGTCGGGGTGCACTCGCTCCCGGTGCTCATCGCGGCGACGGTGCTGATCGGCATCACGTACGCGGGCATCGCGAACATCATGCTCAACGGGCTCGGGATCGTGCTCTCGCCCGCGGACAACCCCGGGTTCCTGCCGGGGCTGAACGCGGGGGCGTTCAACCTCGGCGCCGGGCTGAGCTTCGCGGCACTGCCGGCGCTCCAGGTGGCACTCGGTGCGACGTCCGGCTCCGGGCAGGCGACCACGACCGGGTACAGCGGTGGCATGCTGCTCGGAGCGGCGATCACGATCGGGGCGCTCGCCGTCTCGTTCCTGATCCCGCGTCCGAGCGACGCCGAGACCCCGAGCGGGCGCAGCAGCACCAGCACGACGGGATCGGACACCGCACACGGCCCCACCACCACGAGGAAGCAGCACGCATGACCGCACCTGCCCAGGACCACGGACGCATCGTCGTCGTCGGCTCGTTGAACGCCGACCTCGTCGTCCGCACGGACCGTTTCCCGAAGGCGGGGGAGACCCTGCGTGGTGAGGACCTCGCGATCCTCCCCGGCGGCAAGAGCGCGAACCAGGCGGTCGCGGCCGGACGGCTCGGCGGATCGGTGGCGATCGTCGGCGCGGTCGGCGCGGACGGCAATGGGACGATGCTCCTCGACAGCGTCCGCGACGCCGGCGTCGACGTCCGTGCCGTCCGGGTGCTCGACGACGTGGCGACGGGCACCGCTGTGATCACGGTCGATGCCGACGGCGAGAACACCATCGTCATCTCCGCGGGGGCGAACGGTCGGCTCACCCCGGCGGACGTCGACGCGGCGGACGAGGTGTTCGCGGGAGCGTCGGTGCTGGGCCTCTGCCTCGAGGTCGACGTCGACGTGGTCCTCGAAGCCGCCCGTCGTGCGCACGACGCCGGGGTCACGGTGCTCACGAACCTGTCCCCGTTCGGCGAGGTCCCGCCCGAGCTCCTCCGACACACCGACGTCCTCCTCGTCAACGAGCACGAGGCCGCTCAGCTCGTGGACTCGTCCGGCGAGCGCGACTGGCGGGCCCTGGCGGGCCTCCTGGCCGAGCGCGGTGTGCACCGCACCATCGTCACGACGGGAGGCGCTGGTTGCGTCGTCCTGGACGGCGACGCGGCCCCGGAGACGGTCGCGTCCGTCCGGGTGGACGCGGTCGACACGACCGGCTGCGGGGATGCGTTCATGGGGGCCGTCGCACTCCGGCTCGCGGACGGCGACGCCCTGGTCGACGCAGCGCGGTTCGCGGTGGGTGTCGGGGCCTTCGCCGCGACGCGTCCGGGCGCACAGGCGTCCTACCCGACCCGGTCCGAGCTCGAGGAGTTCCTGGCCGCCCGCTGACCCCGTCGAGGCCCGCTGACCCCGTCGACGCCCCGCACGGCTGCCGGCGTCCCCCGACGCGCCGAGCTAGCGCGACCGCAGGAGCCACGGGCGCAGGAGCCTCGTGGCGAGCGGCAGCACCCAGTAGGTCATGATCGGCGTGAGGATCAGCGTCGTGACGAGCACCTTCGGGAACACCGGCACGGCACCCCAGAACGGCACGAACGCGGTGACGAGCAGCGTGAACACGAGGTTGACCGGGAAGAACCCCGTCCAGATGCTCACCGCCTGCTTCCACCGCGGCGGCGCCGCGGTGGCCGGGGCGTCCGCGGGCACGTCGAACCAGCCCTCGATGCCGGTGCGCTTCTCGATCCGCGACTCCACGACGAGGTCGCGGCCGAGGTCGAGCCACCGCAGCCGGTCGTCGGAGCTCTCCCACGTCGCGAGCATGCCGGGGTCGGCGAACCGGTAGAGCATGTGCCACTCGAGCGAGTCCGCGCGCGAGCGGACCCATCCCGACCCGAGGAACCCCGGGTAGCGGTTCGCGAGGTTCACCCCGGACTGTACCCAGCGGGTGACCTCCGGGATGCGGTCGGGTTCGACGAGGCGGGTGATGGACACGGTGACGGGGAGCCCCGTGGTCGCTCGTGGCGACGCGGCTTCCCCAGGCTCGGCTGGAGTCATGGCAGCAGTATCGCTCGCGCGTGTTTCGGCCACGTGACGAGCTGCGGGGACGCCTGTGGCTAGCGCATGTCGACCGCTCGCGGCACCCCACGACGGATCGCGTGCAGCACGAGCGCGACGGCATCGACGAGCGAGGGCACGACGACGTCGGCATCGTCCACAGCGTCGTCGCGGGTCCGCTCGGACGGCACGAGGATCCCGGCCGCTCCGGCCGCGTGCGCCGCGCGCATGTCCGGGCCGCCGTCACCGATGACGACGAGTTCGGCCGGTGCGACTCCGAGGGCCGCCGCCGCGCCCCGGACGGTGGACTCGTCGGCTGCGCCGCCGTGCATCGGGAACCAGCCGTCGAGCGGACCGACGAGCGCCTCGACACGATGGTCCGAGGACGGCCGCTCTGCGACGGCGCCGACCGGGAGGCCCGCGGTGCGCAGGGCGTTCACCGCACGTCGGGCTCCTGGTCGCGCTGCGTCGGCCGTCGGCCCGTCGGCATCGGCCTCGGGGTCGAGGACCATGGAGCCCACGTGCCCGAGGAGCACGCCCCGGACGCTGCGGTGCTCGTGGAGGGTCACGCACCCGTGCTACCCCTCGGCCGTCCGGCCCGTCACGCTCCACCGCAGCGAGCATGCCGATTCACGCAGTTCCGGCCAGGGGAGGGGGATACTTGACATGTTAGTGGCGGGTCGACGCGGTCTCCTCGACCTCGACACCGAGGTCCGGTCTGTGGTGCCGAGGTTGTCCTCGGCCCGGTACACCGCGCGTGATCTGCTGGAGCACCACAGCGGTCTGCTCCGCGTGCCGTGGCAGATGCTCGTCCGGCCCGCCCGAGACCCGTACCGGCGCGTCCGGGACCGCCCGTTGCCGGAGCGCTGGACGCGCCCGATCGGTGATCGCGGAGCGTTCGTCTACTCGAACACCGGCTATGCGGTCCTCGGCGAGGTGCTCGACACCGTGACCGGGAGCTGGTGGAGCTCGGTGCGCGACACCGTGCCGGGAGCGGGCCGCAGCACGTCCCTGACACTCGAGCCGGGCCGAGCGGGCCGAGCGCTCCTCGTCGGTCGATCGGGTGTGGCCCTAGAGCCGTGGTCACTCGCGGAGGGGCCCTTCGCCTCAGCCGGCGGCGCCTGGTCGACGTTCGACGACCTGACCGGCTTCGCGCAGGCTGCGACGCGCGAGGAGGGCTGCCCTCCCGGATGGGCTCGCGACCGTGGCGCCGACCTGATCATCGGGGCGACCCGCGATGCGCGCGCGATCATCGTCAGGAGGATCGACGACGGCAGGGTCGCCGTCGTGCACTCGCTCGGCCTCGGACCTGCCACGGACGCGATGGCGGTCGAGTTGCTCCGCCAGGAGGATTGACGCGACGTACCGGCGGGGCCGGTCCACGACGTGAGCGCGGGGTCAGCTGGCCTTCTTCGCGGACGTCTTCCTGGGTGCCGCACGCTTGGCGGGGGCCTTCTTCGCCGGGGCCTTCTCGTCGCTGTCGGACTCGGTCTTCTTCGGAGCCGCCTTCTTCGCGGTGCCGGACGCGCGGGTCTTCGGAGCGGGAGCGTCGTCGGTGTCGTCAGCCGCGCCTCCCGTCCGCTTGCCGGCAGAGCCGGAACCCGACGCGGAGCCGGAACGCGATCCGCCGCCCTTGCTCGCCCGGTTCTTGTCCACCGAGGCGCGGAGCGCCGCCATCAGGTCGATGACGTCCCCGCCCTCGCTGTCGTCGTCATCGTCCGACGCGGCGAAGGTGTCCGAGGTGTCGACGTCGTCGCCCGCCTCGAGCTTGGCGTCGATGAGCTGCTGGAGCTGCGCCTGGTAGTCGTCGGTGAACTTCTCCGGCTCGAAGTCCGTCGACATGCTCTCCACCAGTGACGAGGACATCTTCAGCTCGTTCGCGGAGACCTTGACGTTCTCGTCGAGGGCCGTGAAGTCGGCGGCCCGGACCTCGTCGCCCCAGAGGAGCCCCTGCAGCAGCAGGACGTCGCCGTGCACGCGCAGCGCCCCGAGCCGGGTCTTCTGCCGGAGCGTGAACGACACGATGGCGGTGCGGTCCGTCTCCTCGAGGGTGCGTCGGAGCAGCACGTACGCCTTGGGGGAGCGGGAGTCCGGCTCGAGGTAGTACGACTTCTCGAAGAGCATCGGGTCGACCTGGTCGGTCGGCACGAACTCCAACACCTCGATCTCGTGCGACTGCTCGGTCGGCAGGGACTTGAGGTCGTCGGCGGTGAGCACGACCGTCTTGTCGCCGTCGTCGTAGGCGCGCTGGATGTCGGCGAACTCCACCTCGTGACCGAGCTCGCAGACGCGCTTGTAGCGGATGCGGCCCTTGTCCTCGCCGTGGACCTGGTGGAGCGACACGTCGTGCGTCTCGGTGGCCGCGTACACCTTGATCGGCACGTTGACGAGCCCGAACGCGATGGAGCCCTTCCAGATCGACCTCATGCGGCCATGATGCCCTGATCCGTCGGCCACCGTCCGTCTGGCGATCGTGGGGCCTCGGTCCGGTGCCGCGTCGCGCCTGGACAGCCTGGAGGATCTGAAAACGTCTTGCAGATCGGCCTGCCTCGGACTACAGTCCTGAAACAGCCTTTCAGAACGGAGTCCCGATGGACGAGACACGCCCGAACCTCGCCGACCCCGCGGTCCTCGACGCACTGGCGCACCCGGTCCGACTCGACGTGCTCGGCTTCCTGATGTCGTCCGGCCCCGCGACCGCCTCGGAGTGCGCCCGTGCAGTCGGTGACACCCCGTCGAACTGCAGTTACCACGTCCGGGTGCTCGCGCGGCACGGGCTCGTCGAGGCGGTCGGGTCGTCCGACGGCAGGACGAGGCCGTGGCGCGCGACGATCACGGGGTTCACGAACGAGGTCGACCCCGAGGACCAGGCCGGTGCCGACGCGATGCTCGCCGCGTCGCTCGAGCTCGACCACCACCTGGCGCGGGAGCACCTGCGGACGCGGGACACCCTGCCGGAGGCGTGGCGGGAGATCGAGGTGCACGCGCAGTACGGGCTCGTCGTCACCCCCGCCGAGCTGCGGGACATCGCGGCGCAGCTCGACGCGGTCATCCGGCCGTACGTGGCTTCGACCCGTCTGGACGCTCCCGAGGAGGCCGGCCACGTCCACCTCGGGGTGACGGCGTTCCCGCGACCACGGTTCGACCGATGACGACGCCCGCGCCGACGACGACGCCCACCCCGGAACGCGTGCAGCATCCGTCCGCGTTCGCCGTCCCCGCGTTCCGACGGCTCTGGGCAGCCGGGGTGGTGTCGGACTCGGGGGACTGGCTCCTCTTCATCGCACTGCCGCTCGTGGTGCTCCAGCTGAGCGGATCGGCGCTGACGACCTCGATCGCGTTCCTGCTCGAACTGCTGCCGCCGATCGTGCTGGCACCGTTCGTCGCGCGGCTCGTCGGCCGGGTGGACCGCAAGCGGCTCATGGTCGCGGTGAACATCGTCCAGGCGTGCTGTCTCGCCCCGCTGCTCCTCGTCGAGACGTCGGCCCAGCTGCCGATCGTCTACGGCGTGATCGTGGCGCAGGCGGCGTGCAGCGCGGTCTTCGAGCCGGCCAAGAACTCCCTGCTCCCGGACCTCGTCGACGCGGACCGGATCGTCTCCGCGAACGCCTTCGTCGGGCTCGGGCAGGACATCGGGCGGCTCGTCGGCGGTCCGCTCGGCGGGGTGCTCCTGGCGGTGGGGCACCTGCAGCTCGTGGCGGCGGCCGACCTCGTGACGTACGTGGGGTCGGCGATCCTGCTCGCGACGGTGCCGTCCGTGGCCTCGGACCCGGCCGCGCCACGTGGGGACAGGCGCCGACGTGCGCGGTCATCCGGACACGACCGACGCCGGGCTGCAGCGTCCGTGGCCGGGCCGAGCCGCGCCTCCCGTCCGTCGGTGCCGACCGACCACGTGCCGGCGGCCGCGCCACCCGCCCGGCCCCACGGCGTCCTCCGCGCGCTCGGTGCGTCCGCGACCCGCGGACCGTTCCTGGTGCTGTTCGTCGCCTCGATCGCGCAGGGGCTCTTCGTGGTGCTGTTCGTGTTCTTCGTGACGGACTCGATCGGCGGGAACGACGCCGACGTCGGGCTCCTCCGCGGCGTGCAGGCCGTCGGTGCGATCGCGGCCGGCGGTGTGCTCGCGCTCGCGGCGTCGCGGTTCCCGGTGGCGAAGGTCGCGATCGTCGGGGTGAGCGGGTTCGCGGTGCTGACGCTCGTCGTCTGGAACCTGTCGTACGCGACGCACGCGCTCTGGCCGTACGTGCTCCTGTTCGCGCTCGTCGGTGCGCCGGGCGTGCTCATCGGGACCGGGCTGACGAGTCTCCTGCAGCGCGTGACGACGTCGGCGTCACGCGGCGCGGTGTTCAGCGCACTCGGGCTCGTCGTGGCGGTGGGGCAGGCGATCGGGATGCTCACGGCCGGGACGCTGCAGGACGTCGTCGGGACGATGCCGCTCCTCGAGGTGCAGGCCGGAGCGTACGTCGTGGCGGCGGTGATCGCGGCGGTGATGCTGCCGCGGGTGGAGCGCGCACACGGGTGAGCCGGTAGCGGCCCACCGGCCCGCCACCCCGCCGGCCCGCCCGGCCCAGCCGCGGAGACCGGCTGTCGCTTTGCGGGGAAAGCGACCGATCCGCGCGGGGTTCCGGGGCAGCCTGTCGCTTTGCGGGGAAAGCGACGCCCGCGGCGACCGGCGTCCGACCCGCGAGTGTTCGATGGACCCATGAGCCAGCTCGACAAGCAGGACCCCCGCACGCAGTTCCCCGCACCGCCGTTCCCCGCGCAGACGCAGGGCGGCACCGGGGACACGAACGCCATGGACCCGAAGCCCGACCACGGTGAGACGAGCTACCTCGGCACCGGCCGGATGCCCGGCTACCGGGTGCTCGTGACGGGTGCGGACTCCGGGATCGGCCGGGCGGCGGCGATCGCGATGGCCAAGGAGGGCGCCGACGTCGCCCTGAGCGGTCTGCCGGACGAGCATGCCGAGCTCGAGGAGGTCCGCGACGTCATCGCCGACCTCGGACGGCGCGCCGTCATCCTGCCGGGCGACCTGACCGACGAGGACACCTGCCAGCAGCTCGTCACGGACGCGGTCAGCGAGCTCGGCGGTCTCGACTCCCTGGTGCTCGTCGCCGGACACCAGAAGGTCAACGAGGACATCACGGAGCACTCGACCGAGGACTTCGACCGCACCATGAAGGTCAACCTCTACGCGATGTTCTGGCTGTGCCGAGCAGCGGTCCCGCACATGGCACCCGGGTCGACGATCGTCACGACGGCGTCGGTCTCCGCGTACCAGCCGCAGTCCCGGATGATCGACTACGCGCTCACCAAGGCCGGGATCATCACGTTCACGAACGGTCTCGCCGGGCAGCTCGCGAGCAAGGGCATCCGCGCCAACACGATCGTCCCCGGCCCGATCTGGACGCCGCTCCAGCCGTCGTCCTACCCAGGCGACGAGATCGAGCACTACGGCGAGTCCGCGCCGTTCGGCCGCCCCGGGCAGCCCGTCGAGCTCGGGGCCGCGTACGTGCACCTGGCGGGACCGGAGTCGAGCTACACCTCGGGGTCCACGCTGACGATCGCCGGGGCGACCGGCGTCGCCGTCTGACGCGGACCCGGCGAACACGGACGACGAACACCGACCGACGACCGACGACCGACGGGACACGGGGAGCAGGCATGGCACGCGGACGCAGCGTCGTGGTCGGGGGACGCACCATGACCCTGACGAACCTCGACAAGGTCCTCTACCCGGAGACCGGCACCACCAAGGGCGACGTCCTGGCGTACTACGCCGCCGTCGCCCCGTGGATGCTCCCGCACTGCAAGGACCGGGCCGCCACGAGGAAACGCTGGGCCAACGGCGTCGACGGCCAGGTGTTCTTCGAGAAGAACCTGGCGTCGAGTGCGCCGGACTGGATCCGGCACCACACCATCGAGCACACCGACCACGACAACGAGTACCCGGTCGTCGACGACCTGCCGACGCTCACCTGGATGGCCCAGCAGGCCGCGCTCGAGCTCCACGTCCCGCAGTGGCGGTTCGGTCCTCGGGGCGGCATCCAGAGGCCGGACCGGCTCGTGCTCGACCTCGACCCCGGCGACGGCGTCGGCCTCCGGGAGTGCGTCGAGGTCGCCCTCGCCGCGCGGGAGGTCCTGCACGGCATGGGCCTCGACCCCTACCCCGTCACGAGCGGCAGCAAGGGCATCCACCTCCACGCCGCGCTCGACGGCCGGACCACGACCGACCAGGTCAGCGAGGTCGCGCACGAACTCGCGAAGGCGCTCGAGCAGGACATGCCGGACCTCGTCCTGTCCTCGATGTCCCGGAAGGCGCGCGAGGGCAAGGTCTTCGTCGACTGGTCGCAGAACAACGGCAACAAGACCACGATCGCGCCGTACTCGATGCGCGGCCGGTCGACACCGACGGTCGCGGCGCCGCGCAGCTGGGACGAGCTCGCCGACAAGCGGCTCGCGCAGCTCACGATCGACGAGGTCGTCGATCGCGTGCGCACCATGGGGGACCTGCTGCACCCGGTGGCCGCCGCGTCGCTCGCGGTCGGCCGCGCGGACGGCGGGCACTGGGACAGCGACCGGACCGAGGAGGCGAACGAGCACGAGCGGCCGGGAGGGACGGGGCACGACCGCCTGTCGGCCTACCGTGCAAAGCGTGATGCGTCCCGCACCCCGGAGCCGGTGCCGAGCGACGCGCCCACGGTCCGGACCGACGGCGTGCCGACGTTCGTCATCCAGGAGCACCACGCCTCGGCGCTGCACTGGGACTTCCGGCTCGAACACGACGGGGTGCTCGTCAGCTGGGCGCTGCCGAAGGGCGAGCCGGACGACCCCGGGCACAACCACCTTGCGGTGATGACCGAGGACCACCCCCTCGAGTACGGCGGCTTCGAGGGCACGATCCCCGGAGGCCAGTACGGCGGGGGCACCGTGACGATCTGGGACGCCGGCACCGCCGAGTACGAGAAGTGGCGGGACGGCAAGGAGGTCATCGTCACGCTGCACGGGTTCTCCCGCGGGGACCGTCGGCTCGCACTCCTGCACACCAGGGGCCGCGGCGGCGACGAGAAGAGCTGGCTCATCCACCGCACGAAGGAGCAGCCGGGTCAGGACCCGGCCGGTCCGTCGTCGAGCATCGCGGAGCCCGCCCGTCCCGACTCGACCGGCTCGGGGAGCGGAGCCGGTCGGGCGGGCTCGCACCGTGCCTCCCGGCCGTCCGACGCGACCACGTCGCGTGGTGCGTCGACCTCCTCCTCGTCGACCTCGTCGACCGAGCCCACCGACCACCGGCCGATGCTGGCCTCCCCGGTGCGGATCCCCGGCGCGCTCACCCCGGACGACTGGGCGTTCGAGATGAAGTGGGACGGGGTCCGGGCGCTCGCCGCGGTGCGCGACGGATCCGTCACGCTGACGAGCCGCAACGGCAACGACCTCACCGCGCAGTACCCGGAGCTCGCATCGTTGGCGGAGCGGGTCGGGGTCGACGCGGTCCTCGACGGGGAGATCGTCGCGCTCGACGAGCGCGGCCGGCCGGACTTCGGTCTGCTGCAGGACCGGATGGGGCTCACGAAGCCGCGCGAGATCGCCGCCGCCCGGAAGCGCACCCCCGTCCGGTACCTGGTGTTCGACGCGCTCGAGGCGGACGGGCACGACCTCCGGCGCATGACGTACGAGCACCGGCGTGAGGCGCTCGGCACCGTCGTCGAGCCCGGGGGAGCCGTCGACGTGCCGCCGGCGTTCGCGGGCACGCTCGACGAGGCGATGGCGGAGAGCCTCGACCGCGGACTGGAGGGCGTGGTCGCCAAGCGACGGAACTCGCGGTACTCGGACGGGTCGCGCTCCGAGGCCTGGGTGAAGGTGAAGCACCACGCCACCCAGGAGGTCGTCGTCGGCGGGTGGCGTCCCGGCGCCGGTCGACGCGCCGGCGGCATCGGGTCGCTGCTGCTCGGGGTGCCCGGTGCTGACGGACTCGACTACGTCGGGCGGGTCGGCACCGGGTTCCGCGACCGCGACCTCGATGAGATCCAGGATGTGCTCGCGGGGATCGGCGCGGACGGGTCGCCGTTCGTCGACGTCCCCCGACCCGATGCCCGCGACGCCACCTGGGTGACGCCGACACTCGTGGCCGAGGTCGAGTTCGCCGAGTGGACGGCCGGCGGGCGACTCCGGCAGCCGTCCTGGCGCGGATGGCGCCCGGACAAGCACCCGGACGAGGTCGTCCGCGAGGGGTGAGGGACCAGGGAGGATGCTCCCCGCGCCGAATCAGGTGGCGCAGGGAGCATCCCTGGAGCACCGTGGACGACCGACGTTCAGGGAAGGTCGACCACGGCGCGTCGAGCCACATCGGCGGATCCGGGTTCGGGTTCCGGACCCAGGCCAGTGTGGGGGTCACTCAGTAAGACGTCATCCGTGATGGAAACGTCACGCGAGATGCGAGAATTCTCGGGAACGCCCTGTCCGGACCGACCAGCACCACCCGACGCCACGAGGAGCGGATGCCGCGGGAACCGCTCGACCACATCGCCGACGTCGTCCTCGTCGGCCGTGCCGCTGACGGTGACACCGCCGCGTTCGGCGTGGTCGTCCGCCGCCACGGGCCGCTGATGCGGGCGTACGTGGCGCGCATCCTCGGGAACGAGGCCGACGCGGACGACGTCGTGCAGGAGGCCGTGCTGCAGGCGTGGCAGCGGATCGACTCGCTCGCGGACGCGGCGAACGTCCGTGCGTGGCTGTTCCGGATCGCCGCGAACAAGGCGTTCGACCGACTCCGCCGCCGGCACCCGCACGACGACCTCACCGACGTGGCGGACCTCGAGCACCCGGTGGCGAGCCGACCCGACCACGTCGTGGCGGTCCGGATGCAGGTCGAGGAGGTCGCGCGCATCGTGCAGGAGCTCCCCGACGCGCAGCGAGCCGTCTGGGTGATGCGCGAGGTCGGCGGGGCGTCGTACGCGGACATCGCCGAGCAGACCGGCATGCCGGCGGCGACGGTCAGGGGGATGCTGGCGAGGGCTCGACGGCGAGTGATGGACCGGATGGAGGGGTGGCGATGAACGGCGACGACGGCACTCGGGACGACGGCGCACGGGATGGCGGCGCTCGGGACGACGGCGCTCGGGACGACGGCGCTCGGTACGACGGGTTCACCCTCGACGAGCTGAACGACTACCTGGACGACGACCGGACCCCGGCGAACCCGGCGATCGACGCGAGTCCCGAGGCCGGTCGCGTGCTCGACCGGCTCGCCGCACTCCGGGACGCGTCGTGGCAGCTGCTCGAGGCCGACGCCACCGCCCACGAGACCGCGGACCGCGCGTGGATCGACCGCGTCCTCGCATCGGTGCGGGGCACGGCGCGGGCCGGACGGGACGTCCCCGTGCCCGACCCGGACCCGGCGGCGCGGTTGATCGTCACCGAGGGAGCGATCCGAGCGGCGGTCCGGCACGCTGGCGACGCGGTCGAGGGAGTGGTCGTCCGGCGGGTGCGGCTCCGGGGCGACGTGACGATCCCCGGCGTCCCGATCGACGTGGACGTGACCGCGTCGATCGAGGTCGGACGACCGATCGCGCCGATCACCGAGGCGCTGCATGCCGCCGCCGCCGAGGCGATCGGGCAGCACGCTCCGTTCCCGGTCGGCACACTCACCGTGCACGTGGTCGACGTGCACGGACCGGAGGACCGGGCATGACCGGGGAGTCGACGACCGCCGGGGGGCTGTCCAGCGCCATCACGAACGCGGTGGAGGCGCTCCCGGCCGTACTCGCCGTCGTCCCCCCTGGACCGGCGCTCGCCGTGCTCGTCGAGAACGCCCGGAGAGCCCTCGACGTCCCGCGGGAGGGCGGTGCGGTCGTCGTCCGTGCCGTGCCGGGTGGCGTCGATGTCCGGGTCGTCGTCGAGGTCCGCGCCTCGACCTCGGCACTCGACGCGGTCCGAGCGGTCCGGGACGTCGTCGTGGAGGTCGTGGCCGGCGCGACCGGCGTCATCCTCGTCGCGACGACGGTCCGCGTGGTCGAGATCCGCTAGGACCGCTCGGGCTCGGGCTCGGGCTCGGGCTCGGTGTCGGCCTCGGCCGCGGTGTCGGCTTCGGTTCAGGCTGCCGGCGCCGGGCCGTCGGCGGGCGCACTGTCGCCCGCGACGGGTGCTCCGTCGGCGGCGAGCTCCTCGTCCTCGGACACGTCGAGCTCGGCGGCGGCGTGGTGCTTGGCGTCGTCGATGGCCGCCTGGCTCTCCCGCAGCGACGAGTCGTCGGCCTGCGGTGCGAGGTTCTGGGGTTCGGTGGACTCCGGCTGTGTATCGGTCATGGTGCCATCCTGCTCCCGATGCCCGACGGGGGCACAGCTCGCGAGGGACGGGTCCGGCCGCGCAGCATCCCTCAGACCGGGGTGGAGGGCAGGTCGAGGTCGACCGCCGACACCGGTGCGGGCGTCGACGGCATGGGCGGCACGGCCGGCGTCCCGATCGCATCGGACGCGTCGAGGACCGCGCGTGTCGCGGCGGCTGCGCGCGAGAGCGCGTCCTGCACCGGCAGCGCACGATGCGCCGGGTTCGCGACCTCGACCCCCCACGGCTCGTCGAACCCGAGCTCGCGCATCACGCGGATGAACCCGACGAGGTCCCACGCTCCGGATCCGGGAACGATCCGGCCGTCGCGCGACTCGTCGGCCGGCACCGTCTCGGGCGTCGGGACGAGGACGCCGTCGGAGAGCTCCACGGCGAGGAGCGTCGACGGGTCGATGCCCGACCGCATGGAAGCCAGGGTCGATCCGCCCCGGAAGGCGTGCATCGCATCGACCAGGATGCCGCCGTTCGGATGTCCGGCCGACGCGACGAACCGCGACGCCTGCTCCACTGTCGACAGGTTCGACCACGGGACCGCCTCGAGGACGATCTCGGCGCCGACCTCCTCGGCCTGGTCGGCGAGTCGCAGCCAGTCCCGCGTCATCGCACCCGGGTTCGTGCACGGGGTCACGGTGTCCGCCGCGACGAGGATCTGCGTCGCGCGGAGCATCGCCGCGGCCTCGAGGAGCAGGACCCGATCGGCGTCGCTCGCCGCGCGCCGTGGGCCGTCGGTCCACCAGTCGTCGAGCGTGCCGAGCTGGATCCACACGATCCCGGCGTCGTCCAGCCTGCGCCGGAGCACCGAGAAACCGATCGTCTGTCGGGCCTGGCAGAGGTCCTCGGTGTCGAGTCCGATGCCGGAGAACCCGGCATCGACCACCGCACGGATCCTGACGTCGATCGGGACGGGGCTCGGCGCGCGGTCCTCGCCGTCGCCCGCCCGGAGCGCACCCGCGGACGTCCAGGACGTCGCGAGCAGGTCGTGTTCCTCCATCGCCCCTGGCCTCCCGATCCGTCAGTTCCGCTGACCCGGGCGTCGCCCCCGCGGCGTCCGGCTCATGGATACCCCGCGGACCTGCGCACGCTCACAGCGGCGCGACGCATGTGCGCAACACGGGCGTGGCTCAGACCACCGTCGTCGTGACCGTCCCGACACCGGCCAGGCGCCCCTCGAGCACGTCGCCGCGGACGACCGGACCGACGCCGTCCGGAGTGCCGGTGAACAGCAGGTCGCCCGGCTCCAGTCGGACGAACGTCGAGAGGACGACAATGGTCTCGGCGACGGACCAGATCAGATCGGCGAGGTCGCCGGACTGCCGGAGCTCGCCGTTGACACGCAGCTCGATCGCGCCGCGCGTCGGGTCGACCTCGGCCGCGGGGACGAGCGTGCCGATCGGGGCTGAGGCGTCGAACCCCTTCGCCATGTCCCACGGGCGCCCGAGCGACTTCGCCTCGGCCTGCAGATCGCGGCGGGTCATGTCGAGGCCCACGCCGTAGCCCCACACGTGGTCGAGGGCGTCGGCGACGGCGATGTCCGAACCGCCGACGCCGATCGCGACGACCTGCTCCACCTCGTGCTCGAACTGCTCGGTGTGCGTCGGGTACGGCAGGTCGGCCCCGCCGACGACGATCGCGTCCGCGGGCTTGCCGAAGAAGAACGGCGCCTCGCGGTCCGGGTCGTGGCCCATCTCCCTGGCGTGGGCGGCGTAGTTCCGGCCGACGCAGAACACCCGCCGCACGGGGAACGCGCCGCCGGCGCTCGTGGGCACGGACGGGAGGCTCGGGGCCGGGATCACGAGATCGGTCACGGTCCCATCATGGCCGGGTCCCCGCCGCGCTCGCCCTGCACACGGCGATCCGGCGGGAACACCGTGATGCAGGTGTTCCCGCCGGATCGGGGTGTGCGGGGGCGGGTGTCCCGCCCCCGCCGAGGCGGTGGTGCTACTCGCCGGCCTTCGAGAGCGCCGCGAACTCGTCATCGGTCAGCTCGATCGTCGCACCGGCGAGGTTGTCCTCGAGGTGGTCCACGGACGACGTCCCGGGGATCGGGAGCATCACCGGGGAGCGCTTGAGGAGCCAGGCGAGGGCGAGCTGCGACGGCGAGGCGTCGTGCTGCTTCGCGAGCTCGGTGAGCGGAGAACCCTCGCCGGTGAGCTTGCCGGTCGCGAGCGGGAACCACGGGATGAAGCCGATGCCCTGCTCCGTCGACCAGTCGAGGAGCTCCTCGGCGGACCGGTCGGTGAGGTTGTAGAGGTTCTGCACGGACACGATCGTCGCGATCTCCTGGGCCGCCTTGACGTCGTCCACGCCGACCTCGCTGAGGCCGATGTGGCGGATCTTGCCCTCGTCCTGGAGCTTCTTCAGCTCGCCGACCTGGTC
The DNA here is from genome assembly GCF_001422205.1 of Curtobacterium sp. Leaf261. Taxonomy (GTDB): domain Bacteria; phylum Actinomycetota; class Actinomycetes; order Actinomycetales; family Microbacteriaceae; genus Curtobacterium. The sequence goes on from NZ_LMMJ01000010.1 coordinate 110,701, forward strand.
TTCGAGCGGGACCTTCGGGTCGATACGGTGCAGCTGGAAGAGGTCGATGCGCTCGAGCCCGAGGCGGCGGAGGCTCATCTCGGCCTCCTGGCGGAGGTACTCCGGGCGTCCGACCGGCGGCCACTCGTTCGGTCCGGTGCGGGTCAGCCCGGCCTTCGTCGCGATGAGGACGTCGTCGCCGTAGGGGTGCAGCGCCTCGTGGAGGAGCTCCTCGGCGACGTACGGGCCGTAGCTGTCCGCGGTGTCGAAGAAGTTGACGCCGAGCTCGACGGCGCGCTTCAGGACGCGGATCGCCTCGTCGTGGTCCTTCGGCGGGCCCCACACACCCGGTCCGGTGAGCTGCATCGTGCCGTAGCCGAGGCGGTTGATCTCGATGTCCCCACCGATCCGGAACGTGCCGGATGCTGCTGCGGGACGGGTGGTGTCGGTCGTGTCGGTCATGTCTCCAGACAACGCCGTGCCCGCTTGGCTATTCCTCCGGGAGTCCGTACCCCGAGGCCGTCGCACCGGTTCCGGTCGTCGGCGCCGTTGTTCCCGAGGTGGTTGAGTCCGACGCAGCCGACGCAGCCGACGCAGCCGACGCAGCCAACGGAGTTGCTGCGGCAGCTGCTGCCGCCGCTGCAGCAGCTGCCGACGACCTCGCCGCGGAGCGCTCGGCGAAGACCTCGGCCAGGGTGGCCTTGCGCTGCACAAGTTGTCCTGCGACGTCCTTGTCGATCAACCACTGTCGATCGGCCTTCGACCCCTTCGACAGCTTCTTGATGGCGTTCTCGAGGATGCCGATCGATGCTCGCAGCATGATCGGATCGCGCGTCGGATCCCACGTCATGGTGCCTCCCCTTTCATCCGCTCCACCTGGATCGCGACCGCGATCCGGACATCATCCCCGTCGGACCATGCCAGTTCGGTGAGGGTCTCCAACATGACCACCCCCGCCTGTTGTTCTCCGGGGTGCTTGGAGAATGCATGCTCCGCGATCCACGACCACTGCTCCCACCACCGGTCCCGCCGCCGATCGACCGCGAGTTGCCGACGTGTCTCCTGCCCGACCAGAACCGACGCGACCACGGCCGCCGCCGCCACGATCGCGCTCATCACCGCCGCGGCGAACGTCGCGATCGCCTGCGCCGTCCATCCACCGTCCATCGCCACCTCCTGCGACGAACCTGCCCGACCGGGACCGGCCGCGAGGCGGGCGGGACCTGGCCTGTGGAGGGTGTGCCGTGCCTCCCGGCTGTGCAGGAGGAGCCGACCACGTGCGCGAGGTGCGCCCGACGCTCAGCGGGGTCGGCGGATCCGGATCGGTCCCTTGGCCGTCGACGGGTCGACGACCGACCCGCCCTGCGTGATCTCGGCCTCGCCGCGCGCGACCATCCGGCGTGCGGCGCGACGAGCGGGCTCCATGAGCGGCCGCCAGTCATCCGGCGCGACGCGGCGGGCGGCCTCGGACGGGCAGGTGCTCGACGTCAGGGCTCGCGCGTCGAGGATGTCGGAGATCGCCCGTTCGAGCGCCCGGTCGGTGTCGTCGATCCGGTGTCGGCGGCAGGCGTCGGAACAGTACTTCGCGTCGGCCGCAGCCGACGACGGCATCCGCCGGCCGCACGAGGCACAGGTGCGCTCCGCGTGCGCCGCTGCACTCGCCTCGAGCGACTCCCGCGACTGTCTGCCCGTGGCTCAGCCCTCCGACTCGTGGCCACCGGACTCGCCGGCGTCGTCCGTCGAGGGCTCGTCCTGCGGCCACCCGTCGAAGCGCCATCCGGCCACGGACGCGTGGTCCTCGCCGTGCTCGTACGCGAACGCACGGGCGGCCGTCCTGGCCTCGGAGAGCGTGGTGAGCAGGTCGTCGAAGCGGTCAGAGCCGTCCGCGACCCGGGTCAGGGCGTCGTGGGCCAGCGCGAACCGGTCCATGTCGTTCCGCATGAGCATGTCGAACGGCGACGTGGTCGTGCCCTGCTCCATGAATCCGTGCACGTGCAGGTCGTCGTGTCCGTGCCGACGGTAGGTCATCTGGTGCACGAGGTTCGGGTACCCGTGGAAGGCGAACACCGTCGGCGTCCCGGGCAGGAAGAGTGCGTCGTACTCCTCGTCGGGGATCGGGTGCTCGTGCCGACGCGGATCGCCGAGCGTCAGGATGTCCACGACGTTCACGACGCGGGTGATCACGTCGGGTGCGTGCTGCCGGATGATGTCGGCGGCGGCGACCGTCTCCACCGTCGGCACGTCGCCGGCGCACGCCAGCACGACGTCGACCCCGGTGCCGTCCGATCCACCGGCCGAGACCTCGGTTCCTGCCCAGTCCCACCTGCCGACCCCGGCCGCGACGTGTGCGACGGCGTCCGGCAGGCTCAGGAACACCGGCTCCTCGTGCTTGCCGGCGACGATGACCTCGATCCGCTCGGTGGTCTTCATCGCGTGCGTGGCGACGGCGAGGAGCGAGTTCGCGTCCGGCGGGAACTTGATCCGCACGAGGTCCTGCTGCTTCGAGGCGACGACATCGATGAACCCGGGGTCCTGGTGGGAGAAGCCGTTGTGGTCCTGCCGCCACACGTGGCTCGAGAGCAGGATCGTCAGGTTGGAGACGGGGACGCGCCAGTCGATGTCCACCGAGGACTCGAGCCACTTGGCGTGCTGGCCGACCATCGAGTCGATGATGTGCGCGAACGCCTCGTACGTGTTGATGATCCCGTGACGACCGCTCAGGACGTAGCCCTCGAGCATGCCCTCGAGGACGTGCTCGGAGAGGATCTCGGTCACGCGACCCCGCGGTGCCAGGTGCTCGTCGTTCTCGTCGGTGCGGGCACGCCAAACGCGGTTCGTGTCCTCGAACACGGCGTCGAGCTTGTTCGAGACGGTCTCGTCAGGGCCGAACAGCCGGAAGTTGTCCGGGTTCCGCGCGATGAGGTCACGGAGCCACGGTCCGAGGGTGCCGGTCGACGAGGCCGTCACCGAGCGGTCGTCGTCGACCTCGACGGCGTACGGCTCCAGGTCCGGCCGGTCGAGCGCCGTCCGGAGTCGGCCGCCGTTCGCGTGTGGCGTGGCGCTCATGCGCTTGTCGCCGTCCGGGCGGATGCCCCGCAGCACGCCGATCGGCAGACCGTCCTCGTCGAACAGGTCGTCCGGTCGGTAGGACTGCATCCACTCGATGAGCTGCTCCCGATGCCCTTCGTCGTCGCGAACGCCGGGCAGCGGGACCTGGTGCGCGCGGAAGGTGCCTTCGACCTGGACGCCGTCGACGGTCTTCGGGCCGGTCCAGCCCTTCGGGGTCCGCAGCACGATGAGGGGCCAGCGCGGGCGCTCGGGGGCCCCGCCGTTGCCGGAACGGGCCGCCGCCTGGATGTCGTCGATCTCGGCGAAGGCCCGACGCATCGCGCCGTCGAGGAGTGCGTGCACCGCGAACGGCTCGTGGTCCACGCGGGCCGAGTCGACGATGATCGGGGCGTACCCGAGGCCGCGGAAGTACGCGACGAGGTCCTCTTCCGGGATCCGCGCGAGGATCGTCGGGTTCGCGATCTTGTACCCGTTGAGGTTCAGGATCGGCAGCACTGCGCCGTCCTTCTCGGGGTCGAGGAACGTGTGTGCCTGCCACGACGCCGCGAGCGGGCCGGTCTCGGCCTCGCCGTCGCCGACCACACAGGCCACCACGAGGTCCGGGTTGTCGAGGGCGGCGCCGTACGCGTGCGCGACGGAGTAGCCGAGCTCGCCGCCCTCGTTGATGGAGCCGGGGGTCTCGGGGGCCGCGTGCGAGGGGATGCCGCCGGGGAACGAGAACTGCTTGAAGAACTGCGTGAGCCCCGGGACGTCGGGCGTGATCTCGGGGTACAGCTCGGTCCAGGTGCCCTCGAGCCAGGCGTTGGCGTTCATCGCCGGGCCGCCGTGCCCCGGGCCGCAGATGTACAGGACGTCGCGGTCGGTCTCGCTGATAAGCGCGTTGAGGTGCGCGTAGACGAGGTTGAGCGCCGGCGAGGTGCCCCAGTGTCCGAGCAGCCGCGGCTTGATGTCGTCGCGGGTGAGCGGCCTGCGGAGCAGTGGGTCGTCGAGGAGGTAGATCTGTCCGACGGTGAGGTAGTTCGCGGCTCGCCACCACGCGTCGATCGCGCGGAGTCGTTCGGACGTCGAGGTGGGGCGGGTGACCATGCCTCCACCGTATTCGGCGGCATGCTGCGGCATCCCAGGGAGGACGGCACCTGCCGGGACGACGGCGTACCGTCGAACCGGTGTGCGCGCCGCTGCGCACCGGAAGGACACACGATGGAACACCGCTTCCTGGGCAACTCCGGCCTGAAGGTCTCCGAGATCACCTACGGCAACTGGCTCACGCACGCCTCCCAAGTCGAGAACGACCAGGCGATCGCCTGCGTCCGCGCCGCGCTCGACGTCGGCATCTCGACGTTCGACACCGCTGACGTGTACGCGAACACGGGCGCCGAGACGGTCCTCGGCGAGGCGCTGAAGGGCGAACGCCGGCAGTCGCTCGAGATCGCCACGAAGGTCTTCGGCCCGACCGGTCCGAAGGGACACAACGACACCGGCCTGTCCCGCAAGCACATCCTCGAGTCGATCGACGGCTCGCTGCAGCGCCTGCAGACCGACTACGTCGACCTCTACCAGGCGCACCGCTTCGACGTCGAGACCCCGCTCGAGGAGACCTTCCAGGCCTTCGCCGACATCGTCCGCGCCGGCAAGGTGCTCTACATCGGTGTGAGTGAGTGGACCGCAGAGCAGCTCCGCGCCGGACACGCCCTGGCGAAGGACCTCGGGGTGCAGCTCATCTCGAACCAGCCGCAGTACTCCGCGCTCTGGCGGGTCATCGAGGGCGAGGTCGTCCCCACCTCGAAGGAGCTCGGGGTCTCGCAGATCGTCTGGTCGCCGATCGCACAGGGCGTCCTGACGGGCAAGTACGCGCCGGGGCAGCCGCTGCCCGAGGGTTCGCGCGCCACGGACGACAAGGGCGGCGCGAAGATGATCGAGCGGTTCATGCGCGACGAGGTGCTCGAGCGCGTGCAGGCACTCAAGCCCGTCGCGGACGAACTCGACCTCTCGATGGCGCAGCTCGCGGTCGCGTGGGTCCTGCAGAACGAGAACGTCGCGTCGGCGATCATCGGCGCTTCGCGCCCGGAGCAGGTGCACGACAACGCTGGTGCCGCCGGTGTGACGATCCCCGCCGAGCTGATGACCCGCATCGACGACGCCCTCGGGGACGTCATCGAGCGCGACCCGGCGAAGACGAAGGACAGCTCGCCGAAGCAGCGCGAGGCGTAACCCAGCGGCCGCTCGCCACGAGCCGGCGGGCCTGCGAGACACCGGGAAAGCGACACAGTGCGGGGAAACAACCGCGCACTGTGTCGCTTTCGCCGCAAACGGACAGTACGGCAGAGCGGGCGGGCGGGCGGGCGGGCGGTGCGGGGCGGGACGGGACGGGACGGGACAAGCTCAGCGCGAGCGCGCCCGCCGCCACCAGCGCCGCCGACGACGTTCCGCCGCGTCCGCGACCGCCTGCTCATCGGCGGCCGACCGCTCGAGGGCGAGCCGTGCCTCCCGGCGGTCGCGCCACCTGGCGACCTCGACCTCGACGTCGCGCACCCGCGTGACCACCGGTGGTCCGCCGAGCAGCTGCCGTCGTGCCTCGATCACCCGGTCGTCGAAGTCCTGCACGATCTCCCGCACGCGCGCCTCACCGGGTTCCGCGTCGAGCCGGTCGTCGAGCTCGGCGTCCTCCTTGCGGAGCGCGAGGGCGGGCGGACCGAGCCCGGTGAGCTCCTCGCGCTCCACGTAGCGCTTGATCCACCAGTCCGGGTCGTGTCGGCCGTCGTTGTCCGGCAGCGGCTTGCCCCGGAGAGGGTTGTCCTCGAAGACACCGCGCTCGAGCCCGTCGTCGATGAGGGCGTTCGCGTGCGCGACCATGTCCCGCGCACCCTGGAGCCGACGTTCCGCGCGGACCTCGTCGGGGTCGAGGGATCTGCTCCTGGGCTCGACACCGGCGCGTTCCTCGGCCTCGACCTGCTGGGCGAACCGGTAGCGTGCGGCCTTCCGGAGGCGGTCCATCCGTGCGTCGGCATCGCTCATCGCGCGTCCTCCCGTGCTGTGCGGTCCCCTCCATGTTCTCCCGTGCCGCCGCGGATGTCATCCAGGGCGGTCCGGAGCGCGCACCCGTGCGGTGCCCACCCGCCCGGAGCACCCGCCCGCGCAGACGCTCGCACACCCGTTCGCACACCCCTCAACCGGGCCCGACGAGCACCACCTCGACACTGCCCCGGTCGACGTGCACCGTGAGCACGTCGCTGCGGGCCCGCGCCACGAGCGACACCGAGGACCCGAACGCGACGGAGGCGGGCACGCACGACGACGTCGTCGCACGCCGGTCGGGGGACGCGAGGAAGCAGAGCTCCCCGTCATCGCGACGGACGACCCACGCCTCCCACGGCGTGCTCGGCGCGTCGGCACCGTTGGCGAAGAGCAGGCGGGCCGTGCCGGGCTGCATGTCCGACCGGAGCGCCTCGGGCAGGCGGTCGGCGTCCGTCTGGATCCGCGGGAGGATCCGCGCGAGCAGCGTCTGCTCGGCGACGGTCGAGTTCGGTCCGTCCGCCGCCGGGGCCTGCGCGCGCAGGAGGTTCGTGGCGAGTCCGCCGAGCAGGAACGCGACGACCGCGGTGCCGGCGACCAGGGCCACGGGGTGCAGCAGGAGCGACCGGACGATCGACGCGGTCCGCGCCCCGGAGTCGCCCGAGACCGGACCGGTGCGAGCAGGCGCAGCAGCATCAGCAGGACGGGCACCCGGAGCAGGAGCAGGACCACAAGCACCATCACCGGCACCAGCACCGGCACCAGCAGGAGCAGCACCCCCAGCAGCATCAGGCGCGTCCGCCACCACCCCGTCCCGCCCCGGCCGCACCGGTGCGAGCCGCCCGAGCGCGAGTGCCGCCGCCGCTGCGTCCGCCGGAGACGAGTCCGGCCCGTACGCGACCCGCTGCAGCCGCTCCCGCTCCGCCCCGAGCTCGTCCATCAGTCCCCGCCGATGAGGTCGATCCGCGCGACACCGCCGTCGACCCGCACGGCGAGCCCCTGCGCACCGTCGCGCGTGGTGTAGGAGACGTGTCCGCCGAGCGCCTGACGACCCGGCAGGCAGGTGATGTCGGTCGCGTACCGGTCCGGCGACGCGATGAAGCAGACGTCCCCGCCCGACCGTGCCCTGGCGATCCAGACCGCCCACGGCACCGGCGGTCGGTCGGCGTAGTTGGCGAACAGCAGCCGCGCGCTCGACCGGTCGACCGGCGCCTGCAGCGTCGACGGGAGCTCGTCCTCGGCCGTCTGGCCCCTGGCGAGCACCCGGGTCAGGGTCTCACTCCCCGAGTCGCTCGACCCGTCCTGCACGACGGCCGGACCGAGCCGTCCGACGGCCACGGTCCCGACGGCCCCCAGGGCGCCGGCCACGACCGCGGTCCCGAGCACCAGCACCCAGGTCCGCGACAGGCGAGCCCGGAGCCGCACCAGACCGCGGGGCCACACCGGGCGCGGAGACCACGCCACGGTCCGTCGCCGCCCCGGTCCGGCAGCGCGGCGAGCGTCCGGCCGGGGTTCGGCGGACACGGACGGGAGGGTCGGGGCTGCGTCCGCCCCGTCGGTGTCGGTCCGATGGTCGGTCGCGTCCGGTACCAGCGCCGCCGCCGTCGGTTCGGCACCGCGGGGGACGGACAGGACCGCCTCCGTGTCCGGAGCCTGCGGGGCGGGGGTGCGCCGTGCCTCCCGTCCGGCGCGTCGCCGGAGCAGCTCCGTCCGCGCGGCCGCCGCGGTGTCCGCCGGGGTCTCCGGTCCGAATGCGAGGGCCTCGACGGCGCCGTCGTCGAGCGCCCGGAAGTCAGGTGACCCCGTGCCGGTCCGTCGCTCGCCCATGCGCTGCCTCCGTCGCCATCATCGTCCGCGGAGGCAGGTCTCGCCAGCCCGGATCCGTCGGGCCGACGTGTGTCAGACCCGCGTGTGTGATTCGGCGCCGACGTCGGGGAGGACGTGCTTCACGTCGTCCGCACCGCCCCCGGCGAGCTCCTCGATGGTGATCGACGCGTTGATGAGCGCGAGGTGCGAGAGCCCCTGCGGGAGGTTCCCCATGAAGTCGCCGGTGTCGGCGCTGATCATCTCGGCGAACATCCCGACGTCGTTCCCCTGGGCGACCATGTCGTCCATGAGCGTGCGGGCCTCGTCCTCGCGTCCGACGCAGGCGAGGGCCGACGCGAGCCAGAACGAGCAGGCGACGAACGGCGACTCCTCGTCCTGCACACCCGAGTACCGGTACACGAGCGGGCCTGAGCTCAGCTGCTGCTTCACCGCCTCGATCGTCGCCGCCATGCGCGGGCCGCGGTCGAACCCGGACGGTGCGTGCAGCAGGATCGACGCGTCGAGCTTGTCGCTGCCCTGGTACATGACGTAGTAGCCGAGTTCCTCGTTCCACCCGTGCTCGGCGATCCAGTTGACGATGAGGTCCCGGTTCTTCGCCCACATGTCGCGGGACCCCTGGAGCTGGCCGACGTCGTACAGGGTGATCGCGGCGTCGAGCGCCTGCCAGCAGCCGATCTTGCTCGTGACGTAGTGCTGGATGTCCTCGAGCTCCCACATGCCGGAGTCGGGCTGCTCCCACTTCGTGCAGGCCTCGTCCGCGAGCGATTCCAGGGTCTTCGCGGTCTGCCGGTCGAGGACGTTCCCCTCGTCGACGTACTGCCGCATGATGTCGAAGATGTCGCCCCAGACACCGAGCTGGAGCTGGTCGCCAGCGCGGTTGCCCTCGGTGACGGGGCCGATGCCGCGCCAGCCCGGGGCGTCGCGCTCCTCGACCTCGTCGGAGCGTTCGCCGCCGAGCGTGTAGAAGATCGGCATGCCGTCGTCGTGGTGCGCGATGGTCCGCATGAGCCAGGAGACCGCCGCGTGGGTCTCCTCGCGGAGGCCGAAGCGGTTCAGGGCGCGGACCGTGTACGCGAGGTCCCTGACCCAGGCGAACCGGTAGTCCCAGTTCTTCCCGCCGTCGCGGTTCTCCGGCAGGCTCGTGGTGCCCGCTGCGGCGATCGAGCCCGTGGGGGAGTGGATGAGGAGCTTCAGGGCGAGGGCGCTCCGCTCGACGGCGGCGGCCCAGGGTCCGTCGTAGGAGAACGCCTCCGACCAGGTCTGCCAGTTCTGGATCGTCCGGTCGATGCCGCGCATGGTGTTGTGCGGCTCGGGGATGAAGATCGGCTCGTCGTGCGTTCCGACGATCGTCAGGATGCTCTTCGAGCCGGCCTCGGTGTCGGTGGCACCCGTCGTGCGGAAGTGTCCGGAGAACCGGGCGCCGTCCTCGTGGACGGGGTCGAAGCCCTCCTCGACGATCGCGATGGTGACGCCGTCGATGGCGATCACCGCGCCGTTCACGGTGTCGAGCCGCTCGGGGGTCGCCTGTCCGAGGAGTGTCCCCGGCTCGACCGCCCAGGCGAACTCCACGGTGCCGGTGACACCCTGCACGCACCGCCCGATCTCCGCCCACGGGAGGCGTCCCGCGACGCCGGTGACCATCGCGTCGGTGACGGTCGCGGTGCCGGTGTCGGTCGTCCACGTCGTGACGAGCACGTTCGTGCCGGGTTCGTACGCCCGCTCCATCCGGACGGGCCCGTGGTCGTCGGTCGGGCGGAGGGCGATGTGGCCGCCGTGCTCGGCGTCGAGGATCGCGGCGAACACGGCGGGGGAGTCGAGGTCCGGCACGGGGAGCCAGTCGATGCGGCCGTCGCGGGCGATCAGTGCGACGGTCCGGCCGTCACCGATCGCGGCGTAGGAGCGGAGGGCGGCGTACCCGTCGATGCGTTCGTCGACGTCCTGCGGTGCGGCGGCCAGCTGGTCGGCGGTCGTGGCGGAGGTGGGCTCGTGGTGGGCGGGCATCCCCCGAGTCAACTCCGCGGAGGTGCCTCGGGGCTGGGGCTGGCGTCCCCCGGCCCGGTCACGCCGTCCCGACGCTGCTGCTGCTGCTGCCACCGTCGCTCGATCGGCGTCTGCACCAACCCGGTGGCCGCCGCGAGGAGAAGCGACCAGAACCCGAGCCCGGGGACCACCAGCGAGAGCACGAGGGCCAGGGTGAACGACACGGCGGTGAGCGCGATGCCGAGCACCCCGGAGCGGCCCACTGGCTCGCGGTCCCCGCTCAGCTGCGGGTGCGCGCGGAGGTTGATCGAGGCCGAGGCCAGCGCCGCACTCGAGACGATCAGCGTCCCGATGTAGAGACAGAGGGTGGCCGGGCTCGTGGAGTACGCGGTGATCACCGCCGTCGGCAGGGGCAGCACCACGATGGTGAACGTCCAGACGAGACTCTCGATCACGAGTCGGGTGGACAGGAACTCCACGTGCCGGAAGAGCTGGTGGTGCGCCCACCACAGTCGCGCGATGACGGCGAAGCTGACCACGAACGCGATGATCTCGCTCGTGTGGTCGGCCAGGAGGTCGCCGACGGACTGCCCCTTGGCCTGGGACTCCGGCACGAGGTCGACGAGCGGGAGCACCAGGAGCGTGATCGCGATCGCGGCGACGCCGTCCGTGAACGTGATGAGGCGTTCGGCGTTCGTCTCGGGTCTGCGCACGCGGCCAGTATGGCGTACACCTCGGATCAGTTCTGCTCGCGCAGACGACACCGGGACGTGGCAGCGTCCGCGCGGTTGTCGTCAGCACGGACCGGGCCTCGGGCGGGTCAGCTCCAGTGGCCGGGGCGCTCGAACCCCTCGGGCAGCCGCGTCCGGGCATCGCCCCGCGCGGCGGCGACCTGCGGCCGGGTGAGGAACGCCGCACGGGACAGGTCAGCGCCGGACAGGTCGGTGTCGCGGAGGTCCGCCCCGAGCAGCACCGCGTGGCCGAGGTCCGCCCCGGACAGGTCGGCGGCGATGAGCACAGCGCCCCGGAGGTCTGCACCCCGCAGGTCGGCGCCGGCGAGACGGGCTCCGAGGAGGTCGCCACCCGGCTCGACACGGTTCGGGAGCGGGCGAGGTCGCTCCGCCGAACCACGCGCCACGACGGGCGCCACGACCCGACGGAGCACCACGGCCACACGGTCGCGGAGCGCGTCGACGTCGACGGCCGTCAGTTCCTCCGGCGGCAGGTCGCCGGTCCGGTCGACGACGTCGGCCATCGCCTGCACATCGGACTGGAGGCCCGGATCACCCTCCGCGAGCCGGCTCGCGTCGTCGAGATGGGCGAGCAGCTCGTGCAGCTGCCGCATCACCGGGAACACGGCGAACATGCTCGCGCGCGTCGCGGGGTCCTCCCGCCAGGAGCGGCCTCCGAAGGAACGTTGTGCGACCCGCTGTCCGGCGCCGTGGCAGTCGAAGACGGTGCACCCCGGGAAGCCACGGGGACGCAGCTCGGCGTGGATGCCGCAGCGGTAGTCCTCCTGCACGTTCACGCACGGCTCCCCGGCGGGCTTGTCGAACCCGAAGTCCGCCGACCGCGCGAACCCGAGCGCGACGCAACACAGTGCGAAACAGGAGCCGCAGTCGGCACGGAGGTCGGGCCTCCCGGCCGTGGTGGACGCAGTGCTCATGGGACCGAGCCTATGGTGCCGGATCGGTTCTCCAGCAGGGAGCGTCAACTGTGCCAGGGAGTCCCTCGGCCAGTCGACGCCCCCTGGGGCACAACCGGACGGCCGGTCGCAGAACCTGGCGGCCGGTCGCAGAACCGGACGGCCGGTCCTGGAACTGGGCCGGGCCGAGCCGCCGACGCGTAGACAGGCCGCATGCCATCAGCGACCACCGGTCCCGTGACCCTGTTCTCCGACGCCCGAGCCGTGCTCGCCGAGAGCCTCGTCTGGGACCGGGCGGAGAACCTGCTCCGGTGGACGGACATCACGCTCGGGACGCTCGTCACGGCCGACCGCGACGGTGTCGTCCGCGCGACGGCACAGCTGCCGCCACCGCTGGCGTCCTTCCAGCCGCGCGTCGGTGGTGGGTTCGTCGCCGCGCTCCAGGACGTCGTGGTGCTGACCGACCGGGACGGGGTCGTCGAGCGGGAGCTCGCCCACGTCGACCACGCCACGGTGGGGAGCCGGTTCAACGAGGGCAAGTGCGACCCGTTCGGCCGGTTCGTGATCGGTGGGATGAACCTCGGCGGTGACCCGGACGCGGCCCTGTGGTCGATCGACCCGGACGGCACCGCCACCCTCCTCCGCGGTGGCTTCGGGACCACGAACGGCTTCGAGTGGTCCGACGCCGGCGACGAGATGTTCGTGACGGACACCTCGGTGTCGACGATCTACCGGGCGCCGTACGGTCCCGACGGTGTGCTCGGGGACCTCGAGCCGTTCATCGTCGGGGACGCGCACGACGGGCTCGTCCGTGACGACGAGGGGTGTTTCTGGGGAGCGATCTACGGCGGCGGCCGGGTGGAGCGGTACTCCCCGGACGGCGAACACCTGGAGACGATCGAGGTCCCGGCGCCGAACGTCACCTCGGTCGGGTTCGGCGGCCCGGACATGTCGACGCTCTTCATCGCGACCGCGCGGGAGAACCTCACCGAGGAGCAGCTCGAGGCGTCGCCGTCCTCCGGCGGGATCTTCGCGGTGCCGACGACCGTGCGCGGGTTCCCGGCCCACGCCTTCCGGGGGTGACGAGGGGTGACGAGGGCCGGCGGGGGTGACGCGCTAGTGTTGGCACCCGTCCGAGCCCACTCCCGGAGGTCAGATCGTGCCCGACGACGAACATTGCGACGGCGACTCGCGCGACGGCGACTCGCGCGCCGGTGACGAGCGACTCGACGACGACGTCACCGCGGAGCAGCACGAGGACCAGGGCCCGCGGCACGCGGACGCCCTCGAGTCGGCACCGGACGCGGACGTCACCGTCGAGGTCGACCGGGTCCGGGTCGGCAAGACGTACGTGCGCGTCAGCTCCATCGGGACCCCGGGGACCCGGGCCTTCGTGCTCGTCGCCGGCCTCGGCGTCGCCTCCACCTACTACGAGCGGCTCGCCCCGAACCTCAACGAGTTCGGCCCCGTGCACGCCCTCGACCTGCCCGGGTTCGCGGGCGTCCCGGCGTTCAAGGGCAAGGTCACGATCGAGCGCTTCGCGGACGCGGTCGAGGCGGTCATCGACTCGCTCGGCCTCGACGACCCGGTGCTCGTCGGCCACTCGATGGGCACGCAGGTCGTGACCGAGGTCGCGGCACGTCGCCCGCACCTCTCCACGCTCGTCCTCATCAGTCCCGTGATCGACGCGAGCGCGCGTACGGTCAGCGAGTCGATGGTCCGGTTCGTCAAGTCGGCGGTCCACGAGCCCTCGGCGGTGCGCTTCCACGCCGTCACGGCGTACGTCCTGTGCGGGTGGCACTGGTTCCGGAAGGTCCTGCCGAAGATGCTCGTGTTCCCGATCGAGGAGCGCGGGGGTGCCGTCGAGGCGCGCACCCTCATCATCCGGGGCGAGCACGACGCCCTCGTGCCGCGCGACTGGCTGCGGAAGCTCGCCAGGGCGTTCCCGTACGCGGTGCTCCGCGAGGTCGTCGACGGGGCGCACTCGGTGATGCACGCGCAGGCCGACGCCGTCGCCGCACTCGCCGTGGCGCATGCCCGCGGCGAGATCACCGACCGTGGGGTGGTCTCCCTGCAGCGCGTCCGGGACACCTCGACCGCGAAGGACCTCGACCGGCTGACATGGCGGGACGCGGGGCTCGTCGTGAAGTCCCGCTTCCTCGAGGTCCTCGGCATGGCCCGGCGCGACGACGACGTCCTCGCCGAGGGCAAGTCCGCCCATGCCGCAGCCGTCGCGGACACCCAGGCCCCGGACACCGCGATCGAGGACCTCGCGGACGACGCCGCGGACTCGTCGGACGTCACCACTCCCGACGACGGCGGACCTGCCGAGGACGCACTCGAGGCTCCCGAGCGCCGCTGATCCCGCCGCCCCCGCCCCGCAAAACACGACGTTGGCCGCATCGCACAGAGAAATATCCCTGCGCGAAGCGGCCAACGTGGTGTCCTGCGGAGGGGTGCTACGGCGTGATGCGACCGATGAGCATGTCCGGCGAGAGTGCCGTCGCCTCGGCGAGCACCTTCCGGGCCTCGTCGGTCTTGTCCCAGACGTTCCAGAGCAGCACGCCCCGGACGGTGTCGTCGTCGTCGAGGTAGTAGACGACACCCGTCGTCTGCGGCTCCATCCAGTCCTCGACGGTGCGGAGCGAGGACGTGACCTGGCCGACGGCCTCGTAGCCCATGTCGAACACGTCCGAGTAGAACATCGGCGTGTGCTCGTAGACCTCACCGGCGCCGGCGAGGTTCCGGCCCGCCTGACGACCCTGCTCCTTGGCATTGTCGACGTGCTCCACGCGGCGCCGTCCGAGGATCCGGTCCGGGTAGGAGGCCACGTCCCCCGCGGCGAGGATCGCGTTGTCGTCCGTGACGAGCGTCGCCGAGACGATGACGCCGTCGTCGACGGACAGTCCTGCGGCTTCGGCGAGGTCGGTGTTCGGCTCGATCCCGAGTCCGGAGACCACGGCGTCGACGTCGAGCGACGAACCGTCGTCGAGCGTCAGGTGCACGCCGTCTTCGGTCTCCGAGCCACCGGTCACCCGACGACCGGTCCGGAGCGTCACCCCGGCGTCGACGAACCGCTGCTGGAACGCCGCAGCGAGGTCTGACGGGAACATGCCCGCACCGACGACCTCGTCCGGGTCGACCAGCGTCACGGCGGCACCGTTCTGCACGAGTCCGGACGCGATCTCGGTCCCGATGTACCCGCCGCCGACGACCGCGATGTGTGCGTGCCGGTCCGCGAGCGCCCGGGTGCGCCGGTAGTCCTCGGCGCTCCGGTAGTCGATGACCCGCTCGGACTCCGGCAGGCCGAGGCCCTTCGGATGTCCGCCGGTGGCGATCAGGAGACGCTCGTAGCCGAACTGCTCGGGCTCCCCGTCGTCGCCGGCCGGGCGGGTGCTGACCGACTTGGCGTCGCGGTCGATCCCGGTCACGACGGTCGTCAGGTGGACCGTCGCCCCGGTCGCGTCCGCGGTGTGCAGGTCGACCTTCTCGTCCCAGCTGAAGTCCGGGTCGGTCCAGAGCTTCTTGGACAGTGCCGGGCGGGCGTACGGGGCGTCGAGGTCCTCGCTGAGGATGCCGATCGTGCCGTGCTCGTCCAGCTCCCGGATCCCGCGAGCGGCCGCGTCAGCGACCATCCCGCCGCCGAGGACGAGGTACTTGTAGTCGGTCATGCTCACTTGCCCGCGGTGGCCTCGGCGAAGCTCTCGGCGTTCGAGGAGGTCGTCGCCGCCGACAGCTTCTGCTTCGGGGTGCGGTTCTCGGCACTGACCATCCAGGCGAGCTGCTCGAGGCGGTCGATGATCGCGTGGAGGATGTCGGCGGTCGCCGGGTCCTCGTCGTCGACCTCGTCGTGCACGGTCCGGATCGTGCCGGCCACCTGGTACAGGCGGAGCGTGACCATGTCGACGGCGTCGTGCGTGGAGACCTCGCCCTCGGGGAACTCGTCGAGGCTCGACGTCGCGCCGACCGTCTTCGAGCGGCCGTCGGGCGTCGCGTACAGCGCGCGCATGCGCTCCGCGATGGTGTCGGAGAACTCGCGGGCCTCGTCGACGATCTCGTCGAGCTGCAGGTGCAGGTCGCGGAAGTTGTGTCCGAGGATGTTCCAGTGCGCCTGCTTGCCCTGGACGTGGAGGTCGATGAGGTCGACGAGGACCCGCTGGAGGTTGCCGGCGAGCTTGTCCGATGCGTGCATGATGGACCCTTTCGTTCGATTGGCCGTCCGGTCATCGGACCGCACGTCGATGCGGGCCCCTGGACGGCACATCCCGGTCTACTCGGGGCGTGGTGGCGCGCGTTCAGCGCATGCCCGGGGTGACGTCCCCCGGTTCCCGCTTCCCGGTTCCCGCTTCCCGGTTCCCGTCTGGCGGACCGGAGGCGCGGTGGCGGCCCGCCCCGTCCCTCCCGTCCGCACCTGACGGACTGGAGGCGCGGTGCCGGCCCGCCCCGTCCCTCCCGTCCGGCGCGAGCCTCGCGTAGCGTTGGCCTGTGTCCTCGAACGCCAGCCCCGTGACCCAGCCGATCTCGACCGACCCGGACTGGTGGCGTCAAGCCGTCGTCTACCAGGTCTACCCGCGGAGCTTCGCCGACACGGACGGCGACGGACTCGGGGACATCGCGGGGGTGACGAGCCGCATCGGCTACCTGCGGGAACTCGGTGTCGACGCGATCTGGCTGAGCCCGTTCTACCCGTCCGCCCTCGCCGACGGCGGCTACGACGTCGCCGATCCCCGGGACGTCGACCCGAAGCTCGGATCACTCGAGGACTTCGACGCGCTCGTGGCCGCCGCGCACGCCGCCGGCATCCGGATCGTCGTCGACATCGTGCCGAACCACACCTCCGACCTGCACGCCTGGTTCCAGGAGGCCGTCGCCGCGCCGATCGGGGATCCGGCGCGCGACCGCTACGTCATCCGCGACGGCGCCGGTCCGGACGGGTCGGAGCCGCCGTCCGACTGGGTCTCGAACTTCGGCGGCAGCGCGTGGAGCCGCCTGCCCGACGGACAGTGGTACCTGCACCTCTTCGCGCCGGAGCAGCCCGACCTGAACTGGGAGAACCCGGAGGTCAGGGCCGACTTCGAGCGGACGCTCCGCTTCTGGTCCGACCGCGGTGTCGACGGCTTCCGCGTGGACGTCGCGCACGGGCTCGCGAAGGACCTCACGGTGCCGTACCGGACCTCGAACCAGCACGACCTGCCGCTCGACGGTTCGGACCCGCTCTACGACCGTGACGAGGTGCACGAGATCTTCGCGTCCTGGCGACGCGTGTTCGACGAGTACGACCCGCCGCGGACTGCCGTCGCCGAGGCGTGGGTCCCCGCGCCACGGCGGGTGCTCTACGCGCGGCCGGACGAACTCGGCCAGGCGTTCAACTTCGACCTGCTCGAGGCCCCGTTCGACGCGCCGCACTTCCGGGAGACCATCGAGCGGAACCTGGCGCAGGCGGAGCACTCAGGGGCTTCGAGCACCTGGGTCCTCTCGAACCACGACGTGGTCCGGCACGCGTCGCGCTACGGGCTGCCGAGCGGGACGGACACCGTCGCGTGGCTGCTCTCGGACGGGCAGGAGCCGGCGCTCGACGCCGCCCGGGGGCTCCGTCGGGCGCGTGCCGCGTCGCTCCTGGTGCTCGCGCTGCCCGGGTCGTCGTACGTCTACCAGGGCGAGGAGCTCGGCCTGTTCGAGGCCGCAGCGATCCCGGAAGAGGACCTCCAGGACCCGCAGTGGATCCGGAGCGGGCACACCACGAAGGGCAGGGACGGCTGCCGGGTGCCGATCCCGTGGACGCGTTCTGGGCCGTCCTTCGGGTTCGGTTCCGTCGCACCGCACCTGCCGCAACCGGCGGACTTCGGGGCGTCGAGCGTCGAGGTGGAGTCCCTCGATGCGGACTCGACGCTCGCGATGTACCGTGCGGCGCTCGCGTTCCGGCGGTCGACGCAGTCCGGCGAGACGCTGACGTGGCTCGATGCGCCCGAGGGCGTCGTGGCGTTCGCTCGGCACGACGGCTGGCGGTCGGTGACGAACTTCGGCACGGGCCCGGTGCCGATGCCCGTGGGCACGGTGGCCGTGGCGTCCGGGCGGGTCGAGTCCGGCGTCCTGCCGGGGGAGACGACGGTCTGGCTCGTCGACTGACGGTGGTCCGGCGGCTCGTCGGCTGACGGTGGTCCGGCGCCTCGTCCTGCACAGACTGGAGGGACGCATCACCGCTCCACAGGTCGGCTGACGGCGTCCTCGTGGCTGGCCGGGAATCCCGACCATGGTCCGCATGCACACCACATCGAACCGAATCCACACGACCGATCCAGCCCGTCCCGATGCGCCGCCGGGCGCCGGACCTCGGGCCGGGCGCCACGCCCGCCGCGGGGTCGCCGTCGTCGGGGTCGCCGTCGCGGTGGCCGCCGCGATCGGCGTCGGACCCGCGACCGGGGCAGGGGCGGGGGAGCTCGCGTTCCCGTTCCACACCGACTTCGACACCCCGGCCGGCGGCACGTTGTCCGGCGATGCCGTCACGGACGGGGGATGGCTCCGCCTGACGTCGGCCGACCAGAGCCAGGCCGGATCCTGGCTGACCGACGACGTCTTCCCGTCGGACCTCGGGCTCGAGATCGAGTTCCACGCGGCGACCCACGGCGGTTCCGGCGCGGACGGCTTCCTGATATCCCTGTCCGACGGTTCCGTGGCTCCCGGCGTCGGGCGGCCAGGAGCCTCGCTCGGGTACAACTGCTACGACGACACCGGGGCGTACGGCACGTGCGACGTGCCGGGCATGCCCGGGGCGTTCGTCGGCCTGGGGTTCGACGAGTTCGGCAACTTCGCCCGTGAGATCAACGGCTCCGGAGACGGCCGCAAGCGCATCCCGGAGCAGATCGTGGTCCGGGGCTCGGGCGACGGGCTGCTCGGGTACCGGTTCCTGCAGCGCGCGTCGGCTCCCGGCGGGCACCTCGACACGGGTTCGCGGGCCGGTGAGCGCACCATCAGGGTGACGCTCGAGCCCGGCGCCGACGGCACGCTCGGCATGACGGTCCGGTCGGACGAGGGTCCGGGGACGCGGATGCGGACGGTCCTCGACGACGTCGAGCTCGACGGGCCCGGCCAGGCCGCACTCCCGCCCACGCTCCGGCTCGGGTTCGCCGCGTCGACCGGGTCGTCGACCAACTTCCACGAGATCGACGACCTGACGGTGTCGATCCCGACGAACCTCGCGATCACGCAGGACCTGCAGGAGCAGGTCGTCGCGGGCACCCGGGTCACGTACACGGCGACCGCGACGAACAAGGGACGGAACGACAGCGACGGCAGCGCGGTCCGGATCGTCGTCCCGCCGGAGCTCGAGGACGTCTCCTGGACCTGCTCCGCGTCGACCGGTGCAGCGTGCGGAGCCGCGGACGGCACCGGGAACGAGATCGAGACGACGGCGGACCTCGACCCGGGGGCCACGACGACCTACACGATCCAGGGGGACCTCCGGGCGGACGCGACGGGCCAGATCGCGAGCACCGGGACCGTGGCGCCACCCGCGACGAGGGCGGACACCGACGAGGCGGACAACACCTCGACGGTCCGCGCGACGATCACGGCGGGCACGGCGCTCGGCACATGGAAGGCCGTCGAGACCGCGGACGGGGAGTCCACCGTCGCACCGGGGGACAGCGTCGGGTACGTGGTCACGGCCGTCAACCACGGTCCCTCGACCGCGACGCACGTCGGCGCGACGGATGCGTTGCCCGGGCAGCTCACGTTCCTCGACTCCGTCGACGACTGCACGGCCGTGGGGCAGCTCGTGACGTGCCGCTCCGACGTGGCGCTCGCACCGGACGGCGAGCACGCGTTCCGGTTCCGCGCGACCCTGTCGTCCGACTACACCGGTGACGGCTCCGACGTCGTGAACATCGCCGTGGCCACGTCACCGGACGATCCGGACGGCGGCGACCCGTCCGACCCGGTCTCGCTGGTGGTCGTCGATCCGGCCGGGCCGTCGCCGTCGCCCACACCGACGTCATCACCGACACCGCGTCCGGGCCAGACCGCACCCGCCTCGGGGAGCGGGGGTGCGGTCGGGCCGGCAGGCGCCGATCGACCGACACGTGCAACGGGCTCCCTCGCCTTCACCGGCGCGGCGGGCACGAGCATGCTCGTCGCGCTGGCGGTCGTGGTCACGGCCTCGGGTGTGCTGCTCACCATCGTGCGCCGGCGTCGACGGACCGCCGCGGTGACCGAGGCCGACACGGTGCGCTGACCGGCCGACCGACCGACCGCGTGAACGGGTGGCCGACCGGGCCGGGTCCGATGACCGGGACCGGTCGGCCGCGGCGGCCTTCGGGGTCGGGGTCCGGGGCACCCGGGCGGGTGTCGGGACCACGTGCGTCGGGCCTGCGGTGTCCGGCCCGAGGTGGCCGACCCGGCGTGCCCGACCCGAGGTGCCCGACCCGAGGTGTCGGGGGCCGCGGGTACGGTCGGAGCATGCGAGACGAAGAACTCGCCGCGGCCTCGGCCCGGCACGCCGAGCGGGCACGAGTGGCCGGCGGAGAACTCCGCGGGGTGACGGTGCCCGAGCAGTCCCGCGACGATCGACTCGCCCGCGCACGTGCCGCCGAATCCGCCCGGACCCGCCGTGCGGGGGACGAGGTCCTGACGCGCAGCACCGGTCGGGCGGCTCGCTCCATCGGCGAGGTCGACAGCCAGGCGCGGCACGCCTGGGCACAGCTCGGGAACGTCGACGTGGATACGGATGCACGCCTCACCCTCGCCGCTGCGATCCACGCATCGCGCGCCGCGACCATGGCGCGACACCGCCGGAGTGCCACCGGCGAACGGTGAGCATCCTCAGGCGGACCGCTGCCCCGGCGGGCGTCCGGCTCGTGCCACCGCGGTACCATTGACCGTTCGATCGCACCTGTTCGGAAGGGGTTCCGTGTCCGACACCGTGGACGACGTCGCGCCGCGTGCCCGGTACTGGCCGGTCCCGATCCTCCGGGCCGTCCCCGCCGCGGTCATCGCGATGGTGATCACGTTCTCGTCGAACCACTCCACGACCTACGGACTCGTCCTCTTCGGTGTCTTCGCCGTGGTCGAGGGCCTCGTCCTCGGGCTCGGCAGTCTCCGTCGGCTCGACGACCCGTCTTCCCGTCGGCTGGCGGTGCTGCAGGCCGTCGTGACGATCGTCGCCGGTGTGCTGGCCTTCGGTCTCGCGGACGTCGGACTCCCCGCGTTCCTCGCCATCGTCACCGTGTTCGCGGTGATCACCGGTGTCATCGAGCTCGTCCAGGGCGTCCGCGCACGTCGATCGTCGCCGTTCGCCCGAGACTGGATCACGGTCGGTGGCCTGACGGTCGTGCTGGCGATCGCGTTCCTCGTCACACCGCCGAACTACTCGAAGGACCTCGGCGGCGTCGAACACGTCACGGGCACGCTCGACTCGTCGATCATCCTCGTCGGGCTCCTCGGGGCCTACCTCGCACTCACGGCGGTCTTCCACCTGATCGCCGGTCTCTCGCACAAGTGGGGAACGACCGCGCCCACGCCGGTCTCCCCGGACGGAGCACCACACGCATGACCACCCCCAGCCGCCGCGATCGCCTCCGTCCCGTCGAACTGCTCGCGATCTCCGCGATCGTCGCCGTGTTCGTCGGGCTCGTCGTGCTCATGGCGACGCGCGAGGTGGAACTCGCGGGGATCTTCCTCTGCGTCGCGTTCATCGTGGTCGTCGTGGTGCTCGCGATGCTGCAGCTCGCCTCGACGAGCGACCAGGACGACAACGACATGCTCGGCGGCAACAAGCAGGGTGACGGCGACGACTTCCACTGACACGGACAGCGCCGCCGGCGGCGCTGCTGACGAGCACGATGCATCCCGCGCTGACGTCGCGCCCGACGCGCGGTCGCACGGGCACCGTGCGACGCGTCCTCGGTCCGGGCGCCCAGGGGTGCACTCGGCCGGTGATCCTGATCTCCCGGCGCGGTTCCGGCACCGGTACCTGATCCTCGCGGTCTGTTGTCTGAGCCTGTTCATCGTGTCCCTCGACGCCACGGTCGTGAACGTGGCCCTGCCGTCGATCGGGCGCGAGCTGCACAGCACCATCGCGGGGCTGCAGTGGACGATCGACGCGTACACCCTCGTGCTCGCGAGCCTCCTCATGCTCTCCGGGTCGACGGCGGACCGGATCGGCCGCCGCCGGACGTTCCAGCTCGGACTCGCGCTCTTCACCCTCGGGTCACTGCTCTGCTCGATCGCGCCGAGCGTCGGGTGGCTCGTCGTGTTCCGCATGGTGCAGGCGGTCGGCGGATCGATGATGAACCCCGTCGCGATGTCGATCATCACGGCCACGTTCGACGACGCCCGAGAGCGTGCTCGCGCGGTCGGGGTGTGGGGCGCGGTCGTCGGTGTGTCGATGGGACTCGGACCGCTCGTCGGCGGCGCGCTGACGGACAGCGTCGGCTGGCGGGCGATCTTCTGGATCAACATCCCGATCGGCATCGCGGCGATCGTCCTGACGTTCTGCTTCGTGCCGGAGTCACGGTCGTCACGGCCCAAGCGGTTCGACCCCGTGGGCCAAGCGCTCGTGATCGTCCTCCTGGCCACGCTCGTCGGGGGACTCATCGAGGGACCGAGGCTCGGCTGGGCCGCTCCGGCGACGCTCGGGCTCTTCATCGCCGCCGCCGTCTCGTTGTACGGGCTCGTCCGCGTCGAGGGTCGGCGGCGAGAACCCTTGATCGACGTCCGGTTCTTCCGGAGCATCCCCTTCTCCGCGGCCGTCGTCGCAGCGATCGGTGCATTCGGCGCGAACGGGGCGTTCCTGTTCCTGAACGCCCTGTACCTGCAGGAGGTGCGGGGGATGTCGCCGTTCGAGGCCGGTCTCTGGACCCTCCCGGCCGCGGTCGCGACGATGGTGACGTCCCCGATCTCCGGTCGCCTCGTCGGTTCCTTCGGCACGCGCATCCCCCTGGTCCTCGCGGGGATCGGGATCGGAGCCGGTGGACTCGTGCTCACGACGATCACCGCCACGACCCCGATGTGGGTCCTCGTGGTGGCGTTCGTCCTCTTCGGGTTCGGGTTCGGGATGGTGAACGCCCCGATCACGAACACCGCCGTGTCCGGCATGCCGCGGGCGCAGTCCGGGTCGGCGGCGGCGGTCGCCTCGACGAGCCGGCAGACCGGGGTGTCGCTCGGCGTGGCGCTCGCGGGGACGGTCACCGGCGCGAGTGCGGTCGCCACGGTGGGGGCCGACTTCGCGGTCGCCACCCATGCGATGTGGTGGATCGTCGTGGGGATCGCGGCGAGCATCCTGGCGATCGGGTTTGTGTCGAACTCGGCCGCGGCGAAGCGCTCGGTCGAGGCGATCGCGCCGCTGCTCGAGGAGCCGACCCCGGCCTGACCGGACGTGCGTGGCGGGGCCGGTGCGTGCCTCCAGTCCGGACGCCGTCCGCGCCATACTGGGTCCGAGGAACAGGAGACCGATGGCCGAGCGCAGACGTCCCCGCGGACCACGGGCCGCGGCGGTCGCGGTCGTCGCGGCCGTGATGGTGGTGGGTGGTGCGCTCGCGCTCCGGGGACTCGACGGCTCCGACACGCCGAGCGCGACGACGATGGACGCTGCGAGCGGATCGTCGTCGACGGCGGCGTCGGCACAGCCGTCTCGGCAGCCGACGGCCGATCCACCCACAGCCGGTTCCGATGCAGCTTCGGATAACCCCGACGACGACCCCGACGACGCCACCGACACGGCAGGACATCGGGGTACGGCCGTGTTCGCACCGAGCGGCGCCGATCTGCCCGGAGCGACGACCCTTGCTCGCTGCGGATCTGACCGTCGGTCCGCGGTGGCGCGGTACGACACGGCGGCGCTCGGCGCGGTGACCCTGCAGTGCGGTGACAGCGGTCAGGGGTACCAGCACATCGAGATGCGGCACGAGCGCGACTGGGACGACGAACTCGCGAGCACCCGGACCGAGCGCGACTGGGACGACCTCATGCTGACCGCGGTGCGGATCGCACTCACCGAACCCGGGTCGGGACTGCCTGCCGACGCCGGTGACGGCAAGGTCTGCTACTCCGCACCGATCCGCTTCGCCGATGGAGGCACACCGCGCGATCCCTTCGTCAAGGTCATCGTCTCGGCGACGACGGACCGGGTCATCACGGCCTACCCGACGTCGCGCGAGGACTGCTGAGCAGGCGAGGGACGACCGCGGCCGATCAGCCGTCGGTCCCTTCCGCGCGGGTGCGGTCCGGGGGTATCCTCGCGGCAATCGGCGACCATCCGGCGGCCGCGCGCAGACAGGGGCGATCCCGTGCAGTTCTTGGTGTCCGTCATCGACGACGGGCAGGCGGCAGCGGCAGCCACGACCGCCTCAGCGACCGACGCGGAGGCGGCTGCGATCGACGCGTTCAACGACCGACTCCGGGCCGGAGGGCACTGGGTGTTCGCAGCGGGGGTGTCAGACCCGGACGAGGCGTTCGTCGTCGACGCACGAGGTGCCGCGCACGGTTCCGCCGTCACGCGGACGGCAGGGCCGTTCGTCCGGACCCCCGAGCACGTCGCCGGCTTCTGGATCCTGGACGCAGTCGACGTCGACACCGTGTCCGCCCTCGTCGAGGACGCGTCCGCCGCGTGCAACCGGAAGCTCGAGGTACGGTCGCTCCTCTGATCCGACGGCAAGGTCCGACACATTCGTGCGACGGCGTGGTCGGACGAATCCGTCCGACGGCATGGTCCGACGGGGTGGTCCGACGGCGCCAGAAGCGTCGACAGGCCCTGACATCGTCCTCGATCTGCCATGATCTCCGCGTGGAGCAAGGAGCACGGAACGGATTTCGTCGGACACGCATGTCGAGCGACGACGGCGTCGACTACCGGGCGATCTTCGAGGAGGAGTACGCCGGGACCGACCTGACGGCGTCGGCCTTCGCTGAATCGACCACCACGTTCGAGTACACGATCGCCGGCGACGACGACGTCTCCCTGCGCACGATGCGCTCGGGCGGTGGTCGTCGTGGCGGGGTCATCGGACCGCTGGCCGACCACGTGGTGTTCTGGCTCAGCGAGGGTCGGGTCGACCTGCACTTCGAGGACCACGTCCGCACCGTGCTGCCCGGTGTCCCGACCATCGTCTCCGCCGGTGTCGCCCGCCGGTTCGACTCCCACGAGACGCGGTACAACGGCGTGCACGTCAACGACGAGTTCATCCGGGCGGTCGCGAAGGACCTCGGGATGCGCGTTCCGAGCGGGCCGATCCTGTTCGAGCAGCAGGACGACCAGGTCGTCGCGCTCGCGCCCCTCCGGACGCTGATCCGGACGATCGGGCCGCAGCTGGTCGACCCGGCGACATCGGCGGAGGAGCGTGCCGTGCTGAACCGTCGCGTCGCCACCGTCGTGCTCGACACGTTCCCGATCCGGGCGGTGGCCGCCGGAGGCGGAGGCGACGTGGTGACCGGTCCCGGCGGGCGTTCCGGAGCCGCCGACCGGTTGAGTGCGGCGCTCGCCTTCGTGCAGCACCACGCCGGCGACCGGGTGGTGCTCGCCGACATCGCGGACGCCGCCGGGCTCAGCGTCCGCGGGCTGCAGTTGCTGTTCCGGCGGACGCTCGAGACGACGCCGATGAACCACCTCGCCGACGTCCGGTTCGAGCGTGTCCGTCGTGAGCTCCTGGACGGGACACCGGGGACCATGCGCGTCACGACGATCGCCCGACGCTGGCAGTTCGGGAATCTCGGCCGGTTCTCCGGGTCGTACCGCGAACGGTTCGGCGAGCTGCCGATGGAGACACTCCGTCGTTCTCAGTGACGCCTGCCGACGTGCGCCGATGCGTCCCGGACGTGCCCCCGACGTGCCCCACGAGGTGTCGAAGACGTGCCGCGGACGTGCCCATCGACGTACCCCTCGCACGGGGGTAGTCGCGGCCGCATCGCGCAGGAACCGGTCCGACGCTGCCGCAGTTGTACCCCGATGTGTCCTCATCCTCGAAGTTGCCTGGGAACGGTGAGGGCCGTGTGACGATTCTCGGTCCATGCCCGTCTTCTCCGTGAACCCGCTCGGAGACGCAGTCGGGTCACTGCAGACACACCTCGAACCAAGGAGAGATCATGGCTGAGAACACCACCCCCACCACCCCGAAGAGCGTCGTGCCCGGCTCCGCCGCATCGACCAGCCAGTCCGGCTCCGGCAAGACCGTCATCGACGACACCGTCGTCGCCAAGGTCGCCGGCATCGCGGCGCGCGAGGTCAGCGGCGTCTACGCACTCGGTGGCGGTGCAGCCCGCGCGATCGGTGCGATCCGTTCCGCGATCGGCAACGAGGACCACGGCCAGGGCGTCAAGGTCGAGGTCGGCGAGCGCCAGGTCGCCGCCGACGTCACGATCGTCGCCGAGTACCCCGTGTCGCTCCAGGACGTCGCCGAGGGCGTGCGCAAGTCGGTCGGCAACGCGATCCAGCACATCATCGGCATGGAGATCGCCGAGATCAACGTCACCATCCAGGACGTCCACATCCCGGGTGACGACGACAACGACGACGACAAGAAGGAGTCGCGAGTCGCATGAGCACCCCCCTCATCGGCGCCCTGATCGGCGCCATCCTCGCCGTCGTCGCCCTCCAGTTCGGTTTCTGGGGCTTCGTGCTCGTCATCGTGTTCGGTGCGATCGGTGCCCTCGTGGCAGCGCTCGCCACGGGCCGCATCGACTTCGCTGCCCTCCGGGACGTCCTGACCGGTCGCCGGAGCTCCCGGTGACCGGGGGCCCGGCCATCCCGGGACACGTCGAGATCAGCACGCGCGCGCTGACGTCGTGCGCCCGGGCCGTCACGGCCGAGCGGCTCGGCGTTCCCGCGGGTCGTGTCCGGGTCTCGCTCGACGACCACGAGGGCGGGATCGCCCTCGACATCGCAAGCCCGATCGGCGACTCCTCCGGGATCGTCGACGGGGCCAGGGACGGCGCCGTCGCCATCCGTGAGCGGCTCTCGTCGCTCATCGGACGTCGTGTCGGGGCCGCCAGGATCGAGCTCACCGGCATCGTCCGGACCTCGACCAACCGCACTCGCTGAAGGAGGCGAACCGCATGAGCAACACATCTCTCGAGCGCCGCCTCCGGCGTCGCTCCGTCCACCGGAGCCGTTCCACGGCCGTGTCGATCGCGCTGGTCGTGCTCGTCCTGGTCGCAGCATGGATCGGACTGGAGGCAGTGCTCGCCGCCATGGGCACCGCACCACTCCTCGTGGCACCGCAGGACGCGGTCAACGCCGCGCTCCGCCCGGACGCCGCCGGCACCACCATCGCGGTGGCCTCGGCCGTCGTCCTGCTGGTCCTCGGTGTCTGGCTGATCGTCTTGGCACTCAAGCCCGGACGGCAGCACCGCCGCTCCGTGCCGAACGACCGTGCCGTGGTCGTCGTCGACGATCACATCGTGGCTTCCACCGCGGTGTCCGCAGCGTCGCTCGCGGCCGGTATCTCGCCGGACCAGGTCGATGCGTGGTCCAAGGGTCGTCGCATCGGCGTCCGGATCGTCCCGACCTCGGGCTTCCCCGTCGACGAGCACGTCGTCAAGGCGGCCATCGAGGACCGCCTGAAGTCCCTCGACAGCGGACTCGCGCATCGTGTGTCCGTCGACATCGCCTCGAAGGGGGTGCTCGCATGACCAGCAGCAACCGCACCATGAACCGGATCGTGCTGTTCATCCTCGGTCTCGTCGCGATCGTCGCTGCCCTCGTCGGCGGTGCCGGGGTGCTGCCGCCCGTCCGCGACGCACTGTCGCAGTACGTGACCCTGCCGAAGAGCGTGACCCTCGACACGACGACCCTCTGGATCGTCGCCGTCGTGTGCGTCGTCGTGATCGTCCTGTCGATCATCTGGATCGTCACGCGAGGCCGCGGTGGCACGTCCATCGCACTCCGTGAGGAGAAGGGCGACGACCAGGTCACCGTCAACGTCGGTCTGGTCCGCGACGTCATCGAGCACGAGCTCGACGAGGTCCGCGACGTGGTCGGCACCCGTGTCGATCTCTACCGGGTCCGCAAGCAGCGCGCCGCCCGCGTCCGGATCTCGGTCCGCCGCGGTGGCGACGCCGCGACGGTGCTCGATGCGGTCGACCGTGCACTCGCAACGCTCGACCGCGTCCTCGGCCGGCAGGTCCCGACCCTCGTCCACCTGACCGGTGGCACGAAGTCGGTCCTCGCCAAGAAGGTCCGCGTCCAGTAGGTCGCGGTACCACCGGCACAGCTCCGTATCGCGAACACCACCTCACCAGCACTGAAAGGAAGTCCGACATGGGCCTCGACGACAAGATCAAGAACGCTGCACAGGACCTCGCCGGCAAGGCGAAGGAAGCCGTCGGCAACGCCACGAACGACGACAGCAAGGTCGCGGACGGCAAGAAGGACCAGGCCGCCGCGAGCGCGAAGAAGACCGGCGAGGACGTCAAGGACGTCTTCAAGAACTGATCGACTCCGCAGCACCCCGGCGCCCCGCTCCGCATGAACGCGGAGCGGGGCGCCGTTCCTCGTCCGCCACCCACCACCGCTTCGTCACCCATCACCGCAAGGAGGTCGTCTGATGACCGACCAACACCACACCGTCACCCCGGTCGCACTGCCGACCGCGCTCACCGAACCACTGCCGGACGACGCCACGCTGGCGACCCGGCTCGCACGCACCGCAGCGGAGACGGCCTCCGCCGTCCACGGTGTCCACGGCCTCGGCGGGATCGCCGCCCGCGCTGCCGACCGTCTCCGTGAGCGTCTCGGCCAGAACGCCGGTGCCCCGGGTGTCCGGGTCGACATCACGGACGAGCGCACCGAGGTCACGGTGGCGATCGTCGTCGAGTACCCGGAGGTCGTGACGCGCGTCGCCGACGCGGTCCGCACCCAGGTCGAGCACGCGGTCACGCAGCTCTCGGACGCCCCGATCTCCGTCGACGTCCGCGTCATCGACGTGCACGGTCCGTTCGACCGGGACACCGAACCCGCCGACCTCATCGACTCGGCAGCCGACGCGGTCCAGGGGGCCGCGGCCGCCACGAAGGACGCAGCCGTCCGCGCGACCGACGCGACGAAGGACGCTGCCGTCCGCGCGTCGGACGCGACGAAGGACGCCGCGGTCCGCGCTGCCGAGGCCACGAAGGACGCAGCGGTCCGCACGGCCGACGTGACGAAGGACGTCGCGGGTGCCGCGAGGGACGCCAGTGTCACCGCTGCGGACGCCACGAAGGACGCTGCCGTCCGGGCTGCCGACGCCACGAAGGACGCTGCGGTCGCCGCGGCGGAGACGACCAGGGCCGCCGCGGACACCGCGCGCGACTCGGCCGTGGCCGTGAAGGACGCCGCTGTCGAGGCCGGTGATGCCGCCGCAGACGCAACCGCGTCCGCCGCGGACTCAACGGCCGAGGCTGCCGGACGCGCCGTCGACGCCGGCCGGACCGTCGTCGAGGACGCCCGGGACGCCTCCAGGACGGCTGCCGACGACGTCGCCGACGCGACGCGCGCTGCTGCCGACGACGTCGCCGACGCGACGCGCGCTGCTGCTGCCGACGTCGCCGACGCGACGCGCGCTCCTGCCGACGACCTCGCCGACGCCACGCGCGCTCCTGCCGACGACGTCCCCGCCGCGATGCCTGCCGCCGACACCGCGGCAGATGCCTCGGCCGCGACCGCGGCCCGTGACGCCGCCGACCGAGTCGCCGACGCCGCGGACTCCGCAGCGGACGCGATCGCCGCGGAGTCGGAGGATCGTCGGACGGATCCCGCGTGAGCGGCTGGTCACGCCGCCGGGCGCTCGCCCGGCGGCCCCGTGCCCGCGGCGTGTGGTTCGCGACCGGGACCGGGCTCGTCGTCGCCGTCGTGCTGTTCCTCGTCGCCTTCCTGCCGCTCGTCGGTCTCCTCGCGGGGATCACTGCGGGCACCGCCGGACTCGTCCCGTTCCCGGCCGGCAGCGTCATCGCCGTCACGGTGCTCGGCGGGGTCATCGTCCTCGCGCTGCTCGTGCTCGCGGTCACCCGGCGGCATGCGACACCCGCGTGGCTCGCGTCGGCCCTGGCGATGATCGTCACCGTCGGGGTCGTCGTCTTCCCGGTGGTCGCCGTCGCGATCGGCTCGGCTGACCGTGCCGCGGACTTCTGGCCGACGGTCGCGGACATCTGGCAGCGGATCACCGGAGGCTGACCGAGGACAGGTCCCCGCGCAGGTGTCGCCGGCGTGCGGGTCTCGTCGCGGCTACGAGTCGGCGAACACCACGCGCATCGGCAGGCGCTTCGCGATCTCGCCGTCGACGCGGATCACCCACGAGTACCCGCCGACGTGGTCGAGCACGAGGTCGTTCACGGTGAACGTCACCGGGTGGGTCTGGGTGTCCCCGGGTCGGAGGAGCGGCGGCCGCTGCGCCACGAAGCGGTGGCCGATCTCCCCGATGACGTTCCCCGGCTCGACCCCGGGGCCCTGCCGGACGAGCGGGACGAGTGCGCCGTCCTCGGTCTCCAGGTGCACGTTGATGTCGTGTTCGGCGTCCGTGTCGTTCCACCCGGTGTGCACGAGCAGGCCGAGCGCGACCCGGGACTGGACGGCCGGGAGTGCCCGGACCGCGACCATGTCCCACCCCGCTCCCAGCACGTAGAGCTTGCCGCCGACGGCCTCGGCCGAGTCGGCGAGGAACGCGGTCACCTCGACGGTCATGCGTGCACGTCGTGCTCGTGGCGACGATGTGTCTC
The DNA here is from genome assembly GCF_001422205.1 of Curtobacterium sp. Leaf261. Taxonomy (GTDB): domain Bacteria; phylum Actinomycetota; class Actinomycetes; order Actinomycetales; family Microbacteriaceae; genus Curtobacterium. Next base: position 140,891 of record NZ_LMMJ01000010.1, read on the forward strand.
CGGCTCGAGCTGGAACGTCGAGTGCTCGACCGGGACGTCGAAGTGCTCCGCGACGCACTGCTGCAGCTCGTCGAGGATCGCCGGGGCGTGCGCACTCGTGAAGCAGTGGTCGTCGATGACGACGTGCGCCGTGAGCGTCGGGGAGCCGGTCGCCACGAGCGAGGCGTGCAGGTCGTGGACGGCCCGCACGTGGTCGAGGCGGAGGATGTGCGCCCGGACGGCGTCGAGGTCGAGCCCGCGCGGGGTGGACTCGAGCAGCACGTCGGCGGTCTCCCGGAGCAGGCGCAGTGCCCGCGGCAGGATGAGCGCGCCGATCAGGATCGCGGCGACGGAGTCCGCGCGCGCCCAGCCCGTGGTGGCGATCACGACGGCGGCAGCGATGACCGCGACGGAGCCGAGTGAGTCGTTCAGCACCTCGAGCCGAGCGGCGCGCGACGTGAACGACTCGCCCTCGGCGCGGGTGAGCACGACGAAGGCGACGAGGTTGCCGACGAGCCCGACGATGCCGAACACCAGGAGCGGTGTGGACGCCAGGTCCTCGGGCACGACGAGCCGCTGGACCGCCGCGATGATGACGTAGACCCCGACCGCGAGCAGGATCGCTGCCTGCGCCGTGGCACCGAGGACCTCGGCCCGCTGGTAGCCCCAGGTCCGCCGTGACGTCGGGGACCGTCGAGCGAGCCGGACGGCGGTGAGCCCGATCGCGAGTCCGCCGGTGTCGACCACCATGTGTCCGGCGTCGACGAGCAGCGCGAGCGACCCGGTCACCACGGCGCCGACGACCTCCGCGAGCAGGATGCCCGCCGAGATGCAGAACGCGATGAGGAGCGCTCGACCGGTGGTCGAGGTGGCTCCGTGCGCGTGGTCGTGGCCCATGCTGCAATCGTAGGCATCCTGGCTGCGGGGTGGCGGCGGGAATGTTGTGAGGGTAGCCTTACCTCACCATGACCTCCGAGACCCCCGTCGCCGTCCGGCCGTTCGCCATCCAGCGCGTCCGGGTCGCCCGCGTGGCGACGATCTCGCCGACCTACCGACGGATCACCTTCACCGGACCGGACGTGCGGCACTGCGCCGACAACCGCCACGACCAGCGGATCAAGCTCATCCTGCCGACGTCCGACGGGTCCCTCGACGCCATGCCCACCGGCGGGGACTGGTACGCGGCGTGGCGGGAGCTCGACGACGCCGTCCGCCCCGTGATCCGCACCTACACGATCCGCGAGGTCCGGGCCGACCGCCACGAGTTCGACGTCGACGTCGCCCTGCACGGGCGCATCGGACCGGCGTCCTCGTGGGCGCTGGACGCGCAGCCCGGCGACGAGATCGTGGCGTGCGTCCCCGACGCGCGTGCCGACACCCCGGCAGGCGGTGTCGACTGGCACGCGCCGTCCCGGGTGGACCGGGTGCTGCTCGCCGGTGACGAGACCGCTCTCCCCGCGATCGCCGGCATCCTCGAGCGGCTCCCCGCGGACGCCGTCGGCACCGCGATCGTCGAGGTCCCCGACCACGCCGACGGTGCGGCCATCGGCCAGCACCCCGACGGCGTGCAGGTCGTCGTCCTGGCGCGCGGGGGCGGTGACGTCGGCACCCTGCTCGTCCCCGCCGTGCAGCGTGCAGCCGGTGCGGCGGTGGACGCCGCGGCCGCGGTGAGCGCCGCGCTCGACGACATCGACGTCGACCACGACCTGCTCTGGGAGGTCCCCGAGGCCTCGGAGCGCACCGAGCGCGTCCCGCTCTACGCCTGGCTCGCCGGGGAGGCCGGGGTCATCAAGACGATCCGCCGTCACCTCGTCGGGACCCTCGGTGTGGACCGCAGGGCCGTCGCGTTCATGGGGTACTGGCGCGCCGGGCGGGCCGAGGGCAGCTGACCGCACGTGCGGAGCCGGACGGTGTCGACCGCGTGTGGTCCTGACGGAACGATTCGATGACGAAGCCGACGTGCAGCGCGTGTCGTTGACGCTCACCGCACCGCTCGTCGGCACCATCTACCGGTACGAGGGATCGTTCACCCATGCGATCCTCCCGGACGACGACGAGGGGACGCCGTGACCGACGACCAGCACCAGCCCGACGACCAGCACCAGCGGGTCGTGATCGCCGGGGCGTCCGGGTTCATCGGCCAGCACCTCGTCCGGGCGTTCCGCGCAGCGGGCGCCGACGTCCGCACCGTCGGTCGGACCGGCGACGCCGTGTGGGGCAACACGCTCCGCATCACCGAGCTCGTGGACGGCGCCGACCTCGTCGTGAACATGGCCGGCAAGAGCGTCAACTGCCGGTACACCGCGAGGAACCGCGCCGAGATCCTGCGCTCCCGCGTCGACACCACCCGCGAGCTCGCCGAGGCCATCCGGTCCGCGGAGCACCCGCCACCGCTCTGGGTCAACTCCTCCACCGCGACGATCTACCGGCACGCCGAGGACCACGCGCAGACGGAGTCGACGGGCGAGCTCGGCGAGGGGTTCTCGGTGTCGATCGCCCGCGCATGGGAGGAGGCGTTCTTCGACGGCGACCTCCCCGGTACGCGTCGGGTGGCCCTCCGGATGGCGATCGTGTTCGGCGACGGCAGTGCGCTCGTGCCGCTCATCCGCCTCGCGCGCGCCGGTCTCGGTGGCCCGCAGCTCGACGGCCCGTGGTTCTCGACCGCAGCCAGGCGTCGTGCGGGGACCTTCCACCAGGACCGGCACACGCGCGGGCGACAGCGGTTCAGCTGGGTGCACCTCGCGGACGTCCTCGGCGCGATCGAGTTCATCCGCGACGACCCGTCGATCGACGGCGTGGTGAACGTCTCGTCACCGAACCCGTCGGACAACCGGACGATGATGCGGACGCTCCGCGAGGCCGTCGGCCAGCGCTTCGGGCTGCCGACGTGGCGGTGGATGCTCGAGGTGGGGTCGGCCGTGATCCGCACCGAGTCCGAGCTCGTCCTGAAGAGCCGCTGGGTGGTGCCGGAGCGCCTCGTCGAGGCCGGCTACGAGTTCCGGTACCCGAAGCTCCGCGGCGCGCTCGCCGCGGTCATCGCGGAGCAGCGCCAGCACCAGCACCAGCGCCAGCACTGAGCGCGGGCCCTGGCTCGGACTGGAGGCCCGGCTCGGCCCCGGCGGGCCGCGCACGTCGCGTGAGGCTCGCCACGAGCACCCCGCCGACCACGACGACCCCGGCGACCACCTCGACGGCGTCGGGGACCTCACCGAACGCCAGCCACGACGCCAGCACCCCGACGACCGGCACGAGCATGGAGAACGGCGCGACGATGCTCGAGGGGTACCGCGAGAGCAGGTTCGTCCAGATGCCGTACCCGACGAGGGACGCGAGCACGACGATGTAGAGCAGCCCGAGGTCCGCGGGGAGCGCCGACGCCGTGAACGCGGTCCCGAGTGCGGTGCCGATCCGTGCCGGCCCCTCGAACACGAACGAGGCGACGAACATCGGGATCGGTGGCACGATCGACCACCAGAGCGTCAGGTGGAACGGGTTCGGTGCCTGCGCCCTCCTCGTCGCCACGTTCCCGAGGGCCCAGCCGAGTGCGCCGCAGAGGGTCAGCACGACGGGGAGCAGCGCCGCCGCCTGCGACCGGTGGACGGCGATCGCGGCGAGGCCGAGCACGGCGATCGCGATGCCGATGCCCTGTCGTCGGGTGACCCGCTCGCGGAGCCACACCCCGGCGATGAGCACGGTGAACGGGGCGCTCGCCTGCAGCACCAGCGAGGCGAGCCCGGACGGCATCCCGGCGACGATCCCCAGGTAGAGGAACCCGAACTGCAGGATCCCGAGCCCGACGCCGACGAGCACGAGCCGGTGGAACGGGATCCTCGGACGCGGCACGAGGAGCACGGTCGGGATCGCGAGGAGCGAGAACCGGACCGCGGCCAGGAGGAACGGCGGGAAGTGGTCGAGTGCGAGCGCCGTCGCCGGGAAGTTGAGGCCCCAGACCACGGCGACGACGACGGCGAGGAGACGATCGCGGACGGCCATGGTCCGAGCATGCTGCGTCCGACGTGTCAGGACCAGCGAATGTTCGTGAACCGTCCTTGTAGGGTGCCTTCATGCACACGGCCTTCGACGTCCAGCTGCTCCCTGTGCTCCGCGAGCTCGCCGACCGGGGGAGCGTCACCGCGGTCGCCGTCGCCACGCACCGGACCCCGAGCGCTGTCTCCCAGCAGTTGCAGACCCTCCAGCGACAGGTCGGCGTCGTCCTGGTCGAGCGGGTCGGCCGCGGCGTGCGGCTCACCGACGCAGGGCACGCACTCGCCAGGACCGCCGTCGGGGTGGCGACCGCGATCGCTGAGGCGGAGGCGGCGTGGGATGCCTACCGGGCAGGGGTGACCGGCACGGTCGGTCTCGCCCTGTTCCCCTCGGCGGCGGAGCTGCTCCTGCCCGGGCTCCTGACACGGATGCGGGAGCACCCGGGGATCCGCGTCGAGCTCGCCGACCAGGACGTCTCCGAGGCGTCGTTCGCACCCCTGGCGGCCGACCATGACGTCGTCATCGGGCACCGCTCCGACGGCGTCCCACCCGCGGACCGCGCCGCGCTCACGACGGTGCCGTTGCTCCGGGAGCCGCTCGACGTCGCCGTGCCGCCGGACCACCCGCTCGCGGGGCGGGAGCGCGTCGGCGTCGAGGAGGTGATCGGCGACACCTGGCTCGGCGTGCCCGTGGACTACCCGATCGACCGGACGCTCACCGCGATGGCTGCCCGTGCCGACATTGCCCCGACCGTGGCGTTCCGGTCGATCCACCTCGCCGTGCTCGAGAACCTCGTGGCCGCCGGGCACGGGATCGCACTGCTGCCGCGGTACACCTCGCGGACCCGGGCCGTCGGGCGGTTCCACCTCGCGGTCCTGGCGGACGTCCGCGCCGGTCGGCACATCGAGGCGCTGGTGCGTCCGGACCGTGCGGCCCGGCCCGCGGTGCGCACCGTGCTCGACGCACTGGTGGCCGAGGCGCGGTCCGTGACCGCCTGACGGACGGGAGGGACGGTGCCGGCCCGCACCGTCCCTCCAGTCCGGCGCGTGCTCCTGAACACGCGCGCGCTCCCGAACACGCGCGTCCACCGGGAACACCCGGCTCCGGGTGTTCTCACCGGACCCCCGTGTTCAGAACACCGTCCGTCGCGCCGACGTCGGCGCCGGAACCAGTGGCGCCTACGCGTCGAGCTGGCTGACCAGCTCGTCCGCGAGACCCGTGTAGGTGCCGGGCGTCAGGTTCGTCAGGCGCGCCTTCGCACCGTCGGAGATGTCGAGCCCGTTCACGAACGACACGAGCTCGGCACGACCGACACGCCTGCCGCGGGTGAGCTCCTTGAGCAGGGCGTAGGGGTCCTCGATGTCGGACTGTCCGGCGGTGACCTCGGCCCGGATCACCGTCTGGATCGCTTCGGCGAGCACCTCCCAGTTGCCGTCGAGGTCCTCGGCGAGCCTGGTCTCGTTCACCAGGACCTCACCGAGCCCGCGGCGCAGGTTGTCGAGCGCCAGGAGTGAGTGGCCGAACGCGACGCCGATGTTGCGCTGCGTGGTCGAGTCCGTCAGGTCCCGCTGGAGCCGGCTCGTCACGAGGGTCTCGGACAGGGTCGAGAACAGCGCGGTCGAGATCTCGAGGTTCGCCTCGGCGTTCTCGAAGCGGATGGGGTTGATCTTGTGCGGCATGGTGGAGGACCCGGTGGCGCCGGCCTGCGGGATCTGCGTGAAGTACCCCATCGAGATGTACGTCCAGATGTCCGTCGCGAGGTTGTGCAGGATGCGGTTCGCGTGCCGGACCCGGTCGTAGAGCTCGGCCTGCCAGTCGTGCGACTCGATCTGCGTCGTCAGCGGGTTCCAGGTGAGCCCGAGGGACTCGACGAACTCCCGCGAGAGCGTCGGCCAGTCGGCTTCGGGATCGGCCGCGAGGTGTGCGGAGAACGTGCCGGTCGCGCCGGAGAACTTGCCGAGGTACTCGCTGTCCTCGATCTGCGCGAGGACCCGCTCGAGGCGGTAGACGACCACCGCGAGCTCCTTGCCGAGCGTGGTCGGGGTCGCCGGCTGCCCGTGCGTGTGGGACAGCATCGGGACGGCTCGGAGCGCGACGGCCTGCTCGCCGAGCTGGTCGATCACGGCGCGGAACGCGGGCAGCCAGACGTCGGCGACGGTGTCCCTGACCGTGATCGCGTACGAGAGGTTGTTGATGTCCTCGCTCGTGGCCGCGAAGTGCGTCAGCTCGGCGATGCTGTCGAGGCCGAGCTCGGTGAGCCGCGCCCGGACGTAGTACTCGACCGCCTTGACGTCGTGGCGGGTGGTGGCCTCGAGGCGGGCGAGCTCGTCGATCGCCGGCTGGCCGAAGTCCTCGACCACGGCGCGGAGCGCGGCCTTCTGGTCGATCGAGAGCGGCGACGTGGTGAACATCGCGTGATCGGTCAGGAAGACCAGCCACTCGACCTCCACCCGGACGCGGGCGCGGTTCAGGCCCGCTTCGGAGAGGTGCTCTCCCACCCTGTGCACGATCGGGAAGTACCGCCCGTCGAGCGGGCTGATCGGCTGCGGGGGAAGAGGTGTCATGAGGCTCCCTGACGGACTGCCGGTTCGATCTGGTGGAAGAGGGCCTCCGACGCCCGCTCGATGGTCGCGAGGACCCGGTCGAACTCCCGCCGGTCCGCGTAGTACGGATCGGGGACGTCGGCGTGTTCTGGCCAGGCGGCGTCGTACCGCAGCATGAGCGTCACCTTGGCGGCATCGTCCATCGTCGGTGCCCATGAGCGCAGTGCGCGTTCGTGGGACCGATCGAGTGCGACCACCAGGTCGAAGTCCGGGAACCGGTCCGGATCGAACTGACGGGCGCGATGCCTGCTCCCATCGTATCCGCGCGCGGCGAGGGCGGCGATCGTCCGCTCGTCGGCCGGTTCGCCGACGTGCCAGTCGCCCGTGCCGCCGGACTCGATGTGGAAGCGGGAGGCGACCCCGGCGTCCTCGACGACCTTGCGGAAGACGATCTCGGCCATCGGGGAGCGGCAGATGTTGCCGCTGCAGACGAACGAGATACGGAACAGCGACGGCGGGGCGTCGGCGTCCAGGGGCATCTGCACATCATGACGCACGACCGCTCTGCGCGCGAGACCTGACTCTTGCTCAGCGTCATCGGCGGGCCTCGCCCTCATGTCGTGACATGGATGTGCTTGACTTGCTGGCGACGAGCGGCTCGACCCCCGCCCGCAGACGAAGGAGTCACACGATGCCACATCGTTTCGCCCTGCTCGGGGCCGGGTTCATCGGTTCCGTCCACGCCGCGAACCTCGCCGCGCACCCCGGCATCGACTTCCGGTTCGTCTACGACATCGACGCCGCCAGGGCCGAGGCGCTCGCGAGCAGGCACGGTGCGCAGGCCACGACGGACCTCGCCGAGGCGTTCGACCCGGCCGAGATCGACGCGGTCTACATCGCCTCGTCGACGGACACGCACGCCGAGCACCTCCGCCGGGCCGCCGACGCCGGGATCGCGGTGCTCTGCGAGAAGCCGATCGACCTCGACCTCGCGGCCGCCGTCAGCACCGTCGAGCACGTCGAGGCCTCGGGGATCACGGCGATGGTCGACTTCAACCGCCGCTTCGACCGCGACCACGCGGCGCTCCGCGAGGTGGTCGCGTCAGGGGGCGTCGGTGACGTCGAGCTCCTGCAGCTGACGAACCGCGGGCCGAGCGTGCCGCCGCTGTCCTACATCGCGGTGTCGGGCGGGCAGATGCGTGACCAGACCGTGCACTTCTTCGACCTCGCGTGCTGGATCGCCACCGCGGGTGCGGGGGACACCACGCCCGTCGAGGTGTTCGCGGCCGGCTCCGCGCTCGCCGAACCGCGGCTCGTCGAGCACGGGGACGTCGACACCTCGGTCGTGACGATGCGGCTCGCGAACGGCGCCCTCGTCCAGATCGACAGCGTGCGGCGGACCGGGTACGGCTACGACGAGCGGATCGAGGCGATGGGGTCGACCGGCCTCGTGGAGTCCCGTCGGCAGCAGTCCGCGAACGTCGTGCGCTACGGCGCGGAGGGACTGGTGGGGAGCCCGTTCCACGCGGGGTGGTTCGAGCGTGTGCAGCCGACGTACGCGGCAGCGCTCGGGCACTTCGTCGGTGCGCTCGACGGCGAGCACCCGGTGGGGCCGAGCCTCCGCGACGGCCTGCGGGCGCAGGCGATCGCCGAGGCCGCGACGGAGTCGCTCCGGACGAACCGCCCGCAGCCGGTCACGCTCCCCTGACGGACGCAAGTAGGTGACGGACTGGAGGGACGGTGCCAGCTGGCACCGTCCCTCCCGTCCGTCATGTGGTCCGCTGGTGCGGCTACGCGCGCCCGCGGCCGGTGACCGGGCGCAGCACGAGGCCGATGAGCCAGGCGAACACCGCGAGCACGAGCGCACCGACGATGGCCCAGCCGAAGCTGTCGACCCGGAGCCCGAAGCCCATCAGGTCGGAGATGCCGTCGACGATCAGCAGGAGTACCGCGTTCACGACGAACGAGATCAGCCCGAGGGTCAGGATGTAGATCGGGAACGCCACGATCCGGATGAGCGTGCCGATGACGCCGTTCACGAGGCCGAAGACGAAGGCCACGAGCAGGTACGTGAGGACGGTCTGGACGACACCGTGGTCCCCGAAGGCGACGACCTCGACACCGCTGACGATGAGGGTCGTGAGCCACAGGGCGACGGCGTTGATGACGAGCCGGACGAAGAAGCGCATGGCATCATTCTGCCCGTCGGTAGGCTGAGAGCGTGACCAGTCCCGTCCGTCTCCGTCCCGAGATCGCCGCGCTCCCCGCCTACCGACAGGGTCGGCAGGCCGCCGCCGACGCGTTCAAGCTCTCGAGCAACGAGAACCCCTTCGACCCGCTGCCCGGGGTCGTCGAGCGCGTGCAGGCCGAGACGGCGTACAACCGCTACCCGGACGCATCGGCCACCGCGCTCCGCGTCGCGCTCGCGGCCCGGTTCGGCCTCACCGTCGACGAGGTGCACGTCGCCCCCGGGAGCGTCTCGATCCTCCACGAGCTCGCGAAGGCAACCTCGGCCCCCGGCGACGAGATCGTCTACGCGTGGCGGTCGTTCGAGGCCTACCCGGGGCTCGTCACGGTGGCCGGCGCGACGAGCGTGCAGGTGCCGAACCGTCCGGACGGCGGGCACGACCTCGACGCCCTCGCCGCCGCCGTCACCGACCGCACCCGCATGGTGATCGTCTGCTCCCCGAACAACCCGACGGGGCCGATCGTCACCGAGCACGAGTTCCTCGGCTTCATGGCCGCCGTGCCGAGCGACCTGCTCGTCGTCCTCGACGAGGCCTACGCGGAGTTCGTCACCGATCCCGACGCCGTCCGCGGTCCCGGCCTCCTCGAGCGGTTCCCGAACCTCGTCGTCCTCCGCACCTTCTCGAAGGCGTACGGACTCGCCGGCCTCCGCGTCGGGTACGCGCTCGGACCGGCATACGTCCTCGACGCCGTCCGGTCGACCGCCATCCCGCTCTCGGTGACCGCGCAGGCGCAGACCGCCGCGATCGCGAGCCTCGAGCACGAGACCGAGCTGCTGGAGCGGGTCGCGAGCATCGTCGCGCTCCGCGACCGGGTGCGGACCGCGCTCGTCGAGCAGGGTTGGGACGTGCCGGCGGCCCAGGGCAACTTCGTGTGGCTGCCGACCGGAGAGCACACGGCGCACGCAGCCGAGGCGTTCGCCGCCGCCGGTGTCATCGTCCGCGCGTTCGACCCGGAGGGCATCCGGATCTCGATCGGCGAGCCCGAGGCTGTGGACAGGCTCCTCCGCACCGCCGCCGACCTTGTGCGTGCCCTCACACAGTAGGTCCGGTGGGGGCGGCTAGGTTGGTCGGCATGCCATTCAGCGCCGCGGAGACAGCGACGACCCCGATCCGCCTCCTCGATGCCGACGGACGGTTCGTCGAGGACGACGCCAACGCCGAGTTCGCCGCCGTCGCGCGTGCCCTCTCCGACGACCAGCTGCTCGCCCTGCACCGCGACATGGTGGTGACGCGGCGCTTCGACCACGCGGCATCGAACCTGCAGCGGCAGGGGCAGCTCGGCCTCTGGGCGCCGAGCCACGGGCAGGAGGCCGCGCAGGTCGGCTCCGCGCATGCCCTCCGGGAGCAGGACCACGTCTTCCCGTCGTACCGCGAGCACGCCGTCGCCCTGACCCGCGGCGTCGAGCCACTCGAGATCCTCCAGGTGTTCCGCGGCAACAAGCACGGCGGCTGGGACCCGGACGAGCGCGGCAACACGCACATCTACACGCTCGTCATCGGGTCCCAGGCGCTGCACGCCACCGGGTACGCCATGGGCCAGAAGCTCGACGGCGTGGTCGGGACCGGCGACCCGGCCGTCGACGCGTGCTCGATCGTCTACTACGGCGATGGCGCGACGAGCCAGGGCGACGTCAACGAGGCCTACGTGTTCGCGGCGAGCAACCAGGCCCCCGTCGTGTTCTTCCTGCAGAACAACCACTGGGCGATCTCGGTGCCGGTCACCGTGCAGTCCAGGACCCCGCTGTTCGAGCGCGCACGGGGCTTCGGCATCCCGAGCATCCACGTCGACGGCAACGACGTCCTGGCGTCCTACGCGGTGTCCCTCGCCGCGACGGAGGCCGCCCGGAGCGGTGGCGGGCCCCGGTTCATCGAGGCCGACACCTACCGCATCGGCGCGCACACGAGCTCCGACGACCCCACGAAGTACCGCGGCGAGGACGAGCTGGCGGGCTGGGTGGCCCGCGACCCGATCGCCCGCTCGGAGAAGTACCTGCGCTCCCGCGGCGTCGACGAGTCGTGGCTGACCGCGATCGACCAGGAGGCCGAGGACGTCGCGGCCGACGCACGTCGTGGCATCACCGGGCTCGTCGGCCCGGACGCCGAGGCGATGTTCGACCACGTGTACCGCGAGCCGCACCCGCTCATCGACGAACAGCGCGCCTGGATCCGTGCGTACGAGGAGTCCTACGGGGACTCGTCGGCAGCGGACGGCACCGCAGCGAAGGGATCGACCCGATGACCGACACGACAGCCGCCGACACGACAGCCGCCGACACGACAGCCGCCGACACTGCGGTGTCCGACACGACGGTGTCCGACACCGAGCAGCTCTTCGACTACACGCTGCGCGCGCACGCGGGCGCCGGGTCCCTGCCGGACGGCGAGCCGGTGCAGACCCTGGCGATGGCGAAGGCGCTGAACGCGGGTCTTGCGCGAGCGATGCAGGACGACCCGAAGGTCCTGCTCATGGGCGAGGACATCGGCACGCTCGGTGGGGTCTTCCGGATCACCGAGGGCCTGCAGGCGCGCTTCGGCGCCGACCGCGTGATGGACACCCCGCTCGCGGAGGCCGGGATCATCGGCACGGCGATCGGGCTCGCACTCCGCGGGTACCGGCCGGTCGTCGAGATCCAGTTCGACGGCTTCGTCTGGCCGGGGTTCGACCAGATCACCTCGCAGCTCGCCAAGATGGCGAACCGCCTGCCGGCGCACATGTCGCTGCCGGTCGTCGTGCGGATCCCGTACGGCGGGCACATCGGGGCGATCGAGCACCACCAGGAGAGCCCGGAGGCGTACTTCGCGCACACCCCCGGTCTGCGGGTGGTGAGCCCGAGCACGCCGAACGACGCGTACTGGATGATGCAGGACGCGATCCGCTCGGACGACCCGGTGATCTTCTTCGAGCCGAAGAGCCGGTACTGGCCGAAGGGCGAGGTCGACCTCGTCGACGGTCGGGTCCCGCTGCACACGACCAGGGTCGCCCGGCCCGGCACCGACGTCACGGTCATCGGCCACGGCGCGATGGTCGCGACGCTCCTCGACGCTGCCGTCCTGGCGGCGAACGAGGGCACGAGCCTCGAGGTCCTCGACCTCCGTTCCCTGTCCCCGATCGACTGGGAGCCGATCCTGGCCTCGGCCCGGAAGACGGGCAGGGTCGTCATCGCGCAGGAGGCCTCACAGTTCGTGAGCCTCGGCAGCGAGATCGCGGCGACGATCGCCGAGAAGACCTTCTTCACGCTCCAGGCGCCGCCGCTCCGGGTGTCCGGGTTCGACATCCCGTTCCCGGTCTCGAAGCTCGAGCACCTCCACCTGCCGGATGCCGATCGCGTCCTCGAGGCCGTCGACCGCGCACTCGCCTACTGACACCAGCGCCCGGACGGCACGCGGCCGTCCGGGACACGACCGCACGACCGGGACTCCGAGTCGGAGCACGAGACGCAAGGAACACGATGTCCGTCGCAGAATTCCCCCTCCCCGACGTGGGAGAGGGCCTCACCGAGGCCGAGATCGTCCAGTGGCGTGTCGCGCTCGGGGACGTGATCGAGATCGACCAGGTGATCGTCGAGATCGAGACCGCCAAGTCGCTGGTCGAGCTGCCGTCGCCGTTCGCCGGAACGGTCACGCACCTCCTGGTCGAGGAGGGGGCGACCGTCGAGGTCGGCGTGCCGATCATCCGTGTGGACTCCTCCGCGGACGCGCCACAGGACCGCCCGGGAGGCACGGTGCAGGACGCGTCCCCGGCTCCCGTCGCGCAGGTGGTCGCGCCCGCCACCCCGGCGGTCGCCCCCGCAGCATCCGTCGACGCTCCGGCCCGCGACACCTCCGCCCCCGGCACCGCCGCAGTCGAGACCCCGGCGGCCGAGACCCCGGCGCCCGAGACCTCCGGCGCGAACCTGGTCGGCTACGGATCCCCGACCGGCGCCACGTCGCGTCGCAAGCCCGGTGCCCGCCGGGCCGCGGCCGCCGCGCTCGAGGCGAGCCGTGCCTCCAGTCGGGCCGATGCCGAGCAGTCCGTCCAGCGCCGCCCGTCGAGCGTGCCGGCCGCCTCCGCGCTCCCGGTCGTGGCGAAGCCGCCGATCCGGAAGCTCGCGAAGGACCTCGACGTCGACCTTGCGTCGGTGCAGGCGACCGGTCTTGCGGGCGAGGTCACCCGTGACGACGTCATCCGGCACGCCACGCAGGCGAGCCTGTTCCGGAACATCGAGACGCCGGAGTGGGCCACCGACCGCGAGGAGCGCATCCCCGTCAAGGGCGTGCGCAAGGCCATCGCGACGGCCATGACCACGAGCGCGTTCACCGCGCCGCACGTCAGCCTGTTCGTCGACGTCGACGCCACCCGCACGATGGAGTTCGTCGCCAGGCTGAAGACCTCCGCGACGTTCGCCGGCGTCAAGGTCTCACCGCTCCTCGTGATGGCGAAGGCGATCATCTGGGCCGTCCGACGGAACCCCACCGTGAACTCGACGTGGACCGACCGCGAGATCCTCGTGCACCACTACGTGAACCTCGGGATCGCCGCCGCGACACCCAGGGGCCTCATCGTGCCGAACGTCAAGAACGCGCAGGACATGTCGCTGTTCGAGCTCGCGCAGGCCCTCGAGCAGCTCACGCTCACGGCGCGCGACGGCAAGACCACGCCGGAGGACATGGCGCAGGGCACCGTGACGATCACGAACATCGGGGTGTTCGGCATGGACACCGGGACGCCGATCCTCAACCCGGGCGAGGTCGGCATCGTGGCGATGGGCACCATCAAGCCGAAGCCGTGGGTCGTCGACGGGGACGTCCGCTCGCGGATGGTCACCACCATCGGGGCGAGCTTCGACCACCGCGTCGTGGACGGCGACGTCGCGAGCCGCTTCGTGGCGGACGTGGCCTCGGTGATGGAGGAGCCGGCGCTGCTCCTCGACTGACTGTGCACAGGTGGGGCGTGCGGGGATCGTTGTGGTCCAAACGACCATTCGGTACGATCGGGTCATGTCGACAGTTCTGGCCGTCTCAGAAGCAAAGCGTCAGCTCGGCGCGATCATCGATCGGGCACACCTCGCGCACGACCCCGTCTACCTGACACGGCGCGGGCACCCGGTGGTCGCGATCGTGGACGCGATCGAGTTCGACCGGCTGCTGCGGTTGGCCGAGGACGCCGAGGATGCGATCGCCGCGATCGCAGCGCGTCGGGAGATGGCGGAGACCGAACAGACCCCCGTGCCGTGGGATGACGTGAAGGCCGAACTGGGTCTCGTGTGACCTACGAGGTCGAGATCGCTCCGGTCGCCCTCCGCCAGATCCGCAAGCTCGACGCTGTCGCGCGGCGGCGGGTGCAGGCGGCGGTCGAGCTCCTCGCCGACGAACCTCGACCGCCAGCCGCGACCATGCTCGTGAACAGCGGGGGAGCGTGGCGTGTCAGGGTCGGGGACTACCGGGTGGTCTACGAGGTGGAGGACGACCGCTTGCTCGTGCTCGTGCTCGCCGCAGGACACCGGAGGGCTGTCTACCGCTGACGTCCAGCGCTCCGGAACACCTGCTCGCCGCGGCCTCGGATCAGCGGTCGTCGTCCTCGCGGCGGTCGCGCTCGGCGTCCGCGAGGGTGCCATCGGCCAGCTCGCCCGTGGCCAGTCGCTGCTGCCAGACGATGCTCGCCGCCGCCCCGCTCAGGACGGCTTCGGGCTCGCGTCCCTGCGCATGTGCGAGCGCCGAACCGAGGCCGGCCGTGATGCTGCCGCCCATCGCTCCCAGGGTCTCGAAGACCTCTTCCTGGCGCTCCGTGAGCGGCTCGTCGACGAGCGTGTCGACCGTGTCCTTCAGGTTCGCCTCACTCGCCTCGACCATGGCGAGGTCCCCGGAGGACATCGCCGTCGCCTCGGCGATCACGGCGAGTCCGAGGCGCGCGGCCTCCTCCTGGACACGCTGCAGGCGTTCCTGTTCCGGTTCGTCCGGCTGGCCCTGCTCCTGATCCGACATGGGGTGCACGGTACCCCGCCCGTCCCGCAGCTTCCGAGGGGCCGATCAGGTCGCGACGGACCATGCGGGGTGCGTTCGGGGTACGTGCGGTCGCGCGAGACTGAGCACCGCCGTCGCGTTCCCGGTTGAATCGAGGACATGACGACCTCCTCGCGACACCCGCTCGGTGTCACGCTCGTGGACGGTGGCGCCAACGTCGCCGTCTTCTCCTCCACCGCCGACCGTGTCGAGTTCTGCCGGTTCGACGACGACGGCACCGAACACCGCACCGAACTGACCGACCGCACGGGGTACACGTTCCACGGCATCGTGCCGGACGTCGCCGTCGGCACCCGGTACGGGCTCCGCGTACACGGCGCGTGGGATCCCGCGGCCGGACTCCGGCACAACGGCGCGAAGCTGCTGCTCGACCCGTACGCGACCGAGATCGACGGCGGGTACGACTGGGGTCAGGCTGTGTTCGGACACGACGTGGACGACCCGGACACCATCGACGAGACCGACTCCGCGGCCGCGATGCCGAAGTGCGTCGTGTCCGATCGCTCCTTCGACTGGGGCGACGACACCGCTCCCGGCACGCTGCTGTCCGACACCGTCGTCTACGAGACCCACGTCAAGGGCTTCACGAAGCAGCACCCCGACGTTCCCGAGGACGTCCGCGGCACCTACCTGGGGCTCGCGCACCCGGCGGCGATCGAGCACCTGACGGACCTCGGCATCACCGCGGTCGAGCTCCTCCCGACCCAGCAGTTCGTGCAGGACTCCACCCTGGAGGACAAGGGGCTCCGGAACTACTGGGGGTACAACTCCATCGGCTTCCTGGCCCCGCACAACGAGTACGCGAGCGTGCCCGGCGCACAGGTCCGAGAGTTCAAGGAGATGGTGAAGGCGCTCCACGCGGCAGGCCTCGAGGTGTGGATGGACGTCGTCTACAACCACACCGCCGAGGGCAACCACATGGGCCCGACGCTGTCCTTCAAGGGCATCGACAACGCCACCTACTACCGCCTGGTGGAGGGCGACGAGGCGAACTACTTCGACACGACGGGCACCGGCAACAGCCTCAACGTGTCGCACCCGGCGGCGCTCGCGCTCATCATGGACTCGCTCCGGTACTGGGTCGAGGAGATGCACGTCGACGGCTTCCGGTTCGACCTGGCGACCACGCTCACGCGGCAGGACGGCGAGGCCGAGAAGCACTCCGCGTTCCTCGACATCATCCACCAGGACCCGGTGCTCCGGAACGTCAAGATGATCGCGGAGCCGTGGGACACCGCCGGGTACCAGGTCGGTGGCTTCCCCGCGGACTGGTCGGAGTGGAACGGCAAGTTCCGCGACGACGTCCGGTCGTTCTGGGGCGCGGAGCAGGGCACGCTCGGCGCGTTCGTCCAGCGCGTGCTCGGCAGCCCCGACGTCTACGAGGGGTCGCGTCGGTCCCCGATGTGCAGCATCGACTTCATCACCGCGCACGACGGGTTCACCCTGGCGGACCTGACGTCGTACGCCGAGAAGCACAACGAGGCCAACGGCGAGGACAACAACGACGGCGAGAGCGACAACAAGTCGTTCAACGGCGGCATCGAGGGCCCGACCGACGACGGTGCCGTGAACGAGTACCGGGACCGGCAGCGCCGGAACCTCCTCGGCACCCTGCTGCTGTCCGCCGGCGTGCCGATGATCCTCGGTGGCGACGAGATCGCTCGCACGCAGGGTGGCAACAACAACGCCTACTGCCAGGACGACGAGATCTCCTGGTTCGACTGGGCGGCCGCCGACCAGGACCTCCTCGAGTTCACGCGCAGGGCGATCGCGTTCCGGCGCGAGCACACCGCGCTCACCCCGGAGTGGTTCCGGACCGCACCGGCCGACGGCGCGACCGAGACCGTCCAGGTGCTCCGTGCCGACGCGCGTCCGTTCGAGGACGCGGACTGGGCCGACGGGGGGAACCTCGCCGTGACGCTCGTCGTGAGCGACGGGGACGACACCGTCGCGATCCTGGTCAACGCCTCGCAGACGACCGTCGAGTTCAGCCTGCCCGGTCGCCCCGGTGCCGGAGAGCACGCGTGGCGCCTCGGGCTGTCGAGCGACCCCGGGCAGCAGGTCGACGGTTCCGGCGAGACCCTGCTCGTGCGCGACGCGTCGTTCACCGTCCTGGTCTGAGCACCGGGCCAGGGCCCTCCCTGCATCGGTGCCGCTACTGTTGGTGTCAACTGGTCATGTCCGCACAGGACCAGTTGACATCAACAGTGCGATGACCGAGGAGCGGTACCCGATGGCGGAACGCATCACCGAGGGAGCGGTGCCGAAGCACGAGCAACTGCGGCGGATCCTCCTCGAACTCGCCACCGGGCACATGCAGCCGGGTGCGGCGATCCCGTCCGAGCGCCAGCTCATCGCCGAGTACGGCGTGAGCCGCATCACGGTCCGCGAGGCGCTCGGCCAGCTCGTCAACGAGGGCTACCTCACCAGGGTCCGCGGCAAGGGGACCTTCGTGGCGCACCGACCGGTCCAGTCGACGCTGCACCTCGCGAGCTTCACCGAGGAGATGCGCGCACTCGGCCACGTGCCGACGACGGTCGTGCTGGTCCGCGAGGAGGCTGTGCCACCGACCGACACCGTTGCCGCGCTGCACGTCGACGAGGGGGCGACGGCGTTCCACGTCAAGCGGCTCCGGCTCGCGGACGGCGTCCCGGTCTCCATCGACGACGCCTGGTTCGTGCGCGACCTGATGCCGGGGCTCCTCGACCACGACCTCAGTCGGTCGATCTACTCGCTCGTGGCCGATCGCTACGACACCCCGATCGACCGTGCGCAGCAGACCGTCGCGGCAGACCCGGCGTCGGACGACGTCGCGACGCTCCTGGGGACACGGACGGGCTCGCCGGTCCTGGTGTTCGACCGGGTCTCGTTCTCGGGCGACCGTGCGGTCGAGCACACCCGGAGCTGGTACCGGAGTGATCGGTACCGCGTGCAGATGGAGGTGCGTGCGTCGGAGCCGCGTGCCGTCGGTCGGACCTGACCCGCGCCTCCCGTCCGGTGGGCTGCCGCAGCCCGCGCGCCGGACGGGAGGCACGGCCGCAGTCCGCCCCGCCGCCCACGGGACACCGCCTCCCGCACCCGGGACGCCGCCCCCGCGCGCAGGACACCGCCTCCCGCACACCGCACCGCGTTGCAGCGCGGTGTCTCGTGCGGAGGGCGGTGTCTCGTGCCAGCGCCGCTACGCGGTGAAGAGCACGTCCCCGGCGGCGACCGTCGAGCCGACGGTGGTCTGGGGGACGGAGTCGGGTGCGGACCCGAGCACGACGACGGGGCAGACGGGGGAGTAGCCCGCGGCGATGATCGTGTCGGGCTCGAACCGGACGATCGGCGCGCCGGCCTCGACGGTGTCGCCCTCGGCGGCGAGGAGGGTGAACCCCGAGCCGCTCATCTTGACGGTGTCGATGCCGACGTGCACCAGGACGTCCGTGCCGGCCGTGCCCTGGAGCGCGAACGCGTGCGGGTGCAGCTTGACGATGGTGCCGGCCACGGGGGCGACGGCCGTCACGGCGGCGTGCGCGTCGGATGGGTCGACGGCGACCCCGGCTCCGACGAGCTGCCCGGCGAAGACCGGGTCGGGTACGTCCGCGAGTGCGACGACCGGTCCGGCGAACGGTGTCAGGACGTCCGTCATGCGTCGTCGTCCATCAGGTCCTCGATCTCCTGCGCCAGGTTGTCGGCCTCCGGGCCCACGATGACCTGGACGCCGGTGCCGATCGCGACGACCGCGATCGCCCCGGCCTTCTTGAGCGCTGCCTGATCGACGAGCGAGGGGTCCGAGACCTCGGTCCGGAGGCGCGTGATGCAGCCCTCGACCTCCTCGATGTTGTCGACTCCGCCGAGTCCGGCGATGATGTCCTCTGCCTTCGACATGGTTCCTCCTGGTTGATGCGACTGGTGTGTCCGGTGCGTCTCGTCCGACCGGTGGCCGGTGCAGTGTCCGGTGCGGTGTCCGGCGCAGGTTTGACATGCGTGTCCGGTCTGTGGAGACTACCGACTGGTCATGACCGGACAGTACCGCTGTTCTCTGGACAGTACCGATCAGGACCCGTGGCTCCAAGCCTGCACCCATGCTCCCCGGAGCGACGACTCCACCCAATGACGAGAGGACTCCCGATGAGCGCCACGACCGCCACGGACGTCACGGCCAAGCCCCAGAAGAAGCCGAGCCGCTTCTTCGCCAACGCGCAGCGACTCGGGCGGAGCCTGCTCCTGCCGATCGCCGTCATGCCGGCCGCGGGGATCCTCAACCGCATCGGTCAGCCGGACCTGCTCGGCGCGATCCCCGGTTTCGAGACCGGTGCCGGTGTGATCGGTGCCGCCGGTGGCGCGATCTTCACGTGGCTGCCCCTGCTCTTCGCGGTCGGCATCGCGATCGGCTGGGCGAAGAAGTCCGACGGCACGACGGCGCTCGCCGCGGTCGTCGGGTACATGGTCATGTACCAGGTGTTCGCGATCATGTCCCCGATCGTGCTCGCCGGGGTCAAGGACGCGAACGGCGACCAGGCGACCATCAACTTCGGCGTCCTGGGCGGCATCGTGATGGGTCTCGTCGCGGCGACGCTCTGGCAGCGGTTCCACCGGACGAAGATGCCCGACTTCCTCGGGTTCTTCTCCGGGCGCCGTCTGGTCCCGATCCTCACGGCCGTCGCCGGACTGGTCATCGCGGTGCTGATGTCCTTCGTGTACCGCTACTTCGACATCGCCCTGACATGGGCGGGTGAGCAGGTCGCGGCCCAGCCCGTGATCGGTGGCGGGATCTTCGGCACCGCGAACCGTCTCCTCATCCCGATCGGTCTGCACCAGCTCCTGAACTTCTTCCCGTGGTTCCAGCTCGGCAGCTTCAACGGACCGAACGGCGTGGTGTCCGGCGACATCGCCCGCTTCCTCGCCGGCGACCCGACGGCCGGCACCTTCATGACGGGCTTCTTCCCGATCATGATGTTCGCGCTCCCCGCCGGTGCCCTCGCGATCTGGCGCCACGCGAAGCCGAAGAACCGCAAGGTCGTCGGCTCGATCATGATCTCGGCGGCGCTCACCTCGTTCGTGACCGGCATCACCGAGCCCCTCGAGTACTCGTTCATGTTCGTCGCGTGGCCCCTCTACGTCGTGCACGCGGTGCTCACCGGGACGGCCCTCGCGCTCGTGAACGCGCTCGGCATCCACGACGGCTTCTCGTTCTCCGCGGGTGCGATCGACTACATCCTCAACTTCGGCAAGGCGAAGGGGGCGATCTGGCTCATCCCGATCGGCCTCGCCTACGCGGCGATCTACTACTTCCTGTTCTCGTTCGTGATCAAGAAGTGGAACCTCAAGACCCCCGGGCGCGAGGACGACGACGCGGCGGAGTCGGTGGAGGCAGCGACCAAGGCGTAGGTCGCGGACGCGACCACCTGACGGACGGGAGGCGCGGTGCCAGCTGGCACCGCGCCTCCCGCCCGTCTGTCCGTCGGCGATCAGGCGACCGGGTCGTCGGCGTCCGTCGTCGGCGTGAACCGGAGCCGACACACGCCCGGCGTGACGTGCGGGTGGACGGCGAGCGTGGCGTGCGGGCCGTCCGCCTGGGACAGGACCCGTTCGAGCACGGACAGGTGCGCGGCGCAGAGGTCGTCCCCGACCTCGGCCCACGTGGCCGTGATGGGGCACTGCACGGTCAGCCCCGCGCCGTCCTCGGCGACGCTGTCCTCGGCGACGCTGTCCTCGGCGACCGGTTCGAATCCGTGCCGGTCGAGGTGGTCGAGCACCAGGGCCCGCTGGGCGAACCCCGCGACGTCCGGGTCGCCGCCGTCCCGTCGCTCGGCCGCGCGGGCGATGTCGAGCGCCGAACGGACACCGGACGGTCCGAGCACGTCGGGCGCATGCGCGGTCCCCATGCCGTACAGGACGCGCGGGCGGCCGCGGAGTCCGCGGTGCTCGACGACCGCGACGACGAAGCGCTCGGCCACCAGGCGGTCGAGATGCTGCCGCGCGGAGTTGCGGTGTACACCGAGGTGGTCCGCGACGGACTGCCCGGTCGCCGGGCCGTGCGCGACCAGGTAGGCGAGGATCTCGCCGCGGCGTCGGGAGAACACGCCGCGTCGACGTCGGTCCAGGGTCGAGGGGTCTTTCTGACGGGGCATCGATCCAGAATACCGCGGTGAAACACCTAATCTCAGCACATGGTCAACCACGGTTCCTACCCCCTGCACCTGCTGTCCGCGTCCGCGCGAGCGGTCGTCGAGGCCACCGCTCCCGTCGTCGCTGCCCGGATGCCGACGATCACCCCGGACTTCTACCGGAGGCTGTTCGACGCGCACCCCGAGCTGCTCGACGGGATGTTCAACCGGTCGACCCAGGCATCCGGTCGGCAGTCGTCGGCGCTCGCCGGCAGCGTCGTCACGTTCGCGGTCGCGCTGCTCGACGGTCACCACCCGGTCGACCTCGTCAACCGGATCGCCGGCCGTCACGCGTCGCTCGGCGTCACCGAGCCGATGTACGCGATCGTGTACGAGCACCTCTTCGCGGCGATCGCGGCAGACCTCGGTGACGCTGCGACCGACACCGTGGTCGCCGCCTGGACCGAGGTGTACTGGCTCTTCGCGAACCTCCTGACGGCCCGCGAGCGAACGCTGTACGGGCAGCAGGCGAACTCCGCGCACTGGACGCCGTGGCGGATCGCCGCGACGACACCGCGCTCGTCCACGGTCCGCGAGTTCACCTTCGACCCCGCGGACGACACGCCGATCACGGCGGCGTCGGCCGGGCAGTACGTCGGTGTCCGGGTGACGATGCCCGACGGCGTGCGACAGGTGCGCCAGTACTCGCTCCTCGGACCGGGGACTGGCCGCCGCGTGGCGGTCAAGCTCGACGAGGGCGGCGAGGTCTCCCCGGTCCTGCACGCGCTCGAGCCCGGCGCGCTCGTCGACCTGTCGAACCCGTACGGCGACCTCACGCTCGACGACCGCAGCACGCCGCTCGTGCTCGCGACCGCGGGCATCGGATGCACGCCGGCACTCAGCTTCCTGGAGCAGCTCGCCGCCAGGGAGAGCGAGCGCGAGGTGCTGGTGCTGCACGCGGAGCGCTCGCGTGCGGAGTGGGCCTTCTCGACCGCGATCGCCGGGCTCGTCGACCGCCTGCCGAACGCGTCCCTGGAGACCTGGTTCGACGACGAGCCGCCGCGCTCGCGGATGGACCTGTCGTCGGTCGCACTGCCGCGGGACGCCGACCTGCTGCTCTGCGGCCCGGTGGGGTTCATGCAGGCGATCCGGCACCAGGCCGTGGCGACGGGGATCCCG
The DNA here is from genome assembly GCF_001422205.1 of Curtobacterium sp. Leaf261. GTDB lineage: Bacteria > Actinomycetota > Actinomycetes > Actinomycetales > Microbacteriaceae > Curtobacterium. Next base: position 162,917 of record NZ_LMMJ01000010.1, read on the forward strand.
GACGAGCGGATCCGGTACGAGGTGTTCGGGCCGGACTCGTGGCTCAAGTCGAGCTGAACCGCGATGGACTCCGATCCGGTTTTGACAATCATTATCAACAAGCGCTAGCGTCGAGGACATGCGAACCCGTTCCCTCCTCGCCGTGCCGCTCATCGTGGGCGCGGCAGCCATGGCCCTCTCCGGCTGCTCCACCTCGTCGGCCACGGGCGGCTCCGGTTCCGGTTCGAGTGACGGGGGCGGGGGCGGGGGCGGCGCGATCCGGGTCGTCGCGTCCACGAACGTCTACGGCGGCATCGTCAAGACCATCGGCGGCGCCCATGTCGACGTCACGAGCATCCTCGACGACCCGTCCCAGGACCCGCACTCGTTCGAGGCGGACGCCCGCACCCAGCTCGCCGTCTCGAAGGCGGACATCGTCATCGAGAACGGCGGCGGGTACGACCCCTACATCGACACCCTCATGAAGTCGACGGGCTCCGACGCCGACCTGGTGAACGTCGTCAAGCTGTCGGGGCTGCAGAAGGCCGGCGACGACGAGTTCAACGAGCACGTGTTCTACAGCTACCCGACGATGACCCAGTTCGTGGCGCGCATCCAGGCCGAGCTCACGCAGCGGGACACCGCCGACGGTGCGACGTTCGCGACGAACGCGACGAAGCTCACGGCACAGCTGCAGAAGCTCGAGTCGTCGACGTCCTCGCTCGCCGAGCAGTACAAGGGCGACCGGGTGTCGTACACCGAGCCCGTGCCCGGCTACCTGTTCGACGCGATCGGACTCGACAACGTGACTCCGGAGGCGTTCTCCGAGGCCATCGAGGAGGGGGACGACGTTCCCCCGGCCGCGCTCAACCAGACGCTGAACCTGTTCTCGGGCAGTGACCCGGTCACGCTGCTGGCGTACAACGACCAGACGTCGAGCCCGGAGACCGAGAAGGTCCAGCGTGCCGCGGAGTCCGCCGGGGTGCCGGTGGTCGGTGTCACGGAGACCCTCCCGAAGGGGGAGGATTACATCTCGTGGCAGCAGAAGAACATCGCGCGCATCTCGGCGGCGCTCGCCAAGTGACCGACGCCGTGCTCGAGCTCCGCGACGCGGGTCTGGCCTACGGCGCGCGGGAGCTCTGGCGCGGGCTCGACCTCGACGTCGCCCCGGGGGAGTTCGTCGCCGTCCTCGGGCCGAACGGCGCCGGCAAGACGAGCCTCCTGCGGACGGTCCTCGGGCAGCAGCAGCTGACGAGCGGCACCATGTCGTTCCTCGGCGAGCCCGTCGCCCGCGGTCACCGGCGCATCGGGTACATCCCGCAGCAGCGCCTCATGGAGTCCGGCACACCGATGCGCACCCGCGACATGATCGCCCTCGGCGTCACCGGCCACCGCTGGGGCATCCGGCGCGAGCGACCCGCGGAGCGCACCCGGATCGACGAGCTCGTCGCCCAGGTCGGGGCCGCCGCGTTCGCCGACGCCCCGGTCGCGGAACTCTCCGGTGGCGAGCAGCAGCGTGCCCGCGTCGGCCAGGCGATCGCGTCCGACCCGGCGCTGCTCCTCTGCGACGAACCGCTCATCTCGCTCGATCTCCGACACCAGCGCGAGGTCACCGGACTCATCGACCGGCAGCGACGGGAACGGCACGCCGCCGTGCTGTTCGTCACCCACGACGTCAACCCGATCCTCGACGTCGTCGACCGCGTCCTCTACATCGCCGGCGGTCGTTTCCGGATCGGCTCCCCGGACGAGGTGCTCCGGGCGGACGTGCTCTCCGACCTCTACGGGACCCCGGTCGACGTCGTCCGGACGATGGGCCGCATCGTGATCGTCGGCTCGGCCGACGCACACGACCACGCCGACCACCACCACCACGACGTCGACCCGCACGGGTCCGGGCGGCACGACGAGGGGCTGGTGCGCTGATGGACCCGCAGCACCTGCTGTCCACCGTGTTCTCGTTCCAGGACTTCCCCGAGCTCGTCGCGCTCGTCAAGAACTCGATCATCGCGGGCGCCGTGCTCGGGATCGTCGGCGGACTGATCGGCCCGTTCGTGATCACCCGGAACATGCCCTTCGCGGTGCACGGGATCAGCGAGCTCTCGTTCGCCGGGGCATCGGCAGCACTGCTGCTCGGCGTGAACGTCGTGACCGGGTCGCTCGTCGGCTCGCTCCTCGCCGCGCTGCTCATCGGCGTGCTCGGGTCGAGGGCCCGCGAGCGGAACTCGATCATCGCCGTCCTCATGCCGTTCGGCCTCGGGCTCGGCATCCTGTGTCTCGCGCTGTACCGCGGGCGGGCCGCGAACAAGTTCGGGCTGCTGACCGGTCAGATCGTCTCGGTCGACAACCCGCAGCTCGGGTTCCTCCTGGTCGTCTCCGCGATCGTCGTCGTGACGCTCGTCGTCGTCTGGCGTCCGCTCATGTTCGCGAGTGTCGACCCCGACGTCGCGGCGGCCGCGGGCATCCCGGTGCGGACCCTCGCGATCGTGTTCATGCTCGTCCTCGGGCTCGCGACCGCCGTGTCCGTGCAGATCGTCGGGGCGCTCCTCGTCCTGTCGCTGCTCGTCACCCCGGCGGCTGCGGCACTGCGGCTCACGGTGAACCCCGTGCTCGTCCCGGTGCTGTCGATGGCGTTCGCGGTGACGAGCGTGGTCGGCGGGATCCTGCTCGCACTCGGCGGCGGGCTCCCGATCAGCCCGTACGTCACGACGATCTCGTTCCTCATCTGGGTGGTGTGCCGCATCGTGGGCTCCCGCCGTGAGGCACGGGGTCGCACCCGCACCGCCCACCGTCCGGACCGAGCGGACCACCGGTCGGAGAACCTCGAGGAGGTCGGCGCATGAACGCCGTCGCAGCCGCCGGAGCGGGAGCAGCCGCCGGAGCAGGCAAGAAGCGCAACACCTGGCAGCGTGAGGCCGTCCGCGAGGCGCTCGGCTCCACCGAGGGCTTCGTCAGCGCGCAGGCCCTCCACGCGCATCTGCGGGACGAGGGGTCGTCGATCGGTCTCGCGACGGTCTACCGCGCCCTGTCCGACCTGGCGTCCGACGGGTCCGCGGACTCCCTCCAGCAGGACGGCGAGTCGCTCTGGCGCGCCTGCACCCCCGGCACGCACCACCACCACCTCATCTGCCGCATCTGCGGGACCACCGTCGAGATCGAGGCGGACGAGGTCGAGGAGTGGGCGCACCGCGTGGCGGCCGAGCACGGGTTCACCCGGGCAAACCACGTCGTCGACGTCTTCGGCGAGTGCGCGGCCTGCTCGGCGCGCGCTGCGGCGGGTGCGCTGGACGAGGACCCGGACCGGACGAGTGGGCACATCTGAGACCCATCGGGTGTCCAGGGGTCGCAGATGCGACCCCTGGGCGACCGCCGGACGGGAGGCACGATGCCAGGCCGACCCGTGCCTCCCGTCCGGAATGCGCTCGTGTCCGGTGCATCGCGGGGTGCGCGCGTAGCGTCCGGTCGGTCGGCTGCGTCCAGCGGCCCCGACCACGTGAGGACCACCCCGTGCGCACGCCACCCATCAAGCCCGCCGACCTGACCGAAGCGAACCGCGACCTCGACGCCGCGCTCCGCGAGCTCATCGGACAGTCGTTGCGGGGCTTCACATCGGAGGACGAGGACGGTGCCCTCATCGGCCCGTTCGCTCCGATGCTGCACTTCCCGGAGCTCCACGAGCCGATCCTCCAGTGGATGCGCGTGCTCGTCGGGAAGGCCACCCTGCCCGGATCGGTCCGCGAGGTCGCGATCCTGACCATCGGCGCACGACTCGGCGCCCGCTACGAGCTGTACGCGCACAGTCGAGTCGCAGGCGACAAGGGGCTCGCACCGGAGGCGGTCGCGGCGCTCGTGGCAGGGCAGCGCCCGACGACCCTGTCGGCCGAGGAGGTCGTTGCGCATGACCTCGCGGCGGTCCTCCACGCAGGCGGAGCCGTCCCGGGAGCCCTCTACCGAGCCGCACTCGAGGCGTTCGGACGCGACGGCACCGCGGAGCTCGTCCACCTCGTCGGGCAGTACGCCGTCGTGTCGATGCTCCTCAACGCCTACGACGTGCCGGTGCCAGCAGACGCAGACTGACCCTCGCCATCCGCGACGCACCGGGGGTAGCCTGCCCGCCATGCACGTGATCATGGTCCCGGGGATGTGGCTCGACGCGAGTGCGTGGGACGCGGTCGCGCCGATCGTCCGGCAGGCCGGGCACGACGTCGAGACGCTCAGCCTGCCTGGGCAGGGCTCGCGCACCGCCGACCGCACCGGCATCGGCTTCGACGACTGGGTCCAGGCCGTGGTCGACCGGATCGATGCGGCGTTCGAGGCAGGGGCAGGGTCCGAGGCGGGGGCGGCGTCCGAGGCAGGGGCGGGGTCAGCGCAGATCGCCCTCGTGGGGCACTCCGCCGCAGGGACCGTCGTGTCCGTCGCGGCCGATCGCCGGGCGTCGAGGATCGGTGCCGTCGTCCACGTGGACAGCGCACCGTTCCCCGAGGGTGACCACACCAACGACGAGTTCCCGGTCGTGGACGGCGAGATCCCGTGGCCGGACCGCTCGGGGTTCGGCGACGCGATGCTCCGGGACATGACCGACGAGCTGTGGGCGACGATGTCCGCGCGTGCGGTTCCCGTTCCCGGGGGCACCGCCGTGCAGTCGTTCCGGTTCACGGATCCAGCACGGCACGCGATACCCACGACGGTCATCGCGAGTGAGATGTCCCCCGACGAGCTGTCCGAGGGGATCCGCTCGGGCGCCGGGTGGGCCTCCGAGCTCGCGGCGACCGAGGACCTGCGCATCGTCGGGCTCGACACGGGTCACTGGGCGATGTTCACGCGCCCGGAGGAGCTCGCCGCGCTGATCGTGGATGCGCTGGCGCCGCGTCCGCTGGTCTGAGCACCCGCGTCCGCCCGCCGGAGCGCCGCGCCCGCTTGCCCGAGCACCCGAGTCCGCTTGCCCGAGCACCCGCGCCCGCTTGCCTGAGCACCCCGGGTCGCGTACGCTTGACCCTTGGTCCGTCACGCCTGCGTGACGGAGCAGTTTGTTCAGCCCCCTCGCCGTCGCAACCGCCGCGGCCAGTCGGGCGGCACGCACACCCCCTCGCCAGCATTCCGGCCCCTCGGGACCGGACCACGGCGCGTGCGTGCCAGGCAAGTGACCTTGGGTGTGGCCGATCGGCCGCACGGTACTCAAATCAGGAGGACACAATGGCAGCAGTCTGCCAGGTGACCGGCGCCGTTCCCGGCTTCGGACACGCGATCTCACACTCGCACCGCCGGACGAAGCGTCGCTTCGACCCGAACGTGCAGAAGAAGACCTACTTCGTTCCGTCGCTGCGCCGCAAGGTGACGCTGACGCTGAGCGCGAAGGGCATCAAGGTCATCGACGCACGCGGCATCGAGTCCGTCGTCAAGGACCTCCTCGCACGTGGGGAGAAGATCTGATGGCGAAGCGCGGCCAGGACGTCCGTCCGATCATCAAGCTCCGTTCCACTGCGGGCACCGGGTTCACCTACGTGACCAAGAAGAACCGTCGGAACAACCCCGACCGTCTCGTGCTGAAGAAGTACGACCCGGTCATCCGCAAGCACGTCGATTTCCGCGAGGAGCGCTAAGCATGGCCAAGAAGAGCATGATCGCCAAGAACAACCAGCGAGCCGTGATCGTCGAGCGCTACGCCGAGCGACGCCTCCAGCTCAAGAAGGCCCTCATCGACCCGAACGGGACCGACGAGAGCCGCGAGGCAGCACGCCTCGGCCTGCAGAAGCTCCCGCGCAACGCGTCGCCGGTCCGCCTCCGCAACCGCGACAGCATCGACGGGCGCCCCCGCGGGATCCTCACGGAGTACGGCGTCAGCCGTGTCCGTTTCCGCGACATGGCCCACCGTGGTGAGCTCCCCGGCATCACGAAGAGCTCCTGGTAAGCCCTCAGGCCCCAGCGTCCGAACGCCCCTCGATCTCTTCGATCGGGGGGCGTTCGGCATTCTGCGTCCGTCAGCACGGAAAATGCGGGTCACATTCGCCCCATGAGCCACACAGACCCCTGAGAAGGGCGGAAATCCGGGCGAGTTGGTGAGTTGCGACGTGTCTGGCTGATAGGTTGCCAGAGGTTCCACGGGCCCTCGGCCTGGTGGTCTGTACCGATCGTGTGCGACTCGCATCCGGTCATTACCGCAGAGAAGTCCGAGGAGGACTAATGGCTGACAAGTCACTGAACCGTACCGAGCTCGTTGCCGCTGTCGCGGCGGAGTCGGGCCAGAGCCAGGCCGCCGTGAACGGCGTCGTCGACGCGCTCTTCACCGTCGTCTCGAAGTCCGTCAGCGACGGCACGAAGGTCACGATCCCCGGGTGGATCGCCTTCGAGAAGACGCACCGCGCCGCGCGCACGGGCCGCAACCCGCAGACGGGTGCCGCGCTCGAGATCGCCGCGAGCGACAGCGTCAAGGTGAGCGCCGGCTCGAAGCTCAAGGCTGCCGTCAAGTAGGACAGCACCACTGCGTGAGAAGGGGACGGCTTCGGCCGTCCCCTTCTTCGTGCGCCGGGGTGCGCCCGTCTCTCGGGCTCCGTGGGCGCGTGGCCGGGACGCGTCGGACGGGAGGCGCGGTGCACCATCCACAGGCAGCGCACGTCCGGCAAGTGCCGGGCTGGTGCGGCCGTAGGCTTGTCCGGTGACTCGAATCGTGCGCATCGCCGGCCCTGCCGTGCTGCTCCTCGCCGCGTTCGTGTCCGTGCTCGTCGCCCTGGTCGTCGGGGGTGCAGCGGCCGCACCCCTCGTCTCGGACCCCGGTGCCGTCGTCCGGTTCGGGCTGCCGATCGCCCGCACGGTGGTCGACCTCAGCGCCGCTGCGACGATCGGTGGCCTCGCGCTGGCGGTGGTGGGGTTGTCCCGGACGGCTCCGGAGTGGAACCGTGCGCTCGACGTCACCGCCGCGGCCGCCATGGTCTGGACGCTCGCAGCCGCCGTGACGACGTTCTTCACGTTCCTCAGCGTCGCGAACGTGTCGGTCACGGTGGACCCGCAGTTCGGCCAGACGCTCAGCGTGTTCCTCACCGGCACCGACCTCGGCCTCGCCTGGATCGTCACCGTGCTCGTCGCCGCGGCGGTCAGCGTCATGTGCTTCGCCGTCCGTTCGCGGGGCATGGTCGCCGTGGTCGCAGGTGTCGCGATGATCGGACTCGTCCCGATGGCGCAGCAGGGGCACGCGGCCGGCACCGCGAGCCACGACGCCGCCGTCACCGCGCTCGGACTGCACCTCGTCGGGGCGGCGCTCTGGGTCGGGGGACTCCTGCTCGTCGTCCTCGTGCGCGACGTCGTGTCGAACGACCGGATCGCACTGGTCGTCGGACGCTACTCGAGCATCGCGCTCGGCTGCTTCGTGCTCGTCGCGGTCTCCGGGTACGCGTCAGCGGCGATCCGGGTCGGCTCGTGGGGCGACCTCCTCACGCCGTACGGGGCGCTCGTCCTCGTCAAGGTCGGCGCGATCCTCGCGATCGGCGCGCTCGGGGTGCTCCAGCGCCGTCGGACGATCGCGGCGCTCGCGGCCGATCCCACACGTCGCGGTCCGTTCTGGCTCCTCGTCGTCGTGGAGCTCGCGGTCATGGGGGTCGCGTCGGGATTCGCGGCCGCGCTCGCACGGACCCCGACCCCCGTCGACCAGGTCGCCCTCAGCAAGACCACGAACCCGACCCCGGCCGAGCTCCTGACGGACGACACCCTGCCACGCGCGCCCGGCGCCTGGGGATGGCTGACCGGGTGGAACATCGACCTGTTCTGGCTCCTCGCCGTGCTGCTCATGGCCTGCACCTACGCGGCCGGGATCGTGCGGCTCCGGCGTCGTGGCGAGCCGTGGCCCATACGTCGGACCTTGGCTGCGGCGCTGTGCCTGCTCGCCCTCGTCGTCGCGACGAGCGGGTGGCTGCACCTCTACGACCGGTACCTCGTCTCCACGAACGTGGCCGCGCACGTGCTGCTCGGACTCGTCGTCCCGCTCCTCGCAGCGGCATCGGCCCCGGTGGTGCTCATCCGTGCCGCCGTGCACCCGCGGGACGACGGCAGCACGGGAATCCGTGAGTGGACGGGCATCCTGGTCGACAACGCCGCCGTCCGGTACCTCGCGCAGCCGTTCCCGGCCGTGGTGCTCCTCGGCGGCATCTGGTGGGCGTTCTACGGCACCCAGGCACTCCGGTGGTCGACGAGCGACGGCACCGGACGGACGATCGTCGACGCGGTGTTCCTGATCGTCGGACTCGTGGCGGCTCCGGGGCTCCTCACCCCGATCGCCGCCGGAGCCCGCCGTGCGACGCGAGCCGCAGCGCTCGTGCGCATCGGCGGTGCGGTCGTCGTCGGCGCGTCCCTCGCGGCGCTCGGGATCGCGTTCCGCGGACCGCTCGGACTCGTCGACGCCTCGTGGTTCGGCGCGATGGGTCGGACCTGGGGCGTGCCGCCGCTCACCGACCAGGCGCGCGGCGGCCTGGTGTTCATCGTCGCCGGCGCCGCGTTCGTGGTCGTCGTGGTGGCAGCGTCCATCGCCGCGCTCCGGCGCAAGACCCCGGCCCCGACGGATGGAGCGCGCTGATGGCCCTGGAACTGACGGCGGAGCAGCGGTCCGTGTTCGACCACATCGAGTCGACCCGCGACCACGTGTTCATCACGGGCCGCGCCGGTACGGGCAAGTCGACGCTCCTCCACCACCTGTCCTGGAACACCGCCAAGCAGGTCGTCATCTGCGCCCCGACCGGAGTGGCGGCCCTGAACGTCGGCGGCCAGACGATCCACTCGCTGTTCCGTCTGCCGATCGGGCTCATCGCCGACTCGACGATCGACCAGAACCCGGTGACCCGGAAGCTGCTCAACACGATCGACACCCTCGTCATCGACGAGATCTCCATGGTGAACGCCGACCTCCTCGATGCGATGGACCGGTCCCTCCGCAAGGCCAGGCAGCGGAAGACCGAGCCGTTCGGTGGCGTGCAGGTCGTGATGTTCGGTGATCCGTACCAGCTGCCGCCGGTGCCCGGGGACGTCGACGAGCGGGCGTACTTCACCGACCACTACCGCTCCATGTGGTTCTTCGACGCCAAGGTCTGGCTCGAGGCGCCGCTCAAGATCATCGAGTTGGCGAAGATCCACCGGCAGCACGACGAGGCGTTCGCGTCGATGCTCACGGCCGTCCGGCACGGGCGGGTCACCGCCGACATCGCGAACGTCCTCAACACCGCCGGGGCGCGGACCCCTCCGGACGGGGTGATCACGCTCGCGACGCGGAACGACACGGTCTCCCGTATCAACAAGACGGCGCTCGACCGGCTACCGGGCAAGGTCAAGACGGCCAAGGCGGAGCTGTCCGGCGACTTCGGCGGGCGGAACTTCCCGGCGGACGAGGCGCTCGAGCTGAAGCCGGGCGCGCACGTGATGTTCCTCCGCAACGACTCGGACCAGCGGTGGGTGAACGGCACCATCGGTGTCGTCACGAAGATCCGCGACACCGTGTGGGTGGAGGTCGACGACGAGGAGTTCGAGGTCGGCCCGAGTGTCTGGGAGAAGATCAAGTACTCGTACTCGGCGTCCACCAAGGAGCTCCGGAAGGACACCGTCGGTGAGTTCCAGCAGTTCCCCCTGCGTCTCGCCTGGGCCGTCACGATCCACAAGTCGCAGGGCAAGACCTACGACCGGGCGGTCGTCGACCTGGGCACCCGGGTGTTCAGCGCCGGCCAGGCCTACGTCGCGCTGAGCCGGATCACGGCGCTCGACGGACTGTACCTCACGCGGGACCTCCAGCCGCGGGACATCATCGTCGACAACGACGTCCGCCGCTTCATGTCCGAGGCGCCGCGCGTCGTGGCGACGGAGCTCCCGGCGCACGCCACCCCGACGCCGGACGCGTGACGCCGGACGCGTGAGTCCCGGCGCCCGGATCTCGGCGCACAGCGCGTGAAAAGTGCCCATCTGTCGGGTGGTCTTGATCCACTCGACAGATGGGCACTTCTCAGAACGCCGGTGGGCGCTCCTCGTTCGTCAGGCCGTCTGCGACGCCCGGAGCGCCCGGAGGTTCTGCTTGTCGGCGCCGAGCGCGGTGAGGACGAGGATCACACCGACGACCACGTGGAAGACGTTGTCGGTCGTGTTCGCGGCGAAGATGTTCGCGCTCGTGTTCATCAGCACGAAGCCGTAGACGCCGAGGACCAGACTGAGGATGCCGACGACCAGGTTCGTGCGGCGGGCCGCCGCGACGGTCGCGAGCGCGTTGATGAACAACAGGGCCGCGAACAGGGTCCAGACGGCGCAGATCGCCGGGTTCACCAGGAAGGCGTTCCAGAGGTACCCACCGGTCGACCCGAAGAAGCGGTGACCGCTCTCGTGCGTGAAGAAGAACCCGAGCACGCCCCAGATGGCGAACATCGTGCCGGCGGTCGCAGCGAGCCCGCGGTTCGGGGACGAGCTCAGGCCCGGCTCGGTGATGGCCATTTCGGTCTCCTCTTGGTTCGGCGTGTCCGCCCACTGGATGAACCGGGCGGCGGCGGAGGGCTTCTCGCGCGCAGGAGCAGCAGCGACCTTCCCAGCCTCCGACCGGCGTGCAAACGGTATCGTGTCCCGCCCCGACGTACCGAATCCGCTCGCACCGGATCCTGCCGCACCGGGTCCGCCTCCCACGGACCCGCCTCCGCCCGATCCGCGACCGCGAAGTGCCGCCACGAAGCGCACCAGCGCTCCGATGACGACCGCCCCGACCAGGAGGGCTCCCGTGACCAGCACACCCCGTCGCACGCCCGATGGAGCGCGACGCTGGCGATGGATCGGACTCGCTGCCGTGGGTTTCGTGATCGTGCCTCTCGTCTATGCGGCTGCGGTGCTCACGCCCACCGGGCAGCGGCTCGAGGACGCTGCGCTCAGCGGTGTGCGTGACACCGATCTGTTCGGGTCGGACGCCGCGCTCGGCGTCATCTCCGTCCCGGTGGTCCTGTTGCTCGTCGTCGTGATCGTCGCCGTCGGGTTCGCACGGCGGCGCCTCGGCGTCGGACTCGGGGCCGGGATCGTGGTGCTCGCGTCGGCGGGAACATCGACCCTCGTCAAGGATATCGCCGCGCGGCCCGAGATCGCCGGGTCGACGACACCGAATTCCTTCCCGTCTGGCCACGCCACCATCGCCCTCGCCGCACTGTTCGCGGTGCTCATGGTCACGCCACGACGATTCCGGTCCGCGGTGATCCTCGTCGGTGCCGCTTACGTCGTGCTCGTCGCGAACCAGACGGTGGTCTACGGGTGGCACCGTGTGAGCGACATCGTCGGCGCCTGCGGCGTCGCGCTGTTCTGGCTCGGGATCGTCCGGGCGTTCGGGACGCGCGTCGACCGGGGCGAGCGTGGCGACCGGGACGGTGCTCGCGGCCCTCGCAGACTCGTCACGGCCGTGATGCTCGTCGGCATCGGGGTCGGCGTCGTGGTCGGCGCCGCGGCGGTGCTGCTCACGGTGTCGGGCGGTGCCGACGACGCGCGCGGTGCACTCCTCGTCGCGGGTCGGATGGTCGCCTCGACGAGCGTGCTCGTCACCCTGCTCGCCGTGTGGCTCGCCGACGGGCTGCACCATGCGGCGCCGACGCCGCGCGTTCCGGCGACGGGAACGACCCGCGTCGGCTGATCCGCCCCGTCGTGACCGGAGGCGCACACCACCCGAGCGCGACCGCACGGCGGCGCATGCTGCCGGACTGGAGGCCCGTCCCACCGTCACCGGTCGACGCGCGTCCGCCGCGCATGCTGCCGGACTGGAGGCCCGTCCCACCGTCACCGGTCGACGCGCGTCCGCCGCGCCTCCAGTCCGGTGCCCGCCCGCCCGGCCTGCGCGCCGGGCGTTGCTAGGGTGGTCGGGTCGGCGGGGTCAGGCCTGACGGCAGCAGGACGACACGGGGTGCAGGACCCCGTCGGTGGCAGGCGTCGTAGGGACACGCATGCACGCTCGGAGCAGGACGACGGGTCGGCGTCGTCGAGCCGCACTCCGCCCTGCCCTCACGGTGCTGCTGACGATGTTCGTCGGCGTCGCGGTCGCGGTCGCGGTGCCCACGGCGGCCGAGGCGACCACCCAGACGACGACGGCCGCCGGGTACCCGGGGACGTCGGTGCAGGTGCAGGTCCGCAACGACCGACCCGGGCCGGCGAACACGCCCTGGACCTTCACGGCGCCACCCGGCACGACGATCACGGCCGCGGTCGGGAACGAGGGCGGCGGGCTCGGAGCCTTCTCCTGCAGGCCGACCGGCGGCGGCACCGGCGCGACGTGCGGACCCTCCGCGGGCGGCGGCTGGGGGATCGGCAACGTCGTCACCGTGACGCTCGCGATCGACGCCGGTGCTCCCTCGGGGCGGACGTCCGGGACCACGTCGATCCCGGGCGGCGAGTCCGGCACCTACGGACTGACGATCCTGCCGAACGCCGTCCCGGACCTGCTCGGCTGCGCGGTGCCCGGCGGCGCGCTCACCGACGCCGTGAGCACGCCGGTGTCCGGCGCGGCACAGGTCGGCGTGTACACCCCGATCGCGAACGGCACCGCGTTCAGGACGAACACGGACGCGTCGGGCTTCCCCGCCGTGTCGGGTGTGTTCTCTGCCGTCACCGGGGGGCCGCAGTACAGCTCGTTCGGTGTCGACGACTTCGGCGGGACGACCGTCTACCGCGGCGAACTCGGGACGGGCTACCAGGGGGTCGCGGTCGGCAACGACTCGACGCTGACCATCACGCTGCCGTACGCCCAGCGCGTGCAGTTCGGGCTCGGCGGGGTCGACGACCCGTCCGTCGTCGACGTCTCCGGCACCGGGCCGCTCGGGACCGTCCTCCCGACCGCCGCCGTCGGGAGCACGGCACCGGGGTCGTTGACGGCGTCCTCGACCGGGACGGCCACCAGGATCGTCGGGGGGAACGCCACCGCCGCGCGGGACTCGATCGCGGAGCGCGCCGTCGACCTCGGCTTCACGACACCCGTGACCTCGATCACGATCCGGGCCTTCGCGAGCGGAGCCGGGTCCGACGCGGGGTTCATCGTCACGCCCCCGATCGGATGCCAGCAGGGCACGGTCGACGCGACGGCCGGGGTGCCGACGATCACGGGCTCGGACGGCACCGCCGGCACGACGACGTACGACGTCCCCCTCAGCGAGACGGTCGCGAACACCTCCGGTGCCGACGACATGCAGTTCTTCCCGACCGTGCGGTCGGACCTCGCGACGCAGGTCCAGGCGCTCGGTGGGACCCTCGACGCGGTGACCCAGACGACCGCGACCGACCCTGCCTGTGCGGTCGACCCGGGCGCGGTGTCGTCCGGCCGCCTCGTCGCGGCACCGTCGAGCGTCGCACCGCTGGCCCCCGGGACGTCGTGCACCCTCGACGCCACCGCCTCGGTGACCCTGCCGCAGTCGCAGGACGTCCGGACACTCGTCACGACGTCGACCCTGGCGAGTTCGACGAACGACCGCGCGTCCCGGGTGAAGGCGACGGCGACGACGGCGATCACCTTCCCCGGCGCGACCGTGGGCATCGCGATCGCGCAGTCCGGGCCGGACTCGGCAGCGCCCGGCGCGACGATCGGGCACCGGGTCGTCGTCACGGACACCGGAACGGGTGCTGCGCGGGACGTCCGTACCTCGACCACGCTGCCCGACGGACTCACGGTCGCCGAGTTGCCGAGCGAGTGCACGCAGGACGGCCCGGGAGTGGCGTGCAGCATCGGGGTGCTCGCTCCGGGAGCCTCCGCGACGCTCGACTTCCGGCTGACTGTCGGTGACTCGCTGCCCGACGGGACGGCGTTGCCGTTCCTCGTCGGGGTGGCGACGAGCGACCTCCCCGGCCTCGCCACCGACTCGGCGTCCATCCGGGTGGTCGTCCCACCGGCGCCGCCGGGAGACGGGGGCTCGGGCGGCGGCGGAACCGGTGGCGGTGGCACTGGTGGCGGTGGCGGAACCGGTGGTGGCGGCTCGGGCGGCGGTGGCGGCGACGCAGGAAGCGGTGCCGGGGGTGGCAGCGGGAGCGGCGGGCCAGGCAGCGGCGGAACGTCCAGCGCGGGCAGCGGAACGGCACCCGGCGCGCCACGGCCGGGAACCCAGCAGCCCGCACCGAGCCCGGGATCCACGCCGGGTGCGTCCGACGACGGCGGGAGCACGGGTGACGGCACCGGTGGCACGGGTGGGGACGGCGCCGCAGGCTCCGGCGGGAACGGCACCGGTGGCGCGGGTGGGAACGGCACCGGTGGCGCGGGTGGGAACGGCACCGGTGATGGCTCGGGTGGTCCGATCGGCATGGACCTCCGCTTCGCGCAGAACGCCATGGCACCGGGCACCGTCGCCGCGATGCGCGGCACGCTCGGTCCGAACGCCAGCGGGCGCACCACGACGATCGAGTTCGCCGGCCGGGTCACGCTCGGCATGGTCTACCGGACGGTCATGGTGACCGTCGGCACGACCGACGTCGACTGTCAGATCGCCACGACGACGTTCTCGTGTGCGATCCCGCTCCGGACGGGGCAGTCCGCCGACGTCGAGGTCCGTCTGTTCGCGGACGCGGTGAACGCCCCCGCCATCGCCCGTCAGCAGCTCTCCGTGACCGCGGACCGAGCGGCGCAGTCGAACGCGATGACCTCCACCATCGCCGTCGGCTCGGGGTCGACCGACACCGAGCAGTTCGCCGCGGCGATCACCACGTTCGACTTCACCACGTTCCCCGGTGCGTTCATCCCGCTCCTGTCGATGCTCCTCCTCGCCCTGGCGGCGGCCGTCGTCGAGACAGGTCGACGCCGATCGGCAGCAGCAGCGGCCACGCCGGCGCCAGGCTCGGGACCTGCGCCGGCGCCGGGCCCGGGACCCGCGGGACCCACACCAGCGGCAGCTGCGGCACCGGCGCCAGGAGTCCCAGGCGCTGGGTCGCCACCACCCGCTGTGACACCCATCGACGCATCCCCCTCGCAGAATCCGCCACCAGATCCATCCGGGAGCACATCATGACCAGCACGCAGGAGTCCCAGGAGGAGCGGGCGAAGACCCAGCGCGCACGGAAGCGCAACCCGGCACCGATCGTCCTCCTCGTCGCGGTCGTGCTGCTCGCGGTCTACTACGTGGTGATCGGGGTCTCCGGGGCGCTCCGGACCTCGACCGCGGTCCCGGTGACGGGTCCGAACGCCCAGACCGGCAACTCGATGACGCTCCGGATGAGCGTGCAGGACATCGACCTGACGAACCGGGTCCTCCAGGCGAACGTGCTGCCGATCCCGCACGGCAACCTGGTCGGCGACAAGGCCGGCGAGATCTCGAAGCCGCTGCGCATCGAGGTCTCGAGCGGTGGCGTGACGACCTCCGTGGTGACCTTCCCCGGGCAGTCGGTGGTCGATCCCACGTCCCTGACGCTCACCCTCGATCGCGGCGACACCTCGTACCCGTTCGACCAGCCGTTCGCGAACTTCCAGATGAGTGTGCAGAACGACAAGACCGGCGCCTCGGTGCCGTTCGAACTGGATCTGTCGAACTCCGCGCGGCCGTGGGTGCTCGATGCGACCCGAGGTTCTGCGGAGACGCAGAACAGCCGCACTCTCGTGCCGATCACCGTCGACGGTCACCGCGACGTCCTGAGCGTCGTCATCGTGTCCTTCTACGTGCTGGCGATCCTCTTCACGACGCTCATGGCCGTGGTGACGATCGGGAGCGCGATCCTCCGCCGCAAGCTGGAGTTCTCGAACGTGATCTGGCTCTCAGCGACGCTGCTGTCGTTCCCGGCGCTCCGGTCGGCGATGCCGGGAGCGCCTCCGATCGGGACGACGCTCGACTTCGTGTTCCTGTTCCCGTGTCTCGTCCTCGTGGCGATCATGTTCGTCTGGACGGGTGCGTACATGCTCTGGCGGGAGAGCTCCGTGTTCCGGAGGTCGAGCTTCGACGACGACGGTCCGTCCGCCGCGGCGTAGCGGACGGACTGGAGGCACGGCGAGGGCCCGCCCCGTCGGCCGCGGTCGCGACGATGTCCGGCGCCGCCGCCGTGCCTCGGGTGTGGCGGCCGACGGCTTGTGCAACACGCCCAGAATGACGACGGACTTCGGCATGTGGAGTGTCAGGTATATGTTTCTGGTACTCAGCAGCGGAGCTGTGCCTGCCAACCGTGCCGTCAGTCAGGGCAAGTGCGCCGACCGCAGCCCCGGTCTGGCCCATCATCGAGTCCTGCCGCCAGTGAGAACGGAGACGAGATGGCGACTGTAACGAAACTCGGCTACGCGCCGCGCACCCGGGCGGGCCTCATGATCAGCTGCACCGGATTCGCTGTCCTCGCAGCCTCGACCAGCGTCCGCGTGGTCGCGGACGTCATCACCCCGGTGATGGGGGTCGGATTCGTGCTGGCGGTCCTGTTCATCGTGTACCTGCCGCGAACCATCCGCCCCGGCCGCACCTGGCTTCGCGCAGAACTCCCCCACGCACTGACGACACTCGCGTTCGTCGGCGCTGCTGTCGTCGCCCTCACCGCGGTGGCTGTCGGTGCACTCACGAACACCACACTGTGGGGGTGTGCCGCGACCGCTGTGATCGTTTCCGGAATGCTCCTCGTGGTGCTCGTCGCGCCGGATCGCAACCGGATCGCCTCCCGCTGACCATCGGTCGAGCCCCCGCCGGAGGTGCGGCGGGGGCTCGATTCGCGTCACACGAGCGCGAGCAGCATGCCGACCGCGCCGACGACGAGCACGCCGTCGATGAGCAGCCCGAACGCACGCGGGTGCAGGCGTCGGACGATCGACTTCGCGGCCACGGACCCGATCAGCAGGGCGCTCCCGATGACCAGTCCCCGGAGGAGCACGTCGCCCGGGAGCGCACCAGCGGCCTCGAACGCACTGAGCTTGCTGAGGTAGAGCACGACCGAGCTCGCCGCCTCCGACCCGAGGAACGCCCCGCCCGAGAGCCCGTACCCGGTGAAGACGGGGACACTGAGCGGCCCGGTCGACAGCACCAGCCCGGTGAGGAACCCGACCACCGCCCCGGCCGCGGCCATCTGCCAGAGCCGGATGTGCATCCGACGCCGTGCGACGACCCTGCGGGCCGGGATCAAGACGAGGAAGAACGCCGCGAGGCAGACGTCGACGATGCCCGGCGGGATGCTCAGGAGGGTGTGCGCCCCGAGCGCCGCGGCCGGGATGCCCGGGAGCGAGTAAGCGAGCACCGGACGCCACCGGATGTCCCGCCACCACGCGATCACCCGACCGACGTTGCCCATCACCGCCGCGATCCCCATGATCGGCACCGCGGCACGCGGACCGTACAGCACGACGAGCACGGGCAGGAGGATCAGCGAGGACCCGGTCCCGACCACGCCGCCGAGGACACCGGCGGCGATGGCGAGGGCGGACAGCAGGGCGAGTGTGAGCACGACGGACCTCCTGACCGTCGACGTCCGCGACGATCGGGATCCTCCAGGCTTTTGTCCGTTGAGATGACCGGGTCTCGTTCGGCGGACCCGGTGGCGTCGCTCGGACCAGTCGTGCCGCGCGGCACCGGAACCCTAGACGCTGTCGCCGATCACGCTAGCACCGGCCCGGTGGGTGGCCAGGATCGGCGTGCGGGGCAGTGAACCCGACCAGCGCGGCCTCGACGCGATTCCGGACGCCGAGCCGTTCGAAGAGCGCGGACACATAGCCCTTCACGGTGCCCTCCGTGAGGGACAGCTCTGCGGCGATCTCCGCGTTCGTCCGTCCGGTCGCGACGAGGTCGAGCAGCACGCGCTCCCGGGGTGTGAGCGTCGACGTCCGATCGAGCGTGGGAGATGCCGACCCGGAACGGCCGACCCGTGCGCCGAGCCGGGCCGCGACGTGGGCGGAGAGGGTGACCCCACCGGTCGCGGCCGCCCGGACGGCGCTGATGATCTCCGTCGGCGGCGACGTCTTCAGGAGGAACCCCTGCACGCCGATCGAGAAGGCATCGTCGACGTTCGCGTCCTCACCGAAGGTCGTCAGCATCACCAGCGCGAGCTCCGGACGCTTCTCCCGGAGGCGCCGTGCGACGGTCAGTCCGTCGTGACCTGGCATCCGGATGTCGAGCAGCACGACGTCCGGATCCTCGTCCTCGGTGGCGCGGATGGCCGCGACCCCGTCCCCGACCGCCAGGACGACGTCGATGCTCCCTGCCGTGAGGATGGTCGAGACGCTCTCCCGTACTGCGGCGTCGTCATCCGCGACGACGACCCGGATCACGTCCACGGGTGCGCCCGCAGGTCGTCGAGCCGCACGATGCGACCGTCAGCCGTGCACACTTCGAACGTCGCCATCGCGAGTGGGACATTGCCGTCGGTGTACTGCGCACATCGCCAGTCGCCGGGGTGCGGTGCGGTTGCGAGCAGCCGCGTCCGCGCCTCGTCAGCCGGGAGGCCCGTGGCGACCGAGCGGATCGGCTCCCCGACGCGCAGTGCACCGAACGTCGCCGGGTCGAGGACCGCCCCGTGGGCTGCAACGGCGTAGAAGGCGGCGATCGCGATCGCCGCACCGCTGCCGCCCGCGAGCACCTCCCGAATGAGACGTGTGCCGGGACGCGTCGGCCTCGCCTGGCTGGGACCCGAGGGCTCGCGCGGGAGCGTCGCACGGACGATGAAGTCGTCGCCCGTGTCGACGTCGAACACCCCGCCGAGCGACTCGACCCGGCGACGGAGCGTCATCAGCCCTGATCCACGCGCACCCTGCGTCGCCGGGGTCCGGGGGTTGGTCACGACGACCTCGGTCCCGGACCATGCGCCCACCCGGACGTCGAGCTGTACCGGCGTGCCGGATGCGTGTCGTGCCGCGTTCGTCAGTGTTTCGACGCAGACGGCGGCGACCACGGCGGCGACGCCGGGGTCGAGGCGGTCGACGGCAACCACGATCCGGGCATCGAGGTCCATGCCGGCCCGTCGCATCGACCCGACCGCGCGGTCCAGGCGTTCGGACGGCGTCGCATCGTCGCCGTGAAGGACGTCGAGGACATCGTGGAGCCGCTCGACTGCGTTCGCGGCCTCGACACGGACGAGCGCGGCAGCATCGCTCGTTTCGGCGTCGGCGACGACCTCGAGAGCGCTCGCGCGCAGTGCGACCACAGCGAGCTGATGACCGAGCGCATCGTGCATTTCCTCGGCGATCCGCGCTCGTTCCCGCGCGGCGGCGGTCGCGAGTGCTGCCGCGCGATGTCGAGCGCCGAGCACCCGGTAGCGGATGCCGACGGCGATGACGGCTGCGAGGAGGACCAGCACGAGCTGGGCGAGCACGACGAGGATCGCGGAGCCCGTCGCAGCCACGAACCCCACCATCAGCACGTCGAGGACCACCGCGATGCCCGCCGCGACGACGACACGCGGACTGGTCACTGGGTCTTCCTCTCCGGCGTCGCGATGGCCGTCATGCGTCCCGTCGGGCGACGACGGCCGTGCCGGCGGCGACGCTCAGGAGCGCCCACACCAGGAGGACGCACATCCCGACCCACGAAGGATAGGCTGATCCGTCGCCCTGCAGAAACGCTGCGAGACCACCAGCGGGAGTCCAGGGCCTCGTGCCGTCCGGGAGCGCGAGACCGGCGACGAGGAGGACCGTCGCCGCCGTGAGGGTCCCGACGGATCGGCGGAGCACGAACCCGAGACCGACGACGAGGATCCCGGCGAGTGCTCCCGCCGCTGCGCACCGCCCTGCGAGCCAGAACAGGTCCGTGACAGCGGGTGCTGCTCCGAGGCCGATCGCAGCAGCTCCGTCAGCAGCGACCCCGGCGAGGAAGCCCGCACCCGTTCCGAGCACCGCTGCCACGACGGACTTCGCAACCACGACCTGCCGCCGTCGGGGCCGTGCGAGGAACGTCGCGGTGGCGGTGCCTCCCTGGTACTCACTCGTCACCGTGAGCATCGCGGCCGCGGCGAGCACGAGCAGCGCGATCTGCACGGCCGTCGACGCCGGTCCGGTCGGTTCGGCCGTCACCGCGACCCCGGCCGCCTCCGCGGCGCGGGCGCTGTCGTTGCCGAGCGTGAACGCGACGACGGCTGCGACCGGGACGACTGCGGCCAGGCACAGCACAGGACTCCGGAGGCTCCACGCCTTGCCCCACTCGGCGGAGACCGCGCGTGCCCCGGATGCCGCGCGTGCTCCGGACACTGTGCTCACCGGTCCATCACCCCTCGATCACCGGACGTGAAGTCGACAGCATCGTGGACGAACGCCGTGTACGCCTCCTCGAGACTGCGTCGGAGCGCCGTCAGCTCATGGACGCGGATCGCGAGGTCGAAGGCGAGGTCGCCGACCAGTGCCGCGCTGACGTCGGCGATGGTGAGTTCGGAGGGACCGGTCCGCGCGACGTCCGAAGCCGTCGAGCGGCCAGCCAGCTGTTCTGCCAGGCTGTCGGTGTCCTCGACGCTCCCGAGGCGGACGCGAACCGTGGCACCGCCGTCGATCAGCGACGAGATGGTGCCCTCGTGGAGGAGCGCACCCCTCCCGAGGACGACGACTCGGTCGGCGACGAGCTCCAGCTCGGCGAGCAGGTGACTCGACAGGAGGATCGTGCGCCCCTCGGCTGCCAGACGACGCAGCAGGGTGCGGATCCACCGCACCCCGTCGGTGTCGAGTCCGTTCACCGGCTCGTCGAGGACCAGCACCTCCGGATCCCCGAGCAACGCGGCCGCCACCCCGAGCCGCTGCGACATCCCGAGCGAGAACCCGCCCGCGCGCCTGCCACCCACTGTTTCGAGCCCGACGAGTTCGAGCACCTCGTCGACCCGGGTGACCGGGATGCCCGAGTACCTGGCGAGGCCGCGCAGGTGTTCGCGAGCGCGGCGACCCGGGTGCGCGGAGTGTGCGTCGAGGTTCGCGCCGACGACCCGCATGGGGGAGCAGAGCTCGCGGTACGGGACGCCACCGATCGTCGCCACGCCTGACGTCGGACGGTCGAGGCCGAGCAACACCCGCATGGCCGTCGACTTGCCGGAACCGTTCGGGCCGAGCAGACCCGTCACGGTGCCCTGCGGCACCGACACGGTCAGGTCGTCGACGGCGGGATGTGAGCCGTACCGCTTGGTCACGTGGTCGAACTGGATCATGATCCGATGCTGGTCGGGGCAGGAGGTGCGCACCACCCACGAAAGTGAGCAGATCGCCCCGACCGGGGTGCCCGTCAGCGCGTGGGGCAGTGCAGGGTCGACGACGCGTACTGCCCGGTCGGGCGGTCGACGCGGTGCTCGGACAGCGGCGCACCGCAGATCGGACACGGCCGATCGTGGCTCCGGTCGTCTGGTTCCTCGGGATGGCCGGCACCGATCTGGGACGGTCCCATCTTCTTGATGAGCGTCGTGTTCCATCGCGCGTACCAGGAGGCGAAGCGCCGGGCCATGTCGATCTCCTCGATTTCATTCGTGCACGAACCATCAGTGTACGACCTGTTCGATGATCAGTCGAGGGGCTCCGCCACCGCCATGAGCGCGGTGAGGTCGTCCTTGAGCGACTCGAGCCGTGCGAGCGGCCACCCGAGCTGTGCGGCGACCGCGACCGGCACCGCTCCTGCACGCTCGCGGAGTGCGCGTCCAGCGGTCGTCAGGGCGACGTCGAGCTGTCGCTCGTCGACGGTGCTCCGTGTCCGGCGGAGGTAGCCTGCGCCCTCGAGCCGCTTGAGGAGCGGGCTGAGTGTGGCGGATTCGAGGTGCAGTTCCATGGCGATCTCGCGGACGGACCTGGGGTCTCGCTCCCAGAGCGCGAGCATGACGAGGTACTGCGGATGTGTCAGCCCCATCGGGTCGAGCAGCGGCTTGTACAGCCCGATGACGGCACGGCTGGTCGCCGCGAGCGCGAAGCAGAGCTGGCGATCGAGGGCGAGCGGGTCGCTGGTGGGGTCGGTCACCCCGTCGATGGTACGTGCACGAACGAGATCGCGCGCGAACGGGTCGCACACGGACGAGGTCGCGCGCGGGTGGGCGGTTGCGGCGTACCCTCAGGGGGTATAAGTTGCTCATCGAGCAGATACCCCAGTGGGGTACCGGAGGGGGCGTGATGGACGAGCAGGACGACCACGGCGCGCAGGGCACGCACACGGGCCACGTCGGCTACGTCGAGAACAAGGACGCGATCCTCAAGCGGCTGAACCGCGCGGAGGGGCAGGTGCGCGGCATCGCCCGGATGGTCGAGAACGAGACCTACTGCATCGACATCCTCACGCAGGTGTCGGCCGCCACGAAGGCCCTCGAGACCGTCGCCCTGGCACTCCTGCAGGACCATCTCGCGCACTGCGTCGCCGAGGCCACGGCCGAGGGCGGCGACGTCGCCCAGGCCAAGCTCCGCGAAGCCAGCGACGCGATCGCCCGCCTCGTGCGCTCCTGACCCCCAGAACCCACCGCGAAAGGCATCCCCATGAGCACCGACACCACCCTCCTCGTCACCGGCATGACCTGTGAGCACTGCGTGATGAGCGTCACCGAGGAGCTCTCCGACGTCGCCGGCGTGGATGCCGTGGCGGTCGACCTCGTCGACGGCGGCACCTCCACTGTGACCGTCTCCGCGTCGACCCCGCTCGACGACGACGCCCTCCGCGCCGCCATCGAGGAAGCGGGATACACGCCGGTCGCCCGATGACGGCGGTCGGACAGGGCGCACCCGGCAACCAGGACCGAGCGGGTCGGCACGATGTCGAGCTCGACCTCACCGGGATGACCTGCGCGTCGTGCGCGAACCGCATCGAGCGGAAGCTCAACAGGATGGACGGAGTCACCGCGTCGGTCAACTACGCCACCGAGAAGGCTCGCGTCGAGGCCCCGGAGCACACCGACGTCGCAGCGCTCATCGCGACCGTCGAGGCGGCCGGGTACGGTGCGAGCGTCCCGGCACCACCGGCACCCCGCGGCAGCGAGGACTCCGCCGCCGGCGCTGCCGCAGCACCCGATCCACTCCGTCGACGCCTCGTCCTCACGACCCTCCTCACGGTGCCCGTCGTCGCGCTCTCGATGATCCCCGCGCTGCAGTTCCCGAACTGGCAGTGGCTCGCCCTGGCGCTCGCGGCCCCGGTGGCCGTCTGGGGCGCCTGGCCGTTCCACCGCGCCGCGTGGACGAACGCCCGCCACGGTGCCGCGACCATGGACACCCTGATCAGCGTCGGTGTGATCGCGGCCTTCGGCTGGTCGCTGTACGCCCTGTTCTTCGGCGCCGCGGGCGACCGCGGCATGCACATGACCTTCGCCCTGACCGTCGGACAGGGTGCCACCGGACACGATGCGGCCGGCGAGCTCTACCTCGAGGTCGCCACCGCCGTCACGGTGTTCATCCTCGCCGGGCGGTTCATCGAGGCCCGCGCGAAGGACAGCTCCGGCGCCGCCCTCCGCGCACTGCTCGAGCTCACGCCGACCGACGCGACCGTCCTGCGCGACGGGACGGAGCGTCGAGAACCGGTGTCGGGCCTCCAGTCCGGTGACGTCGTCGTGGTCCGTCCCGGCGAGGCGATCCCGTCCGACGGCGTCGTCCGGCAGGGCACCTCCGCCGTCGACCTCTCCATGCTCACCGGCGAGTCGATCCCGGTCGAGGTCGCGGTCGGCGACCGCGTCGTCGGCGCGACCATCAACGTCGGCGGTCGACTCGTCGTCGAGGTCACCGGTGTCGGCGCCGACACCGAGCTCGCACGCATGGCGCGGCTGGTCGAGGACGCGCAGACCGGCAAGGCCGACGTCCAGCGTCTCGCGGACCGGGTGTCGGCGGTGTTCGTGCCGGTCGTCATCGGCCTCGCGGTCGTCGCACTCGTCGGCTGGCTCCTCGTCGGCGGTTCGGTCGAGCAGGCGTTCGGTGCGGCCGTCGCGACGCTCATCATCGCGTGCCCGTGCGCCCTCGGCCTCGCGACACCGACCGCGCTCCTCGTCGGCACGGGCCGCGGTTCGCAGCTCGGCATCCTCATCCGCGGACCGCAGGTACTCGAGCGCACTCGGACGGTCGACACCGTCGTGCTCGACAAGACCGGCACCGTGACCACCGGCGTGATGAGCGTCCGTGCGGTGGTCGTTGCCGACGGCGTCGACCGTGCCGAACTCCTCGCGGTCGTCGCCGCCGCCGAACACGGCTCCGAGCACCCGATCGCCCGCGCGATCGTCGCCGCAGCGCATGCCCCCGTCATGCCGGCTGATGCGTTCGCCGCGCACGCCGGCGTCGGCGTCACGGCAGTCGTCGACGGCCGAGCCGTCCAGGTCGGGCGCCTGACCTGGCTGGTCGACGAGTGGGCGGTCACCGTCCCCGACGGACTGGAGGCACGGATCACCGAGTCCGAGGCCTCCGGTTCGACCGCGGTCGCGGTCGCCTGGGATGGATCCGTCCGCGGCGTGGTGAGCGTCGGCGACACCGTCAAGGACGGTGCGGCCGCCGCGATCCGCGCGTTCCGGTCCCTCGGGCTCGCGCCGGTGCTCCTGACGGGTGACAACGCCGGCGCCGCGCACCGGGTCGCCGACGAGGTCGGGATCGACCGCGTGGTCGCCGGTGTCACGCCGCGCGGCAAGCTCGACACCGTCCGCGCGCTGCAGGCCGAGGGGCACGTCGTCGCGATGGTCGGGGACGGCGTCAACGACGCGGCTGCGCTCGCCGCGGCCGACCTCGGCATCGCGATGGGCGGGGGGACCGACGCAGCGATCGCGGCGAGCGACCTGACGGTGGTGTCCGGGGACCTCCGGGTCGTCGCGGATGCCATCCGACTGGCGCGTGCGACCCTCGGGACGATCCGCGGCAACCTGTTCTGGGCCTTCGCCTACAACGTCGCCGCGCTGCCGATCGCGATGCTCGGGTTGCTCAACCCGCTCTTCGCCGGTGCTGCGATGGCCTTGTCGAGCGTGTTCGTCGTCACGAACAGCCTGCGCCTCCGCCGGTTCCGCGGCCGGGTGGCGTGATCCCGCTCGGTTCCGGACACCGGGGGCGTCCAGCATGGACAATGGTCACCACAGCCGATCACAGCGAGGAACGCACCATGGACCCGAACACCGACGAGCCGGCCGCCGGGCTGACCGACGTGGAGTCCGCTCCGACCCCGCGACTGACCGAGGCCGAGTTCCTGGCGACGCCCGCGCTCCTGACGGGCGATGCCCCCGACCTCATCGAGGCACTCGAGGCCGGCGCGACCCGTCGTGGGCTCGACGTCGCCGTCCTGCCGAGCGACACCGACGGTGGCACGGCTGCGACCGGAGCCATCTCCGCCATCGCGGTCAAGCCCTCGAGCGCCAACCTCGCCGTCCTCGCGATACGTCGCCGGGGGAGCACCTCGCCTCTCGCACGCGCATTCGACATCGCGGCCCGACTCGACCCGCTGCTCACGCCGGAGGCCGTCGTCATCGTGGTCACGGTCAAGGGTGTGACCGAGCTCGCCCCGGACAAGTTGGAGCGGCTCCTCAGCCGCGAGATCCTGCACCAGGTCGAGTCCGCGATCGCACCGTCGGCGAAGCGCCCGCCGTGGCGCCGGTTCCGCCTGCGTGCGGGGCTGGCGGCACTCGACGCCGCGGGCGTGCGGGTGCTGCGGCTGCAGACCCGGACGGCCTAGCCAGCGCTCGACACCGCACCGCCCTCTTGCCGCGGCACCGCGCCATCCGGCGGCGCCGTGTGCGGAGAGCGGTGCGGCGGCGGGCCGCACGGTAGCGTCGGATGATGCCGAGCTTCTACGTGTCCCACCCCGAGGTCGTGGTCGAGCCCGCCGTGCCCATCGAGCAGTGGGGTCTGTCGGATGCGGGGTTCGCCCGTGCTCGGCGGCTCCCGGACATCCTCCACGGACGTGTGGAGCGGATCGTCAGCAGTGCCGAGCGCAAGGCGGTCGAGACCGCGGCCGTGCTCGGTTCGGCGATCGGGGTGACTCCGGTCATCGACCCCCATCTCGGCGAACTCGACCGCAGTGCGACCGGGTACCTGCCCGAGGTCGAGTTCGACGCGGTGGTCGAGGCGTTCTTCGCGGAACCGGACCAGTCCGTCCGTGGCTGGGAACGCGCGGGCGATGCACAGCGTCGTACCGTCGCGGCGGTCCGACGCATTGCCGCGTCGGCACCAGGCACACCGACGGTCTACGTCGGCCACGGCGGCGTCGGCGCGCTCCTGCTCGCGAGCCTCAGGACGGCCGCGATCGATCGGAGCTGCGACCAGCCCGGCATGGGCAGCGTGTTCGCGTTCGACCCGGACGCATGGACCGCGATGGGCGGTTGGGAACGGATCCGCTGACGCGGAAGCGCGCCGCACCGCCCTCTCGCCACGACACCGCGGCACAGGGCGGTGCCGTGTACGGAGAGCGGTGCAGCGGCCGCCGCGGCGGCGGCCAGGCCTACTTCGCGGCGGCAGCGATCGCCGAGGTCAGGCTGCTCTTCTGGTCCCAGACCTTGCCGTCGATGAGCACCGTCGGGGTCCCGAAGCTCCCGGTGGCAGGGTTCTGGAGCGCCTCGTTGCCGACCGCCCGGTTCGTCGCCGCGGTCACCCACGACCCGTACTTCTCGCTGTCGATGCAGTCCGCGACCTTGGCGCTCGACACGCCGCCGGCCTTGACGAGGGACTTGATCTTGGCGTCCGTCAGCCCGTCGGTGCCCTCTTCCGGCTGGTTGTCGTAGAACTGGGTCTGCACGGCCAGGAAGTCCTTCGGCGCGGTGTTCGCGACGCAGGCGGCGGCGTTCGCGGCACGGCTCGAGTACCGGCTGTTGCGGTAGTTGCGGTCGAGGATCGCGATCGGGTGGATGTCGAGGACGACGGAGCCGTCGCGGACCTGGGACTGCAGCTCGGACGAGTACTGCGCCTCGAACGCCTTGCACGACGGGCACGACCAGTCGATGTAGGTCGTGACGACGACGGCACCGTCCGAGGCCGAGGTCGCCGCCGGGCTCGGAGTGGCCTTCGGAGCGAGGCTGTCCGTCGGGGTGGCGACGATCTTGCCCGACTCGCCCGTGAACGTGATGCCGTCCGAGGCCATGTTCTTCGGGCCCGCGGCCGTCGTCGTGCCGGAGCTGGAGTTCATGTTCGACACCACGACGACCACGACGACGGCGACGGCGATGACGGCGAGTCCGATCCCGCCCTGCAGGAACCACCGGTTGCGGCGCTGCCGTCGACGCTCCTGCTCCTGCCGTGCCCTGGCGGCCTGTCGTGCGGCCTCGCGGCGGGCGTTCTTCGACATTCCAGGCTGGTTCGTCACCGGGTATCCCCCTCGTGCGGTCCGTGGTCGGACTCGATGTGGTCGGCCAATGATACGGGGACCGCTGCCTGGAACCTCCTGGAGAGGTGTGCGAACGCGTCGGCGAGCTCCGGCGGCCCGACGACCTCGACGTCCGCGTCGAACCGGCCGATCGACGCCGCGAGTCCCACCCACGACCACGCGCCACCGGTCACCAGGCACCGATCGTCATCGCGGCCCTCGACCGTCCAGTCCCCGGCGTACTCCATGACGGTGGCGGCAGGCATCGACAGGATCACCGAGCCCCGACACGGCCAGACGTCGCCGTCCGTGGAGCCCTTGAACCGGGCCCCGACGAACGCCGCGACGTCGTCCCCCGGGAGTCGATGCCCGCCAGGGTCCTCCGCGCGCGTGTACCGCCGGCCGGTCGGCGCGCGGGGGGTGATCCGGTCGACCCGGAACACCCGCCAGTCCACACGGTCGAGGTCCCACGCGACGAGGTACCACCTGCCGTTCCGCGACACCAGGTGGTGCGGCTCGACCTCGCGGGGCGGGCGGAGGGCACGGGGGTCGTCGTCAGCGCCGGTGGCGGGACCGATGTCCGGTCGCACGTGGTCGAACCGCAGCACCTCGGCCGCCGCGATCGCCGCCCCGACCTGCAGGAGCACGGCCGGGTCGACCGGCACTTGGCCGCCGGGCGACGAGGACACGGCGGTGAACCGCAGGGCGTCGACCCGGTGCCGGAGCCGTGCCGGGAGCACCTGTCGGACGGTCGTCAGTGCGCGGAGCGCGGCCTCCTCGAACCCGGAGCCGATGACGGCGGCCGACCTGAGCGCGACGGCGAGCGCGATCGCCTGGTCGTCGTCGAACAGCAGGGGCGGCAGCTCGGAGCCCGCGTCGAGTCGGTAGCCGCCGTCCGGTCCCTTCGTCGCGCTGATCCGGTAGCCGAGCTCGCGGAGTCGGTCGACGTCACGGCGCACGGTGCGGTCGCTGATCTCGAGCCGTGCGGCGAGCTGCTGCCCCGGCCAGTCCCGTCGCGACTGCAGGAGCGACAGGAGCACGAGCATGCGCGACGAGGGTCCTGGCATGCGTCCATTCTCCGCCGAGAAGCGGACACAGAATGGCCGCTTCCGGGACGGAGCGGGTGCCGTCCGGCGGACTGGACCGGAGACGGACTGGAGGGACGGTGCCAGCTGACACCGTCCCTCCAGTCCGTCCGTCGCTCGCCACCCGCACGACGCGCCGTACAGTGCAGCATGACCGAAACCACGTCACCGCACACGCTGCTCCGCCTCGGCGTGCTGGCCACGTCCCGCAAGGTCGACGAGAAACGCCTGCCGATCCACCCGGCGCACCTGGAGCGGATCGACGCCGACCTCCGCGCGGCCATGGTGCTCGAACGCGGGTACGGACTCCGGTTCGGGATCGCGGACGCCGAGCTCGAACCGCTCGTCGGGGCGATGGCCGACCGGAGCGAGATCATCGCCGACTCGGACGTCGTGCTGCTCCCGAAGCCGCAGGCCGCCGACCTCGAGGAGCTCCGTGACGGCCAGGTCCTCTGGGGGTGGCCGCACTGTGTCCAGGACCGCGCGATCACCCAGCTCGCGATCGACAAGCGCCTCACGCTCATCGCGTGGGAGGCCATGAACCACTGGCAGTCCGACGGCGGCTTCGGGCTGCACGTCTTCCACAAGAACAACGAGCTCGCGGGGTACTGCTCCGTGCTGCACGGCCTCCAGCTGTGCGGGTCGACCGGTGACTACGGGCGTCGGCTGACCGCGGTCGTCATCGGCTTCGGGGCCACCGCGCGCGGGGCCGTCACCGCGCTGAACGCACACGGTGTGCACGACGTCCGGGTGCTCACCCAGCGGGACATCGCCGCCGTCAGCGCCCCGATCCCCTCGGTCGACATCATCACCTTCGAGCAGGACCCGGACGACCCGTCCCGGAGCACCGTGTTCGGGCCCGACGGTCCCGTGCCGATCGAGGCGTACCTCGCCGAGAACGACATCGTCGTGAACTGCACGCTCCAGGACCCGAACGCGCCGAAGACCTACCTGCAGCTCGACGACCTCGCCGCCTTCCGGCCGGGCAGCCTCATCGTGGACGTGTCCGCGGACGAGGGCATGGGGTTCAGCTGGGCGCACACGACGACGTTCGCGGAGCCGATGATCACCGTCGGGGAGACGACGAACTACTACTCGGTGGACCACAGCCCGTCGCTCCTCTGGAACTCGGCGACGTGGGAGATCAGCGAGGCGCTCCTGCCGTTCCTCCGGACCGTGATGGAGGGACCGTCGTCGTGGGCGGAGTCCGAGACCGTCCGGCGGTCCATCGAGATCGATGGCGGCCAGGTCCGGAACGAGGCGATCCTCCGGTTCCAGGACCGCTCGGACGAGTACCCCTACCCGCCCGCGTGACGTGTGACCGACGGGGGCGGGGCAGATCAGCCCCGGTCGCGCCACTCGTCGCGGAGGACCGAGAAGACCTGCTTGTCGTACCGGGTGCCCGCGAACACCCAGGCGCTCCTCGCGATGCCCTCGGAGTGCATCCCGAGGCGTTCGGCGACCGCGACGCTGCTCGCGTTGTCGGACCGGCAGCGGCACTCGACCCGGGTGAGTCCCCGGACGTCGAACGCCCAGTCGAGGAGCGCCGTGACGGACCGGGTGACGAGTCCGCGACCCTCGGCGCCGGGTTCGAGCCAGCAGCCGACCTCGGCTGTGCCCCAGGCTGCGTCGAACGTCACGAACATCACGCCGCCGACGATCGTGTCGCCGTCCCAGAGGCCGTAGAGCCGGGCACCGTCGGCGGCCGCGGTGTCGGCGTACCGGCGGATGGTCGCCCGGGCGCCGTCCTCGGTGTCGGTGACGAAGGCCGGGCCGACCCACGGGCGGATGTGCTCGCGCGCGCGGTCCATGTGCGCAGCGAAGGCGGGTGCGTGCCAGACCTCGAGCGGCCGGAGCACCACCCCGTCGGCGATGTCGAGAGAGAACACAGCAGCCTCCAGATCCCCGCGATCGACCGGCGCCTGTCTCCGGAAGCCCCACCGCACGACGCATCGGCCGAAGGCCGAGCAGACCAGCACAGAGCGAGTGACGGGAATCGAACCCGCGCTACCAGCTTGGGAAGCTGGAGTTCTACCATTGAACTACACTCGCGTCGCCCGGAGGCTGCAACCACCCTACCGGATGCCGGAGGTGCTCCGCACACGACGCTCGCCGCCCGCCGGACGCGCACCGACCCTCCAGTCCGTGTGCTGCCGCACCGCGGCGGACGGGAGGCCCGGTACCGGTCCGCCCCACGCGCTCGCCGCCCGGACGGTCGCGTCCGGCACCCCGCCTGCCGGTCCGCTGGGAGCCACGACCGCTGCCGGACACCTGTCGGACACGTGTGTACCGTCCAGGAGGACCGAGCAACACCGCCGCGGACGACGAGCCATCCTCCCGGCGAATCCCCGCCGATCCCGGGAGGCGAGCAGCGATGGTCAGACATCCCCTCATCGACGACGTCGTCGGGTCCGCGATCGTCGTCGAGTCGGCCTCGAGCGTCGTCTGGTTGACGGACGCGTTCTCCTCGCTCCTCACCAGGGCAGCCGCAGCCGGACGCCTCGTCGTGCTCCGCACCGGCGCCGAGGCGTCGCTCACCCCGGCGCTCCGTCACGCGCTCGGCGCCACGGGTGCCGCGTGGGTCGTGACCGACTTCGACGGGTCGATGCGCGACGGCCGCACCGGGGTCGCCGCCGGCTCGATCGAGGACTTCATCGCCAGCGGTCCGGAGCTGCACGGTGTCCCGTCGCCGGAGCACCGAGTCGCGGCGGATGCCGTCCAGCAGGTCAGCATCGACCTGACGCTCCGACACCATCCGGACCGCGAGGTCGGCATCGGCGGTGCGATCGAGGCCCTCTGCGCCGCGGCCGGCTGCGTCCCGACGCGCTGGGGGACCGGCGAGCCACTCAGTGTGCCGTGGGACCGATGGGTGGTCACGCAGTACGCCAAGCACGAGGCGCCGGACGTCAGCACCTCGTACGCGATCGGCGAGGGCATGTCCGCGACGATGACGGCACACATGACCGACGGGTTCGTCATCGAGACGGTGTCTGCGATCCTCACCGCGCCGGCCGGTGGCGTCGACGGCGTGCTCGACGCCGTGCGCGACGTGGCCGACGACGTCGTCCCGGTGTTCGGTGTCGTGATGGAGCGCCGCGGTGACGCCGACCACATGGTCCGCGCGGTCTCCTACGGGGAACCGACGCCGGCCGCGGTCGTCGTCGGGCCGGAGGCGAGCCGGTTCCTCGACCGCGCCGGGGTCTGGCCGCCGCCGCAGACCAGGACCGAGCTGTTCGGGGAGCACGACCACGAGGGACTGCTCGTCCGGTTCGACGACGGGTGGAACGCCCTCGAGTCGTTCCTCGACCGCATCGACGAGGACCGGTTCGTGGCGCTCGTCGGTGGTGCCCCGCTCGACGAGGCTGCCGCGGACGGCGCGCCCGACGACCACGGCACATCGGCGTTCGGAGGCCTCGGTGCCCCGTGACGTGACGCTGCTCTGCCGCGGTCCGGTCGACGTGCGCGAGGTCGCCGAGGCGCTGGTCCTGCACGAGGACGGCTGGGGTGTCCGCGCACTCGACGACGGCACGATCATGCAGGTCTGTCGCGACGCCGACCACCCGGTCATCACGGTGCTCGGGGTGCACCGGATCGATTCGTCGGACGAGGTCGAGCGCATCCTGCCCGACGCGCCCGTGGTGTCGACACCGCTGTGGTGGGCCGACACGGTGACGCCGTTCGGGCCGGACGGCGAGGACGGCATCGAGGCGGCGATGGCGGCGGCTGCCGTGCTCGACGCGGTGTGCGTGGTGCACGGGGACTGAGCGCCGCCTGCGCTTCGTCGCTGTGGGCTACCCGCTCACCCGACCCGACCCGACCCGACCCGACCCGACCCGACCCGACCCGACCCGACCCAAGTCGGTCGGTTTGCGGGCGGAGCGACGAGATCGGCGGTGGATTCGCCCGAGTCGGTCGGTTTGCGGGCAAAGCGACGAGATCGGCGGCGGGTCTGCCAGGGCGACGGAGGCCCCAGCCAACGCGGGACTACTCGCCCCGCCCGCCGTTCATCGCCGAGAGCCGGTCGTTGTACGCCCGGAGCTCGGCATCGCCGTCACGGTCCGCCTGACGGTCGAGCCGCTTGGCGTCCCGGGTGTCGCTCGTGATCCAGTTCCGGACCACGAGCAGCGCGACGAGCACCATCGGCAGCTCGGACGCGCCCCAGGCGATCCCGCCGCCGGTGTGCTGGTCGGCGAGGAGTCCGGCGTCGTTCGTCTGTCCGAGCGCGTGGTACCAGTCCACCGCGAACACCGACTCGCTCGTCATCACGGCGACCCCGAAGAACGCGTGGAACGCCAGCGTCGCGAGCAGCGCGATGATGAGGATCGGGTAGGCGGGGCGCTTCGGGCCGGGGTCCACGCCGATGAACACCCAGAAGAACAGGTAGCCGCTCAGCACGAAGTGCACGACCATCACGACGTGCCACTCGTGCGACTGCAGCGCGTACTGGAACGCCGGGGTGAAGTAGAACACGATGAGCGACCCGGCGAAGATCACGCCGGCCACCGCGGGCTTGCCCATGAACTGCATGTACCGCGAGTGCACGAACAGCATGAGCCACTCGCGGGAGCCTCGGCTGCCGTCGTTCCGGACGGGCAGCGTGCGGAGTGCGAGCAGGACCGGCCCCCCGAGGACCAGGGGCAGCGGCACGAACATCATGAGGCCCATGTGCTGGATCATGTGGCTCGAGAAGTGGATCATCCCGTAGACCGCGGGCCCACCGCTCGTGAACCAGATGAAGAGCAGGCAGCCGAGCAACCAGCAGATCGTGCGGTGCACGGGCCAGGCGTCCCCGCGCTTCCGGAGCTTGCGGACGGCGTACAGGTACCAGGCGCCCATCGTGACGGCGATCGCGAGCCACGCCCAGTCGATCTGCCACGCCGTCAGGAAGCGCCCGAAGGTCTGGGGCGCGGGGAAGGTGAACCCGATGAGGCCGTCGCGGGTGTCCGCCCCGGTCTCCGGCGTCTGCGGCACGGGCGGCTGGGAGCGGGCGAGCCCGACCGAGATGCCCATCGCGACCGCCATGAAGACGACCTCGGCGAGGGCGAACCGCACGAAGAGCCGGCGGTTCAGCGGGTCGCGGAGGAGCCCGGGGACGAGCTTCCGGCGCTGGACGATGCCGGCGATCCCGAGCAGGATCAGGATGACGGCCTTCGTGGTGATCAGCCACCCGTACGTCGTGGTGACGAGGTCGAGCGGGCCGGTGATCCGGAGCGACGCGTTGATGATGCCGGAGAACGCGACCGCGACGAACGCCCAGCCGGCGAGCGTCGAGTACCGCGCGACGACCCGGCCGGTCGCGCCCCGGGTGCCCTTGCGGACCAGGAGGACCGCGACCAGGCCACCGACCCACACGCACACCCCGATCAGGTGGAACGCGAGCGAGTTGACCGCGTTGGCGTGCTCGAGCGATCCGGCGGCGTGCCCGGAGAGCGCCAGGGGCAGCAGCGCGAAGAGGGCGGACACGGTCGCGACGGCGATCGTGGTGACCCGGGTGGCGAACGCGGCGACCACCGCGGCGACGAGGATGCCGACCGCGGACACCACGAGGGACTGTCCGATCTCGACCTGGAACGCGAACAGCATGAAGTTCCGCGCGAACACCGGGCTGGTGAGCGGGACGCCGAGGGTGTTCGCCCCCGTGAGGACGATCCCGACGACCGCGGCGAGGAACCAGATCGACCCCGAGACGGCTGCCCAGCGGACCGCCTGCTGCTGCACCCGCGACATCCCGCGCGGGTCCTTCCGCTGCGCGGGGAGCGCGAACGCCGCGACGATGAGCAGCCCGACGGTGAGTGCCGCCATGCCGTCGTGCACGGCGCGGGCGATCGGGAGCCCGTCGACGACGAGGTCGCCGGCGTCGACGAGTGCCCGGTTCGCCGTGAACGCACCGGTGAACACCATCGAGAGGACGGCGAACGCGACGACCAGGGGGAGTGCGACGACGAGGACTGTCGCGACCGTCGAGGTCCGCGCGGCCACGACCGGGCCGTCGGGATCCTCCGGCGCGGTCGACGGCGGTGCTGCGGCGGACGGAGAGGTGACGGTCATCGCACTTTTCGACAGGATCGGGATCGGTCTCCCCATGGTACGTCCGTCTTCCGGGAGGCCCGGTGGGAGCCCGGTGGGCAGCCTTCGGTCCTCCACAGCGGAGCCGCTTCGGCCGGGAGGCCCGGAGCGAGCCCGGTGCGCAACCGGCGGCCCGGCATCGCGACGAGTCCGACGACGGCCTGCGCCCGTAGGATCGCATCGTGCTGCTCTCCGATCGCGACATCACCGCCCAGCTCGACGCCGGCCGCATCGGGCTCGACCCGTACGACCCGTCGCTCGTCCAGCCGTCGAGCATCGACGTGCGACTCGACAAGTTCTTCCGGCTGTTCGACAACCACCGCTACCCGCACATCGACCCGGCCGTCGACCAGCCCGACCTGACGCACCTGGTCGAGACCCCGGCCGACGAGCCGTTCGTGCTGCACCCCGGGGAGTTCGTCCTCGGCTCGACGTTCGAGGTCGTGAGCCTGCCCGACGACGTCGCCGCGCGGCTCGAGGGCAAGAGCTCGCTCGGACGCCTCGGTCTGCTCACGCACTCTACGGCGGGCTTCATCGACCCCGGGTTCTCCGGCCACGTGACCCTGGAGCTGAGCAACGTCGCGACGCTCCCGATCATGCTGTGGCCGGGCATGAAGATCGGCCAACTGTGCTTCTTCCAGCTCTCGAGCCCGGCCGACAAGCCCTACGGATCGGCCGAGTACCAGTCGCGGTACCAGGGACAGCGTGGTCCGACGGCATCGCGGTCGGCGCAGAACTTCCTGCGGACGGACGTCTCGGCGCGCGACTGAGCCGATGTCACGCCATCGCGTGAGGGCCCACGTCACACGCATTGTGTACGAAATCTCAGACGGCATATACTCAGCGGATCGCGATGCGGAGGTGCCAGATGCGAGATGGTCCGAACGATCGTCGTCCATCACCGGGGGTGGTGGTGTGTGACGGGGTGGACAGCGGTGCTGCGGTCCTGCTCCGGACCGCTCGACAGCGGGCGAACCTGACCCAGGTGGAGCTCGCCGTCCGGGCCGGGGTCACCCAGAGCGTCATCAGCACGTACGAGAACAACCGGCGCGAGCCGTCGTTCGCGGTCCTCCATCGGCTGCTCGTCGCGGCAGGGTTCGAGCCCGAGGTCGTGCTGCACCCCCGACCCGAGCGGAAGCCCCTCCGCAACCTCGTCGGGGAGCGGCGGGACGAGGTCATCGCGGCGTTCGAGGGGCTCGGCGGTCGGAACGTGCGGCTGTTCGGCAGCGTCGCTCGCGGGGACGACACCGCCGAGAGTGACGTCGACCTCATGGTGGACCTCGACGCCGGCGCCGGTCTCTTCGCCCTCATGGAGATGCAGGACACGGCCGAGCAGATCCTCGGGGTCCGCGTGGACGTCGTCTGCGCGGACGGGCTGTCCGGCGGGGCGGCGAGGAACGCGTTGGCCGACGCGATCGCCCTGTGAGCCGTCGCGCTCCCCGTGAACGACTCGACGACATCCGCGCCGCGTGTGCGGCGATCGAACAGTACGTCGCCCTGGGGGAGGACCGGGAGTGGTCGTCGACGCGGGAGATGCTGCGCTACGACGCGGTCCGGATGCGGCTCGTCGAGATCGGCATCGCCGTGGGCGCGCTGCCCGAGCGGATCCTGGCGCACGAACCGACGATCCCGTGGCGGCACGTCGCCGAGCTCGGAGCGCGGTTGACCAGCCGCTCGTTCGACACTGGTCGTGCCCTCGTGCTCGAGACGGCCAGGGTCGACGTCCCCCGACTCCGTGCCGCGGTCGACCGACTCGTCGCGGCGTCCGTCTGACGCGTCCGACCGGTGGCGGCCCGGGCCGGTGGCGGACCGGACCGGTGGCGGACTGGACCGGCGGGGCGGGGGTGGGTCGTCCCTCCAGTCCGGGACATCCGCGAGGTCCGCGGCCGACGCACGCATCGCGCACACCGCGGCCGACACGCGCACCGCGCGCCACCACCGCCGCGCGCATGGCGAAGGCCCCGCCCGCAGGATGCGGACGGGGCCTTCGTGGAGGGTGTGCTCAGCGAGCGGGGATCAGCCCTGCTTGGCGAGTGCCTCGAGGGTGTCGTTGCCCTTGTACGCCTCGACCGCGTTCTCCTTGGTGACGAGGATCGGGGTGAGCTCGACCGCGGGGACGATCTTCGCGCCGTTGTCGTTGTTCTTGTCCTTCGTCGTCTTCGGGGTCTTGCCCGCAGCGAGGTCGGACACGAGGTCGATGGCGGCCTGCGCCTCTTCCGTGGTGTTCTTGTAGATGGTCGAGTACTGCGTGCCGTTCATGATGAGCGGGATGGACGCGGTCTCGGAGTCCTGACCGGTGATGACCGGGTTCGACTTGCCGGCTGCCTTCGTGGCGGTCAGGATCGCGCGGGCCAGGGTGTCGTTCGGCGAGAGGACCCCGTCGAGGTCGGTGTCCGTGTACGACTTCGTGAGGATGTCGGACATGCGCGACTGGGCGTTCTGCGCGAGCCAGCCCTGCGTGTTGACCTGCTTGAACGTGGTCTGGCCGGAGACGACCTTGAGCGTGCCGTCGTCGATCTTCGGCTGGAGGACGCTCATCGCACCGTTGAAGAACACCGTCGCGTTGGCGTCGTCGGGGGAACCGGCGAACAGCTCGATGTTGTACGGGCCGGAGCTCTTCTTGGCCTTGAGGCCGTCGAGGAGCGCGTTGGCCTGCAGCTGGCCGACCTTGTAGTTGTTGAACGCGACGTAGTAGTCGACGTTCTTGGTGTTCAGGATGTTGCGGTCCCAGGCGATGACGGTCGCGCCGGAGGTCTTGGCGGCCTTGACCTGCGTACCGAGCTGCGAACCGTCGGCGGCGCCGATGATGATCGCCTTGTCGCCCTTGGTGACCATGCCCGAGATCTGACCCTGCTGGTCGGACACGGTGCCGGTGGCGGCGGCGTACTGGATGTCGGCCTTGAAGCCTGCGGCCTCGATCGACTTCTTGAACGCTGCGCCCGCGAGGACCCAGTTCTGCGAGGTCTTGGCGGGGAGCGCGACGCCGATGGTGTCGCCCTTCTTGATCGAGGCGCCCGAGTCGGAGCCGGAGCCGCCGCGCGACGAGCAGCCGGTGAGGGCGAGGCCTGCGATGAGGACGACGCTCGCGCCGACCAGGATCTTCTTACGCATGTGATTGCTTTCTCTTCGTTGAGGGAGACGGGGAGGGCGGTGCAGCCCTCCCCGGGGTGTTGGGGAGTGTGAAGTGGTGGGGGAGGGGAAGGAGCAGCGCTACGGGAGCGTGACCTTCTCCTTGTTGGTGTCGTCGATGGACTGCGGCTGGCCGGTGTCGACCGCGGGTCCCGTGGCGGCGTCCTGCCGTCGGAACTGCCGCATCATGCCGCCGATGAGCGACGGGCGACCCTGCGACTTCGAGTAGACGTCGAAGGCGACGGCGACCAGGAGCACGAGACCACGGATGATCTGGACCTTGTTCGACTCGATGCCCATCAGGGAGAGGCCGTTCGTGAGGAGCGCCATGACGAGACCACCGATGATCGACCCGGTGACCGTTCCGACACCACCCGCGACCGCGGCACCACCGACGAACACGGCGGCGATCGCGTCGAGCTCCCAGCCGGTGCCGTCGGCGGGGCCGGATGCGCCGGAGTACCCGACGAACACCATGCCGGCGATGGCGGCGAGGACCGACATGTTCATCATCACGAAGAAGTTGACGCGACGAGCGCTGACCCCGGAGAGGACAGCGGCGCTCGAGTTGCCACCGACCGCGTAGACCTGGCGGCCGAAGATCGTGTTGCGGGTGACGAACCCGTAGACGATGGTCAGGACGCCGAGGATGATCGCGACGATCGGGATCGAGGTGCCGACGTTGCCGGTCGCGAACAGGTAGGTCGCGGCGATCGTGACGAGGACGAGCACACCCGTGCGGACGACGGACACCCACACCGGCGGGACCTCGGCCTGCATCTTGTGACGACGACGCCGGTTGTTGAACTCGATGTACACGAGTGCCAGCACCGTGATGAGCCCGAGCAGGAGCGTGCCGTTGCTGAAACCGAAGTCCGGACCGAAGTCGGGCAGGAAGCCGGCGCCGACCTGGGAGTAGTCGTTCGGCACGGGGACCGACGTCGAGTTGCCGATGATCTGGTTCGCACCACGGAAGATCAGCTGGCCGGCGAGCGTCACGATGAACGCGGGGACCCGCACGAACGCGACCCAGAAGCCCTGCCAGGCGCCGACGAGGGCTCCGACGACGAGGCCGAAGATGATCGCGAGCCACCACGGGAAGTTCCACTGGGCCATCGACTGGGCGACGATGATGCCGACGAACGCCGCGACCGAGCCGACCGACAGGTCGATGTGGCCGGCGATGATCACCATCACCATCCCGAGCGCGAGGATCAGGATGTACGAGTACTGCAGGAACAGGTTGATGACGTTCGTCGGTTCGAGCGTCAGACCCTTGGTCGTGAACTCGAAGATGATGATGATCGCGATGAGCGCGATGATCATCCCGTAGGAGCCGATCGTGTTGCCCTTGCCGAAGAGCAGCTTGAGGTTGTTCATGAGGTGAGTGCGCCCTTCCGCGCTGAGGTCATGCTGCGCATGAGGGTTTCCGGGTCCGCCTCTGCGGCGGGGACGTCGTTGGTGATCGCGCCCTCGAAGATCGTGTAGATGCGATCCGAGAGGCCGAGGAGCTCGGGGAGCTCCGACGAGATGAGGATGATCCCCTTCCCCTCGGCCGCGAGCTGCTGGATGATGCCGTAGATCTCGAACTTGGCGCCGACGTCGATGCCACGGGTCGGCTCGTCGAGGATCAGCAGGTCGGGGTCGGTGAACATCCACTTCGACAGGACGACCTTCTGCTGGTTCCCGCCGGAGAGCTTGCCGACGTTGTCCTCCACGGACGGGACCTTGGTCCGCAGCAGCTTCCGGTACTTCTCGGCGACGTCGTACTCCTCGAGCGAGTCGACCACACCACCGCGGTTGGAGATCTTCTTGAGGTCGGCCGAGACGGTCGAGCGCTTGACGGTGTCGAGCAGGTTCAGGCCGAGGGCCTTGCGGTCCTCGCTGACGTAGCCGAGGCCGTTGTCGATCGCCTGCTGGACGTTGTTGACCTTGATCTCGCGGCCGTCCTTGATGATCTCGCCGCCGATGAAGTTGCCGTACGAGTGGCCGAAGATGCTCATCGCCAGCTCGGTGCGTCCGGCGCCCATGAGGCCGGCGAACCCGACGATCTCACCGCGGCGGACGAAGAAGTTCTCGCTCTTGCAGACCAGTCGCGACGCGTCGACGGGGTGCTGCACGGTCCAGTCGCGGACCTCGAAGAAGGTCTCCCCGATCTTCGGCGTGCGGTCCGGGAACCGCGACTCGAGCGACCGGCCGACCATCCCGCGGATGATCCGGTCCTCGTTGACGCCGTCGGCCCGGACGTTCAGCGTCTCGATGCTCTTGCCGTCGCGGATGATCGTGATGTCGTCGGCGATCTGCTCGATCTCGTTCAGCTTGTGGCTGATCATGATGCTCGCGATGCCGCGGGACTTGAGGCCGACGATGAGGTCGAGCAGGTGCTGCGAGTCGTTCTCGTTGAGCGCTGCGGTGGGCTCGTCGAGGATGAGCAGCTTGACGTTCTTGTGCAGGGCCTTGGCGATCTCGACGAGCTGCTGCTTGCCGACACCGAGGTTCTTGATCTGCGTGTCGGGGTCGTCGGACAGGCCGACGCGGGCCAGGAGCTCCTGGGCGCGGAGCTGGGCACCGGTCCAGTCGATGACGCCGAAGCGGCTCGGCTCGTTGCCGAGGAACAGGTTCTCGGTGATGCTCAGCTCGGGGATGAGCGCGAGTTCCTGGTGGATGATGACGATGCCCGCGGCCTCGGACTGCTTGATGCCGGAGAAGCGCATCTCCTCGCCCTCGAAGACGATGTCGCCGGCGTAGGTGCCGTAGGGGTAGACGCCCGAGAGGACCTTCATCAGGGTCGACTTGCCGGCACCGTTCTCACCGCAGATCGCGTGGATCTCGCCGGCGCGGACGGTGATCGACACGTCCGACAGCGCCTTGACGCCGGGGAACTCCTTGGTGATCGATCGCATCTCGAGGATCGTTTCGGGTGCGATGAGCGAACGCGTCGCGTTCGGGTCGATCGGGTCTGACGCCACAGTGCATCTCCTCCTGCCGGTCCGGCAGTCCTCCGGGTGGTGATCGCGTCACCGGAGCAGGCACAGCACGCTGTGTGGACTCCGTTGTCGCGTCCGATGTGCCACGGGATGTGAACGGTCACATCGGGTGGAACGGGGGCAATATTACGCACAGGTTGCCGGAGACTGTCAATTCCCCAGGGTCGCGGTTTGGTAACGGCGGCCCGTCATGCGGTGAACCGCCGGAATCCGCACGCGGGACGCGCCCACGCGACCGGTCGGGGTGCCGGATCGGACTGGAGGGACGGCACGAGTCCGACGCGCAGGTCGCCCCCGGCGCGGGGCGCGGTCAGCACGGCACCGCCGCGCGGAACGGCACCGCCGTCCGGACGAGACACCGCCCTGCGGAGCGGCGTCTCGCCCAGAGAGCGGTGCGACGCGGGTCAGGCGCGGTGCGACGCGGGTCAGGCGCGGGTGCGCGGCGCGGACGTCGACCCGCGGACGACGAGCTGCGGCACGATGTCGACCGGCCGGAGGTCCTCGCCGTCGGGCAGCACGAGCTCGACGCACCGCCGCCCGAGCTCGGCGAAGTCGACCTGCACGGTGGTCAGCGGCGGCCAGAAGTGCTGCGCCTCGGGGATGTCGTCGTACCCGACGACGGACAGGTCCCCCGGCACGTCGAGCCCGTACGACCGTGCCGCGTGCATGACCCCGAGCGCCATCGCGTCGTTCGCGCAGAACACGGCCGTGCAGTCCCGCCAGCGGAGCAGCTCGCGGCCGGCGGCGTACCCGAAGTCCGCCGTCCAGTCACCGAGGATCGGGGGCGACACGGGCATGTCGCGGTCGGACATCTCGCGCAGGAACCCCTGCATCCTGGCGTCCGCCTCGAGGGAGTCCCGCGAGCCGGCCAGGTGTCGGACGTGCTCGTGCCCGAGGTCGAGCAGGTGTGCGGTCGCCAGCCGTGCGCCGCTCATCTGGTCGACCCAGAGCGCGGACGGGTCCTCGCCGACCCGTGTCCGGAGGGTCACGTAGGGGATGCGGACGCCGAGCTCGGCGATGATGTCGAACACCCGCTGCTGCGGGGCGATCACCACGATCCCTTCGACGTCCTGCTCCAGGAGGTGCGTGAGCCCGGCGCGCACCGCCGCGTCCGTGGCGTCCGTGAGGTTCGACGTGGTGACGGTGTAGCCGCGTCGGACGGCTGCGTCCTCGATGGCCTGGAGCGTCGCCGCGGGGCCGTAGTGCTCCCGGCGGGCCGTCAGGACGCCGATGGTCTTGGAGCTGTTCGTGACGAGGGCCCGCGCCGCGCGGTTCGGCCGGTACTGCAGCTCCTCCATCGCGGCGACGACCCGGTCGCGCGTCGCATCACGGATCGCGTCGGAGTTGTTGAGGACGCGGGACACCGTCTGGTGTGACACACCGGCGATGCGGGCGACGTCCCGGATGCTCGGCGCGCGGGACTTCTGCGCCTTGGACGTCGCCATTGCCAACTTCTCTCCGCCCGGTGTGACAACGCTGATCACGCCGATGTGCACGTTCACATCCGGGCCAGATCATTATGCACGGTTCCGGGCCGAGCGCCAGCCGATCCCTCCGGGAGCCCCGTCTCCCAGCGCGTCCCGCGACCACGCCGGGACAGGCGAGGGTCGCGACGGTCACCCATGCCGCGTGGATGTCAGCGCGCCGGACAGCCGCTACACTCGTCCGCACAACCGAACATCGGCCGTCGCCCGGACACCATCCCGGGCCGACGGCAGTCACGATCAGACCTCAGAGAACAGTGACCTGCAGCAACCGCATCCGCGGTGTGCTCCAGGCCCCTGTTCTCTTTTTTTGTGCGCCGTGGGGCCTCCACGTCGTCGTCCGTCCACGTCCACGAAGGAGTGGCTCCAGTGAGCAAGGCCCGCAGGTTGACGAGCTTCCTCGTCCTGTCGATGACCGGTGGCGTGATCTTCCAGGTCGCGTACATCCGGTTCGTGTTCCTCGCCGACACCGCGCACGCACTCGGCCTGACGATCCAGCGCTACGGCGAGATCACGTCGATCTTCGGCGCGGTCGCCGTCGTCATGTACTTCTGCGGCGGGTGGTTCGCCGACAGGTTCTCGCCGAAGACCCTCATCGTCGTCGCGCTCGCCGGCATGGGCGTCGTCGACCTGTACCTCGCGACCGCGCCGGGTGAGGGCGGTGTGATCGCCGCGCACGTCGCCATGGCGGTGCTCGGCATGGGGCTCTACTGGTCGGCCCTCGTGAAGATGATCGGCATGCTCGGCAGCGCCGACGAGCAGGGTCGTCTGTTCGGGTTCCTCGAGGGCACGCGGGGGCTCACCTCGACGCTCATCGGGTTCGTCGGTGCGGCGATCGTCGCATCGGCGGTCGTGGCGGCGGACGGCGTGCTCACCCTGATCCGCATCTACGGGGTGCTGTGCCTGGTGTTCGCGGTGCTCGTGCTCGTCGTCGTGCGTCAGGACCGGGCTCGGCTCGACGCCGCCGAGCGGACCACGGTCACCATCCGGGAACTCGCCGCGGCCGCGCGGAACAAGTACACCTGGTACATCGGCGGAACGGTCATGCTGATGTACTGCTTCTACACCACGCTCGGGTACCTGACCCCGCTCCTGCAGCACGGGTTCGGGGTGGCGGCGGGCCTCATCGGTGTGATCGGTGTGTTCCGGACGTACGTGTTCCAGTTCGTCGGCGGACCGGTCGGCGGTGTCCTCGTCGACAAGGTGACCCACTCGACGCCGCGGTTCCTGCGGTGGACGTTCGTCGTCGCGCTGGTCTCCGCCGCCGGGTTCCTCGTGCTGCCGACCACGCCCTCGCTCGTCTGGGTGGCCATCGCGATCATGATCGTGCTCTGCATCGCCGTGTTCACGGCGCGGGGCGTCTACTTCGCGTCGGTCGGCGAGCTCGAGATCCCGCTGGCCCAGCGCGGCGGGGTCATCGGCCTCGCGTCCGGGCTCGCGTTCCTGCCCGACGCGTTCCTGCCGACACTGGCGTCCTGGTGGATCGGCGACCCGGACAACGGTGTGCCGCAGCAGGGCGGTGGGTTCACGACGATGTTCGCGTTCCTCGTCGTCGTCGCCCTCCTCGGTGTCGTCCTCACGACGCTCACCATGCGCACGCGTCGCCGGGAGCTGATCCGCGCCGGACGCGACCCGCGTGGCGGCGCCGCACCGTCCCTCCAGTCCGATCCCGTCCGTCCGCCGGCCGTCGCCGGCGAGGCGACCACCTCCTGACCCCACCCTCGAAAGGACCAGCACCCCATGGACATCCGCGACTTCTCGATGGACCTGTTCTCACTCACCGGCAAGGTCGCCGTCGTGACCGGCGGCAACTCCGGCCTCGGGCAGGCGTTCAGCCTCGCCCTCGCCAAGGCCGGTGCCGACGTGTTCGTGCCGAGCGTCGTCGACGACGACGGCACCACCCGCGCGCTCGTCGAGGCCGAGGGCCGGCGGTACGAGTTCCTCGAGATCGACCTCACGGCGGACGACGCCCCGGCCCGCATCCTCGACACCTGCGTCGAGCGGCTCGGCGGCCTCGACGTGCTCGTCAACTCCGCCGGCATCTGCAAGCTCGCCCCGGTCGACGAGTTCGGCCGCGCCGAGTGGGACCCGATGATCGCGGTGAACCTCACCGCGCCGTTCGCGCTCGGGCACGCGGTCTCACGGCACTTCGTCGCGCAGGGCTCGGGCAAGATCATCAACATCGCGTCGCTCTTCGCGTTCCTCGGCGGCCAGTGGTCCCCGGCGTACGCCGCCACCAAGCACGGGATCGTCGGGTTCACGAAGGCGTACTGCGACGAGCTCGCGCAGCACAACGTCCAGGTGAACGCGATCGCCCCCGGGTACTTCGCGACCGCGATCACCGCCCAGACCCGGGCGAACCCGGAGACGAACCAGCGCGTGCTCGACCACATCCCGGCGGGACGCTGGGGCGACGTGGCAGACCTGATGGGCGCGACGGTGTTCCTCGCCTCCCGTGCGGCGGACTACGTCAACGGCCACACGCTCACCGTCGACGGCGGCTACCTCGTGCGCTGAGCCGAGCAACGACCCGCCTCCACGACCCACGCACACGACCCCCGACCAGAGACCCCACGAAAGGACCCTGATCCCCATGATCGACTCCATCGCAACGCTCGAGCGTGCCGACATCCTCGCCGCGCTCACCGACCTGCTCGGCACCGCCAAGATCGACACCGACGAGGCAGCCCTCCGTGAGGCGAGCGTCGACCGGTTCAAGAAGTACCAGTCCGTGCACGGCATCCACGACGCCCCGATGCCCGTCGCGATCGTGTACGCGGAGTCCACCGAGGACGTCGCCGCGGTCCTGCGCTTCGCGAACGACAACCTCGTCAACGTCGTCCCGCGCACCGGCCGGACCGGCACCGAGGGCGGTCTCGAGACGAGCGTCGTCGACACCATCGTCCTCGACGGCTCGCGGATGGACCGCGTCCTGTCGATCGACCCCGAGGACATGCAGGTCACCGTGCAGGCCGGCGTGCAGCTCCAGGTGCTCGAGGACCTGCTCCGTGAGCAGGGTCTGACCACGGGCCACTCGCCCCAGTCGAAGCCCCTCGCGCAGTACGGCGGGCTCGTCGCGACCCGGTCCA
The DNA here is from genome assembly GCF_001422205.1 of Curtobacterium sp. Leaf261. Taxonomy (GTDB): domain Bacteria; phylum Actinomycetota; class Actinomycetes; order Actinomycetales; family Microbacteriaceae; genus Curtobacterium. Next base: position 207,834 of record NZ_LMMJ01000010.1, read on the forward strand.
TCGGGCAGTTCTCCACGCTCTACGGTGCGATCGAGGACATGGTGATGGGGCTCGAGGCGGTGTTCCCCGGCGGCGAGGTCACGCGCATCAAGAGCGTCCCGCGCCGTGCCGCCGGCCCGGACATCCGCCACGTCGTGATCGGGAACGAGGGCGCCCTGTGCTTCGTCACCGAGGTCACGATCAAGGTGTTCAAGTACATGCCGGAGAACAACCGGTTCCACGGCGCGCTCGTCGACGACATGCGCACGGGCATCGCGATCCTCCGCGAGGTCATCACGAACGGCTTCCACCCCTCCGTGGTCCGCCTCTACTCGCCGGAGGACGCGAACCAGCACTTCGCGCACTTTTCGAAGGGCAAGTGCGTCGTCGTGTTCGTCGCCGAGGGTCCCGCGGGCATCGTCGGCGCGACGAGCGACGAGATCGACCGCGTGATCGCGCAGCACCCCCACGAGACCGTGGACCCGTCGCTCATCGAGGCGTGGTTCGACAACCTCAACTGGGGCCAGGACAAGATCGACGCCGAGAAGCGCACGATGCTCGAGTCCCAGCAGCTCGGCTACACGACCGAGGTCTCGGCGGACTGGTCCGCCGTGGGCGACGTCTACGACGCGGTGATGCGCCGTGTGCGCGAGGAGTACCCGCACGCGGACGACCTGACGATGCTCGGCGGGCACTCGTCGCACAGCTACCAGACCGGGACGAACATGTACTTCGTCTACGACTACCGCATCGACTGCACGCCGGAGCAGGAGATCGAGAAGTACCACATCCCGCTCAACGCGATCATCGTCGAGGAGGCGCTCCGGCACGGCGGCTCGATGGTGCACCACCACGGGATCGGCAAGTACCGCACGCCGTGGACGCTCGCCGAGCACGGCACCGCGTACCCGATCCTCGCCGGGCTCAAGGAGGCGTTCGACCCGAACGGGATCATGAACAAGGGCACGATCTTCCCGGTCCGCGGAGCGATCCAGCCCGCGGCCGAGAACGCGGCGACCGCAGCCGCAGCGAGCGCCGCCGCGGCGTCTGCCGCGCCGCGCGCCTGAGCCCATCCACCCGGACGACTGGAACGACGACACCATGCCCCGCTACCTCATCGGCATCGACAACGGATCGCAGAGCTCGAAGGTCACGATCTTCGACGAACACGGCGTCGTCGCCAGCGAAGGACGGGTGGCGCTCCGACCGAACCACACGCCACGGCCCGGCGTGGTCGAGCACCCCGACGACGACATCTGGGACTCCATCGCGGCCGCGTGTCGGATCGCGATGGACGGCTTCGCCGGGGACCCGTCCGAGATCGTCGGGGTGGGGCTCTGCACCATCCGGTTCTGCCGCGCCCTGCTCCGCGAGGACGGCTCGCTGGCGCAGCCGGTCCTCAGCTGGATGGACGAGCGGGTCGCCCGGGCGTACGAGCCCGACCGACCCGGACACCGTGACGTCCGGTGGGTGACGACGACCTCCGGGTACGTCACCCACCGACTCACGGGCGTGTTCCGGGACACCGCGGCGAACCACCAGGGCGTCTGGCCGATCGACACGGACACGTGGGCGTGGTCGACCGACGACCGCGCGTACGCGGAGACGGGCATGGACCGCTCGATGCTGTTCGAGCTGGTGATGCCCGGTGACGTGCTCGGGACGGTGACGGGCGCGGCGGCCGCGGCCACGGGCCTCCCGGCCGGTCTGCCGGTGGTCGCGACGGCCAACGACAAGGCGGTCGAGGCGCTCGGGTGCGGGCTCGTCGACCCCGCGTCCGTGCTCGTGTCGCTCGGCACCTACATCGCCGGGATGTCGGTCGGCACGACGAACCGGTCCGAGCCGACGGCGTTCTGGACGAACTTCGCGAGCGAACCGGGGGAGTACCTCTACGAGAGTGGCGGGATCCGGCGGGGCATGTGGACGGTGAGCTGGTTCCGCGACCTGCTGGGCACCGCCGCCGCGGATGCCGCAGCGGCCGCCGGGACCCGGATCGAGGAGCTCCTGAACGTCGAGGCCGCCGAGGTCCCCGCGGGCTCGGACGGACTCCTGACGGTGCTCGACTGGCTCGCACCGGCCGAGGCGTCGTTCCGGAAGGGCAGCATCCTCGGGTTCGACGGTCGCCAGGGTCGGGCGCACGTGTACCGGTCGATCCTCGAGGGCATCGCGATGACGATGGCCGACCGGACCCGCGCGATGGCGGACGAGCTCGGCGTCCGCTACGGGCGGGTCGTGGTCTCCGGCGGCGGGTCGTCCTCGGACCTGATGATGCAGATCATGGCCGACGCGTTCGAGATGCCGGCGATCCGTGTCGTCGGGGACAGCGCGGCCGGGCGGGGTGCAGCGATCTGCGCGGCCGTCGGGACGGGTGTGTTCCCGTCGTTCGCGGACGCCGTCGCCGCGATGGTCGTCGAGCGGGACCGCCACCAGCCGCGGCCCGAGCACGCCGACGTCTACCGGGCACTCGGCGCGGTGCACCGTGACGTGCGGGAGCACACCGACGCGATCTACCGTAGGACGGCGGCGATCACGGGCTAGACGCCGACGGCTCCGGTCACATGCTCCACACGGCCCGGTCGGAGGACGCCACCGCGAGGGCGCCGGCCCCGAGCGCCGCCATCACGTCGGCCTTGTCGCACACCAGGCCGCCGGCGATGATCGGCGTCGTGAGGTCGGCGCGGAGCCACCCGATGACCCGGGGCATGCACCCCGGCAGGATCTCGATCGCGTCGGGGTCGGACTGCGCGACGACCCGCGGCAGCTGGTGGTACGAGAACGAGTCCACCAGGAAGAACCGCTGCACGGCCATCAGACCCGCGCGCTTGGCGGCCTTGACGACCCCCGACTTGGTGGAGAGCACGCCGTCGGCCTCGGTCCGCGTCGCGAGCCACTCGACGACGATGTCGCGTCCTGAGAACCCGTCGAGCAGATCGACGTCGACGAGCACCGTCCGGCCGGCGGCCTTGCAGCGGGCGACGGTGGCCTCGATGTCGAGCACCGATCCGAAGAGCAGGAACACGATGCGCCGGTCGGACGCGAGGACGCGGTCGAGTGCGTCGGCGTCCTTGACGCTCGCGATCACCGGGTCGTCGCCGAGGGCGCCGAGGATCGCCGTGGCGCGCGAGGTGGCAGTCGTCGACATGCGGACCATGGTCCCATCGGCCGGCTGACGAGCGGCTGGCCGCGATGGTCGGCCGGGAGGCCCGTCAGCCGACGAGCGCCTCGCTCACGTCCCACAGGCGGTCGGCCTGGTCCGGGTCGAGCGTGCGCGCCGTGCCGCCGCTCAGCCGACGATGCGGGTCGGCAGCGCCGCGAGCTGCCATCCGAGCCATGGGCTGAACGCGAACGGTGCGGCCTCGACGGCTGCGCGGAGCGCGTCCTCTGGCACCCACGCCCACTCGGCGACCTCGTCCGCCGCCGGAGCCGGGACGTCGGTCGTGACCGCGCGGAACACCGGGCAGATCTCGTTCTCGACGATCCCCGATGCGTCGACCGCCCGGTACCGGAAGTCCGGCAGCACGCTCTCGACTCCGGACACCGTGATGCCGAGCTCGCGGGAGGCGCGGCGGGCGATCGCGTCCTCGAACGTCTCGTCCGGACCGGGGTGTCCGCAGAACGTGTTCGTCCAGACGCCGGGCCACGTCAGCTTCGAGAGCGCCCGGCGGGTCACCAGGAGCTCGCCGTCGGTGTTCGTGACGTGGCAGCTGAAGGCCAGGTGGAGCGGGGTCGTCTCGGTGTGGACGGCGAACTTGTCGGCGGTGCCGATGGGCGAGCCGTCCTCGGCGAGCAGGACGACGGATTCCGGGAACTGTGACATGGCCTTCGATAGGTTGGGACGATGGACGAGGACGCGACCGCTGTGGCCCAGGACGGGCTGGCGATGGTCGACGACTGCCTCGATCGGTTCTTCAGACTAGCCGGGCAGCGCGCCCGCGCGTACGGGCGTCCGTCCGAGGAGCTCGTGCGAGTGCTCCGAAAGGCCAGCCGCGGCGGCAAGCAGTTCCGGCCCCGCATGGTCATCACCGCCTACGCCGGTCTCGGGGGCTCGGACCTCCACGCGGCCGCGCACGTCGGCGCCGCCTACGAACTCCTGCACACCGCGCTCGTCGTGCACGACGACGTCATCGACCGGGACTGGTCGCGCCGCGGCGTCCCGAACGTCGCGGGCTCCTTCCGCGACCAGGCCGCGACCGGCGGCATCGCCACACCGGCGGCCGAGCACCGCGGCACGAGTGCGGCGGTCATCGCCGGGGACATCGCGCTCGCCGGGGCCCCGCGGCTCATCGAGTCGAGCGGTGTCGACGGTGAACGGCGCGCTCGGCTGCTCGACATCCTCGACGAGGCGGTGTTCGCGAGCGCGGCGGGCGAGATGGCCGACGTCGACCTGTCCCTCGGCATGATGCCGTCCGTCGACGAGATCATCGCGATGGAGCGGGCGAAGACCTCGGTGTACTCGTTCGAGGCCCCGCTGCAGTCCGGCGCGGTGCTCGCCGGTGCGGACGAGGCGATCGTGCGAGCGCTCGGAACGTTCGGGCGCGAGGTCGGCATCGCCTACCAGATCGTCGACGACATCCTCGGGGTCTTCGGGGACGAGGGCATGACCGGCAAGACCGCGATCGGCGACCTGCGCGAGGGCAAGCGGACGGTGCTGATCGCGCACGCCGCGACGACCGAGCACTGGCACGCGATCGAACCGCTCCTCGGCCGCCCCGACCTGACCCCCGACCAGGCCGAGACCATCCGCTTCCGTCTGCGCTGCTCCGGTGCGCTCGACATGGCCAGGGACCGCGTCGCGCGGTACACGGGGCTCGCGTCCGCGGCGCTCGCCGACGTGCCGGACGACCTGCGCTGCCGACTCGACGCACTCGTCGCCGAGCTCGTGGACCGCGTGCGATGAGCCGGCGCGTCGAGTCCGACCCCGCAGGGTCGGCGCGGAGCATCGAGCCGCCCACGAAGAGGACCGGTCTCGGTCTCTACGACGCGACCGCGGACGCCGCGTCGTCGGTCGTCATCCACCGCTACTCGACGTCGTTCGGGCTCGCGTCGCGGCTGCTCCGGAATGACGTCCGCGAGCACATCGAACACGTCTACGCGCTCGTCAGGGTCGCGGACGAGGTCGTCGACGGCCCGGCGACGGAGGCGGGTCTCGACACCGACCTCGCGCGGACCGTCCTCGACGAGCTCGAGCAGGACACCGAGCGGGCGATGCTCGTCGGCTTCTCGGTGAACCCGGTCGTGCACGCGTTCGCGCGGACCGCACGGCAGGTCGGCTTCGGCGCCGAGCTCACCCGCCCGTTCTTCCGCTCGATGCGTGCGGACCTGACGAAGACCGAGCACGACGACGCCTCGTTCGCGGAGTACGTCGACGGGTCGGCCGAGGTCGTCGGGCTGATGTGTCTCCGCGCGTTCCTGTCCGCACCGGGCAGGGGAGCCGGGGCCGGGCGATCGACATCGGACGAGGCGGTGCTCGTCGCCGGGGCGCGGAGCCTCGGCGCGGCGTTCCAGAAGGTCAACTTCCTGCGGGACCTCCGCGCGGACTTCTCCGAGCTCGGCCGCTCGTACTTCCCCGGGGTCGACGTCGACACGTTCGACGAGGCGACGAAGGACCGGCTCGTCGCAGACGTGCAGGCGGACCTCGACGCGGCGGCCAGGGCGATCCCGCTCCTGCCGGCGCACAGCCGACGAGCGGTGGCGCTCGCCCACGCGCTCTTCGCCGAGCTCAACGAGCGGATCCGACGCACCCCCGCTCGCACACTGATCACGACGCGCATCCGCGTGCCGGATGCGGTGAAGGCACGGCTGGCGGCACGCGTGCTGCTGGCAGGACGGTCGCGCGATCGCGCAGCGTCCGGTACGACCCAACGGCCGGGAGGCACGGCATGAGTCCGACACGACGACCCGCCTCGACGACACGGCGGGCTCCGGCATCCCGCGACGCGGCACCTCGGAGCGTGCCGGTCCAGCGCGCGGTGGTGATCGGCGGCGGGATCAGTGGTCTGGCGTCGGCGGCGCTGCTCGCGCGCGACGGCTACGCGGTGACGGTGCTCGAGCAGCGGTCCGAGCTCGGCGGGCGGGCGGGGTCGTGGGAGTCCGAGGGCTTCCGGTGGGACACCGGGCCGAGCTGGTACCTGATGCCCGAGGTGTTCGACCACTTCTTCCGGCTGCTCGGCACGACCGCGGACGAGCAGCTCGACCTCGTGAAGCTCGACCCCGGGTACCGCGTGTACTACGAGGGCCAGGACGAGCCGATCGACCTCGCCGCCTCGCGTGACGCGAACCTCGCCGTGTTCGAGGCCGTCGAGCCCGGCGCCGGGGCTCGGATGGCGAAGTACCTCGACTCGGCCGCGGACACCTACGACATGGCGATCCGCCGGTTCCTGTACACGACGTTCGAGGACATCACCAAGCTCGCGCGGCCCGACGTCCTGAAGCGCACGGCGAAGCTCGTCCGCCTGCTCACCGAACCCCTCGCATCCTTCGCGGCGTCCTCGGTGCGCGACGAACGACTGCAGAAGATCCTCGGGTACCCGGCCGTGTTCCTCGGCGCGAGCCCGTACTCCGCGCCGAGCATGTACCACCTCATGAGCCACCTCGACCTCGCCGACGGGGTGCTCTACCCGCGCGGTGGCATCACGGCGCTCATCCAGGCCGTCGAGCGGATGGCCAGGGCCGAGGGGGCCACGATCGTCGCCGGCTCCCGGGTCGAGCGCATCGAGGTCGTCGACGGCCACGCGACCGGTGTCCACCACCGCGACCAGGACGGCGCGGTGCGCTTCGAGCCCGCCGACGTCGTCGTGAGCGCCGCGGACCTCCACCACACCGAGATGCAGCTGCTCGACCGGGAGCACCGGACGCACGACACCGGGTACTGGGACAAGCGCGACCCCGGACCGAGCGCGGTCCTCGTCTACCTCGGGATCGACGGACCGGTCCCGGGGCTGCTGCACCACACCCTGGTGTTCACCGAGGACTGGCACGCGAACTTCGGGGCGGTCTTCGGCAAGGAACGGCACGTCCCGGATCCGGCGTCGATCTACGTCTGCGCGCCGACCGGCGTCGACCCCGCCACGGCGCCGCCCGGGAGCAGCAACCTGTTCGTGCTGGTGCCGCTGCCGGCGGACGTCGCGATCGGCCGCGGCGGTGTCGACGGCGCGGGGGACTGGCAGGTCGAGCGGATCGCCGACCGGGCGATCGCGATGATCGCCGAGCGGGCCGGGGTCCCCGACCTCGTGGACCGCATCCGGGTCCGCCGGACGGTCGGACCCCAGGACTTCCTGGAGCAGTACAACTCGTGGAGCGGGAGCATGCTCGGGCCGGCGCACACGCTCCGCCAGAGCGCGTTCTTCCGGGCGCGCAACAAGTCGAGCAAGGTCGAGGGGCTGTTCTACGCCGGCTCGTCGACGATCCCCGGGATCGGTCTGCCGATGTGCATCATCAGCGCCGAGGTGCTCGTCAAACGGATCCACGGCGACACGACGACCGAGCCGCTGCCGGAGCCGCTCGAACGCCACGTGTCCGTCCCGCCGCGTGCCGCGGCCGAGCCCGCGACGACCTCGACGACGCCGCGCGCACCGCGTGCGCCGCGGAAGCGTCCTGCGCCTGCGACTGCGACTGCGACCGCGCCAGCGCCTGCGCCTGCGCCTGCGACAGCGCCCGCGGTCGTCGCATCCGAAGCTCCCGACGGCCCGGTCGCCTGATGCCCGGTCTGTACCTGCTCGGCCTCGTGGTCGCGCTCGTCGGGATGACGGTGCTCGACCGCCGGTTCGGGCTGTTCTTCTGGCGCGCACCCGTCCGGGCCGCCGTGGTGATGGTCGTCGGCATCGTGTTCTTCCTGGTCTGGGACCTCACGGGGATCGGGCTCGGGGTGTTCTTCGTCGGCGACACCGTGCTCCTGACCGGTGTGATGGTCGCGCCCGAGGTGCCGGTCGAGGAGCTCTTCTTCCTCGCGCTGCTCTGCTACGTGACCATGGACCTCGTCGGGTTCGTCGCCCCGCGCGTCCGTGCGCGCGCCGATCGGAGCGGCATCGACGCCCGCCGGGTCGACGGGGCTCGCGGATGACGGCCGGGCACGGCACCTACGCGCTGCTCGACATGTGGTTCCTGCTGGCCGTCGTGGTCGTCGGTGTCGTCGCCGCCGTGGTCGCGCGGCGTCGGGCAGCGGCCGCCGCGGGTCGCACAGCGATCACGGACCTGCGTGCGCGGACCGTCGTGACGGGGGTCCTCGTGGGCGCGGTGCTCCTCGTGATGACGATCGTCTTCGACAACGTCATCGTCGGGACGGGCATCGTCGCCTACGACCCGCGCCTGATCAGCGGCGTGCACATCGGGTTCCTGCCGATCGAGGACCTGGCCTACGCGATCGCCGCCGTGGTGCTCCTGCCGAGCCTCTGGGTCCTGTGCACACCCGCACCAGCGCGACCCGACGCCGGGCGGAGGGGACCCCGATGACCGCAGCCCGTGCCTCCCGGCCGTCGACGCTCAACGCGCTCTTCGTCTCGTCGCGACCGATCAGCTGGGTGAACACCGCCTACCCGTTCGCGGCCGCCTACCTGCTCGGGAGCGGTGTGCTGCTCGGCGGGACCGGGGACCGGTTCCACATCGCCGTGTTCCTCATCGGCGTCGTCTACTTCCTGGTGCCCTACAACCTCGCGATGTACGGCATCAACGACGTGTTCGACTACGAGTCCGACCTCGTGAACCCCCGGAAGGGCGGTGTGGAGGGCGCGCTCCTCGACCGCAGCGTGCACCGCACCACCCTGATCGCGGTGGTCGTCACCAACGTGCCGTTCCTCGTGGCCCTGGTGTTGCTCGGCGATCCGTGGAGCTGGCTCCTCCTGGCGATCAGCGTGTTCGCCGTGATCGCCTACTCCGCGCCGGTGCTCCGGTTCAAGGAGCGTCCGTTCCTCGACTCCATGACGTCGAGCACCCACTTCGTCTCCCCCGCGGTCTACGGGCTCGTGCTCGCCGGTCCGCACTGGACAGGGGCGCTCGTCGCGGTGTGCGCTGCCTACTTCCTCTGGGGTGTGGCGAGTCACGCGTTCGGCGCCGTGCAGGACATCGAGGCGGACCGCGAGGGTGGGATCGGCTCGGTCGCGACGGTGATCGGGGCCCGGGCGACGGTCCGGCTCGCGTTCGCGGCGTACCTCGTCGCGGGCGTGGTGATGCTGTTCACGGACTTCCCGGGACCGATCGCGGCGGTGATCGTCGTGCCGTACGCGCTGAACGTCCTGCCGTGGTGGAACGTCACCGACGCCGGAGCCGCCGCGGCGAACCGGGGGTGGCGGCGGTTCCTGTGGATCAACTACCTGGCGGGGTTCCTCGTGACGATGACGCTCATCGGGTACGTCGCCGCGCACTGAGCACGAGCTCCCGCGGCCGCGCTCCCGCGGCCGCGCGCGGCCCCTTGCGCCGGCTGTCGGTTTCGCCGCAGAACGACACTGAGGCTGCGAACTTCCGGCGTGGTCTGTCGCTTTGCCCGCAAAGTGTCACCCGCCCCCACCCCGAGCGTGTATCCAGGAACAACACTGCACGACGATGAGAGGAACACCATGAGGGGCAAACTGCTGTTCATCACCGGTCTCGGTCTGGGGTTCGTGCTCGGCGCACGCGCCGGACGCGGCTCCTACGAGAAGCTCAAGACCCGCGCGCAGGACGTCTGGACGGACCCGAACGTGCAGAAGGGCATCCACGAGGCCGAGGAGTTCGTCAAGGACAAGGCCCCGGTCGTCGGCAACAAGATCAAGGACGCCGCGGCGACCGCGACCGAAGCCGTCCGCGACCGCGTCTCCGCAGCGGGGCACGACGACGCCGCCGACAAGGTGGTCGCCGCGGGCTCGAAGGCCGCCGACGCCGTCGACAAGGCCACCGATGCGGCAAAGAGCGGTGCCGAGAGCGCGAAGAAGGCCGCGGACGACGCGGCCGACAGCGGATCCGGGAGCTAGGGGCTCCGTGGCGAAGGAACCGGGACAGAGTGTCCCCGAGCTCGAGCTGGCGAACGTCCGCACCCGGGAGCACCTCGAGCGGACCGTCGCACGCATCAAGCAGAAGTCGAACGTCCCCGAGCGCTGGCGCCTCCTCGTCGCGCGGACGAAGCAGCGACTGCATCGCGACCCGACGCCGCTCGTCGCGATGGCGGTGACCGCCGTCGCGGGTGTCGCCGCGATCGTCGGCGGGACGCTCATCGGCCGATCCGAGGCCGGCCACCTCGACCGTGGGTTCGGTGCGGTGATCCTGCCCGTCGATGCGCGCGGTCGATCCGGACGTGCCGGCACGAAGGTCGGCAGGCGGTCCGCCGCGTTGTCGCAGGACGAGGCGGACGACCTCCGCAAGAAGGAACGAACCCGCGCGAAGAAGCTCCAGAAGTCGATGCGCAAACGCCAGTCCAAGATGATCCGCTGACCAGCGCGATCTCGTCGACGGGGCGCTCCCCGTCGACACGACGGCATCCGTCGTGTCGCCCACGACGACGCCAGCTGCCGTCCCAGCCTCCACCCCGTAGCGCCGAAGGACCCCGACCATGGCAACGAACTCCAAGCCGGAACCCGACGACGGGGGCAAGGCCGACAGCCCGCTCGACCTGACGAAGCCGTCGTTCACGTACACGCTCAAGAAGACGTTGCGGGAGTTCAGCAGCGACCAGTGCACCGACCTCGCGGCGGGGCTGACCTACTACACGGTGCTCGCGGTGTTCCCCGGGCTGCTTGCCATCGTCTCCATCCTCGGGCTCGTCGGCCAGGGTCCGAGCACGGTCGACACACTGCTCCAGCTCATCAAGAACACCGGCTCGTCGCAGGTCGCGGATCTCCTCAAGACGCCGATCGAGGGCCTCGTCCGGTCGCCGGCGGCCCCGGTGACGTTCATAGTCGGACTCGTCGGCGCCCTCTGGTCGGCCTCCGGGTACGTCGGCGGCTTCGGCCGGGCGATGAACCGCATCTACAACGTCCGTGAGGGTCGTCCGATCTGGAAGCTCCGGCCGACCATGCTCGGTGTCACGGTCGTCACGGTCGTGCTGCTCGTCCTCGGTCTCCTCGCGCTCGTCAGCGGGCCGCTCGCCCGGAACTTCGGGGACCTCGTCGGGCTCGGCGACGTCACCGCGACGGTGCTCAGCATCGTGCAGTGGCCGATCCTCGCCGTGATCGCCGTCGTGATCATCGCGGTGCTCTACTACTGGTCGCCGAACGTCAGGCAGCCCGGCTTCAAGTGGGTGAGCGGCGGATCGATCCTGGCGCTCGTCATCTGGTTGATCGCGAGCGTCGGGTTCGCGTTCTACGTCGGCAACTTCTCGCACTACAACGCCACGTACGGCTCCCTCGGTGGGGTCATCGTGTTCCTGCTGTGGATCTGGATCACGAACAACGCACTGCTCTTCGGTGCGGAGTTCGACGCCGAGCTGGAACGCGGACGGGAGCTGCAGGCGGGCATCCACGCGGAGGAGGACATCCAGCTCCCGGAGCGCGACACCACGCAGATCCAGAAGCAGGACGAACAGCGCGCGAAGGACGTCCTGCAGGGGATCGAGATCCGGCAGAGTCGTGGGCGCAACAGTTAGCATGCGTCAGTTTCACATCTGATATTCTCCTGGGTCCCGGCAATCGTCGGGGTCCTGGAGCCTCCAGGTCGACACCCGTTCCCTGGAGTGCCTGTGTTCCGTTCGTCACCCACGTCTGCTCGACTGCACGGCGGCATCGCACTCCTGCTGTTCGCGGGCATCGCGGCGACCAGCCTCGCACCGGCTGCTGGCGCGACCGAGCCCGATGCCGTGCAGGCTGCTGGTGCGACCGAGCCCGATGCGGCGCAGGTCGCGATCGACGGCGCGGGCGTGGCGCCGACGGCGGACCGGCTGTCCGGTCCGCTGCAGAACTCTGCAAAGACGACGTTCGTCGGGATCGTGTCCAGCGGCTGGACGGACACCGTGGCCACCCCGACGACAGCGCTCTACCCCGCTCCGGGCGACGTGGGTGTCCTCGAGGTCGGCGGTACCTGCGTCCGCCGGAACACCTCGGCCACCTCGTCGTCCCTGGAGTTCACGAGCGCGACCATCCCCGCGAGCTGCCTCCGGTTCCGGTCCGAACTGACGGCGGAGGGGTTCTTCACGTTCCGGGTCGACGACGACGGCGCTCCCGCGAACGGGCGCTACCTCGGCGACGGGAACAGCGGCGGCTGGCTCGACCTGCTGTCCACGACACCGCTCGTGCTCTTCGCCGTCCCCGAGGCGCCGGCCGGCACGGTCCGTCTCGCCGGAGCTCTGCGGGACACGAACGGCGACGGGGTGACGAACGCCGGCGACACCGTGGTGTGGTCGGGAACCGTCGAGAACACCGGCAACGTCCGGCTGCGTGACCTTGCACTCCAATTGGACCCCTCGACCACGATCACCTGCGACCCGTCCACCGTGGACGCGGGTGCGTCGAGGGTGTGCCGGTCCCAGGCCGTCCGGATCACCCAGGCGGACATGGAGCGTGGATCGCTCCGAGCGACGGTGACCGGGACCGCCACGAGCCCTGGCGGCGCCGCAGTCGCCCTCGGCACGGCCAGCGCCACGGTCCCACTGGCAGGCGCAGCATCGCTCACCGGCACACTGACGTCCGACCTCGGAACAGCTCCCGCGGCCGGGGACCGCGTGACCTACACCGCAACGGTGCGCAACACGGGTTCGCTGCGCATCACCGGGCTCACGCTGGAGCCATCGGCCGGAACCCTCGGAGCCTGCGACGCCGCGGCGCTCGCGCCGGGTGCGGAACGCTCGTGCACGATCACCCGGACGCTGCGGCAGGCCGACCTCGACGCAGGCGTCGTCCCGCTCGACGTCGCGGTCCGCGGGACGGCGGCGGGTGGTGAGTCGCCGAGCACGACCCTGTCGATCTCGGACGCGCTGGAGCAGCGATCCACCGCCACCGTCTCGCTCCGCTCGGACGCCTCGGGTGCCGTCGAGCCCGGTGATCCCGTCGCGTACACGACCACCGTCCGCAACACCGGGAACACGACGCTCTCCGGTCTCCGGGTCACCGCATCGATCGGCGCGGCGCGTCCCTGCTCCCCGGCCGTACTGGCTCCGGGCGGGTCTGCGACCTGTGCCATCGCGTACACCGTGACGGACGCGGACGCCGATGCGGGAACGATCGTGCAGCGCGCCACCGTGTCGGGAGCCGTACCGTCCGGCGATCGTCGGAACCTCGGATCGGCCTCGGTGACCGACCAGGTGCGTGGCGAGCCCGGCGCAACCGCGACCGTCGTGTCCGACGCCGCCGCGGTGCCCGCAGTCGGTGACCGGATCACCTCGACGGTCACCATCACGAACTCCGGCGCAGTCACGCTGACGGACGTCGCGCTCGACCCGGTGTCCGGCTCGGCGGCACCCTGTGCGACCACGACCCTGACACGCGGCGCCTCGACCACGTGCGCCGTGACCGGCGAGCCGCTCACGCAGGCAGACGTCGATCGCGGGTCTGTCCGCTTCGTGGCGGACGTCCTCGGCACGAGTCCGCAGGGTGACCGGGCCACGCTGACGACCGCTCGTCACACGGATGTCGTCCCCGCGACGGCGACCGCCGCGGCGACGATGACGACCGATGCCGGTGACGCCATCACCGTCGGGCAGGTCGTCACGGCCAGGACCGAGGTGCGCAACACGGGCAACGTGACCCTCTCCGGCCTCGGCGTGACGACCGCGACGACGGCGGGCGTGTGCGCGCCGAGGACGATCGCCCCGGGTGCCTCGGCCACCTGCCGCACGACCCACACGGTGACCCAGGCCGACGTCGACCGCGGCACCGTGCCCTCGAGTGCGATCGTCTCCGGATCCGCCCCGGATGCCGCTGCGGCAGAACTGGTCCGAGCGTCGCACGACGACGTCGTGGTCGCAGCACCGGCCATCACGACCGGCACCGTGTCGGACATCAAGGCCGAGCCGTCGGTCGGTGACGTCGTGACGTGGACGAGCACGATCGAGAACACCGGCAACGTCACCCTCTCGGACATCGAGCTCGTCGGCGCGACCTGCGAACGCGGGGACATCGCCCCGGGACGTTCCACCACCTGCACGGCGGCGCAGACCATCACCCAGGCCGACCTCGATGCCGGGTCCGTCCACGTCGCCGGCGACGTCTTCGCGTCCACCCCGGCCGGCGTCCGAGGTGTGCTCGGAACGATCGACCGGACCGATCCGATCGCCCAGCGGGTGGCCGCGGACGTCTCCTCGGGGACCGACGCTGCGGCACAGCCCGCCGTCGACGACGTCGTCACCGACACCGTCACCGTCGCGAACCTCGGGAACGTCACGATCACGGACCTGTCGCTCACCCCGGACCGCGGCACAGTCGACCCGTGTGACACGGCACCGCTCGAGCCCGGTGGATCCCGCGACTGCACCGTCCGCACCACCGTCACCCAGGACGACGTCGACGCTGGCGGGCTCACCGTCGACACCGTGGTCCGAGGCTCGTCACCCACGGAGTCCGGCATCGAGCTCGGGCGGACAGCCGCTCGTGTCGTCGTGCCCGCGCAGCAGGCCGCGACGCTCGCCGTGGTCGCCGACATCGGCGACGGGATCGCGGTGGGCCAGGACGTCGTGTTCTCCGCCGAGGTCGTGAACACGGGCAACGTCACGCTCCACGGGCTCGCCCTCGCGGACGCGGACGATGCGCTCGAGTGCCCGACCGGACCGCTCGCACCCGGCGCCACGACGACGTGCGACCTGCGACACACCGTGACCCAGGCCGAGGTCGATGCCGCCGTGGTGACGGCGACCATCACCGGTGGAGCGACGACCCCCGCGGGCGTCCGGCTCGATCTCGGTGCGCCCGAGATCCGTCTCCCGGTCACCGCCGCACCGAGCGGTCGGGTGTCGCTGGCGATCGAGTCCGGATCCGGACACGTCGTCGGGTCCGAGGTGACCTTCGTCGCGACGGTCGAGAACCTCGGCAACGTGACCATGCACGACCTCGTGGTCGACCACGGACCGGGCACCTCCGGCGAGGACGCAGCACCGACGCACGCAGCACCGACGCACGCAGCACCGACGCACGCAGCGGCGAAGGACGCAGCATCGAAGCATGCGGCAGCGACGGACGCTGCAGCGACCTGCACGACGACGACGATCGCTCCGGCGACCGCCGCCGAGTGCCGGTTCATCCGGACGCTCACGCAGGACGACGTCGATGCCGGCCTCGTCAGCGAGGTCGCCAGCGCGGACGTCACGACACCGGCCGGTGAGCGCCTCACGCTGGCCTCCGCGAACGCGACCGAGACGATCGCGCCCGAGATCAGTGCTGACATCCGCCTGTCCGCCGATGCGACACCGCCGCTGCGCCAGGGACAGACGGTCACGTTCACGACGTCGGTCGAGAACACCGGGACCGTGACGCTCCACGGGCTCAGTGCCCGGGACCAGCGCCGGGACACGGCGCAGGAGTGTGCGGCGACCGTGCTCGCACCGGGCACGTCGACCACGTGCACCGAGACCCGCACCGTGAGCGCGACGGACGTCGACGCCGGGCGACTCGCGGTCGTGTACGACGTCTCGGCTGTCACGCCCGACGACGAACGCCACGAGATGCAGCACACCGAGATGGAGCTCGAGACCGAGACGCCCCGTGTGCTCGCGTTCACCGGGACGGTCGGCTTGGCGGCGATGCTCGCGCTCGTGACCGCGCTCGTCGCCGTCGGGTTCGCCTGCATCGTCCTGGGTCGTCGGATCACGGCAGGCACCCGCCGCCACGGGCGTCGAGCAGCCCGGTGACCGGCACAGTTCCGCCCACGCCGGTCCTGCGCCGCGTGACCGACGAGATCGGCGTGGCCGCCGAGAGTCGGCCGGGAGGCACGGATCGCCATCCGTAGGCTGGCTCACGTGACCGACACCGAGAACACCGCATCCCGTCCGATCGCCCTCGTCACCGGGGCCTCCCGCGGGATCGGCCGCGCGATCGCGGAGGACCTCGGACGGACCCACCACGTGCTCGTCGGCGGGCGTGACGCCGCCGCGGTCGACGCCGTCGTCCGGACCCTGCCGAGCGCGGCCCCGTTCGTCGGCGACCTGACCACCGGACCGGTGCCGGGCCTCCCGTCCGTGCTCGACGTCCTCGTCCACTCGGCCGGCGTCGAGGAGGGCGGCAGCATCGCGGACACGGACCTCGACGTCTGGCGGCGGGTGTTCGCGGCGAACGTCTTCGCCGTCGCGGAGCTGACGCGGCTCGCGATCCCCGCGCTCCGTGCGGCGCGAGGACTCGTCGTGGTGGTGAACAGCGGGTCCGGCTTCACCGCGGGCGCTGGCGGTGCGGTCTACTCGGGGTCGAAGTTCGCAGCACGCGCGTTCACGGACGCCCTCCGCGAGGAGGAGCGCCCGAACGGGGTCCGTGTCGCGAGCGTGCACCCGGGCCGCACGGACACCGACATGCAGAGGGCGCTCGTGGCGCGCGAGGGCCTCGAGTACGACAGCCGCTTCGCGATGCCCGCGGAGTCGGTCGCCAGGACGGTCCGGGTCGTCGTGGACATGCCGCCGAGCGCCACGGTCGAGTCGCTGTCCATCCGACCGACCGAGCGACGCTGACCGAGCGACGCTGACCGAGCGACGCTGATCGAGCGACGCTGATCGAGCGACGCTGACCGAGCGACGCTGACCGGCCCCTGAGGATGCACCCAGAGAAGTTGCCCTGAGTGCAACGATGCACCTAGTGTCTGAGACGTGACCATCGCCCGACCGGACCGCCGCGCTGCCCTCAAGGCACGGCACCGGGCGGCGATCGTGTCGGCGGCACGACAGCTCCTCGAGGAGCAGGGGTCGCCGGCGTTCAGCGTGGACGACCTCGCCGCACGGGCCGACGTCGCCCGGCGCACCGTCTTCAACCACTTCGCCTCCCTCGACGACGTCCTGCTCACGGTCTGCGCGGACGTCCTCGCCGTCGTCGTCGACGAGTTCCTCGCGTCGGTCGAGCGGACGCCGGTGGGCGACGGCAGCCGCGCGTCGATGTTCGACGAGATCGCCACGGCGGTCGACGAGGCGGACCTGCCCACCGCGATCATGACCATCGCGCGGATCATCGGCGTCCCCGGCGAGGCCGACGAGCGCGCGAACGCGCTCGCCGACGCCGCGTTCGGCCGTGTCGGGGGACGACTCCTCGAGGAGGTCGCACGCCGGAACCCCGGCGTCGACCCCCTGGACGCCGAGCTCCTCGTCGGATCGCTGATGAACGGTGTCGCGGTGATCGCGAAGCACTGGATCGTCCGCACCGACGCCGTGCGCACGGACGCCGTGCTCGACGAGGCGTCCCGCGCCGAGTGGAAGCGCCTGCTCACCCGGCTGTTCGACGGCGTCCGTTCCGGCTACATGCCCACCTGACCACACCCATCACCACGAGGGGTCCACCGGCGCACCCCGACACCACACCGAACTCCCCGACGGCCACGAGCCCGAACGGGGACAGCGCCCGCACGGGCCACAGAAAGGAACGGGGTCACCGCACATGGCCGGTCTCCTGTATCGCCTCGGACGCTTCGCCGCACGGCGTCACTGGTACGTCATCGTCGCGTGGGTCCTCCTCCTCGCGCTCGGCGGTGTCGGGTACAGCCTCTTCGCGGGCACGACGTCGTCGAACATCACCATCCCCGGCACCGCGACCGCGAAGGTCCAGGACGAGCTGGCGGACAAGTTCCCGAAGGCCTCCGGGGGCAGCGGCACGATCGTGTTCGCGACGAAGGACGACTCCGCGTTCACGGACGCACAGAAGGCCGACATCAAGTCCTTCCTCGGCGACATCGACGACGTCACCGCGGTGAAGAGCACCGTGAACCCGTTCACGACCGAATCCGACCTCGAGGCCCAGCGGCAGAAGATCACCGACGGCCGGTCCCAGATCGCCGACGGCAAGCAGCAGATCGCGGACGCGCAGACGCAGCTCGACGCGGGCAAGCAGCAGCTCGAGGCCGCGCAGCAGCAGCTCGACACGCAGAAGGCGCAGGCCGAGGCCGCGGGGCAGCTCCCCGCGGTGCAGGCGCAACTCGACGCCGGCCAGGCGCAGCTCGACGCGCAGCAGCAGCAGATCACGTCCGGCCAGGCGACGATCGACGCCAACACGACGAAGCTGCAGCAGCAGGCGACCGAGCTCGAGCAGGGCGCGGACCTCCTCGACCTCTCGAAGAACGTCCGGTTCGTCTCGAAGGACGACAGCGCCGCGGTCGCGACGGTGCAGTTCTCGAAGTCCACGTACGACGTGCCGCAGGCGTCGAAGACCAAGATCGGCGCGATGGCCGACGACGCACGCATCGCCGGCGTCGACGTCCAGGTGTCGAACGACATCGCCCAGGGCGTCCCCTCGGTCCTCGGGCCGGGCGAGATCATCGGTGTCGTCATCGCCGCGATCGTGCTCGTGATCATGCTCGGCACGATCATCGGTGCGGCGCTCCCGCTCGTCAGCGCGATCCTCGGGGTCGGTGTCGCGTCGCTCGCGGCCCTGTCCTTCTCGAGCCTCGTCGAGTTCACGTCGGTGACACCAGTGCTCGGGGTGATGCTCGGTCTGGCGGTCGGCATCGACTACTCGCTCTTCATCCTGAACCGGCACCGGGCACAGCTGAAGCAGGGGATGGGCGTGCACGAGTCCATCGGCCTCGCGAACGGCACCTCCGGCAACGCGGTCGTCTTCGCCGGTGCCACCGTCGTGGTCGCCCTGCTCGCCCTGAACATCACCGGCGTCCCGTTCCTCGGACTCATGGGCACGGTCGGTGCAGTCGCGGTCGCGGTCGCGATCCTCGTCGCGACGACGTTCACCCCGGCGGTCATGTCCCTGCTCGGGATGCGGCTCCTCCGCAAGAAGGAGCGCGCCGCCATCGGGACGACCGGCGCGACGCGGGTGCCGAACGCGCCGATGAACACGGTGCGCGCGATCGTGACGCTCGTCCTCGGCATCGCGGTGCTCGGCACGATCGCCCTGCCGGCGATGCAGATGCGCCTCGGCCTCCCGGACGGGTCGTCGGAGGCCGTCGGATCGAGCCAGTACAACGCCTTCAAGACCGTCGAGGACAAGTTCGGTGCCGGTCAGAACGGCCCGCTGGTGGCGGTGGCGACCCTGCCGTCGAGGATCTCGGACGCCGACGTGACCGCGACCGAGGTGACGATCGGCAAGGCCATCGCGAAGTCGGACGACGTCTCGGCGGTCGCCCCGATCGGTGCCTCGTCGGACAACTCGGTGATCGCCTTCCAGGTCATCCCGAAGGGCGGTCCGTCGAGCGTCTCGACGGAGAACCTCGTCAAGGACCTCCGCGACCTCTCGGTGCAGGTCGACGGCGGCACGACGACGCTCGGTGTCGCCGGCAACGCGAGTGCGAACATCGACGTCTCGGAGAAGCTCGCGAACGTCCTGCCGCTCTACCTCGTGGTGGTCGTCGGACTGTCGCTCATCATCCTGATCATCGTGTTCCGGTCGATCCTCGTCCCGATCACCGCCACCGTCGGGTTCATCCTGTCGCTCCTGGCGTCGTTCGGCGGGTTGACCGCGATCTACCAGTTCGGCTGGCTGAGCGCCGTGTTCGGCACCCACGACCCGGGCCCCATCCTGAGCTTCCTGCCGATCATCGAGATCGGGATCCTGTTCGGGCTCGCGATGGACTACCAGCTGTTCCTGGTGTCGGGCATGCGGGAGTCGTTCGCACACGGGGCACCGGCGAAGATCGCGGTGCAGCGGGGTGTGCACGCGGGTCGCGCGGTGGTCACGGCGGCGGCGATCATCATGATGTCGGTGTTCGCCGGGTTCATCTTCTCGGACTCGTCGACGATCAAGCCGATCGGGTTCGGGCTGGCGTTCGGCGTGATGGTGGACGCGTTCGTCGTGCGGATGCTCCTCATCCCCGCCGCGATGCACCTGCTCGGCACGTCGGCGTGGTGGTTCCCGAAGTGGCTCGACCGGATCGTGCCGGACGTCGACGTGGAGGGCGCGAAGCTCGAGCGCTCGCACCCCGGAACCGAGCGCGGGCCCGGGCCCGGCACCGGGCATGGCACCGAGCGTGGCACCGCGCGGGACGGGGTCGAGCCCGAGCACCACGGGTCGCACGCGGCGCCGACCGCCGTCGACGCCCCCGCGCACGCGACGGAGCACACCTCGCACGGGTCGCACGCGGCCCCGATCGCGGAGGACGCGTCGGCGCACCACACGGGACACGGACCGGCGCACCGCGCCTGAGCCGACCGGCTGACGGACGGGAGGGACGGTGCCAGCTGACACCGTCCCTCCCGTCCGTCGCCCTGTCGCCCCCGACCGGTCCTGCAGCCCCACCGGTCCTGCAGCCCCACCGGTCCTGCAGCCCCACCGATTCTGCCGCAGGGAGCGTCAACGCGCCGAGGGCCTCCCTGGCGCACGTGACGCTCCCTGGCGCAGAACCGGTCAGGACTTCGACCACCGGGCAGCGCGTCACCGCACCAGCGTCAGCCGCGCGGTCAGGTCCAGCCGGTCGAGGAACGCCTCGTCGTGGCTGACCACCACGAGCGCCCCGCGGTAGGCACGGAGCGCATCGACGAGCTCGTCGGCACTGTCGATGTCGAGGTCGTTCGTCGGCTCGTCGAGCACCAGCAACTCCGGCGGCGGGTCCGCGAGGAGCAGGCTCGCGAGCGCCACCCGGAACCGCTCCCCGCCGGACAGCGACACGGCGGGACGATCGACCGCGTCACCCCGGACGAGGAACCGTGCAAGCCGGTTCCGGAGCAGCGCGGGCGGCACGTCCGGTGCCGCACGGCGGACGTTCTCGAGGACACTGAGCTCGTCCTCGAGGCCGTCCCGTCGCTGCGCCAGGTACGCGATCCTCGTCGTGTGCGCGACGGCCTCGGCGCCGGGGTGCTCGCGGGCGTGGTCCGTTCCGACGAGCCGCTCCAGCAGCGTGGTCTTGCCGACGCCGTTGTCCCCGACGATCGCGATCCGCTCCGGTCCCTGCACGACGGTCGTCCGACCAGCGATCGTCAGCGTGGCGATCCGCCTGGTCGCGGGCAGCCGAGGATCCGGCAGGTCGACGGTGATCCGGTCGTCGGTCCGGAGCCGTTCCTCGGCCGTCGTCACGGCGTCCCTGGCATCGGCTTCGGACGACGCGTGGGTCCCGCGGAGGCGACCGGCGGTCTCCTGCGCCTTCTTCCGCTGCTCGTTCGCGAGGATCTTCGGCATGCTGAGGGCAGCCTTCGCGCCGGCGCGGGCCCGCCGCGCGATCTTCGTCTCGGCCTCGATCCGCTGGCGCCGCTCGACGCGCACGGTGTGCTCGGCCGCACGGACGTCGCGCTCCGCGGCGGCCTGTTCGACGGCGAGCCGTTCCTCGAACGCGGCGAACGTCCCGCCGAACACCGTCAGGGAGCCGTCCCGCAGCTCGACGGTCTCGTCGACGTGCTCGAGCAGCTCCCGGTCGTGGCTGACGAGGAGCAGCGTCCCCCGCCAGGAGTCCACCATGTCGAGGAGTGCTGCGCGGGCGCGGCGATCCAGGTTGTTCGTCGGCTCGTCGAGGAGTGCGATCGGCCGTCCCCGGAGGCGGATCCCGGCGACGGCCACGAGGACCGCCTCGCCACCGGAGAGGGTGCCGACCCGACGGTCCAGGCCGTCCGGGCCGAGCCCGAGTCCGAGTGCGTCGATCGCGGCCTCGGCGCGCGACTCGACGTCCCAGTCGTCGCCGATGCGGTCGAAGTGCCCCGGATCGACGTCGCCGCCGAGGACCGCGCGGAGCGCCTCGAGTGTCGTGCGGATCCCGAGCAGGTCGGCGACGGTGTCGTCGGGGCCAGTGTCGAGGCGCTGCGGCAGGACGTCGACGTCGCCGGACGTCACGACCCTGCCGCCGGTCGGTGTCAGCTCGCCGGTGACGAGTCGGACGAGGGTGGACTTGCCGGCGCCGTTCGCGCCGACGAGCCCGGTGCGGCCGCGACCGAACGCCGCGGAGACGTGGTCGAGGACGGTCGAGCCGTCGGGCCAGGCGAACGAGCAGTCGGTGAGGACGACGGACGGGGTGCTTGCGGGCATGGTGCTCCCTGTGCCGCGCGGCGGTGCAGCAGCGCAGCGGTGTCGGTGCTGGGTGCACGACGACCCGGGCGCTCGGTGAGGCGAGCGACGCGGCGGGCGTCAGTGCGTGGGCAGCGTCTGCGCAGACACGATCGTGTCCAGGTGCGCAGTTCCGACGGAGAGTATCAACGGCCCGTCCTTCCGAATGGGTTCGCTCCGACCGTACGCGGTCCCGTCTCCGGAGCGCAAGAGGCAGCGACCCGGACCGAGCCGCGGCCTCCGAGGAGGACGACCCCGACGCAGGGCGAGGCCGTCGCGCCCAGCCCGTGGGAGGCTGGTCCGCATGACCGACAACCTCCTCGGCGTCCCCGAGACCCGACTCCCCGCCGAACCCGCCGTCACCGATGCGATCGACGGCGGGACACCTCTCGTCGACGTCGTCACCGCGAACCCGTCGTCGAGCATCGCCTGGGCCCTGCTCGCGGACGAGGCCTGGGCCCGCGGCGCGACCCTCGAGTCCTACGCCTACGCCCGGGTCGGCTACCACCGCGGACTCGATGCGCTCCGCAAGGGCGGCTGGCGTGGCCAGGGCCCGGTCCCGTGGTCGCACGAGCCGAACCGCGGGGTGCTCCGTGCGCTCTACGCCCTCCGCCGGGCCGCCGGCGCGATCGGCGAGGAGCCCGAGGTCGAACGGCTCAGCGCCTTCCTCGACGACGCCGACCGCACCGCGATCGCCGCCATCGAGGCCGAGTAGCCGGACTAGCCGAGCAGCACCTCCCACGACCGCCCCGACGGCCAGAGCTGGTGCTCCGGCAGCACGTCGAGCCCGCACGCCCGCGAGCCGAGCCCGTGCTGCGCGTCGTCCAGGTACAGGTGCAGCTGGTCCGACGGCGGGAGCTCGTGCGGGTGCGCCGCCCGCGTGATCTCCTGCGCCGTCCACCGCGAGAGCGTGAACCCGACACGATGTCCGGACTCGGTACCCGGTGCGGTCGTGGGCACTGTCGTCACCGTCAGGGGTCCGACCGACAGCGTCCGGAGCGACGGACGATGCCCGGTCTCCTGCGGCTTCGAGTACGGCACGCTCAACTCGTCGACGGTCGCGGAGAACCGGTCGACCCGGGCCGCGTCGGCGGAGTCCACGTACGACTCCGCGGGCCCTGTCCCGAACCACGTCACCGTCTCGGCGTCGAGCGATCCCGGCAGGTCGATCCGCACCCCGATCCTCGGCCACGTCCAGTTCCGCACCTGCATCGGCGGCCACGAGCGGTCGCGGTCGTCGATCCTCGGCCAGGTCTGGTCCGGCACCCCGTAGGGTGTCGCCTCGGTCCGGAGGAGGAGCCCCCGGTCGGTCAGCGTCCACCGGTGCACGACGTCGACCCCGGACCCGCTGTTCGCGGCGCTGACCCGGACGCGCTGCACGAGTCCGTCGTCCGTCCGTGACACGGACACCACGCGGTGCGAGAGCCGGTCGAGTCCCGCTGCCTCCCAGCGCTCCGCCGACGACGGAGCCGGCACCCCGAGACCGCCGGTCAGCACCGGGTCGGCGAGTTCGTAGGAGCCCTGCGACGCGCCGCGGTCGTTGTCGGTCGGTGCACGCCAGAGCTCGAGCCGCGGCCCGTCGACGGGCAGTCCGTTCCACGAGGCGAGCGACCCGAGTTCGGTGAACGTCGCGACGCCGAGTGCGTCGCCGTCCCACAGGGACCCACCGGAGGACGGCCTGGAGGCACGGGGCGCGTCCGGCAGGACCGCCGACACCGCCACCTGCCGCCGTGCGACCACGTGCCCGGTGTCCGCCCACGCCGTCG
The DNA here is from genome assembly GCF_001422205.1 of Curtobacterium sp. Leaf261. Taxonomy (GTDB): domain Bacteria; phylum Actinomycetota; class Actinomycetes; order Actinomycetales; family Microbacteriaceae; genus Curtobacterium. The sequence goes on from NZ_LMMJ01000010.1 coordinate 231,568, forward strand.
GTCCGGCGAGCTCGGCCGTCACGGTGAGGAACACCTCGCCCTCAGGTCCGCCGTCGGCCGTGAGCGCGACGACCTCGTCCGGGACCGGCACGGTGGCCGATCCGTGCGCGGGGACGATCCCGGGGGAGAGCCGTCCGGAAGCCACCTCGATGCCGTCCCGGGCGAGCGACCAGCAGAACCGCAGGCCCGAGGTCGACGCGGAGTGGAAGCGGTTCTCGACGAGGATCGTCCCGCCGGCGACGACCGCGGTCACGCCGATCCGGATCGGTGCCACGACGGCCGCGAACTCCAGGAGTCCGGGGGTCGGGGTGTCGTCGGGCAGCACGAGCCCGTCCATCACGAAGTTGCCGTCGTGCACGACCTCGTCGAAGTCGCCGCCGTAGCCGTAGAAGGGGGTGCCGTCCTCGGTGTGGGTGAGGAGCCCGTGGTCGCGCCACTCCCACACGAAGCCGCCGTGCAGTCGCGGGTACCGGTCGACGAGGTCCTCGTACTCCTTGATCTGGCCGGGTCCGTTCCCCATCGCGTGCACGTACTCGCAGTGGATGAACGGCTTCGAGCGCTGCCGGGCGGACTCGGCCGGCCCGCAGGCGAGCAGCGGCGTGAGCGGTCCGCCCCCGATCGACTCGGTCTCCTGGAGCGACGGGTACATCCGCGAGTAGACGTCGGTGTACTCGCCCGTGTAGTCGCCCTCGTAGTGCACCGGGCGCTCGGGGTCCCGACGGTGCACCCACTGGCTCATCGCGGCGAGGTTCCGGCCGGTGTGCGACTCGTTGCCGAGCGACCACATGACGATCGAGGCGTGGTTCTTGTCGCGCTCGACGGTGCGGGCGATCCGGTCGAGGTAGGCGTCCTCCCACGCGGGATCGTCCGACGGGTTCCCGATCCAGTCGACCGCGTCGAACCCGTGCGTCTCGAGGTCGCACTCCAGGATCACCCAGAAGCCGAGCTCGTCCGCCAGGTCGAGGACCCGGGGGTGCGGCGGGTAGTGCGACGTCCGGATGGCGTTGACGTTGTGCCGCTTCATGAGCGCCATGTCGGCCCGCGCGTGCGCCTCGTCGAAGACCCGGCCGCGGACGGGGTGCGTCTCGTGGCGGTTCACCCCGTGGAACACGACGCGCTCGCCGTTGACGAGGAACCGGTCCCCACGGATCTCGACGGTGCGGAACCCGATGCGGAGCGCGACCGTCTCGCCGACGGGACCGGACGGGGCGGACGCGCCCCCGGGCCTCCCGGCCGACGCACCGGACGCGCCCGACGCACCGGACGCGACCGACGCTGCCGACGCACCGGACGCGACCGTCGCACCCGACGCTGCCGACGCTGCCGACGCGCCGGACGCGACCGTCGCGTCGTACAGCCGCGGCTGCTCGGCGGTCCAGGCCTCGACCGCCTCGACCTCGATCGGCTCGACCTCATCCGCCGACGCCCACGTGACGTCGACCCCGAGCGCCGGCACCTGGAAGCGGATCGGGAAGACACCCTCGACGGCGGCGGTGATCACACCGCTCCCGGTCGACGGACGTCCGGACGCAGCGGTCCCCGCGTCGGCCGCGGACCCGAGCACGGGCGCCCAGGACGCGCGCACGAACACGTCCTCGACCGGCGCCTCGGGCCGGGCGAGGAGCGTGACGTCGCGGAAGATGCCGGGCAGCCACCACTGGTCCTGGTCCTCGATGTAGCTCGCCGCCGACCACTGGTGCACGCGGACCGCGATGTCGTTCGACCCGGGCCGGAGGAGCGACGTCACGTCGAACTCCGTGGCGAGCCGCGACCCCGTCGACCAGCCGACGAGCGCGCCGTTCACCCACACCCGGAAGTGCGACTCGACCCCGTCGAACCGCAGGAGCACACGCCCGGCACCCGATGCCGCGGCGTCGAACCCCGACGGCAGCTCGAAGGTCCGGCGGTAGTCGCCCGTCGGGTTCTCGTCCGGCGGGTGCGGCGCGTCGATCGGGAACGGGAACTGCACGTTCGTGTAGATCGGCGACCCGTGACCGTGCAGGACCCAGTGCGCGGGGACGGGGAGCGTGCCCCAGTCCTCGCCGTCGGCGTCCGCGTCGGGAGCGTCCATGTCGTCCGGGGCGTCGGCCACCGGGGACCAGCGGAACCGCCACTCCCCGTTCAGTGAGAGCGACGGAGCATCGGTGTGCAACCAGGCCCGCGGGGCGAGCCGTGACGCCGATCCAGGGGCCGTCGAGTGGAGGTCTGCACGTGCGGGAGAGGTCAGTGCCATGGGCGTCGGTCGTCCTTGATCGAGTGCGCCGCGGGCCATGTGCTCCGCGACGAGTGGGCCCCTGCCGGGGTGCTCCCAAGCCTAACGAGACTCTTCGTCCGTCGGTGGCACGATCGGCAACGCGAGCAGCGGCAGCGCGGCGACCACGAGGAAGCTCCCGGCGAACCCGAGCACACCGACGAGGGCTCCGACCCCCGGGCCGACGGCGCTCGCCGCGATGAACTGCCCGGTGTTCTGGGCCCCGAGTGCCCGACCGGACCAGAACGGCCCGGCGGCCTCGGCGACGCTCGTGTAGGCCAGGCCGTTGTCCGCCACGGTGACGGTCGTCGCGATGACGAGGAACACGGCGGCAGCGGCGAGATGGGTGGCGTCGACCAGGGCGAGCAACCCCATCACGACGGCGGCGGACACGGCGACCCAGCGGAGCGGCCCGACACGGGACCCGGCCCGGTCACTCCACACTCCGACGCCGATCCGTCCGAGTGCCCCGACGAACTGCGACGCCCCGACGAGGACCCCCGCACCGAGCGCCGACCACCCGAGGTCGCCGGTCAGCCAGACGAGTCCGTACGTCGAGAGTGTGAACTGCGGCACCACGAGCAGGATCGACACCGCGTGGATGCGCCAGAGGAACGACGACGACCGGTACGGACTGGTCGCCGCGTCGCCGGTCGGTCGCGTCGGTCTCGGCGGGTTCGCGATGCCGATCGCGCAGAGCACCGCGAGGACGACGGTGAGTGCGATCGGCAGCACGAGGGCGGCGCGGATGCCGTGCGCCTCGGCGATGGTCGGCACCGTCAGCGCGGCGATGGACACCCCGAGCGGCTGCGACATCTGCCGGATGCCCATCGCGAGCCCCCGGCGGTGCTTCGGGAACCAGCCGACGACGACCCTGCCGGATGCCGCGTTCGTCGAGGCACTCGTCATCCCCGCGAGCAGGAACGACAGGCCGAGCAGCACCGGGTCCCCGGCGCTCGCGAACGCGGCCAGGGTGGCGAGGGCGGTGAGCACCAGGCCCCCGGCGATCACGATCCGCTCCCCGATCCGGTCGGTGATCGCGCCCCAGGCGATGAGCGTCAGCACCATGCCGAACGTCGGTGCGCCGGCGAGCAGCCCCGCGGTCGCCAGCGGCACGCCCTCGGAGCGGAGGAGCGGGATCAGGAAGGCGGGTGCGGACACGACGAGGGTCCCGGCGGCCTGCGCCGCCACCCCGAGGGCGAGCATCGCCCACGCGCGAGCGCTCGAGACACGGTCTGGAGGCGCGGCTGCGGTCGACGTCACGGGTCGCCTTCCTGGGTGGGTCACGCCTCGGTGGGTCACGCCTCGGTGGGTCACGCCGGTTCCTCGGGGGTCACGCTGGCGCGCGCGCGGGGCACGTGATTGGTATACCAAAACGGTATACCATCTCGCGGGTCGCTCGGCTACGCTGATCGACCGTGACCGCACCGACCGACGCCGCACCCGTGTCGCAGACCGTGCAGCTCTACGACAACCTGCGTGCGGCGATCCTGACGCTCGAGCTCGCACCGGGGGAGCGGATCTCCGAGCGCGGCCTCGAGGCCCGGTTCCACGCTTCGAGGACCCCCGTCCGCGCAGCGCTGTCGCGGCTCGAACGCGAGGGGCTCATCCTCCACCAGGGACGCTCCTGGACCGTCACGCCGATCGACCTCGGCGAGATCGCCGCGCTCGCCGAACTCCGCGTGGTCCTCGAGCCCGCTGCTGCACGGCTCGCCGTCTCCCGGGCTCCGGCCGCTGAGCTCGATGCGGTCCGGGCGCATCTCGACGAGCTGCGCCCGACCCCCGACCAGGAGTCCGGTCTCCGGATGGGGAGCACGTTCCACCTCGACATGGCGGCGCTCGGCGGCAACCGGTTCCTCACCGAGACCGTCGCGGACGCGCTCACCCGGTTGGAACGGAGTCGGTGGCTCGAGGTCCGCACCGCCGAGGCCAGGGACGCCGCGTGGCAGGAGCACTCCGCGATCCTCGACGCCGTCGTGGCGCGGGACGCCGACCGCGCGGCCGAGCTCCTCGCGGCGCACGTCTCGGGGACGAACGACCGGCTCATGGCGTTCATCGCGCAGGAGCGTCGTCGTCTCCGGGGCGCGGGCATGGCGATCGTCGGAGAGTCCAGGCAGCCCTGAGCCCTGAGTACTGGGTCGGCCGGCGCGCCCGTCGGGTCGCCAGACACCACGACGCCCCCGGGGTGGTGCTCTCCGGGGGTGTCGTGATCGCGGACAGGTTCTCCCTCCGCCTGGCTGGACTCAGCCGACGCGGATGGTGAGCGTCCCGGCAGGGGACTGGACGCCGTTGCTCTCCTGCGTCACCGTCACGACGTTGTCGCCGAACTTCAAGCCTCGGAGGAACTGGAAGTTCATGCCGTTGCTGACGGGGATCTTCGAGGTGGTGCCGTTGGCGGTCACGACGAACCAGGTGCCCTTGACGTCCTGGCCATTGACGAGGATGGACGCGCCGGTGAGACCCTGCCGTTCGATGAGCGAGACGGACGGCGCCTTGGTCTTGTCGAACCCGTCGGCGAGGATCGGCCCGGCGGTGAAGCCGGGGTCGATCGGCCGCGAGGGGTCGACGCCGATGGCCGGGTTGGTCAGGTCGGTGTACTCGGAGCCGTTGAAGGCCGAGTCGTACGTCGTGGTGCCGGCGATGGTCGACACGCCATCGAGCTGCTGCGTGACCGTGACGGTGTTCTGGCCTTGCTTGAAGTTCTTGATGAACACGAAGGAGCCGCCGGTGTTGGACTGGATGCGCTGCGTTCGGCCGTTCACCTCGACGACGAACTCGGCCCCGCTGACGCGCTGACCGGAGAGGCTGAAGGACGCTTCCCCACGGAGCGGCCAGGACTCGATGAGGGCGACGGTCGGGGCCTTGCTCGGGTCGAGAGCGCTGGCCTGTGCGACGTTCGAGGCAACGGCGTTCTGACGTGCGGAACGGACGTCGGTGGACTGCGACGCGGTGTTCGGGGTGGCGGCGAACGCGCCGGCGGCAGGCACGGCGACGAGGCCGAATGCGAGACCTGCGATGACGGTGAGCTTGAGGGGGGTGTTCATGATGGTTCCTTTGTCTGCAGCAAGATCGCGCTGATCTCTGAAGTATTGGATACCGACTTGCGATGCTGCCGAGTGCGATGCCGCGAAGTCCCGGCCCGCATCACGGGGCGGGCGGGATGATCGCCACCGCCGGCCCGTAGTCGGCGACGGTGGTCGTGCTCTGCACCGTGCCGTCGGGTGCCGTCTGCCGGATCGTGATCGTGTGGGCGCCAGCGCCGATGGCCGTGATCTCGGTCCGCCATGCCCCGTCGCGGACGACGAGAGGACCGGCGATCACGGCGTCCCCCACGAGCAGATCGATGGTGGACCCGGTGACTCCCGTCCCGCTCACGACGGCGTTCTCCGTGACGTCCGCGGAGAAGGACACGGTGCCGGACAGCGCAGGGTCGTTCGGTGGCTCCTCAGAGGTGATCTGCGAGAGCGGGACACCGCGGACGTCGAACTCCGTTCGTCCGAGATCGACGCGGAGGGAATCGGTCCCGAGGGCTCCGGCTGCGATGCCCAGTTCCCATGTACCGTCCGGGCGGACCTGGCTGGTGCCGTACTCGGTGAACTGCAGGGCGCGGCTGACGTGCACCGTGGCCCCCTGCGGCGCACTCCCGTGGACGCGGACCGATCCGTCGGCCGCGCGGACGCCGTACGCGGTGAAGCCTGATCCGGTTCCGACCGTCGCGGTCAAGGTCGGGGCGGTGGCGAGTTCGACGAGGTTGAACTGGTCGTTGTTGTACAGCTCGACGGAGATGGTGTTCATACCGGGTCGGAGTGCCGGGGTCGTCGCAGTCCACGATCCCGACCCGCTCACATCGACGATCTGTGTGTCGTTGATGATCGCCCATGCGCCGGGCCCGGTGAACGTGGCCGTGCCCGAGATCGTGGCGGTCATCGCAGTCTGGTCGACGCTGTCGAGTCGCGCCGTGATCGACTCGCCCGCCTCCGGCCGTGTCTCGCTCGTCGAGACGCTCCTGGTCGAACCACTGGTCGAGTCGGAATGCGAGGTCGGGACGGACGGCTGCGACGCGGCGAACGCGACGGCAGGGGTGATGATCGCGATCCCGAGGCCGACGAGCAGCGCACCGCGGAGGTATGAGTTCATGCACCCATGATCCCTGAGTGAAATATTGTTCTTGTGCATGTGATGTCACTGCGATGTCGGGTGCTGTCGGTAGGATCGGCCCCCACCGTCTCCCGAAAGGAGCCCCCGTGTCCGGAGCCGTCATCGCCGTGCGCGACTTCGTGATGCGCTTCGGCGACCGTGACGTCGTCGACCATCTGTCCTTCGACGTCGCCGCGGGCGAGACCTTCGGGCTCCTCGGCAGCAACGGCTCCGGCAAGACGACGACGATCCGCGCGCTGCTCGGCATCACCGAGCCGACGTCCGGCACGCTGACGATCGACGGCGAGCGCTACCGGGCGAGCGCCGGTGGTGGCATCGGCTACCTGCCCGAGGAGCGCGGGCTCTACCGCAAGGAGACCGTGCTCGACGTCATGGCGTACTTCGCGCGGCTCAAGGGCATGTCCTCGCGGCACGCCGTCACGTGGTCGCAGGCGTACCTCGAGCGGGTCGGGCTCGCGGACAAGGGCCGGCTCCGCGTCGACAAGCTCTCCGGCGGACAGCAGCAGAAGGTACAGCTCGGCATCACGATCATGGACCGACCGCGTCTGATGATCCTCGACGAGCCGACGAAGGGCCTCGACCCGGTCAACCGGCGGCTGCTCCTCGACCTCGTCGACGAGCGCAAGGCCGACGGCGCGACGGTGGTGCTCGTCACGCACCACATGGACGAGGTCGAGCGGCTCTGCGACCGGATCCTCCTCCTCAAGGACGGCAACGCCGCCGCCTACGGAACCATCCCCGAGGTGCAGGACGCCTTCGGCGGTGCCGTCGCACGGGTGCACTGCAGCGGTGAGGTCCCGCCGAGCCCGCTCTACACGATCACCCGGCAGGAGGGCCGTGTCGCCGACCTCGTGCCGACGGCACCGACCGACGGCGCGGACATCCTCGCCAGCCTGGTGGCCGCAGGCGTCGGCGTCACCGGCTTCGAGATGCGGCGGATCCCCCTCGACGAGATCTTCGTGCAGGTGTACGGCCACGACGCCGAGGTCGACGCGCTGCGGGCAGAGGGCGCGCGTCCGCCAGGCGGCTCGCCGCCGGCACGCGGTGACGACGAACAGCCGGGAGGCGCGACTCGCCATCCCGGGGACGCGAGCGTCAACGACGGGGCCGGGTCGGGCCTCCCGTCCGGTTCCGCGACGTCGGCGGACGCGACCGCGCCGTCCGAGACCGAGGTGTCCCGATGAGCCGCGGTCGTCGGGGTGGTTCGGGACGGCGCGCTGGCTCGGGCCGGCTGGGGACGGTGGTCCGGTTCGAGTTCGTCCGGGCGATCAAGAAGCCCTCGTTCTGGATCGGGACCCTCGCCCTGCCACTGCTCATCGTCGTCGTGGGGGTGCTCGTCGGGGTCGGGAACGCCGCCGGTGCGGACTCCGTCACCACGAGCTCGAGCGCGGCGAAGGTGCCGTTCGAGTACGTCGACCACTCGGGTCTCGTCTCGCCCCGCGTCGCCGCACGGTGGGGTGGGACACCGGTCGAGGACGCCACGGCCGCGATCGCGAAGGTCCGGGCGGGTGAACTCGACGCGTTCGTGGACTACCCGGAGTCGCCGTCCTCGCAGTCCATCGAGGTCGCCGCGAAGGACGACGGCCTGTTCGCGAACGCCAAGTACGGCAACCTCGCGACGAAGGTCCTCGAGGCGAGCGTGGCCGCCAAGGTCGGCGATCCGCAGGCCGTGAAGCTGCTGCAGGTCACCCCGGACACCACCATCACCGCGTACTCCGGCGGCAAGACGGCGTCCGGGTGGGCGTCGATCATCCCGCCGCTGCTGTTCGCCGCGGCGTTCTTCGGGCTTGTCCTGCTGCTTGCCGCACGCATGGTGACGGTGGTGGTCGAGGAGAAGGAGAACCGCATCTCCGAGATGATCCTGACGACGCTCGACGCCACCGTGCTCGTCCGAGGCAAGGTCATCGCGATGCTGCTCGTCGGGCTCGTGCAGTCCGCGGTCTTCATGATCCCCGCGCTCGGCACGGTCGGTCTCGTCCTGCCGCTGCTCTCCCGCTCGGTCGGTCCGATCCCGGTCGACCCGTGGCGGATGGTGGTCGGTGCGCTCCTGCTCGTGGGCGGTGTGCTCCTGGCATCGTCGCTGTTCGTCACCGTCGGGGCCGCCGTCCCGACGATCAAGGACGCCAGCGCCCTGCAGTCCGTGGCGCTGTTCTCCGTGCTGATCCCGCTCTACGCCGCGTTCTTCGTGCTCACCAACCCGCACTCGCCGATCACCGCGGTCTTCACGTACTTCCCGACGTTCACACCCGTCACCGCGATGCTCCGGAACGCCGTCGGGACCCTGTCCCCGCTCGAGTCCGTGGTCTGCATCGTGGAGCTCTTCGTCGTGGCGTTCCTCGTGCTGCAGTTCGCGACGTTCCTGTTCCGGCACTCGGTGGCGCAGTACGGCTCGAAGGTGTCGTGGCGGCAGGTGCGGGCGTGGCGTCGCTCTGCCGGCGGCTCGGTGTGATACTTGTATTTCATCTATGATTTGATATATTTGTAGCAGGCCCTCCCGGCCTGCAGCCTTCTCCGATCCGGACGCTGCTCTTCCGGATCCCAGGAGCAGACATGTCACACGGACGCCGTAGGCTCGAACGTCCCAGTCGTCGACGTAGGACGCTCATCGGTGCAATCATCGCTCTGGGATCGCTCCTCGGGGTGGCTCTGGTCTTGAGCATCGTCTCGTCGCTGTTCGTCGGGAACCTCGTGAGCGCCTACGACTCACGGTCGACCAAGGTGCACCACGCGATCCCGACGACGAATCGTCCCGCCCCGCTCGACTCGACAGCGATGAACATCCTGCTCATCGGATCGGACTCGCGCGCCCGCCTCAGCCCGGACGGCGACCACCCTGCGGGGAGTCGTGCCGACGCGCTGATGCTCGTCCATCTGGATGCCGACCGCAAGGCGGTGTTCGTGATGTCGATCATGCGCGACTCGTGGGTCGACATCCCGGGGTACGGAATGGCCAAGATCAACGCTGCGTACAGCCTGGGTGGGATCCCGCTCACCGTGCAGACGGTCGAGCGACTCGTGGACGTCCCCATCGACCACGTCGCCGAGATCGACTTCCAGGGGTTCCGGGACATGACGAACGCGCTCGGCGGGGTGACGGTCGACTCCACCTACGGGTTCGATGCCCGAGGGCACCGCATCGTCCCCGGGGCGAATGAGCTCGACGGTGACGCAGCTCTGGCGTTCGTCCGAGAGCGGTACGCCTTCCCGGACGCGGACCACCAGCGCGTCCGGAACCAGCAGGCGTTCATCCGCGGGCTCGTCGCCGGTGTGATCAGCCGAGGGACACTGACGAACCCGGGCCGCATCGCGGACTTCGTCACGGCGACGAGTTCGTCGCTGACGATCGACTCGGGGCTCACGTTCCGCACCCTGGCGGACATCGGGTGGAGCCTCCGACACCTGACGGCGGACGACCTGACGACCTTCACGATGCCCGTGGCGGGTGGCGGCACGTCGGCGGACGGCCAGTCGTACGTCTCGGTGGACGAGGGCGCACAGGACTCGCTCCGGGCCGCGCTCCGCTCCGACGGTCTCGGTGCGTGGCTCGCTGCTCGCTCCTGATCATGACTGTCACATTGATATTGCATGTGATATTCTGACTACAGCAGCACAACCCGCTCGCGCTCCCGGAAGGTCACCCCTTGGATCTCATCGACTACGCTCACGTCCTCCGCAAGAACCTGTTGCTCCTGATCGCGACGACCCTCGTCGGCATGGGCGCCGCGGGTGGCATCGCCGCCGCGCAGACGCCGACGTTCACCGCCACGACCGAGCTGTACGTCTCGGTGCGGTTCGGGAGCGAGGTCGCGAGCGTGGAGCTCGCCGACGGTTCCGCCTTCGCACGGCAGGCGGTCCTGTCGTTCATCGACGTGGTGGACAGCGAAGTCGTGCTCGGCCGGGCCGAGAAGAACCTCGACTTCCCCGCGAGCACGGCTGACTTGGCGAAGGTCGTCCGAGCGAGTTCACCCGCGAACACGGTCGTCGTCGAGATCGCGGCGGACGACGCGGATCCTGCACATGCCGCCGCGATCGCGAACGCGGTGGGCAAGGCCCTCGCGGAGACGATCCAGGAGGACCTGGAGGCCCCTGCCGGGGGTGGTCCGTCGCGGATCAACGTGAAGACGATCCAACCCGCTCCCGTCCCCTCGATCCCGAGTGCTCCGGAGGTCGAACTCATGATCGCCATCGGGGCTGCGCTGGGACTCGCGCTCGGTGTCACGGCAGCGATGCTGCGAACCGTGCTCGACACCCGCATCCGCAGGGCCAGCGATCTCGAGGAGGCGACCAGACTGCCGATCCTCGGCACGATCGGCTTCGACCCGGACGCCGCGGTCCGACCCCTGGTCGTGCACGAGGAACCTCGCAGCCCGAAGGCCGAGGCGTTCCGGCGGCTCCGCACGAGCCTGCAGTTCCTGAACGTCGGGGATTCACCGAACACGTTCCTCGTCACCAGCTCGACACCGAGCGAGGGCAAGACCTACATGTCGGCGAACATCGCGCTCGCCCTCGCCGAGACCGGTGCCAGCGTGGTCCTCGTCGACGCCGACCTCCGACGACCACGTGTCGCCCAGCGGTTCGGCGTCGAGGGGGGTGCCGGCCTCACCGACCTGCTGATCGGCCGTGCCGAGTTCGAGGACGTGATCCAGCCCTGGGGAACGGGCGGTCTCAGCCTCCTCGCGTCCGGACGCGTTCCGCCGAATCCGAGCGAGTTGCTCGGATCCGTCGCGATGGAAGAGACCGTCCGCGCGCTCGAAGCCGCGTTCGACTACGTCGTGATCGACGCGCCACCCGTGCTCGTCGTGACCGATGCCACCGTGCTCAGCCGACTCGCTGGCGTCCTGCTCGTGGCTGCAGCGAACAAGGTCCGGAAGCCAGAGCTCGTCGCAGCACTCCGTGTCCTCGAGGGGGTGAGCGCGACGGTGCACGGCGCCGTCGCCACCATGCTCCCCTCGCGCGGACCCGATGCGGACGCCTACGCGGAGCACCTCTACTACGGCGAGGACGCCGAGATCGCAGCCGCCCCGGTGACGCGCGGCCGCGCCAGGCGCGGGGTCCGCGCATGACGACGAGCGATCTCGACGCCTCCCTTCGTGTGCTCGTCGTCTGCACTGGCAACGTGTGCCGGTCACCCCTGACCGCACAGCTGCTCCGTCAAGCGGTGCGTGACCTGCCTGTCGTCGTCGACTCGGCCGGAACCGGAGCGCTCGTCGGCGAGCCGATGCCGCCCGAGTCGCTGCGGATCGCCGCCGACCTGGACCTCGACGATGCGCCCTGGCACCGGGGGGCTCAGCTCGCCCGGCAGTCCATCGCCGCAGCGGACCTCGTCCTCACGGCAACCCGGTCGCACCGTCGGTTCGTCGCAGAGACCGAACCGCGCGCCGTTCGCTACACCTTCACGATCCGCGAGTTCAGCCGACTCGTCGACACCTCCGCTCCCGGTCCTCGACGCGGCGGGACGACGGCACGAGAGCGGTTCGCGAACGCGGTCCGAGCCGTTGCGGCGAGTCGTGCGTCCGTGCGTCAGAACGTGCGGCACGACGACGACCTCCTCGATCCGTTCCGGCAGGCCACGCACGTCTACGAGCAGTCCGCCCGCGAGATCACGGACGCTCTGCCGCCCATCGTCGCGAGCCTCCGCTCGGTATTCATCCAGCCCTGACCACGATCACATCCGGAGGCTTCATGTCGCTCCTCATCACCGGGGGTGCCGGGTACATCGGCTCCCACGTCGTCGATCTCCTCGAACAGCGGGGTGAACGGGTCGTCGTCCTCGACGACCTGTCCTCAGGCGTGGCCGATCGGCTGCGCGCACCACTCAACAGGTGCGATCTCGCCGCACCCCACGCCGGCTTCGAGGTGGCGGCGATGATGCGGGCGCACCACGTGACCGGGGTCGTGCACCTCGCCGCGCTCAAGGACGTCGGAGAGTCGATGGCCGACCCCGAATCCTACTGGCGGGTCAACGTGCACGGCCTCGGCACCCTCCTCTCCGCGATGCGTACCGTCGGCGTGCGGGACCTCGTCTTCTCGTCATCCGCGGCCGTGTACGGCGACGCAGACGGCGCAGCCGTCTCCGAGGACGGACCGTGCGCCCCCATGAACCCCTACGGAGAGTCGAAGCTCGTCGGCGAGTGGATGCTCGCAGCAGCGGCGCGGGCATGGGGGCTCCGGTACGCCGCCCTCCGGTACTTCAACGTCGCGGGGTCCGGGTCGCCCGAGCTGGCCGATCGCGGTCGGAAGAACCTGATCCCGATCATCATCGACGAGATCCGGAACGGTCGCTCCCCGCAGGTGTTCGGCACCGGCCACGGAACCCGCGACGGGTCCTGCGTGCGTGACTACGTGCACGTGCTGGACCTCGCGAACGCACACCTCGACGCCCTCGACGCGATCTGCTCGGGCCGGTTCACCGGGGGCGCCGTCAACATCGGATCCGGCACCGGAGCGACGGTGCTCGAGGTGGTCCGAGCGGTCGGTGCCGAGCTCGGGACCACCGTCTCGCCCATCGTCGTCGAGGCACGGGCGGGCGATCCCGCGGCCCTCGTCGCCGATGTGTCCCGCGCTGCGGACGTCCTCGGGTGGCACCCGCTGCTCGGACTCGACCGTATCGTCGAGTCCGCCGTGGCAGGGACGCTGGCCACCGCCACGGCCTGATGTCGGCCCGGTCGGGCCATCGACGAAGACCCCCGGTCATCCATGAACCACGGATCACCGGGGGTCTTCGTCGTCCCCGGCCCGCGACGCCTGGTCGGCCATCCGGAACGCACCGGGCGCCTCAGACGCGTGCGACCTTCGTCCACCGAGTGAGGGCGTGGACCGCGGCGGATCCGGCCCAGATGCCGGAGACCACGAACACCGCTGCGGCCGTCGCGAGGCCGACGCCGTCGATCAGGACGAACATCGCCGCGTTCGAGACGACGAGGACCACCATCCGCACGATCATGAGCTCCATGTTCGATCGCCGGTACCGCATGAACGAGGTGATGACCGACGCGCCCCAGAGCGCTGACGTCAGCACGCATGCACCGGTGATGAACGGTGCGGCCGCATCGAGCTTCCCGATCCCGAGCTGCGGGAGCACGACCGTCGCTGCGGCCGTGGCGACGACACCCACCGCCGCACTCGCGACGAGGGAGCCGATGACGGTGGCGAACGGCAGTCGGAGGGAGCGCGCTCGCCGGTCGAGTTCGGATCCCTCGGTGAGGATCGCATCGCGCCGCAGGCGCCGGATGATCACCGGCGACAGCCCCGCCTGCAGCACCTGCAACGGCCCGGCGAACAACGTGAGACACGTGCGGAACGCGCCGGCGTCCGCGATCCCGGACGCCACGCCGATGACGACCATCGTGAGCGTCGTGGCGAGCGCGAGCAGCACTTGGTCGAGGGCGAGGAAGGGCATTTCGCGACGGTGTGCAGCGAGGTACTGCGAGACCGTCCACGGGGTGCCCGCGCGCCCGGAGCGCAGGAGGGCGGCGGTCCCGAGGCTGTACGCCACCAGCATCGTCGACGCGAGGACGGCAGCAGCATCCGTTCGACCGAAGGACGCGATGACGCACCCCACCACGAGAGCGATCATCAAGCTGCCGTCCGCGAGGACGACGCGCCCCCACCGCCCTCCCGCGATCTCCACGGCTCGTGCGGTGTCGTACGACACGAACGGGAACAGTGCCAAGCCGAGGAGCATCCCCGGCAGCGGCATGCCGAGTGCCGATCCAGCAATGCAGGGAGCGAGCGAAGCCGGGAGCGCGACCGCGCACGAGACCGTCATCGCCGCGCGCCGAGCATCTCGGGAGCCCTGGCGATCACCCGACAAGTAGACGAGCAGCGGGAGGTTGCCGAAGCCGCGGACGAACGCCGCAGCAACGAAGAAGACCGCCAGGATCGTGGCGAGTTTGCCCCAGGCCGTCGGTGCGAGCGCCAGGGTCCCCGCGAGGGTGACGGTCATCTGGCCGAGGCTGAGGAGCCCCTGGGCCACGAGCGGGAGCGTGGCTGCGGCTGCGGTGTGACGGCGCACTTCGCCTCCAGTCGTTCTCAGATCGCAGCACGACTTGGTGTCGGCTTCTGCACATGTGATATTCTAGCATTCGAAATTGTTACTCGACGGATGGATGACTCATGGGCTTCGACACACTGGACCGGACGACCGTCGCGGGACTCCCGATCATCGTCGCGGACCGCCCGACCGCGATCGCTCAGATCGTCGCCGTCGCGAAGTCCGGGGGGGCCGGCGACGTCCATCTCGCGAACTCGTACGTGGTTTCCCTGGCGCACCGACGATCCGGCTACCACGACCTGCTCCGCACCGGTGCCGCGATCTACCCCGATGGCAAGCCACTCACCTGGGTGTCCCGGGTGCTCCCCGGAGCGAATCTGCACCAGGTCCGTGGTCCGTCGCTGTTCCCGGATCTGATGGACGTCGGTCGGTCATCGGGTGTCCGGCACTACCTCTTCGGCAACACCGACGTGGTGCTCGACGAGCTCACCGCCGAGCTCGAACGGCGCTACCCCGGCGTCGAGATCGTGGGTCGGCAGAGATCGCACTTCCGGCCGCTGACTGCCGCCGAGCAGACGACGCTCGACGCGGACATCCGCAGGACCGAACCGGACATCGTCTGGGTCGGACTCGGGACTCCGCTCCAGAACCTGGAAGCGCGACGGATCTCGGACGAACTCGGCAAGGTCGCCATCTGCGTCGGGGCGGCGTTCGACTTCGTCGCCGGGACCATTCCAGCCGCCCCGGAGTGGATGACCCGGCTCGGTGTCGAGTGGTGCTTCCGCCTCGCGCTCGAGCCTCGACGCCTCTGGAAGCGCTACCTCGTCGGCAACGCGGTGTTCCTCCGCGCGTCACTCCTGCCGCGACGCACCTCCAGGGTCGGGTCACGATGACCGGCCGGCCTCCCCGCCTCGCTGTGATCAGCCAGGTTCCCCCGCCCGTCCACGGGCAGGCGGTCATGACCGTGCGGTTCCTGGAGGCAGTCGAGGAGCTCGGACACCCGGTTCGTTTCGTCGACCGTCGCTTCAGCCGGACGGTGGACGAGGTCGGTGCCCCCTCGATCCGCAAGGCCGCGGCGGCCGCGGGCCTGCTCCTCCGTACGTTCCGAACCGTTCTGACATGGCGCCCGACGGTGACCGTGTTCTTCGTCACGACGCGACCGATCTCGTTCATCGTCGACTGGGCCCTGAGCGAGGTGCTCCGCCTCGGGCGCGGTCGCCGGGTGTTCTACGTGCACTCCGTCGGGTTCGTCGCACTCGCGCGCCGGAACGCCGTGTGGCGGTCACTCGTCCGACGGTTCCTCGGTTCCGCCTCGCAGGTCGTCTGTCTCGGTCCCTCGCTCACGTCCGACGTCCTGCCGTTCGTGCGGACGGATCGAGTGCAGTGCATCCCGAACACCCCCGGGTCCGTCCCCGGACCTGCGTCAGCGGCCTCGGACACCGCGACAGTCCTCTTCATGTCGAACTTCATCGCGGGCAAGGGTGCTGACGTCTTCGCACGGATCGCGGGACTCCTCGCGGCTCGTGACGATGCGTGGCGCTTCGTGATGGCGGGACACGCGGGCGACGACGCGACCGCCGCGGTCATCGACGACGCGGTCGCATCGAGCGGTGTCGCGGGCGCGCTCGACCGCCCCGGTGCCCTCGGCGGCGCGGCCAAGTGGGCGGCGCTCCGCGGAGCGCGGTGCCTGGCATTCACGTCCGAGCTGACCGAGGCGCAACCGCTGACCATCATCGAGGCGCTGGCGAGCGGGACCCCGGTCGTCGCGTTCCGCCTCGGCGGGATACCCGACATCGTCCAGGACGGTGTCAACGGGTTCCTCGTCGAGCCCGGTGACGAGGCCGGGTTCGCAGATCGCGTCGCGATGCTCCTCACCGACGACGATCTCCGCGCCGGGATGTCGCACGCCGCTCGCGCGCGGTTCGAGGGGCAGCACTCGGCCACGGAGTTCGCCTCCCACTGGGGTCGACTCATCGGCGAGGTCACCGCATGACCGCGAACCTCGACACCCGCCTCCGCGCGAACACCGTCGTTCGTCGTGCACGGGTCCGAGGGGGCTCTCGCCAAGTCCGCACCTCGCTGCCGCTCATCGGGTACGCAGCAGTGTTCTTCGGCCTCACGATCGACGTCGCGAGCCGGATCTCTGTCGGTCCCGTCAGCCTCTCGGCTCTCATCTGCGTCGGGATCGCGGCCGCGCTGTTCGCGCTGGCACCGGTCGTCGTCGCACAACCGAGGCTGTCCGGCATTCCGCTCCCGATGCTCCTCTTCCTCCTGTACACCACGCTCCGCGCACTGCTCCTGCCGACCATCGACGGCTTCCAGAACCTCTCGATCTACGCGATGTTCGTCCTGGGCATCGGGTTCGCAGCGCGCGTGTCGTCGATCGAGCGCGCCGGCAAGATCCTCCGCGTCTTCACGACCGTCGGTGTCGTCACGAGCCTCGTGTACGTCGCCGGGATCGCAATCGGGGTCGAGACGTTCCAGGCCAGGTCGTTCGCCCTGACCGCGCTCGTGCTCCTCGCAGCTGCGGTGACTCTCCCGAAGCAGGGGTTGTTCGGAGGTCTCGCCCCGTTCCTCATCGTCGCCGTGATCGTGGCATCGTTGTCGAGGACCGCATCCGTGATCGCGCTCCTCGTCCTCGTGGGGCTCGCGGTCCGGCTCCGGCACGGTCAGCGCCTGCCGCTGGCATTCGCAGGCATCTTCGGTGCCGTGGGATCGCTCGTCGCCCTCCTGATCGTGTACCCGCCCTTCCGCGACCGCTTCCTCGGTGGCGACGGTGGCGCTGCGGTCGGCGGACTCGTGCTCAACACCTCGGGCCGGAGCGCGATCTGGGACCGGCTCCTCACCGATGCGAACGAGGCGCCGATCTTCGGCAAGGGCGTCGGGAGTTCCGTCGAGTTCATCACGACGGCGTTCCACGCAGAGGTGGAGCAACCGCACAACGACTACTTCCGGATCTACCACGATCTCGGTGTCGTCGGGCTCCTCCTGTTCGGCCTCGGTGTGACCACGCTGATCGCCCGGATCATCCGCAGGGCCAAGGAGACCGACGCCCCGGTGCACTGGGCCGCGCTGTTCGCGTTCACCGCGATCCTGCTCGCAGCCTCCACGGACAACGTCATCGTGTACGCATACGTCATGCTGCCGCTCGCGCTCCTCATCGGCACCTCGATCGGGCTGCCCGACGAGACTCCGGGTCGGAGGACCCTGCTGCACCCGGAGCGCGGACGCGGCGACGGTGCGGCGACCGTTGCGCTGTCCTCGATGCCCAGGACGTAGGCGCTCCGGGAGGCGGAGCTCGAGATCACGACCGTCACCGGTGCGTGGGCGTCACTCGTCGCGCGGGTCGTGTGGTGGACGGCGACCGCCGATGGATCCTGCCCCGACACCGGGATCAGCTGGTAGCCGAGCTGTCGAACGTGCACCGCTGCTCGCCGACGAGAGGACTCCTTCGGTTCGGAACGACATTCTCCCGCACGTCGGTCGTGGCACCCGCGCCGGCCGATCCCTCTGGAGCGACCGACCTCATTCGAGCTCGGATCACCGCAGCGTGAGCGGGAGCGCGAGACACCGACTTCAGGGTCCTTCGCCTCCCCGATGTTCAGGGGTTGGGTCAGCCACCAGGACTCGTGACACCGGCATCGTCGCGCCGCTCTCCCGGCTCGCGCGCGACGGCCGGAGCGTCGCGCTCCCCGAGCACGGACAACTTGCGCGCCGCGTCGTGCATGGGCAGGACCTATCAGCGCGTTCACGGCCGGGGCGGACGCAGAACGACGTGTCGGGGTGCACACCACCGCAGCTCGGTGTCGCGACGGGTCTGCTCATTCGTCGCGACGGGTCGGCTCATTCGTCGCGACGGGTCGGCTCATTCGTCGCGACGGATCGGCTCATTCGTCGCGACGGATCGGGCCAGGTGTCGCGACGGTCTGCGCGGAGCTCGCCGCACTAATCACCGAGTTGTGCAGCGAACCCCCATCCCACGGCATCAGAGCGTTCCACGACGGTGACCATCGATTCGCCGCATGCGGCGGCACGCCGACGTCCGCAGGCCCGGCCTGGTGGTGGAGTGATCGATCATTTCCGGCCGGGGAGCCTCGCCGCGGATCCCACGCAATCGGACGGCAACGCCGTGCTCAGTCGACACCGCGTGACAGCGGCGCTCAAGGCCCTTACCGTTCGTGAGGCCGCAGGTTCTGCATCGAGGTGGGGGCCCACCATGTGCATGTCCCGCGTCCGGGGCGCCCCACCGGGTGGCCAGACCGAGGAAAGTGCAAGGACCGCATCACTGCCCCACAGGTTGCCGTGATGCTCCCCGGGACGACGCTGCCGGTCCAGGTCCGGCCTCCGGGAACGTGGTTCGTCGTGAGCGGCGCTGGTCGTCGATCGAGCTCAAGCGGAGCACACTTCGAGGCGAGACAGTGAGTCCGAACCCGGGCCGCGTCGTGCTCTGGCTCATCGCGGCCCGATGATCGTCATCGGAGCCAAGGACGCCGAACGGCCCGTCACTCCGTGAGGAGTGCCGGGCCGTCTGGGATCTCGGACTCGCACAGGCCCCGATCGGGTCGAGCGTGAGTCAGGTCGAGCGCGAGTCAGGTCGAGCGCGAGTCAGGCAGGGGGCAGGTCACACTCGGACTCGCCACACTGCGTTCGCTTCACGAGCGCGACTTCACTTGTCGTTGATCTTGTTCATGTCACCCTTGTCGTCCACCTTCGGGGCGTTCCCGGCGTGGACCTGGTTGGCGTTCGACCCCGAGGAGATCGAGACCGACGCGATGTCGTCCGCGGTGATGGCGTTGACCGCACCAGTGACGGACAGCGACTTGACGGTCCCCGTGATCGTCACGATCGTGTTCGACGCCGTCACCTTGACGGTCGCGCAGTCGCCATCGATCGTCACGTGCTTGCTGTCGACATCCACCTTGGCGACCCCGCTGTCGCAGGCGACAGCCTTCTTTGGGAGCGGGGCGAGGGTCGCGCTCGGAGCGCCGGAGGGCTTCTGCGTCGTCGAGTCCTGCGAGGCGCTGCAGCCGGCCAGTGACACGAGGACGATGCCGACTGCAGCGGCGGAGAGGAAGTGCATCTTGTTCATGAGAGACCGTTCTTTCGGGAGACGAGCGCGCATGTCATTGCGCATACAAGTATTTTACATGTCAGTTGGTCGCCGGTCAAGATGCGGGGCGCAGAAGGGGCCGGATCCTCGTGGACCCGGCCCCTTCCGTGCTGTCCGCCTGCACGGCGTCGTGCTGTGAACTACCGGGTTGCGACCGTGAACGAGAAGTCGGTCTCGGTCGGTCCGGTGGTGGACGACTGGAGGACCTTGCCGGTGTACACGCCCGGCGCGAGCGCCTCCACCGACGTGCCGGTCCACATGCCCTGCGGGTCGACCTTGCCGGAGATGAGCGTGACACCGTCCGTCGTCACGACTGCGAAGTCGGCGTTGGGAGCACCTGCGCCAGAGAAGACCGGGTAGGTCTCCGTCACCGTCGCTCCGATGGCCGGGGCGGTCAGGGACACCGGTGTGAACTCAGCGCCGCCGATGGTGAAGCTGAACGGGGCGGAGGTCGCCTTGTCCTCTGCCCACTGGTTCGCCTGGCCGGTGTAGGTCCCCGGCATCAGTTCCACGACCGAGGTCGCGGACCAGGTGCCGTCGGCGCCGATGGTCCCGGACGTCAGGGTGACGCCGGAGTCGGTCACCACGGAGAACGCGGCGTTCGGCGTGCCTGTACCCGAGAACGCGGACGTCAGGGTGACGCCGGAGTCGGTCACCACGGAGAACGCGGCGTTCGGCGTGCCTGTACCCGAGAACGTCGGGTAGAGGTCGGGCAGCGTCGCACCCGTGGCCGGGGCCGTCAACGAGATCGGCGCGTAGTCCGARACGGTGAAGTCGAACGGSGTCTCGGTCCCGATGCCGCTGGCGTACTGCTGGATCGTGCCGGTGTAGTGGCCCGGAACGAGCTCGACGATCGAGTCCTTGGTCCAGYTGCCGGCSGCGTCGACCTTGCCCGWGGCRAKCGTCATCCCGGTGCTGGTGACGACRGCGWAGTCGCCGCCGACGGCRCCCGTTCCGGAGAACGTCGGAGTGGTGTCGTTCGTGGTGGAGCCGATCGCGGGAGCGGTCAGGCTGATCGGTGCGTACCCGGCGATGCCGACGGTGAAGTCGAACGGGGTCTCGGTCCCGATGCCGCTGGCGTACTGCCCGACGGTGCCGGTGTAGTGGCCCGGTGCCAGTTCCACGAAGGAGTCGCCTGGTGACGACGGCGTAGTCGCCGCCGACGGCGCCCGTTCCGGAGAACGTCGGGGTGGTGTCGTTCGTGGTGGAGCCGATCGCGGGAGCGGTCAGGCTGATCGGTGCGTACCCGGCGGGCCCGACGGTGAAGTTGAACGGTGCGGAGCTCGCCTTGTTCTCAGCCCACTGGTTCGCCTGGCCGATGTAGGTGCCCGGCATCAGTTCCACGACCGAGGTCGCGGACCAGGTGCCGTCGGCGCCGATGGTCCCGGACGTCAGGGTGACGCCGGAGTCGGTCACCACGGAGAACGCGGCGTTCGGCGTGCCTGTACCCGAGAACGCGGACGTCAGGGTGACGCCGGAGTCGGTCACCACGGAGAACGCGGCGTTCGGCGTGCCTGTACCCGAGAACGTCGGGTAGAGGTCGGGCAGCGTCGCACCCGTGGCCGGGGCCGTCAACGAGATCGGCGCGTAGTTGGAGACGGGCTGGACGGTGATCGTGACCGTCGCCGTCGTGGTCAGGTTGCCCTTGGAGTGCTGGGTCACCGTCAGGGTGTGGGCGCCGGCGGCGAGGCCGGTGAGGTTGATCGTGGCCGTGGCGCCGGTGGCGGTGTCGGTCGCGAGTTCGGTACCGCCCTCGGTCACGCTCAGCTCGGCGCGGTCCTGGGTGCCGAGCTGGAGAGCGACGTCGGGGGTGACGGTCGCATCGGCGGACGGCGAGGTGATCGTGACGGCGTTGCCGTAGTCGAGGCCGACCGATGCGGCAGCGGAGACCGGCTTGGTGCCGACCGTCTGGGTTGCGGTGAACGTCTGCGCATCGGCGCCGGGTGCCATGACGCGCTGCTGCCAGGTCCCGTCCGCCTTGACCGTGGTGGTGTACGAGCGGTTGCCGTCGTCGACGGTGATCTTCGCGTCCGCGATGCCCTTGCCGGAGACCAGCGCGCGGGTGGCGTTCGCCATCCCGGTGAACTCGGCCTTCAGGTCCGTCGGCGCGGCGGACTGCGCGTTGTCCACCGTGACCTTGACCGTCGCCTTCGTGGTCAGGTTGCCCTTGGAGTGCTGGGTCACCGTGAGGGTGTGGTCGCCGGTGGCGAGGCCGGAGAGGTTGATGGTGGCGGTGTCGCCCGTGGCGGTGTCGGTCGCCAGTTCGGTCGTGCCCTCGGTGACCGAGAGAGCTGCGCGGTCCTGGGTGCCGAGCCGGAGCGCGAAGTCGGGATCGACGACGGCGTCCGCGGTGGGGGAGGTGATCGTGACGGCGTTGCCGTAGTCGAGGCCGACCGATGCGGGGCCGGAGACCGGCTTGGTGGCGACGGTCTGGGTCGCGGTGAACGTCTGCGCGTCGGCGCCGGGGGCCGTGACGCGCTGCTCCCACGTGCCGTCCGTGCCGACGGTCGGGCTGTAGGTCCTGTCGCCGTCGGAGAGGGTGATCGTCGCGTCGGCCACGCCCTTGCCGGACACGAGAGCCCGCATGTTGATCCCGGAGGTGAACTCAGCCTTCAGGTCCGTCGGCGACGGGGACACCGAAGCCCCGACGTCGAGCGTGATGCTGTCCGAGGTCTGCAGCGCACCCTTCGACAGCTGCCGCACGGTGATCCCGCGGGAGCCCGCCTGGAGTGCGGAGACCTTGAACGTCTCGGAGGTGCTCGACGCGGTGCGGGTCACAGCGTCCTGGCCGGGCACGGTCAGGGCGAGCTCGGCGCCGACCTGCGTCCGGACGGTGACGTCCACTGTACTGTCGTCGCCGACGGTCGCGCCGTCGGCGGGCGAGGTGATCTTGACGGCGTTGCCGTAGGCGGCCTCGACCGTCTTGGTGTCCTCGAGCGTCGTGCCGTTGAAGGACTTGACGGTCAGGGTCTGGCTCCCGGCGCCGGCGGGGTCGATGTCGATCGAGTAGCCAGCCGCCGTCGCGGAGCCCATGCCGAGCTCCTTGTCGTTCTTGTCGTAGACCTTGATGGTCCGACCGTTCGTCGCCGTGCCCGAGACGACGGCCTTCTTGGCGACGTCGGTCTCGAACCGGACGTTCGCCGTGAAGTCCTGCTTGACGGAGCCGTCATCCGGGAACCCGGGACCGATGACCGGGATCCCGGTCTTGCTGATGCCGAGGTTGTACTCGGTGCTGCCCGTTCTGAACGGGACGTACGACAGGTAGTAACCGGGATAGGCGATGCTCTCCACACGACCGTCGGAGAGGGTTCGCCACTTCGAGTCGTTCCTCGAGCACGTCTGCGCGCCGTAGTACGTGACGCTGTCGCCAACGAGCTTCGGCTGGGCGACCTTTGCCGGATCGGGCGCCTTGAAGCAGTGATCGAGATCGTTCTTCCAGAGCGTGTAGGTGCCGCCCGATCCGGGCGTCTGCACGTACGCGCGGACCGTTCCGGCGGCGGCGTCCCTGTAGTTTTCGCCGAGGAACACAGGGTAGTTCTCGGCCCGGTAGTTGTCGGGGATGCTTGGATCGCGGTAGGTCGTGAAGCCCAGGTACTGGCCCTGGGCGTTCTTCAGGACGAGGGGCATCTCCTGGAGCGCTCGGGTCTGCTTCGGGGGAGTGGAGTCGGCCGGCGCGGCGACCGCAGCGGAGCCGAAACTCAGGCCTGAGACGATCGTCGCGGCGGCGAGACCAGCCGCTGCGACGGACTTCAGTGGGGTGGGCATGGATGTCCTTCGGGGTCAGGCCGTGTGGTCCGGCTCTCGAGCGCCGCGGAGGCGGCTGCAAGTCGACGCTGAGCGCCGTCTATCCATACAGTATTTCAGATTGCAGATATGATTACAAGTGCACAGTGCCCGGCCGGCGTGCCGCGCAGCGTGGGGCGTGTGGCTGACTGGCTGAGCGGCTGGCAGACACGCCGCGGAGAACGGGCATCGATGCTCCGATGGCAGACGGTGCCGACCGGTCCCTGACCGGCCGACACCGTCGATGCGCCGAGGGGTCAGTTTCCCTTGGCTGCTGCAAGCGCCGCCTGGAAGCGCGGGTCGACCGTCGGTCGGAGGCTGTTGGCCGACAGCTGTGCCCGCACGCCGCTGCTGAAGAGCTGCGTGGCTGTTCCCGTCGCGGCCGGGGTGGTGATGTTGCCGTCCTTCTTGGCGACCTTCCACTTGGCGGACTGGCCGAACACCTTGCAGTTCGCCGCGTCCTTCCAGGCGGGGAACTGTCCGGGGCGGACCATGTTCCCGTACTGGTAGGTGCCGAGGACCAGGCACTGACCCTTGGCGTTCGTGATCGCGCCGGTCCGGCCGGGGAACGGCAGCGTCAGGGTCGAAGCACTGCTGAGAGGGTCGGACGGCGCGAAGCTGGTGAAGGACCCTGCGATGCCCGTGGAGGTGTCGGGGGAGCCGAGGAGTCCGACCGAGCTGACCCCGCCCGTCCAGACGACGGCGGACTGGAACGTGGTGGGCAGCTCCGGGTTCGGCGCGGCGTTCGCCACGCCCGCCCCGAACGCTCCGGTGGCGAGGGCTGCGGCTGCGATGGTCCCGGCGACGATGGTCTTGCTGATGATGCGGTGCATGGTTTCCTTCTCGGTCGACGATGGCTCGTGCACATCGAGTCTCACACCATACACATATCCAAAATTCTCAGAGCATCGGCAAACTTGCGCTCCGCTGACGCAACTTTCAGGTCCAGCGCTTGACGTGCCTCCCGTCCGTAGTAAAGTTGAGCCAGCGCCACTCAAGGCGCGGCAGACCTCCGCTCCCGGCACGGGAGCCGGAACCGGCAACAAGAAGGAGTACCCACACATGGGACGTGCAGTCGGCATCGACCTCGGAACCACCAACTCCGTCGTCTCCGTATTGGAAGGTGGCGAGCCCACCGTCATCGCGAACGCCGAAGGGCTTCGCACCACCCCCTCGATCGTCGCCTTCACCAAGGACGGCGAGGTCCTCGTCGGCGAGACGGCCAAGCGCCAGGCCGTCACGAACGTCGACCGCACCATCGCGAGCGTCAAGCGCCACATGGGCACCGACTACAAGATCGACGTGGACGACAAGAAGTACACGCCGCAGGAGATCTCGGCCCGCATCCTCGGCAAGCTGAAGCGCGACGCCGAGCAGTACCTGGGCGAGGACGTCACCGACGCGGTCATCACGGTGCCGGCGTACTTCAACGACGCCGAGCGCCAGGCCACCAAGGAAGCCGGCGAGATCTCCGGCCTCAACGTCCTCCGCATCATCAACGAGCCGACCGCAGCGGCACTCGCGTACGGGCTCGACAAGGGCAAGGAGGACGAGCTCATCCTGGTCTTCGACCTCGGTGGCGGCACGTTCGACGTCTCCCTGCTCGAGGTGGGCAAGGACGAGGACTTCTCCACGATCCAGGTCCGCTCGACCTCGGGTGACAACCGCCTCGGCGGCGACGACTGGGACGCCCGGATCGTCGACCACCTGATCAAGAAGTTCAAGGACGCGCACGGTGTCGACCTGTCCACGGACAAGATCGCCAAGCAGCGCCTCAAGGAGGCCGCGGAGCAGGCGAAGA
Source organism: Curtobacterium sp. Leaf261 (assembly GCF_001422205.1). Classification (GTDB taxonomy): domain Bacteria; phylum Actinomycetota; class Actinomycetes; order Actinomycetales; family Microbacteriaceae; genus Curtobacterium. Next base: position 256,664 of record NZ_LMMJ01000010.1, read on the forward strand.
AGGAGCTGTCGAGCCAGACGAGCGCCAACATCCAGCTCCCGTACCTGACGCTCACGGCCGAGGGCCCGCTGAACCTCGACGAGACGATCTCGCGCGCGCAGTTCGAGCAGCTCACCTCGGACCTCCTCGACCGGACCAAGAAGCCGTTCAACGACGTCATCCGCGAGGCCGGCGTGTCCGTCAAGGACATCGCGCACGTCGTGCTCGTCGGTGGATCGACCCGCATGCCCGCCGTGGCCGAGGTCGTCCGGTCGCTGACCGGTGGCCAGGAGCCGAACAAGGGCGTCAACCCGGACGAGGTCGTCGCCGTCGGCGCGGCACTCCAGGCCGGCGTGCTGAAGGGCGAGCGCAAGGACGTCCTGCTCATCGACGTCACCCCGCTGTCGCTCGGCATCGAGACCAAGGGCGGCGCGATGACCAAGCTCATCGACCGCAACACCGCGATCCCGACCAAGCGGAGCGAGACCTTCACGACGGCCGACGACAACCAGCCGTCCGTCGCGATCCAGGTGTTCCAGGGCGAGCGCGAGTTCACCCGCGACAACAAGGCCCTCGGCACCTTCGAGCTGACCGGCATTGCGCCGGCACCCCGTGGCGTCCCGCAGGTCGAGGTCACCTTCGACATCGACGCCAACGGCATCGTCCACGTGTCCGCCAAGGACAAGGGCACCGGCAAGGAGCAGTCGATGGTCATCTCGGGTGGCTCGTCGCTGTCCAAGGACGACATCGACCGCATGGTGCGCGAGGCCGAGGAGCACGCCTCCGAGGACAAGGCGCGTCGTGAGGCGAACGAGACCCGGAACTCCGCGGAGCAGCTCGCCTACTCGATCGACAAGCTGATCAAGGACAACGACGACAAGCTCCCGGAGGACGTCAAGACCTCCGTGCAGGCCGACGTCGACGCCCTGAAGTCCGCGCTGAACGGCGAGGACGACGCGGCCGTCAAGACCGCGTTCGACAAGCTGTCCGAGTCGCAGGGCAAGCTCGGCGAGGCGATCTACTCGCAGGGCCAGGCCGACGCCGCCGCAGGCGCGCCGACCGACGGTGCGGCCGACGGCGGTGCGACCCCGAACGACGACGAGGACATCGTCGACGCCGAGGTGGTCGACGACGAGGACGACAAGGACAAGAAGTAAGCGATGACGGACGACAAGCGCAACGAGAACGAAGAGCGCGAGGCTCGCTCCGAGGACGGGGACGTCGCGGACGTCACCGAGCCCGAGGAGCTCGTCGACGCTGAGGGTCCCGACACCGAGGTGGGCTCCGACGAGTCCGCCCCGGCGGGCGCCGCCGACGCCGCGACCGACATGGACCTCAGCCCCGAGGACCAGGCGCTCCTGGACGACGCGGCCCGGCTCATCGCCGAGGACGCACTGTCCGACACGGACCGCGACCTCGTGGCCGACATGCGCCAGGACATGCTCCGGGCGCAGGCCGAGCTGGTGAACTTCCGGAAGCGCGTCGAGCGCGACCGCGACGCGAACCGTGACGTCGTCATCGCCGAGGTCATCCGGGCGCTCATCCCCGCGCTCGACGACCTCACCCGCGCCGAGGCGCACGGCGACCTGACCGACGGCCCGATGGCGGTCATCGCGCAGAAGATCCGCGGTGGGTTCGACAGGTTCGGCCTGACGCAGGTCGGCGAGAAGGGCGAGGCGTTCGACCCGCACATCCACGAGGCGCTCGTCCAGCTGCCGACGCCCGGCGCGACGGGGCAGACGGTCGCAGACGTCGTGGAGCCGGGCTACAAGCTCGGTGAGCGCGTCCTCCGGGCGGCCAAGGTCGCCGTCGCCGTCCCGGCCTGATCGCCTGCGGTTCGCAGAGGAACGAGGTACCAGTGGCAAGTCAGGACTGGTTCGACAAGGACTTCTACGCGGTCCTCGGCGTGTCCAAGGACGCGTCCGAGGCCGATCTCAAGAAGACCTACCGAAAGCTCGCGCGGCAGTTCCACCCGGACTCCAACCCGGGTGACATCGCCGCCGAGAACCGCTTCAAGGAGATATCCGAGGCCTACTCGGTGCTCTCGGACAAGTCGCAGCGCTCCGAGTACGACCAGATCCGCGCGATGGGCTCCGGTGCCCGCTTCACGGCGGGAGCCGGCGGCCCCGGTGGCCAGGGCGGGTTCGAGGACGTCTTCGGCGGCATGTTCGGCGGTGGCCAGGGCGGACAGCGCGTCCGGTTCGGACAGGGCGGCCCAGGCGGTCAGGCCGGCCGAGGCGGCGGGTTCGAGGACATCCTCGGCGGCATGTTCGGCGGCGGGGGTGGCTTCGGCCAGCCCTCCGGCGGCTACCGCGGGTTCGGCGGACCCACGCCCGGTCGCGACGTCAGCGCGACGACGACGCTCGACTTCCGGACCGCGATCGCGGGCGAGACGGTCAAGCTGACCCAGGGCTCCGGTCGACCGGTCAACGTCCGCATCCCCGCGGGCGTCGCCGACGGCCAGAAGATCCGTCTCAAGGGCCGGGGCGAACCCAGCCCGGACGGAGGGGAGGCCGGGGACCTGACGGTCACGGTGACGGTTCGCAAGCACCCGGTGTTCGAGCGCGACGGGCTGAACCTCCGCGTGGACGTCCCCGTGACGTTCGTCGAGGCGACGCTCGGAGCGACGATCGAGGTGCCGACGCTCGCCGGGCAACCGGTGAAGCTGAAGGTCGCTCCGGGGACACCGTCCGGTCGAGTCCTCCGCGTCAAGGGGCGCGGTGTCACGACCAAGAAGGGCACGGGGGACCTGCTGGCCACCGTGCAGGTCGCGGTGCCCGGTCACCTGAGCGCCGAGGCGCACGACGCCGTCGAGGCACTGGCAGCTGCGCTGCCCGCCGAGAACCCCCGCGACGACCTGCTGAGCAGGGCGCGCGAGTGAGCACCGGACTGGAGGGTCGGTGTGGCTCCGCAACGGAGCCACACCGACCCTCTCCCCACAGGCACGGCCGATACCCCGCTGGCGCGTCGCTTCGGAACCGGCTGTGTGGGCCCAGTCTGTTCCCGACTGGCCTGCCGGAAAGGGACCGTCATGGATGAGTACTCACCCGTCTTCGCCATCGCGATGGCCGCGGATCTCGCGGAGATGCACCCGCAGACGCTGCGGCAGTACGACCGACTCGGCCTCGTGGTGCCGCAGCGCACCCGCGGCGGCTCACGGCGGTACTCGATGCACGACGTCGGGCAGCTCCGGGAGATCGCACGGCTCGGCGGCGAGGGCGTCTCGCTCGAGGGCATCCGACGCGTGCTCGACCTCGAGAACGAGAACGCCGCGCTCCGCGAGCGGGTCCGGGAACTCGAGTCCGCGCTGGCGACCGAGCTGATCAACCGTCCGGGGTCGAGGGTCTTCGCGGCGAACTCCCTCGGGAGTGCCGTGCCGCTCCGGGCCGGAGCCCGGCCGGAGCGCAACACGCAGGTCGTGCTCTGGCGCCCGCCCCTCCGGTGAACCCGCTCCGGACACACGACACCCCCGGCCACCATGTGACCGGGGGTGTCGTGTGCTACGAACCGGGTGTCAGCGTCCGCCGGTGATGACGGACACGGGGTTGAACTCGAGGTACGCGTCGGCCGTGGCATTGTCGTCGCCCTTCACATGCACGCGGTACCCATCGAAGCGGTTCTCCGCGTCGACCTGGATCGCGTAGTTGCCGGCGGCGTCCGACGTCGTCGGCCGGCCCGCCTTCTCGCCCGTCTCAGCGGTCGTCACGCTGACGTTCGCGTTCGGCAGGGTCGTCCCGGAGATCCAGGCCTGGCCGTTCGCTCCACGAGCGACCGACGCCGTGGTCGAGGACGAGACGCCGGTGTAGAACGAGCCCGTGCCGACGTTGCGGACGCTCGAGGACCCGCCGCCGACGAGGGTCTTCGACCCCGATGCGCCGTCCGCGAGGGAGAGGTTCGCTCCGGTCAGACCGTTGGCGAGGGTGCCGTCGGTGTTCTGCAGCCAGGTCTGCGAGACCTCGTTGCCGACGCGGCAGGTGGTGAGCGCGACCGGGAGGGTGTTCCCGGTCTTCGAGACGGTGAGGCACTTGTTCGTCGCGGCGTCCTTGATCGGACCGTTCTCGCCGTATGCCGGGAACAGCAGGCGGGTGCCGTTCGTGCGTGCGGCCGCGGCGGTCGGCTCGTCGTGCACGATCGGGGTGCCGGCAGCGTCGAAGGTGATCGAGTAGAACTTCGTCGGCACGTAGGTGCCACCGTTCCCGACGACGAAGGGCTCCGCCGAGGACGGTGCCGGGACGACCGGGTCCACCGGGTCCACCGGGTCCACCGGGTCCACCGGGTCGGCGGGGGTCACGGTGACGGTGAGCGACCCGGCGGTGGTGGCGACGAAGCCACGCACCTGTCGGAGTTCCAGGACGTTCTTGCCGTCCTTGAGGCCGGTGACGGTGAGCTCGGCGGTCCCGGTGTCGGCGGCGACCCGCTGCACGGAGCCGTTCACGGTCGCGGTGAAGACCGAGCCGCGCACGACCTGACCCGAGATCCGGATCGTCGCCTGGTGCTTCGCGGCGTCGACGGTGCCGACGGAGGCGCTCGGTGCTCGCGTGATGTCGAAGTCGGACGGCACCGGATCGACCGGGGGCACCGGCGGGGTGGTCGGGTCGGTCGGGCCGCCGGGGTCGACCGGGGTCGTGCCGGGCAGGTACACCTTCGTGGTGACCCGTGCGGTGGTGGCCCCGTCCAGCGTCTCGGTGAGCGTGATGACGTTCTCACCGTCGTGGAGGCTGGAGACCGTGGCCGTGGCCGAACCGGATCCCGCGGGGATGCGCTGCGTGCTGCCGTTCGCGGAGAGGATGAAGGACGAGCCCTCGACGGCCTGCCCGGTGAGGCCGAGCGTCGCCTCGCGACGGTTCGGGTCCACCGTGCCGATGGTCGTGCTCGGGGTCTTCGTGGTGTCGAACTGCGACGGCTCCGGCGTGGGCACGACCGGCGGCACGACCGGCGGGGTGATCGGGTCGACGGGCGGGGTGACCGGCGGGGTGACCGGCGCGGTCCCCGGGACCTTCACCGTCTGGGAGGCCGAGCGTCCGTCGGTGGTCTCGGTCGTCACGACGACCGTCCTGCCAGCGACGGACTCGTCGAACTCGAGTGCGAACAGGCCGGTCTCGGCGCCGCCACTGATGACGCGCTGCGAGAGGACCACGCGACCGTCGATCGACGCGGAGATGGTCGAGCCCAGCTCGGCGGTGCCTCCGATGATCCAGGCGTCGCCGACCTGCTGCGCCGCGACGTTCTTCAGCACTGCCGCGGGACGCTCACCACCACCCGGTACGGCCGCGTCACTGGTGGACAGCGGCTTGGTCGCGATGTCCGAGACGAAGCCGCTGGCTCCGACCGGGGCGAGGACGATCTTGCTGCGGGCGTCAGCGCCCGTGCTCACCGTGAGCGGCACACCGCCCTCGGTGTCGAGTCGGACCGTGCCGGCACCGGTGCGCACCGTGCGGAAGAGCTGCGTGCCGGTCGCAGGGTCGCAGGCGGCGCGCGCGAGGGTGAACCCCGTGACGGTGAGGCAGTCGGTCCCGCCGAGGGCGACGGGTCCGGTCGTCCCGGCAGCCGGCAGGGTGGCCTGCGCGCCGGTGCGGATCGCGGCGTCGAGGTTCGAGACGGGTGTGCCGGCGAGCACGGCACGCGGACTGAGTTCGAGGGGAGTGTGGTTCGTGCCGTCGGTGAAGACGATCGGTCCGCCGATGCGTGCGGGGTTCTCGGCGGCCTGTGCGCTGGAGGTTCCGAGTGCGGTGGCGCCGACGGCCATCAGGCCGATGAGCCCGAACGCGGTCATGCGTGACATGCGGTTCATGTGGTTCCTTGTCATGAGTGCACCTGCGGGACGCAGGCTCGCTCATGGTGTCGGAACAACCCGAGGACATACACAATGTGATATCTATAGCGTGATCAGACCCCGGACGGGCGAACGGCTCAGACGAGTCCCTGCTCGTAGGCCACGATCACGGCGTGCACGCGGTCCCGGAGCTGCAGCTTGGCGAGGACCCGGCCGACGTGGGTCTTGACCGTCGACTCGGACAGGAACAGCTCCGCGGCGATCTCGGTGTTCGTCCGGCCGCGTCCGATCGCCTCGAGGACCTCGCGCTCGCGGGCCGACAGGACGTCGAGGGCCGACGACGCGACGGTCCGACGACCCTCGGGCAGCGTCCCCCTGACCTGCTCGAGGACCGCTCGGGTCGCCCGGGGTGACACGATCGCGTCGCCGGCCGCCACCCCGCGGATCGCGGCCACGAGTTCGGACGGCGGCGCGTCCTTCAGCAGGAACCCGCTCGCGCCCGCGTTGAGCGCTGCGAAGGCGTACTCGTCGAGGTCGAACGTGGTGAGCACGAGGACGCGGACCTCGGGCATCGTGCGGGTGATCTCCCGTGTGGCGTCGATGCCGTCCCGGCCGGGCATCCGGACGTCCATCAGGACGACGTCGGGACGGAGTTCCCGGACCCGGTCGACCGCGCTGTCGCCGTCGGCCGCCTCGCCGACGACGGTCATGTCGGACTCGACCCCGAGCACCATCACCGTGCCCATCCGGACGAGGTCCTGGTCGTCGACGACGAGGACGCGGATGCTCATGCGGGGAGGTCCTCTCGGCTCGTCGTGGCACTGGGCAGGGTGATGCGGGTACGCCATCCGACGGACGGCAGGCGCCCGACCTCGACCGTCCCGCCGTACATCGCGGCCCGCTCCCGCATCCCGAGGATCCCACGTCCCGCACCGACGTCGACCGTACGGGGCGTCCCGGACGGACCCGCGGCGCCGTCGTCGGTCACCGTGAGGACCACGCCCACCCCGGACAGGTCGAGCTCGACGAGCACGCGACTCGGTGCGATCGCGTACCGGAGCACGTTCGTCAGGGACTCCTGGACCGCGCGGTGCACGACGAGGGCGGTGCCGGGACCCACGACGGTGTCGGGTCCTCGGCGACGGAACTCGACGGGGAGCCCCGCCTGCCGGTACCGCTCGACCAGGGCCGGGATGTCCTCGACGCCGGGCTGCGGCGCGTGTTCCACGGACTCGTCCCCGCGGAGGACACCGAGTGTCCGCCGGAGATCCGCCAGCGAGGTCCGACCGGTCTCGGCGACGAGTCGACTCGCTTCCGCAGCCCGGTCGGGAGCGGCGGCAGACATCGCCGCGGCACCGTCCGCCAGCCGGATCATCACGCTGAGACCGTGCGCGACGATGTCGTGCATCTCGCGGGCGATCCGGGCACGCTCGGCCGCTCCGGCGAGTTCCGCCTGCTGGTCGCGCTCGACCGCGAGCCGGTCGGCCAGCTCGAGCAGCGCGCGGAGGTACCGCCGTCGCGTGCCGACCCACACGCCGGTGACCAGGGCGAGCAGCACGCCCACCGCGACCTCGACCGCGTACAGCAGCGGCGCCTCCAGGCCGAGCGCGACCAGCGTCACCACCGTGACGGCAGCGCCCGCGCACGTCCACGCCCAGCGTGCGCGGCGGTCCTGCGCGACCGTGGCGAGCGCCACCATGACGCTGACCAGGGGGTGCGGGTGTGCGGACGTGACCGCGAGCGCGGCGCAGACGACGACGAGCGCGAGCGTCGTGACCGGGAGGCGCCGACGGACGAGGAGCGCCGCCGACGCGACCGGCACGAGGGCGGTCATCCACGGTTGGTCACCCCTCAGGAACGCTGCGGTCGCGCTCCCGAGCAGGAGGTCGAGGACGAGCGCCAGCAGGGCGACGCCGACGTCGACGGTCTCGGGGTGACGCTCCGACCAGCTCGGTGTCGGCGTCGGCGTCGGGGGGTGGTGGTCCATCTGCTCCTCCGCCTGCCGGTGACGATCGTGCCGGCGGTTGCCGCTCGGTCCGGGGTGGTCCCGCGTGGTACTCCGGTACCGGTCAACGGTACCGGGGGCTCTCGTGGCGGTGTCCCGTCGGACCGTACCGTCCTGTCCATGACCACCACAACGACCCGCCGCCCGGGACGACTCGTCGGCATCGACCTCGCACGCGCACTGGCCGTGCTCGGCATGATCGTCGTGCACGTCGGCAACCCGCCCGAGGCGTTCCATCTCCTGCGACCGGAGACCTGGGGAGCTGTCGTGCAGGGCCGGTCCTCGACGGTCTTCGCGCTGCTCGCTGGCGTGTCGCTCGCCCTGATGACCGGTGGGTCGACCCCGCACGTCGGGGCGCGGCTCCGGACCGACCGGGCGCGCATCGCACTGCGCGCCGGCATCATCGCGGTGATCGGCGTCGGACTCGTCCTCCTCGGCACCCAGGCGATCGTGATCCTGCCCGTCTACGGCGTGGTATTCCTCATCGCCCTGCCGGCGCTCCGGTGGCGACGACGGACACTCCTGATCGTCGCGGGAGTCGCGGCACTGCTCGCCGTCCCGGCGTCCATCCTGACCGCCGTCGGACTGCTCGGCGTCCCGCCGATGATCGGGGCCGTCATCGGGACCTACCCCCTGGTGACCTTCCTCGCGTACGTGCTGGTCGGGGTCGCGGTCGGACGGAGCGACTTGTCGAGCGTCCGTGTCCAGCGCGGCCTGCTCGGTCTCGGTGTCGTCCTCGCGCTGATGGCGTACAGCGTCGGCGGCCTGCTCGCCCCCATCGGCGGCCGGTCCTCACACGGCGGCCTCGTCGAGATCCTGCTCACCCCGCGGACGCACTCGTCCTCGCTCGTCGACGTCGTCGGCACGATCGGCGTCGCGCTCGCCGTGGTCGGTCTCGGATCGCTCGTCGCAGGACGCGGCGGGCGGTGGCTCCGGCCACTCGTCGCCGTCGGGTCGATGCCCCTGTCGCTGTACGCCGGGCACATCCTCGTCATCGCGATCGTCAACGCCGTGGTCGGTGGACGCGGGTGGGACGGCGCGCTCGCCGGCTGGCTGTTCGTGCTCGGGGCGGTCGTCGTCGCGGTGCTCTGGCGATCCCGGTTCCGGCGTGGGCCGCTCGAGGGTGTCATCGCCGCGGTCGTGGTGCGGGCGGTGCCGGGGCCGGCGCCGACGCTCCGTCCGACCGAAGCACGGGTCGGCGGCGAACCGCAGTCGTCCGCGCGACGCTGACGCGGTACCCGCACGCTATCCGCGCCGACCTCCGCCGGCGCGGACAGCGTGCGCCACGACGAAGCCCCCGCCCGGATCAACCGGGCGGGGGCTTCGTGCGTCATGACGACGCGGGATGGATCAGAGCGCGACCGTGGCGCTGGTCGTGGCGCCGTCGACGGTCGTCACGGTGACGAGCACCTGCGTGTCACCCGCCGTGACCGGGATGGGGAGGCCGAACACGACGATGCCCTTGCCGTCGGGGATCGTCGTCGCCGCGACGACCTTCCCGCCGATCGACGCGGTCACGGTCGCTCCGGCATTGGCCTTGCCGCTGAGGACCACGTCGGTCCCGTAGTGCACCGCGCGCGGGTTGACGAGCTGTGCCTCGGCCTGCTTGGGCGGCTGGACAGTCTCCCCACCCGGGACGGGTGTGGTGGACGGGGCGAAGGTGGCGGGGACGATCGCCTGCGGCGCACCCGCGTACCCGGACGGCGCGAGGACCCCGCGCGACTGGAGGACGCTGAGCAGGGCGTCGGTACCGGTGGTGACGCGGTGCTGGTGCAGGGCGAACGAACCGTCGTCGTTCTGCGTCGTCCGGAACGTCTGCGCGGGAGCATCGACGTCGCAGGCGCCGAGCGTCAGCAGGAGCGGGACCCCTGTGACACAGCGATCGCCGACGACGACGGGACCGGACGTCCCGACATCGGGGATCGACACCCGGGTGGCAGCGGACTTCGCGGCGGCGTAGGAGGTGGGAGCTCCGGCCGCGAGTGCGTTCGCGTCCCCGCCGACGATCGGCACGAAGGCGGAACCGTTCGTGGCGATGAAGGAACCGGCGAGTCGGGCAGGTGCCGGTGTCGTGGCTGCGGAGGCCGGCGCGGTGCCGACGGCGACCGCTCCGATCGCGACGGCGCCGATGATGCCGGCCTTGATGAATGCGTGCATGGTGTGGTTCTTCCTGGAGTGGGTGGGGATGGGTGCTACAGGGCGACGGTGGTGCTGGCGGTCCGGCCGTCGCGCGTCGTCACGGAGACGAGAGCCGACGTGTCGCCCTCTGCGACGGGGACGACGAGCCCGATGTTCGACTGACCGGCCGAGAGCGTCTGGGAGCCGACGACGACACCGTTGACCGAGACGGTGACCGTCGCGCCGCCCTCGGTCTTGCCGCCGATGATGGCGCCGTCGCCGGTGTTGATGGCGAAGACGTTCTCGAGGCTCGCGCCGGCACTCGATCCACCGGAACCGGGGACCTGCTCCGTCGACGGCGTGAGGTTCGCCGCGACGATCGACTGGGCGACGGAGCCCGCCGGTGCGAGGACGAGCTTCCGCCCGTCGACGCCGAGCGTGATGTCGAGTGTGGAGGCGTTGCCCGAGGGGCGGAGGGCAAGCGAACCGTCGGCGTTCCGCACGGTCGTGAAGGACTGCGCCGCGGCGTTCACGCCGCACGCATCGAGGCTCACCCGGAACGGCCCGCTGACGATGCAGCTCGTGCCGGCGACGACGACCGGCCCGGTGGTCCCGACGGCGGGGATCGTGAAGTGCGTGCCCGCGGCGGTCGCCGCCGCCAGCGATGTCGGGGTACCGACGCCGACGCCGATCGCGCCACCGGTCAGGGGCGTGTACGCCGAGCCACTCGCGACGACGAGGGTCCCGCCGAGTCGGTCGGGCGTGGGGGCGGTCGCCGCGGAAGCGGGGGCGGCTGCGACGATGACCGCGCCGATGGCGACGGCACCGATGATGCCGGCCTTGATGGATGTGCGCATGGAGTTCCTTCTGCTCGAGACGACGGGTGCGTCGCCAACATCCCGATGGTGCCGGAAGCGGCTGAACATATTGCATGAGACATACCGAGCGCACCGAACCACCCGGTCGTCTACCCTGAGCGAGTGCCCGCCTTCGACTTCGCCGACCTCTTCCGGCGCGAGCAGGGATCCGACGACCCGGACCTGATGGCGATCGACGGCACCGACCGGTTCATCCTCGACGAGGCCCCGCACCTGCACGGCGATGCCCTGCGGCACCCGGGCGCGGTCACCGTCGTCGACGACCAGTACGGCACGCTCACGATCGGCGTCATCGCGCTGAACGGGTCGACCGACGTCCGGGTGGTCCAGGACTCCCTCGTCGGTGAGCGGGCCCTCAGCGCGAACGCCGGGACCTTCGGCCATCGCGGGTTCCATCACCCGCCGACGCTGGAGGAGTCGTTCCGGGACAGCCGGCTCGTCCTCGTCCGGCTCTCCAAGTCCCTCGACCGGCTCGACGAGGTCGCGCGCGCGGTGGCGAGGTTCGCCGCGCCGGACGTCGTGTTCGTCGCCGGCGGCCGGACGAAGTACATGACGCTGTCCCAGAACGACGTGCTCCGGAAGTACTTCGGGGACGTCGTCGCGAGCCGTGGCCGGAGCAAGACCCGGTTGCTGATCGCGACCGACCCGCTCCGAGCGCAGGCGACCCGCGCCGACGTCACGGACCCCTGGCCCCGCAAGGTGTACTCCGACGAACTCGGCTTCACGATCGCGGCCCACGGCGGGGTGTTCGCAGGGACGCGTCTCGACCTCGGCACCCGGGTGCTCCTCGACGCCGTCGCGGACGCGGTGCCGGACGCGCGGGACATCGTCGATCTCGGGTGCGGGAACGGGGTGGTTGCGACATCGCTGGCACTCGCGCGTCCGTCGGCTCGGATCGTGGCCACGGACGTCGCGGCGACGGCGATCGCATCGACCCGGGCGACGGCGCAGCTCGCCGGGGTCGCGGACCGCGTCGAGACCGTCCGGTCGGATGCGGGAGACCAGCTGGCCGACGGCAGCGCGGACCTCATCGTCTGCAACCCGCCGTTCCACGCCGACACGACCGTGAGCACCGACACCGCCGAGGCGATGTTCCGGAATGCCGCAGCCGTGCTCCGGCCGGGCGGCGAGCTCTGGGTGGTGTGGAACTCACACCTGCGTTACCGTCCCTCGCTCGAGCGCGAGGTCGGCCCGACACGCGAGGTCGTCCGGACACCGAAGTTCACCGTCACCGCGTCCACGCGACGCTGACCACGAGCCCCGCGCAGCGTTCTGCACGTCCGGACGACGACTGCGCCGTCGGCCGACGGAGCTCCTGTCGTCGGGGCGAGCACTCCGCGCGGCCGGAGCGAGCGATCGAGCGAATCAGCGCGTCAGGCGCCCGTGTGGCTCGGGCACTCCCACGGGCAGGACCCTGCGCGATCGATCCGAGAGCCGCCTCACGGTCGAGGCCCTGCCGGAGTGCGCCGTCGAGCGTGATGACCGCATCTCGGAACGACCACGAGCGCGCGACATCCACGGCGGTCGTGATCGGGGACGTCACCCGGAGCGGTTCGTCCAGGACGCGCCATGGCCGGGTCGCGGCGGAGTCCTCGTCGGAGAGCGGATGGAGCACGACGGAGCGCCCCCGTGCGTCGCGACGTGTCCGACCCCGTTCGGACACGTCGACGCGATCCGGCAGCTCGCCGATCCGCGGCCACCGCAGCAGGAGGACGGCGGACGCGTACGACACCGCGCGGTCGTCCTCGAGCATCGGAGCGATCGCCGCGATGCGTGCGCGATGACGGTCGTCGGGGTGGAGGACCGCCCAGTCCCGCGCGCGGACGTCCGCCCCGGGGGTCAACCGGACGAACGCGTCCGCTGGCACCGTCCCTCCAGTCCGGACGGTCTCGTGCGGGACCGCAGCCCGCTGGATCGAGCGGGCGACGTCCGGGGGCGTACGCGTGTGCACGCGGATGATCTCGAACACCGTCACGAGCGTGCCCGACTTCCCGCGACGTCGTCGGGAGTTGTCCACAGCGCCGGAACTGCGCACGGAAACGACAAGCGCGCGTGTCAGGACACGCGCGCTTGTCGTTCAGCCGAGCAGAACCCGGGCAGAGCCGAGCGGAACCCGGGCAGGACCCCGGGGGATCAGCTCGGGATGTAGTTGAACTCGTCCGGGTTCGGGCCGGTCCGCTCGTCCTTGTTCAGCGTCGTGATGTCCGTCATGTCCTCGTCCGAGAGCTCGAAGTCGAACAGGGCGAAGTTCTCCTCGACGCGCGACCGCGTCACGGACTTCGGGAACACGATGTCGCCGCGCTGGATGTGCCAGCGGAGCACGACCTGGGCGGACGTCCTGTCGAGTGCGGACGCGATGCGCTCGATCGTCGGGTTGTCGAGCACGAGGCCCTGCGCGATCGGCGACCAGGCCTCGGTCGCGATGCCGTGCTCGGCACCGTAGGCACGGAGCGGGTCCTGCGTCAGGTACGGGTGCACCTCGATCTGGTTGACGGACGGCGTGACCGTCGTCTCGTCGCGCAGGCGGTTGAGGTGATGCGTCTGGAAGTTCGACACGCCGATCGAGCGAGCGGTGCCGTCGCGGTAGAGCTCCTCCATCGCCTTCCACGTCTCGACGAAGTCGCCGACGCCGGGGAGCGGCCAGTGGATGAGGAAGAGGTCGATGTACCCACCGAGGAGCTCGGCGGACTTCTTGCCGTTCTCGATCGCGGCGTCATGGTCGTGGAAGCCGTTGTTGAGCTTCGAGGTGACGAAGATCTCGTCGCGCGGGATGCCGGACGCCTCGATGGCCTCGCCGACCTCCTTCTCGTTGCCGTACATCTCCGCCGTGTCGATGTGGCGGTAGCCGACCTCGAGGGCTGCCAGCGTCGCCGCCTTGGTCTCCTCGGCGGGGATCTGGAAGACACCGAAGCCGAGCTGCGGGATCGTCTTGCCGTCGTTCAGGGTGATCGTGGGAACGGTGTTCTGGTCGGTCACGGTTCTCCTTCTGCTCGTCCGTGGTGGTGCCGATCGGCACCCGACAAGTCAACTCCCGGGCGCACGGCTCGCGTTCCGAGAACGCTCAGGTCTGCCGGACGGGAGGCGCGGTGCGGGCTGGCACCGTGCCTCCCGTCCGCATCGCGGTCACGTCGGACGACCGCCGCTCAGATCGTCAGCGACGCGTGGATGTACGCCTGGAGCGCCTCGCCGTAGGCGACCGCCGGATCGGCCGCGGCGAACGTCCGGTCCGCGTCCTCGATGCGCGCCGTGACGGTGTGCATTGCGCCCGCGGGACCCTCGACGCGAGTCAGCCCGACGAACGCACGGCCGAGGAGCTCGCGGAGCTGGTCCTCGCGCGGGATCCAGAGCGCCTCGTCCTCCGCCACGGAGTCGAGCGCCCACTCGGTCGTCCCGTTGAACCCGAGCACGGCACCCGTCGGGAAGTCGTGCTTCTCGACCGTCATCTCCGCGAGCGTGTAGACGTCCTGGTCGACCTCCGGCTTGTCGATCACGAAGCGGTCGCCGGTCTCCGGCTTCCACCGGAGCCCGGCATCACGGAGGGCACGGGCGAGCTCGACGCTGATCATCGCTCCACTATGCCCCGGCTCCATCGACGCGCGCTCGGCGACCCCGCCCTTCACGGGTTCCCGACCCACTCGTACTACTATCGCGGCGCACCCACGCGTGCGCCGGGCCCATCGGCGCTGTCGTGTGGTGACGACGACCGGACCCCGGTGACGGCGCTCCCACGGAGCTCGGCGGCGGCAGGAACGGCGTCCCGACCAACGGTGCCGCGACGCGAGCGGCCCGGAGCAAAGGACCTCCATGACCCTCGAACGCGAGGAACTCCGCGCCGACTGGACCGCCACGATCGTGGAGGACGGTGCCTCGGGGATCCCGGTGGACGCTCCGAGCACGATCCGGGGTGCGGTCTTCGCGGCCACGGTCCCGGGGCAGGTGCACACCGACCTGGAGCGCGAGGGGTTCATCGCCGATCCCACGTTCGACCGGAACGAGGACCTCGCGAAGTGGGTCGGGCAGTCCGACTGGGCGTACCACCGCCGGATCGACGTCGATCCGCAGGGCTTCGAGCGCATCGACCTCGTGTGCGACGGACTCGACACGATCGCGTCCCTGAGCGTCGACGGTGTGCCGATCGGCTCGACCCGCAACATGCACCGGCGCTACCGCTTCGACCTCCGTGACCTGACCGGCTCGACCGCCGGCACCGAGCGCGACCTCGAGGTGCTCTTCGAGTCGCCGTACCGCGAGGCCGGTCGTCTCGCGGCGAAGTTCGGCACCATGCCTGGTCCGTACGACGAGCCGTTCGCGTACGTCCGGAAGATGGCGTCGGACTTCGGCTGGGACTGGGGCCTCACCGCGGTCACGAGCGGGCCGTGGCGCCCGGTCGCGATCGAGCGCTGGTCGACGGCCCGGCTCCGCGACGTCCGCCCGCTCGTCGACGTGGAGGCCGGAGAGGGCGTTCTCGACGCGCACATCGTCATCGAGCGCTCCGGCCCGAACCGGTTCGGTGAGAACACCGCCGACCTCGACCAGGACGGCGAGGACGACGACCTGGTGCTCGTGGTGACGGTGTCCGGCCACGACACCAAGCAGCGCTCCCGGGTCACGATCACCCCGAAGGACGACGAGGCCGTCGTCACGGTGCGGATCCCCGAGGCGCAGCAGTGGTGGCCGCGCGGCTACGGCGAGCAGGCGCTCTACGACGTCGAGGTGCTCGTCCAGACCGTCGACGGCGACGTCCTCGACCGGAACACGTTCCGCACCGGCTTCCGCTCGGTCCGGGTGGAGACGAAGCCCGACGAGGTCGGCCGACCGTTCGTGGTGCACGTCAACGGCACCCCGATCGACGTCAGGGGCGTCAACTGGATCCCGGACGACGTCATCGTCTCCCGGGTCACGCGCGACGACCTGCGCGAGCGCCTCGGGCAGGCGTCCGCGATGCACGCGAACCTCGTCCGGGTGTGGGGCGGCGGCGTGTACGAGTCCGTGGACTTCTACGAGGAGTGCGACGAGCAGGGCCTGCTCGTCTGGCAGGACTTCCTGTTCGCCTGCTCGAGCTACCCCGAGGGCGAGCCGCTCCGCTCCGAGGTCATCGCCGAGGCGCGGGACAACGTCGCACGACTGTCCCGCCATCCCTCGCTCGTGATCTGGAACGGCAACAACGAGAACATCTGGCTGCACGACGTGGACGGGTGGGCCGACGAGCTCGGCGAGCGTGGCTGGGGGCTCGACTACTACCTGGACCTCCTGCCGACCATCGTCGACGCCGTGGATCCCTCGCGGTTCTACACGGTCGCGTCGCCGTGGTCGGGGGACGAGGAGCTCCACCCGAACGACGTCGACCACGAGACGCACCACTCGTGGGACGTCTGGAACCGTGTCGGTGACGAGCACTACCGCGACTCGGTGCCGCGGTTCGTGTCCGAGTTCGGCTGGCAGGCGCCCCCGCAGTGGCGCACGATGCGCGACGCGGTGACCGACGCTCCGATGACCCCGACGTCCCCGGGCGTCGTGCACCACCAGAAGGCCGCCGACGGCATGGGGAAGCTCGAGCGGGGGCTCGCACCACGGTTCCCGGCCGAGACCGACGCCTCCGTCGCGGTCGACGGCGAGGCGGCGTTCGACCGGTGGCACTACCTGACGCAGCTGCAGCAGACGCGCGCGATCTCGACGGCCGTCGAGCACTGGCGCACGAACTGGCCGCGGAACACCGGGGTGGTGGTCTGGCAGCTCAACGACCTGTGGAGCGTGTCGTCCTGGTCGGCGATCGACGGTGCCGGGCGACTCAAGCCGCTCGCGCACGAGCTCCGACGGCTGTACGACGACGTGCTCCTGGCCGTCCGGCCGGTGGCCGCCGACGGTGCCGGGTCGCGGTCCGACGGGTCCGTCGCGTCCGGCGACGCGGACGATCGGACTGGAGGCGCGCATCCACGCACCGCCACCCTCCCCGTCACCGAGACGGCCAGGGACGCATCCGCGGCGTCGACCTCGAGCGATGAGGAAGCGCTCGGCCAGCTCGCCGACACCGCCGTGCTCGATCCGTCGACCGTCCGCGGACTCCGCGCCGACACCGAGGCGGATCCGTCGGTCCCCGGTCCCTCCCCGATGGAGATCGCCGTCCGGTCGTCGCGGCGGGGACTGTCGACCAGTGTGCGGGTGCGTCGGGTGTCACTCAGCGGCGCGATCCTCGCCGAGGCGGTGCTCCCCGTCGAGCTGCCGTCGCCGGGTGTGGTCGTGCTCGCTGTCCCGGGGCACGTCGGCATGGTGACGGACCCCGCCGAGGAACTCGTCGTCGCCGACATGGACTGGCGCCGCGCGGTCTGGACACCGCTCCCCGACCAGGAGATGCACTGGCGGCCGGCGTCCTACACCGCGACCGTCGAGGACTCCGACGACGGTGCGACCCTGACCGTGGTCGCGTCCTCGATCGTGCGGGACCTGCTCGTCCAGCCCGACCGGGTGTCGCCCGCGGGGCGTGTGGACCGCGGGTTCATGACGCTGCTCCCCGGCGAGCACGTGGTCTTCGCCCTGGACGGCATCGGCCACGACCAGCACGACGACGTGGTGCGGGAACCGGTCCTCTGGTCCCTCGACCGCGTCCTGGGCAGCTGACAAAGCCCGGTTCGGTATTGATATACAGTATCGTCGACTGATATGTTCAACGGACGTCGTCGAGAAATTCCTGGCTGACGTCCCGCGAGTGCGATCGCCCGCGGTGCAGATCTCTTCCCGGGGAGCGCTTCATGTCAGTCTTGTCCAACCCGGTCCCCCGGTCGCATCCGAGCCAAGCGCACACGACAACCTCCTCGCTGGGAGCCGCCCGGGCAGCCCACCCGGCGCTGCTCCGACCTGCGCGGCGTCCGAGTCCCACGCTCCTCCGAGCGTCCCGTCGGGTCGCCGCCACGGACCTGGTGGCGCTCCTCACGGCGTTCGTGGTCGCGCAGCTGCTCCGGTTCCCCAGCGAGACCCTCGTCCCCTCGGGGCCGTTCGCTGCGCTGGTGAATCCGCTCGTCGGGATCGCGATCGTCGCCGTCTGGTTCCTCGCGCTCGGGCGGTCTCGAGGGCCGCGGGCGATCGGAGCCGGACAGGACGAGTACCGGAGCCTGATCGCCGCGAGCATCACCGCCGCGGCACTCGTCGCGATCGTCGCCTACGTCTTCGACATCGACGTGGCTCGCGGCTACATCGCCATCGCCTTCCCGCTGGGGCTCGTGCTCGTGTGCATCGGGCGGAAGGCGTGGCGCTCGCACCTCGCCAGACGCCGCGCGGCCGGGGAGTACCTCGCCGACGTGCTCCTGGTCGGCGACCTCGACGACGTACGGTACGTCGGGGCCAAGATCGCGGCGAGCCCGACCACCGGGTACCGCGTCAGCGCGCTCGTCACCGACTGTGCCGCCCCGGGTGTCCCCGTCGTGCACGGTGCGGCGGAGTCGGTCGTCGCCGGCCCGATCGACGACGTCGTCGAGCTGGCCCGCGCCGCGGACGTCGCCGCTGTGGTCGTCGCCGGGAGCGTTCCCGGAGGGCACGCGCGACTCCGCCGCATCGGGTGGGAGCTCGAGGCGCTCGGGATCGAGCTCGTCGTGTCGTCGCCACTCGTCGACGTCGCGCAGACCCGGGTCCA
Source organism: Curtobacterium sp. Leaf261 (assembly GCF_001422205.1). Classification (GTDB taxonomy): domain Bacteria; phylum Actinomycetota; class Actinomycetes; order Actinomycetales; family Microbacteriaceae; genus Curtobacterium. Next base: position 275,041 of record NZ_LMMJ01000010.1, read on the forward strand.
CCACCGACCCGTCGACGGGCTTCCGCTCATGCACGTCGAGACCCCCGACTACTCAAGGACGCACGTGGGCAAGCGTCTCCTCGATGCGGTCGGAGCGGCGGCGGGACTCGTGCTCCTCGCACCGGTGTTCGCCATGATCGCGCTCGCGATCCGAATCGACGACCGCGGACCGGTGTTCTTCCGGCAGACCCGGGTCGGCCGGGCCGGGGTCGAGTTCGCGATCCTCAAGTTCCGGACGATGGGCACGGACGCCGAGGCCAGGGTTGCAGAACTCGAGCGGCTCAACGACGGCGCCGGTCCGCTGTTCAAGATCAAGGACGACCCGCGGGTGACGCGCATGGGGGCTTTCCTGCGCAAGACCTCCCTCGACGAGCTGCCCCAGCTCTGGAACGTGCTGACCGGCACGATGAGCCTCGTCGGACCCCGTCCGGCGCTCCCGCGCGAAGTCGCCGTGTACGCGGACTTCGCGGACCGCCGTCTGCTCGTGACGCCGGGCATCACCGGTCTCTGGCAGGTCAGCGGACGCTCCGACCTCGACTGGGCAGAGGGGGTTCGGCTCGACCTGCACTACGTCGAGAACTGGTCGTTCGTGCACGACCTCGTGATCCTCGGCCGGACGATCCCCTCGGTGCTCCGATCGCGCGGAGCCTACTGACGCGATCCGAGACCCTCGCAGGCTGGGAGGACCCTCGCAGCCTGGGAGGACCCCGCATCGCTGTGCTTCCCGCGCGAGGCGGGTTACCATTGGAAGCATCACGGACTTCTGTGGTGCGCATCGATGACGATCCACCACCGCACCAGTTCTCCAGACCAAGGAGTGAACACCATGTTCCAGGGCCTCACCGGTATCCACCTGCTGATCATCCTCGGCATCGTCGTGCTCCTGTTCGGTGCGACGAAGCTCCCGGCCCTCGCCAAGGGCGTCGGTCAGTCCATCAACATCTTCAAGAAGGAGATGGACACCAAGGACACCAAATCGGACCCAACCGACCCGACGACCCCAGCGCCGCCGACGGCAGCCCCGACGCAGACATATGTGGCCCCGCAGGAGCCGCTGCTCAACCCGGGTCCGTCGGTGCAGCCGAACGGCGACCGCAAGTCCTGATCCCTCCTCCGGGCCCCGTCGGCCCGGATCCGGCCTGAGGCTTCCCAGCCCCCAGGTGATGCACGCTGGACCTCGAGTCGCGCGCATCGCACCGAAGCCGCCGTGTCCCTTCGGACACGGCGGCTTCGTCGTTCCCGCCGGGGTGCGCGCTCGCGGCGGCGCCGGCCGCTTTCCCCACAAAAAGACTGCCTGCCCGGAGACGGGTCGCGAATTGGTCGCTGTGCCCGGAAGACGACAGGCCGCGAGGAGGCGCGTCGGGCGCAGACGGGCTGAGCGCAGGCGGGTCGCGAATCGGTCGCTCTGCCCGGACGACGACAGGCCGCCCGGAGAAGGGCCGCGCATCGGTCGCTTTCCCCGCGAAGCGTCAGTCCTGGAGCCCGGCGCCGCGCACATCGGTCCCGCCGGGGGCCAGGATGAACCCATGACCCACCATGCGACACCAGGAGCCGGAACCGGGGCGGGGGCGCCGCTCCGCGACGACCGTCGGGTCGTCCTCGTCGTGGCGATCCTCGCGTCCTTCGTCGTCAGCCTCGACAGCAGTGTCGTGACGGTCGCCCTCCCGGCGATCCGCCACGAGCTCGGCGGCGGCCTCATCGTGCAGCAGTGGACGGTGGACGCGTACCTGATCACGCTCGGCGCCCTCATCCTCGTGGCCGGCTCGATGTCGGACCTCTTCGGGCGGGTGCGGATCGTCCGGTGGGGTCTCGTGGTGTTCGGGATCGCCTCGATCGCGTGCGCCGCTGCTCCCGACGGTGTGTTCCTCGTCGTGGCGAGGGCGTTCCAGGGCGTCGGTGGCGCGCTCATCACCCCGAGTTCCCTCGCGCTCATCGTCGCTGCCTTCCGGGGTGTCGCTCAGACCCGGGCGATCGGCACGTGGACGGCCTGGTCGAGTGCCGCGGTGATCGCCGGTCCGGTGCTCGGCGGCGTCATCGTGGACAGCATCGGATGGCGATGGATCTTCGTGCTGACCGCCGTGCCCATCGCCGTGACGATCGTGCTGGTCCGACGCATCAGCGCTGACGTCCGGACTGGACCGCACGCCAGGGTCGACGTGGTCGGTGCCGCCCTCGCCGTCGTCGGGGTCGGTGCGCTCGTGCTCGGGCTCATCGAGCAGGGCCGCGTCGGGTGGTCGTCCCCCCTCGTGATCGCCGCGATCGTGGTCGGTGCCGCGTCCCTCGTCGCCTTCGTCCCGTGGGAGCGCCGCGCGCCGGCGCCGCTCGTCCCGCTGGCGCTCTTCCGGGTCCGGAACTTCGCCGTCGGGAACGTCGCCACACTCTCGATCTACGGCGCGCTCGGCATGATGGGATTCGCCGTGACGCTCTTCGTGCAGGAGGTCTGGGCGTTCCCGGCATGGCTCGCGGGCTTCGCGACCCTGCCGCCGACACTGCTGCTGCTCGCGCTGTCGACGAGCGTCGGCACGTGGTCCGGCCGGCTCGGTCCGCGGATCTTCATGTCGGTCGGGCCGGTGCTCGGTGGTCTCGGCGCGCTGCTCATGCTCGTCGCGGGGGAGCGTCCCGACTACTGGTGGGGGATCCTGCCGGGGATGCTGCTCCTGGGGTTCGGGTTGACGCTGATGGTGACGCCCCTGACGAGCACGATCCTCGGGTCGGTGTCCGAGGAGCAGGCCGGCGTCGGATCAGCGGTCAACAACGCGATCGCCCGGATCGCGAGCCTCGTCGTCGTGGCCCTCGCCGGGGTCGTCCTCGGCGGGGAGATGAGCGTCGACGGGTTCCATCGGGCGGTGATCACGATGGCGGTGCTCCTGGTCGTCGGCGGTGTCGTGTCGGCGATCGGCATCCGGAACCCCGAGCGCACCGCGCCCGAGCGCACCGCACCCGAGCGCACCGCACCCGAGCGCCAGGGGAGCGACAGCTAGGCTCGGCCACCAGGCGCGTCACGCTGGCGTCGCCGGGGAGGAACCATGTCCGCCGCCGTCGCCACGCCCGAACTGCTCGCCGCCACCATCGCCGAGGAACGCTCCCTCGTGTTCCCGTCCTTCACCCACGCCGACGGTCGACGTCTCGGACAGCGCATCACCGACCTCGCCGAGGAGCGCGAGCACCCGGTCGCGATCGTGGTCCGGCGGGGCGACCAGGTGGTGTTCCACGCCGGACTCGCGGGCTCGAGCGCCGAGAACGACGACTGGGCCAGACGGAAGGCTGCGGCGGTCCGACGGCACGACCGCGCGAGCCTGGCGCTCCGCTTCGAGGACGACCTGGGCGGTGGCGGCGGGTTCGCATGGCTCGATCCCGTGGAGTTCGCCATCTCCGGCGGGTCGGTGCCGATCCGGCTCGCAGACGGTCTGCTCGTCGGGACCGCGACGGTGTCGGGGCTCCCGGACTCCGACGACCACGCCCTGGTCGTCGAGGCGATCCTGGCGCACCTGGCCTGACCGCGGGTCGCGTCGCGACCACCGACGGACGGGAGGCGCGGTGCGGGCCCGCACCGCCCCTCCAGGCTGTTGTGTGCGAACCGACCACCCGATAAACTTGAGGCCTTCCGACTCAACTCACGAAGGGCAGGACGGAATGGCGAACATGCAGGGCGCTCCCGGGTCGCAGGAGGACCAGAAGAGCGCCCTCGAGCAGTACGGCGTCGACCTCACCGCGATCGCCAGGAGCGGCAAGCTCGACCCGGTCATCGGCCGCGACTCCGAGATCCGGCGCATCTCGCAGGTGCTGACGCGCCGGACCAAGAACAACCCGGTGCTCATCGGTGAGCCGGGGGTCGGCAAGACCGCGGTGGTCGAGGGCCTCGCTCAGCGCATCGTCGCGGGCGACGTCGCCGATTCGCTCAAGGACAAGCGCCTCGTGTCGCTCGACATCTCCTCGCTCATCGCCGGGGCGAAGTACCGCGGCGAGTTCGAGGAGCGGTTGAAGGCCGTGCTCAAGGAGATCGACGACTCCGACGGCCAGGTCATCACCTTCATCGACGAGCTGCACACGCTCATGGGTGCCGGCGGTGGCGAGGGCTCCGTCGCGGCCGCGAACATGCTGAAGCCGATGCTCGCGCGCGGCGAACTCCGCCTCATCGGGGCGACGACGCTCGACGAGTACCGGGAGCACATCGAGAAGGACGCCGCACTGGAACGCCGGTTCCAGCAGGTGTACGTCGGTGAGCCGAGCGTCGAGGACTCCATCGCGATCCTCCGCGGGCTCAAGGAGCGGTACGAGGCGCACCACAAGGTGACCATCGCCGACTCCGCACTGGTCGCCGCCGCGTCGATGTCGAGTCGGTACATCTCCGGGCGGCAGCTCCCCGACAAGGCGATCGACCTCATCGACGAGGCTGCGTCGCGCCTCCGGATGGAGATCGACTCGAGTCCCGTCGAGATCGACGAGCTGAAGCGCACCGTCGACCGGCTCCGCATCGAGGAGCTCGCGCTCAAGAAGGAGAAGGACGACGCCTCGAAGGCCCGGCTGGAGACCCTGCGGTCCGAGCTCGTCGGTCGGCAGGAGCGGCTGGACGCCCTGAACGAGCGGTGGCAGGCCGAGCGGACCGCACTGAACCGGATCGGGGACCTCAAAGCGCGGCTCGACGAGCTGAAGATGCGGTCGGACCGGGCCGCGCGCGAGGGGGACTTCGAGACGGTCTCGCGGATCGAGTACGGACAGAAGCCGCAGATCGAGGCCGAACTGGCCGCGGCGGAGCGTGCGGAGTCCGGCGACCGCATGGTCAACGACAGCGTGACGGACGAGGACATCGCCGCGGTGATCGCCGCCTGGACCGGTATCCCGATGGGCCGGCTGCTCCAGGGCGAGACGGAGAAGCTCCTGCACCTGGAGTCCGAGCTCGGCCGTCGGATCATCGGCCAGCACGCGGCGGTCGGCGCGGTGTCCGAGGCCGTCCGGCGTTCGCGTGCCGGGATCTCCGAGCCGGAGCAGCCGACCGGGTCGTTCCTGTTCCTCGGGCCGACCGGCGTCGGCAAGACCGAGCTGGCCAAGGCGCTCGCCGAGTTCCTCTTCGACGACGACAGGGCGCTCGTCCGCATCGACATGAGCGAGTACGGCGAGAAGCACTCCGTCGCGCGGCTCGTCGGTGCTCCTCCCGGGTACATCGGCTACGAGCAGGGCGGTCAGCTGACCGAGGCCGTCCGCCGTCGCCCGTACTCGGTCGTGCTCATGGACGAGGTCGAGAAGGCCCACCCCGAGGTCTTCGACATCCTCCTGCAGGTCCTCGACGACGGTCGGCTCACCGACGGGCAGGGCCGGACGGTGGACTTCCGGAACACCATCCTCGTGCTGACGTCGAACCTCGGCTCCCAGTTCCTGACCGACCGGTCGCTGTCCGCCGAGGCGCGTCAGGGTGCCGTGCTGGACCTTGTCCGGCAGGCGTTCAAGCCCGAGTTCGTGAACCGCCTCGACGACATCGTGGTGTTCGACGCCCTGTCCGAGGACGACCTCGGCCAGATCGTCTCGCTCTACGTCGACCGGCTCGCCCGTCGGCTCTCGGATCGTCGGCTCGAGCTCGCGGTGACCCCGTCGGCGCGGGCGTGGCTCGCCGAGCGCGGCTACGACCCGGCGTACGGAGCCAGGCCGCTCCGTCGGCTCATGCAGCGGCAGATCGACGACAAGCTCGCGCGGGCACTGCTCGGCGGTGACGTCCGCGACGGCGACACGGTGCTCGTCGACGTCGCGACCGACGGCGACGAGCTGACCGTCGTCCGGGCGGATGCGGACGTGTTCACGGAGTAGCACTCCCAGGGCGTTTCGATATTCATATTCTAGATTAGGGATATGAACGATGTCTCACGTGAGGTCGCTGCGCCGAGCCCCGAACTCGACACGCCGGATCGGCATCGTCTCGCCGTCCTGACGATCGGGACGCTCGGGATCGCGGTCGGCGTGGTCCTCGTGATCAGCTCCGCGCTGCCCGTCATCCCGGCGTGGGGGCTGCCGACGGTGCTCCTGGTCCTCACCGTGGCGTTCCTGGTGCTCGGCCGTCGCGCCGCCGTCCGGGGGGCGTCGTTCGCGGCCAGGGCGTGGGCCGGATGGGCCGGGCTGACCGTCGCGTTCGCGGTGTTCGGCGGCGGCAACCTGCTCGGGTTCGGGGGCGCACTCACCGCGACGCTCCTCGTCGTCCTCGCCGCGAACGCCGCCATCGCGCTGTGGTTCCGGTCCGGGGTCCACTTCGCGGTCGTCCAGGCCCTCGGGTTCGGGTGGGGCGTGCTCGCCCACGTGTACGGCATCCCACCGTGGGCGTCGGTGGTGCTCGCCCTCGCCGGGCTCTGGTGGCTCGGTGCCGTCCGCGTCACCCGCTCGGTCGCGGTCGTGACCACGCTCACGATCCCGCTGTCCATCGCGCTCCTGCTGCACCCGCTGACCCACGTCGGAGCCGCCATCGACGGCGCCGACATCACGCTCGTCGCCGGGCTGACCGCGCTCGCCGTCCTGATCCCGGGCGTCGTCACGCGGAACACCGCACCCGCGGAGCTCTGGCCGATCGTCCGGCGGACCGCGCTCGTCGTGACGGTCGCACAGATCGCGGCGGGCGCCGTTCCGGCCGTCGGCGATCTCCTGACGCCGGACCATCCGTGGCCGGGGGTGTTCGCCGGCATCGCGACCGTGCTCGCCGCCGTGGCCGTCCGCGGGGCACGTCCCACTCGATCAGGTGCACTCTCCGTGCTCCTGGCCTGCGGTGGACTCGTGCTCGTCATCCTGGTGGACGTGCTCGCCGGGCAGCGCACGGCGTCGATCGTGTCGTGCGCGGTGCTCGCGGGGTTCCTCGTCCCGGTGCTCCTCCGGTCCAGGTCCACGCTCGCGCGTGCCGGCGCGTGGATCGGCGTCATCGCCCTCGCCGCCTTCGGTGTCCTCGTCACCGGGGCGCCGCTCCTGGTCGCAGCGATCGTGCTGCTCGCGGTGGGCGTCGTCGTCGTCGCGGCGAACGCCACCGGACGGAGCGCGTCATGAGCATCAGCAGGCGGAGCTTCATCACCGGGAGTGCCGCACTGACCGCGGCGATGGCGGCGGCAGCGGCGTTCGCGGTGTCCCGACCGGTGCCCGGCACCTACGGCGACGCCGGCCCCCGCCGCCCCGTGATCGACACCGACGCGCTCGACACCGCGACCGAGTACGACTACGTCGTCGTCGGTGCCGGGGCCGGCGGAGTGCCGATGGCGGTGCGCCTCGCCGAGGCCGGGCACAGCGTGCTCGTGCTCGACGCCGGCCCCGCGACGACGGATCCCGACGTCTACGAGGTCCCCGCGTTCCACCTGTTCGCGTCGAGCGACCCCGAGATGAGCTGGGACTTCTGGGTCCGGCACTACACCGACGACCGTCTGCACGGCAGCGCCTTCGTCCGGAAGCGCGACGGGGTCCTCTACCCCCGCGCATCGACGCTCGGGGGCTGCACGGCCCACCACGCACTGCTCATGCTCGCTCCGGAGAACGACGACTGGGACCGCCTGGGGCGGATCACGGGCGACCCGAGCTGGAACGCGCTGGTGATGGCCGAGTACCAGGCGAGGGTCCGCGAGTGGCTGCCGATCGAGACGAGTCCCGCCGCGATCCTCGCCGAGGACCCGACGCTCGCGCGGCTCGTCACGGCCGCACTCGTCGACGCCGGACAGCTCGCACCGCCGGCCTCCGCGATCGACCTGAACCGCGGGACGATCGCCGGTACCCTGCTCGACCCGAACGACCCCGCCGCGATCGAGGCCTACCGCCAGGGCGTGTCCCTGGTCCCGCAGTCCACCCGGGACGGCAAGCGGTACGGGGTCCGTGAGCGGCTCCTGGAAGCCGCACCGGGCCTCCAGGGCAGGCTCGCGATCCAGTCGGACGCGCTCGTCGAGCGCATCCGCTTCGACACCGGCGGCCCACGGCCGCGCGCGGTCGGACTGGAGGTCGTGGTCGCCCCCCACCAGTACGGCGCGAGCCCGGTACGGCGAACGCTGACAGCGGCGGCACGGGACGCCGCACGACGGACCGTCACCGCACGACACGAGGTCATCGTCTCCGGTGGGGCCTTCAACACGCCGCAGATCATGATGCTGTCCGGGGTCGGACCCGCCGCACACCTCCGCGCGCACGGTATCGACCTCGTGCACGACCTGCCGGGCGTCGGCGGCAACCTGCAGGACCGGTACGAGATGACCGTCGTCACCGAGTTCGACCGACCCTTCTCGGTCCTGGCCGGCAAGACGTACGGGGCGGAGGGGGACCCGGGGATGACCGAGTGGCGGTCGGGGGACCCCAACGCGCTGTACCGGTCGAACGGCCTGCTCGTCGGCATCAAGCAGACGGTGGCGGGCGGGAGCGAGCACCCCGAGCTGTTCCTGTTCGGTGCGCCGTCGAACTTCACCGGGTACCGCCCGGGGTTCGCGGCCGACGGCATCCGGGGCGGCGACCACTTCAACTGGGCTGTCCTCCGCGGCTACCAGAAGAGCATGGACGGCACGGTGCGCCTGCGGTCCGACGACCCGACCGAGCCACCGGCGATCAACTTCCGGTACTTCGACGACGGGCAGTCCTCCGCCGGGACCGCGCTCGACCTCCGGGCGATGCGCGACGGCATCGAGCGGGCGCGGAGCGTCAACGCCACCGCCCGGCGTCTGCGCTTCGGGGACGCGGCGACCGACCACGAGATCTACCCGGGCCCCGCGGTGACGTCCGCGGACGACATCGACGCGGTCATCCGTCGCGACGCCTGGGGCCACCACGCGAGCTGCACCATGCCGATGGGCGCCGACGGGGACCCGCGAGCCGTCCTCGACGCGCGGTTCCGGGTGCGCGGCATCGACGGACTCCGAGTCGTCGATGCGTCCGTGTTCCCGGAGATCCCGGCGCTGTTCCCGCTCATGACGATCTTCGCGATGTCCGAGCGGGCAGCCGCGACCATCCTCGACGACCGCGCGGGTGGCGGCGCTGGGGGCCGCACGGGCGGCCGCGCCGACGACCGCGACGTGGGTGCCCGCACCGCCCTGTCCGGCGACCTCGGCCACGACCACGACCTCGACCTCGACCACGACCTCCGGACGGACGGCACCCGATGACCGCGCACCCCCCAGCACCGCTCGCCACCGAGGACCTGCCGTCGGACGCCGCGGTCGTGGTCGTCGGCTCCGGGTTCGGCGCGTCGGTGACCGCGGCCCGCGTGGCCGGGCACGCCGGAGCGGGCGGCACCGTCGTGCTCGAGCGCGGGCGCGAGTGGGTCCCCGGCGACTTCCCGGAGTCGTTCGGCGAGGTCCGTTCCGCCATCCGGTCGAAGTCGAACCCGTTCGGGCTGTTCGACCTCGCTCTCGGCGCGGACGTCGACCGCCTGACCGCGAACGGTCTCGGCGGCGGGTCGCTCATCTACGCGAACGTCATGCTCGAGCCGCGCCCGGAGGTCTTCGACGAGCACTGGCCGACCGCGATCGACGGTGCCGTGATGGCGCCGTACTTCGATCGTGTCCGATCGGTCCTCCGCCCGGAGCGCGTCCCGGAGCCGTTCGTCGAGAAGGCCCGTCCGCTCATGGACCTCGCCGCGGTGCGGGGCACGAGCGCGGAACGTGTCCCGGTCGCGATCAAGCTCACACAGCGACCGGGCGCGGACGACGACCGACCGGTGTGCACCGGTTGCGGCAACTGCGTCACCGGCTGCAACGTCCGGGCGAAGACGACCATGTGGGAGTCCTACCTGCCGATGGCCGCCCGTGCCGGCGCGCGGATCGTGACGGGTGTCGAGGTCCAGCGCATCGAGCGGTGCGCCCTGCCCGGTCGTCGCTGGTCGGTCGTCGGTGTGCGGCGGGCCAGGGCGGCGTCGGGTCGTATCGTGCAGACGCCGTTCACGGTCACCACCGACACCGTGGTCCTCGGGGCCGGGTCGATCGGCTCGACGTCGATCCTGCTCCGGAGCGCGGCGGCCGGGCTCGGGCTCTCCCCGCGACTCGGCGAGCGGTTCTCGGGCAACGCGGACTCGCTCGGGGTGTCGTACAACACCGGCAGTCGGCGGTCCGGCACCGGCGCGAAGCACTCGCACATGCCCGAGGTCGTGGTGGGCCCCACCATCACCGCGATGCTCGACCAGCGGGACGGCGCCGGCGGGTACCTGCTCCAGGACGGTGCGCTGCCCTACGGTCTCGCGGAGGCGCTCCGACGCGTACTCGGACTCCGGTTCGCGCTCTCGAAGGACACCAAGGTGTGGTGCGACATCCGGCCGGGCGGGTGTCCGCCCGGGTGTGGTGCGATCGAGCACTCCCAGGTCTGGCTCGCGATGGGGACCGACTCGTCGGCCGGGCGGATCGTGCTCGACCGCAGGGACCATCCGCGGATCCTCTGGGCGGGGTCCGGGTCGCAGTCGGTGTATGCGCGGCAGCTCGACGACCTCCGGGCGCTGTCGAACGCCGAGGAGGCCACGTTCGTGGGCAACCCCCGACGGGCCCTCCTGCAGCGCGGTGTGCCGGCGGCCACCCCGATCACGGTGCACCCCCTCGGTGGAGCGGTGATGGCGGACGACGTCGACCGCGGCGTGTGCGACGCCGACGGCAGGGTGTTCGACCCCGCGGGCGGCGTGCACGACGGACTGCTCGTCGCGGACGGAGCACTCGTGGCGACCTCGACCGGATCGAACCCGGCGCTGACGATCGCTGCGCTCGCCGAGCGGATCGCCGAGCGGCTCGTGCTCCGCCTGGCCGCGGACGACACGGCGGCGGCACGATGAGGCGCCTCGTCGGTGCGCTCCTGGCCACCGCCGCGGCCGGCGCACTCGTCGCCGGGGTCCTGCCCGGGGTTGCGGATGTCGCGCGGACGGACGCCGTGCTCGCCGACACGGGCGAGGTCGCTCCGTCTCCGCTCCGACTCCGCGCCGTGTCGGACTCCCCGGTCGCAGGACTCCGGACCGGGTTCCTCGACGTGCCCGAGCTCGGCGCAGCACCGCACCGGGTCCGCGTGGGCGTCGTCGAGCCGGAGGGCGCGCCGCGGGTGGACGTCCTGTTCCTGCACGGCCACGCGGATCGCCTCGACAACCACGCCGCGCTCTTCGCCGCGCTCGCCGCCGACGGCGTCCGGGTGACGTCCTTCGACATGCCGTCGCACGGACTCACCGACGCGGGGGTCATCGACCGGTGGTCGTTCGGCGACCTCGCGGCACTCGCGGCCTCGGTGGAACGAGCCACCGCGGACGGCTCCGACCGCCCGTTCGTGCTCGCGGGGTGGTCGTTCGGCGGACTCCTCGCCACGCGGATCGTGCAGTCGCCGTCCGAGCGCGCCGCGTTCGGGCGTCCGATCAGCGCACTCGCGGTCGAGTCGCCCGCGATCGTCCCCCTGCCGTTCTCCGGGGGCGACGGTGTGTCGAAGCTCCGGGCGCTCACCCATGACCTGTCGGCACCGGTCGCGGGCCCACCGCAGCCGCCGTCGCCGCTCCAGGACCCGGTGTTCGCCGGGCGCCTGCTCGCGAACGGGCAGATCGCCGCGACGACACCGCTGCCCCGCGACGTCCCGACCCTCGTCGAGCTGGCCGATCCCACCGAGGACAGCTACGTCGACGTTGCCGGGGTCGACGCGTGGGCGACGGGCATCGCCCGCCGGGACGGCGCACCCGTGACGGTGCTCCGCTGCGTCGGCGCCCGGCACGCACTCGACCTCGAGTCGTGGCCGATCGGTCCCGAGGCGAGGACCGCGTTCGCGGCGTTCGTCGCGTCCGCGGCCAGCGGCACCGCCCACCTGCCGACGTCCGACGAACCAGCACGAGGAGCAACATGCCGTTGATCACCTTCCGCGAGCGGATGGTCGGGCCGGCGGACATCGCACCCGACACCGCCGTGACGCTCCCACCTCGCGGGCGGACCTGCGGTGACGGACTGTTCGCGGCCGCCGCAGCCGCCACCGCCGTCCGAACCGGACACGAGACCGGCGCACGAGCCGGCGCACGACCCGGCGCACGACCCGTCGCTCGACCCGGGCGCGCGGCCCTGCCGCCGGAGGGGGAGCTGGACCTCCGGGACCTCGACGTCCGCGTCGACGGGATCGACCCCGGACGCGACGGCTTCCGCGGCGCGGTCGAGCGCGGCACGGTCCACGGGGCGGTGACGGGAACGGTCGTCGCCGGGTTCGTGGACCTGCTGACGGAGGCCGACCACGGCCGACGGATGTACTACCGACTGCTCGTCCGCCCCGTCGTGGAGCCAGGATGGCTCGTCGTCGAGGGTGTCAAGGAACTCCGCTCCGGCGCGTTCGGTGCCTGGCACGAGACGACCACGCTCGCGACACGCGTCGTGCGGCTCACCCCGGACGACGCCCTGCGCGTGGACGTTGCGGCGGACCGCGGTCGGGTCCTCGTGGGGTCGTTCACGGACGCGCGGGTCGTGCTCGTGGGGACGCTCCGAGTCCGCGGGCTCGTCCGACAGGCGTCCTCGATGCGCGGGTCGCGCCTCCGGTTCCTCGGCGGGTTCGTCCGTCGCGTCGTGCGCTGACGGGCCGCTCGTCCGCGCCGCGTCCCGCGGCCACCTGACGGACGGGAGGCGCGGCGCGGTCCCGACCCGTCCCTCCTGTCCGGCCACCTGACGGACAGGAGGCGCGGCGCGGTCCCGACCCGTCCCTCCCGGCCGGCCACCTGACGGACGGGAGGCGCGGCGCGGCCCCGTCCCGTCCCTCCCGTCCGGTCCCTCCTGCCCACCCGGTGGTCCGGCGGCGCGCGCCGAGGGTGCCAGAACCGCGCTGCCCCGTCAAGCCATTCCGCACGAATCGTTCGGAATCCGTGACACCCCGGAAACACAAGGATCGACGCGGTTCGACGCGGTTCGAGAAAGTCGCTGCAGGTGATTGACAAACCGCGCGCGGAGTCGTTCACTTGCCATTACGTAAGTTCCTTTCGTAAAGCAGTTGACAGCACTACCTGCAGCACCACACCGCAGCACGGTCCGCCCCGACGACGACGTCGGGGCCACACACAGGGAGCCACTTTGCAACGCACACGACTCGCCGCCCTCGGTGCACTCGGCCTCGCCGCGGCACTCACGCTCGCCGGCTGCTCCGCCGGCGGCTCGTCCTCCGGCAGCGGGGGAGACTCCGGTTCGATCGGGACACCGGACGGCAAGGGCAAGACCATCACCGTCTGGATCATGAACGGCGATCTCAGCCCCGCGATCCTCAAGGTCGCCGAGAAGCAGTTCACGAAGGACACCGGCGCGAAGGTCAAGCTCCAGACCCAGCAGTGGGACGGCATCACCACGAAGCTCACCACGGCGCTCGCGCAGTCCGACGCCCCGGACGTGGTCGACCTCGGCAACACCCAGGTGCCGGTCTACGCGGCCACCGGTGGGCTCAAGGACCTGACGCCGTACAAGTCCGAGCTCGCCGACGGACAGACCTGGTTGAAGGGCCTCGAGGGCCCGGCCACGGTGGACGGCAAGCTCTACGGCGCGCCGCTCTTCGCCGGCAACCGCTCGGTGATCTACAACAAGAAGATCTGGGCGGACGCCGGTGTCACCGCGGCGCCGACCACCTACGCCGAGTTCACGGCCGACCTCGACAAGGTCAAGGCCGCGAACACCGCCACGGACTTCTCGGCGTTCTACATGCCGGGGCAGTACTGGTACGGCGGGCTGCAGTGGGTGTGGGACGCCGGCGGACAGATCGCCACCGAGAAGGGTGGCAAGTGGACGGGCACGCTCGACTCGGCTGACGCCGTCAAGGGCCTCACCGCCTGGAAGGACTTCCAGAACACCTACTCGGTGTCGTCGACCCAGGACATCAACACCGACAAGCCCGCGGAGTCCGACGTGTTCGCACAGGGCCAGACGTCCGCGATCCTCGGCTCGTCGTGGGAGATCGGGTCCATCGAGACCGCGAAGCCCGAGCTCAAGGACCAGCTCGGCACGTTCGCGTTGCCGTCGACGACCTCGGGGAAGACGCAGCCGGTGTTTCTCGGCGGTTCCGACCTCGGCATCCCCGCGAAGAGCGCCAACCCGGACCTCGCGCTCTACTACATGAAGATCCTCACCTCGAAGAAGTTCCAGGAGAACCAGGTCTTCGGGGTCGACGGCTGGGAGCCGAACTCCACGCAGCTCATCGACGCGGTGTCGAGCAAGGTGTCGGAGCTGCAGAAGCCGTACTTCGAGGCCGCCAAGACGAGCGAGCCGACCCCGGCCACGCCCGGCTGGGCGACGATCGAGGGCGATGCATCGTTCCAGTCGATGTTCGCGGACATCGCCACCGGCCGGAAGAGCCCGCAGGACGCGGCGGAGAGCTTCTCGAAGCACCTCACGACCGCGTTGAACGCCACGCAGTGACACCGGGTGCGGCGGGGCGGACCAAGTCCGTCCCCGCCGCACGCGTCCGCCCGCCGCACGCCTCCGCCCACCCACGTCGCGACCGAACCGGAGCATCACCGCCGATGACCACCACTGCTCAGGACGCCACGCCGGGCGTCCCGCCCGCCGCTGGACCGATCGGGACGGGAGGGACGCTGCAGTCGACCGCGCAGCCACCGGCCCCACGGCCGGGTCGCGTCCGCACCGCGGGCCGACGACTCGGACGGTCGAAGGCGCCCCTCGTCCTCCTGGCCCCCGCCGCGATCATCCTGCTCGTCCTGGTGATCTACCCGCTCATCCGCCTGGTCGTCATCTCGTTCCAGGACTACGGTCTCCGCGCGCTCTTCACCGGGCACGCCGGGTTCGCCGGGTTCGCGAACTACACGAACGTCCTCACCGACGCGAGCTTCTGGCCGGTCCTCGTCCGCACCGCCGTGGTCACCGCGGCGATGGTCGTCGGCACCCTGGCCATCGGCATGGCGGTCTCGCAGCTCCTCACCCGGCTCGGCGGACCGATGCGGACGATCGTCAGCATCGTCCTCGTGCTCGCGTGGGCGATGCCCAACGTGGCGTCGAGCCTCGTCTGGCAGTGGCTGTTCCAGCCGTTCTACGGGGTGCTCAACTGGATGATCACGCAGCTCCGGGTCTTCGGCGACCACACGCAGGACAACTGGGCGTCCCACCCCGCACAGGCGTACACGATCGTGCTCTCGCTCGTCATCTGGCAGGCGGTGCCGTTCGTCGCGCTGACGCTGTACGCCGCACAGTCGCAGATCGACCCCGCCTACTACGAGGCCGGGGCGCTCGACGGGGCGTCGGCGTGGACGATGTACCGGTCGATCACCCTCCCGGCGCTGTCCCCGACACTGCTCCTCGTCTCGATCCTCTCCGTGATCTGGGACTTCAACGTGTTCAACCAGATCTGGCTGCTCACCCACGGCGGGCCCGAGGAGGCGACGACGACCCTCGGTATCTGGACGTTCGTCCGGTCCTTCGTCAGCCAGTCCTACGGGCAGGGCGCCGCGATCGCGATCATCTCGACCGTGATCCTCGGCGCGCTGACCAGCTACTACATCCGCCGCCTGATCCGTTCCGGAGAGGAAGACCTGTGACCGCGACCACCGACGTGACCGCCGCCCGCGGGGCGGGCGCCAGCCGTGCCTCCAGTCCGGACGACGCCGTGGCGGACCCGACGGCGGGGACGCGCGTCCGTGCACGCCGGAAGCGGCCGCGGCGGACCGTCGCGACGGTCCTGGCCATCGTCTTCTGCGCGATCTGGGTGTTCCCGATCTACTGGATGGTCGTCACCGCCTTCAAGCCGAAGGACGAGGTGACGACGCTCACCCCGATCTGGTTCCCGCTGCACCCGACGGTCCAGAACTTCGTCCGCGCGGTCACCCAGGAGCACTTCCTGCTCTACCTGCGGAACTCCGCGATCGTCGTGGTGGCTGCGGTGCTGCTGTCGATCGTCGTCGGGTTCCTGGCGTCGGCGGCCCTGTCGCGGTTCCGGTTCCGGGGGCGCCGCGCGATCCTCGTGGCGATCCTGTTCGTGCAGATGATCCCGTCGGGTGCGCTGCTCATCCCGCTGTTCCTGTCGTTCCAGTCACTGAACCTGCTGAACAGCTACGTCGGGTTGATCCTGGCGTACGTGGCGAGCGTGCTGCCGTTCTCGATCTGGGTGATGCGCGGGTTCTTCGTCGCGGTGCCCGTCGAGATCGAGGAGGCCGCGAAGACCGATGGCGCGGGGACCTTCCGCATCCTCTGGAGCGTGCTGTTCCCGCTCGTGATGCCGGGTGTCATCGCGACGAGCGTGTTCGCGTTCATCGCCGCGTGGAACGACTACCTGACGGCGTACGTCATGCTGAAGGACCAGTCGATGTACACGCTGCCGGTCTGGCTCGCGACCTTCTCGACGAACAAGGGGACCGACTACGGGGCGCTCATGGCGGCGTCGGTGCTGTTCTCGCTGCCGGTCGTGGTGTTCTTCCTGATCGTGCAGCGGCGGCTCGTGGCCGGGATGACCGCGGGGGCCGTCAAGGGATAGGTCACATGCGTTGAGAGGTGCCCAACTGTCGGGTCGGTGTGACCAGCCGACAGTTGGGCACTTCTCGTTCCAGGACCCCAGGACCCCGGGACCCCCGGACCTCCGGACCTCCGAGCTCCAGCGTGTCGAGTTCTTCGTTTGCGTTGGAAAGTCCTTGCGCTTCTGTGGGAAGTCGGCTTATAGTCCTTCGAACACAGATGGTCGCAGAACTGCGACCACGCGACGAAGGGGTCGGCACATGTACGCGACGGAACGCCAGGACGCCATCGCCGATGCGCTGCTCGCCTCCGGCCGGGTGTCGGTCGCCGACCTCGCCACGAGCCTCGACGTCACGACCGAGACGGTCCGGCGCGACCTCGACGCCCTCGAGGCGGCCGGGCTCCTCCGACGGGTGCACGGTGGCGCCGTCCCCGCGGCGCGTGCGAGCGTCGCCGAGCTCAGCGTCGCCGAGCGCGAGGGGCAGCACGGCGCCGCGAAGACCGCGATCGCGCGGGCGACGATGCGCCTCCTCCCGCCGACCTTCACCGGGTCGGTCTCGCTCGACGCCGGAACCACGTGCGCCGCGGTCGCCGCGGAGATCGCGGCGTGGGAGCCCGCGGCCCCCGGACAGACCATGACGGTGATCACGAACTCGGTGCCGATCGCCGCGGTCCTCCAGCACAGCCCGCACCTCGAGCTGCACCTGCTCGGCGGCCGGGTCCGCGGCCTGACGAGCGCGGCGGTCGGCACGGCCACCGTCGAGCAGATCGCCGCGCTCCGCCCGGACATCGCCATCGTCGGCACGAACGGCCTGTCCGCGGGCTTCGGGCTGAGCACGCCGGACGAGTACGAGGCAGCGGTCAAGGGTGCCTACGTGGTCGCGGCCCGTCGCGCGGTCGTGGTGGTCGACCAGGCGAAGCACGGTGTCGAGGCCCTCATGCGGTTCGCGACCTTCGCCGAGGTCGACACGATCGTGACCGACGCCGCACCCCCGGCCGACCTCGCCGAGGCACTGTCCGAGGCCGACGTCGAGGTGGTCGTCGCATGAGCGGCAACCGCATCGTCACCGTCACGCCGAACCCGTCCCTCGACCGCACCGTGGAGCTCGGCGGGGAACTCCAGCGCGGCGCGGTCCAGCGGGCGAGCCGGTCGTCCGCCGAGCCGGGCGGCAAGGGCGTGAACGTGTCCCGAGCGGTCCGGGCATCCGGCGGCGACACCCTCGCGGTGCTCCCGGGCGACCCGACCGATCCTGTCCTCGTCGCGCTCGACGGACTCGGCATCCCGACCATCGCGCTCCCGATCGGAGCACCGCTCCGCTCGAACGTGGCGATCACCGAGCCGACCGGCACCACCACCAAGATCAACGAGCCCGGCCCGTCGCTCGCCCGGCACGCGGACGCCCTGACGGACCTCGTCGTGTCGAGCTCGGTCGGCGCCCGGTGGCTCGTCCTCGCGGGTTCGCTGCCGCCGGGTCTCCCGGACGACACCCTCGCGCGGATGGTGGGCGCCGTCCGTGCCGCCGCCGACCGGTCCGGCGTGGCGGCCCCGCGCGTCGCCGTCGACTCCTCCGGCGTGCCGTTCACCGCCCTGCTGTCGTCCGGCGTGCACGTCGACCTCCTGAAGCCGAACGCCGAGGAGCTCGCCGAGGTCGTCGGCGGCGATCCCGACGCCTACGAGGCCGACCCGTCTCTCGCTGCAACCGCTGCCGGGCGGCTGCTCGACCGCGGGGTGGGTGCCGTCCTCCTCACACTCGGCAGCGCCGGTGCCGTCCTCGTGACCGCGGCGGGCAGCTGGTCAGCCGCGGCTCCGAGGATCACCGCCCGCTCGACGGTCGGCGCGGGGGACTCCGCACTGGCGGGGTACCTGCTCGCCGAGACGACCGGAGCCGGCCCCGAACGCTGCCTCGCGCAGGCCGTCGCCTCGGGTGCGGCGGCCGCGTCCCTGCCGGGCAGCCTCGTCCCGTCCCTCGACCAGACCCGTCCCGTCGACGTCTCCGTCGTCGTGCTCGCCCCCGTAACCCCCGTCACCCACTGACCTGCACCACCAGCTCGTCCATCGCGCGGTCGCGCACTTGCAAAGGAGCAACCACCATGGCACCACAGGCATCCGGCCTCATCGGCCCCGATCTCGTCGGGCTCGACGAGGACCTCGGCGGTACCTCGGCCGACGTCATCCGCGTCCTCGCCGGGCGCGTCGCCGCCTCCGGCCGGGCCGGGTCCGCCGACGCGCTCGCCGAGGACGCGATCAAGCGCGAGGCCTCGGTCGGCACGGGCGTCCCCGGCGGCATCGCGATCCCGCACGCCAGGTCGTCGTCGGTGACGTCGCCGACGCTCGCGATGTCCCGCCTCGCACGGACGGTCCCGTTCGGCGCCCCCGACGGCGACGCCGACATCGTCTTCATGATCGCGGTGCCCGAGGGCGCGGACAAGGACCACCTCACGGTGCTCTCCACGCTCGCCCGGGCACTCATCCGCGAGGACTTCACCGCCGCGCTCCGCGCAGCCACCACACGCGAGGAGATCGTCGACCTCGTGGACCGCGAGGTGAGCGGCGAGGTCGCGTCCGCAGGTGTGGGCACGTCCGCCGGTGCGGGCGCGTCCGCAACATCGGCGTCGGCGAGCGGCCGGGAGGCACGGGGCGGCGCGGCGACGTCGGCCGCGGCCCCCGGATCGGCCGGGTCCGGCACCGCACGGCCGCGGCTCATCGTCGGCGTGACCGCGTGCCCGACCGGCATCGCCCACACCTACATGGCGGCGGACGCCCTCGTCGCCGCCGGCAAGCGCGCCGGTGCCGAGGTGCACATCGAGACCCAGGGGTCCTCGTCCGTGACGCCGCTCGACCCGGCACTCATCGCCGCGGCCGACGCCGTGGTGTTCGCGGTCGACGTCGACGTCCGCGACCAGGGCCGGTTCGCCGGCAAGCCCGTCGTCCGCGGTCCGGTGAAACGCGGTGTGGACGAGCCCGACCGGATGATCGCCGAGGCGCTCGCCGCCGTGGACGACCCGCGCGCCCAGCGCGTCGCGGGTGCTGGTTCGGTGGCGTCCGGCCCGGTGATGAACGCCGGCAAGCAGCATCTCGGCCAGGCCCTCAAGCGCTGGCTGCTGACCGGTGTGTCGTACATGATCCCGTTCGTCGCGGGCGGCGGACTCCTCATCGCCCTCGGCTTCCTGCTCGCGGGCTACGGCGTCGCACTCACGGCGAAGGGCCACACGGTCAACAACGCCGTCTACACGCTGCAGAACTACACCCTGCTGCACCTGCCGCCGGAGGGCCTCGGGTACTACCTCGGCTCCGCGGCGTTCCAGATCGGCGGGCTGTCGCTCGGCTTCCTCGTGGCAGCGCTCGCCGGGTACATCGCCTACGCGATCGCGGACCGGCCGGGCATCGCGCCCGGGTTCGTGGCCGGTGCGATCGCGGTGTTCATGAACGCCGGGTTCCTCGGCGGTCTCGTCGGTGGGCTGCTCGCCGGTGCCGCCGCGTACTGGCTCGGACGCATCCCCGTCTGGCGCTGGCTCCGTGGCCTGATGCCCGTCGTGATCATCCCGCTGCTCGGCTCGATCGTCGCGTCGGGGCTGCTCCTCCTCGTGCTCGGCGGCCCGATCGCGTGGCTCATGACCGAGCTCTCGCAGTTCCTCAACTCGCTGACCGGCGCCTCCGCGGTGCTCCTCGGTGTCATCCTCGGCCTGATGATGGCGTTCGACCTCGGCGGTCCGGTGAACAAGGTGGCCTACGCGTTCGCCGTCGCCGGACTCTCCGCCGGCTCGGTCGCGAACCCCGCCCCGCTCGAGATCATGGCCGCCGTGATGGCAGCCGGCATGGTCCCGCCCCTCGCGCTCGCGCTGGCGTCGACGATCCTCTACCGGAAGGGGTTCACGGTCGCCGAGCGGGAGAACGGCAAGGCGGCGTGGCTCCTCGGGGCGTCGTTCATCTCCGAGGGTGCGATCCCCTTCGCCGCGGCGGACCCGCTCCGCGTCATCCCGTCGTCGATGGTGGGTGCCGCGGTCACCGGTGCGATCTGCATGGGGACCGGCGTCACGTCACGCGCACCCCACGGCGGCATCTTCGTGTTCTTCGCGATCGGGAACATCTGGATGTTCATCCTGGCGATCGTCGTCGGGATGGTCGTCTCGGCGCTCGTGCTCGTCGTCCTCAAGCGGTTCGTCCGTCGTCGGACCCCGCTCGCCCTCGAGGACGCGCAGGCCGCCGACGCGGCCGCGGTGATCGACCAGCGTCAGCCGGTCGCCGTGTAGCGCGACCACGAGACGGACGGGAGGCACGGTGCCGGCTGGCACCGTGCCTCCCGTCCGTGGTCCGCGCGTCGCGCACGTGCGTCGGCCGCGCGCCCGTCAGTCGGCGATGTTCGCGGTGATCGCGGCGATGAACGCGGCCCGGTCCTCGCGGCTCGACGGCCGCCCGGGGACACCGGGCCGCTGCTCCCACGGGAACGGACCGGACTCGTGCCGGTACTCGATGCCCATCGCCTCGAGCCGCGCGAGGTGCTCCCCGAGCCGGCCCTCGAACTCCGCGAGGTCCCGGGGCCCGGCGACGTCCGCCGACCAGAGCGCCTCGGCCAGCGCGACGAGCCGCGGGAAGAGCATGTAGTCGAGCCGACGGGCGGTGTCGACGTGTTCCGTCCACATGTTCGCCTGGCCGCCGATGACGTGCGCGGCCTCGGCCTCGTCGAGTTCCGCGGGGACCGGGTCGAACGCGTGCACGTCCGCGGTCGTCAGGGTGATCGCGACCGGGATCGGCTCGCTCGCCAGGTCGGACTGGCGGTAGTCGAAGTAGGCCTGGTCGTCGGGTACCGAGATGACGTCGTACCCGCGCCTGGCGGCAGTGATCGCGCCCTGCATCCCCCGCCACGACAGGATCGTGGCGGACCGCGAGAGCGTCCCGCCCTCGAGGATCTCGTCCCAGCCGAAGATCCGGCGTCCCGCCCGCTCGACGTGCTCGCCGAGCCGGCCGACGAACCACGCCTGGAGCTGTTCCTCGTCGTCGAGGCCGAGCTCCCGGATCCGCTCCTGCGTCCGCGCGTCGCCGACCCACTGGTCCTTCGGGCACTCGTCCCCGCCGATCCCGATGTACTCGGACGGGAAGAGCGCCATCACCTCGTCGAGGACGTCCTGGAAGAACCTGACCGTCGAGTCCTCGGTGTTCAGGATGTCCTTCGCGATGCCCCACTCCGTCCACACGCCGAGCTCGCGATCCGGGTGCACCCCGAGCTCCGGGTAGGCCGCGAGTGCCGCTCGGACGTGTCCGGGCGTCTCGATCTCCGGGACGACCGTGACGAACCGCTCGGCGGCGTAGGCGACGATCTCGCGGATGTCGTCCTGTGTGTAGTACCCGCCGTGCGGCCGGCCGTCGAACGCCGCCGGGGTGAGCTCGCCGTCCGCCCCGGGGACGTGCGCGCCGACCTGCGACTCGGTGCGCCAGGCGCCGACGTCGGTGAGCCTCGGGTACTTCCGGATCTCGATGCGCCAGCCCTGGTCCTCGGTGAGGTGGAAGTGGAACCGGTTGATCCGGTGCGCGGCGATCTGGTCGATCACGCGGAGCACCTCGTGCTTGGTGCGGAACGTCCTGGCGACGTCGAGCATGAACCCGCGCCACGCGAACGCCGGGGCGTCCTCGACGGTCACGGCAGCGACGGTCCACGGCTCGTCGGCGCCGTCCGGGGTGATCCTGGCGGCACGGTACACGTCCGCCGGCAGGAGCTGGAGGAACGCCTGCGCGCCGTAGAACACCCCGGCCGGCCCGCCGCCGACGATCTCCACGCGGTCGGCCGTGACGGTGAGGCGGAACGACTCCGAACGGTCATCGGCGGGACCCGCCTGGAGGCCCTGCGCCTCGGTGTCGTCCGCGAGGCGGAGCACGATCCCGGCGTCGGCGACCGATGCCGTGCCGAACAGCGGCAGCCCGGTCGACGGGCGGAGGACGCCCTGCAGGTACTGCGCCGTCGATTCGACCTCGGGTGTGGCGGTGATCCGCGTGCTGCGGTCGAGGGCGAACGCGCCGACACCCGGCGTCTGCACACGGGGGCGGGGGATGAGCATGAGGGCCTTTCGAACGGGATCGCAGCGGGGTGGAGCGGTATTCCTCAATGATCTTTCGTAATATCGAGGTTATGGTCACCTCACGGCACTGTCAATCGCGTGACGCGCCGTCTGCTGCACGGTACGCGGAAGGTCTGCGCGGGACGCTGGTGGCCTGCGGCCGGCCGGGACGCGCGGGCGAGGAACGCGGCGAGACGAGGACACGGGAATGCGAGTCGATCTGCTGACGACGGAGGTGCCGGCGGGCAGTTCGCCCGCGACCCTCCGCCTGCTCAACTCCCGCGCGATCCTCGGGGCGCTCTACCGCGACGAGGGCTCGCACACCGTGACGGAGCTCGGCCGCGTGGTCGGCCTGTCCCGCCCGACGATCGAGGCCGCGCTCGCCGACCTCGTGGCGGAGGGGTGGGTCGCCGAGGTCGACGCCATCGCGACGCCGAACAAGGCCGGGAGGCGCGCCAAGCGGTTCCGCGCCGAGGCGAGCGCCGGGTACGTGATCGGCGTCGACCTCGGCCTGCACGCCATCGTCGGCATGGTGTCCGACCTCCGCGGCGAGCCGCTGATGACCATCGAGGAGACGTACCCGACGCTCGCGTCCGCCGACGAGGCCTGGCGGAGCGTGCAGGAGGTCGTCGAGCGGCTCACGGCGCACATCGACGCGTCGAAGCTCCTGTCCGCGACCTTCGGGGTCCCGGCCGTGGTGGACCGCCAGGGCCGGATCGACTACACCATCGCCGTTCCGGACTGGGTGTCGGCGCGGATCCCGGGGCGCATCGGCGACCTGTTCCCGACGGCGCGGACGTTCTTCGACAACGACGCCAAGCTCGCCGCGACCGCCGAGGCCATGTGGGGGCGGTTCGTCGGCGTCGAGGACGCGCTGTACCTCGTGATGGGCCGCCAGATCGGCGCCGCGATCATCGTCAACGGCACGCTCGCGCGCGGGGTCCGCGGCGCGGCGGGCGAGGTCGGTGGACTCGCGTCCACGGGGTGGCCGGGTGCTCCCGCCAGACTGGAGGCACGGATCCCGTCCGGCACGGACCTCGAGTCCTGCATGGCGGCGGCCGGGCGCGGGGAACCGGAGGCCGTCGCGGTCGTGCGGGCGCTCGCCGAGGACGTCGCGACGGGGGTCGCGCAGCTCGTTGCGGCGGTCGACCCGGAACTCGTCGTCGTCGGGGGCGAGGTGCTGCCGGCCGCCGGGGTGTTCGCCGAGGCCCTCGCCGACGCGGTGTCCGCCCAGCTCGGGGCGTCGGTGCGCATCGAGCCGACGAGCGCTGGGCGCGACGCCGTGGCCAGGGGAGCCCTGGCGCACTCGCTCGCACACGTGCGGAGCGTGCACATGCGGATGGTCTGACGCGGACCGGTGCAGCGAGATCGTTGCAAAGAGACCACTGCAAAGACCTGATTGCAAAGACTTGCTTGCAAAGATGTCTTTGCAGCGGTACCTTTGGATCATGAGCGAATCACAGACGGCCGGTGTCGAGGCCCTGAAGGCACTCGGCCACCCCGTCCGCGCCCGGCTCTTCAACCTGCTGTCCGTGTACGGCGCCGCGACGGCGACCGACCTCGGCAAGCGGATCGGGGAGTCGAGCGGGTCCACGAGCTACCACCTGCGGCAGCTCGAGAAGCACGGGCTCGTGATCGAGGACACCGAGCGCGGTACCGCCAGGGAGCGCTACTGGCAGCGCATCCCGGGTCCGGTGGAGATCGGTTCGCCCGAGATCACCGCGACGCCCGCGGGTCTCTCCGCCGTGCAGATGGCCGCGAGTGCGCTCAACCAGGTCGAGGAACAGCTCGTCCGTGACTTCATCAACTACCGCTCCGAGGAACTCCCCGAGGAGTGGCAGCGCGCCTCCGACGACTCCAGCGCCTACATGTGGCTGACCGCCGAGCAGACGGCGCGACTGGGCGCAGAGGTCCACGACGTGATGGAGCGCTACCGGGCCGAGGCCGCAGAGGTCCCCGGGGCCGCCCGCGTGTTCCTCAAGTACCGGGTCTTCCCCGTCGCACTCGAGAACGAACCGGAGCCGGACCTCCTCACCCGCCCCATCGAGGTCGTCGGGCAGTCCCCGATCGACCTGGGCAGCACCGCGTCCGCCCCCACCGCATCCGACATCCCCACCGACTCTCCCGAGGAGCAGCAGCCATGACCGCGTTCCACCACCCCGCCACGATGCCCGCGGGCACCATCGGCACCGTCGACCGTGTCGTCCACCGTGTCGACACCGCCATGGTCCGCTGGAGCACCCGGCGCGCCGAGCGTTCCGCCGCCCGTGACGCTCGCGTCCGGACCCACTCCACGGCGACGTCGATCGCCATGACACCCGAACTCCGCCGTGCGGTCCTCGCCGACCGCACCGCCCGCGAACTCGCCGGCGCCCGGGCAGCAGCCACGCTGATCCCGCACCGCTAGGCGAACACCCGTGCGACCCACGTGCCCGATGGACCGATCCTCCTGGCGGGCACGTGGGTCGTTCGTTCAGCCTCGGTCGTTACCGTCGTCCGCATGACGATCGCCATCGCGACCGCCCCGCGGTTCACCGTCCAGCGTCCCGCAGCCCCGCGCACCGAGCCCGAACCACACACCGAGCCCGAACTGCACACCGAGCCCGAACTGCACACGGCGACCGTCGCGAACGCCGACCCGGGTGCCGAACTCGCTGGGTTCAGCGGCCTCGTGCTCGACCTCATCGACCACCTCGGCGAATGGGGCGTCGGGCTCATGCTCTTCGTCGAGACGGTGTTCCCGCCGATCCCGTCCGAGGTCATCCTGCCGCTCGCCGGTTTCCTCGCGGGTGCCGGGCAGATGGACCTCGTGCTCGTCCTGGTGACCGCGACCCTCGGATCCGTGCTCGGGGCGCTCGTGCTCTACTGGCTCGGCGCCGTCGTCGGGCTCGAGCGCAGCGTCCGGTGGCTCAGCCGACTCCCGCTGGTGGATGAAGACGACTTCCGGAAGGCCGCCGGCTGGTTCTCCGCGCACGGCAGGGCGGCGGTGTTCTTCGGCAGGCTCATCCCCGGCGTGCGGAGCCTCATCTCGCTCCCCGCCGGAGCCGAACGCATGCACCTCGGCACGTTCGCGCTCTTCACGGCGCTCGGGAGCGGCCTGTGGAACGCGGTCCTCGTCCTCGTCGGGGCGGCCCTCGGCACGCAGTACGCGCTCATCGAGGGCTGGTCGGAGTGGCTCGACCGCATCGTCTACGCGGCCATCGCGGGGGTCGTCGTGTTCTTCGTGGTGCGCCGCCTGCTGCGAGTCCGACGCGAGCGGCACGCCGGACGCTGACCGGGCCTCCCGTCCGTGTGCGATCGGAGGCTCCGCCGCGGCGCGAGCCGCTACGCCTTGGTGAGCGCGGACTCCTTGTGCGCCGCCTTGGCCCCGGTCTTCTCCGACTCGACGATCCAGTAGGGGTCGTCGTCGGTGGGCTTGAAGGTCTGCCCGTCGAACTCGAACTCCGAGACGCGCTTCTGCGTGACGGTGCCCGTCGTCGTGCCTTGGGAGGTGTTCCAGTGGACCGTGTCGCCGCGTTCGAGAGCCATGGCGCGAACCCTACCCTCGAACGGGTCACAAGTGGGTAACACGCGGTCCCGAACGTCGCGATATCTGTACCGTTGTCGGCACAGGCCCCCGGTCCAGGGAGCCCCTCACGGATCGGCGTCGGATGTCCCTGACCTCGGCAACGGTGACCACCGACACGGTCCTCGCCGGGCGCTACCGACTGACCGCGGTCATCGGCACCGGAGGCATGGGCACGGTCTACCAGGCGCGGGACGAACACACCTACCGCGACGTCGCGATCAAGATGTTCGCGTCCCCGCAGTCCATGACGGCTGCCGACCGCGTCCGGCAGGAGCGTGAGATCCGGCTGCTCAGCATGCTCTCGCACCCCGGGCTCATCCCGCTCTACGACGCCGGGACCCACGAGCTCGTCGACGGGCCCCACCGGTTCATCGTCATGGAGCTCATCGCCGACCCGACGCTCCTCCGTCGTCTGGCCGACGGACCCCTGCACAACTACGAGGTCGCGTCGCTCGGGGCCCAGCTCGCCGACGCCCTGGCGTACGTGCACGCGCG
Organism: Curtobacterium sp. Leaf261; assembly: GCF_001422205.1. GTDB lineage: Bacteria > Actinomycetota > Actinomycetes > Actinomycetales > Microbacteriaceae > Curtobacterium. The sequence goes on from NZ_LMMJ01000010.1 coordinate 301,510, forward strand.
CGGCATCGTGCACCGCGACGTCAAACCCGCGAACATCCTGATCAGCGACGAGGGCTCCGCCGGGTTCACCCGCACCGTGAAGCTCACCGACTTCGGCGTCGCGCACTTCGTCGACGGGTCGAGGCTCACCGGTGACGGCACCATCATCGGCACCGCGGCGTACCTCAGCCCCGAGCAGGTCGCCGGTGACCCGATCTCACTCGCCACGGACGTCTACTCGCTCGGACTCGTCCTGCTCGAGGCGCTGACCGGCCACCAGGAGTACACCGGCACCGTCATCGAGGCGGCACTCGCCCGGCTCTCCCACGACCCGGTCGTCCCGGCCGACCTCGCACCCGAATGGCGCTCGCTGCTGTCGGCGATGACGGCCCGCGACCCCGCCGAGCGACCCACCGCCGTCACGGTCGCGAGTGTGCTCCGCGGGGGCGACGCACGGGTCACCGGGCCGGTGCCCATCGGTCCGGGACGCGCTGCGCACCGTGAGCGGCACCGGCTGCACCGCAGGGCGCACCGGCACGCCAGGCGAGGCACGTTCACGGCGGCCCGTCGATGGCGTCGGCGGAACGTGGCACTCGCCTCCGCCGCGGGAGCGCTCGTCGTCGGCGCCTGCCTCGGCTCGTGGTGGATGGGCGTCGTCGGCCACTGAGTCCGCGACACCCGGACCTCGGCGAGTGGGAGGATCGACGCATGACCGATGCTCTGTGGATCAAGATCTGTGGCCTCTCGACCCCGGAGACGGTCGACGCCGCGGTCGACGCGGGAGCCGACGCGGTCGGCTTCGTGTTCGCCGCGGGCAGCCCCCGGACCGTGACGGCCGACCTCGCGAAGGAGCTCGTCGAGCGCGTGCCGGACGGTGTCGACGCCGTCGGGGTGTTCCGCGACCAGGAGATCGACGAGATCGTCGGGATCGCGTCCGCCGTGGGGCTCACGACCCTGCAACTGCACGGCGGAGAGGCCGCCTCGGACTTCGCCCGGGCGCGGGACGCCGGGTTCTTCACCATCCGGGCGATCGCTGCCGAGGAGTACCTCGCGGAGACACCGGAGCAGCGAGCGGCCTACGACCACGACCTGCTGCTCCTCGACGCCGCCGTGCCGGGGAGCGGGCGGACCGTCGACCCCGCGGCACTCGCGGGCCACGTGGACGAGGCGTGGATCCTGGCGGGTGGCCTCACGCCGGCGAACGTGCGCGATGTCGTGGCGCGGCTCGACCCGGACGGGGTCGACGTGTCGAGCGGGGTCGAGTCGTCGCGCGGCGTGAAGGACCCCGCGCGCATCCGGGCGTTCGTGGAGGCGGTCCGCAGCGTCGGCTGACGGGCGCGAGCCGCGCCTCCAGGCCGGTCAGCGGAGCGTCGGGATGAGCTCGCGGAGGAACGCGTCGGTGTCCTCCCAGCCCTCGACCGCGTGGCACGGGACGCCGAGGGCCTTGACCGGGTAGTCGTTGCCCTCGGGATCGAGGCGGTCGCCGACGAAGAGCATGTCGTCGAGGGCGACACCGGTCAGCGCCGCGAGCCGGGTCATGCCGTAGGCCTTGTCGATGCCCCTGCGGGTGATGTCGACGGAGGTGGACCCGCCCGAGCGCACCTCGAGGTCGGGGAGCGCGGCCTGGACGGCCCGGCGGAGCGTGTCCTTCCTGCTGCCGGTCGGGTCCCAGGCCTTCTTGACGTCGACGGGCGCTGCCTGCCCCAGTGCGGAGAACGTGATCTGCGACCCGCGGTCCTCGAGGATCGGGCCCCAGGTCTCGGACTCCCAGAGGTCGAGCGCGCGGGCCTGCTCCTCCACGACCTCGAGCGCACGGGCCTTCTGCTCGTCGGTCAGGTCCTCCGCGTACTCGAGGTGCCAGTCGTCGCCGGTCCACCGGTAGTAGCGGGTCCCGCACGTCGGCATGAGGTGCAGGTCGTCGAGCCGCAGCCCCGCGCGCTGGCGGAGCGGGGTCACGAGCTGTTCCTCGAACTGCGTGAAGTTCCCGCCGCTGATCACCGCGACGGGCACGACCTCGAGGAGCTCCGCGAACGTGTCGAGCATCGTGGGGTCGAGCGGGGACTTCGACGGGGCGAGGGTGTCGTCGAGGTCGAAGGCGACGAGGCGGGGTACGGGCATGGCGTCGATTCTGGCAGAACGACGCCGCGTTGCCCGACCGGTCTGCCACTAGCGTGGCGGCCATGTTCATCGTCCTCGCAGGTCTCCCCGGTGTCGGCAAGTCCACGTTCGCGGCGGCGCTCGCACGTCGCGTCGACGCGGTGGTGCTCGCGGTCGACGAGGTCGAGGACGCGCTCCTCGGTGCCGGGCTCCCTGCGGGGTTCACCACCGGGGTGGCGGCGTACGGCGTCGTCGAGCGACTCGCGGCGACACAGCTCGGCGTCGGCCGCTCGGTCGTCGTCGACGCCGTGAACGACGACCCCCGGGCGCGCGAGCAGTGGCACGGGCTGGCGTCACGCGCGGGTGTTGGTGCACGGTGGGTCGAGCTGCGGCTCGCGCCGGGAGACGACCACCGACACCGCCTGGAGGCCCGTGGTCGCCGCTACGCATCACTCCCGGAGCCGGCGTGGGCGACGCTCGCTGCTCGTGGGGACGCCCTCGAGTCGTGGGAGGGGGAGCGCGTCGTGCTCGACGCCGGGCTGGCGGTGGAGGCGCTCGTCGAGGAGGCGCTCCGCGCGCTCTCCGTGTGAGCCGCGCCCGCGCGCACGACACCGCCCTCCGCACGCGGCACCGCCCGGGAGGACGGCGTCTCGGTCGGAAGGCGGTGTCGCGCGCCTCGGAAGCGGTGTCGCTAGTCGCGCGCGAGGACGAGCTCGTCGAGGGACAGGCGCGTCCGCGCGGCGGTCTCGCGCTCAGCAGCCTTCTCGTCGAGCTTCGACGGGTCGGCCACGGTGCCGATCGCGGTGACCGTGACGGGCACGAACCGCTCCGGCAGGTCGAACGCGGCACGGATGCCGTCGACCTCGAAGCCGCCCATCTGGTGCACGTGGAGGTCCTCGGCGTGTGCCTGCACGGCGAGGGCGGCGACCGCCTGGCCGAGGTCGTACTCGGCCCACCGGCGCTCCTGACCGTCCTCGGTCACGGGCTCCGCGATCGCGACGAGCAGTGCGCTCGAACGACCGGCCCACGCGGCGTTGAAGCCCATCAGGTGCTGCTCGATCTTGCGGAAGGTCTCGGTGCCACGGCGTCCGACGACGAACCGGCGGGGCTGGGTGTTCGCGGCGGACGGTGCCCAGCGCGCGGCCTCGAGGAGGGCGTCGAGGGTGTCGTCGGAGATCGTCGCCGTCTCGTCGTACGAGCGCGGGCTCCAGCGCTCCTCGAGCAGGGGGACGAGCGGCTGGCTCGAATCGGTGGAACGGGTGAGGGTGGAGGTCGTCGACGAGGTCATGACGCGTGCAACGGCGGTCGATGCGTCCGCATTCCGACATTCGTCCGCGCGTCTGCGAGGATTGCCCGGTGACTGGCGTCCTGATCGGCTTCGCGATCATCGGCGCGGTGATCGCCGCAGGGTACGTCGTCGGACGCATCGGACTCCTCGGCCCGCACTCGCAGTTCGTCCTGAGCCGTCTCGTGTTCTTCGTGCTGACCCCGTGTCTGCTGTTCACCACGATCGCGAAGGCCGACGTCCACGTGCTCTTCTCGACGATGCTGCTGGTGTCGCTCCTCACCGCAGCCGTGATCGCCGTGCTCACCTGGATCGTCGTCAAGCTCGTGCTGCGCCGGTCGGTCGCGCAGACGACGGTCGTCGCGCTCGCGGCCGGGTACGTCAACGCGAACAACATCGGACTCCCGGTGGCCGTCTACGTGCTCGGCGCGGCGACGTGGGTGGTGCCGATCATCCTGCTGCAGCTGATCATCCTGGCGCCGATCGCGCTGACGATCCTCGACACCGCGACGTCGTCCGGCGGGGGGATCCGGCGGAGGATCCTCGGGCCGGTGTCGAACCCGCTCATCATCGCGTCCCTGCTCGGGCTCGTCGTCGCGATCACCGGGGTGAGGATCCCGACGCCGGTGCTGCAGCCGTTCGAGCTGGTCGGTGCCGCGACGGTGCCGCTCGTGCTCATCGGCTTCGGCATGAGCCTGCACGGGTCGGCACCGCTCCGTGACCCGTCGATCCGGACCGACGTGATCGTGGCGTCCGCGATCAAGCTGTTCGCGATGCCCGCGCTGGCGTTCGTCCTGGCCCGGTACGTGTTCGACGTCTCCGACCAGCACGTGTTCGTCCTGACGGTCCTCGCGGGGCTCCCGACCGCGCAGAACGTGTTCAACTACGCGCAGCGGTACGACGCCGCGGTTCCGGTGGCGCGGGACGTGGTCCTCGTGACGACGATCGGCGCCGTCCCCGTCCTGGTGCTGGTCGCAGCGCTGCTGCACCCGTAGGTCGCGCGGCTGTCGCCGCGTCGGACTGGAGGGACGGGTCGGCCTGGCACCGTCCCTCCAGTCCGTCCGTCGGTCGTCTCCGCAAAACGCAACCTCGGCCGCTTCGCGCAGGGGTATTTCCCTGCGCTACGCGGCCGACCTGGTGTCCCGCGGAAGGGGGCGGGGTCAGAAGATCATCGGGCGGTCGTCGTCGAGGGTGGTCTCGAGGTCCAGGTCGACCGTCACGGGCACGTGGTCGGAGGGGGCATCGCCCTTCCGCTCGTTCCGGTGGATCGCGGCACCGGTCACGATGTCCTGGAACGCCTCGGACCCCATCACGAAGTCGATGCGCATGCCCTCGTTGCGGGGGAACCGGAGCTGCTTGTAGTCCCAGTACGTGTAGCCCGTCGGCACGAGCGGACGGACGACGTCGGCGAGGCCGATCTCCTCGAAGGAGTGGAAGGCGGCGCGCTCGGGTTCGCTGACGTGCGTGCTGCCCTCGAAGACCCGCATGTCCCAGACGTCCTCGTCGAGGGGCGCGACGTTCCAGTCGCCCATGAGTGCGAGGGGCTGCTCGGGGTGCTGCTCCAGCCACGCTGCGGTGCGGTCGTGCAGCCGCGCGAACCAGTCGAGCTTGTACGTGTAGTGCGGGTCGCCGAGCTCCCGGCCGTTCGGCACGTAGAGGCTCCACAGCCGGATGCCGTCGACCGTGACGCCCATCGCGCGCGCCTCGACGGGCAGGTCGTCGCCCTCGTGGCCCTTCAGGAAGCCGGGCTGGGTGGGGAAGTCACGGGTGACCTCCTCCATCGGCAGGCGACTCGCGAACGCGACGCCGTTCCACTGGTTCAGTCCGTGCGCCTCGACCGTGTAGCCGGCGGCCTCGAACTCCTGGACGGGGAACTGCTCGGGCTTGCACTTGATCTCCTGCATGCCGAGGACGTCGACGTCCTCGCGCACGAGCCAGTCGACGACCCGGCCGGACCGGGCACGGATGGAGTTGACGTTCCACGAGGCGACACGCATCCCTCGAATGTACCGGGCCGGCTCAGCGCAACGAGACGCCCCGCGCGGCCATGAACGGCACCGGGTCGGTCGTGCCGCCACCGGGACGCGTCTCGAAGTGCAGGTGGCAGCCCGTCGAGTTGCCCGTCGAACCGACGAGGGCGATCAGGGTCCCCGCACTGACACGCTGCCCGGGCTGCACCCGGAACCCGCCGGCCACGATGTGCCCGTAGGCGGTCTTCAGCCCGTTGCCGTGGTCGATCCTGACGTAGTTGCCGTAGCCGCCGTACCACCCGACGTAGTCGACGGTGCCGGCCGACGCGGCGACGATGCCGGTCGAGCACCCGCTCGCCAGGTCGACGCCGTCGTGGAACGTGCGGACGCCGGTGATCGGGTGGATGCGCCATCCGTAGGAGCTCGACATCCCGCCGCCGCCCGGACGGACCCACCCCGAGCCCGACCCGCTGCCGACGCCCGCGCCGCCACCGGTCGACGGAGCCGGGCCGGACCCGGCCGAGCTGCCGGAGGCTGCTGCTGCGGCCGCTGCGGCCGCTGCCTGGCGCCTGGCCGCCTCTGCGGCGGCGGCCTGCTGGCGTGCGAGCTCGGCCGCTGCGGCGATCCGGATCTGCTCGCCCTTGGCGAACTCCGCCTCGGTGCGCTCCCGCCCCGAGGTGAGCGTCGCGAGCTGCGCCTGGACGCGGGCCTCGTTGTCGTTCTGCTCCTGCACCTGCGTCTGGGCCGCGTCCGAGGCGCGCTGTGCGGCGGCCATCCGGGACTCGGCATCCGCGGCGAGGGCGTCGAGCGCGGTCGCGGCGCGGTCGGCCTGCGCGGTGAGGGACCGGGCGACGGCGGCGTCGGCCACCGCGGCGGTCTCGATCTTCTGGGCGTGCTCGGTCAGTTTGCTCATCGCACCGAGGTCGTAGAGCAGGTCCTCGGCTCCGTTGCCGTCGGAGATGATCGACGCCGTCATCGAGCTCCCGCCCGTCCGCGACAGCTGCGCGGCGAACTGCCCGGCCTGCGCGGCGCTCTCGGCTGCGACCTCGGCGTGCTCGTCCGCTTCGGCGCGGAGCGTCGCCTCGGTCTCCGCCGCCTCGTCCGACTTGCTCTGCGCCTTCTGGAACTCCGTCCCGAGACGCTCGGCCTCGGCCTGGGCGGACTCTGCCCGACTCCTGAGGCCGGTGAGCAGGGCCTGGAGCTCGGCGACCTTGGTCTTGGTCGCCGACTCCTGACCGCGTGCGGCCATGACGTCGTCCCACGAGGGGTAGGAGGTCGCGGCGGTCGCGCGGTCGGACCCGGTGACGAGGCCGCCGCTCAGCACGACGACGCCGGTGAGCGTCAAGGCTGCGGCGAGCGCGAACGTGGCGCGGGCACGGAGAACCGGCACGGATGAACCCAATCGTCGATGGTCGGTCGGGCGGCGCCGTGGACTCCGGGTCGATCGGGGTCCACCGGGGTGCGGTGCCGCTCGGCAACCCTATACGTCCTCACAGGTCGTCCTGCCGAGGCCGCGCCCGCCTGTGGAGAACTCCGCGCCGCCGCGCCTCAGCCGCCGAACCCGCGCTCCCGGATGATCGCCGTCGCGGTGTCGACCACCGAGCCGCGCAGGATCGCAGCACCCCGTGTGCCGGCGTAGTCGTAGATGTCGTACCCGGAGCAGTGCATGATCGCCGCCGGGTCGCCGAGGGCGTCCTGCACCGGCGTCGTCCACACGTCCCTCGTCCCGATGAGCACGTAGGTCGGGTGCGCATCGCGGTACGGGGCGAGGTTCGTCATCCACGCGTAGGCCGAGAACCGGTCGGTGACCTGGAGGAGGCGCACCGAGTCCGTCCCGTAGGCAGCCAGGGGTCGCACGGTCCAGAACTGACCCACCCCCTCGACGGGCCGACCGTCCACCGAGCGCCCCGCGACCCACCGGTCGAGGCACGTGGCGGGTGTGTAGGTCGCCGCCCGGACCGCGCTCACCGTCGTCGGGACGACCGCCACGCCGAGCACGAGCACACACGCCCCGACGATGCCGCACACGAGTCGGAACCCGCGACCGGCACGGTGCAGCCGCGTGCGTCGGACCCGGGTGCGCACGAGCTCGGCGACGGCGACGAGGGCGATCAGCGGAGCGGTGACGATCGGCTCGAGGTACCTCGATGTCTCCGACCCCGCGAGGACCACGCCGACGGAGACCGCGACGACCGTGACCGTCGACAGCACGCACGCCACGAGCACCGTCCGCGCCGTGCGCACACGCCAGGCCCAGACGGTGCCGGCGACGCTCAGCGCGGAGCCGAGGAACAGGAGCAGGAGTTCGACGTCGCCGGCGCTGGTGGCGGCGCGCGCGTCGGTGAGTGCCGCGAACCACCCGAGCGTGGGCACGGCCATCGCGGGGTGCACGTACGTGCTCGGGTCGAGGGACACGAACGGCCCGAGCGGGATCCGGAGCAGGTAGCCGAGCGTCGAGCCGCCGACGAGCGCCACGGCGAGGGCGCCGACCACGCGCCACGGGACACGCCGGGCGACGGCGAGCAGGACGACGGTCACGAGCACCGGCCCGGCGGACCACGGCACGTACAGCGGATCCGACGTGGTCGTCGCGAGGGCGAGCAGGCCGAGCGCGACGAGCGCACCCCACGCGGTCGCCGGCACCGGACGGGAGGCGGTGCGCACCACCCGCAGGACGAGTGCGGCCGTGCCGAGCATCGCGAGCACCGCGCCGTAGTAGTAGGTGCTGAGCAGGAGCAGCGACGCCAGTTCCATGCTCTGCGCGGTCGCGCTGGACTCGGTGAGCACGAGCATGGTCACGACCCCGAGGGCGAGCACGCTCACCGCGATGCGTGCGAGCCGCGAGGCCTCCGGCATCACCTGCGTGGCGATCGCCCGCACGAGCGCGTACACCCCGAGCAGCACGACCACGCCGTTCAGCGCGAGTGCCGCCTGCGGGGTCGTCGTCACGGCGGCGCAGAGCAGGTAGACCGGTACCTCGGGGAAGAAGAAGAGCGTCGGTGACATCGCCCACTCGAACGGCTCGCCGAGTCGGAGCGACCTGGCGACCATCGGCAGGAGCACCGAGTCGCCGTCGTACCAGAGCAGTTGCACGCGCGCGGTCTCGATGACGTGCCGGAGGGCGGCGACCGCCAGCGACAGCGCCGTCAGGAAGCCGACCAGCTCGACGACCGCAGCGCGCACGACGGTGGTGCCGCGTGCCTCCCGGTCGTCCGGCGCCGTGGCGACGCTCCGCCGTCGACGCCCGTCGGGCAGTCGGGAACGGGGCGGCGCAGCCATGTCGTGAGCGTACCGGCGCGTGCCGTGGGACCGCTCGACTGTGCCGATCGGGAGCCCTCGGATACTGTGGTGACTCGTGACGGACGTGCGCGAGCAGTTGATCGACCACATCAAGGCCGAGGCCGTGTTCCACGGTGACTTCACCCTGACGAGTGGCAAGAAGGCGACGTACTACATCGACCTCCGGAAGGTGAGCCTCGATCATCGAGTTGCTCCCCTCATCGGACAGGTGATGACGGCGCTCATCGCGGACGTCCCCGACGTCGTCGCGGTGGGCGGTCTGACGATGGGCGCCGACCCCATCGCCGCGGCGGTCCTGCACCAGTCCTCGGCGCTCGGCCACGACTACGACGCGTTCGTCGTCCGCAAGGAGCCGAAGGACCACGGTCGGGGCCGACAGGTCGAGGGGCCTGACGTCCGCGGCAAGCGGGTCATCGTCCTCGAGGACACCTCGACCACGGGCGGCTCGCCGCTCAAGGCCGCCGAGGCACTCGAGCGCGAGGGTGCGATCATCGCCGCTGTGGCGGTCGTGGTGGACCGGGACACCGGGGCGAAAGAGGTGATCGAGGCCGCCGGGTACCCGTACTTCGCGGCGATCGGGCTGGCCGACCTCGGGCTGGCGCCGTGACCGATCGACGTCCCGAGGACGCTGCGGACGACCCCCGGCCGAGCGAAGACGCTCTGGAGGGACGGGACGGCTCCGGCGAGCCCGCTGCGGACGGCGACGTGGCCGGGTCCGGCGACGTGGCCGGGTCTACCGCCGTGGTCGGGTCCGGTGACGCGGCCGGGTCCGGCGCCGACGGGGCCGCTGCCGGGATCGGTGGCGGGCTGCGGAGCGCGTCGTCCATCTTCGGCGAGGCGAAGCTGCCGGAGAACTGGCCGACGCGCCGCGAGATCCGTGCTGCCGAGCGCGCGGCCCGGGAGTCCGGCGAGGTCGACGTGGTCCTGCCGGATGACGACGGCGCGGAGCTGGTCGACGAGGACGCCGACGACTTCGTGCTCGAGGACGCCCCGCAGCACACGCCCGAGGACCACGGCGTCAGCCCGGAGACTGCGGAGGTCGAGCCGCTCGCTCCCGACGCGGAGGACGACAGCACCCGTGCACTCTCGATGCCCGACGAGCTCGCGAAGCGCTCCGGCCCCGAGGTGCCTCCGCCGTCCGTCGTCCCGCCGACCTCGACCGCGCCGCACCCGATGTCGATCGAGCTGCCGTTCGCTGCCTCGAGCCGCGAGGACCGCGCCGAGGAGACCCGTGCCATCGACGAGGAACGGCGTCGCCACGACCCGGAGGGTGTCGGGCGCGACGACGTCGACTGGCTCGGCCGCGCGACGGGATCGTCACCGACCGACGGCGCGGTGGGCTCCGGCGCGACCAGCCCGGACTCCACCAGCCCCGCCTCGGCCAGCCCCGCCTCGACCAGCCCGGATCCGACCGGACCGGTGGCGCAGCCGCTCGGCGTCGCCCGGACCCTGCCGTCGGACGCCGAGCCCCCGAGCTTCACCGACCTGTTGCGGGTCGCCCCGCCGGCGAGTGGGCCCGCCCCGCAGGCGCACGACGCGAACGCGCCCTTCGACTGGTCTGCGGGCGAGGACCGTCACGACGGGCCTGCCGAGGCCGGGTCCGGGTCCGGACTGACGTTCGACACCACGTCGCTCGCGGTGGGCGAGTGGTCGCTCTCCGACGAGGACGAGGACGAGGCCGCCGTCGTGGACGGTGAGCAGCAGCCCGATCCGTCGGCGCGCGAGACGTCGGAACCATCGCTCGCGGACCTGCTCGGCGTCACTCCTGCGGACACCGTCACGGGCGCGGACACCGTCTCGGACGCGGACGCGGACTCGGACGCGGACTCGGACGCGGACGCGGACGCGCACACCGACGATGCCGGCGATGCCGACGCCGCACCGTCGGGACCCGCCGACCTCGTCGAGCCGAGTGCCGAGGCGAGCTGGTCGCTGAGCGACGACGCCGCGCGGACCGGCGAGGTGTTCGTCGGCGACGTCCCGACCCCGGGTGAGGACACCTCGACACCCGACGACGCCGACCCTGCGGACGACGCCGATCGGGCCGCCGCCGCCCCTGCGGACGACGCCGATCGGGCCGCCGCCACCGAACCAGCCGACGAGCCCGAGCCGACCGACCGCACCGACGAGGTCCCGTGGTGGGCGAAGACCGATGCCACAGCGGCACCACCGGCACCCGCAGCACCGCTCGTGGCCCCCGCCGCCGCGGACGACCGAGCGCCGCACGTGGACGATGACGGACACCTGCCGGCCACGGTGGGCATCGACCTCGACGCCATCGACCAGCGCGAGTGGGACGGTCGCGAGACGAGCGACACGCGCGCGATCGACGCCCTCTTCGGCACGGGCGCGATGCAGGCCGTCGACCCGGAGCCGGAGCCGGAACCCCGCTCGGACGACACCGCCGCCGGCCACACCGCGGCGATCCAGGACGCGACCGCGCGCCCGGACGCCGATGCAGACCCGGTCGGCTTCGGCTTCGGCGCCGCACGGCCCGACAAGCCCGATGAGCCCGCCGAGCACGACTACCTCGACGACGACGACGACGATGACTACGGCGACGGTGAGGACGCCACCGGCACGAGGATGCTCCCCGTCGTCGGTCAGCAACCCGGCGACGGCGGCCGGACCGGTGGCGCCCAGGACGTCCGTCGTCCGGACGGGTTCCCGTTCCCCGCGGCTCCCGTCTCCGCCGGACCCCGTCCCGCGGACTCCCGCCCGGTCGTGCCACCGCGATCCACCGGGGTGTACGGCGCTCCGGCACCCGCCCGTGGGACCGAGCGCGGCGACAACTTCGTCAACGAGGGCTTCGGCCGCCTCGCCGCCCAGGGCCAGCGCGGCAAGCGCCTGCTCATCTGGGGTGCGATCGGGCTCATCGTGGTGCTCCTCGTGCTGGTGTTCTTCATCACGCGGTGGATCATCGGCGGCGACCCCCAGAACCAGCCGGCGCCGAGCCCGTCGTCGACCTCGGCGTCCGCATCGGTGCAGCGGAGTGCGAGGCCGGCCACGAGTGCGAGCGCCACTCCCGAGCCCGCCGCCACCGCGTCGTTCGCCGCGACCGCGGCAGCCCCCGGCGAGCACTCGTGGCGCGACCTCGCGGGTGGCGAGTGCGTGGACCCGTTCAGCGATGCGTGGGCGACGACGGTCACGGTGGTCGACTGTGCGGGGGAGCACCCCGCGCAGTTGACGCACCGCGGCACGATCGACCAGGCGGACTACCCGGGTGCGGACGTCCTCAAGGGCCAGATGGCGACGACGTGTTCAGGGTCCGGGGCGCTGGACCTCTCGGCCGCTGCGAACTACAGCGACATCCAGGTGCAGGGGTCGTACCCGGCCGACCTCACGGACTGGGACGCCGGCGACCACTACTACTACTGCTTCGTCTCACGGTCGTCGGGCCAGCCCCTGACGGGCAGTCTCGCGCCGACCGCCTGACGCAGGTCGCAGGTCACCGGTCACGAACGCGACCACGCACCGGACGGGAGGCACGGGTCGGCCCCGCACCGTCCCTCCCGTCCGTCCGTCCGTCGGCGGATGAGAAGTGCCCATCTGTCGCCGGATCGCTCCGACCCGACAGATGGGCACGCTTCACCAGCGCCGACGGCGCGAGACTCAGGCCGGGACGGCCGCCGACCGGTCGCCGAGCGTCGAGAGCTCGTCGTCGGTGAGCTGCAGCTCGGCCGACGCGAGGAGCGCCGGCAGCTGGTCGAGGTTCCGCGCACTCGCGATCGGCGCGGCCACGTCGGGCTGCGCCTGCAGCCAGGCGAGCGCGACCGTGGCGATCTCGGTGTCGTGCGCGCGGGCGATCGTGTCGAGGGCGTCGACCACCGCGAGCCCCTCGTCGGAGAAGTACCCGCTCACCTGGCCCTCGCGGTCCTTGCCGGCGAAGTCCTCCGCGGACCGGTACTTGCCCGTCAGGAACCCGGCGGCGAGCGCGAAGTACGGCACGACGGACAGGTGGTTCTCGTGCGCGAACGGCGCGATCGTCGACTCGTACGGTTCGCGCGTGACGAGGTTGTAGTGCGGCTGGATCGCGACGGGCTCGGCGAGACCGTGCTCCCGGGCGATCCGGATCCACTCGGCACCGCGCTCGACCGAGTAGTTCGAGATCGCGGTGTACCGGACCAGTCCGTCCTTGACGAGCTGGTCGAACGCGCGGACGGTCTCCTCGAGCGGGGTGTCCTGGTCGTCGAAGTGCGCGTAGTAGAGGTCGATCGAGTCCGTCCCGAGACGCTGGAGCGATGCCCGGGCGGCCGCCGCGACGTTCGCCGCACCGAGGCCGGGGAACTCGGGGTGCTGGGACACCTTGGTGCCGATCACCACGTCGTCGCGCTTGCCGGACTTCCGGAGCCACGAACCGATCACCGTCTCGGACTCTCCGCCCGAGTTGCCCTCGCCCCACGCGGAGTACACGTCCGCGGTGTCGATGAAGTTCCCGCCGCCGGCGACGAAGTGGTCGAGGACGTCGTGCGAGGTCTGCTCGTCGGCGGTCCAGCCGAAGACGTTGCCGCCGAGGGCGAGGGGGAAGACGTGGAGGTCGCTGGTGCCGATGCGGGTCATTGCTGTCCTTCCGAGACGGGGTTCGTGGATCGGTCCACGCTATGCCCGGACCCCGCGGCGCGTCCCAGCGAGCGGTCGGACACGACCCGCCGTGGCCCGGAGGAGGCAGTGCGTTCGGCGGCTCGGGGGACAGCGGGTTCGGGCGGTCCCGAGCGGTGCGACGTAGCGTCGAGGAGACGGCTCCGGTCGTCCCCTCTCCCACGACGACCCCTGGAGGCCGATCCATGCCGAGCGAGCCCCGCCCGACCCTCTTCCTGTTGCACGCCCTCGGCACGAGCCGCCGGGAGTTCGACCTCGTCGGGGCCGCGCTCGACGGCCGGTTCGAGATGGTGCAGATCGACCTCGCGGGGTTCGGGGACGCCTCGACGTCGACCGGCACGACGGTCGAGGACATGCGCACCGAGGTCCTCGAGCGGATCCGTCGACACGGTGCCACGCGGTGGATGCTCGTCGGACACAGCATGGGCGGCAAGATCGCCTCGGCCGTCGCCGCCAGGGTGATGGCCGGCGCACCCGGTGTCTTCGGGCTGGCCGGCGTGGTGCTCCTCGCCGCGTCGCCGCCGGTGCCCGAGCCGATGGACGAGGACCGTCGTGCCGAGATGCTCGGCTGGGCCCGCTCGACCGACGGCCGGCTCGTCGACCACCTGAGCGCCGATGCTGCACGGACCTTCATCGACGCGAACGTCGGCTCGCCCCTCGACCCCGCGCGTGACGACAGCGTCCGGGCCGACCTGCTCCGGGCGTCGCCCGAGGCCTGGACGGACTGGCTGACCACCGGCAGCCGCGAGGACTGGTCGCACGACGTCGGCACCCTCGACGTCCCCGCGCTCATCGTCGCCGGCGGTGCGGACGGCGACCTCGGCCCCGATGCGCAGCGGAGCCTCAACGGCGCGGTCTACCCGGGTGCACGCTTCCTGACGCTCGATGGCGCCGGACACCTGCTCCCGCTCGAACGCCCGGACGAGGTCGCCGATGCCATCGCCGGGTTCTGGGACGACGTCGCCGGACGCGCGCCGATCATCCCCGAGGACGTCGTCGGCACGATCGCGTCCGGACGGACCTCGGCGCGGACCCGCTCGATCCTGGCGGCCAGAGCGCTCGCGGACGACCCCGACCGCGCGCCCGAGGCACTCACCACGCAGCAGCTCGCGACCCTCCGGGCACTCGCCGACCGCGTCGTCCCCCAGGGCCCGTTCGCGGACGGCACCGCCCCGATCGACATCGCCGCCCGCGTGGACGCCCAGCTCGCGGCGGGTGCCGGCGACGGCTGGCGGAACGCGATGCTCCCACCGGACCGCGACGCGTACGGTCTCGGCCTCGACGCGCTCGCCGGGTTCACCGAGATGACGGCCGAGGACCAGGACGCCCGGATCGGCGAGATCGTGGACAGCAGCTTCGTCCCCGAGCACGGCGACTCCGCCGGTGCGGCGGGCGTGGAGCAGCACGGGGCGACCGACGACGGCGACAGCGCCAGCACCGTCTTCTCCGCGGCGCAGATGACGATCTGGTTCGAGGACGCCCGTGTCGACCTCGTCCGCCAGTGGCTCGCGCACCCGGCGACGATGGCCAGGATCGGCTTCGACGGCTTCGCCAACGGCGGCGACGGCACACGGCTCCAGGGGTTCCAGCTCCTCGGCGCCGACGAGAAAGAGGGCTGGGAGCCCCGGATGGAGACCGCGACGAGCATGGAGACCACACGATGAACCTGACATCGATGCGCACGTACGGCGACGAGGACGTGGTCGACGTCGTCGTGATCGGGACCGGCGCCGGCGGGGCACCGCTCCTCGCCACGCTCGCAGCGGCCGGCAAACGGGTCGTCGCCCTCGAGGCGGGCCGGAACTTCGAGCCGGGCGACCACACCCCGGACGAGATGGACGCCGTCGACATCAACTGGATGGGCGAGCGGCTCTCCGGTGGCGACACCCCGACCGCGTTCGGCCCGAACAACAGTGGCATGGGCGTCGGCGGTTCCACCCTGCACTGGGGTGCGTTCACGCCGCGCCCGACGGAGCACGACATCCGCCTCCGCTCCGAGTCCGGCACGGGTGCGGACTGGCCGATCGACCACGCCGAGCTCATCCGGTACATCGAGCGCGCAGAGCATACCGTCGGCGTCTCCGGCCCGGCCGACTACCCGTGGGACCCGACCAGGCGGTACCGGCAGGGTCCGACCAGGCGGAACGCCTCCTCGGACATGATGATCCGCGGTTGCGACGCACTCGGGATCCGCGCGACCGACGCGCCCGCTGCGGTCCTCACCGAGGACGTCGACCAGGAGCACTGGGGACACCGGCACGCCTGCGTCGCGTGCGGGTCCTGCCACCAGGGCTGCCGCAACGCCGCGAAGGGCAGCATGGACACGTCCTACCTGCCGATGGCGGTGGCCTACGGCGCGGAGATCCGTGCCGAGGCGATGGTGCACGGCATCGAGCTCGACAGTGCCGGGCGGGTGTCGGCGGTCGTCTACCGCAAGGACGGCGTCGACCGGCGGCAGCGCTGCGCGGCCCTCGTGCTCGCGGCCGGTGGCATCGAGACGCCGCGGCTCCTCCTGCACACCGGGATCGCGAACTCGAGCGGGCAGGTCGGCCGGAACTTCATGGCCCACGGTGCGACGCAGGTGTGGGGGACGTTCCCGACCGAGATGCGGAGCCACCGCGGGTACCCGTCGTCGATCATCACCGAGGACTTCATCCGGCCCGAGGGCGTCGACTTCGCCGGCGGGTACCTCATCCAGAGCCTCGGGGTCGTGCCGTTGACACTCGCGACGACGATGGCCAGGGGCGGTGCGAAGTGGGGGAAGGACCTCGTCGCCACGATGGACTCCTACCGGTACATGTCCGGTGTCGGCATCAACGCCGAGTGCCTGCCGAGCGACGACAACAGGCTGGAGCTCACCGACGAGGTCGACGAGTTCGGCATCCCGATCGCGCGGGTGTCGTTCAGCGCGGGCGACAACGAGGACGCGATCGACGAGCACGCGATCCGCACGATGACCGCGGTCGTCGAGGCCGCGGGTGCGACCTCGACGACGGTGCTCGGACGGACGGCGCACACCATCGGGACGGCGCGGATGGGCACCGACCCCGGGAGCTCGGTCGTCGATGCCGAGGGTCGGAGCCACGACGTCCCGAACCTGTGGATCGCGGACAACTCGGTGTTCCCGAGCTCGCTCATCGCGAACCCGGCGCTGACGATCATGGCGCTCGGCCTGCGGACCGCGGAGCGGATGCTCGCGTCCTGACGGGGGTGCCGGACGGCACCGGAGGACGGACTGGAGGGACGGTGCCAGCTGGCACCGTCCCTCCAGTCCGTCACGTGGTCGCGCCGGGACCTCTCGACGGACTCGTCAGACGGTCAGCCGCTGACGACGGGCAGGTGCGCCGTCGTGGTCGGCGCGGTCGTCCCCGTTCCGCCGGTGCTGCCGGTCGGGGCCGGCGTCGGCGTCGGCGTCGGGTCGGTGACCGCGGCCGGCAGGACCTGCGCCTGGCCACCGGTCGCCGTCACCTGGACCGAGCCGTCGGCGGCGAGCTGCACGGTGGCACTCGTGGCCGCGGCGAGGTCGAGGCGCTCCCACGAGCCGGAGCTCGACGTCGACTGGTCGAGCGGGTAGCCCGACGCGATCTCGGTCTGGGCGAGGACCGCGGTGCGCTGCGCGTCCGTCAGGGTCGGGAACGCCGTGAGCAGCAGGTTGTCCGCGCCGGCGGGGATCGACGGTGCGAGACCGGTGGTCCCGGTGGCGGGGAACCCGTAGGTCATCCGCTCGCGGTACACCGACGTCGCCGTGGCGCGGTTCGTGACGACCTGGGCCGTTCCGCCCGGCATCGCCTGTCCGCCGTACGGGTTGCTCTGGTAGGCGGTCTCCTTGGCGATGCAGTCGGCGAGGGTGCCGCCGCACTGGGTCTGCAGGTAGTTCACGAGCTCGGCGCGCGCGGGCTCGAGGACCTCGGTGCGGTACTGCGTGTCGGACCAGCGTGCCGCGAGGGCCGCCTCGCCGTCGATGCGTCCGCCCATGATGTCGAGCGGGTAGTGCACACCGAGCACGATGCGGTCGTTGCCGGCCTCGGAGGCGCGGGCGAGGACCTCGGGCGCGAGCTCGGGGAGCAGCGTCGCGAGGGTCACGCCGGCCTGGTACGCCGTCGTGGTGTGCCCGGACGGGAACGAGCCGCCCGTGCAGATGCCGGCCTGTCCGTAGCCCGCGCTGAGCGGCACCGCGGCGCCGTTCGGGGCGATCGCGCCGGTGGTGTCGGTCTGGTCGGGCACGCGGACGATGTTCAGGTTGCCGTTCGCCGCGGCGTACGGCTGGCCGACGCGGGTGGCGCTCAGCGATGAGGCGTTCACCGTCGTCGGCGAGCAGGCCGCGGCGTCGCCGGCGACCGGGGCGGTCGTCGCGTCGGTCGGCAGGAACGGACGCGGGTGGCTGAAGTTGGTCTTCGCGGCGCCGGTGCCGACGTACGCGCCGGAGGTGCCGTTCGAGCTGTTGATGAGCGCCTTCGTGAGGGGGAGCGCGCCGGTGTTGGTGCCCTTGAGGTACAGCGGACCGAGGACCGAGCCGAGCGAGTCGGCGATCGTCATCGACTGGTCGTACGCGGTGCCGGCGGTGTTGTTGTACTCGGAGTCCTGGAGGGCCTTGAACTGCTGGGCCGTCGTCGCGTGGTTGTTGATCCACACCGTGAGTTCGTCGTCGTGCTGCAGCGTGGCCGCGTCCTTGACGGTGCCGTGCAGGGTGTTGCCGGCGTCGGCCACCCAGTAGTCGTTGTACCCGGCCAGGAGCGGGATGAGGTTCGGCGCGGTGGAGTCACTCGGGTACGGCGCCGCGGCGAAGGCGGCGACCGGCGTGCCCACGAGGAGCGCGGACGCGAGCGCGGTGATGGCGATGTTCCGCACGAAGGGTGACTGCGGGCGGTTCCGTGATCGGGACGAACGGGGCATGGCGGCTCTCTCTGATCGTGATGTGGTTCAGCATCGGAACGATATGAGAACGCTGTGACCGGGCGGGGTGACCAAGGTGTCCAGGAGGTGAACGAGGTCGCGGTCGCGACCAGGCGACGGACGGGAGGCGCGGGTCGGCGCCGCACCGTCCCTCCAGTCCGGTTCCGGTCGAGTCCCGGAGTTCCGGGGCGGGCGCTCGAACGCGTGGATTCGGGAACCCGAACACCGCCGATCGGCTGGACGGCGGCCCCTGGCACCGTCCAGAGTGGTGTCCGAAGGGGAGTAGCTCCCAGCGTCCGTGCGGCCCGTCGCGCGGATGCAGCAGGTGCATCGACACACTGGCGATCACGACGATCCGCCCGGTGCACCTCCTCGGCCCGATCCCGCATCACCGGACACGGACCGAGGCGAGCGAGACCTTCGGCCGTTCCGCCACGGCCGGAGACGCTCGACCCGTTCGACGCCGCCGTGGTGCTCATCTGGAGACCACATGTCTGCTTCCTCGACCATCGTCGGCGCGCCCGTCGCCGTCGCCTCGATGACCCGATCCGCCTGGGGCCGGATCGCGGTCTGTCTCGTGCTCGCGCTCCCCGCGATCGTCTTCCGCGTTTCGGGGTCCGCGCCGAACCCCGTGCTCGACATGGTCGTGTTCGGCGGGGCCGTCGTCGCCGCGTCGTTCCTGCTGGCGTGGGCCGCGGAGGCTGCGCAGAAGGACATCTCGGGTGCGCTCGCCATCGCGATCCTCGCGCTCATCGCCGTGCTGCCCGAGTACGCCGTCGACCTCTACTACGCCTTCCGGTCCGGCTACGACCCGTCCTACGAGCAGTTCGCCGCGGCGAACATGACCGGCTCGAACCGGCTGCTGCTCGGGTTCGGGTGGCCACTCGTCGTGATCGTGTCGCTCCTCGTGGCACGCCGTGGGGTCCGCGGCGGGCTGCTGCCGGCGTCCGCGACCCGGGTGCTGCGTCTCGAGCCGTCCGCCCGCGTCGACGTCGGGTTCCTCGCGATCCTGGCCGTCGTCGCGTTCGCGATCCCGCTCATGGGGTCGATCCCGATGTGGTTCGGGTTCGTGCTGCTCGCGGCGTTCGTCGTGTACCTGTGGCGGGCGTCGCGCGGTGGGGCCTCGGCCGCTCCGGAGGACGAGGAGCCGCTCGTGGGGATGGCCGGGAACATCGCGTCGATGTCGCAGCGCCCGCGTCGGATCACCCTCGTGGCGATGTTCGTCGTCGCCGCAGCGATCGTCCTGATGGCCGCCGAGCCCTTCGCGGACGCCCTCGTGCAGACCGGGAAGACGCTCGGCGTGGACAGCTACTTCCTCGTGCAGTGGCTCGCGCCGCTCGCGTCCGAGGCGCCGGAGTTCATCGTGGCGGTGCTCTTCGCCCTCCGCGGGTTCGGCGGTGCGGCGATCGCGACGCTCATCGCGTCGAAGATCAACCAGTGGTCGCTGCTCGTCGGCTCCCTGCCGATCGCGCACGTGCTCGGCGGCGGGACGACCGGCGGGCTCCCGCTCGACGGTCGGCAGGTCGAGGAGTTCCTGCTCACGGCGTCCCAGACGGTGCTCGGGGTGGCGATCATCATCGCGCTGCGCTTCCACCGGTGGTCGGCGATCGGGCTCGCCGCCCTGTTCGCGGTGCAGTTCGTCGTGACGGACACGGGCGGGCGGTACGTGCTCTCGGCGGTGCACCTGGCGGCTGCGCTCGTGGTGTTCTGGATCCACCGGCGGGCCATCCTGCCGACGCTGACGGCGCCCTTCCGGCGGGCCGGGTCGACGCTCGCGGAGGAGCCGGCACCCGAGCCGGTGCGGTAGCCGGGGCGTTCGGCGGGGCCTTCGGCGGCGTTCGGCGGCGTTCGGCGCCGGTGAGAAGTGCCGATCTGTCGGGTGCGGCGACCCACCCGACAGATGGGCACCTCTCGACCTGGTCCGAGCGGAGTCCGCGCCGGGTCAGTGCGCGTCGGGTCAGTGCGCGTCGGGTCAGTGCGCGTCGGGGGTCAGCCAGACCGCGGTGCCGGCCGCCGCGGGGAGGTCGACGAGCGCCTCCGATCCGTCCGATGCCGTCCGTGTCACGGCGATGACGCCCGCGTAGTCGCGGACGTCCTCCACACGGAGGTGCGTGCCGAGTGCCACCCCGAGCTCGTCGAAGTAGCGGAGGAGCCCCGGGTCGTCGTCCGAGACCCGCCCGACCGTGCCGCACGTGCCGGCCGAGACCGTCGACAGCAGCGTGCCGGCGACCTCGGGGACGACCCCGTCCGTCCCGGGGATGGGATCGCCGTGCGGGTCGTGCGTCGGGTGGCCGAGATCGGTGTCGATACGGTCGAGGAACGTGTCCGACACGGCGTGCTCGAGCGCCTCCGCCTCGGCGTGCACCTCGTCCCAGCCGTAGCCGAGTCGTCGGACCAGGTAGGTCTCGATGAGCCGGTGCCTGCGGACCATCGCGACGGCGATCCGGTGCCCGAGATCCGTGAGCACGACCCCGTGGTAGGGCGTGTGCTCGATGAGGCCGTCGCGATCGAGCTTCCGGAGGTTGCCGGACACCGTCGACGCGGACACCCGGAGGATCGCGGCGATGTCCCGTGTCGCGAGTGCCGAGTCGCCGCGCTCGCCGGACTTCCAGACGAGCTTCAGGTAGTCCTCTGCCATCGTGCTGAGACTCGGCAGGCGCATGGTCAAATGGTAGGCGATGCCCGACACCGAGACCGCTCCCATCCGTCGTCGGCGCTGGCCGGTCCCGGCGTCCCTGCTCATCGGCCTCGCCCCGATCGTCGTCTTCGCCGCCGTCAGCGCCGTCCGGTCCCGCCCGAGCGACGACTACGCCGGCGTCGGCACCACGATCGACAGCGTCGTGCACCGTCTGATCCTGCCGGAGCTGATCGCCGCCGGTGCACTCGCGCTGATCGTCACCGGGCTCGGGTGGTGGCGCATCGTGACGGTCGATCAGCGGCGGGGAGCTCCCGCGTGGACGATCCTCGCCCCGGGACTCATCGTCGTCGCGGCCCTCGGACGACTGCCATTCGTGGAGTGGGGTGTCCGGCCGCTCCGGTACTACCTGCTGCTCGGCGTCGCGGTGCTCCTCGTCGGGGTCTTCGAGGAGCTCCTCACGCGCGGGGTGCTCCTCGCCGGACTCCGTGCGAGGCTGCCCGAGTTCTGGGTGTGGCTACTGTCCTCGGTGCTGTTCGGGCTCCTGCACCTGCTCAACATCCTCGCCGGGGCAGCCGTCGGGACCACGATCGTCCAGGTGGTGTTCGCGGCGTCGTTCGGCTCGGCGCTGTACGTCGCGCGGAGGACGAGCCGCTCGATCGTCCTGCCGGTGCTCATGCACGCGCTCTGGGACTTCGGTGCGATCGCGGTCGTGGCGACCGGGCTCGGCGGCTCGGTGACGGACTTCGACGGTTCGGTCGTCGCGCTCGGCCTGCTCGGACTCGCGACCATCGCGTTCCTGGTGTTCGGTGTGGTCACCGCGGTGCTCGTCTCCCGGCGTGACGACCGGCCCCGGAGGCTCGCCCGGCGGTGGCGGGACGTGCCGGCCCGCCACGAGTTCGAGACGGGCCGGCCGAGCCGGGCGTCGGAGGACGTCGGGCTCGACCGGCCGTCGGCGTAGGAGTCGTTCCGGGACGGAGCCGCGCGGAGCTCAGCTCCAGACGGTCGCGTCCTCGCAGCGCTCGAGCCTCGACCCGTCGGTCGCGGCGTCCAGGCACAGCCCGGACCGGACGTGCTGCAGGTGATCGGACGCGTCGCGGGTCCACTCCTGTCCGTCTCCGCCGTTGCACGTCCAGATCGTCACGGCCGATCCCGTCTGCGCGTCGCCGGCGTCGAGGCACGCGCCCAGGGCGCTGACGGAGCCGTCGACGTCGACCGTCCACTCCTGGTTCTCGCCGTCGTTGCAGTTCCAGAGGCCGACGCGGTTCCCGTCGTCGGTCTTCCAGTCGGCGAGGTCGAGACAGCGATCCCCGGTGCGCAGCGCGCCGATCGTCGCCTCGACATCGCCGTCGCCGTCGCCGTCGCCGGCCTCGGCATCGCCGTCGCCGTCATCGCCCTCGTGCCCTGCGTCGGCGTCGGCCGCGAACGGCGTGGTCGATGGAGTGGCGGTCGCGCACGACTGCAGCGTCAGGCCCGGCGTCTTCGGTGATCCCGGGGCGGAAGCACTCGACAGGCACAACCCGGAGCTGGCGTTCGCGATCTTCCGATCCGTCCGGAGCTCCCACGACTGGTTCACGCCTCCGGTGCACGACCAGAGAGTCACGGAGGAACCGCGGGTCGTGCCGTTCGCGTCGAGGCACCGGTACTGCGAACGGAGGCTCCCGTCGGCCGCGTGGACCCAGTTCTGGTTCGTGCCGGTGTGACACGTCGTCCAGAGGTCGACCTTGCCGCCGTCGCGGGACTCCTGGACGTCGAGGCACAGGTCGGGCCCGGCCGAGATCCGACCGCCGGCGGAGTTGCCGATGCCGTTCTCCTGCAGCACCGTGCCTGCGCGCTCGGTCAGGCGTGTGTCCGTCGAACAGGTGGTGCTCGGGCTCGTGGACGTCAGACGCGCCGTGGCTCCTCCGGTCGCCGTCGGTGCGGCGGTGCCCATCGCCGAGTAGGCCTCGTCCGCGCACTGCACCTCGTCGGAGTTCCAGTCGAAGTACTCGGTCCAGCTCCCGAGGTGGGCGGAGAACCGGTTGCCCGCCGGCGTGAGGACACTGCCGAGGTCATGGTCCTCGCCCGTCGTCACGTCGTGGATGCTCGCGGAGAGTCGTCCGTCGGCGGCGATGGAGGTGGTGGTGCGGTAGGTGTGGCCTTCGATCGGTCGGACGTCGGCGATCCGGCAGCTCTGCCCGGAGCCGTCCTCGTCGAACGTGAGGCATGTCGCCCCGGGTCCGGGCCGGCCGTCGGTCGAGTCCCAGACGCTCAGGAGGAACTGCCCGCCGCCGTCCTTCCAGGTCTGCATGCCGACGTAGCCGCCACTTCCTCGCGTGGTCCCGAACTGGGTCGACCAGTACACGTTGGCATCGCCGGGAGACGTGACGAGGGTCTGTTCCTGCGTGAACCCCCTGACCGGCTCGTCGAACGAGTAGTCCACGTAGCTGCCGGGGGTCTCGCCCGCGACGGCCGTCGTGGCACCGATGCCGACGATCCCGGCGGAGAGCAGGACCGAACCCGCGATGATGGCAGGGATCCTCCGTTGGTATTTCATATACGGAGGATAGGGGCGCACACCTGGGAGCCTCTCGTCAGCGCCGGCGACCGACCGCGAAGATCCTGCGGAACGGGTACACGGTGCCGTTCGCCGACGCCGGGTACGCCAGCCGCAGCGCCGCGCCGTACTCCCGCTCGTACGCCCGGGTGAGCGCCCCCGTCGGATCTGCGGCGTCGAGCGCCTGCAGTGCCGGGCGGAGTCCGGTCCCGCGGGTCCATTCGAGCACCGGCTCCTCGCCCCGGAGCACCTGCATGTACGTCGTCTCCCACGCCGTGGTGTCGAACCCCGCGTCGAGGAACGTCTCGAGGTACCCGGGAGCGTCCGACACCGGGTCGCTCCGCAGGACGCCGTCGAGCGCGTGCGCGAACGGAGGACGAGCGGCGATCGACCGCATGAGCGCGTGCGACGGGGAGGCGAAGTTCCCCGGGACCTGCATCGCGAACCACGCTCCCGGTGCGAGCTCGGAGAGCCACGTCGGCAACAGTTCGCGATGCGACGGTACCCACTGGAGCGCCGCGTTGGTGACGACGACGTCGTCACGCTGGTCGGGCCTCCAGTCCGCGATCTCACCGCGTTCGAACCGCAGGTTGGGGCGGTCCGCGGCGACCGACGCGGCCTCGTCCAGCATGCTGGACGAGGAGTCGATGCCGATCACCTCGGCATCCGGCCAGCGGTCCGCGAGTGTGGCCGTCAGGGTCCCGGGACCGCAGCCGAGATCGACGACGCGACGCGGCGCGACCGCGCCGACCTGCGCGACGAGGTCGTGGAACGGCCGCGACCGGTCGCCCGAGAACGCGGCGTACTGCGCGGGGTCCCAGGTGGGCGACCCACCGGTCCGATCGAGGTCGCTCACATCTCCACCTCGAACGGCGTCGTCGTGACGAGCTCGTGCACCCCCGCAAGGATCTCGTTCGGCCGGAACGGGTACTTCTCGACCTCGGCCATGTCGCTGATGCCGGTCATCACGAGCACCGTGTGGAGCCCGGCTTCGATGCCCGCCTGGATGTCGGTGTCCATCCGGTCGCCGATCATCCCGGTGTTCTCGGAGTGCGCACCGATCCGGTTCATCGCGGAGCGGAACATCATCGGGTTCGGCTTGCCGACGACGTACGGTTCCTTGCCCGTCGCCTTGCTGATCATCGCCGCGATCGCGCCGGTGGCAGGGAGGACCCCCTCGGCGCTCGGGCCGGTCGCGTCGGGGTTCGTCACGATGAACCGGGCGCCGTCGCGGATGAGCCGCACTGCCTTGGTGATCGCCTCGAAGGAGTAGTTGCGGGTCTCGCCGACGACGACGTAGTCGGGCGCGGTCTCGGTCATGATGAACCCGACCTCGTGCAGGGCGGTCGTCATCCCGGCCTCGCCGATCACGAACGCCGAGCCGCCGGGCATCTGGGACCGGCAGAAGTCCGCCGTCGCGAGCGCAGAGGTCCAGATCCGGTCCTCCGGCACGAACAGCCCCGACCACTTCAGGCGAGCGCTGAGGTCGCGCGGCGTGAAGATGGAGTTGTTCGTCAGCACGAGGAACGGCGTGCCCTGGTCGAGCCACTGCTGGATGAGCTCCGGTGCGCCGGGGAGCGCCTGGTTCTCGTGGACGAGCACCCCGTCCATGTCCGTCAGCCAGCACTCGACCTCGTCACGCGTCGCAGCCACCATGCGTTCCCCTTCGTCCGACCGGGCGCCCGCAGGGCGGGCACCGTGCCCGCTGCCGTGCAGGCGCCGCCAGCCTAGCGAGGACGGCCGGGAGACACGGTGCGTTCTCCACAGGCACCGTCCGGCCCGTCGGGTGGTCGCGTCCGCTGCCCGCTACCATCGACGGACCAGCCCCGAGAGACCCTTGCGAGGAGGCCGGAGCATGAGCACCACCGACCCAGCGACGACGCCGCGTCGCCGCGGCCGCCCGAACGCGGTCACCCGCGACCAGGTGATCGACGCCGGGGTCCTCGTCGCGAACGACACCGGACTCGAGTCGTTGTCGTTCCGAGCGCTCGGGCATGTGCTCGGGGTCGCTCCGACGACCGTGCAACGGACCATCGGCGACCTCGACGTCCTGCACGCCGAGCTGGTGCGTCGCTCCATCGACGAGGCGACCGCGCAGATCGAGTGGCCGGACGAGTGGCGCGGGGTCGTCCGGACGTTCGCCGAGCACCTCCTGGTGCTGCTGCTCCGACATCCGCTCGTGCTGGAGTCGCACCGTCGCCGCGCGCCCCTGGTGTCGACGCACTCCGACCAGATCGTGCGCCGTGTCGTCGACGCGCTGCGCGAGGCCGGGTTCGACGACGAGCACGCGGTGTACGCCTTCTTCGTCGTGTACGACTTCGTGATCGGGCACGCCTCGGTGCGCATCGGGCGCGGGAACTCCGAGGAGGGCCGACCGGAACGCCATGCGCTCGTCGGTCAGATCCTCGGGGAGCACGACTACGACGAGCGGTTCGCGCTCGGGATCGACCTGCTGGTCGCCGGGATCGAGCGGGTCGCCGAGGAGCGCCGATCTACACTCGACCCGTGACCGAACCCGCCGCGACCGACCCGGCCCCCGCGGCCGGTCCGGCACCGAGCCACGAGCTGACCACGCACGGCGTCGGACCCCATCCGCGCCCGTGGCCGGACGATCCGCGGCTCGACCCGGAGCTCCTCGCGAACGGCGACACCCGGAACGTCGTCGACGGCTACCGCTACTGGTCGATGGAGGCCATCGTCACGGACCTCGACACCCGGCGGCACGCGTTCGACGTCGCGATCGAGAACTGGCAGCACGACATGAACATCGGCTCGATCGTGCGATCGGCGAACGCGTTCCTCGCCGGGACGGTGCACATCATCGGGCGTCGACGATGGAACCGTCGCGGTGCGATGGTGACCGACCGGTACCAGCACGTCGTGCACCACCCGGACGTTGCGGCGTTCCTCTCGGCGATGCGGCAGGAGGGACGTCCGGTCATCGCGATCGACAACCTGCCGGGCGCCGCGATGATCGAGACCGCCGAGGTCCCGGAGCGCTGCGTGTTCCTCTTCGGACAGGAGGGCCCGGGGCTCAGTGACGCCGCCCTCGCCGGCGCGGACGCACACCTCGAGATCGCGCAGTTCGGGTCGACGCGGAGCATCAACGCCTCTGCGGCGGCGGCCATCGTGATGCACTCCTGGGTCCTTCGACACGCGACACCCTGAGCGGGGCGCATGGCGAGCGGTGCCGGTGCGCGCCCCACGGTCGCGACGGGCGAGACGGGCGCTCGCCGTGCCTCCAGTCCCGACGCTCGTCGTCGTCCCGGTGCGCCGGTCAGGTCTGGCGGGGCGCGGCCGTCGATCCGCGCACGACGAGCCTCGGCTGCACGAGCGAGTCGGTCGGTTCGAGGTCGTGGTCGGCGATCCGCGCGAGCAGCGCCGCACCCGCTGCGCGGCCGATGTCGACACTGCGGTCGTCGACGCTCGTCAGGTCGATGAACCGGGCGGCGGCGATCGGGGTGTCGTCGTACCCGACGATCGAGATGTCCTCCGGCACCCGGAGACCGTGCTCTGCGAGCACCGAGAGCGCTCCGATCGCCATCATGTCGTTGGCCGCGAAGACCGCGGTCACCTCCGGATGATCGGACAGGAGGCGCGCAGCAGCAGCAGCGCCCGTCGCCTCCGTCATGGGGCCGGTGAGCGCCACGGTCACGCCCGACAGTCCGGCGTCCGACGCTTCCGGTCGGGCCTGGTCCGCTCGGACGGCGGCGGCTGCCATCGCGTCGTCGAAGCCGGCACGACGCTCGATGCCCGCACGGGAGTCCGTCGTGGACAGGTGTCCGACGTGCCGGTGGCCGAGCGCGAGGAGGTGCTCGGTCGCCAGGCGGCCCCCGGTGCGGTCGTCGTTGGCGACGCTCGAGGCACCCGGAGCGTCGGCACGGCCGCCGGCGACGACGACCGGGGTGCTCCTCGGGATCCGCGGGAGCCCGTCCGGTTCGCCCGCGACGACGATGCCCTCGACGCGCATCGAGAGGAAGCCCTCGACGGGGGAGGTGTCGAGCCCGGTGTTGAGGAACCGGTCCGCGACCACCAGGCGGAGGCCCTGGCCCTCGAGGGACTCGCGGAGGCCGGTGAGCAGGTCGACGAACCACT
Source organism: Curtobacterium sp. Leaf261 (assembly GCF_001422205.1). Taxonomy (GTDB): domain Bacteria; phylum Actinomycetota; class Actinomycetes; order Actinomycetales; family Microbacteriaceae; genus Curtobacterium. Next base: position 328,899 of record NZ_LMMJ01000010.1, read on the forward strand.
GGTTGCGGAAGTCGTCGAGCATCACGCCGATGGTCCTCGTGCGGGTCCCGGCGAGGGAGACCGCGGCGGTGGATGGCCGGTAGTCGAGCTCCGACATGGCGAGGAGGACGGCTTCGCGACGGGTGTCGCTGACCCTGGGGGAGTTGCCGAGGACCAGCGAGACGAGGGACTTCGAGACACCGGCCCGTTCCGCGACGTCGTAGATCGTCGCGGGCTTCGTGCGGGGTCTGCCGGATGGTCCGTCGATCGTGCCGGCCTCTCTGCTCGGTGCGGCGTTCGGGTCCGATCGTACCGGCGGCCGGGGCCGGGTCGGGGTCGGTCGGTCCCGGATGAGAGGTGCCTATCTGTCGGGTGGAGCGGCTGACCCGACAGATGGGCACTTCTCACCGGAGCGCGCGGGCCCTCGCTCCCGAGGCGCGCCCAGCGGCACCTCCCCGTTCTGCTTCAGAGGTGCCTCTCTGTCGGGTACGGCGGCCGACCCGACAGATGGGCACTTCTCACCGGAGGGCGCGCGGTCTCACTCCCGCGGCGCGCCCAGCGGCAGGTCCGCCATGCCACCACCGAGGAAGCGCATGTCCTCCGGCGGCATCGCGGCGAACCCGTCGGGACCCACCACGCTCGCTGCGTCGTCCTCGGGGTGGTACCCGATCCGTGCCCCCGCGTCGAGGTTCGCGACCGACCCGGTGTTCCGCGACACGGCCCAGACGACATGGTGCCCCGGTGTCCCGATCGAGATCGTCGCTCGGACGAGCCTCGCGAGGTCGTCGGGGGAGCTCCACATCCGCTGCGCTCGACGCGAGTCGGGTGTCACCCCGAAGGCGCCGATGCGCGCCGACACGATCGTCATGCCGAACCGGTCGGCGAACAGACTGCCGAGCAGCTCCATGACGCCCTTCGACACGCCGTAGTACGTGTCGGGGCGGGGCAGACGGTCCCCGAGCACGCTCGCCGGCTCGTCATCGTGTTCGGGGACCAGCCCGACCGCGTGGATCGAGCTCGCCTGCAGCACGTGTCGGACCCCGGCGGCAGCGGTGGCCTCCAGCAGGTGCTTCGTCCCCGTCATGTTGGCGGCGACGATCGCGTCCCAGGTGTCTTCGGTGGGGATGCCAGCGAGGTGCACGACCGCGTCGACGCCGGCCAGCGCACCCTCGAGCGCGGGTCTGTCGGACACGGATGCCCGGACGAACCGTTCTCCGCGCTCGACGGTCTGTCCGAGGTCGCGTTCGTCGAGCAGGACGAGGTCGTGTCCGTCAGCCCGGAGGCGGGGCCTGAGGCTCGTCGCGATGCGCCCGGCGCCCCCCGTGATCAGCAGCGTTGCCATGTCGTGACCCTACGGCCCGACGCGTCGTCTGTCCGCGGTCCATCGGTGTCCGCAGCGTCCCCGGTGCACGCAGCGCCCGCAGTGTCCCCGGTGTCCCCGGCGTCCCCGGTGTCCCCGGTGTCCCCGGTGTCCCGGGCGGCGCCGGTGCCATCGTCGGGAGGGGCACCATCGAGCCTGAGCCTGAGCCGGAGCCGGAGCCGGAGCCGGAGCCGGAGCCGGAGCCCGAGGCGGAGCCGGAGCCCGAGCCGGAGCCCGAGCCGGAGCCCGAGGCGGAGTCGGGCCGGTAGCCGAGCCGCTCGGCGACGACCTCGAGGGTCTCCGCGAGGTGCTCGTCGAGGTCCCGCCTCGTCAGCCGGAGCGTGAACCAGCCGAGTTGCTGGAAGTCCCGGTACCGGCGGATGTCCGCCGACCACTGCGCACTGTCGGTGCGGTGGTGATCGCCGTCGTACTCGATGATGAGCCGTCGACTCGGGTAGGCCATGTCCACGCGTCCGACGCGGCCACCGCGAGCGTCGAGGATGGGTGCCTGCAGCGTCGGCTCTGGGAACCCGGCGCGGATCAGGACCAGGCGGACCTCCGTCTCCTTCGGCGATCCGGCACCGACCCGGACGAGATCGAGCGCCGCGCGGAGCCGAGTGAGTCCTCGGGCTCGCGGCCGAAGTTCGAGCATCCGGTGCAGGTCCTCGAGGTCGGTGGCGAGTGCCGGCCGGGACACGATGGCGTCGCCGAGGACGATCAGGTCGTCGAGCGGGAGCAGGGACCCGCACTCCACCCAGAGCGCGGCGGGTGTACTCGTCGGCACACCCCATCGCATCCGCGTGGCTGCCCGCGCGGGGTCGATCGTGTGCCCGAGGACACCCGCGCGCGACATCGCGTTGCGGGGGTGCCGGCTCGTGACGTGGATGGGGTCGCTCCCCGAACATCCCCACGGGAGTGGCAGGCCCCAGAGCTCGGCGGCACTCGCATGACTGATGAACTGGCCGTCGCGGAGCACCGGACGGAGCGAACGGATCCGATCGACGTCGTTCGGCAGGTGCTCCGCCCGCCACCGGATCCCGCGCGTGGGTGTGACGAGGTCCGATCGTCGGAGTCGCTCGCGGTGCACGCCGAGGACGTCGGCGGTCGTGATGCCGAAGGGTCGTTGCCCGAGATCGTGTGGAAGTGCCCGAGGTCGCATGACCCGAGCATCTCGTCCGAGCGCACGCGGCACGATCCGCGAGGATGATCTGTGGACAACCCGCCCAGGCCGCCACCCTGTGCGCGACGGGCTGCGTGCCTCCAGTCCGTGGCGGCGGCGGCTGGCTCGGCGCCCGCGCCGGCCTCGTGAACCCGCGTGAGAAGTGCGTATCTGTCGGGTGGAGACGCCCACCCGACAGATACGCACTTCTCAACGGCCGCGCCGCGCGCCCGCGCCCCGCGCCCTACCCGATCAGGCTCGGGCGCAGGTCGCGCAGCGTGCGCGCCCGGCCCTGCCGCCCGGCGACGACGAGCGTCACGACGAGCGCCCCCAGCAACCAGCACGCCAGGACCCCGGCATCCGACCACACCGCGGCCATCGACCCGCCGTACATGAGCTGCCGGATGGCGTCCACCGAGTAGCTCATCGGGAGCGCGAAGTGCAGCGCCGCCAACGGCCCCGGGAGCGTCTGCCACGGGAACGTCCCCCCGGCGGTGACGAGCTGGATGAGCATGAGCACCAGTCCGAGGAACTGGCCGACGGACCCGAGCAGCACGTTGAGCATCATGATGATCGCGGCGAAGGTCACCGAGGCGAGCGCCATCACCGCGATCATGCCCACGTCGTGCGTCACCCCGAAGCCGAGCACGAACTTGACGATCGCGAACAGCGCGACCATCTGCACGACACCGAGGAGCGCCGGGGTCGCCCAAGCACCGAGCGTGATCGGCACCGCGGCGCGGAACGAGCGACCACGCACTGCGGTGATCGCCCGCTTGGAGATCGGCTTGAGGATGAGGAAGAGCGCGTACATGCCGATCCACGCCGCGAGCGAGATGAAGAACGGCGCGAGACCCGCGCCGTAGGTCCCGGCGCTCGCGATGTCCTTGTTCGCCACCCCGACCGGGTCCGAGATCGCGGAGGCCTGGTCCGCACGCGAGGATGCGTTGGACGACGGGATCCGCGCGACGCCGGACTGCAGTCCGTCGTTGAGCTTCGTCGCCCCCGCATCGAGGGACGACAGCCCGGACGACAACGACGACGCACCGGACGCTGCGGACGACGCACCGGTCGACAGCGACGATGCGCCGGAGGACAGGGCGGGGGCTGCGGCGGCGAGCGCGGATGTCCCCGAGGCGACCTGGGACGCGCCGGACGACAGGGTGGACGCACCCGACGCGGCGGACGCGATGCCGTTCGACAGCTGCGGTGCGGCGGCAGCGAGTGCGGCGGCGCCCGCGGACACCTGCGCAGAGCCGTCGCGCAGCTGGTCGAGCTGGCCGGTGAGTGCCGTGGCCTGTGCCTTCGCGCCGTCGACCCGCTGCTGGAAGTCGGAGTCCGCGAGCGTCGCCGTGAGCGCGGACTGCTGCTCCGGGGTGAGCGTCACACCCTCGGGCAGTGCCGCGACGACCGCTGCGACGGCGGACTCCGGCGTCAGCCCGGCGAGCTGCGCCGCGAGCGGGTCGGCGGTGTCCGCCAGCTGCTTGTTCCCGGCGGCGACGGCGGCGGCACCGGACGCCAGGGTCTGCGTGTCGGAGGGCAGTGACGACACCCCGGACTGCAGCGTGTCGAGTCCGGACGACAGCGTCGCGGCACCGGACGCCACCCTGTCGGCCCCGGTGTCCAGGGCGGCGGTCTTCGACGGCAGGTCCGCGGTCCCGGTCGCGAGCTGCGAGGCACCGGCGCTGAGCTGCGCGGTGCCGTCCGCCAACGACGACGCCCCGGTCTGCGCGCTCCCGAGCCCGTCGACGAGCTGCTGGGAGCCGTCGGCCGCGGACTGCAGGTTCGCGCGGATGTCGGCGAGCGAGACGAGCAGGGTCGTCGCGGCGCGCTTGCCGACCTGCTGGGTGACCGAGGCGCGGATCGACTTGCCGGCCTGCTCCGCGATCGTCGACGCGAGGTAGGAGTTCGTGTCGTCGGTGGTCATCACGATCCGGGCGCGCCGGGGGTCGTCACCCGAGGCACTCGTCAGGTCGCGCGAGAAGCTCGCAGGGATGGTGAACGTGAAGTCGTAGTCGCCGTTCCTGATCCCGCTGGCGGCCTTCGACGCCGAGGTGATCGACCAGTCGAAGTCGCCGCTCTCGACCGCCTGGTCCGCGACCTTCTGGCCGTAGTTCACCCGATCCCCGTCGACCGTCGCGCCGGTGTCTTGCACGACGAGCGCGGCCGGGATGTGGTCGAGCTTGGCGTACGGGTCCTGGTTCGCCCAGAGGTACATGCCGCCGTAGAGGAGCGGCACGATCATCAGCGCGATGAACGCGAGTCGGGCGAGCGGGGTCGCGGTGAGTCGGCCGAGTTCGGCGCGGACGAGTGCGGGGGTGGTCACGAGTGGGTGCTCTCCTGGGTGGACGGAGCGGCGGGATCGGTGGGGAGGGACGGCTCGGCCTGTGCGGGCGGACTCGCGTCCGGAGCAGCGGCAGGAGCGACGGCCTGGAGGGACGGCTCGGCCCCGGTGGTGACCGGCGCCTTCGCCGGCGCGGAGCCGGCCCCGGCGTCGGGGTCGGCGTCGGGGTCGGGGTCGGGGTCAGCGTCGGGCTGACGGTGGGCGGGCGCGTGGTGGTGCCGCGCGAGCGCTTCGGTGTCGGTGTCGGCGTCATCGGGTTCGGAGCCGGACGCGATGAGTGCGTCGATCGTCTCCGCGGCGGCCATCGAGGTGATCACGAGCACGGCGACCCCGCGGTCTGCGACCTCCTGCAGGACCGCGAACCACTCCGGCACCGAGCCGCCGTGCCGCTCGGGGGACGTGACGACGAGCGCCTCGATGCCGGGCCGGAGCAACGCGAGCTCGACGAGGAGCCGGACCCGGAGCGCGGTGGGGATCCGCTCGATCGGGGTGTCCGCGTGTCGCGTGAGCCCGACCGCGTCGACGACCGTCTCCACCGCGGACCGCGACGCGCGCTCGCCGGCGTAGGCCAACTCCTCGCGTACGACGCGGCGGACGGTCATCACGGGGAACGGCTCGGCGACCCCGGGGGTGTCCACGAGTGCCGTCGTCCGGCGGACCCGGGCGGCGTCGGCGACCCCGTCGACGAGGAGCCGCCCGGAGTCGGCCTCCATGCGACCGCCGGCGATGAGCGCGGCGATGGTCGGGGCGCTCTCGGTCTCGACACCGACGACACCGGGGCGTCCGGGGGCTGCGACGGCGGACACCGGCGGGAGCGCTGCGCCGGGGTCCTGCCCGAGGGCGAGCCGGTCGAGTTCGAGCATCATGCGTGCGACTCCGCGGGGTCGGTGGTGGTCGACGTAGGGGGTGTCGGCGCGGGGATCGTGGCGAGGACGTCGGCTGCGCGTCGCCAGTCGAGCCCGGCCATGCCGAGCGCGGACAGGACGACCATGCGGTGCCCGTCGGCGGTGGACGTCCCCGAGCGCGTGGCCTCGTCGAGGACGGTGAAGCACGCGCCCTCGACGAGCCTCGCCAGGGTGCCGGGGCTGACGTCCGACCGCAGGGTGCCGTCCTCGGCCCCGAGCGCACAGGCCTCGCGAACGGCGGCACGGACCGGGGCGAGGACGGTGCCGATCTGCTCGGCGAAGGGTCCGTGCACGGCGATCTGGGCCATCGACCTGACGTGCGAGACCTCGGCCCAGAGCGCCGCGGCGATGACGGCGATGCGGGTGACCGGCGCGAGCGGATCGAGCGTGGGCCCGTTCGGCACGGCGGCGGCGATCCTGGCCGCCCCGGACGTCACGACCTCGCGCACCAGGTCGTCGCGTGACGGGAAGTGTCCGTAGACCGCACGCCGCGACAGCCCTGCCGCGGCCGCGATGGTCTCGAGCGAGGCATCGGGATCGGCCTGGAGGGACGTGCGGGCCGCCTCGATGAGTGCGGCCCGGTTCTCGGTCGCGTCGCGCCTGGCGGGGCGACGGTCCGCGCGTGTGGTGGGCATGTGACCAGCGTAATAAGTTGCACAGCGGTGTGCAACTTGTATCGCGAGATCACCCCCGAACGAGGGGCGTCCCCCAAAGTGCGGACTGCGTTCCTGAGCATCCACGAATAGTTTTCGAAGACTGTTCTCCACAACACTGCCCAGGAGCGTCCGTGACCTCTGCACCACGAGCACCACACCCGAAGCACACCCCATCCCACTCCTTCGCTCGTCGTTCTGCCCGGACGGTCACCACGATGGTGGCCGCGGCAGCGATCGCCTGTGGTGGACTCGCGCTCACCGGCGGCGTCGCCCAGGCCGCCCCGCTCGGGAGCGCCGAGGTCGCCGCGCTGAAGCTCACGGCCCCGATCAAGAAGGCGTCCGGCCCGATCGCGGCGTTCATCCGCACGACGGGCGACGGTGCCCTCGCGGTCGACGCCGCGGCGAAGGGTGGTGACCTCGCGCGCTCGACAGTCCAGTCCGCCGCAGCCAAGCAGCGCGTGACGGCCATCGAGAAGACCACGGACGCAGTCACCGCCGCGGTGAAGAGCAAGGACGGCTCGGCCGACGAGCTCTACTCGACGGCGTACACGGTCCCGGGTGTCGCGGTCGTCGCCGACGCGAGCACCCTGCGCGAGATCGCCAAGCGCTCCGACGTGCAGAGCATCCTGCCCCTGACGAGCAAGCAGGTCAGCGACCCGACCGAGGTCACCGACGGTGCCGCACCGAGCGGGGTCGACCCGGACATGGTGAAGCCCGGCGCCGACGGGGTCAGCCCGAAGAACGCCGCGTCGGACATCTACACCCGCTCGCTCGACGCCTGGCAGCAGACCGGCAAGACCGGCAAGGGCGTGAACATCGCCGTCATCGACACCGGCCTCGACTACACGCAGGCCGACTTCGGCGGTCCGGGCACGGTCGCCGCCTACGACGCCGCCCTCGCGAACACCGCGGCGCCGACCAAGGGTTCCTACGACGATGCGAAGTTCCTCGGCGGCTACGACTTCGCCGGCCCGACGTACAACGCGGACGACACCGACCCGGCGACCTACGACCCGACCCCGGCGCCGGACGACAACCCGATCGACGGACGCGGCGGCGAGCACGGCACGCACGTCTCCGGCACCGCAGCGGGCTACGGGCTGAACGCCGACCGGACCACGTTCGACGGCGACTACACGAAGCTCACGAACCAGAAGATCCAGGACATGTACGTCGGTCCCGGCACGGCCCCGGAGGCCGGGCTCTACGCCCTGAAGGTGTTCGGCGACGCCGGCGGCTCGACGAACCTGACGGGTGCCGCGCTCGACTGGGTGGGTCAGGCGCTCACCGAGGGCAAGGACATCAACGTCATCAACCTGTCGCTCGGCTCCGACTACGGCGCACCGGACGACCCGGACAACGCCAAGATCGACGCCCTCACCGCCCGCGGGGTCCTCCCCGTGATCGCGAACGGCAACGCCGACGACTTCACCGACATCGGTGGCAGCCCGGGGAACGCGGAGGGTGCCCTCACGGTCGCCGCAGCCGCCACCGGGCAGAGCCTCTTCGACGCCGTCGCCGTCACCGCGCCGTCCGACAAGACCGGCAACGTCCGCGCGCAGTACTCGCAGAACTACCAGGGCACGCTCCCGGTCGAGGGCGACGTCGTCGTCCCGAGCGCGGCGGACCCGGACGGCTGCACCGCGTTCGGCGCCGATGACGCCGCGGCGATCGCCGGCAAGGTCGTCTGGCTCAAGTGGACCGATGCCGCGCTCGAGTGCGGTTCCGGCGTCCGGTTCACCAACGTCGCCGCCGCGGGCGGTGTCGGGGTCCTGCTCGCAGGCACGGTCAACAGCTTCGACTCCGGCATCGCCGGGAACACCACCGTCCCGGGAGCCGAGCTGACGCTGGATGCCGTGACGAGCCTCCAGGCCGCTGCCACCGCCGGCACGCTGCACGTGCAGTTCCGTGACGACCTCAAGGGCTCCGAGCTCGCGATCGACGCGGACTCGGTGAACACGCTCGCGTCGTTCACGAGCCGCGGCGTGCACGGGTCGTTCGACCAGATCGTCAAGCCGGACATCGCCGCCCCCGGTGTGAACGTCATCTCCGCGGCATCGGGCACCGGCAACGGTCGCCTGTCGCTCTCCGGCACGTCGATGGCCACCCCGCACACCGCGGGCATCGCCGCACTGACGTTCGAGTCGCACCCGACCTGGTCCGCACCGGACGTCAAGGCCGCGCTCATGAACACCGCCACGCACGACGTGCAGGACGGCGATCAGGACGCGAACCTGCTGCGCCAGGGCACCGGTCGCGTCGACGCGCTCCAGGCCGTCACCGCGGGGACCACGGTCCGCTCCGTGCAGAACGACCAGCTGGTCACAGCGTCGTTCGGCGTCGTCGGGGTGCAGTCCGCCACGACGCAGACCCGGACCCTGCAGATCAAGAACACCGACGGTCGGCCGCACACGTACGACGTCGCCTACGAGGCACGCGTCGCACAGCCCGGCGTGACCTTCACGGTGAACACCAAGCGCGTCACGGTCGTGCCGCACGGCACCGCCACGGTCACGCTCACCATGGCGATCCCCGACCCGACGCTGCTCCGGAAGGTCATCGACCCGACGCAGGAGGCCGTGCAGTCCGGCTACGACCGCGAGTTCGTCGCGGCCGCCACCGGCCTCGTCACGTTCACCCCGACCGACAAGAAGTACAACCCGCTGCGGCTCGCGACCTTCGCGGCGCCGAAGCCGGTGAGTGCCGTGCAGGGGTCCGACGTGGTCTTCAAGGACCAGGACACGACCGCTCCGTTGACCCTGACCGGGAAGACCTTCGCTCAGGGCACCGGCACGACCGGGTACACCGCGCTGGCGGCGCCGTTCGTCCTGGGCGGCACCGACCCGGCCGAGTCGTTCCCCGAGGGATCGGCGAAGCAGTCGCTCGAGGCCGCTGACGTCCGGACGTTCGGTGCGAGCACCGACACCACCGGGCTCATGGACAAGTCGACGGGCGTCGTGTCCTTCGGGGTGCAGACGAACGGGCCGGACGCGAACCCCGGTGCGGTCACGAACGTCGAGGTCCTCATCGACACCGACCGCGACGGCACGCCGGACTTCCTGACGTACGACTCGAAGTCGGCCGTCGTGGACGCCACGTTCGCGACGACGATCGACCTGGCGACCGGCGAGACCGTCGACGCCGAACCGCTGAACGGCGGCGCTCCGGGTCAGGACGTCAACACGTTCGACAGCTCGGTCAAGGTCCTGCCGGTCGCGCTGAGTGCCCTCGGGTACTCGGCCGACTCGGCGGACACCGCGTTCGACTACTCGGTGCAGACGGAGTCGCAGTACGCCCCGTCGCTCGCCACGAGCGGTGACTACGTCGTCGACACCACGAACACCGCGACGTTCGACCCGTACGCCCCAGCGCTCTGGTTCACGCAGGGCACGGCCGCCGGTCCGCTCTTCGCGGACTCCGGCGCGATCACCGTCAACCGGGCGGCCGCGTCCGACGCCCGCGTGCTCCTGCTCCACCTGCACAACGCGACGGACAACCAGGCACAGGTGCTGGCCACCTCCACCACGGTGACGACGCCGACGCTGACGCTCAAGAAGGGCAGCGAGCCCTTCATCAGCGGGACGCCGCGGGTCGGACACCGGCTCACCGCCCACGAGGGTCGGTGGAACGCCAAGAAGGTCCAGTACAGCTACCAGTGGCTGCGTGACGGTGCGCCGATCGCCACGGCCACCGGCGCGCGGTACGAGCTCGTGAAGGCGGACCAGGGGCACCGGATCTCGGTGACCATCACGGCGACCGCGAAGGGCTACCTGCCCGGGACGGCGACGACGGACCGCACGAGGCCGGTCACGCGGCGCTAGCAGCACCGGTCGCCCGCGACCGAGCACCGGGCCGGACGGACGGTCCGGCCCGGTCGGGACGGATCCGATCCGGACGGGAGGGACGGTGCCAGCTGGCACCGTCCCTCCCGTTCGTCATCGGTGCACGTCTCCCCGCGTCTGCGCAACGCGGACATGTCGGAGAGCGCGTCGCGGACCCCGCTCGACCCGGGCGACGCGGACGTCGTCCGCATGTGACCCGAGCAGTGGCTCGCTCGGACGACCGGGCCCGCTGATCCGGATCAGGCCGTGATCTCGACGAGCGTGCCGAGCGGGAGCTGGTTGACCGCGTCCACGCCGGTGCTCGACAGGCGGACACACCCGTGCGAGATGTCGCCCGTCGCCTGCGCCTCGTAGTGCACCCCGATGAGCCCGCCGTCCTCGCCGCCGTAGGGTTCGTCGGCGGCCGCCGAGTGCAGCGACGTCAGGTTGATCGGGTGCACCGTCTGGTTCTGCGCCGGGTCCAGGTACCGCGCCTCGATGTACCCCACGACCCCGGTCGGTGTGGGTGTGCCGGATGCGCCCACACCCGCCGGGAAGGACTGCTCCACCTTGCCCGCGGCGTCGACGATCGACACGGTCTGCTTGCTCACCGAGATCGACACGTGCATCTCGAGGGTGGTCCCCTTGGTGAGCAGGTCCTTGCGCATCCACGCGACGGTCTGCGCGGCGGAGCCGTTCGGCGCGACGGACGGGAGCTGCTGCCGGCTCGGCGTGAGCACGAGCGCCCACGGGCCGTCGAACCGCACGGGGACGACGACCGTCGGTTCGTTCAGGAAGTTCTTCGCGGCGAGCCTCGCGACGGCGGTCTGCTGATCGGCTCCGTAGAGCGGTGCGTCGGCAGAGATCGTGTACGACGACCTCGAGGCCTTCGTGATCCCGCTCTCGTAGTACGGGAGCAGTCCGCCGATCACCGCGTTGTAGCGCGCCTCGGGCAGCGCGGCGATCGTGTCGGCGTCCGGTGCGCGGTACGGCGGCCTCGCTGAGGCGGAGGGCCCGGACGTCGTCGACGCCGAGGTGGACGGCGCCGGGCTCGCCGTCGAGCGGAGGGCCGCCGGGATCAGGAACGCCGCGAGGACCGCGAGCAGGACGATCGCGACGCCGACGATGAGCAGGGTGCGTCGGCGGGCGGAGGGGTTCTGAGAGGTCATGGTTCCAGGGGGTCGCGCTGGTCGTCGGGACTGCTGGGGGATCGCGTGTCACCGGTGGTCGGCGACGGGAACGACGAAACCGGGCCAGCAGCACGCTGGCCCGGTTCCGTCATCGTTGTGCCTCGATCAGCCGCTGACGACCGGGAGGTTCGGCGTCGCCGCCGTGCCGCCGCCCACCGGGACGGAGACGGTGCCGCCGCCGGTGACCGGGTTGGTCGGGTCGGCGGGGTCTGCCGGGGTGGTCGGGTCGGTCGTCGGCCCACCGGGGGTGACGGCGACGGCCGGCAGCGTGATCGTGAAGGTCACGTTGCCCTGGCCCTGTCCGCCACCGAACTGGTTCACCGACAGGTTCTGCGTGACGGCTGCGGAGTCGGAGAAGGTCCCGACGACGCTCCAGTTGCCGTCGGCATCGACCTGCGTCTGGGGAGCGGCACGGGTGCCGTCCTCGGCGAGGACGTTGACGAGGTCGCCCGGCGTGCCGGTCCCCGTGAACGTGACGGTGCGCGAGTCGACGGTGTCCCCGTCGGTCGGGCTGGTCAGCGAGAACTGCGACGCCGGGGTGACGGCCTCGGCCGACGCGGTGACCGTGCCCTGCGCGACGACGGAGAGGTTGGCTGCCTCCTCGAGGATCGTGTAGGTGTGTGCGTCCGTGTCGGTGCCCGGGATCTCGTAGGTGAAGCTCCAGGTGCCGTCGTCCGCGATGTCGTGGCGGACCACGGGGAAGCCGGCGTCGATCTGCACGGTGTCGGCGGGGTCGCCGGTGCCGGAGACGGTGAGGGTGCGGCCCTTGACCGACTGGCCGGTGATCGCGAAGACGGTGTTGACCGGGGTGGCCTCGGCGGCCGCGGTGACGTTGATGGTGCCCTGGTCGCGCAGATCCTGCGTGACCGTCTGGATGCCGTAGGTGTGCGAGTCGGTGTCGGTGCCGGGGATCGTGTAGGTGATCGTCCAGGTGCCGTCGGCGTTGATGTTCTTGCGCTGCACGAACTCGTTGCCGTTGCCGGTGAGGAGCTGCACCTTGTTGTCCGGGTTGCCCGTGCCGTTGACCGTGAGGACACGGCCGTCGACGGACTGGCTGGTGACGGCGAACGCCGCGACCGGTGCCTCGGCTGCTGCGGTGACGTTGACGCTGCCGTCCGAGTTCAGACCGTTCTGCTGGTCGATCTCGTAGGTGTGCTGGTCGTAGTCGGTGCCGGGGATTGTGTAGGTGATCTGCCAGGTGCCGTCGTCGCCGACGGGGATCCGCTCTGCCGGGAAGCCCTTCTGCAGGATGACGTTCTCGCCCGGGGTGCCGGTTCCGTTGACGGTCAGGACACGACCGGAGACGGACTGCGAGGTGATCGAGAGGTCCGCCGGGTCGGCGAACGCGGGGGTGGCGGCGAACGTGAACGCACCGGCGACGAGTGCTGCGCACGCCGGGATGGTGACGGCCTTCTTGGTCCAGAGGGCTTTCTGCATGTGTGGAACTCTTCCTGTTGTTGAGCGCACGAGAGCACAGCGATGTGCCCCACTGCTCCGTTCCCGGAGTCCGGGTGGTGTAGTGGTCCGCTCGGGTGGCGGGACCTCGTGCAGGTCGCCAGGGAAGCGACCGCTGAAACCGGGCGCCGGCAAGCGCGCGATGTGCATGCGACGTTACGTCAATTTCGGGACGCTCTCCGGCCGCTGATCGTTCTACCCCTCAACGGGGGGCGGGTGACTCCCGCAAAACGGATAGTTCAGGAGTGGAAGTACCTCGGGCCACGGGCAGGGTCGCACTCTGCCGCCCGGTCGATAGACTTGGGTGGACCACCGGCCGGCAGCCCGGTCGGGGAGGTCCTCCGCAGAGATTGAGGAGAACCACCATGCCCGCAGCCGTCATCATCGGGGCGCAGTGGGGTGACGAGGGCAAGGGCAAGGCCACTGACCTCCTCGGCAGCCGCATCGACTACGTCGTCAAGTTCAACGGCGGCAACAACGCCGGGCACACCGTCGTCATCGGCAACGAGAAGTACGCCCTGCACCTGCTGCCCTCCGGCATCCTCACCGAGGGCGTCACGCCCGTCATCGGCAACGGCGTCGTCGTCGACCTCGAGGTGCTGTTCCAGGAGCTCGACGCGCTGAAGGCCCGCGGCGTCGACGTCTCGAAGCTCCGCGTCTCCGCGAACGCCCACGTCATCACGCACTACCACCGCACCATCGACAAGGTCACGGAGCGGTTCCTCGGCAAGCGTCAGATCGGGACGACGGGGCGCGGGATCGGCCCGACCTACGCGGACAAGATCAACCGCGTCGGCATCCGCATCCAGGACATCTTCGACGAGAACATCCTGCGGCAGAAGGTCGAGGCGGCCCTCGACCAGAAGAACCACCTACTCGTGAAGATCTACAACCGGCGCGCGATCGACGTGGACGAGGTCGTCGAGTCGCTCCGCTCGTACGCCGCCCGCCTCGAGCCGATGGTCGCGGACACCGCGCTCGAGATCCACCAGGCGCTCGAGGCGGACAAGACCGTCCTGTTCGAGGCCGGTCAGGCGACCATGCTCGACGTGGACCACGGCACCTACCCGTTCGTCACGTCCTCATCGGCCACCGCCGGCGGGGCCGCGACCGGGTCCGGGATCGGCCCGGGCAGGCTCGAGCGGATCATCGGGATCGTCAAGGCCTACACGACCCGCGTCGGGGCCGGCCCGTTCCCGACCGAGCTGTTCGACGCATCGGGGGAGTTCCTCCGGGCGAACGGCTTCGAGTTCGGGACCACGACCGGTCGCCCGCGTCGCTGTGGCTGGTACGACGCGCCCATCGCGCGGTACTCGGCGCGCATCAACGGGGTGACGGACTTCGTGCTGACGAAGCTCGACGTCCTGACCGGCCTCGAGACGATCCCGGTCTGCGTCGCCTACGACGTCGACGGCGTCCGTGTCGACGAGGTCCCGGTGTCCCAGTCGGACTTCCACCACGCGAAGCCGATCTACGAGGAGCTCCCCGGGTGGAGCGAGGACATCACCGGCGTGCGGAGCTTCGCCGACCTGCCGAAGAACGCGCAGGACTACGTGCTCGCGGTCGAGGCGATGTCCGGCGCACGCATCTCCGCGATCGGGGTCGGCCCCGGCCGCGACGCGATCGTGGTGCGGCACGACCTGCTGGGTGCGGACGAGCGCTGACGCGCCGACAGACGGACGGGAGGCCCGGTACCAGCTGGTACCGGGCCTCCCGTCCGTCTGTCGGCGGTTCCGGCGCCCCGGGGCAGCGTCCGGTACCGTCCGTGGCCGGTTCCGGCGCCCGGGGGTGTCGTCCCCGGCATCGGAGCACTGTCCGGAAGACGCGACCAACGGTCGTCCCCCGCGTGTACCCCTGTACCCCGAAACCGGGTACCCCAGTTGCGACCAGCCCGGGTTTCCGCGGGAAGTACCAGTGCGGTACTGATGCTCCGACTCCGAGAACACCGGGAAAGCAGGGCTCGGCTGGTGCTCACTGCACGATTTCCGTACGGTTGAGCACAGCACGAAGTCGTACCCCGAAACGCAGAAGGAGCCAGTCATGAGCATGACGATCGCAACCACCGAGCTCACCCTCGACACCGAGACCGTCGACACGATCGCCATCCTCGAGGCAGAGGCGGCAGCATCCGAGGGAACGACCCCTGCCCGTGCCGAGATCGTCTGGAGCGAGGCCGATTCCGGTCTCTGGGTGGCGAGCTACGGCGGCTACTACGGCGGCACGGTGGACCAGCAGAACGGCCACTTCTTCGCGTCCGACACGTTCGGTCAGTACGTCGGTGACTTCCGCACCCTCGACGAGGCGCAGGGTCGTCTCGGCGCCCACCTGCACGTGATGCTCCCCGGGGTCATCCGTCCGATCCGCTGACGCACCGCCTCGGCACGACTCGAACGCCCCGCGGCTCCGGCCGCGGGGCGTCGTCGTGTCGTCGGTCCGGCCCGGTCGCGTCGCGGCGTCGCGCAGTGCATCGTGCGCCGGGTGCGTCCGTGATGCGGGTAGGCCCACGTGTGGCACGGTGGACGGGTGACCGACGCACCGATGGACGACACCACCCGCACCGTCGCGACGCCGTTCGGCCCGGTGGTCGCCGCCGTCTCGCACCGGGACGGCGTCGTCCGGGCGCGGGGCATCCGGTACGCCGAGGCCGATCGGTTCGCCGCGCCCCGTCGCACCGCACCCACGACGGAACCCTTCCGGGCCGAGACGCAGGCGCCCGCGAGCCCGCAGCTCTCCTCCCCGGCGATCGAGGTCCTGCTCGCCGGTGCCGGCGCGGACATGACGGCGTCCGAGGACTGCCTCCGCCTGACCGTCACCGCGCCGGTCGACGTGCAGGCCGACGAGCGGCTGCCCGTGATGGTGTGGATCCACGGCGGTTCGTACGTCACGGGTGCCGGGGACGTCGACATCTACGATCCGGTGTCGTTCGTCACGGAGCAGCGGGTGGTCGTCGTCGGGGTCACGTACCGGCTCGGGATGTTCGGGTTCCTCGGCGACGGTGCACACGTGCCGGCGAACCTGGGGCTGCTCGACATCCTCGCCGCACTCGGATGGGTGCAGGACTGCATCGCGTCCTTCGGCGGTGACCCCGACCTCGTGACGCTCTTCGGGCAGTCGTCCGGAGCCGACGCGATCGCGCACCTGATGATCAGCGACGGTGCCGCCGGGCTGTTCCGACGGGTGGTCGTGCAGAGCGCCCCGCTCGGGCTCGGGCGTCGTCGTGCGGCGATGTCGCGCGCGATGCTCCGGGCGACGGGCATCCCGTCGAGGACGGCGCCGACGGACGAGGTCCTCGCGCTGCAGCCGAGGGCCGAGCGGGCCGCGCTCCGGTTCGGACTCCGCGGCGGCATGCCGTTCGGCACCCAGTACGGGCATGCGCCACTGCCCGGCGAGGTCGACCGCGAGCGGGCGTGGGAGGCCGTTGCACCCGACGTCGACCTGCTCATCGGCTCGACGTCCGAGGAGACCGGGCTCTACGCGGTGCTCGTCGCACCCGTTCGGTACCTCGGCAGGGTGCCGCTCGTCGGTCGGCTCCTCCGTCGGTGGCTCGTCCGGGCGACCACGCATCGCATCTACACCGCCGACGCCAGGCGGTTCGCCGCGCGACACCGTGCCGCCGGGGGTCGGGCGGTGTCCTACGAGCTGCACTGGGCACCGGAGGGCTCCGAGCTCGGCCCGGCGCACATCACGGACCTGCCGCTGCTGCTCGGCACCGAGCGGGCGTGGTCCGGCACGGCGCTCATCGGGACGACACCGTGGGCGGAGATCGACCGTCGGGGTCGTCGCGTCCGCGCGCTGTGGGCCGAGTTCGCACGGACGGGGACACTCGCGCCGGACGCCGCCGCGGGGATGCGGGACACGATCCGGATCCTCGAGGACTGACACCGTCCGGCCGCGGGCTGTGCGGCGAGTTCCGGCTGTGCGGCGGGTTCCGGCCTGCGGTGGGCTCAGGCCACCGGCTCGATGAGGTGCGGGCCGCTGTTCCGCACGGAGTTCACCGTCCGGGCGACCTCGTACTGGGTCAGGTCCGCCGCGACCTCGTGCGACTCGCGGTCGAGGAGGCCGAGCAGGTCGTCGGTCCCCATGCCGTCACCGAGCCAGTCGTCGTACCCGGCCGGGGTGAGGAACGCCGGCATGCGGTCGTGCACCTCGCCAGGGGCGACGTGCGCGTCCTGCGTGATGATCGCGAGCGAGAGCAGCCACTTGTCGGGGTCGTCGTCGGGCTTCGTCGGGTCGGGCCAGGCGCTGACGATCCCGGCCATCGCGATGGCACCGTCGGGGCGGTGGACGAAGTGCGGCTCCTTGCCGGTCTCGGTGACCACCCACTCGTAGTAGCCGAGGGCGGGGACGATGCACCGGTTGGACGCGAACGCCCGGCGGAACATGCCCGAGGTCGCGACGGTCTCGATGCGGGCGTTGATCGGCTTCGGGCGCTGCTTCGAGAAGTCCTTGGCCCACGACGGCACGAACCCCCACGAGATCGCCGGCAGCTCGCGGGTCCCTCGGAACTGCCGGACGGCGTTGACCCGGTCGGTCGGCGCCACGTTGTAGCTCGTGATCAGGCCGGTCTCGACCACGCCCGTGTCCTGGTCGACGTGCTCGGTCCGGGAAGCGAGCTCGCCGACGAGTTCCGGGAGCAGGTCCGCGGTGGTGTCGGACACGACGAATCGACCACACATGGCCCCAGTCTGCCCGGAACCGGCGACACCTGCCACGAGCCGTTCCCCGTGTCGTCGGTCGTGTCGTCGGCCGATGGTCACTCGCCCGGGAGCTCGAGCGACGAGCCCCGCCCGGGTGACCGCGGCGGCATCCGACGTGCGGTCCGCCGCGAGACATCGAGCGGTCCCGGTCCGCGCACCACGGCAGGCGCCGCCGGCATCGCACGGGGGAGCACGTCGGGACCGTGCGGTGCGGCGGGAGGCTGCTCGTCGATGCGATGCCTGGCCTCCGCGACGCGACGCCTGGCCTCCGCGACACGTCCGAGCGTCCTGGTGCTCCTGGCCGCCATGTCCTGGCCGAGTCCGCCGATGATGAACGTCACGAGTGCGAGGATCCACGGGACGCCGGCTCCGACGACCATGCCGACCACGACCACCACGAACGCCGCAGCCCCGAACACGCACTGCGCCCATCCGACGACGACGCCCCACACCATCCGGGCCTCCGCGGCGTCGGCGGCCGCCGCGAGCGGTCCCGCGAGCTCGGGCGACAGCGGTTCGGCGTCCGGGCCGGTGTGTCCGACGAGGATCCCGTCGTGCTGCCACGCGGGGGCGGTGACCGCAGCGGCGTCGCGGACCAGGAAGACCCGCGCGACGGCGTAGGTCACCAGCGCGGCCACGGCGACGCCCGACACGAGGGCGACGACCACCCCGAGGACCACCCCGACGGCAGCAGGGGCGACCGTCCGGCCATCGCTCGCCGGCTCGGCGGTCAGCACCGCGACGGCCACGCCGATCGCGGTCACGATCCCGGCGATCATCGGGAGCCCGGCCAGCAGGCGTCGCCGAGCCGGCCCCGTCGCGGACCGGAGCTGCGCGGGGAAGGTGCGCCGTCCCTCCAGTCCGAGCCGTCGGGCCGGTGCGGTGCTCCCTCGTCGGTCCCTGGTCATGCCATCTCTTCGGAGCCGCCGCGGACTGCGGGGCGGTCCCGGGGCGGTCCCGGGGCGACCGACGGTCGGCGACACGACCGCAGGAACCCTGCGGATGTCCGCACGTCGGGGCGTTTCGCGGATGATGCCGACCCGACGCCCAGGTGCGGACCGTACTGTCGGCGTCCTCGGGAGTTCAGGACCGAGAACCCGCCGCGGTGCCCCGCCACCGTGTACCCACCACGGTGACCGAACGCCGTGGACCCGCGTGGGAGCCGCGACGCTCCCGCTCCATCTCGACGGCCCGAACCCGTCGAGAGACCACATCGGCGACCCGAATCCGTCGATGTCCCGTCCATGCGACCCGAACACGCACGGACTCCCGGAAGGGACCCTGATGATCACCGACTCGAACATCGATCGCGCCGCAGACCACCAGCGGACGAACCGTGACGGCAGCCCTCGGGCCCGTCGCCGCACCCGTATCGCCATCCTCCGGGTGTCGTTCGGCATCGTCGTGCTCGGCGCTGCCTTCCTGGTGGTGAGCCTGCTCATCGGCGCCACCATCGCTCCGCCCCTGGTCGTCATGGTGGCCGGTGTGCTCGGCGCCCTGTTCTCCGGGGTGCTCCGCCGGGCGTCCGCGGCCGACCGGCCGTCGGGTCACACGACCGAGTAGCCCCGCTCGCCGCTCCCGCCGGTAGCGTTGCGCCATGGAACGACCGGATCACATCGTCATCGGGGCAGGTGTCATCGGCGCCGCGACCGCGCGTGCACTCGCGGCACGCGGGCGGCGGGTGGTGCTCGTCGAGCAGTTCGCACGCGGACACGACCGCGGGTCGTCGCACGGGGCATCGCGGATCTTCCGGCAGGGGTACCCCGACCCCGAGTACGTGACGATGACCACGAGGTCGCTCGAACTCTGGCGCGAACTCGAGTCCGAGATCGGTGAGGACCTGCTGACGCTCACGGGTGGGGTCGACCACGGGCGGCCGGACGTGATCGACGCGATCGCCCGCACACTCGCCGACGCGGGCGTGCCGTACGAGCGCCTGTCGCCGGCCGATGCATCCGCACGGTGGCCCGGTCTGGTGTTCGAGGGCAGCGTCCTCGCGCACGCGAGCGCCGGACGGATCCGTTCCGATCATGCGGTCGAGGCGTTCCTGACGCTCGCCGAACGCGACGGCACCGAGCTCCGGTTCGAGACACCGGTCTCCGCGGTCCGAGCGGGTGCGGACGGCGACGCCGTGGTGGAGCTCCGGAACGGCGAGGTCCTGCGCGCGGCGAGCGTCGTGGCCGCGGTCGGGTCCTGGGCGCACCCGCTGCTCGGTCCGACCCTCGGGGCACGGGGTGTCCGGCTCCCCGACGTCCGGGTCACCGAGGAGCAGCCGGCCCACTTCGCGACGGACGTGCCCGCCGGATCATGGCCGAGCTTCGTGCACCATCCGATCGCGGAGCCGTCGACGCACGGGGTCTACGGCCTCTTCACCCCGGGCGAGGGCGTCAAGGTCGGCTTCCACGGCACCGGTCCGGTGATCGACGCCGACACCAGGCGTACCGAGCCGGACCACGACATGCTCCGCGCCCTGGTGGAGTACGTCGAGCGGTTCGTCCCCGGGGCGGACACCTCGACCATCGCGCCGATCAGCTGCCTCTACGACAACACCCCGAGCGAGGACTTCGTGCTCGACCGCACGGGCCCGATCGTCGTCGCGACGGGGTTCTCGGGGCACGGGTTCAAGTTCGCGCCGCTCCTCGGGGAGATGCTCGCCGACCTCGCGGGGTCCGGACACGCCCGGCCCCGGTTCGCGTTCTCCGCCTGACACGGCGCGCACACGGGAGCTCCAGGGATCGTCCAGGCGGGCGGCACGAGGGTGAGTGCATGACGCTCGACATCGCCTACACCGCCATCGCACACGCCACCGGGGGCGGTCGCGACGGCCACGTCCGCAGCGAGGACGACCAGCTGGACTTCGACACCCGTCCGCCGAAGGAGATGGGTGGCGACGGCGCGGGCACGAACCCCGAGCAGCTCTTCGCGGCGGGGTACGCGGCGTGCTTCCTCGGGGCGTACCACCTGGTCGGCAAGCAGCTCGGGGTCGACACCTCGGACGCGGCGGTCTCGGCGTCGGTGGGCATCGGCCCGAACGGTTCCGGGGGCTTCGGCCTGGCGGTCGAGCTCGACATCTACGCGCCGGAGGTCCCCGCGGAGCGCCGCCGGGAGATCGCCGACGCCGCGCACCAGGTCTGCCCGTACTCGAACGCGACCCGCGGCAACGTCGAGGTCACGCTCTCGCTCGTCGACTGAGCCCGGACCGCGCACCACGGTCCGCCACACCTCGGGGAACTCGGCCGTAGCCTGGTGGCATGCCCTCCGATCGGTGCCCGTGCCTCAGCGGCAACCCCTACGACGAGTGCTGCGGTCCGCTCCACGCCGGTGCGACCGCGCCCACGGCGGAGCGGCTCATGCGCTCCCGGTTCTCGGCCTTCGCCCGGGACCTCCCGGAGTACCTGCTGACCACCTGGCACCCGAGGACACGGCCGACGGAGCTCGACCTGGACCCCGACACCCGCTGGCAGCGTCTCGACGTCGTCCGGACGTCGGCCGGGGGTCCGTTCGACACCGCCGGCGTGGTGGAGTTCCGGGCGTTCTGGCGGACACCGGAGGCGCGGGGGGAGCTCCACGAGACGAGTTCGTTCGTCCGGGAGTCCGGGCGCTGGTTCTACGTGGACGGCATCGTCGACTGACCGACGACCCTGCCCAGCCCGGCCAGCTGTCGGGCGTCGGTCGTCGCACCGGGCGCGTGTCGTGCCTCCCGGCCGTGTCCGGCGTCAGCCGTCGATCGCCGCAGGCAGCCTGACGGACGTGCGCATCGCGATGCGCACCGCGTCCTCGCGGGGCAGCGGGGTCTCGGTGTCGTCCCCGACGAAGAACCGGATCTGTCCGATCGCTTGCTCGACCAGCATGTCGAGACCACTCAGGGTCCGCCCGCCGGCCGCCCGCCAGCGTTCCGCGATCGCCGAGGGCCACGGGTCGTAGGCGACGTCGAGGAGCACCGCATCCGCTCCGGAGGGTGTGACGACCAGGTCGTCGGCTGCGCCGCCGGGCAGCGTCGAGACGACGAACGCGTGCGGGCCGGATGACGGCAGCGCACCGAACGTGTCGAGTTCGATCGTGACCCCGAGCCGCACCGCCAGGTCGACGAGGTGCGCGGCACGCGCCGTGTCGCGGACGAACACCCGGACGGTGGTCGCTCCGAGGCGGTGGCACGCCGACACCGCACTCGCCGCGGTCGCACCCCCGCCGAGGATCGTCGCCTCGCGGGGGAGGTGCCCGAGGGCCTGGACCGGACGGACCATGCCGTCGACGTCGGTGTTGGCGCCGGCGAGCACGGTCGAGGGGCCCTCGGAGCGGAAGGCCAGCGTGTTCGCGACACCGAGCTGGTCGACGAGCGGCGTCGTGCGGTCGAGCATGGGCAGGACCTCGCGCTTCAGGGGCATCGTGAGGCTGAGTCCGCGCCACTCGGCACCGAGCCCCGCGACGAACCCCTCGAGCTCGCCCGAGACGACCTCGTGCCGGCCGTACTCGAACGGCAGGTCGAGCACCCGGTACGCCGCGGCGTGCAGGGTCGGCGAGAGCGAGTGCCCGATCGGGGATCCGAGGACGGCGAGTCGGGTTCTGGTCGGGTCGCTGAGGTGCACGGTCCGACCCTAGCGAGCGTCCTGACCCTGCCGGGCGTCCTGGCCTCGGCGGGGTTCCTGACCCTGGCGAGCGTCCTGTCCCTGCCGGGCGTGCGCGGTGTCGACGGTGGCCGGGGTCGGGAGGGTCGCCGGCTCCGACGCCCCGAGCGTGCGCGCGAGATCGAGGCGCGAGGCGTCCTCGCTCCCGGGCTCTGCCGTGAACGTGACGACGTGCAGATCGGCGCCCGGTACCGCGAGCACGTCGCAGTCGAGGGTGATCGGACCGACGACCGGGTGGTCGACCGTCTTGTGCTCGGTCTGGTGGTGCGCGACCTGGACGTCGGCCCACAGTGCGCGGAATCGTTCGCTCAGGCGCTGCAGCCGTGCGACGAGTTCGCGGAGGGCCCGGTCCTCCGGGTACCGGATGGTGGTGATCCGCAGGTCGGAGACGATCGCACGCTCGAACCTGTCGGCCTCGCCGGCCTGCCGGACCAGGCGGTCCGACATGCCGGAGAAGTGCCGGAAGAGCAGGTTCCGCTCGAGACCCGCGGTCGGCATCCGGCCGTGGACGGAGTCCCACGCGGCGTTCGTCATGAGCACGGTCCAGTCGGCCGCGTAGACGGCGACGGCGACGTCGGGGAGTCGGCCGATGAGGCGCTGGATGCTCGGCGGGACGAAGGTGGGCACCGTCGACGGCATCGGCGGTGCGAGACCGGCGGCGACGAACAGCTGTTCGCGATCCGACGCTGACAGCTGGAGCGCCCGCGCGAGCGAGGACACGACCTGGTCCGACGGGCTGTCGGCGCGTCCCTGCTCGAGCCGGACGACGTAGTCGACGGAGATGCCGGCCAGCATGGCCAGTTCCTCACGTCGGATGCCGGATGCGCGGCGGCCGGGACCGGACGGGAGGCCCACAGCAGCCGGTTGGAGACGGTCGCGCCATGCGCGCACCAGGGTCGCGAAGTCACCTCGGTCGGCCATGGTCCGATCATCCTCTCCTCCACAGCCCCGCTGGGTGGTACTGCTGTGCACAGGGACGGACAGGGCACATGGTCGTACAGCTCCGCGGGGTCACACTCGATCCATGACGACGACACTCATCACCGGCGGCAACAAGGGACTCGGACACGAGACGGCGCGGCGACTCCGCGACATCGGCCACACCGTGGTCATCGGCGCACGCGACCCGGAGCGTGGCAGGGCAGCAGCAGAGGAACTCGGCGTGGACTGGGTCCAGCTCGACGTGACCTCCGATGCATCGGTCCGTGGCGCGGCGGACGCACTCGCGGAGCGCTACGGCACGATCGACGTCCTCGTGAACAACGCGGGCATCTCGGGCGGCATGACGGCGATCGAGGACGTCGACGGTCCCGCGATCGCGAGCGTCCTCGACACCAACACCGTCAGCGCGGTCCGGATGACACACGCGTTCCTGCCGCTGCTCCGCCGATCCGAGCAGCCGGTCATCGTCAACGTGGCGAGCGGCCTCGGGTCGTTCGCGGTGCGGGCCGACGACGACCGGATCGAATCGACCCTGCCGACGCTGGCGTACAGCGCGAGCAAGGCGGCGCTGACCATGCTCACGACGGTCTACGCCAAGTTCGTGCCCGACGTCCGGATCAACGTGGTCGACCCCGGGTACACGGCGACGGAGTTCAACGGCAACTCAGGACCGCAGACGGTGACCGAGGGCACCGACGCGATCGTGGCGATGGCGACGATCGGGGCAGACGGTCCGACGGGGGAGTTCCACGATCGGCACGGCATCGTCGGCTGGTGACGCCACGTCGAACCGGGCTCGCCGGTCGGGACGGCTCGCCGGTCAGTCGGGCTCGCGTGCGTCCTTGGTCGGGGTGCTCGGCCGGGGCGTGACGCGGTCGCGTGCGAAGACGTTGACGAGCTGCTCGAGCCGGGTCCACACGCCCTCGTGTCGGGTCGCGAGATCGTGCGGTCGCATCATGCGGATCGAGCTTCGTCAGCGAGCGTGTCGCTGTCCATCCGCCCGTCGAGGAGCGCGGCCTCGGAGAAGAAGTCCGCGTACGCCGGGTCCTGGGCACCGCCGGCGTGTGGGAACGGTCCGCTGTTGATGCGGGCGGTGACCATCGCCTCGATCGCTTCTGGCGGGGTGAGTCCGCGGCGTCGCCACTCGGAGGCGGACCGGCGGAGGGTCTGGAGGTCGTGCTGGTGTTCGCGCATGGTGTCGTCCTGACGGATTCTGCAGACGAACCCCCGGGGTGCGGGGGCCTCGCGGGGTGCACTCTTCGCAGAGTGACGGCGGGGTCTGGGCCGACGGATCTCGGATGAGATCGTGGAAACGGTGGGGCCCGCGTGCATCGCGGGTCGGATTCCGGCTCGGGAAGCGGCCGGTGCTGTTGGGGGAGTGACTCCGGGATCGTGGACCGGTCCTGGAGCCGTGCGTTCCGGCGGGATGCGCCGCTCGTCGATCGAGGGTTCTCGTGCCGACGGTGCCCACGTGATGCAGGCGTTCGTGCCGCTGCGCGGCGGTTCGTCGACCGAAGCCTGTGATGAGCCTCGACCACCCGAGGCTATTGCGCGAGGACTGTTCACACCAGCTCGACCGCTCGAATTCTGAACAATCAGGGCGTGGCGTGCGTGGATCGGATACGCGACGGAGCCCCCGCTCCGAGGGCGCCGGAACTCAGTCCGTCGGGTGCTGCGCCTCGTCGGTGTCCGCGGCGCCGGCGTCGAGCGCGGCACGGATGTCGTCCATCAGACGGACTGCGCGACTGCGGTCACGCCGACTCATCGACTCGACGAGGTCGCGGAGCTTGCCCTGGGTCTCGCCGATCGTCGTCGCGAGTTGGCTCCGCGTGCCGCTCGTCAGCGTGAGCAGACGGGTCCGCCTGCTCGCCGGGTCCGGTTCGCGCTGCACGTGTCCGGCACTGCTGAGGCGGTCGAGGATCGTCGTCATCGCGGCGCTCGTGACCCCGAGGAGGGGAGCGAGGTCCTTCGCGTACGCACCGCGCCCCGCCGTCTCGCACCGGTCGATGTACTGCAGCGCCGCGAGGTCGGTGCTGTTGATCCCGAGGTGGGCCCGCAGCCGAGACCGGAGCATCGCGTCGGACACCTCCACGCGTGCGAGCGCCGCGACGACGTCGTCGACCTCGATCGGCAGGTCCGTCGTGAGCGTGTTCATCGGGTCCAGACCGGCCGGTGCTTGTGCGACCCGTGCAGCAATGCTCGTCGTGGCCCGGTGCCGAGGCGGATCCGGGAGGGCCGCTGTGATGCGACCTGCCCGAGGGTAGACCGTCCCGAGGCGTGATGTGCGGTTCCCGACCAGGTCCGCCTGTCCCGGTCGGACCGGGCGGGGGACGCGGCCGACGAGCCCCGCCGAGGAACGACTGCTAGAACCGACACATGCCCGATTCCCCGGTACGTCCCAAGCGCCAGCAGCACGTGTTCGTCGTCGATCGCACCGAACGACTCTCGCCGCACCTGGTCCGGGTGCACCTCGGAGGCGAGGCGTTCGGGCCCTTCGTCGCGGGTGCGGACCCCGAGCGGCTCCGATCGACGGACAAGTACGTCAAGCTCCTGGTCGCGAAGCCGGAGCTCGGACTCGTGCCCCCGTACGACCTCGACGACCTGAAGGACCGCCTCCCGAAGGAGGACCGCCCGGTGCGCCGGACCTACACGGTCCGGAGCGTCGACCACGACACCGAGACCATCGCGATCGACTTCGTGGTGCACGGCGACGACGGCATCGCCGGACCGTGGGCCGCTTCGGCAGCACCGGGGGACCTGCTCGCACTCTCGGGCCCAGGCGGGACCTACTCGCCGACGGCCGACCGTGATGCCGTGCACCTGCTGCTCGGCGACGACTCGGCGATCCCCGCCATCGCCGCTGCGCTCGAGTTGATGTCCGTCGACGCCGTCGGGACCGCCGTCATCGAGGTGGACGGCACCGCCGACGAACTCGACCTCGTGCATCCCGACGGTGTCCGGCTCACCTGGCTGCACCGCGGTGACACGGGTGCCCAGCCGGGCACGCTCCTGCTGGAGGCGGCCCGGGGACTGCAGCGTCCCTCCAGTCCGGAGCGGCTCCAGGCGTTCGTGCACGGGGAGCGCACCGCCGTCAAGGCGATCCGCCGGCTGCTGCAGGACGAGTGGGGTGTCGAGAAGCGCTCGATGTCGCTCTCCGCGTACTGGGCGCTCGGGCGTGCGGAGGACCGGTTCCAGGAGGAGAAGCGTGAGCCGATCGGGGTGATCTTCACCGAGTGAGGGGTCGTCCGAGCACCTCGGGCGCGCCGCTCGTGTTCGTGGATTTAGGTTAGGCTTACCTTTGTGACTCAGACCCGTCGGCCCGCGCGCCGCCTCCGATCCGTCCTCGCCGTCATCGGCGCAGCCGTTGCCGCGACCCTCGTCCTCGCAGGCTGCTCCGCGGGCTCCCCGTCCTCCGGCGCCAGCGCGTCGAGTGACGGCGGAGCGTTCCCGGCGAGGGTGACCACGGCCTTCGGGACGACCACCGTCGACGCCGCCCCCAAGCGCGTCGTCGCGCTCGGCTGGGGGGACGCGGAGACCGCCCTCGCCCTCGGCGTCCAGCCCGTCGGGGCGAGCGACTGGCTCGCCTTCGGCGGAGACGGGGTCGGACCGTGGCTGAAGAACGCGTACACGAAGTCCCCGAAGATCATCGGCACCCTGGAACCGAGCTACGAGTCGATCGTCGCGCTGAAGCCGGACCTGATCCTCGACGTCAACTCCTCCGGCGACAAGACCCGCTACGACACACTCTCGAAGATCGCCCCGACGGTCGCGGTGCCGAAGGGTGGCGCGAACTACGCCGCGACCACCGCCCAGCAAGTCACGATGATCGCCAAGGCACTCGGCAAGGTCGCCAAGGGCAAGGAACTCCTGCAGTCGGTCGACACGGCGTTCGCCGCCGCGCGGAAGGCGCACCCGGAGTTCGAGGGCAAGACCGCCGTGATCGGTGCGTTCACGTCGGAGGGCTACGGCGCCTACAGTTCGAACGACACCCGCGTGCAGTACATGAAGAAGCTCGGGTTCACGCAGCCGAAGAAGATCGACCAGCTCGCTGGTGACCAGTTCTCCGCGAAGCTGTCCGACGAGAACCTCGACCTGCTCGATGCGGACCTGACCGTCATCCTGCCGATCTACCAGACCGTCGAACAGGCCGAGGCGTCGCCCCTGTTCCAGAAGGTGCCGTCGGTCGAGGCCGGGCACGACATCGTGTTCCAGCAGCAGAGTGTGCGCTCGGCGTTCTCCGCCGGGACCGTCCCGGCGCTGCTCTGGTCGTTGAAGCGGCTGCCCGACCAGTTCTCCGCCAAGCTCGGCTGAGCCGCAGGCCGCGTCCGCGTCCGCGTCCGCGTCGGACTGGAGGCACGACTCGCCGCTCAGAGGCGGGTCGCGCCGCACGGACGGCCGGCCTCAGTGCTCAGGATCGGCCGGCCTCAGTGCTCGCGCGGAGCTGCCAGCTCGAGGTTGATGTCATCGGGGTCCTGCACCGAGAGGATCACCAGCCCGAAGGCGGGCAGGTCCGTCACCGCACCGTGCTCGATGCCGGCGTTGTCCAGGCGCTCTGCGGCGGTGTGCAGCTCATCGACCGAGCCCACTGAGAAGCTCACGTGGTCGAGCCCGACCCGGTTCGGGTCGAACGTGTCACCGGGGTCCGCGACCGGTCGCAGCCCGAGTGTCTGGCCGGCGAACGTGAACGAGCATCCGCCGTACGTCCGGTCGGGGTCGTCGTGGATGGTCGGGTCGTCGATCTGGTCGCTGAAGTCGCTGCCCGGTTCCATGCCGAACAGGTCCCGGTAGAAGGCCTTGCTGCGGTGGATGTCGGTGACGGTCAGGCGGACGTGGGAGAACCCGCGTGGGGTCACGATGGCGTCGGGCATGCTCCGATCGAACGCGCGGTGTCTCCGAAGCGGCTGACGGCGACCGGTCGTGCTCAGCGTGGCACACCCGCGAACCTCTCTACCGCCGCTGCGCTGACAGGGGTGAACAGGTTGACCAGAGTGCCGTCGGGGTCCCGGAGCAGGAGCGAGCGGTTGCCCCACGGCATCGTCGTCGGCTCCTGGACGAACACGAGGTCGGGCCCGGCGACGTCCACCCGGCCGGTTCCGCCGGTGCGGCCAGTTCCGGCAGCTCCGGCGGTTCGGAGCCGGTCGTACGTGGCATCGACGTCGTCGACCAGGAACTCGATGATCGCCGTGTGGTTGTCCGCCGGGCGCGCGGCGTCGGCACCGAACAGGGCGACGGTCGCCGTGTGCCCGATCGCGAGGGTTCCCGACGGTGTCCGGATCTCCGCGAACTGCGGGGTGAGACGCGTCGCAGAGAGCCCCGTGACGCGTTCGTAGAACGCGGCGGAGGCGTCGACGTCGTCGGTGATGATGTGGATCGATACGAGGTTCATTGCGGTGTCCGTCCCGCCGGGTCCGTCCCGGCTCCACCCAGTCTCGGTGTCGTCCGCGACAGCCCCATGTCAGTGTTTCCGGACGGCGTCGAGGCTCCGCGTCCGTCCTCGTTCAGCCGAGCGTGATGGCGCGGACCGCACCGTGCTGGATGTCGAGGTCCTCGCTCCGGAGCACGCGCTGCGGCGGCACCTCGTGCGTCGCGACCGTCCCGTCGATCCGGTCCGTGCGGAACGCCCGGACGCCGTCGCGGAGCCGACACCAGCCGATGAGGTACCAGTTCGTGCCCGAGACGACGTAGCCGAGCGGTTCGACCTCGCGCGCCGTCGTGGCCCCCGCGCGGTCCCGGTACTGGATCCGCAGGACCCGGCCCGCGGACAGCGCATCGGCGATGACCGCAGGCACTCGCGGTGTCTCCTCCTGGTCTGCCAGGCGGTGGACCCGTCGCGCCAGTGCCTCGGCCGCCGCCGCGTCCGCGTCCGTCATCACACCGACGAGCTTCCGGAGCGCCGACTGGGCTGCCTGTCGGAACGGGGACGCGCCGAGGGCGTCGAGCGCGACGGCCATCGCGACGGCCTCCTGCGGCGTCAGGTTCACGGGTGGGAGCGTGCGGAGCGGGTCGAGGCAGTAGCCGCCCGTGCGCCCGGGTTCCGCCCAGATCGGCGTCCCGGTCTGCTGGAGGGCACCGATGTCGCGTTCGATGGTCCGAGCACTCACCTCGAAGTGCTGCGCCAGCCACCGGGCGCTGCGCGGACGAGGTGCCACCGCGCGCAGTTCCTCGACGATGGCGTAGAGGCGATCCGTCCGGTTCACGTCACGAACCCACCGGGAAGAGCGCAGCCCAACGACGCAGCTGCGTGCGGAACGCTCCGAGGCCCATCGGCGCTCAGGCCACCAGCATCGACCCGATGAACGCGAACAGCAGCGCGACGAGCGGGAACGTGCCCTGCACGAGGGCCGAGCGCAGGTACTTCCGACCGGTCCCGGCGAGGATCACGGCCGCCCCGAGCATGCACGCCGCGGAGAAGACCACCAGCGGCCAGCCCGTCGTGCCGCTGCCGGTGGCGACGAGGACGGTTCCGAGCACCGCACCGATCGCGAGGAACAGGTTGTAGAAGCCCTGGTTGAACGCCAACGACCTGGTGGCCTGTGCTTCGGCGTCGGTGGAGATCCCGAAGACCGCACGGACTCGGGGGTTGGTCCACGCGATGGATTCGAGGAAGAAGATGTACACGTGCACGAGTCCGGCGAGGACTGCGAACACACACGAGATCCCGAGGACGATCGACATGCCACCATCCTCCCAGGTCCGCGGTCGGCCTGTGGACCTGGCCCCGTCCCCGTCCCCGACGCCGGCCGTCGGCCGTCGGCCGTCCCGGTAGGCTGCGGACATGAGCGACGCCCAGCAGCCCGAACCTGCCCCGAGCGACGCCGCGGTCGCCCCCGACACCGCGCAGCAGCACAGCGCACGACCGCAGACAGCGCCGTCCCGCACAGCGCCACCACGGTCGGGGTCTCCGTTCGAGCGCACCGCCGTCGAGGAGCTGCAGAGCATCCGCGACAGCATCGACAACATCGACGCCGCCGTCGTGCACATGCTCGCGGAGCGGTTCAAGTACACCCAGCGCGTGGGCTACCTGAAGGCGACCGCGGGCATGCCGCCATCGGACCCGGACCGCGAGCGTATCCAGATCGCCAAGCTCCGGTCCCTCGCGTCCGAGTCGCACCTCGACCCTGCCTTCGCGGAGAAGTTCCTGAACTTCATCATCGCCGAGGTCATCCACCACCACGAGCGCATCGCCGGCGGCGACGAGTGACCCACTCGTTGTCGGACCTCCGGTTGTTCGTCGGTGCGTACACGTCGACGAGCGGGGGCCACTCGACCGGGATCTCCTTCATCGAGCCCCGCGACAGGACTGCGGCCCGCGACGCGACCGCCTTCCGCGTCAGCACCGCCGCCGTCGTGGACGACCCGTCCTTCATCGTCGTGACCGACGACCGCCTGTACGCCGTCGCCGAGACCGAGTCCGGCAGCGTGCACGCGTTCGGTCGTGCCGGAGCAGCACTGGAACTCCTGTGGAGCGCCCCGAGCGGCGGCGACGCTCCCTGCCACCTCCGGCTCGACGGGTCGGGCACCCTCGTCGTGACGAACTACAGCTCCGGCACGGTCGGCGCCCTGGCGAGCCGGCGGCCGACCACGACCAGCGAGCGCACCAGCACGACCGGCGAACGGACGGGCACGGCGGTCGGTCGGACGAGCACGGCTTCGCTCCCCGCCGCCACCGGGCCGGTCCTCGACCGCCAGGACGGTCCGCACGCGCACCAGTCCGTGGCCGCACCGGACGGCGACGTCCTGGTGTCCGACCTCGGTGGCGACGCGATCCACCGGTTCCACCTGGCCGAGGACACCGACGGCGGCCGTCGGTTCGAACCCGTCACCCGCTACCCGCTCGCACCCGGCGTCGGCCCGCGGCACATGGCCTGGTGGGGCGACGACCTCATCGTCGCCGGGGAACTCGACGGCCGTGTGCACCGCCTCCGACCGGACGGCACCGGAGCGCTCGTCCCCGTCGAGAGCGCTGCGACGAGCACGCCGGCCGCCGAGGGCGACGACGACGCGATCGCCGAGGCCGCCACCGTCACCGGATCGACCGGTGAGTCGTACCTGTCGCACATCGAGGTCACCGACGCGGGACTCGTCTACGTCGCCGTCCGCGGTCGGGACACGATCGCGGTCCTCGACGCGACGGGCCCGCTGACGCTGGTGGCGGAGGTCGACTGCGGGGGCGCCTGGCCACGGCACTTCGCGCTCGTGGACACCGATGACGGACCGGTCATCGTAGTCGCGAACGAGCGGTCTGACGCGCTCGCGGTGCTCCCTCTGGGCGCCGACGGCCTGCCAGGAGCCCCGATCACGCAGATCCCGGTCGGCAGCCCCACCTGCGTCGTCGCGATCTGACGAGCCCCACCGGTTCGGGACAGCCGACGCCGTTCGTTCGGGGGCTGCATGTCCCGAATCGGTGTGGGAATGCAGGAAGGCCGCACGGACGAGGCGGGCCCGCACCGTCCCTCCAGTCCGGAACGCACCGCCGGACCCGGCCTGGAGGCGCGACCCGCGCCCGCCCCGCACCCGGCGGTCAGCGGTCGGTCGGCCCCGTCACCACGTTCTCGAACGGCCGGCCGGCGAGGTGCGCCTCGACCTGCCGGCGCACCAGCTCGATCGCCCGCGGCACGCTGAGGTCGGTGTTCCCGCCGATGTGCGGCGTCAGGACCGTGTTCGGCGTCGTCCACAGCGGGTGTCCGGCCGGGAGCGGCTCGGGGTCCGTCACGTCGAGCCCCGCTCGGAGCCGCCCGGACCTGAGCTCAGCGACGAGCGCGTCGGTGTCCACGACCTTGCCACGCGACACGTTCACCACGAGCGCCCCGTCCGGCAGTGCCGCGAGGAACGCCGCGTCGACGAGCCCCTCGGTCTCCTCGGTGAGCGGGGTGATGAGGACGACGACCTCGGCCTCCGGGAGCAGAGACGGCAGGTCGGCGAAGGCCTCGACGTCGCGGCCGTCCTGCGTGCGGGCGGTCCGGGCGACCACCGTCACGTGGGTCCGACACGCCTCGAAGCGGTCCGCGATGGCCCGCCCGATCGCGCCGTAGCCGACCACCAGCACCTTCCGCTCCGCGAGCGAGCGCGAGGGACGGGTGTCCCAGACCTCGTGCGTGCGGTCGATCGCGAACGTGTCGATCTGCCGGAGCGAGGCGAGTGCGAGCCCGAGCGCGAGCTCGGCGGTCTCGTCGTCGTGGATGCCCCGGCCGTTCGCGAGCACCGCGTGGTCGGGGACATGGGGGAGCGCGTGCTCGTACCCGGCGCTCGGCAGCTGCAGGAGTGCGACGTTCGGCAGGTCGGCGAGGTACTGCCACCGCCGGCCACCCTCGAAGAAGAACGGCAGCACTGCGATGGTCACCTCGTCCGCGCGGGGGCTCGGCGCCTCCATGTCCCAGACGGTCAGCTCGACGCCGTCGGGGACCGGCCCGAAGCGCTCGACGAGCTCGGCGAAGGACAGCGTGACGAGCGTGCGCCGATCAGCCATGATCAGACGGCCGACTCGTCGGCGGCGGCCGGCGCTGCCGCGGGCTCGTCGATGACGGCGCCGAAGCGTGCCGGAAGCGTGCCGCGGTGGGTCGTCCGGAGCTCGTCGAGTGGCACCGTGAACCGGCCCTGGACCTCGAGCGCGTCCGACGCCGCATCGGTCACGCCGATCCGGAGCACCGGGTACCCGCGGCCGTTGCAGAGGCCCTGGAACCGGACGTCGTCCTCGCGCCGGACGGTCACGATCACGCGGCCCGTCGACTCGGAGAACAGGGCGGTCGCGGCGTCGACGCCGTCGCGCTCCCCGAGCTCGTCGAGCACCACGCGGGCGCCGATGCCGAACCGGAGCACCGACTCCGCGAGCGACTGGCCGAGGCCGCCGTCCGAGAGGTCGTGCGCGCTCGTCAGGAGCTGCTCGTCGCCGGCCGCGCGCAGCAGGTCCCCGAGGCCCTTCTCGCGCTCGAGGTCGACCGCAGGTGGACGACCACCGAGGTGCCCGTGCACCGTTCCGGCCCAGGCGGAGCCATCGAGCTCGAGCGACGTCGTGCCGAGCAGGTAGATGTTGTGGCCGTCGTCCTGCCAGCCGGACGGGATCCGCTTGGCGACGTCGTCGATGATCCCGAGCACGCCGACGACGGGTGTCGGGTGGATCGGTGTGGTGCCGGTCTGGTTGTAGAACGACACGTTGCCGCCGGTCACCGGGATGCCGAGCTCCATGCAGCCGTCCGCGAGGCCCTCGACCGCCTCGGAGAACTGCCACATCACCTCGGGGTTCTCCGGGGAGCCGAAGTTGAGGCAGTCCGTGACCGCCGCGGGGATCGCACCCGTGACGGCGACGTTCCGGTACGCCTCGGCGAGGGCGAGTCTCGCGCCGGCGCGCGGGTCGAGGTAGCAGTAGCGGCCGTTCGCGTCCGTGGCGATCGCGACACCGAGCCCGGTCTCCTCGTCGACGCGGATCATGCCGCCGTCGTCGGGGAAGCTCAGCGCGGTGTTCCCGAGGACGTAGGTGTCGTACTGGTTCGTGACCCAGTTCTTCGACGCCATGTTCGGCGAGCCGAGGAGCTGCAGGAACTGTGCCCGGAGGGCCGGTCCGTCCTCCGGGCGGGGGAGGGACGCGGCATCGTCGGCCTGCAGGGCGTCGATCCACGTGGGGTACGCGACCGGGCGGTCGTACACCGGACCGTCGACGGCGACCGTGCGCGGGTCGACGTTGACGATCTCCTGGCCCTGCCAGTCGATGACGAGGCGGCCCGTCCCGGTGACCTCGCCGAGGACGCTCGTCTCGACCTCCCACTTGTCGACGACGGCCATGAACGCGTCGAGCTTGTCGGGTGCGACGACCGCCATCATGCGCTCCTGGCTCTCCGACATGAGGATCTCCTCGGCGGTGAGCGTGGGGTCGCGGAGCAGGACGTCGTCGAGCGAGATGTGCATGCCGCCGTCGCCGTTCGAGGCGAGCTCGCTCGTGGCGCAGCTGATGCCCGCGGCCCCGAGGTCCTGGATGCCCTCGACGAGCTCCTTCTGGAACAGCTCGAGGCAGCACTCGATGAGCACCTTCTCGGCGAACGGGTCTCCCACCTGGACCGCCGGGCGCTTGGTGGGGCCGCCCTCGGTGAAGGTGTCGGAGGCCAGGATCGAGGCACCGCCGATGCCGTCGCCGCCGGTGCGCGCACCGAACAGGACGATCTTGTTGCCGGTGCCGGACGCGTTCGCCAGATGCAGGTCCTCGTGCCGGAGGACGCCGACGGCCAGGGCGTTGACGAGCGGGTTGCCCTGGTAGATCGGGTCGAAGTAGGTCTCGCCACCGATGTTCGGCAGGCCGAGGCAGTTGCCGTAGAACGAGATGCCGCCGACGACGCCGTGCACGACGCGCTGGGTGTCCTCGGCGTCGATCGCGCCGAAGCGGAGCTGGTCCATCACGGCGACCGGGCGGGCACCCATCGAGATGATGTCGCGGACGATGCCGCCGACACCCGTCGCGGCGCCCTGGAACGGCTCGACGTAGGACGGGTGGTTGTGCGACTCGACCTTGAACGTGACCGCGTAGCCGTTCCCGACGTCGACGACACCGGCGTTCTCGCCCATGCCGACCATCAGGTCCTTGGTCATCTCGGGCGTGACCTTCTTGCCGAACTGCCGCAGGTAGTTCTTGCTCGACTTGTAGGAGCAGTGCTCGCTCCACATGACGGAGTACATCGCGAGCTCGCCCGACGTGGGGCGGCGGCCGAGGATCTCGCGGATCCTGGCGTACTCGTCGGCCTTGAGCCCGAGCGCCTCGTACGGCTGCTCCTTGTCCGGCGTCGCCGCGGCGTCCTGGACGGTGTCGGGTGCGGGGGGCGTGTACGTCGTCACGGGTGCGTCTGCTCTTTCCGTGCTCGTCACTTGACGAGCGTCGACTCGATGACCGAGGTGAAGAAGGTGAGGCCGTCGGTCCCGGAGGACATCGCGGCCCTGGTGTCCGGACCGTAGCCGGGCTCGGTGGCGTGCTCCGGGTGCGGCATGAGTCCGACGACGTTGCCGCGCTCGTTCGAGACCCCGGCGATGTCGTCGATGGAACCGTTCGGGTTGACGCCGACGTAGCGGAACGTCACCTGACCCTGACCCTCGATGCGCTTGATCGTCTCGGCGTCGGCGACGAACCGGCCGTCCGCGTTCTTGAGCGGGATGGTGATCTCCTGCTCGGCGGCGAAGCCGCTCGTCCAGACGGTGTCGGCGTTCTCGACGCGGAGGCGCTGGTCGCGGCGGATGAACTGCTGGTGGGCGTTCCGGGTGTGCGCGCCCGGCACGAGACGGGCCTCGGCGAGCATCTGGAAGCCGTTGCAGATGCCGAGCACGGGGACGCCGCGGCCTGCGGCGTCGATGACCTCGGCCATGATCGGGGCCTTCGCGGCGATGGCGCCAGCGCGGAGGTAGTCGCCGTAGGAGAACCCGCCGGGGAGCACGATCGCGTCGACGCCCTGCAGGTCGTGGTCGCCGTGCCAGAGCGCGACGGGGGTGGCACCGGCGAGGCGGACCGCCCGCTGGGCGTCACGGTCGTCGAGTGAACCCGGGAAGGTGATGACCCCGATGCGCATCAGGCGCCTTCGACGCTGACGCTGACGACGTCCTCGATCACGGCGTTCGAGAAGATGTCGACCGCCAGTTCCCGGACCTCGGCGAGCTTCACGTCGTCGACGGGACCGTCCACCGACACCTCGAACCGCTTGCCGATCCGGACGTTCGCGAGGTCGGCCTTGCCGAGACGGGCGAGGGCACTGCCGACGGCCTTGCCCTGGGGGTCGAGGATCTCGGCCTTCGGCATGACCTCGACGACGATGATTGGCACCTTGTTCACTCCAGCGCGATGGGGGAAGGGACCGGACCAGTCTACGGGGCGCCCGGTGGCGCGCCGGGCGCTGACCGGGCCTCCCGTCCGATGGCGGCGACGCTTGCGCGTCCCGGATCCGAGGGGTATGTTCCAAGTGGAATAGTCACGTTGGAACAATCGGACTGGAGGAACGGTGCCGGAACTCACGCCACTCGCCTTCTCCGCGCTCGGCCTGCTCTCCGAGGGGCCGATGCACCCGTACGAGATGTTCCAGACGATGATCGCCAGGGGCGACGACCGGAACGTCAAGGTCCGTCCCGGCACGCTGTACCACCAGGTCGGACGTCTCACCGAGCTCGGCTACGCGGTCGAGGCCGGCACGGAGCGCGAGGGCAACCGCCCCGAGCGCACCCGCTACGCCATCACCGACGCGGGGCGGGACGTCCTCCGTGACGCCCTGTTCCGGATGGTGTCGCTCCCGGCGGAGGAGTACCCGTCCTTCCACCTGGCGATGTCCGAGCTCGAGAACCTGGCGGCGGCCGATGCCGTCCGGGCGCTCGAGCGCCGGATCGGTGCGTTGCTGGCCGATCGCGCCCGCTACCAGGACGACATCGACGGCGTCCGCGGCAGGGAGCTCGCCGAGCGCTACTGGCTCGACGTGTCGTACGTGCATGCCATGCTCGCCGCACAGATCGAGTGGTTGCGCGTCCTCGTCGATCGCATCCGCAGCGGCGACCTCCCCTGGACGGGACCCGCCGTCCCCCACGACTCCCCGGCGATCGGCACCCCGGCCGCCGGACCCGTCATCACCACGAAGGAACCCACTCGATGACCTCCACATCCACCGCTCTGCCCGGCGGCATGACCGTCGAGAAGAAGCCATGGCCGGCGCTCTGGGCGCTCGTCATCGGCTTCTTCATGATCCTCGTCGACTCCACGATCGTGTCCGTGGCGATCCCGACCATCTCCTCCAAGCTCGACGCCGACATCAACGCGGTGATCTGGGTCACGAGCGCGTACCTGCTCGCCTACGCCGTGCCGCTGCTCGTCACCGGGCGGCTCGGCGACCGGTTCGGGCCGAAGAACCTCTACCTCATCGGCCTCGCGGTGTTCACGCTGTCGTCGCTCTGGTGCGGGTTCGCGGGGTCCATCGAGATGCTCATCGTCGCCCGTGTCGTGCAGGGCCTCGGTGCCGCGCTCATGACGCCACAGACCATGGCCGTCATCACCCGGATGTTCCCGCCGGACAAGCGCGGCGCGGCGATGGGCCTCTGGGGCGCCGTCGCCGGGGTCGCCACGCTCGTCGGACCGATCGCGGGCGGACTGCTCGTCGACAGCCTCGGCTGGGAGTGGATCTTCTTCGTGAACGTCCCCGTCGGCATCGTGGCGTTCGTGCTCGCGGTGCGGCTCGTCCCGCAGTTCGAGAAGCACGCCCACTCCTTCGACTGGCTCGGCGTCGCGCTCAGCGCGGTCGGCCTGTTCCTCGTCGTGTTCGGCATCCAGGAGGGCGAGACGTACAAGTGGGGGACCATCACCGGTCCGGTCACCGTCTGGGGCATGATCATCGCGGGCATCGTCGTGCTCGTCGCCTTCGTGTTCTGGCAGCGCGTCCGGAAGGGTGATGCGCTCCTGCCGCTCGGGCTCTTCAAGGACCGGAACTTCACGCTCGCGAACATCGCGATCACGGCGGTCGGCCTCTCGATCTCGTCCTTCGCCCTGCCGCTCATCCTCTGGGCCCAGGACGTCAAGGGCTTCTCGCCGACCACCTCGGCGCTGCTCCTCACCCCGATGGCCGTCGTGTCGATGGGGGTCGCCCCGGTCGTCGGCAAGAACCTGCACCGGTGGAACCCGCGCTGGGTGGCCGCGTTCGGCCTCGCCTTCTTCTCGGGTGGGCTCTTCTGGGTCGGCACGGTCGTCCGCGGCAACGACCCGTGGTGGTCCGTCATCGCCCCGGCCGTCGTGCTCGGGCTCGGCTCGGGTGCCATGTGGGGGCCGCTCTCCGTCGCGGCGACCCGGAACCTGCCCCCGCGGCTCGCCGGGGCCGGGGCCGGTGTGTTCAACACGACGCGCCAGGTCGGCGCGGTCCTCGGCTCCGCGGCGATCGCGGCGGTCATCGAGGCCAGGATCACGGCGAACTTCCCCGCCGGGGCCGGTTCGTCGGGGTCGACCGGGTCAGCCGGCTCGACCGGCGAGGGCGCGACGAGTTCGCTCGGTGTCCTGCCGTCGTTCCTGCACGCGCCGTTCTCGTCGGCGATGGGCGAGGCGATGCTCCTGCCGGCCGCGGTCATCATCGTGGCGTTCGTCGCGGCGCTGTTCTTCGCCAAGCCCCAGCCCGTGTCGTGGGGTGCGGCGCCCGCGGGGACCCCCGCGCAGGCTCCGGCGGGCGAGGCGCCGGTGTCGCCCGAGGTCGGGGCCCCGGAGTCGCCGGCCGAGGCTCCCGCGGTCGAGCACCACCCCGCGCACGCCGCCGCGCACCACGCCGCGCACGCCGCCGCGCCGGCGCCGTCGACCCCCGACGAGGAGCTGGCCGCCACCGAGCACGCGGGGCGGCACACGGCGGAGTAGTCCCCTCCGCTTCCGCACGACACCGCTCTCCCGACGGAACACCGCTCTCTCGCGCGGTGCGATGTCGGAAGGGCGGTGTTCTGTCGTGCCGGCATGAGGCGTGCCGGGCCGGGCCGGGCCGGGCCAGCCGGGCCTACTGCCGGAACCGGTCCAGGTGCTCCTGCGTCAGGGCGTCCATCTCCTCGTCGGTCAGCGCGTCCACGGCACGGGCCTCACGGCGGTCGCTCCGCTGCCACCGGATGAAGAGCGTGATGAGCACGGGGATGTCCGCGATCTCGGCGATGAACCAGAGCAGGTCGCCCGCCAGGTGCTGGTCCCGGAGCGGCGTCGGGAACCACGCCGGCCCCGATGCCATCTC
Organism: Curtobacterium sp. Leaf261; assembly: GCF_001422205.1. Classification (GTDB taxonomy): domain Bacteria; phylum Actinomycetota; class Actinomycetes; order Actinomycetales; family Microbacteriaceae; genus Curtobacterium. The sequence continues at coordinate 367,727 of NZ_LMMJ01000010.1, forward strand.
GGTGGCGTGGTCGAGCACCGAGTTCGTGATCCGCAGCACGATGCCCGGGATCGCGTCGAGCATGAGCTCCACGAACGCGAGCATGAACTCGGCCGTCACGAAGGTGCTCGAGCGGATGACGTCCGGCTCCGTGAGCGGCAGGATCAGGGCGAACCCGAGCACCGGCACGAGCACCGTGATCGCGAGCGCCCAGACCGCCGACTCCCGGATCGACGCGGCCATCGGGGTGAGCAGGATCGCGAACAGGGCGAGCGCGACGATCGGCGAGACGATCGCGTTGCCGAGGACGCGGACCGGCCGGGAATGCATCAGCCGGTCCGCCGACGCCGCCGCGCGGGTCCCTCCGCCGAGCCGCAGGAGGGCGACCGGCGCGCCGAGCGCGGCGAACGTCGGCACGGCGAAGAACAGCAGGGCGAGCCGGAGCACGAAGGCCCACCGGAGCTCGCGGTCGTAGACGCCGACGATGCCGAACTGGAGCACTGCGAAGAGCGCGACCGATGCCGCGAACGACAGCACGCGGGCGGCCGGCCACCGGTGCCCTCGACGGCGTGCGACGACGAGCCACCGGCCGTAGACCACGACCGCGGCGAGGATCATCAGGACCGCGAGCAGGTCGACGTGCCAGATGCTCCAGAAGACGGCGGGCGTTGGCGTGGCGGGCCTCCTGGGAGCGATCGACGGGTGCTCCCCATTGTGGATCCGCGAGGACGGGAGGCCCGCCCCGGCCGGGTGAGAGTCGGTTCAGCCCGGCGCGTGGTCCGCACCACGGGTCATGCGGCGGAGCGACGGTCCGTCACACGACCGATCACTCCGGCGATCGTCGCACCGAGCGCCGGGAACACCACGAACACCCAGAGCTGTCCGAGCCAGTCGGACCCGGCGAACACCGCCGTGGCGAACGACCGCGCGGGGTTCAGCGACGCGTTGTCGATCGGGATCGCGACGAGCAGCATGATCGTCAGGGTCCCGCCGATCACGATCGGCGCGAACGTCGTCGTCGCCGTCCCGGCGGTCACCCGGAGGATCACGGTGACGAAGAGTGCCGTGACGATGGTCTCGACGATCGCGGCACCGGCGAACCCGAATCCGCCGGGCGACCGTGTGCCGAACCCGTTCGACGCGAGACCGCCGTCGAGCGCGGCGGCGGCGAACCCATCGGGGCCCTGCGCCGCGAGCAACACGACGGCCCCGGCCCCGAGCGTCGCGCCCACGACCTGCGCGACCACGTAGGGCGCGACGTCGCGCCACGGCAGGCGTCCGGCGATCGCGAGGCCGAGGGAGACAGCGGGGTTGAAGTGCCCACCGCTCACCGGTCCGAACGCGGTGGCGGCGATCATCACCGTCAGGCCGAGGGTCAGCGCGACACCGAGGAACCCGGTCCCGAGGAGCCCCGTGTCGTCGCCGGACGGGAACACCGCGGTGAAGGTCGCGGCACCGATCAGGGCGAAGACGAGGAGGAACGTGCCGGTGGCCTCGGCTCCGAGGCGGGCTGTGAGCGACGACGTGTTCAGCGTTCGGTCAGGGGTGGACGGGGTAGGAATGGTTCGAGACATCGTGGAATGTTGGCGGTGAAACACTGAACACCTACCGAATGTCATGCGGTGATCGTGTGGCATAGTCTTGAGTGACTCAAGGGAGTGCATGATGACGATCGATGACATGGACGTCCGAGCACTGCAGACCGCCGGGCTCCGGGTGACCGCCACGCGTCGCGCCGTCCTCGCCGCCACGACCCGGATCCCGCACGCGGCCGTCGACCAGATCGTGTCCGCGATCCAGGACGACCTCCCGAACACGAGTCCCCAGGCCGTGTACGGCGTGCTCGGCGCGCTCACCGGCGCAGGGCTCCTCCGCCGGATCGAGCCGGCCGGGTCCGCGGCACGGTACGAGCGGCGCATCGGCGACAACCACCACCACGTCGTCTGCACGGTCTGCGGGGCCATCGGCGACGTCGACTGCGCCGTCGGGGCGGCACCGTGCCTGACCCCGTCCGAGACCAACGGGTTCACCGTGAACACCGCCGAGGTCACCTTCTGGGGGCTCTGCGCGGCGTGTGCGGCTGCCGACGACGACGTCCTGACCGACACCGTCACCGCCTGATCCCGTGCGTCGAGACGACACCACCCCGACGACCACCAGCCCGACGACCACCCGCCTGACGACCACCCGCCTGACGAATCCACCACACCGAGGAGGACCCGTGTCCGAGAACACGCCCATCACCACCAGCAACAACGGTGCCCCCGTCGCGAGCGACGAGCACTCCATGAGCGTCGGCCGTGACGGTGCCATCGCCCTGCACGACCACTACCTCGTCGAGAAGCTCGCGCAGTTCAACCGCGAGCGCGTCCCGGAGCGCGTCGTGCACGCCAAGGGCGGCGGTGCGTTCGGCACCTTCCGCGTGACCGGCGACGTCTCCCAGTACACCCGCGCAGCGTTCCTGCAGCCGGGCGTCGAGACCGAGCTCCTCGCGCGGTTCTCCACCGTCGCGGGCGAGCAGGGCTCCCCGGACACCTGGCGCGACCCCCGTGGGTTCTCGCTGAAGTTCTACACGACCGAGGGCAACTACGACCTCGTCGGCAACAACACCCCGGTGTTCTTCATCCGCGACGGCATCAAGTTCCCCGACTTCATCCACTCGCAGAAGCGTCTGCCGGGCACGCACCTCCGCAACCACGACATGCAGTGGGACTTCTGGACGCTCTCCCCGGAGTCGGCCCACCAGGTCACGTGGCTCATGGGCGACCGCGGGCTGCCGGCGAGCTGGCGCCACATGAACGGCTACGGATCGCACACGTACCAGTGGGTGAACGCCGCCGGTGAGCGCTCGTGGGTCAAGTACCACTTCATCTCCGACCAGGGCATCGACATCCTGACGCAGGACGACGCCGACCGGATCGCGGGCGAGGACGCGGACTTCCACATCCGCGACCTGTCCGAAGCGATCGCCCGTGGCGACCACCCGACCTGGACGCTCAAGGTGCAGGTCATGCCCTACGCGGACGCCGCCGGGTACCGCTTCAACCCGTTCGACCTGACGAAGGTCTGGCCTCACGACGACTACCCGCTCATCGAGGTCGGCACGATGACCCTCGACAAGAACCCGGACAACTACTTCGCGCAGATCGAGCAGGCGACGTTCGAGCCCTCGAACTTCGTGCCCGGCATCGCGGCGAGCCCGGACAAGATGCTCCTCGCCCGCATCTTCAGCTACGCGGACGCGCACCGGTACCGCGTCGGCACGAACTACCAGCAGCTGCCCGTGAACGCCCCGAAGAACCAGGTCAACTCGTACTCGCAGGACGGTGCGATGCGCTTCGACTTCCAGCAGGAGGAGGTCCCGGTCCACGCGCCGAACTCCCTCGGCGGTGCTGCCGCTGACCCCGCGGCCGCAGGGGCGACCGGTGGCTGGGAGTCCGACGGCGAGCTCACCCGCTCCGCCGCGACGCTGCACGCCGAGGACGACGACTTCGGCCAGGCCGGGTCGCTCTGGCGCGAGGTCATGAACGACGAGGAGCGTGAGCGCATGGTCGGCAACATCGTCGGCCACGTGTCGAAGGTCACGCGCCCAGAGCTGTTCGAGCGCATCTTCCAGTACTGGACCAACGTCGACGCCGACCTCGGCGCCCGCGTCCGCGCCGGCGTCCAGCCGAGCGCGCCCGGTTCGAACGAGGACCCGGAGTCCGTCGGCATCACCACCCGCACCGGTGGCGAGCAGGCGGTCACCCAGGCCTAGCGGCCGCCGGTTCCGGACGGGACCACACGGACTGGAGGGACGGTGCAGGTGATCCTGCACCGTCCCTCCAGTGCGTTGTGCGGATGCAGTCCGGACGGTCCCCGTCCAGGCGGGTTGCATCGCAGCCGTGCACGCACTCCCGCTCTGGCTCCTGGTCGTCATCTTCGTCGCGGGCGCGGCCGTCATCTGGGTCGCCGGCATCCAGCTCTCGAAGACGACGGACGTGCTCGATGACCGGTTGCACCTCGGGAGTGCACTCGGCGGCCTCATCGTGCTCGCCGTCGCGACGAACCTGCCGGAGATCGCGATCACGGTGAGCGCCGCGGCATCCGGTTCGATCGAGGTCGCCGCCGGCAACATCCTCGGGGGCATCGCCCTGCAGACGGTGGTCATCGCGATCCTCGACGCATTCGGCAAGCGCGGGAAGGGGGTCAAGCCGATCACCTACCGTGCCGCCTCGCTCGGACTTGTCCTCGAAGCGATCGTCGTCGTCGCGGTCCTCGGCGTCGTCATCGCGGGCAGCCAGCTCCCGCCGACGCTCATCGCCCTCCGACTCACCCCGGACGTCGTCCTCATCGCGGCCATCTGGGCCGTCGGACTGTTCCTCGTCCAGCGTGCCGGGAAGGGCCTGCCCTGGCACGAGGACGGAGCCGCGCCCGGCGCGGCGCCGCATCAGCGCGGCCATCGAACGCGGCAACAGGCGGATCCGAAGCGGATGAGCACGCTGCGCGCGTCGATCCTGTTCGGTGTGTCCGCGCTCGCGACGCTCGTGGCGGGTGTGGTGCTCGAGCGTGCCGGAGACGCCGCATCGTCGCAGATCGGGCTGTCGGGGGTCCTGTTCGGCGCGACCGTCCTCGCGCTCGCGACGAGTCTGCCCGAGATCTCCACGGGCCTCCAGGCGGTCCGTCAGGGTGACGACAACCTCGCGGTCAGCGACATCTTCGGCGGGAACGCGTTCCTCCCGGTGCTCTTCCTCGGCGCGACCGTCATCTCCGGCCGCGCAGTGCTCCCGCAGGCGAACCCGTCCGACGTGTTCCTCACGGCCGTGGCGGTGGTCCTGACGCTCGTGTACGCCGTCGGGCTCGTGTTCCGCCCGCAGCGCCGGATCATCGGGATGGGCATCGACTCGTTCGTGGTCGTCCTGCTGTACCTGGTCGGGGTCGGCGGACTCGTGGCGATCACACTCGCCTGACGCCCTCGGCGACCGCCTCGTCGCGACGGCGGCAGGCTAGCCTGGCGCGATGCGGATCGTCGTCGCCCCGGACTCGTTCAAGGGGACCGCGGACGCGGCCGAGATCGCCCGTGCGATCGCGACCGGCTGGCGGTCCGTCCGTCCGGACGACGAGGTGGACCTCGTGCCCATGGCCGACGGCGGCGAGGGGACGATCGACGCGTTCGCGGCCGCCGTCCCCGGTGCCGAGCCCGTGCCGGTCACCGTCCGCGGTCCCGACGACCGGCCCGTGCGGACCGCCTGGCTCCGGCTGCCGGACGGGCGAGCCGTGGTGGAACTCGCCGCGACGAGCGGACTGCCGCTCCTCGACGGACTGCGGCCAGACACCGCGCACTCGGTCGGGTTCGGGCAGGCGATCGCCGCTGCGCTCGACGCCGGAGCGACCGGACTCGTCCTCGGCATCGGCGGGAGCGCATCGACCGACGGCGGACTGGGGATGCTCCTCGCGCTCGGGCTCGGCACCGATCCGGCCGACCTCGTGGACCGGGCACCCGGCGCCGACGGGCTCGACCTCGTCGCGCGGGTGGACGCTCGATCGCTCCGGGCGTTGCCCCGCGGTGGTGCGGTCGTCGTCACGGACGTCGACTCCCCACTCCTCGGGCCCGCGGGCGCCGCTCGGGTGTTCGGCCCGCAGAAGGGCGTGTCCGCCGATCGGATCGCCGCGTTCGATCACCGGCTGACCCGCTGGGCGTCGATGTTCCCGGACGTCGACCCCGCGACGCCCGGCGCCGGCGCGGCCGGCGGTGTCGGCTTCGGGCTGCTCGCCTGGGGTGCCGCCGTCGAACCGGGGGCGTCGCTCGTGGCCCGGGCCCTCGGGCTGCGGGACCGGATCCGCGACGCCGACCTCGTGGTCACCGGTGAGGGACGGTTCGATGCGCAGTCGGCCGCGGGCAAGGTGCCGGACCGTGTCGCCCGGGAGGCCTTCGACCTCGGCGTCCCGACGGCACTCGTCGCGGGGGAGGTCACCGCTGCCACCGAGGGGTTCGCGCACGCGGTCGCCCTGCGGGACCTGGCGGGGGCAGGACCGTCCGGGGACGCCGAGGACGCGCTCCGTGACCCGCTGCGTTGGACGTTCGACGCCGGGGCGGAGCTCGCGCGGCGCTTCCGCGAGCACGGTGCGAGCGGAGCAGCTGACGAACGGCACGGCGACCGCTCGGACCACGTCCTCGCCCGCGCCGTGCTCGACGCGACGGCCGGGCCCGACGCGACGGTCGGCCTCGACGCTGCGGCCGGGCCCGACGCGACGGTCGGCCTCGACGCTGCGGCCGGGCCCGACGCGACGGTCGGCCTCGACGCTGCGGCCGGGCTCGACGCTGCGGCCGGGCTCGACCGGACGGTGGTGTTCGATGTGCTCGACGGTGCGGGCAGCACGCCGACGTCGTCGCCCCACCCGTTCCTGCACCCGGTCCGGACGCTCGGCGGGATCGAGGTCTCCGCGACCCGACCGGCGGACCACGAGTGGCACGCGGGCCTCGGGTTCGCCGTGCCCGACGTTCGGGGCGGGACTGCCGGGGCCACGAACTTCTGGGGTGGCGGGACGTTCGTCCGTGATCGCGGGTACGAGCTCCTCGACGACCACGGCACGATGGTGACGGAGCATCTCGGGCCGCCCGATGGCGACGACGGGCGCCGGGCGGGCGACGGCACCGCCGGACTCGACCATGCGCTCGCGTGGCGGGACCAGACCGGCCACGTCGTGCTCCGCGAGGTTCGCTCGATGCGCTGGGCGGGCCTCCCGGCCGATGCGGTGGACGCCGGTGCCGCAGGCGCGGTCCGCGGGTGGCGACTCGACCTCCGATCCACGCTCACCGCGGTCGACGGACCGGTGTCGCTCGGCAGCCCGGGCACGAACGGACGGCCGGGCGGCGGCTACGGCGGGTTCTTCTGGCGGCTCCCGCGGTGTTCCGACGTGACCCTGTTCTGCGCGGACGGCGACCCAGGGGGTGTCGACGAGTCGCGGGTCATCGGTCGGGTGAGCCCGTGGATCGCCTGGTCGGCGCGTTTCGCGGCCGGTGCGAGTCGGGCTGGCGACGCCACGCTCGTGCTCGTACCGGACGACGTCGTGTCCGCCGCGGACCCGTGGTTCGTCCGGGTCGACGACTACCCGGCCGTCGGGTCCGCGATCGCCTGGGAGGACCGGGTCGACATCCCCGCGGGGCTGTCGGTCAGCAGGGGGTTCCGGATCGCCGTGCTCGACGGGCGGCTCGACCATGCGGAAGCGGCTGCTGTGGCGGGGACCCTCGCTGCCACGCCGCTTTGACGCGGAGTCAGGTCGCTCCGGCTCCGGCTCCGGCTCCGGCTCAGACGAACTGGCCGTTCCAGTGCAGGTCGCCGACCGGCCACTCGTCGATCGTCGCTGCCACGGGGAGGACGAGCCACCCCTCGTCGTCGACCATGGGCAGCCCGGCGCCGTCCGGGCTCAGCGCGGTGAAGGACCCGACGGTCTCGGTGAGCAGCTGCCAGCCGTTCGCGGCGTAGAACGGCACGCGGTCCTCACCCGTGCCGAGCAGCCCGAACGGCACCCCGAGGTCGGCGAGGACGTCCGCGGTCCGACGGAGCAGCTCTCGTCCGACGCCGGCGCCCTGCAGATCCGGGGTCACCGACACGAGACCGACTCCGCCGACGAGCAGGTCGTGCCCGCCGACCGTGACGAACTGCCGCCGGATGCCGAGGTGCGCGACCACGACGTCGTCGACCCTCGCGATCACCCGCCGCTCCGGCTGCATGCCGGCCCAGCTCCGGCCCCCTTGGAACCAGTGGTCGTTGTCCGGGAACGCCTTGGCGAGCATCGCCGCGATCGCCTCGTGGTCCGGGAGTCCGAGGTCTCCCTCGGGGACGACGGTCCAGTGCAGGTCGGAGGTGTTCATGCCCCCATCCTGCCCGGTCCGGCCCGTCCTGCCCGATCAGGGGTCGCCGCCGTCCCGCACAGAGGTCGCATCCGAGACGTCTGGCCCTCCGAGGCGTCTCGGATGCGACCTCTCGGCGAGCAGGAGCCGGTCCGCCCGGATCAACCGGCGGCCGTCACCTCGATGCGGTTCGCCCACGGGTCCTCGAACCCGACCGTCCGGCCGTCGTCGCGGGTGTCGACGCCCGCGTGCCGCATCCGCTCGGTGAGCGCGCCGAGATCGTCGGCCGCGGGGACCTCGATCCGGACGAGCCCGAGCCCGAGCGCCTGCTGACGACGTCCGGCTCCGCGGGAGTTCCAGGTGTTCATCGCCATGTGGTGGTGGTACCCGCCCGCGCTGACGAACAGCGCCTGGTCGCCCATCGCCGCAGTCGTGGCGAAGCCCAGCCGGTCGACGTAGAACTCCCGCGCCGACGCGACGTCGCCCACGGACAGGTGCACGTGACCGACTCGTCCGGGGCGGCCGGCCGCGAGGTCGAGGGCGTCCTGCGTCAGGTGCTCCTGGATGAACGCGTTCGGATCGAGGAAGATCGTCGCCATGTCGACCTGCCCGTGCGTCCACGACCACTCGCTCCGGTCACGGTCCCAGTAGAGCTCGACGCCGTTGCCCTCGGGGTCGGTGCAGTAGAAGGCGTTGCTGACCAGGTGGTCGGCGCTGCCCGTGAACGTGTTCGGGTACCGCGTCGCGACGGAGTACAGCGCCGCGGCGAGGTCGGCCCGCGAGTCGAAGAGGATGGCGGTGTGGAACAGTCCGGCGGCCCCGGGTGCTGCGTGCCGCATCTCGGGGGCGTGTTCGAGGATCACGATCGGGGTCGTGCCGCGGCCGAGCACCGCCCGCCCGTGCTCCTCGGCGAGGAGTTCGAGCCGCACACCCTCGCGGTAGTACCCGATCATGCGGTCGAGGTCCGCGACGCGGAGGGTCACGGCACCCATGCCGGTGTCGGGGGCGAGGAGGTCGGACGCGCTCGAGGTCATGCGACCAGTCTGCGCCCATTTGGTTGACGCGTCAACTAAATGGAGCGGCCGTCGGTCGACGACGTGACGGGATCCGGACTGGAGGGACGGGGCGGGGCCGCACCGTCCCTCCAGTCCGCGACCTGGTCACGGTGCGCGCCGCGCGGTGTCAGCCCTTCGACGAGAACCCGCCGTCGGCGAACAGGAGCTGCCCGTTGATCCACCCGCCGGCCGGGGAGCAGAGGAACGCGACGTACGCGCCGATGTCCTCCGGGGTCCCGAGTCGCCCGGCGGGGGTGTCCGACGCGCCCGATGCCCGGATCGCGTCGTCCATCCAGCCGGTGTCGATCGGACCGGGGTTCAGGACGTTCGCCCGGACGTCGAGGTCGCCGAGCTCGGACGCGGCCGCGATGACGAGTCGGTCCAGCGCGCCCTTGCTCGTGCCGTAGGGCAGGTTGTGCGCGGTGTGGTCGCTCGTCAGCGCGATGACCCGGCGGCGGTCGCGGGGAGCGGCCGTGGTCGCGGATGCTGGGGCTTCCGCTTCCGCTTCCGCTTCCGCTTCCGCTTTCGCTGCCGCATCCGCCGCCTCGTCGTCGGCTCGGAGCGCCTCGGCGTAGGCCTGGATCATCAGGAACGGCGCCCGGGCGTTCACGGCCATGTGCCGGTCGAAGGCCGCAGCGCTCGTCGTGGCGATCGACGTCACGACGCACTCGGCGTGGGACATCACGATCGCGGACACCGTGCGACCGAGCTCCTCGGCCGCGCGTGGCACCAGACCGGCCGCCTGGTCCGCGTCCGCGAGGTCGACCGGGACGCGGGCGACCCGGGCGCCGAGGGCGGTGCACTCCCCGATGACGGACTCCACGCCCTCCGGGTCGGCGCCGCCGTGCACGCGCTCGTCGTACGGACCCCACCAGCTGAGGGCGAGGTCCCACCCGTCCGCGGCGAGGGCGACGGCGAGGCCGGCGGCGATCCCGGTGCGTCGTCCGACACCCGTGATCAGGGCGACGGGGCGGTCCGTGGTGGTGTTCTCGGTGGTGTCCGGCATGCGTGCTCCTGCGGGTCGTCGTTGACATCTCGTGGATCAGATCCACAGGCTATCCGGCGGGCCTGCGCCAAGATGAGTCCATGCCCCTGCTCACCCGGCCCGCCGATCGCGCGCTGACCGTCGAGCAGGCGCGCGCCGAGAAGGTGGTGTTCGCACAGTGAGTCAGACTGACAACCCGTCGATCGACGGTGACGAGGGGGCCGCGCCGAGCGGGAGCGCGCCAGCGGGCGGCAACAAGCGTGGGCTGCGGTTCCTGCGGGACGTCGTGATCATCGTCCTCGCCGCGCTCCTCGTCTCGTTCCTCGTCAAGACGTTCGTGGTCCGGTCGTTCTACATCCCCTCGGGGTCCATGGAGTCGACGCTCCAGATCGACGACCGGGTCGTCGTGAACGAGCTCGTCCCCAAGGTCGTCGGGTTGCACCGCGGTGACGTCGTGGTGTTCGAGGACCCGGGCGGGTGGCTCGGCGCGACGGGCAAGAACGACCTGATCAAGCGGGTCATCGGGCTGCCGGGCGACCACGTGTCGTGCTGCTCGACGGACGGCAAGGTCGAGGTGAACGGTGTGGCGCTCGACGAGCCCTACGCGCAGTACCTGCCGGAGTTCGGCAGTCGTTCGCGTGCGGCCTTCGACGTCACGGTGCCGGCGGGCCAGGTCTGGGTCATGGGGGACAACCGGGGCAACTCCGCCGACTCCCGGGTGCACGGCACGGTGCCCGAGGCGGACATCGTCGGGCGGGCCGTCGTCATCACGTGGCCGATCTCGCGGTGGTCGTGGCTCGGACGGTACCCGGACACGTTCGCGGACGTGCCGAAGCCCTGACGGCCGCCGACGGCGCTGACGCGCCGGGGCCGCCGACGGCGCGGTGTTCTGAACACGGCCGTCCGTCGAGAACACGTGGATGCGGGTGTTCGGCGTGGCCGGACGTGTTCAGAACACGGGGTTGGACGGCCGACAGCTCGCGGCCGGCAGCCCGCGGTCAGCAGCCGGCAGTGCCGAGCTTGACGCTCGCGACGGCGTCGTAGGCCACGGTCGTGCGGGCGGCGCACAGCCCCGAGGCGCGGACCGTCACCTTGCCGAGCGGCACCCCCGCGAAGTCCGCCGTCTGCCCCGCGAGCATCGACTGGTGCTCGACCAGCTGACGCTGCGCGTCGAACACCTTGACCGTGTAGTGGTGTCCCTTCGCCGCGTCAGCACTCAGCGAGACGGACACCCGGCCGGTGCTGTCGTGCACGGCGCACCCCGTGAGCGCGAGTCCGGCCGCGACGATCACCGCAACAGCGGGAACGAGGCGACGGATCACGGGTCAAGCCTACGTCGGCCTCGAACAACGGCGGACCGGGCACGGTGGCCCTCGGGGTCAGCCGAGCAGCCATCCGTTGTCGGCCGCGACCCGGAGTGCCTCGGTCGCGTTGCGCGCCGCGGTCTTGCCGATCGCGGACGACAGGTGGTTGCGGACCGTGCCGACCGACAGGTGCAGATGCGCCGCGACCCCGGCCACGGTCGGGGCCGTCCGGAACGAGATGAGCACCTCGGTCTCCCGCGGGGTGAGGGGGGAGGGCCCGGCCGCGAGTGACTCCGCGGCGAGCACCGGATCGACGACCCGGAAGCCGTTCGCCACCCGTCGCACCGCGTCGGCCAGCTGTTCTGCCGGGGTGTCCTTGACGACGAACCCCGCCGCGCCGGCCTCGAGGGCTCGACGCAGGTAGCCGGGGCGACCGAACGTCGTCACGATGAGCGAGCGGCACGCGGGGAGCTCCGCAGAGAGAGCCCGAGCGGCGCTGAGTCCGTCGGCACCGGGCATCTCGACGTCGAGCAGCGCCACGGTGGCTCCGGAACGACGGGCCTCGGCCACCACGACGTCACCACGATCGACCTGTGCGACCACCTCGATGTCGGGTTCGAGCGACAGGAGCGAGGCGAGCGCACCACGGACGAGGGCCTGGTCGTCCGCGAGCAGCACGCGGATCCGCGGAGCACCCGCGGCGGCGGCGCCGCCCGAGGCGCCCGAGGCGGCGGTGCCCGCGGCGGCGGTGCCCGCGGCGGCGGTGCCCGCAGCGGCGGTGCCCGCAGCGGCGGTGCCCGAGGCGGCGGAGCCCGAGGGCGCAGCGGGCGCACCCGCGGGTACGCCCGCGGTGGCGGCTCGGATCGCGGTCCGGTCGGCGGTCATCGGCGCCCCCGCTGCACCCGCAGGAGGAAGCCGCCGAGATCGCTCGTCCCGGTCGAGATGACAGCTCCGACGGCCTCCGCGCGTTCTCGGAGCCCCAGGAGTCCGTTCCCCCCGATCCCGCCACCCGCCCGGACGTCGCCGGACGCACCCGTGCCGTCGTCCTCGACGGTCAGCGCCGTCCGGGTGATCGTCACCCGAGCGTGCGTGGCTGCGGCGTGCCGGAGGACGTTCGTCACGCCCTCCCGGAGCACCCACGCGAAGAGACTCCGGACGTCGCGCGCCGCGGCGGCCCCGTCGTCCGGCACGGACGCCTCGACCCCGGCGGCACGGAACGCGGCACAGGCAGCGACGAGCTCCGCGTCGAGGTCGGCCTCGCGGTACCCGCCGACCGCCTGCCGGAGCCCCTGCAGCGCCTCGCGGGAGAGGCGCTCGATGTCCGCGATCTCGGCCTTCGCGCGGTCGGGATCGAGGTCGACGAGCCGCGCGGCGAGCTCCGACTTCATGGTGACCACGGTCAGCGAGTGTCCGAGGACGTCGTGCAGGTCACGGGAGAACCGTGCGCGCTCCTCGACCACGGCGAGGCGGGTGAGCTCGTCGTTCGCGACGTCGAGCTGGTCCTCGGCGTCCCGCTGCCGCCCGAAGAACACCATGGACAGGCCCACCGACACCGTCACGAGCGGTGCGAACAGCAGGCCGCTGTCGGTGGCGGCGTCCCAGCCGACGACGGCGCTCACGGCGAGCTGAGCCGCGACGATCACGGCGATCCCGAGACCGGCGACCCACATCCGCAGCGCGATGAACCCGGTCAGTGACGCCACGAGGAGCCACGACCACACGGCGATCGGTCCGATCGACAGGAGCGTCAGGCCGCACAGCGCGGCGAAGGCCGTCACGATGCCGACGCGGGACGGCAGGCCGCGCCGCCACATCAGCTCCGGGACGCCGAGGTAGGCCGCGTAGACCACGAGCAGCGTCACCGATCCGAGCACGTGTTCGGCGAGCGGGCGGCCGTCGGTCCAGAGCGCGATGACGAGCAGGGACTGCCAGAGCAGCCCGAACGTGGCACCGGCGTACCAGCGCCTGCGCGCTGCGGCGACGTCGGCGGGGGTCGCGGACGGCGCGATCGCCCACGGGAACGACCGGCGCGGACGGGAGGCCCGGGGCGCGTCCGTCCGGACGCTCACCGGGGCCGTGTCGGTCGCCTCCTGAGCCATGCGACCAACGATAGGGGCGGGTCGACGGGTGTCGGGCCTCCCGTCCGGATGCGCACTCACTGGCGCGCCGCGTCGCGGCGGTACCGCCACACCACGACGGCACCGAGCACGACGGTCCACGCGAGCATCACCGTGACCGGCTCGAGGAGCGAACCGTCCGATCCGGCGCCGATCTGCCCGATCCGGTTCAGCCAGAACGACGGCAGCAGGTGCGCGACCGGGCCCATCCACGACGGCATGATCGACAGCGGTACCCAGAGCCCACCGAGGATCGCGAGGCCCATGAACACGACGACGAACATCGGCTGCGCGAACGAGGGCTTCGCGAACTGTCCGATGAGGATCGCGATCAGGGTGAACGGCACGACGCCGAGCAGGATGCCGACGCCGGCGCCGAGCCAGTGTCCGAGGCCGATCGACGCGTGCATCCCGACCGTCGCCACGAGCATCACGACGACGATCGACACGGCTGCCGTCGTGATGGCGGCGATCGTCTTCGACGCCAGGAAGGCACTGCCGGAGAGCGGGGTGACCCGGAGCTGCCGGTTCCACCCGAGCGCGCGCTCGTTGACGATCGCGAACGCCTGTCCGAGCGACGCCATCATCGCGCCGTACGACGCCATCTGCAGGGTCGTGACGACGAGCCACGGGAGGCCGGTGCTCGTGTCGACCTGGCCCCCCGAGCCGTAGGCCGCCCCGAACACGAGCAGCATCACGACGGGGACGGCGATGGTGAAGACGATCGCCCGGACGTTCCGGAGCTGTCGCTTCGTCTCGAGGACCACGTAGCGGATCGGAATCCGGCCGCGGTGGGACGGGGACGTGCCGACGACGGGGGACCCGGTCGCTGTGGTGGAGGTGGAGGAGGGGGTGGCGACGCTCATTGGTCAGGCTCCGATCAGGGGGTGGTCGACGTCAGCGGTCTGTGCCGCCGTCCGGGTGAGGGCGAGGAACGCGTCGTCCATGGTCGATGCGGCCACCGCGACGTCCCGGGCCTCGGGGAACGCCCCGAGGAGCGCGCGGAGCGTCCTGTCCGAGTCGTCGGTGACGAGCGTGACCTGCCCGCCACGGTGCTGCACCGCCGAGACTCCGGGCAGCACGGTGAGCCGCGGCTCGTCCGCCGGGACGCCGGTGAACCGGATGGTCCGGGCCGCGACGATCGCCTTGATCTCGTCGGGTGTCCCGTCGGCGACGATCCGCCCCTCGCGCATGATGACGATCCGGTCCGCGAACGTGTCCGCCTCCTCGAGGTGGTGGGTCGCGAACACGACCGTCCGCCCGGTGTCGGTGAACTCGTGCATCGACTCCCAGAAGGTGTGCCTGGCCTCGACGTCCATGGCGGCGGTCGGTTCGTCGAGCACGAGGAGCTCCGGGTCCGAGACGACGGCGACGGCGAACCGCGCGCGCTGGACCTGACCGCCGGAGAGCTTGCTCACCCGCCGGTCCGCGAGGTCCGACACCCTGGCCCGTCGGAGCGCCTCGGCCACCGGCATGGGGGCACGGTGCGCGCTCGCGACCAGCGCGACCGCGTCCTGGACCGTCATGTCCGCCAGGAGCGCCCCGCCCTGCAGCATCGCGCCGACCCGGCCGGCGACGATCGCATCGCGCGGGTCGGCCCCGAAGAGCCTGGCGCTGCCCGTGCTCGGGGTGGCGAGACCGAGCGCGAGGTCGACGGTCGTCGTCTTGCCGGCTCCGTTCGGACCGAGGAGCGCGACGACCTCACCGCGGTGGACGCTGAGGTCGACGCCGTCGACGGCGACGACACCGTTGGCACCGAAGCGCTTCCGGAGGCCGGTGAGCTGGATGACGGGGGTCTCGTTCATGCCCCCAGCGTCGCGCAGGAGCGCGGTCGACCCATGGGTGATCCGTCACGATCGTGCCGTGACGAATGTCACGGACATGACACGGACACGGACACGGATTGGAGGCACGGCGCGCGTCCGCCACGCCCGCCCGGTCAGGCGCCGAGTCGCTCCAGCAGCTCGCGGTACCTCGCCGCCGTCGTCGCGACCACGTCCGCGGGGAGCTCGGGCGGGGTGCCCTGCCGGTCCCAGTGCGCACCCAACCAGTTCCGGACGATCTGCTTGTCGAACGACTCCGTGCGGTCTCCGTCGCCGTCCGCCGCGTACACGACGGCGTCCCAGTAACGGCTCGAGTCGCTCGTGAGGACCTCGTCGGCGATCCGGATCCGCCCGTCGGCGTCGTGGCCGAACTCGAACTTCGTGTCGGCGATGATCACCCCGTGCTCGAGGGCGACGGCCGCGGCGGACCCGTACACGTGCAGCGCGAGGTCCCGCAGTGTGGCGGCGACGTCCGGGCCGACGAGCTCGACGGTCCGTTCGTAGGAGATGTTCTCGTCGTGGTCGCCCTGCTCGGCCTTGAACGCGGGGGTGTAGATCGGTGTCGGGAGCCGGTCGCCGTTCTCGAGGCCGGCCGGGAGCTCGACACCGCAGACGCTGCCGGACTCCTGGTACTCCGTCCAGCCGCTCCCCGCCAGGTACCCGCGGACGACGCACTCGATCGGGAACATGGTCAGGGGCATCACACGCATCGACCGCGCCGCGACGGACTCCGGCACCGGGGTCGCCGAGGCGGAGTCCGGCAACAGGTGGTTCGGCACGTCGGCGAGCTGGGCGAACCAGAACCGGGAGAGCCGTGTGAGGAGCTCGCCCTTGCCGGGGATGGGGGGTTCGAGCATGAAGTCGTAGGCGCTCACCCGGTCGCTCGCGACGAGCAGCAGCTCCGTCGCGGCCGACAGGGCTCCGGCTCTGGACGTGCTCGTCTCGGGGACGTAGAGGTCGCGGACCTTGCCCGAGTAGACGTGCTCCCAGCCGACCAGTGCGGCACCCGGCGTGCTCATCGGACCACCTTCGCGGCGATGTCGGTGCGGAACTGCCCGCCGTCGAGGTGGATCCGGGACAGGCCGTCGTAGGCGCGTGCTCGTGCCTCGGCGAAGTCGTCCCCGACCGCGGAGACGCTCAGCACCCGGCCGCCGGTCGCGACGAGGTCTCCGTCGAGGGTCGCGGTCGCGGCGTGCAGGACACTGACACCGTCGAGGGCCTCGGCCTCGTCGACCCCGGTGAGGCGGCGGCCGGTCATCGGGTTCTCCGGGTAGCCCTCGCTGGCGAGCACGACGGTCACCCCGGCGTGCGGGTGGAACTCGGGGTGCGCCCGACCGCCGAGCTGTCCGGTCGCCGCCTGGAACAGCAGCTCGCTGAGCGGCGTGACGAGCCGGGGGAGCACGACCTGGGTCTCCGGGTCGCCGAAGCGCGCGTTGAACTCGATGACCCGCACGCCCTGCTCGGTGACGATGAGTCCGCAGTAGAGGAGCCCGACGAACGGGGTGCCCTCGTGCTCCAGTCGTCGGATCGTCGGGAGTGCGACGAGCTCGGTCACCTCGGCGACGAAGGCCTCCTCGTTCCCCCAGTGGTCCGCGAGCCACGGCAGCGGCGAGTAGGCGCCCATGCCGCCGGTGTTCGGTCCGAGGTCGCCGTCGAGGAGGCGCTTGGAGTCCTGCGCCGGGCTGAGCGGCACGACGTCGTGGCCGTCGCTCAGGAAGAACAGCGAGACCTCTTCTCCGTCGAGGAACTCCTCGACCACGACGGGTCCGTGCTGGAGCCAGTAGCGGGCGTGCTCGAGGGCGGCGTCGCGGTCCTCGGTGACGATGACGCCCTTGCCCGCGGCGAGTCCGTCGGCCTTCACGACGTACGGGGCACCGAGCTCGTCGAGTGCGGCTTCCGCCTCGGCCAGTGTGCCGGCGTACACCGGGCGGCCGGTCGGGACCCCGGCGACCTCCATGATGCGCTTCGCGAAGGCCTTCGAGCCCTCGAGCTGCGCGGCCGCCCTGCTCGGACCGAAGACCGCGATGCCACGCGTGCGGATCGGATCGGCCACGCCGGCGATGAGCGGTGCCTCCGGACCCACGACGACGAGCTCGATGCCGTTCTCGTTCGCGTACTCCGCGACGAGCCCGCCGTTCGTCGGGTCGAGCGACACCGTCTCGACGACAGCGGCGATGCCGGAGTTGCCCGGCGCGCAGGTGATGACGTGGCCGGCACGCTCCGCGAGGAGGGCCGTGATGATCGCGTGCTCACGGGCACCGGAACCGAGGACGAGGATTCGCACCCGGCAAGCCTACCGACCGCGCCGTCGCCGCCGGTCCGGAGGCCGACCAGCGTGACCGGCACCGTGCCTCCCGGCCGACGCTCGGCACCGGCGGGGGTCCCGTGCCTATGGTGGTGTCGTGCCAGCCAGGATCATCGACCCCGCAGAGGGGCGCGCGGCGCTCGCCGCAGTGCGCGACGGCGCGACCGATCGCGCGACGACGGCGACCACCGTGCGGTTCCTGCTGCAGTCGCTCGCGGCGGCCGTCCCCGGCAACAGCGTGGAGGTCAGGGTGCCGCCGTTCGGTGCCGTCCAGGCCGTCCCCGGTCCGCGGCACACCCGCGGGACGCCCCCGAACGTCGTCGAGATGGACGCCCGGACGTGGATCGCCCTGGCGACCGCGACCCTGACGTGGCCGGAGGCGGTCGCTGCGGCGAGGGTGATCGCATCGGGGTCCCGCGCGGACCTGACCGACCACCTGCCGGTGCGCCTGCCGGACTGAGGCGCGAGGGACACTCGACTCGATTAGGTAGCACCTACCGATGTGTGCTCCGGAGTCCGTGACTACCGTGAGAGCGTCGCCGGGATTCGGACCCGACCCGAACGGGTCCGAACCCGGCGACGATCGAAACCCTACGCGACCGGTCCGACAACCGCGAGTCGGCGCGCCACGGGGACGTCCGTGCTGCCCGCGGGAGCTCGGTCAGACGAGGTCGACGAGCTCCCCGCGCGAGTGCAGACCCCACTTCGCGAAGATCCGGCTCATGTGCGCGTCCACGGTCCGCACCGATCGTCCGAGGTGCTCCGCGACCTGGCGGTTGCTGAGGCCCTGCGCCGCGAGTTCGGCCACCTCGTACTCGCGCGGCGTGAGCGGCGAGCGTCCGAGCTGCGCGATGCTCAGCGGGAACCCGTGGTCGGCGAGCTCGGTCCGCGCCGCACGCGACCCGGCGGCGTCCCCGCGCTCGACCGCCTCGCGGTAGCCGAGGTACGCCCGGGCGACCGGTGTCTGCACCCGGGCGGCCGCGGTGCGGATCCGCGTCAGCGTCGTCGTCGGGTCCATCCCCAGCGCGGACTCCGCCTCGTGCAGCATCATCAGGCCGAAGAGGGCGGGGAGCCACGCCCCGGAGCGCTCGGACCGTTCCACGATCTCGCTCGCGTGCGTGACCGCCGTCGGCCGGCCGAGCATGAACTCGGTGACGGCCATCGTCGACGGGAGCTCCTCGGCCGTGATCCGCATGCCCCGCGCCGGGATCGATCGGGCGCGATCCAGTGCGGCGGCCGACTCGACCGTCCGTCCGAGCATCACGAGCGCCAGCGCGAGACGTGCCCACGGGTACGCCGCGAACCCGCCGTGGTCGGCGACCTCGAACCGCTCACAGGCCGCCCGGAACGCGGTCGCGGCATCTGCCCAGCGACGTTCCGCGATCGCCAGGTTCCCCGTCCCGAGGAGTTCGAGCGTGTAGTCGTACTTGAAGAACGGACTCGGACGACGGCCGACCTGGAGCGTCAGGCCCGCGAGGTCGCCGCACCACATCTGCACCTGGTGCAGCACGGACGCGAGCTCGCCGAGGCTCCACGGGGCGTCCTCGACGTGGGCGCTCGCCGTCGTGATCGACGCGGCGGCCAGGGCGTAGGCCTCCGGGACGCGCCCGACGACCGCGAGGGCGATCACGCCGCAGGGTGCGAGCGTGAGGAAGTCGAGGGGCACCGCGTCGGTGTCGAGCACACCGGATCGATCCACCTCGGTGAGGACCTCGTGGAAGCGGCCGGCCCAGCCGAGGTGCGTGAGCCGGAGCATGCGGAGGCGTTCGCGCGCGGGGTCGGCGACCATCGCGGCGGCGACGTCCACGATCTCCAGGGCGCGGTCCACGTCGTCGTCGTGGAACTGGGCGAGGTTCGCGAGTCCCTCGGCCGCCTCGACGACGAGTGCGTCGTCGATCCGCCGTGGCCCCGGACCGCTCTGCTGCGCTGCGCTGCGTCCGACGCTCTTGGCGGTGGACGCCAGGTCCCACGCCCGCTCGGCGTCGTGCCGCGCGGACTCGCGGCCGGTGCTGTACGTCCTGGCCGTCGCCCGCGTGCAGAGGGCGCTGACGGACGCCGCGACGGACGTGTCCGAGCCCGCGAGGGCCGCCGATGCCAGAACCGTCGCGCTCTCGTACTCCTGCAGGCGCACCGCGACCCGTGCGGCGTCGAGTAGTTGGTCGGTCGGTGGGACGACGCCGCACTCGAGTGCCCAGAGCGACGCCCGGAGGCGCGCGGCCGGCGGTGCGCCCTCGGCCGGGTCCGCGCGGAACGCGTTCGCCCTGGCGAACAGCCGGGTCCGCCGCGAGACCGGGACGAGCGAGCGCACCACGTCACCGACGAGCGGATGGGAGGGACGCACCACCGGCGTCCCGTCGGTCGCCGTCTCGACGTCCACCGTCACGAATCCGAGTGCGACGACCCGGTCGACGTCGGCGTCCGCGACGAGGGCGAGCAGTCTCGAGAGCGGGATCGGGTCGGCCAGGGCGACGATGTCGACGACGTCGCGGAGATCACCGGAGAGCTCGGCGAGTTCGGTGCGGTAGAGGTCCTCGAGGCTCTTCGACGCGGACACCCGTCCGGGCCACCACCATCCGGTGGCCGTCCGTTCGAGCGCCCCCGAGCTGTGTGCCGCGCGGACCACCTCCCGCAGGTGCAGGGGGTTGCCGTGCGTGGCACGGTGCAGTCGGTCGAGCGACTCCGCCTCGAGCGGACCGTCGAGCGCGAGCGCCATGAGCCGGTCGGTCTCGTCGAGGTCGAGCGGCGCGAGGTCGATCCGCTCGAGCATGTCGTCCTGCCAGAGCTGCCGGAGCGGCTCGGCGAGGGCGGTGAAGTCGCGGCAGGTCAGGACGAGTCTGGCGTCGGCGTGCCGGACGAGCCAGGCCACGTAGCGCGCCGACATCGGGTCGAGCTGGTCGGCGTCGTCCACGCGGAGCAGGACGTCACGACCGACGAGGTCAGCCGATTCCCGCAGTCGGCGTTCGGCGCCCGACTCGTCGGCGAGCACCGCCTCCGGGAGGTCCCCGAAGTGGGCGATCGCCGCAGCGAACGGCTTCGCGGCCTCGTTCGGGCTCGCGGTGATGGGCAGCACGGTGACCAGGCCGGTCCGATCGGCACGGGCGACCCGGTCGACGACCGCGGCTGCGACGACGCTCTTGCCGAGCCCGGCTGACCCGACGATCGCGACGCTCCAGCGATGGTCGCCGACGACCGCGACCGCCCGGTTCTCCTCGCGGCGCTCGAGGACGGGCCACGACAGCCGGGCGGGCAGCGGGTCGTGCTCGACGGAGGCGATCGGTGCGACCGGGGCGAGCGACGCGACGGCGGCGGACCGCGACGGCAGCCGGGTGGCCCG
Organism: Curtobacterium sp. Leaf261; assembly: GCF_001422205.1. Classification (GTDB taxonomy): domain Bacteria; phylum Actinomycetota; class Actinomycetes; order Actinomycetales; family Microbacteriaceae; genus Curtobacterium. The sequence goes on from NZ_LMMJ01000010.1 coordinate 388,463, forward strand.
GCCGGCGTCGCGCATCGGTTCGACCATGTCCACCCTCCTCGCTGTCGTCCGGACGGTGCCCTGCGCGTCGGCCCGGTGGCGCAGAGCAATTCTGCTCCCTGGCCGCGTTCCGTGACAGGTCGGGAGACGTCCCAAGGTGGGGGACAATGGGGACGTGAGCAGCACCGATCGTCCCGGAAGTCCGACCGAGCCCGAGGGACAGGCCGAGCCCGACGGACCGGTCGTCCCCGCGGACCGGGTCGGCGCGCCGTCGGAGACCGCGCCTGCGCCCTCGGAGACGGCATCCGCCGGCGAGGTCACGATCCGCAGGGCACCGAAGTTCGGCGTGTTCATCGTCGGCGGTGGTGTGCTGGGCTTCATCGCGACGGTCATCGTGGTCGCGGCGACGATGGACCTCGACCGTGGCGTGGCCGCATCGAACGACGGCACGACGACCTCGGCGGACGTCGGGTTCTGGGGCCTCGTCGGGTACTTCGCGCTCTACGGGGTCACCGCGGGGCTCGTGGTCGGTGCCCTCGTGGCGGTCGTCCTCGACTGGCGGCTCTCGAAGCGCGCGGCGAAGCTGACGGCCGAGCGGCTCGACATCCAGATGCCGGTCGACACGGTCGACGGCGAGGTCGACGCTGACGAGGACGACCGGCGGTAGCCCGGAGGTCGCGGACGCGACCACCTGACGGACGGCGCGTCTCGCTCGGACCGCACCGTCCCTCCAGTCCGTCAGCGGCAGGAGCGGCCGGCGTGTCAGGAGCGTCGTCAGCTCAGCTGGTTCGCCTCGACCCAGGCCAGGTACTCCGGCGTGACCGACCCGGTGACGTAGTCGCCGGTGAAGCAGCTCATCTCGAGCTCGGTGACGTCGGACCCCTCGCAGATCGCGGAGCGCATGTCCTCGACCTCCTGGTAGATGAGGTGGTCGCTGCCGAGGACCTGGTTGATCTCGGGGATCTTCCGTCCGTGCGCGATGAGCTCGTCACGCGTCGGCATGTTGATGCCGTAGACGTGCGGGTAGCGCACCGGGGGCGCTGCCGAGGTGAACGTGACCTCGTTCGCACCGGCGGCACGGGCCATCTCGACGATCTCCTTGCTCGTGGTGCCGCGCACGATGGAGTCGTCGACGATGAGGATGTTCTTGCCCTTGAACTCCGACGACATCGCGTTGAGCTTCTGACGGACACTGCGCTTGCGCTCCGCCTGTCCCGGCATGATGAACGTGCGGCCGACGTAGCGGTTCTTGTAGAAGCCCTCGCGGTACTCGATGCCGAGCTTCTGCGCGACCTGCATGGCGGCGGGCCGTGAGGAGTCCGGGATCGGCATGACCACATCGATGTCACCGGCCGGTGCGTGCGTGGCGATGGTGTCGGCGAGGCGGTTCCCGAGGCGGAGGCGCGCGTCGTACACCGAGATGCCGTTCATGATCGAGTCCGGACGTGCCAGGTAGACGTACTCGAACGAGCACGGGATGAGGCGGGGGTTCCGGGCGCACTGTCGGCTGACGAGCTGCCCGTCGAGGGTGATGAAGACGGCCTCGCCCGGAGCGATGTCGCGGACGATGTCGTAGCCGCCGGACTCGAGCACGAGCGACTCCGACGCGACGATCCACTCGCTCTTGTCCGGAGCACTCTCGGCGAACCGGTGCCCGAGGATGAGCGGCCGGATGCCGAACGGGTCGCGGAACGCCAGGAGCCCGTGCCCCGCGATCATCGCGATCGTGGCGTACGACCCCTCGACGCGCTCGTGCACGCGCTCCACCGCGTGGAACACCTGCTCGGGGTCGAGGTCGGTGCCGCGGACCTGGGCCTGCAGCTCGTGCGCCAGGACGTTCACGAGCAGCTCGGTGTCCGACGAGGTGTTGAGGTGGCGGCGGTCCACGTCGAACAGCTCGCGGGTGAGCTCGCGCGTGTTCGTCAGGTTGCCGTTGTGCACGAGGACGATGCCGTAGGGCGCGTTCACGTAGAACGGCTGGGCCTCTTCCTCGTTGCTCGCGACGCCCTTGGTGGCGTAGCGGACGTGCCCCAGACCCATGGTGCCGAGGAGGGATCGCATGTCGCGCGTCCGGAAGGCCTCGCGCACGTGGCCACGGGTCTTGTGCGCGTGGAAGACGTGGCCCTCGTTCGTGGCGATGCCCGTCGAGTCCTGCCCCCGGTGCTGCAGCAGGAGCAGTGCGTCGTAGATGGATTGATTGGCTGGTCCCTGCGAGACGAGACCGACGATGCCGCACATGCCGACGTGGCTCCAGACCGTAGAGTGTGGGGGTACCGAACAAGTCTGCCATGCCCGCGGAGGATGAACGAATGGTCAACCCGTACGCCGAGGCCGGCGTCGACACGGCGGCCGGTGACCTGGCCGTCGAACTCATGAAGTCGGCGGTGTCCGCGACGCACAACCCGTCCGTGCTCGGTGGGGTCGGCGGCTTCGCCGGGCTCTACGACGTCTCGTTCCTGCGCGAGTTCTCACACCCGCTCCTCGCCACGAGCACCGACGGCGTCGGCACCAAGGTCGCGATCGCGCAGGCCATCGACAAGCACGACACCATCGGGCAGGACCTCGTCGGCATGGTCGTCGACGACATCGTCGTGGTCGGCGCCCGCCCGATCTTCATGACGGACTACATCGCCTGCGGTCGGGTCGTCCCGTCGCGGATCGCGGACATCGTCGCCGGCATCGCCCGTGGCTGCTCGGCGACCGGCACCGCGCTCGTCGGCGGCGAGACCGCGGAGCACCCGGGACTCCTCGGGCCGGACGACTACGACGTCGCCGGTGCCGCGGTGGGCGTCGTCGAGGCCGACCTGCAGCTCGGCCCGCAGCTCGTCGAGGACGGCGACACGGTGATCGCGATCGCCTCGTCCGGCCTGCACTCGAACGGCTACTCGCTCGTCCGGCACATCCTGAGCACCCGCGGCGTCGGGTTCACGGAGCACTCGGACGACCTCGGCGGCATGGTCGGCGAGGTCCTCCTCGAGCCGACCCGTCTCTACACGGCGCCGCTCGTCGCGCTGCTCGCCGACCCGGTCTTCGCCGGGCAGGTGCACGCGCTCTCCCACGTCACGGGCGGTGGCATCGCGGCGAACCTGGCCCGTGTGCTGCCCCGCGGCTCGTGGGTCGAGGTGGATCGTGCGACGTGGGCGCCCCTGCCCGTGTTCCAGGTCCTGTCGTCGATGTCCGGCACACCGCTGACGGACACCGAGGGCACGTGGAACCTCGGCATCGGCATGTTCGCCGTGGTGTCGCGGGCGGCCGCCGACCAGATCGTGCAGGCGCTCGGCACGGCCGGGCTCGCCGCGTGGGCCGTCGGTGAGATCTCGACGGCTCCGCACGACCTCGCGGGGTTCGAGCAGGGTGCGAAGGGCGTCGACGGCGGCGCGGTGCGCCTGATCGGCACCTACGCGGACTAGGCCTGCGGGGAGACCAGGCCGGCCCCGTGGACACGGGCGGCTGGGCCGGCGAGGCGGGCGTCAGCCGTGCCTCCCGGCCGGACTGGAGGCACGGCTCGCGCCCGCCTCGCATCGGCACCACGTGTCGTCGGTCGCGCCCGGCGTCGTACGCCCGCGCGTGACGGCGCCCGAGCGGGCGCACGACGGCGCTCGAGCGGGCACGTGACGGCGCCCGAGCGGGAGCGCCCAGACGGGTGCGTCCGGACGCGACGAAGCGCCGCATGGAGCAACTCCATGCGGCGCCGTACCGGTCGTCGTCCGATCCCGCGGGATCAGTGCCGACTACGCGGACTTGTCGTGCTGATCGGCTTCGGAGGACTCGAACGAATCGTCGTCCTCATCGTCTGCCCACTTGTCCACGTAGTCGTTCTCCGACTCGTGTCCAGTGGCCAGTTCGCGTTCGAGCGCACCGTAGTTCGTCTCGGGGCTGAAGTACTTCAGCTCCCGAGCGACCTTGGTGTGCTTCGCCTTCTGACGGCCGCGCCCCATGCGTGACCCCCTCGTGTGATCGGCCCGGCGGAACTGGCGAGTCCGAGCGAAACGGGCTGGGAACAGGTCAACCGATGCGGTGCGTGGTTTGAAATCTGCCGATCACTTTACCATGTACCCCGATTCCCTCACGTCCAGAACGCTCCGCGCACAGCACAATTGGGACCGTGCTGCAGCCCCCGGACGACGCTCGTGCGCGTGTCGTGGTCGTCGGGGCGGGTCAGGCCGGGCTCTCGGTCGCGTACGAACTGCAGCGACGGGGTCTCCGGACCGGTGCGGACGTGCTCGTGGTGGATCGAGGACCATCAACGGGAGGTGCCTGGCAGTTCCGCTGGGAGGCGCTCCGGCTCGGCCTCGCCCACCGTGTCCACGACCTGCCCGGCATGCACGCGCTCGGACTCCGCTTCGACGACGCAGATCACGATCGACCGGCTCGGGACGTCGTGGCCGAGTACTACCGCCGCTACGAGGACGGTGCCGGGATCGTCGTCGAGCGCCCTGCCGAGGCGGTCGCCGTCCGTGCGGACGGCGACGACCTCGCGGTGGAGGTCCGCACGCCCGACGGTGTGGTGACCGTCCGCACCGAGGTCCTGGTGAGCGCCACGGGCTCGTGGGGGATGCCCTTCGTGCCGTGGGTCCCGGGCCGCGACGGGTTCGCCGGTCGACAGCTCGACACCACGGGGTACCGGAGCGCGGAGGAGTTCCGCGGGCAGGACGTCGTCGTGGTCGGCGGCGGGACGAGCGCCATCGGCTTCGTGCTGGAGCTCGAGGGCGTCGCAGCGACGATCACGTGGGTGACACGGCGCCGGGTGGACTGGCTCGAGGAGACCTCGCTCGACCTCGAGTCCGCGACGTCGGCCGTCCGGGCGCAGGACGACGCCGCGCGCGCCGGGCTGCCCCTGCCGAGCATCGTCGCGGGGACCGGCGTGCCGAAGACCGAGCGCATGCGGGCGGCTGCCGGGCGGGGCGTCCTGGTCGAGCAGCCGATGTTCTCTGCTGTCGAGCCGGACGGCGTGCGCATGGCGGACGGATCGTTCCGGCACGCCGACACGATCATCTGGGCGACGGGGTTCCGTCCGGAGCTGCGGTACCTGGCGCCGCTCGGACTCCGGGAGCGCTCGGGCGGGTTCTCGGTCCGTGACGGCGTGTCCGCCCGCGACCCCCGGGTGTTCCTCGCGGGGTACGGACCGCAGGCGTCGACGATCGGGGCGAACCGGGCCGGGCGACTGATCGCGCGGCAGGTGGTGGAGCGCCTGGCGACGGGCGAGGGCGCCGTCGCGGCCCCCGGCCCGAGCCCCGAATGAGAAGTGCCCATCTGTCGGCTGGGGTGCGGGACCCGACAGATGGGCACTTCTCGACGGATCGACTCAGCCCTGGCCGCGGCCCGTCTTCGACTGCAGGCGCTCGATGTGCTCGGACGCCTCGGCCTTCGTGAGGTCCGCGGAGAGCTCCTCGCCCGCCTCGCGCGCCAGCGTGTCGAGGTAGCTCCGCTGGGCGCCGGTCATGGGCTCGTCGCCGGTGACCCACTGCTCCGGGTCCTTGCTCGCCGAGGTCGACGGGTCCGGACGAGCGCCGCCGAGGGTCTCGCCGGTCGGCTCCCCGGTCGGCTCGTCGGGGGCGACACCGTTCGACTGTGCGCCGTTCGACTGGACGCCGTTCGACTGGGCATCGTTCGATGCGTCGCCGGTCGAGCCGATGGTGTCGGACCCGGCACCGGTCGACGCCGCACCGTTCGACTGGGCGTCGTCCGAGCCGATGGAGTCTGCGGGGACGTCGTCGGGGAGCACGTCGCTCGGACCGGCTCCCGCGGGGTCGAGCGACTCGTCGAGGGGTGCTGCGCTGCTGTCGCTCATCGGGGTCTGTTCGCTGTTCGTCATGGAGCGAACGGTACGCGCGGGCACCGACAGCGCCGGCCGTTGCGGGGTACAGCCGCCCGGTCCCCGGTCCCCGGTCCCCGGTCCCGGTCCCCGGTCCCCGGTCCCCGGTCTCGCTCCCCGGCCCTCGGCCCCCCGGCGACGGCGTCAGGCGGGCGACACCTCGTACCGCACCAGATCGGCATCGATGACGTTCGCCGCGATCGGCGTGGGCTCCTGCCCCGGTCGGCCGATCCACGCGGTGTTCGCCTCGGCGTCGACCCGGACGATCGCGACGCGCTCCCCGCGCACGATCCACGACGCCCGGACGGCGACACGTGTGCCCGTGTCCCGCGGCGGCAGGCCGACGACGTCCGACGACCGGTCCGGGTGCTCACCGGGCGGCAGGATCGGCAACACCGGCACCGATCGCACCATCACCCCCGCAGCGCCCGTGTCCGTCGTCGCCTCGGTGTCGATCTCGACCAGGCGCACGACCTCGTCACGCGGGAGCGGGACGTCGACGCGGACGTCGTCGGAGCCCACCAGCGTGCGGAACGCGGGACGACCGTCGGGGGCGATGTGTGCCTCCCGTCCGTCGATGCGGACCCGGCCACGCGTCCTGGTGTCCGCGAACGTGCCGGCGGTGAGGCCGGAGACGCGCGCCTCGGCGTGCGGGACGACGACGCGGTCCGGTCGGTACCAGTCGTGGAGGTCGGCGGGCGCGGCGTACCCGATGCTCCACGCACCGCGGACGAGGCTCGCGTCCGCATCGTCCACCGGCTGCGGGTCGAGCGCTCCGGTCGGGTGCTCGCCGCGGACGACGACCATGCCGTCGTAGCGTCCGTCCGGCGTCGACGGGGGATCGACCGGCAGCACCTCCACGCGCCGCGAGACCTTGCCGTCGTGGCTGTCGATCGTCGCGAAGACGCGGAGTCCCGGGTCGGTGGTGGTGTCGTCGTTCATGTCGCGGTCACTCTACGACCGACCGCGGACACCGTTCCCGCATCACTCCGCCGAGGTGGGCGGGGTCCTCGACGAGGCCGGGGTCGTCGGCACGAGCACCGGTACCGACCCCGTGCAGAGTGCCGGGTCCACCCCGTCCGCGGGTCCGGCGGGCCGGGTCGCACGCCTCGGCTGCAGGCTGTTCCGCTGGACCGACCGGCGCAGTCGCTCCGCCTCGGACTGCGGCGCCGCCGGTCGCTCGAACGTCGGTCGGACGGGTTCGCCGCGACGGTCCTGCCCGGGGAACGGCCTCGAGCGACGGCCGTAGAGGAGCTCCGAGGAGTCGAGCAGCCACGGGACGAGCGCGACGGTGACGCCGTGCACGAGCAGCAGCTTCTTCCGGATCCGACGGCCGCGGTGGTTGTGCAGGAACGTCTCCCACCAGTGTCCGACGACGAACACGGGGGTGTAGACGGTGACGACCTCGGACCCGTGGTCGAGCCGGTGGGCCTTGATGTACTTGATGAGGGGCATCGAGATGTCGCGGTAGGGACTCGACACGATGGTCAGCGGGGCGTCGATCCCGTACTCGGCCCACTGCGCGCGGAGCGCGGACGCGTCGGCCTCGTCGATCGCGACGTGGACCGCCTCGAACGACGCGTGCTTGGCCGCGATGGCGTAGTCGATCGCCTTGAGCACCGGCTTCTGCAGCTTGTTGACGAGCACGATCGCGTGGTCGCCGGTCGCCCCGAACTTGGTCGCCGGGTCCGCCTCGATCTCGTGGGAGACGTCGCGGTAGTAGCGGTTCACGCCGAGCATCAGCACGAACAGGATCGGCATGATCACGAACACGAGCCACGCGCCGTGGGTGAACTTCGTGATGGTGACGACCACGAGCACGATGAACGTGAAGAGCGCGCCGGTGGCGTTGATCGACAGGCTCCGGTACACCTGCCCCCGGTTGACCGGCTCGGCGTCGGGGCCCAGGGTCCCGTCGCGGTCGGCCCGCAGCAGCCGCAGCCAGTGCTTGACCATGCCGGTCTGCCCGAGGGTGAAGGACACGAACACACCGATGATGTACAGCTGGATGAGGCTCGTGACGTTCGCCCGGTAGACGATGAGCAGCGCGGCGGCCACGAGCGCCAGGACGATCACGCCGTTCGAGTAGATGAGCCGATCACCGCGGGTCGAGAGCGCCTTCGGTGCGTAGGAGTCCCGCGCGAGGATCGACCCGAGCAGCGGGAACCCGTTGAACGCCGTGTTCGCGGCGAGGAGCAGGACCGCGGCGGTGGTGGCCTGCACGACGAAGAACAGGACGCTGTTGTTGCCGAACGTCGCCGCCGCGATCTGGGCGATGAGCGACCGCTGCGGCGTCGTGGCGCAGTTCGCAAAGCCCTGCAGGTCGCACGCGCTCTCGGCGTAGTGCACGCGCGAGACGAGCGCGATCGAGATGAGGCCGACGAACAGGACGATCGCGATGCCGCCCATCGCGACGAGGGTCTTCTGCGCGTTCCGGACCTTCGGGCGGCGGAACGCCTGCACGCCGTTCGCGATCGCCTCGACACCGGTGAGTGCCGAGCACCCCGATGCGAACGCCCGCAGGAGCAGCAGGATGAACGCGGCGTGCGCCAGGTCCGAGCCGTGGTCGACGACGTAGCCCGCGGACTCCGCGACCGGGGCGTTGCCGGCGAACGTCCGGACGAGCGCGGTGACGACCATCACGAACACGCTCGCGACGAAGAGGTAGGTGGGGATCGCGAAGGCCTTGCTCGACTCGGCGACACCGCGGAGGTTCACGGCGGCGAGCACCACGACGAACACCAGCGCGAGCTCGACGCGGAACTCTGCGAGGAAGGGCAGGGCGGAGATGATGTTGTCCACGCCGGACGCCACGGACACGGCGACGGTCATCACGTAGTCGACGAGGAGCGCCGACGCGACGACGAGGCCGGCCTTCTCGCCGAGGTTCCGGTGCGCGACCTCGTAGTCGCCGCCGCCGGAGGGGTAGGCCTTGATGAGCTGGCGGTAGGAGGCGACGACGACGATGAGCAGCAGGACGACCATCGCGGCCACCCCCGGCGCGAAGGTCAGGAACGACATCCCGCCGAGCAGCAGGATCATCAGGAGCTCCTGGGGCGCGTAGGCCACCGAGGAGAGCGGGTCGCTCGCGAAGATCGGCAGCGCCAGGTGCTTCGGGAGGAGTTGCCCCTCGAGCTTCTCCGAGGGCAGCGGGTCCCCGATCAGTCGCGCTTTCAGCGACCGGATCTCGTTCGTCACGAGGGGCAAACCTACTCAGTTCGGGGCGGAGCGCAACACGGTGAGCCCGCTCGGCATTCCCTGGACGCCGGATCGGGTCGGATCCGCGTCACCGTGCGCGGCCGGTGGGTGGTGCGGACCGCCGGCCGGGAGGCACGACTCGCGCCGTTCCTCCCGGCTCAGGTCCCTCAGGCGGCCGGGTCCCGCAGGCTGCGCCGGAGCGCACCGAGACCGTCACGGAGCGCCGCGACGGCGGTGTCCGTCAGCTGGTCGCGGTTCGCGAGCCGACGCATGTCGCTCCGGACGTCCTGGCGGAACCCGGCGAGGAGCATCTCGACCTCGCGGAGCTGCTTGGCGGACTCCGACGGGGTCGACGTCGGGGTCCGTGGCGTGCCGGAGGTCGCCTGCCGGGCGGACGCCGCGAGGTCGGCGCGGAGGGACCGCATCGCCTCGCCGACCGACGCCCGGACGCCGTCGGCGAGGGAGCGCACGGAGTCGGACACCCCGGCCTCGAGGTCGGCGACGTCGTCCTGGCGGCGGGCGAGCTCGTCACGACCGGCGTCGGTGATCGCGTAGACGGTCTTCCGACCGTCGGCGGTCTTGGTGACGAGGCCGTCCTCCTCGAGCTTGGCGAGCCGCGGGTAGACGGTGCCGGCGCTCGGGACGTAGGTGCCACCGAACCGGTCGCCGAGGGCCTGGATGACCTCGTAGCCGTGCATCGGGTGGTCCGCGAGGAGCACGAGCAGGTAGAGGCGCAGGTGTCCGTGTGCGAAGACGGGGCTCACTGGTCGGCCTCCGTCCCGGTGTGGCCGGTGGACCCGGCCTGCCCGGCGGGCCCCGCGGTTCCCGGGGCCATCCCGCCGGGAGCAGTGCCACCGGGGAAGGGCTCGTCGACGGACGGCGTCGAGCCGGACGTCGGGGTGTGCGGCGCAGTGTCGCTCGGCGCTCCGGCGACCGGGCCGCCGTGCAGCACCGCGACGTCGCCGGACACCGAGTTGATGCTCATCTCGACGAAGCGGGAGTCGAGCGTCCCGGAGCGCTTGGTGTACGAGCCGTGCACACCCTTGATCCGCTCGTCGTCGAACTGGAGCTTGCCGGAGGCGGTCCCCACGGCGCACGTGAACGGGACGTCGTGCTCGAGACGCACGCTGACGTCGCCCGACACGGTGTTCACGCGGATCGAGTCCGGGATGCCGGCGAGGTCGAGCAGCACGTTCGCGGAGACCCCGTCGCACGAGAACCGCTCGACGTCGCCGGTCGCGACGACGTCCCCGGACACCGTGTGCACCGTGATCTCGCCGGCGTGGTCGCGGACCGTCACGGTGCCGGAGACCGCGTTGACCTGCAGGTCGCCCGCGATGCCGTCGGCCACGAGGTCCCCGGAGACGGTGTTGAGCGTGGCGTCGCGAACGAGTCCGGACACGAGGGCACCCGCGGACACGACGCCGAGCGTGACGGCGGCGTCGCGGGGCACGAGGATGCTGACGTCGGCCCTGGCGCTCCCGCGGAAGGACCGGAGGAACCCGATGGGGTCGTCCCAGCGGATCTGCGGGTGGTCGACGGTCAGGGTGTCGCCGTCGATCTCGACGCGCATCGCCTTGCCGGACACCGTGTGGATCTCCACGCGGGCCGTCGGTTCGTCGTGGCCGATCACGTCCACCTGTCCACCCACGAGACCGACGCGGAGCTTCCGCACGATCCCGGTGTCGATGACCTTCGGCTCCTCGACGAGCCACTTCTCCTGCGCCATGGGGTCCTCCACTGTCTGGAACGCGATCTATCGCGTTCTGTGGAAGACACGGTATGTCGCGTCCCTGGGAACCGCAACGGAACCGTCGGACACGGCGCGCGTCTCCAGGCCGGGTCGGTCATCCGGCTCTGCCGTGGTGTCGGCGGCCGACCGTGTCGGCGACCACGGGAAGCGGGTGAACCACGGCATGACCTGACCGACGATCGGTCCGATGAGGAACGCGGCGGCGACGGTCCCGACGCCGACGTCGCCGCCGAGGAGCCAGCCGACCACGACGACCGTGACCTCGACGAGCGTCCGGGTCAGCCAGATCGGCCAGCCGAGCCGCTCGTGCAGCCCCACCATGAGTCCGTCGCGCGCTCCGGCACCGAACGATGCCCCGATGTAGCAGCCGGTCGCGATCGCCAGGAGGATCAGGCCGCCGGCGAACAGCAGCACCTTGCCGACGAGCGTTCCCGGCTCCGGCAGCACGGCCAGCCCGAGGTCGGCCGCGGGGCCGATCGACAGGGCGTTCAGCAGGGTGCCGATCCCCGGACGCTGGCGGAGCGGGATCCAGAACAGCAGGATGACACCGCTCGACACCACCGTGATGGCCCCGAACGACCACGGGACGACGTTCTCGAGCCCCTCGGTGAGCACCGTCCACGACGAGACGCCGACCACGGCGCGCACCATCATCGCCGTCGAGATCCCGTAGAGGAACAGACCGACGAAGAGCTGTCCGAACCGGAGGGGGAGGGCGATCGAGCGGGGCATGGTGTCGACTCTGGCCCGAAGTGGCCTGGTCGCCAAGAGCCAATCGGTCTACCGTGGACCCATGCCTCCCGTCGTCATCAGTCCCCGCGCGGCCGGTCTCCTGCTCGCGCACTGGCGCGACGGTCGGAGCGGCACCGCCTACGAAGCGCTCGCCGATGCGCTCCGCGTGCTCGTCATCGATGGGCGGGTCTCGGTCGGATCGCGACTGCCGGCCGAGCGGCGGCTCGCCGAGACGCTCGGACTCAGCCGGACGACGGTGGCGACCGCCTACGCCCGCCTGCGCGAGGACGGCTTCATCGCGAGCGTGCGCGGATCGGGGAGCGTCGTCCAGCTGCCGGCGGCGGTCGCCGGGCGTCGGGACCCCGAGCAGCTCGGCGGGGTCCGTCTCGGAGCCGGGGGTGCGACCGACGGCGTCCTCGACCTGCGGAAGGCCGTCATGCACGCCGCGCCCGGCATCGCCGAGGCCGCGGAACTGGCGATGCGGCACCTGCCGGCGGCGCTCGCCGACGTCGGGTACGACACCGTCGGGGACCAGGGCCTCCGCGCCGCGATCGCCGAGCGGTACGCCGCACGCGGGCTGCCGACCCGGCCGGAGCAGGTCCTGGTGACCCTCGGCGCGCAGCACGCCATCGCACTCCTCGCCCGGGTGCTCGTCGGCCGCGGTGACGCGGTGGTCGTCGAGTCGCCCACTTACCCGCACGCGCACGAGGCGTTGCGCGCCGCCGGTGGGCGACTCGTCGGCGTGCCCGTCGACGCTGCGGACGGCTGGGACGTCGGCGCGATGACGACCGCGATCCGGCGGACCGCACCGTCGGTCGCCTACGTCATGCCGGATCTCCACAACCCGACCGGGGCGACGATGTCCCTGACGGCCCGTCTCGCCCTGCTGGACGCCGCGGCCGACGCCGGGACCGTCGTGATCGCCGACGAGACGATCGGGGAGCTGCGGATCGAGGGCGACGTGCACCCGCCCCTCGCGGCACTCGGGCCGACGACGGGGCCGGCCTCGGTCGTGCTCATCGGCTCGACCGGCAAGGTGTTCTGGGGCGGGCTCCGGATCGGCTGGGTCCGGGCGGACCCGGACCTCGTGCAGCGGCTCGTGCTCGCGCGCCCGACGGGGGACCTCGGGACACCGATCCTCGAACAGCTCGTCGTCCGCGAGCTGCTGCCGCGCACCGAGGCCGTCCTGGAGGAACGACGCCGCCACCTCCTGCAGGGTCGCGACCACGTCGTGGCCGGGTTGCGGACGCGGGTCCCGGAGTGGGACGTGCCGTCGCCCGCGGGCGGGTTGACGGCGTGGGTGGGGCTCGGCCGACCCGTGTCGAGTGCGCTCGTGCTCGCCGCACGGGCGGACGGGGTGGCACTGGCGTCCGGCGGGGTGTTCGGGCCGGACGGTGGGTTCGAACGGTTCCTCCGGGTGCCGTTCTCCGGGTCCGCGGTGGACCGGGAGCGGATGCTCGACGTGCTGGTGGGGGCATGGGCGCGCGTCGGGGGGATCGAGGCGTCGGGGGTGCGGTCGCTCGCTGCGGTGGTGTGAGCGCCTCTGGCGGCGGCTCGGCTCATCCTTCAGGACGATGTCCGGCACGCCCGCGTCCGTCATGCTGGACGGCATGGAGTCCTCCGTGATCGACCGATCGTCACCGCACGCGTCGAGTGCTGCACCGCGGCAGCACCCCGGGCACGTCCTCCCGATGCCCGCAGCGGTCCTCGTGACACTCGCGGGGGCGTTCCTCGTGGGGATGCTGACCAGCTTCGGCCAGGCCGGACCCCAGTTCGTCTCGACGATGTCCAACTCCGGCGGCTCGTGGTTCGTCGCCGCGATGCTCCTGCTGCTGATCGTCCGACCGCGGATGCGCTGGGCGCTCCCGCTCGGGGTCGTGGTGCTCGAGCTCATGCACGTCGGTTACACGGTCGCGTCGAACCTCCGCGGGCACCCCGACTTCCTCGCGATCACGAACTTCTGGGTGATCATGGCGCTCCCCGCCGGGCTCCTCGCCGGTGCCGTCGTCACCTGGACGCTCCGCGGTGAGACCCGGCTCCGGTCCCTCGCGCTCGGTCTCGCCGGCGCGACGCTCGTCGGTGAGGGCGGACGAGGCCTCCTCCAGGTCGCCGAGACGACCGGTTCGGCGTTCTGGGTCACCGAGATCATCGTCGGCGTCCTCGTCGTCGCCGCAGCGGTCGCGGTCGGACGCACCCCGGTCGCACGGGTCGTCGGGCTCGCCGCGGGCGTCGTCGGAGCGGCCGCCGTCCTCACCGCGTACTCGATCCTCGGCGGCTGACCCTCCACACCCCCGGCCGGGCCCGACGCCCTCCCCAGGCTGTGAGACCACCCCGGCAGCGTCCGAGGTCCCTGCGATGATCGACGAGTGCATCTCCTGTCGGTATTCAGTCTCCGGAACCGGGCGCTCATCGCCCTCGTCACCGTCGTGGTGGCGATCTTCGGCGGCATCGCGCTCACCAACCTCAAGCAGGAGCTGATCCCGAGCGTCCAGTTCCCGCAGGTCGCGATCGTCAGCGTCTACCCCGGTGCGACCCCGGAGGTCGTGTCGAACGACGTCTCCACCAAGATCGAGCAGGGGATCCAGGCCGTTCCCGACCTCAAGTCGACGACGGCGACCTCGTCGACCGGCCAGAGCGTGGTGTCGGCCGAGTTCGACTACGGGTCCAACCTCGCGAGCGCCGAGGACAAGATCCAGACCGTCGTGAACGCGCTCTCGCTCCCCGACTCGGTGCAGACGCAGATCGTCACGGGCTCCTTCGACGACATCCCGGTGCTCCAGCTCGCGGTGTCGGATCCGGGCGCCGACCAGGAGCAGCTCGTCGACAAGCTCAACCAGACGGCGATCCCGGACCTCGAGAAGCTCGACGGGGTGCGCCAGGCCGACGTCTACGGCAACCCGGGGCGCCGCATCGTCATCACGCCGGACACGGACGCGCTCACCCAGCGGGGGCTCTCGCAGACGGCGATCTCGGACGCGCTCGACGACAACGGGACGCTCATCCCGGGTGGCACGATCACCGAGAACGGCAAGACACTGTCGATCCAGTCGGGGCAGCGCCTCGCCTCGGTCGACGACATCGGTGCGCTCCCGTTGACCGGCGCGAAGGACGCACTCGGACAGCCGGAGGCGGCGACGATCGGCGACGTCGCGACGGTCGAGCTCACCGAAGCGCCGCGGACGTCGATCAGCCGCGTCAACGGGAAAGAGGCCCTCACCGTCGCGATCACGAAGACGCAGCAGGCCAACACCGTCGACGTGTCGAAGACCGTCAGTGATGCCCTGCCGGCGATCGAGGCGAAGGTCGGGGGCAACCTCGGCTTCACGGTCGTGTTCGACCAGGCGCCCTACATCCAGCAGTCGATCGACTCCCTGGCGGAGGAGGGCCTGCTCGGCCTCGGGTTCGCCGTGATCGTCATCCTGGTCTTCCTGCTGTCGTGGCGGTCGACGCTCGTGACCGTCGTGTCCATCCCGGTGAGCGTGCTCCTCGCCGCGATCGGCATGCAGGCAGCCGGGTACACCCTGAACATCATCACGCTCGCGGGCATCACGATCGCGATCGGACGCGTGGTGGACGACTCGATCGTCGTCATCGAGAACATCAAGCGACATCTGCAGCCGGGGGTGGACCGGCGGACCGCGGTGCTCGACGGCGTGCGCGAGGTCGCCGGCGCCGTGACCGCGTCGACCATCACCACGGTCGTGGTCTTCCTGCCGGTCGCCTTCGTCCAGGAGCTCGTCGGCGAGCTGTTCCGGCCGTTCGCGCTCACCGTGACGATGGCGCTGGTCGCGTCGCTCCTCGTCGCGCTCACGATCGTGCCGGTGCTCGCGTACTGGCTCCTCCGAGCCCCGAAGGCGCCCGCGCACGTCGGCGCGCACGCCGCCGGTGCATCCCGCGTCGGAGCGCGCGCCGCCAGTGCGGCACCCGTCGGCCTGGAGGAACGGGGCACGTCCGCCACGGAGGGCACCCTGACGAGCGCTGCCGACCTGCACGACGCGTCCGCGCCCGACCGGCTCCGACGCGGCTACCAGCCGGTGCTCGCCTGGGTGCTGCGGTTCCCGTGGCTGGTGATCGTCCTCGCCGTCATGGTGCTCGGCGGGACCGCGGCCGCGCTGCCGTTCGTCAAGACGAACTACCTCGGCGACTCCGGCCAGAACACCTTCACCGTGACGCAGACGCTCCCGCCCGCGACGAGCCTCGCCGAGCAGTCGTCCTCCGCGGACCGCGTCGAGCGTGTGCTCCGGCGGGTGCCCGGCGTCGACACGGTGCAGGTGACGATCGGCTCGAGCGGCAACTCCCTGCAGGCCGCGTTCTCCGGCGGTGCCGGCGGTGCCATCACCTACTCGGTCACGACCGACGCCGACCGCAACCAGACCGACCTGCAGTCGACCGCGCGTGCACGACTCAAGGCGCTCTCGGGCGCGGGCGACATCGCGATGTCCTCGTCGTCGAGCTTCGGCTCGGACTCGAACATCGAGGTCGACGTCACGGCGCCGACCCAGGACCAGCTCCGGACCGCCTCGCAGCAGGTGCTCCGGGCGATGCGCGACGTCCCGAACACGACCGGCGCCTCGAGCAACCTGTCGTCGGCGCAGCCGTTCCTCCAGGTGAAGGTCGACCGCTCGAAGGCCGCCGCTGATGGTCTGACCGAGACGGAGGTCGGCGGGATCGTCGCCGCATCCGTGTCGCCGCAGTCCAAGGGCACCGTGGAGTTCGGCGATGCCACCCTCGACATCTACATCGAGAACGCCACGCCGCCGACGACCGCCGACGCGCTCCGGGCACTGTCCATCCCCACCGCGACCGGGTCCGTGCCGCTGTCCGATCTGGCCACCGTCGCGGAGGCGGACGGTCCGACGAGCGTGACCACGTCCGATGCGGTCCGCACGGCGACCATCTCGGTGACCCCGTCGGCCACGAACCTCGGCGCGGCCACCACCTCGGTGACGCAGGCCGTCGACGACCTCGACCTGCCGCGGGGCGCGTCCGCGTCGATCGGCGGTGTCGCCTCGAGTCAGACGAACGCGTTCGGGCAGCTCGGACTCGCGGCGCTCATCGCGATCCTCATCGTGTACGTCGTGATGGTCGCGACGTTCAAGAGCCTCTACCAGCCGCTGATGCTGCTCGTGTCGATCCCGTTCGCCGCCACCGGAGCCGTCGTCCTGCAGATCGTCTCGGGCATCCCGATCGGCGTTCCGTCGCTCATCGGGCTGCTCATGCTGGTGGGGATCGTCGTGACGAACGCCATCGTGCTCATCGACCTCGTGAACCAGTACCGACGACGAGGGCTCCGCGTCCGCGAGGCACTCGTCGAGGGTGCGACGCGTCGACTCCGACCGATCCTCATGACGGCACTCGCGACGGTGTTCGCGCTCGTGCCGATGGCGATCGGGCTGACCGGGCAGGGCGGGTTCATCTCGCAGCCGCTTGCACTCATCGTGATCGGCGGGCTCGTGTCGTCGACCGTCCTGACGCTGATCGTGCTGCCGGCGCTCTACTCGGTGGTCGAGGGGTGGCTCGAGCGGCGGGCGGACCGGCGGGCTGGGCTGCTGCCTCCGAAGCGGCCGAACGCCATCTCGCGCTTCATACGACGGTGGCGCTCACGCGGTCGGACTGCTGACGGTCGGTGACCAGGACGCCGAGCGGCGGGTCAGCACTCCCAGCCGCGGCGGTGACTGTCGTCCGTCGTGGCGGTGAACCAGTTGACGAGCACGGCGGCGAGTGAGCAGACGAACACGACCGCGCTGAGCTGGGCGACCATGGAGGTCTCGCCCCGGACGACCCCGGCGAACCCGAAACCGACGGTGACGAGGAACGACAGGCCGAGCAGCAGTTCGGTGCCGGCGCGCAGCCAGGTCATCCCTGCCCACTCGGGGGCGGTGATCCGCTCGGCGCGGTCCAGTTGCTGCGTGCTCATGGTGCCCAGTCTCGGCTGACCGCTCCACATCGGACAGACCCGAGTGCGGGTGCCGCCAGAACGGGGGACAGGGGACAGCACCATGATCATCGTACCTGAAATACAAACGTACGGCACCGATGTTTCACCGGAGGCGGGCTCGGAACCATCCCGCGACGCGCTCGCTCATCGCCTGGTCGAGCTGCGCGATGGAGTGGGCGCTCCCACGGACCATCACGAGCGTGACCGGGACGTCATGCCCCCGGAGCCGCTCGGCGAAGCGCTGCGACTCCCATGCCGGGATGAACTCGTGGGTGGACTGCCCGATGAAGAACGGCGGTGTGGTCGCGGTGACCTTGTACATCGGGGACGCGCGACGTGCTGCGGGGCAGTCGGCGTAGTTCGGGCAGTTCAGGTACAGGAGCTGTGTCCGTTGGAAGCCCTCGGTGACGCCGTCGGCAGCAGTCGACGCGGCGGTGAGGTCGGCTGGGCCGCTCAGCTCGGCCACGGCCCGGATGCGGTCACCCGCGGCGTAGGACGCCGAGCCGTGGTCCTCGAGGGCGAGCAGCGACGCGAGGTTGCCGCCGGCACTGCCGCCGAACACCCCGACCCGGTCGCGGTCGACGTCGTACGTGTCGAGTGTCGAAGCTCGGAACACCCAGTCGAGTGCGCGGCGGACGTCGTCGAGGCCGGCGGGGAACGGATCGGTCGGCGCGAGTCGGTAGTCGACGTTGAAGACGACGAAGCCCTCGGACGCCAGGTACTGGCAGACGGAGTGGTAGGCGGCGGTGGCCTTGTCACCGTGCGACCACGAGCCGCCGTGGATCATCATGATCGCGGCGCGCGTGCCCTGGGCGGTCGGCGTCGCGTCGGGTTCGGCGCTGCCGGTCGGCGCGTCGGGTGCGGCGGTCGAGGTGCTGGCACCCGCCGCGGAGCTCGTGTCCGCACTCGCGTCGGCGCTCGCACCCGTGTCGGCGCTGTCGCTGGCGTTCGCGTCCGCTCGGTCGCGCGCGGCATCCGTGGCGGTACCGGTGGGTCGTCCGCCGGAGGCCCCGACCGGCAGGCACACGTCGAGCTGCTGCAGTCGGTCGCCCCCGTAGGGCACGTCGGACACGGTCTCGATGCCCCGGTAGCGCAGGGAGAGCGGGTAGATGACGGGCTTGGCGTCGACCGTGGCGTCCGAGTCGCCGGTGGGGGAACCCGTGCACGCTGCGAGCCCCACCAGCAGCGCCGCCGCGACCGCGAGCGCGAGCACCTGTACCGACCGGCGCCGCGTGACGGGGCGCGGATCACGCGCAGCGCGCCGGCGGGTCGGGTCAGACGTCATCGCCGTCCAACATAAACGGTGTCTCGCCTCAGTTCCCCTGGACGCACCCGCTCCGTCGCTTCCGCTGGCACCGTCCGGGATGGGAGGATTCGAGGACATCGAGGAGGAGACCGCGTGAGTCGACGAACGGCATGGTCCGAGGATCCAGAACCCCTGCTCCGCGTCGAGGAGGGGTTCCGGCTCACGAACGTCGACCCGGAGTCCACGCCGGGGTTCCGCGGCCGCAAGATCGACGGGCTCGAGGCGCTCGCCGCCGGTGCAGCCCGACTCGGCGCGATGCAGGAGCGGCTGTGGGCAGCGTCCACTGCCGGCGACGAACGTCGGGTCCTCCTGGTGCTCCAGGCGATGGACAGCGCGGGCAAGGGCGGCATCGTGTCCCACGTGGTCGGTGCGGTCGACCCGAACGGCGTCCGGTACGCGGGGTTCAAGGCCCCGACGGCCGAGGAGCGCGACCACGACTTCCTGTGGCGGATCGAGAAGGCCCTGCCCTCCGCTGGCCAGCTCGGCGTCTTCGACCGGTCGCACTACGAGGACGTCCTCATCCAGCGCGTCCGGTCGTTCGCCCCTCCGGAGGAGATCGAGCGGCGGTACGGAGCGATCGTCGCGTTCGAGCGGGCGCTCGCCTCGTCGGGCACGAGCATCGTCAAGGTGATGCTGCACATCTCCAAGGACGAGCAGCGCGAACGCCTCGGGGAGCGGCTCGACCGGCCGGACAAGCACTGGAAGTTCAACCCGGGCGACATCGACGAGCGCATGCTCTGGGGTGAGTACCAGCAGGCCTACCAGGTCGCGTTCGACCGGACCTCGACCGACGTCGCACCGTGGTACGTCGTCCCGGCGAACCGCAAGTGGTACGCCCGGTTGGCGGTGCAACAGCTGCTCATCGGTGCGCTCCAGGACATGCACCTCGAGTGGCCGTCGGCCGACTTCGACGTCGCCGAGCAGCGTCGGCGCCTCGCCGAGTCCTGACGGTCGACCTGGAGGCACGGGGCTGGCGATCGCACGTCGGGTCGCGTAGGGTGGATCGGTCGGCTCTCGACAACGCAGCATGTGGCTGCGAGCGGTGTGTGTATCTCGAGGGCTGGAATCACGTCGATGTTCCGACGGGAAGAACCCCCTCCGCGTGACACCCCGGCCGATGCAGCCCAGGGTGGGCAGCGGCATGTCTCCACACCGGAAAGATCCTCATGCCCCCATTCAAGAAGGGCGGGCCCTCGCGTGCCCGCAACGACAACGGCACCCCGGCTTCGCGCAGCTCCTCGCATCGCGGGTACCGCGCCGACGAGCCTGGAGCCCCGAAGCAGAAGGCCCGCTGGAACGCCTCGGAGCGCCGTGATCGTGCCGGCTCCGGTGCGGCGAAGGGTGAGCGGCCGAACTGGGAGCCGCGCTCGAACAACGACAGCCGCGGTCGTGGGCGCTTCGAGCGTGACGACCGTCGGGCCGGCACCGCTGGTCGTCCGAGCGACCGTGGCGATGACCGTCGTGGTGGCCGCTCGTTCGATCGTGACGACCGCCCGCAGCGTTCGTTCGACCGCAACGACCGCAACGACCGTGCCCCGCGCAGCTTCGACCGCGACGACCGCGCACCCCGTCGTGACCGTGACGACCGTGCGCCCCGTCGTGACCGCGACGACCGCGGCCCGCGTTCGTTCGACCGGAACGACCGTGCCCCGCGCAGCTTCGACCGTGACGACCGTGCGCCCCGTCGTGACCGYGACGACCGCCCGCAGCGTTCGTTCGACCGGAACGACCGGAACGATCGTGCCCCGCGCAGCTTCGACCGTGACGACCGCGCGCCCCGTCGTGACCGTGACGACCGCCCGCAGCGTTCGTTCGACCGCAACGACCGCAACGATCGCAACGACCGTGCCCCGCGCAGCTTCGACCGTGACGACCGCGCACCCCGTCGTGACCGTGACGACCGCCCGCAGCGCTCGTTCGACCGCAACGACCGCAACGATCGCCCGCAGCGTCAGCACGAGACCGGTGGCCGGTACTTCGGCGACGCCCGCGAGGACCGCGCCCCCTTCAAGCCCGGCGACGACGTCAAGCTCGAGAAGCTCCAGGCGGAGGCCACCGTGGCGGAGGACGTCGAGGGCGTGACGTTCGGCGACCTCGGCATCGGCGGCAACATCACCCGTGTCCTTGCCGAGCTCGGCGCCGACCGTCCGTTCCCGATCCAGGCCGCCACGATCCCGGACGTGCTCGCCGGCCGTGACGTCCTCGGTCGCGGCAAGACCGGCTCCGGCAAGACCATCGCGTTCGGCGCCCCCCTCGTCGAGAAGCTCATGGAGCACGGCGGCGGCAAGGACCGTCGGATGGGTCGGAACCCCCGCGCCCTCATCGTCGCGCCGACCCGCGAGCTCGCGCTGCAGATCGACCGGACGGTGCAGCCCATCGCCCGCGCCGTCGGCCTGTTCACGACGCAGATCTACGGTGGCGTCCCGCAGGGTCGTCAGGTCGGTGCACTCGATCGCGGTGTCGACATCATCATCGGCACGCCCGGGCGTATCGAGGACCTCATGGCACAGGGCCGTCTCGACCTCAGCGAGGTGACCGTCACGGTCCTCGACGAGGCCGACCACATGTGCGACCTCGGGTTCCTCGAGCCCGTCGAGCGCATCCTCGAGGCCACCGCCACGGTGACCCCGCACGGCGACCGCGCGCAGAAGCTCCTCTTCAGCGCGACGCTCGACACGCAGGTCGCGTCTCTCGTCGAGAAGTTCCTCGTCGACCCGGCCGTGCACGAGGTCCTCGGCGAGGACCAGGCATCCTCGACGATCGACCACCAGGTCCTGCTCATCGAGCAGCGCCAGAAGGACGAGATCATCGAGGAACTCTCGAGCGGTCCCGGCAAGACGCTCGTCTTCGCGCGGACCCGTGCCTACGCCGAGCGGATCGCGGACCAGCTCGAGGACGCGGGGATCCGCGCCACGAGCCTCCACGGCGACCTCAACCAGGCGCGACGCACCCGCAACCTGTCGCTCCTGACGACCGGACGCGTCAACGTGCTCGTCGCCACGGACGTCGCAGCGCGCGGTATCCACGTCGACGACATCTCGCTCGTGATCCAGGCCGACCTGCCGGACGAGTACAAGACGTACACGCACCGCGCGGGCCGGACGGGTCGAGCGGGCAAGGAGGGCACCGTCGTGACCCTGATCACGAACAACCGCCGTCGCAAGATGGAGGACATGCTCGGCCGCGCCGAGATCGAGGCGCCGATGGTCTCGGTCGCGCCCGGCGACCAGTTCCTGAAGGAACTGGCGAACCGCTAGCGCCGGACGCAGCACGCGCGGACGGGAGGCCCGGTACCAGCCGGTACCGGGCCTCCCGTCTGTCTGTGTTCAGCTCACGTCGTCGACGGGGCGCGGTCTCAGAAGAAGAGCAGCCCCCGGACGTACCCGGCCTGTCCAGCGTGCTGGACACAGTCGTCGAGGATGCTCGCGAGCCGGACTCCGGCGGTGACGGGCGGGTCCCAGGCGTCGTCCACGACGGCGTCGAGGTCTGCCTCGGACATGCCGGAGAGCACCTCGACGGTCCGAGCGTGCACCGCACGGAGGTACCCGACGAGGTCGTCAGCGGAGACGCGGACCCGGCCGACGTCGTCGCGCGTCATGCCGTAGCCGAGGGCCTCGGCCGGGAACGGCAGGCCGAAGCGGTCGTACCATCCGCCGGAGGTCCACACCTGCTCGCTGTCGGCCAACCCCGCGATCTGCACGTCCTGCCCGCGGGCGATGTGCCAGGCGAGCCACGCGAGGGTGTTCGCTCCGGCGGACGGACGCGATGCCAGCTGGTCCTTCGACAGCCCTGTGACGGCGCGTTCGACCGTGTCCGGGATGCGTGAGAAGGACTCGATGAGCAGTTCGGTGGGGGTCATGCCGCCACGCTATCCCCGCACGCCGACCCCGGTCAGGGTCGGAGGTCGCTGCGTGCGACGAGTGCGGCGTCGACCGCGGCGAGCATGGCGGTGAACGCATCGAGGCGATCCGCCGGGATCGCCTCCGCGAACGCATCGCGGAAGGTCACCTTGACGTCGTCGACGAGCTCGACGCCGGTCGGGGTGATCGTCACGTAGACGCTCCGACGGTCCTCGGGGTTCGGGACGCGCTCGACGTACCCGCGGTCCTCGAGCCGGTCGACCAGGCTCGTCGTGGCGCCCGTCGTGAGCCCCAGGTACCGGGTCACGGTCTTCGGGAGGACACCCTCGTCCGGCTGGGCCGCGAGGTAGAACAGGAACCGCAGGTCGGTGTGGTTGATGCTCCGGGCGGTCGCGAGCTCCTGCGTGAGTCGAGCGTGGTGGAGCTGGAGTCGCCGGTAGACCTCGATGGCCGCGTCGATCGACGCCTCCGCCGGAGCCGTGGCGGGGGCCGGGGCCGGTGCCGTGGCCGTGGCCGGTGCCGTCGTGCCGGTCATTCGCAGGGCGCGGGGACGCTGGTCACGCGCGCCAGGGCGGCGCTCATCTGGTCGAACCCGGCAGCGAGTGCGAGCAGGTGCTCGGCGGGGATCGACTGGCTGAAGACCGACCGGTAGACCCCGCCGATGGTTGCGGCGATCTCACGGCCGGAGTCGGTGAGCTGGATGAGGACGCTGCGGCGGTCGGCCGGGTTCGGCTGACGCTCGAGGTGCCCGTGGCGCTCGAGCCGGTCGACGAGGCTCGTCACGGCTCCGGTGGAGAGCTCGAGGTACTCGCCGGCCTGCTTCGGGGTGACGCCGCCGCACGTGTTGACGCCGAGGAAGAACACCAGGCGGAGGTCCGTCTCGTTGAGCCCGCGTCGCACCGCCTCGTGGTGCAGCACGTGCGCGTGGTGGAGCTGCAGCACGCGGAAGGACTGCAGGAGCCGGTCGAGCGCATCGCCGTCGGTGGGGGAGGCGACATCGCGGGAGGACGTCGTGTCCATCGCGGTGTCAGGGGCAACAAGGGTGTCCGTCATGGGCATCTCTTCGGTCGGACCGCATCCTGCGATCGGAGGTGGGGCATGTGCCACGGATCGTGCCACTCGCTGAGCATACTGCTCGAAGTGCAAGTTACTCGATGATCGAGGTACCCCCACCAGTGGGGGTGTCGCACGGCTTGTGAGCAACTCGACGCGCAAGTAACTTGATCGTCGTACCAACCGCAGCCCGGTTCCCGCCGCTGGCCGCCTTCTCGATCAGACCCCCTCTTCCTCTGGAGTACCGCCATGTCCCGTGTCACGCCCCGCGCCGCGAAGCTCGCCGCCTGGATCGCCATCCCCGCAGCGCTCATCGCCTCGGGCATCGTCGTCTCCACCGCCTCCTACTCGGCCTTCTCCGCCACCACGGTGAACCCGACGAACAACTGGACCGCCGGCACCGTCGCCCTCACCGACGACGACGCGAACTCGGCGATGTTCACGGCGACCGGCCTCAAGCCGGGCTCGACCGGCTCGAACTGCATCACGGTCACCTCGACCGGCTCGCTCGCCTCGGCCGTCAAGCTCTACGGCACCGCCGCCGCGACGACGAACGCGTTCTCCTCCTACATCAACATCTCGGTCGTCCAGGGCACCGGCGGCGGCTTCGGCTCCTGCACCGGCTTCACCCCGCTCGCCTCCGGCAGCTCGCTGTACACCGGCACCCTGCTGAACTTCGGCAACACCTACACGAACTACAGCAACGGCGTCGGCACCTGGACCCCGACCGGCACCGCCTCGGAGTCCCGCGTCTACCAGATCAGCTACACGGTGTCCTCGACGGCCCCGAACTCGGCGCAGGCCGGCACCGCGGCCCTCGGTCTCACCTGGGAGGCCCAGAACAGCTGAAGCAGCTGAGTACAGCTGAACCGCTCCACCCCGCACCACTCCTCCCGAGAAGGCAGTCATGACCACGTCCCGCATCGAGCTCCCCACGGTGTCCCTGCCGTCGAGCACGATGCGGGACGTCCGTGACTGGTCCAGGATCATCGTCGCGACGCTCGCTCGCGGCGTCATCGCGACCCTGCTCGGCATGGCGCTCTGGGCTGCTGCTCCGGCGGTCATCGGCTGGCACCCCACCACCGTGATGACCGGCTCGATGGAGCCCCGCCTGCACCCGGGCGACGTCGTGGTCGCACGCCCCGTCGCCGAGACCTCGCTGCACGCGGGTCAGGTGCTCCTCTACGACGACCCGGACATGCCCGGGCAGCTCCGCCTGCACCGGTTCGACAAGGCCGGGTCGAACGGCCAGATCATCACCAAGGGCGACGCGAACCCCGCCGCGGACTCGACGCCGATCATGCGGACCGCCGTTCACGGGGTCGCGTTCATCCGCGTGCCGTACGTCGGTCTCCCCGTCATGTGGCTCCGTGACGGCGAGTACCTCCGGGTCATCGGACTCGTCGTGGTCCTCGCCGCGATCGCGCTCCTCAGCATGCTCGACGCGTCGCTCCGTCGCCGGCTCGAGGACGCAGACGCGGACGCGGACACGGACGGCGGGACGACCGCCGACGCCGGTGGCCGCACCGACGCGACCGACATCGGACTGGAGGCGCGGGTCGACGCCACCACGGGCCTCCCGTCCGTCGTCGCCACCGTCAGCCGCCGGGAGGCGCGTCGTCGCGTCCGGCACACCCGTCGCCTCCGCCGGGCCGGTACGGTGCTCGCCATCGTCCTCGTCGCCGGCGGCGCGGGACTCGTCCTGCCGGCCAAGGCGCTCGCGGCCGGGTTCGGGGCCACCGCCGTGAACCCGACGTCCTCGTGGGCCGCCGGCTCGACCTTCGACTGCCTCGGTCGCACCGTGACCAACTCGCCGTCGTTCACGTACCAGTTCGGTGCCGCATCCGGCACGAGCGAGTCGGACCTGTCCGCGAACGGCCGCGCGGGCACGCTGTCCACGGGCGTCACCCGGGTCGGCGGGACCTGCGGGAGCAGCCCGTACGTCACGTTCGACGGGACCTCGGGCCAGATCACGACGACGAGCGCGACGAAGGTCACCGCTCCGACGACGTTCACGGTCGAAGCCTGGATCCGCACCTCCACCGCGGCCGGCAAGGTGGTCGGGTTCGGCAACTCGCAGACCGGCACGTCGAGCTCGTACGACCGCCATCTCTACGTCAACTCGGCGGGCAAGATCGTGTTCGGGGTCTACAACTCCGGCAACATCACGATCGCCTCGCCCGCGGTGGTCACGGACGGCGCTTGGCACCACGTCGTCGGCACGATGTCGTCCTCCGGCATGGCCCTGTACGTCGACGGCGTCAGCGTCGGCACGAACACGAACACCGGTGCCGAGGCGAACTCGGGCTGGTGGCGGATCGGCTACGACAATCTCAACGCCTGGACGAACGCGCCGACGAGCGCCTACTTCAAGGGCGACCTCGACGACGTCACCGCGTACCCGACGGCGCTGACGGCCGCACAGGTGTCGACGCTGTACAAGCAGGGGCGGTAGTCGGAGCAGTCGCCCGGCCGGTTGTCCACAGCTCCGCACGCCGAGTCGCGGGATGTCCGTCGTCCCGTCTAGCGTGGCAGGCGTCCGGGTGGTCCGGACGGACGGAGCCGGAGGGGGCTGCCATGCGGATCCTGCACACCGGGGACTGGCACCTCGGGCGCACCCTGCTCGGCACGGACCTCCTCGACCACCAGGCGGCGTTCCTCGACTTCCTGGTCGACCTGGCCCGCGATCGTGCCGTCGACCTGGTGGTCGTCGCGGGGGACGTCTACGACCGCGCGATCCCGCCCGTCCCCGCCGTCCGCATGCTGTCGGGCGCGCTCGAACGACTCGCCGCGGTCGCGCCGGTCGTCGTGACGCCGGGCAACCACGACTCCGCCGTCCGGCTCGGCTTCGGCGCCGGTGTCATGCAGGACCGCGTCCGGATCCTCGCGGACGTCGGGGGGATCGGCACACCGGTGCTCCTCGACGACGCAGAAGGACCCGTCGCCGTGTACGGGCTGCCGTTCCTCGCGCCCGACATGGTGCGGCACGAGCTGTCGTCCGACCCGGCGACGCCGCTGCCCCGGTCGCACCAGGCGGTCGTGGGCGCTGCGATGGAGCGGGTCCGGGCCGATCTGGCCTCGCGTCCCGGGGTCAGGAGCGTCGTCGTCGCGCACGCGTTCGTCGGTGGTGCGGAACCGAGCGACAGCGAGCAGGACATCCGGGTCGGGGGCGTCGACCGCGTGGCCGAGTCGGTGTTCGACGGCATCGACTACGTCGCGCTCGGACACCTGCACGGCCCCCAGCGCGTCGGTGTCGGCGATCGCATCCGGTACGCGGGGTCCCCGCTGGCGTTCTCGTTCGGCGAGCGACACCAGCAGAAGTCCGTGACCGTCGTCGACCTGGGCGCGGACGGCGCGGTGTCCGTGGAGCTCGTCCGGACCCCGGTGCCCCGCCGCCTCGTCGATGTTCGCGGGACCATCGACCAGATCGAGTCCGGGGACTTCGCGGCCGATGTGGACGCGTGGGTCCGGGTGACGGTCACCGACGCCGCGCACCCCGACCGGATGTACGCGCGCGTCAAGGAGCGCTTCCCGTTCGCACTGTCGATCCTGCACGAGCCGGAGGGCGGCCTCATCCGGACCGGAGCCGCCGCCGTGACCGCGACGTCCGACCCCGTCGAGGTCGCCGCCGACTTCGTCACGTACGCCACGGGTGGCGCGCCCACCGAACTCGAGATCGGTCTCCTCCGCGACGCGTACGAGACCGCAGCCGCCGCGCTCAGCGAAGGAGCGCGCTGATGTACCTGCACCACCTGACACTCCAGGCGATCGGACCGTTCGCGGACCGCGTCGACGTCGACTTCGCGGCGCTCGGAGCCTCGGGGGTGTTCCTGCTCGAGGGCCCGACGGGATCCGGCAAGTCCACGATCATCGACGCCGTCGTGTTCGCGCTCTACGGGTCGCTCGCAGGCGACTCCTCCGGTACCAGCAGGGACCGACTGCACAGCCACCACGCGGCGCCCACCACCGAACCGTTCGTCGAGCTCGTGTTCCAGACCGCCGCCGGTGTCCACCGGGTGCGTCGGACGCCGGCGTACGACCGCCCGAAGCAGCGCGGGACGGGCACCGTGACGCAGCAGGCCTCTGCTCGGCTCTTCCGGCTCGCGGCACCCGACGACACCGTCGGTGAGCCGCTGTCCGACCGAGCGCCGGAGGTCGGCGCCGAGATCCTCCGCATCGTCGGGCTCGACCGCGCGCAGTTCGTCCAGACGGTGGTCCTGCCCCAGGGCGAGTTCGCGCGGTTCCTGCGCGCGCCGGGCGAGGACCGTCGGGCGCTGCTGCAGTCGCTGTTCGGCACCGAGATCTACGTCCGGACGGCCGAGGAGCTCGCAGCGCGGCGACGAGCGGCGATCGCGTCGGTGGAGCAGGCCGAGCATGCCGTCGCGGACGCGCTGAGCCGGTTCGAGGAGGCCTCCGGCCGCACCGAGCTCACGGAGGACGACGCGGCGGACGTCGTCCGGGTCCTCAGCGCGGCGTCCGAGCAGGCCGAGGCTGCTCGTGCCGACGCCGCAGGGGCGCTCGAGCGGTGTCGGGTCGTCGCGGAGGACGCCGCCCGTCGCTCCGCAGCACTCGATCGACGCCGGGAGTACCTGCGCCGTCGATCCGCCCTGGCGGACAGCGACACCGAGACCGACGCCGCGCGCGCCCGGCTCGCCGACGCCGAACGGGCCGGGCGCGTGCTCGCGATGCTCACCGGGCTCGACACCGCGCGTGCCGCAGCACAGAAGGCCGAGGCTGCTCGCGATGCCGCGGTCGACCGGCACGGGGCCACGATCCGCCGTGCGCTGCAGCCCGTCGGTGTCTCCGGCTCCGGCTCGGTCTCGGGCTCAGGCTCGGGCGTGGACCCGGCCTCGGGCCCGGCCTCGGGCCCGGGCTCGGCGTCCGACTCGGTCTCCGGCGACGGCCAGGGCGGCTCGGGCACGATCTGGTCCGGCACGGGGCAGTACGACGCCGATGGTCTCGCCGACCACGCGGCAGCGCTCCGCGAGGCGGTCGCGGGGGCCAGGCACCTCGTCGGCGTCGAGCGTGACCTCCCGGAACGGCGGACCTCGGCGGCCCGCCGCGAGCACACCCTGACCACGACACGAGACCGCCTCGCCGCGCTGTCCGACGAGCTCGACCGACGGCCGGACGAACGCGCGGGCCTCGTGACGGCCGCCGCCGCGCTCGCCGACCGTGCCGAGGACGCCCGTCCCGCGGAGCGTGCGCTCGCGGACGCCGAGGACACTGCGCGGCTCGTCGTGGCACTCGAGGCCGCGGGCGACCGGCGGGAACGTGCTGATGCCGCTCGACGGGCAGCAGCCGATGCCGCCCGCTCCGCGATCGCACACGAGGCCGATCTCCGGACACGCCGTGCGGCCGGCCTCGCGGGGGAGCTCGGCGCGGCGCTCGTGGATGGTGACCCGTGCCCCGTCTGCGGTGCCGTCGAGCACCCCGCCGTCGCGGCGCCGACCGACGAACACCCCGACGTCGACGCGGTCCAGGCCGCCACCGATGCCCGCGCCGCAGCCGACGCCCTCCTCGCCGATGCCGCCACGGAGTACGCGCTGAGCTCCGAGGAGCACCGCCGTCTGACCACGCAGGTGGGCGACGCGACCGCGGAGTCCGCGCTCCGGGCGATCGAGCTCGCCCGGCAGCGGGTCGCCGACGCCCGGAACGCCGGCGCCCAGCGGAAGGAGGTCGAGACGCAGGTCGCCGCGTTCGACCGGGGGACCGCCGAGCTCGAGTCCGACCGGCGTGCGACCGCTTCCGCCCTAGCCGGAGCAGAGGCGACACAGACCTCGGAGACCGCCTCGATCGCGCTGGACACCGCGGCCGTGGCCGAACGGGTGCGTGCGCTCCGCGGGTTCCGCGCTGCCTCCGCACCTCGCGATCCCGACGATGCGGGGGACTCCGCGGACGGCGCCCTCGCGGCCGCCGTGGCGCTCGTGGATCGGGACGCGTCGATCCTGGCCGACGTGGCCGAGGTCCTGACGGTGTCGGTCGCGGCCGGAGCGCAGTTCGAGGTCCGGGCCGTCGAGGTCGCGCGTGCCCTCGACGAGAACGACTTCGTCGATGCGGACAGCGCTCGGGCCGCAGCGCTCGGGCCCCAGGACGGTGCCGCTCTGCGCGACCGGATCGCCCGACACGACCGCGAGCAGGCCGTGGTCGAGTCGGTGCTCGCCGAGCCCGGGGTCGTCGCCGCGGCCCAGGACACCGCGGAACGCATCGACCTCGCCGGCGTGCAGGCGGCACAGACGTCGGCCGCCGGTGTGCTCGACGCCGCACGGGTCGCCGCGGTCACGAGCGCCGACCGGCTCGGCGCTGCGGGAGCACGTGCGGCGGGTCTCACCCGCGCCGTCGCGGCCAGGGAGTCGACGTCGGCCGCGAGCAGAGCTGTCGTCCGACTCGCCGACATCGCCGCGGCCGTCCCCGGATCGAACCCGACCGGGATCACCCTCGGGACCTACGTCCTGATGCGGCGGTTCGAGGACGTCGTCGCCGCCGCGAACAGCCGTCTCGGAACGATGCTCGGCGGGCGGTTCTCGCTGCAGACCTCCGACGAGCGGGAATCGTCCTCGCGGGCACGTCGGACGGGGCTCGCGCTGGCGGTCCTCGACCACGAGACGGGGCGACCGCGCGACCCGAAGAGCCTCTCCGGCGGTGAGACCTTCACGGCGTCGCTGTGTCTGGCTCTCGGACTCGCGGACGTCGTCCAGGCCGAGGCGGGCGGTGTCGAGCTCGGCACGCTGTTCGTCGACGAGGGCTTCGGCACGCTCGACCCGGAGACCCTCGACGGCGTCGTCGGGCAGCTCGCGCAGCTCTCGGCGGGTGGTCGTCAGATCGGCATCGTGAGCCACGTCGAGGAGCTCAAGCTGCGGATCCCCGACCGGGTGGAGGTCCGTCGGGCCCCGGGTGGCGGGTCGAGAGTCAACACGACCGTCTGACGGCCGTCCGCCGATCAGGCGTCGAGCGACCCCCGGGTCCGAGCGAACCGACGATTGAGTAGTCCGTTGAGCAGCGCGACGACGAGCCCGACCACGAAGATGAGCGTCCCGAAGCACAGCACCTGCGGCGGCATCCCGGCCTTCGCGGCACCGTAGACGAACAGCGGGAACGTCACCGACGGCCCGGCGATGAACGACGTGATGACGTAGTCGTCGATGGACATCGCGAGCGCGAGGAGCCCCGCCGCGAGCATGCCCGGCACGAGCAGCGGCAGCGTCACGAGCCGGAACGCCTGGAACGGTGTCGCGCCGAGGTCGCTCGCCGCCTCCTCGAGCACGTGTCCCATGCCCGAGATCCGGGCCCGGAGCACCACCACGACGTACGCGACGTCGAAGGCGACGTGCACGATCAGGATCGTCAGGAACCCGGTGCCGACCCCGATCGACAGGAAGAAGGACAGCGACGCCGAGCCGACGACGATCGACGGCGCGGCGATGTCCGCGAACACGACGGTCGAGACCGCACCGCGTCCGAACCACCGGTACCGCTCGAGGGAGAGTGCGAGCGGGAGCCCGATCGCCACCGAGACGACCGCGGCGACGACGGCGACGACGACCGAGGTGAGGAACGCCGACCCGAGGCCGCTCACCTGCGTCAGGTTCGCGTACCAGTACGTCGTGAACCCGTTCCAGGCGAACGTGAGCCGGTTCGTCGGGGCGTCGTTGAAGCTGTACGCGACCATGTACACGATCGGCACGAGGGTGATCCCGATGACGACCCAGTAGACGAGGGGGAGCACCCAGCGTGACCCGGCGCGGCGGCGACGGGCGGGACGGGGGCGGGCCGTGCCTCCCGTCCGGTCCGCGTGCGCGTGCGAGGACGCGACCGGTGTGGCGGGGGCGGCGGTGGTGGCGGTCATACGAGGTCCTCGATGTCGTCGGTGCCCGCGACCCGGGCGTAGAGGAAGAGGATGATGCCGAGCACGATCATCAGCACCGTCGACAGTGCGGCTGCGACGTTGTACTGCTGGTTGCCGGAGTAGGTGTCCTGGATCGCCTGGCCGATCGTGTACGTGTTCGTGCCGCCGAGGAGCGAGGAGTTCACCGGGTCGCCGACGGTGTCGATGAAGACCAGGAGCACCCCGGCGAAGATGCCGGAGCGGGACAGCGGGAGCGTCGTGTGGAAGAACGCACGGAACTTGTTCGCGTAGAGGTCGGACGCTGCCTCGGACAGCCGCGGGTCGATCCGCTCGAGCGCCGCGTAGATCGGCAGGACCATGAAGGCCAGGTCGTTGTACGCGTCGCCGAAGACCACCGCCCCGGACGTGCCGAGGATGTGGAAGTCCTTCGTCACGAGGTGCAGGTCCCGGAGCACCGTGACGACGGGCCCCTGCGACGCGAGCACGAACGCCCACATGTCGGTCCGGATGACGAACGACACGAGGAAGCTCACGAACACGAGCATGAGCAGCGGGCTCTTCCACCGCTCGGACACCCGGAACGCGATGAAGTACGCCACCGGGTACCCGACGACGATGGTGATGACCGTCGCTGCGGCGCCGTACCAGAGCGACCGGAGGAAGAAGGTCGCGTACGGCACCGTCGGGTCGACGAAGAGCGCGGAGTACACACCCCAGTTCCAGGTGAACGCGTAGCCGTCGTCGGGGTTCCCGGACATGAGCGACACGATGAGCCCGGAGACGAGCGGCACCACGAAGAAGAGCGCCAGCCAGGCGACACCGATGACCGCGAGCAGGTACGGCGTGCCCCGACGACGTGTCCGGGTGCGCGTGGGTGTTGCACCGGTGAGGACCGCCGCGGTCATGACCGGACCACCGAGCTCATGACTGGATCACCGCGTTGAAGAGGCTGTTCCACTCGGCGTACTCGTCGTAGTTCCGGAACACGGGGAACTCGTGCGAGTTCGACAGCACCTCGGCAGACGGGAACACGAGCGGGCTGTCTGCCACCGCAGCGTCGTCGAGTTCGTTCCGCACGTAGTCCTGCGCTCCCGGCACCGGGCAGACGTAGTTGACGTAGTCCTCGACGATCCCGGCGATCTTCGGCGTGTAGTAGAAGTCCATCCACGACAGTGCCGCCATCGGGTTCTCGGCCTGCCGCGGGATCATCATGTTGTCGTGCCAGGTCATCTGCCCCTCCTTCGGCGTGATGAACTCCAGGTGCGGGAACCCGGACTGCTGCGCCTGGAAGACGTCGCCGGACCATGCCTGCGTGATCCAGGTGTCGCCGTTCTCGAGCCGGTTGATGTAGCTCTGGTCGTAGTACCCGGCGACGAGCGGACGCTGCTTCTGGAGCCAGGCCTGCGCCTTCCGCCAGTCCTTCGGCGTCGACGAACCCGGGTCGATGCCGATGGCCAGCAGTGCGGCCGCCCCGATCTCGGTGTTGTCGCTGTACATGCCGACGCGGCCCTTGAATGCCGGGTCCCGCAGGTCCTCCCACGAGGTGATCTCGCGGTCGATGTACTTCGGGTTGTAGGCGATGCCTGTGAACCCGGTCTGCCAGACGAGCGAGTGCTTGTTGCCCGGATCGTAGTTCGGGCTCTTCACCGCGTCGGAGGCGTTGGCGGCGAAGTTCGGCAGCCGTGAGTGGTCGAGCTCGGCGACGAAGCCGTTCTTGATCATCTCGGTGAGCTCCCACCCGTTCGTCATGACGACGATGTCGTAGCCGGTCGCGCCGTGCGCCCGGAGGATCGGCGAGACGGTGGCGTAGAAGTTCGCGTTGTCCTGGATCACCGGCTGGTAGTCGACCCGGATCCCGGTCGCCTGCTCGAACAGCGCGATCGACTCGGACTTGCCGTGCGACGAGTCGATGTAGAGCGGCCAGTTCGCGAAGTTGAGCGTCTCGGTCTTCTTCGCATCCCGCCAGTACGCGGTCCAGTCGACGGGGTCCTCGGCCTGGGACGCCACCGACCCCTGGATGCTGCAGGCGCTCAGCAGCGCAGTGATCGCGGCGGCACCGCCGACCGCCGCGCCGCCGCGGAGCAGCTGCCGCCGGCTCATCCGCCGCTCGGTCATCCCGCGGACCAGGTCGGGCCGGAACGCGCCGTGGTCGGTGGTCTCCGGCTCGCCGTTCACGCGACCGCCTCCGCGGTCTGCGACGCGCGCGTCGCCGCGTCGGACTGGAGGCCCGGGGCCGCGTTGTCCGGAACGCTCGCCTCCGGTGCGGGGCAGGCCCCTGCCTCCAGTCCGAACCCGTGCTCGACCTGCCACGTGACCCACACCTCGGCGCCCGGGGAGACGACCGGGCCGAACACCATGTTCTGCGCGAACACGACGATCTCGCCGAGACCCGGGACGGCGATGAGGTACTGCGTGCTCACGCCGGAGAACGAGACGTCGACCACCCGGCCGGGTCCGACGGCGTTGCGGCCGGCGGTCGCCGGCGGGGCCTCGGTCCAGAGCAGGAGCTTCTCGGGCCGGATGCCGACGGTGATCCGGGTCCCGGCGGTGCCTGTTCCGGACGCGGCGGTGCCCGCTGCTTCGGCGCGGTCCGCCGGGATGCCGATGACGCCGGCCGGGGTCTCGACGACGAGGAGTGCGCCGTCGGTGCCGCGGACCGTTCCGGGGAACAGGTTCGACTGCCCGAGGAAGTTCGCGACGAAGGCGGTCCGCGGGAGCTCGTACAGCTCCTCCGGCGCACCCATCTGCTCGATCCGCCCCCGGTTCATCACGGCGACCGTGTCCGCCATCGTCATCGCCTCCTCCTGGTCGTGCGTGACGTGGAGGAAGGTCAGGCCGACCTCGCCCTGGATGCTCTTCAGCTCGAGCTGCATCTGGCGCCGGAGCTTCAGGTCGAGCGCGCCGAGGGGTTCGTCGAGGAGCAGGAGCGCCGGGCGGTTGACCACCGCGCGCGCCAGAGCGACGCGCTGCTGCATGCCGCCGGAGAGCTGCGCCGGGCGTCGGTTCGCGACCTGCTCGAGCTCGACGAGCGCCAGGGCCTCGCGTGCCTTGCCCATCGGGTCGGCGATCTTCCGACGCTTGAGGCCGAACGCGACGTTGTCGAGGACCGTCATGTGCGGGAAGAGCGCGTAGCTCTGGAAGACGGTGTTGACCGGGCGCTGGTGCGCCCTGGTGTCCGTGACGTCCGCGCCGCCGATGAGGATGCGCCCGGCCGAGGGCTCCTCGAGGCCGGCCACGAGCCGGAGCGTCGTCGTCTTGCCGCAGCCGCTCGGCCCGAGGAGCGCGAAGAAGGAGCCGGCGGGGATGGTGAGGTCCAGGTCCTCGATCGCCGTGTACCCCTCGGTCTTCCCGCTGCCGGGGAACTCCTTACGGAGCCCGACGAGCTCGAGATCGGCGCCGGACTCGGCGAATGCTCCTGGCATGTGTCCTCCTCGCACCTGGTCGGGTCGTCCCCGGTCGAGTCACCGTGGAGGGCCCGTCCGTTTCGGGTGGCCCCGATACTGGCACTGTCGCGACGGAAACCGGAAGTGCTGTAACAGGATGTTCACGAAATTCGTCAGTTTTGCGGTCCGTTGCGACTGATTTCGTCGTCATGTTCCACTCGAGCTGCGGTTTGCCGCAGCAATGCTGGTCGCTCCCAGCTGTGCGCGCAGGCATACGACACGCCCGGAATCGTCCACACGAAACCCGCAGTGAGTTCACGGCCTACGCTCTGGTGCACTGTGGCGGTCCATCGGGGCCGCCTCCACTTGTCGCAGCAGACACCATCACCGAGGGATCATCACCATGGCAAACACCACGTCCGGTCGTCCGACCAGCGTCACCGTCTCGTTCTTCATCTGGCTCGTCGTCGTCCTGATCGGCATCATCAACGGCATCATCGGCTTCGTCGGTGGCGGAGCCCAGCAGGCCGCCGACCAGGCCGGTGTCAGCAACATGGGCACCGGGATCGCGGTCGGGAGCGCGGTCATCGCGATCATCATCGCCGTCGTCGAGCTCATCATCGTCTTCAAGATGCGCGACGGCCGCAACTGGGCCCGCATCGTCCTGCTCGTCCTCGCGATCCTGCAGATCCTCGGCGTGTTCGGTGCCTTCTCCGTCGCGGGCATCATCGGCGTCGTCGCGGTCATCATCGCGACGATCCTGATGTTCGTCGGTGGCGCGAACGGCTACTTCCGCAAGCACTGACCCCCCACGCACCGCGAACCCGCACGTTCGTGTCGTTCACCCCCGGGTGGAACTGCACGAACGTGCGGGTTCGCTCGTTCCGGGGCCCGCGTCAGCCGATGTAGGACATCACGTGCTTGATGCGCGTGTAGTCCTCGAACCCGTAGGCCGACAGGTCCTTGCCGTACCCGGAGTGCTTGAACCCGCCGTGCGGCATCTCGGCGACGAGCGGGATGTGCGTGTTGATCCACACGCACCCGAAGTCCAGGTCCCGGGCGAACCGCATCGCCCGCCCGTGGTTCGACGTCCACACCGAGCTGGCCAGCCCGTACTCGACACCGTTCGCCCAGCGGAGTGCTTCGGCCTCGTCGGTGAACCGCTGCACGGTGATGACCGGGCCGAAGATCTCGTCCTGCACGGCCTGGTCGTCCTGGCGGAGCCCAGAGACGATCGTCGCCTCGTGGAAGTACCCGACGTCGCCCTGGCGGTGGCCGCCGAGCTCGATCGACGCGTGGTCGGGCAGCGAGTCGATGAACGACGACACCCGTGACAGCTGCGATGCGTTGTTGACCGGCCCGAACAGCACGTCGGGGTCCGACGGGGCACCGGTCCGCGCGTTGTCCGATGCGTACGCGGCGAGTGCGGCCACGAACTCGTCGTGGATGCCGGACTGCACGAGCAACCGCGTCGCCGCGGTGCAGTCCTGGCCGGCGTTGAAGTACCCGGCGGCGACGATCCCCGCGACCGCCGACTCGACGTCGGCATCGTCGAACACGATCACCGGGGCCTTGCCGCCGAGCTCGAGGTGCACGCGCTTGAGGTCCGACGACGCTGCACGGGCGACCGACATCCCGGCCTGGACCGACCCCGTGATCGAGACGAGCTGCGGTGTCCGGTGGTCGATCATCGCCGCGCCGGTCGTCCGGTCGCCGACGATGACGTTCAGGACGCCCGCGGGCAGGAACTCCGCCGCGACCTCGGCGAGCAGGAGCGTGGACTGCGGGGTGGTGTCCGACGGCTTCAGCACGGTGGTGTTCCCGGCGGCGACGGCGGGTGCGAACTTCCACACCGCCATGTTGAGCGGGTAGTTCCACGGCGCGACCTGGCCGACGACGCCGATGGGCTCGCGGCGGATGAACGAGGTGTGGTCGGCCATGTACTCGCCGGCCGACTTCCCCTCGAGGTTCCGCGCGGCGCCGGCGAAGAACCGGATCTGGTCGACCGACGCCAGGATCTCGTCCTCGACGAGCGAGGCCCGCGGCTTGCCGGTGTCCTGGGACTCGAGGTCCGCGAACTCGTCGGCCCGTGCCTCCATCGCGTCCGCGATCCGGAACAGTGCGAGCTGCCGTTCGGACGGGGTCGTCCGCTTCCAGCCCTCGAAGGCGGTCGACGCGGCACCGTACGCGGCATCGACGTCCGCGGCGCTCGACACCGGAGCGGAGGCGTAGACCTCCTCGGTCGCGGGGTCGATGAGGTCGATCGCCGAGGATGCGTCGGCCGTGGTGGACGAACCACCGACGAAGTTCTGGAGAGTGCGCATGTCCGCGATCCTAGAGGCAGACGGCACGAGGTCGACAGCCCGGAATCCACGATATCCGTTGTGGAACCACCGGAACGCGACGAATTCACTCGTCTGCGGTTGCGGCAGGTGTCGATCCGCTGTCATGCTGTCCGGCATGGCAGCGGCACCACGACGACCCGGACCGATCGACGACATCTCCAAACGCATCATCGAACAGCTCCAGGCCGACGGACGTCGCTCCTACGGCGAGATCGGCAAGGCGGTCGGGCTGTCCGAGGCCGCCGTGCGACAGCGGGTGCAGAAGCTCACCGAGACCGGCGTGATGCAGATCGTCGCCGTCACGGACCCGATGCAGCTCGGGTTCAACCGGCAGGCGATGATCGGCATCCGGGTCAGCGGGGACACCCGGAGCGTCGCCGATGCACTCGAGAAGCTCCAGGCGGTGGACTACCTCGTCCTCACCGCGGGCAGCTTCGACATCATGATCGAGGTCGTCTGCGAGAGCGACGACGACCTCATCGAACTGCTCAACAGCCAGATCCGCAGCCTCCCCGGCGTCGTCTCCACCGAGACGTTCGTCTACCTCCAACTCCGCAAGCAGCTCTACGACTGGGGAACCAGATAATGACGATGCAGCAGCCCACCCGCCTCGGCTCGTACGACCCCTTCGCCGCCGTCGACAACGACGCACTCCAGCAGAAGGCCAGGGACCACCTCTGGATGCACTTCGCCAGGCACGGCGGTGTCCAGGCGGGGGCCGAGGTCCCGATCATGGTCCGGGGCGAGGGGCACCACGTCTACGACTCGCACGGCAAGGAGTACATCGACGGCCTCGCGGGACTGTTCGTCGTCGCTGCCGGGCACGGGCGCAAGCGGCTCGCGGAACAGGCCGCCAAGCAGGCCGAGACGCTGAGCTTCTTCCCCATCTGGTCCTACGCGCACCCGGCGGCGATCGAGCTCGCGGACCGCCTGGCCGACCACGCGCCGGGCGACCTGAACAAGGTGTTCTTCTCGACCGGCGGTGGCGAGGCCGTCGAGACCGCGTTCAAGCTCGCCAAGCAGTACTGGAAGCTCCGCGGGATGCCGATGAAGCACAAGGTGATCTCCCGAGCGGTGGCCTAC
Source organism: Curtobacterium sp. Leaf261 (assembly GCF_001422205.1). Classification (GTDB taxonomy): domain Bacteria; phylum Actinomycetota; class Actinomycetes; order Actinomycetales; family Microbacteriaceae; genus Curtobacterium. The sequence goes on from NZ_LMMJ01000010.1 coordinate 426,754, forward strand.
CACGGCACCCCGCAGGGTGCCCTCGCGATCACCGGCATCCCGGACATGAAGAAGGCGTTCGAGCCCCTCGTGCCCGGCGGCTTCCGCGTGCCGAACACGAACTGGTACCGGGCCGCCGAGATGGGCTTCGCGGGGGAGACCGAGGAGCAGTTCGGGGTGTGGGCCGCGGAGCGCATCCGCGAGATGATCGAGTTCGAGGGTCCGGAGACCGTCGCGGCGGTGTTCCTCGAGCCCGTGCAGAACTCCGGCGGCGCGTTCACCCCACCGCCCGGGTACTTCCAGCGCGTCCGCGAGATCTGCGACGAGTACGACGTCCTGCTCGTGTCGGACGAGGTCATCTGCGCGTTCGGCCGCATCGGCGAGATGTTCGCCTGCGACCACTACGGCTTCGTCCCGGACATGATCACGTGCGCCAAGGCGATGACGAGCGGGTACTCGCCGATCGGTGCGACGATCATCTCCGACCGGATCTTCGAGCCGTTCTCCACGGGCGACACGACGTTCTACCACGGGTACACGTTCGGCGGGCACCCGGTGTCCGCGGCGGTCGCGATGGAGAACCTCGACATCTTCGAGGAGGAGGGCCTGCTCGAGAACGTCCGGACGAACGCACCGCTGTTCAAGGCCGAGCTCGAGACCCTGCTCGACCTGCCGATCGTCGGTGACGTCCGCGGCGACGGGTACTTCTACGGCATCGAGCTCGTCAAGGACAAGGCGACGAAGACCACCTTCGACGACGACGAGTCCGAGCGGCTGCTCCGCGGGTTCCTGTCGAAGGCGCTCTTCGACGCGGGCCTCTACTGCCGCGCCGACGACCGTGGCGACCCCGTCGTCCAGCTCGCCCCGCCGCTCACCGTCGGACCGGCGGAGTTCCGGGAGATGACGAGCATCCTGCGGGGCGTCCTGTCCGAGGCCTGGACGAAGATCTAGCGACGACGACGACGACGACGCACGCCGAGACGACGACGGAGCACACCGTGGCCACCACCCGTCCGTACCGCGACCTGTCGTTCTGGCTCGACGCCCTCGTGACCGCTGGCCGGGACGACCTGACCCCGAGGCCGCCCCTCGACGGTGACACGACCGCGGACGTCTGCATCGTCGGGGCCGGCCTGACCGGGCTCTGGACCGCGTACGCACTGCTCGAGCGCGACCCGTCCCTGCGCATCGTGATCGTCGAGCAGGAGATCGCCGGCTTCGGCGCCTCGGGGCGGAACGGGGGCTGGTGCTCAGCCCTGTTCCCGCGGTCGGGAGCGGCGCTGGAACGCATGTCGGGCCTCCCGGCCGCGTCAGCGATGCGCGCTGCCATGCGTGACACGGTCGACGAGGTGGGCCGGGTCGTCGCCACCGAGGGCATCGACTGCGACTTCGTCAAGGGCGGGACCGTCCTCTACGCGCGGAGTGCGGTCCAGGACCGCGCCGCGCGCGCCGAGGCGACCGAGTCCGGACGGTACGGCGACCGGATCACGTACCGACCGGCGCGGGACGGCGACGCGACCGAGAGCGTCGGGGTCGCGTTCGACGCGGACTGCGCACGGGTGCAGCCCGCCGCGTTGGCACGCGGGCTCGCGGCCGTCCTGGAGGCCCGTGGCGTCGTGATCGCGGAACGCACCCCCGCCTCGTCCTGGGCCGGTGCGGGTCCGTCCGGATCCGCGGGTCCGCGCGGTGCCAGCGTCGTGACACCCCGCGGCGTCGTGAGCGCCGGCGCGGTCGTCATCGCGGTCGAGGGCTACGGCTCGCAGATCCCGCAGATCCGCCGGAGTGTGCTGCCGCTCTACTCGCTGATGATCGCCACCGCACCGCTGCCGCCCGATGTCTGGGACCGGATCGGGCTCGAGCACGGGCAGACGTTCTCCGACTACCGGCACCTGCTGGTCTACGGGCAGCGGACCGCCGACGACCGGTTCGCGTTCGGCGGCCGTGGTGCGCGGTACCACTGGGGCTCGACGATCGATCCCGCGTACGACCGAGCCCCGCAGGTGTTCGCGCACCTCCGTCGGACGCTCGGCGAGATGTTCCCGCAGATCGGCGACGTCCCGGTGACGCACACGTGGGGCGGGCCGCTCGGGGTCCCGCGGGACTGGTGCGCCTCGGTGACGTGGGACGGCTCGGTGGGGCGTGCCGGCGGCTACGTGGGAGACGGCCTCTCCACGACGAACCTCGCCGGACGGACGCTCGCGGACCTCGTGCTCGGGGTCGCGTCGCCGCTCGTGGACCTGCCGTGGGTGAACCACCGCTCGCCGGAGTGGGAGCCCGAGCCGCTGCGGTTCCTCGGGGCGAACGCGGGGCTCGTGGCGACGGACATCGCCGACCGCGAGGAACAGCTCACCGGCCGGAGGTCCGTGGCCGCGCGCCTGATGGGTCCGCTGACCGGGCACTGACTGCCCGGACCCGCTGGAGTGGCACCACCATCGGCGCATCGCACCACGGGTCACATGTGGTGCGATGCGCGAAGAGTGGTGTCATCCGAGCCTGAACTCCAGTGCCGCGAACTGCTCCCGGAGTTCCTCCACACCCAGGGTCCCGGGCTCGACGTGGTCCCGCGCCGCGACCCGGGCGAGCCGCTGCACGAGGGCGTTCCGCGGCGCCGTGGCCCCTGCTGCCCGGGCGATCCGCACGATCTCCCCGTTGAGGTAGTCCGTCTCGATCGACCCGGACCCGCGCGCGATCGACTGCCACGAGGACCCGCCGAGCGCGTGCTCCACCCCGGGGACCGGCCTGCTGTCGAACATGTCACCACGGCGTGCGCGTTCGTCTTCGTCCGAGGTCCACTCGATGCCCGCCGCCCGGTAGACCTCGACGGCCTCGTCACGGAGCGCCGTCGACAGGTCCCGGAACGACGCGTCCGGACCGAGGAGCGCCTGCAGCCCGTTCGACAGGTTCGTCAGGAGCTTGAAGTACTTCCACGGCATGACGTCCTGCTCGAGGTACACGTCGATGCCGGCCGTCGCGAAGTCCTCCCGCAGGGTCTCGAGCATCGAGTCGTCCGTCGGAGACCCGGATGCGGGGATCGGCCCGATCGTCAGGATGCCGATCGTCGGCGCGATCCGGACCACCACCTCGCCCGGCTCGAGGGACACCGCGGGCATCCACACCGTCACGCCGTACACCCGGGCGAAGTACCGGAGTGCGATCCGTTCCGCCTCGACGCCGTTCAACGCCGTGAACACCGGCAGCAGGGCCCCGGCGCTCCCCACGACGTCCCCGGACCCGTCGTGGACCGGCGCGTCCGCCCACTCGCGGAGCGCCTCGTCCGCCTGGTGGGTCTTCGTCGCGAGGATGAGCACGTCGTCCTCGCGGAGCGCCGCCCCCTCGGGCGACGTCGCGACGTCGACCCGGACAGTGGTGTCCTCGTCGGGGGTGCGGAGGCGCAGGCCACCGGACCGGAGCGCATCAGCGCGGCCACCCCTGGCGACGACGAGCGGCGAGTTCGGACTCCGCATCGCGAGGCGGGCCGCGATGGCTCCGCCGATGGACCCTGCTCCGATGATCACGTATCGCACCGGACCATCCGTACACCCCCGCCCCAGCGCCCGCTGGACACCGGCGAACACGATCGCGGCGGACCGGGCAGAGTCGGGACTGACTCGACGGTCCGTCGTGGAGTCGCCCCGTGTCTCCAGTCCGGGGCGCAGCACCTGCTCGTCCGGGGCGTCAGCCCCACCGTCACCGGGAGTCCTGCGCATGTCGATGAGCCGCCGCCGCTTCCTCGGAGTGGCCGGGGTGTCGGTCGGATCGATGGCCCTCGCCGGGTGCGGGTTCATCCCGCAGTCGTCCGGGTCGGAGGCCGACGCGGACACGCTCGCCTTCACCACGTGGGGCACCGACGACGAACTCGCCGGCTTCCGTGCCGCGATCAAGGACTTCGAGCGTGAGTACCCCGGCCGATCCGTGGCGCTGAACGCCGTGCCGTACGAGCAGATGTTCACGAACATCGACGCGCAGCTGCAGGCCGGCAACCCGCCAGACGTCTTCCGCGTGCCGTACTACACGTTCGGGGCGTACGCCGGGCGCGGCCAGCTCCTCGACCTCAGCCGCTCGCTGAACGCGGGCGTCGGCGACCGCTTCACCGACGCGGCGTGGGCGGCCGTGCAGGCGAACGGCAGGCCGTTCGGGGTGCCGCACCACACGGACACCTCGGCGATCCTCGTCAACACGAAGATGCTCCGGGACGCCGGGATCACGGAACTGCCGACGACCGCGGCGGACGCCTGGACCTGGGACGAGCTGGCGAGCAACGCGCAGAAGCTCCGCGACCGTCTGCCCGACAGCCGGTACCCGTTCGCGTACAACTGGCAGGGCAACGGCGTGACGCGGTGGCTGAACCTGTTGTTCCAGGCCGACGGGGCGTTCCTGGAGACCGATCAGAAGACCCCGGCGATCGACTCGGCGGCAGGTCGCGAGGCCGTGGCGTTCGCACAGCGGTTCTTCGACGAGCGCTGGGTGCCGAAGAACGATTCGATCAAGTCCGCGACCTACGCCAGCGACTCCTGGTACTCGGAGACCGTCGCGATGGTGTGGTCCGGCGGCTTCCAGATCCCGGACGCCGCGAAGACGCTCGACTTCGAGTGGACGGCGATCCCGGCCCCGCGGAAGGTCCGCGGGGGGAGTGACTTCGGCGGCAACGCCCTCGTCGCGACCGCACAGACGACGAAGCCGGACCTCGCGGCCTCCTTCCTGGACTTCGTGACACGGCGCGAGCAGATGCGGGACTTCTGCGCGAGGGCGTCGCTGCTGCCGACCCGGCGCGATCTCGGCGACGGTGACTTCCGGTTCACCGTGCGCCCCGAACTGACGCCGGTGTTCCTGGCGCAGGCGGGGACGATCGAGCCGCAGGACGTGGCGCAGGTCGCGTCCCCGGACATGTCGGCGATCATCACGGTGCTGCAGAACGGGCTCGAGGACGCGTTCGTCGGCGGCACGAGCGCCGCCGACACGGTCGCGTCGCTCGCCGAGGGCATCGCTGCCGCGACAGGAGGAGCACGATGACCGCAGCCGGGGCGGAGCAGGCCGGGAGGCCCGGGGCAGCCGGGCAGGCGGGTCGCGTCCGCCCTGACGGGCGTGGGCACAGGCGTGGGCGAGGGCATGGGCGCATCGGCGCGGAGAACCTCGCCGGGTACGCGTTCATCGCCCCGAACATGGTCCTGCTCGGCCTGTTCGTGCTCGTGCCGCTGGTCGGGGCCTTCGTCGTCAGCTTCCAGCGCACGAACGGGTTCGGCGCGGGGGAGTGGATCGGCGCGGCGAACTACACGCGCCTCGTCACGGACCCGCTGTTCTGGCGCGCGCTCGTCAACACCGTCCTGTTCACGGTCCTCGTCACGCCGATCTCCATGGCGCTCGGACTGCTCGCCGCGACGCTCCTGAATGCCTGGATCCCGGCCAGGGGGCTGCTCCGGTCGATCATCATCATCCCGATGGCCGTGTCCGGCGTGGCGACGGCGCTCATCGGCGTCCTCGTCTTCGACCAGAACAGCGGGATCCTCGACAAGCTGCTCCGTGCAATGGGTCTCCCCGCCGCCCTGTGGCAGTCCGACCCGGTGCCGGCGTTCGCGTCCGTCGTCCTCGTGACGATCTGGTGGCGCATCGGGTTCAACATGCTCGTGTACCTCGCCGGGCTGCAGGGGATCGGCCCGGACCTGCCGGAGGCCGCGACCCTCGACGGCGCGAACACCTGGCAGCGGTTCCGCTCGGTGACGGTGCCGCTCCTCGGCCCGTCGACGTTCTTCCTCGTGGTCCTGAACGTCGTGTACTCGTTCCAGGTGTTCGACATCGTGTTCGTGCTGACCGGCGGCGGGCCCCGGAACGCCACCTCGGTGCTCGTCACCTACGCGTACGACACCGGGTTCGTGACGCGCGACCAGGGCTACGCGGCGGCGATCGGGATGGTGCTGCTCGTGCTGGCCGTCGCGTTCACGATCGTGCAGTGGAAGACCTCCCGCACGAAGGACGTCGTCGAATGACCGCTTCGCAGGCACCCCGATCCGTGTCCGCGCGCCCGGGCCGGCCGAGCGGGCCCCGTCCGCGGAGGCCGCACGGCCGTCGCCGCCTGACGGTGCTCCGCACCCTCGTGGTGCTCGTCATCGCCCTCGTCGTGATCGCACCCCTGTACTGGATGCTCGTGGTGGCGCTGTCACCGCGCGCGGAGCTCCTCGGCGGCGCGCTCCGGGTGTGGCCCCGCACGCTGACACTCGAGAACTTCGAGCGGGTGTTCTCGGCGTTCCCGGTCGTGGAGTGGCTCGGGAACTCGACCGCGATCGCCGTGTCCGTGGCCGTCCTCACGACCGCGGTGAACCTGCTCGCCGGCTACGCGTTCGCGCAGCTGCGCTTCCGGGGCTCCACAGTGCTGTTCTTCATCGCACTCGCCACGCTGACCATCCCGGTGCAGGTCATCATGGTCTCCCTCTTCCGGATCGTCACGGGTCTGCAGCTCTACGGCACCTACTGGGCCGTCATCCTGCCGAGCGCCGCATCTGCGTTCGGGCTCTTCCTCGCGCGGCAGTTCCTGCTGAGCATCCCGAAGGAGCTCATCGAGGCCGCCAGGCTCGACGGCGCCGGGCACTTCACGGTGTTCATGCGCGTCGTGCTGCCGATCTCGAAGCCGCTCGTCGCCGTGCTGTTCTTCATGAGCCTGCTGTCGTCGTGGAACGACTTCGCGTGGCCACTCATCGCGCTGCGGGAGAACCGGCTCTTCACCCTGCCGATCGGGCTGCTGTACCTGCAGGGCCAGTTCAACTCGGACTACGGGGCGACGATGGCCTTCGCGCTCATCGACATCGTGCCGATCCTCATCGTCTTCCTGGTGTTCCAGCGGTTCTTCGTGCAGGGGTTCGCGCGCAGCGGCATCAAGTGACCGGGCCGGTGGGGCCTGCGCCGAGCATCGTCGACACCGCGTCCCGCACCAGCGACTCGCCCTGTGCCGGGGTGACGCGGTGGCCGGAGACGAACGTCGAGATGCCCTGCAGGGTCGCCGCGAAGAGCAGCTTGCGGTGTGTGCCGATGACCCCGTCGAGCACCGCGAACAACCGGGCTGCCGCGTCCTGGACGGGCCTCGTCGGCGCGCTCGTCCCGACGGCGAACATCAGCTCCATGAGCGCGGCGTCGGCGACGGCGAAGTCGACGTAGGCCTGCCCGACACGGACGAGTCGGTCGGCGAGCAGCCCCTCCGTCGCGAGTGCCGATCGGACGTCCTCCGTCAGACGCATGAACCCCCGTTCGGCGAGAGCGTCGAGCAGCGCCTGCCGGTCGACGAAGTGACTCCGTGGAGCGCCGTGACTCACCCCGGCACGCCTGGCCAGCTCACGGAGGGACAGGCCGTCGACCCCGGAGTCCCGGAGCAGGGCCTCCGCCTGGTCGAGGAGTTCAGCCCGGAGGTTCCCGTGGTGGAAGGGCTGGGGTGTCATGGAGTCATCCTAGTGAGCACTAGGCATTGACTAGATAGTAGACAGTGCCTAGATTGGGATGCGCGGCCGTCGGTCATGACGCGCCGCTCCGCGATCGTGATCCATGCCCGCGGACCGGTGCTCGACGACAGGACGACAGACATGGTTCCCCAGCACACACTCGTGGTGTTCGGCGGCACGGGCCAGACGGGCCGGCACCTCGTCCGGCGCGCGCTCGAGGAAGGTCACCAGGTCCGTGCGATGGTCCGCGACCCGTCCACGATGCCGGCGGAGCACCCCGCGCTGACGGTCGTCCGCGGAGACGTGGGCGAGCGGCACGGACTCGACCAGGTCCTGGACGGACTCCTCGACGGCGCGGACGCCGTCGTCTCGATGCTGGGGGACGCCGCCGCCCAGCGGACACGCCGCATCAACACCGAGTTCGTGCAACAGCTCGTGCCGGCCATGCGACGGAGCGGCGTCGCCCGGTTCCTGTACCAGGCGGGTGGCCTGAGCGCTCCCCCCGGCGGTTCGCTGCCGCCCGCGCTGCGACTCATCCGCGCGACCATCGCCCGCGGGTACATCGGCCAGCACGAGGACAACGAGGCCGTGATGCGCCACCTGGTCGACGAGGCCTCGGATCTCGAATGGGTGGTGCATCGGGCCGGGATCGGCGGGGACGGTCCCTCGAAGGGTGTCCTCCACCGATCGACGAAGTCGCCGAGCATCGCGACGTTCCGGGACTGCGCCGAGTACGACCTGCGGACCGTGCTCGACGCGTCCGCCGTGCACACCTGTGACTTCAGCTCCTACCGCGCGGCCGGGACACCGCTCGGTCGGTGACCGGCGCCCCGCTAGCGTTGGGCGATGGACGCCCCCGAGATCGTCTTCCGCCGGTTCGAGCCAGGTGACACCGAGGCCATCGTCGCGCTGTGGACCGAGTGCGACCTGATCCGCCCCTGGAACGACCCGCGCCGTGACATCGCCCGCAAGCTGACGGTGCAGCCCGAGCTGTTCCTCGTCGCCACCCCGGCCGACGACCGCGCGACGATCCTCGGAGCGGGCATGGCCGGCTTCGACGGGCACCGTGGCTGGGTGAACTACCTCGCCGTGTCACCCTCCCTGCAGCGCTCGGGCCTCGGCCGCCGCTTCATGGCGGAGTTCGAACGATTGCTCACCGCGATGGGCTGCCCGAAGCTCAACCTCCAGGTCCGCGCCGGCAACGAGCAGGTCATCGCGTTCTACGAGACCCTCGGGTATGCGGACGACCGGACCGTCTCGCTCGGCAAGCGCCTCATCGCAGACGGTGCCGACCGACACGACTGATATCCCTTCGCTGACATGTGGTATATTTACAGGACATCCGTTCCTGACGATTGCGATCCATGTCTCGTTCTGCACTGCCGGCCCGCGTTCGGCTCGCCCTCCGCTCTCCGTTCCGACCGATGCTCGCCGCCGTCCTCGCGTCGACCGTCGGCATCGGCGGCGGACTGCTCGCTGCAGTGCCAGCGAATGCCGCTGAACTGCACTTCCCGTTCGCCACCGACTTCGCATCGGCGGACGGCGGGACGCTGACGGGTTCGGCGGTCGTCACGGACAACAAGCTCCGGCTGACGCAGGCGCAGACGGGTCAGGCCGGTTCCTGGGCCACCGACGGGGTGTTCCCGTCGAGCCTCGGCGTCGACGTGTCCTTCTCGTACGGCATGTACGGCGGATCGGGAGCGGACGGCTTCGTGGCCTACCTCGCGGACGGCGCTGCCAGCCAGGGCGTCGGCGCACCCGGAGCCGGACTCGGCTACTCGTGCGCACCCTCCGGCGGGCCGAGCGGACCGTGCACCGTGGCGGGTGTCCCCGGTGGCTACGTCGGAGTCGGGTTCGACCAGTTCGGGAACTTCTCCAACGCCCTCGGCAACTCGGGCCCTGGGCAGCGCAGCAACCAGGTCGTCGTTCGTGGCTCCGGCGACGGCACCGCCGGCTACCGCTACGTCACGGGCGTCGCAGCACCCGGAGGATCGCTCAGCACGGGCAGCGCGACGGGTGCCCGTGACGTCCGCATCACGATGCAGCCGGACGCGGACGGTGTGTTGCGACTCTCGGTCCGGAGCAACACCGGCCCCGGGACCCCGATGGCCGTCATCATCGACAACGTCGCTGTGAGCGGAGCCGGTCAGGCCGCTCTGCCGCCGACGCTCCGTCTCGGTTTCGCGGGGAGCACCGGAGGCTCGACGAACGTCCACGAGATCAGTGCCGTGCGCGTCGCGGTCCCGACGGACCTCTCGGTGACCCAGGACTTCCCGACGAGCGTCGCCGCAGGGACCGACGTCCGCTCCACCTTCACCGTGCGGAACCACGGCCAGAACGCGGCACCCGGTGCCGTCGTCACCAGCACCGTCCCGGCAGCACTGCAGAACGTCCGGTGGACGTGTGCGCCGGCAGCCGACACCGTCTGCACCGATCGGAGCGGCACCGGCAACGACATCCGCGCCGCCGTCGATCTCCCGGTGGGGGGATCCGCCGAGTACACCGTCACCGGCACGCTCCCGAAGACCGCGACGGGTACCCTCCGCAGCAGGGTGCACGTCGAAGCGCCCGCGGACCGTGCCGACGCCGAGCCCGACGACAACACCGTCACGTCGACGGCCCGCGTCGTCGCGAACACGGACGTCACCACCACCAAGTCGGCCGCGCTGCTCGACGGCGATGCCGCCCTCATCCCGGGTGGTGACTTCGAGTACACCGTCACCGCGAAGAACCAGAGCACCTCGCCCGCCTCGGACGTCGCCGTCCACGACACGCTCCCCGACGGTGTCTCGTTCGTCGGCTCCGCGGACCAGTGCACCGCGGACGGGCAGGACGTCACCTGCACGTCGGCCACTGACCTCGCCGCCGGCGCAGACCGCTCCTTCACGTTCCGCGCGCACCTCGCCGAGGGCTTCACGGGCGGTCGAGACGACGCCGTGAACATCGCGACCGCGTCAGCGAGCACGGACCGCGACGGCGGCGAGTCCTCCCGCCCGGTGCCGCTCCCCGCGCCGTTCCAGGCCGCAGCACCTGCCGGCGAGGTCAGCGCCGTCCGCGAGTCCGCCCAGCTCGTCCCCGGCGGTTCCGTCGAGTACCGCGTCACCGTGCGCAACACGGGGAACGTCCGACTCGATGATGTGGCCGTGGGCGTCTCCGCCGGCGGTACCGCCACCTGCGACACCGTCACGCTCGGCGCCGGCGCCTCGACGACCTGCACGAGCACCGCGACGGTCACCCAGGACGACATCGACGCCGGGCGCATCACCCGCAAGTTCACCGCGGGTGCGACCAGCCCCGCCGGAGCAGCGGTCGCGCTCGGTTCGGACTCCGTGACGACGACGATCACGGCCGCGCCGCAGGGTTCGTCGGCGATCGTGTCGGATGCTGCCGGGTCGGAGATCGTCGCCGGGCAGGAGGTCGGGTACACCTCGACGTTCAGCAACACCGGGAACGTGACGCTGTCGGGTCTGACGGTGACCGCGACCCTCGGGGCGAAGCCGTCGTGCTCGGTCGCGACGCTGGCGCCGGGTGCGGATGCGACGTGCACCGGCTCGTACCGGGTCACGCAGGCTGATGTCGACCACGGCTCGATCGTGCAGTCCG
>NZ_LMMJ01000011.1 GCF_001422205.1 Curtobacterium sp. Leaf261
CCCTCGGGGCGAAGCCGTCGTGCTCGGTCGCGACGCTGGCGCCGGGTGCGGATGCGACGTGCACCGGCTCGTACCGGGTCACGCAGGCTGATGTCGACCACGGCTCGATCGTGCAGTCCGTGTCCGCSACGGCGACGAGCCCGTCGGATGYCGCGGTGGCCTTCCCGACCGCGACGGTGCAGGACGACCGCGGCGCCGAGCGCGCCAGCGCCACACTCCGGGTCGTGTCGGACGCCGGTGCCGCGATCGCCGTCGGTGACGAGGTCACGCACACCGCGACGATCGAGAACACGGGTCGGGTGACACTCCACGACGTGGTGCTGCAGAGCACCAGCGCCAGCACCACGGACGGGTTCGCCTGCGAGCCGGTGTCCCTCGCTCCCGGCGCCTCGGTCGACTGCGCCGCGGTCCACGTCGTCGACCAGGCCGACGTCGACAACGGCGGGATGTCGACCGTCATCGGGGCTCTCGCGGTCTCGCCGTCCGGCGCCGCCGTCTCGATCGACGAGGTCGAGATGCACGACGAGGCTCCGAGTGCTCCCGCCGGTCTCCTGGAGGTCGACGCCAGCGATCCCTTCCGTCTCGGCGAGGACGTCTCGACGGCGGTCACCCTCAGCAACTCCGGCAACGTGACCCTGCACGACGTGCGGCCCGTCACGACCGTCGGCACGCTGACCATCGACCCGACGGACCCGGTCCGGCCGGAGACATCCGGAACGGTGTCCCTCGACCTCGCGCCTGGTCAGTCGGTGCACGGCACACTCGTCGTCACGCCGACCCAGGAGGACGTCGACGCGGGTGTGATCTCCATGACGGTCAGTGCCGGTGCCACGACGCCGAACGGTTCCGCCTACGAGTTCCCGGCGGCGGAGCGCGACATCGCCGGCATCGACACCGCCCGTGCCGAGGTCGAGCTCGAGGTCATGACCGAGCACCCGCAGGTCGGTGGATCGGTGGAGGTCCGCGCCACGGTGACGAACACCGGCGGGAAGACGCTCCGGTCGGTCGAGCTCCGCAGCGACGTGCTCCCGCAGCCGCTCGCGTGCGGGTCGGGCCGGCTCGCGCCGAACGCGACGGCGTCGTGCTCCTTCACCCTCGACGCGATGCGCGAGGGCACCACGACCGTGCGCGTCGGCGGCCGTGCCGTGACCCACACGGGCGAGTACATCCAGCTCGCCGCCGGATCCGCCGAGATCGTCGTCGCGCCGGCTCCGAAGGTGCTCGCGTTCACCGGTGCCGAGGTGGTCCTCCCGGCAGCGGGAGCCCTGGCCATGGTGCTCCTCGGCGGCCTGCTGCTGGTCCTCCGGCGTCGCACGGCCGGCACCGCATCCCGGCACCGCGCCTGAGCTGAACCACCGGATGCCCGTCGAACCGCTGGATGCAGCGGCTCGACGGGCATCCTCCGGCTCGACGGGCATCCTCTCGTCCGGCGTCGACCGTCCGGGCCGGACCGCCGTCACGACAGCGCGAGCCCGACCGACGCGGCCACCGCCAGCACGATGCCCGCGAGCTGCACGCGCGTCAGGCGCTCCCGGAGCACGATGCCGGCGAGCACGACGGTGCCGATGGGGTAGAGCGCGTTGAGCACGCTCATGGTCGGGAGCGTCGACGGGTCGGTACTCGAGTGCAGTCCCGCCTGGATGAACACGTTGGCGCCGGCATCGCAGATCCCGCAGAGCACGACGGTCACCACGAGCGCTGGGGCCCACCTCGGATGGATCCCCGCGACACGGTCTGGAGGCGCGGCAGACCCCGCAACAGCGGCCGACGTCACGGGGTCTGCCGTGCCTCCCGGCCGCCCCCGGCGTCGCGCGAGCATCCACGTGGCGGCCGCCGCACCGCCCATCAGCACCGCCTGCACGACCCGCGCGACCACGAGCGGTGCCACGCCGGACGACGCGGGCGTCTCGTTGAAGGCCAGGACGAGCCCGCCGAAGGCCGACCCGGCGACGGCGGCGCTGAGCACGCCGCGCACCGTCAGACGTGCTCCGGAGGTGTCCCGTACCGCCGCGACGAGCACCACCGCGAGGACGGCGACGACCACGGCAACGACCCCGAGCGGCGACAGGGGGACGCCGCGAGCCAGGCCGACCGCGACCGGGACGATCGCGGAGAACACGGCGGTGAGCGGTGACAGCACGCTCATCGGGCCGACCGCGAGTGCCGCGTAGAGCAGCAGGACCCCGAGGGCCCCGCACGCACCGCCGACGAGTCCCCAGGTCAGCGCGGACGCGGAGAACGCGCTCGGCACCACGGCGAGACCGACGAGGAGCGGCACGATGCCGACGACCGCTGCGAGTGCGGTGACGGTGATGGCACGGATGCGGCGGGCCGCGAGGCCGCCGAGGAAGTCCGCGAAGCCGTAGACGACCGCGCCGGCGAGTCCGAGGACGACGGTGAGCACGCGGTCCATCCTGCCGTGCGCACCCGCGTGCCCCGAACTGGTTCAGGTGCTCCGCGTCGCACCCCGGTACGCTCCGACCGTGAGCGTTCCCTACCACCGCCTCTTCCGGGTCAGTCCTCGACACCGCTGGTGGCGTCCGCTCGTCGCGCTGGCGATCTTCGCGGGGCTGTACCTGGTCAGCCAGGTCCTCATCGCGATCGGCTTCTTCGTGCCCATCCTTGCGACCTCCGGGGCGGCCGGCCTGTCGAAGTTCGCGCGCGAGCTCCAGGACGACGCACTCTCGTCGACGGACCCGGTGGTCCTCGCGCTTACGCTCGTGTCGCTGATCCTGCTGCTGCCGGCGATCATGTGGTCGGTCAAGCTCGCTCGACTCGGCCCGTACGGGCAGCTCTCGTCGATCCGGCTCCGGCTCCGCTGGGGGTGGATGGCGAAGTGCCTCCTGCCGCTCCTGGTGCTCGCGATCATCACGGTCGGGATCCAGTCGTGGGGGACCTTCTCGGTGTCCGGCGGGGGACTCGCCTGGAACCACGCGGCGATCGGCCAGTCCACCGTCACGATGCAGACGCTCGTCATCACGATCGTCATGGTGATCCTGCTCGTGCCGTTCCAGGCGGCGGCCGAGGAGTACATCTTCCGCGGGTTCCTCATGCAGATGATCGGGTCGTGGATCCGGACCCCGTGGGTGGGCATCGGCGTCTCGACCCTGGTGTTCGCCGTCCTGCACGTGCCGAACGGCTACAACATCTGGGGCATCGTGGACGTCGGCTCGTTCGGCCTCATCTCGGCGCTCCTGGTCTGGCGGACCGGTGGCCTCGAGGCGGGCATCCTCGCGCACGCCCTCAACAACACCGTCATCTTCGTGCTGCAGGCTCCCGGGTGGTCGAAGGTCGACACGTCGTCGAGCAACGGGAGTTGGCAGGGCGCCGCCGTGACGATCGTCACGCTCGGGCTCTACTGGCTGATGGTCGAGGGCATGGCCAGGTGGACGCACCTCGAACGCCGGCGGCCGGGGACCGAGGCGCCCCGGTTCACCGGGACGGTCCCGCCGTGGGCGGACTCCGCGTCGGACGGATGGGAGGCGGCTCCCGCACTCAGTGGACCGGCCTCCGGTTCGCCGGTCCCGCGCGCGGGCGAGGCCTCGATCCACACCTCCTGAGCGCTCTCCACAGATCTCCGCGGCGGGACCACGGGGTCGGTGCCCACCCGTAGGCTCGTGGCATGAGCACGCCCGTCGACACACCTGCTCCGGCCACCACCGGCGCGGCACCCGCTGCGCTCGACGTCCTGCACCGTGTGTTCGGGTACGACGCCTTCCGCGGGCAGCAGGCGGCGATCATCGACCAGGTCGTGCAGGGCGGCGACGCGCTCGTGCTCATGCCGACCGGCGGCGGCAAGTCCCTCTGCTACCAGGTGCCGGCACTCGTCCGCAGCGGCATCGGGGTCGTCGTCTCGCCGCTCATCGCGCTCATGCAGGACCAGGTGGACGCCCTCGCGGCGAACGGTGTCCGCGCGGAGTTCCTGAACTCCACCCAGGGTCCCGACGAGCGACGTCGCGTCGAGCAGGCGGTCCTCGCGGGGCAGGTCGACATGCTCTACCTCGCGCCCGAGCGGCTGAAGCTCGAGTCGACACGCGCGCTGCTCGACCGGGCGACCGTCAGCCTGTTCGCGATCGACGAGGCACACTGCGTCGCGCAGTGGGGGCACGACTTCCGGCCGGACTACCTCGAGCTGAGTGTCCTGCACGAGCGCTGGCCGACCATCCCGCGGATCGCGCTCACCGCGACGGCGACCCCCCAGACGCACCGCGAGATCTCCGCCCGGCTCGGGCTCGACGACGCCGCACACTTCGTGGCCGACTTCGATCGTCCGAACATCCAGTACCGGATCGAGCCGAAGGCCGCGGCTCTCCAGCAGCTCCTCAAGTTCATCCGCACCGAGCACGCCGGGGATGCCGGGATCGTCTACTGCCTGTCCAGGAACTCGGTCGAGCGGACCGCGGCGGCCCTCGCCGACCAGGGGATCGCGGCCCTGCCGTACCACGCGGGTCTCGACGCCGGGATCCGCGCGCGGAACCAGTCCCGGTTCCTGCGCGAGGACGGCATCGTGATGGTCGCCACGATCGCGTTCGGCATGGGCATCGACAAGCCGGACGTCCGGTTCGTGGCCCACCTCGACCTGCCGAAGTCGGTCGAGGGCTATTACCAGGAGACCGGTCGTGCGGGTCGTGACGGTCTGCCGTCAACCGCGTGGCTGGCCTACGGGCTGAACGACGTCGTGCAGCAGCGCCGGATGATCGACCAGTCGGACGGAGACGCCGCGCACCGACGGCAGCTGAGCGCCCACCTCGACGCCATGCTCGCCCTCTGCGAGACCATCGAGTGCCGTCGCGTGCGGCTCCTGGCGTACTTCGGGCAGGAGTTCGCGCCCGGTGGCCGGGAGTCCACGGCGTGTGGCAACTGCGACACCTGCATCGCTCCGCCCGAGGCCTGGGACGGCACGGTCCCCGCACAGAAGCTCCTCTCCACGATCGTCCGGCTCGAGCGCGAACACCGACAGCGCTACGGCGCGGGGCACCTCGTCGACATCCTGGTCGGCAAGCGCTCTCCCCGTGTCGCCGAGCTCGGGCACGACGCCCTGAGCACCTTCGGCATCGGCGCCGACCTCGGTGAGCAGGAGTGGCGTGCCGTCGTGCGGCAGCTCCTCGCCCAGGGGTTCGTCGCGGTCGCCGGCGACGGCTACGGCACGCTCGTGCTCAGCCCGACGAGTGCCGACGTGCTCGGTGGGCGGACCAGCGTGCGGATGCGACGGGAGCCGATCCGTGCCTCCCGTCCGGCACGGGCAACACGTCGGGCCGCCGCGCAGCCGGACATGCCGACCGAGGCGGTCCCGCTGTTCGAGGCGCTGCGCGTCTGGCGGAGCACCCAGGCCAAGGAACGGAGCGTGCCGGCGTACGTGGTGTTCAGCGACGCGACCCTGCGGGGCATCGCCGCCACGAGACCGGACTCGATCGAACAGCTGGCCGAGGTCAGCGGGGTCGGTGCCGCCAAGCTCGAGACCTACGGCGAGCTCGTGCTCGAGGTCGTCGCAGCGGCCGCTTGACGGCGCAGCGGCTGCTTGACGGCGCAGCGGCTGCTTGACGGCGCAGCGGCTGCTTGACGGCGCAGCGGCTGCGTGACGGCGCTGCGCAGCGGTTCGTCGGGTCCATGCCGCCGCGGGCATGGACCTCAGGAGCGCCTCACTACACTCGTTCTCCACGCCGGGCCACGGATGGTCCGGACGACAGGAGGAACACCACCATGATCACGACCTCGCTCAGCCGTGCGTTCATCGCACCGCTCGCCAGGGGCCTCTGGCGCCCTGAGGTCGTGGGTCGCCGGAACGTGCCGAAGCGCGGTCCGGTGATCCTCGCGAGCAACCACCGCTCGTTCATCGACAGCCCCGCGATCACCCTCGTCGCACCCCGCCAGGTGTCGTTCCTCGCGAAGAGCGACTACTTCACGGGCACGGGAGTCAAGGGTGCGATCTCGCGTGGGTTCTTCACCGGGATCGGTGCGATCGCGGTCGAACGGGGCGCGGGTGCGGCGGCCCAGCAGGCGCTCGACCTGGGGCTCGAGCGCCTGCAGGCCGGTGGGGCGTTCGCGATCTACCCCGAGGGCACCCGCTCGCTCGACGGCCGGCTGTACCGGGGCAAGACGGGGGTGGCGTGGCTCGCGATGACGAGTGGTGCACCGGTCGTCCCGGTCGCGATCACCGGCAGTGAGGACGTCCAACCCGTGGGCTCACGCGTGCCGAAGCTCGCCAGGGTGAGGATCGAGTTCGGCGCACCGATGGACCTGTCCTCGTTCGGTGACGCCTCGTCCGGGCGGGCGCGACGCCATGCGACGGACGCGGTCATGACGGCGATCCAGGCGCTGAGCGGACAGGAGCTCGCGGGCACGTACAACAACCCGCCGGCGACCTCGCTGGTGGAGCGGGTGAAGCGACTGCTGCCGCACGAGGAGCGCGGCTGACGCTCGGCGCACGTCCCCGACGCACGTGGACGTGTCCGGTGCTCGTGGAACGAGATCGCCCCAGATTCATCGACAAACATCTTGCATCTGGAATATCAAGTATGTAGCATCGGTCATGGGCAGTCCGAAGCCCTCCCCGAACCACAGACTTGATCAGAAGGATCCGCCATGACCACCACACCGCTCTTCGACTCCATCGCCCGCCGTGCCGAGCGGTCCGTCGTGCCGCCGATCGTCCCCACGGGGTACTCGGCACGGCCGGTCGCCAGGCTGACCGCCGTCCCGAAGTCCGCCCCGGACGCCGAACCCGTTGGAGCTGCGCGGATCGTCCCGCCGGCCCTCGTCGCGGTGATCGACGCGATCCCTGCAGCCATCGGATGCCCGGATGCCCGTCGCACGTTCGACCTCGCCGATCACAGCGTCTCGACCGTCAGGGTCGCCGGACAGGATCGCGAGGTCGTCGCCGCGATCGGCGACATCCTCATCCGTCGCGTGGTCGACAGCATCGAGCAGGAGCTCGGGACCATCGACCGTCGTCGCGCGGTGGTGGAGGTGCTGGGCGACCGCATCACCCAGCTCGTGGTCGACACCATCGCCGACGAGCTCGACCGGATCGACCGCGACCTCGAGATCCCGGGTGCCTAGGCACCGGAGCCTCCCGTCCTCCGACCTCCGTCACGAGCCCGCGACCTCCGAGCGGCGCGAGCGTGGCAGACGCTCGGCCGGCTGGAGCTCCCGCCCCTCCGTGACGACGGCGCTGACCCGGGGTGCAGCATGGTTCAGCCCGAGCCGCAGCACCGTCCGGTCGGGTGCATCCCTCGCCATCGCCGTCTCCGCGTGCCTCGTCGTGACGGTCGCCTCCCCGCAGGCCGCCGTCGCGGTTCCGGGGAGCGAGCGGATCGAGTCCGCACCGACGCCGGCCGCACAGGCCATCCGCGGCGGGTCGATCGGTGCCGGGCAACTGTCCTCCGTCGACCGCAACGACTTCGCGGTGACGCTGCCCGCCAGGACCCGTCCGGCGGTCCGACCGGTGGACGGCTCGATCCCTGACCAGGGCAACTTCGGCGGGCGTTCAGTGCGCGGGTGTTCGGCGTGCTCGACGTCGCACCAGGGCACCGACTTCGCCGCACCGACGGGCACCGCGATCGTTTCCGTGCTCGACGGCGTCGTCGTCACCGCCGGCCCGAGCGGTGGCTACGGCAACATGGTGCTCGTCCGGCACGCGAACGGACTCCAGACGCGCTACGGCCACATGTCCGCCATCGATGTCCGTACCGGCCAGCAGGTCCAGGCGGGCACGCGGCTCGGTGCTGTCGGGAGCACCGGGGTGTCGACGGGGTCGCACCTGCACTTCGAGGTCATCATCGACGGCCGCGCGATCGACCCCGTGCCGTGGCTGCGGGTCCGCGGCATCGCCTAGCCCGGACTAGCGTGGATCGGACGTGGACGCGGTGCGCGTCCCCACGGTCGATCGAGGAGAACGCATGCGTGTGACGGTGCTGGGAACGGGCGCGATGGGTGCCGGCGTCGCCGGGTCCCTGCTGCGAGCAGGGCACGAGGTGACGGTCTGGAACCGGAGCTCCGAGCGGGCAGCGCCCCTCGGCGACGCGGGCGCGACGGTCGCCGAGACCGCGGCCGACGCCGTCGAGCACGCGGAGGCAGTCCTCCTCACGCTGTTCGACGTGGACGCGGTGATCGACGTCCTCGAGCACGCGGCCGGCGAAGCCCCCGAGTCCGCGATCTGGGTCCAGGCGTCGACGATCGGCCTCGAGGGCACCGCGACCGTCGTTCAGCTCGCCGGCAAGTACGGGATCACACTCATCGAGGCGATGATGCTCGGGACGAAGGGCCCGGCGGAACAGGGCAAGCTGACCCTCCTCGCCGCGGGACCGTCGACGACGATCGACGCTGTCCGGCCGGTGTTCGAGGCGATCGCCGTGAAGACGGTCGTCGCGGGTCCCGAGGTCGGAGCCGGGAGCGCCCTGAAGCTCGCGGCGAACGCCTGGATCGCGTCGATCACGGCTGCCACTGCCCAGTCGCTGACCCTCGCGCAGACACTCGGGCTCGATCCGTCGCTCTTCCTCGAGGCGATCGACGGCACGGCCTCGGACTCGCCCTACGCGCACACCAAGGGCGCGGCGATGAACGAGGACTCATTCGCGCCGCAGTTCGCCCTCGACGGACTCCGCAAGGACATCCGCCTGATGGTCGATGCGGCGTCCGCGTCGGGCATGTCGACGACGCTCCTCGACGCCCTGGCGGCCGTCTACGGGTCCGCGAGCGCGGACGGTCACGGGAACGAGGACATCGCCGCCGTCGTCACGGCGTTCCGGCCGTCGGCCTGACGGAGCAGCTGTCCGATTCCCGGCCGCCGGCCCGACGGTCGTGTCGTGTCGTGTCGTGTCGCCGGACGGGCGGACGGGCGGACGGGCGGACGGTCCAACGGACGGACTGGAGGGACGGGTCGGCCTGGCACCGCGCCTCCCGTCCGGCACGCCGCAGCACGACGTCCGGTGACTCGCAGGACCGTCTCAGCCGCGCCGGAACCAGCGCGCGAGGGTCGCGCGGATCCGTGACACCGACTCGTCGGTGAACTCGTTCGCCAGGTCGAACGCCTCGCGGCCGGGGTCCCCACCCGCGGCGATGCGACGGATGGCGGCGTCCGCCCGTGCCCGTGCGTCGAGTTCGGCGTGCGGCATCCCGTCCTCCGGGTGCGGCGTCGCGCGCTCCGGGTGCGGCGACGCGTGCTCCGCGTGCGGCGTCGCGTCCGCGGGTTCATCGGGCATGCCGCGACGATACCGCCGCCGGGTGGATGCCAGCACCGGGTGGACACGAGCACCGTCCTGGCACCGGCACCGAGGGGGCGCGCGAGGAGCGGGCGGCCCGTTCGCCGGACACTCCGCACATCCGGCAACACCGGGGACCCCGCGCGGAAACACCCCGGCAACGCGCGCTCGTTAGGTTCTCCCCATGGGCGATCTGTTCGACGGGTACGCGGGGACGGCGCGGCTCCGCCGACGCAGCCCGGATGCCTGGGACGAGATGTTCGCCAGGGGCGCCGGAGGACTCCGCGGTGCGATCGGGGGCGGACCCGTCGGGCGCGGACCCGTCGGTGACCGTGACGTCCGGCCGGTGTACGGCGAGGTCCACGCGGCGCTCGCCCGGATGACGCAGGAGGAGCTCCGCGGGCGGACCGGAGCGCTCGCCGACTCCTACCTGGCGCAGGGCGTCACGTTCGACTTCGCGGGCGAGGAACGGCCGTTCCCGATCGACCCCGTCCCGCGGGTGGTCGGGCAGCAGGAGTGGGCGGGCATCGAGTCCGGCGTCGTCCAGCGGGTGCGGGCGCTCGAGGCGTTCCTCGCGGACGTGTACGGACCGCAGGAGGCGGTGCGCGACGGTGTCGTCCCGGCGCAGGTGATCTCCTCGAGTCCCGAGTTCCACCGGGAGGTCGCGGGGATCGACCCGGTGGGCGGTGTCCGCGTGCACGTGGCCGGGATCGACCTGATCCGTGACGAACTCGGCGTGTGGCGGGTGCTCGAGGACAACGTGCGGGTGCCGTCCGGGGTGAGCTACGTCATCTCGAACCGCCGGGTGATGGCGCAGACCCTGCCCGAGCTGTTCCAGAGCATGCGGATCCGCCCGGTGGGGGAGTACCCGAACCGGCTGCTCCGCGCCCTCCGGAAGACCGCGCCGCCCGGGGTCGACGAGCCGACCGTGGTGGTCCTCACCCCCGGGGTGTTCAACTCGGCGTACTACGAGCACACCCTGCTCGCGCGGCTGATGGGCGTCGAGCTCGTCGAGGGACGTGACCTGTTCTGCGCCGGCGGCCGGGTGTTCATGCACACGACGAAGGGCCCCGAACGCGTCGACGTGATCTACCGCCGCGTGGACGACGAGTTCCTCGACCCGCTGGTGTTCCGTGCCGACAGTGTCCTCGGGTCGCCGGGGATCCTGCTCGCCGCGAGGCTCGGCACCGTCACGATCGCGAACGCCGTCGGGAACGGGATCGCGGACGACAAGCTCGTGTACACCTACCTGCCGGCGCTCATCCGGTACTACCTCGGCGAGGAGCCGCTGCTGCCGAACGTCGACACGTGGCGGCTCGAGGACCCGGACTCGCTCGCCGAGGTGCTCGACCGCCTCGACGAGCTCGTCGTGAAGCCGGTGAACGGGTCCGGCGGCGCGGGGCTCTGCATCGGCCCGCAGGCGTCGCGCGCCGAGCTCGACGCACTCCGCCGGACGCTCGTCGCCGACCCGCGCGGGTGGATCGCCCAGCCCGTCGTGCAGCTGTCCACGATCCCGACCCTCTGCGACGGCGGACTGCGACCCCGGCACGCCGACCTCCGACCGTTCGCGGTGCACGACGGCGACGACGTGTGGGTGCTCCCCGGCGGTCTGACCCGGGTCGCGCTCCCCGAGGGGCAGCTCGTCGTGAACTCGAGCCAGGGCGGTGGGTCGAAGGACACCTGGGTCCTCGGTGGGCCGTCGTCGTCGCCGTCGCCGGACGGGCAGGTCGCCCTGCCGCTCGGTGCCCCGGAGCTGGTCGGGGTGCAGGCGGCGCCCGTGGACGTCGACGTCGACGCGATCGGGCCGCCCGGCCGGGGCCACCAGCAGCAGCAACAGCAGCAGTCGCGCGCACGTCGCGCGCTGCCCGAACCGCACCCGGAAGGGGCACCCCCGTGCTGAGCAGGATCGCCGAGAGCATCTTCTGGATCGGTCGGTACATCGAACGGTCCGACGGCACGGCGAGGATCCTCGACGTCCACCTCCAGCTCCTCCTCGAGGATCCGTGGATCGAGGAGGACGTCGCCTGCCGGAGCCTCCTCGGCGTGATGGGCTCGGCCGCCCCTGACGACCGCCAGCTCACCAGGGCCGACGTCCTCGGCATGCTCGCGGTCGACCGGCACAACGCCGCCTCGATCGCGTACTCCCTCGGTGCCGCCCGCGAGAACGCCCGGCGCGCGCGGGAGATCGTGTCGACGGAGCTCTGGGAGTGCCTCAACACCACGCGCGCCCGGATGCCGCGGAAGGTCGCCGAGGACAAGGTGCACGAGTTCTTCGCGTGGGTACGGGAACGGTCGGCGCTCGCCGTCGGCATCATCGAGTCCGCGACGAGCCGCGACGAGGTGTGGAGCTTCTTCACGCTCGGCCGGTCGATCGAACGGGCCGACATGACCGCACGGCTCCTGGCGACCCGAGCGTTGACCGAGGTGTCGGGACCGTCGTGGACGACCATCCTGCGCTCGTGCGGGGCGTACGAGCCGTACCTCCGGACCCACCGCGGCGTCCCGTCGGCCAGGAACGCGGCGGAGTTCCTGCTCCTCGACCGGTTGTTCCCGCGCTCGGTGCTCTTCTCGATCAGCCGTGCCGAGCAGTGCCTCCGCGACGTCGAACCCCCGTCCGAGCGCCTCGCCGGTCCCGACCTCGCCCAACGGCTGCTCGGCCAGGTCCGTGCCGACCTGGAGTTCTCGTCGACCGAGGGGATCCTCGACGACCTCACGGCGCGGATGGAGCAGGTGCAGCGTGCCACGAGCGACGCGTCCGAGGCGATCCGCGCGCGGTACTTCCCGTCGAACGCGGCACCCACGTGGGTCGGAGAGCGCTCGTGACGACGGTCGGGGAACGCTCATGACGCGGCTCCGTGTGCGGCACGTCACCGGGTTCTCGTACCCCGGCGAGGTCTCCGCGTCCTACAACGAGGCACGGATGCTCCCGGTGCACGAGGACGCCCAGGTCGTGCTCTCCGCACGCCTCCGGGTGGAGCCCGTCGCGGTGTCGCACGAGTACACCGACTACTGGGGCACCCGCGTCGCGTCCTTCGAGGTGCTCGGGCCGCACCGTCAGCTGTCCCTCACGGCGACGAGCGTGGTCGAGGTCGGGGAGCGTCCGCAGCCGTCGCGACCGATCGACGCCGCGGGGCTCGCACGTCTCGCCGCCACCGCCACCGCGTTCGTCGAGCAGCTCCGCCCGACACCGTCGACGACGGCGTCCGCGGACCTCGTCGCCCTGGCTGAGCGCATCAGGGACCGACACCGTTCGCCGGCCGAGGCGGCGCTCGCGATCGCGACCGAGATCGGCGAGCGGATGGAGTACCGGCAGGGTGTGACGTCGGTGCGGAGCACGGCGGTGCATGCGTGGGAGGCCGGGGCCGGCGTCTGCCAGGACATCGCGCACGTCACCATCGCCGCGCTCCGGTCGATCGACGTGCCGGCGCGGTACGTGTCCGGCTACCTGCACCCGCGACCGTCGGCGGCCGTGGGGGAGACCGTGCTCGGGGAGTCGCACGCGTGGGTCGAGTGGCTCACGGACGCGGCCGCCGACGACGACGACCGGTTCGTCGGCTGCTGGACCGGCTTCGACCCGACGAACGGCATCCCGATCGGGGACCGGCACGTGGTGGTCGGCCGCGGGAGGGACTACACCGACGTGCCGCCGCTCCGCGGGGTGTACGCGGGTGCGGGGTCCGCCGAGCTGTTCGTCAGCGTGGAACTGACCCGCGAGTCCTGACCGGCCCCGGCGGCGCGGGCTGTCGCTTTCCCGCCAGAACGACGAGATCGCGGCAGATCCCGCGTGGATCGGTCGCTTTCCGGGCAAAGCGACTGACCCGCACCGCGGCGGACGGGAGGCGCGGTGCCAGCCCGCACCGTCCCTCCCGTCCGCAACGGAGCCGCACCGCGGCGGACGGGAGGCGCGGTGCCAGCCCGCACCGTCCCTCCCGTCCGGCGGTGGCCGCGTCAGCGGGTGCGGTTCGCGACCACCTCGTCGCGCTCCAGGTCCGTGCGGATCTCATCGCGGGACTCCGCCGAACCGACGACCGGGATCGCGTGCGTGATCGCGACGTGCAGGCGGCTGTCCGGCTCGTACCGGAGCCGCACGTGCTCCCAGTGGACCAGCCACACGATCGCGATCGCCAGTGCGACGAACCCGGACAGCGCCCCGACACCGAGTGCCCAGCGCGGCCCGAACGCATCGGCCACCCAGCCGACGATCGGTGCGCCGATCGGGGTGCCGCCCGCGAAGATCGCCATGTACAGCGCCATCACCCGCCCGCGCATCGCCGGGGCGGTGGTGGTCTGCACGATGGCGTTCGCGGTCGTCATGAAGGTCAGCGAGCACAGCCCGACCAGGGTCAGGACCGCGGCGAACGACCAGTAGGTCGGCATCACGGCGGCCACCGCGCACGCGGCTCCGAACCCGGCGGACGCGAGGACGAGCAGCCCCATCCTGGGCTTCTCGCGACGGGCGGAGAGCAGCGCTCCGGCCACCGAGCCGACCGCCATCACGGTGTTGAGCAGCCCGAACTCGCTGGCGCCGCGATGGAACTCGACGCGCGCCATGGTGGAGGTGAAGATCGGGAAGTTCACCCCGAAGGTCCCGACGACGAAGATCATGCAGAGGATCACGACGATGTCCGGGCGGTTCCGGACGTAGCGGAAGCCCTCCTGGATCTGGCCCTTCTCGCGCGGTGCCCTGACCCGTTGCCCGAGCTGCGCCGGATCGACGTACTTCAGCGCGATGAGCACGGCCGCGAACGTCAGCGCGTTGATGAAGAACACCCAGCCCGTGCCGACCACGGTGATGAGCACCCCGGCCACCGCGGGGCCGATCAGCCGCGCGGCGTTGAACGAGGCGGAGTTCAGGGCGACGGCGTTCGCGACGTGCTCGCCCGTCACGACGTCGGACACGAACGCCTGGCGCACGGGGGCGTCGAACGCGGCGACGATGCCGAGGGCGAGCGCGAAGCCGTACACGTTCCAGAGGTTCGCGTCCCCGGTCAGCACGACGATCGCGAGCCCCATGCCGAGCAGCCCCATGAGCGTCTGCGTCAGCATGAGCATCCGGCGCCGGTCGAAGCGGTCGGCGACGAGGCCGGTCCAGGGGAGCAGGACGAGCTGCGGGCCGAACTGCAGGGCCATGGTCACACCGACGGCGACCGCGCTCTCGTGGGTGAGCTGCGTCAGGACGATCCAGTCCTGGGCGGTGCGCTGCATCCACGTGCCGACGTTGGAGACGAGGGCGCCGGCGAACCAGATGCGGTAGTTGCGTCCCGAGAGGGACCGGAACATGGCTGTCACTGTTGGGCGAGGCTCCTCATGATCTCGGTGGCGTCGGCGAGCGTGGTGCGCTCTCGGGCGCTCAGTGCTGCCAGGCGCGGTGCCAGCCAGCCGTCGCGGCGGCGTCGGGTCTCGAGCACGAACGCGCTCCCGGCCTCCGTCGCGGTGAGCACGACCTTTCGCTTGTCGACCTCGTGCTCGGTCTTGGCGACCAGGCTCCGGGCGAGCAGGCCGTTGACGGTCTTGGTCATCGACGGCGGCGTGACGCCCTCGACCTCGCTCAGCGCGGCGAGCGTCATCGGCCCGTGCCGGTGGAGCTGGGCGAGCGCGGCGAACTGCGCATCGGTGACGGCGGTGTCGGCCTTCTGGTTTCGGAGCGTGCGGGAGAGCCGGTTGACGGCGATCCGCAGGTCGGTGGGCAGGGAGTCGGACACATCGTTAGCCTAACAAATTAGTTTGGTGAACGATGTCGTCCGAACGGGAATCTTCCATGCGGGTGTATCGTTCCCGTCAATTGGCAACACGTGTTGCCGAGCCATCGACAGGAAGAAGTCATCGTGTCCGAATTCGGAGGCAGGGTCGCCATCGTCACCGGCGGCGGGAGCGGCATCGGCGAGGCCATCGCCAAGGAGCTCGCAACAGAGGGTGCGTCGGTCGTCGTCACCGACATCAAGCTCGACGCAGCGCGACGGGTCGTCGACGAGATCACGGCCGCGGGCGGGACCGCCAGCGCGTTCGAGCAGAACTCGAGCGTCGCGTCGGACAACGAGCGGGCCGTCCAGTTCGCGGTCGACACCTACGGCGCGCTGCACCTCGCGGTGAACAACGCCGGCATCGGCGCCGCGCCGGCCCCGATCGGCGAGTACGACGTCGCCGCGTGGGACCGGGTGCGCTCGGTCGACCTCGACGGCGTCTTCTACGGCCTGCGCTACGAGATCCCCGCGATCCTCGCCGCCGGTGGGGGATCGATCGTCAACATGAGCTCGGTCCTCGGCTCGGTCGGCATCGCGAACAACGCCGCGTACGTCGCCGCGAAGCACGCGCTCGTCGGTCTCACCAAGGTCGCGGCGCTCGAGTACACCGCCAAGGGTGTCCGGACGAACGCCGTCGGACCGGGCTTCATCGACACGCCGCTGGTCCGCTCCTCCATGAGCTCGGACGAGCTCACCGCGCTCGAGCACCAGCACGCGTCCGGACGGCTCGGCACCGACGCCGAGGTCGCCGCGCTCGTGCTCTTCCTGCTCTCCGACCGGGCGTCGTTCATCAGCGGCAGCTACCACCTGGTCGACGGCGGGTACTCCGCGCACTGAGTCGGAGCGCGAGGGTCACCCCGCACGTTCGGGTAGTACGCGGTGCCTCGACCCGCCCGTTCGTGCGGTGCCGCGCGCCGCGCGGAGACGGACTGGAGGCCCGGATCAGGTGCGCCGATGCGCTCGCGTGATCCGGGCCTCCAGTCCGTCTGCTCGCGGCCCGGCCGCGCCCGCGTCAGTGGAACTGCGGGATCGTCAGCCAGATGCCGAACAGCACGGCGGCGGCCCCCACCGCGAAGCAGAGCCCCGCACCGGCGAGTGCGACGGGCGGTGTCTTCCCGGTGCGCGCGGTCTCCTCGGAGTACTGCGTGTGCTCGCCGTTCGCGTCCGCCGGCTGCCCCGCTCCGAGGAGTCGGAGCCCGAGCGTGTAGACCACCACGAGTCCGACGGCGGCGACGAAGCCGACGAAGAAGACCTCGGCGATGGCGCCCCAGTCGATCGAGAACCCGTCCATGTCAGCGCTCCTGTCCCGCGGTTCCGGACGACGCTGCTGCGCCGGCCGCTCCTGCTCCGACGGGCTCGCGCTCGTCGTCCTGGGCCGCGACGTCCGCGCCCGTGATCGGCTTCCGGCGCGACAGCCACCAGAAGGTCAGGCCGGCCGCGAGCGCGAGGACCGCGACGACGACCAGGCCGAGGGTGGACCCGGACGCGATCCAGGTCGCGAGGCCACCGACGAGGGCTGCTGCCGGCAGGGTGACGACCCACGCCACGACGATGCGGCTCACGACGTTCCAGTGCACGTCGGCGAGCTTCTTGCCGAGACCGGAGCCGATGACCGAGCCGCTCGTGACGTGCGTCGTGGAGAGCGCGAAGCCGAGGTGACTCGAGATGAGGATCGTCGCGGCGCTCGAGGTCTCGGCTGCGAACCCCTGCGGGGACTGCACGTCCGAGATGCGCTTGCCGACCGTCTGCATGATCCGCCAGCCGCCGAGGTAGGTGCCGAGACCGATCGCCAACCCGCACGCCAGGATCACCCAGAGGTCGGGGCCGGTGCCGGACTTCTGGTACCCCGCGGCGATGAGGGTCAGCGTGATGACACCCATCGTCTTCTGCGCGTCGTTCGTGCCGTGCGCCAGCGAGACGAGCGAGGCGGAGATCGTCTGCCCGTGCCGGAAGCCCGTCGCTGCGCCGTGCGTCGTCGCGTTGCGGGTCATCCGGTAGGCCAGGTACGTGGCCACGAGAGCGATCACGCCCGCGATGACCGGCGAGAACAGCGCGGGGAGGACGATCTTCGACAGCACGGTCGTCCAGGACACCGAGGCGAAGCCGGAGCCGATGATGGCCGCGCCGATGAGGCCGCCGAACAGGGCGTGCGTCGAGCTCGACGGGAGGCCGAAGTACCAGGTCGCGAGGTTCCAGAGCACCGCGCCGACGAGGCCGGCGAAGATCATCGTCGGCGTGATCTGCACGCCGCCGCCGCCCTCCTTGATGATGCCCTGCGAGACGGTGCTCGCGACCTCGGTCGAGAGGAACGCCCCGACCAGGTTCAGGACGGCTGAGATGAGCACTGCGGTGCGGGGCTTCAGGGCCCCGGTCGCGACGGACGTGGCCATCGCGTTGGCGGTGTCGTGGAACCCGTTCGTGAAGTCGAAGACCAGTGCCACGACGATCACGAGGACCACGATGACGAACACGCTCATGCTGCCTCCACTCGTGCCGGCTCGGGCGCCGGCCCAGCTCCCGTGCCGGCGCGGGCGCCGACCCGGCTCGGGTGCCGGCTCGGGGCCGGACGAGCGCAACGCTAGGCCCGCGGTGGGACCCCGCGGGTGAACGGCGGGTGAACAAGCGCGCGAGGACGGGAGGCACGGGTGGCGACGGTCGCGCTCGTCGCCACCCGTGCCTCCCGTCCGCCGGTCCGATCGATTGCCGGGCGGCGGCCGGACTGTCAGGATGGCCGCGTGCCGACCTTCTCCGCCGCCCGAGGGGACTCCTCGTTCGTCGACGCGCACGGCGTCGAGATCGTCTACTCGACCTGGCGCGCCGCGCGCCCGCGGGCCGTCGTGCAGATCGCACACGGCGTCGGCGAGCACGGACTGCGCTACGCACCGCTCGCCGAGGACCTCGTCCGCGCCGGGTACACCGTGTACGCGAACGACCACCGTGGCCACGGCCGGACCGGGATGCGACAGTACGGTGACGACCGGTCGCAGCTCGGGCACCTCGGTCCTGGTGGCCTCCGAGCCGCGATCGACGCCGTGCGGATGATGTCCGCGGTCGCGCGTTCC
The DNA here is from genome assembly GCF_001422205.1 of Curtobacterium sp. Leaf261. Classification (GTDB taxonomy): domain Bacteria; phylum Actinomycetota; class Actinomycetes; order Actinomycetales; family Microbacteriaceae; genus Curtobacterium. Next base: position 18,004 of record NZ_LMMJ01000011.1, read on the forward strand.
GACGATCCCGGCGTGCCGCTCGTGCTGCTCGGGCACTCGTGGGGATCGCTCATGGCGCAACGGATCGTCAACACGCACAGCGAGGCGTACGACGGCGTGGTGCTGTCGGGTTCGGCGTACCGGGTGCCGGGGTCCATGCGGGGCGGTGACCTCAACAGGCGGCACGCGTCGCTCGGGCCGACGAAGTTCGAGTGGCTGACGCGGGACCGGGCGCAGATCGAGCTGCTCGCTGCGGATCCCCTCGCGGTCGAGGCCGACGTCATCGGCCTGTTCGGACTCGCGGACACGCTCCGGCTGCTCGGGGTGCCGCGTCGGGGGATCCCGCACGACCTGCCGATGCTGCTGCAGGTCGGCGGGGACGATCCGCTCGGCGGTCCGCGGTCCATCGCCCGGCTCGCACGGGCCTACCGGGGGCGGGGTGGGCTGTCCGACGTGACGGTCGAGGTCTACGACGGGGCCCGGCACGAGATCTACAACGAGACGAACCGGGCCGAGGTGGTCGGGGACCTGACGGGGTGGCTCGACGCGCGGTTCCCCGGCTGAGGTCGCGGTCGGGGCTCTGGGCGCGGATCCCGTGCGTGCGTGCGTGCGTGTCCGTCCCGTCGAGTCCCTCGTCCGCCCGTCGAGAGGTCTCATTCGAGACTCCTCGTCTCCCGAGCGGTCGCAGATGAGACGCCTCGGTGCCGCCTGCCTGACCGGTTGTCCACAGCTGCGGCCGAGGCCCACCACGGACACCGACGAGGCGCGACCATCGACACATGACCGCGAACGGACCTGTGCCTCAAGCCCTCCGCAACCGGGCGTTCGACACGACGACGGCTCGACGCTTCGGCATGACACGGACGCAGCTCGGCAGTCCCCTCCTCGAAGCACCGCACCACGGCGTGCGGGTGCCCGCTGGGACGTCGGACTCGATCCCCGGACGGGCTCGTGGGCTGGTCCCTGCACTCGGACCCCATCGATACTTCAGCTCCGTGACGGCTCTCGCGATCTGGGGCGCACCGCTGCCCAGACGGCTCACGGAGAACGGCCCCCTCCACGTGACGAGCATCCGACCCACGATCCGCACCCGACGGCCCGGTGTCGTCGGCCACACGTCGGGACCGGTCACGATCCTCATGCGGGGCGGGCTCCCGGTCGAGTCCGCCGAGCTCGCGTGGCTGCACGCAGCGCGCGAGCTGTCAGTCCGCGAACTGGTCGTCGCCGGTGACGCACTGGTCGGCAACGGGACCGGCACGGTGACCGACCTGGTCCGCCTCCGCACCGTCGTCACCGAGGCTGCGGGTGCGCGCGGGGTCGAACGAGCGAGGGATGCCGTCGGGCTCGTCCGCGCCGGTTCCGAATCACCGAAGGAGACCGAAGCCCGACTCTGGCTCCCGGCAGCACTTGCGCAGGAGGTCGAGCTGAACGTGGAGGTGTACGACCGGGGTGTGTTCCTGGGGCGGCCCGACCTGGTCTTCGTCCGCGCGATGGTGACGCTCGAGTACGAAGGCGATCACCACCGCACGGACCGCAGGGTGTTCCGGAACGACATCGCGCGAAGGAGGGGCTTCGAAGACGCCGGATGGCGGGTCTTCCAGATGACGCAGGACGATCTCGCGCGACGCTCCGACACGGTGCGGCGCAGGTTGTCGGACGTCGTGGACAGTCGTGTCGGTCGGGGCGATCACCTCGAGGAGCGTCGTCGGAACGGTCGGCTCGTTGCCATTCGGTCGTGACGCTCGCGGCGAGAGGGCGCAGATGGGACGCCTCGCTCGGCGAGAGGGCGCAGATGGGACGCCTCGCCGGGGCCGCGGGCGGGCTGGGCCGGGGGCGGACTGGAGGGACGGGCCGGGTCCGGCGGACCGGCCTAGGCTGGGCGCGTGCACGGTGAGTACAAGGTCCCAGGAGGCAAGCTGGTCGTCGTCGACCTCGAGCTCGTGGACGGGGTGATCCAGGACTTCCACCTCGCGGGCGACTTCTTCCTCGAGCCGGACGATGCACTCCCGCTCATCGACGCCGCCGTGAACGGGCTGCGGGCGGACACCGACGCCGCGGGGGTCGCCGCCGCTGTCCGGGGCGCCCTCCCCGAGGGAGCGGTCCTCCTCGGGTTCACCCCCGAGGCCGTCGGGGTCGCGGTCCGCCGGTCCCTCGCGCGGGCGAGCAGCTGGCGCGACCACGACTGGGAGGTCGTCCACGAGGGCCCGATCCCGCCCAACGAGCACCTGGCGCTCGACCAGGTCCTCACCGAGGAGGTCGGGGCCGGCCGCCGTGGTCCGACGCTCCGCATCTGGGAGTGGGACGAGCCGGCCGTCGTGATCGGGAGCTTCCAGTCGCTGAAGAACGAGGTCGACCCCGCCGGTGCTGCGAAGTACGGCGTCGACGTCGTCCGGCGCATCTCGGGTGGCGGCGCGATGTTCATGGATGCCGGTGCCGTGATCAGCTACTCCCTCTACGTCCCCGCCGACCTCGTGCAGGGCATGACGTTCGCGGATTCGTACGCCTACCTCGACGAGTGGGTGATCGAGGCACTCAAGTCCCTCGGCATCGACGCGTACTACCAACCGCTCAACGACATCACCTCGGCCAAGGGCAAGATCGGCGGTGCGGCTCAGAAACGGCTCGGGACCGGCGCGATCCTCCACCACGCGACCCTGAGCTACGACATGGACGGCGAGAAGATGGTGGAGGTCCTCCGGATCGGTCGCGAGAAGATGAGCGACAAGGGCACGGTGTCCGCCGCGAAGCGCGTCGACCCCCTCCGCTCGCAGACGGGGCTCTCCCGTGCCGAGATCATCGATCGACTCATCGGCACGTTCACGCGGCTCTACGGAGCGCACGAGGGGCACGTGTCGGACATCGAACGGCAGCGGGCACAGGAGCTGGTCGAGACGAAGTTCGCGACGAGGGAGTGGCTCGAGCGCGTCCCCTGAGCCCGGGCGGCTCGCGCCGGGCGGCTCGCCCCGGTGCGACGGCCGAGCTGGGGGAACTCGACCGCCGCGGATCGAGTGTGTCGACCGAGTCGATGAACGACGTCTGACGATCGCGAGAATCACCCGTGCGGATGATCCGTATCCGCCGGGTGCCACGTAGCCTCATCAGCGTGAACTGGTTGATCCTGCTGGGGGTGGCGGCTGCGGCGGTCGTCGTGACGTGGGTGCTCGATCGTCTCGGCGTCGTGGACCTGTCGAACAAGGCGAACCGTGGGGGATCGTCCGGGGGCGTCATCTCGATGATGGACGAGGTCTTCGCGCCCACGCGGCAGGAGACCCAGGCGGAGTTCGAGCGTCAGACCGCACTCCCGGCGCCGGCTCCGACCCCGGCCGATGACGACCACGACCTGCTGAGTGGGCGTGTGCTCATCCGGATCCCGAGCCTCCGCACCGAGGACCGCGGACCCGCACGCATCGGCACCCACGACCGCAGCTACTGAGTCCAGCGGAGCGGCCGCCGCTCAGCGCTCGATGAGCTCCTGGTAATCCGGGTGCCGCTCGATCCAGGCGCGCACGTACGAGCACTGGGGCACCACTCGCCGCTCCGAGTTCGCGCGGACGTCGTCGAGTGCCGCCTGCACGAGGATCGAGGCGTGCCCGCCGCCGCGGTGCTCCGGGTCGACCTCGGTGTGCACGAACCGGATCTCGTCGTCCCCCAACTCGTAGGCCGCGAGCCCGATGACGGCCCCGTCCTCGACGAGTGAGTACTGGTTCTGGTCGGTGTCGTTCCGGACGTCGATGCTCATCCGGCGAACCTACGCCAGCGACGATCCCTCGCCCTGGAAGGGCGCTGTGTCCCGTGGACCGCGACGGTGACCGACCTGTGCGGCGCGGGGCGGGCCTCCCGGCTGGAGCCCACGCCACAATGAACGGGTGCAGCCCGTCCCCGACCTCGTGCCCGACCGGGTCGTCCACGGTGACAACCTCGACGTCCTCGCGACCATCCCCGATGCGTCGTTCACGCTCGTGTACCTCGATCCCCCGTTCAACACGGGGCGGACGCAGACGCGCAGGAGCTCCACCGCGATCCGCGCCGTCGACGGGCCGGTGCTCGGGTTCCAGGGGCGGACGTACGAGCGGATCCGCGGGGACCTCATGCGGTACGACGACCGGTTCGAGGACTACTGGTCCTTCCTCGAGCCACGACTGGTCGAGGCGTGGCGGGTCCTCGCGACGGACGGCACGCTCTACGTGCACCTCGACTACCGCGAGTCGCACTACGCGAAGGTGCTCCTCGACGCGCTGTTCGGGCGGGAGTCGTTCCTGAACGAGATCGTCTGGGCGTACGACTACGGCGCGAAGTCCCGAACCCGCTGGCCGACGAAGCACGACACGATCCTGGTGTACGTCAAGGACCCGTCGCGCTACTTCTTCGACTCGGACGCCGTCGATCGGGAGCCGTACATGGCGCCGGGGCTGGTGACGCCGGAGAAGCGCGAGCGTGGCAAGCTCCCGACCGACGTCTGGTGGCACACGATCGTCTCGCCAACGGGGCACGAGAAGACCGGGTACCCGACGCAGAAGCCCGAGGGGATACTCCGGCGGATCGTGCAGGCGTCCTCGCGTGAGGGGGACTGGGTGCTCGACTTCTTCGCCGGGAGCGGGACCACCGGCGCGGTGGCCGGCGCGCTCGGACGGCGGTTCGTGCTGGTGGACGACAACCCGGCGGCGATCGCGGTGATGCGCGGACGGCTGCCCGGGGCGTCGTTCGAGCGGGTCGAGCCCGGCGCCGTGGCGGTGGAGCCCCCGGCCGTCTGAGCCTCGAGGGGCCCGCGGGCTGCAGATCATGCACGCTGCGGATCGGCGTGCGCCTGTCGGCGCGCTGCGGGGTGACGGGCCCCTCGGTCGCGTGGATCGCCGTCTGGCCGGTTCGGGACACCTGCGCTCCGTCGTGCGCTCTGGGCGGGATGTCCCGAACCGGTGAGGCGTGCCTCGTCAGCCGTTCGTCAGCCGTGCGTCAGCCGTTCGTCTGACCGAGGAAGGCCGGCGACTCCGTCGGGTCCTCGGTCGCGAACGAGACGGCCTGCGCGCGGATCTGGTCGATCGACGGCACGGTGTCCGTCTCGAAGACCAGGACGCCGTGCCACGTCTCGCCGGCGTCGACCCGGCCGAACCGCTGCTGCTCGTCGACGATCGTGTGGTCGTCGGGAGTGCCGGAGAACGCCGTCGCGTCGACCAGGACGAACCGCGGGTCCTGGCAGGCGATGTCCCACCAGACGACGCCCGTGGTGTGGTCGGCCTCGAAGTCGTTCACGATGCAGCCGGGCGATTCGGGGAGGCGTGCCGGAGCCGCTCCGGCAGCGGTCGCCGATCCGAGGACGGCGATGCTCGCGAACAGGGCAGCCGCGGTGAGGCCGGCGAGTGAGGTGGTGGCAGATGACATGAGGTTCCCTTCGGTCGTTGTGTATGCAACATGCAGAACTCTGGTCTACCGCACTGCCGGACACGAAGGAACTGTTGCCGCAACGACGAACGCCCCGAGGGTGTCCTCGGGGCGTTCGTCGTTGCGTGTCGAGCGTCAGGCGCTGTGCTTGCCGTGGTGCTCGTCGGCTGGCGTCGCCGCCGCTGGGGTGCTGTCCGCGACGGAATCGCGCTCGGCCTCGAGCACCGCAGCGGCATGCTTCGGCTGCTCCGAGTCGGTGTGCACCTGCGTCGGTGAGTCGATCATCGCCGCCGCCGAGTGCGCGCCGTGCGTCGGAGCGTCGTTCAGCGGGGCCCGGGTGGCAGCTCGAGGCGCGGTCCGTGTCTCACCGGTGTCGATCGAGACGTCGGGCGAGGTCGGCGCGACGGCCCGCATCGACCCGGTGTCCGGCCCGACGAGCGCTCCCGCGTTCGCGGCTGCTGCCCCGGCGTCGGCCGACAGGCGATCGGCCGTGGCCGACGCCGAGGCCGCGTCGGAGTCGCGCTTGTCGTTCGCCTGCTCCTGCAGCGCCGAGACCTTGCGGAGCGGCGGCGTGCGGAAGAACCAGGTGAGGATGAACGCCAGCAGCAGGACGCCCAGACCGACGTAGTAGATGCCGACCGCCGAGTTGTTGAACCCGGTGAGGAACGCACGCGTCAGTCGCGGATCCGCGCCGTTCAGGAACGAGGTGTCGCTCGTGTCGGACGTCGACCCGCTGGCGTTCGAGGACCCCTTCTCGAGCTGCTTGATGATGTTCGGGGCGACCTCGTCGACGACGTTCCGGCGCTGCGCGGCGTTCGAGTAGTCCACCGAGACCGTGTCGCCGTTCACCGAGGCGTTCGCCTTGCTCGCGACGGCCTCGAGCACCTGCGACCGAGCGGCATCCGGAACACCCTGGGTGGCCGTGGCGACCGCCTGGTCGAGACCGTCCTGGATGTTCTTCTTGATCGGGTTGACGACCGGCGTCCAGATCTGCTGCATCACGCCGGCGTTCTTCGAGGCGTTCGCCACCGACGGGGTGAGTGCCGCGTTCAACCCGGACTCCAGGTCGCCCTTGTTCTGCATCGCGGTGGAGATGTTCGCGGGCATGCTCGCGAACAGCACCGAGAGCAGGATCGCCGTGCCGAGCGTTCCGCCGATCTGGCGGAAGAACGTCGACGCGCTCGTCGCCACACCGATGTCACGCGGGCCGACCGAGTTCTGCGACGCGAGGGTGAGCGTCTGCATCAGCTGCCCGAGCCCGAGGCCGATGCAGAACATCGCGATGAGCAGGAACCAGAGGGGCTTGTCGACCGTGATGAACGTCAGGACGACGTAGCCGATGGAGGTGATCGCGGTGCCGGTGACCGGGAAGATCCGGTACTTGCCGGTGCGCGAGATGATCTGGCCGGAGGCGATCGAGGCGATCATCAGGCCGAGGACCATGGGGAGCGTCGCGAACCCGGACTCGGTCGGCGAGAGGCCCTTCACGATCTGCAGGTAGAGCGGCAGCGTGAGGAGTGCGCCGAACATCCCGAAGCCGACGAGGACGCCGAGCACGGTGGACATCGAGAACACGGGGGAGCGGAACAGCTTCATCGGGATGATTGCGTCGTCCTTCATGGCGCGCTCGACGAGGATGAACGACACGAGGCCGACGGCACCGATGATGTAGCAGGCCCACGAGCCGACCGAGGTCCAGCCCCAGTCGCGGCCCTGCTCGGCGACGAGCAGCAGCGGTGCGAGGGTGATGACGACGAGCGACGCGCCCCAGTAGTCGATGCGGACCTTGCGCTTCTCGCCGACCTTCGGCAGGTGCAGGAACGTGAACACCATGATGAGCGCCGCGACGCCGATCGGCAGGTTGACGAGGAAGACCCAGCGCCATCCGGTGACGAACAGGATCGAGCTCGCACCGGCGAAAAACCCACCGATGAGCGGGCCGATGACCGACGAGACGCCGAAGACGGCGAGGAAGTACCCCTGGTACTTCGCACGCTCGCGGGGCGCGAGCATGTCGCCCATGATCGCGAGCGGCAGTGACATGAGGCCACCGGCGCCGAGGCCCTGGATCGCCCGGAAGGCGGCGAGCTCGATCATCGACTGGGAGAGTGTCGCCAGGAGCGAGCCGACGAGGAAGATCGCGATCGCGATGATGAACAGCGGACGACGGCCGAAGATGTCGGAGAGCTTGCCGTAGATCGGCGTCATGATCGTCGACGCGATGAGGTACGCGGTGGTGACCCACGCCTGCTGATCGAGCCCGTGCAGGTCATCGCCGATGGTCCGGATCGCCGTGCCGACGATGGTCTGGTCGAGCGAGCTGAGGAACATGCCGGCCATCAGCCCGTAGATGACGAGCAGGATCTGCTTGTGGCTCATCACCGCGTTCGATGACGTGGTCGGGTTCGCCGAGGAGCGAGCCGACGCGGTCGCGGTCTGTGTCATGAGGAGGTTCTCCGTCTGGGTGCCGGTCGCCGAGCGGGAAGAGAGATCCGGGGGGAACCTGCCGCCGCAGCCGACGGTGGCTGAAAAGATTGCGTTGCGTGCAAAGTTACATCTACCGCAACCGTCGTGACAAGTCGCGAGACCGCAAGGGTATTCCTTCGCAGCAAGGCTTGATCCACCGCGGACCTTCCTGTGGAAAACGCCAGGAACACGGCGCGCGATCGGTAGGCTCCCCGCCATGCGGATGCCCGATGGTCTCACGTTCCGACCGACGACCGAGCCCGGTCCGCGGCCGACGGTGCTCGTCCTCCCGGGCGGTGGCTACGAGGAGTACGGCCGCCCGAGTTCGGAGCTCCTGGCGGAGTGGTTCGCGAGCATCGGTGTGCATGGCGTCGTGCTCCGGTACCCCGTCGCCCCGCACCGGCACCCCGAGCCGGTCCTCGCGGCACGTGCCGCGTTCAGCTGGCTCCGCGGAGGGGGTGCCGCCGAACACGGCCTCGACGTCGACACGGACCGCATCGGCGTCGTCGGCTCGAGCGCGGGTGGGCACCTCGCCGCGTGCCTGGCGAACGGCATCGACGACCCGGCGGCGGACCGTCCCGCGTTCTGCATCCTCAGCTACCCCGTCATCTCGATGGAGCACCCGACGAGACCGCGCCCGATGGTGAACCTGCTCGGCGAGGACGCGTCATGGCAGCTGCGCCGAGCGCTGTCGATGGAGACCAGGGTCGACGCACGCACGCCCCCGACGTTCGTCTGGACCACCGCGGACGACCGCGTCGTCCGCGCATCGAACGCCCTGACCTACGTCGACGCCCTGGTCCGGATGGAGGTCGACGTGGAGTGCCACGTCTTCCCGCACGGCCGGCACGGTCTCGGCACCGCGGTGCGCGAGCCGCACACCGGACAGTGGACGCGCCTGGCCGAGAACTGGTTGCGGTACCAGCGGATGCTGGACTGACGGACGGGAGGCGCGCCTCCCGTCCGGTACGCCGGTGACCGTCCACGGAACGCGAGCTTGGCCGCTTCTCGCAGAGAAATACCTCTGCGAGAAGCGGCCAAGTCGGTGTTTTGCGGGGGCGGCGGGGGTGGGGGGGCGTCAGGCGCCGAGCGCCGCGTCCACGATCTCCTTCGCCTCGCGCTGCACCTGCTCGAGGTGCTCCTGCGACACGAACGACTCGGCGTAGATCTTGTAGACGTCCTCGGTGCCGGAGGGCCGGGCGGCGAACCAGGCCCGGTCGGTGACGACCTTCACCCCGCCGACCGCCGCATCGTTCCCCGGAGCCTTCGACAGCTTCGCGGTGATCGGGTCCCCGGCGAGGGTGTCCGCGGTGATCGCCGCACCGTCGAGCTTGCCGAGGGCGGCCTTCTGCGTCTTGGTGGCTGCGGCGTCGACGCGCTGGTAGACCGGCGCCCCGAACCGTGCGGTCAGCTCGTCGTAGAGCTGCGACGGGGTCTTGCCGGTCACGGCGACGATCTCGGACGCCAGCAGCGCCAAGATGATGCCGTCCTTGTCCGTCGTCCACGCGGTGCCGTCCATCCGGAGGAACGACGCCCCCGCGGACTCCTCGCCACCGAAGGCCACCGAGCCGTCGATGAGCCCGGGGACGAACCACTTGAAGCCGACCGGGACCTCCCACAGGGCCCGGCCGAGCGACTCGGCGACGCGGTCGATGATGCTCGACGACACCAGGGTCTTGCCGATGGCCGCGTCCTCGCGCCAGTGCGGACGGTGCGCGTAGAGGTACTCGATCGCGACGGCCAGGTAGTGGTTCGGGTTCATCAGACCGCCGTCGGGCGTGACGATCCCGTGCCGGTCCGAGTCCGCGTCGTTGCCGGTCAGCACGTCGAACTCGTCCTTGTGTGCGAGCACCGATGCCATCGCGGACGGGCTCGACGGGTCCATCCGGATCTTGCCGTCCCAGTCGAGCGTCATGAATGACCAGGTCGGGTCGACGTCCGGGTTCACGACCGTCAGGTCGAGGCCGTACGTGTCGCGGATGGCGTTCCAGTAGGGCAGGGACGCGCCACCGAGCGGGTCGGCGCCGATCTTCACACCGGCGCGCTTGATCGCGGGGATGTCGATGATGTTCACGAGGTCGTCGACGTAGGTGTGCAGGAAGTCGTACCGGTCGGGGGTCGCCTGCTCCTGCCGCTGCACGGCCGCGTTGCCGTCGGCGATGATCGCGTTCGCCCGGTCGGCGATCCACTTCGTGGCGTCGCTGTCCGCGGGTCCACCGTGCGGCGGGTTGTACTTGAAGCCGCCGTCGCGGGGCGGGTTGTGGCTGGGGGTGATGACGATGCCGTCGGCGGTGTCGTCGTGGCCCTCGCGGTTGTACCGGATGATCGCGTGGCTGAGCGCCGGTGTCGGCACGTACCCGTTCTCGGCGTCGGCGAGCACGCGCACACCGTTCGCGGCGAGGACCTCGAGCGCCGTGCGTTCCGCCGGGCCGCTGAGCGCGTGTGTGTCGCGGCCGATGAAGAGCGGGCCGGTGGTGCCCTGCGTCGCCCGGTACTCGACGATCGCCTGCGTGATCGCGGCGATGTGGGTGTCGTTGAACGCCGAGTCGAGCGACGAGCCGCGGTGCCCGGAGGTGCCGAAGACGACCATCTGCTCGGGGTCCGTCACGTCGGGGACCCGGTCGTGGTACGCCTGGGTGAGTTCTTCGAGGTCGACGAGGTCGGATGCCTCTGCCGGTGTTCCTGCGCGGTCGTTCATTGCACCATCCTGGCACCAGCGCATCCATGCCGCGCAGCTGCACGCCCCCCGACAGTGGTTGCAGCGACAACTTCTCCGTAGGATCGATCCCATGACCGACGACGTGCCCTGGCTCACCCGGCCGCAGCTCCGTGCGTGGTTGAAGCTCGTCGCGGTCATCGAGCTCCTGCCGTCGGCGCTCGACTCGCAGCTGCAGCGGGACGCCGACCTCACGCACTTCGACTACATGGTCGTCGCGATGCTGTCCGAGACCGAGGGTCGGACGCTCCGGATGTCCGCACTGGCGTCCAGGACGAACGCGTCGCTCCCGCGGCTGTCCCACGTGGTGTCCCGCCTGGAGAAGCGCGGGTACGTCAGCCGGTGCGCCGCGCCCGAGGACCGCCGCGCCACCGACGTCCGACTCACCGACGCGGGCTGGGACGCCATCGTCGGGGCGGCACCCGGACACGTCCGGACGGCCAGGCAGTACGTGATCGACGCGCTGACCGATGAGCAGGTCGGGCAGCTCGACGCGATCACGCGCGCGCTGCTGGGACGCCTCGACCCCGACGGACGCCTCGCCGCGCTGACCGCCCTCGCCGACGCCGACGGCCCGGGTGCCGCGATCGCGTGCGACGGCACGACGATCCGGCCGGCCACGATCGACGATCTGCCGACCCTCCGCCGGGCGACGCTCCTCGCGCTCAACTGGACCCCGGGCGACGACGGCGGCGACCGGTTCGCGGACGCCGACGTCGACCGCCCCGAGTTCGCCCACGGGTTCGCCGGCTTCGACCCCGTCCGGGACCGCGGCGTCATCGCGGACGACGGCGACGGACCGGTCGGCGCGGCCTGGACCGTGTTCCTCCCGGCGAGCGACCCCGGCTACGGATTCGTCGCCGAGGACGTCCCGGAGCTGACGCTCGCACTGGAGGCCCGTGGTCGCGGTCGCGGGATCGGCTCGGCACTGCTGGCGGCCGTGCTCGCCGCGGGGCGGGAGGCGTCGTGGCGGGGGATCAGCCTCAGCGTCGAGGACGGGAACGCCGGAGCACGGCACCTGTACGAGCGCGCCGGCTTCCGCGTGGTCGGTCGGAACGGCGGCAGCGACACGATGCTCATGGAGTTCTGACCCCGGCCGCGCTACCGTCGGGCCATGCCTGAGACCGACATCGGAGCCGCCGCGGAGATCGACGCCTGGATCGCGGGGCCCGGGGACTGGCGCACCGACCGGATGACGACGCTCCGTGCGCTCATCCTCGGCGTCGACCCCGGCATCGAGGAGACGTGGAAGTGGATGGGCTCGCCGGTGTGGGAGCGCGACGGGATCATCTGCGTCGGCGGCATCTACCAGGGCAAGGTGAAGCTGACCTTCCACCGTGGCGCCGCCCTCGAGGATCCGACGGGGCTGTTCAACGCGGAGCTGAACGGCAACCAGCGCCGGGCGATCGACTTCCCGGAGGACGCCGTCGTCGACGAGGACGCGCTCCGCGCCCTGATCCGCGCCGCGATCGCACACAACCAGGCGCGGCGCGCCCGCTGACGGACCGACGGACTGGAGGGACGGTGCCAGGCCGCCCCGTCCCTCCCGTCCAATAGGCTCGGCGGCATGCCCAGCCCTGCCGACGCCCCGTCCGAGACGTACAGCTACCTCGGCCCCGCCGGCACGTTCACCGAGGCCGCCCTCAAGCAGGTCGAGGCGGCGGCCGGCAAGCCGTGGCGGAGCGTCAACAACGTCGGCGAGGCCCTCGACGACGTGATGACCGGCCGGAGCGTCGGCGCCGTGATCGCGATCGAGAACAGCGTCGACGGCGGCGTCAGCGCGACGCAGGACGCCCTGGCGCGGATCCCCGGGGTCCGGATCATCGGCGAGTACCTCGTCCCCGTGGACTTCGTGCTCGTCGCCCGGCACGGCACGGCCCTCGCCGACGTCCGGACCATCAACGCGCACCCCGTCGCCTACGCGCAGAGCCACCGCTGGCTCGAGGCGAACGTCCGTGGGCACGGACACATCCCGTCGTCGTCGAACGTCGCCGCGGCGGCCTCCCTGCTCGACCCCGTCGCCGGTGCCGTCGCGGACGCCGCGATCGCACCCCCGGGGATCACGGACCATCACGACCTCGCCGTGCTCGCCGAGCACATCGGCGACAACGCCTCGGCGGTCACCCGGTTCGTGCTCGTCACCAGGAGCCTCGCGCTGCCAGAGCGCACCGGTGCCGACAAGACGAGCGTCGTGGTCGAGCTGCCGGACGACCGATCCGGCGCGCTCGTCGACATGCTCGAGCAGTTCGCGACGCGCGGGATCAACATGGGGCTGCTGTCCTCGCGGCCGATCGGGGACGAGCTCGGCCGGTACCGGTTCGTCATCGACCTCGACGGGCACATCCACGACGAACGGGTCGCTGACGCGCTGCTCGGGCTCCGACGGTTCAGCCCCCGGGTGACCTTCCTCGGGTCCTACCCGCGGGCCGACGGTGTCTCGTCGGTGGTGCGGACCCGGTACCGCGACGAGGACTTCATCGAGGCCAGGGGCTGGCTCCGCGCGATCCTGGCCGGCGAGCCGGGCGAGGAGTAGCGGCGCCGCCGGTCGGCACCGCACCGTCGTCCGTACGGGAAACCGCTCCCCAGTGCGGTGTCCCGTCCGGAGAGCGGTGCGATGCGATGGCCTCGGGGAATCGAGCCGGGCGGACGGGCGGGGTCAGACGTGCAGCACGTGGCCGACCGGCACCCGCACGCGGAGCGACGCAGCCTCGACCTGCGCACGGAACGCACTGATCCGGCCGACCGAGTCGCCGTCGATCTCGAACTCGTCGGGCTTGTCGAGGCGCACCGTGAGCTCCTGCCCGCGCATGTAGCGGAGCGGGCGCTCGGAGCCCGCGCGGGAGATGATCCGCTGCCCGACCACGGTCTTGCCGAGCTTCGTCCGACTGACCCGCCGGAGGGCCGCGTTCTCCCAGAACAACCGTGCCCCGATGCGCATCCACCCCCACACGCTCCGGGGCCGCATCGCGACGATGTCGAACACGCCGTCGTCGATCGAGGCCTCCGGGAGCAGGAGCATGTTCGCCTGCAGGGTGCCGCAGTTCCCGACGATGAGCGCGTGCGCGCGGAGGGACTTCGCACCCTCGTCGTCGAGACGGTAGCGGAAGTCGACGGCGTCGAGGTCGCGGAGGGATCGGGCGACCGCGTCGACGTAGGCGAGCCATCCGACGCGCTTCTTGAGCTGCGGCCTGGTGTTCGCGAGCATCCGCGCGTCGAGCCCGAGCCCGGCCATCACGAGGAAGCCGTGGCGCTCGCGGGACCCGTCCTCGCGCTCGATGCCGATCTGTCCGAAGTCGATCTCGCGGTCCTCGCCGTGGAACATGGCGCGCGCGCTCTCGCCGAGGTCGTCGATCGGCAGCCGCATGTTCCGGGCCAGCAGGTTGCCGGTGCCCGACGGCAGGAGAGCGAGCGCTGCGTCGGAGCCGTGCACGACCTCGGCGACGAGCCGCGTGGTGCCGTCCCCGCCCGCGGCCGCGACGACGTCCGCACCCGCCGCGAGAGCTGCCCGTGCCATGCCGCCGCCGGGGTCGTCGACGGTGGTCGCGAACCAGAGGCTCTCGTTCCACCCCGCGTCCTGCTCGTACCGCGCGATCGTGCGCTGCAGGGTGGGCAGGTGCACCTTGACCGGGTTGTAGACGATGGCGGCGGTCCGCTGGGTGGTCGCCGGCGCCTCCGCGGCCGCGGAGTCGGTGGGCGTCGTCATGCCGACAACGCTACTGGTCGCCCGTGCGGTCCGGCGCCACGGTCGGAGGGGAGGGACGGTGCCAGGCCGCACCGTCCCTCCCCTCCGGCGGTGGTCCGGACCGATGCTCCGGTCCACCTGCCCTGGGTAGGATGACCCGGTGATCGACCCACAGCTCCTCCGCGACCACCCGGACGTCATCAAGGCATCGCAGGAAGCCCGCGGGGACTCCGTGAGCCTCGTCGACGACGCACTCGCCGCCGACACCGCCAAGCGGACCGCGATCTCCGCGTTCGAAGCGCTGCGTGCCCAGCAGAACGCCTTCGGTCGGACCGTCGCGACCGCGCCCAAGGAGCAGAAGAAGGCCCTCGTCCTGCAGGCGCAGGCGCTCGCGAGCCAGGTGAAGGAGGCGCAGGCCACCGTCACCGAGACCGACGAGACCTTCCGGCGGGTCGTCGGGGCACTCGCGAACCCGATCATCGACGGCGTGCCGGCCGGTGGCGAGGAGGCGTTCGACACCCTGCGGACCATCGGCACGAAGCCGACGTTCGACTTCGAGCCGAAGGACCACGCGGACCTCGGCGAGCACCTCGGCATCATCGACATCCCCCGTGGGACGAAGGTCTCCGGATCGCGCTTCTACTTCCTGCGCGGGCTCGGAGCCCGGCTCGAGATCGCGCTCATGAACCTCGGACTCGACCGCGCGATCGAGCACGGCTTCGAGCCGCTCATCACGCCGACGCTCGTGCGCCCGGAGACCATGGCCGGTACCGGTTTCCTCGGCGAGCACGCCGACGAGATCTACCACCTGCCGGCCGACGACCTCTACCTGACCGGCACGAGCGAGGTCGCACTCGCCGGTTTCCACAGCGACGAGATCCTCGACGTCTCCGACGGACCGATCCGCTACGCCGGCTGGTCGACGTGCTACCGGCGCGAGGCCGGGTCCGCGGGCAAGGACAACCGCGGGATCCTCCGGGTGCACCAGTTCAACAAGCTCGAGATGTTCTCCTACGTGCACCCCGACCTCGCAGCGGCCGAGCACGAGAAGCTCGTGTCGTACCAGGAGAGCATGCTCGGGGACCTCGGGCTGCACTACCGGGTGATCGACGTCGCCGCCGGGGACCTCGGCCAGAGCGCCGCCCGGAAGTTCGACATCGAGGCGTGGGTGCCGACGCAGGACACGTTCCGCGAGCTCACCTCGACCTCGAACTGCACGACGTTCCAGGCGCGACGCCTCGACATCCGGTACCGCACGGAGTCCGGCAAGACCGCGCCCGTCGCCACGCTGAACGGCACACTCGCGACCACCAGGTGGCTCGTCGCGATCCTCGAGACGCACCAGCAGGCCGACGGATCGGTCGTGGTGCCCGAGGTGCTCCGGCCGTACCTCGGCGGCGTCGAGGTGATCGAACCCCGATGAGCGCTCCTGCCGCAGGTGCCGCTGCCGGGACCCACGCGCTCCGGGCCAAGCGCTGGCTCGTCGCCCTCGACGTCGACGGCACCGTGATGCGCGAGGACGGTGTGATCACCGAGCCGGTCGTCGCCGCGGTCCAGGCCGTGGCCGAGGCGGGGCACGACATCATGCTCTCCACGGGGCGCAGCGCCTCGATGACGGTGCCGCTGCTCGCCCGGCTCGGGATCCGTCCGCGGTTCCTGGTGTGCGCGAACGGTGCGATCACGCTCGAGCGGATCGACGAGGTCCCGAACGGTCAGGACGTCGCCGTCGACGTCACCGGCGCCGAGCCCCTCGACGGGTACCGCCGGGCCTTCGTGGAGTCGTTCGACCCGACGGAGGTGCTGCAGACGATCCGCGGGCACCTGGACGACGCGGCGTACGGCGTCGAGGACGCGACCGGCCACTACCGCGTGTCCGGCACCTTCCCGCGCGAGAGCCTGAACGCCACGATGGACCACGTCGACTTCGACGAGCTCTTCGGGGTGAACGCGTGCCGTGTCGTCGTCATCTCCCCGGACCACGGGCTCGAGGAGTTCCTCCAGATCATGGACCGGATGGGCCTCGCACGGGTGTCGTACAACGTCGGCTGGACCGCATGGCTCGACATCGCACCCGAGGGCGTGACGAAGGCGACCGCGATGGAACGCGTCCGCGAGCTGCTCGACATCCCGCGGTCGCGGGTGTTCGCTGCCGGTGACGGCCGCAACGACATCGACATGCTCCGCTGGGCGGGGACCTCCGGGCGCGGTGTCGTGATGGGGCAGGCACCCGAGGACGTCGTCGATGCCGGGAGCGAGCTCACGGGGACCGTGCAGGCAGACGGTCTCGCCGCAGCGCTCGCGACCCTCGACCGGTAGCGCTCCATCGATAGCCCTCGGCCGGTCGTCCTCGGCCCGGCTGTCGGTACACTCGGAGGCGGTCCGGTGCACTCCCGCGGGTGCGCACCGATCGGGAGGGTTGTCCGAGTGGCCGATGGAGCTTGTCTTGAAAACAAGTGGGCAGCGATGTCTCAAGGGTTCGAATCCCTTACCCTCCGCCGTTGTCCAGGAGACGCATGTCGCCCGGACTGGGGCTGAAGCGACGTCGGTGGCGTGCGGGAGGATCGGGGGGCCGCCTCCGGAAGGACCTCTGTGCTCTCGATCACCTACCTCAGTGACGCCACGACCCCGTTCGACGACGACCAGCTCGCCGTGCTGCTCCTCGGGAGCCGCGCGAACAACGCGCGTGACGGCCTGTCTGGTCTCCTGCTCCACCGCATGGGCCGCTTCATGCAGGTGCTCGAGGGCCCGGATGAGGTCGTGCGCCGCCGGTACGCCGTGATCGAGCGGGATCCGCGGCACGGCCGGGTGCAGATCCTCGCGGAGGAGACGCTTCCCGAACGACGGTTCGGCGCCTGGTCGATGGGGTACCAACCGCTGACCGACGCACTCGCCCACGAGCTGCCGGGCTACAACGACTTCTTCTCCGACGCGGGAGCGCTGCCGACGGACGACCGTGCGTCGAAGGTCGCGGCGATGCTGATGTGGTTCCGCAACCACCCGGTGGCCGCCGCGCACGTCTGAGCATCAACCAGGGGTGCGCGCGGTTCCAGCGGTCGAGTCCATGGAACGGGACGGCCCTGCTCGTCCCGCTCCGCGCCTCCAGACCGTCCGATCGGGGTCGCGGCGTCATGCCGCCACCGTACCGACCGCGGTCTCGGTATCGTTCTGACCATGCTGGGGTGGGCGGACGTCGGGCTGTCGGCAGCGCAGGTGTCGTTCGTCGAGCAGCGCCTGCCGGGTGCGCGGCTCGTCCGGGACCTGTCATGGGGGCTGTTCGACAACCACGTCGCCGAGGTCCTCGCACACGGTGCCACGTTCGTGGTCAAGGCGGGCGGGCCGGCCAACCACCACATCCGCCGGGAGATCCTGGCGCACGAGTCGTGGACGGCGGAGCTCGCGGGGCGGGGGCTGACCTCGCGGATGGTGGCCGCCGACCGCGAGCAGGGTGTGCTCGTGCTGGAGTACCTGCCGGGGGAGCTCGTCGAGGGGATGCCAGCCGAACACCATCCCGACACGTACGAGCAGGCGGGCCGGCTGCTCCGCGCATTCCACGCGCAGCGATCCGAGCCGAGCGACGATCACGAGGCGCGGGAGACGGCGCGGTCCCTGCGGTCACTCGACGGTGAGCACCGGATCGATGCGGCCTCGGTGGCGGAGGCCCGGTCCGTCCTCGAGCGCGACACGCCTCGGCCGGTCGTCCTCGTCCCGACGCACGGCGACTGGCAACCGCGGAACTGGCTGGTCGACCACGGAGTCGTGCGCGTCATCGACTTCGGACGGTTCGGCTTCCGGCCGGCGTCCGCCGACCTCGTGCGGTTGGACTCGAAGCAGTGGGCCGGGCATCCGGAGCTCGCCGACGCGTTCTTCGCCGGGTACGGCACCGATCCCCGTGAGCCGGACCTGTGGCGGATCGCCCGGCTCCGCGAGGCGATCGGCACCGCCGTGTGGGCGTACGAGGTCGGTGACGAGCGGTTCGAGGAGCACGGTCACCGGATGCTGGCCGAGGCGCTCCCCCGGTTCCGGTGAGCCCGGTCACGGCCTGCGTGTCGGACCGCAGTGTGCCGGGTCAGACAGCGGTGCGCATCCGACCTGTGGATCGCACTCACGGGAGCGCCCGCCGTGTTAAGCTCGCTGTAAGTGGATTGGGAATGCCCGATCGGCGTCGTGCCCCTTGGACTGCCAGGGGGCACTTCGCTTTCTGCCCGGGAGTCCGGTTGCGACATCGAGTGTCAGGGATACACCTTGAGTCCATACCCGCGAATGTCTCCTCGCGGTGACTTGGGCATTCTCGGTTCGATGAGGTCCCATGCGCGGTTCGACTGGTCGGGTTTCAACAGATGCGTGCCGATCGGTCTCGCGACGAGGTCTGCGAGCTGGAGACCCGCGCTGTTCGCCTGTTTGCTCGCGATCCGGAACCGGAAGGTCTCCGCCATCCCACGCATGCGGGTCGAGTCCATGATCCTGCGGAACTCGAGCTCGAGCTCCTTGTCCTCGTTCTTCCCGCGACTCTCGAACACGACGAAGGTCTCCCGACGCGCGGCTCGCGAGACCGTAGGCTGCTGCGCATGGCCACACTCATCCTCGTCCGCCACGGCCGCACCACCGCGAACGCGACCGGGGTGCTCGCCGGGCGGACCGCGGGGGTCCGACTCGACGACGTCGGCCGCCAGCAGGCCAAGCGCACCGCGGAGCGGCTGGCCGTCGTCCCGCTCGTCGAGGTGGTGTCGAGCCCGCTCGAGCGCTGCCGCCAGACGTCGAGGGCGATCCTCGACCTGCAGCCGGACGGCACCCCGACGAGCATCGACCGCGCGATCACCGAGTGCGACTACGGGGAGTGGCAGGGCCGACCGCTCAAGGACCTCGCGCAGGAGCCCATGTGGAAGGTCGTGCAGTCCCAGCCGTCCGCCGCGGTGTTCCCGGGCGGCGAGTCGATGCAGTTCATGCAGTCGCGGGCCGTCGCTGCCATCCGGCGGCACGACGCAGCGGTCGAGGCCGAGCACGGGGCCGGGGCGGTGTGGGCGGCGGTCAGCCACGGCGACGTCATCAAGGCGATCCTCGCGGACGCCCTCGGCATGCACCTCGACCTGTTCCAGCGCATCACCGTCGGGCCCGCGAGCGTGTCGATCATCCACTACGGGGAGCAGCGCCCCGACGTCGTCGCGACGAACACCGACTCGGGCGACCTGTCGTGGCTCCGGACCGCGAAGCCCGAGGCGGACGCGGCGGTCGGCGGTGGCGCAGGGCACGAGCCAGCAGGCAGTGCGGGAACCGCATCCGCCTGAACGCCGTCCAGACGCCCGAACCTAGGATGGATCCATGCCCACAATCGTCCACGGGTTCGACTGGCCGGATCGGGTCGTCGTCGGCACCGTCGGCCAGCCAGGATCGCGTTCGTTCTACCTGCAGGCCCGCGACGGCCGTCGTGTCGTCAGCGTCGGTCTCGAGAAGCAGCAGTCCGCTGCCCTCGCCGAGAAGGTCGAGGAGATCCTCGACGACCTCATGCGCGAGGACGGGAACCCGGCGCACGTGCCCACGAGCACCCCGGTGGAGCTCGTCGACAACGACCCGTTGGACCAGCCGGTCGCCGAGGAGTTCCGCACCGGCGCGATGAGCCTCGGCTGGGACCGGGCGACGGCGCAGATCGTGATCGAGGTGCTCCCCATCGTCGACGAGGAGGACGTCTCCGAGTCCGACGACGACCCCGAGGCGCTCGCCTGGGAGCCGCCGGAGATCCTCGTGGTTCGGATACCGGTCGGCACGGCGAGGGCCTTCGCCAAGCGCACGCTCGAGGTCGTCGGGGCCGGTCGTCCGATCTGCGACGTCTGCGGGTACCCGATCGACCCCGACGGACACGAGCACACCTTCCCCGACGGCGGCACGATGCCCGCCGACGAGATCCCCGATGACCTGTCGTCCCTCGACGACGACTGATGGCGTCCGAGCCGGGATCCGCCGGGCCTGACGACCCGGGCGCAGAACTCGACGACGAACTCGTCGTCGAAGGCCGCATCACCACCGCCTCGAACGCGACGTTCCTCGGTGCGATCGGCGACACGGCCGTCGTCTACAAGCCGGTCGCGGGGGAGCAGCCGCTCTGGGACTTCCCAGACGGCCGCCTCGCGGACCGCGAGGTGGCTGCGCACCTGCTCTCCGAGGTGCTCGGCTGGAACGTCGTCCCGAGGACGTGGCTCCGTGACGGCCCGTACGGCGAGGGCATGGTGCAGCTCTGGCAGGACATCGACGAGGAGCAGGACCCCGTCGACCTGCTGCCCGTCGGGGACGTCCCCGACGAGGGCTGGCTGCAGGTCCTCGAAGGTTCGGACGAGCGGGACCGCCCGGTCGCACTCGTGCACGAGGACACCGACGTCCTCCGTCGGATGGCGGTGTTCGACGTGCTGGCGAACAACGCCGACCGCAAGGGTGCGCACGTCCTCGCGATGGAGGACGGCCACCGCTTCGGGGTCGACCACGGTCTGACCTTCCACACCGACCACAAGCTGCGGACGGTCCTCTGGGGCTGGGTCGGGTCACCCCTCTCGCAGCAGGAGCTGGCGGGTGTCGAGCGGGTGCGGACCGCGCTCGACACCGGGCTCGCGGACGAGCTCGCACCGCTGCTCACCGACATCGAGATCCTCGCGCTCATGGAGCGAGCCGAGGTCCTGTACGCCGAGGCCCGGTTCCCGCGCCCGCGCGGCCGCATGCCGGCCGTGCCGTGGCCCCTCTTCTGACCGTCCCGTCGGTCACGTGACCACCTGACGGCCGGGAGGCCCGGGTCGTCCTGGCACCGTCCCTCCCCACCGACACGGCCGGACGGCCGCTGGCGCGTCGCTCCGGAACCGGCGGCGTGGGCCCACAGTCCGGCGGTTCCCACCGCACAACGCCACCCTGGCCGCTTCTCGCAGGGAGATATCTCTGCGAGAAGCGGCCAACCTGGTGTCTTGCGGAAGGGGAGTGGGGTCAGTACCAGCCTCGGCCGAACATGCCGTCGATGTCCGCGGCGCCACCGAAGGCGGCTCCGCCACCGCGGCGGGAGCCGAGGTACGAGCCGACGACCGCGGCCCCGAGGTCGTCGGCCTCGGGAGCGACGACCGTGCCGCCGACCCGCTTGGCCATCGCGTCGATGAACCGTGCGAGCCCGGGGTCGTCGCCGAGCCGGAAGAAGCTCGTGTGTGCGCCGAGCCGGGCGGAGTTGTCGAGCTCACGGACGGCGTACGCGACCGTCAGGGGGTGCGGCGGGTAGCTGAAGAACACCTCGCCGTCGGACTCCAGGTGCGAGGTCGGCTCGCCGTCGGTGACGATGAGGAGCACCGGCTGCGCGTTCGGGTGCTTCCGGAAGTGCCGGTTCGCGAGGAGGAGCGCGTGGTGCAGGTTCGTGCCCTTGTCCCACTGCGCGTCGAGGCCGACGAGCTCCTCGATGTCCATCACCGATGCCGACCGACCGAACTGGATGAGCTGGAGCTCGTCACCGCGGAACCGGCTCGTGATGAGCGTGTGGAGGGCGAGGGCCGTGCGCTTCATCGGCACCCAGCGGTCCTCCATCGCCATCGAGAACGAGGTGTCGACGAGCAGTGCGACGCAGGCCTGGGTCCGCGCCTCGGTCTCCTGCACCTCGACGTCCCCGATCTCGATGCGGACGCCCGAGGCCGTCGAGCCGCCGGCGCCTGCCGTGCGGACGATGGCGTTGGTGATGCTCCTCGTGACGTCCCACGGCTCGGTGTCGCCGAAGGCCCACTCGCGCGTCGCCCCGGACAGTTCACCCGCGGCACCGGCACGACGGAGGTCGCGGTTGCCCTGCCGACCGGACATCTTCTCGGCGACGTCGCGGAGCAGGGCCTTGCCGAGCTGCCGCATCGCCTTCGGGGTGAGCTGGAGCTGACCGTCGGCGCCCCGGCGCATCGAACCCGAGTCCCGGAGTGCGCGCTCGAGTTCCTGCAGCGTCCGGGCATCGACCCCGGCCTGGTCGCCGAGTTGCTTCGTGATGGTGTCGAGGTCGAGGTCGTCGAGCTGTGACCCCTGCCGGTCCTGTGCGAGCTGTTCGGCGAGGGCATCGAGGTCGGCGAGGTCCTGGAACACCCCGGTCCCGTCGCCGAGCCCGAGGCCCTGCTCGCCGTCCATGCCCTCGCCCCCGCCCCAGTCCTCGCCCGGACGGAGCCCGCGGAGGGTCTCGTCGAGCTGCCCGAGTGCGCCCATCAGGTCGGGCGAGCCGAACGCCTGCTGTGCGAGGGCGTCGAGCTCGTCCCGCTGCTCCTGGGTCATCGAGTTCCGCATGCGCTGGGCTGCGGCGGCGCGGGCGGCCATCGCGTCGATGAGCTCGTCGACGTTCTCCGGCCCCTCGGGGAAGAAGTCGCCGTGCTTGCCCATGAAGTCGTCGAAGTCCTCCGGGGTGTCCGTCCCGGCGGCGTGTGCCTCGAGGAGCTCGTTGAGGTCGCCGAGCATCTCCGTGATCGCGGCCCGGTCGGCGTCGGTGGCGCCCTCGAGCGCCTGCTTCATGCCGGCGAACCGCTGGTCGAGCATCTCGCGACCGAGGAGGTCCTTGATCTTCTCGAAGTCCTCGCGGCCCTTCTGGCTCTGCCAGCGGTAGTCGTTCAGCTCCGCGACGGCACCGGCGGGCGAGGGCGGCAGGCTGTCGAGCTGCATCTCGGCGAGGGCCCGGTCCCCGTCGTCCATGAGCGCATCGCGGGCGAGCTGCTTCCGTTCCTCGAGCACCGCCTCGTCGAGGAGGGCCCGGATCTCCTGCAGGGTGCCGTCGAGGTTGTGCTGCCGGGTCAGTTCGCGACGCTTCTCGGCGACGCGGCGTGCCAGGTCGTCGAGGCCCGCCTGGTCGCGACTCCCACGGCGGAGGAACTCCCGCATGGCACGCTCGGGGGAGTACCCCGCCATGACGTCCTGTCCGATGGCCTCCATCGCCTCGGACACGTCGACCGGTGGCGCGAGGGGGTCCGGACCGCCCGCGTACCTCGAATAGCGTGAGTCGCGGTGCAGGCGACGATTCGTCCTAGCCATTGCGTGCCTCCAGTCCGATGCGTCCGCATCCGCTGCGTCCGGTGCTGCTGCGTCTGGTGCTCCTGCGTCTGGTGCTGCTCCCGCCGCCGGCGGCGCGGCAGTCAGATCCCGTACGCCGCTTCGCCATCTCCGGACTCCTTGCTGACCCGGCGGGCGAGGAAGAGTCCCTCGAGCGCCAGCTCGATCGCACCCGCGCGCTGACCGTCGGTGGTCGCACCGAGCCGCTCGGCGACCTCGTCGTAGAGTCCGCTCTCGCCGAGTGACGGCAGGCCGGTCAGGAAGTCGCGCGCGGTGACCTGTTCGCCGGTCGTGACGAGGACGCCGCCCTCGAGCGCGTCGACGAGCACGCCGAAGTCGAGGCCCCGGAAGTGCGCACGGACCGTCTCGGCGGTGGCCGTCCGGAGCAGGTGCTCGAGGATCTCCTCGGCCCGGTCCTCTTCCCCCGACTCGAACTCGATCTTGCCGCCGAGCACGTCGACCGCGGTCTCGAGGTCGATCGGCCTCGCGACCGCCTGCTCCTCGCCCTGCCGGGTCGCCCGGTGGATCGCCGCGGCGGCGATCGTCTCGGCGCCGGCGATGGCGAACCGCGCGCTCACGCCGCTCCGCTGGTCGACGGAACTCGACTCGCGGAGTGCCCGCGTGAAGCGCGCGAGGATCTCCACAAGCGCGTCGGGGACCTCGGCGGTGAGCTCGGCCTCCTGCCGGATCACGGCGATCTCGTCGGCGAGCTCCGTCGGGTAGTGCGTCCGGATCTCGGCACCGAAGCGGTCCTTGAGCGGCGTGATGATCCGACCGCGGTTCGTGTAGTCCTCAGGGTTCGCGCTCGCCACGACGAGGACGTCGAGCGGGAGCCGCAGGACGTACCCGCGGATCTGGATGTCCCGCTCCTCCATCACGTTGAGCATCGCGACCTGGATGCGCTCGGCGAGGTCGGGGAGCTCGTTGATCGCGACGATGCCGCGGTGGCTCCGCGGGATCAGGCCGAAGTGGATCGTCTCCGGGTCGCCGAGGCTCCGCCCCTCCGCGACCTTCATCGGGTCGACGTCACCGATGAGGTCGGCCACCGAGGTGTCCGGGGTCGCCAGCTTCTCGACGTACCGCTCGGCGCGCGGGCGCCAGTCGATCGGCATCGCGTCGCCGAGATCGGCGGCGCGGCGCTGACTGGAGGCCGTGATCGGCTCGTAGGGATGCTCACCGAGCTCGGACCCCGCGATCACCGGCGACCACTCGTCGAGGAGTCCGGCCAGGGTCCGGAGCAGCCGGGTCTTGCCCTGCCCGCGCTCGCCGAGGAGCACGATGTCGTGCCCGGCGATGAGCGCGCGTTCGAGCTGCGGGATGACGGTGCTCTCGAAGCCGTGGAGGCCGGGCCAGGGGTCACGGCCCTCGCGGAGTGCGGACAGGAGGTTGTCGCGGATCTCGACGCGCAGCGACTTCTGGACGTGTCCAGAGGCCCGGAGCTCGCCGACCGAAGCGATGGTAGGTCGGGTCACTCCTGCAACGCTACGCCTCCGTCGCGGACAGGATCGCGGGTCCGGGCGTACCGTCGCTCAGCGTGCCGCTGCCGAGGGTGCGCGGTCACGGAAGGGACACCCGCGATGAGCAGTGCGAGCGCGGTCGGTGAGAAGCCGGTCGAGAGCCTGGTACCGGCCCGGATGGACCGACTGCCGTGGACCAAGTTCCACTGGTCGGTCGTGGTGGGGCTCGGCGTGTCCTGGATCCTCGACGGCCTCGAGATCCAGATCGTGTCGAACGCCGGGTTCCAGAAGGACCTGGGACTCGTCACGCAGCAGGTCACGAGCCTCGGGACCATCTACCTCGTCGGACAGGTCGTCGGCGCACTGGTCTTCGGGCGTCTGTCGGACCGTCTCGGGCGGCGGAAGCTCTTCATCCTGACGCTCATCATCTACCTGGTCGGCTCCGGCGTCGCGGGGTTCGCGCAGGACTTCTGGTTCCTTGCGGTGTTCCGGTTCATCGCCGGACTCGGCATCGGCGGCGAGTACGCGGCGATCAACTCCGCGATCGACGAGCTCATCCCGTCGAAGTACCGCGGCCACGTCGACATCGCGATCAACGGCACCTACTGGGGCGGTGCCGCGCTCGGTGCATTCGCGAACGTCTTCCTGCTCAACACCGACTACTTCGCCGAGAACGTCGGCTGGCGGATCGGCTTCTTCCTCGGCCCGGTGCTCGGCATCGCGATCATCTTCCTGCGACGGCACATCCCGGAGAGTCCGCGGTGGCTGATGACCCACGGGTACGAGCAGCAGGCCGAGGCGACGGTCTCGGAGATCGAGGCGAAGGTCGAGAAGGACACCGGGCAGCGGCTCCCGGACGTCGACAAGTCGCTGGCGATGTCGGTGACCCCGACCGACCGCGTCGGGTTCCTGAAGATCGTCAAGGTGCTGTTCTCGCAGTACCCGACCAGGACACTCGTCGGCGCGACGATGATGATCACGCAGTCGTTCCTCTACAACGCGATCTTCTTCACCTACGCACTCGTCCTGACGAACTTCTACGGGCTGAGCACCGCCCAGACGTCGATCTACTTCTTCCCGTTCGCGATCGGGAACCTGCTCGGGCCGCTCGTGCTCGGCCGGTTCTTCGACACGTGGGGTCGTCGGCAGATGATCTTCCTGACGTACCTGGTGTCCGGGGTCGTGCTCGCGGTGTCGGCCTTCCTGTTCCAGGCGGACGTGCTGTCCGCGACGACGCAGACGGTGTTCTGGTGCATCTCGTTCTTCTTCGCATCGGCGGGCGCGTCCTCGGCGTACCTCACCGTCAGCGAGATCTTCCCGCTCGAGATGCGGTCCCAGGCGATCTCGTACTTCTTCGCACTCGGGCAGATCTTCGGGTCGGTCGCGCCGCTCATCTACGGTGCGTTCATCGGTGACGGATCGAGCCGCGAACCGCTGTTCTGGGGGTACCTGATGGGTGCCGCGATCATGATCCTCGGCGGGGTGGTCGCCTTGATCTTCGGGGTCGACGCTGCTCGGAAGGGCCTGGAGTCCGTGACGCAGCCCTTGTCCGTGTTGACCGACGGGTCGTCCGATCGACGGGCGAAGTCGAAACGCTGAGCGCTGTCCGGTATGTCGGATTGAACATGTTTGGCTCCGGAACGCGTCCGCTGCGACTCTCTGTCGCACGGGCGCGTTCAGGCATCGCCGCCCGTACTCGACCCACCGGGAGGCACCATTGCACGTCCGACCTGATCGCCACACGTCAGTGCTGGTCCTCCCCACACGGCGGACCCGACGATCGATCCCGATGCCGACGGTGGGCAACCTGTCCACGAGTCCCTCGGCGGTGAGAGTGTGGTGATGCACAGCATCGACACCATGGCCGACCACGCGGCATCGGACGGGATCCTCCGCCGCAACCTGCTGCGTGACGCGGTGTTCCAGCGGCTCCTCACCCGGATCCTGCGACTGGACTACCGCCGCGGACAGCGCTTGCGTCTCGATGCGATCGCCGCGGACATGGGCGTCTCGAGGACCCCGGTGCGCGAGGCGCTCGTACCGCTCGAGACCCTGCGACTCGTGAGCGTGCAGCGGTACGTCGGCGTGGTCATCGCGCCGTGGGGCGTCGAGAACATGGTCGAGCGGCTCCGGATCGTGCAGAACATGCTCGACGTCCCGGCGTCCGAGCGGGCCTCGATCCCGTCGGCCGACGTCTGGGACCCGGCAGAGCTGGAGCGGTGCGCATCGCAGGTCGGACTGTTCGCCGCGCTCGCGGAGTGGGTCCTTCGCCGGTTCGGGCACCCGGTCAGCGCGGACTGGGTCGCATCCCAGCGGCCGGTGCTCGACCTCTTCTACTCGATGGACGTCGCGTCCGTGCACGGGATCGACATCAGCGTCGGAGCGGCAGAGCGCGGAGCGCTGCTCATCGACGCGCAGGCGGCCGTGCTGGCGCTCGACCTGCGTCGAGCGGCGGTGGCGCTGGACGCGTTCGCCGACGACGTCGTGCGTGTCGGAGACCGCTTCCGCCCCGTGGTGTCATCACGGATTCCGTGATGGATCGGTATGGTGATCGTGGCACATGATGACCACGGAGACCGATCGGAGCGACGTGTTCGAGACGGCACTGCTGACGAGCTTCCTGGCCGTCGAGCGCACGGGCGGGTTCACCGCCGCGGCGAAGGACCTGTCGCTCCGGCAGTCCACGATCAGCGGGCACATCGCGCGCCTTGAACGGCAGACCGGGCGGCTGCTGTTCCGCCGCGACACGCACGCCGTCGCGCTCACGCCCGACGGCGAGGCGATGGTGCGGTTCGCGCGTGAGATCCTCGCCGCGCAGGGACAGGCAGCCGCCTGGTTCACCGATGTCGGACTGGCCGGTCACATCCGGTTCGGGGCGTCGGAGGACATCGTCGCGACCGGGCTGCCGGACATCCTGCTCGACTTCCGGAACGCCTACCCCGCGGTCGACCTCGACCTCCGTGTCGGGCTGACGACGGAGTTGCGCGAGGAAGTCCGGAGCAACCGTCTCGACCTGGCGCTCGTGAAGCGTCGGCCGTCCGAGGAGATCGGTGACCTGGTGTTCCGCGACCCCCTCGTGTGGGCCGGTCGGCCCGGGGAGGAGATCGTCCCCGATGCCCCGGTCCATCTCGTCACCTACCCGGGCACGAGCATCACGCGGGACGCGGCGATCGCGGCACTCGAGGGCGCCGGGCTGCCGTACCGGATCACCTGTGTCTCGGCCAGCCAGCAGGGTATCCGCGCCGCCGTCCATGCCGGACTCGGCGTGACGGTGCATCCGGGGTCGATCCTCCCGGCCGGCCTCGAGCCGGTCGCGGGGCTGCCGGATCCCGGTCCGACCGAGTTCACCCTCGTGTCGAGGGCCGGGCCGCCGAGTGTGGCGATGACCGAGCTCGTTGGGGCAATCCGGGCCGGCGCCGATCGGATCCAGAGCGGCCGCCTCCGCGAGTCCTGACCCGGCTCGGCGCGTTCCGACCCGGCTCGGCGCGTGGCGGTCGGCCTGGCCCCCGAACAGGGGTCGCCGCGCCCGAGGAGTCGGCGTCCCCGAGGGTGGTGTCCCGGTCGGGTATCGTCCCCGCGACGGCCGAGCCCGCGGACGTCGGAAAGGGTGGGTGGTGTCCGAGTTCGATGATCTGACCGATCCGCGACGACAGCCGACGATCTTCGCCGGTCCCGGCCACCGAGTGAGTGGCGGTCGACACGGTCGTCGGCGCCCGGACCTCGGCATGCACCGTCTGCTCGCCGGCATCGGGATCACGGCCGCGGTCGCCATCGCCAGTGCCGGCTCGCTCACCGCGTACGCCGCCTACGACGTGGGGCACGGCCTGGCGGAGAACTCGGTCGATGTCGGTGGCGCCGCGGACTCGATCGACGGAGCGTTCAACGTCCTCGCCGTCGCGGCGGACAACGACCCTGCGCAGGGCGATGCCTACGGGGTCCGGGGAGCCACCCTCAACGACTCGAACGTCCTGTTGCACGTGTCGGCCGACCACACGCAGGCCGTCGCGGTGAGCTTCCCGCGGGACCTCATCGTCGATCAGCCTGCGTGTTCCGCGCGCGGGACGATGAGTCCCGCGGTCACGAACACGCCGCTCAACCAGGCGTACGGACGCGGTGGTCTCGCGTGCGTCGTGTCGACGATCGAGCACGTGAGCGGGCTGTCGATCCCCTTCGCGGCGCAGATGAGCTTCAGCGGGATCATCGGACTCTCGGACGCGATCGGCGGCGTCCCGGTCTGCGTGACCGACCGTGTCGACGACCCGTTCACGGGCCTGAAGCTCAAGGCGGGCAACCACACGGTGTCCGGCGCGACGGCGCTCGCGTTCCTCCGCGACCGGCACGGCGTCGGCGACGGCAGCGACCTCTCGCGGATCTCGAGCCTCCAGCAGTTCCTGTCCTCGCTCGTCCGCAAGGTCAAGAGCGACGGGACGCTCGAGGACCCGACGAAGCTCTACCGGCTCGCGAGGGTGGCATCGAAGTCCGTGGTGCTCTCCACCTCGCTGGCCAAGCCCGACACCCTGGTCGGGATCGCGCGGACGTTCCAGGGGATCGGGCTCGACCGCATCACGTTCGTGCAGTACCCGGGCACGACGACTGATCCGTCCTACCCCGGCAAGGTCGTCCCGATCGCCGCGACTGCCGACCAACTGATGCGGGCCGTCGCGCACGACCGTCCCATCGGCCTCGACAGCGATGCCATCGGGCGCGGTTCGACGACCGCGACGGACACCGCCACCGGCGACACCGCCACCGGCGGCACCGACCAGGGCGGCACCGACGAGGCCGGCGGAGACGCCGGCGGTGGCGGTTCGGCCGCGAGCACACGGGGTGACTCCGGCTCGACCGACGGCGGTGCGGACGATGCAGGTCGTGCCTCCAGTGCGTCTCCGGAGACCATTCCGGGCGTGACCGGTCAGACCGCCGAGCAGAAGACCTGCGCGGTCGCCGCGGCCGGCTGACCGGCCCGCACGACGGCGCTGCCGGCGCTCCGGAAGGCCCCCGTTCTCGGGCTTCCGCGGCAGCGCTGCGTCTCGCAGACTGGGGGCAGTCCACATGTGGCATGTCGAGCACAACGGGTGCCCGGGGAATCTGTGGGAGTCTGTTCGGGGTCGTCGCGACCGGCCGGATCGGGGATCCAGGCCTCGCGCGGCCCGTCCGCGACAGGGCTCTCGCGCCCGTGTCCGTGTCGTCCGGCAGTGCTCCGGGGGCGCGCCGGACCCCTGACCGACCAAGCGCCGGACCCCTGACCGACCAAGCGAGGAGCGCCCGTGAACGACGTGCGAGACCGATCCCACCGCCTGAACCGCGTCGCGGGCATCGCCCGGCACGGACGGCTCCGGCAGCGGCACCCGATCCGCACAGCCGTCAAGGTCGTGGCCGGGGTCGCCGCCGTCGCGCTGGTGAGCTCCGCATCCATCGCGGCGATCGCCGCGGGGCAGGTGACGACCGATCTCGGACCGGGCGTCCGGATCCAGGGGCAGCCGCATGGCACCGCGAACCGGGTCTCGCTCGCCGACTACCAGGGCGGCTTCAACATGCTCGTCGTCGGGACGGACAACGATCCCGGTCAGGACCAGAACGGCTCGTTCGGTGAGCGCGATGCGACGCTCAACGACGTCAACATCCTGATCCACGTCTCCGCGGACCACACGAACGCCACGGCGGTCAGCATCCCGCGCGACATGGTCGTGCCGATCCCCTCGTGCCAGAAGGCGGACGGGTCAGGGTCGTATCCGGCGATGTCTGCGCAGCCCATCAACAACGCGTGGACCTACGGCGGTCTGAACTGTGTCGTGCAGACCGTCCAGTCGCTGACCGGGCTCGACGTCCAGTACTCCGCCGCGGTGTCCTTCAACGGCGTCATCGAGATGTCGAACGCGATCGGCGGTGTGCCGGTCTGTGTCGCGTCGCCGATCCACGATCGATACACCGGACTGAACCTGCCCGCGGGCACCTCGACGCTCGAGGGGGCCGACGCGCTCGCCTTCCTGCGCACGCGGCACGGTGTCGGCGACGGCAGCGACCTCGGCCGGATCTCGAGCCAGCAGGTGTTCCTGTCGTCGCTCCTCCGCACCGTGAAGAGCAACGACACGCTCGGCTCGCTCCCGCGGCTGTACAAGCTCGCGCGTGCGGCGACGTCGAACATGAAGCTGTCCGAGAGTCTCAACAACGTGCAGACGATGGTGCAGATGGGCCGGGCGCTCGAACACCTGTCGCTCGATCAGGTGAACTTCGTGCAGTACCCGGGCACGACCGACGGAACAGGGGTGTTCGCGGGGAAGGTGCAGCCCACGACGTTCCTCGCCGAGCAGCTCTTCGACCGGATCCGCGCGGACGAGTCGTTCAGCCTCGCGGCGGGGAGCACCGGGATCGGTTCGGAGAGCTCGTCGGCCGCGGGTCAGGGGTCCGCGTCGGCGTCCGCGTCCGCGTCCAGTTCTGCCTCGGGTTCGGCATCCGGTGCTGCGTCAGCGTCGGCGTCCGCTGGTAGTGGTTCGGCATCCGGCGGGGAGACCGCGGCAGGATCCGGGGACGCGACCGCCGCGCCGAGTCCGTCCGCGACGTCCGACACGATCACCGGACTGCAGGGGCAGTCGGCGGACGAGCAGACCTGCAGCGTCGCGTTCAAGTACTGACGGCGGGGCGGGGCGGGGCCGGAGACTGGGTCTCGTCGGGCGCGGCGCGCCGGACGGGAGGCGGTGGTTTCGGCCCGCCCCGTGCCTCCCGTATGATGGTTGTCGCGCGTTCGCCTGCGGACGCGCATGGAGACGTCGCATAGTTCGGCCTAGTGCACCACCCTGCTAAGGTGGAGTTCCCGCAAGGGAACCGAGGGTTCAAATCCCTCCGTCTCCGCGGACATCGTGAACATTGCGAAAAGCCCCGGTCAGGACCGACATGGTCCGCCGGGGCTTTTCGTTGTCGGGCTCGCCTGTAGTCGGGTTCATCCGTTGTCGGATTCGTCCGCCTCGGGCTCAGACGAGCGTGGCCGTCATGTGCGATCCACCGGAGAGGATCCCGCCGACGGTGGGGAGCTCGGGGAAGTCGTCGATCGGCAGGCAGACCGCGGCTGTGAAGCCCACGGTCCGGACCTCGACGACGATGAAGTCCTGCCCCGACAGGGTGTTCGTCCGGCGCTCGGCACTGAGGACGGTGCCGCTCAGGACACTCTGCGCGGACGGGGTGTTCCCGAACATGCCGGAGGGGATGAACGACTCGGGCGCGAAGCGGGCTGCGGCGCTCGCTCCGGATGACGAGGCCGCCAGGAAGTCGGCTTCATCCGCGTACGCGGTCATGGCGACTCCGAGCGCGACGACATGGGCGTCGAACCTGGGCGCGATGGTTCGGATGCCGAGGTCCCAGGACTGGGCCGTGTCGAACGCCAGCGCCGTGACCTGCTCGCCGTCCTCGAACACGGCGGCGTGGCAGAGCGGGGCTGGTCCGCGTCCGAGGTCGCCGAGGTGCGCGACGGGCAGTCGCGGCACGCTCGTGACGTCGAGCGTCGGCACGATCTCTGCGAGCTCGTTGTCCTGGTCGAGCGCGAGCGACACCTCGGCACCCGATGCGTCGCGCCACCGGTGGACCGTGACGCCGTCGACGGTGGTCGAGGCGTCAGAGGCTGCGCCGATGCGGGCGATGAGTTCGCCGAACTGCTCGCGGGTGGCGGCGCCGAGACCGATGCAGGAGAGGGTGGATGCCACCGTGCGAGCCTACGGCGCAGGCGCGGGCGCGGGCGCGGGTGCCGGTGTGAGTGCCGCTGCCGGTGCCGGTGCCGGTGCCGGTGCCGGTGCCGGTGTGAGTGCCGGCGCGGGGACCGGTGTCGGAGCGATCGCGTGCATCCACAGGTGGAAGAGCGCGTAGGCACGCCACGGACGCCATCGCTCGGCCAGCGCGTCCGCCTCGCGCGCAGTCCGGACACCCATCGCCCGGCGGAGGACGAGATCGCCGGACGGGAACCCATCGCGATCGCCGAGGACCCGGACCGCGATCGAGTCCGCCGTCCACGGACCGATGCCCGGCAGAGCGAGGAGCGTCCGACGGGTTGCGGCCAGCGTGCCGGCATCGAGCCGTCGACCGTCCGAGCCGATCGGGTCGAGTCGGAGACCCGCCGCGAGGGCCCGCGCCAGCTCCTGCACCGTTCGCGCCCGCGCGTTCGTGATGCCGACTGCCGCGCGGAGTTCCTCGAGCGGCAGTCCGGCGAGCACCTGTGGCGTCGGGAACCGCGTGAGGCCCGCCGGGCCGGGGGACCCGAACGCCGCCACGAGTCGCCCGCCGAACGTCCGCGCGGCCCCCATCGAAACCTGCTGGCCGAGGACGTGCATGATCGCGGACTCGGCGCCGTCGGGGAACCCGGTCACCCGGAGATCCGGTCGTTCTCGGACGAGTGGGCCGATTGTCGGATCGTCGTCGAACGCGGCCGAGACCGCATCGAGGTCCGTGTCGAGATCGAACCACGCGGACACTCTCGCCGCGACGGAATCGAGAGCGTCGCCGTCCATGTCGCCGTCGTCGCCGTCGTCGATCTCGACGTCGATGTGACCCGTGTCGACCACGACCGTGACCGCACGATCCACGCCGTCGACCGTGAGCAGTCGCGTCAGTCGGGTGCCGTCGTGCTCGAGTCGTTCGGCGCCGGGGATGGCGTGGTTCCGGAGCATGAGGAGCACGGACTCACGGTCGATCGGTGTCGCAGCTCGCAGACGGCGGGTGAGCTGGTCGCTGGTCGTCGGCACGGGACAACCGTACGGGGGACCGCCGACGCGGACCCCAAGGGACGCCCCCACCGACCGCTCACGCCCCCACCGACCGCTCACGCCCACACCGACCGCTCACGCCCACACCGACCGCGCACGCCCACACCGACCGCGCACGCCCACACCGACCGACGACATCGGCCCCGAGCCGCGGCAGCAGCTCGGGGCCGATGGTCCACACCTACCGCACCGTCACCGTCTGGTTCAGGCGGTTGAGCCCGGTGCGTGCGTCCCACGTTCCGACGTTCGCCGTCTGGATGGCGAAGTCCGGGTCGCCGGAGACGCTCCGCTCGGCCGCCGGGAGCGCGAGCGAGACCGACCAGCTGCCGCGCGAGAGGTGCGGCAGCTGCGCAGCGACCGTCACGGTCTGACCGGGCTGCCACGAGCGCACGTCGGTCCGGACCGGCACCGTGACGCTCCGGCGACCGTTCGTCAGGACGAGGTCGACCGGGCGTGCGTTGTACGGCGCTGCCCAGCCGTCGTTCCGCACGGACACCGAGACAGACGGGGTCCGTCCGCGATTCTCGACGGTGCTCGAGGTCATCGTGAACCGGTAGCCGAGGCGCTTCGCGGTCTCGGTGAGTCCTGCGGTGCCCCAGGTGTTCAGCACGTCCTGGTTGTAGTCGCTGTTCAGGTAGCTGTAGTGGTACTTCGCCATCTCTGCGGACGCGGACGGGAACTCGGATCGGGGCGCATCGACCGCGCAGGTCTCACCACCGACCGGCACGTACCGGGAGTCGGCGGCCAGGTAGTCCTGGTCGAGCGAGAGCGGGTCGGTCAGGAAGGTCCCGAAGTCGTCGGGGGAGGCGAGGAAGCAGTCGTTGTGGTGTCCGATCCGCGACTTCGCCGATCCGTCGTGCGCCTCAGCGGGAGTGAGTGCGCCCGCGGTCCCGGACGGCACACCGAGGGCGGCCTGCTTCATCGCCATCGTGCGGACCTGCACCGACCTGCTCGACGGCAGTGCCGCGAGCTCCGCCTGCAGTACCTGCCGGCGCGCGGCCTGGTCGGCGTCGGTCAGGACGCCGGGGTTGGTGGGGTCACTTGCGAAGTGGTCGGTGTAGTAGCCCTCTCCCCAGAGCCCGATGAAGCCCTCCTGGAGGGTGGGGATGACATCCGCGTTCCGTCGGAGGATCGGGGTGAGCTGTCGGATGTGACCGAGCACGGTCGGTAGATCGGCATCGCCGTACGGCGCTGAGTAGGGGTAGTCCCCGCCCTGCACGTAGGCGAAGCGTGTGATGACCCCGACGCCGGCCTGCCGCGCAGTGTCGTAGTCGCGCTGGACCAGTCGGAGCCACGCGGGATCGAGCTGCGCCTGGTTCGCGAACTTCTCCATGTAGAACACACGGACGATCTGCGTGATGCCGTCCGCACGGTACGACCGGAGCGTCGCGAGGTCGAGGGGGGTGTACCCGGATCCGTCGGCGCGGTAGTGCGTCTCCGTGGTGTGGTCGAACCCGCGCTCGGGGTTCGCGATGACCGCGTCGCTCGCGGCGTAGGAGACCGTCGTGGTCGAGGGACTCGGGCCCGGGCCGGGGCCGTGATGGAGGTCGGTGGCGGCCGACGCGGAGGTCGGGACGCCGAGTGCGATCGCTGCGGCTGCAGCGAGCACGATCGTTGCGGAACGGCGGAACATGGAGATCCCCTCGTGGTGCACCGATAGTCCCGACGAGCCCTGATCGCCGCCACCGATGCGTGAATGTGGTGGAACGGTACGCCGAATGATCAGAAGCGCGCAAGAGTGGATCACGAATTGTGCAAAACGATCATGCCGCACCACCGGAACCGGTGGCGGACGGGAGGATCGGGGCGGCCTGGTGCCGTGCCTCCAGTCCGTCTGCGGGTCGGCTCCGGTGGCCGCGCGTGCGCGCCGCTGGTCAGCGCGCGATCAGCGCGTCCAGGGGGAGGAGGGCATGCACGCCCCACGTGCCGTTCGCGACCTGGGTCACCCGCATGCTCACCGCGACGCTCGCGAGGGCGAGAGCCTGCCCCTTCGTCACGCCGTGCAGCGCCTGGATCCACCGGGTCATCGCGTCGAGCGCCGTCGTGGTCGCGACGTTCAGGTCGGCATCGAAGCCGAACGTGATCCGGCCAGCGGGGGTCTCCGCGTGGATGCCGGCGACGGGAGGGTCGTCCACGAGCGACACCGTCATCGTGGTCGTCATGCCGCACTCCACGGCGGTGCCGGACACCTCGCCGTCGCCCTGTGCCGCATGTCCGTCGCCCACGTGGAGGAACGCCTCCGGCACCGTGATCGGCACGTACAGGGTCGAGCCGGCCACGAGCTCCCGACAGTCGATGTTCCCGCCGCCCACGGTGCGGGGCGGGATCGTCGAGTGCTCGCCGGTCGACTCCGGCGGCAGCCCGACGAGGCCGAGGAACGGCGCGGTCCGGACCCCGATGCCGACCTGGCTCGTCGCCGTGCCGCCCTGGTCGTCGATCGTCCAGAGGAGTGGCCCGCGGTCGGCGTCGTCGACGAGTCCGAGCGCGCGGTTCACGATCGTGTCGACGCCGCCGGATCCCGTGTAGCCCCAGGTGTCGGGGACGAGTGCGTCGAAGCGGACGGCGAGGACCTGGCCGGGGCGGGCTCCGGCCACGGCGAGCGGGCCGACCAGGCAGTGGCCGCGACGACTCTCGATGAGGGTGGGGGCGTCCCCGCCTGGTTCGGAGAGTGGCTCGGTGTAGCCGGCCGCACTGAGCGTCCGCACCGTGATGGTGTCGCCGTCCTCGACCCGCAGGACCGGTGCTCGTTCGGCCGTGAGGACGTCGATCGTGGTCGCGCGGGTGCTGTCGAGTTCGTGGGTGGTCATGCAGGCGATCCTCGCACCGGGGATGGTCGTCGTGCGCCGAGGTCCGCATTCCGCGGTCGATCCCTGTGCATCAGTGTTCCGATGTCGATCCACGGCCGGTCTGTGGAGAACCCCGTCCCGCAGCCCGCAGCCCGCCGCACGGTAGCGTTCCAGGACCACGACGACGCAGGAGGAACCCGCCGTGAACGAACACCAGCCGATGTCGACGCCGACGTCACAGAACGCACCCACGCAGGATCCGCCGACGCAGCCCGCCGACTCTCACCGCCCGGACGTCTGGGCGCGCGTCCGTCCGCTCGTGTTCCGCACGATCATCGGCGCGGTGATCGCCGCCGGACTCGTCGGGGTGGTCGCGGTCCTGATCGGGGACTTCGGGACGGTCGGTCTCCAGCTGCTCCTGATGATCCTGGTCGTCGTGGTCTTCGCGCTGTTGTCCTGGTACGACGCCGACGTGTCGTCACGACGGTCGAGCACGTTCGCCCTCGCCAGCGTCGTGACGTCGATGTACCTGCTCGTCGTCGGCCTCGTGAAGATCTGGATCCTGCGTCCGGACAGCATCTCCGCCCGGTACGAGGACCCCATCTGGACGATCGGGACGCAGTTCTGGCAGTGGATCGGGCTGGTGGTCGTGGCACGGGCGGCGCTCCTGCTGGTGCATCTGCTGCTGAACATCCACCGACGGTTCCGGAAGCCCGTGCTCCAGGTGGTGGCGAAGGTCACCGTCGGGCTCATCGCGCTCCTCGCGGCCCTGGTGTCGATCCCGCTGCTGTTCCCGAACACGCACTTCGGCGAGTCCTTCTGGCGGTTGCTCTGGGTCGTCGCGATCCTGGTCGTCCTCGGGACCGTGCTCGTCCCGCTCTCGAACGCGCTCTTCGGGCCGCGTCCGACCTGGCCGCAGGGCGGGACCGTCGATCCGCGGTACGTCCCGACGCCGCTGTACGTGGGGACGCAGTCCGCGGCGACGCCGCAGGACGTGGCGACGCCACCGATCGCATGGCAGCCGGGCGAGCACGACCGGACGGGAGGCCCGACCTCCGTCCGCCCATCGACTCCGGTCGGTCACGGCTGGGGTGCGACACCCGCGCCGAACCCCTCCGCGACAAGACAGGACCCCTCCGCTCCGTCCGCGACCTCGAGCGGACGCGCGTCGGACGATCACCGGTACGAGCCCGAACCGCCGCGACTCCGGGTCCTCGCGTGGCCGCGGTACGTCGACGGCACGCCACTCCCGGCAGGACCGGACGGCAGCCCGGACTTCAGCGGCGTCGAACACCGCTGACCCGATCGGCCGCTCGAGTCGACGGCTGCACCACGGCCGAGACGGGCCAGCAGACGCATCCTCGGGACCCCTCCACCCCGCCGAGGTAGCATTCGCGGACACGTCCCCGTCCGGGCCGGAGCTGCCGCGGCCACGCGCGCTCCGGGCCGACGATCATCAGCCTGGAGGTTGCTCGGTGCCAAAATCGACACCGTTCCCCGTCGACCGCATCCGCGCGATCGGTGCCGACATCGTCGCGGCCGTCGGCACGGTCATCGACGGCAAGACCGAGGCCATCCGCACCGCCCTGACAGTGATGCTCGCCGAGGGCCACCTGCTGGTCGAGGACGTCCCTGGCGTCGGCAAGACCGTCCTCGCGAAGGCGCTCGCCGCGTCCGTCGGCGGGACGGTGAGCCGGATCCAGTTCACCTCCGACATGCTGCCCTCGGACGTCACCGGCGTGAACATCTACGACCAGGCCACGGGATCGTTCCGGTTCTCGCCCGGCCCGGTGTTCGCCAACGTCGTCATCGGGGACGAGATCAACCGGACGAGCCCGAAGACGCAGTCCGCGCTGCTCGAGGCGATGGCCGAGTCCCAGGTGACGGTCGACGGCGTGACGCGGCGCCTCGAGTCCCCGTTCATGATCGTCGCCACCCAGAACCCGATCGACATGGAGGGGACCTACCCCCTCCCGGAGGCGCAGCGCGACCGCTTCATGGCACGCATCGCGATGGGGTACCCGTCGGTCGACGCCGAGCGCGAGATGCTCAGCACGCGCGGGGGTGGAGACCCGCTCGCGGTGCTCCGACCGATCGTCGACGTCGAGACGCTCACCGCGATCACGCATGCCGTCCGGAACATCCACGTCGCGCCGGACGTGGAGGCGTACATCGTCGAGCTCGTCCGGGCGACGCGCAGCCACCCGGACCTGCTCCTCGGCGCGAGTCCCCGCGCGACGCTGCACCTCGCATCGGCCGCGCGCGCCCGTGCCGCACTCGAGGGGCGCGGGTTCGTCACGCCGGACGACGTCGCTGCGCTCGCGCCGATCGTCCTGGCGCATCGACTCGTGCCACTCGCGCGCGGCCTCGCCGCGGGTGCGGACGAGACCGCCAAGGACGTCGTGTTCCGCCTCGTCGCCGACACCGCGGTCCCGTTCGGCGCCGCCCCCGTGCGTTCCTGAACGGCTGGGGCCCCCGGTGACCGATCGACCGACGCACGGCCCCGGGCCGCGCTCGACCACGCCGCCGAGTGCACGGCCGAACGTCTCGCCGAACGGGCTGTCGACGGACCTCGTGTGGCGGGTGCTCCGAGCTGTCCGCACGACCCCGTTCCCACGTCCGACGACCCGCGGATGGACGGTCCTCGCGGTCGGCATCGGTCTCGTCGGTGCCGGGCTCGTCGCCACCACGAGCATCGCCGTCACCGCGGGGCTGCTGCTCGTCGTGGTGCTGATGCTCGGCATCGTCGTCGCGCTCGCCGGAGCCGCCCCGATCCGGGCACGGCGTCGCGGCGGTCGCACCGTCGTGCAGACCGGCGAGGTGTTCCGCGAGACCGTCGAGGTGACCGGTCGGATGGTCGGACTCCCCGGGTCGTCGAGGCTCCTCGTCCGCGAACGGCTCGACGACCACTTCGCCGCGGTCTCCGACCCCGTCGCCATCGTCGAGGTCGGCGCGCACCTCCCGCCGGCCCGGCTCGAGGTCGAGGCGATCGCGGTCCGTCGTGGACGTCCGGTGGTGGGACCGACGTCGGTGCGCGTCGAGGACCCGTTCGGCCTGCTCCGCATCGACCGGATGGTGGCTCCGGCCGAGGAGGTCGTGGTCGTCCCGCGCACGACACCCCTGTCCGCGATCGACACGGGTGTGCTCGCGGGGGCGGTGTCCGCGGAGGAGGGCAGGACGGGGCAGGGCGGATCCGCCGACGACAGCGAGCTCCGCGTCTACCGCCCCGGCGACCCGATGCGCCGGGTGCACTGGGGGCAGAGCGCGCGCCGCGGCGAGCTCCACGTCCGGCAGACCACCCAGGCCCAGCCGCCGGAGGCCGCCGTGCTCCTCGACGTCCGCCGTGCCTCGTACCAGCAGCTCGATCGCGACACGCTCGCCGAGCTCTCCGACATGGGCGGTGACGCGGCGTTCGAGCACGCCGTCGTCGTCGCCGCGAGCGTGGCGCGCGTCCTGGCCGCACGGACGTCCAGAGTCGCGCTCGTCACCGACGACTCCGGTCTCGACCCGATCGCCGGTGAGCTCGCCGAGGTCCTCGTGGGGCTCGCGGACGTCCGGGTCCGCTCCGACGCCCGCGCGGTCAGCGAGGTGCTGCCGGACGTCCGCGGCCGTGATGCGCACGGCATGACCGCGGTCGTCACGGGCCGGTGCACCGCCGAGCAGGCAGCGGCGCTCGTCGCCCGGATGCCGGGTGCGACGCGCGGGCTGTTCGTGTCGATCGTGCCGCCGGATGCTGCGACCCGCGGCATCCTCGACCGTGCCGGCTGGCGGATCCTCGTCGTCCCGGTGGACGGAGTCCTCACGTGACCGACGGAGATCGACAGCGACCGACGGAGATCGACAGCGACCGACCGAGATCGACCATGACCGACGGGAACCGACCATGACCGCCACGATGCGTCCCGCGGACGCGAGCGGGCGGGTGACGGGCCGCACCATCCTGGAGCGCGACGACCGCGCGGATGACGACCCGGACCTCCCGTCCGCCTGGCTGGTGGTGCTCGCACCGGCGCCCGCACTCGTCGCCGCACTCGCGCTCCGACCGCTCGTCCAGGGCATCGCGTGGTGGTTGTCGGCGCTCGTCATCACGGTCATCGTGGTGGCCGTGATGCTCGCACTGCGCAGGCGCTCGCGGGTGGCCCGGTTCATCGGCCTCGTCGTGACGCTCGTCGCGTGCTCGTCCGCCGCCGCACTCCTCAACGACATCCAGCCGCTCGGGTGGCTCGACCGGAACGGCGCTCTCGGCCAGACGCTCGAGGCCATCCGGGTCAACCCGGCGCCGCTCCCGCAGACCGACCCGATCCGCCTCGTCGTGACGGTGATGATCGCGTGGGTGGCCGGTCTGTCGCTGTTCCTCGCGGCCATCGCACCCACGGCAGCGCTCGCGGCGGTGCCGGCGCTCGTGATGCTGGTGATCCCGGGGATCATCACCGGAACCGCTCCCGGCCCGGTCCTCGTGGTGCTCACCGGGATCGCGTTCCTCGGCATCCTGTGGCTCTCGGTCCGCCCGGTCCAGCGGGCCTTCCCGGCGGTGGTCGTCGGGGTGCTCGGGCTCGTCGTCGCCGTCGGGCTGCCGAGCGTGGTGCCCCTCGACGCGAGCTGGCTCTCCGGGGTCACCGGCGCGATCCAGGCCCCGCTGCAGCCCGGCCGACCAGGGACGCTCCTGAAGCTCGGCGACGACCTCCGTCGTCCGACCGAGATCGAGGTCTTCCGGTACCGGACCACCACCGGATCGCCCGAGTACCTGAAACTCGCCGACCTCGACGAGTTCGGCACGGGGGACTGGGTGCCGACCGTCATCGACGCGAGCGACGCCCCGACGGCCGAGCAGGGGCAGTACGCGGTGGGCGTGAACCCGCGGCTCGCGACGCGCGGCGACGCCGAGATCCGCATCACCGGGCTGTCGAGCCAGTACCTGCCGGTGCCCGCCGGGTCGACGTCGGTGCAGTCCAGGTCGACGACGCTCGACCTCGGCCAGTGGCGCTGGATGGGTGACTCGAACACGGTCCGCTCGACCGGACCGGTCACCCGCCGGGGCGATCTGTACTCGGTGTCCGGGTCCTCGACGTTCGCGAGCCCCTACCTCGATGCCGCGGCGGCACAGGGATACCTGCGGGAGGGTCGACGTGGACCGGGCTGGATCGAGCCTTCGAAGTCGCAGCTGACCACCGACCTCGGCCTGCCGAAGAACCTGCCGGCGAGCATCCGGAACGCTGCGGAACGCGTGGCGGGGAACGCCGGCAACGCCTACGAGCAGGGGCGCGCACTCGAGGATTGGTTCCGGAGCGGACGGTTCACCTACTCCGAGACGGCGCCGGTCGAGCAGGGCTACGACGGCGACAGCATGGACGTCATCGCGAAGTTCCTGCAGGTGCGGTCCGGCTACTGCGTGCACTTCGCGTCCTCGATGGCGGTGATGGCCCGCGTGCTCGGCATCCCCTCGAGGATCGCGGTCGGCTACCGTCCGGGTGGCGCCGACGAGAACGGCGAGTACGCGGTGTCGAACCGGCAGCTGCACTCGTGGCCGGAGCTCTACATCGACGGCGCGGGTTGGGTCGCGTTCGAGCCGACCCCCGTCGACGAGGCCGGTTCGTCGACGACCGACCCGACGTCGGCCGCGACACCATCGGCGGCTGCGACCCCGTCCGCGGTGCCCTCGGACGGTAACTCCGTCCCGTCGCCCACCACCGGGGCGGCCACCCCGTCGACCACGCCGCAGGCCAGCGGCACCGGTGCAGTGTCCGGTGGTCCAGGGGCCGGCCTGGGGATCGGACTCGGCATCCTCGCGCTCGCGCTGGTGCTGGTCGGACCGGGTCTGTTCCGTGCGGCCCGGCGCCGACGTCGCGTCGCGTCGACGTCGGCCGGTCGCGATCCCGCCATGAACGCGTGGCGCGAGGTGCTCGACGACGTCGCGGACCACGGGTACGCACCGGGCATCGCCCCGCCGGACGATCCGGCGGCGGTCGCGCGGACCGCACGCGCGACGCTCGGCCGCCTCCGCGGCGTCCTGCCGCCGGGCGTGGTGCCACCGCTCACGACGATCGTCGACGCGCTCGACCAGGAACGGTACGGACCGTCGGGTGCGTCGGACGCCGGGTCCGCGAGCCTTGTCGCGGCCGTCCTGGAGGCCCGCAGCGCGCTGGACGCGTCCGTCCCGACCCGCAGGCTGGTCCTGTCACGCGTGTGGCCGTCATCGCTGATGCCGTCGTCGGCATGGTCCCCGGGCGGTTCGCGGAGACCACGTCGGGCCTGAGGAGGGTCTGGCCGGGGCCCGACCGCGGAACGACAAGTGTCAACACGGATGCTCCTTGTTGACGTTTTCGCTGAAAACGTTAACAAGGGCTAGCATCATGAACATGTCGGATGAGCGTGTCGGAAGTGCACCGCGGTGGCCGGCGCTCGGTGCCGAGCAACGTCCGTGGGTCTCCCGTCTCGACCGGCAGGATCTGACCCGCCGACAGTGGGATCTGAGTCGAGGGCCCTACACCGCGTCGATCGTGCCCGAGATCGCGGAACTCACCGTGCGTGTCGACGACGACACGGCCGCAGAAGCAGCGGAGGCGTCAGCGATGCTCACGCGGTTCGATGCGGAGCTGGGAACGTCGATGATGCCGTTCGCGTCCATCCTCCTGCGGAGTGAGTCGGCATCGTCGTCGCAGATCGAGGACCTGACCAGTGGCGCGCGCGCCATCGCGGAGACCGAGCTCGGAGAGCGCACGACGGGGAACGCCGGTCTCATCGTCCGGAACGTCAGGGCGATGCAAGCCGCCCTCGACCTGGTGGAACGGATCGATTCCGGCGGCATCGACGACGATGGGATCATCGCGATGCACGCCGCCCTGCTGGTCGACCACGCACCGGCGATGACCGGGTCGTACCGTGACGAGCAGGTCTGGATCGGCGGGTCCGGCGTGAGTCCACATCAGGCGGTGTTCGTGCCACCACACGAAGATCGAGTCCCGGCGGGGATGGCGGACCTGGTGGCGTTCACGCGCCGTCTGGACGTCCCGGCGCTGGAGCATGCTGCCGTCGCACACGCGCAGTTCGAGACGATCCACCCGTTCCCCGACGGCAACGGGCGGACCGGACGTGCGATCGTCCAGGCCATGCTCCGCGGTGCTCGGCTCACCGAGAACGTCACGGTGCCGGTCTCGGCGGGTCTTCTGCATGACGTCGAGGGCTACTACGCGGCGCTCGACTCCTACCGGGCGGGCGACGTCGATCCGATCGTCCGGACCTTCAGCGCTGCGGCGGTCTTCGCCGTGCAGAACGGTCGGCTACTCGCCGCTGACCTCCACGCGACTCGAACCACGTGGGCAGATGCACTGTCGGGACTGCGGACTGATCACTCCGCGCGCCGTGTCGCCGACCTCCTCCTCGAACAACCGGTGGTGTCGGCCCCGGTGGTCGCCGCGCGTCTCGGGATCTCTGCACCGGCTGCGTACCGATCTCTCGAAGCGCTCGTGGAACACGGGGTCGTGCATCCCACGAACTCCCACCGACGCAACCGCATCTGGATCGCAGACGAGGTCATCGAGGCGCTCGACGACTTCGCTGCG
This sequence comes from Curtobacterium sp. Leaf261, assembly GCF_001422205.1. GTDB lineage: Bacteria > Actinomycetota > Actinomycetes > Actinomycetales > Microbacteriaceae > Curtobacterium. Next base: position 61,793 of record NZ_LMMJ01000011.1, read on the forward strand.
CGAGCTGCGCGGTCGGCACCGCGACGGCAGTCGCCAGGCGACTAGCGCCGCTCGGGTCCCTCGCCGTCGTCCTGCACCGGGAGCTGTCCAGTGTGCGGAGGCTCGACCTCACCCCGCCTGCCCGTGCGTCGGAGCAGCCGGACGGCGTCGGGGCGGATCCCACGACCTCGGCGGAGCAGGCTCGCGAGCGCGGACTGTGGCTGCCAGTTCGGGCTGTTCGGCAGGCCCCATCCCCAGCGGACCGCCGCGAGCCTGAGCCCCACCGACAGCAGCACCGCGACGACGATCCCGAGGGTCGGTGCACCGAGCGCGGACGCCACGACCATCACCACCGACGCCGCCACGGCCACGGATGCGTAGAGGGCGTTGCCGCCGAACACCGCGGGTACCCGCCGGAGCAGCAGGTCCCGGATGGCCCCGCCGCCGACCGCCGTGATGGTGCCCATGATGATCGCCGGGCCCCACCCGAGACCCGCCTCGAACGTGCGCTGGACTCCGACGACCGCCCAGAACCCGATCACCGCGGCGTCGAGGACGGTGAACAGCCGGTCCCAGGCCACCTCGGAGATCGACACGAAGAACGCCAGGAGCGCGCCGACGACGGCGATCGGCACGTAGAGCGGATCGGTCAGCGCGACGGGAGGTCCGTTCTGCAGCAGGACGTCGCGGAGCATGCCGCCCCCGAGTCCGGACACGACGCCGACCACGAGGAACCCGAACAGGTCGAAGTGCATCGTCCGGGCGATGGCGCCGCCGAGGAGCGCCGACGCGAACACCCCGGCGAGGTCGAGGACGTTCGTGACGATGCGGAGGGCGTCGGCGTCGAGCAGGTTCACTCGAGCAGTGTCCCAGGCTCCGGCGTCACCTGTGGACTCGAGAATGGACGGCGCGACGGGCTTAGGTTAGCCTTACCTGAGTTTCAAGGCCGTTGCCCACAGCCGCTGCCCACCGCACCCGTCTATCACCCCCGCCGATCACCCCCGACCGAGGAGTCGCATGCTCGCCACCCTCGTGATCGGTCTCCGCGAGGGACTCGAGGCGACGCTCATCGTCGGCATCATCGCCGCGTTCCTCCGACGCAACCGGATCCCCCTCGCTCCGATGTGGCTGGGCGTCGGGGTCGCGGTGCTCCTGAGCATCGGCGTCGGGGTCGGACTCCAGGCCGTCGAGCAGGCGCTCCCGCAGGCGCAGCAGGAGGCGATGGAGGCGATAATCGGGGTCGTCGCCGTGGTCTTCGTCACCGGCATGATCATCTGGATGCGCACCCACGCGAGGGGGCTCAAGCGCGAGCTCGAGTCGAGCGCCAGCGCCGCGATGGGTCGGGGTACCGCCTGGGCGCTCGCGGGCATGGCGTTCCTCGCCGTCCTCAAGGAGGGCTTCGAGACGTCGGTGTTCCTCCTCGCGACCTTCCAGGCGTCGTCGAACACGGCGCTCGCAGCGCTCGGGGCCGTCATCGGCGTGCTCGTGGCAGTCGGTGTCGGCTACGGCATCTACACCGGCGGGGTGCACCTGAACCTGTCGAAGTTCTTCACCGGGACCGGCATCTTCCTCGTGTTCGTCGCGGGCGGCCTTGTCCTGACCGTCATCCGCCGGGCGCACGAGGCCGGCTGGATCGTCGTCGGGCAGCAGAAGACGGTCGACCTCTCATGGCTCGCGCCGAACGGTTCCGTGCAGGGCGCCCTCGTCACGGGCGTCCTCGGCATCCCGCCGGACCCGCGGGTCATCGAGGTGCTCGGCTGGCTCTGCTACGTGGTGCCCGTCCTGCTCCTCACGGTCTGGCCGGCGTCCCGTCGTCCGAGCGCCGCGCGACTCCCGTTCCTCCGCACCGCGTTCGCCGGTGTGTTCGCGCTCGCCGCCGTGCTCCTCGCGGTCGCGGTCCCGACCGGCCACGCGGACGTCCCGACGACGGTCTCGGTCCGACCGGGTGCAGCGAACGGCGGCTCGACCGACCCGTTCCGCGTCCGCGTCGAGGCCGACGGCGACAGCACGGGCACCGGCACCGGCGCGACGCTCACCGCGCGGGGCCGCACCACGACCTTCCCCGCGGGGACCCGCACGACGACGACCCACGACGGCGTCACCGCCGACCGCTGGCAGACCGCTGGTGTGTCCTCGACCGCAGGGCGGCCGAGCACGATGAGCGTCGACGACCTCGCGACCCTGTTCGGCCGGGTCCCGGTGGGCGTGTCGCCGAGCCAGAACCCCGGCCCGTACACGGCCTCGTGGTCGAGCCGCGCGACGACGACGCTCTGGACCGTCGGCGGCGGTGTGCTCGACGCCCAGCGTGTCGACCGCACGGTGCTGACGCTGTCGGGCGGCGGACTCCCGAGCACCAGGACCTACTCGTTCGGCGCCGCCGACTGGGCCGTGCCCAGCGCGACCGTGCAGCGGACCGCCGCGTCCCTGGCGGACGCCGACCGGGCCTCCCGTGAGTCCGTCCTCTGGCGGGTGTGGTTCCCGATCGCGCTCGGCGCGGCGGCCCTCGTCCAGATCCTCCTCGCGCTCCGCGACCGCCGTCGCGCGACCCGCGAGCCCATCAGCCCCATCACGCACAGCACTCCCGAGCCGCAGCAGGCACGGGACGACACAAGGAGCTCCACATATGCCGTTCGGTGATCGCCGCACGCGTTCCGTCCTGATCCTCGGCGCGACCGTCACCGCGGCCACCCTCGCCCTGACCGGCTGCGCGAGCTCGTCGTCGTCCGCGACCGACGACGCCAGCAGCTCCGGCACGGTGTCCCGGGTGTCGGTGACGCTGACGAACGACGGCTCCGACAAGTGCGCCGTGTCGGCCGACTCCGTGCCGGCCGGCCCGGTGACGTTCACCGTGGAGAACGAGTCCTCGACCGCGATCACCGAGGTCGAGCTCCTGCAGGACCAGCGGATCTTCGGCGAGAAGGAGAACCTCGCCCCCGGGCTCGACCCCGTGAAGTTCACCGCCACCCTCGGCGGCGGCACATACCAGGTGTACTGCCCCGGCGCGACGAAGGAGCTCACCGACATCACCGTCACCGGCAAGGTCGCGTCGACCGCGAACAGCAGCGCCGCGACCCTCCTGAAGAGCGGGAGCACGGGGTACTCGGACTACGTCGACGCGCAGGTCAGCGACATGGTGACCGCCGTCAAGCAGCTGCAGACGGACATCGACGCGGGGAACCTCGATGCCGCGAAGACCGACTACGCCAACGCCCGCCCGTACTACGAGCACGTCGAGAGCGACGTCGACGGGTTCATCAAGAAGGGCTACAAGGCGACCGACAACGCCGGGAACCTCGACTACCTGCTCGACATGCGGGCGTCGAACCTCGACCCGGAGGTCGGCTGGCACGGGTTCCACGCCGTCGAGCGCGACCTCTTCCAGAACGGCGCGATCACCGACGACACGAAGACCCTGGCGGCGGAGCTCACCACGAACGTCGAACTGCTGGACAAGCTCGTCCCGACGCTGCGGTACAAGCCCGAGGACCTGGCGAACGGCGCCGCGGGGCTCCTCGAAGAGGTCCAGTCGAACAAGATCACGGGCGAGGAAGAGGCGTACAGCCACATCGACCTCGTCGACCTCGCCGCGAACGTCGAGGGCGCTCGTCAGGCGTTCGCGTACCTCAAGCCGGGGCTCCAGAAGCTCGATCCGACGATCACCAAGCAGATCGCCGCCGAGTTCGACACCACCAACACCATGATGGACGGGTACCGGAGCAGCGACGACCTCGGCGGGTTCGTCACGTGGGACGCCCAGGCGAAGAGCGCCGATGCGAATAAGATCTCGCAGCAGATCCAGGCGCTCCAGGACCCGCTGTCCCGGCTCGCGGAGAAGGTCGCGACCGCGTGACCGAACGGGAGGCACGGGAGACCCCCGCGGAGAGTGCGGATCCCACGGATGGTGGCGCACCGACCGGTGTCTCGCGCCGAGGGCTGTTCGGCGGGGGGCTCGCAGCCGCCGGGGCCGGCATCGGCGCGATGGCGGGCGTCGGCGGGACACTCGGCGCGGAGGCTGCCACCGCGCCGCCCGGCGACGAGTCGATCGACCTGTCGAGGAGCCACCCCTTCTACGCGACGGCGGCGGGGGACCCGCAGGGCGGCATCCGCACCGAACCGCAGCGGTACTGCGTGTTCATGGCGTTCGACCTGGCGAGCTCCGTCGCGTCGGACCTGCAGGTGCTCCTCGCCCGCTGGTCCGCGTCGATCGCGCAGCTCCAGGCCGGCAAGACCGTCGGCTCGGTCGTGCCCGGGCACGGCGACGGCGTCGGCGCCGACACCGGGGAGGCCCTCGACCTCGGTCCAGCGTCCCTGACCGTCACGGTCGGCCTCGGCCCCGGTGTCTTCGACGAGCGCCTCGGACTCGCCGACGCGCGCCCGGCGGGACTCGAACAGATCCCGGCGCTGCCGAGCGACCGGCTCGACGACACCCTGTCCGGCGGCGACCTGTCGATCCAGGCGTGCGCGGACGACCCGCAGGTCGCCTACCACGCCGTCCGGGACCTCGCACGCATCGCACGGGGCACCGCGACCGTGCGCTGGACCGTCCTCGGCTTCGGACGGGCGTCCGCCGGGCGGAACCAGTCCACCCCGCGGAACCTGCTCGGGTTCAAGGACGGCACGCGGAACATCGAGACCGATGCCGACCACGACGAGTTCGTCTGGCTGCCCGACTCCGCCACCACCGGGAAGACCGCGTGGATGCGCGGCGGCACGTTCCAGGTCGTCCGGAAGATCCAGATGAACATCGAGATCTGGGACGCCGACGTGATCAGCGACCAGCAGCGGATCTTCGGTCGGACGAAGGTCGAGGGCGGTCCGCTGTCCGGCGGGACCGAGCACACGGCACCGGACTTCGCCGCGAAGACCGCTGCCGGCGCCACGAAGATCGACCCGACGTCGCACATCGCCCTCGCCGCACACGAGAACAACGGCGGCGTGAAGATCCTTCGGCGCCCGTACAACTACACGGACGGGTTGAACTCGTTCGGGCAGCTCGACGCGGGGCTGCTGTTCGCGGCGTACGTCAGCGACCCCGAGCACTTCACGCGGCTGCAGCGTCGGCTCGGCGCCTCGGACCGACTCAACGAGTACGTGTCGCACATCGGATCGGCCGTGTTCGCGGTCCCCCCGGCGCCCCGCAAGGGGTCGTACATCGCGGAACAGCTCTTCCGCTGAGCCTCGAGCTCGAGCTCGAGCTCGAGCACGAGCACGAGCTCGCTGACGCGCGGTTGCTGTGTGAGAAGGGTGCCCTCCGCCGTTTCCCTGGAGGCGGAGAGCACCCGCGCCACTGGGTCTCGTCAGGCGGAACCACCGCCCGGAATGAAGTGACCGCAGCAGCGCATCGCGATGCGACGTCTCAGGCTACCGCTCGCGCCTCCGATTGCACAGTACGTGCAGCGGGGATGCGGGGCGCGTGCAGCGGGGACACGGGGTGTGCGGAGCAGTGCGGGAACGCGCATCGGGTCCCGCACGACACGGGACCCGATGCGACGGACGGGAGGGACGGGCTCAGTTCCCGAGGAGCGCCCGGCGCCGGCGGAGCTGCAGCAGGATCCCCGCGGCGAGGAGCACCCCGGCGGCGATGCCCGGAGCGAGCACCGTGCCACCCGTGTACGCGAGTGCACCGGTCCCCGCGCGACCGTTCGTGCCACCGGCGCCGACGGTCGTCGCACCAGCCGGCCCGTCGACCGAGCCGCCTGCTCCGGGGGCACCAGTACCCGGGTCACCGGCACCCGGGGTCCCGCCGGGCGTCCCGCCGTCCCCTGGATCGGTGGGCTCGACGGCAGCGGCGGCGATCGCCAGCGGGACCGTGATCTGCTGCCCGGTCGAGGCGACCGTCACGACGAAGTCGCGCTGCACGGCTGCGGTGGTGACCACGTCGGCGGCGCTGGTGGTGTCGGTGACGGGCACCGTGCCTCCCGTCCGTGCCGTGGCGGCAGCCGCCTCCGGGACGGTGAACGTGAGCGATGCGCGCCCCTGCTCGTCCGTGGTGTCGACGATCGTCGGGTCGATGTCGGCGGTGGTGAGCTGCTCGCCGTCGAACGCGACCGAGACCGTGCCACCCTGCTCGCCCGCGGTGCTGAAGGTCAGCGAGGAGAGGTCGATCGTCACGCTGTCGCCCGGCGCGAACCCGGCCGCGGGTGCCGGCGTGGTCCGCACACCGACGGCGCGCTGGTCGAGCGACGGCGAGACCACCGGGTTGCTCGCGAAGTAGTCGACCTGCGCCTGGAGGTCCACCTGGCCGCTGTCGGCCTTCGCGGCGGCACCGTCGAACGCCGTGAAGTTGTCGCCACCGGACGCCAGGAACGAGTTGACCGTGACCTTGTACGTCGTCGCGGGGTCGATCGGTGCGCCGTCGAGCGTCATCGTCGCGATGCGCGATCCGGCCGCTGCCGTCGGGTCGTAGGTGTACCCGAACCCGTCCGAGACGCCGAGCTTGAGGAACGGTCGGCCCGCACCCGCCGGCTGCCACTGCTGCTCGAGCGCGGCCTTGATCTGTGCGCCCGTCAGGTCGAGGACCACGAGGGTGTTCGCGAACGGCTGGACTGCCGCGGCCTCCTGGTAGGTGACGTTCCCGGCGGGATCGTCGGCTCCGGTCGATGCGGTGAGCAGGTCCGCGCGGAGTCCGCCGGGGTTCATGAACGCGATCTGTGCACCGTTCCGCTCGGTCGCGCTGCGCTGGACCTCGGCGACGAAGTTCCCGAGGGTGGACTCCCCGCCGCGGTTCTCGTCGCCGTTGGTCTGCTCCGCGCGGCGGAAGTCGTCGGTGATCTCGCCGAGCTTGACCTTGCCCTTGACCGCCGCGATGGCCTTCGCGGCGTCGATGATGGGGGTGACCGCAGGGTCGGCGGTGAAGCCGTTCAGGGCCAGGGGCACGTTCTCGGCCGTGATCGACGCCACGGACATGTCGTCGGTGTCGACTTCGAGCCGCAGGTGCCCGAGGTAGGAGCCGTACGAGCCGGTCTGGATCACCGGTCGCGGCGTGGTGCCGTCGGCCGGGACGATCTCGTGGTCGTAGAGCTGGTGTGTGTGGCCGGAGAGGATCGCCGAGACCTTGCTCGTGACACCCGACGCGATGTGCGCGAAGTCCGAGCCGTCGGTCGCGGATGCGAGGTCCGGGGTCGCCGCGCCCTCGTGCAGGAGGAGCACGAGCACGTCCGCCTCGCCGTTGGTGTCGTCGCCGTCGGTGAGGTCCGTGGCGACCGCGTTCACCGAGTCGACGACGTCGGTCATCTCGAGGCCCTCGATGCCCGCGGGGCTGACGAGTTCCGGGATGAGTTCGGTCGTCGCGCCGATGAACCCGACGCGGACGCCGCCGACCTCCTTGACCGAGAAGGCGTCGAACGCCGGCTCGCCCGTGGCGCTGTCGACGAGGTTCGCGGAGATGTAGTCGAAGTCGGCGTTCCGGTTGCCGTCCGCACCGATGATCCGGTCGCGGAGGTCCGCCTGGCCGCGGTCGAGCTCGTGGTTCCCGATGGCGCTGACGGCGAGGCCCGCGGCGTTCAGGGCGTCGATCGTCGGCTGGTCGTCCTGCACGAACGAGGTGAACGTCGAGGCACCGACGTTGTCGCCGGCGCTGACGAACAGCGTGTTCGGGTTCGCGGTCCGGTAGGACTGCACGGCACCGGAGAGCACCGCGGCACCGGCCGGGTCGCCCTGCTTCGGGGTCGGGCTGCTCGGCACCGGTTCGATCCGGCCGTGGAAGTCGTTGATGTCGAGCAGGTCGATCGTCGTGAGTGCCGCCGCAGCGGCTGCTGCGGGCGCGGCTGCGGTGGGTGTGGTCGTGGCGGTCGGCGCGGCGGTGGGTGTGGTGGTGGTGGTCGGCGCGGCGGTGGTGTCCTCGACCGCACTCGCCGGGGTGCCGATCACGGCACCGAGCCCGATCGTGCCGAGGGCGACGCCGGCGAGTGCGACGCGGCGGAACCGCGCCCGCCCGGGTGTCGTGGTGCGGGGCTGGGCGGGGGTGCGGCGCGCTGGCATCGTTCTGCGGACTCCTGGTGGCTGCGGGACGACCCCCGACAGAGGGTCATCGAGAACCTATGAGGTCACTCAGGTGCAGCACAACCGGGGCGCGCCGACGTCATGCGTTGTTCACATGCCCGAACGGCAGGCCGATCGTCCCGGACCGCCTCGAACTCGGCGTACGGTGCTCGCATGACCGAGCCCGCACGCATCACCACCCCGTTCACCGCCACGTCGACCGCCGAGGACGTGGTGCGCGGCGTCGACCTCCGGGGTGTCCTGGCGGTCGTCACGGGTGCCACCTCGGGGCTCGGCGTCGAGACGGCGCGCGTCCTGGCCGCCGCCGGTGCGATGGTGACCCTCGCGGTGCGGAACGTCGGCCTCGGGGAGGACGTCGCGTCGGCCATCGCCCGGGCACCCGGCACGATCCGACCCCGGGTTGCGCAGCTCGACCTCGCGGACCCGGACTCGGTCGCACGCTTCGTCCGGGACTGGACTGGCTCGCTGCACCTCCTCGTCGCGAACGCCGGCCTCGTCACGGGCGGGCTCGAACGGACCGCCCGGGGGTGGGAGCTCCAGTTCGCCACGAACCACCTCGGGCACCACGCGCTGGCCTCGGGGCTGCACCCGGCCCTGGCGCTCGGAGCATCCGACCGCGACGGTGCCAGGGTCGTCGTCCTCAGCTCGACCGCACACATGCGTGCGGACGTCGACTTCGGCGACCTGCACTTCGAATGCCGGCCGTACGACCCGCAGATCGCGTACGCGCAGTCGAAGACCGCGAACTCCCTGTTCTCGGTCGAGGCGTCACGGCGATGGACGGACGAGGGGATCGTGGCGAACACCGTCAACCCCGGCGGGATCGCGACGGGTCTGCAGCGGAACTTCTCAGCGGCGCAGCGTGCGTCCCTCGACGCGGCCGAGGCCGCGGGTGCGTTCTCGTACAAGACCCTCGAGCAGGGTGCCGCGACGACGCTCGTCGCCGCGGTCCGGCCGGAGTTCGCCCGGACCGGCGGGCACTACCTCGACGACGGGCAGGAGGCGTACACGGTCGGCAACGACGCGACGCTCGTCGACCATCCGCACGGCGTCAAGGAGTGGGCGCTCGACCCGGCCGCGGCGGAGCGCCTCTGGGACGTGTCCGACCGCCTCGTCGGTCGCTGACCCAGCGTGACCAGCGACGGACTGGAGGGACGGTGCCAGCTGACACCGTCCCTCCAGTCCGTCATCTGGTCACGTCCGTGACCGGCGGTCGCGTCGGCTACTTCCGGTCGCCGATGTGCAGCGCGCCCTTGACGCGCTCGACGCCCTCGGTGGCCATAGCCTTGGCGGAGTCGACGACGACCGACAGCTCCTCCGGGTCGCCCTTCAGGAGCGACTTCGCGGTGTTGATCGCGTACTCGGCGGTGATGTGCGGCGGGAGCGGCGGGACGTTGCGCGACACGTAGGCGTCGATGACCGTGACGCCGTCGTGGGCGAACGCCGCAGCCACGGCGGCCTCGACGTCGTCGTCGCTCCGGACGGCGACACCCCGGAACCCGAGGAGCTCCGCGTACCCGGCGTAGTCCATCGTCTCGACGTCCTGCGATCCGTTCCACATCGGGTTACCGTCCTCGGTCCGCATCTCCCACGAGACCTGGCCGAGGTCGTCGTTGTGCATGATGACCACGACGAGCTGCTTGTTCTCCCACTGGCCCATGTACTTCTTGACGGTGATGAGCTCGTTCATCCCGAGCATCTGGAACGCGCCGTCACCGATCGTGCAGACGGCGGGCTTGTCCGGGAACGCGAACTTCGCGGCGACGGCGTACGGCATCGCCGCGAGCATCGTCGCGAGGCGCCCGGACATGTCGCCGTGCATGCCCCGACGCAGGCGGATGTGGTGGCCGTACCAGTCGGCGGTGGTCCCGGCGTCGCAGGTCACGGTGACACCCTCGGGCAGGTGGTCGTTCACGGCCTTGATCACCCGGCGGGGGTTCACGCCGTCGCTGTACCCGACCTCGGCCTGGGCGTCCATCTCGTGCTCCCAGTCGACCATCTCGGCGGCGACCTCCTCCTGCCACTCCCGGTTCGGCGTCCCCTCGGCGCTCTTGTCGCTGAGCAGGGGCAGCACGGCCTCGAGGGTCGCGCCGACGTCACCCCAGAGGTTCAGTTCCGTCGGGTAGCGGAGGCCGAGCATCTCCGGCCGGATGTCGACCTGGATGCCGCGCGCGCTCCCCGTCTTCGGCATGTACTCGCCGTACGGGTAGTTCGTGCCGAGCAGGACGATGGTGTCGCACCGCTGGACCTGGTGGAGGCTCGGCAGCGACCCGAGGAGTCCGAGCTGCTGGGTGTGGAACGGGACGTCGGAGGGGACGACGTCCTTGCCGCGGAGGGCGGTGATCACGCCCGCGCCGACCTTCTCCGCCGCCCGGAGCACCAGGTCGGTCGCGCCACGGGCCCCGGCGCCGACGAGGAAGGTGATCTTCTCGCCCGCGTTGATGATGTCCGCCATCTTCCGGATCTCGTCGGCGGGCGGGGTGATCGCGAGGCTCGGCGCGACGTCGCTCGAGCGGGAGACCCAGTGCTCGGCGCCCGGCTCCTCCCACGTGAGCGACTGCACGTCGTGCGGCAGGATCACGACCGCGGGCTGCTTGCGGAGCATCGCCGTCTTGAACGCGGTGTCGATGACCACCTGGGCCTGGTCGGGGCTGACGATCGTCTCGGTGTAGCAGGAGACGTCGGCGAACACCCGCTCGAGGTCGGAGACCTGCTGGGTGAACGTGCCGACGGAGGCGAGCCCCTGCTGCCCGAGGATCGCGACGACGGGCTGGTTGTCCATCTGGGCGTCGTACAGGCCGTTCAGCATGTGGAAGGCCCCGGGGCTCGACGTCGCGACGCAGACCCCGACCTCGCCGGTGAACTTGGCGTGGGCGGTGGCCATGAGGGAGCAGATCTCCTCGTGGGTGGGCCGCACGTACTCGATGCCTGTGCCGTTGCGGTCCGTCTTGCCGAGTGCGCCGTCGAACGCGCCGATGCCGTCGCCCGGGTAGCCGAAGATGCGGCTGACGCCCCACTTCTGGAGGCGGTGGATGACGAACTCGCTGACGGTCTGGCTCATGGGTGCTCCCTGGGTGTGCTGGGTGTGCTGGTGCTGCGGCCGCTCCAGCCTGCTCCCGACGGCGTCCGGGTGTCTCAGCGTGCGGGAACCGGTTCTGCCCCAGGGAGCGTCAACTGGCCGAGGGACTCCCTGGCACAGTTGACGCCCGCTGGCACAGAACGCGTCCGGGCGGCAGGATCGAGGCATGGGTGCTCCGACGATCGACCTCAACGCTGACCTCGGCGAGGGGTTCGGCCGATGGACACTCGGCGACGACACCGCGATGCTCGACGTCGTGACGAGCGCGAACGTGGCGTGCGGGTTCCACGCCGGCGACCCGCTCTCACTCCGGACGGTGCTCACGGCGGCGGCGGAGAGGGGCGTCTCGATCGGCGCACACGTCGCCTACCGCGACCTCGCCGGGTTCGGCCGCCGGTACGTCGACGCGTCCGTGCCGGAGCTCGTCGCCGACGTCGTCTACCAGATCGGCGCCTTGCAGGCGCTCGCCGCCTCCGCGGGCAGCACCGTCCGGTACGTCAAGCCACACGGTGCGCTGTACAACGAGATCGCGTCCGGTGGACCCCACGCCGACGCCGTCCTGGAGGCAGTGCTCGCCGTCGACCCGTCCCTCCCGTTGGTCGTGCTGGCCGGCTCCGCACTCGCAACGCTGGCCGCCGACGCCGGTCTGACGGTCGTCGCGGAGGCGTTCGCCGACCGGGCGTACGACCCCGACGGCTCGCTGGTGTCCCGGCGGCTGCCCGGCGCGGTGCTCGATGACCCGTCGGTGATCGCGGCGCGGGTCGTCGACCTGGTGCAGACGGGCAGCGTGACGGCGGTGGACGGGTCACGGGTGGCGGTGGCGGCGGCGTCGGTCTGTCTGCACGGCGATTCGCCCGGGGCGGTGGCGTCGGCACGGGCGGTCCGCGGGGCACTCGAGTCCGCCGGCTGCTCGATCGCGGCGTTCGTCTGATCCCGTCGATGCTCCTGATGCTCCTGACGCTCCTGGCGCTCCTGATGGCCCCGGTGCTCCCGAAGGCCCGGGCGCTGGCGATGCCGGGTCGTCCTCGTCCTCGATGCCCCCGTCCGTGACGCCGCCGGTGCAGGGACTCCGTCTCCTCCCCGTCGGGACTGGAGCGGTGCTGGTCGAGGTCGCCGACGGTCCTGCCGCTCTCGCGCTGTTCGACGCCCTGAACGATGCCCTGATCGACGTCCGGCTGAGGGAGGTCGTCGAGCTCGTCCCCGCGGCCCGTACGGTGCTCGTCCGGTACCGGCCCGGACGAGGGGCCGCAGCACGGATCATCGCGACGATCCGGTCGCTCACCGTGCGGACCGGCAGTCGTGCAGCCGGCGAGCTCGTCGAGATCCCGGTGGTCTACGACGGTGAGGACCTCGATGAGGTCGCGGCGCTGACCGGGCTGTCCGCCGCCGAGGTGGTGGCCCGGCACAGCGCCCCGACGTACGACGTCGCGTTCACCGGGTTCGCCCCGGGGTTCGCGTACCTCGCTGGCGGGGACCCGGTGCTCGAGGTGCCACGTCGACCGACCCCGCGGACGGCGATCCCGGCCGGCGCGGTCGGCATCGCGGGACTGTTCAGCGGTGTCTACCCGCGGCGGAGTCCAGGCGGGTGGCAGCTCCTCGGCCGGACGGCGACGCCGATGTGGGACCTCGACCGGACCCCGCCCGCGATGCTCCAGCCGGGGATGCGGGTCCGGTTCGTGCCGGCGGAGGTGTCAGGTCCGACGGGGGTGTCCGAGTCGCGACGTGGTTCGTGCATGACGACACCGACCGACGCCGTGGCGATGCGCGAGGACCGTCGTGATCCGATTTCACTGGAGGTGCTCGCCGCCGGGGGACTGAGCCTCATCGAGGACCTCGGTCGGCCGGGGCTCGGTGCCCTCGGGGTCTCCGCGTCCGGCGCCCTGGACCGTGCCGCGTTCCGACGGGCGAACCGGCTCGTCGGTAACGGAGCGGATGCGGCGGCGATCGAGCACGTCGGCGGGGGACTCGAACTCCGGGCGCGTGGATCCGTCCTCCTCGCCGTGACCGGGGCGTCGGGACGGCTCTGGACGAAGTGGCCGGACGCCGATGACGACCCGCACCGCACCGAGGTGGAGCGTGACCGGCCGCTCCTGCTCCACGACGGGGAGGTCCTCGTCGTCGGACCGGCCGAGACCGGCGTCGTCACCTATGTCGGCGTGCTCGGCGGGTTCGACGTGCCGCGCGTGCTCGGCTCCCGGTCCGCGGACGTCCTGTCGGGGCTCGGGCCGGCTCCGTTGCGAGCAGGTTCGGTGCTGCCGGTCGGGAACGCGACCCGGGGAGCGGTGAGCGGCGCACCGGAACACGGGCCGGGCCTCCCGTCCGGGATCCCGACCGGGACCACGACCGGAGGAAGCGACCACGGAACCGGACCCGGAACCGAGGCCCCGTCCGGGACCCCAGCCGGACCCGGGACGCGATCCGTCGTGACCGTCGACGTGACGCTCGGCCCGCGTGACGACTGGTTCACGCCGGCGGCGGTCGCCGCGATGGGGCACACGGTGTGGATCGTCACGCCGCAGTCCAACCGGGTCGGGATGCGACTCGCGGGACCGCCCCTCGAACGCTCGGTCTCGCGGGAGCTGCCGAGCGAGGCGACGGTGGCCGGCGCGGTGCAGATCCCGGCCGACGGACAGCCCGTGGTGTTCCTTGCGGACCATCCTGTGACGGGCGGCTACCCGGTGATCGCGGTGGTGGTGCCGGAGCACCTCGGCAGGGTCGCACAGTGCCCCGCGGGGACGCGCCTTCGCTTCCGGGTCGTGCCGGGCTGACAGCCCGGGCTGCCCCTGGGGCATCCGGCATCCGGCCCGCGGCACGGGCGCCAGGCGTCAGGCGCCGGCTGTCTCCTCGGCGATCAACGGCCTGAGGGTCCGGTGCGCGATCCGCAGTCCCTCGAGGATCTTGTCGTCCGTGCCGCCCCACAGCGGGTCCTCGTGCTCGACGGACAGCGTGCCGTCGAACCCGGCCTCGTAGAGCCGATCGACCACGTGCGGCCAGTCCACGACGCCGCGACCGGGCACCCGGAAGCGCCACCAGCCCATGTCCCACGGGTCGCCGCCCTTGTCGACGAGCCCGAAGAACCCGTACTGGTTGCGCTTCTGCGGGAAGAGCTCGAGGTCCTTGGCCTGCGCGTGCACGATGTGCTCCGCGAACGGCAGGATCGTCTCGAGCGGGTCGATGCCGATCCAGGTCAGGTGCGAGGGGTCCCAGTTGAGGCCGAACCCGAGTCCGGTGATCCACTCCCAGAGCTCCGGGCTGTAGGCGATGTTGCCCGGGTAGCCGTCGGGGTGCCAGCCCTCCATCACGCAGTTCTCGATGATGAGCTTGACGTCACGTTCGCCGGCGTAGTCGATGAGTTCGGGGAGGACCCGGTTGCCCTCGGCGATGTTCTCCCGGACGGACTTGGAGTTGTCCCGTCCGATGAACGTCCCGACGTAGGGCACGCCGAGCTTCTGCGCCGCGTCGATCGCGTGCTTGAGGTGCGTCCTCACTTCTTCCCGCTTGGCCAGGTCCTGGTGCAGGTTGTTCTCGTAGTAGGCGAACGCGCTGATGTCGAGCCCGTGCTGCACCATCAGGTCCTGCGTGGCCTGGGCGTCCTCGTCGGTGAAGGTCGCGACGGGCAGGTGCGATGCCTCGAACTCGCGACCGCCGACCTTCGGCCACACCGCGACCTCGAGCCGCTCGTACCCCTGCCCCGCGGCGAACTCCGCGATCCGGCCGAGGTCCCATCCGGGCAGACAGGCGGTCAGCATCCCGAGCTTCATGCGATTCCCTTCCAGGGGTTGTCCGAGCCGGTCGACGCGGCGGCGCTCGCCACGACGGCATCGATGATGCGGGCCGACCGTGCGCCGTCAGCGAAGGTCGGCAGCCCGTCCGGCCAGTCCGCGGGTGAGGAGCTCCCGCTCCGCACCGCGGCGTAGGTGTCGCCGACGAACGCGGCGAACGCATCGAGGTACCCCTGCGGGTGCCCGGACGGCACGATCGCGAGACGGCGCTGGTCCGGGGACCCCTGCGACGGGTCGCGGACGACGATCGTCGCACCCGTCTCGGAGCCGAACCACGCGGATTCGGGCTGCTCCTGGTCGAACGCCGCGCTCGACCGCGTGCCGTCCACCTCGAACCAGAGTCGGTTCTTGCGGCCGGACGCGACCTGCGAGATCACGACGTTGCCGATGCGGCCGTGCTCGGTGCGGAAGGTCGCGACGGCGGTGTCCTCGGTCGTGACGTCGGCCTGTGGGACGCCACCCGGCCCTCCCGACAGCGCGTCCGGCGACGGGGCGTCCGGGACGGGCGCGCCCGAGAAGGACGGCCCAGCCGCCGCGGGACGCGTCGGGTAGACGATGTCGGTGACCGCGCTGACGGTCGCGAACCGCTCGCCGGTCACGAACTCGACGAGGTCGCACCAGTGCGAGCCGATGTCGGCGAACGCACGGGACGCACCGCCCTCGGTCGCGTCGACCCGCCACGAGGACGATCCCTCGTCGAGCATCCAGTCCTGCAGGTACGAGCCGTGGATCGCGAGGACACGACCGATGTCCCCGGCGGCGATGCGTGCCCGGATCTCGCGGACCATCGGGTGGTAGCGGTACGCGAACGGGACGGTCGCGACCACCCCGGCCGACTCGGCGGCGGCGACGAGCTCGTCGGCCTGTTCGGCGCTGATCGCCAGCGGCTTCTCGCACACCACGTGGATGCCGGCACGGAGGACCGCGAGGGTCTGCGGGTGGTGCTGGTCATTCGGCGTGCACACGTGCACGACGTCCGGACGGTCCGCGATGAGGTCGTCGATGTCCTTGTAGCCGGTCGGGATCCCGAGCTCGGCCGCGACCTGCGCGGAGCGGGCTGCGTTCCGGCCGAGGATGCCGACGACGGTCGCGCCGGCGGCACGAGCCGACCGGACGTGGACGCCGGCGATCATGCCCGTGCCGATGACGGCGACGCGCAGTGGCGCGGTGTTCGTGGTGCTGTTCATCGTGCTCCCTGTGGTGCGAGGCTATTCGGGCCGAACTTCGCCGTTCAAGGACCGAATTCGGTCCGATCAGAGCAGAAGTGCCGGCGTACCGTCATGCCCATGAGCGACAACGGTATTGCGCGAGGTCAGGGTTCGACGTTTCCTCCAGGGCATGTTGTGGAGAACCGAGCGGCTGTGGACGACGGGCCGACGGGGGACTACCGTCTCGCCGGCCGAACGGTCGTGGTCACGGGTGCGGGGTCCGGCATCGGGCAGGCGATCGCGCGCGGGTTCATCGGCCAGGGCTGCAACGTCGTGCTCGCCGGCCGACGCGAGGACGCCTTGGCCGAGACCGCGGAGGGTGCCCCGGCCGACCACGTCATCGCGGTCCCGACCGACGTCTCCGACCGCGAGAGCGTCGCCGACCTCGTGGCGATCACCGCGGACCGGTTCGGTGGCATCGACGTCGTCGTGAGCAACGCCGCCGCGTACTCCGGAGGCGAGATCGACGCGCTCGACGACGACGACTACCGCGCCATGATCGGCACGAACATCGACGGGAGCGTGTTCCTCGTGCAGGAGGCGCTCCCGCACCTCGAGCGGTCGCAGGGGGTCGTGCTCTTCACCACGAGCGCGTCGGGCGTCCGCGGTGACTGGGGCCAGGCCGTCTACAACGCCACGAAGGGTGCGATGACGATGCTCATGCAGTCGCTCGCGCTCGACCTCGGCGCCAGGGGCATCAGGGTCAACTCCGTCGCGCCGGCGTTCACCCCGGTGGGTGCGAACATCGAGCGGTTCGCGGACCCCGCTGCGTCCGCGCCGTTCGACAACCGGACCGCTCTCGGACGGACCGGGCGGGCCGCCGACATCGCACCCGCCTTCCTGTTCCTGGCGTCGGATGACGCTCGGTACATCACCGGCGTGACGCTCCCGGTCGACGGCGGCACGACCGCGTCGACGGGCCAGGCGCACATCGGGTGAGGTCGACCGAGCATCGGCTGACGGCGACCGCACCGGTCGCGGATGACGGCTACTCCGGTTCGTCGGCGACCGTCGCGTCGATCGAGTAGTCGTCGTAGCTCTGCACGTCCGAGATCTCGACCCGGACGTCGTACCGTGTGCTGTCTCCCGGCACCGACAGCGCACAGTGCTGCACGCGGCCGTTCTCCAGCGTGACGTCGTCGTCGCCGCAGTCGATGTCGGGCGTCGTGCCGTTGTCCACCGACTTCGCGAGGGTGGTCGCGACCAGCTTCTCGAACGCGGCCTTCGAGGCCACCACGTCGTCGTTCACCCGGTGGCCGCCCGTGCCGGCGGCGACGTGGAACGAGCACGCGCTGAGCGCGAGGCAGGCAGAGGCCACGATCACGATGGTGAGCGCGCCTCGGCGCATGGTCGTCCCCCGGTTCCCTATGGGGCGAACCTAGACGTCGGGCCTCTCCCGCACAGCCGGGAGGCACGAGCCGGTCTCCACAGGTCGGCCGCCGGTCCGCGACACGGGGCGTCGGCATGAGTACCGTCTGGTGCATGGGAATCCAGACCACGCTCCTCATCCTCGGCGCAAGCGGGGACCTGTCCAAACGCCTGCTCATGCCGGGACTCGCGACCCTCCTCGACGTCAAGTCCGACTACGACGTCGAACTCATCGGTGCCGGGGTCGAGGACCTGTCCGAGGACGACTGGCGCGGGATCGTCAAGGACGCCTTCGAGTCCGCGGACTGCTCGGGCGGCCGGTTCGACGAGGTCGTCGCCAAGTCGAAGTACCGGAAGGCGGACGTCACGAGCGCCGACGACCTGAAGGCGCTGCTCGCCGAGTGCTCGTTCGACCCGGCGATCTACTTCGCGCTCCCGCCGGCGATCACCGAGAAGGCGTGCGAGCAGCTCGCCACGATGACGCTCCCCGATGGCATCCGACTCGCGCTCGAGAAGCCGTTCGGCACCGACGCCGAGAGCGCCGAGAAGCTCAACGACCTGCTGCACTCGTTCCTGACCGAGGGGCAGATACACCGCGTCGATCACTTCCTCGGTCGTTCGACGGTGCTGAACCTGCTCGGACTCCGATTCTCGAACCGGATCATCGAGCCGCTCCTGTCGTCCACCCACGTCGAGAGCGTCGACATCATCTACGACGAGACGCTCGGCCTCGAGAACCGGGCGCGGTACTACGACCACGCGGGGGCACTGACCGACATGATCCAGAGCCACCTCCTGCAGGTGCTCGCCGTCGTCGCGATGGAGGCGCCGGCGTCGCTGAGCGCGGACGACCTCCAGTCGCAGAAGGAACTCGTGTTCCGGGCGATCAAGCCGTGGGGTGGCGACGCGTCGACCGCCGGCAAGCGGGCCAGGTACACCGCGGGCACGATCGGCGACCGGAAGCTCCCGTCCTACGTGGACGAGGACGGGGTCGACCCCGACAACGAGACCGAGACGCTCGCGCAGGTCACGGTCGAGGTCGCGAACTGGCGTTGGGCAGGTGTCCCGTTCACCATGCGGTCCGGCAAGGCGCTCGGTGAGCAGCGTCGCGAGATCATCATCACCTTCAAGCCGTCGCCGCACGTGCCCGAGGGCGTCAAGGGCAACCACGAGCAGGACAAGCTCCGCATCTGGATCGCCCCGGACGAGATGAGCCTCGAGCTCAACGTGAACGGCCCCGGTGATCCGTACGAGGTCGACCGGGCCAAGCTCGAGACGAAGTTCAACCCCGGGCGCCTCAGCGCCTACGGCGAGGTCCTGGCGGGTGTGCTCGAGGGTGACGCCACCCTGTCCGTCCGCGGCGACAGTGCGGTGCAGTGCTGGAAGATCGTCCAGCCGGTCATCGACGCGTGGAAGCACGACGACTCCCCGCTCGACGAGTACGCCGCCGGGTCCTCCGGGCCCGACAGCTGGGACAACCTGCTCCGGTGATCGGCGGCGACCGGGCGCCGTGCCGATCGTCGGTCGCCGCGCGTACGGTCGGTCTCATGACCAGTGTCGACGACATCCTCCAGACCGTTCCCGAGCCCGCCGGAGCGGACATCAGCGTCGGGGCGGTGGACTACGACCAGGACGGCACGCCCCTCGAGGGCATCCTGGCGAAGGACACCGCGATCGGTGAACCGCGACCCGCCGTCCTCGTCATCCACGACTGGTTCGGTGTCAACGAGCACATGGAGGCTCGCGTCACGATGCTCGCACGGCTCGGGTACGTCGCCTTCGCCGCCGACATCTACGGCAAGGGCGTCCGCCCGGGGCCGGAGGAGGCCGGGCAGCTCGCCGGGAGCTTCTACGGCGATCTGCCGCTCATGCGTGCTCGCGCTCGTGCCGGCCTCGACCGACTGCTCGCCGACCCCGACGTCGACCCGTCCAAGGTCGCGGTGATGGGGTACTGCTTCGGGGGTTCGACGTCGCTCGAGCTCGCACGCAGCGGTGCCCCGCTCGCGGGTGCCATCTCGTTCCACGGCGGTCTCATCACCCACGAGCCGGCCGACGTGTCCGACATCGACGCGAAGCTGCTGGTGCTCACCGGTGCCGCCGACCCGATGGTCACCGACGACAAGGTGTCCGCGTGGCAGGACGAGATGCGCACCGATCCGTCGATCGACTGGGAGGTCGTGTCCTACTCCGGCGCGATGCATGCGTTCGCCGTCCCCGGGACGGACTCCCCGGAGCACGGTGCCCAGTACCAGGAGCGCGCCGACCGACGCTCGTGGCGGGCGATGGAGGACTTCTTCGCAGAGCTCTTCGACGAGGAGCCGGCCGCGTCCTGACGCTCGACGGCCCGATGTCGGTCCCGGCGCGCCGTCGATTGGCGTGCCGGGACCGGCGCTGATAGAGTCTTCCTCGGTCGCAAGGCCATGCGCTCGTAGCTCAATGGATAGAGCATCTGACTACGGATCAGAAGGTTGGGGGTTCGAGTCCCTTCGAGCGCACACTGTTTGAGACAGCAGGAGAGACGCCCTCGATCCCACCGGGATCGGGGGCGATTTCTTTGTGCGGTGCGGTGCGGTGCGGTGCGGTGCGGTACGCGGCGATCCTGCAGCGGTGTCGGCCCTCGTCGGCTCCCTCGAACTGGGTCCAGCACACTCGTCCCGCCGGGTTCGACGACGCCCTAGCGTGGACCCATGCGCGATCGGCTCCGGCGACAGGCGCCCGCCCTCGTCCTCGCCGGGGTCGCGGTCCTCGCCGTGATCGTCTGCGTGACCGCTGTCCTGCACGTCCCCGACGGGCTCCTCCTCCCCGCCATCCGGGATGACCGGGGTGTGACCATCGTCGTGACACGGGAGCAGTACCAGGAGTTCCAGCAGGCATGGGCGATCGCTCGGGTCGCCGCCCTCGTCGCGCTCACCTGCGTGGTCGCGGCCGTCGGGTTCGCCGTCAGTCGTCGCCGTCGCCCGGTCTGAGCCGCGGTCCGTCACGCCGAGCTGCGCGCTTCGCCACGCCGACCCGAGCGGTCCTCCACGCCGACCCGCGCGCTCCGCCGCGGGACCTCCACCTTGCGGGGGACGCGCGACCATCACCAGGCCCAATACCGTGGTGCGCGTGATCGAAGTCCAGAACCTCAGCAAACGCTACGGCCCGAAGCTCGCCGTCGACGACGTCTCGTTCGTCGTCCGGCCGGGCAGCGTGACGGGCTTCCTCGGGCCGAACGGCGCGGGCAAGTCGACCACCATGCGCATGATCATGGGCCTCGACCGGCCGACGAGCGGCCGGGCGACCGTCAACGGCCAGCCCTACCAGAGCTTCCGGGATCCGCTCCGACAGGTCGGTGCGCTGCTCGAGGCGAAGGCGGTGCACTCCGGTCGGAGCGCGTACAACCACCTGCTCTCCCTCGCCGCGACGCACGGCATCCCGAAGTCGCGGGTACACGAGGTGATCGACATGACGGGGCTCGACTCCGTCGCCCGGAAGCGCGTCGGCGGCTTCTCGCTCGGCATGGGCCAGCGGCTCGGCATCGCTGCGGCACTGCTCGGTGACCCGAAGACCCTGATCCTCGACGAGCCGGTGAACGGCCTCGATCCGGACGGCGTCCTGTGGGTCCGTCAGCTCGCGCGCCGGATGGCCGCCGACGGTCGAACGGTGTTCCTGTCGAGCCACCTCATGAGCGAGATGGCGCAGACTGCCGACCGGGTCGTCGTGCTCGGGCGGGGCCGTGTGCTCGCCGACGCGCCGATCGCGGAGTTCGTCGCGGGCGGCGACCCTGCCGCCGGTGCCGCCGGGGGTGGCAATCGAGTCGTGGTCAGGACCCCGTCGCCCGATCAGCTCTTCGCAGCGATCGAACACGCGGCGGCCGACGGGGCGACGTTCTCGGCGACCCCGCGCGACGACGGTTCCTTCCTCGTGGTCGGCCCCGACGCACCCACGGTCGGTGCGATCGCGGCGCACGCCGGTGTCGTGCTGCACGAACTCACCCCGACGGGCGCGAGCCTCGAGGAGGCCTACATGGCCCTCACCCGCGACGACGTCGAGTACCGATCGGAGAACGGCCGATGAGCGCCCAGACACCCACCACGACCGACCAGCACCGTCACCGTGACGCCACGACACCGAGCGGTGTCGGGCTGAGCTTCCCGCGACTCGTCCGGAGCGAGTGGATCAAGCTCCGCAGCATCCGGTCCACGGTCTGGTGCTACGCGGTGCTCGTCGTCCTCACGATCGCGATGGCGGTGCTGCTGGGATCCCTCGTGAACCAGGGCGGCCCGAGCCTGCCGGCCGATCAGGCGAACGGCACCCTCGTGAGCGTCAACACCGCGAGCGTCTCCATCACCGCGCTCGTCGTCGGGGTCCTCGGCGTGCTCATCATCACCGGCGAGTACGGCACGGGCCAGGTCCGCTCGACGTTCACGGCGGATCCTGGGCGCATCGGCGTGATCCTCGCCAAGGCGTTCGTGCTCGCACTCGCCACCTTCGTCGTGAGCGCCGTCGCCACGTGGATCGGCGTCGCGATCTCGGTCGGACTGCAGGCTGCGAACAACGTGCACGCCGACCTCGGCGACCCGGCCGTGTTCCTGCCCATCCTCGGCTCGTCCGTCTACGTGACGCTCCTGGCACTCCTGGCGTACGCCATCGGGCTGCTGGTGCGGTCGAGCGCGGGCGGCATCGCGATCACGCTCGGCATCCTCCTCGTGCTGCCGGTGATCCTCGCGCTGTTCGCGGGCCTCACGAACGCGGAGTGGATCCTCGACGTCGCGAAGTTCCTGCCGTCGGAGGCTGGAGGACAGCTCTTCGCGTACCCGAGCGGTGGAGCGGCCACTGGCCAGACGGGTGTCGTGCTGAACGGGTGGGGTGGGTTCGCGGTCCTCGCCGGCGAGGTCGTCGTCGTCGGCGCCGCCGCCACGGCGATCGCGCGTTCCCGCGACGTCTGACGCGTCGCGATCCAGCCGCGTCGCGTTCCGGGCTGCCACACCGGTTCGGGACATCGGGTACGGGAACGAACGCCGCCGCGTGTCCCGAACCGGTTGGTCGGGCAGGTACACGGAACCGTGCCGGGTCCCGTCGGTCCGGTGATGCGCACGCGACCACCGTCGGACTGGAGGCGCGGTGCGGCATGGCACCGCGCCTCCAGTCCGTCCCTCGCCCGGTCAGATCCCAGCGGTCACGGTCAGATCCCAGCGGTCACGGTCAGATCCCAGCGGTCACCACCGCGACGGCGCCGAGACCGAGGACGACCACGACGAGCGGGAAGAGCCACACGCTTCGGACGGGCCTGTGCTGATGTCTCCGTGTGTTCGTCATCCCTCGACGGTACGGAGCGTGCCCGGTCCGGCGCGTCGCCCGAAGGGACCGCCCCGTCCATTCGTTCGGATGAGTCCGCGATGGGTACCGTCCCTCCCGTCCGCGTGGGCTCGCTAGAGCGTCGCGGCCGCTCGCTAGAGCGTCGCCTCCGCCGGGTCCCAGTCCTCGGGGACCGGTTCGGGCTTCGTGACGCTCGACGCGATGTCGACCCGGGTGCCCGTGTCCGCGGCCTCGGAAATGGCGAGGAGCACGTCGAGCACGTGCGCTGCGACCGCACCGCTCGCGCGCTCGGTGCCGCCGGAACGGATGGCACGGGCGAGGTCGAGCACGCCGGAGCCCCGGCCGTACGTCGAGCCGACCGCCGGGATCGTCCGCGGTGCGTCCGCCCCGAAGGTCCAGAGCTCCGAGTCGCCGTCGAAGCCGTTCGGATCCGGGACGACGAGGGTGCCGTCGGTGCCGTTGATCTCGACGAAGCCCGCCCGGGGGAGTGCGTGCTGGAACGAGAAGGTCGACTGCGCGGACTGGCCGCCCGCGAAGCCGATGAGCGCCGCGTGGTGCGTCGGCACCTCGACCGGGAACTGCTGGCCCGCGCGGGGTCCGCTGCCGATCGTCCTGGTGGTGTGCGAGGTCGACGCGACCGCCTGCACCGTCGAGGCCGAGCCGAACGCGTGCACGAGCATCGTCGCGTAGTACGGGCCCATGTCGAACAGCGGGCCGGCACCCTTCGCGAACAGGAACTCCGGGTTCGGGTGCCAGGCGTTCGGTCCGGGGACGTGGAACATCGTGGTCGCGGAGAGCGGCGTGCCGATGTCCCCGCGGGCGATCGACCGGAGCGCCGTCTGGATGCCGGCACCGAGCACGGTGTCCGGAGCGCAGGCGACCCGGAGCCCGGCGGCGTCAGCGGCCGCGAGCAACGCGGCGCCGGACGCGTGGTCGAGAGCCAGGGGCTTCTCGCTCCACACGTGCTTGCCGGCGGCGATGATCTGTCGACCGACCTCGGCGTGCACGGCCGGGATCGTCAGGTTGACGACGATCTCGATGTCGTCGCGGGCCAGGAGTTCCTCGACGGAGCCGGATGCCGGGACGCCGAACGCCTCGGCCTGGGCGCTCGCGCGGTCGAGGGCGATGTCGGCGACGAACTCCACCGACAGGTCGGGGAACTTCGTCATGTTCTCCAGGTACTGCGTGGAGATGTTCCCGGCACCGATGATCCCGACGCCGACGGGTCCTGACCCGCTCGCGGCGGTCACTCGGTGCCCTGCGCGTCGTTCGCGTCGAGCCAGGCGAACGACTGGGCGATCCCCTCGAAGACGTCGCCCGCATACGCGTCGAACTCGACGACGCGGACGGCGTTCGGCGCGGCCGCGAGGATGGCGCCGACCCCGATGTCTCCGGACCCCGCGGGCTGCTGCAGCGAGGTGTCGTCGCTGATGGCACCGTCCTTGACGTGGATGAACCGGACGCGGTCGCCGAGGGACGCCAGGAGCGCGGGGGTGTCCGCGCCGCCGACGGTGGACCAGAACGTGTCGAGCTCGAGGACGACCTCGGGGGCCAGGTGGTCGACGAAGACCTCGAGGGCGTGCCGTCCGTCGATCCGGGTGCTGAGCTCCCAGTTGTGGTTGTGGTACCCGAACTCGAGACCGTACGTGGCGGCCTGCTCACGGAGGGTGTTCACCCGGTCGGCGAGTGCCTCGACGTCGTCCGCGGTCTGCCAGCGCTCCGCGGGGATGAACGGGTCGATGACGGTCTGGATGCCGAGGGTCCGGGCGGCCTGGAAGATCTGCTCGGGCGAGTCCGAGTCGATCACGGCGGCGTGCCCGGAGGGTGCGGTCACGCCCGTCGCTGCGAAGGCACGGGCGTAGTCCTCCGTGCGTTCGTGGAACCCGTAGGGCTCGACGGCGCTGAAGCCGATCGCGGCGAGGCGTGCGACGGCGGCGTCGAGGTCCTCCGCAACCGCGTCTCGCACCGAGTAGAGCTGCACTGATCTGGCGGCCAAGGGGACTCCTTCGTAATGGCGGGTGGGGCTTTTGCTGATGATGACGCAAAAGATGTTCCAAGCCTAACGAAACCGGCTTCCGGGTGCGAGGGATGCGCAGGGTGCGCAGGGTGCGCAGGGTGCGCACGGTGTCGCAGGTCCGAGCAGCGCGAGACCGCGACCGTGCCCGCGCGCCGCATCCCGCGCCCTGCTAGAAGTAGCTGATGCCGTGCGGGGCCCGTTCCGGGGCGAGCATCGCGCGGAGCAACCGCACCGCCGCGGGGTCCCCGTGCACGAGCCCCGCGGCGACGAGTGACACCGGGTCGACGGCGCCGAGCAGGACCGCGCCGAGATCGGCCACGTCCAGCGACAGATCGGCCACGTCCAGCGACAGATCGGCCACGTCCAGCGACGGGCCGGCCACGTCCGGCGACAGGTCGCCGTCCACACCGGCACCAGCCCCGCCGTCCACCGGACCGGCACCGACCCGCTCGACGCGGCCCCGACCCTCCAGGACGGTGAGCCGGTACGTGCCGGACGCGAACCCGAGCGCATCCGCGACGGTGAACGTCAGTGCGCCGTCGGCGGCGAACGGCCGCGACTCGAGCACCCGGACCGGGTCGAGGACGCGCAGCCAGACGTGGTCCTCCTCGTGCCGGATCTCCACCTTCCGGTTCTCGGGCACGGCGAGCACGATCGGGTCGTCGATGCGAGCGCGGTTGTACCGGACGCTCCGGTTGAGGTCGACCGAGAGCAGGTACTCCCAGAGCGACAGGTACGCCTCGTCGGTCGCGTACACGAGGTCGATGACGTCGAGGCGGGCCGAGTTCGTCTCGCCGTCGACGATCCGGTAGGTGACGTACCCGTCGACCGGTCCGCCGTCGGCCGGGTGGTGCACGGCGGCACGGACCGCGCGGTCGGGCTCGTCCTCGTCCGTACGCCCGAGGAGCGACGTCCACGCCCCGACGTTCCGCGTCATGGAGCCCGGTGTCCTGGCGTGGAAGCGGGCGTAGACGTCCTTCGCGAGACCCTCCCGCAGCGTCTCCGGCTCGACCACGACGACCTCGCCGGAGGTCGGGGTGAGGAACGGCGTCGCGCCCTGCCGGGTGACCTCGATGACGCGCTCGCGGATCGCCGAGCCGAAGCCGAAGCGGCGGTAGATCGACCCCTCGCTCGCGGTGAGGGCGGCGATCGCGTACCCCTGCTCGACGGCGCGGTCGAGCGACTCGGTCATCATCCGGCGGAGGACCCCGCGCCGCCGCTCGGTCGCGCGCACCGTGACACCCGAGACCGCGAAGGTGTCGAGCTCGGTCCCGTCGCCCCAGCTGAGCGGCTTCGGGAACCAGACGAAGGTGCCGACCGGCTCGTTCTCGTCGACCGACCCCGGCTGCGGGTGCCGGCGGTACACCCCGAGGTTCTCCTCGCCCTGCTCGATCCACTCCGTCACGTGGCGGAGGAGGACCGCGGGCTTCTCGAGGGGCTCGTGGAACCCCATGGCGATGCTCGCGGTGTACCTGGTCGTCCTGGCGTCGACGTCGGTGCCGTCCTCGGTCAGGCCGGGGGTGAAGCGGCGGAGCTCGTATCGGTCGTCGAAGGCGTCGTTGTCCACGGTGTCGAGCCTAGCGACGAGGCCCCGGCCGGTGTCGCTCTCCGGGAACCGGTGTCGCTTTCCGGGAACCGGTGTCGCTCTTCGGGGACCGGTGTTGCTCTCCGGGAAGCTGCTGTCGCTCTCCGGGGAGCCGGTGTCGCTCTCCGGGGAGAACGACGAGATGGGCGGAGGATGCGAGCGATCTCGTCGCTTTCCGCGCAGAGCGACGAGCGCGGGCGCGCGAGCGCGCAGGGACACGGCCGGGAGGGACGGTGCGGCCCCGTCACGCTCCCTGCGGCGGGTGCACGAGCAGCTCCACCCGGTCCGCGAGGTAGTCCTGCAGCGGGATCGCTCCGTCGTTGCCGGCGGTCGGGCTCCAGCGGACGACCGGCACGCCGTCCCGGATGAACAGCGGGCCGTGTGTGTCGGCCGCGAGGGTCTCGTCGAGCGGGATCGGCACCGCGCCGTGGTTCACGGTCTCGCCCGAGGGGAAGTGCCCCTTGTTCGCCGCAGCCCGGTACGCCCGACGGATCTCGGCCGAGTTCGACTGCCACTGTGGTCGCCCGGGCTCCGTGACCCTGGTGATCGCCCCGGTCGCCCAGAGCCCCTCCCGACGGCCGAGCAGCAGCACCCCCAGCCGCCAGACCCGTCCGAGGTCGCGCATGGTGGCGTCCCGCCGGATGCCGAGGATCGGTTTCGGCTGGACGTACTCGCCGAGGGCCTCGTCGCGGGCGTCGGCGGACTCGAGGGTGCGTCGAGCGTCCGCGAGCAGGTCCCGGACCACCGCGAGTACCTCGCCCATATCGTCCACGTCGTCCACCACGCCACCCTAGGCTCGGAGCGCGGGCCTCGGGATGCGGGCCAGCAGCGCGGGCCTCGGAGCGCGGCTCGGAATGCTGCCGAGGTCCATGCGGTTGCATGAGACGACA
Organism: Curtobacterium sp. Leaf261; assembly: GCF_001422205.1. Classification (GTDB taxonomy): domain Bacteria; phylum Actinomycetota; class Actinomycetes; order Actinomycetales; family Microbacteriaceae; genus Curtobacterium. The sequence continues at coordinate 89,000 of NZ_LMMJ01000011.1, forward strand.
TCGACGGAAGGGGTGGCATGGGCATCGTGCGCTGGTTGTTCGACGCGCAGCTCGTCATCGGCGACCAGACGATCCTGTGGCGCGAGATCATCGGCAACGTCTTCGGGCTCCTCAGCGCGCTCGGGGGGATGCGCCGGAAGATCTGGGCCTGGCCCGTCGGCATCGTCGGCAACGCGCTGCTCTTCACGGTGTTCCTCGGCGCGGTGTTCGACACCCCGAACCCGGTGAACCTCCTCGGCCAGGCCGGACGCCAGGTGATGTTCATCGTCGTGTCCGTCTACGGGTGGTACCGGTGGACGCACCGTCCGACCGAGGCGACGAGCGTCGTCGACCCGAGATGGGCCTCCTGGCCGACGCGCGCGCTGCTCGTCGTCGGTCTCGTCGGCGGGACGCTCGTGCTGACGCCGGTGTTCCGGGCGCTCGGTTCCTACGAGCCGGTGTGGAGCGATGCCTGGATCTTCGTCGGGTCGCTCCTCGCGACGTACGGCATGGCGAAGGGATGGGTCGAGTTCTGGCTCATCTGGGTGGCCGTCGACTTCGTCGGTGTGCCCCTGCTGTTCTCGGCGGGGTACTACGCGTCGGGACTCATGTACGTGTTCTACGGGGTGTTCACCCTGACCGGGTTCTTCGTCTGGATGCGGCAGGGTCGCGTGACGACCCCGACCGTGGAGACCGTCGGGGCCTGAGCCCGGCGGCGCCACGGCGGCGGATCGGTTCTGTGCCAGCGGGCGTCAACTGTGCCAGGGACTCCCTCGGCCAGTTGGCGCTCCCTGGCACAGAACCGCTTCTGACAGCCCGACAGCCAGCCAGCCCCCCGCACGCAACCGCTTCCGGCAGGCCCGGCCCCGGCGTCAGCGCGGGATCGGCGCCAGGCGCTGCAGCTGCTGCACGTGCCCGGGCTCCAGCTCCTCGAGGGAGTTCACCCCGAGCAGCCGCATCGTCCGCTCGATCTGCTCCGACAGGATCTGGATCATCCGGTCGACACCGGCCTCGCCACCGGCCATCAGCCCGTACAGGTACGCCCGTCCGACCATGGTGAACCGGGCACCGAGGGCGACGGCGGCGACGATGTCGGCGCCGGACATGATGCCCGTGTCGAGGTGGACCTCGGTGTCGTTCCCGACCTCGCGGACGACCGACGGCAACAGGTGGAACGGGATCGGTGCGCGGTCGAGCTGCCGGCCGCCGTGGTTCGACAGCGTGATGCCGTCGACCCCCATCGACGCCAGGCGCTTGGCGTCGGACAGGGACTGCACGCCCTTGACGACGACCTTGCCCGGCCACTGGTCGCGGATCCACGCGAGGTCCTCGAACGTCACGGTCGGGTCGAACATCGAGTCGAGGAGCTCGCCGACCGTGCCGGACCATCGGTCGAGGGACGCGAACGCGAGCGGCTCGGTGGTCAGGAAGTCGAACCACCACCACGGCCGTGGGATCGCGTTGATGACCGTCTTCGGGGTCAGTGCTGGCGGGATGGAGAACCCGTTCCGCTTGTCCCGGAGCCGCGCGCCCGCGACCGGCACGTCGACCGTGACGAGCAGCGTGTCGAACCCGGCACGGGCGGCACGCGACACGAGCGCCATGGACTTCTCGCGGTCCTTCCACATGTAGAGCTGGAACCAGTTGCGCCCGTGGGGGTTCGCGTCGCGGACGTCCTCGATCGCGGTCGTGCCCATGGTCGACAGCGAGAACGGGATGCCCGCACGCCCGGCCGCCGACGCCCCGGCGCGCTCACCCTCGGTCTGCATCATCCGCGTGAAGCCCGTCGGAGCGATGCCGAACGGCCGTGCGACCGGAGCGCCGAGCACGTCCCAGCTCGTGGAGACCTCGGAGACGTCACGGAGGATCGACGGTGTGAACTCGATGTCCTCGAACGCCTGGCGTGCACGCGCGAGCGAGATCTCGGCCTCGGCGGCACCCTCGGTGTAGTCGAATGCCGCACGGGGGGTACGGCGCGCGGCGATGTCCCGGAGATCCCAGATCGTCAGGGCCTGGTCGAGTCGTCGCTTGCGCGCGTTGAGCTCCGGCTTCTTGAACTGCATGAGCGGTGCGAGGTCGTGCACGCTCGGCAGCTGACGTCGGACGTTCGTGCGGCGACCGCTGGCACCCGGTCCGGCGACGGGGGCGCCGGTGGCCGGGTCGATGCGCTGATCTGAGGTGGACGCGGTCATGAGGTGCTCCTCGCGGTTGCCGGGCGTGACGCCGTTCCGGGGTGGGCCGGGGTCACACGTCCGATTTCTGGATGGTAGCTGGCGGGGTCGACGGTCCGCGCGACGACGTCGCGCAGCGCTTCGAGCGACGCACCCCCGAGCCGTCCGAGTCCCGCGGCCCGTGCCTGGACGAGCACGTTGCCGAGCGCGGTCGCCTCCACGGGGCCCGCGAGGACCGGGCGCCCGGTCCGGTCGGCGGTGAGCTGGCAGAGCAGCCGGTTCTGCGAGCCGCCCCCGACGACGTGCACGACGCGGATGGCTCGTCCGGTCACGCGCTCGAGGGTCTCGACGGTCTCCGCGTAGGCGACCGCGAGTGACTCGAGGATGCTCCGGACGTACTCGGCACGGGTCGCGGGGGCAGGGACGCCGTGCTCGTCGCACCACGCGTCGATGCGTGCCGGCATGTCGCCCGGCGGCGTGAACCGGTCGTCCATCGTGTCGAACACGGGGACCCGGGTGGTGACGTCCGTGGCGGCGGCGAGGAGTGCCTCCAGATCGATGCGCGCGCCGTCGCGCTCCCAGGTCCGCACCGACTCGGACAGCAGCCACAGGCCGGACACGTTCTTCAGGAAGCGGACGCGGCCGTCGACGCCGCCCTCGTTCGTGCAGTTCGCGAGTCGCGCCGCGTCGGACAGCAGCGGGGATTCGAGCTCGACCCCGACGAGCGACCAGGTGCCGCTCGAGATGTACGCGAAGTCCGGTTCGCTCGCGGGGACGGCGACGACGGCGCTCGCCGTGTCGTGCGAGCCGACGAGTGTGACGCCGAGGGCGTCGGGAGCGCCGATGGCGCTGCGCACGGCCGGGAGGAGCGGGCCGAGTCGGTCTCCTGGGTCGCGGAGGGTGGGCAGGAGCCCGGCCGGGAGGCCCGTCATGCGTGCCAGGGACATGTCCCATCCGCGGGTGGTCGGCTGGAGCAGGCCGGTCGTCGACGCGTTCGTCCGCTCGGCGCCCTCGACCCCGGTCAGCCAGTACCCGAGGAGGTCCGGGACGAGGAGCATCCGTTCGGCCTCGGGCAGCGCGGGGTCGGCCGCCAGCTGGAAGACGGTGTTGAACGGCAGATGCTGGAGGCCGTTCCGCCGGTACAGCTCGGCCGCGTCGACCCGTGCGTGGACCGTGCGGACGCCGGCCTCGTGCCGGGCGTCACGGTAGTGCGTCGGGAGGCCGAGCAGGCGCCCGCCCCGGAGGAGTCCGTAGTCGACCGCCCAGGAGTCGACCCCGATGCTCGCGAGGTCGTCGTTGTCCTGGACTGCCCGCCGGAGTCCGTCGACCGCGGCTGCGTGAAGCCCGACGACGTCCCAGTGCAGGGTGTCCCGGCTGCCCGTGTGGTCCACGCCCTCGTGCAGGGTGACCGGGCCGTTCGGGAACCGGCTCACGTGCTCCATCCGGACGCCGTCGGTGTCGACGTGCCCGACGATCACCCGGCCGCTGGTGGCGCCGAGGTCGACCGCGGCGACGCTGCCGCTCGTGCTCATGGTGTGCCTTCCGGGTGGTGGTCGTGATCGAGTACCGCGAACCCGCACGTTCGTGGAGTGCGGACGGGGTCTGAACTCCACGAACGTGCGGGTTCGCCAGCGTGCCGTGAGAGTTCGCCGGGGTGGGGGTAGGGGCGGGGGTACGGGCGGGGTCAGCGCAGGAACGCGGCGGCGACACCCGCGTCGACCGGGATGTGCAGGCCGGTCGTGTGGCTGAAGTCGCTCGTGCAGATGGCGTAGACCGCGTTCGCGACGTTCTCCGGCACCACCTCGCGCTTGAGGATCGTGCGCTGCGCGTAGAACGCCCCGAGGTCCTGCTCGTCGACCCCGTACGTCTTCGCCCGGTTCGCACCCCATCCGGACGCGAAGATGCCGGAACCGCGGACGACACCGTCGGGGTTGATCCCGTTGACCCGGACGCCGTACTCGCCGAGCTCCGCCGCGAGCAGCCGCACCTGGTGCGCCTGGTCCGCCTTGGTCGCCGAGTACGCGATGTTGTTCGGCCCGGCGAACACCGAGTTCTTCGAGGAGATGTACACGACGTCCCCGCCGAGTCCCTGCTCGATGAGCACCGTCGCCGCGGCCTTGGACACCAGGAACGAGCCCTTCGCCATGACGTCGTGCTGCAGGTCCCAGTCGGCCTCGGTGGTCTCGAGGAGCGACTTGGACAGCGACAGACCCGCGTTGTTCACCACGAGGTCGAGGCCGCCGTACTGCAGCAGCGTGTCCCGGACCGCCCGCTGGATGTCCGCGGCACTCGTGACGTTCGCGGCGAGGCCGATCGCGGTGTCCGTCCCCCCGAGCTCGGCGGCGGCTGCCTGGGCCTTCGCGAGGTCGAGGTCCGCGATGACGACGCTGGCGCCCTCGGCGGCGAGGCGTGTGGCGATCGCCTTGCCGATGCCGGACGCTGCACCCGTGACGAGCGCGATCCGCGAGGCGAGCTTCTTCGGGGCGGGCATCCGCCGGAGCTTCGCCTCCTCGAGTGCCCAGTACTCGATCCGGAACTTCTCGGCCTCGTCGATCGGGGCGTAGGTGCTGAGCCCCTCGGCCCCGCGCATCACGTTGATCGCGTTGACGTAGAACTCGCCGGCGACGCGAGCGGTCTGGGCGTCCTTGCCGTACGAGAACATCCCGACCCCCGGCACCAGGACGATCAGCGGGTCGGCGCCCCGGATCGCGGGGGAGTCCGCCGTCGCGTGGCGGTCGTAGTACGCCTGGTAGTCGGCGCGGTACTCCTCGTGGAGCTCGCGCAGCCTGGCGATCGCCTCCTCCACGGTCGACGAGGCCGGGAGGTCGAGCACGAGCGGCTTCACCTTGGTCCGGAGGAAGTGGTCGGGGCAGCTCGTGCCGAGGGCCGCCAGCTCCGGCGCGCGCGAGGACGCGAGGAAGTCGAGCACGACGTCGCTGTCGGTGAAGTGCCCGACCAGTGGCTTGTCGTGCGACGCGATGCCGCGGATGGTCGGGGCGAGGGCTGCGGCACGTTCCCGGCGGGGCTCCTCGGGGAGCGCCTCGAACCCGGGTCGAACGGACCCGAACGGATCGGGACGCGAGTGCGCGGCGATGTACGCCTCGGCGGTGTCGATGATCCAGCGGGAGTTCGCCTCGGCCTCGTCGGACGTCGCGCCCCACGCGGTGATGCCGTGGCCGCCGAGGACGGTGCCGATCGCGTCGGGGTGGTCGCGGTGCACGGCGGCGATGTCGAGCCCGAGCTGGAACCCCGGTCGACGCCACGGCACCCACACCACGCGGTCGCCGAAGATCGTCGACGTCAGCGCCGGTCCGTCCGCGGCCGTGGCGATTGCGATGCCGGCGTCCGGGTGCAGGTGGTCGACGTGCGGGGCGTCGACGAGCCCGTGCATCGCGGTGTCGATCGACGGTGCCGCACCGCCCTTGCCGTGCAGGCAGTAGTCGAAGGCCGCGACCATCTCGTCCTCGCGGTCGAGTCCCTGGTAGACGTCCTGGAGCGCCCGGACGCGGTCGACGCGGAGGACGGCGAGGCCGCCGGGGGTGAGCGTCCCGAGGTCGCCGCCGGAACCCTTGACCCAGAGCAGCTCGACCGGTTCGCCCGTGACCGGGTCCGTCGCGGTGCCCTTGGCCGACGTGTTGCCACCCGCGTAGTTGGTGATCCGCGGGTCCGAGCCCAGGCGGTTCGACCGGGCGACGAGATCGGCCACGGGGTCGGGGACGGGACCGCCCGCCGGGCCGGACGGGCCCGCGGTGTCGCGCCGTCCCTCCAGTCCGTCCGTCCGGTCCGTGCTCGTGACGTTCGTCATGCGGTTCAGGCTCCCCATCCGGCCTGGACGCCGCCCAGGCGCTCCTCGGCGATCGTCTCCTGGTTGCCCGACGCCAGGTAGGCGGCCATCGGGTCGGCCGGCAGGCCGCGGGTCTCGCGCCATGCGGCGAGGTCGGCGCGCACGTCGGTGTAGAAGGCGTCCATCATGATCTGGTTCGCGCCGAGGACGTCGTGCGCCTCCTGCGCGGCGGTGAGCGCCACGCGATCGAGGAGCAGTGCGCGCGCCGTCATCTCCTGCACGTTGAGCACCGAGCGGATCTGGCCGGGGATCTTGTCCTCGACGTTGTGGCACTGGTCGAGCATGAACGCGACGTCGGGGTTCGCGAACCCGCCGCCGCGGAGCACCTCGACGAGGAGCCGGAACAGCTGGAACGGGTCAGCCGCGCCCACGATGAGGTCGTCGTCGGCGTAGAAGCGCGAGTTGAAGTCGAACGACCCGAGCTTGCCGAGGCGGAGCAGCTGCATGACGATGAACTCGATGTTCGTGCCGGGGGCGTGGTGGCCGGTGTCGAGGCAGACCATCGCCTTGTCGCCGAGGGCCTGTGTCTGCACGAAGCTGGTGCCCCAGTCCGGCACGTCGGTGTGGTAGAACGCCGGCTCGAAGAACTTGTACTCGAGGACCATCCGCTGGTCGTCGCCGAGCCGGTCGTAGATGGTGCTCAGCGACTCGTGCAACCGGTCCTGGCGGGAGCGCATGTCGCCCTGGCCGGGGTAGTTCGTGCCGTCCGCGAGCCAGACCTTGAGGTCGCGCGACCCGGTGGCGTCCATCACGTCGATGCACTGCAGGTGGTGGTCGATCGCCTTCTGGCGGACGGCGCTGTCGGTGTGGGTGAGCGAGCCGAACTTGTACGCGTCGTCCTGGAAGGTGTTCGAGTTGACCGTGCCGAGCTCGACCCCGTGCTCGTTCGCGTGGCGCTTGAGGTCGGTGTAGTCGTCGACGAGGTCCCACGGGATGTGCAGGGCGACGGTCGGGGCGAGCCCGGTGAACTCGTGCACCTTGGCGGCGTCGGCGATCTTCTCGTACGGGTCGCGCGGGGTCCCCGGCGTGCTGAACACCTTGAAGCGGGTGCCGGAGTTGCCGAAGGCCCAGCTCGGGAGCTCGATCGCCTGCTCGGCGAGCTCGTCGGTGATGTCGGAGAAGCGGTTGCCGGTTCCCGGTGATGGCATCGTGTCACGTCCTCGTGCTTATTGAATCGTTTCATTACGGTACCCCCGCAGCGCGGTCGGCGCAAGCGGGGTGGTGGTACGGCGGGGGCGGCCCGTCACGAGGGGTGTTCTGAACACGGCGGTCCGGGCCGAACACCCGGATGCGGGTGTTCGGCGCGGACGCGCGTGTTCAGAACAGCCGGGGGGCGGCGACGGGCGCGCGCAACTCGTGCGTGCCTCCCGTCAGGTGCTGCTCGTCGGCACCCGGCAGCCGCACGACGGCGGTGACCCCCTCGGGGACGGTCGCGTGCACCACGAGGTCGCCGTCGGCGAGGTCCCACCGCACCGCGATCCGGCCGTGCACCGACTCGAGCGAGGTCTCCGCCCACGTCAGGCCCCCACCGGGCTGCGGCGCGATCAACACCGACGAGTACCCGGGCGTCAGGGGCGCGAGGCCGCCGACGGTCCGGTGCATCCAGTCCGCCACGGCCCCGAGCGCGTAGTGGTTGAACGAGGTCATCTCGCCCGGGTTGATCGTGCCGTCCGGGAGCATCGAGTCCCAGCGTTCCCAGACCGTCGTCGCGCCCATCGTCACCGGGTAGAGCCACGACGGGCACTCGGTCTGCAGCAGCAGCGCGTACGCGTCGTCGAGGTGTCCGGTCCGCGTCAGCGCGTCGGTGATGAACGGCGTGCCGGCGAACCCGGTCGAGATCCGGTGCCCGGACGCCACGACGAGCTCGGCCAGGCGGTCGCCCGCCGCGCGCTCGTCGTCCGCCGTCAGGACGCCGAACACGATCGCGAGCGCGTAGACGGTGGTGCAGTCCGACAGGATCCGACCGTCCGTCACGTAGTGCTCCCGGAACGCGGACTGGAGGCCCGCAGCGAGTTCCCGGGCCTCGGTCGCCTCCGCCTCGTGGCCGGTGAGCGCCGCCGCCTCCGCGACGAGGGTGGCGGAGTGGAACGCGCAGACCGTCGCGACGACACCCGGGTCGGCCTTGGCCTTGGCGGCGTCCTCCGGCGGGGCGTCCGGGTCGAGCCAGTCGCCGAACTGGAACACGGTGTCCCAGAGGCCCTGCGGCGACAGGTGGTCCCGGATGCGGCGAAGATGCGCGATCATCGACGGCATCTGCTCCTCGAGGACGGCTCGGTCGCCGTACGCCTGGTACAGCGTCCACGGGACCCAGACCCCGGCGTCCGACCAGATCGCGGTCGCGTCGGGCTTGCCGAAGTCCTCGGCGGGGGAGTACTTGAGCACGTCCGGCACGACGAACGGGATGACGCCGTCGGCGTGCTGCTGCTCGAGCGACAGGTCGCGGAGCCAGTCGCCGAGGAACGCCCTGGTGTCGAACAGGTAGGACGCCGTCGGGGCGAACGCGGCGATGTCGCCGGTCCAGCCGAGTCGCTCGTCGCGCTGCGGGCAGTCCGTCGGGACGCTCAGGAAGTTGCCCTGCATGCCCCGGACGACGTTGTCGTGGAAGGTGTTCAGCAGGTCGTGGCTGCTGCGGAACGTGCCCGTGCGTGCCAGGTCCGATCCGACCTGCACGGCGGTGACGGCCGTGCGGAGCTCGTCGAGGGTGCCGGGCCAACCGTCGACCGCGGCGTACCGGAAGCCGTGGAACGTGAACCGGGGCTCGAAGACGTCGGGGCTGCCGGTACCGCCACCGCTCAGGGTGAAGTGGTCGGTGGCCTTCGCGGTCCGGAGCGGGCGGGTCCCGAGCTCGTCGTGCTCGAGCACCTCGGCGTGCGTCAGGGTCAGCACGGTGCCGGCCGGACCGGTCGCGGTGACGCGGAGCCAGCCGACGAGGTTGACCCCGAAGTCGATGATCGTCGCGCCGGCCGGGCTCCTCCAGACGTCGACCGGGGCGATCTCGGCGAGCGGACGGACCGGCGGCACGGTGTCGGCGACGAGTTCGCGCTCGCCGATGTCCACCGTGTGTACCGCGCGGCTCTCCGTCGGGGTGCCCGGCTGCGCCCAGGCCGACGTGACCAGGCGCCCGTCGATGTCCTCGCCGTCGTACAGCTGGTCGTCGGTGATCGCGCTCGACAGCGCCTGCCAGTCCGTGTCCGTCGCGACGTGCTGCGTGTGCCCGTCGGCGAACTCGATGCGGAGCTCGGCGAACCCGGCGCGCTCGTCCGTGTACCAGCCGCCGCCACCGCCCCACGCGAGTCGACCAGCGGCCCAGCCCCGGCCGATGATCAGCGCGATGACGGCTGCCTCGCCGGGGGCGGTGTCCGTCAGGTGCGCGGTCACGTCGTGCGAGGCGACGCGGATGCGCCACTCGTAGCTCGTCCAGCCCGGCTCGAGCAGGTGGTCGGAGACGCGCTCGCCGCCGAGCCACGCCTCGACGACGCCGAGGGCGCTGACGTCGAGGGTGGCCGCGGTGACGGCACCGTGGCCGTCGTCGAGGGTGAACTCGCGGCGGAGGATCGGGGCGCTGCCGAACTCGCCGTCCGAGTCGGCCGCGATGAAGGGTGCGGTCCAGGTGGAGGTCATGGTGTCCTTCCAGCGGTCGTCGTCGTCGACGGCCGCGTCGTTGGTCTGGGGACCGGACGGAGGTGGGCCGACCTGCGCAGGGCGGGTCGGGCCTCCAGTCCGGGTGGGGCGTCAGCCCTTGACGGCGCCGCTGGTCATGCCGGCGACGATCTGTCGGTTGAAGAAGATGTACAGGATGAGCGGGGGGATCGTGATGAGCAGGACGTCGGTGAACAGCAGGTTCAGCTGGCTGACCGACTGGCTCTGGAACGCGTAGAGCGTCTGCTGCACGGTGGCGTTCTCGGACCCGGGCAGGAAGTACAGCGGGTTCGCGAAGTCGTTGAACACCGCCACGGACTGCACGAGCACCACCGTGATGATGACGGGCTTGAGGAGCGGCAGGACCACCCCGAAGAACAGCCGGATCGGACCGGCACCGTCGAGCACCGCCGCCTCGTCGAGCTCCTTCGGGATCGTCGCGACGAACGCCCGGAAGAGCAGGATGCAGAACGACAGGCCGAAGGTCGCCTCGATGAGGATCATGCCGCCCATCGTCTTGAAGAGGTTCAGGCCCTGGAGCACCCAGATCGTCGGGACGATCGCGGGCGGGACGATGAGGCCGGCGAGGACGAAGAAGTTGATGACCCCGTTCCACCGCCCGGGGCGCCGCTGCAGGACGTAGCCGACCATGGCCGAGAACACCACCATGATGATGACGCTCCCGACGGTGAGGACCGCGCTGTTCACGAACGCCCGGAGGATGCTGCTGCTGCCGGACGTGAACACCGCCTGCAGGTTCTGCCACAGCTGCCACTGGGTGGGGAGGCTGAAGCCGAGCTGGTTCGCCTCGGCGGGGGACTTCATCGCCTGGAGCAGGACGAAGACGAACGGGACGAGGAACACGAGGAAGCTGACGACGATGGCGATGATGCCGACCGTCCAGCGCTGGGTCCTCGCACGGCGGGACATGGACCGCCGCGGGATGGCGGCGACGGGGGTGCGGAGCGTGGTCACAGTTCGGCCGGCTTCCTGTTGATGAGCCAGGAGACGGGGACCATGATCGCCGTGACGACGACGAACAGGACCACGTTGCCCGCGGTGGACAGGCCGTAGAAGCCCGCCTGGTACTGCTTGTAGATGACGCTCGCGATCACGTCACTCGTGAACCCCGGACCGCCGCCGGTCATCGCCCAGATGAGGTCGAAGGACCGGAGTCCGCCGATGAGCGACAGGATGATGACCGTCCCCATCGCCGGTCGGGAGAGCGGCAGCGTGATGTTCCGGAAGATCGTCCACGCGCTCGCGCCGTCGACCCGGGCGGCCTCGAAGTACTCCTGCGGGATCGCCACGATGCCGGCGATGAAGATGAGCGTGGCGATGCCGACGCCCTTCCAGATGTCGACCGCGGCGACGCTCCAGAGCGCCAGGGCCGGATCGGTCAGCCACCCGGGGGTGGGGAGGCCGACCGACCCGAGGACGCCGTTGATGATCCCGTGGAACGGGTCCATCAGCGCCTTGAACGTGATGCCGATGCCGATCGTCGACACGAGCACCGGGAAGAACACGACCGCCCGCAGGTAGCCGCGTCCGAGCACCGGGGACGTCAGGAGCAGGGCGAGGGCGAGCCCGAGGACCACCTTCGCCGCGCTCGTCACGAACCCGTACTCGAACGTGTGCAGGAACCCGGACACGAGCTGCGGGTCCTGGAAGAACCGGACGAAGTTGTCGACGCCGATGAAGGTCTGGTCGAACAGCGTCCAGCGGGTGAGCGAGAACCAGAACCCGGCGAAGGTCGGGACCGCGAAGAACACGACGTACAGTGCGATCGCGGGGATGAAGAACCACGCGGGGTAGAACGAGCGCATCTTCGCGCGCGCCGTCCGAGCCCCCTTCGGGTTCGTCGACTGCGACGGCGTGACGGCCGTCGTGAGCGTCGCGGTCACCGTCCTCACCAGCCCTTGAGGCCGAGCTGCTGGGCCTGCTGCACGACGTCCGCGTCGTACTGCTTGGCACCGACGGCCGCGGTGGAGATGCCGGAGCCGACCTGGACGCAGATCTTCTCGAGGTTCGGCCCCTTGATCGGGGAGAGGAACTCCAGGGCCGGGGTGGCCTCGTCACCGTCGATGTACTTCGCGAGGTCGCCGATCATCGGGGGGACCGAGCTCGGCAGCGTGCAGGTCGAGATGACGTACGGGCCACCGGGGGTCCCGGTGTCGTTCTGCACCTTGCAGCCGCTCGAGGAGTTCGCGTAGGTGATGAACTTCTTCGCCGCGGCGAGCTTGTCGCCCGTCGTCGTCTTCGGGATGTAGAGGCCGTTCGGCTCCCAGATCGTCATCTTCGTGTCGGCTGCGGTCTCGGCGGGGAGCGCGAACACCCCGATGTCGTCCACGGCGTCCGGGTTGTCCTGCTGCAGGGTCGAGATGGCGTTCGTCAGCATCGGGTACTGCGCCCCGGTGCCCTCGGCGAGCATCTTCAGGCCGTTCGCCTGGGTGGCTGACGCGAAGTCCTCGTTGACCAGGCCCTTGTCCTTGACCTCGGCGAGGTGCTCGAAGCCCGCGAGCGCCGGGTCCTTGGCGTAGGACTCCTTGTGCGCGGTGTACTTCGTGGCCCAGTTCGACTGCTGCGCGGTGATGTTCGCGAAGTCCCCGAGCACGAACAGCTGGCTCGTCCAGGTGTCGCCGTAGGTCTGGATGATCGGGTCGACCCCGGAGTCCTTGATCTTCTCGCTGTTGCTGATGAACTCGTCCCAGGTGGTGGGGACGCTCAGCCCGAGCTTGTCGTAGACCTTCTTGTTGTACATCACACCGCCGCCGAACGAGGTGCCGAACGGTGCGCCGTACATGCCCTTGTCGGTGCTGACGACCTTGGTGAACTGCTTGTCGACCTTGCTCGCCCAGCTCTGGTCGGACAGGTCGACCAGCGTGTTGTCCGGGTTGAGCGCCTGCATGAGCGACCCGGAGTTGTAGTTGAAGACGTCATTCATCTCGCCGGTCGACAGCCGTGTCTTGACGAGGTTGTCGCCGTCGGTGCCCTGCGGCTTCGTGTCGAGCTTGACCGTGATGTCCGGGTTCGCCTTCTCGAAGCCCGCGATGAGCGCCTTCGAGGTGACCGCCGTGGCGTCGGAGTTGTCGACGAGGTAGCTGATCTGGACCGAGCCGCCGCTGCCGGAGTCGCCGGAACCGCCGGAACCGCCGGACGAGCATGCCGCGAGGCCGCCGAGCAGGACGGTGGCGCCGCCGATGGCGATCACCCTCGTGGTGATCGACCGGGTGGTGCGGGAACGTGCCGACATCCTTACCTCCTTGTAAGGTCCGGGCGCGGGCGCCCGGTGGAACGGACCGGATGCCGCGTCGTCGCGTCGTCCGGTGAAGCAGTTAGAACGTTTCAATTGGAATGGAACCACGTGAATTGAAGCGTGTCAATCATCCGTCCGGAATCGTTGCGGAACGTGCGCCGAACCGCCGACGGCGGTGCCGGACGGGAGGCGCGTGCCGGCCTTGGCCCGCGCCTCCTGACCGGCGGGCGGTACGGCGGACGGGAGGCCCGTGGCGGTCTGGCACCGCCCCTCCTGTCCGGCGGGTGGTGCGGCGGACGGGAGGCGCGTGGCGGCCTGGCACCGTCCCTCCAGGCCGGCGGACGCGCTGCTACCGGCTCCTCGTGACTGCGAGGGCCGGTCAGGCCTCGGTGCGCCTCGGGTCGCTGAGCACCGGATCGGGCGCGGGTGCGTCAGCCCGCCTGCCCATGGTGCTCTCGCGCGGGACGAGCTCGCTGCCGATCACGATCGACCGGTGCACGTGCGTCTCCGGAGGGTCGGTCAGCTCCGCGAGCATGAGGTCGACGGCGGCAGCGCCCATCTCGGACCCGTGCATCGTCACCGAGGTGAGCGGCACGGCACCGCCCCACGCGACCGAGTTGTGGTCGCAGCCGGAGACCGGGATGTCCTCAGGGACGCGGAGGCCGGCCGCACGGAGCTCCGTGACGACCGCCATCGCGAGCAGGTCCGTCACGCCGAGGACCCCGTCCGGCCGCTCCGACGCCGGCATCCGCGCGATGCGGGCCCCGGCATCGGTGCCGCCGGGCGGGTCGATGTCACCGGCGTCGATCTCCACGAGGTCGACCCCCGGGTGCTCGGCCACGGCGCGGAGCACCCCTCGGTGTCGACGGTCCACGGGCTGCAGCTCCGGGCGGGCGCTGACGAACCCGATCCGGCGGCACCCCCGGTCGATGAGGTGCGTCGTCGCCAGGTACGCCGCCTGCTCGTTGTCGACGACGACCGAGCAGGCGTCGACCTCGCGGGGTTCGAAGTTGACGTAGACGACGGGTCGACCGTGCCGGCGTGTGAGGTCGACCTGGTCGCGGGACTCGGTCATGGGGGCGAGCAGGATGCCGGAGACGCGGGTGCTCTCGAGGTAGGCCAGGTGCTCGCCCTGCGCTGACGTGTCGTCCTCGCTGCTCGCCACCAGGAGGGTGAAGCCGCGCTCCCGTGCCCGGAGCTGTGCACCGTTCACCATGTCGCTGAACAGGGAGTTCCTGAGCGACATGACGACCAGGCCGATGGAGCGCATGCTGCCGGACACGAGTGCGCTCGCGATGCGGTTCGGGGTGTAGCCGAGGGTCGCGATCGCCTCGCGGACGCGGTCGGCGGTCACGGTGCGGACCCGCTCCGGGTGGTTGAGGACGTTCGACACCGTCGCGAGGGACACCCCGGCCCGCTCGGCGACGTCGTGCACGCTCGGGGCGCCGCCGGGTCGAGGGGCCTGCGCCATGGGCTGATCGTACCGGTGCCGCGGGCGGGCGCGGGCGGCGGCGCGGGCGCGTGTTCTGAACACGGGCGTCCGGGCGGAACACCCGGATCCGGGTGTGCGTGGTGGACGGGGGTGTTCAGAACACCTGCCCGCCCGCCCGAGCGCCGCCTGCCCGAGCGCCGCCCGCCCGAGCGCCGCCCGCCCGAGCGCCGCCGCCCGCGGCGCCTCGCGTCAGCCCGCCGTGGACGCCCGCACGACGAGCTCCGGGTGGAACTCGACGTGCTCGGTGGGACCATCGGCGCCGAGGTCGATCTGCCGGAGCAGCAGCTCGATCGCGCGCGACCCGATCTCGCGGCTCGGCTGCCGGATCGAGGTGAGCGGGACGACGGTGGCCTCCGCGAAGTCGATGTCGTCGTACCCGATGAGGGCGATCTCGCGGGGGATCGCCACCGAGCCGCGCATGATGAACGCCTGCTCGAGCCCGACCGCGACGAGGTCGTTCGCCGCGAACACCGCGTCCGGCCGCTCTGCGGGGGAGCGGCGCTGGATCTCCTCGCCGACGCGCCGACCCTCGAGGACGCTGAGCGAGGCCGTCTCGATGACCTCGAGGGACGCTCCGGCGGCACGGACGGCCTCGAGCGCGCCACGGTGCCGGTCGGCGATCTGCCGGATCGAGAACGGGCCGCCGACGAACGCGATCCGCCGTCGTCCGATGTCGAGCAGGTGACCGGCCGCGAGTCGTCCGCCGGCGAGGTCGTCCACCGACACCGACGGGAACCGCTCGACGTCGGCGCGCCGGTCGACGAGCACGACCGCCGTCCCGTGGTCCCGGAGCAGCTCGAGCCGTGAGAGGTCGTCGCCGGCGGGGGAGATGAGGAGCCCGGCGACCCGGCGCTCCTCGAACAGGTCGATGTACGTGCGCTCGCGGTCGGCGGACTCGTCGCTGTTGCCGACGAGGACCGCGAGGCCCTTCGCCATCGCGGCGTCCTCGGCCCCGCGCGCGACGTCGGTGAAGAACGGGTTGCCGCCGTCGAGGACCACGAGCCCCACCGTGCTGCTCCGACCGGCCCGGAGCTGGCGCGCGAAGTCGTTCCGCACGAACCCGAGCTGCGCGATCGCCGCCTGCACGCGTTCGACCGTGGTCGGCGCGACCTTGTCGGGGCGGTTCAGCACGTTCGACACGGTCCCCAGTGAGACACCGGCGAGTGCCGCCACCTCACGCACGCTGACCGCCATGGACCCATCCTGGCACCGGGGCGTGCGCTGGGTGCCGCACCGCGCCTCCAGGCCGTGTCGCGTCCGGTGGACCACCGGTCCGGAAGCCGGTCTGGAGGGACGGTGCCGGACCCGGGGTCCGGGCGCCTCCGGCGGCCGCTCCGTTCCGGACTTGCAGACCCGACGTCGTCGGCCCTACAGTGCAACCCGGGTATTGAAACGATTCAGAGCAGGAGGGCCAATGGCGGTCCGCATCGGAGCCCGGAACACCACCGGCTGGAAGGCCACGATCTCCGTGGCCATGTCGAACTACATCGAGTCGGGCTCGATCATCGCGATCGCGACGAGCCTCGGTCTCTGGCAGGCGCAGTTCCACATCGGCGACCTGGCCGTCGGACTCCTCGCCTCGCTGTCGGCCAACGCGTTCGGCGCCGCGGCCGGGGCGATGGTCGGCGGGCCGCTCTGCGACCGGTACGGCCGGAAGTTCATCTACACGTACGACCTCCTGCTCTACATGCTGGGGATCGTGCTCGCGGTGTTCGCCGGGAGCTACGCCATGCTGCTCGTCGGGTTCATCCTCACGGGCATCGCGGTGGGCGCCGGAGTTCCCGCCTCGTGGACGTACATCGCCGAGCAGGCGCCGAAGGACAAGCGCGCCGCCCACGTCGGGACCGCCCAGCTCGCGTGGTCGATCGGCCCGATGGTGGGGTTCGCGTTCGCCATCGCGATGGCGCCGCTCGGACTCCTCGGGAGCCGCATCATCTTCGCGCACCTGTTCGTCGTCGCGGCCGGCGTGTGGTGGCTCCGACGAGGCCTCCCGGAGTCGGACATCTGGAAGGACGAGCGCGCGGCGACCGGACAGCGGTCGTTCCTGCACGGGATCGGGCAGCTGTTCAGCAAGCGGGTGAACCTCACCGCGATGCTGTTCCTGTTCGGCGTGTACGCACTGTGGAACACCGTCGCGGGGCAGGCGGGCATCTTCCAGCCCCGCGTGTACAGCGCGACCGGGGTGACGAGCGTGACCGAGCAGTACGCGCTGCAGATCCTCGTGTGGTTCTGCACCGTGGTGGTGACGTACCTCGGGTTCATGCGGTTCGGGGACCGGATGAGCCGACGGGTGTTGTTCGCGGTCGGGGCGGGACTCGCGATCGTCGCGTGGGCGGTGCTCATCTACGCGCCGGCGACCCTCGGGACACTGCTGTTCTTCGCGATCGCGTGGGGCGCGTCCTCCGGGATCGGTGCGCAGGCGTTCTACGGGCTCTGGACGAGCGAGCTCTTCGCGACCCGGTACCGCGCGAGTGCGCAGGGGGTGCTGTTCCTCGCCGCCCGGGTGATGGTCGGGCTGCTCTCGATCTGGTTCCCGGTGCTCCTCGCCGGCATCGGTCTCCGGGCGCTCGGGGCGCTGATCCTCGGGCTGCTGTTCCTGTCGTTCGTGATCGGCACGATCTGGGCGCCGCGGACCCGGGGTCGGAGTCTCGAGGAGATCGAGTCCGAGCGCTATGGGACCGTCACGTCGGCGACGGGGACGACACGCGCGGTGGACGGGGCTGGGGCTGCTGGGGCTGGGCCTGGGGCGCGGCGGTGACCGGTCGGGCGCTCGAACCTGTTCTGTGCCAGGGAGCGTCAACAGTGCCGGGGAGAACCTCGGGCAGTTGTCGCTCCCTGGGGCAGAACCGTTCCGCCGAGGCGCCGTCACCGCGAGCCCGAGCGCGAGCGCGAGCCCGAGCCCGAGCCCGAGCCCGAGCTGGGGCCGGGGCCGGGGTCCGGCGATGACCCGCGTGTGCTTCCGCCTGCAGGTCGACCCGCAGCACCTCGACGCCTACCGCGAGCGGCACGCCGAGGTCTGGCCCGCGATGCTCCGGGCGATCGCGGCAGCCGGACGCCGGAACTACTCGCTGTTCCTCGACGACGACGGTCTGCTCATCGGGTACTACGAGACCGACTCCGTGGCCGATGCCGACCGGGCGCTGGCCGCGAGCGAGGTCGCGTCGGCCTGGGAGCGGCATATGCAAGACCTGTTCGACGGCCTCGAGGTCCGGGCCGACCAGGGCGCACGCATCCTCCCGGAGGTGTTCAACCTCGAAGACCAGCTCGCCGCCGCCGACGAGTGAGCGCCCCGGGCGACCGTCCGTCCGTCGCCCGGGACCGCTCCAGGGGACCGCTCCGGGGCTACCGCTCCGGGGGTACCGCTCAGGGACGACCGCTCCGAGAGGACAGTTCCGGGACGACCGCTCCGGGCGTAGCCTCCGGGCATGGCCAGCGTGACGCATGCATCCGACCTCGGGATCGACCTCGTCGAGGGCAAGCCGCAGCAGCTGTACCGGTGGTTCCTCGCGAGCCTGCTGTTCGGGCGTCCGATCCAGCAGGAGATCGCCGTGAAGACCTACCACGCCCTCATCGACCACGGCCTGACCAGCCCGAAGCACTTCGCCGAGCACAGCCACGAGGGGCTCCGTGCGATCCTCGACGAGGGCGGCTACGGGCGGTTCGACCACCAGATGACCGATGCGATGCACGAGGCCATGGCGACGATCGACCGCGAGTACGGCTCGGTGTCGCACCTCGTGTCGAGCGCCGCCGACCGGGCCGAGGTCCAGCGCCGGCTCGAGGCCCTCACGGGTGTCGGGCCGAAGGTCGTCGAGATCTTCCTGCGGGATGTGCCGGCCGAGCTGCTGCCCTGAGCCGCGCGCGCTGCACCCGCTGCGCGCCGTCGTTCGCCACGGGGACGACGCGTCGCGACAGGGACGACGCGTCGCACCAATGATCAACCGTGGTGCGATGCGCCATCCGAGGTGCGATGCGTCACCCGCGGTGCGATGCCTCACCCGCGATGCGATGCACCACCCATGACGCCGTGCGCGCGGTCAGACCGACGCGACCGGGACCGTCACCGTCCACGTGCCGTGCCCGAGCTCCTGCTCCGACGAGCCCAGCACCAGCGTCGCCGTCGCCCCGACGGGCACGGTCGCGGTCACCGCCAGCGACGGCCCTGAGACCTCCCAGTCGATCGCCGCGCGGCCGTACGGGGTGTCGAGCGACGCCCCCGCCGAGGTCAGCCCACCACCCGGACGCGGCGCGAACCGGATGCGTGAGTAGCCGGGTGCCGCCGGCGCGATGCCGGCGACCACGCGGTGCATGAAGTCCGCGACGGACCCGAGGGCGTAGTGGTTGAACGACGTCATCCCACCGCTGTTCACCCGCCCGTTCGGCAGCAGCGAGTCCCACCGCTCCCAGATCGTCGTCGCGCCCTGCGACACCGGGTAGAGCCACGACGGGCACTCGTCCTGCATGAGCATCGCGTACGCGTCGTCCAGGTGCCCGGCGTCGGTGAGGGCGTCGCAGATCACCGGCGTCCCGGCGAACCCGGTCCCGATGCGGTGCCCGTTCTCACGGACGAGTTCCGCCAGGCGCGTGCCGACCGCGGACGATGCCGGGACGAGCCCGAACACGATCGCGATGGCGCTGGACGCCTGGGAGTCGTCGACGAGCGTCCCCGCCCCGGTCAGGAACCGCGACCGCCACGACGCCGCGATGCGCGATGCCAGTGCGGAGTACCGCGCAGCATCGTCGGACCTGCCGAGGAGCGTCGCCATCTCCGCGAGCACCGACGTGCTCCGGTACGAGTAGGCCGTCGCCAGGCAGTACGCGTCGGCCTTCGCGGCGGCGGCGTTCTCCGGCGGCGCCTGCGGGTCGAGCCAGTCGCCGAACTGGAACCCCTCGGTGACGACGAGGTCCTCGTCCGAGGACGCGTGCACGCCGTCGACCCATCCGCGGGCGGTCTCGTACTGCGCCTCGAGGACGCCGAGGTCACCGAACGCGGTGTGCAGCGCCCACGGCGTCAGCACCGCGACGTCACCCCAGATCGCCGCGCGGTCCGCAGCGGGGTCGATCCCCGGGACCTCGGGCACGAAGTGCGGGACACGACCGTCCGGCTTCTGCTCGGCGGCGAGGTCGTGCAGCCATCCCTGGAGCACCCCGGAACAGTCGTGCAGGAACGCCGCGGTCGGGGTGAACACCTGCAGGTCACCGGTCCACCCGAGGCGCTCGTCGCGCTGCGGGCAGTCCGTCGGCACGTCGACGAAGTTGTCGCGCATGCTCCAGACGACGTTGCTGTGCAGGCGTTCGAGCCGCGGGTCCGAGCAGTGGAACCAGCCCGTGCGCTGCATGTCGGAGTGCAGGACCCGCGCCACGACGTCGCCGTCCTCGATCGGCCCCGGGAACCCCTCGATCTCGGCGTACCGGAACCCGTGGACGGTGAACCGCGGCTCCCAGAACGATTCCTCGTCCTGGTCCACCGGGTGACTGAAGTAGACGTCCGTCGCCTCGGCGGTCCGGAGGGGCCGCGTGGCGAGCTCGCCGTCCTGCATCACCTCGGCGTGCCGGGCACGGATCCCGAACGGCGAGGTCCGCTTGGCACGGATCCGCAGTCGGCCCGCGACGTTCTGTCCGAAGTCGAGCTGGACACTGCCGCCGTCGTGGGGGGTGACCGAGACCGGCGCGATCTCCTCGGTGACGCGGACGACGGGGCCGTCGTAGGCCACGAGGTCGCGTCCGGCGAACCCGGCCGCCGGGTCGAGGACGGTCACAGCATCCCAGCCGCTGTCGTCGAACCCCGGATGCTCCCACCCGGTCGGCTCGACACCGGCGTCGAAACGCTCCCCGTCGTAGATCCCCGAGCGGAGGATCCCGCCCCGGACCGCCCGCCAGCTGTCGTCGGTCGTGAACCGCTCGGTCGTGCCGTCGGTGTACTCGACGTCGAGCTGCGCGAGGAGTGCCAGCCGGTCGCCGTAGAGGTTCCGGACGCGGTCGTCCCAGCCGAGTCGACCACGGAACCAGCCGTCGGCGAGACGGGCGCCGAGGACGACGGTGCGGCCGGTGGGGGCCGCGGTCGTGTCGGTCACGTCCGGCGCGTCGCCCGATCCGGACTGGAGGCGCGGTCCGGCCCCGTCGGTCGTCCCGCCCAGGTGGGTGGTCACGTCGTGCGTCAGCGTGCGGAGGCGATGGTCGTACGACGACCACCCCGGTGCGAGCTCGGCGTCCCCGGCCTTGACGCCGTCGATGACGACCTCGTGCAGGCCGAGGCTCGTGACCGCGAGGCGTGCGGACCGGACCGGGCCTCGGAGGGTGACCTCGCGTCGGAGGATCGGCGGGGCCTGGTCGACGCGGGTGTTCTCGGCCCACGGCGCCCCGACGAACTCCGCCGTCCAGTCACCACGTTCGAGCAGTGCCGCCTCGACCGTGAACGCCTCGCTCCAGGGTGTCGATCGGTGTCCTTCGCCGTGCACCCGGACGCGCCAGGTCGCCTGCTCGCGGGAGGCCAGCGGCGCGAACGGCCACGCGACGAGCACACCGGTCGGGGTGTCGATCGTCGCGCACTCGGCCTCGGCGACCGGCTCGGACGATCCACCGGGAGCCGGTCGGCGGTCGAGCAGTTCGATCTCGGCGTGCTCCGGGGTCCAGTCCGACGGGGCGGCCGGCACGTGCCACGAGAGCCGCGGTGTGGCGGAGCCGACGCCGAGGGGGTCGCGGACGTGCTCGACGGCCAGGCCGACGGGCGCTGCGGGCTCGGCCACGGGCCTCCCGGCCGGTGCGGCGGTGTGTCCGCTCGTGGTGACGGTCGTGACGGACGTGGTGGTCGAGGTCATGCGGGAGCGGTCCTCTCGGTGGTGCGTGTGGTCGGTGCGGTCGCCGTGACCGGTGCGGGGTGGGTCGCCCGGAGGCGGCGCGCCCCCACTCAGTCCTTGATGCCGGACATGGTGATGCCCTGGATGAAGGTCTTCTGCGCGAAGAAGAACAGCACGACGATCGGGACGAGGATGATCGTCGACACGGCCATCAGCGCCCCCGTCTGGCTGTCGCCCTGCGCGCCCTGGAAGAACGTCAACCCGAGCGAGAGCGTGTACTGGCTGGACTTCGTGAGGTAGAGCAGCGGCCCGAGCAGGTCACTCCACGACGCCAGGAACTGGAACAGCATGATCGCGGCGAGCGCCGGCTTGCAGAGCGGCAGGATGACCTGGACGAAGATCCGGAACTCACCGGCGCCGTCGAGCCGCGCGGCGTCGGTGAGCGCCTCGGGGATGCCCATGAAGAACTGTCGCATCAGGAAGATGAAGAACGGGATGCCGAAGAACGTCGGGACGATGAGCGGCAGGTACGTGCCCGTCCAGCCGATCGATCGGTACGCCGTGAACAGCGGGACCATGGTGACGTAGAACGGCACCATCATCGTCGCGATGAGGATGGTGAAGATGCCGTTCCGCCACGGCCAGCGGATGCGGGAGACCCCGTAGCCGACCATCGCGCTCGAGAGTGCCGCGCCGATCATCGACGGGATGCAGATGATCAGGGTGTTCCAGAAGTACTGCAGGATCGGGAACGCCGAGAGGCCGTACGCGTAGTTGCCCGTCGTGATGGTGTGCGGGAACCACTTGATCGGGAAGGCGCCGATGTCCGCCTGGGTCTTGAACGAGCCGGTCACCATCCAGAACAGCGGCATCAGGAAGATCGCGCTCAGGACGATGAGGACGGCGTGCTTGGCGATCGACTCGGCGATCCGTGGCCAGGTGAGCTTGCGGTGCAGCGGGATCTTCGTACCGGTCTCGCCGCGCGGTGTCTCGAGTGCTGCGGCCGCCGTGGTGGCCGGGTTCTGGATCGCGGTCATCGCGTCTCGCCTCCGTAGTAGACGCGGCGGCCGATGAGCCGGTACGCCACGATCGAGACGATGGCGATGATGATGAACAGCACCCAGCCGATCGCACTCGAGTATCCGAGTTGGTAGTTGTAGAACGCCGACTGGTACAGGTACACGCCGGAGACGAGCGTCGAGCCTGCGGGGTCGCCGTTCCCGCCGGTCATCACGAAGGCCTGCGTGAAGTACTGGAAGCCGGCGATGAGGCCCGTGATCGTCGCGAACAGCAGCTGGGGGCTGATGAACGGGAGCGTCACGTTCCGGAACTGCTGCCAGCGTCCGGCACCGTCGAGCGACGCCTGCTCGAGCAGGTCCTGCGGCACGCCCTGGAGGCCCGCGAGCAGGATCACCATGAGGTTCCCCGCACCCCACAGCCCGAAGAGGATGAGCGCCGGCTTCGACCAGTTCGGGTCGCTCAACCAGCCGGGGCCCTGGATGCCGACGAGTCCGAGCACGTTGTTGATCACGCCGTACTGCGGGTTCAGGACGTAGGCCCAGATCACGGCGCTCGCCACGATGGGGACGATCGACGGCACGAAGAAGATCACGCGGTAGAACCCGAGGCCGCGGACCTTGAGGTTCAGCAGGAGCGCGAGGCCGAGGGCGACCGCGATCCCGAGCGGCACCGAGATGATCGTCAGGAAGAACGTGTTGCCGAGCGACAGCCACCACTGGCTGTCGTGCATCAGGGTCACGTAGTTGTCGAACCCGACCCAGCGACGCTGCCCGCCGAGCAGGTTCGCGTTCGTGAAGCTGTTGACGGCGCTCGTGATGATCGGCCCGCCGGTGAACGCGATGAGCCCGATGATCGCGGGCGAGGTGAAGAGCAGCCCCCACCAGAAGTCGTGCTTCTCCTGGCGGGAGCGGGGGATCCAGTGCGTGAGCCAGTTCCTGCGGGGTGCCCGAGGACCGGCCGTCGTGATGCTCCGAGTGGCGCTCACGGGTGCTCCTTCCGGTACTGGTCGAGAGCCTGGTTGACCTGGCCCGCCACCTTCCTGAGTGCTGCCTCCGGCGTCATCTGGCCGTAGACCGCGGCGCTGACGGCGATGTCGAGGGACCCGGAGTACACACCGGCGACCGGGATGGTCGGGCGGATGTTCTTGCAGGTGATGAGCCCCTCGCGGTAGATCGCCACCTCGTCGTCGCGCTGGAACTCGCCGAGTGCCGGGGACGCGGTGTACCCGGGGAGCAGCGTGCCGTTGGTGAAGTTCGCGCGGGTGCCCTCGTCGGAGACCGTGGCGAACTGCACGAAGTCCCACGCGGCGTCCGGGTTCTGTGCCTTGCTCGGGATGAACATGTCGTACCCGCCGAGCCACGTCGCGCTGCCGGACGAGCCGAGACCCTCGGCGTAGGGGAACAGCGCCGCACCGAGCTCGACCGTCTTCTTGTCCCCGTTCTCGTAGACGTTCACCGCGTCGGTGGTCGTCATCGGCGCCATGCCGACGTTGCCACTCGCGATCGAGGGCAGCGTGGCCGACGGCGGCGTGACGGCCAGGTGGCTCGCGCCGCCGACCTTCTTCGCGTAGTCGCACATCCACTGGAGGCCCTGGATGACGTTCGGGTCGTCCGGCGTGGCGACCTGGTTGTCGTCGCTCATGAACTTGCCACCGAACGCGAACCCGGCCGTGAACATCGAGTTGGAGAACCCGTAGTAGTCCCACGGCACGGTCCCGATGCGGGTGACCCGGTTGCCGTCCTTCTTGAGGATCTTGTCCGAGAACGCGTCGAGCTCGTCGATCGTCTTCGGGGGCGTGTCCGGGTCGAGGCCGACGTCCTCGAACACCCGCTTGTTCCAGAACAGCGGGAAGTTCACGTCGACGAGCACCGGGTGCGCGTAGATCTTGCCGGTCTGGGTCATCTGGGACCAGACGGCGGGCGCGTAGTCCTTCTCCTTGAGCCCGGCCTTCGCCATGTAGCCGTCGAGCGGTGTGATCACGCCGTACCCGGCGAGCTGCGGGTACTCGTCCGGCGTGCAGAACGCGACGTCGGGCGGCGTGCCGGCGGCGATCGAGGTCTGGAGCCGGATCTGCGTGCTCCCGGACAGGGGTGCGTAGGTGACCCGGACGGCCGTGTGCGACTGGGACTTCTCGTAGAGGTCCGCGAGGAGCACCCACGCGTTGCCGAGGGTCCCGCCCCAGATGTTGTACAGCTCGATGGTGTTCTGGCGACCGGGCGCGGGGTCCTTGCTCAGGCGGAAGCCCTGCTGGCCGGCGGAGACGGCGCCCCCGCTGACGACCGCGCAGCCGGACAGCGCGAGTGCTGCCGTGCCACCGGCGATCGCGGCGAGGAACGCGCGTCTCGAGACGTCACGCGCCGCGGGGCGGGTCGGTGGGAATGGGAGTCGGCTCGGCATCGAGCACCTCCAGTCGTCGTCGTTGACAATCGGACCGATTCGCGAATGAATCGTTTCATACGGGGCGTGATCATGACAGTACGGGAACTCGACACGGTTCCGCCAGTGGCAACTTGCCCCGGGCGGGTCACCAGGTCACCAGGACCGCTCCGGCGGCGTAGGTCGCGATCGGGTTCGCGAACGGCATCGGGTGGGACTGTTCGGCCGCGACCAGGCGGAGGTCCGGGAGTCCTGCGACGAGCTGCGTCACGGCCTCGCCGATTTCCACGCGGGCCATCTGCTGGCCGATGCACCCGTGCGGACCGTGCCCGAAGCCGAGGTGCCCGAACGCGTCCCGTGCGATGTCGAAGTCGTCGGGGTGCTCGAACCGGTCCGGGTCGTGGTTCGCGCCGACCGGGGACACCGACACCGTCTGGCCCGCGCGGACGTGGACGCCCTCGATCTCGACGTCCTCGGTGGCCGTCCTGGGGAACAGCGTCAGGAACATCGCTCCGGTGCGCATGAACTCCTCGATCGCGGTGCCGATCCTCGTCGGGTCGGTCCGGAGCGCGGCGAGCTGCTCGGGGTTCGACAGCAGGCCGACGGTCGCCGTGGCGATGAGGTAGGCCACCGAGTCGCGGCCGGCGCTCATGAGCTGGAAGACCAGACCCTCGATCTCGATGCGGCTGAAGGGGTGTTCGACGTCGGTGCGGAGGAGGTCGGTGATCACGTCGTCGCCGGGGTCCTCGGCCCGGGCGTCCACCACGCGCCGGATGTGGTCGAACTTGGCCCGGGTGCTCGACGCGCCGACGAACAGCGCCACGAACTCGGACTGGAGCGCATCCGGCACCCCGATGACCCTGCCGTGGGTGCGGGCGGCGATCGGCTCGGCGTAGTGCTCGGTCAGGTCGACGGTCGCGCCGCCGGCACCCTGGGCGCGCAGGTGGTCGAGCTGGGCGGCGACCATCTCGGCGATCCACGGGCGTCGTGCGCGTGCCTGCTTCAGGGAGAACCGGCCCGTGATGCCGCGGCGCATCCTGGCGTGCGCCTCCCCGTCGAGGGCCAGGAGGTCCGCACTCGCGATCGAGCGGTGCGCCGCGTCGTCGAGCGGTTCCGGGTGCAGCTCGGTCTCGTGCAGCTCGGTCTCCTGCGGTTCGCTCTCGTGCGGCTCGGTCTCGTCGGGTACCCGGTCCGCGGCCGTCGGGATACGGTGCGGGCGCTGACTGAAGCGCGGGTCGGCGAGGATCGCCCGTGCGGCGTCGTACCCGGTGACGACGAGGCCCTCGTGTCCGTCGT
Source organism: Curtobacterium sp. Leaf261 (assembly GCF_001422205.1). Lineage (GTDB taxonomy): Bacteria > Actinomycetota > Actinomycetes > Actinomycetales > Microbacteriaceae > Curtobacterium. The sequence continues at coordinate 114,870 of NZ_LMMJ01000011.1, forward strand.
CGTAGCGGAGGGGGACGGCCGGCGCCGCCTCGCGCCACGCGGCGAACGTCGGCGAGGGCTCGAGTGGCGTCCCGTCGACCGGGAGCGACTGTGCCTCGTGGAACGGACATCCGGTCTGCGCGGTGGTGGTCATGGTGCTCCTGGAGGCCCGTCAGGCGGGGATGGGATCGGTAGGGGTGGTGGGGGTGGTGACGGTGCGGGTGCTGAGGGTGGTGACGGGGTCGGCCTGGTCGACGACGGACCTGGCGGCCCGGAACGCCCGGGCAGCCGCCCAGCCGACGACACCGGTGGTCCGGCCGCGATCGTCGACCGACGCGGCGAGGAACCGGTCGAGCTGGTCGCGCTGGTCGCGCTGGTCGAGCTGGTCGAGCCGGTCGGGCCGGTCCGGGTCCGCCGCAGGTCCCTTCGGCGGGTCGAGCACCAGGAGTGGACGGGCCTGGTCGAAGGTGCCGTACGCCTGGATGCGGACCCCGTGCACCTCGGACCAGAAGTACGGCACGGGCGGCCTGGCCGCGGTCCCGTGCACGATCGTCCGTGCGACGGCGAGGGCCTGCTCGATGGCGGTCGTCTGGTGCTCGACACGGACTGGGCGGCCGGTGCCGGGATCGGACCACGCCGCGACGTCCCCGACCGCGAACACGCCGGGAACGACGTCCGGTGTCGCCRAGCCCGCGAACACGCCGGGAACGACGTCCGGTGTCGCCGAGCCCGCGAACACGCCGGGAACGACGTCCGGTGTCGTCGGACCGCCGCGTCCCTCGAGTGCGCGGCCGGCACCGTCGCACGCGATGCCGTCGTCGAGCAGCAGTCCCGACCCGGCGAGCCAGCCCGTGCGCGGACGACCTCCGACCGCCGCGACCGCGAACGAACTCGTCACCACAGCGCCGTCGGCGAGCACGACCTCCGTGCCGCCGTCCGGTGTGACCTCGAGCCGGACGACGCCCTGCCCCGTCCGGAGGTGCACGTCGTTGGCCCGGTGCAGCGCGACGAGCCGTTCGGAGAGCAGTGTGCCGAGCGTGCCGAGGGCCAGCCGGTCACGACGCCCCACGAGCACCACGTCGCGACCGAGGTGCCGGGCCGCCGACGCGAGCTCCGACCCGAGGACACCGGCGCCGACCACGACGATCGGACCGTCGGCCCTGGACGTCATCGCGCGCCGGAGGACGAGCGCGTCGTCGAGTGTCCTGAGCCGCAGGGCATGCTCGCCGCCGGGGACGGCGAGCGCAGACGGCGCCACCCCCGTCGCGATCACGAGCACGTCGTACGGCACCGGTCCGCCGGCCAGGACGACCTGCTGGTCCAGGTCGAGTCCGGTCGCACGGGTCCCGGTCCGCAGCTCGACGTCGAGCGCGTCGAGCTCGAGCCGGGTCCGGAGTGCGGCGCGGGACGGCTCCCACGACCCGTCGAGCACCTGCTTCGACAGCGGCGGTCTGGCGTACGGGTCGTGGGGCTCGTCGCCGATCAGGACGAGCTCGCCGTCGAATCCCTCCGCCCGGAGCGCCTCGGCGGTCGTCACCCCGGCGACGGATGCCCCGACGACGACGATCCGCACCGGCTACTCCTCGAGCGTGATGGCGCGGGCCGGGCACAGCGCCGCGGCCCGTCGCACGTCGGGCTCGTCCTCGGCGGCCGGGTGTTCGACGAGCAGCTCGACGATGCCGTCGTCGTCCTGGTCGAACACCGCCCCGGCGACGAGGGCGCACTGCCCCGCTCCGACGCACACGTCCGTGTCCGCGATGATCCGCATGGCTGCCTCCTCGTGGGTCGACCGGGGTACCCGATCGATGTCGTCGACGCTACGAGCCGTTGCCCGCTCGCGGCCATGGGAGCGTCGGTCAGTTCATGGACGATCCGATCAGCCAGCGCGATCGAGGCCCGACCGGCCGGGCGTCCTACGATCGACACATGGACCGAGAGCCCGCGCACGCACCGGCGAGCGCTGCGACGACGAGCGCGACACCGGCCGGCCCGCCGGACGGCACCGGGCCGGTGGTCGTCGGCGCGAACTGGTACCGGTTCCGCCCGGGGGAGCAGGTCCACCACGACCGCGTGATGAGCGTGTGCTTCATCTGGGCGCTCGACGGATCGGGCACGATCACCTCCGGCGGTGAGCGGTTCCGACTGACGGGCAGGTCCGTCCTCCGCCTGCCGTGGGGACACGACGTCGGGTACCGTGCCGACGAGCGGGGACCCTTCCGCCTCGGGACGGTGCACGTGGTGCCGGAGCACGACACGAGCTCGCCCGTCGTCCCACGCGTCGCGCACACCCCGGACGATCCGCTCATGACCGCCGCCGGACGCCGAGGTGAGCGCGACGGGCGCACCGGCTCCGTGGCGGTCCTCGTGCCCGCGAGCTCGGACTCGGCACGCCGTGCCTCGGTCCTCGGCGCCTACGCGGTCGAGCGCTTCCTCGCGGACGACTTCGACGAGGCCGTGCTCCGTGCCCTCGGGACCCTGCTCCTCGCGGAGAGCGCGCCTTGGCACGAGGAGCTCCGGCGGGTCGACGACGCCGGACGCATCCCGGCCGCGGTCACGCGGATGACCGAGCACGTCGAACGGCACCTCGACCGTGCGCTCTCGGTCCGTGAGGTCGCCGATGCCGGCGCCTGCAGTCCGGCCACGGCGGAGCGGCTGTTCGCCCGGCACACCGGTTCGTCCGTGTCGGCCTGGATCCGGGGCCGGAGGATGCGCGAGGCGGCGGCCATGCTCCGAGGCAGTGGACTCCGCGTCGGAGAGGTGGCACGCGCCGTCGGGTTCACCGACCCGCTGTACTTCTCGCGGGTGTTCCGGGCGACCTACGGGGTCCCACCGAGCCGGTACGTCGCCGGTCGGATGCGCCCGTAGCGCCGTCCCGCGTTGACAAGCCACCTCGATTCCTGAATCGTTTCATCGACAGCCTGGGCAATCGGCGGCCTGGGCAGTCGACAGCCCGGGCAATCGACGGCCTGGGCAGTCGACAGCCTGGGCTGTCGACAGCCCGGGCCATCGACACCCGCACACCAGGAGGCGCACGTGGAGCGCGAGACACCGAGTGACGAGCAGCAGGGCCGGACGCCGAGTCTCGGCCGGCTCCGGGTCGACGCCGCCGTCGCGCCCGTCGGGATCGACACCGCGCGGCCCCGCTTCACCTGGGAGGTCCGGTCCGAGACCCCCGGCACCACCCAGCGCTGGTGGCGGATCACCCTCGAGGACGACCACGGCCGGGTCGTCTGGGACTCCGGCCAGCACGACGACCCGCTCCCGTGGGCGATGCCCGCCGACGACCTCGACCTGGTGCCACTCCGACGACACCGGTGGTCGCTCACGGTCGGTGTCGTCGCCCCGGGTGACGCGACGGCGGTGCTCGACGCGCAGGCGGAGCTCACCACCGGCCCGGCCGAGGACGCCGACTGGGACAGTGCCCGCTGGGTCGGCCGCCCCGCCCGGCGGGGCCCGTCGGGCGCCGCACCCGGATCGCCCCGCGCCCGAGCCGCGGACGGATCCCTCGCCGCGCCCGTGGTGCGGCACACGATCACGGTGGTCGAGCCTCCCGTCCGTGCCCTCCTCGTGCTCGCCGCAGGCGGTCACGCCGTCGCCCGCATCGACGGCGTCCCCGTCTCCGACGCCGTCCTCGAACCGAGCACCACGCAGTGGGACCGCCGCGTGCAGACGGTCGTGCACGACGTCACCGCGCTCCTCGGACCCGGTCCACACGAGGTGTCGATCGAACTCGGCCGCGGGTTCCACGGCATGACGAATGCGAACGTCTGGTCGTGGGAACGCGCGACGTGGTGGGGGGAGCCGTGCGTCAGGGCACTGCTCCGCATCGAGCGCCCCGACGGCGGTGTGGACGTGCTCCCGACGGGTCGGGACTGGCAGGTCCGCGGCGGACCGATCCTGCTCGACGACCTCTACGGCGGCGAGGTCGTCGACCTCCGACGCGGCCCCGGCGGACCCCTCGAACCGCGGTCGGAGCCGGTCGCGCTCGTCGACGGACCGGCCGGGAGGCGCGTGGTGCGCCGCGAGCAACCGGTCCGGGTCACCGAGACCCTCGGTGCGACGAGCGTGGCGGAGCCCGTGCCCGGGGAGTTCGTCATCACGTTCCCGCGGGTCGTCGCGGGCTGGGTGCGCCTCGTCCCGCCGGGTCCCGCGGGGACGACCGTCACGATCCGGTACGGCGAACGACTCCGGCCGGACGGCCTGCCGAACGCTGACGACGAGAAGCACTACTTCCAGGACGGCTTCCAGACCGACGTCGTCACCGGCGACGGGTCCGCGCGGCCGTGGGAGTCGACCTTCTCGTACAAGGGGTTCCGGTACGTGCAGGTCTCGGGGTGGCCGACGCCGGAGGGTCCCCGCGTCGAGGATGTCGTCGCCCGGGTCGCCCACACCGACGCCCCGCGGATCTCCCGGTTCGCCGTCGACGACCCGCTCCTGCAGTGGATCCACGACGCGACCCTCGTCACGATGGAGAACAACCTGCAGGGGTACCCGACGGACACTCCGAAGTACGAGAAGAACGGCTGGACCGGTGACGCCATGGTGGGCGCCGACATGTTCCTGACGAACCTCGACGCCGCGCCGGTGTTCACGAAGTGGATGGGCGACCTCGCGGACACCGCCTCGCCCGGGCACCCGCCGGCACTCATCGCCCCGAACGCCGGGTTCTTCGGGATCGACGAGCAGGCGCCCGTGTGGCATTCGGCGCTGGTGCTCGTCCCGTGGGACCTGTACCGGCACACGGGCGACACCGCGGTTCTCGTCGAGCACTGGACGACGATCAGCGACTACGCACGGTTCGAGCTCGGCCGGTCGCCCGGGGGCATCGCGGACACGATCCTCGGGGACTGGGTCGCACCGGGGACCGACCCGGGCGGCGGCAACCCGCCGGAGGACTCGCACGTGCCCGCGACGGCGTTCCTCGTGCGGATCCTCGACGTGACCGGGTGGATCGCGGAGGTCCTCGGGCACGACGACGACGCGGCGTGGTTCGCGGCGCGGGCCGACGAGGTGCGTGCGGCGTTCGTGGATGCGTTCGTGGTGCGGACGGTGGCGCCCAGCGGTTCCGGCGATGGTGGTGAGGCCGTCGTCCGCGGACCGGAGGACGCCGGGTACCGCCAGTCCCACGCCGTCCTCGCGCTGGCGTTCGACATCCTGCGGGACCCCGAGCTGGTCAGGCTCGTGGCGGACGGCCTCGCCGCCGACGTCCGCGCGAAGGGCGACCACCTCGACACCGGCGCCGTCGGCACGAAGTGGCTGCTCCCGGTGCTCTCCGACCACGGGCACGTCGAGACCGCGCTGGCGATCGCCCGGCAGACGAGCGTGCCGAGCTGGGGAGCATGGCGGGAAGCCGGTGCGACGAGCATGTTCGAGCACTGGGACCTCGCCGCGCGGTCGCACGGGCACTTCTTCCTCGGCACCGTCGACGACTGGCTGACGGGGTACGTCGCCGGGCTCCGTCCCGCCGCCCCCGGGTGGCGACGGATCCTCGTGGACCCGCGGTGCACCGCGTCGGTCCGGTCGGCGTCGTTCGCGGTGCGCACCCCGTTCGGCCCCGCGTGGGTGGCATGGGAGCACGAGGGCGACGACCTGGTGCTCCGGGTCGGCGTGCCGGTCGGTGCGACGGCCGAGGTGCACGTCCCCGCCCCGACCACGGGCGAGCCCCGCGTGGTCGAGGTCGGATCGGGGGAACACCTGTTCGTCGCCGAGTGAGCGCCGCGCGGCCGGGGCGGCTCGGTACCCTGGCCGCATGATCCCCGTCGTACCCGGAACCCTGCGCGTCCTGCACCTCTCCGACACGCACCTCACCGGCGACGGGACACCGCACCAGGGGTCCGTCGACACGACCGCCACGCTCGATGCGCTCCTCGACGGGCTCCGGGCGATCGAGGACGTCGGTCTCGTCGTGGTCTCCGGCGACTGCTCGGAGGACGGTTCGCCCGCGTCCTACCAGGCGCTGCTCGACCGCCTCGTCCCGTTCGCCCGGGAGCGCGGTGCGGCCCTCGTCACCGTGCCCGGGAACCACGACGGTCGCGAGGGCTTCCGCCAGGTCCTCGCGAACGGACATCTGCTCGGCGAGGGCGGGTCCCCGCTCATGCACACCCTCGAGTTCCACCCGCCGGAGGTCCCGGTCGACGGCGTCTCGATCGTCGCGGGTCGTCGGGTCGTGACGCTCGACACCTCGGTGCCCGGTGCCGGGTACGGGGAACTCCGCGCGGGGCAGCTCGAGCGGCTCGGGACGATGCTCGGCGACGGCGACGGCGACGGCGACGGCGACGGTGACGGCGACGCCCCGCTCGGTACCGTCCTCGTGCTGCACCACCCGCCGATGCCGGCCCCGACCGCCCTCCACGAGGCGCTCCGCCTGCAGGACCCCGGGACCCTCGCCGACGTCGTCCGCGGGTCGGACGTCCGCGTGGTCCTCGCCGGCCACCTCCACCACCACTTCGCCACGACGCTCGCGGACACCGGGATCCCGGTCCTCGTCGCACCCGGCACGGCGAACGACACCGATGTGGCCGGCCCGTACGGCGTCGAGCGGGCGGTCGTCGGGACCGGGGCGCTCGTGGTCGACCTCGCTGCGGACGGCTCGGTGCGGTCGACGCCGGTGCGCGTCCCGCTGGCGGACGACGGCCGCCAGGTGTTCCGGTACGACGAGGAGACCGTCGAGCGCATCGCGGCGGCTGCGGGACCGCGAACGTCGCTCCCTCGCGCCACGCCGCCTCCGACCTGAACCAGCCCCCACGATCCTGAACCGGGGCGCCTCGAACCTGACAGTGTGCCGACCGTGCCGGACGCCGACCCTCGCTGGGCGCAGGCTGACGCCACCGGTTCACCGTCGCGTCCGCGGCGGTGTCGGCAGGTGCGAGGGAGCGTCGAGATGCAGGTGGGCAGAGCAGTCGAGTACGACCACTACGGCGACTTCGACGTGGTGCACATCGTGCCCCAGGAACGACCGAAGGCCCGCGAGGGTGAGATCGTCGTCGAGGTGATCGCCGCGGGCCTCAACCACATCGAGCGGTTCGTCCGCGAGGGGCGGCTCCAGGGCCGGGTGGACATCGAGTTCCCCGCCCGGCAGGGCACGTGCTTCGCGGGCATCGTCAAGGAGCGCGGTCCGGGCGTCAAGGACCTCGCCGTCGGCGCCGAGGTCATGGGGCACGCGATCGGCGGGGGAGCGCACGCCACCTGGGTCCGGGTACCGAGGACCGCGGTCGTCAAGAAGCCCGCGACCATGGCGTTCGAGGTCGCGGGTGGGCTCTACCTCGCCGGGTGCACGGCGAAGTCCATCGTCGACGAGCTGGCCCTCGGCCCGGACGACGTCGTGGTCATCTCCGCGGCCGCCGGCGGTGTCGGGCACCTCGAGTGCCAGCTCGCGCAGATCGCCGGCGCGCAGGTCATCGGCACGTGCAGTCCGCGGAACCACGACTACCTCCGGCAGATCGGCATCCATCCGGTCACCTACGGCGACGGACTGGAGGAACGGATCGCCGAGGCCGCGAAGGGTCGCCCGGTCACCGCGTTCATCGACAACCACGGCGGCGACAACCCCGCCCTGTCGGAGTCGCTCGGCGTCCCCGCGGACCGGTTCGTGTCGAGCGACCACCGCCGCGAGGTCGAGATCCGCTTCCTCCGCGCACCCGCCGAGGACGCCGAGGTCACGCGGCTCCTCACCGAGCTGTCCGGGCTCATCGAGCACCACAAGCTCCGGCTGCTCATCTCGGGCTTCTACCCGTTCGAGTACATCGTGGACGCGTACGAGGACCTCGCGGAGATGCACTCGCGCGGCAAGGTCGTCGTCGGCATGCAGCCCGTCGAGACCGGCGCGCGGCTGTCCTGGTACCGGTCGCAGAAGGCCCGGACGGTCCACGAGCGCTGATCGCCCGGCGCCCGCGCACGCGACACGTCGGACGCGCGCGAGGCCCGTCGACACCCGTTGAGAAGTGCCCACCTGTCGGGTCACGAGTTCGAGCCGACATTTAGGCACTTCTCACCGGCATCACCGGGCGGGGCACGCCGGGCCGGGAGCGTCAGCTCAGGATGTCCTTCGACGCGAACCGGGCGTACGCGAACGCCCCGAACACGACGACGTAGGCGAGCTGCAGCAGCGCGTTCTGCCCGAACGAGTCGAACGAGATCGGGAACCGCAGCAGGTCCCCGAACCCGAGCCAGAGGTGCGAGAACAGGTACGGGTGCAGCCAGTCGAGCTGCGGCAGCGCATCGGCGATCTGTGATGCTCCCGCGAGGACGACCGTCGCGGCCATCGCCCCGACGGGCACGCTCGTCAGCGTCGAGATGAACAGGCCGATCGCGCTGAGGCCGAGCATCGACATCGCCACGTAGGCGACGAGGAGCAGCGCCCGCCCGACGTACGACCAGCCGTCGACCTGTGTCCCCGAGAGCAGCGTCACCGGGCCGATCGGGAACAGGATCGCGCCGATCACCGCCCCGACGAGCACGATGACGAGGCACGCCGCGACCGCGAACACCGTCGCCCCCGCGAACTTCACGAGGATGAGCCGGAGCCGTCCCGACGGCGCGACCAGCAGGTAGCGGAGGGTGCCCAGACTGGCCTCGCCGGCGACGGTGTCACCGGAGACCACCCCGATCGTCAGGGGCAGGAACAGCGGGATCGACACCGTCAGGGCCGTGAACCCGACGAAGAGCCCGTTGTTCGTGATGTCCGACAGGAACGCGGGTCCACCGTCGCTCCCGCGCGAGGAGACTCGGACGGCGACCGCGATCAGGATCGGGACGAGTGCCAGCGCACCGAGCATCGCCCACGTGCGCCATCGTCGGAACACGAGGCCGATCTCGGAACCGAGCAGCGCGAACGTGCGCGACCGCGTGTCGGGACGCACCGTGTCGGACGCGGCCCCGGGCCTCCCGTCCGGCACCGCCGTCTGCGTCGGCTCCGCCGACGTGTCCTGGTCCGCCGGACCGGTGGGTGCTGCGTCAGCCTGCGACATCGAATCCCTCTCCGGTGAGCGCGACGAAGAGGTCTTCGAGCGTGCCGCCGCCGACGGCGAGACCGCGGACGCGGACGCCCGCCTCGACGAGTGCGCGGGTGATGTCCTCCGGCTGGGCATCGGACGGGAGGCCCGCCACCACCCCGTCGGATCGGCTCGCCTCGTCGACGGGGAGACCTATGCGGCTGAGGACGGCGCGTGCCGCGTCGACGTCCGGCGTGCGGACCGTCACCTGGCTGGACCCGGCGCGGCGGAGGTCGTCGAGGGAACCCTGCGCGACGATCTTGCCGGTGCGCATCACGGCCGCGTGGGTGCAGACCTGCTCGATCTCGGCGAGCAGGTGGCTCGAGACGAAGATCGTCGTGCCGTCGGACGCGAGCGAGCGGATGAGGTTCCGGACCTCGCGGGTGCCCTGCGGGTCGAGGCCGTTCGTCGGCTCGTCGAGCACCAGCAGGTCGCGGGGTGCGAGCAGTGCGTTCGCGAGGCCCAGGCGCTGCTTCATGCCGAGCGAGTAGGCGTGCGCCTTCTTGTCGGCGGCGTGGGTGAGGCCGACGCGGTCGAGCGCGAGGTCGACCCGTGCCGTCCGCGTCGCCGGTGACGAGCGCGGATCGGCGGCGTCGAAGCGGTGCAGGTTCGCCCGGCCCGAGAGGAACGGGGCGAACGCCGGACCCTCGACGAGCGCGCCGACCCGGGGAAGGACGCTGTGGAGCGCCTTCGGCATCGGTTCCCCGAGCACCTCGATCGTGCCGGTCGTCGCGCTCGACAGGCCGAGCAGCATGCGGATGGTCGTCGTCTTGCCGGAGCCGTTCGGACCGAGGAACCCGAACACAGAGCCGCGGGGGACGGCCAGGTCGATGCCGTCCACCGCGTGCTGCTTGCGGAAGGTCTTCCGGAGGTCGGTCGTGCGGATCGCCAGCGGCGCGCTCGTCGTCAGCGCGTCGGTCAGCTGCGCCGTGGCTCCGTCGGGCACGCGGCTACTTCGCTGCGGCGACGAGGTCCGCCACGGGCACGGCGCCCGCGAGGACCCGACCGTCGTCGGCGATGTACACCGACACGAGCGAGGTCTGGAGTGCCCGGCCGCCGTCGACCTGCTTGGTGAGTTGGTTCAGGAGCTGCACGCCGTCGGCACCGGTCTTCGTCGTGTCGAACGTCCCAGCGGGGAGCGTCGCGATGGTGCTCCATCCCGTTCCGGTCGTCGTCGGACGGGCGTGTCCGGCGCCGTTGGCGGCACCGTGGTGCATCCCGCGGTGGTGTCCAGAGGCGTCCGAGAGGTCCTTCGTCTTCACGGTCGCGCCGGACGGCGGGGTGAAGTCGAAGAGCTGGGCGTCCGGGGTGCCGTAGTCGATGCTCGTGTACCCGACGGAGACGGCGGGCTTCGACTGTCCCTTCGCGTCGACGGCGGCGCTGAGCGGGAGTCCGGTCTTCTTGTCGATCGCCAGGGTGACGTCCTGCACGAGCGTCGACGAGCTCTTCGGGGTCAGGACGATCCGCCACGCGCTCTGCCCGGCGACCTTGGTCGAGGTGGGTGCCCCGACCTTGGTGCTCGGGGTGATCGCCGCGATGGCTTTCCTCGCGATGTCGGACGGTGTCGTGGTGCCGGTCGTCGTGTCCGCGGCGGCACGCTTCGTCGGGAGGGTGAGCTCCGTCGCGCGCTGGGCCTTGGAGTCCCAGGTCCAGACGGTCTTCCCGTTGACGACGACGTCACGCTCGGCGAGCTGGTCGAGGACCTGCACGCGGGCCTTCGTGGCACCGTCGACGTAGACGCGTGCCGAGTGCGAGGTGGTGAGGAGGTCGAGGACGTCCGACGCGCTCGACTCGACCGAGCTCCCGCCGGAGCTGCCCGCGGAGGACGGCAGGCTCGGCAGGCCGAGGTCCGCGGTCTGGGTGACCTTGCCCGAGTACGCCAGGTCCTTGGTCTTCGCGACGCTCGTGAGCACCGATGCTGCACTCGGGGTGTCCGAGGACGAGGGTGCGGCGTTGGCGACGGCAGGGGCCACGATCGCGCCGGCCACGACGACAGGGGCGATGACGGCGGGGAGCCAGGCGGATTTCTTCATGCGGTACACCTCGGGAGGGTCGTGTCCACGCATCGCGCGGGCGTTCGAGAACGGTACGTCCGGTGTCCGTGTGAAGGCTGGGTGGTTGCGGCTCGTGACCATGGGCTCCGGGCACGCGTGAACGACCACGTCGGAAGGCCTCGTACGGCTTGCGTCCGGAGTATCAGTTGCATATGTTGGTCGGGATGTTGCGACGTTGCCGAGGTCTGCGCTGATGGTCGACGAGCAGGGCTCTCGGGGCTGTCCGCTGGTGGTCGCGCGAGACGTCAGTGTGGTGGTGGACGGGCTCACGCTCCTCAGGCCGACGACGCTGACCGTCCGTCCGGGCGACGCGATGCGGCTCGTCGGCCCGAACGGCGCGGGCAAGACCACCCTGCTCCGCGTGCTCACCGGCCTCGCGACGCGCACGGGCGGACAGCTCGACTGGCCCGGTGGTCGACCGGGGCGGCGTGACGTGTCCACGCTCCTCGGCGCTCCGACACTGTTCCAGGACATGACCGTGCTCGATCACTTCCGACTCCTCGGCGCGAGCTGGGACGACGCCCGGGTCGATGCGCGTCTCGGAGCCCTGCAGGAACGATTCCGCATCGCGGAGATCCTCCGACGGTTCCCGGCGGAACTCTCATCCGGAGAGCGGCAGATGGTCGGACTCGTGTCCGCGCTCGCTCGCCCGGGGGCATTCGTCGTGCTCGACGAGCCCGAGCAACGTCTCGACGTCGAGCGTCGGCGAGTCCTCTGCAGCGTCCTCGACGACACGGCAGCCGACGGTCGGGCTGTGCTCGTCGCGACCCACGACCCGTTGCTCATCGACACCGGGCGCGGCCGCACGGTCGACCTCGTATGAGGGCGCCGTCCGTTCCCCTGGACCGGCCACGTTCCCTGCGCAGGTCGGCGGCATGGCGCCGCGCCTCCGCGGTCCGGAGTTCCGGCACCCCGACGGTGCGACGCCTCGTCGAACCGATCTACGTCGGTGTGCTCGTGGTCCTCGTCGTCGGTGCTCCGGCGTACCTCTGGCTGACCCGGATCACCGGCCCGGGGCTCGGGGCGATGGACCCGTCGCATCGGCACGCGCTGGTGACCGCGTCGACGTGTCTCGTCCTCGCCGGTGCAGCGTTGCTCCCGGTCGCGGTGGGGCCCGTCCGTGCGAGCCTCCCCGAGATCGCCTGGCTCATCGACGGCGCGTTCGGCGTCCGACGCGTCGTGGCCGCGCGCACCCTGGCGTGGTTCGCGGTGACGATCACACTCGGCGCGGTGGGTGCATCCATCGCGGCGGCGGCGGACAGCGACCAGGAGCAACACCTCGCGGCGATCGCGCACGGCGTCAGCCTGGGCCTCGCCGTCGGGACCATTGCTCTGGCCTCAGCGCTCGTGCGGTCCCTGAGGTCGCGCATCGCACTCACCGTGGGGAGCGCCGCGCTGGGAGTCCTGGTCTGCGCGCTTCCGCCGTCATGGGTGGCCGGCGTGCTCGGAGCGTTCGCGGTCACGGGTGGTGGCCTGCTCTGGGGCCTGCTCGAGCGAGTGTCGTCGAGCACCCTCGACTCGGGTGCCCGCCGGAGAGCGCTGATGGCCGGGGCGGTGCTGACGGGTGACCTCGGCGTCGCGATCGCGCCCATCCCGTCCCGGTTGCACCATTTCCGATCCCACGGCGTCCGGGTGTCCGCCTCGCTCCCCGTCCGGACGATGCTGCGTGACGGTTTCGGCCTCGCTCGACTGGGGACGGTGTCTGTGCCGGCGCTCCTGTGCATCGCGGTCATCGGCAGTGCCTGCGTCCTGCTCCCGTCGGTCGCTGTGTTCGCGATCGGGTCGTTCCTGGTCCAGCTCGGGACCGGAGTGGTGATGACGGGGTTCCGACAGCGCGTCCAGCAGGTCGGGGCGGACGACTTCGAGTCGGAGCCGTACCGCGACCGGCTGCTCTGGCACCTGCCGGTTCCACTCATCGGGGTGGTCGTCGCGCTCGCCGTCGGGGGTCTCGCAGCAGCGCTCGCTGACGGGGGAACCCCGGACGCCGTGGGTGTGTCGGCGGCACTCGTCCTGCTCGCCGTCCAGGCCGTGAGTGCGCGTGTCTGGCTGGCGTGCGGCGGGTCGGCCCCGATCTGGACGCTCTCGCCGATCGCGACGCCGCTCGGGGACTTCGCGGGTGCCGTCTTCCTGGCCTGGGGGCTGCGCGGGGCCGTTCCGAGCGCGCTGCTCTGGATCGTCGGCGAACACCAGGGACTCGTGCCTGGGGCGGTCGTCGCCGCCGCCTTCGCGATCCTCATGGCGTGGCTGGGGGTCGCCGGGCTCGTCCGGACCCGACGATCGCGGTGAGGCGCACGCTGTGCCGCGGTGCGGACGTCGCTCGGGGATCGGCCAGCCGAGCCGACGTCCTCGACGCGTCCACCGGCCAGGTCGACTCGCGGCAGAGCACGCCGGAATTCAGGTACCTCGGCCCCTAGGGCATCCCGGTCAGACCGCGGTGCGCCGCACGTCGTGCAGGTGGTGCACCGGGTCGTGCACGAAGTACCGCGCCAGGGTCTCGACGGTGAACGCGCTGCCGTCGCTCCGGAGCCCGGTCCGCCCGAGGTCCTCGTCGCGGACCGCACCGAACGCCGCCGCGACACGCTCAGCCGCCTCGAACAGCTCCGCGGAGACGATCGCGGGGTCCTGCTCGGCGTAGTGGTCCTCGACGGCGGTGGCGTCCTGGTCCCAGTTCGGGAACGCCGGAGCGTCCTCGGCGAGCATCAGCGCGAGCCGCTCGTCGAACTTCCGGAGGACGTCGCGGACGTGTGCGCCGTACTCCAGCGGCGACCACGTCGCGTCGTCGGGGCGATCACGGACGTCGGCGCGGGCGAGCTCGGCGGGCCAGCCGCGGGCGTTCTCGCGCACCAGGTCCGGGACCTGCCGGAACGCAACGGCCGGCCCGTCGTACCCGCACTCGTCACAGCGTTCGTCGAGGACCCAGGTCCAGTTCTTCGTGTCCGGTTCGATGCCCATGGCGCGACGGTAGCAGTGCGGTGCACGACACCCGCCGTTCACCGGAGGCCCCGCTGGGGGTCAATAGGGTGGAGGGCATGCGCCTGCTCCTCATCCGTCATGGTCAGACCCCGGCGAACGTGTCCGGCATCCTCGAGACGACCGTCCCCGGCCCGGGGCTCACGGATCTCGGCCAGGAGCAGGCGGCCGCCCTCCCCGAGGCTCTCGCCGGCCGGGGTGTCGAGGCCGTCTTCGTATCGAACATGATCCGCACGACGCTGACCGCGCAACCGCTCCTCGACGCGCTCGGCCTCGAGCCGGTCGAGCTCCCCGGGCTCCGCGAGATCGAGGGCGGCGACCTCGAGGGTGCGAGCGACCAGGCCGCGGTCAGGGTGTACCTCGGCACGGTGCGGTCCTGGATCGACGGCGATCGGGAGCCCGGGATGCCCGGGGGTCCGAACGGGGTCGACTTCTTCACCCGGTACGACGACGCCGTCGCCCAGATCGCGTCGACCGGGGTCGAGGTCGCCGCGGCGTTCAGTCACGGTGCCGCCATCCGCGCCTGGGCGGGCACCACGGCGCAGAACGTCGACGAGACCTTCAGCACCGGCCAGGTGCTCGAGAACACCGGGGTCGTCGAGCTCGACGGCTCCCCGGAGGCGGGCTGGCGCGTCGTGTCGTGGGAGGGTCGGCCCGTCGGTGGGGACGACCTCGTCGACGAGGGCGCCCCGGACCCGACCAGCGAAGGCTTCTAGTCCCGACCAGCGAACGCTTCCAGGAGCGACGCACGCGGGCAGCCGGGCCGACACCGGCCGGGAGGCGCGGCGGACGTCGGACCCGCACCGTCCCTCCAGTCCGTGGTCGCCTCCGGAACGGACGACGCCCGCATCCCTGGCGGGATGCGGGCGTCGGTGTCGGGCCGGAACGGGTCAGTGCGTCGCGCTGGCCGCGGAGACGTTCCCGGTCGACAGCGGCACGACGACACCGTGCGCGACCCGGAGCTCCTCGAGGGTCGCGGCGATCTCCTCGTCGCGCTCCTCGGCGGTCCAGGACAGCGACCGTCCGAGCACGTCGGCGAGCTCCGTGAGCAGCTCGATCGTGACACCGCCGACGAACGCGAGGTTCGTGCGACGGAGCACGACGTCGGTCAGGTGCACCGCGTGCTCGCGCTCGGCGAAGAACGCGACCTCGGCCGTGGTGAGCTCGGCGTCGCTCTCGAGCGGCGTGACGGCCTGGTCGAGCAGCACGTCGATGACGTCCGTCGCCCGGGTGCCGTAGCGCGAGAGCAGACGGTCCACGGTGACCTCGTCGAGACCGTCGGCGTGTGACCGGACCCACGATGTGCGCGCCGAGTCCGTGGTCGGGAAGCCCTTGCCGCCGCCGATCGCCATGCCGAGGGTGTCGACCCTGCGGTCCACGCCGAGCCGGTCCGTCGCCTCGGTCGACAGGTGCGCCGACAGGGCCCGGAAGGTGGTCCACTTGCCACCGACCAGCGACAGGACCTTGGCGTCCGGGAGCCCGTCGATCGGGGTCTCGACGATCCGGTAGTCGCGGGACACGAACCCGGGGGCGGTGTCCTCGTGGCGGGGGAGCGGCCGGATGCCCGAGTAGCGGTACACGATGTGGTCGCGGGTGACCTCGATCTGCGGGAACACGTGCTTGACGAGGTCGAAGAAGTAGTCGACCTCCTCCTCGGTGACCTCGGTCGGCTTCGACGGGTCCGCGTCGATGTCGGTCGTCCCGATGAGCACCCGCCCCTTGAGCGGGTAGATGAGGACGATGCGGCCGTCGTTGTTCTCGAAGAAGATCTCGCGACCGCGGGTGGCCTCGAGGAGCTCGGGGTTGTCGACGACGATGTGCGAGCCCTTGGTGCCGCCCATGTACTTCGTCTCGCCGCCGAACGCCTGGTTGGTGAGGTCGGTCCACGGGCCCGAGGCGTTGATGACGACGTTCGCGGTGAACACGAACGACGTGTCGGTCTCGCGGTCGTGCAGGAGCACGCCGCCGTCCTGGGCACCGACGGCCTCGACGTAGTTCGCGCTCCGGGCGGTGGCGTCCGACCCGGTGCCGGAGCCGGCGGTCAGGCCGTCCTTGAGCACGTCGAGCGCGAGGCGCTCGGGCTCGTGCACGGAGGCGTCGTAGTAGGTGCCGGTGTACTTGAGGTCCTTGTTGAGGGCCGGCATGTCCTCGAGCGCGGCCTTCTTGGTGAGGAACCGGTGCTTCGGGACCGACCCGCCGTCGCGCGAGAACGAGTCGTAGAGCGTCATGCCGATCTTGATGAGTGCGGCGCCGCGCTCCTTGGTGGACCGCTGCTTGTGCGTGAGCATGCGGAGCGGGGCGTTCATGATGCCGGACATCGTCGAGAAGATCGGCATCGTCGTCTGGAGCGGCTTGACGTAGTGCGGCGCGATCTTGATGAGGCCGTTGCGCTCCTGGACCGACTCGCGGACCAGGCGGAACTCGCCGTTCTCGAGGTAGCGGATGCCGCCGTGGATCATGTGGCTCGACGCCGCCGAGGCGCCGGAGCCGTAGTCGTTGCGCTCGACCAGGACGACGTCGACGCCCTGGAGTGCGAGGTCGCGGAAGGTGGCGATGCCGTTGATGCCACCGCCGATGACGAGCACCTGTGCGTTCGGTCGGTCGGTGATCGCCGTCACGGTCGGTCGCTGCGTCGTCTTCTTCGACATGGGGTCGCCTCTTCCTGTGCTGCGTCGTGCTGGGTTCTTGCTCGTGTCCCTCGATCCTGCGCCTGCCGACCTGGGCGGGCAACAAGCCTGCACGAACGTGCAGAGCAGCTGTGCGAGTGGTCGGGACGGTCGCCGGACCGGACGGGAGGCACGACAATGGTCCGACGACCGGTGCACGTCCGTGCATGGACCGGTCCTCATCCTCTCAACGGAAGGTCGAGCGATGACCGACGCCGCCCAGCCGCTCCGCACGCAGCAGGCGCTCCGTGCCGCGCAGCTCTACTACCTCCAGGACCTGACGATGGAGGCGATCGCGGACGAGCTCGCGACCTCGCGCTCGTCGGTGTCGCGCCTGCTCAAGTACGCGCGGGACACCGGTCTCGTCGACATCCAGATCCGCTCCCCGATGGACCAGGCGGCAGCGCTCAGCCGGACGCTGCGCGGGCGGTTCGGGGTGCACGCGCACGTCGTCCCCGTCCCGGACCACACGAGCGACGTCGACCGACTCGAACGGGTCGCGCTGTCCGCCGCCAGGATCCTCACCCAGTACGTCGAGTCGAACACGGTCTTCGGGATCTCCTGGGGCTCGACGGTGAGCGCGGTGAGCCGCTACCTCGTCCCGAAGGCCACCCACGGCTCGACGATCGTCCAGGTGAACGGCGCCGCGAACACCAGGACCACGGGCATCGTGTACACCAGCGAGATCCTCCGGCGTTTCGGCGACGCCTACGGGGCCGTCGTCCAGCAGTTCCCGGTGCCGGCGTTCTTCGACGAGGCCGCGACGAAGGAGGCGCTCTTCCGTGAGCGGAGCATCCGACGGGTGCTCGACCTGCACGAGCGGATGGACGTCGTGCTGTTCGGGGTCGGGTCGCCGGAGGCCCTCGTGCCGAGCCATGTGTACTCCGGCGGGTACCTCGACCCCGCTGACCGTGCGGAGCTCGTCCGCGAGCAGGTCGTCGGCGACGTCTCGACGGTGTTCTACCGCGCGGACGGCTCGTGGAAGGACATCGGGGTGAACGCCCGTGCTGGCGCTCCGGACCTCGACACGATCAAACGGACGCCCCGGCGGATCTGTGTCGTCGCCGGGCGCTCGAAGGTGACGAGCCTGCTCGGTGCGCTCGCCGCGGGACTCGTCACCGACCTGATCATCGACGAGAGTGCGGGGCAGGCGCTCCTCGAGGGATGATCAGACCCCGGATGTCGGTGGTCCTGCGTAGATTCAGACGCATGAGCTTGACCACTCCTGTGCGCGAAGACCACGCGGTGCGCGACGACCGGTACGTGCGTCGTGTCTCGGGCACGGACATCGACGCAGCGACGGCGTTCTTCCGCTCCGGGTACGCCATCCGGGACCCCGACGTCACCCCGACGGACGCCGCGTTCTCGTGGGAGCACGCGGCGATCGGCGGTGCGGACATGTCGCTCCGGACGACCAGGTTCCTCGCAGGACTCCGTGGCACGACGAAGAACGAGGACGAGTTCATCGTCCTGTGGAACCGCGCCGGACGGACCGTCCTGACGATCGAGGAGCGTGAGGTCGAGCTCCCCGCCGGAACCCCGATCGTCCTCCCGATGGACCGGTCGTTCGAGCTGCACCACACGAACATCGTCCAGAGCCTCGTGCACCTCAACCGGCGGTTCGTCGAGTCCCTCGCCGCGACGAGCGACGACCCGGAGGGCACGCGCCTCGCATTCGACCCGTTCCGCGCGCTGACCCCGGAGGCACTCGCGTCGTGGCGTGCCGTCGTCCGCCGCATCTCGCCGCGCTTCCTCGACCTGCAGGCACCACCGGACGCGATCGCCCGTCGTGCGATGGCCGACGCCGTGGCGTCCGCACTCCTGTCGACGTTCCCGCAGCGGAGCGGGCTGCATGTGCCGGAGGGGCGCCTCGGCCCGGAGATCGACCGGGTCCGGCGGGCCATCGACTTCGTGCACGCGAACGCCCACCTGCCGATCGGCACGACCGAGATCTCCGCGGCGGCCGACCTCAGCCCGCGTGGCCTGCAGCAGAGCTTCCGCCGACACCTCGACACGACGCCCGGGGCGCTCCTCCGGTCGGTCCGTCTCGACGCGGTGCACCGGGAACTCACGGCGGCTGAGGGCGGGTCGACGACGGTGGCCGACGTCGCCAGGGCGTGGGGCTTCGCACACCTCGGACGCTTCTCCGCCGCCTACCGTTCGCGTTTCGGACGACTGCCGAACGAGACGCTCCGAGCACGACCGTGACGGCGGCCGGGCCCGCGGCGCCGGGGGTTCCCGGGGCTCCGGCCTCATCGCGGGTCGTGGACAGGCTCCGTGCCGCGCTCGAGGACCCCTCGGGCATCGTCGTGTCGACCGCAGCAGGGGTCCTCGACGCGGCCCGCACCGACAAGTCCGGCTGGATCGTGCCCGGCGTGCCGATCGCCGTCGTCGAGGCCCGGAGCGTCGCCGACGTCCAGGCCACCCTCCGCGTGTGCTCGGAGCTCGGGGTCGCGGTGGTGCCGCGGGGCGCGGGGACCGGACTGGCCGGCGGGGCGAACGGCACCGGCGGCTCGGTCGTCCTGAGCGTCGCACGCATGGACCGCGTGCTCGAGGTCAACGTCGAGGACGAACTCGCCGTCGTCGAACCCGGGGTGATCAACGCCGACCTGAACACCGTCCTCGAACCGACGGGTCTCCGCTTCGCGCCGGACCCCGCGAGCCGGGCGATCTCGAGCATCGGCGGCAACATCGCCACGAACGCCGGCGGGCTCCTCTGCATCAAGTACGGCGTCACGCGCGACGCGGTGCTCGGCCTCGACGTCGTCCTCGCCGACGGACGTCTCATCCGGACCGGCCGCCGGACCGTCAAGGGCGTCACCGGGTACGACCTGACGGCGCTCATGGTCGGGTCCGAGGGCACCCTCGGCGTGATCGTCGGCGCGACCGTCAAGCTCGTGCCGATCCCGCCCGGGACGCCCTCGACGCTCGGAGCGGTGTTCCCCGATGTCCGATCGGCCGCGTCGGCCGCCGCGGCGATCACGGCCTCGCGGACGAGGCCCTCGATCATGGAGCTCCTCGACGCCGAGGCGCTCGAGGCCATCGCGGCGCTCCTCGGGCCGGAGGTGCTCAGCGCGACCATGGGTGCCGCGGTCACGGGCGGAGCGTTCCTCCTCGTGCAGTTCGACGGCCCGACCGCGGGTGCCGACGCCCACGCGGCCGGCGCGCGCCTCCAGGCCGCCGGAGGCACCGTGCGCGTGGCGGGTTCCGTCGAGGAGAGCGACCAGCTGCTCACGATCCGCCGGTCGTTCCACCGCGCGATGGAGGTCCGCGGCCGTGTCCTCATCGAGGACGTCGCGGTCCCACGGTCGCGCCTCGCCGACATGTTCGACGCCACCGAGCGCATCGGCGCGGAGCACGGGGTCCCGATCCCGACGGTCGCGCACGCCGGCGACGGCAACCTGCACCCGAACTTCGTGTTCGACGATGACGGCACCGGCGTGCCGGAGCGGGTCTGGGCCGCCGCGGACGCGATGTTCCGCGAGGCGATCGCCCTCGGCGGCACGCTCACCGGAGAGCACGGCGTCGGGGTGCTGAAGCGCCGCTGGCTCCGGGACGAACTCGGGGACGACTCGTACGCGTTGCAACAGGGGATCCGCGCGGTGTTCGACCCGGCCGGCACCCTCAACCCCGGCAAGGTCTTCGACTGACGCGTCGACGGCGCCGGATGGCGGCCGCCGATCGTTCGGCGTGGAGCGGTCGAATCCGCGCCGAACCGAATCCTGCCGCACGGAGCGGGTTCTGAGCGGCAGAAGATTCGGGAGCCGACTCGCTGACCGGAACATGTGGATGAATGACAGGGCGCCGCGGTGTCGCCGCGACCGCCCACGTCTCGAGGAGTCCAGATGTTGATCGGCGTCCCCACCGAAGTGAAGAACAACGAGTTCCGCGTCGCGGCCACCCCGGCCGGCGTCGCGGAGTTCGTGCTGCACGGCCACACCGTGCTCGTGCAGACCGGAGCCGGGCTCGGATCGGCGTTCCACGACGACGAGTACACGGCCGCCGGTGCCACGATCGTGCCGACCGCAGACGAGGTCTGGGCGCGCGCGGACATGATCGTCAAGGTCAAGGAGCCCGTGTCGAGCGAGTACCCGCTCATCCGCCCCGGCCAGGTGCTCTTCACCTACCTGCACCTCGCCGCGGACCGGCCGCTCACCACGGCGCTCATGGAGTCCGGGGCGACGGCGATCGCCTACGAGACGGTGCAGCTCCCGGACCGCTCGCTGCCCCTGCTGTCGCCGATGTCCGAGATCGCCGGTCGGCTCTCGGCGCAGGTCGGCGCGAACCAGCTCATGAAGACCAACGGCGGCCGCGGTCTCCTGCTCGGCGGCGTGCCCGGCACCCCGAAGGGCCGCGTCGTGGTCATCGGTGGCGGTGTCGCGGGGGAGCACGCTGCGGAGATGGCACTCGGCCTCGGCGCGGAGGTCACCGTCATCGACATCTCGCTCCCGCGGCTCCGGGCGCTCGACGCCCGGTTCGACGGTCGTGTCACGACGCTGCGGTCGTCCTCGTACACGATCGCCGAGGCGCTGCGCACCGCTGACCTCGTGATCGGCTCGGTGCTCATCCCCGGAGCCGCCGCCCCGAAGCTCGTCACCGACGCGATGGTCGCGGACATGCGCCCCGGGTCGGTGCTCGTCGACATCGCGATCGATCAGGGCGGGTGCTTCGAGGGCTCGCGGCCGACCACGCACGACGACCCCACGTACGCGGTGCACGACACGGTCTACTACTCGGTGGCGAACATGCCGGGAGCGGTGCCGCGGACGAGCACCATCTCGCTGACGAACGCGACCCTGCCGTACGCGCTGGCGATCGCCGGCAAGGGGTGGGCGCAGGCGCTGTCCGACGATGCCGCACTCGCCGCGGGGCTGAACGTCCACGAGGGGCGCGTCGTCAACGCGGCCGTCGCCGCCGCGCACGGCCTGGAGTCGGCCACGGTCTGACCCGCCCCGTCCGCACGACACCAGGTTGGCCGCGTCGCGCAGAGGTATTTCCCTGCGCGGCGCGGGCACGGTGGCGTTGTGCGGGACCAGCCGACGGACGGACTGGAGGGCCGGTGCGGGGCCGGCCCGTCCCTCCCGGCCGTCAGGTGGTCACCGGGCCGATCAGGCGGTCGCGACCGTCTCGCTGCGCCGCGACCCGGTGCGCACGGTCGCGACCCGGACGCCGAGCGTCACGACCGCGACGACCGCGGTCGCGACGATCGCGGTCACCGCGGTCGGCACGGACACGAGCGGCCCGTCGAGCCGCGCGACGGCCACCCACGCGAGACCCCAGCCGAGCGAGAGCATCGGCGCGATCCGCCCGCGGCCGGTCACGGCGAGGAGCAGCCCCACGGCGCCCGCCACACCGGCGACGACGGAACCCCAGGCGTCCTGGCCGAGGCCGAACCCGCGGAAACCGTCGGCGCTCAGGACGGCGGCGATGTTCGCGGCGGTCGCGATGCACACCCAGCCGAGGTAGAGACCGAACGAGCCGTCCGTGACCACCGCCTCGACCGCGCCCGACGAGCGGGTCCTCCGGAGGATGACGAACGTCCAGGCGAGGACGCCGAGGAGCGCGACGATGACGATCCAGCTCAGCTGCAGGAGCCCCGCCTGGACGGAGAGGATCCACGCGGCGTTGAGCAGGAGCGAGAGCGTGACCGGGATCCCGAGTCGATCGTGACGTGCCTCGATCTCCGGGTCCTTGCGGTGCGGGAGGAACTGCCAGACCGCGAACGCGATGAGCCCCACGTAGATGACGCTCCAGATCGCGAACGCCGGACCGGCCGGGGCGATCGCGGTCGAGGATGCGGAGAGCGCACCACCCGCGGCGTCCTGGATGGGCGTCCCACCGGCCGCTCCGGAACCGATGAAGGACCCGACGACGGCCACGACGGCACTCGCCGCGATGACGACCTTGCGGACGATCCCACTGAACCACGACATGAGTGCTGTCCCTTCGATTGATCAGCATGCTGAGGACTTCGACGCTACCCGCACCAGCGAGCCGCTGTCCGGGGTGTTCCCAGCCGCGTACGCTCCCCGTGGAGGATCCATGCCCGTCAGCCTGAACACCGTCTACGTCGACCAGATCGCCCCCGTCCCCGCGTCGTCGCTCGACGACACCGTGCGGATGGTGCGCGAGTCCGGCGCGAGCGCGTGCATCTGTCTCGATCAGCCGACCGCCGAGGAGCTCGGGGACCTCGCCGTCGCGTTCGACCTGCATGAGCTCGCGATCGAGGACTCCGCACTCGGCCACCAGCGACCGAAGCTCGAGCGCTACGGCGACACGTTGTTCGCGGTGCTCAAGCCCGCGCTGTACGTCGATGCGGACGAGGTCGTCGAGTTCGGCGAGGTGCACGCCTTCGTCGGTCCGCAGTTCTTCATCGCCGTCGTCAAGGCCGACCCGCGCGGCCCGAACGCGATCCCGCGGGCGCTCACCAGGATGAGCGGCAAGCCCGGCCTCGTCAGCGCCGGCCCGCAGGCGCAGCTGTGGGCGCTCTTCGACTCGATCGTGGACGGGTACCAGCCCGTCGCCGACGGACTCGAGGAGGACATCAACCAGATCGAGGACCAGCTGTTCTCCGGCGTCGCGAACACCTCGAAGCGGATCTACGAGCTGTTCGGCGAGGTCGTCGACTTCCAGCGCGCGACCCGGCCCCTCCGGCTCATGCTCGAGGCACTCCATCGCGGGGCGGACAAGTACCACATGCCGGTCGAGCTGCAGCGCCGGTTCCGCGACGTGCTCGACCACGTCATCCAGATCACCGACCGCGCGGACACCTTCCGCACGCTCCTGCAGAACGCCCTGACGGTCGACGCGACCCTCGCGCAGCAGAAGCAGAACGACGACACGAAACGGATCTCCGGCTGGGCCGCGATCCTGTTCGCGCCGACGCTCATCGCCGCGATCTACGGGATGAACTTCGACCACATGCCCGAGCTGCACTGGGCGCTCGGCTACCCGCTGTCGATCGTCCTGATGGTGGTGTTCGCCGCGGTGCTCTGGGTGGTGTTCAAGGCGAAGCGCTGGTTCTGACCGGGACGACGTCCCGGATCGAGCATGATGACATGACGACGACCACTCGACGGAGAGCAGATCGATGACGACCCAGACCCCCACCCCGACGCCCGACGATGCCGCACCGGACGCGTTCGTCCATCTCCGTCAGGGTGGGGTGAGCCTGCTCCTCGACCTCACGGGCGGACGGCTCCCCGCCGTCGTGCACTGGGGCGCCGACCTCGGACGGATCACGGTCGACGAGGTAGCCGCGCTCGCCGAGGGGGACATCGCGCCCCTCGTGGGCAACGTCGTCGACGAGCCGATCCGCCTCGCGCTCCTGCCCGAGGCGCACACCGGGTGGATGGGGAAGCCGGGCGTGACGGGGCACCGCGACGGCCGGGACTGGTCGCCGCTGTTCCGGACGACCGCGCTGCAGCTCGCCGGAGGGGCCGGGTCGACGCCGTCGTCCGACGGTGGCCCGGTGCTCGTCGAGGACGGCGCTGCGCTCGTCCGCGTGCTCGCCGAGGACACCGGCGCCGGCCTCACCCTCGCGATCGACGTCGAGATGCTGTCCTCCGGCCTCGTCCGGGTCCGCGCGACGATCGGCAACATCGCAGACCCGGTGTACAGCCTCGACGGCCTGACCATCGCGCTGCCGATCCCCGGGCGTGCCCGCGAGGTCCTCGACTTCGCCGGACGGTGGGGCAAGGAACGGACGCCGCAGCGCCGGCCGCTCGGCGTCGGCATCCACGAGCGCGAGGGACGGAAGGGCCGCACGGGCGCGGACGCCGCGACGGTGCTGAGTGTCGGGACGCCCGGGTTCGGGTTCGCGGACGGCGAGGTCTGGGGCGTGCACGTCGCGTTCAGCGGGAACCACCGGCACTACGCCGAGCGGCTCTTCACCGGTGCCCAGGTCGTCGGTGGGGGTGAACTGCTCCTGCCGGGCGAGGTCCGCCTCGGTGCGGGGGAGTCGTACGCCTCGCCGTGGGTGTACGGCGCCTACGGGGTCGGTCTCGACGACCAGGCACGGCGGTTCCACCGGTGGCTGCGCTCGCGGCCGAACCACCCGTCGACACTCCGCCCGATGACGATCAACGTCTGGGAGGCGGTCTACTTCGACCACGACCTGGCGCGGCTCGTCGACCTCGCCGACCGGGCCGCAGCGCTCGGCGTCGAGCGGTACGTCCTCGACGACGGCTGGTTCCGCGGGCGTCGGAACGACTTCGCGGGACTCGGCGACTGGTTCGTCGACGAGACGGTGTGGCCGGACGGGCTGACCCCGCTCGTCGAACACGTCCGCGGGCTCGGCATGGAGTTCGGGCTCTGGTTCGAGCCGGAGATGGTGAACGAGGACAGCGACCTGGCGCGCGAGCACCCCGACTGGATCATGCAGACGGGCGGCCGGCTCCCGGTGCGCTCCCGGCACCAGCAGGTGCTCGACCTCGCGATCCCCGAGGCGTACGAGTTCATCCTCGGACGCATCGCCACGATCGTCGACGAGTACGGCGTCGACTACATCAAGTGGGACCACAACCGCGACCTCGTCGAGGCCGGCGGGCCCTCGGGGTCGGCCGCCGTGCACGCGCAGACCCTCGCGACCTACCGACTCATGGGTGCCCTGAAGGAGCGGTTCCCGGGGCTCGAGATCGAGTCCTGCTCGTCGGGCGGCGCACGCGTCGACCTCGGCATCCTGGAGCACACGGACCGCGTCTGGGTGTCCGACTGCATCGACCCGCTCGAGCGCCAGCAGATGAACCGGTGGACGATGCAGCTCCTCCCGCCGGAGTTGCTCGGATCGCACATCGCCTCCGGGGCGAGCCACACGACCGGGCGGGCGCACGAGCTCTCGTTCCGCGCCGGGACCGCGCTGTTCGGGCACATGGGCATCGAGTGGGACCTCGCGACGGCCACCGACACCGAGAACGCCGCGCTCGTCGACTGGATCGCGCTCTACAAGCAGCACCGGGAGCTCATGCACACGGGCGACCTCGTCCGGGTGGACCAGTCCGACGACACCCAGCTCGTCTACGGCGTGGTGGACGAGGCCCGTCAGAACGCGCTCTTCTTCCTCGCCGTCGTCGCCCGCTCCGAGGTCTCCCCGCGCGGTCGGATCACGTTCCCGGGGCTCGACCCGGAGACGCGGTACCGGGTCGCTCCGGTCCTCGTCGGGGAGCACGACGACGGGCTGCGGCCGCCCGCGTGGTGGCACGCCGACGCCATCGGGGCCGAGGGCGCGAGCACGCACGAGCCCGGTGTCCCGCAGACCGGGGCGCTCCCGGCCGGTGCGTCCGCTCCCGGCACCGTCGTGAGCGGTCGGGCGCTCGCCACCGTCGGTCTGCAGGCCCCGGCGACGTTCCCGGAGCGGGTCGTCGTCTTCACGGTGAGGGCCGAGTAGCCGCGCACCCGGGCGGCGACCCCGCCGCCTGGTCGGCGACCCCGCCGACGCCTGGTCGGCGACCCCGCCGACGCTAGGGTGATCGAGTGCCCGAAGCGATCGAGCGAAGTGCCCACACGACACCGCGGTGGATCGTCAGGATGGTCGTGGTCACCGCGCTCGTCGGGGTCGCCGGCGGGGTCGCCGGCATCGCCGTGTTCCTCGCACTGCACCTCATCCAGGTGGTCGCGTTCGGGTTCCCGTTCCACACGACACTCGAGGCCGCGGACGAGCCGGCCGCCCTCCGGCGGTTCCTCACGGTGCTCGCCGCGGGTGTGCTGGCGGGGGTGGCGTGGTGGGCGCTCCGCCGATGGGGCCGTCCGGTCGTCTCCGTCCCCGCGGCAGTCGGGGGTGCGCGGATGCCCGCCCTCGTCACCCTCGCGAACGCCGGCATCCAGATCCTCGCCGTCGGGCTCGGCGCGTCGATCGGCAAGGAGGTCGCGCCCCGGGAGCTCGGGGCCTGGCTCAGCCAGCTCGTCACCGTGCGCGCGGGCCTGACGAAGCGCGAGACGAAGATCCTGGTCGCCTGCGGGGCCGCTGCCGGGCTCGCCGCCGTGTACGACGTGCCACTCGGTGGGGCGCTGTTCGCAGTCGAGGTCCTCCTCGGTGAGATCTCCTTCGCCACCGCGCTGCCCGCGTTCGCCACGAGTGCGATCGCGGCGTTCGTGGCTCGGCTCGTGGTACCCGTCGAGACGCTCTACGACGTGCCGCACGTGACGATGTCGCCGTCGCTGGTGGTGTGGTCGGTCCTCGCCGGTCCGGTGCTCGGGTTCGCGGGGATCGGGTTCGTCCGGCTGACGACGGTGCTGCAGCGGCACCAGCCCCGCGGGTGGCGGATCCTCCTCGTGATGCCGTTCGTGTTCGCGCTCGTCGGACTCGTGGCCGTGTTCGTACCGCAGGTGATGGGCAACGGCCGCGCGACGGGGCTCGCCGCGATGAACGCCCAGCTCACCGACCCGGCGGTGCTCGGACTCGCACCGGTCCTGTTCATGCTCGTGCTCGCCGTCGCGAAGACCGCGACCACCGCCGGCACGATCGGGGCCGGCGCCGCCGGTGGGACGCTGACCCCGTCGATCGCCATCGGCGCCGCGGCCGGCGCGTTCCTCGGTGGCGCGTGGCTGTTCGTCTGGCCGGGATCGGGACTCGCGGCGTTCGCGTTCATCGGGGCGGCGGCCGTCCTCGCGACGACGATGCGTGCCCCGTTCACGGCGCTCGTGCTCGTCGTCGAGTTCACGGGACAGGGTCCGACGATCCTCATCCCGGCGCTCCTCGCCGTCAGCGGTGCGGTGGCCGTCGGGTACGTGCTCGGACGACGGCGGCTCGCCGGGGTCGCGTAGGCGCACCGACGTCCAGATGGCGCGCGTCGGTCACCGGTGCGGCACCGGACTGGAGGGACGGGGCGGCCTGGCACCGTGCCTCCAGTCCGGTGACGGTGCGGGTCGGCACGCTGGCACGCGTGCGTGCTCCGGGCATAGCATCGGGCCAGGCGGCGAGGTACCGGGCCCCGCCATCGGTGCAAGGGGAGTCAGACATGGCAGGGTTCGACGACATCAGCAAGAAGGCCCAGCAGTTCCTGGGGAACGACAAGGTCAAGGACGCGCTCAAGAGCGAGAAGGCCGAGAACGTCAGCGACGACCTGTTGGACAAGGTCGCCGGCGCGGTCGACAAGGCCACGGGCGGCAAGTACCACGACCAGATCGAGAACGCGAAGGACCAGGCCGACAAGAAGATCGGCAACGAGTAGTCCTCCACAGGGACCTCGGAGGCGTCGGTTCTCCACAGCCCGGCCGTGACCATCCCCCGCGGGTGTCACGGTCGGGCATCCTCCTGATGGGAGGTATGAAGTGGTTATACTCGACGCCATGAAGACGGCGATCTCGGTGCGTGACGAACTCTTCGAGCGGGTGGAACGGGCCATCGCGGAACACGGGATGAACCGGTCGCAGTTCTACGCGGCCGCGGCGGAGCGATACCTGTCGGAGCTCGCGGACGACTCGATCACCGAACGGATCAACCGGGCGATCGACAACGAGGGGCCGGAGGCCCGCGCTGAGCGTGCGGAGTGGCTCGGCGCATCCATGCGGGACTTCGCCGAGGCGAGCAAGGACGAGGACTGGTGATCCGTCGCGGCGACGTGCACTGGGCACGGCTGACGCAGACGGACGGCCTCGTCAAGCGCAGGCCGGTGCTCGTCGTGCAGGCAGACCGCTTCAACCGGAGTCGGATCGGGTCGGTCCTCGTGGTGCCGCTCACCTCGAACACCGCGGCGGGAGAGTACCCGGGCAACGTGTTCGTGCCCTCGAGTGTGTCGGGGCTGGCTCGGGACTCCGTCGTGACGACTCCCGAGGTCCGGTCGCTGCAGCGACACGAGGTCGACGAACGGATCGCCGAGCTGCCGCTGTCCCTCGTGCGGGACGTCGATCGTGGGCTCCGACTCGTCCTCGGCCTGTGACGCCATCGCTCGTGCCCGGCGGACTCCGTGCCGCCGACTGGACTCGAGACCGGACGACAAGCACCATTGAGCGGATCCATCCGCAACCACAGGAACGGCGGCAGGCGTGACGAGCTCAGATGACAGACCCGCGGCGGGCCTGACCGACGCGGAGGTGCGCACGATCCGCGCCGACTTCCCGATCCTGCAGCAGGACGTCAACGGCCAGCCCCTCGCGTACCTCGACTCCGGAGCGACCGCCCAGCGGCCGCGCCAGGTGCTCGATGCCGAGCGACGCTTCCTCGAGACGGACAACGCGGCCGTGCACCGTGGGGCACACACGCTCGCGGGGCTGTCCACCGAGGCCTTCGAGGACGCCCGGGTCACGGTCGCGCGGTTCATCGGTGCCACCTCGCCCGCGGAGGTCGTCTGGACCGCGAACGCGACCGACGCGATCAACCTCGTCGCGTACGGCATGGCGAACGCGAGCCGTGGACGCGGTGGGGCGGACGCGGCGCGGTTCGTCCTCGGCGCGGACGACGAGATCGTCGTGACGGAGGCCGAGCACCACGCGAACCTCGTCCCGTGGCAGGAACTCGCGGCGCTCACGGGGGCGACGCTCCGCTGGGTGCCGGTCGACGACGACGGCTGCTGGCGAGCGGAGGACGCCGCGGCGGTCATCGGGCCACGGACCCGAGTGGTCGCGTTCGCCCACGTCTCGAACGTCACGGGCATGATCGCCCCGGTCGAACAGGTCGTGGCACTCGCGCACGCAGTCGGTGCGCTCGTCGTCCTCGACGCGTGCCAGTCCGCACCGCACCGCCCGCTCGACGTCGGTGCGCTCGGGGTGGACTTCGCCGCGTTCTCCGGCCACAAGATGCTCGGACCGAACGGCATCGGCGTGCTCTGGGGCCGCTCGGAGCTGCTCGACGCCCTGCCGCCCTTCCGGACCGGCGGCTCGATGATCACCACCGTGACGATGGAGCACTCCGAGTTCATGCCCGCGCCGGAGCGGTTCGAGGCCGGTACGCAGCCGGTGTCGCAGGCCGTCGCGCTCGCCGAGGCCGTGCGGTACCTCGACGCGGTCGGCACGGACCGTGTCCGGCTGCACGAGGAGGCGCTCGCGCAGCGGATGCTCCAGGGTCTCGCCACGATCCCCGGTGTGCGCGTGGTCGGTCCTGCCGCAGGCGTTCCGCGGTCCGGGCTCGTCAGCTTCGACGTCGACGGCGTGCACGCCCACGACGTCTCCCAGTACCTCGACGCGCAGGGCATCGCGGTCCGCTCGGGCCACCACTGCGCGCAGCCCCTGCACCGTCGACTCGGCCTGGTCGCGACCAGTCGAGCGAGCACGTACGTGTACACGACCGACGAGGACGTCGACCGGTTCATCGCGGCCGTGGGGAGCATCCGGGCGTACTTCGGCGCGGACGCGGCCCCGGCGGGGGTCGTCCGATGACCGACATGCTCGCCGGCCTCTACCAGCAGGTCATCCTCGACCACGCGAAGGCCCGGCACGGCGAGGGGCCGCTCGCCGACGCCGACGCCGAGCACTTCGAGCGGAACCCGACGTGCGGCGACGAGATCACCGTGCGGGTCCGGCTGGAACCGGGCACCGACCGCATCGCCGCGCTGTCGTGGGAGGGTGCGGGCTGCTCGATCTCGATGGCGTCCGCGTCGGTGCTCGCGGACATGGCGCCCGGACGGACGCTCGGCGAACTGGCCGGACTGACGGACGCGTTCCGCACGATGATGCGGTCGCGCGGGTCGGGGGAGCCCGACGAGGACGTGCTCCAGGACGCGGTCGCGTTCCACGGGGTCTCGAAGTTCGTCATGCGGGTCAAGTGCGGCATGCTCGCGTGGGTCGCCGCCGAGGCCTGCTCGGGGATGCTCGCCGCGCGCTGACCGGACGGCCGCGTCATGCGGGGTCACAGTCCGCGACGTCGCGCCCACACCCGACGTACTGTCGCGTCGTGAGCACATCCGAGCAGCACGGCAGCCCGCGACAGATCCGCTTCAACGCGTTCGACATGAACTGCGTCGCGCACCAGTCCTCCGGGCTGTGGCGTCATCCCCGGGACCGCTCGCGGAACTACAACCAGCTGTCCTACTGGACGGACCTCGCGAAGCTCCTCGAGTCCGGCGGCTTCGACGGGATCTTCATCGCCGACGTCCTCGGCACCTACGACGTCTACGGCGACTCGAACGAGGCTGCGCTCCGGACGGGGTCGCAGGTCCCGGTCAACGACCCGATCCTCCTCGTGTCCGCGATGGCCTCGGTGACCGAACACCTCGGGTTCGGGGTGACCGCCGGGACCGCGTACGAGCACCCGTACCCGTTCGCCCGCCGGATGTCGACGCTCGACCACCTGACCAGGGGGCGCGTCGGGTGGAACGTCGTCACCGGGTACCTGCCGAGTGCCGCGCGCAACATGGGCCAGACCGACCAGCTCGCCCACGACGACCGCTACGACGTCGCCGACGAGTACCTCGAGGTGCTCTACAAGCTGTGGGAGGGCTCCTGGGAGGACGACGCCGTCGTCGAGGACCGCGAGACGGGGGTGTTCACCGATCCCGACAAGGTGCACCCCATCGAGCACCACGGGCGGCATTTCGACGTCCCCGGCATCCACCTGTCGGAGCCGTCCGTACAGCGCACCCCGGTCATCTACCAGGCCGGTGCATCGCCGCGCGGGATCCGGTTCGCGGCGGAGAACGCCGAGGCGATCTTCGTCGGCGCACCGACCATCCCGCAGCTGGCGGCGACGGTCGGCCGCATCCGCGACGCACTCGAGGCAGCGGGTCGCGACCGGTACGCCGCCCGCATCTACACGCTCCTCACGGTGATCACCGACGCCACCGACGAGCTCGCCCAGGCGAAGTACGAGGACTACCTGTCGTACGCGTCGGACCTCGGGGCGCTCGTCCTGAACAGCGGGTGGATGGGCGTCGACCTCTCCGGGTACGACCTCGACGAACCGCTCGGCAACGTCGAGTCGAACGCGATCCAGTCGGCTGCGGCGAACCTGGCCGCGGCGACCGGGTCGGACGGGTCGTCGTGGACGATCCGCGACATCGTGCGCCAGACGGCGATCGGCGGGCTCGGCCCGGTGGCCGTCGGGTCCGGGGCGACGATCGCCGACCAGCTCCAGGAGATCGTCCGCGAGACCGACGTCGACGGGTTCAACCTCGCCTACGCGGTGACCCCCGGCACGTGGGAGGACGTCATCGAGTTCGTCATCCCGGAGCTCCGGGCGCGCGACGCGTACCCGACGGGTTACCAGGACGGGGCCCTCCGGAACAAGCTGTTCGGCCGTGGTGACCGGCTGCCTGCGGAGCACCGGGGCGCGTCGTTCCGGGTGGGCGAGCGCGCGGACGCCTGAGCACCGTCACGAACCCGAGCGCGACCGCGTGACGCCGGGACCGGGTGACGCCGGGACCGGGTGACGCCGCGACCGGGTGACGCCGGGGCCGAGGCGGAACGGACCGACCTCGTCAGGTGCGGCTCCAAGCGGCGAACGACGCGGGGAGGTCCTCGAGCACACCGGCGTGCGTGGGGATCCAGCCGAGCCGCGAGCGGGCCTTGGTCGAGTCGACCACCTCGTCGTGGTCGAAGACGCGGTAGGTCGGCTCCTCGTCCGAGATCGGCGCGAACGAGACCGTGCCGTCGAAGCCCGCCGTGCGCGCCGCGGCGGTGAGCACGGTCAGCGCAGGAGCGGCCTGGTCGTCGGCGAGCAGGTAGACCTGGCCGTCGTGGGCGGCGGGTTCGCGGAGCAC
Organism: Curtobacterium sp. Leaf261; assembly: GCF_001422205.1. Classification (GTDB taxonomy): domain Bacteria; phylum Actinomycetota; class Actinomycetes; order Actinomycetales; family Microbacteriaceae; genus Curtobacterium. Next base: position 147,158 of record NZ_LMMJ01000011.1, read on the forward strand.
CGCGGCGAACGCTGCTCCGACGTCATCGACGTGCACCCAGGACCAGAGCTTGCCGGGGTCGCCGTGGTGCACCGCGCGGCCGTCGGCACCCTCGCGGAACCAGCGGCCGACGATCGAGCTCCTGGCGTCGTCGCCGTGCACGAACGCCGGTCGGATGATCGTGTGGGCGAGCCCGGAGTCCACGAGGTCGGCCTCGAGCCGCGCCCGCCGGTTCTCCGGGTCCACCGGTGTCGCCTCGGTGAGCACGGTGTGGGTCGCCGGACCGAACGTCGAGCACCCGGTCGTGTAGACGACGTGCCGACGGCGGTGGTCCTCCGCCTCCGCCTGCCGGACGGCCGCGAACAGGCGCTGGTCGCTCCCGGTCGGGTCGTCGGCGTCGATGACGGTGTGCACGACGGCATCGGTGTGCGCGAGGTGTGCGGCGTACGACTCGGTCCGGGCGACGTCACCCTCGACGGGGCGCACACCGAGGCGCTGCAGGGACGTCGCCCGTGGCCCGGTGGTGTCACGCGTCATGCCGAGGACGTCGTGCCCGTCACGCGCGAGCGCGATGGCGACGGACCTGCCGAGGTACCCGGTCGCGCCGGTGACGAGGATGCGCACATCCGGAGCCTACGACCGCGGGACGGGCGTGCTCCGCCTGGCGCGCGGTCAGAGCGCCTTGCGCATCTCCAGCTCGCGGCTGCCCTGGGCCAGCGGGTACGGACGGGTCCGCCCGGTCCGCACGTAGGCGCGTGCCTCGTAGAACGCGATCGCCCGGTCGTTGTCCTCGTGCACGTCGAGCGTGATCGTGTCGCCCTCGGTCGCGGCCCACTCCTCCACCCCGGCGAGCAGTGCATCAGCGACGCCGATCCGCCGGCCACGGTGCGAGGGTGCGATGAACACGCCGACGAGCATCGGCAGGGGCGCAGCCGGCGTCCCCTCGACGGTGCCGCCCATCGTGCCGACCCAGGTGCCGTCGGCGTCGATCGCCGCGAGGAACGTGCTGTGCTCGAGCTGTCCGCGCCCACCTCGCTCCCGCCAGCTGGCCTCGTCGCGTCGCCGTCCGGCCGCCAGGGTCTCGCCGAACGCGATCGGGGTGTCCGCGAGCGCCTGGAGTCGGAGCGCACGGACCTCCTGCCAGTCGGCGGCGGTCGTGCTGCGGACGGTGAAGCGCGGGGCCATCCCGTCAGCGTACGACCCTGGCGTCGGTGGACCGGTCTACCGTCGGAGGTGGGCACGTGGCCAGATGCGCGCCCGGGAGCGGAGTTGCATCGTATGAATGGTCCAGGGTCGTCCGTCGTCATCGTCGGTGGGGGAGCGAGCGCCGTGTACGTCGCCGTCGCCGTCCGGGAGCGTGCCGCGGCGCGCGGGGTCGACGCCCCGGAGATCACCGTCGTCAGCCGGGAGCCCGCGATCGGCCGGGGCCTCGCGTACGGCCGCGCCGAGCCGCACCACCGCCTGAACAGCCCCGCCGGCAAGATGAGCGTCTCGGCAGCGGACGAGCAGCACTTCGTCCGCTGGTGCACCGAGCGCGGGCTCGACGTCGGCCCTGCGGACTTCGTCTTCCGGAACACCTACGGCGACTACGTCGAGGACTCCTTCCGTGCACTCGTCGCAGACGGGGCCGCCTCCGCTGTCCACGGCGAGGCGGTCGACCTGACCACGGACGACGACGGCGTCCACGTCGTGCTCGACGACGGACGGACGGTCGACGCCGACGTCGCCGTCCTCGCGCTCGGGAACCCGCCGCCCGCCCGGTGGGCGACCGGCGCTGCCGCGCAGGTCGACGACCCGTGGGCGGTCGACGCCCTCGACGAGGTCCCCGCGGGCGCCGACGTCCTGCTCGTCGGGACCGGCCTGACGATGGTCGACGTCGCCACCACGCTCGCACGCCGGGACGACGGCATCCGGATGACCGCCACGAGCCGACACCTGCTCCTGCCGGGCGTCCACCCGTCCGCGCCGGCCGCTCCCGGTCCGGGGCTCGACCCAGCCGCCATCACGCTCGGCGACCTGGCGCACGACCTCGGGGAGCAACTCCGCGCCGCCGACCGCGACGGCACCCCCTGGCAGGCGGTCGTCGACGGCATGCGGCCGCACCTGATGGAGCACTGGGCGGGGCTCACCGAGGTCGAGCGACGTCGGTTCCTCGAGCACCTCGCCCGCCGCTGGGACGTCCGCCGGCACCGCATGGCGCCCTCCGTGCACGACGAGCTGCAGTCGCTCGTCGACGCCGGGACCCTGCGCTTCGACGCGGACGCCGACCCCGCCGACCACGAGGTGGTCGTGTTCTGCACCGGCCCGGGGTCCGTTACGACGCCCGGGTGGAGCCCGCTCGTCGACGCGCTGCTCGCGCACGGAGCGCTCGTCCAGGAACCGCTCGGCCTCGGGCTCGCCGCGGAACACTCCGGGGCGGTCATCGACGCCGCCGGGACCGCGGACGGACGACTCCTCGCGATCGGACACGCGCTGCGGGGAGCACTCTGGGAGACCACCGCGATCGGAGAGATCCGGATCCTCGCGAACCGCGTGGCCGACCGTGCGCTCGAGACGCTGACACCCGCCGACGCGACCGAGACTGCCACGGCGACGGCGACGGCGTGACCGCGTTCGACGGGCTCTCGTTCCCGGTCATCGATGGCCACAACGACCTGCCGTGGGAGTGCCGCGTCTCCCGCGGTTCGAGCGTCGAGGGGGTCGACGGTGTCGAGCAGACCCTCCACACGGACATCCCGAAGCTCCGCGACGGCGGTGTCGTCGGCCAGTTCTGGTCGGTGTACGTGGACGTCGAGGACCCGGATCCGGTGCGCTCGACGCTCCAGCAGATCGACCTGGTGCACCGGCTCGTCGCGCGGTACCCGGAGGACCTGCAGCTCGCGCGGACGGCAGCCGACGTCCACCGCGCGGTGGAATCCGGCCGGATCGCGTCGTTGCTCGGCGCCGAGGGCGGTCACTCCATCGGCGACGACCTCGCCGTGCTCCGCGACTTCGCGCGGCTCGGCGTCCGGTACATGACGCTGACGCACAACGACGACACCCCGTGGGCGGACTCCGCGACGGGGTCGCACCCGCACGGCGGCCTCACCGACCGCGGGCGTGCGATCGTCGCCGAGATGGAGCGCATCGGCATGCTCGTGGACCTGTCGCACGTCAGCCCCGACACGATGCGGGACACACTCGACATCGCGACAGCGCCGGTGGTCTTCAGCCACTCGTCGACGATCGCGGTGAACGACCACCCGAGGAACGTCCCCGACGACGTCCTCGCGCGGCTCGGCGAGAACGGCGGCGTCGTGATGATCACCTTCGTCCCGCAGTTCGTGTCGGCCGCGTACGCCGGCTGGGACGGCACGGGTGCGGCACCGGTCGTCACGGTCGCCGACGTCGCGGACCACGTCGACCACGCGCGTGCGGTCGCCGGCGTCCGGCACATCGGCCTCGGCGGCGACTACGACGGCACGCCGACCCTGCCGGACGACCTCCGCGACGTCTCGCGCTACCCGGTCCTGGCGTCGGAGCTGCGACGCCGAGGCTGGTCCGACGACGACCTCCGCGCCCTCGCGGGCGGCAACGCGCTGCGCGTGCTCGCGGCGACGGACGAGCGGTTCGCGCGCAACTGACGGCACGTGCGTGCCTGCGGACACCGACCCCGGACTGGAGGGACGGTGCGGGCTGGCACCGTCCCTCCAGTCCGATGGTGGTGCAGCGCGTCGGCGCTGCGGCGGTGGTCCACCACCCGCGTCCGCCGCGTGCCGGCAACCTCAGTCGTCGCGATCGTGGGGACGAGGCACTGCCGCGGCGGTCAGGCCTGTTCCGCACGGACGGGCGGGTGCTCCCGCAGGAACCGCTCCCAGGGCTGGCGCGCGCCGAGGAACGGTGTCGATCGTCGTCGAGGCCGGTTCCGATGGAGGGCCGAGACACGATGACCTCCTCTGCGGTCATGAAGAAGACGACGTTGGAGAGGTCCTGGAACAACGGTTCGTCGGGGCGGATGTTGCTCGGCATCATCGCGTTCTTCGTCCACCGGTTCATGGCCAAGTGGGGTGTCTGAGCAGACAGAGCCTGCTGGAGCCGCCGATCATCCCGCCTGAGGAGCGGCTGGTGAGACGCGTGAGGGTTCATGATGTGACCGTGGCCGAACACCCTCTCTGGCGCCCGTTCGTCGCCGACAGCAACGCCGCCCGTCAGTCGCAGCGCGTCGCATTCCGACAGACCGACCCCGGCTCCCCACAGGCCTACGACCCGCGGTGGGCCGAGTCGTTCGCGTGCGTGCGCGACCTCGTCGTAGGTGCGCTCGGCGCTGGTCACACCGTCTGGCACGTCGGCTCCACAGCCGTGCCCGGCATGATCGCCAAGCCGGTCATCGACGCCGACCTGCTCGTGCCTGACGTCCTCGATGAACAAGCCTGGCTGCCGAAGCTCGAGGCCGTCGGGTTCCGTCTGATCTTCCGCGACGTGATCGCAGGCGATGCACACCGGCAGCTCACCCTCAGCAATCCCAACACCAACCTGCACGTGTGGCAGCCAGAGGCAGTGGAGCCGCAACGGCACCGCCTGTTCGTGGAGTGGTTGCGATCCCACCCCGAGGACCGACAGGCCTACGCCGACGCAAAGGCGCAGGCCGTGAGCGCCGACAAAGGCGTGCGCTACAACGACGCCAAGGCCGCGGTCGTCTACGACATCTACGAACGAACTTTCGCATCCGACCCGAACCACTCCCACGACGCCCATCCGCGACCGTGAGCGCTGGACTAACCGCCGCCTGCGTCCGGATGGCGATCCTTGGGTTCAGCTGGTCGTTGCAACACCACCGTGATTTGGAGTGTTGCAGATGGGATCGAGGCTGGAGCAGCGTGCCCGGGAGGCGCGATTCTGGGAG
>NZ_LMMJ01000012.1 GCF_001422205.1 Curtobacterium sp. Leaf261
AAGTATGTTCCGGTGGTTATAGCGTGAGGGAAACGCCCGGTCACATTCCGAACCCGGAAGCTAAGCCTCACAGCGCCGATGGTACTGCAAGGGGGACCTTGTGGGAGAGTAGGACACCGCCGGACTTCACGTCTGAACCGTCAGGTTCACCAGGAAGCCCCCGAGAAGGCGGCATCATCCCCGTGATGATATTGCTTCCTCGGGGGCTTTTCGGCGTCCAGAACACCAGCAGCATCCACCAGGCGGCGACAACCGCCGCGGTAGGATCGACGAGACATGACTGCGCCATTCACCACTGCCTCCGGGGCCGACGTCCGCGTCCGCTTCTGCCCGTCGCCGACCGGGACCCCGCACGTCGGGTTGATCCGCACGGCCTTGTTCAACTGGGCGTACGCGCGCCACACCGGTGGCAAGCTCGTCTTCCGGATCGAGGACACCGACGCCGCCCGTGACAGCGAGGAGAGCTACGAGCAGATCATCGACGGTCTCCGGTGGCTCCGGCTTGACTGGGACGAAGGGGTCGAGGTCGGTGGTGACCACGGGCCGTACCGCCAGTCCGAGCGCACCGACATCTACCAGGACGTCATCGACCGGCTGCAGGAGCGCGGCCTGATCTACGAGTCCTTCGTCACGCCCGAGGAGATGGAGGCGCGGAACCTCGCGAACGGTCGCGACCCGAAGCAGGGCTACGACAACTTCGAGCGCGACCTCACCGATGCCGAGCGCGAGGGGTACCGGGCCGAGGGACGACAGCCAGCGCTCCGCCTCCGTGTCCCGGACCGCGACCTGAGCTTCGACGACCTCGTTCGCGGACCCATCACCTTCCCCGCAGGGTCGTTCTCCGACTTCGTGGTCGTGCGTCCGAACGGCAAGCCGCTCTACACCTTCGTGAACCCGCTCGACGATGCACTCATGGGCATCACCCACGTGCTGCGCGGCGAGGACATCCTCTCGTCGACACCGCGGCAGATCGCCCTCTACGAGGCGTTGGTCGAGCTCGGGGTCACCGACTTCGTCCCGCGGTTCGGACACCTGCCCTACGTCATGGGGGAGGGCAGCAAGAAGCTCTCGAAGCGCGATCCCGAGTCCAACCTCTTCCACCACCGGGCGAACGGGTTCGTCCCCGAGGGGCTCGTGAACTACCTGGCACTGCTCGGGTGGTCGTTGTCCGCTGATCGTGACGTCTTCTCCCTCGACGAGATGACCGCCGCGTTCGACGTGGAGGACGTCAACCCCAACCCGGCGCGGTTCGACCACAAGAAGGCCGAGTCGATCAACGGCGACCACATCCGCCTGCTCGACCCGGTCGACTTCCGGGAGCGGCTGAAGCCGTACCTCATCGATCACCTCTCGTCGCCGGCGACCCCCGACGAAGAGGCGGTCCTGGCGGCGGCGGCACCGCTCGTCCAGGAACGGATGCAGCTCCTCAGCGAGGCCCCCGGGATGCTCGGGTTCCTGTTCACCGCCGATGCGGACCTGGTCGTCGAGCCCGATGCCCTCGCGACGCTGAAAGACGATGCCGACTCGGTGCTCGAGGCATCCATCGCCGCGCTCGACGGCGTCGACGAGTGGCACGCGGCACCGATCGAGGCGGCACTCCGATCGAGCCTCATCGACGGGCTCGGGCTGAAGCCCCGTCTGGCGTTCGGGCCGCTCCGCGTCGCGGTGTCCGGTCGTCGGATCAGTCCGCCGCTCTTCGAGTCGATGGAGATCCTCGGCAAGGAGTCCTCGCTGCACCGGCTGCGCGCACTCGCATCCCGATGACCGACCGGTACGACGTCGTCGTCGTCGGCGCCGGCCCGGCGGGACTCAGCGCCGCGCTCAACCTGGTTCGCGCACGACGGCGCGTCCTGCTGATCGATGCGAACCGGCCGAGGAACGCCGCGACCCTGCGGTCTCACGGGTTCCTCACGCGTGACGGCGTCTCCCCGCTCGAACTGCGGAAGCTCGGGCGGGCCGAGGTCGAGGCCTACGACGAGGCGACGGTCGTGCAGTCCGTCGTCGACGAGGTCAGCCCCGAGGCGGACGGGTGGCGCGTCCATGGGACCTGGCGGGGCTCCGAGGTCGCGGTGTCCACGCGTGCCGTCGTGATCGCGACGGGTCTCCGTGAGGAATTCCCGTCCCTCCCGTCCCTCCGTGCGTTCTACGGGACCAGCGTGCACAGCTGTGTCGAGTGCGACGGGTACGAGAAGGCCGGTGAGCCGCTCGCCCTGATCGGCGAGACCGACGACCTGGCGGACCGCGCGCTGCTCGTCGCGTCCTGGACCGACGACCTCGTGGTGTTCACGAACGGTGTCGCGGTGCTCACGGACGGCGACCGCGGACGGTTGGCGTCGTCGGGCGTACGCGTCGACGAGCGGCCGCTCGACGACCTCGAGGGGGACCGATCCGGGCTGACCGGCGTTCGTCTCGCAGACGGCGACGTGGTACCGCGCACGGGCGGGTTCGTGCGTCCGCGATGGCACGTCGACCTCGACTGGGTCGATGCCGCGCTGGAACGGGACGTCGACGGGTTCGTCGTCGTCGACCGGGCTGGGCGCACGGGAGCCGCCGGACTGTACGCCGTCGGTGACGTGACGCCGCCGGGGCCCGAGCAGCTCATCGTCGCCGCGGGTGCCGGGGCGGTCACGGCCGCCGCGGTCCACCGCGATCTCGTCGGTGGTCTTCGCACCGCCTGAGATGCTGTAGTGTTGTCTCTCGGTTCGGGATGTCGACGAACTGCTGGGCAGGGCTTCGGTCACGTCCATTGGGGTATGGTGTAATTGGCAACACGTCGGTTTCTGGTACCGTTGTTCTTGGTTCGAGTCCAGGTACCCCAGCACTCAGAACGAACGCCCTCGGGATGATCCCGGGGGCGTTCGTCGTTCCACGAGCGGGTGAGCGCGGCGAGCACATGACGGCCGCGGGGGCTTCCCGCGGACGCCTCGAGCGGCGTACAGTCCCCGCGTGAGCCTCGACGGACCGACCCCGTACTTCCTGCTCCCCGGTACCGCCCGCCCGGCGCTGGAGTTCTACCAGGGCGTCTTCGGCGGGGAGGTGCGGGTGAACACCTTCGCGGACCTCGGACGAACTGACGGAGACCCGTCGTCGGTCGCGCACGGCATGCTCGTCGGCGACGTCGCCCTGTTCGCTGCGGACGTGGGCACGGGGGAGACGCCCTTCGCCGCGAGCGGGCTGCTCCTGTCACTGCTCGGTGCCGCACCGCCGAGCGTGCTCCGCCGGTGGTTCGCGGACCTGTCGGTCGACGGCACCGTGCTCGATCCACTCCAGGAACGCCCGTGGGGCGACTCGGACGGTCAGGTCCGCGACGCGTACGGCGTCACGTGGCTCCTCGGGTTCGAGGCCTCTGCGGCCGACTGAGTGCCGTCCGCAGCCCGAGCCGCAGCCGGAGCCCGAGCCGGAGCCGGAGACGGAGCTGGAGCCTGCGCCCGTGCCGACCGGCCGGTCAGTCGGTCGGACGCCGCAGGTGCGCGAGGTCCGAGTGCAGCGGCTCCGTCGCCCAGCGTGCCGCGAACGTCCCACCGCCCGACGTCGCGTCGATCGCACACCGCACGTGCAGCAGGTGCGGTGTGTCGAGGAACCGGACGTCGACGACGACCGTGCCCGACGCGGAGTCCAGCGCACCGCTCGCGCCGAGCGGACCGTCGACGGACCAGCGGCCCTCGCCGACCTCGACCTCGAGCCGTGTGGTCCCCTCGACGAGGGCGATCCGGACGACGCCGTCAGGACCGGGTGCCTCGTCGGACACGACGCGACTGATCTCGACCGCGGTGAGGCTCGACACGGCGTTGTCGTCACCGGGATCGAGCCGAGCACCGACGACCAGGGCGTCGAGGGGTCCGCCGGCCACCGCCGGCAGTGCGAGATCGGCGAGGGCGGACGCCAACGCCACGTCGTCGGACGACGCCGAGTCGGGTTCCGAGTCGGGTTCCGAGTCGGGACCGGCCGAGTCGGGACCGGCCGACACCGGGCCGTCGCCGATCGCCGGCAGCAGGTGCTCCCACGCGGCGTCGAGCACGGCCTGCATGTCGATGCTCTGCCCGGTCATCGCGAGGACCACGTCGAGCCCCGGCAGCATGACGCAGAACTGCCCGTAGGCCCCGTCGCCGCGGAACCCGTGTCGCGCCATCCAGAACTGGAATCCGTAGCCCTGGCTCCAGTCGGGGTTCTCCTCGTCGTCGTTCCGCACCTGCAGCTGCGTGGCGGCCTCGACCCACTCCTCGGACAGGATCCGCGTCCCGTCCCAGACGCCGCGCTGCAGGTACAGCTGGCCGAGCGCGGCGATCGCGGACGTGGTCGCGTGCAGCCCGCTGAACCCGAGCTCGGCACCGGTGTCGTCGCGGACCCACGCGACGTCGTCGATGCCGAGCGGCCCGAGCAGCCGGGGACGCAGGTAGTCGAGGAGTGATCCACCACTGACCCGACGCACGATCGCACCGAGCGAGTAGGTGCACGGCTGGTTGTAGGCGAACACGGTGCCGGGTTCCTCGTCCGGCGGCAGGAGCAGGAACCCGCGGACCAGGTTGTCCGGGTCGAGTTCCCGGGCCCGTTCGACGGTCTCCGAGCTGTGTCCGCTCGCCATCGCGAGGACGTGGCGCACGAGGATCCGGCGACTGCGCTCATCGGTGATGTCCGCGTCGAGCTCGGGGAAGTAGCTGAGCACGGTCGCGTCGAGATCCACCAGACCCTCGCCGACCGCGATCCCCACCGCGGCGGCAGTGAAGCTCTTGCTGAGTGAGTAGAGCAGGTGCACGCGGTCGGCGCGGTACGGCGCCCACCAGCCCTCCGCGACCACCTGGCCGTGCCGCAGCAGCATGAGACTGTGCGGTTCCACGTCGGGGGTGGTCTCGAGCGCCCGCACGAACGCGAGCACACCGCCCGCGTCGATGCCGAGTGCGGACGGGGAACTCCTGGGGAACGTCGTCGTCACGGCACCGAGCGTAGACCGGCGGGAGCGCCCCGGCACGGCTCGCACATGGCATGTGTCCCCGCGCGGGGCACCACTGCTTGCGCATGGCACCACCCGCGAACGGTGGTGCCATGCGGCGGGAGTGGTGCCATGCCCGGGGAGTGGACCGGCGCGCGGTGCGCACGCGAGTGGGCGACGGACTGGAGGGACGGTGCCAGGCCGACCCGCGCCTCCCGTCCGCCGAGCCCGAGCGGCGCCGCTGCAGGTCACAGTTCGGTCACTCACCCGACGCAACCGGTTGCGGCACCCCCGTGCTGGGGGTAGCGTCCCGCACCAGCAGGCAGCGGCGCCTGCCACAGGCACGTTCGCCTGTGATCTCGATGAGGAGACGCAGTGAAGAAGCTACGAGCGAAGACACGGTTCGCGACCGTCGCGGGGATCGCCGTCATGGGACTGGCACTGGCGGGGTGCTCGAGCGGGAGTTCGGGTTCCGGCGGTGGGGACGCCGCGTCCGGCCAGGACAGCCGCGGCCCGATCACGTACGTGCAGGGCAAGGACAACTCCAACGTGGTCCGTCCGCTCATCGCCAAGTGGAACAAGGCCCACGGCGACGAGAAGGTCACGTTCAAGGAGCAGTCGGACCAGGCCGACCAGCAGCACGACGACCTCGTGCAGCACTTCCAGGCCAAGGACGACAACTACGACGTGGTCGACGTCGACGTCGTCTGGACGGCGGAGTTCGCCGCGAAGGGCTGGCTGACGCCGCTCACCGGCAAGATGAAGGTCGACACGTCGAAGCTCCTGCCCGCGACGGTCAAGACGGCGACGTACAACAACACGCTCTACGCCGCACCGCAGACGTCCGACGGCGCGCTGCTGTACTACCGCAAGGACCTCGTGAAGACCCCGCCGACCACGTGGAAGGAGATGATGGCGGACTGCGACATCGCCAAGCAGGCCGGCATCGGCTGCTACGCGGGACAGTTCGCCAAGTACGAGGGCCTGACGGTCAACGCCTCCGAGGCCATCAACGGCGCCGGCGGTTCGGTGCTCGCGAAGAACGGCACCACCCCGACCCTCACCACGAAGGACGCCGAGACCGGTCTCCAGAACCTCGTGAGCGCGTTCAAGGACGGGAACATCCCGGCCGCCGCGATCACCTACCAGGAGGAGCAGGGTCGGACGGCGTTCGAGGACGGCAAGCTGCTGTTCCTCCGCAACTGGCCGTACGTCTACAACCTCGCCAAGACCGACGGCTCCTCGACGGTCAAGGACACGTTCGGCGTCGCACCGATCCCCGGGGTCGACGGCGTCGGCGCATCGACGCTCGGCGGGCACAACGCGGCGATCAGCGTCTACTCCAAGCACAAGGCGACGGCGCACGACTTCCTCGAGTTCCTGGAGTCCAACGAGACGCAGAAGTTCTTCGCGACACAGGGCTCGCTCGCCCCGGTCGTGGCGAGCGTCTACTCGGACTCCGAGCTGCAGAGCAAGCTGCCGTACCTGCCGACACTGCTGAAGTCCATCAAGAGCGCCGAGCCGCGCCCGGTCTCGCCGTACTACCCCGCGGTCACGAAGGCGATCCAGGACAACACCTACGCCGCCCTCAAGGGGTCGAAGAGCGTCAAGAGCGCGCTCAGCGACATGCAGGCGGCCGTCAAGGCGGCGTCGAGCAGCTAGGTGCTCCGCACCCCCTGACGGTCGGACGGGAGGGACGGGTCGGCCCCGCCCCGTCCCTCCGGTCCGACCGCTCCGCACCACCTGACGGACGCCAGGCGCGGCGCACACCCGCACCGCGCCTCCCGTCCGGCGCTTCCGCATCATCTGCACCACCGGCACCGGCAAGGAGGCCTCGTGTCCGCTGCAACCGAAATCCCCGCAGCCATCCCGAACCCAGCAGGGATGGAACCCGGCAGGCCGAAGGGCCGCAGGAGCGGCCTCAACGAGGCGCACGGCCGCTGGGCCGTCTACCTGATCGGCCCGACCCTCGTCCTGCTCGCGATCGTCATCGGCTACCCGGTGGTCAGCGCGCTCATCCAGTCGTTCCAGAACGACGCCGGCCTCGACAAGGCGACCGGCCTGTTCGTCAGCGGCGGGTTCGCCGGCGTCCAGAACTACGTGCACTGGCTCGGCCAGCGGTGCGGCACCGTCGCCTGCCCGCCCGGCAACCTCGGCTCGCAGTTCTGGGTGTCGTTCGGCAACACCGCGTTCTTCACCGTCGTGACGGTCGCCCTCGAGACCGTCATCGGCCTCTGGATGGCGATCATCATGAACCGCAACTTCCGGGGCCGCGCGCTCGTCCGTGCCGCGATCCTCGTGCCGTGGGCGATCCCGACGGCCGTCACCGCGAAGCTCTGGTACTTCATCTTCGACGTGAACGGCGTGCTCAACCACGTGCTCGGCACCCACATCCTGTGGACCTCGGACGCGTGGGCGTCGCGGTTCGCGATCGTCATCGCCGACACCTGGAAGACGACGCCGTTCATGGCGCTGCTCATCCTCGCGGGCCTGCAGCTCATCCCGGAGGACGTCTACGAGGCCGGCAAGATGGACGGTGCGTCCACGTTCCAGCGCTTCGTCAACATCACGCTGCCGCTGGTGCGTCCCGCGCTCATGGTCGCGGTCCTGTTCCGGGTGCTCGACGCGCTCCGGATGTACGACCTGCCGGCGATCCTCACCGGGGGTGGTGGCGGATCGGGGAACGCCACCACGACGCTGTCGATCCTCGTGGTCGACCAGATCCGGCAGGGGTTCAACTCCGCGTCGGCGCTGTCGACCATCACGTTCCTCATCATCTTCATCGTCGCGTTCCTGTTCGTCCGGTTCCTCGGCGCGAACGTCGTGCAGACGCAGGCGGCCCAGCAGAAGGGTGACCTCAAGTGACCATCGCAGCCCAGCGGGTGAACACGCGCCCCACCGTCCGCGACACCTCGGGCGCGAAGGTCCGGGTCGATCGACACCCCGGTCAGGCGTGGCGGACCGGCATCAGCGCCGTCGTCATCGCCGTCTGGTGCCTCCTGCCGTTCTACTGGATGGTCGTCACGAGCTTCCGCGACGTCGGGTTCACGTTCGACGCCACACCATGGCCGACCCACATCACCCTCGACAACTACGCGACGGCGTTCTCGACGGCGCTCGGGAACCACCTCGGCAAGGCCCTCCTGAACTCGCTGTTCATCGGCGCCGCGGTGACGATCATCGCGCTGCTCGTCGGCACGAGCGCCGCGTACGCCCTGGCCCGCCTCGAGTTCCGCGGCAAGTCGCTCATCGCCGGCGCGATCCTCGCCGCGTCGATGTTCCCGGGCGTCGCCCTCATCTCGCCGCTGTTCCAGCTGTTCACGGACATCGGGTGGATGGGGTCCTACCAGGCGCTCATCCTGCCGAGCATCTCGTTCGTGCTCCCGCTGACGGTGTACACGCTCGCGTCGTTCTTCCGCGAGATGCCGTGGGACCTCGAGGAGGCCGCTCGCATCGACGGCTGCACCCGCGTCCAGGCGTTCCGGCGGATCATCCTGCCGCTCGCCGCACCCGCGGTGTTCACGACGGCGATCCTGGCCTTCATCTCCTCGTGGAACGAGTACCTGATCTCGTCGCAGCTCTCGAGCGACCAGACGCAGCCCGTCACGGTGGCGATCGCGTCCTTCGCGGGGAGCCAGCCGCACCAGGAGCCCTACACGGCGGTCATGGCCGCCGGGACGATCGTGACCATCCCCCTCGTCATCCTCGTCCTCGTGTTCCAGCGGAGGATCGTCGCCGGTCTCACCGCCGGCGGCGTGAAGGGCTGACCGTGGCGCGCATGGCTCCGAGGCGACCGACGGACACCGTCGACATGCTGATCGGCTTCGCCGGCTTCTTCGGGGTCGTGTTCCTCGTCGTCACCATCGCCTGCGAGCTCACGGGGCGCCCGGCCCTCGGATGGGCGCTGACGCTGCTGTTCCTCGTGGTGCTCGTCGGCGTCCTGCTGCGGCAGCGCCGCGCGATCGTGCGTGCCGGTCAGGAGGCCCGGTCCGCGTCCGACGCGGCGGTGACGCGGGGAGGCCGGGAGGCCCGGTCGCGGTCCGGCGCGCCCGTCCCGCATGACGACGGGTCGCGTGCAGCCGGGGGCGACCACCCCGCGGCGCGCGCCGACGTCCGCGACCGGTAGCGACCCTCCAGTCCGCATGTCCGGCATCCAGGAGATCGCGTGCGCGACGGGGCTGTCGAAGTCGACCGTCTCTCGGGCGCTCCGCGGGCTGCCGGGCGTGGCGGCCCCGACCATCGCCGCGGTGCGCCGCGTCGCCGAGGAGGTCGGCTACGTCCCGTCGTCCGCGGCGGCCGGGCTCGCCACCGGACGGCAGCGGGCCATCGGTGTCGTGGTGCCGGTCATCGACCGCTGGTTCTACGTCAAGACGCTCGAGGGCGTCGACGCCGAGCTCCGGCGCGACGGGTACGACCTGGTGCTGTACAGCCTCGGCGGTGGCTCGTCCGATCGGGAGCGGGCGTTCCACCGGTCCATGCTCCGACGCCGGATCGACGCGCTCGTGCTGCTCTCGCTCGTGTTCGACGAGTCCGAGCGCGAGCAGCTCGAGTTGACCGAGTACCCGATGGTCGTCGTCGGGGGACCGGCGCCCGGCGTGCGGCACATCGGGATCGACGACCGGGGAGCGGCGCGGCTGGCGACGACGCACCTGCTCGACCTCGGACACCGCGACGTCGCGTACATCGGTGGGCAGGACGAGGCCGGGATGAACGTCGCGGTGCCGTACCTCCGGCGTGACGGGTTCCGCGACACCATGCGTGCGTCCGGGATCGAGCCGGCCGAGGACCGGATGCTCGACGGCGGGTTCTCGTACCGGGGCGGGTACGGCGCCATGCGTCGGCTGCTCCAGCGGCGCCCCGTGCCGACGGCGGTCTTCGCGGCGTCGGACGAGATGGCGCTCGGCGCGATCACGGCGCTCGCCGAGGCGTCGCTCAGGGTGCCGGAGGACGTCTCGGTGATCGCGATCGACGGGCACGAGCACGGCGCGGTGGTGGGGTTGACGACCGTCGCGCAGGACCCGTCCGAGCAGGGGCGGACCGCGGCCAGGGCGCTGCTCGACGAGCTCGGGGGAGCGCAGCCGATGTCGGCGTTCGCGCCGGCGGCCGCGCGGCTGGTCGTGCGGTCGTCGACGGGGCCGCCGGCGCGCCTGCCAGGCGTGTTCTGAACACCCCCGTCCGCCCTGAACACCCGGATCCGGGTGTTCGGGGCGGACGCCCGTGTTCAGAACACCGCGGCGCCGAGGCGGCCGGTGCCGGTCAGACGTGCATCGTGTCGCCCGCGCGGAGCACGGTCGCCTCCCCGGTCGGCCGGGTCATCGCGGCGATCCGGTCGGCGTGCATCGCGAAGCCGGCCTCGGACAGGGTCGCCTCGTGGACGGGGAACGTCCTGGCGGGGGCGATCGCCGCGACGTAGTCCATCACCTCCGAGATCTTCAGCCACGGGGCACCCACCGGCGTCGCGAGGACCGGGACCGGCTGCCCCGGGTCGGTGAGGGCATCGCCCGGGTAGAAAAGGACGTCGTCGACGATCACGCCGGTGTTGTCGATGACCGGCACCGAACTGTGGATGACGGCGTGCGTCACTCCCCGGAAGGCGAGCGAGAACGGACCGACCGTGCGCGTGTCGCCGTGCGTGACGACGTCGACCGCGATCTCCGGAGCCTGCTCGGCGAGGAGTGCCGCGACACCGGCCGGACCGAACACGAGCGCTCCGGGGTTCCGGGCGAGGATGCGGCGGAGCTGCCGAGGGGTCACGTGGTCCGGATGCTCGTGCGTGACCACCACCGCGACGACGTCCTCGGCCTCCACCAGGCGGGTGAAGCTGCCGGGGTCGATCACCAGACCAGGCCCGCCCTGCCGGATGACGAGACAGGCATGCTCGAGCTTCGTGACGTCCATGCCGGTCACCATAGCCCGGCGACACACCGAGCGTGCGGGGCGAATTGGAGGAACGTCTCGCCCTGTGGCATACTCTTCTCTGTTGCCGGAACGGCCCCATCGTATAGCGGCCTAGTACGCTGCCCTCTCACGGCGGTAACGCGGGTTCGAATCCCGCTGGGGTCACCGATCAGTGTGACGCAGAACCAGACTGGCAACCGCTTGGAATCCCTCGCTTCGGCGGGGGATTCTTGCGTTGCGGGGTGTTCGCCGGGGACGGTACGCGCAGGGGCCCCGCGACGCGCGGGCTCCTGCGACGCTCGGGCTCCTGCGACGCTCGGGCCCCTGCGATTCGTGTACCGCTGATGTGCTCGCGGCGCAAGGGGTGGAGGCCATCGCACGACCGCGCTATCCTGCTCGCGGCAGCCCCAGACCCCGGTCGCCACATCGTCTCGGTGTGCTCTCGACCGCTCGTCCGTCACGGGGTCCCTGATCTCCGTCGGGCTTGCACCCCCGGCTCGGAGCGCGCCGGACGCGGGAACAGTCCTCGTGCCCGATCGAGCCGCCGTTCCCGGTGCGGTGTGCGCCCCCTCTGATCCAGCGGACGCACACCGCACACCGCACGGACGCCGGGCGGACGCCGGACGGAGGTCCCGTACCGCTCGTGCACGCACATCCGAGGCCACCCTCCGGCCGTCGATGGCGTCGCGGTGGCACCTGGGGCGGGCATGATGGACGGGTACACCACGTTCTCGACGGCGAGCGTCGCGATCGTGCAGCTCCCCGCGGACCGGGTCCCCGGCTCGTCTGGACGTATCCGTGACGCCCGTCGTCGCGGTCGACGTCTCGACGTCCGGCCAGCACCTCGGAAGGAACCCATGACCTCGGAACGCCCCGGCGAACTCGTCCTCGTCCGCCACGGAGAGACGGAGTGGTCCAAGAGCGGTCAGCACACCGGCCGCACGGACATCCCGCTCACCGAGAACGGCAAGGAGCAGGCACGACGGGCCGGCCGGGCACTCGCCGGGCGGACGTTCGCGCTCGCGCTGTCGAGTCCGCTCGAGCGCGCGCGCGAGACCGCGTCCCTCGTCGGTGTCGACGCGGAGCTCGACGACGACCTCATGGAGTGGGACTACGGCGCGTACGAGGGACTCACGACCCCGCAGATCCGCGTGCAGCGGCACGGCCCGTGGGACCTGTGGACCGACGGCGTGCCGGCGGGTGACACCCCCGGGGAGAACGCCGCGGAGGTGCGCGTGCGCGTCGAACGGGTCCTCGACCGCGCTCGCCCGGTGCTCGCGGACGGCGGCGACGCGATCTTCGTCGCGCACGGGCACGTCCTCCGTGCCCTCGGCGCTGCATGGATCAGGCTCGCACCCCAGGACGGCGGCGTGCTGTCGCTCTCGACGGCGACGGTGAGCGTCCTCGGGTACGAGCACGGTCGCCCGGTGATCGACCGCTGGAACGTCTCCCCGAGCTGACGCAGTCGGACCCCGCGGAGTCGAGCACGGTGCGCCCGAGGCCACGCCGCTGGTGCGCCGGGTCCGTCGCCATGTCCGCGACGTGGAAGGACCAGCCGCCGTCGCCGAGCGGGTGCGGGCGGTGACCGTCGACGGACTGGAGGGACGGTGCGGGGCCGGAGCGTGCCTCCCGTCCGTCAGGTGGTGCCGCCGTGACCCGCGCGTCGGACACATGCGTCGGACCCGAGCATCGGACCTATGCGTCGGACCCGAGCATCGGACCTGCGCGTCGGACCTGCGCATCGGACCTGCGCGTCGGACCCGCGCATGGGAGCTGCGCGCGGGTCAGACGGTGCGGATGGCGGACGTCGCGCCGAGTGCGCGACCGCGCCGGCGCTCGACCACGCGGCCGACGACCAGCAGGACGACGCTCACCGCGACGCCGAGGACGGTCTGCGCCACCCGGTCGAGCGCGAGCGCCTCCGGAGCCTCGGGCAGGCTCAGCCATGAGACAGCGAGGGCCAGGGGCGTCAGGAACAGGAGGCAGACCGCGTAGTTCCTGGCCGCGAAGATCTCGGCGCCGAACTGGCCGACCACCGCGATGAGGACCACCCACCATGCCGTCGGGTGCAGGAGCAGGACCCCGACGGCGATCACCGTGCCGCCGAGGGTGCCGAGCACGCGGTGCATCGCCCGCTGCAGGGTGTGCCGCTGTCGCATCGCCGGGAGGGCCGCGATCACGGCGACGACCGCCCAGTACGGGTGCCCGAGCCCGGGGATCGACTCCGCGACCGCACCGGCGACGAGTGCCCCGACGACGTTCAGTGCCACTGTCTCCCAGAGCGCACGCTTCCGCAGGGTCGACATCCGTCGGTCGGCCTCGGGTGCGAAGGGACGGAACACGTGCGGTGCGCGCGCGTGCCAGAACCGGCGCGGGATCGTCCCGGACAGGGCGACGAGCCACGCGAACGCGACGGCGGCCACGATGACCGCGACGATCGTCGGGAGGTCGGCGGTGCGGACGGGGGCGAGGGCGCAGACGACGAAGGCGAACACCGGGAAGATCGGCTGCGCGGGCACCGTCTGGAGCACCGTCAGCGTGCAGACCGCCACGGTGAGCACGACCGCGAGGCCGATCGCCTCGACCCAGAGCGGCGCGCCGGTGATGCTGATCGCGACGCCGCAGAGCATGCAGAGCGTCAGCAGTGCGCCCGCGACGCTGACGGTGACGACGCGGTGCCGGTAGGCCTCCCGCGCGCCGAAGATCGCGGTGAACCCGGCGAAGAGCGCGAACGCCGCCCAGTCGGCGTGTCCCGTCCCGATGAGCACGGCGAGGGGGACGCCGCCGGCGATCGAGGCCCGTGCGGCGCCCTCGAGGTTGATCGTGCGGGCGGAGTGCGAGCGGTGTCGGGTGTCGGTCATGTCCTCCCCATCCTCCCATCCCGCGTCGACCACCGGACCGGAGAAGATCGACAGGTGTCGTCTTTTTGGTATACCAATCAGCGTGGGCATGCGGATCGGACGTGGAATGCGGTGCCGATCCGCGTGGTTCCGGGCATGGGCGGTCTCCGACGGCTGGTATCCCAGGCGTAGACTGCCTCGGACCATCGGCGCTCGCCGAGTGGTTCTGGGCATGCCGGCGCTCGCCGGTGTGCACGACATGCCGGCGCTCGCCGGTGTGAACGACATGAGACAGAGAGGACGAGGTCATGGGCAGGACACTCGCCGAGAAGGTGTGGGACGACCACGTCGTCGTCAAGGGCGAGGACGGCAGCCCGGACCTCCTCTACATCGACCTCCACCTCGTGCACGAGGTCACGAGCCCGCAGGCCTTCGACGGACTGCGTCAGGCCGGACGGCCCGTGCGACGCCTCGACCTGACGATCGCGACCGAGGACCACAACACCCCGACACTCGCGATCGACCGCCCGATCGCCGACCCCACGAGCCGCATCCAGATCGAGACGCTGCGTCGGAACTGCGAGGAGTTCGGCGTCCGCCTGCACTCCCTCGGTGACGCGGAGCAGGGCATCGTGCACGTGGTCGGACCCCAGCTCGGGCTCACGATGCCCGGCATCACGGTGGTCTGCGGTGACTCGCACACCTCCACCCACGGCGCGTTCGGTGCGATGGCGTTCGGCATCGGGACGAGCGAGGTCGAGCACGTCCTCGCCACCCAGACGCTCCCGCTCAAGCCGTTCAAGACCATGGCGATCACCGTCGAGGGCACGCTCCGGCCCGGCGTCACGGCGAAGGACATCATCCTCGCGGTCATCGCCAAGATCGGCACCGGCGGAGGACAGGGCTACGTGCTCGAGTACCGCGGCAGTGCGATCCGAGCGCTCTCCATGGAGGGCCGCATGACGATCTGCAACATGTCGATCGAGGCCGGCGCCCGCGCGGGCATGGTCGCACCGGACCAGATCACCTACGACTACCTCGAGGGACGCGCACACGCCCCGGTCGGCGACGACTGGGACGCGGCCGTCGCGTACTGGGACACGCTCGCCACCGACGACGACGCGGTGTTCGACGCCGAGGTGTTCCTCGACGCCGACGAGCTCGAGCCGTTCGTCACCTGGGGGACGAACCCCGGGCAGGGCGTGTCGCTCTCCGACGCCGTGCCGTCGCCGGACGCGTTCGAGGACCCGAACGCCCGCGCCGGGGCGTCTCGCGCCCTCGAGTACATGGACCTGACTGCCGGCACCCCCATGAAGGACATCGCCGTGGACGCGGTGTTCATGGGGTCGTGCACGAACTCGCGCATCGAGGACCTCCGGGCCTTCGCGTCGATCATCCGCGGTCGCAAGAAGGCCGACGGGGTCCGGGTGATGGTGGTGCCCGGGTCCGCCAGGGTCCGGCTCGAGGCCGAGGCCGAGGGGCTCGACAAGGTGATGACGGACTTCGGTGCGGAATGGCGGTTCGCCGGCTGCTCGATGTGTCTCGGCATGAACCCCGACCAGCTCTCGCCGGGGGAGCGCTGCGCGTCCACCTCGAACCGCAACTTCGAGGGTCGCCAGGGCAAGGGCGGGCGGACGCACCTCGTGTCGCCGCTCGTGGCCGCCGCCACCGCCGTCCGCGGCACGCTCTCGAGTCCGTGGGACATCGAGGAGGACGACGCTCGTCGCGCCGTCGACACGGCCGCTGAGGACGCGTCGGTGGGTGCCGCTGCGTCGACCCACCGCACCACGATCGACGACGCTCAGGCTGGCATCGCGCAGCCGGAGGAGGAGCACTGATGGACAGGATCTCGACCGTCACCGGAGTCGCAGCGCCACTCAGGCGGAGCAACGTCGACACCGACCAGATCATCCCCGCCGTGTACCTGAAGCGCGTCACGAAGACCGGGTTCGAGGACGCGCTCTTCGCCGGGTGGCGCCAGGACCCGTCCTTCGTCATCAACCTCCCGGAGTTCGCGGGCGCGCGGGTGCTCGTCGCCGGACCCGACTTCGGCACCGGGTCGAGCCGCGAGCACGCCGTGTGGGCGCTCCGCGACTTCGGCTTCTCGGTGGTGATCGCGTCACGGTTCGGCGACATCTTCCGGGGGAACGCGGGTAAGCAGGGACTGGTCGCCGCGGTCGTGGCGGAGTCCGACGTGGAGCGGATCTGGGCGGAGATCGACGCGAGTCCGGGAATCTCGGCGACCGTCGACCTGGAGAACCAGCGCGTGTCGATCGGCGATGTGGATGTGGCGTTCGAGATCGACGCTTACACTCGGTGGCGGTTGATGGAAGGGCTCGACGACATCGGGCTCACCCTCCGTGACGAAACAGCGATCACGGATTTCGAATCCCGCCGCGACCCGTGGCGGCCGAAGACATTGCCGGTGAGGTAAGTGAACTCTCTCGTACAGGACGCAGCGGCGGCAGGAGCCCGAGTGGGACTCAAGTCGGATGAGATCGTCATCCGCGGCGGGAAACCGCTCGTGGGACGGATCGAGGTCCGCGGGGCGAAGAACCTCGCGACGAAGGCGATGGTCGCGGCACTGCTCGGCGACACACCGTCGATCCTCAAGGACGTGCCGGACATCAGCGACGTCAACGTCGTCCGCGGGCTCCTCGACGTGCACGGTGTGCGGATCACGGACCCGGCTCGCGGCGAGATGATCCTCGACCCCTCGAACGTCGAGTCCGCGCACTTCGCGGAGATCGACGCGCACGCGGGTTCGAGCCGCATCCCGATCCTGTTCTGCGGCCCCCTGCTGCACAAGCTCGGCGAGGCGTTCATCCCGGACCTCGGGGGCTGCCGCATCGGCGACCGTCCGATCGACTTCCAC
Source organism: Curtobacterium sp. Leaf261 (assembly GCF_001422205.1). Lineage (GTDB taxonomy): Bacteria > Actinomycetota > Actinomycetes > Actinomycetales > Microbacteriaceae > Curtobacterium. The sequence goes on from NZ_LMMJ01000012.1 coordinate 16,541, forward strand.
CTCGACGCCCTCCGCGCGATGGGTGCCGTCGTCGACAAGTCCTACAACGGCATCCACCTCACGGCACCGAACGGCCTCAAGGGCGCGAACATCGAGCTGCCGTACCCGAGCGTCGGCGCGACCGAGCAGGTCCTGCTCACGGCGGTGCTCGCCGAGGGCGTCACCGAGCTCCGGAACGCCGCGATCGAGCCCGAGATCATCGACCTCATCGCGATCCTGCAGAAGATGGGCGCGATCGTGTCCGTCGAGCCGAACCGGGTCATCTTCATCGAGGGCGTCGCCTCGCTCCGCGGGTACACCCACCGCGCGATCAACGACCGCAACGAGGCCGCGAGCTGGGCTGCCGCCGCACTCGCGACGAACGGCGACATCTTCGTCGAGGGCGCCAAGCAGGAAGACCTCATGACCTTCCTGAACGTCTTCCGCAAGGTCGGCGGCGGGTTCGACATCCAGGAGGACGGCATCCGGTTCTACCGCGAGGCCGAGGTCCTGAAGCCGGTCGTCATCGAGACCGACGTGCACCCCGGGTTCATGACGGACTGGCAGCAGCCGCTCGTCGTGGCGCTGACGCAGGCCGAGGGCCGCAGCGTCGTGCACGAGACCGTCTACGAGAACCGCTTCGGGTTCACCGAGGCCCTCAACGAGATGGGTGCCGACATCGTCGTGCACAAGGAGGGGCTCCCCGGGCACGACCGCCGAGTCGCCCGTCGCCCGTTCGAGCAGGCCGCGGTCGTGACCGGACCGACGAAGCTGCACGGTGCGAACGTCCGCGTGCCGGACCTCCGCGGTGGGTTCAGCCACCTGATCGCCGCGCTGACCGCCGACGGAGAGTCACACATCACGAACGTCGGCATCATCAGCCGCGGGTACGAGCACTTCATCCCGAAGCTCCGCAAGCTCGGCGCGGACTTCGACTTCGCCGGCTGACGTGGGCGAGCAGGACCGCACGGGAGCCCTCGTCACACGGGGGCTCCCGACACCGGAGCGCAGACTGCGGATCGGGAGCCTGAACTTCGCGTTCAAGGTCGTCGCGTCCATCGTCATCCCGACGATCCGGTTCGCCTCGGACTTCCGGTGGCACGGGCCGCGTCGGCTGCCGGCCTCCGGGCCGTTCATCGTGGCACCGAACCACTTCACGAACATCGATCCGCTCGTCGTCGGGACGGTGGTGTTCCTGCACCGCCGACTGCCGCAGTACCTCGCGAAGTCGTCGCTGTTCAGGAACCCCGTCATCGGGTACTTCATGCGCGGGATGGGCAACATCCCGGTCGAACGCAGTGGTCGGACGAGGGGCAGCGACCCGCTCGGCTCGGGGAACACGCTGATCGGGAACGGCGGCGGGCTCATCGTCTACCCCGAGGGCACCCTGACTCGCGACCCGGACATGTGGCCGATGCGCGGCAAGACCGGTGCGGTGCGGATGGCGCTCGAGAACGACGTCCCGCTCATCCCGATGGCCCACTGGGGAACGCAGGGGATCATGCCGCGCTACGGCAAGAAGCTGCGGCTGTTCCCGAAGACCCGTGTCGACGTGGTGATCGGCGAGCCGCTCGACCTCTCGGCGTACCGCGGCAAGCCGATCGACCAGCGGATGCTCCTCGCGGCGACGGACGAGCTCATGGCCGCCATCACGGTCCTCGTCGAACAGCTCCGCGGCGAGACCGCTCCGGCGCTCCGATGGGACCCGTCGGCGAACAACCAGAAGGAAACCGGACGATTTGAGTGACGTGGACCGCGCCGGAGCAACAAACCAGCCGGGAGCACCGAACCAGCAGGCAGCACCGAACCAGCCCGGAGCACCGAGCCAGCCCGGTGCGCTGACGCCCGACCCCACGGTGCTCGGCCGCGGTGCCGTGGACACCGCCGCGATCAACGTCGTGATGCGGCGGTCCGACTCGCGTCGCGTCGCGGTCATCGGCGCCGGGAGCTGGGGCACCACCTTCGCGAAAGTGCTCGCCGAGGGCGGTGCCGACGTCGTCCTGTGGGCCCGCCGCCCGGAGGTCGCCCGTGAGATCACCGAGACGAAGCGCAACTCCGACTACCTGCCGGGGATCAACCTCCCGCGGACGCTGACGGCGGACACCAGGCTCGACCGGGTGCTCGACGGCGCCGAGCAGGTCTACGTCTCGGTGCCGAGCCAGAGCCTCCGCGCGAACCTCGCTGCGATCCGCGAGCTGCTGCCGGACGGTGTGCCCGTGGTGAGCCTGATGAAGGGCGTCGAGAAGTCGACGGGTCTCCGGATGAGCGAGGTCCTGCACGAGGGGCTCGGGATCGACCAGGACCGCATCGCCGTCGCGTCCGGACCGAACCTCGCGCTCGAGATCGCCCGGCGTCAGCCGACCGCGGCCGTGGTCTCCTCGACGAGCGCCGACACCGCCTCCGCCGTGGCCGCCACCGCCACGAACCCGTACTTCCGGTCCTTCATCAACACCGACGTCATCGGCACGGAGTTCGGCGGCGTGCTGAAGAACCTCATCGCCGTCGCGATCGGCATCGTCGACGGGGTCGGCTACGGCGAGAACACGAAGGCGTCGATCATCACGCGCGGGCTCGCCGAGATGACCGGGTTCGCGGTCGCGTTCGGGGCGAAACCCGAGACACTCGCCGGACTCGCCGGGCTCGGGGACCTCATCGCGACGTGCCAGTCGCCACTGTCCAGGAACAACACCGCCGGTCGTCTGCTCGGCCAGGGGTACCGTTTCGACGAGGTCGTCCGGCAGATGAACCAGACCGCGGAGGGTCTGGCATCGGTGGCACCGATCCTCGCGCTCGCGGCGTCGCACGGCGTCGACATGCCCATCGTGAGCCAGGTCGCCGAGGTCCTGGCCGGTACGCTCGATCCGCGGAACATCGCGCCCCACCTCACCGAGACCGACGAGCCCCAGGGCGAGTGACGGCGAACGACGACCAGGGGTGACGGGGCGCGGCGGCGAGCGTCACCAACAGCCACCAAGAGCCACCGTGGCGACAAGTAGCAATCAGTGGCAACCAGCAACAACCAGCTCGACCGATCGACAGCAGGGGCGACCGACGTGACGACAGCAACCACACCCACGCCGCAGGCGACCCTCGCCGTCCTCTTCGGCGGCCGGTCGAGCGAGCACGAGATCAGCTGTGTGACGGCCGGCGGCATCATGGACGTCGTCGACCGCACCGCGTACCGGGTCGTGCCGATCGGCATCACCCGCGACGGTGCGTTCACCCTGCAGGAGGACGACCCGGCGGCGTGGGCGCTCCACGGCCAGGACCTGCCGTCCGTCACCGACAACGGCACCCGGGTCCGCTTCCCGGATGCTGCGGGGAGTCGTGCGTTGACGGTGGTGCACGCGGACGGCCGAACCGAGTCCGTCGAGGTCGACGTCGTCTTCCCGATCCTGCACGGCCCGTTCGGCGAGGACGGCACGATCCAGGGGCTCCTCGAACTCGTGGACATGCCGTACGTCGGCGACGGTGTGCTCGCGAGCGCCCTCGCGATGGACAAGCACGTGTCGAAGGCCGTCCTCGAGCACGCCGGCCTCCGGGTCGCGCCGTGGACGACCGTGCTCCGCCGCGAGTGGCAGGCGGACGAGCTCGGTGTCGCAGAGTCCGTCGCGGCGCACGGGTGGCCGCTCTTCGTGAAGCCGGCGCGAGCGGGATCGAGCATGGGCGTCTCACGCGTGGACGGCCCCGAGGACCTCGCGGCCGCGATGGCGTTGGCATTCGAGCACGACAGCAAGCTCATCGTCGAGCCGCGGGTGGTCGGGCGCGAGATCGAGGTCGCGGTCCTCGAGGGACGCGACGGTGTCCCGCGGACGAGCCTCCCCGGCGAGATCGTCGTGGCCGATGACGGTTTCTACGACTTCGCGGCGAAGTACCTCGGCGGGGACGAACAGCTCCTCAACCCGGCACCGATCTCCGAGGACGACACCGCCGCGATCCGCTCCATCGCCGCCAGGGCGTTCGATGCGATCGGCGGTTCCGGCCTGGCGCGCGTGGACTGCTTCCTGACCGACGACGGCTTCGTCGTGAACGAGGTCAACACGATGCCCGGCTTCACCCCGTTCTCGATGTACCCCAGGTGCTGGGCCGCGTCGGGGCTGACCTACCCGGAGCTCGTCGCCGAGCTCATCGAACTGGGGCGTCGCGCCGTCCGATGACGCGGTCGGACCTGACGCGGTCGGACCTGACGCGATCGGACCTGACGCGATCGGACCTGACGCGGTCGGACCTGACGCGGTCGTCCGCTGACGCGGCCCGAGCGTGCATGGTCGGTCTGGAGGCCCGGCACGGGTCCGTCCCGCCGCCGCGGCACCGCACGTGGGAGCGCGGGCTCAGCTCCCCGGGGTCTCCACGTCGGAGGGGTCGAGGCACTCGTGCCCGTCCTTCGGCAGGGTCGCCACGGCGTCCCCGAGGTCCTGGAGCACCTGGCTGGTGGTCTTCGACGTGTCGATGACGACCTGCACCGCGGGGGACCGCCCGAACGTGGTGTAGACGATCTGCTTCCCCCGGTCGTCGCGGATCCAGTCGACGGCCCCGAGCGAGAAGCACGGCAGGTCGGACACCGTCGGCACCGCGACCCCGCAGTGCATGATCGCGGCGCTCGGCGAGCCCCACGCCGCTGTCGACTGCGCGTTCGTGGCGCGGATGCCGTACTTCGTGCCCACGGTGTCCGGCAGTCTTACCTGGACGGCGGCGCACGCTGCGGCGTCCGCCGAGGGAGCCGGACTGAGGGACACCGCGTTCGTGCATCCCGCGAGCGCGGTGACGAGGCCGATCGCGAGCGTGCACGCGACCACGATCACGGGCGTCCGGCGGGTGCGACGCGGAGATTCCATCGGGTCCAGGCTACCGTTCCGGTGTGGACGACGAGAACCAGCAGCACGCGCAGGACGCCCGGGACACGGTGGGCGTCGTCGGCGAGTCGACGGTGCTCGACCGCATCGTGCGCCGACTGCCCACGGCGCAGGCGGCGACGCTCGGGCCGGGGGACGACTGCGCCGTCGTCGCGGCCCCCGACGGCCGGTTCGTGGTGACCACCGACATGATGGTGCACGGGCCGGACTTCCGCTGGGCGTGGTCGAGCCCGTACGACCTCGGCTGGAAGGCCGCCGCGACGAACCTCTCGGACGTCGCGGCGATGGGAGCCAGACCCTCGTCGCTCGTCGTCGCCCTCGCGGTCCCGCAGGACACCCCCGTCGCGGTGCTCGAGGCGTTCGCGGACGGTCTCGCCGACGCGTGCGGTGCACTCGCCCCCGGGTGCGGGGTCGTCGGCGGGGACCTGTCGACCTCGGGCACCTTCACGATCGCGGTCACGGCCTTCGGCGACCTCGAGGGTCGGGCGCCCGTGCTCCGGTCCGGAGCCACGGTCGGCGACCAGGTCGCGGTCGCCGGTGAGCTCGGAGCGGCTGCGCGGGGGCTCACGCGGCTCTTCGCGGAGGGCGTCGACGAGCACGGGGCGCCGGATGCCGGTCGGACGGCGGCGTTCCTCGCCGCGAGCCCCGGCGGCAGCGACCACGGCGTCGACCGCCAGCGCCGCCCCGAGCCGCCGATCGTCGCGGGTGTGCTCGCGGCCGCGGCCGGGGCGACCGCGATGCTCGACCTGTCCGACGGTCTCGCGATCGACGCCGGCCGCCTCGCTCGAGCCAGCGGCGTGTCGATCGACCTCGACCCCGCCGCGGTCCCCGACGCCGCGAGCCTGTTCGGGGGTGAGGACCACGGACTGTTCGCGACCTACCCGGCCGCCACGATCCTCCCGGCCGCGTTCCGCAGGATCGGGACGGTCGTCGACGCAGCCGGGGAACCAGGGGTCCTGCTCGCCGGCGAACCGGTCGGCACGGCCGGTTGGGACCCGTACGCCGACTGGGACGGCAACGTCGGCTGACGCGGGCGCGCGTCAGCGTGCGACGAGCACGGCCTCCCACGCCACGGTGTCGCCGTAGGTGCGCTTGCTCCACGCCTCGAGCCCGTCTGGCCACTCCGGCTCCGGGGAGCGCGTGCTCCGCTCCACGACGACGAGCGCCTCCGGAGCGAGGTGGGGCACCAGCGCCTCGAGGACCTCGACGATCTCGGGTTCGTCGACCTCGTACGGCGGGTCGATGAACACGAGGTCGAACGACCGGGCGGTCCCGCGGAGGTACCCGAGCGCCGACTGCGCGTGCACGTCGAGTTCGAGGTTGTGCCGCACCCGCTGCTTGACGGCGCGGGCGTTCTCGCGGCACGCACTCGCCGCGGGTGCGGCCCGGTCGACGAGGACGACGTCGGTGGCACCGCGGGAGGCGGCCTCGAGTCCGAGAGCACCGGTGCCGGCGTACAGGTCGAGCACGGCGGCGTCGTCGACGAGGCCACGGGACTCGAGCGACGAGAACAGGGCCTCCCGCACGCGATCGCTGGTCGGCCGGGTGCCGGACTTCGGGACGCGGAGCGTCAGGGAGCCTGCGGCTCCGGCGATGATGCGGGTCACGGGGTCAACGGTAGCGCCCGCGGGGCGGACAGCTGCGTTCTCCACAGGGCAGGTCCGCGACGGAGCACGCGTTCTCCACAGACGGACGGGAGGCCCGGCACCTGTCGGCAGCGCCCGGTACCGTTGCCGTGTGGTCACGTCGGGAGCAGCTCGGGCACCGGGAGCCGGTGCGGTGCCCTCGGCTGCGCCCCCGGCCGAGCCGGACGACGCCCCGACATCGGAACTCGACGCCAGGACCGCCCTCGACGCCAAGCTCGCGAACGTCCTCGGAGGTCGGACCGCCACCGCGTTCCAGAAGGCGTTCGGGTACCGCACGGTCGGCGACCTCCTCGAGCACGCGCCGCGTCGCTACGCCGAACGCGGTGCGCTCACAGCGCTCGACCAGCTCGCGATCGGCGAGGCGGTCACCATCGTGGCCGAGGTCGTCGACGTCCGTGAGCGCACCATGCGGGCCAGGCGCGGCTCCATCCTCGAGGCCCGGATCGGCGACGGCAACGGCATCCTCACCCTGACGTTCTTCAACCAGGCGTGGCGGAAGAACGACCTCGTGCCGGGGGCGCGGGGGATCTTCGCGGGCAAGGTCGGCGACTACCGCGGTGCCCGGCAGCTGGCCCACCCCGACTACGAGCTCTTCGACGCCGAGGACCCGCGCGCCACCGCCGACGCCGGGTCGGACGAGGCACTCCGCTGGTCGCGGCAGCCCATCCCGATCTACCCCGCGACGTCCACGCTGTCGTCCTGGCAGATCGCCAAGGCCGTCGGGATCGTGCTCGACACCCTGCCGCGGCTCGAGGACCCGATCCCGTCGAGCGTCCGGACCCGCCTCGGTCTGGTGCCGTACCGCACCGCGCTCGAGCAGCTGCACCGCCCCGAGAAGGTCGCGGACTTCAAGGGCGCCCAGGACGCCCTGCGGTACCGCGAGGCCTTCGTGCTGCAGACCGCACTCGTGCAGCGTCGACTCGCCGCGCGCAGCACGGCGTCGACACCGCGGACCGCCGAGCCGGGCGGCATCCTCGAGCGCTTCGACCGGACGCTGCCCTTCACGTTGACCGAGGACCAGCAGACGGTCGGCGCCGAGATCGCCGACGACCTCGCCGCGTCCTGGCCGATGCACCGTCTCGTGCAGGGTGAGGTGGGATCCGGCAAGACCCTCGTCGCGATCCGCGCGATGCTCACCGTCGCGGAGTCCGGCGGACAGTCAGCGCTCATCGCCCCGACCGAGGTCCTCGCCGCCCAGCACCTCCGCTCCCTCGTCAAGTTCCTCGGCCCGGACATGGCGGCCGAGCTCCGGCCGGTCATCGTGACCGGCTCCCAGGGGGCCAAGGAGCGGCAGCGTGCACTCCTGGCCGCCGCGAGCGGGGGATCGCGGCTCGTGGTGGGAACGCACGCTCTCCTCGGCGACCGCGTCGACTTCGCCGAGCTCGGACTCGTGGTGGTCGACGAGCAGCACCGGTTCGGCGTCGAGCAGCGCGAGGCGCTCCGGACGAAGGGCAGCACCCCGCCGCACGTCCTGGTCCTCACGGCGACCCCGATCCCGCGGACGGTCGCGATGACCGTGTTCGGTGACCTCGACGTGTCGACGATCCAGGGCCTCCCGTCCGGTCGTGCCGGGGTCGAGACGTTCGCCGTGGGCCTCACCGAGCGCCCGGGCTGGGAGCCGCGGATCTGGACGCGGATGGCCGAGGAGCTCGACGCCGGCCGGCAGGCGTTCGTCGTCTGCCCGGCGATCGACGACGTCCACGCCGAGGAGGGCGCTGCCGAGGACGACCCGGAGGGCGACACGACCGACCCGGACGGCGGAGCTCCGGCAGTGCGCCGCCCGCCGGCCACGGTGCTCGCGGTCGCCGAGCGCATGGCGACCATGCCCGTGCTGGCGGATCGGCGCATCGCGGTGCTGCACGGCCGGATGTCCGCCGAGGACAAGGACCGCACCATGACCGAGTTCGCGGCCGGCCGCATCGACGTCCTCGTGGCGACGACGGTGATCGAGGTCGGGGTGGACGTCCCCAACGCCTCGATGATGGCCGTCCTCGACGCCGATCGGTTCGGGGTGTCCCAGCTGCACCAGCTCCGGGGGCGCATCGGCCGTGGGCAGTACCCGGGCGTCTGTCTCCTCGTCACCCACGCCGAGGACGAGTCGACCGCACGGGAGCGCGTCGAGGCGGTCGCTGCCTCCGACGACGGCTTCGAGCTCGCTCGTGTCGATCTCGAGCTCCGACGAGAGGGCGACGTCCTGGGGGAGCGGCAGTCCGGCGGTCGGTCGTCGCTCACCCTGCTGCGGGTCGTCCGCGATGCCGACGTGATCGTCGACGCCCGAGCCGAGGCCGAGCGGGTCCTGGGGCGCGACCCGGAGCTCACCGGACACCCGGAGCTCGCTGCGGCCCTCGCCAGACGGCTCGACGAGTCGGACGCCGCGTTCCTCGGCAAGAACTAGCCGCCCCCGCCGAGGTATCGTCGGCGCATGGCTCAGATCGCGGTCGTCCCCGGTTCGTTCGACCCCGTGACCCTCGGGCACATGGACGTCATCCGGCGTGCCGCGAAGATCTTCGACGAGGTGCACGTGCTCGTCGTGCACAACCCCGACAAGCCACCGGCGCGGTTCGAGGCCGACGAGCGCGTCGCGCTGATCCACGCCTCGATCGCGGAGCTCGGCGTCCAGGGGCGGATCGAGGTCACGACCTGGTCCGCGGGACTGCTCGTCGACTACTGCCGGCAGGTCGGAGCGACCGTGCTCGTCAAGGGTGTCCGCTCCGGCGAGGACGTCGCGTACGAGACACCCATGGCGATCGTGAACCGCGACCTCGCAGACGTCGACACGGTGTTCCTCGTGCCCGATCCCGCGAACTCGCACGTGTCGAGCTCCCTGATCCGGCAGGTGGCGACGCTCGGCGGGGACGTCGCACCGTACGTCCCCGCGGCCGTCGCGGCCGCCCTCCGCGCCTGACGACCCGGTTGCGCGCCGGACGTCTGAGTCGCGAGACCGCCCTGCGTCCCAGCCGCGGGACCGCCGGACGGGAGGCACGGTGCCAGCCCGCACCGTCCCTCCAGTCCGGTGCCGCGCGCGGGCGCCTGGCGGACGGGACCGATCCCCGGTAAGGTTGCTCCTTGTGCCTCATTTCGTGAACACCCCCTACACCCTGCCGGTGCACGACATCGTGCACCGTCCGGGCGAGATGCGCGAGCACACCCTCGACATCACGGTTCCCGAGGACCTCGGCGCCGGCCAGATCGCGGTCGTCACGGGTCAGGCGCTGCACGTCGACGTCCGGCTCGAGGGCCTGCACGAGGGCATCCTGGTGTCCGGCACCGCGATCGCGGAGGCCACCGGGCAGTGCAGTCGATGCCTGATCGACATCAGCGAGCCTGTCGAAGTCGATTTCGCCGAACTGTTCGCGTATGATGCTTCGGAGGAATTCGATTACCTCGTTCACGATGACCACGTGGATTGTGAACCGGTGATCCGAGACGCGGTGGTGCTTGCACTCCCGTTCCAACCGGTCTGCCGACCGGACTGTCCAGGACTGGACCCGGTCACGGGTGAACGCCTGGCGGATGTCGGCGAGCGAGATGCCCCAGAGGTCATCGACCCTCGCTGGGCTGCGCTCACCGAGCTCCGTACGAACCTCAACGACCAGGCTGACGTCACCGACGGTGACATCAGCCACGGTGCCCCCGGTGCCACGTCCGACCACGACACCGTCGATCACGACACAGAAGAGAGATAACCATGGCTGTTCCGAAGCGCAAGAAGTCCCGGGCCAACACCCACGCCCGTCGTTCGCAGTGGAAGGCCGCGCCCGTCACGCTCGTCAAGACCGTCGAGAGCAACGGCCAGATCACCTACAGCCTCCCGCACCGCGCCAAGGTCGTCGAGGACAGCGCCGGCACGCCCCTGTACATGGAGTACAAGGGCCGCAAGGTCGCCGACGTCTGATCGTCGGTCTCTCGTGACTCCAGCGTCCGACACCGCGGGCAAGCGCCCGACGGGGTCGGACGCTGCTCGTCTGCGTGCGCTCGAGCTCCTCGACGTGCTCGAGGTCGACGTCGACATCACCCTGATCGACCTCGCGCTGACACACCGGTCGTTCGCCTACGAGCACGGTGGTGTCGCGCACAACGAGCGGCTCGAGTTCCTCGGTGACTCGATCCTCGGACAGGCCGTCACCGTGCGGCTGTACCGCGACTTCCCGGAGGTCGACGAGGGCGAACTCGCCAAGCGTCGAGCGAGCCTGGTGTCGACCGTCGCGCTGGCCGAGATCGCCAGGATCATCGGGCTCGGCAGGTTCCTGAAGCTCGGTCGCGGGGAAGAACTCACGGGCGGTCGCGACAAGTCGTCGATCCTGGCGGACACCGTCGAGGCGATCATCGGTGCGACCTACCTGTCGGCCGGGCCGGACGTCGCAACGGCGCTCGTGCTGCGACTCGTGCACCCCCTCCTCGTCGATCCCGACCGCTTCGGTGCCGCGATGGACCCGAAGACGAGTCTGCAGGAACTGAGCGCATCGCTCGGCCGCGGAGCACCGGCGTACCGGGTGACCGAGGACGGACCCGACCACGACAAGACGTTCCACGCGACCGTGGTGCTCTCCGGGGACGACGTGGCCGTCGGGTCCGGATCGAGCAAGAAGAACGCCGAGATGGCCGCTGCGCTCGACGCGTGGACCCGGCTGTCCGGACGATCGGACGACGCCGCTCCGCTCGAGTCCAGGTAGGTCGGGGTGCCGGAACTCCCCGAGGTCGAGGTGGTCCGCGCCGGCCTCGAACCCGCCGTCAGCGGTGCTCGCGTGCTCGGGGTCGACGTCGTGGACGCCAGGGCGCTCACACGGCACGTCGGTGATGCGCGGGACTTCGCGGAGCGGCTCACGGGGCGGACCATCCGTGCTGCCGTCCGCCGCGGCAAGTTCCTGTGGATGCCCCTGGACGACGCCGACGACCCGGCTGCGAGTGCCGGACCGGAAGCCCTCGTGGCGCACCTCGGCATGAGCGGGCAGATCCTGCTCGGTCGAGGCCGAGCGGCGGGCCGGCACCGACGGATCGTGCTCGTGGTCCAACCGGACTGGACCGACGCGGCCGGTGTCCGCGAGGAGCCGGTCGAACTCGAGTTCGTCGACCAGCGGACGTTCGGTTCGATGGCGATCGACCGCATGGTGCCGACAGCGGACGGAGCTCCGGCGGGCTCCGCGGGGCTGATCGACGTCGAGCAGCCGGACGCACCGTGGCGCTGGTTCGTCCCCGGCCAGGTCGAACACATCGCCCGGGATCCGCTCGACCCCGCGTTCGACGACGAGCGGTTCGTGATGCTCGCGCGCAAGCGGTCGAGCGGCATCAAGCGACTGCTCCTCGACCAGGGGCTCGTGAGCGGGATCGGGAACATCTACGCCGACGAGTCGCTCTGGGCCGCGAAGCTCCACCACGATCGCCTCGGTGCACGACTCTCGAGGGCGACGCTGCTGCTGCTGCTCGATGAGGTCCGCGCTGTCCTCCGCCGGGCCCTCGAGGACGGCGGGACGAGCTTCGACGCCCAGTACGTCAACGTCAACGGGCAGTCCGGGTTCTTCTCGCAGCGGCTCGCGGTGTACGGGCAGCAGGGCAAGCCGTGTCCCCGGTGCGGAGCGACGATCGTGCGCGAGTCGTTCATGAACCGCTCCTCGCACCGCTGCCCGGTGTGCCAGCCGGCGCCGCGCGTCCGGCGCGCCTGACGCCCGCCCGCGTGTGCCGGCAACCCGACGGGCGCGCCTGACGCCCGCCGGTCGGTGTGCCGGCACACCGACCGACCGTGACCGTGCGCAGGGAAAGGCCGGGGTGCGCGCTACCCTGACGGCAACCCAGCAGCAGGAGGATCGTCCGTGTACCTGAAGAGCCTGACCCTCCGGGGATTCAAGTCCTTCGCACAGCCGACCACGTTCGCGTTCGAGACCGGCGTGACGTGCATCGTCGGCCCGAACGGCTCCGGGAAGTCCAACGTCGTCGACGCCCTCGCATGGGTGATGGGGGAGCAGGGGGCGAAGACCCTCCGCGGCGGCAAGATGGAGGACGTCATCTTCGCCGGCACCTCGACCCGCGGGCCGCTCGGGCGCGCGCAGGTCACGCTGACCATCGACAACGCGGACGGCCTCCTGCCGATCGACTACGCCGAGGTGACGATCTCCCGGACACTGTTCCGGAACGGTGGGAGCGAGTACGCCATCAACGGCGAGAACTGCCGGCTCCTCGACGTCCAGGAACTCCTGTCCGACACCGGTCTCGGTCGTGAGATGCACGTGATCGTCGGGCAGGGCCAGCTCGACCGGGTCCTCCATGCGACCCCCGAGGACCGCCGCGGGTTCATCGAGGAGGCCGCCGGCATCCTGAAGCACCGTCGTCGCAAGGAGAAGACGCTCCGGAAGCTCGACGCCATGCAGGCGAACCTGACCCGCCTCTCCGACCTCGCGGGCGAGATCCGGCGCCAGCTGAAGCCGCTCGGACGCCAGGCCGAGGTCGCGCGGAAGGCCCAGTCCGTCGCCGCGGTCGCCAGGGACGCCAAGGCGCGGATCATGGCCGACGACGTGGTGCGCCTCCGCCGTGAACTGGCGGAGCACCTCGCCGTCGAGACCGGGCAGAAGAGCGAGCGGATCATCCTGCAGGAGCGGCTCGACCAGGCGCGGATCCGCCAGCAGCACATGGAGCAGAGCATGGTCGGCGATGACGTCGACCGCGCCAGGACCGTCGTGCACGGACTCGAGAGCGTGCAGGAGCGACTGCGCGGCCTGTCGAGCCTCGCGAACCAGCGCCTGCTCCTCCTCGTGCAGCAGGCCGACGTCCCCGCGCAGGGCCCGACCGTCACGCCGAGCATGGTCGCCGACGCCAGGGCGGAGGCCGACCGGCTCGGTGGCCGGGCCGACGACCTGCACGGAGCACTCGCCCCGGCCGCCGCGGCCGTGTCGCGTGCCAGGACGACGCTCGATGCGCTCGACGAGGAGATCGCCGCGCAGGCAGCTCTCGTCGCCCGGCACGACCTCGAGGCATCCCAGCTCGGGAACCGGGTGGACGTGCAGACCTCGCGACGGACCGCCGCGACGAACGACCGCGCACGGCGTGAGCGCGCCCTCGCCGAGGCCGTCGAGCGTGCCGCCCGCGCCGACGCGCAGCTCGCCGGGATCGCCGAGGACCCCCGCTTCGACGCCGCCGTGCTCGACGTCGACGAGGACGCCCTGACCGAACGGCTCACTGCCGCGCACGGAACACTCGAGACCGCGCAGACCGCCAGGGACTCCGCCCGTGAGCGGCTGCACGGCCTCGAGCGCGAGCGCGACGCCCTGGACGCACGAGTGACCGCGCTGTCGCTGTCGCTCGACGTCCGCGACGGTTCGCAGGCGCTCATCGACGGTGGGCGTCCCGGGATCGTCGGCCGCCTCGCCGACCACCTGCAGGTCCGGCCCGGGTACGAGGCCGCCGTCGCCGCCGCACTCGAAGGACTCGCCGACGCCGTGCTCGCGGACACTCGCCGCGCCGCGCTCGACGCGGTCGCCGCCGCCCGCCTCCAGGACATCGGACGCGTCGACGTCGTGATCGCGGACGCGCCGTCGGTCGTCTCCACGCTGCCCGCCTCCCTGCCGCCCGGGTTCCGTCGCGCGCTCGACGTGGTCCAGGGCCCGGCGAGCCTCGCGGCGCTCCTCGCCGACACGGTGGTCGACGAGAGCGCCCCGGGACGCGACGGCAGGACCGACGCGCGTCCCGCAGCCGACGCGCTGGCCGACGACGCGCTGGCCGACGACGCGCTGGCCGACGACGCGCTGGCCGACGACGCGGTGGCCGGGGACGCACTGGAGGCACTGCTGACGTCCGCCCCGCAGGCCACCGTCGTCACCCGGTCCGGTGACGTCGTGCGTGCGGCACTCGTGACGGGCGGCGGATCCCGGACCACGTCACGGCTCGAACTCGCTGCCGAGCGCGACGACGCGGTGGCCCGTCGTGACGCGGTCGCGACGGACGTGTCGGACGCGACCACGGGCCTCCAGGCCGCGCGGAGCGCCGCGGAGACCGCGCGGGCCACAGCCGACGAGGCCGACCGGGAGCTCCGGGCCGCATCGGCCGCGAAGGCGGAGTACGACCGGGTGTCGGCGTCGGCGCGCAGCCGTTCCGAGAACGCCGCGGCCGAGGTGGAGCGCCTCCGGGCCTCGTTCGACGAGACCGCCGGTGCGGTGGACGACGCCGAGCGGGCCCTGGCCGAGGCCGAACACGCGCGGGAGGTGTTCCTCGCGGTGCCGCGCCCGGTGCTCGATTCCTCCGCCCGCACCGGACTGCTCGCCGAGCTCGAGTCAGCGCGGGCGGCCGAGATCGAACAGCGGATCCAGGTCGAGACGATCCGCGAGCGGGCCCGCGCCGAGCGACTCCGCGCCGACCAGCTCGCCGACCGGGTGGAGGCCGAGCGTGCGGCGGCCGAGGAGCAGGCGCGCCTCCAGGTCATCCGTCGACGGCAGATCGTGTCGGCGGAGGGGGTCATCGCCGACCTGCCGATCGTCCTCGACGCGGTCGACCGCTCGGTGGCGGCGGCGCGCGTCCGACTCGCCGAGGAGGAGTCCGAGCGCACCCGGCGGAACACCGAGCTGCAGGCGGTCCGGGTCGAGGAGCAGCGCCTCCGCGACCGGTTGCAGACCGTCACCGACGGGGTGCACGGACTCGAGATGGAGATCTACGAGAAGAAGCTGCACGTGTCGTCGCTCCTCGAACGGGTCGGCAGCGAGCTCGGGCTGGTGGAGGAGGTCCTCGTCGCCGAGTACGGGCCGACCGTGCCGGTGCCGGTCGACGTGCGGATCGATCCGCGGGTGCTCGCGCGGCGGCACCGGGAGGCGGCGCGGGCTGCGGCCGCGGCGGTGGACGGGCTCGAGGCCGACGGGCTCGGGGCGGACGGGGCCGGGGCGGACGGGTCCGACGGGTCCGGTGCCGACGGGACGGACGGCGAGCTGGCCGACGGGGCGGACGTCGCCGAACTCTCGACGCTGCCCGGCGGTCCGGCGCTCCCGGAACTCGACGAGACGGGCGACGACCACGATGCCCCGGCCGACACCCCGACCGTGCCCTACGTCCGCGTCGAGCAGGAGCGTCGGCTCCGGGACGCGGAGCGCGACCTCGGGCAGCTCGGCCGCGTGAACCCGCTCGCGCTCGAGGAGTTCCAGGCGCTCGAGCAGCGGCACCGGTTCCTCACCGAGCAGCTCGAGGACCTCACCAGGACCCGTCAGGACCTGCTCACGATCATCGAGGAGCTCGACGGCAAGATGCAGTCGATCTTCCAGTCCGCGTTCGAGGACACCAGGGCCGCGTTCGACGAGGTGTTCCCCATCCTGTTCCCGGGCGGATCCGGATCGATCGTCCTGACGAACCCCGACGACCTCCTCACGACCGGCATCGACGTCACGGTGAAGCCCGCCGGCAAGAAGATCGACCGCCTGACGCTGCTGTCGGGAGGCGAACGGTCCCTCGCGGCCATCGCGCTGCTCGTGGCGATCTTCACCGCCAGGCCGAGCCCGTTCTACATCATGGACGAGGTCGAGGCCGCGCTCGACGACGCCAACCTCGGCCGGCTGCTGACGGTGTTCGGACGGCTCCGTGCGTCGAGTCAGCTCATCGTGATCACGCACCAGAAGCGCACGATGGAGATCGCCGACGCGCTCTACGGGGTGTCGATGCGGCAGGACGGGGTGAGCGCCGTGGTCGGGCAGCGGGTCCAGGCGTCGGTCCCAGCCTGACCGCCCGCTGAACACCGACAAGGCCGGTTCGCGGAGGGATATTTCTTGGTGGTGTGCGGCCAACCTGGTGTTGTGCGGAGGGGAGCCGCGGCTCGGGGAGGCGTCAGAGGTCCAGGCGCATCCAGATCGTCCCGCCCCGGCCGTCGTCGGGCTCTGGGCGGTCGGTCCGCACGAACCCGAGCTTCTCCGCGACCCGG
The DNA here is from genome assembly GCF_001422205.1 of Curtobacterium sp. Leaf261. Lineage (GTDB taxonomy): Bacteria > Actinomycetota > Actinomycetes > Actinomycetales > Microbacteriaceae > Curtobacterium. The sequence continues at coordinate 32,902 of NZ_LMMJ01000012.1, forward strand.
AACGAGTCCGCGTTCCACACCCGGATCGTCGCCCAGAGCCGCTCGTACCCGGCGTCGCGGGCCGCGTCGACCACGGCGACGGAGGCCTCCGTGGCGTACCCGTGGCCGTGCACCCGCTCGAACAGCTCGTACGCCAGCTCCGGCTCGGCCGGGGTCGACCGTCCCACGACGAGCCCGCAGTACCCGATGGTGTCCCGTTCGTGGATGCGTCGGATCGGGTACAGCGGGATGCCGGACCCGGCCACGGTGCCCCGGAGCGTCGCGATCGACGCGAGTCGCGCCTCCAGGCCGGGTCGTCCGCTGGTGCGCGGTGTCGCCGCCTCACCACGCGCGGCCGCGGCGGCGCTCCGCTCCGCGACCAGGTCGCCGTACCAGGCCTCGTCCGCGTCGGCCCACGCGTCGAGGACCAGGCGTTCGGTCTGGAGGCGCGGTGCGAGTGGACGGGGCATGTCCCGACCGTAGTCCCCACCTGCAAGACACAGCGTTGGCCGGTTCTCGCAGAGCAATACCTCTGCGAGAACCGGCCGAGTTGGTGTTTCGCGGAAGGGAGGGACGGGACGGGGTCAGGCGTCGACGGACTTCGCGGCGTGCTTGTCGATCGGCTCGCCGCGCTTCGCTCGGCGTCCGGACACGACGAGGCTGGCCGTGGCCGCGACCGCGATCGTCAGGAGGATGAACGACAGGGAGAACCAGATCGGGATCTCCGGGGCCCACTCGACGTGCTCCCCGCCGTTGATGAACGGGACCTCGTTGACGTGCAGTGCATGCAGGACGAGCTTCACACCGATGAAGGCGAGGATGACCGCGAGGCCCTGCCCGAGGTAGATGAGGCGTTCGAGCAGCCCGGAGATGAGGAAGTAGAGCTGTCGGAGCCCGAGGAGCGAGAACGCGTTGGCGGTGAACACGATGTACGGGTCCTGCGTCAGCCCGAAGATCGCGGGGATCGAGTCGAGCGCGAACAGCACGTCCGTGAACCCGATCGCGAGCATCACCAGGAAGATCGGGGTGAAGAGCCGCTTGCCGTTCACGCGCGTCGTGAGCTTGTCGCCGTCGTAGTCGTCCGAGGTCGGGACGACCCGGCGAAGGATCCGGATGAGACGGGAGTCACCCTCCTCGGTCTCGGAGTGCCCGCCCTTGACCTGACTCCACGCGAGCCAGAACAGCAGCGCACCGAAGAGGTAGAAGACCCACGAGAAGTTGTCGATGATCGTGACACCGAGGCCGATGAACACGCCCCGGGCGATCAACGCGATGGCGACGCCGACGAGCAGCACCTTCTGCTGGAACTCCTTCGGCACCGCGAAGCTCGTCATGATGATGAGGAAGACGAAGAGGTTGTCGACGCTCAGTGCCTTCTCGGTGAGCCAGCCCGCGAAGTACTCGCCGCCCGCCTGGTGTCCGCCGAAGAACCAGAGCCCGACGCCGAAGACGATCGCGAGGGCGATGTAGACGCTCGACCAGATCGCGGACTCGCGGATGTGCGGGACGTGCGGGGTCCGGACGTGCGAGTAGAAGTCGAACACGAGCAGCGCGAGGATGCCGCCGATCGTGATGAGCCAGACGGTGAGTGAGACGTCCAATGGATCCTCCAGTGCAGAGCGCGGACCGTCGATGGGTACGCAACAGGGACTGAAGGTCTCTTCCGTCACGCTCACCCTGGCTGCGGGCGACTACTGCATGACCGATGGCACCGGACCCGGAACGATCCGGACCGTACTGACGACACCACCGCGGGAGGAATACTCCCCTTCGTGCTCAGAGCGTACCGGGGTTCGGGCGCGTGCGCCGCGCCCTAAGCTGGGAACATGGCGAGTTCCTGGTCACTGTCCGGTCGGTTGCGTGGTCTGTTCCAGCGACGGACGATCGACGAGACCACGTGGGAGGACCTGGAGACCGCGCTGATCGGGGCCGACTTCGGTCCGGACATCAGCGAGGAGATCATCGAGGACCTCCGTGCCCGCGTCGACCGGTACCAGACGACCGATCCCGCCGACCTCAACCGGATGCTCCGCGAGGTCCTCGAGGAGCGGCTGTCGAAGCTCGACACCACGCTGAAGCTGTCCGCACGCCCCGCCGTCGTGCTCGTGGTCGGGGTGAACGGCGTCGGCAAGACGACGACCATCGGCAAGTTCGCGAAGTTCCTGAAGACGTACGACCGCACCGTCGTCGTCGGTGCGGCCGACACCTTCCGCGCGGCGGCCGTGGAGCAGGTCGCCACATGGGCCGAGCGTGCAGGCGCCAGGGTCGTCCGGCCGTCGCAGCCCGGTCAGGATCCGGCATCGGTCGCCTACCAGACCGTCGAGACCGCGATCCGCGAGGGCATCGAGATCGTCGTCATCGACACGGCCGGCCGGCTGCACACCAAGGCGGGGCTCATGGACGAGCTCGGCAAGATCAAGCGGGTCGTCGAGAAGCAGACCGAGATCGCCGAGGTGCTCCTCGTCCTCGATGCCACGACGGGGCAGAACGGTCTCGCGCAGGCGCAGGCGTTCATCGAGGGTGCCGGCGTCACGGGGCTCGTGATCACGAAGCTCGACGGGTCCGCGAAGGCCGGGTTCGTGCTCAGCGTGCAGGAGAAGACGGGCATCCCGATCAAGCTCATCGGGCAGGGCGAGGGCATCAACGACCTGACCGGGTTCACACCGCACGTGTTCGTGCAGAACCTCGTGGGCTGACCCGGCCGCCTGTCGCCTGTCGCCCGTCGCCAGCCGCATGTGCCGGCTGTACCCCGTGTAACCGTGCGGGGGACAGACGACTAGCATCGGCGCGGTCCGGCGCACTCGTCGGGCTCAGCTCATCCCGGAGGTGCCCCCAATGCCCGCTCTGCTCATCATCGCCATCATCGTCGGCGTCGTGTTCCTCATCCTCGGTGGCGTCGTCGCGACCCTCAAGTTCCTGCTCTGGATCGGCATCGTCCTCGTGATCCTCGCCGTGATCGGCTGGCTCCTCCGCTCGATCCGCGGCCGCAAGGCGTAGCACCCGCGCACGTCCTGAACACCCCGGTCCGCCCGGAACACCCGCATCCCGGTGTTCCGGGCGGATCGTCGTGTGCGGGGTGATCATCTCGCGCGCCCGCCGTCCTGGCGGGCGCGATCCGCGCCTCCCGGCCGACCGGTGATCCGTGGCGGACGCACCCTTGTAGAATCGACGGCACCATGGCGCAATTCGGCTCACTCTCCGACCGGCTCACCGAGACCTTCCGCAACCTGCGGTCCAAGGGACGGCTCACGCCGTCCGACGTGGACGGCACCGTCCGCGAGATCAGGCGCGCCCTGCTCGACGCCGACGTCGCGCTCGAGGTCGTGAAGGCGTTCACGGCATCCGTCCGCGAACGCGCCCTCGGGGACGAGGTCAGCAAGGCCCTGAACCCGGCCCAGCAGGTCGTGCAGATCGTCAACGAGGAGCTCATCGGCATCCTCGGCGGCCAGCAGCGCCGTCTGGAGTTCGCCAAGCGTCCGCCGACGGTGATCATGCTCGCCGGACTCCAGGGCGCCGGCAAGACGACCCTCGCGGGCAAGCTCGGCAAGTGGCTCAAGAAGGACGGGCACACGCCGATGCTCGTGGCCGCGGACCTCCAGCGTCCGAACGCCGTGCAGCAGCTCCAGGTCGTCGGCGAGCAGGCCGGCGTCGAGGTCTACGCGCCCGAGCCCGGCAACGGCACGGGCGACCCCGTCAAGGTCGCCAAGAACGCCATCAAGGTCGCCGAGCAGCGCCAGTTCGACACGGTCATCGTCGACACGGCCGGCCGCCTCGGCGTGGACGCCGAGCTGATGAAGCAGGCCGCGAACATCCGGAAGGCCGTCGACCCGGACGAGGTGCTGTTCGTCATCGACGCGATGATCGGCCAGGACGCCGTCGTGACGGCCCGTGCGTTCCAGGAGGGCGTGGACTTCACGGGTGTCGTGCTGTCCAAGCTCGACGGTGACGCCCGTGGTGGCGCGGCCCTGTCCGTGGCGAGCGTCACCGGCCGGCCGATCATGTTCGCCTCGACGGGTGAGGGCCTCGACGACTTCGAGCCCTTCCACCCCGACCGCATGGCGAGCCGCATCCTGGACCTCGGTGACATCCTCAGCCTCATCGAGCAGGCGCAGAGCGCGTTCGACGAGGACGAGGCCCGTGCCGTCGCCGAGAAGATCGCGACCGACTCCTTCACGCTGAACGACTTCCTGCAGCAGATGCAGCAGCTCCGCAAGGCCGGCTCGATCAAGAGCATGCTCGGCATGCTCCCCGGAGCCAAGGGCATGAAGGAGGCGCTCGACAACTTCGACGAGCGCGAGATCGTCCGGACCGAGGCGATCATCCAGTCCATGACGCCGCAGGAACGCGCGCTCCCGAAGCTCCTCAACGGGTCGCGGCGTCTCCGCATCGCGCGCGGTGCCGGCTCGACGGTGACCGAGGTCAACTCCCTCGTGAACCGGTTCGAGCAGGCGGCGAAGATGATGAAGACCGTCGCCAAGGGCGGCGTGCCGCAGGTCCCCGGCATGGGGCCGATCCCGGGTGCCGGGTACGCGGGCAAGCGTCCGCAGCCCAAGAAGAAGGGCTCGAAGGCGGGCAACCCCGCCAAGCGCGCGCAGCAGAACGCCGCGATCGCGTCCGGTGCTCCTGCCCCGTCCAACGCTCCGGCCGGTGGCGGGTTCGGGCTCGGCGGGGCCTCGGGTCAGCAGGGGCCGTCCGACGAGGAGATGCAGGCACTCGGGAAGTTCCTGAAGCGCTAGCTCGTCAGGCGTGGCGGCCGAGACTGTCCCGCAGCTCGCCGACCAGGGAGTGTACGACCGCCCGGAGGTCACCCTCGTGCCGCGCGGCGACGGCGAGCTGCCGCTGGTACGAGGCGCCGTCCGCGATGATCCGCTCGAGGCCGTAGAGCTCCTCGACGCACCCGAGCCGGTCCGCGGTCGGTTCGAGGCGCGAGAGCAGGTCGTGCAGGTCGTCCGTCACGAGCCGTTCGTCACCCGCCGCGTTGAGGATGATCTCGGCGTCCATGCCGTACCGCGCCGCCCGCCACTTGTTCTCGCGGACGAACCACGGCTGCATCGTCGGGAGTGTCTCGCCGGCGTCGAGCCGATCCGAGCACTCCGTGACGAGACACTGCGTCAGCGCGGCGATGGTCGCGACCTCGTCGACGGTGCTGATCCCGTCGAAGACGCGGGTCTCGAGGGTGCCCCACTTCGGTGACGGCCGGAGGTCCCAGCGCAGCTCGGAGTGGTCATCGACGACCCCGGTGCGGACCATGTCCTGCACCATCTCCTCGTAGTTCGCCCACGCACCGAACTGGAACGGCAGGCCGGCGGTCGGGAGCTGCTGGAACATCATTGCCCGGTTGGACGCGTACCCCGTGTCGTCCCCGTTCCAGAACGGGCTCGACGCCGTGAGCGCCTGGAAGTGCGGGACGAAGGCGAGCATCGCGCCGAGGATCGGGAGCGCCTTGTCCCGGTGGTCGATCCCGACGTGCACGTGGACGCCCCAGATCAGCATCTGGCGTCCCCACCAGCGCGTCCGGTCGATGAGGGTCGCGTACCGCTCACTGTCCGGCGTGACCTCCTGGTCGGCCCACAGTGCGAACGGGTGTGTGCCGGAGCACATGAGGTCTGCGCCCAGGGTGGCAGCGGCGTCCGACACCGCGGACACCGTGCGCGCGAGGTCGGTGACCGCACCACCGACGGTGTCGTGGACGCCGGTGACCACCTCGACGGTGTTCGTGAGGAGCTCCGTGGTCACGGCCTCCTGGCGATCGATCCGCCTGCGCGCCGCCGGGATGACCTCGGGGGCTCGGGGAACGAGGTCGCCCGTGGTCGGGTCGACGAGCGCGAGTTCCCACTCGATGCCGAGCGTGGACGGACGTGATGGTGCGAACTCGATGTCCATGGCGACAATCCTGCCGGTCCGTCGCCGGACACGCGCAACGCCGGGCCGGGCCGGGCCGCAGTCCGTATCCTTGGTCGCGTCCGCGATCGTCATCGAGACACGTGAGGAACACCCGTGGCAGAGTCGCCCCCCTCCATCGCCCTGGTCACCGGGGCATCACGCGGCATCGGCCGCGCGATCGCCAGGAAGCTCGGTACGCGCGGGGTCACGGTCGTCGTCGCGTACAAGCGCAACGCCGACCTCGCCGATGAGTCCCTCGCGGACGTCAGGGCGGCCGGCGGCGACGGCGTCACCGCGCAGGTCGACCTCGAGGACCAGGGCTCGATCAACGCCCTGTTCGACCTGGTCCGCGACACCTACGGCCGTCTCGACCACTTCGTCGCGAACGCCGCTGCCAGCGCGTTCAAGCCCGTGGTGGACCTCAGGCTGCACCACCTCGACCGGAGCTACGCCACGAACGCGCGGTCGTTCGTGCTCGGCGCGCAGCGTGCCGCCGAGCTCATGGACGACGGCGGTCGGATCGTCGTCGTGACCTCGTACGGATCGCTCCGGGCGTTCCCGACGTACGCCGCGCTCGGTGCCGCCAAGGCGATGAGCGAGTCCTACATGCGGTACATCGCGGTCGAGTTCGGCCCGCGGCGGATCACGGTGAACGCGGTGAACGGCGGGGTCGTCGACACCGATTCACTCGACTACTTCTACTCCGAGGTGCCCGGCCAGGCGCCGCTCGACACCGTGCTCTCGAAGGTCCCGCTCGGGCGTCCGGGCACCGCGGACGACCTCGCGGACGCGGTCGACTTCCTGCTCTCCGACCGGGCGTCCTACATCACGGGCCAGGTCCTCGCGGTGGACGGCGGCCTCACCGTCGTCGCGCCGCCGTTCTGGGCGGACACGACGCCGCCGCTGCGGGACGCGGTCCTGTCGGAGGACCGCTCGTGACGGACCGGCTCGTGACGGACCGGCTCATGACGACGGCGTCGCCGTGGACCCTCGGACCGCTGACGCTCCCGCATCGCGTCGTGATGGGGAGCATGCACACCGGTCTCGAGGTGCGCGACGACGGTGGTGCGGGGCTCGCCGCCTTCTACGCCGAGCGCGCCGCAGGGGGAGCCGCCCTGCTCATCACCGGAGGCATCGCGATCAGCGACGAGGCGCGCGGTGGCCCGGACTTCGCGGTCTTCGGCGTCGACGGCACCGACGAGCGGTTCGGGCGTGCCGTCGCGGCCGCCCACGCCGCCGGCGGGACGATGCTCGCACAGCTGTTCCACGCGGGCCGGTACGCCCTCGTGGGCGGGATGCTCGACCGCCACGGGGACCCGCAGCGCGCCGTGGCACCGTCGGCGCTGCCGTGGGCCGCAGCGCGCGGAGTCCTGCCGTCGGCGCTGACCCCGGCGGAGATCGACCGGACGATCGAGGACTTCGCGGCTGCGGCCCGGTCCGCGCGGGCCATCGGGTTCGACGGTGTGGAGATCATGGCGTCCGAGGGGTACCTGATCAACCAGTTCTGCTCGCCGTTGACGAACCTGCGGGACGACGAGTGGGGTGGGGATGCCGTTCGTCGACGTCGGTTCGCCGTCGCCGTCACACAGGCCGTCCGGGACGCGGTGCCCGAGCTCGCGGTGACGATCCGGCTCTCCGGTGTCGACCTAATGCCCGGCTCGAGCACCCTGGACGACGTGGACACCCTCGTCGCCGAGCTCCTGCCGACCGGACTCGACGGCATCAGCGTCGGCGTCGGCTGGCACGAGTCCAGTACCCCGACCGTGCAGGCCGCAGTGCCCCACGGGGTGTGGCTGTCCTACGTCGAGCGCATCGCACGGGTGGTCCGGGGGTCGGCGCACCCGGATGTCCGCGTGCTGGCCTCGAACCGGATGACGGACCTCCGCGACGTCGAGGACGTCCTGGCCCGCGGGTTCGTCGACGCGGTCGCACTCGCCCGGCCGTTCCTCGCCGACGCGACGATCGTGGCCACGAGCCTCGCCGGCGACTTCGACCGGGTGAACACCTGCATCGGCTGCAACCAGGCGTGCCTCGACCGGACGATCGTCGGTCAGCCCGTGTCCTGCCTCGTCAACCCGCGTGCCGCCCGCGAGGTCGCCTTCCCCGCGGCACCGACCACGGACCCCAAGCGCATCGACGTCGTCGGGGGTGGCCCGGCCGGGCTCGCCGCCGCGGTGGACGCCGCCCGTCGCGGACACACCGTGCACCTCTGGGAGCAGGCCCCGACGCTCGGCGGACAGTTCGAGCTCGCCGCGGTCGTCCCGGGCAAGGAGGACTACGCCGCGACCGTCCGGTCCGCCGCCGCGGAGCTGCGGGCACGGGGAGCGACCGTGCACCTCGGGGTCGCCGCGACCGCGGCGCTCCTCGCCGACTCCGACGCCGTGGTGGTGGCGACGGGGGTCGTGCCACGCGAGGTCGACATCCCGGGTGCCGACCTGCCGCACGTCGTCACCTACGAGCACGCGCTCACGCACGGCGTCCCCGACGGCACCGTTGCGATCATCGGCGGTGGCGGGATCGGTGTCGACACGGCGGCGTTCCTCGTCGAGTCGCCGTCCGAGCAGTCGCGCGCGCGGGACTTCGACGCACGGTGGGACCTCGACGGCTTCGACGGACTCGTCGGCGACCTGCCCCAGCGCCAGCCGGTCGCCCTCCGGACCATCCGCCCCGGCGGCGACGTGACGGTCCTCCGTCGCGCCGGCAAGTTCGGTCAGGGCGTGGGCATCACCTCGCGCTGGGTCGCCCTCGGCCGGCTCCGCGACGCCGGCGTCAAGTTCGTCGGGGGAGTCCGGTCCTACCGGGCGATCGAGCCCGGTGTCCTCCGGATCCTCGACGAGGACGGGGTCGAACGGACCATCCCGGCGGATGTCGTGGTGATCTGTGCCGGCCAGGAGGCGCGGGGCGGCCTGGCACCGTCCCTCCAGTCCGCGGGTCTGCCGTTCGCCGTCGTCGGTGGCGCTCGCGACGCACGGAACGTGGACGCCGTCCGGGCGACGTCGGAGGCGCTCGAGGCCGTGCGGGCACTCGCTCCCTGACCGTTCCTCGCCGCGCCGCGCCGCCTGGTTGGTGGTCCGGCTCGGAATCTGTAAGAATGAACGGTCGAGTCGTGCCCGCCCGACCCTCTAATCAGGTGTTCACGACTTCCATTCGAGCTTCGCCGCGCGTGCCCCCACGCCCGCGGCTTCCAGTTCAACCACACAAATCGCAACAGGAGCAATTGTGGCTGTCAAGATCCGTCTCAAGCGTCTCGGTAAGATCCGTGCGCCCTACTACCGTGTCGTCGTCGCCGACTCGCGCACCAAGCGCGATGGTCGCGTGATCGAGGAGATCGGCAAGTACCACCCCACCGAGCAGCCCTCGTTCATCGAGATCAAGTCGGACCGTGCCCAGTACTGGCTCGGCGTCGGTGCGCAGCCGACCGAGCAGGTCGCGGCGCTCCTCAAGCTCACGGGCGACTGGGGCAAGTTCAAGGGCGATGCGAACGCCGTCTCCACGGTGCAGACCAAGGAGACCAAGGCCGCGTTCGTGGCCGACGAGAAGAAGAAGCCGGTCCTGAAGCCGAAGTCGGAGAAGAAGGCCCCCGCGGCTGCTCCGGCCGAGTCGACCGACGCCGAGACGACCGAGGCGTAGGTCCTTGCTCGAATCCGCGCTGACGCACCTCGTCAAGGGGATCGTCGATCACCCTGACGACGTGCGCGTCGCCAGCTCCACCTCTGCACGTGGCGAGGTCCTCGAGGTGCGCGTGCACCCCGAGGACCTCGGTCGCGTGATCGGACGCGCCGGACGGACCGCGAAGGCGCTCCGCACCCTGGTCACGGCTCTCGCCGATGGCAAGCGGGTGCGGGTCGACGTGGTCGACACCGATTCCTGAGCGCACGACCCAGCTGCGGGTGGGTCGGCTCAGCAAGGCGCACGGGCTCAAGGGCGGTCTGAAGCTCGAGCTCTACACGGACGACCCGGATCGTCGGTTCCCGCGCGGCGCGACGTTCGCGCTCCAGGTGCCGGACGACTCGCCGTGGGCGGACAAGTCGATCACGCTCGACGAACTCCGTTGGTACAACGGCCACCCGGTCGCGTTCTTCGAGGGCATCTCGGACCGCGACGGTGCCGAGAGCCTGGTCAAGGCGATCCTCTGGATCGACGCCGACCTCGACGAACCGACCGGTGAGGACGACGCCTGGTACGACCACCAGCTGGTCGGGCTGACCGTGCTCCGCGACGGTGTGTCCGTCGGGACGGTGGCGCGGGTCGACCATCTGCCGGCCCAGGACCTCCTGGCGATCGAGACCCCGGACCGCGGCGAGGTGCTCGTGCCGTTCGTGAGCGCGATCGTCCCCGCGGTGGACATCGCCGCGGGGACCGTGACGGTGACGCCCCCGACCGGGCTCTTCGAGGACCCGGTCGAGACGGCTGTGCCCGACGACGGCGCTCCTGTTGCAGTCGACGGCGCTGCTGTTCCGGACGACGGCGCTCCTGTCGCGGACGACGACGCTGCTGTCGTGGACGACGACGATGCTGCGGCGTCGGGCGGGTCGCACGCCGACACGGAGCACTGACCCCGTGCGGATCGACGTCGTCACGATCTTCCCGGAGTTCTTCGGCGTCCTCGACGTCTCATTGCTCGGCAAGGCCAGGGCCGGCGGCATCCTCGACGTGCAGGTCCATGACCTTCGTTCCTGGACCACCGACCGACACCGCACCGTCGACGACACCCCGTACGGCGGCGGTGCCGGCATGGTCATGAAGCCCGAGCCGTGGGGTCTGGCGCTCGACGAGCTCCTGCGCCCCGACGGCTCGTCGACGCTCGTCGTGCCGACCCCCGCCGGTGCGCCCTTCCGCCAGGCGACGGCCCGCGAGCTCGCCGAACACGAGCACCTGGTGTTCGCGTGCGGGCGCTACGAGGGGATCGATGCGCGCGTGACGACGTGGGCGTCGTCCCGGGCCGATGTCCGCGAGGTCTCGCTCGGCGACTACGTCCTGAACGGCGGCGAGGTCGCGGCGATGGCGATCGTCGAGGCCGTCGGACGCCTGGTCCCCGGTGTCGTCGGCAACCCCGCGTCGCTCGACGAGGAGTCCCACGAGGACGGCCTCCTCGAGTACCCGAGCTACACGAAGCCCGCGTCGTGGCGCGGTCTCGACGTCCCCGAGGTGCTCCTCAGCGGGCATCATGGCAGGATCGCGGAGTGGCGGCACGCGGAGCAGGTCGACCGCACGCGCCGTGTCCGTCCGGACCTGCTCGGCGAGTAGTCGACCCCGCTCCCGTTCCCGTTCCGCAAAACACCACCTTGGCGCCATCGCGCAGGGGTATTTCCCTGCGCCGTCCGGTCTTCCTGGTGTTTTGCGGGACCGGGGGCGGGGGTGGCGCCGGGCTCAGCGCTCGGCGGCCCGGAGCGTCAGGACCTCTGGCCCCTGCTCCGTCACAGCGATGGTGTGCTCCACATGCGCAGCCCGCGAGCCGTCCACGCTCCGCAGTGTCCAACCGTCCGGGTCCTGGACCAGCTCGTCGGTGCCGTCCATCAGCCACGGCTCGATCGCCATCACGAGTCCGGGCCGCAGCGGGAGACCACGACCGGCCCGTCCGTCGTTCGGCACGTGCGGGTCGCCGTGCATCGTCCGCCCGACCCCGTGCCCGCCGAACTGCAGGTTGACCGAGTAGCCGGCGTCCTTGGCCACGGTGCCGATCGCGTGCGAGACCGCCCCGAGCTTCTTGCCGGGACGGGCCATCCCGATGCCGGCCTCGAGTGCTGCGGTCACGGTGGCGATCAGCCGCTGCGAGACGTCGTCCGGGGTCCCGACCTGCACCGAGACGGCGGAGTCCGCCACCCAGCCGTCGACACTCGCGGCGAAGTCGAGGGTCACCAGGTCGCCGTCCTGCAGGACGTAGTCGAACGGCAGGCCGTGCAGCGCGGCGTCGTTCACCGAGATGCAGAGGTTCTTGCCGAACGGCATCGCGCCGAACGACGGGTGGTAGTCGACGTAGCAGCTCTCCGCGCCGCGCTCGGCGATCAGGCGCGCGGCCAGACGATCGAGGTCGAGCAGGTTCACACCGACGTCCACCGACTCGAGGAGGGCATCGAGGACATCGGCGACGAACCGTCCGGCGACGCGGAGGCCGTCGAGTTCGCTCGGGGTGCGGAGTTCGATCATGCACCCATCCTGCCCGGTGCATCCGGTGCTCCGCACCAGGGGCGGTGGGCGGCGCGGTCGGCCCGCGCCGTTCCTCCAGTCTGTCCGGCTGGCGTGGCACGCCGAGATGTGGCAACATTGGACGCTGTGCCCTGGAGCGGTTCTGCCACGGGGGAGCCGCCATCTGCGGGGCACGGCCGGTCCATCGGACCGACACCCACTTCCTCCAACCGATCAGCGACCGACCCGTGTGCGGGCGCAGAGAGTGACACATCATGAGCCAGCTCCTCGACAAGGTGGACGCATCGTCCCTCCGGACCGACGTCCCCGCGTTCCGCGCCGGTGACACCGTCAGGGTCCACGTCAACATCATCGAAGGCACGCGCTCGCGCGTCCAGGTCTTCCAGGGCGTCGTCATCGGCCGCCAGGGCCACGGCATCGGCGAGACCTTCACGGTCCGCAAGGTCAGCTTCCAGGTCGGCGTCGAGCGCAAGTTCCCGGTGCACTCCCCGGTGATCGACCACATCGAGCTCGTCACCCGCGGTGACGTCCGTCGCGCGAAGCTCTACTACCTCCGCGAACTCCGTGGCAAGAAGGCGAAGATCAAGGAGAAGCGCGACGCGTAAGCTGTCGTCTCTCGCAGCGAGGCGCCGCGCGCCGACCTGCAACCAGGGCCCCCCGTCCATGTACCGTGTACATGATGGGGGGCCCTGGCTCGTCCAGCCGCCCCGTGTGCAGGACGTCCCCGACGACCGGCCGCGACACCAGAGGATGATCCGCACGGCATGACCGACTCGACTGCACACGACGGTTCGACCGCACACGACGAGGATCGTCGTCCGAGGCCGACGAAGAAGCGGAACGGCGCTCTCCTCTTCCTGCGGGACCTCGTGATCATCTTCATCGCCGCACTCCTCGTGTCCTTCCTCGTGAAGACCTTCCTGATCCGGTCGTTCTACATCCCGTCGGAGTCGATGGAGAGCACCCTGGTCGTCAACGACCGGGTGATCGTCAACGAGCTCGTGCCGAACGTCGTACACCTGCACCACGGGGACGTCGTCGTGTTCAAGGACCCGGGCGGATGGCTCGACGGCGAGCAGCTCCCCGCGAACGTGGCACCCACGTCGCCGATCGGCAAGGCGGCCGACTGGCTCCTGACGCAGATCGGCCTCGGCACGTCGGACAGCAACGACCACCTCATCAAGCGGGTCATCGGTCTCCCCGGCGACACGGTGACGTGCTGCAACGACTTCGGCCAGATGTCGGTGAACGGGGTGCCCCTGAAGGAGCCGTACACCAAGCTGCCGCCGGGGGAGACGCGCGCCTCCGGGACCGACTTCTCGGTGACCGTGCCGGCGAACTCGATCTGGGTGATGGGCGACAACCGGTACGACTCGAAGGACTCGCGGTACAACACCGAGACGCCGTCCAAGGGGTTCGTGCCGATGGCGGACGTCGTCGGGCGCGCGTTCGTCATCTCGTGGCCGACGTCGCGCTGGACATGGCTCGACGACTACCCCGACGTGTTCGCGGGTGTGGAGCAGCGCGACCAGTGAGCGCGACGGAGGGTGGCCCGATGGCGGCAGCAGCGGTGGTCGGCGCTGCGGCTGCCGGGCCCGCTCCCGCTCCCGCTCCCGCTCCCGCTCCCGCGGCCGCTGCTGCTCCCGCTCCCGCACCCGCGGCCGCTGCTGCGGACGGGGTCGGACTGGAGGCACGGCGCGCGACGACGACGTCGGCGCGTGTCCGGAAGGGGCCGGTCCGACCGACACTCCGATGGGAGAAGGCGCTGCTGGCCGAGGGGCGGGTCACGGTGATCGGGTGCGACGAGGTCGGCCGCGGTGCGATCGCCGGTCCGGTCGCCGTCGGTGTCGCGGCGGTGACCATCGACATCGGTCGTGTCCCTGCCGGGCTGGCGGACTCGAAGCTCCTGACACCCGCCCGCCGCGAGGCCCTCGTCCCGCACGTCGAGGCGTGGGCGACGACCGCGGTCGGCATGGCGTCGGCCGGTGTCGTCGACCAGGACGGGATCATGGTCGCACTCGGGCTCGCAGGATCACGGGCGATCGACGCCCTCGTCGCTGCCGGGGTGTCGCTCGACGGTGCGGTCGTGGTGCTCGACGGTTCGTACGACTGGTTGACCTCGGCGCTCCGCGATCCGCTCGACGTGATGGTCCGGGTCAAGGCCGACCGGGACTGCGCCTCGGTGGCGGCGGCGTCCGTCGTCGCGAAGGTGCGCCGTGACGCCGTGATGGTCCGCGCGCACGATGCGGCACCGCACTACGCGTGGAACTCGAACAAGGGCTACGGTTCGACCGCGCACTACGACGGGATCCGGCGGAACGGTCCGCACGGCCTGCACCGCACGACCTGGCTGCACCCCCGCGAGGACGAGTCGAGCAGCGCGGCATCGACGGATGGCGGCGGTCGCATCGCGCCGTAGGATGGTGCCGCAATGGATGACGAAGACTTCGACGACTACGACCGAGAGGTCGAGCTCGCGCTCTACCGCGAGTACCGCGACGTCGTGTCGCAGTTCCGCTACGTGGTCGAGACCGAGCGGCGCTTCTACCTCGCGAACGAGGTCGATCTGACGCGGCGGGACACCGAGCACGACTTCTACTTCGAACTGACCATGAGCGATGTGTGGGTGTGGGACGTCTACCGCTCGGACCGTTTCGTGAAGTCCGTGCGTGTGCTGACGTTCAAGGACGTCAACGTCGAGGAACTCACGAGTCGAGAACTCGAGCTGCCCAAGGAATTGGCGCTCGACGAGTGAATTGAACGGCCGATCCGCGCGGTATTCCCGCTGTCGTTCCGGTCTTTGCATTCTTCTTGTTATCATCGGTGTGCGGCATCGAATCGATCGTGTGAATCGATCGGGTTCGGTGGCGAATCCGCATCCCCCACGAACACAAGGAGCCGAACATGGCACAGAAGGTGACCGTCCAGCTCGTCGACGACCTCGACGATTCCCCCATCGAGTCGGGCTCGGGCCGGACCGTCGAATTCGCGTTCGACGGAGCGAACTACGAGATCGACCTGTCGAACGACAATGTCGACAAGTTCCGCGAGACGCTCTCCGACTACGTCGCCGCGGCGCGCAAGGTCGGTGCTCGTCGCTCGACCGGTGGCGCGCCCCGTACGGCTCCGAAGCGTGGGAACTCCGAGGAACTCGGCAAGATCCGCGAGTGGGCCCAGGAGAACGGCCACCAGGTCTCGAGCCGTGGCCGCATCTCGACCGCGGTGCAGGAAGCCTACGCAGCGGCACACTGATGCTCTCTCCGTGATCGACGATCACGGACACACCACGAACGGCGGCGCTCCAGACGGGGCGTCGCCGTTCGTCGTTCCTCGTCCTGCACATTCTTCTGATCGGAGCGTTCATCCACAGACCTTCGCCGGGTGTGCGGACGATCCTCCCGATGACGGCACGCTCGTCATCGGGAGGAATGATGAGTGAACATCCATCAGGAAATGCAGCGGTGCGGCCGCGCAACATCGAGATCGGTCGGCGGGGTGAGGAGATCGCCGCGAACTGGCTCGTGGCACGGGGCATGCGGATCCTCGAACGCAACTGGCGATGTCGAGACGGCGAGGTCGACATCGTCGCTCTCGACTCCGACGTCGTGGTGCTCGTCGAGGTCAAGACCAGGACCGGGCCGGTCGGCGGCCATCCGTTCGAGGCGATCACGCCCCGGAAGGTCGCCCGGCTCCGGCGGCTCGCCGTCCGGTGGTGCGCCGAGTACCCGAGCGCGGGTCCTCGTCGGATCCGGCTCGACGCCGTCGCGGTCCACCTGCACGACGACGCCGAGCAGGTCGAGCACATCGTGGGCCTGGTGTGAGCGGCATCGGGCGCACCTCCGCGATCGCGCTCCTCGGCATCGCGGGTCGGCGCATCGAGGTCGAGGCGCACCTCTCGAGCCAGCTGCCGAGCTTCAGCATCATCGGGCTCCCCGACACCTCCCTCGCCGAGGCACGCGAGCGGGTGCGATCGGCGGCTGCGAACGCCGGGAGCGCGCTGCCCGCCCGCAAGATCATCGTGAACCTGACCCCCGCGTCGGTCCCGAAGCACGGGTCGGGATTCGACCTCGCCATCGCGATCGCGGTGTTCGCGGCCGCCGGCGTGGTGCGTCCGGACCTCGCCGACGTCGTGCACATCGGCGAACTCGGGCTCGACGGCCGGGTCCGTCCGGTGCCCGGGGTCATCCCGATGCTGGTCGCCGCGCGGGACGCAGGAGCGGTCCGCGCGGCGGTCCCGGCCGGCAACCTGCGCGAGGCGTCGACGGTCCCGGGGATCCGCATCGACCCGGTGGTCACGCTCGCCGACGCGGCGGTCCTCGCCGGGGCCGACCTGCCGGCCGTGCAGGCCGCGGTCGTGGAATCACCCGCGGCACCGCGAGCAGCGGTGCTCGACGCCGAGCTCGCCGACGTCGTCGGCAACGACCTCGCCGTCCGAGCGCTGGTCGTCGCCGCCGCCGGTGGGCACCACATGCTGCTCCTCGGTCCACCGGGAGCCGGCAAGACCATGCTCGCGGAGCGACTCCCGGGACTCCTGCCCGACCTCGACAGTGCGTCGGCGCTCGAGGCCGCGGCGGTCCGGTCCGTCGCGGGCCTCGGTGCCGAGTCGTGGACAAGTCGGCCGCCGTGGGAGAGCCCGCACCACTCATCGAGTGCCGTCGCCCTGATCGGTGGCGGGTCGCGGATGATCACCCCGGGGGCGGTGTCCCGTGCCGGTCACGGCGTGCTCTTCCTCGACGAGGCGACCGAGTTCCCGCGCACGGTCCTCGACATGCTCCGACAACCGCTGGAGTCCGGTGTCGTCACGATCCACCGAGCGGCAGGACGCGCGGAGTTCCCGGCGCGGTTCCAACTCGTCCTCGCCGCGAACCCGTGTCCGTGCGGGAACGCCGGTTTCGACGACCTGGCGTGCACCTGTCCGCCGACCGTCGTCCGCCGGTACCTCGCGCGGCTCTCCGGGCCGCTGCTCGACCGCATCGACATCCGGTTCGCGGTGCCGCGGGTCACGCCGGCCCGGATCCGGGCGGCGGAGACACCGATCACCTCGGCACAGGCGCGGAGCGCGGTCACCGCCGCGCGGGCACGGATGCGGGAGCGGTGGCGGGACACCCCGTGGCGTCTCAACGCCCACGTGTCGGGCACGCACCTGCGTCGGCGTGCCTTCGCCCCGAGCGCGGACGCCGCAGCGGTCCTCGACCGAGGGCTGGAGCTCGGCACGCTCACCATGCGCGGGCACGACCGTGTCGTTCGCCTCGCCTGGACGATCGCCGACCTCGAGGCAGCGCCGCGTCCGACGCTCGAGCACGTCCGACAAGCGCTCGCGCTGCGGAGCGCGTTGTGAGTGGGCACGTCGTCCCCGGTGGTCGGGGCGCGGTGGGTCAGGGCATCGGGCCGATCGAGGATCCGGCGGTGCGGGCGCGACTCGCCTGGTCGGCGATCACCGAGCCGGGGGACGGCGTCGCCGGGATGCTCGTGGCCCGACTCGGCACCGAGGCGGCGCTCGAGGTCGTGCGCGCTGCTCTCGAGGCCGACGCCCGGGCGGATCGGGTCGCCGTGCTGGACCGCCGTGTCGAGATGCTCGACGATCCGCGCGCGACGGGGGATGACGACCTCCGCGGCGGGTTCGAGGCCGGACTCCGCCGATGGGGTCCTCGCGTGCGGGCCATCGACGTCGACCGGGACCTCCGTGCCGCAGCGCAGGTCGGAGCACGGCTGCTCGTACCGGGGACTCCCGGATGGCCGGTGGGACTCGACGATCTCGGCCCGCACGCGCCGCTGCTCCTGTGGGTCCGCGCCGGCCCCGAGGTCGACCTCGCGGCGGTGTTCGGACCCGGGATCGCACTGGTCGGGTCGCGCGCGAACACCGTCTACGGCGCCGAAGTGACGGCCGAGCTCGCATCGGCCTCCGCTGACGCCGGGCTCTGCGTGGTGTCAGGGGGTGCGTACGGCGTCGACGCCGTCGCGCACCGAGTCGCCCTGGCGGCCAGGACCCCGACCGTCGCTGCGCTCGCGGGCGGCATCGACCAGCTCTACCCCGCGGGGAACACCGAGCTGCTGCGCCGTGTCGCGTCGGGCGGCGCGATCGTCGCCGAGTCGCCACCGGGGACCCGGCCCTCTCGGTGGCGGTTCCTGCAGCGGAACCGCATGATCGCCGCACTCGCCGGTGCTGTCGTCGTGGTGGAGGCCGGCGCGCGGTCCGGTGCGCTCAACACCGCCCACCACGCGGCCCAGCTCGGCAGACCGGTCGCCGCGGTCCCCGGGCCGATCACCGCGTCCTCGTCGGCAGGGTGCCATCGTCTCGTCGCGGAGGGCCGCGCGTCACTGCTCGTCCGGTGCTCGGACGTCGTGGCGTTGGTCCGACCGGACGACGCTGCCGACGTCCAGCCGAGGCTCGCCGCGGTCCACGACGACCCGACGATGCTCCGTGTGCTCGACGCCCTGGGACTCAGGCAGGGGGTGCCGGTCGACGAGGTCGCCCGGCGGGCGGGACTGGCGGTCACGGAGACGCTCGACACCCTCGCGCTCGCCGAACTCGTCGGACGCGCCGAGCACACGTCGTCGGGGTGGCGGACGGCGACGTCGTGACGCGACCGTACGCTTGCTCGCATGACCGAGACCGCGCCGGAGGACGCCCGGCTCAGCCGGGCGGTCGGGGTGTTCCTCGACGACCTGCAGCACGCGCGGGGACTGAGCTCGCAGACGGTCCGCGCGTACTCCGCGGACCTCGAGGGGCTGCTCGTCTTCGTCGGTTCGCGGGGTGTGGGCACGACCGCCGGCCTGAGCCTCGACCTGCTCCGAGACTGGCTCTGGGACGCGACCGAGCGGGGCCTCGCTCGGAACACCATCGCGCGGCGCGCCTCGTCCGTCCGGGCATTCACCCGGTGGGCGAGCGAGCGTGGCGCGATGCCGACCGACCCCGGCGCGCGCCTCAGGACGCCGAAGGCCGCTGCGCATCTGCCGCGGGTCGTCGGTGCCGACGCGGTGCGCGAGATCCTGGACGGACTCGACGACCGGGCGGAGGGCGGTGCCCCGTCCGCGCTCCGAGATCGAGCCGTGGTCGAACTGCTGTACGCGTCCGCGCTCCGCGTGAGCGAGCTCGTCGGCATCGACGTGGGCGACGTCGACCGAACCAGGCTCACGGTGCGGGTGCTCGGGAAGGGTGGCCGGGAGCGCGTCGTCCCCTTCGGTGTCCCTGCGCACGACGCCCTCGGGGCATGGCTCGACGCCGGACGCCCCGTGCTCCTCGAGCGCGCGTCGGCCCCCGGGCCCGGGCAGGCGATGTTCCTCGGCGATCGCGGTGCTCGACTCGGGGTCCGGAGCGTCTACCGGACCATCGCGCGTGTCCTCGACGGCAACCCCGGGCAGGGGCCGCGTGGACCGCACACGTTCCGGCACACCGCCGCGACGCACCTGCTCGACGGCGGGGCCGACCTCCGAGCGGTGCAGGAGCTCCTGGGGCACGCCAGCCTCGGCACGACGCAGATCTACACGCACGTCTCCTCGACGCGACTCCGCGAGGTCTACCGGACGGCCCACCCGCGCGCCTGACCCACCGACCCGTCGATCCTCGGGGCGGGTGCCCACCGCCGCAGCCGACATGACGTCGGGGTCGGGGTCGGGGTCGGGTTCGGGTTCGAGTTCGGGTTCGGCGTTGGTCTGTCCCTCGCAGAGGCATGTCCGGACCACCGGGAGGGCCGCGTCACCCGATGGGGAGGAGCACCGGCCACGCCGGCGTCCCGAGGTACGGGCGCGGGTCGACGTACCGATCATCGATCCGCGCGCCGAGATGCAGGCACGGTGCCGAGGCCGGACAGTGCCCGACCGTCACGGTGCCGACGCCCTGGCCACGCACGACGGAGTCTCCGGCTCCGACGGTCGGAGCGACCGAGTCGATCGTGCTGACCAGTCCGCCGCCGTGGTCGATGGTGACGACACCCCGCCCGGCCACCTGACCGGCGAACGCGACGTGCCCGTCGGCCGGCGCGAGGGCAGGACCGCCGATCGTCGCCGCGACGTCGAGACCGCGGTGGCCCGGACCGTAGTCGTTCGCCGGCGGCTCGAACGGGCGGAGCACGACCCGTGACCCGGTCGGCCAGGCCCACCGACCCTCGACCGTCACGGGGGTGCTGCCGACGGCCGCGTCCCGGGCGAGCGGACGGACGCCGCCGATCGAACCGTCGTGACGACCGCCACCGTGCCCCGCGTCCCAGCCGCCGCCACCGACCATGACAGCCAGCACCGTCAGTGCACCCGCGGTGCGTCGCGCCACCCGGAAACCCCATCTGAGCGCCCATGCGCCGACCCTCCGTCGCATCACCCCTCCCTCCGCTCACCGTCCAGGTTCGCGGGTCCGGACGTGAGCGGCGGCGGAGGCGACCTGTCCTGTGGACGGGTGCCGGGCCTCCCGTCCGGTGGAGGACAGGGCGACCCGACGCCACGCGGGCGACCCGACGCCACGCGTGCGACGCGCCCCACCCGCCCGCACCGGCGCCACCCGCCCGCCGAACGCGCCCGCGGAATGCGCCCGGCCGCGCGGGGGAGTACGGTGGGCGTCGCTCCGGACACAGCATCGCCGCACGGACGGCGATCAGCCGACCTCGGAGCACCGTGCACGACGCTCATCATCGCGCGCACGACGGCGGGACGAAGGAGCATCGTGACCACAGCGAAGGCCGGGCAGCAGCCCGACAAGGCGTTCAAGGGGAAGGTCACGGCGTTCGCGATCGCGGCGGCCGTCGGCGGGTTCCTCTTCGGGTTCGACTCGTCGGTGATCAACGGTGCCGAGAAGGCGATCACCACCCAGTTCAGCCTGTCCGCAGGTGGCAGCGGCTTCGCCGTCGCGAGCGCACTCATCGGGTGTGCCTTCGGCGCGTTCTTCGCCGGGCGCATCGCGGACCGCGTGGGCCGCACCCGCGTGATGTTCATCGCGGCGATCCTCTTCTTTGTCAGCTCGGTGCTCGTGGCGTTCTCGTTCGGCACCGTCGACTTCATCATCTGGCGCCTCGTCGGCGGGCTCGGCATCGGTACCGCATCGGTCATCGCTCCGGCCTACATCTCCGAGGTCTCGCCGAAGGGCATCCGCGGTCGCCTGGCGTCGTTCCAGCAGCTCGCGATCACGCTCGGCATCTTCGCCGCCCTCCTGTCCGACCAGCTGGTCGCGACGGGTGCGGGCGGTGACGCCTCGAACGACTTCTGGGGTCTCGAGGCCTGGCGTTGGATGTTCCTCGTCGGCGTCATCCCCGCGGTGGTCTACGGCGTGCTCGCGCTGATCCTGCCCGAGTCGCCGCGGTACCTGGCGGCGAAGGGTCGCAAGGAGGACGCTCGAGAGGTCCTCACCAAGATCGTCCCGAGTGACACCGTCGACATCTCGCTGGATGAGATCGAGGACGGCCTGCGCCGCGAGGAACACCAGGAGAAGGGCTCGATCCGCGGCAACCGCTTCGGCCTCCAGCCCATCGTCTGGGTCGGCATCATCCTCGCCGTGCTCCAGCAGTTCGTCGGCATCAACGTGATCTTCTACTACTCGACGACGCTCTGGCAGGCCGTGGGCTTCAAGGCCTCCGACTCCTTCCTCATCTCGACGATCTCGTCGGTGATCAACGTCGTCGTGACCTTCGTCGCGATCTTCCTCGTCGACAAGGTCGGCCGCCGCCCGCTGCTGATCAGCGGCTCCGCGGGGATGTTCATCTCGCTGCTCATGGTCGCGATCGCCTTCAGCCAGTCGGTCCCCGGCGCGAACGGCGACCCGTCCCTGCCGGGCGCGTGGGGCACCATCGCCCTGGTCTTCGCGAACCTGTTCGTCGTGTCGTTCGGTGCGACCTGGGGCCCGCTCATGTGGGTGCTCCTCGGCGAGATGTTCCCGAACAAGATCCGTGCGACCGCCCTCGGCATCGGTTCGGCCGCGAACTGGGTGGCGAACTTCATCGTCACGATCACCTTCCCGGCCCTCTCGCAGTTCAACCTCACGGTCACCTACGGCATCTACGCGCTCTTCGCCCTCATCTCGTTCTTCTTCATCCTCGCGAAGATCCCGGAGACCAAGGGCCGCTCCCTCGAGGAGATGGGCGTCACCGAGGACGGCGCGACGGTCAAGGCCTAGCCGCTCCCTCGCGACGCGCGGAACCACCGGACGGGAGGCACGGTGCAGGGGAGCAGATCCGCTCACCGGCACCGTGCCTCCCGTCCGCTTGTCCGCCCCGCAGGGGTGCTAGCATTGGCGCAGCAGCGCGCTGAGCGCTGACTTCGCGTGCCCATCCACCCGCGGTGTCCTCCGGACGCCGGCGGGTGTGGCGCTCCCGACCATCGGTCCCTGTCATCAGGGCGGTCGCGTGCCAGGGCACCAGGGATCGTGGTCGCCGACCACATCGACAAACCGCAAACCGCACACGTCGTGCCCGTTCCGGGCGCGCCTGTGCTGAGAACAGGAGAACGGCCATGGCCGTCGTCACCATCCGCCAGCTGCTCGACAGCGGCGTGCACTTCGGGCACCAGACCCGCCGGTGGAACCCGAAAGTCAAGCGCTTCATCCTCGCCGAGCGCTCGGGCATCCACATCATCGACCTGCAGCAGTCGCTGTCCTACATCGACCGCGCCTACGACTTCGTCAAGGAGACCGTCGCCCACGGTGGCACGATCCTCTTCGTCGGCACCAAGAAGCAGGCGCAGAACTCGATCGCCGAGCAGGCGACCCGTGTCGGCCAGCCGTACGTCAACCAGCGTTGGCTCGGTGGGCTCCTCACGAACTTCCAGACGGTCTCCAAGCGCCTCCAGCGCATGAAGGAGCTCGAGGAGATCGACTTCGACGACACCACGAAGGGCTTCACCAAGAAGGAGCTCCTCATCAAGAAGCGCGAGCTGGACAAGCTCCACAAGACCCTCGGTGGTATCCGCAACCTCACGCGGACCCCGAGCGCGCTCTGGATCGTCGACACCAAGAAGGAGCACCTCGCGATCGACGAGGCGCAGAAGCTCGGCATCCCGGTCATCGCGATCCTCGACACGAACTGCGACCCGGACGAGATCACCTACCCGATCCCGGGCAACGACGACGCGATCCGCTCCGTCGGTCTGCTCACGCGCATCGTCGCCGACGCCGCCGCGGAGGGCCTGACGGTCCGCCACCAGGGCAGCCCCGAGGAGCCCGCAGAGCCCCTCGCCGACTGGGAGAAGGAGCTGCTCGGCAGCTCCGAGACCCCGGCCGCCGACGCAGCTCCGGCTGCCGACGCAGCGCCGGCCGCCGACGCAGCGCCCGCCGACGCAGCCCCGGCCGCCGACGCAGCGCCCGCCGACGCAGCCCCGGCTGCCGAGGTCGAGGTCCCGGTCGAGGAGAACGACGCGGACGCCCAGGTCGCTGCGAAGGAGATCGGCGAGCCGGTCGAGGACAAGAACGCAGAGCCGACGGCCGAGGCCGCCGCCGCTGCGGAGACCACCCCCGCCGAATAGGCACCAGCACCGCGACGGAGGCGTCGGATCATCTCCGGCGCCTCCGTCGCGGCGCACCCCCCAGACAGCAATCCACGCGAAGTCCAGAAAGGACCCACAGTCATGGCCAACTACAGCGCCGCTGACGTGAAGACCCTGCGTGACCGCCTCGGTGCGGGCATGCTCGACAGCAAGAACGCGCTCGTCGAGGCAGACGGCGACATCGAGAAGGCCATCGAGATCCTCCGGGTCAAGGGCCTCAAGGGTGTCGCGAAGCGCGAGGGCCGTGCGACGACCGCCGGTCTCGTGACCGCCGCCGCGACCGACTCCGCCGCGACGCTCATCGAGCTCGCGAGCGAGACCGACTTCGTCGCGAAGAACGACCGCTTCGTCGCGCTCGCCTCCGAGGTCCTCGGTGCCGTGCAGTCCGCCGATGCAGCCGACGTCGCCGCGGGGAACGCCGCCGACGTCGACGGGCAGAGCGTGTCGGACTTCATCAACGACAACGCCGCACTGCTCGGCGAGAAGGTCGAACTCCGCACGGTCACCCGTGTCGAGGGCTCGAACTTCGCGATCTACCTGCACAAGACGAGCCAGGACCTGCCCCCGCAGGTCGGCGTCGTCGTCGCCTTCGCCGGTGACGACACCGAGACGGCCCGCTCGATCGCGCAGCACATCGCGTTCGCGGACCCGAAGTACCTCGCCCGCGAGGACGTCCCCGAGTCCGACGTCGCGCGCGAGCGTGCGATCGTCGAGGAGACCACGCGTGCCGAGGGCAAGCCGGAGGCCGCGCTCCCGAAGATCATCGAGGGGCGCCTCACCGGCTTCTTCAAGGAGATCGCGCTGCTCGAGCAGGGCTACGCCAAGGACCCGAAGCTGACGGTGGCCAAGGTCGCCGAGGCCGCGGGCATCACGATCGAGGGCTTCGCCCGCATCAAGGTCGGCGCCTAAGCAGCACATGAGCGGGGTCCGGAACCATCAGGTTCCGGACCCCGTCGTCATGCCCGGAGCTGGTCACCGCTCCGGCGACGACGTGGCCCGGCGGCGACCCGCGGGGCTGTAGATTCCTCTCCAGACTGTTCGACGAAGGGTGCCCCACATGACCGACGAGAAGACCGGACGACGACGGGTCCTGCTGAAGCTCTCGGGGGAGGCCTTCGGAGCCGGCTCGCTGGGTGTCAACCCCGACGTGATCGGCGCGATCGCCCGGGAGATCGCCGAGGCGGCACGCGAGGTCGAGGTCGCGATCGTCGTCGGCGGCGGGAACTTCTTCCGCGGTGCCGAACTGAGCCAGCGCGGCATGGACCGCGGCCGTGCGGACTACATGGGCATGCTCGGAACGGTGATGAACGCGCTCGCGCTCCAGGACTTCCTCGAGCAGGCCGGGGCGGCGACCCGCGTGCAGTCGGCAATCTCGATGACCCAGGTCGCCGAGCCGTACATCCCGCGGCGTGCCGCGCGACACCTGGAGAAGGGCCGCATCGTGATCTTCGGTGCCGGCGCAGGGCTGCCGTACTTCTCGACCGACACGGTCGCCGCGCAGCGCGCCCTCGAGATCGGCGCGCAGGAGGTCCTCGTCGCCAAGAACGGCGTCGACGGCGTCTACTCGGCCGACCCGAAGAAGGACCCGACCGCCGAGAAGCTGCACCACGTCACCTACCAGGACGCGCTCCTCCGCGGGCTGAAGGTCGTCGACGCGACCGCCTTCAGCCTCTGCATGGACAACGGCATGCCGATGCACGTCTTCGGCATGGAGGGCGACGGGAACGTCGCCGCCGCCATCCGCGGGGAGCGGATCGGCACCGTCGTCAGCAACTGACGGTCGCCGGCCGCCGGAGCCGGCACCGTCCGGACTGGAGGGACGGTGCCAGCCCGCACCGTGCCTCCCGTCCGTCATCCGGTCGCCGACCGTCAGGTCGCGTCGGCGCGCCCCACTAGACTCGATCCGTACCGAAGGAGAACCACCGTGATCAGTGATGTCCTGACCGAGGCCACCGAGAAGATGGCACGAGCCGTCGACGTGGCCAAGGACGACTTCTCGACCGTCCGGACGGGCCGCATCAACGCGGCGCTGTTCCAGAAGATCCCGGTCGAGTACTACGGGTCGCCCACCCCCCTCGCGCAGATCGCGTCGCTCCAGACGCCCGAGGCCCGCACCCTCATCGTGACGCCCTACGACAAGACGGCGCTCAAGGAGATCGAGCGTGCGATCGCGACGTTCCCGAACCTCGGCGCGAGCCCCACGAACGACGGCGAGATCGTCCGCGTGACGATCCCCGAGCTCACCCAGGACCGCCGCAAGGAGTACGTCAAGATCGTCAAGGGCAAGGGTGAGGACCACCGCGTGGTGATCCGGAACATCCGGCGCAAGGCGAAGGACGACCTCGACGCGTTGAAGGGCGAGATCTCGGATGACGAGATCTCCCGCGCCGACAAGGAGCTCGAGGCACAGACCAAGAAGTTCGTCGACCAGATCGACGACGCCCTGAAGAAGAAGGAAGCCGAACTCCTCGAGGTCTGATGGATCAGCCAGATCTGATGGACCAGCCCGAGGGGGACCGGCCCGGCCAGGGTGACGGTGCCACGTCGGAGCAGTCCGCTCGCACTGCCCCCGGGGCTGGGCCGCGGACCGCGCGGGAACGGCGAGCGGACTTCGATGCTCGGGCGCGCGCCGCACGGACGGACTTCGAGACGCAGCTCCGACAGCGGCGTGCCGAGATGGAGGCGCGCAACCAGCGATTGACCGCTCGGACCGGTCGGAACCTGCCGGCTGCCATCGGGATCGCCCTGGCGTTCGCCGCGGTGATGCTCGGGAGCCAGCTCGCGTACAAGCCGTCCTTCATGGTCGTCGCGGCGTTCCTCATCGGTGTGGGCGTGTACGAGCTCGCGAGTGCGATGCGGTTCGGGGGTCGTGACGTCCCCCGGATCCCGAGTGTCATCGCCGGTGTTGCGATCGTGCCCGCGGCGTACTTCGGGGGACCGGAGGCCGCGCTCGTCGTCCTGCTCGGGGGTGTCGTGCTCATCGCTGCGTGGCGAGCCGTGGAGTTCCTCGGCACGACGCCGAGACTGACGGTGGCGAGCCTCGGACAGGACGTCGCGGCGGGGCTCTTCGTGCAGCTGTACGTGACCCTGCTCGGCGTCTGCACGGTGCTCCTCACCGCGCTCCCGGACGGCAACCTCTGGGTGATCGGGTTCGTGGTGGTCGTCGTGGCGGTGGACACCGGCGCGTACGCCACCGGGCTGAACTTCGGCAAGCACCCGATGGCGCCCCGGATCTCACCCAAGAAGACCTGGGAGGGCTTCGCGGGCTCGGTGACGGCCGCGCTCATCGCCGGCGTGCTGATCTCGTGGCTGATGCTCGGCCAGGCGTGGTGGTTCGGGCTGGTCCTCGGCGTGCTCATCACGCTGTCCGCGACGCTCGGCGACCTCACCGAGTCGCTCATCAAGCGAGACCTCGGCATCAAGGACATCTCGACCTTCCTGCCGGGTCACGGCGGCATGCTCGACCGCATCGACAGCGTGCTCCCGTCGGCGGCCGTGGCGTACGTGCTGTACCTCGTCGTGCACTGACACCCGTCCACCCTGCTGCGCGTCCGCATCGCTCGTCCCCGGACGGTTTCGCAGGTCGTCTGCGGGTCCTCAGGGGTGTCGACGCCCGGGCGGTGGCACAATGGCGCCGTGCCTTCGACATTCCCGACCGTTGACCGCTCGACCCTCGGCTACGACCCCGACGAGGTCGAACGCTTCCTCGAGGACGCCCGACGCGCGTACACCGCGTCCGATGCCGACGACCTCGGTGCCGGCAAGATCCGCGCGACCGCGTTCAGCATGCGGAAGGGCGGGTACTCGACCCAGCACGTCGACGCGGCACTCGAACGGCTCGAGGACGCCTTCGCCGCGCGTGAACGCGACCGCGAGCTGCAGTCGCGCGGGCAGAAGGCCTGGTACGCCGAGGCGCGCACCAAGGCGTCCGACATCGTCGCGCGCCTCGATCGTCCGGACGGTCAGCGTTTCGCGAGGAACGGGTTCCTGTCGGTCGGGTACCACCCGAAGGACGTCGACGCGTTCGCCGGACGGCTGCGCGGCTACTTCCACGACGGCAAGCCGCTGAGCCTCACCGAGGTCCGGGCGATCGTGTTCCGCCCGAAGCACGGCGGCTACCGCGAAGGCCAGGTCGACGCGGTGCTCGACGCCGTCGTGGACGTCATGCTCGCCGTCCGGTAGGACGTTCCGCGCAGTCACCGGACACGCATACCGTCCGAATGCTTCGGTTTCCGTGATCCTTCCGTTACCCTGGTCAGACTCATGGGTAGGCACAGCGCAGAACCACGTAGCGTCCGCACTCCGGTGACCG
This sequence comes from Curtobacterium sp. Leaf261, assembly GCF_001422205.1. Taxonomy (GTDB): domain Bacteria; phylum Actinomycetota; class Actinomycetes; order Actinomycetales; family Microbacteriaceae; genus Curtobacterium. The sequence continues at coordinate 60,683 of NZ_LMMJ01000012.1, forward strand.
CAGCGACCGACATCGTCGGTGCCGGTCTCACGGAGCACACAGCGACCCCGTCCGACCACGGACCCGGCGAGCGACGGGCGGCCATCGGTCGACCCCGTGGTCTCGCGCCGGTGTCCGTCGCCGCGAGTCGCGTCTCCGACACGAGCGTCTCGGAGATCGTCGCCGCGGCGATCGCGCCCGCCCCGGTCGTCAAGCCGGCCGCAGCGCGCATCAGCCGTCAGCAGCGTCGCGCCGCCGCCGCGTCACGCCCCGCGAACCGTGCGACGGCACCGCGGCTGACCGGCACGGCGCTCATCCGCCGCCGTGCGACGATCCCCGCGCTGTCGTTCTTCGCCGTCTTCGGGTTCGTCGGCGGCTCGCTGGTGAACCCGCTCCAGGGTGCCGACATGGCATCCGCGGCAGTCGTGGCCCCGCCGCTCCAGAAGGTCGGCCCCGCGCAGGCGTACACCGCCCACGGCACGTACGCGGACGCGGTGGACCGCGACGGCTACGGCGTCACGAAGCCTGCCCCGGTCGTCGTGCCGACCCCGGCACCGACCGCCGAGGCCACCACCGGTACGACCGCTGCGACCGCCAAGACGGCGAGCACCGCGAAGACCACCGGCGGCGCAGCAGCACCGTCTGCGGGCACCCCCGACCCCGGCAGCGCGAAGGCGATCGCCCTCGACATGGTGACCGCGCGCGGCTGGGGAGCCGACCAGTACAACTGCCTCGTCTCCCTGTGGAACAAGGAGTCGGGCTGGAACGTGTACGCGTACAACCCGTCTGGTGCCTACGGCATCCCGCAGTCGCTGCCCGGCTCGAAGATGGCGTCCGCGGGTGCGGACTGGCAGACCAACCCGGCGACGCAGATCACCTGGGGACTCAACTACATCACCGGTGTGTACGGCACGCCGTGCGGTGCGTGGGGTCACAGCGTCTCCTACAACTGGTATTGATCGGCAGTGCCGCGGAGCAACCGGCCTCGCGGTCATCGGCGTGAGGACGAGGACGACGAGTCCGGCCTGACCCGCATGATGAGCGGGTGGAAGCGGACCGAGGTCCGACGGGGTCTCGAGTACACCGTGCAGCCCGTGGGTGTGACCGCGGCGGCCAAGGAGTACATCTGCCCCGGGTGCACCCAGGTCATCCAGCCCGGTGTCGCCCACGTCGTGGTGTGGCGGGCGGACGGCGTCCTCGGCGACGCGGCCGACCTCGCTGCCCGTCGGCACTGGCACAACCACTGCTGGAGCATCGCGTGACCGACGCCGCCGTGGACGAGATCCGGAGCAGCACCGTCCTCCCCGCACGTCGGACCGAGTTCGAGCTCGTCACGGACGACCACCTCACGCTCGTCGGTGAGCTCGCCGAGCCGCTCGACGGACCCGCACGCGGCACGATCGTCACCCTCCACCCATTGCCGACGGCGCACGGGTTCATGGACTCGCACGTGCTCAAGAAGGCCGCCGCGCGACTGCCGGCCCTCGCGGGCATCGCCGTCTCCCGGTTCAACTTCCGGTCGGTCACCTCGCCGCGAGGTACCTCCGAGGGTTCGTTCGGCGACGGCGAGAGCGAGGGATTCGACCTCCGGGCCGCCGTGCAGGACATCGAGGCACGCGGGCTGCCGAAGCCGTGGCTCGTCGGCTGGTCGTTCGGGACCGAGGTGATCCTGAAGCACGCGCTCGAGCACGTCGAGCGCGGTGCCGTGGCGGGCGTGGTGCTCCTCTCGCCTCCGCTCCGCCGGACGACAGACGAGGAGCTCGTCCGCTGGCGCGGCGTGACCGTGCCGGTCGTGGCGCTCGTGCCGGAGTTCGACGACTTCCTGCGGCCGGACGCTGCCGTCGCGCAGTTCGCCGCCGTACCCGAGGTGCAGGTCGTCCCGGTCGCGGGGGCAAAGCACCTCTGGGTGGGGGAGAAGTACGTGCGGATCGTGCTCGACGCGATCGCCGACCTCGTCGTCCCCGGGTCAGCCCCGCTGCCGACCGAGTGGGACCACACCGCCTGACACCCCGTGCGGGTCGGCGTCAGTGCCGTTCAGTGTCGGAGCCGGTCAGTCGGTGGCTGTTGGGTCCACCGCGTGGGAGAGCACCCCGCGGAGGTTCTCGAGGTACCCGGCGACCGCCTCCCGTTCCATCCGGATGGCTGCGAGTCGGTCCTCGGCGTCCGCGAGGAGCCGCTCGGTGCGCGCCTCGGCGTCGCTGACGAGGGCGTGCGCACGGTCCTGGGCCGCACGGACCGTCTGCTGCGCGGTTTCCTCAGCGGTCTGGGTCCGTTCCCGGGCACCGTCCCTCGACTCGCGGTCGAGACGGTCGGCCTCCGATCGGGCATCGGCCGCGCGGCGGACGGCGTCGGCGAGCTGCAGGTTCGCCTCGTCGAGGTACCGCTGGGTCTCGGTGACCGTGTCGTGGTGCTTCTGGAGGTAGTCCTGCTCCGCTTCGTCGCGGCGGCCGGCGAGCTCGGACTCCAGGGCGGTCCGAGCCGCGTCCCGCTCGCGGACGATCGCCGCGCGTGCCTCGTCGAGGTCTCGCGCGTGGTCGGCGCGGTCACGATCGATCTCGGCACGCAGGGCGATCCGCTCGGCCTCGAGAGCACCGAGCTCCGCGCTCCGGCGGTCGGCGACCTCGGTGTCGAGCTCGGCGTGTTCGGCCTCCCGACGCTCGGCGATCTCGGTCTCGTGGGCCTCGAGCGCGCGTCGGGCGTCGGCCTCTGCGTCGGCGCGTTCGCGGCTGAGGCGCTCTCGCTGCTCGACGGACTCGCGGTCGAGCCGTTCGGCGGTCTCGGCGACGAGGCGCTCGTTCTCTGCGCGGGTCTGCTCGACGTCGACGGCGACCTCGGCGCGGGCGGACTCGACCTCCCGCGCGAGTGCGCTGCGGCCGGCGCTGCGTTCCTGCTCCCACGCGGCACGGGCGCTCGCGAGCTCCTGGTCGAGGGCGGACCTCGACTCGGCGAGTTCCCGGTCCCACGCGGCGCGGTCAGCACCGAGCTCGGCGTCGAGGTCGTCGCGCGCGTCCCCGAGCTCGGCGTCGAGGTCGGCGCGACGGCTCGCGACCTCGGCCTCGAGTGCGGCGCGTCCGACCGTGAGCTCGCGCGCGAGACCGTCCTGTCCGGCCGCGAGGGTCCGGTCCCAGTCGTCACGGGCGGCGGCGAGCTCACGATCGAGTGTGTCGTGCCCCTCGGTGGTGGCGCGGTCGAGTTCGGCGGTGCGGCGCTCGTGCTCGACGTCGAACACGCTCCGGCGGTGCTCGGTGTCGCGGTCGAGGGCTGCGGCGGCCTGGCGTGCGTCGGCGGACTCCTGCTCGGCGACCTCGCGCAGCTCGGCGACCTCCCGCTCCACGGCCGCGCGGAGTGCGGCGGCCTCGCGGATGCTCACCGACCGGGTCTCGGCAGCCTCGGTGACGGCTGCCCCGCGGATCGCCGCGGCCTCGTTCCTCGCGTCCTGCAGCGCGAGACCGACCTCGCTCCGCGCACGCTCGATGGTGTCGGCCGACTCGGCACGGGCACGGGCGAGCTCGTTGGTGGCCCGGAGCCTGGAGTCGTCGAGGGTCGCACTCGCCTCCGCCTGCGAGGTGCGGGCGAGTCGAGCAGCTTCGGCCTGGCTCGTGGCGCGGACCCGCTCGGCGTCGATGTCCGCCTGGCTGATCAGTCGGGTGGACTGTTCCTCGGCGACGCGCAGGGTGGTCTCGAGGCGCGTGCCGAGTCCGCTGTACGTGGGAGCACCCGCCTCGTCGAGCTCGCCCTGCAGGTCGTCGACGTGTGACTGCAGCTGCCGGAGCTCGCGGGCAGCCTCCGCGCGGTCGTTGTTCGACTTGATGAGTTCGCGCCGCAGCTGGCTGAGCGCCCGGTCGACGTCGTCCTTGCGGTAGCCCCGCAGTTCGGTCCCGAACTCTGCCTCGTCGTTCGCCACGATCTCGCTCCTGCACCTGGTCGTCGGGGCGGTCGTCGCCCGCGTCGAGTGTACTGGGAGGGTGGTTCCGGGCTTCCTGAGCGCGGGCCGCAGCCGCTGTGCCACCGGGGATGCGCCTCCCAGCGTGTGTGGTTAGGCTGAACAGTCGTTTCGAGCGCCCGTCAGCCGACGGTGTGCCGGGCCTGCAACCGCTCGAGAGGGCATCGCGCCGCACCCCACGCTGGCGCGGAAGGAGAGTATCCGTGCGTTTCGTCCTGGCGATCGTCAGCTTCGTCATCGGCGTCGTGCTCGTCGGCCTCGGAGTCGGTCAGCGAACGATCTTCGCGCCCCCGACGACCACCGTCGCCGCGACCGCGGGTTCGTCGACGGCCGGGGTGACGATCATCCCGAGTGCCACGCTCGACGCGAACGCCGGGAACCAGCGCATCCGCGTCACCGGCGGGTCGGACCTCTTCGTGGCCTACGGGAACTCCTCGGACGTCTCGGCGTGGGTCGGGTCGGCGAAGCACCAGACCCTGCGGTACGACGCCGAGGCCACGTCGCTCCGGGCCCGGACCACCGGCAGCGCCGGAACGGTCCCTGACCCCTCCGGCAGCGACCTCTGGGCGGCCGAGTACCAGGGCGACCAGGCGCGCGACTTCACCGTCCGGCTCCCGGCCGGCACGTCCCTCCTCATCGTGTCCGGCGACGGCTCCAGCGCCGTCTCCAGCGTCTCCATCACCTGGCCGCGGGACAGCGCGACGCCGCTCGTGGGCCCGCTGCTGACCGCCGGTGGGTTCTTCGTGGCGCTGGGGATCGCGTTCTACGTGTGGGCGCTCCTGCACCAGCGCCGGCTCCGCGGTCCGCGTCGTCGGAGCGGTGGCGGACGTCCGCCCCGTGTGCGCGGGTCGCGCCGTGCCGCCGCAGCCGGTGCACAGGTGCCGGTCCGCGGACGCGCCGGGCGGCGCGGGCGGCGGATGGTCGCCGTCGTGCCCGTCCTCGTGGTCGCGAGCCTGGCCCTCGCCGGGTGCTCCGCCGAGTACTGGCCGCAGGGCACCGATCCGAGCGTCAGTCCGACCCCGACGGCGTCGTCCACGGGCGGCGCGGCAGCCGACACGGCCGAGCCGACGGCCGCCACCGCGCCGCAGATCAAGCGGATCGTGCAGCGGATCTCCGAGGTCGCCACGAAGGCCGACGCCGACAAGGACGCCGACCTCGCCGCGACGCGGTTCTCCGGGGCGGCACTCGACCTGCGGAAGGCCAACTACACGATCCGCGGCTCGGACGCCGACGTGCAGGCGCCCCCGGCGATCCCGTCGGGGTCCGTGACCGTCGCCGTCCCGCAGCAGACCGACACGTGGCCGCGGACGGTGTTCGTGGTGGTATCCGACAGCTCCGACGCGGACGCGGCCCCGCAGGCGCTGACGCTCGTGCAGGAGTCCGCGCGCGACCAGTACAAGGTCGCCTACGACGTCGCCCTCGAGGCCGGTGCGCAGTTCACCGACGTGCCCCCGGTGACGATCGGTGCCGCCCAGCTGTCGCCGGACGTGAAGCTCCTGAAGCTCCAGCCAGGCCAGCTCGCAGCTGCGTACGCGGACATCCTCGCGAAGGACTCCGAGAGCCAGTACGCCGACGTGTTCTCGACCGACGGGGACGACCTCCGGTCGAAGATCGGCAAGTCGTACAAGGACTCCAAGGCCTCGAGCCTGCAGGACGCGAACATCGCGTTCTCGTCGGAGATCCCGGAGGACGGCAGCATCGCCCTCGCCACGAACACGGCTGGTGCCCTGGTGTCGACGACCCTGAACGAGATCGAGAAGGTCACGCCGAAGGAGGACGGCGCCGAGGTCAACACCGAGGGTGCCGTCAAGGCGCTGTCCGGGGTCGGCACGAGCAAGAAGGGCATCTCGGCGAAGTACGGCGTCCAGCTGCTCTTCTACGTGCCGCCGGTCGGTGCGAAGTCCAAGATAGAACTGCTCGGGTTCACTCAGGGCCTGATCGCTGCAAGTGAGGTGCAATGAGCAACGTCCCCCCGACCCCAGCCCCGATCCCGATGGGTCTCCGCGGAGCGGTCGACCTGTCGTCCCTCGTGAACCGTCCGCCGACCGATGCTCCGGTGCACGCACACCCGGGCGCGGACGACCAGCCCGACGCCGCGACGATGACTCTCGACTCGGTGATCGTCGACGTCACCGATGCGTCCTTCCAGGACGTCCTGCAGCTGTCGATGACCGTGCCGGTCATCGTCGACCTGTGGGCCGAGTGGTGCGGCCCGTGCAAGCAGCTCTCCCCGGTGCTCGAGAAGATCACCCGTGAGTACGCCGGTCGGATCGTCCTGGCCAAGGTCGACGTCGACACGAACCCCCAGCTCGCGCAGGCGTTCCAGGCGCAGTCGATCCCGACCGTCGCCGCCGTGGTCGGCGGACGCCCCCTCGGCCTCTTCGTCGGGGCGCTCCCGGAGGCCGAGGTGCGCGACGTCTTCGAGCAGGTCCTGCAGGTCGCCGAGCAGCAGGGCGTCTCCGGCCGGATCGACGTCACGAACGCCGCCGGTGCCGACGACACGGCTGACGCCGAGGCCGTCGAACCCGAGCCCGAGCCGCTGCCGCCGCACCACCAGGAGGCGTACGACGCCATCGAGCGCGGCGACTTCGCCGCCGCGATCGCCGAGTACAAGACCGCGATCCTGCAGGACCCGCACGACCAGATGGCCGTCGCGGGGCTCGCGCAGGTCTCGCTCCTCGATCGGCTCGACGGGCGGACCGCGGACGAGCTCCGCGCGGCTGCTGCCGACGCACCGGAGGACGTGCAGGCGCAGATGGGGGTCGCCGACCTCGACATCAGCGGGGGCCACGTCGAGGACGCCTTCTCCCGCCTGCTCGAGGTGTTCCCGACGGTGTTCGGCGAGGACCGCGATGCGCTCCGCGCGCGGCTCGTGGAGTACTTCGAGCTCGTCGGCGGCGACGACGCTCGGGTCGTCGCGGCGCGACGCCGGCTGACGATGCTGCTGTACTGACGACGGACGCGTCGGCGCACGTCGCGGACGCGACCGGTCTTCGTCCTGGAGGCGCGGTGCCAGCTGGCACCGCGCCTCCAGTGCGTTCCGTGCCGCCATCCCCACCGCCACCGGCGTTGCGGAGCAGACTGGAGACTCGCCCCTCGCAGAAAGCAGTCACCACCATGTCAGCGTTGACAGTCCTCTTCATCGGCGGGACCGGCATCATCAGCTCGGCCGCCGCCGTCCGAGCCGTCGAGCTCGGGCACCGGCTCACCGTGCTGAACCGCGGTTCGTCGTCGACCCGCCCCGTGCCGGACGGCGTCGAGGTGCTCACGGGCGACGTGTCCGACCCGGCCAGTGTCCGCGCCGCGATAGGCGACCGGTCCTTCGACGTCGTGGTCGACTTCGTCGCCTTCACCCCGGACCAGGTGCGGGCGGACATCGACCTGTTCACCGGCCGCACTGCGCAGTACGTGTTCATCAGCTCGGCATCGGCGTACCAGAAGCCCGTCGCGTCGCTGCCGATCCGCGAGTCGACCCCCCTCCGGAACCCGTGGTGGCAGTACTCACGCGACAAGATCGCCTGCGAGGACGTGCTCGTCGGCGCCCACCGTGACGCCGGGTTCCCCGTGACGATCGTCCGACCGTCGCACACGTACGACCGCACCTCGATCCCGCTCACGGGTGGCTGGACGGCCGTCGACCGGATGCGTCGCGGACTCGAGGTCGTCGTGCCCGGGGACGGCACCTCGCTCTGGACGCTGACGCACCACGCGGACTTCGCGCGGGCGTTCGTCGGGCTGCTCGGGCTCCCGGCGGCCGTGGGCGACACCGTGCACATCACCTCGGACGAGGCACTGCCCTGGGACCAGATCACCCGGACCCTCGCGGCCGCCGCCGGTGTCGACGAACCGCGTCTCGTGCACGTCGCGAGCGAGAGCGTCGCGACGGTCGTGCCGGAGTGGGGCCCCGGGATCCTCGGCGACAAGGCGCACTCCGTGGTGTTCGACAACACCCACGTGAAGACGCTCGTGCCGGGATGGACGGCGACGACCCCGTGGTCGACGGGCGCGCGCGAGATCGTGGAGTGGTTCGACGCGGAGCCCGGGCGCGCGGTCGTCGACCCGGACGAGGACGCCGCGTTCGAGCGGCTGCTGGAACGCGCGCGGGCGTTCGACGCGTAGGCCATTGCCCGCTGCACCTCCGCGGAACACGAGGTTGGCCGCGTCTCGCAGGGGAATATCCCTGCGAGAAGCGGCCAACTCGGTGTTTCGCGGAAGAACCGCTATCGCTCCAGCTTGAACCAGACGGCCCCGAGCGGTGGCACGACGATGTCGGCCGACGCCGGACGTCCGGCCCAGGGCTTCTCCTCGGCGACGATGCCACCCAGGTTCCCGACGCCAGAGCCGCCGTAGACCTCGGCGTCCGAGTTGAGGATCTCCGTCCAGCGGCCGGCCGAGGGGAGCCCGAACCGACGGGACACCGGCACGCCGGAGAAGTTCGTGAACACCGCGATGCGGTCCTCGCCGGCCTTCCGGATGAACCCGAGCGTGGAGTGCTCTGCGTCACCGCCCTCGAGCCACTCGAAGCCCTCTGCCGTGGTGTCGTGCTGCCACAGCGCCGGGTTCTCCCGGTAGACGGAGTTCAGCTCTGCGACGAGGTCCTGGATGCCACGGTGGCCCGGGTCGTCGAGGAGCCACCAGTCGAGCCCTCGCGCCTCACTCCACTCCGAGGGCTGCGCGAACTCCTGGCCCATGAACAGCAGCTGCTTGCCGGGGTGCGACCACATGAACGACAGGTAGGCCCGGACGTTCGCGAGCTTCTGCCACTCGTCGCCCGGCATCTTGCCGTAGAGGGAGCCCTTGCCGTGCACGACCTCGTCGTGGCTGATCGGCAGCGTGAACTGCTCGGAGAACGCGTACACGAACGAGAACGTGATCTCGTCGTGGTGGTACGAGCGGTACGCGGGGTCGCGCTGCACGTACTCGAGCGTGTCGTGCATCCAGCCCATGTTCCACTTCTGCCCGAACCCGAGGCCGCCGGCGCTCGTCGGCTGGGTGACGCCCGGCCACGAGGTGCTCTCCTCGGCGATCATGACGATGCCCGGGTACCGCTTGTACGCGGTCGCGTTCGTCTCCTGCAGGAACGCCACTGCGTCGAGGTTCTCCCGACCGCCGTACTGGTTGGGGAGCCAGTCGGTCCGGGAGTAGTCGAGGTACAGGATCGATGCGACGGCGTCGACCCGGAGGCCGTCGATGTGGAACTCCTCGAGCCAGTAGAGCGCGTTCGCCACGAGGAAGTTCCGCACCTGTGGCTGCCCGAAGTCGAAGACGTAGGTGCCCCAGTCGAGCTGCTCGCCCCGGCGCGGATCCGGGTGCTCGAACAGCGCGTAGCCGTCGAACTTGCCGAGCGCCCACTCGTCCTTCGGGAAATGTCCGGGGACCCAGTCCATGATGACGCCGATGCCGGCGGCGTGCAGCCGGTCGATGAGGTACCGGAGGTCGTCGGGGGAGCCGTACCGCGAGGTTGGGGCGTAGTACCCGGTGACCTGGTAGCCCCACGAGCCGCCGAACGGGTGCTCGGCGAGGGGCATGAACTCCACGTGCGTGAACCCGAGGTGGGTGACGTGGCCGATGAGGTCGTCGGCGGCCTGGCGGTAGGACAGTCCGGGCCGCCACGAGCCGAGGTGCACCTCGTAGACGCTCATCGGTCGGTCGTGCGTGGTGGCCTCGGCCCGTCTGGTCATCCACTCGTCGTCGCCGGTGGACCACTCGTACGCGGACGTCGTGATGACCGACGCCGTCGCCGGCGGCTCCTCGGCGCGGCGCGCGAACGGGTCCGCACGATCGACCCACCCGCCGTCGGTGAGGATCTTGAACTTGTAGCGCTGGCCGTCGACGGCACCGGGGACGAACAGCTCCCAGACGCCGAGGTCGGTGAGGCGACGCATCGCGGTGGTCCGACCGTCCCAGCCCTCGAAGTCGCCGATCACCCGGACGGCCGTCGCGCGGGGAGCCCAGACCGCGAAGGCGACACCGGGGACCCCGTCCACGGTCTGCACGTGCGCGCCGAGGTGGTGCCAGAGCTGCTCGTCGCGGCCCTCGCCGAACAGGTGCAGGTCGAGCTCTCCGAGCGTCGGCGTGAACCGGTAGGCGTCGTCGGACGTCCAGATCTCCTCGTCGTACTCGGCCTCGACGCGGTAGGCGCCGAGCGGGCCCGGTGTGACCCCGACCCACACACCGTGGCCCTCGTGCGTCAGCGCGAAGTCGTCGCCGTCGCGCGTGACGATCGTCACGGCGTTCGCGAGGTTTCGCACGACGCGGACACTCGTGCCGCCGTCGACGGCGTGCGGGCCGAGGATGCTGTGCGGCTGCGAGGACCGTCCGTCGGCGACCTCGGCGAGCTGCCAGTCCTCGACGGACGGCGGGACCAGCGAGGGCGTGTCGGATGCGGAAGCGGCTGTCGCCGCCGGCATCGGACTGGAGGCACGGCTGGCGTCCGCCCCGCTGGTCGCGCCGGACGTCGGCGGGGTCACCGCGGCACGGTCCGGCAGGGGCGTCGCGCCACCGGCCAGCGTGTCCGACTCGGCGACGTCGCGGTCGGGCGACTGCGCGGGCACGGGTGCGGCGCCGGGCATGTCCTCGCCCGGGGCCGAGACGTTCGGCTCCACGCGGGGCTCCTCGGGCTCGGACGGCTTCGTGACCGCCGCCGGCACGGGCGGCGGCGGCGGTGGTGCGACCGGTGGGCGCCCCGGGACCGCGGGCGGCGGGGCGGACTGCTGCGTGCCTCCCGGCTGCTCGGTCGCCTCCGGCCTGCGGGTCGGGAGCCGGTCGGACGGCTGGTTCGGCTGGTTCGGGTTCGGGACGTTCATCGGTGGGTTCCCTCCACGACGAGCAGGTGCACGGGTTCGGAGAATGCGTCCAGGCGGACGTAGTTGTCGGCGCCCCATGTCCAGCGGGCACCGGTCACGACGTCCCGGACGTCGATCTGCACGTCGGGAGCGACGCCGAGCGCCGCCATGTCGAGGTGCACGGTGGCCTCACGGGCGGAGTGCGGGTCGACGTTCGCGACGACGATGACGGTGTCGGAGTGACCCGAGCGGGTGAAGGCGCCGTCGAGGTGCTTCGAGTACGCCACGACGGCGTCGTTGTCGGTCGGGTGCACGTGCAGGTTCCGCAGCTGACGCAGCGCGGGGTGCGCCGAACGGAGCCGGTTGAGCATCGTGACGTATGGCGCGAGCGACGCGCCGGCCGCCTCGGCACCGTCGAAGTCGCGGGGCTTGTACTCGTACTTCTCGTTGTCGATGTTCTCCTCGCTGCCCGGACGCGCGACGTCCTCGAACAGCTCGTACCCGGAGTACATGCCCCACGTCGGCGCACCGGTCGCGGCGAGTGCGGCTCGGACCTTGTATCCGGCACGGCCACCGAACTGCAGGTACTCGGTGAGGATGTCGGGGGTGTTCACGAAGAGGTTCGGTCGGAGGTACGCCGCGGTCTCGGAGCTCAGCTCGGTGAAGTACGACTCGATCTCCTCCTTCGTGTTCCGCCAGGTGAAGTACGAGTACGACTGCGTGAACCCGGCCTCGGCGAGGGCGCGCATCATCGCCGGGCGCGTGAAGGCCTCGGCGAGGAACACGATCTCGGGGTCGTCGACACGGATCTCCCGGATCACCCGCTCCCAGAACCAGAGCGGCTTGGTGTGCGGGTTGTCGACGCGGAAGATCGAGACGCCGAGACCGATCCAGTGCCGCAGGACACGGAGGACCTCGGTGACGATGCCCTCGGGGTCGTCGTCGAACTGGATCGGGAAGATGTCCTGGTAGCGCTTCGGCGGGTTCTCCGCGGTGGCGATGGACCCGTCGGCCCGGACCGTGAACCACTCCGGGTGCTCGGTCACCCACGGGTGGTCGGGGGAGCACTGCAGCGCGAAGTCGATGGCGACCTCCATGCCGGTGTTCTTCGCGGTCTCGACGAACTCGCGGAAGTCGTCCACCGTGCCGAGGTCCGGGTGGATCGCGTCGTGACCCCCGGCGGCGGACCCGATGGCCCACGGGCTGCCCGGGTCGTTCGGACCCGGCGTCAGGGTGTTGTTCGGACCCTTGCGTGCCGTGGTGCCGATCGGGTGGATCGGTGGCAGGTAGACGACGTCGAAGCCCATGCGCGCGACACCGGGGAGGCGACGGGCTGCTGTGCGGAACGTGCCGCTCCGCCACGAGCCGTCCGGCAGGTGCTTCGCCCCCTCGCTGCGTGGGAAGAACTCGTACCACGCGCCGACGCCGGCGCGGGTGCGCTCGACGTCGAGCTCCTGCGGCTCGGACTCCGTCCGGAGGCTGGTGAGCGGGCTGTCGACGAGGGCGCCGGTGACGCGCGGGTCGTCGACGGCCTGGAGGCGCTGCTCCGGTGTCCGAGACGTGTCGCGGAGACGGGCGGCCGCGTCCGTCGCCGCGGGGGAGTGGGACTCGTCGGCGAGCCGGTCGAGCAGGACGGCGCCGTCGAGCAGCGTCGCCTCGGTGTCGACACCGGCCGCGATCTTCAGCCGCGCGCCGCCGACCCAGCTCGCCCAGTCGTCGGCGTAGGACTCGACGTGCCAGGACCAGAGCCCGACGTGGTCGACCTGCACGGTCGCCTCGTAGCGGTCGGTCCCCGGTGCTCCCGGGGTCATCGGGACGGTCCTCGTGCCGCCGTCCGGACGTTCGAGCACGAGCTCGGCGCCGATGACGCCGTGACCCTCGCGGAACACGGTCGCTGCGAACGGGATCACCTCGCCGTCGAAGGCCTTGCTCGGGAACCCGATCGGCGGTGCGGGTTCGAGGTCGGTGATGGGGATGCGCCCGATGACGGGTCGGTCTGCGATGGCCACGCTCCGACCGTACTCGGCGCGGGGGGAGGTTCGTTCCCGTCGGGGTCGGTTCCCCGGGTGTGTCTCAGGCGATGTGGCACGCCGTCTCAGGCGATGTCGGACGCCGTGTCAGGCGATGTCGGACGCCGTGTCAGGCGATGTCGGACGCCGTGTCAGGCGATCTCGAACACGTGGATCCCGGCCCCGTACGCCGTGAACACCGTGCCGGCGGGGCGCTGTCGGTCGTGGTCGCGGTGTTTCTCGCTCGACCACGCCAGCCGGTAGGAGTCGACGCCGTCGTGGCGGGGGAGCGTGATGTCCCTGGTCCGCCCGCTGCCGTGGACCACCACGAGGACGCGGTCGTAGGGCTCGTGCTCCGGCGTCGACTCGACGTAGTACTGCAGCGCGCGGTGCGTCGGTTCGTCCCACCGCTCCCGGGTCATCGGCTGGCCGTCGGTGGCGTACCAGGTCATCCGGGAGGCGGACGGGGTGACGGCGCCCTCGACGCCGAAGCGGGACGGGCGGAGTGCCGGGTGCGCCGTGCGGAGGCGGATGAGCGCGGCGGTCTGGTCGATCATCGACTCGACGTCCGGGTGCGTGGTCCAGTCGACCCACACCGAGTCGTCGGTGATCGCGTAGGCGTTGTTGTTGCCGCCCTGCGTGCGGAGCCGTTCGTCACCGGCCGTGATCATCGGGATGCCCGCCGAGAGCAGCAGCGTCCCCATCAGGTTCCGGATCGTCCGCTGCCGGTGTGCCCGGACACCGCGGTCCTCGGTCGGGCCCTCGACGCCGTGGTTGAAGGACCGGTTGTCGTTCGTGCCGTCCCGGTTGTCCTCGCCGTTCGCCTCGTTGTGCTTGGCGTCGTAGGACACCAGGTCGCGCATGGTGAAGCCGTCGTGCGCCGTCACGAAGTTCACGCTGGCGAGCGGACCGCGCGACGGGCCGAACAGGTGCCTCGACCCGGTGAGCGCCCCCGCGAGGGCTCCGATCCCCGCGCCGGGGCTGCCGTCGCGCCGCTCCCTGGCGAGGTCGGTCAGCCAGAACTCCCGCACCGTGTCGCGGAATCCGTCGTCCCACTCGGCGATGTCCGTGCCGCCGGACCCGGACCCGAACGCGCCGGTCTTCCACCCGTCCGGACCGACGTCCCACGGCTCGGCGATGAGCAGCACGTCCCGCAGGTCCGGGTCGTTCCGCATCCGGTCGAGGATCGGGTGCCCCGGGTCGAACGCATGGTCGGCGTTCCGTGCGAGCGCCGCCATCAGGTCGAAGCGGAAGCCGTCGACCTGGACCTCGCGGGCCCAGTACCGGAGGCTGTCGAGCACGAGGTCCGCGACGGGTCCGTGCGCCGTGTTCAGGGAGTTGCCGCAGCCGGTGACGTCGAAGTAGTGCTCGACCGGTTCGCCGCCCTCGACGTCCGGTCGGGGCTCCGGGTCCCAGCGGTACGCGTTCGCGCCGTCGATCCCGCGGAGGCTCGTCGTCGGACCGCCACGCCCCTCTTCCGCGGTGTGGTTGTAGACCACGTCGAGGATCACCTGGATGCCGGCCTCGTGGAGGATCCGGACCATGCCCTTGAACTCGCGGAGCACGGCGTCGGCTCCCGCCCGACGTGCGGGCTCGGACGCGTACGCCGCGTGCGGGGCGAAGAACCCGAGGGTGTTGTAGCCCCAGGCGTTCTCTCGCCCCTGTCGGCCGAGCCAGTCCTCGGACGCGAACGCGTGCACCGGGAGGAGCTCGACCGCGGTCACGCCGAGACGGACCAGGTGCCGGATGGTGCTCTCGTGCGCGAGTCCCGCGTAGGTGCCGCGCAGGTGCTCCGGCACGTCGGGGTTCCCCGCGGTCAGCGTCCTGACGTTCGCCTCGTAGACCACGGCGCGGTCGAGCGGCGTGGTCGGCTTCGGGACGCCGCCCCAGTCGAAGTCGTCCGACACCGCGATCGAGGTCCATCGCCCCGGCGTTTCGTCGGAGCGCTCGATGCCGCGGGCGTACGGGTCGAGCAGCGGGCGCGCCGGGTCGAAGTCGTGTCGAGGACCCGACGGGCCGTCGACGAGCAGGTGGTACGCGTCGCCGGGCCGGATGCCCTCGACGCGGCCGGACCACACCGCGGGATCGTCGTCACCCCGGACGAGCGGCACCGTGGTCTCCGGGCGGTGGTCCGTGGCGGGGACGACGAGCGTCACCGAGCTCGCGGACGCCGAGTGCATCGCGAACGACGCCCCCGCACCGTCGAGACGGAGGCCGAGGCGGCTGGTGGTGTCGACGATCTGCACAGGCCCCAGGGTAATGAGGCGGCGCGCGTATCCTGAAAACGTCATGCCCGTCTACCTCGACCACGCCGCGACGACACCCATCCTCCCGGAGGCGCTCGCCGCATACGTGCACGCCCTGACGACCGTCGGGAACCCCTCCTCGATCCACAGCGCGGGGCAGGCCACGAAGATGGTGCTCGAGACCGGTCGGGAGCAGGTCGCCGCCTCGGTCGGAGCCGACAGCGTCGAGATCGTGTTCACCTCCGGCGGTACCGAGAGCGTCAACCTCGGCGTCAAGGGCCTGTACTGGGCGCGCCAGCGGGACCGGGCACGACCCCGCATCGTCGTGCCGGCGGGGGAGCACCACGCCAGCGTCGACACCGTCACGTGGCTCGAACAGCACGACGGCGCCGTGATCCACGAGATCCCCCTCGATGCGCTCGGACGCCTCGACCTCACGGCGCTCGCCGCGGCCCTCGCCGACCCGTCCGACGTCGCGCTCGTCACCTTCCTCTGGGCGAACAACGAGGTCGGGACGATCCAGCCCGTCGCCGACGTCGTGCGCATCGCCCATGCCGCCGGTGTCCCGGTGCACTGCGACGCGGTGTCGGCGTACGGGCAGGTGCCGATCGACGTCCACCACGCCGGCGGGGGCTCCGAGCCCCTCGACGCGACGAGCATCTCCGCGCACAAGATCGGCGGCCCGGTCGGCATCGGGGCCCTGGTGCTCGCGCGGAGCGCCGTCGTCGAGCCGCTCATCCACGGCGGCGGGCAGCAGCGCCAGGTCCGCTCGGGAACGCAGGACGCGCCCGCCGCGGCGGCGTTCGGGGTCGCGGCGTCCGCGCTCCACGACTCCGCACGTGCCACGGTGCTCCGGGACGCCGTCATCGCCGGGGTCGCGTCCAGGGTCCCGTCGGCGGTGCTGCGCGGTGACCCGGTCGACCGGCTGCCGGGCAACGCGCACTTCACGTTCCCCGGGTGCGAGGGCGACTCGCTCCTGTTCCTCCTCGACGCGGCCGGCATCAGCGTGTCGACCGGCTCGGCGTGCCAGGCGGGTATCCCGGAGCCGTCGCACGTGCTTATGGCGATGGGCGTGTCCGAGACCGACGCGCGTGGGGCGCTCCGCATCACGGTCGGGCACACGACGACGCCGGAGGACGTCACCGCGCTCCTCGACGCCCTGCCGGACGCGGTGGCCCGTGCGTCGGTCGCCGGCATGGCCGGCCACGCGCCCGCGCTCGGCGCACGCTGAGCGTATCACCCGAACCGGTCTGGAGGCACGCCCCGCGTCCGCCGGTCCGCCCCAGGGTGGCCTGCCGGTAGGCTTGGGCATCATGGTCGAACTGGACATCAGCGAGCAGATCGCAGCCCTCCGCGAGACGTTCGGGAACATCCGCTCGGTGATCGACGTTGATCGCCTCGAGCGGGAGATCGTCGAGCTGGGTGAGCAGGCGGGCGCACCCGACCTCTGGGACGACACGACGCACGCCCAGCAGGTGACGAGTGCGCTGTCCCACAAGCAGTCCGAGCTCAAGAAGGTCACCGACACGCAGGCGCGCCTCGACGACCTCGAGGTGCTCGTCGAGATGGCGAACGAGGGCGACGACCAGGACTCGGCGGACGAGGCGAGCGCCGAGCTCAAGGCCATCACGAAGGTCATGGGCGAACTCGAGGTCCAGACGCTCCTCGACGGCGAGTACGACGACCGCCCCGCCGTCATCACGATCCGCGCCGGTGCCGGTGGTGTCGACGCCGCGGACTTCGCCGAGATGCTGCTCCGCATGTACCTCCGGTACGCCGAGCAGCACGGCTTCGGGACGACCGTGATGGAGACCTCCTACGCGGAGGAGGCCGGCATCAAGTCCGCCACGTTCGAGGTCGACGCGCCGCACGCGTTCGGCACCCTGTCCATCGAGGCGGGCACGCACCGGCTCGTCCGGATGTCGCCGTTCGGTGCCGCGGGCAAGCGCCAGACGTCCTTCGCCGCGGTCGAGGTCATCCCGCTCATGCCGGAGACCGCCGTCATCGACATCCCGGAGAACGACATCCGCGTCGACGTCTTCCGGTCGTCCGGCCCCGGCGGGCAGTCCGTCAACACGACCGACTCCGCCGTCCGCCTGACGCACATCCCGACCGGGACCGTCGTGTCCATGCAGAACGAGAAGTCGCAGATCCAGAACCGTGCGGCCGCCATGCGCGTGCTGCAGTCGCGTCTCCTGCTCCTCAAGAAAGAGGAGGAGAACGCCAAGAAGAAGGAGCTCGCCGGCAACATCACGGCGAGCTGGGGCGACCAGATCCGCTCCTACGTCCTCGCGCCGTACCAGATGGTCAAGGACCTTCGGAGCGAGTACGAGGTCGGCAACCCGTCCCACGTGTTCGACGGCGACCTCGACGGGTTCATCAACGCCGGCATCCGGTGGCGCAAGCAGGCCAACGACTGACGCAGCGCCCCTCGGGGTCCGGGTGTTCTGAACACGTTCGTCCGAGCTGAACACGCCGATCCGGGTGTTCTGCGTGGACGAGCGTGTGCGAGACGCCTGCCTGGCCCGGGATCGCCGGGCGCGCGCCGATCCGGCGGACGTCAGCCGCGCCTCCCGGCCGACGCTCGCCGAGGTCTCACGAACGCGAGCCGCGCGCCTGACCGTCGTTCTCGGGAACCCGACCTACCCTGATCCGGTCATGATCAAATTCGACCAGGTCACCAAGGTGTATTCGGGCAACCCGAATCCGGCGCTCAACGACCTCACCCTCGAGGTCCTCAAGGGCGAGTTCGTCTTCCTCGTCGGCGCGTCCGGCTCCGGCAAGTCCAGCTTCCTGCGGCTCGTCCTCAAGGAGGAACGGCCGACACGCGGGCAGATCCACGTGCTCGGGCAGCGGCTCGGCTCGCTGTCCTCGCGGAAGGTGCCGTACTTCCGGCGGAACCTCGGCGTCGTGTTCCAGGACTTCCGACTGCTGCCGAACAAGAACGTGTTCGACAACGTGGCGTTCACCCTCCAGGTGATCGGCAAGAGCAAGGGGTTCATCGGCGAGGCGGTGCCGGACGTCCTCAAGATGGTCGGGCTCTCCGGCAAGGCGAACCGCATGCCCCACGAGCTCTCCGGCGGTGAGCAGCAGCGTGTGGCGATCGCCCGCGCCGTCGTGAACAAGCCCGCGATCCTGCTGGCCGACGAGCCGACCGGGAACCTCGACCCGACCACCTCGGCGGGGATCATGGCGCTCCTCGAACGCATCAACCAGGGCGGGACGACTGTGCTCATGGCAACCCACGACGCCGGCATCGTCAACCAGATGCAGCGTCGGGTCATCGAACTCTCCGACGGTGTCGTCCAGCGTGACGAGCAGGCCGGCGGCTACGAGACCCAGGCGGTCCCGATCATCCGGAACCCGGTGTCGAACACCACCGGTATCCAGACGCTCCCGGGGATCGTCCGATGAGGCTCGGTCTGGTGTTCTCCGAGGTCGGTTCCGGCCTCCGTCGGAACGCCTCGATGGTCGTGTCCGTCGTCCTCGTGACGTTCATCTCGCTGACCTTCGTCGGGACGGCGATCCTGCTCCAGATGCAGATCAACCAGATGAAGGGGTACTGGTACGACCGGGCGCAGGTCGCGGTCTACCTGTGCACCGACACCGACACCACGGGGAACTGCACGGGCGCGAAGGCGACCGCCGACCAGCGTGCGCAGGTGAAGGACCAGCTCGACTCGTCGACGCTGAAGCCGTTCATCCAGAAGACCTACTTCGAGACGCAGGACCAGGCGTACACGCGGTTCAAGTCGCAGTTCAAGGACTCGCCCGCCACGGAGTTCGTGAAGCCCGAGTACCTCAACGAGACCTACTGGGTGAACCTCAAGAACCCGTCGCAGTCGGACGTCCTCATCGAGTCCATGTCCAAACTCGCGGGTGTGCAGAGCGTGGTCGATCAACGCGGATACCTGCAACCGATCTTCTCCGTGCTGAACGCGTCGTCGTACACGGCGGTCGGGATCGCGGCGCTGATGCTCGTCGCGGCGGTGCTGCTGATCGCCACGACCATCCGGCTGTCGGCGTTCTCCCGTCGACGAGAACTCGGGATCATGCGACTCGTGGGGGCGTCGAACCGGTTCATCCAGACGCCGTTCATCCTCGAGGGGGTGATCGCCTCGCTCATCGGAGCGCTCATGGCGGGAGGCGCGATCGTGGCGGTGGTGTGGTTCTTCGTCCGCGGGTACCTGTCGTCGCGGTTCACCGGGACGCCCTTCATCGGCATGGGGGAGACCGCTGTCGTGGTGCCCATCGTGGTGGTGGTCGGGGCGATCCTCGCGGCGCTGTCGGCGAGCGTGGCGATCCGGCGGTACCTCAAGGTCTAGGAACATCGCGTTCGGGCTCGACGTTCGATAGACTGGTCGGCCGTCCACTTCCGGTCGGGGCTCCCCGGTCCGGGTGGGCAGAGGCAACGAGCGTCGAGGAGGCGTCATGGTCAAGGAACGCGGTGAGAAGGTCGTCGCCACGAACCGCCGTGCGCGCCACGACTACACGATCGAGAACACGTACGAGGCCGGGATCGTCCTCTCCGGCACCGAGGTCAAGTCCCTCCGCCAGGGTCGTGCGTCGCTCATCGACGGCTACGCCTTCATCGACGGCGGCGAGGCCTGGCTCGACGCCGTGCACATCCCCGAGTACACCGAGGGCACGTGGAACAACCACGCCCCGCGGCGCAAGCGCAAGCTGCTTCTCCACAAGCAGGAGATCGTCAAGATCTCGCACAAGACGAAGGAGGGCGGGTACACGCTCGTCCCCCTGCAGATCTACTTCTCCGACGGACGGGCCAAGGTCGAGATCGCGGTCGCCAAGGGCAAGCGCGAGTACGACAAGCGCCAGACCCTGCGCGAGCGCACCGACCGGCGCGAGGCCGAGCGGGCGATGTCGTTCCGCGAGTCGCGGTAGCGATCGGCCCGACAGCGGCGGCGGTGGCGGTCGGCCCGCCAGCGGCGGTGGCGGTCGTTCCGCCAGCAGCGGACGCATCGACGGTCTGGAGGAGCGGCTGGGCCTGGCGACGCAGACCTCGCTCATGTAGACTCACGAGCTGCCCAGGCAATCGGGCAGCGTCACAACTCCACAGTGGGACAGCGGCCGTTCGGCGGCGGACTCATGGGGATGATCGGTTTCGACATCGCCTGTTTGCCGACGAGAAGCGGGCCGAGGATCCACGGTTATCTCGTTAACGATCCGTGGAAAACAACAAGTGCCAATAACAAGCGCACTGACTTCGCTCTCGCTGCGTAAGCAGTAGAGCCACATGAAGTCCGTCAGACCGGTGACCGCCTTCTAACCGGACCCTGACGTCATCCAGAGGGCTTGCTGCACGGTTGTGTCTGAGGGCCGTGCGGGACTTGCACTCGGGCTGGGCCTGTCGACCAAGAAGCCAGTAGCAATGGTCGGGGCCGAGCAGAACGAACTATCTGGCTACGCCCGTAGAAGACGTCGAATCTCAGCGTTGGACGGGGGTTCAATTCCCCCCATCTCCACCACTTCGTTCCGACGCCGACGGAACCGCTGTCCCACGTGTGGCCCGAACGGCCGCATCGAGTCCTCCCGCGTGGAGTCCCCGATGCGGCCGTTCGTGCGTCACGGCAGTGCAAGCGTCACGGCAGTGCAAGCGTGACGTCAGTGCAAGCGTGACGTCAGTGCAAGCGTGACGGCAGTGCAAGCGTTGCGGTAGTGCGGACGTTGCGGCAGTGGGTGCGTTCCTGCATCGAGGACCGGGTTCTCGGGGCCTCACCGGTGGGCTGTTCACCTGCGAGGAATACGGTGTCCGGACGGCGAGTCCCCGTCTCGCCGGACGACCGAGAGGAAAGCCCGTGCAGGAGATCGCGATCCGTGTCCGCATCCGAGAGCAGGAGGAGCTGACCCTCGCCGAGTACGAGCGGATCGTGAGTTCCGTCGCGACCGTCGCCGCGCTCATCGCGTGGCTGCCGTCGCCCGACGAGCGCCTGGTCCTCCGGGGCCGCGGTTCCGAGCCCGCGCGCGTGGAGACCGTCACCCACGGTGCCGACTTCGAGATGCTCGTCGTCCTCGACCAGCGTGCCCTCGCGACCGCACGTGCCGCCGGCGTCGTGGCCGCGCTCGTGGATGCCGCCCGCGCAGAGCCCGGCGCCGAGGCGGTCGGCTCCGAGACCGGTGTCGCCGGTGAGATCGACCGCCTGGACCGGCTCGCGCCCCGGGGGCGGACCGTTGCCGAGCGGGGTCTCCGGACCTTCCTCGAGACCGCGCGGGCCGATGTCGTCGCTCGTCGTGCGACCACGAGGGTCCGGGCAGCCTCCGCGCTCGTGCGTCTGGCGGAGGACGGCGCCGAGCTCACCGTCGAGCGGATCGACGATGCGCAGGCAGAGGTCGTCACCGCGACCGTCGTGGCGGATGCGGTCCCGGAGCCCGGGGATGCCGTCGTGGTCGCGGAGACCGCCGACGAGGCATCGATCATGGCCGATGCTCCCGTCGTGACCTCGATCGCGCCGTCGTTGTCGACGCCGCCGAAGCTCCCACTCCCGTCTGCGCCGTCGGTGAGCTCACCCGACGACGGCACGGGCAGCAAGAAGAGCAAGGACGAGAAGTCCGAGAAGAAGGACAAGAAGTCCGACAGGGAGGACAAGAAGTCCGACAAGAAGGACAAGAAGGACAAGAAGGACAAGAAGGACAAGAAGTCGAAGGACAAGAAGTCCGACAAGAAGAATGGGAAGGGCAAGTCCAAGAAGGACTAGTCGCGACCACGACGACGGACGGGACGTGTCGCAGATCCAGCTACCCGCTACGGATTGAATCGCTCTTCAACACGCCGTGTGCGCACGGCGCGAAGGAAGCGGGCGCGAGGGGTATCGCTGCGCGCGAGCACACAAGAGCAGGGGGAGCAATGGCGATCGATGGATGGCGGATAGACATCGCAGCTGCTCGGCAGGTTTTGGCCGCCGCGGAGAGCGATCTCAATGGGCTCGACGACATGGACGTCGTTATCAGCACTGCGATCTCCGACGCGTTGCACTCAACGGCGAGCAAGGCGATGGCGACGGCGAGCGCGCTGTCGATGTTGGGGACCGACCCGTTCGAGATCGACCTCGCGAGCACGAACGCGCACATCACGACAGCAATCGAATCGACGCGGAGCGCGATCACCGCGTACGAGCACGGCGACTCGGAGATGGCTCGACACTACGACGGCCTGGTGGACCCGAAGTGACGTTCGATGCGCTGAGAGCGCTGCCGGACGCGGGCACGATCGACGCCGCGGCGAGTGCGATCGGAGCCGCGGGCAAGAAGGTCGTCGCGACGGTCGACACGATCTCGCCCGTGGGATCGTCCGTCGGCGCCAAGGGGGGCGGCATCGGCGCAGCAGGACCTCGCTGCCCGGGTCGGACACTTCAACTCGGACGCCGATCAGGCCGATGCGGAATGCGCATCCGCATCGTCCAGGCTCTCGAAGTACGAGCCCGGTGACGTCTCGAAGTTCCTGGACGCAGTGGCGGGTGACAACGCGAGCGGTGCCGCGACTGGAGGCGGCATGTCCGTGGCCACGGATGTGCTCGCGCGGTGGCGGCGCATCGTCATCGTCGGCGAGGACGTCATTCCCGAGGCCGCGATCACCATTCCGAGGCCAGATGGGTTCCACGACGGCAAGCCGTTCTGGAAAAGCTCCGGTGGCCTCGATCTGCTGTCGCCGCCGCGTCCCGAACTCGACATCCCGAAACGACTTCCGGGACACAGTTCGTTCGTCGGAGATCCGAAGATCTCGCCGGGCGCTATCCCAGAGATCGCGAAGACCGGCGGCAAAGTCCTCGGCGCCGCGGGTGTCGTGCTCACCCTCGGCGGCACCTGGGCTGGGCAGTGGAGCAAGGACGAGCAAGCGCATCCCGAATGGTCGGAGGACCGCAGGGTCGAGAGCGCCGTGACGAGTACGGTAATCGTCGGCGGTACTTCCGTCGCTGGTGGTGCTGTCGGTGCCGCCATCGGTGGCGCCATCGGAACGGCACTCTTCCCAGGTGTCGGCTCGGTCGTCGGAGCCTTCGTCGGCGGGGCGATCGGCGGCTGGGTCGGTGGCAAAGGCGGTGAGATGGCCGGGCATTGGCTGCTCGACAAGTACAACGACAGCGGTGCTGCCGACACGGTGCACAGCGCCGTGCAGGGTGGCGAGCACCTCGTCGATCAGGCGAAGGACGGGGTCGAGCACGTGTGGAAGGGCCTGTTCGGATGACGTGGTTGTTCATGGCGATCGGTGTGGCGCTCGTCGTCGGTGCCGCGCTCGCCTACGCCGGGCTCTGGCGGTCGTGGTCGACCCATGTGCACCCGACCCTCGTGTTCGCATGGCTGTTCGGCGGATTCGCGATCTTCGGGTTCGCGTTCTTCGGGGCGGTGGTGGACACGTCCGCTGGGCTCGTCGGTGTCGTGGTCGCGCTGCTGGCGTTCGTCGCCACCCTGGTCTTCGTCGCCCTGTTCCTGTTCGGCACACCTCGCTGGTTCATTCCACGCTGGTACCGGAGTGAGGGAGGCCGATGACCGACCGGACACGCCTCACGGCAACGGACCTCGCACTGACGCTGCCCGACGGTTGGGAGCAAGTGGCCGTCGGCGGCGCAGATCTCGTGATCGCTTTCCCAGAACGCCCGGACGGGTCTTTCCGGCCGAATCTGGTCGTGATGCGCGAGCCGTCGACCGAGCCTGTGACGGCCGCCTCGTCAGCGGCCATCGCAGCGTCGCTCGTGATCCATCCGGGCGCGCACGTGCTGGATGTTGCGCTCGCGCATGCGGTAGGGGCGGGTGGCGTCCTGGAGGGGCGGCGCATCGTCTACGGCTACGAGACGAAGGCGACGTGGGTCGTGGTGCACCAGTGGGTGTTCGCCACAGGCTCGGTACACGTGAACCTGACTGCGAGCTGCGCGGTCGAGGACACGCCGTTCGTGGCACCGCACTCCGACGGAGTCGTCGCGGGAGTCGTCTTCGGTGATGGCGAGACCGCCGGCGAGACCGGAGGCGCGGTCACCGACCACGGGGACGGGACACGATGATCCCCGCACTGGATCCCGTCGCCTCGCATGCAGCGGGCGCGGACCTCGAGACGTTGGCTCAGATACCGGGAGCTCAGGCCCCACGCGAGGCCCGGTGGACTCTTCCAACCGCGGCGCTCGATCACCTGTGGTCCGTGCGGAAGCGGGGGATGCTCGGCGGAGCGGCTCGTGGGTCGGCGGCGAGCAAGAGTCTGCGTTCGGCCGGGCTCGTCAACGCATTCGGTGCCCCGACTGACGACGGATCGACGATCACGTCGCTCCCTGAGACCCCGAGTGCAGTCGTCCGCGTCGAGGCACGACACCGAGGTGGGGTCTCGATGTGGGGCACGTGGAGTCGGGACGGCGTGTCGCTGGTGCGCGGCGGGGTCGCACTCCCGGCACTCCTGTCGAACGGCGTCGACGACCTCGTTCGACTCGATGTCCTGCCCACCGGACTCGCCATCGGTCGCCTCGTCGGTTGGCTCGGACTTCCACCGACCTGGCGGTTCGGCACTCGGACGGTGACGCTGGCCTCTGCGGTGCTCGATGGGCGCATCGACGACCCGGACTCCGTTCGGCAGACGTCCCCGATCACGGACGACGAGTTCGCCCGGTCGTGGTCGAGTGGTCACTGGGCCGAGGTCTGGGGCTACGGCGAGGCGAGCGAGCGGGGTTTCCGGATCGTGACGAGTCCCGGCGGAGCCTTCGAACGGACCCTCGACACCGCGAACGGCATGTCCGAACTCCGACCGGTGTCGAACGAGCGGGTGATGCACCTGCTGGTCGGTATGTACGTCGGCTCCTGAATCGATCCCTTGCCGGAGATGCTCCCGTTGTCCCGAACGACGCATTGCGCCGAGGAACCCTGAATGCTTATACAGGGCCCATGTTTCGACCATGTAAAACCCACGTTGCATGCTCGTTGCACGGGGTGACGCCTCTCCGTTGCGGTGCCAGAGTCGGTTCGTCCTGATCTCGACGAACTGGAGCGCAGATGGCCACCACGACCGCACCCCCGGCACCGGCCGGCCGCCCCGGCCTGAAGCGTCAGATCGGGTTCATCGGGCTCATCTGGGCATCGACGGGCTCGATCATCGGGTCGGGCTGGTTGTTCGGCTCGCAGCACGCGCTCGAGGCGGCCGGCCCGTCGGCGATCATCTCGTGGGCGATCGGTGGGGTGGCGATCCTCGTGCTCGCTCTCGTCCACGCCGAACTGGGCGGCATGTTCCCGATCGCGGGTGGCACCGCACGGTTCCCGCACATCGCGTTCGGCGGTGTCGCCGGGGCCTCGTTCGGGTGGTTCTCCTGGCTCCAGGCCGCGACGGTCGCCCCGATCGAGGTCGAGGCGATGATCACCTACGCGCAGCACTGGACGTTCGCGCACGCGTGGCTGCACCAGGTGAACCACCAGGCGGTGCTCACCGGGAGCGGCATCGCAGTGGCGATCGTGCTCATGGCGATCCTGACGCTCGTCAACCTGTTCAGCGTGAAGATCCTCGCGAACACGAACTCCGCTGCCACCTGGTGGAAGGTCGGCATCCCGGTGCTGACGATCATCGTGCTGGCCTTCTCCGGGTTCCACGGGAGCAACTTCGCCGCTGCCAACGGCTTCGCTCCGGAGGGCGCCAAGGGGATCCTCGCGGCGGTGTCGACGTCGGGCATCATCTTCTCGCTCCTCGGGTTCGAGCAGGCCGACCAGCTGGCAGGGGAGTCGACGAACCCGAAGCGCGACATCCCGCGTGCCGTGATCGGGTCGGTCGTCATCGGGCTCGTGATCTACCTGCTGCTGCAGATCTTCTTCCTCGGTGCACTCCGCCCCGAGGACATCCGGGGCACCTGGGCGGGCGCGGCGTACACGACGTTCACCGGGCCGTTCGCCGACATCGCGATGGGTGCCGGGATCGTCTGGCTCGCCGTGGTGATCTACATCGACGCGATCGTCTCGCCGGCCGGCACCGGGCTCATCTACGTGACCGCGTCGTCGCGGGTGTCGTACGGACTCAGCAAGAACGGATACTTCCCGAAGGCGTTCGAGTGGGTGACGCGTGCCGGCGTGCCGTGGGTCGGTCTCGTCGCCGCGTTCGTGATCGGCATCGTCTGCTTCCTGCCGTTCCCGAGCTGGCAGTCGCTCGTCGGGCTCATCACGAGTGCGTCGGTGCTCATGTACGCGGGGGCTCCGCTCGCCGTCGGTGCGTTCCGGAAGCGGATCCCCGAGGTCGAGCGGCCCTACCGGCTCCCCGCCGCGCACATCCTGTCACCGGTCGCGTTCATCATCAGCAACCTGATCATCCTGTGGTCCGGGTGGGAGACCGACTGGAAGCTCGGCATCGCCGTCGCGATCGGGTTCGTCCTCATCGTGCTGAACCGCGTCCTCGGCGGCAGCAAGGAGGTGCAGCCGCGGTGGGACTGGAAGGCGGCGCAGTGGTTGTTCCCGTACCTGATCGGCATCGGGCTGATCGTGTACTTCTCGGACTTCAACACCACGAGTCCGTCGATCACGCTGTTCCCGCTGTGGTGGGACATCGTCGCGGTCGCGGTGTTCTCGCTGATCATCTACTACTGGGCGGTCAACGTGGCCTCGAGCCGCGAGGAGATCCTCCGCACGGCGAACGAGGTCGTCGAGACCGAGGAGGCGGGCATCGTGGAGCCGGTCGCGCACTGACCCGGGCCGCCGGACCCGTCAGAAGTCGGTCAGGTTCGCCCGCAGCCCGCCGCCGCCGAACGACGTCCGGAGGATCCCCCGGCGTCGGAGGATCGGCACGACGTCGCCGAGCATCCGCGACACCGAAGCCGGGTGCAGGTCCCCGGAGAAGATCACCCCGTCGTTGTCGGCGTCGTCCCCGAGCTCCTCGATGAAGTCCGCCACCTCGTCCGCGGTGCCCACGAAGCCCTCGTGGCCGCCGGGCGCGGTCATCCGGCCCTTCCGTGCCTTGCGGGTGAGGAGCTCGCGGAGCGGGGCGTCCGGCGTGCTGCCGACGAGCCCGCGGATCGATCCCGCCGACACGTGGTCGGCGAACAGACCGGACGGGAGGGGTGCGTCGAGGTCGAGCGCGGTGAGATCGGTCTCGAGGTCGCTCGACTGCCCCTGCGCGATCACGAGCAGGTCGGCGTCGGAAGGGTTCCGCGAGGCCGCGACGAGCCGGTCGGCCTCCTCGGAGGACGCCACGATCTCGGGCTTGAACACGAAGAGGACCTTGCAGTCCGCCGGTGTCCGGCCCGCGGTGTCGGCGGCCTCGTGCACCTTCGCCCGGTACGCCCGGACGGCCGCCGCCTCGAGTGGCGCGAGCGCGAGCTGCACGTCGGAGTGCGCTCCGGCGAACCCGAGTCCGCGCCCAGACCCGCCGGGGGACACGATCACCGGATCACCCTCGGCGAACGGGACGGCGTTCAACGGACCGGCGGCCCGGAAGTACTCGCCGTCGTGCTGGAACGCGTCGAGTCGTGACGCGTCCGCGAACCGGCCGCTGTCGATGTCCTCGACGAGTGCGCCCTCGCCCCAGCTGTGCCAGAGACGCCGGACGACCCCGAGCCACTCCTCGGCGCGGTCGTAGGCGGCGTCGTGCGCGAGCGGCTCGAGCCCCGCATGCCTGGCGCTCCCGACGTCGGTCACGACGTTGATGCCGAACCGGTCGCTCGACAGGTGTGCGAGTGTCGCGAACTGCCGGGCGCCGAGGTACGGCGGCGTGATGCCGGCGTTCACGGTCGGCGCGATGCCGATGTGGGTCGTCGCCGCGAACAGGTACGGCGCGAGCAGGAGCGGGTCGTGCTTCGGCCCGCCGTACGCCTGCCGGATCCGGAGGTCGAGGGTCGACGGGTTGCCGAGCGAGATCGCGTCCTCGGCGATGACGAGGTCGAAGCCGCCCTGCTCGAGCAGCCGAACGGACTGCTGGTAGAGGTCCGGCTTCGTCCAGTCGTACCCCCACGACCAGTCGTTCCGCCCCCAGGCCTGCGGCCCGAACCCGCGCGAGAAGAAGTAGCCGACGTGCTGCTGCCTCGCCATGGTCAGATCTCCTCGCTGATGACGTGCTGCTCCGGCAGCGCGTGTCGCAGCGACGCGGTGCCGGACGACGCTGTGACGGGCGGTACGGCTGCGGGTCCGCCGGCGGTGTGGTCCGTGGCGGGGCCGCGCCGTGCCTCCCGTCCGGTGTCACCGAACGCGTTCCGGACCGCAGCGAGCGCGCGCTCGAGGTCGCGGAGCAGGTCGGGAGCGTCCTCGATGCCGACCGACAGACGGATCAGGCCGTCGTGGATGCCGGCCGCGGCGCGCTGCTCGGGCGTCCGCTGTGCGTGCGTCGTCGACGCGGGGTGCAGGATGAGCGACCGCACGTCGCCGAGGTGGGTCATCCGGCTGAACAGCTGCACCGCGTCGATGAAGCACCTGGCGGCGGGCTCGCCGCCGGCGAGCGTGAAGGCGAACACCGACCCGGCTCCCCGGGGCAGGTACCGTTCCGCCAGGTCGTGGAACGGACTGGAGGCCAGACCCGCGTGGTCGACGCTCGTCACCTCCGGCTGCTGCTCCAGCCACGACGCGATGGCGAGGGCGTTCGCGCTGTGCCGTTCCACACGGAGCGACAGGGTCTCGATGCCCTGCTGGATGAGGAAGGCGTTCACCGGGGACGGGGTCGGGCCGATGCGGGAGCTGATGACGTCGCGGGCGAACACCGCGAACGCCTGGGGTCCGAACCGCGCGACGTAGCTCGCGCCGCCGAGACCGCGGTCCGGCCCAGTAAGGTGCGCGAAGCGGCCGCCGCCTGTCGTCCAGTCGAACCGGCCGCTGTCCACCACGACGCCGCCGAGTGCGGATCCGTGCCCGGTGAGGAACTTCGAGGCGGAGTGGATGACGATGTCGGCGCCGTGCTCGATCGGACGGACGAGGTACGGGGTGGCGAGGGTGTTGTCGACCACGAGGGGGATGCCTGCGCGGTGCGCCACGTCCGCGACCCCGCTGATGTCGAGCACGTCGTTCTTCGGGTTCGGGATCGACTCGCCGAAGAACAGCTTCGTGTTCGGACGGACCGCGGCGGCCCAGGCATCGAGGTCGCGGGCGTCGTCGACGAAGTCCACCTCGATGCCGAGCCGCCCGAGGTTCTGCAGCAGGAGGCCCCGCGTGCCCTCGTAGATGCTCGACGCCGACACGACGTGGTCGCCGGCCGCGAGCAGCCCGAGGAACGCCACGGTCGCCGCGGCCTGGCCACTCGCGACGAGGATCGCCTCGGTACCGCCTTCGAGGAGTGCGATGCGGCGTTCGACGGCCGCGTTCGTCGGGTTGCCGAGGCGTGTGTACGTGTACCCCTCGTCGATGCCGGCGAAGCGGTCGCGGGCGGTGTCGAAGTCGTCGAACACGAACCCGGAGGACATGTGGATCGGCGTGATCCGTGCGCCGTGACCAGCATCGGGGATGGTCCCACCGTGCACCTGCTCGGTGGTGAACCCGAACGGTTCCTCCGTGTTCATCGCCTGCTCCTGTCCGTCATCGGCCGTCCTCGGTACTCTGCCATGCCCGGACTGCGGGGTCGGGCTGTGCGGCCCCCCGTTACGGCACGAGCGCGGTTACGGCACGAGCGCGGTCACGGCAGGAGCGCGCGGATCCCGGCGGCCACGGTCGCGCCGACGGCGGTGAGCGGCTCGCGCGCGAGCCACACGACGCCCGCGTTCACGACGACGAACAGCGCGTACCAGAGCGCGGCGGGCCCGTGGAACTCGCCGGCCGTGATGTGGAAGTCGGTGCGGACCCTCCGGCCGGTCGCGATCCACCCGGCGACCTGGACGATCGAGCGGACCCCGTCGACGACGAACAGGGCGCCGACCGCCGCGACGACGAGCACGGTGTCGTCCGAGGGGCGGAGCGCGACCCAGGCGGCCAGAGCGACGAACCCGACCACGACGAGCAGCCCGAACCAGTTCCGGACGAACACCAGCGCGATGACGGCGATGACGGCCAGGACCGTCGTCGTGAGCACACGGTTGCCCGCGAGGGTCCCCGTGACGAGCAGGACCCCGGCCCAGAGCGGCGCGCTGTAGCCCGCGTAGAGGTTCAGGATGCGGACGAGCCAGCGGATGCCGTGCGGGACCCGGCCGAGGTCGACCTGTGCCTCGCCGGAGCCGTCTGACTGCAGCGTGATGCGGTGGATGCGGCCGCCGAACGGGACGACGACGATGCAGTGGCCGACCTCGTGGGTGATCGTCGTCGCGATCCGGGCGACGCGACCGATGACCGGGACGAACGTGATGACGGCGCCGACGAGCAGGGCGACGAAGACATGTGCGGGCAGGACGACTCCAGGGTGCTCGGGTGGGGTGTCATCGTCGCACGGGCCTCGTGGGGAACGGTTGTGTCCGCGACGGTCAGGGCCGATCGCCGGCGATCTCGCGGAGCGCCGCGAGGTGCGCCTGCCACGCGCGCCGCCCTGCCCGACTGAGCGTCAACGAGGTCCGGGGTGTCTTGCCGACGAACCCCTTGCCGACCGTGACGTACCCGGCGGCCTCGAGCAGCGACACCTGCTTGCTGAGGGCGGAGTCGGTGACCTCGACGGCGTCACGGACCTCGCGGAAGCCCAGGGTGCTCGCGCGGTCGAGCGCGGCCATGACCGAGAAGCGCACCGGGTTCTGCAGCAGGTCGTCGAGCCGGTGTCTGGGGTGCGTCTGCTCGGCGGTCACCGGCGGGCCTCCACGGCGGCGGAGACCAGGGTCACCGCGAGGACGAGACCCGAGGTGATCCCCGACCACAGGACCGAGCCGTGGACCCAGACGACGACGGCGATCGCGGCGACGTAGGTCACGGTCCAGGCGCCCATGTACAGCGCCCACCGCCGTGACCGCGAGAACGCCGATCGTCCCTGGATCGAGATGCAGAAGAACATGATGAGCGCGAACCCCGCGCCGAGCGTGCCGAAGTACGCGAGCCCGAACGCGTTCCCGGAGGTGAGCCCCATGGCGAGCGTGCCGAACGACGTCGCCATGCCGAGCGCGAGGATGAAGGTGACGTACGGCCACCGCACGGCCTCGTGTGCGGTGCGGCTGAGGTGGTCGGCGTGGTCGAGGAGACGCTGTGCCTCGGTGGGGGTGACCTCGTGGATGTCGGACATGGTGTCCCCTTTCGTTGCATCCAGTATGGCAAGTGGTTTCCAACTTGGCAAGTAGGCTCACTGGACAGGCGCTCGGACAGCTACTCCGTCAGGCCGCTCGTCGTGACGATCGTCCGCCAGGGGCCCGCCGGGACCTCCCCGGCCTCCACGAAGCGCCAGTCGACACGGTCGTCCTCCCCGTTCACCTCGGCGAACCCGAGGCACCCGTTGAGCGCCGGGGACACGTCCATCCCCGCCCCGTTGTAGCGCTTGTTCGCGGGCCGGGCGTCGTCGGTCCCGAACACGTACGCGGCGTCGTGGTACTGCCCGGGCCCGGCGTCCTCGATCTGGCCGTAGCAGACGTGCCCGTCCTTCCGGATCATCACCCACCGGTTCTTCATGAAGCTGAACCCCTGGTCCCCGGCGTGCGCGGAGTAGGGCGCCGACGACGACCACGGGACCACGGCATCGCGGTCGGCGAACCCAGTCCGGTCGTTGACGTCGTCGTACGGCAGATCGAGGTAGAACGGGTTCTCCCGCGGGGTCATCGCGGTCGGGAACCACCCGTTCGCCGCGGTCCGACGCTCCGTCTCGCACCCCGTGCCGGACACGACGCCGTCGCAGCCGCCGTAGTGCGCCTGCCACTTCCCGTCGTAGGTCGAGAGCACCTGCGACCCGTCCGAGGCATCCGGGTCGAACACCTCGCCGACCCAGAACGTCGTGGACACGATGCGGGTGTGCCACGGGGAGGCGCTCGTCGGGACCGTCGCGTCGGGGGTGCCGGCCGCACCCGCAGCGCCGGAGGCCGACGGCGCGGGCGGTGTCGAGGACGCCGACGGGAGGGCGACCGGCGGGACGCCGGTCCGGAGCAGTGGCGTGTGCGAGGCGCTCGGCTGCGCGGTGCGATCCGGTGCACCGGCGTCGACGCTGCAGCCGGCCAGGAGGCCCGTGGCGACGACCACGGCGAGCGCTGCGGTGATCGGGACACGCGCGCGGACGCGCCGCCCCGAGGGGCGACGGGTTCGGTCCGAGCTGGTGGGCATGCGACTCACTGTGCCAGGTCGCTGCCGGTGCCGGCGGGGTCGTCCGCACTCACGGCGGGGACCTGCTCGGCAGCTGCCGGTGCGTCCGTCTCGGGCGCGGTGACCGCGACCGGTGCGATCGCCGGGGCGCCGACCGAGTCGTACATCGCCGCGTCGTCGGTCGTCAGCGTGCCGTTCGAGAACAGGTTCAGCCCGAAGCTGATCCCGGTGTACCCGGCGGGGATGGCGTCCGAGGTCCATGCGGCCTGCGTGTACGTCGACGCGGCGCCGAACCACGGACTCGACGTCCAGTAGTGCCAACTGCCGTCCCCGTCGCGGAGGTACACGGCGTACTGCGTGGCCGTCGTCGAGGTGTACCAGGTGCGCAGGTCGTACGTGTGCCCGGTGACGACCGTCGGCGCGCATTCGCCGAGGTCGAAGGTCGTCAACCACTTGGCGTCGCCGTCCTGGTGGTTCGCCATCGACAGGGACGCTGCGACCGAGCCGGTGTGCCCGGGGGTGGTGGTCGAGAACGCCGGGGTGTTCGCGCCGTAGCCGCCCTGCATCCAGCACGACGGGGTGGTCGCCCCCGCGGTCTCGAGCGAGGGGTTCTGGATCGCGTTCACCCCGGCGGCTGCCGGAGCCGGGAACGACGCCTGCACGAGGGGCTTCGCCGCACCGCCGACGACGTCCCCGACGGTCTGCACGGTGGTGTTGTTCGCGGGCGTCGCGGTGTAGGTCTTCAGCCAGGACGCGAACTGCGAGAACAGCGCGGGTGTCGTCGTCGGGTCGGCCGCCGTGTCGCCGACGTGGTGGAAGGTCAGCTGCACCCATCCGCCCTTGGCCCTGGCGTTCGTGACGACGTCCTGCATGTCCTTGAGCGTCCAGGTGCTCTCGACCTCGTCGGGTGCCCGCGTGCGGGACGGGTCGGCCGGCGGGATCGTCTCCGCGGCGACACAGCCGGCGCAGCCGAAGCGGGTCCTCGTGTCGCCGAGTCCCCGGGCGCTGGAGTACCCGCACCCCGCCACGGCCTGCTCCACGGACGCGTTCACGTCGGCGAACGGGTACGCGAAGCTCCGCACGGTGTAGCCCCACGAGGACAGCGTCGTCCTGGACAGGCACGCCTGCCGCTGGACCTCGGCCGTCGACAGGTCGACGAGGTCGGGGTGGGTGACCGTGTGCCCGCCGATCTCGTTGCCCGCCGCGGCGAGGGTCTGCAGGTCCGATCGGGACATGTACCCGTCTGCGCCGACGTACCCGGAGATGATGTAGAAGGTCCCGGTCAGGCCGTTCTGCTGCAGCGTCGTCGCCGCGGCCATCTGGTCGGCGTCGCCGTCGTCGAAGGTGAGGCTGACGACGGTCCTCGGTGTCCTGGCCGCCGCTGCGGCGGCCTTCGCGTCGGTCACCGCGGTCGCTGCGGCGGCCGATGCCGCGGCAGCGTCGGTCGCCGCCTGGGCCGAGGCCTGTGCCGTCGCGCTCGCTCCCGCGGTGGCGGTCTTCGCGGTCGCGGCTGCGGCATCCGCCAGTACCCGTACCCGTGCGGCGGTGGCGGCGGCCGCGGTCGCCGCGGCGGTCGGCCGTGTCTGCGCCGTGGCGGCGGCCCGGTCCGCTGCGGTCCCCGCCCGTGCCGCTGCCGCTTCGGCCGTGGTCTGTGCCCGGACGGCGGCGGCCAGCGCGGCGGTGTCAGCGGCGGAACGGCTCTTCGCGGCGGCGGCCTGGGTCTTCGCGGCGGCAGCCTGGGCCTGCAGCTCCGCGAGTGTCGGCGCGGTGACGGTCGCGGGCGCGGTGGTGCTCGCGGACCTGGTGGCGGCGCTCGCCGGGGCGGTGGCCGCGACAAGGCCGGTGAGGACGAGCCCCACGACGGCGAGCACGGCGAGGAGGATCGTCACCCGTTGCGGATGGCGCCTCGGCCGGGCGGGGTTCTGGGACATGGTGCTTCCGTTCTGGGGGCGGGGTGCTGGGTTCTGGGCGGGGCCGGGGGAGCGGGGGTCACTCGACCGTGACGGACTTGGCGAGGTTCCGCGGCTTGTCGACGTCGCAGCCGAGTCCGACGGCGAGTTCCCGGGCGAGCATCTGCAGCGGGACGACGGCCTCGAGCGGACCCCACGCCGCCATGCCGTGCCCGTCGACGAGCGTCTCCGCGGCGAGCCGATCGGCGCCGCGGGCCCTGAGTCGACCGGCATCGCGGCCGATCGCGGGGACGTCGGCGTCCGTGCCACCGATCGTGATCACGAACCCGCCGCGTGCGCGGACCTCGGCGATGTTCGCCGCGAGTCGTGGTTCGCCGTTGTCGACGACCACGACGGGCGTCCCGTCGGTGACCAGCGCGAGGGGACCGTGCTTCAGCTCGCCGGCCGGGTAGGCCTCAGCCCACCGGTAGCTGAGCTCCTTGAGCTTCAGCGCACCCTCCGCCGCGAACGGCAGCCCCGGACCACGACCGAGGAACAGGAACCCCTCGGCCTCGACGAGGCTCGACACGAGCAGGGGGATCCGGTCGCGCGAGGCGATCAGCGACTGCTCGATCAGGCCGGGGAGCCGCTGCATGTCGCCGACGAGCGCCCGTGCCCGCGACCGGTCGACCCGGCCGGACGCCACGAGCGCTGCGATGACGACCGAGACCCCGACGACGACCTGGGCCACGAACGTCTTCGTCGCGGCGACCCCGATCTCCGGGCCCGCGTGACAGTCGAGCACCGCATCGGCGCGCCGGGCGAGCGAGGAGTGCAGGTTGTTCGTGAGCGCGAGCACCGGGAACCCGCCGTCGAGCCGGTCGAGCGCACGGAGCACGTCGGCGGTCTCACCGGACTGGCTGATCGCGACGACGAGGGTGCCGGGCACGAGCACGGCCTGGTCCACCTCGCTCGCGACGACCATGTCGGTCGGCACCCCGCCGAGACCCCGCAGGGCGGACGCGATCACAGAGCCGGCGTTCAGCGACGTCCCGCACGCGACGACCGCGACGCGGTGGAACCCGGGGAGCCCGAGCCCGGTCCACATCGACCCGTCGACGGCACCCGAGGCGGTGCGGTCGAGGATCCGCGCGACGACCTCCGGCTGTTCGCCGATCTCCTTCGCCATGTGGTCCGGGTGGTCGCCGAGCTCGAGCGCAGCGGCCGCGAAGGGGCTCGGCTGTGCGAGGGGGGTCGTGACGGCGACGCCACCGCTCGTCCACGCCCAGCTGTCGCCGAGCTCGACCACATCGCCGTCGCGGAGGGGGACGAACGTGTCCGCCCACTCGGCGATCGCCCCGACGTCGCTCGCCACGAAGTCGCCGCGACCGGTCCGCGCGACGACGAGCGGCGACCGCTCGGCCGCGACCACCATGCGGCCCGTCTCGGCGTCGAGGACGACGATCGCCCACGACCCCTCGAGCTGCGCGGTCGCGATGCGGACGGCCAGGAGCAGGTCCTGGTCCGCGCCGAGTGCCCGTTCGACGAGGTGCACGATGACCTCGGAGTCGACGTCGGAGCGGAACACGTGCCCCTGGTCCTCGAGCGTCCCGCGGAGGGTGCTCGCGTTCTCGACGATGCCGTTGTGCACGACCGCGATCCGTCCGGCGCAGTCCGTGTGCGGGTGCGCGTTCGTCTCGCAGACCGATCCGTGCGTCGCCCACCGGGTGTGGCCGATGCCGACGCCCGTCAGGGGTTCGATGTCCCACGCGTCCACCCGCGGCCTGAGGTCGGCGACCCGCTCCGTCGACCGGATCGTCCCCACGCGGTGTCCCACGGTGCGGATCGCGACCCCGGCGGAGTCGTACCCGCGGTACTCGAGTCGCTCGAGGCCTGCGAGCAGGTACGGCGCGACCGGGTCGGACACCCGTGCCGCGATGATGCCGCACATCAGGCACCCACCGGCGCCGCAGCATCACGCCGGACGGCACCGTGCTGCTCGTCCGCAGCGCCCTGCTCGTCCGCGGGGTCCGAGGCGGAGGTGAGCCGTGCCTCCAGTCCGGTGTCGTCCCGCGCCGCCAGGTCGGCGGCGACCGACTCCACGATCTCCTCGAGCCCGGTCGCCGGGTCGAAGCCGACCGCGGCCCTCGCGCGGGTGTTGTCCGGCACGCGCCGCCGCATGTCCTCGAAGCCCGCACCGTACGCCTGCTCGTACGGGACGTACTCGATCGCGCTCGACGACCCGGTGACCCGGATGACGAGCGCCGCGAGGTCGGCGATGCTGATCTCGCGCTCACCGCCGAGGTTGAACGCCTGCCCGACCGCGTCCTCGTGCTCCACGAGCGCGATCATCGCGGGCACGACGTCACCGACGTACGAGAAGCACCGGGACTGCGCACCGTCGCCGAACACCGTCAGGGGTTCGCCGCGGAGCGCCTGCCCGACGAGGTTCGGGACCACCATGCCGTACCGGCCGGTCTGGCGCGGGCCGACGGTGTTGAACGGGCGGACGATCGCGACGCGCAGACCGTGCTCCTGCCAGTAGGCGTGCGCGAACGCCTCGTCGATGCCCTTCGCCGCGGCGTAGGTCCACCGCGAGGTCAGGGGCGAACCGAGGATCCGGTCGGCGCCCTCGTCGAGCGCGTCCGCGGTGTTCTTGCCGTAGATCTCGCTCGTCGACACCAGGAGCAGCCGGGCGTCGGCGGCGACGCACGCGTCGAGGACGTTCTCGGTGCCGTGGATGTTCGTCCGGAGACCCTGCAGCGGGTGGTCGACGATGAGCCGCACGCCGACCGCGGCCGCGAGGTGGAACACCCGGTCCGCTCCGGCGACGACCTGGTGGACGAGGTCGCGGTCGAGGATCGAGCCGTCGACGACCCGCAGCCGCGGATCGTCGGCCACGCGGCCCAGGTTGTCGGCACGGCCGGTGGTGAAGTCGTCGAGGACCACCACCTCGTCCCCGCTGGCCAGGAGGTGTTCGACCAGGTGGCTGCCGATGAACCCGGCCCCGCCCGTCACGATGCTCTGCATGATGGTGTCTCCGAAGTGGTGTGTGGGTGGGGTGGGGGTCAGAGGAGGACGCGGTCGACGAGGTCGACCCCGCGGTAGGTGGTGTCGATGACGGTCTGGTCGGCTCCGATCCACCCGAGGTCGGCGTCCGAGTGCCTGGTGTGCAGGAGGACCACGTCGGCACCGAAGGCCCGCTCGTCCACGACGTCCGCGAGCACCTCGCCGTCCGGCAGCCGCAGCGACGGGAAGTGGTGGTCGGCGTACCCGATCACGGCGCCGGCGTCCCGGAGGCCCGCGAGGATCTCGAGTGCGGGCGACTCGCGCAGGTCCGCGACGTCGCGCTTGTACGCCACGCCGACGACGAGCACCCGCGTCCCGCGCAGCCCGCGGCCGAGGTCGGACAGCACGTCACGGGTCCGGTCCACGACCCGCTGCGGTCGACTCGCGATCTCCGCCATCGCCCGCGTGATCAGCGGCGCCTGCTGTCGCTTCGCCCGGAGCTGCCACAGCAGGTAGTGCGGATCGCAGGGGATGCAGTGCCCACCGACGCCGGGACCGGGGAGGAACGCCATGAACCCGTACGGCTTCGTCGCCGCCGCGTCGATGACGTCCGCCACGTCGATGTCCATCGTCCGGCAGATGTCGGAGAACTCGTTCGCGAGCGCGATGTTCACCGCGCGGAAGGTGTTCTCCAGCAGCTTGGTCATCTCCGCCGCGGCGAGGGACGGCACGCGGTGCACCCTGGCGTAGCGACCGAGCAGCTCGTCGGCCACCTCGGCGCAGGCCTCCGTCGCGGCCCCGAGCACGCGCGGCACGTCCTCGTGCGCGACCGACGCGTTCCCCGGGTCGATGCGCTCCGGACTGAACGCGACGAACACGTCGAGCCCGGCGATCATCCCGCGGTCGGCGAGCGGATGGACGAGCATGTCCTCGGTGCACCCGACGTACGTGGTGCTCGTCAGCATCAGCAGCTGCCCCGGCGCGGCGTTCTCGACGACCATGGCGCTCGCCGAGGCGAGGATGGTCAGGTCCGGCACGAGGTGCGCGTCGACCGGGGTCGGCACGCACACGATGACCGCCGCGGCACGGGCGAGCATCGACGCGTCGGCGGTGATCGCGAAGCCGTCGCTGCGGAACGCCTCCTCGAGCCGGGCCCGGTCGTCCTCGAGCAGGTCAGCACCCCTGGCGCGGATGGTGGCGATCCGGGTGGCGGAGATGTCGAGCGCGAGCACCGAGCTCCCCGCGTGGTGGTAGGCCAGGGCGGTCGGCAGGCCCACGTACCCGAGTCCGACGATCGCCACGTCGAACTCGAACCCGCGGGTGCCGCCGACGGTCGGGGCGGGGACCTCGGCCGGGCCCCGGAACGGGACGAGGCCGGGGATCGTGGTCACGGCGTCCTCGAGGACGCGTGCGGTGTCGATGACCGCCGACGCGATGCCAGTTGCCTGGTCGCGCCGCCGTTCGGTCGGGATCGTGGTCATTGGGTGGTTCCCCTCGGGTCGGTGCCTCGAACCCTGCTGGCTCCCCGCACCCCGCGGCAACGGCGTGCGGGCCCGGGTGCGGTTCGTCGCGCCGGTTCGTGGGGGTTCCGCGCGGGACTGCGGTGACCCGCACCGTCCGTGCGGGTCCGTCTGCGGCATTGCGGTCCGGCACCCCGCCCTCGGCCCTAGCGTGCGGACATGCTCGCCTTCGTCATCGCGCTGGTCCTGGTCCTCGGGGTCAACACCATCCTCTGGACCGTCGTGGGGCTCGTCCGGTACGCACGGCTCCGAGCCGGCGTCGCCACCATCGCTCGCCGACGTTCCGGCTGGCGTGCCGTCGGCCCGGGACCGGACGACGCGACCGGCGCCGAGTACGCGCCGCCGACGGTGGCGGACGTCGCGATCCTCGTGGCGGCGCACGACGAGGAGCTCGTCATCGAGAACACCATCCGGTCAGCGGCCGAGCACCTGCCGCTCGCGCAGGTGTTCGTGGTCTCCGACGGTTCGACGGACGACACCGTCCGGATCGCGACCGGAGCCGGTGCCCAGGTGTACGACCTGCACCCGAACCGCGGGAAGGCCGGAGCGCTCGCCGCGGCCATCGACCACTTCCGGATCCCCGAGCGGTTCGAGGTGCTCATGCTGCTCGACGCGGACACGCACCTGGCGCCCGACTACTTCAGCACCGGACTGGCGGAGTTCAGTGCGCCCGACATCGTCGCCGTCGCCGGCCGCGCCACCACGATCCTCGACCCGGCGGCCCCGACGCTGCTCGGCCGGGTCCTCGTCGCCTACCGCGAGCGCGTCTACGTCGCGGTGCAGTACCTGCAGAAGTTCGGGCAGGCGGCCGAGCACGCGAACGTCGTGGCGATCGTGCCGGGGTTCGCGAGCATGTACCGCACGCGGGTGCTCGGGGACATCGACATCACCGCGGCCGGACTGGCGATCGAGGACTTCAACATGACGTTCGAGGTGCACGCGAAACGGCTCGGGAGGATCGCGTTCCGGCCGAGCGCCGCCATCGCCTACACGCAGGACCCGGACACCCTCGGTGACTACGCGAAGCAGATCCGGCGGTGGAACCTCGGGTTCTGGCAGACCCTGCGGCGCCATCGGCTCGGGTTCGGCAGGTTCGGGCTCGCGGTCGCGATGTTCGTCGCGGAGCTGCTCACGTCGAGCCTGATGATGCTCGCGATCCTCCCGGCGGTCGCCCTGGCGTTGGTCGCCGCCGTGCTCGACGCGTCCGGCATCGGCGGGAGCGTGCCGCGGACGATGCTCGAGGCGGACCCGGTGCTCGGGATCGTCGTCGGGGTGCTGCTGCCGGACTACGTGCTGACCCTCCTCGTCGCGGTGGTCGCCCGGCGGCCGGTCTACGTCCTGTTCGGCGTCGTCTTCCCGCTCCTCCGGATCCTCGACGCGTTCCTCTGCATCGCCGCGCTCGTCATGGCGTTCCGCGGCGGGTCGAACGGGGTGTGGCACAGTCCGACGCGACGGTCCCTCGGGGCAGGACCACCCGCGACGGCGCGCGCCGAGCACTGAGCCGCACGCGGTACGGATCCCGCACGCGGTGCTGCGGGATCGCGCAACACCGCACCATCGGTACCCCCCACTTGTGGGTCGTCCTCCGACGTCGGTACCGTCCCCATCACGAGCAGGACCAGGACCCCCGCACAGCGCACCCCGGCTGGACGGGCTCGGTCGATCGTGGTCCTGGGACGCCGACGACGACGTGAACTCCACCCGTCGCGTCCGCGCCGTCGGCACCAGCCGCACCACCGGCACCAGCGCACCGCGTCGTCCCACGACCGCGGCCACCCCACCCCGATCAGCCCACCAGCCCCAAGGAACCCGAACCCCATGTACCCACTGGTGATCCTCGCCTCCGAGACCTCGTCGCAGGTGATCGTCGACAACCTCATCGCGTTCGGCCACGAGGCGCTCAAGTACTTCCCCGTCGGCATCGCCGGTGTGATCGTCTGGTCGCTCTGGTTCTACCGGGTCGTCCTGTCGGCCCGTGCGAAGCCGATCACGAACGGCTTCCGCACGAGCACGTCCGTCGTCGTGCCGTCGTACCACGAGGACCCCGACATCCTGCTCCGCTGCCTCGACTCCTGGCGGGAGCAGGCCCCGGACGAGATCATCATCGTGCTCGACGTCGCCGACGTCGACGCGTACCAGCGGATCGTCGCCCTCGGCGACCCCACGGTCACGCCCGTCCTGTTCCACCACGTCGGCAAGCGGAGTGCCCTCGGCCAGGGCATCCGGATGGCCCGGTACGACGTCGTGGTGCTCGTCGACTCCGACACGTCGTGGGAGCCGGGCCTCCTCGAGGCGGTGCAGATGCCGTTCGTGGACCCGAAGGTCGGCGGCGTCGGCACCCAGCAGAACGTCTACCAGCGGAACTCGAGCATCTGGCGGATCATCGCGGACTGGCTCGTCAACCTCCGCTACTACAACTACGTGCCGGCGATGGGCGCGGCGGGCGCCGTCCCGATCCTCTCCGGCCGCACCGCCGCCTACCGTCGAGCAGCCGTGATGCCGGTGCTCTGGAACCTCGAGAACGAGTTCTTCCTCGGTCGACGGTGTGTGGCCGGCGACGACGGACGACTGACGTGGCTCGTGCTCGCGTCCGGCTACCGGACGGTCCACCAGTCGACCGCGAAGGCGCTGTCGATGTTCCCGGCGAGCGGTGTGGCGTTCTTCAAGCAGCGCATTCGATGGAGCCGCAACTCCTACCGGACCTACCTGACGGCGATCGCCAAGGGATGGGTGTGGCGGGTGCCGTTCGTCACGAAGATCACGGTGCTCCAGATCATCCTCACCCCGCTCACCATGGGGATCACCATGTGGTACCTGCTCTTCAGCCGGCTCGAGATCAGCGTCCTGGGCGCCGGGTTCACCATCGCCTGGCTCCTCGCCGGCCGTGCGCTCCGGGGCTTCTCGAACCTCCGCCGCAACCCGCTCGACCTGCTCGTCCTGCCCGTGCTCGCGCTCGTCGTGATCGTGGTCGCCCTGCCGATCAAGGTCTACTCGTTCGCCACGATGAACAGGCAGGGCTGGCTGACCCGGCACGCCGACCAGATGGGCGGGGACGGCCAGCAGGCCTCGACGCTGGTGCCCGAGACCGCCGCGGAGACCAGCCGGGACGCGGGGATCCGCGAACCGCACCGTCCCCAGGTGGCCGGGACGGGCCTCCCGGCCGCCGGTGGGATCCCGGCGACCGCCGTCGCGTCCGCTGCCGACGACCAGGCGGTGGCGGCATGAGCCGCCGGAGCGTGCTCCGCACCGGACTGGAGGCCCGGATCACCTCCGCGACCGCCCTCCGGCGTGCAGGGCGCGCGGCCGGGGTCGTCCTGCTCGCGGGTGCGCTCGCCCTCGGCGCGGCGATCGCCGTCCCCGGTGCGGCCTCCGCGACGACGACCGGCACGACGCCGGCGCCGGTGACCGGTCGTCCGTACGGCGGGAGTCCGAACAAGGAGGCGCGGCTCGTGGCGGCCGAGGACCAGCGGATCTACAACGTCCGGGCGCTCGCGTCCGCGGCACGATGGAGCGGTCTGGCGGTGTCGCAGCCCTACCGGCTCGCGACCGGGTCGAGCTACACGCTCGTGCTCGTCGCACGCGGGTCGGCGTACACGATCGACGACCTCCGGGCCCTCGCGCCGTCGACGTTCGTCCGACAGCCGGACGGGTCCTGGCTGCTCAGCGAGAACATCGTCGTCGAGAACGGTGCGACGCTCCGTCTGGCGAGCCCCGACGGTCTCCACATCCACCTCGAGAGCAACCACGACGGGTTCGTCTCGATCGTCACGCAGGCGGGCAACCTGCAGGTCGTCGGCTCCGCGAAGTCACCGGTCACGATCGACGCCTGGGACCCGCAGTCCGGCGAGGCGGACACCACGACCTCCGACGGCCGCGCCTACGTCCGGGTCCAGGGCGGGAGCGCCACGCTCAAGTACGCGACGTTCCAGGACCTCGGGTTC
Organism: Curtobacterium sp. Leaf261; assembly: GCF_001422205.1. Lineage (GTDB taxonomy): Bacteria > Actinomycetota > Actinomycetes > Actinomycetales > Microbacteriaceae > Curtobacterium. The sequence continues at coordinate 103,077 of NZ_LMMJ01000012.1, forward strand.
TGGAGCGGCTCCACCGGCGGCGTCGCACTCACCGGGACCGACCTCTCGACGATCGACCAGACGTCCGGCGACCAGGCCGGCGCCGCGGCACGGACCAGCAAGGACGTGTTCGGGAACGCGATCCTGCCGACCGGCGCGCTGCCGTCCGTGCAGGGCAGCAGCGCGAGTGCCGGTGCGTACAGCTACGTGTCCGCGCTCGTCCAGCACGTCACCTTCGACGGCAACGCGTTCGGGCTGTTCCTGACGAGCGCCGACGGCGTCACGATGTCGAACTCGCGGATCGAGCACTCGCGGATCGACGGACTGGTCCTGCACCGCTACGTCACGAACAGCACCTTCACCTCGGTCCGGTCGACGGACAACGCCGTCGACGGCATCAAGATGACGCGGGCCTCCACCGGCGTCGTGTTCAGCCAGGTCACGGCGAACGACAACGGTCGGAACGGCGTCACCATCAACGGGGGAGCCCTCGCCGGCGGCCCGAACGCGGTCGGGATGCCCACCACGACCTACGGGAACAACTCGTTGACGGACAGCACCGCGAGCGACAACGGCCGGTACGGCATCGAGGTCCTCGGGGGCCGGAACGTCCGTGTCAACGGCTCCACCGCCGACCGGAACCAGATGGGCATCGTGGTGGGCCAGGGTGCCGCGGCGGTCGTCGTCCGGAACAACGTCGTCCGGGACTCCACGCAGAACGGCATCGGGGTGCTCGACGGCGCGTCCGACACCGAGATCACGGACAACACCGTCTCCGGTGCGGCCATCGGCGTGTACCTCCGGGACAGCGCGCGGACGGCCGTCGACGACAACCGGGTGACGAGCGCCCGTTCGCACGGCATCACCGCCGTCGGAACCGCGACCGGCAGCTCGGTGACGGACAACACGCTCTCCGGACGCGGGACCTCCGCGGTCGACCTCGCACGGTCCGACGGGGTGCGGCAGGCCCAGAACGACACGGTGGAGTGGCACTCGACGAAGCCGCTCCTCGTCACCCTCCGGAGCATCTTCCAGCCGCTGACCGTGCTCTGGCTCGTGCTCCTCCTCATCGTCCTCATCGCCGCGATCGGCGGGGTCCGCCGCCGTCGACGCGGCGAGTCCGGCGAGCACCCGTACCTCAAGCAGGCACCGCTCTCGAGCTTCACGAGGGGCGTCGTCGACCCGGTGACGCTCGGACTCCCGCCGGTGCCGTCCAGGGCGGCGCACGCCGCAGACCACAGCGGCGAGCCCGCTCCGACCGTCGGGTGACCATGCCGAAGTCCTTCCGTGAACACCGTCCGCAGCTCGTCACCGGCGTCGTCGGCCTCGTCGTCGGGGCGGTGGTCGTCGGCGGCATCTGGATCGCGACCGCCGCCGGTCACCACGACGGCCCCGTGACGGCGTCCTCGGCGGCGCCGTCCTCGTCCGGGTCGCCCTCGTCGTCCTCCTCCGCGCGTCCCGGGGCTGCTGCCTCGCGCTCCGCCAGCTCCGCACCGGTCGCCGGAGGTGCGGTCGCCACCACGGTGCGCTGCACCGGTGCGACGACGACCGTCCGATCCGCCGGGCAGCTCACGGCGGCGCTGCAGGCCGCGGCCCCCGGTGATGTCATCGCCCTCGCCGCGGGGACCTACACGGGCAACTTCGAGGGCACGGCGTCCGGCACGCAGTCCGACCCGATCACCCTGTGCGGCGGATCGTCGGCCGTCCTCGACGGCGGCGACACCGACAAGGGGTACGTCCTCCACCTGCAGGGTGCGTCCTGGTGGAGACTCGCCGGGTTCACGGTGCAGAACGGCCAGAAGGGCGTCATGTTCGACGACGTCCAGCACTCGCTGATCGACGGACTGACGGTGACGAGGATCGGTGACGAGGCGGTGCACCTCCGCGCCGGGAGCAGCGACAACACCGTCGCGGCGAGCACCGTCACGGACACCGGCCTCCGCAAGCCGCAGTTCGGCGAGGGCATCTACATCGGGTCGTCGAAGAGCAACTGGTGCACGGTGTCGGACTGCAAGCAGGACAGCAGCGACCGGAACGTCGTCACCGGGAACACGATCTCCGGGACCGCGGCGGAGAGCGTCGACATCAAGGAGGGGACGACGGGCGGCACACTGTCGGACAACTCCTTCGACGGCACCGGGATGCAGGGCGAGAACCACGCGGACTCCTGGGTCGACGTCAAGGGCAACGACTGGACGATCTCGGGCAACCGGGGCGTGCACTCGCTGCTCGACGGATTCCAGACCCACGAGCTGCTCTCCGGGTGGGGGACCGACAACACCTTCACCGGGAACACCGTCGACCTCGGGAACTCCGACGGTGTCGCCTTCGCGTTCCGACCGGTCGAGGGCAACACGGTGTCCTGCGACAACACGGTCATCGGGTCGAACGAGTTCAGCACCACGAAGTGCACCCGATGACCTGCCTCGGGGTCCGGAGCCGACCGCACCCCACCCGCGTCGAACCGTCGCCCACGTTCGGCTCCTGCTCCGCCCCGTACCGCCCCCGTTCCGTCCTCGATCTCGAAAGTGAGCACCAGATCATGTCTGCAGCAGTCACCAGCATCGCCGCGAGCCCCGGTCCCGACGTCGTCGAGCACCCTCGGCTCACCGTGATCGGCACCGGCTACCTCGGGGCGACCCACGCCGTGTCGATGGCGGTCCTCGGCTACGAGGTCCTCGGCGTCGACGTCGACCAGGCCAAGATCGACGCGCTCGTCGCGGGTCGGGTGCCGTTCCACGAGCCGGGCCTCCCGGAGCAGCTCGCGGCGGCCCTGGCGTCCGGCCGACTCCGTTTCACGACCTCGTTCGACGAGGCAGCGGCCTTCGGGGACGTGCACTTCGTCTGCGTCGGCACCCCGCAGCAGCGCGGCTCGAACGCGGCCGACATGACCTACGTCGACGCTGCCTTCACCGAACTCGCCCGGCGTCTCGACCGACGGGCCCTCATCGTCGGCAAGTCGACCGTGCCGATCGGGACTGCGGCGCGGCTCACCGAACTGGTGCAGTCCGTGGCCCCCGCCGGCACCGAGGTCGAGGTCGCCTGGAACCCCGAGTTCCTCCGCGAGGGGTACGCGGTGCAGGACACCATGCACCCCGACCGACTCGTCTTCGGTGTCACGACCCCCTGGGCCGAGCAGCAGCTCCGCGCGGCGTTCCGGCCGGTGCTCGACGAGGGCACGCCGCTCGTGGTGGCCGACCTGCCGACCGCCGAGCTCGTGAAGGTCGCCGCGAACTCGTTCCTCGCGACGAAGATCTCGTTCATCAACGCGATGGCCGAGGTGTGCGAGGCGACGGGCGCAGACGTCAGCGTGCTCGCGACGGCGCTCTCCCACGACACCAGGATCGGCGGGCGGTTCCTGAAGCCGGGCCTCGGGTTCGGTGGCGGGTGCCTGCCCAAGGACATCCGCGCCTTCGCCGCACGGGCCGAGGAGCTCGGCGTCGGACAGGCCGTCCGCTTCCTCGGCGAGGTGGACGGCATCAACCTCCGTCGGCGGCAGCGGACCGTCGACCTGGTCACCGAGCTCGCGGACGGGGACCTCGTCGGCAAGCGGATCGCGGCACTCGGAGCCGCGTTCAAGCCGAACTCGGACGACGTGCGGGACGCCCCGGCGCTCGACGTCGCGCGCATGCTCCACCGCGCGGGTGCCGTGGTGTCGGTGTTCGACCCCGAGGCGATGCCGAACGCGGCGAAGGTGTACCCGGAACTCCGCTACGCACCGTCCCTCACCGCGGCGGTGATGGACGCCGACGTCGTCGTGCTGCTCACCGAGTGGCAGGAGTTCCGGGACGCGGATCCCGTCGACATCGGAACGCTCGTCCACGAGCGCCGGATCGTCGACGGGCGCCACGCCCTCGACGCGGACCGGTACCGCGCGGCCGGCTGGGAGTACCGCGCCCTCGGGCGACCGGTGCAGTCCCCGACGGTCGAGCTGACGGTCGACGAGCGCGACGCGTTCCGCCGGACCGCCTGACGGCTCAGGCGGTCAGCTCGCGCACGACCCCGCCCGACCACGCGGCCGGTTCGGCGAGCAGGAGCCGACCGGACTCGGCGTCGAGCACGACGAAGGGCCGCGCACCGGCGAGCTGGACCATCGCGACGCGGACGGCCGCCACGAAGTCCTGGTCGACCGCGAGCGCCCGTTCGACGAGGTGCGCCACGAGCTCGGCGTCGTCCGTGGTGACGAACGCGTGGCCGAGGTCGACGAGCACGGCGCGGCGCTCGTCGGTGCCGGCGCTCGAGCCGTCTGCCACGACGGTGATCCGACCCGTGCAGTCCGTGTCGAGGCGGGGCTGCCGCATGGCGTTCATGTGGGCGGCGAGCGTGGTCCGCGCCGGTGACCCGTGAGCGTCCACGACGGCGGGGATGTTCGGAGTCCTGTCGGAAATCGCTGCAGAGGTCATGGCTTCGGGTGCCGTTCGGGTCGAGGGCGCCGCCGCGTCGGGTGTCACGGCGGATGGTGCGGTGCCGGACGACCGTGGTACGGGGTGTGGTCGGCAGGGATTCGGCACGGACATGCGGGTCGGTGGGAGCGGGGACACCCACAGTTCGGGGGTCAGGCGGATCGGGGGTCAGGCGGATCGGGGGTCAGGCCGATCGGTGCGGACGGATCGGCGGCGGGCGGATCAGTTCAGGAGCGCCACCAGGTGCGACCGGGACCGCGCCCCGACCTTCCGGTAGATCTGCGTGAGCCGGAGCTCGACGGTCCGCTGCGACATGTACAACGACGACGCGATCTCGCGGTTGCGGTAGCCCTCAGTGACCTTCTGCGCCACCGCGCGCTCCTCCGGCGTCAGCATCGTGAGGATCACCGTCGAGCCGTTCGTGCCGCTCTCGACCGACGCCTCGGGGCGGCCTGCTGCGGACGCCCCGCCGCGGACCGCGGTGGGACGGGGCGGGCGTCGGTGCCCGGCTGCCTCGTACGCGGCGCTCGCTGCCGCGGCGAACTTGTCCCGGTCCTCCCGTGCGCCGGCACGGTCCAGTTGGAACGCGAGCGCATCGAGCGTCCGAGCCCGCTCGTACTGGGAGTCGTGCGGGTCGAACACGTCGAGCGCGGCCCGGTAGGTCAGCTGGACGTCCTCGGCCTCCGCGACGAGGGCGTGGCAGCGGCGGAGCACCAGTGCGCCCCAGCGCGACGGTCGACGCCGGTCGTCGGCGTCGAACCGCTCGGTGAGGTCCCGGGCGTCGTCGAGCCGACCGGCCCGGACGTACGCTTCGACGAGGTCGCCGAGGTGCCGGAGGATCGTCGGGTTGCGGATGTTCCGACCGATGGCGTCGGCAGCCTCGAGCGCGCTGATCGACTCGTCGATCCGCCCCTCGTGGAGCAGGACGCGTCCGCGGAGGGCGTGCAGCTTCGCGGTGGAGCCCCACAGTCGACCGGTCGAACGGTGCGCCAGGCAGATGTCGATGACCGCGAGCGCGTCGTCTGAGCGACCCTCGGCGTGGTGCCGCCAGGCGATCGCGATGGCGCGGGACGGCTCACGGAGTCGTTCGACGACCGCGGAACCGGCCTCCCAGACGTCGATCGCGCGGAGTGCCTGCCGATGGTTGCCCGACCGCACCTCGTTCTCCGCGCTGAGGTACCGCCCGGCCTCGATCCAGACCGGAGCCGACTTCGCGCTCCGCGCCAGGACCAGGGCGAACACGCGCCTGGCACTCCGGTAGCGCTCGTTGAGGCTGAGCGCGTGTCCGAGCAGGAGCAGCGATGCGTCGCTCTGCTCGAGCAGTCCCTCGGTCGCCAGCCCGCCGTGGAGTTCCGCGTCCGGCGGCAGCGAGCCGTCGACCGCCTGCACGAGTTCGACCCCGGCCCGGTGGATCTCGCGCGTGTGCGGTCCGGCGTCGGCGAGCATCGGTTCCGCACGGAGCAGGAGCTCCGTTGCGCTGTCGGTCTCCCACGCCTCGGCCCGGAAGCACGCGACCATCGCGAGGAGTCCCGCGAGGGCGTCGGTGTCTGCGGCGTCCTGACCGTCCGCCGGGACGAGCAACTCGTCCGCGTGCACCGGGTCGCCGCTCAGGTAGTCCACCGAGGAGCGCAGCCGCAGTCGTCTGCTGTCGTCGCGGAGCGTCGGGAACTCGTGGAGCGCGGCGAGGTACCGGGCGGCGAGGGAGATGAACCGACGGGCGAGCATGACCTCGGCCAGGTCGAGGAGCGCGTGCTGTTCGGCGGTCGCGGTCCTGGCGTCTGCGGGGGCGAGCTGGAGGGCGCGCTCGGCGAAGGCGACCGCGGCAGCAGGCAGGCCCTCGCGGGCGTAGGACTGTGCCGCCTCGAGGAGCGGCACGGTGTCGATCGGGCCGGCGCCAAAGCTCCGGTGCCAGAGGATCGTCCGCGGGTCCTCGCCGGAGGCGAGGTCCTCGCCGGAGGCGGGGTCCTCGCCGACGGTGCCGACCGTGCCCGCGATGCCGACGGTGCCGACCTCGGCGACGGCGAGGGCGGCCTCGGTGGCGCGGTGCGCGAGCGCCTCGTGCGCCGCCCGCCGCGTCCGTGCGGGCATCCGCCAGTACAGCAGCGACCGGACGAGGGGATGCCCGACCTCGACGTGCTGCCCGCGGACGCGGACCAGGTGCGCGTCGGCGAGGTCGTCGACGGCGTCGCGGTCGATCGAGGGCGACGCCGTGCTCGTGACCGGGGCGAGCGCGATGCCGGCGAGCACCTCCACCTGTGCGGGCTCGGCGCACGAGAGCACGAGCCCCGCGACCGCCACCGTCGTCGGGGTGGGGCGGAGCGGGGTGTCGAGCGGCTCACAGCCGAGGAGCTGGTTGCGGGTGAGGGCACGCAGCTGCTCGTGCAGGGCCTTCGGGTTGCCCCCGGTCCCCTCGGCGACGACCGCGAGCACGCCGTCGTTCGCCTCGCTCGGCGCGGACACCCTGGCGAGCGCCAGGGCCTCGTCCGGCGGGAGTGGTCCGAGCTGCATCGTCGGGAGCGCGACGAGCGGCCCGTCGGTGCAGGCGGTGCGGACGCTCGCGACGAGTCGGATCGAGGTCCCGGCGAGCCGTCCGGCGAGGAACGCGATGCAGCGCTGGCTGTCGTCGTCCATCCGGTCCAGGTCGTCGATGACGAGCAGGGTCGGGGGGAGCGCGAGGTCGCGGACCGCGACGAGGAGTGCCTGCGCCACGGCCATCGGATCGGCGCCGGTCGTGGCCTGGTGCAGGATCCGCTCGAGGGCGGCGTCGGCACGCGGGTCGTCGAACGCGGCGAACACCGTCGAGACGCCGGCCATGGGCCACCGCGCCTCGCCGCCGTTCACCCCGACCCGGACGACCGGCAGGGAGACACGGCCGATGGCCGCGTCGAGGAGGGAGGTGCGCCCGAGACCGGGTTCCCCCACGACGATGAGTGCGGACTCCCTGGGGAGCACCGCGAGCGCGACGAGAGCAGCTGTCTCAGCGCGTCGACCGACCAGTTCCACGGGGTCTCACCGGTCTTCGCGGTGACGGCGCGTGGATCGCCGGCGGCTCGGCCAGCGTGGTTCGGACGGAGCTCCGGGTCGCTCACGGTCCTGACGGTACGACGAGTCCATCGTCTTGATCACCCCTCGGGTTAGGGTCGTTCGACGAGATACGGCCGCTGGTTCGGCGATGACACTCCGCAGACGGTGGGTGGCCGTCTGCGACGTCGCCGAGTCCGACGTCCATTCGTCACGATAACTCAGGTTCGGGGCGCCCGCCCGGTGATCGTGGACCGATCTCGGCCCGCAGCCCCCCAGTTCGGGGGGTCAGTACCGGACGGGAGGCGCGGTGCGGGCCCGCCCCGTCGCTCCAGACCATCGCACATCGGACGGGAGGCGCGGTGCGGGCCCGCCCCGTCCCTCCAGACCGCGGTCGGTACCGTCCGGTGGGATCCGCCGTCAGGCGGCGCCGGGGTCGTGCTCGCCCATGCCCGTCAGCAGCGCGCGGAAGGAGTCGAGGCGTTCGACGCCCGTCGCGCCGAGCTCGCCGTCGTGCACCCGGTCGACGATCTCCCAGTCGTGCGCCTGGTCGAGCGGGATGCCGTCGCGGGGTGGCGCGACGGGCACGGCATGCGATGCGAACGCCCGGAAGACGTTCGCGGGCTCCACGTGGCCGAGGCCGAAGGACCGGACGCCGGGGGTGTCGATGATCCACCCGCCACCGGTCACCCGGATCGCGATCGACGACGACGACGTGTGGCGGCCGCGACCGGTCACGGTGTTGACGACACCGACGGCCCGCGTCGAGCCGGTGAGCGCGTTGACGAGCGTCGACTTGCCGACCCCGGAGTGGCCGACCGTGACGGTGACCTTGTCGCGCAGGACCTCGTCGAAGAGCGCCACCGGGACGTCGGTCACGGCGCTCGTCACGATCCGCAGGTCGAGGCAGGCGAAGTGGTCGAGGAACGGCTGCGGATCGGCGAGGTCGGTCTTGGTGATGCAGAGGATCGGGTCGAGACCGGCGTCGAACGCGGCCACGAGGTACCGGTCGATCAGCCGCGTCCTCGGCTCGGGGTCCGCTGCGGCGACGACGACGAGCATCTGGTCGGCGTTCGCGACGATGACGCGCTCGACCTCGTCGGAGTCGTCGGCACTCCGGCGGAGGAGCGTCGTCCGTTCGGCGACCCGGACGATGCGGGCGAGTGAGCCCTCGTCGCCGGAGATGTCCCCGACGAGCGACACGTGGTCACCCGTGACGACGGCCTTCTTGCCGAGCTCGCGGGCCTTCGTCGCCGTGATGACACGGCCCCCGTGGTGCTCGTCGACGTCCACGAGGACGCCGTACCGCCCTCGGTCGACGTTCGTCACCCAGCCGGCGGCGGCCGCGTCGTAGGTCGGCCGGACCTTGGTGCGCGGACGGTTGCCCTTGGGGTTCGGGCGGACCCGGACCGAGGACTCGTCGTACTGTCCCCACGGCTGGTCGAGGTCGTCGTCGTCCTCGTCGGGTGGGAGCCAGCTCACGAGTGGTCTCCGGTCTGCACGAGCGCTGCCCAGAGCTCGGGGAACTGGGGGAGCGTCTTGGCCGTCGTCCCGATGTCGTCGACGTCGACCCCGTCCACCACGAGCCCGAGGATCGCACCGGCGGTGGCCATCCGGTGGTCCTCGTACGCCGCCCACGGTGCCCCGCGCAGCGGCCTCGGGTCGATGCGGAGCCCGTCCTCGAGCTCGGTCACCGCGGTCGAGCCGTCCGCCACGAGTCCGTTCACGTCCGCGGCGAGGGCCGCCAGGCGATCGGTCTCGTGACCGCGCAGGTGTCCGATGCCGGTGATCGTCGACGGTCCGTCCGCCAGGGTGGCGAGTGCGACGAGCGCCGGGGCGAGCTCACCACCCCGCGACAGGTCGAGGTCGAGCCCAGGGAGCGTCGCACCGCCACGGACACCGACACCGCCGTCGACCACGAGGTCGTCGCCGTCGCGGGCCACGGTCGCACCCCAGAGCGGCAGGAGGGACTCCAGGTCTGCGCCGACCTGCGTGGTCTCGGCCGGCCAGGTGCGGATGCGGACGGTGCCGCCGGCGACGAGTGCCGCCGCGGCGAACGGGGCGGCGTTCGAGAGGTCCGGTTCGATCACCACGTCGCGGGCCGCGATCGGGCCGGGGTGGACGTGCCAGACACCCGGCTCCGGCTGGTCCACCACGACACCACGAGCGCGGAGCGCGTCCACCGTCATGTCGATGTGCGGCGTGCTCGGGAGTCGCTCGCCCGCGTGGCGGAGGACCAGACCCTCGTCGAAGCGCGGTGCCGACAGCAGGAGCCCGGAGACGAACTGGCTCGACTGGCTCGCGTCGATCGTGATCGCGCCCCCGCGGACGGCGCCGGCCCCGGTGAACGTGAAGGGCATCGACCCGTCGCCGTCGTCGATGACGTCGACTCCGAGCGCGACGAGCGAGGCGATGGTCGTCCGCATCGGACGCCGCCTGGCTGACTCGTCGCCGTCGATCGTGACGCGTCCGGTCGCCAGCGCCGCGAGGGGCGGGATGAAGCGCATGACGGTCCCGGCGAGGCCGCAGTCGATCCGCAGCCCGTGCCCGCCCTCGGTCGGCGCACCGCCGGTGAGGACGGCCGGCGTCACGCGGAGGTCGGGACCGTACGGGCCGGAGTCCCCGGTGGACTCGATGCCGACGCCGAGGGACCGGAGCGCCTCGACCATGAGGCCGGTGTCGCGAGAGTGCAGCGGCAGCCGGATCGTCGAGGGGCCGTTCGCGAGCGCCGCGAGCACGAGCTCGCGGTTCATCAGGGACTTCGAACCCGGCAGCGCGACGTCGGCGGACAGCGCTCCCGCGGCGACGGGGGCGCGCCACGACGGCAGGGGCGTGGTGCTCCGGGAATTCTTCGGTGTCTGCATCGGTTCACAAGAGTACCCAGCAGGGCAGTCAGACAGGGAGGACCATGCCGATCGCACTCGCACCGGAGCGCACCGACGCCCGCCGCCGACGCACGCGCCGGACGGACGTCGCCGTGCTCCCGACGGTCCCGACGACGCTCGGGTCCGCCGGCCTAGAATGGCCGGCGATGACACGAGACGACGCGACGGACGCAGACGCGGAACCCACCGACCCGGGCCGCGCCGATCCGGGGTTGCCGGTCGTCGGGTCCGACTCGGACCCGACCGATTCGGACCCGACCGATTCGGACCCGACCGACTCTGGGCTCCCGGTCGCGGGGGAGAACGCGGCCGAGGTGGCTGACGAGACCACCGTCGACGCCGCTGAGCTGCGTCGGCTGTTCGAGGCGCAGGCGCTGCCCTTCATGGACCAGCTCTACGGTGCCGCGATGCGGATGACCCGGAACCCGGCCGACGCGTCCGACCTCGTGCAGGAGACCTTCGTCAAGGCGTTCGCGGCGTTCCGACAGTTCCGACAGGGCACGAACCTCAAGGCCTGGCTCTACCGGATCCTGACGAACACGTTCATCAACACGTACCGCAAGAACCAGCGGAACCCGTACCAGGGCACGATCGACGAGCTCGAGGACTGGCAGCTGGGCGGGGCAGAGAGCGTCACGCAGAGTGTGTCGTCGCGGTCCGCCGAGGCCGACGCGATCGACCACCTGCCCTCGTCCGCGGTCAAGGACGCGCTGCAGGCGATCCCGGAGGACTTCCGGATGGCCGTCTACTTCGCCGACGTCGAGGGCTTCTCCTACCAGGAGATCGCCGACATCATGAAGACCCCGGTGGGCACGGTCATGAGCCGACTCCACCGCGGCCGAAGGCTCCTCAGGGGCCTGCTGGCCGACCACGCACGCGAGACAGGTGTGGTTCCGGATGCAGCGTCGACGGAGACGATGCGTCCGAGCAGCCGCACACGGAAGGTGCCCGCCACGACGGGCCGGATGACCGGGAGGAGTGGACGATGAGCGGCTGTGACTGCTCGAAGGCAAAGGCGGAACTCGAGGAGTTCCTGCACGACGAGCTCTGCCGCGAGGACGCGGCCGACATCCGGGCGCACATGGCGGACTGCGTCGACTGCAGCACGGAGCACCGGGTCGGCATCGTGCTGACCGAGGCCGTGCAGCGCGCGTGCAAGGAGACCGCTCCCGAGGTCCTGCGTACCCAGGTCCTCGACCGACTCCGCGAGGTCCAAGCGTCCCACTGACCCTCGCGCGGCCGATCATCGGCCGTGCTCCCAGAGGCTGTGGATCGCGCTCTGGTCGAGTGCCGTGTGCCACACGGCCACCGAGTCGATGTCGCCGTCGAAGTAGTGCGTCACCGGCCGGTTGGGCCAGCCGTAGAGGCTCTCCAGCCCGACGCGCCAGTACCCGTTGTACGCGGCGGCACGCGCGTTGGTGTTCTGTCCCTGGAGGACGCCGTCGACCCAGAGCTGCATGCCACCGGAGCCCATCACGCCGACGGCGTGGTGCCACTGGCGGTCGTCGACCCGTGCGGTCGACTGGATGACCCTGGCGCTGCCGTTCGTGACACCGAACACGAGCCGTCCGTCAGCACCGACGTACATGTGTCGGTCGAACGAACCCGACCCGCCGAAGGCCGCGGAGCTGAAGCCCATCACCTTGCCCTGCGGCTTCTCGGCACGGAACCAGGCCTGGATGGTGAACTGCTGCGGAGCGCTGAACCGCTTGGTCGCGTACACCGCCCCGGTGGTCCCGTCGAGGTGGATGTACGGATTCCCGGCGCACGACGCGTCCACCCGCACCGCGTTGAACAGTGAACCCTCGGCCCCACCGCCCGTGACGTCGTCGATGTCGGTTCCGTCCGGCTCGCCGAACCCGTAGGCCAGGAGCGGCGAGCCCACGGTCTCCCGCATGCACGGGAACCGGGCGGTGTCGAGGTCGGCTGCGGTGCTCACCCCTGCGGTGAACGAGGCAGAGACACCCGTGCCGATGACGAGGGCACCGACGAGGACGGCGGCCGCGGTCGGCAGCGCGAGGTGTCGCCTCGCCCGGTCGGCCTGCTGGGCTCGGTGCAGGTCACCGCTCGACGGCGCTCCGCACGCGACGCACGGCTCCATGCCGCGGCGGAGGTTCCGGTCGCTCGTGCTCGCCCGGAGGAGGACGCCGAGCGCGAGCACGAGCACGACGAGCTCGGGGACCGCACCGGTCCGGACCCACGTTCCCGGGAGACCGATCCAGGGGACGCGCAGGACGCCGACACCGACGACGTGCTCGACCGGCACGGGCTGTGCGTCGGGTTGCGGGTTGGCGTCGCCTCGGAGCGTCACCGCCCCGTGCTCCACGTCGACGATGCGGTGCAGGACCCGTCGCTCCGGCCGGTCAGGCGCGGCGACGAGGGCCACGCGCCCCTCCGTGAGGTGTCCGGGATCCACCGTCACCGCCGTCACCACGTCTCCGACTCGGATGGCCGGCTCCATCGAACCGGACTGCACGGTCGTGACGGTGGCACCGAAGACGGTCGGGACGGCCGCCCAGAGCATGAGGAGTCCCGCGGTGAGGAGGATGGTCCGTGCCGTGACGGCCGTGATGACGACGACGAGACCTGCTCGGCACCGGAGCGCGTCGACGATGCGCCCCCGGACGGAGTGACGGTTCTGCTGCGTGCCGGACATAGCGGTCTCCTCGTCGGCTGGGCGGGTCGGGACGGCGGGTTGGCAGGTTCAGGGGGAGGCGGCTGCGGGTCGCCACCGCCCGGACCGCTCCCGCACGGGTCGGGTCAGTCGTTCTGCGACTCCCAGGTGAACGTCGACGTGGCCGACGCGTCCTGGACCGTGTTCGGGGCCGCGGCGTCGAGCGTGTACGACACGCGGTACGTCGTCGCCTCCTCGCCCGTCGCGGGTGTCCACGAGCCGACGCCGGTCGCGAAGTCCGTCGCGGTGGCGGCGAACGCGGACAGGGACCCCGACCAGATCGGAGCGCCGGCAGCGACGAAGCCGTCGCACGAGCCGAACGCCCCACCCGATCCGTGCTCGATCTCGAGCTGGACGTGATCGCCGAGGGACTTCGTGCTCGTGGTGTCGCTCGCGTAGAGCTTCACGGCGCTCTCGACGCTCGAGGTCGACGTGACGGTGATGCAGTTGCTGCCGGTCTGCCCGGGCACGACCCCGGCGACGTCGAACATCGCCGTGCCAGCGTCGTCGTCGGTCAGCGCCACGGCACCGGTACGCCACGCGTTCTCGGCGTTCTCCGTGGTCGCCGAGAACGCCGAGTAGGACGCCCCTGCGACGACGAGTCCGCTGGCCACGACGGCGAGTGGGACGGCGATCCAGGTGGCGAGACGAGCGTGGCGCGGGGTGATGTGCTGCATGGCGAGACTCCTGAGGTTGAGTGGTTGTCGAGATACAAAATATCACATGACATGTGATATTCACAATCGCAGGATGTGTAGATTGGACGCATGAGCACCCCTGCCATCGCCGTCTCGTCGTGGACCCAGCAGGACGTCGCCGACGTCGCCGAGCTCGTCCGACTCATCGGGCACGCTGTCGACGACGACCGCATGCGCGAACGCCTCGGCCGCCTCACCCCGGAGGCCGGTCACCGCACGTGGCTCGTCCGGGACGGCGAGGGTCGGGTCGCCGCGGTCGCGGGCGCACAGTGCACGTGGGCGTACAGCTCGGACGAGCCCACGGCGCAGCTCCTGTTGCTCGTCGTACGCCCCGACGGGCGGCGCGACGGCCTGGGCTCCGAGCTCCTCTCCCTCTTCGAGACGTGGGCGGCCGAGCAGGGTGCCCGCCGACTCAGTGCCGTGTCCGCGGCGGCCACCGACAGCGCGCACCGGTTCTACCAGAAGCGCGGGTACCACGAGGCCGGGGTCCGGTACACGAAGATCGTCTGAGCCGGCACCGTCCGGACAGCGAGAAGGCCGGTTCGCCGAGGGACATCGTCCTCGGCGAACCGGCCTTCTGGGGTCCTGTCGGCCGGACCTACCGGCTCAGGGCCCGGTCGATGATCTCCGTGGCCTCGGCCGCACTGCGCTTCGCCGAACCCGTCGCCGGTGCGGCACTCGCCGCGCGGGCACTCACCGTGAGCGGGCGGCCACCGAGGTGCGGTGCGAGGTTCATGTACACGAACGGCCAGGCGCCCTGGTTCTCCGGCTCCTCCTGTGCCCACACGAGGTCGGCCTCCGGGTAGCCGGCGAGCACCGACAGGAGCTGGTCGACGGGAAGCGGCGCGAGCTGTTCGAGCCGGACGAGTGCGACGTCGGAGACCCCGCGCTTGTCCACCTCGGCCCGCAGGTCGTGGTGGATCTTGCCCGAGGTGAGCACGACCCGGCGCACGGCACCCTTGTCGCCGATCGCGGCGTCGTCGATGACCTCGTCGAAGTGCCCGGAGGTGAAGTCCGACACCGCCGACGTGGCCTGGCGCATCCGCAGCATCGCCTTCGGGGTGAACACGATGAGCGGCTTCTGCGGCCGGGCGAAGGCCTGGCGACGGAGCAGGTGGAAGTACGACGCGGGTGTCGACGGCCGCGAGACGATCATGTTCTCCTCGGCGCAGAGCTGCAGGTAGCGCTCGATGCGCGCCGACGAGTGGTCCGGCCCCTGCCCCTCGTACCCGTGCGGCAGCAGGAGGACGAGACCGGACCGCTGGCCCCACTTCTGTTCCGCGGAGGAGATGAACTCGTCGATCACGGTCTGGGCGCCGTTCGCGAAGTCCCCGAACTGCGCCTCCCACATCACCAGGGCCTCGGTGCGCTCCACGGAGTAGCCGTACTCGAAGGCCATGGCCGCGTACTCGCTGAGGAGCGAGTCGTAGATGTAGAAGCGGGCCTGGTCCTCGGTCACGTTGGCGAGCGGCAGCCACTCCTGGCCGTTCATCCGGTCGTGGAACACCGCCTGCCGCTGCACGAACGTCCCGCGACGGGTGTCCTGGCCTGCGAGTCGGACGGGCTTGCCCTCGGCGAGGACCGAACCGATCGCGATGAGCTCCGCCATCGCCCAGTCGATCCCGCCGTTGCGCGTCATGTCGACACGCTTGGCGAGCAGCTGGCTCAGCTTCGGGTGCACCGAGAACCCGTCGGGCTGGTTCTGGTGCGCATCGCCGACGAGCCGGACGATGTCCTCGCTGACGGCGGTCTCGTGCACCTCGACCTCGGAGTCGTCGCGCTGTGCCGACGGCCGCTCGAGTCCGTTCACGGCCCCGTCGTCATCCGGCGTGGCGGTGCCGGAGTCGATCACCGGGATGGTCCCGGTCTGCGCTTCGTGCGTCTCCGCGAAGGCGCGCTCGAGGCGGTCCTGGAAGTCGCGGTGCGCCTCGTCGTACTCCTCTTGTGTGATGTCGCCGCGACCGACGAGGGCCTCGGTGTACAGGGTCCGGACAGAGCGCTTGGCCTCGATGAGGTTGTACATGAGGGGCTGCGTCATCGAGGGGTCGTCGCCCTCGTTGTGCCCGCGGCGCCGGTAGCAGACGAGGTCGATGACGACGTCACGGTGGAACGCCTGGCGGTACGCGAACGCGATCTCGGCCACGTGCGCCACGGCCTCGGGGTCGTCGCCGTTCACGTGGAAGACCGGCGCCTGGATCGTCTTCGCGACGTCGGTGTTGTACACCGAGGTCCGCGATGCGCTCGGGGACGTGGTGAACCCGACCTGGTTGTTGACGACGATGTGCACGGTGCCGCCGGTCCGGTACCCGCGGAGCTGCGAGAGCTGGAGCGTCTCGACGACCACGCCCTGGCCGGCCATCGCGGCGTCGCCGTGCACGAGCACCGGCAGCACCCCGAAGGTCCCGACCGGCTCGCGGTCCTGCTTGGCCCGGACGATGCCCTCGAGCACACCGTCGACGGCCTCGAGGTGCGAGGGGTTCGCTGCGATGGTCACGGGGATCGTCGTGCCCTCGGAGCAGGTGAAGACGCCCTCGGTGCCGACGTGGTACTTGACGTCGCCGGACCCCTGGCCCTTGATCGACCCGGGGAGCTGCCGTCCCTCGAACTCCCGGAAGATCTGCCCGTAGGTCTTGCCGGCGATGTTCGTGAGCACGTTGAGGCGTCCGCGGTGGGCCATGCCGACCGCGACCTCGTCGAGTCCGCTCCGGGCGGCTTCCTGGATGAGGGTGTCGAGGAGCGAGATCGTCGACTCCCCGCCCTCGAGCGAGAAACGCTTCTGCCCGACGTACTTGGTCTGCAGGAAGGTCTCGAAGGCCTCGGCCTCGTTGAGCTTGCCGAGGATCCGGAGCTGTTCCTCCTTGCCCGGCTTCTGGTAGCCGGTCTCGACGTGCTCCTGCATCCAGCGGCGCTGCGCCGGGTCCTGGATGTGCATGTACTCGATGCCGACGGTCCGGCAGTACGAGTCGCGGAGGATGCCGAGGACGTCGCGCAGCGGGACGCTCGTGGTGCCGCCGAGCCCGCCCGTGACGAACTCACGATCGAGGTCCCAGAACGTCAGCCCGTGGCTCTCGATCTCGAGGTCCGGGTGGGTGCGCTGCTTGTACTCCAGCGGGTCGATGTCCGCCATGAGGTGCCCGCGGACGCGGTAGCTGTTGATGAGCTCCAGCACGCGGGCCGTCTTGTTGAACCGCGAGGACAGGTCGACGGCGATGTCGTTGCCCCACTGGATCGGCTTGTACGGGATCCGGAGCGCCGCGAACACGTCGGCGTAGAAGTCGTGCTCGCCGATGAGCATCTCGTGCACGATCTTCAGGTACTCGCCCGAGCCGGCGCCCTGGATGACGCGGTGGTCGTAGGTGCTCGTCAGGGTGATGGTCTTGCCCACGCCGAGCTCGACCAGGGTCTTCGGCGCGGATCCCTGGAACTGCGCGGGGTACTCGAGCGCACCGGCACCGATGATCGCGCCCTGGCCCTTGGTGAGGCGTGGGACGGAGTGCACCGTGCCGATGCCGCCGGGGTTCGTCAGCGAGATCGTCGTGCCCGCGAAGTCGGCGGCCGTGAGCTTGCCGCCGCGAGCGCGCTTGACGAGGTCCTCGTACGCGGACAGGAACTGTCCGAACGTCAGGGTCTCGGCGCGCTTGATGCTCGGTACGAGGAGGGCGCGCGTGCCGTCGGACTTCGGGACGTCGATCGCGATGCCGAGGTTCACGTGCGCCGGCGTGACCACGACGGGTTTGCCGTCCTGCTCGGCGTAGAACACGTTCTGCGACGGGAACTGCTGCAGCGCCTTGACCAGCGCCCATCCGATGAGGTGCGTGAAGGAGACCTTGCCGCCGCGTGCACGGCGCAGGTGGTTGTTGATGACGATGCGGTTGTCGATGAGGAGCTTCGCCGGGATGGTCCGCACGCTGGTGGCCGTCGGGACCGTGAGTGAGGCGTCCATGTTCGCGGCGAGGGCCTTGGCCATGCCACGGAGGGGCGTCGCGACGTCCTCGTGGGTCTCCTCGTGGTCGGAGGCCTCGTCGTTCGGCTCCGCGGGGATCGGTGCCGGGCTCGGCTGCTTGGAGGTGGTCTTCGCCTGTGCGGGGGCGGCCGGTGCGGCTCCACCCGAGGTGTTCGGGGCGGCAGGAGCCGGGGCGGCGGCGGCCGACGATGCGGGAGCCGACGATGCGGGAGCCGGTGCGGACTCAGAAGCCGGCGCGGCCTCGCGAGCGGGTGCCGCATCGGCGACCTGCGTGCGGTGGTAGCTCTCGAGCACCGGCCACCACGACTTGTCGACCGACTCCTTGTCGGCGAGGAACTGCTCGTAGAGCTCGTCCACGAGCCACTCGTTCGCGCCGAATTCGCCCGCGGTCTCGTCCGATGTTCCGGTCAGATGGCTCGACACAGCCGATCGCCCACTCTCCGTCGATTGATGCTCTGCTTGTCGTCCGGGCAGCCCTGCCCGACAACGATCCAGCGTAGTCGCTGCAACGTGGACGCGAGATGGGTACGCGCCGGTCGCGTCGAACGCGTCGGAACGCGTCGAACGCGACGGAACACCGGACGGGAGGCACGGTGCGGGCCCGCACCGTTCCTCCCGTCCGGCACGGAATACGCTGGGTGGCATGCAGTTCTACGAGACGGCACCGACGCACGACCTGACGTACTCGGACGTGTTCCTGGTCCCGAGCCGCTCCGGCGTGACGAGCCGGTTCGACGTCGACCTGGCACCGGGCGACGGCACCGGCGCGACGATCCCCATCGTCAGCGCGAACATGAACTCGGTCACGGGTCCCCGGCTCGCGGCGACCCTCGCGCGGCGGGGTGGTCTCGGTGTGCTCCCGCAGGACATGCACCTGCAGGACCTCGACGCCGCGATCCGCTGGGTGAAGTCGCAGCCGGTGGACTTCGACACCCCCTTCGACATGCGGGCGGACACGACCGTCGCCGACGCGCTGACGCAGCTCGTCCCGGTCGCGGGCCACGGCGTCGTGGTCCGAGACGCCGCCGGCGGGTACCTCGGCTGCGTGCCGGCGACCCGGCTCGCCACGGCGGGGGAGGACGCCACCGTCGGCGATCTCCTGCACGGCGCGACGACCGCGATCGACGCCGACGACGTCGACACGCCCCGCGCGGTGTTCGACGTCCTGACCGCGGCCGAGGTCGACTTCGCGCCGGTCATGCGCCACGGGCACGTCGTCGGGACGACCTCGCCGACGAGCGCGATCCGGTCTGGCATCTACCGTCCGGCGGTCGACGGCTCGGGACGACTCCGGGTCGCCGCGGCCGTCGGCATCAACGGCGACGTCGCCGCCAAGGCGGAGGCACTCGCCGCCGCCGGTGTCGACGTCCTCGTGCTCGACACCGCGCACGGACACCAGGAGGGCATGCTCGCGGCGCTGCAGACCGTCGCCGCACTCGACCTCGGGGTCCCGCTCGTCGCCGGGAACGTCGTGACGGCGGACGCGGTCGGCCACCTCGTCGACGCCGGGGCCTCGATCATCAAGGTCGGCGTCGGGCCCGGCGCCATGTGCACCACCCGGATGATGACCGCCGTCGGACGTCCGCAGTTCTCCGCCGTGCTCGAGACGGCGTCGGCGGCCCGGTCGATGGGTGCGCACGTGTGGGCGGACGGTGGCGTGCGCTACCCCCGCGACGTCGCCCTCGCCCTGGCCGCCGGGGCATCGAGCGTCATGATCGGGTCGTGGTTCGCCGGGACCGTCGAGGCGCCCGGGCTCATCCGCACCGACGCGAGCGGGCGCCGGTACAAGGAGAGCTGGGGGATGGCGTCCGCCAAGGCCGTCCGGGAGCGCTTCGAGCGGCTCGACGCCTTCGACCGGGCCCGCAAGTCCCTCTTCGCCGAGGGCATCTCGTCGTCGACCATCTACCTCGACCCCGATCGTCCGAGCGTCGAGGACCTGCTCGACATGATCACCGCCGGGGTCCGGTCATCGGCCACCTACGCGGGTGCCCGGTCCCTCGGGGAGTTCTCCGAGCGCGCACTCGTCGGGATCCAGTCGGCCGCGGGCTACGAGGAGGGCAAGCCGCTGCCGGTCTCCTGGTGACGGACGCGGTGCCCGGCGGGTGGCGGCAGACGTCGGCAGGATCCGGCGGCCCGGCTCTGAACGGATTCACGGATTCGGGTCCCGCCGTGCCCGTAGACTGAGCGCACTGTGGACGACCCTCCGAATCGCACTTCGCCTGGCCATCTGATCACCTCCCCGACGCACCGGGGGTGGGACTCGTGACGCTCGTCGACATCCTGATGCTCGTCGGCGGACTCCTGCTGACCGTCGGTACCGGCGTCTTCGTCGCGTCCGAGTTCGCGCTCGTGAACCTCGACCGTGCCGAACTCGAGGCGCGCCGTGATCGCGGAGAGGCCGGGCTGAGCCCGGTCATCGCCGCACTGAAGGTCACCTCGACCCACCTGTCGAGCGCGCAGCTCGGGATCACGCTCACCACGCTCCTCACCGGGTACCTGCTGGAGCCGTCGATCGCACACCTGCTCGAGGCGCCGTTCCTGGCGCTCGACCTGCCCGAGGGCATCGTCGACACGGTCGGGTCGATCGTGGCGCTCGTCATCGCGACCCTGCTCTCCATGATCATCGGCGAGCTCGTCCCGAAGAACTTCGCCCTCGCGCTGCCCCTCGGCACCGCGAAGCTCGTCGTGCCGCTGCAGATCGCGTTCACCACGGTGTTCAAGCCCGCCGTCGCCCTGCTGAACGGCACCGCGAACGCCGTGCTCCGCTCGATCGGCATCGAGCCGCAGGAGGAGCTCTCCGGTGCACGCAGCGCCGAGGAGCTCACGAGCCTCCTCCGCCGCTCCGCGATGGAGGGCAGCCTCGAACGCGACACCGCCACGCTCCTCGCCAGGACCATCGCGTTCTCGGAGCTCTCGGCGAGCGACGTGATGACCCCGCGGCCCCGCGTGTCGATGATCTCCGCCGGCGACAGCGCCGCCGACGTCATCGCACTCGCCAGGAAGACCGGGTACAGCCGCTTCCCGGTGATCGAGGACGATGCCGACGACATCGTCGGCATCGTGCACGTCAAGCAGGCCGTCGCCGTGCCGCGCGAGAAGCGGGCCGAGGTCCCGGCGGGTGCGCTCCGGACCGACGCCGAGCGCGTCCCGGAGACGATGCACCTCGACGACCTGCTCACCGAGGTCCGCGGTCGTGGCTACCAGATGGTCGTCGTGGTCGACGAGTACGGCGGGACCGCCGGCGTCGTCACGCTCGAGGACCTCGTCGAGGAGCTCGTCGGCGAGGTGTCCGACGAGCACGACCGAGCACGCATCGACGTCGTGCGCTCGCGCGACTGGCTGACGTTCCCCGGCCTCCTCCGTCCGGACGAGCTGCAGGACCGGGCGAGTGTGCGCGTCCCGGACGACGGCCCGTACGAGACCATCGGAGGATTCGTGATGAGCCGACTCGGACGACTCCCCGCCGTGGGCGACGAGGTCGCGATCGAGGACGGTGTCTTCCGGGTCGAGCGCCTCGACGGGCGCCGGATCGACCGGATCCGCTACACCCCGACGACGGGAGCATCCGCATGAGTGACTGGTGGGGCATCTTCTGGCTCGTCGTGCTGCTGCTCGGCAACGCGTTCTTCGTCGCCGCCGAGTTCGCGGTCATCTCGGCACGCCGCTCCCAGATCGAGCCGCGGGCGGAGGAGGGCTCGCGCGCGGCCCAGATGACGCTCTGGGCGATGGAGCACGCCACGCGCATGCTCGCCACCACCCAGCTCGGCATCACGGTCTGCTCGCTGCTCATCCTGAACGTGTCCGAGCCCTCGATCCACCACCTGCTCGAGGGGCCCCTGCACCTCACCGGGTGGGACGTCGAGGTCATCGGCATCGTCGCGTTCGTGATCACCCTCGTGCTCGTCTCGTTCCTGCACGTGGTGTTCGGCGAGATGATCCCGAAGAACATCTCGTTCTCGATGCCGGACCGCGCCGCGCTCATGCTCGTCCCGACGCTCTGGTACATCGCGCACGGTCTCAGCTGGGTCGTCGTCGCGCTGAACGCGGTCGCGAACGGCGTGCTCCGCCTGTTCCGCGTGGAGCCGAAGGACGAGGCGGTCAGCGCCTACACGGTCGAGGAGGTCCAGACGATCGTCGAGACCTCGCGCCGTGAGGGCATGCTCGCCGACCGCGCCGGAACCCTGCAGCTGGCGTTCGAGTTCACCTCGAAGAAGGTCAGGGACATCGCGGTGCCGATGCCGGGCCTCGTGACCCTGCCGGACGACGCGACGCCGACCGACGTCGAGCGCGCGGTGGCGACCCGCGGGTTCTCCCGGTACGTCCTGGTGGGCGATGACGGCGAGCCGACCGGGTACGTGCACGTCAAGGACGTCCTCGACCTCCGCGAGGACGAGTTCGACGAGCCGGTCCCGCCGAAGCGCATCCGACAGCTCATCTCGCTCTACACGGAGATGGACCTCGAGGACGCGCTGGCGACCATGCGGGCCGCCGGCGTGCACCTCGCGCGGTCCTTCGACGCCGAGGGGCGCACGATCGGCGTGCTCTTCCTCGAGGACATCCTCGAGGAGCTCGTCGGCGAGGTCGAGGACGCGACCCGACGTCGATGAGGTGATCCGTGCCTCCCGTCCGATCCGGATGGCCCCCACCGGACTCGCGATCCGTACCGGACGCGATCCGTACCGGACGTGATCCGGACTGGACTGGAGGGACGGCGCGGCTCCGTCAGGCCGCCAGCGTCCCGGGGTCGCTCAGGTCGCGCAGGAACGCCAGGAGACCTGGCGCGCCGGTGAAGTGGTGGCCGATCGCGCCGATCGCCTCCGCACCGTCGGCGTTCTCCCGCTTGTTGTCGACGAACACCATCGCCGACGGGTCGATCCCCAGGCGCTCACACGTCAGCGAGTAGATGCGCGGGTCCGGCTTGAGGACGTCCTCCTCGGCGCTGACCACCACGAGCTCCGCGAGCGACCCGAGCGGCGACCGGCGGTACGGGTCGCCGAAGTCGCGCCCGGCGTTCGACAGGATCGCGACCCGCGTCCCGGAGTCGTGCAGCTCCTCGACGATCGCCAGGACGTCGGGGTCGACCTCGAACCAGCCCGTGAAGTCGATCGACCAGATCCGGTGGATCTCCGTGATGCTCCAGCGCACGCCGCAGTCAACCGCGATCCGCCGCCAGTAGCCGACCACGTCGACGCGACCCTGGTCGAGATCGCCACGGTGTCGGTCGTAGGACGGCATGAGGGTCGCGAGGGGGAGTCCGGTCGCGTCGGCGAGGGCGTCGCGGGTCGCGGCGGAGGGGGATCGGCTGATGACCTCGCCGTAGTCGAAGACCACGACGTGCCCGGGGATGAACAGGCTCATGGCGTCAACCGTAACGTGGGACGCGTGAACGACTTCCTGCGATTCGACCTGTCCGACGCCGCCCCGTGGATCACCCCGCCGGAGCCGGACACCGACAAGTACGGGCGTGGTGTGCTCGGTGTGGTGACCGGGTCGAGCGCCTACCCGGGGGCCGCCGTGATCGGGGTGGACGCGGCGGTGCACACCGGCGTCGGGATGGTGCGGTACGTCGGGACGACCCGCGCGACCGACTTCGTCCTGACGCGTCGGCCGGAGATCGTCTCGGGCGTCGGTCGGGTGCAGGCATGGCTCGTCGGGTCCGGGACCGACCCGGCGCACCTCGACCCGGAGACGGCCTCGGGGTTCGACGCGGCGAGTTCATCGGACGGATCGGTCCCGCTCGTCGTCGATGCGGGCGCCCTCTCCGCGCTCGATCTGCGGCCCGGATCCTCGCTCGCGGGGCGTGCCGTCCTGACGCCGCACGCGGGGGAGCTGGCTGCGCTCCTGGACGTCGCCCGCTCGGACGTCCAGGACGCCCCGGCGGACTCGGCGCTCCGGGCCGCTGACCAGACCGGAGCGGTCGTGCTCCTGAAGGGCCGTCAGACGCGGGTCGTGACGCCGGGCGGTGGCGTCCGACTCGTGGTCGAGAGCGGGAACGGGTGGCTCGCGGCGGCCGGGGCGGGCGATGCGCTCGGGGGTGTGCTCGGCGCGCTCGTGGCGACCCGCGCGGTGAGGGGGGCCGTGTCCGCCGAGGACCTCGCGCACCTGGCCGCTGCGGCGGCGATGGTGCACGGGACGGCGGCGATCCGGGCCTCTGGCGGTGGACCGTTCCCGATCACCGCGTTGACGGAGGCGCTGTCGGGCGTGGTCGCGGAGCTCGTGCGGGGCTGAGCCGCCGAGGGTCCGGGTGGCGTTGGCGGATTCAAGGGGTCGTTGCAACGGGTGGTTGTTTTGGGTCCGAGAGTAGCTGCTCGAATGATTCTGCCGGGGTGCGGTAGTCCAGTGTCTTGCGGG
>NZ_LMMJ01000013.1 GCF_001422205.1 Curtobacterium sp. Leaf261
GAGGGTCTGAACGGGATGAGCGATTACCTGAACAAGGCGTCCGAGGCGCTGCAGCAGACGGACTCCGAGCTGGCCAAGGCCCTCAAGTAACACCCCCCGACCGGTCCCGTCCCCGCACCGATCGGGGACGGGACCGACCGGTTCCCGGGACCTCCGGGACCACGCCGTCAGAACCCCGCAGCGAGAACAGGATCGAACATGGCGAGCACATCGCATCTCTTGATCACGGACATCCTCGTGACCGACTCCCGTGATCGCGTCGGCCGCGTGAACGACGAACTCGACCACCAGAAGTCGAGCGACGCCGAGAACCGCGGGGTGTTCGGCGAGAAGCACCTCGAGGGCACCTTCAAGAGCTTCTCCGGCGACTGGAAGCTGCACCGCGAGAAGCTGCGCAAGAACGTCGACAAGCTCCACAAGAACCTCGTGAACATGAACGACGCGTTCACCGACGTGCAGACCCAGCTCGTCGACGCGCTCAAGGTGGAGGAGCAGGGCTGATGGCGAACCGACCAGGACGCTGGGACCTCCTCGGCCACGACGCCGACCCGATCACGACGCAGCCGGACGAGGTCGCCGCACTCGCCAAGTACTACCAGGACATGGCGAACGACATCGAGACCGCCGCGGCACAGCTCCGGCCGGTCGGTGACGACGACCTGTCCGCCGGCGAGGGGGAGTCCGTCGACGCCGTCCGCGGGCGCGCGAAGGACGTCACGAAGTCGCTGACCCAGATGCACGGGCGCTACAGCTCGGCCGCCGAGGCGTTCACGGGCTTCCACACCGCCGTGGGCACCGAGGGTGACCGGAGTGGTGGGGGCACGGTCATGGCCGTGTCGTGGGCTGCACTGCAGGCGGCCGAGGAGGCCGACTCCGAGCTCTCGCGGGTGTCCGGGACCGCCGACCCGCTCCAGGCCGCCAAGGACGCGAACCGCGAGCCCACGCCCGAGGAGACCGATGACGCGAGCAAGCGCGACAACGCGATCGGTCAGCAGAAGGGTGCGCTCGGAGCCGCTCACAAGCAGCTCGAGCAGGCGATGACGATGCTGTCGGACGCCGGCAAGCAGGCGTCGTCGACGATGAAGGGCGCGTGGGACGACGGGCTGCACGACAGCGGCTGGTACAAGTTCCTGCACGGTCTCATCAAGTTCTTCACGATCATCGGGATGATCCTGGCGGTGCTGGCGTTCTTCATCCCGGGTCTCGGGCTCGCCGCGATCGTGGGGGCGATCGGCGCGGTGTTCTCCGTCATCGCCGCGGGCTTGAAGTTCGCCGTCGGTGAGGGCAGCGTCCTCGACGTGATCCTCGCCGGGATCGGACTGCTGACGCTCGGTGCGGGTTCGGCGATCACGAAGATCACGACGAACGCCATCGGCAAGGGCATCAGTGCCGGCAAGAACGCGATCCGGATCCAGGGCAACGCCAGCGTCAAGATCCAGGAGAACATCCAGAAGGGCGCGGACCAGGCCACGAAGGTCGTCAAGGACCGCATCGCCACGTTGAACCACGAGCTCAGCGGCAACACCGGGAGCATCTCGAAGCTGCAGGAGCTCCGCAAGCTCAAGATGGACCTGCCCGAGATCACCAGGGTGAACGCCGCGAAGGCCCAGTCGGCCCAGAACGAGCTCAAGCGGCTCACGACGGAGAACGCCTGGCGGAAGCTCGACTTCGAGACGAAGTTCAAGGACGACCCGAACTGGTGGAACCTGTCGAAGATCAAGACGGTCTACGGGAACGACAAGAAGCTGATCGGCGACACGTTCACGGGCGGCAAGAGCTTCAAGGACTGGGGTGAGCGGTTCGCGGGCATCGACGGCATGGCGAAGCTCGGGCGGATCAACGAGTGGTTCGGGGCCAACGGGATGGCCAAGCCGCTCGGCATGACCGGCTCCTCGAGCTGGCACTACGGCGTCGGCGCATGGGGCAGCACCTTCGGCAAGAGCACCGGCATCGCCCTGCCGATCGTGTTCCCGACGGGCATCGGCAGTGACACCTCGCGGCCGTGGACGCCGTGGGTGGACGACCACAAGGGCGCGTTCCCGGACATCCACACGCTGTGGAACCCGGACGTGAAGGGTCCCGCCGCGCACGCCTGAGGCGCCCACCGTGCCCGCCGTGTCATGCGACAGGCACTCAGGGTTCACCCGCGACGGGCACGATGGGACCGAGTGCGACCGCCACGACCGGGTCGCGCGCACCGAGCGCAGCACCCGAGCGCAACGAAGGAGCTTCATGCAGGCAGCACCGGTCCTCACCTCGGTGATCGACGTCGACCTCCCCGAGTGGCTCCTCGTGCCACCCACCGTCACGGAGGAGTGGCGTGCCGCCGTCCGTGACGTCTTCGACACGGTGACCCGCGTCGAACGGGAGCTGCCGGAGGACGGCCGCCTGTTCGAGGACGGCCTGGTCATCGACGCCGAGGCCGCCGTCGAGCAGCTCGTCCGGATGGCGGGGGACCTGGAGGCCGACGACCGGCTCGTGGCGTCCCTCGTCGTGCCGAACCGCTGGCCGCTCCCGGTCATCGTGTCCGTGGGCGCAGCCGACCCGGATGCGGACCTGCTCGACCTGGCGGGCGCGACCGGGGGCCTCCCGATCGATGCTCCGACGGTGGACGAGCTGCCACCGGAGGTGGGCGGCGAGGGGCCCGTGGTGACCCGGTTCGACCTGGCGGACGACGGCGCCGTCATGGCGACCGTGTGCTGCCTCCGGCGCGCCGACGGCGTCGACACGCGGGTGCTGTGGCGGACGAACGACCTGGCCGTCGTGCCGGTCTTCCTGCCGTCGCTCGTCGAGCTCGTCGGAGCCGTCCGGAACGACGTGCAGGCGCCCATCGACGCCGGCACGGACGCCAACGCCCGCACCGACACCGACACCGATGGAGCATCCGCATGACCCGCGTCGCCGCCCCGTTCGCGATCGTCGTGCCCCCTGGGTGGGCGCGGATCCCGGCGCGCGAGGAGGACGAGCGCGAGCGCGACGCCGTCATCGACGCGATCATCGCCGCCGGCATCCCGGACACCCTGCCCGCCGACAGTGTCGGCCCGTGGCGCCACGAGCTCCGCAAGCGCCTCACCGGCATGGTCGCCGACGCCGGGGAGAGCGGTGCGACCGCGTGTTACATCCCGACGCAGTCCGTCGACGGCTTCACGCCCGCGGCGTCGATCGTCGAGACCGAGGTGGAGGACGAGACCGAGGAGTCCGCCACCGACGTCGTCACGCAGATCCTGCTCGACGCCGGGCAGCTGCAGGACGGGATCCGCGAGGTCGACGGTGCGATCGCCGCGCGGACCGACACGACGATCCGCCGCGTGCGGGTGATGGACGACCTGCCCGACCTCGACGACCGCCAGGTGGTCTACACGGTGTCGGTCCCGCACCGGCCCGGCACCTGGGTGATGCTGTCGTTCTCGGCCGTGAGCGCACCCGAGGCCGACCCCCGGCTGACCGACGCGCTCGTGATGCTCTTCGACGCGATCATGAGCACCTTCCGGTTCGTCGAGGTGCCGGACACCGAACCCTCCGACGTCGAGCGCCGCGTGGGCGAGCTGCTCGACGGTGCGGACCGGTGATCACCGCCTCCGAGTGGTCGGCCATCGAGCCGCTCGACCACCTCGCGGCCACGATCGCCGCGATCCTGTTCGTCGGTGCCGTGGCGTTCACCGTGCCCGTGTTCGTCGGCCGCCGTCGCGGGCAGGCGCCGGACGCCGTCCGCTGGGCCGACGGCAGCCGGCGCGAGGACGCGGCCGCCTGGGGTGTCGACCGTGTCCTCCGCGCGGCCAGGACCTCGTGCGTGCAGGCGGGCTTCGTGTTCCCCGGCATCGTGCGCTGCACGGTCGGCGTCACGATCGACCTCGACCTCGCCGCCCCGACGATCGGACCACCGGCGCCGTGGACGACCACCCCGGACGGCCGGGTGTGGTCGACCTCGATGGCGAGCCTGCAGGCGATCGGCCTCGACGACACCCGCGGCGAGGACTTCGCGGTCGTCGTCGCGCTCGGCACGACGGTGGGTGCGGGCCAGCCGGCGGATGCAGGAGCGTCTGCCGCCGCGGGCGTGACCGCAGGCGCGACCGCAGGCGCGACCGTGCTCGCCGACCTGCGGCGGGCCGGCGGCCCGATCCAGCTCACCGGCGACGCCGACGCGGTGCGTGCGGTCGCCCGGCGCATCGTCGACCAGCTGCACACCGACCCGTGGTCGATGACGACGCCCGTGCTCTCCGTCGGCCTCCGCTCCGGCGACCTCGGCACGACGGCACCGGTCTCCCTGGCGGACGGGATCGCAGCGGTCCGCGAGAACAGCTCCCCCGGGTTGCTCGTGCTCGCGAGCGCACCCCGCGGGGCGAACGCCACCGCGCTGTCCGCCGCCCTCGCGCTCCCCGGCAACCGCTGGGCCGTGATCGTCCTCGGCCGGGTCCGCCACGGCCGGTGGTCCTTCGACGTCTCCCGCGACGGCACCATGTCGAGCCCCGAGTTCGGCGACCTGCGGTGGGCCGACATCGCACTCTCGGCGCCGATCGACACCCGCGAACCCGACGAGGCGGACGAACCGCCTGCCGGACGCGACGTGCGCGCACGACGCGCTCCGGGCCTCCCGGCCGCGTATCCGGACCAGCGCGGCCGCTCCGACCAGCGTCCCCGCCGCGACCAGCGGCCCCGTCCCGACCAGCGCGGCCGCCGCGACCGGACCGACCGGACGTCCGCCTGATGCGCGTCGTCGTGACGGTCGTCGACGACGTCCGCGACGAGTCGCTCGACGTCCTCATCGACGCGCCGGGCAGCACGCCCATGCGCGCGATCGTCGACATGCTCGCCCGCCGCTACGGCTCGTCGATCCTGCCGGACGGCGCCGCGGACGCGGACACCACGTTCCGCCAGAGCGGCCTCGTCGACGGAGCCGTGTTGCACATCGGCTCCGCACCGGTGGTCGCGCCGGAGAACGGCGTGGTCGCGTTCCGGTGCGTCGGTGGCGTCGGCGCCGGCCGGGTCGACCGCCTGCTCCCCGGGACCGTGCCGATCGGGCTCGACCTGACCGGTGCCCCGGTCATCGGGACCGCCCAGACCGACGCGGTGCTCGTCCTGGAGGCACGGGTCGGCTTCGACGCGTCGGTGATGGTCCGGAGCATGGTCGCGGACGAGCCGGAGCCGCTGCCGGACGGCCCACCGGGGGCCGTCGAGCCGCTGCTCTCACCGGGGGCTGCCGCGGGTCGCGGCGTCTCGGGTGCCGACGTCGTCGCGGGCAGCGGTGCCACGCTCGACGACGAGCCGATCACCGGTGACTGGACCCCGTGGCGTCCCGAGGCGGTCCTCCGCGTCGGCGACACGCTCCTCACCGCGGCACCCGTCGGCGTCGACGACACCGTGCTGCTCCGCCCGCCGGACTCCGGGCTCCTCGACTACAACCGGCCGCCCCGACTCCTGCCGCCGATCCTGCCGACGGCGTTCAAGATCCCCCGGAAGCCGATCCCGCCGCAGCCCTCGGCCATCCCGTGGATCATGGTGTTCGTCCCGGCGATCTTCGGCATCGCGATGGCCGCGATCTTCCGGCAGCCCTTCTACCTGATGTTCGCGCTGATGTCGCCGATCATGGTGCTCGGGCAGACCATCACCTCGCGGAAGGGCGGCAAGAAGAGCCACCGGAGGCTCACCGCCGAGCACGCCGAGCGCGTGAAGCTCATCGAGGCCGCCGTGTCCGCGGCCGTGCTCGCCGAACGCGATCGTCGCCGCGACGTCGCCGCGGACGCCGGTGCCCTGCGCATCGCCGCGAAGCGACCGACCCGCCGCCTGTGGGAGCGCCGCCCGACGGACCGTGACCACCTGGACGTCCGGATCGGCGTCGCGGACCTCCGCTCCGAGGTCACGGTGTCCGACGACCGCGACCAGGACCGTCTCGACGAGGCCGTCCGCTGGACGAGGACCGTCCCCGTGACGGTGCCGCTCGGTGAGTTCGGCGTCGTCGGCGTCGCCGGCCCCGGAGGGTGGCCCCGCGAGCTCGGCAAGTGGATGGTCGGCCAGCTCGCCGTCACCCAGAGCCCCCGCGAGCTCCAGATCGTCGTGCTGACCTCGCCGACCGCGATCGACGACTGGGCGTGGCTGAACTGGCTCCCGCACATCCGGCCCGCCGGCGGTCAGGACGCACTGAGCCTGATCGGCGCGGACTCCGAGACGATCGGCCGCCGGCTCGCCGAGCTGACGCAGATCCTCGGCGACCGTCGCACCGAGGCCGACAAGAGCGGCATGCGCACGCCCCGCTTCAGCCCGGACATCGTCGTCGTGCTCGACGGCGCCCGCCGGCTCCGCGCGATGCCCGGCGTCGTGGGGCTCCTCCGCGACGGCCCGGCGCACGGCATCCGCGTCGTGTGTCTCGACGAAGAGGAGTGGCAGCTCCCCGAGGAGTGCGCCGCCGCCGTGCTGTACCGCTCCGACGAGCAGCTCGTGCTCCGCCGGCAGCACATGATCGACATCGACGAGGTCCTGACCGACCGGGTCGACCCCGAGTGGTACCCCGACGTCGCCCGCGCGCTCTCCCCGCTCCGCGACACGAGCGGCTCGGACGGCCAGGGCGCCGTCCCCGACTCGGCGCAGCTGCTGCAGGTCCTCGGCCTCGAGGCGCCGTCCGGTGACGCCATCGTCGAGCGCTGGCGAGCGAGTGGCGCGTCCACCGAGGCCGTCATCGGCGTCGGGATCGACGGCGCGTTCGCGCTCGACCTGGTCCGCGACGGCCCGCACGGCCTCATCGCCGGGACGACCGGGTCGGGCAAGTCCGAGTTCCTGCAGACGCTCGTCGCGTCCCTCGCCGTCGCGAACCGCCCGGACGCCATGACGTTCGTGCTCATCGACTACAAGGGCGGGGCGGCGTTCAGCGTCTGCTCCGACCTGCCGCACACCGTGGGGCTCGTCACCGACCTCGACCAGCACCTCGTCGAGCGGGCACTCCGGTCACTCCGAGCCGAGCTCACCCGGCGCGAGCACGTCCTGGCGCTGAGCGGAGCGAAGGACATCGAGGACCACGAGCGGCATCTGCGCCGCGGCGGTGTCGGCGAACAGCTGCCCCGCCTGGTGCTCGTGATCGACGAGTTCGCGGCGATGGCGAAGGAGCTCCCGGACTTCATGGCGGGGCTCATCGGCATCGCCCAGCGCGGTCGCTCGCTCGGCGTGCACCTCATCATGGCGACGCAGCGTCCGTCCGGTGTGGTCTCCCCGGAGATCCGCGCGAACACGAACCTGCGCGTGGCGCTCCGCATGACCGACACGTCCGAGAGCTCCGACGTCATCGACATCGGCGACGCCGCCCGGATCCCGAAGAGCGTCCCCGGTCGCGCCTACGCCAGGCTCGGCCACGCGTCCGTCGTGCCGTTCCAGTCCGCCCGCGTCGGCGGTCGCTGGAAGGACGGCGACGACACCGCGACGGTCCGGCCGTTCGTCCGGGCGCTCGACTGGCGGGAGTTCGCCACGAGTGTGCCGGAGCGCCCACGGAGCGAGGACGACGGGTCCGCCGCGACCGACCTGTCCGTGCTCGTCGGTGCGCTCGCCGCAGCGAACACCACGCTCGGCCTCGGGCAGCAGTACCGGCCGTGGCTCCCGCCGCTCCCCGGGCTCCTGGTGCTCGACGACGCCCAGGTCGCGAGCTCCCCGCTCGAGGCCGCCGACGCCGACAGCACCGGCGACGGGGTCCGCCTGTCGTTCACCTGGGCCCGCGAGGACCTGCCCGACCGGCAGGAGCAGCGTCCGGCCATGATCGACCTGGACCGCTTCGCGCACCTGTACATCGTCGGCGCCCCCGGTTCCGGCCGTTCGCAGGCACTCCGCACCATCGCCGCGTCGGCCGCCGCCGCCACGTCGAGCTCCGACCTGCACCTGTACGGCATCGACTGCGGCAACGGCGCGCTCGCCGCCATCGCCGCACTCCCGCACTGCGGCGCCGTCGTGCAGCGGACGCAGACCGACCGCGCCTCGCGGCTCATCGAGCGGCTGTCGACGGAGATGCAGCGTCGTCACGACGTCATCGCCGCCGCGAACGCCGCGAACATCACCGAGCAGCGACTCCGGGCCGAGCCGGGCGACCGTCTGCCGCACCTGCTCGTGCTCGTCGACCGCTGGGAGAACTTCGCCTCCACCCTCGGCGAGGTCGACGGTGGTGCCCTCACGGACCGGCTGCAGGCGATGCTCCGCGACGGCGCATCGGCCGGCGTGCACGTCGTCATCGCGGGGGACCGGTCGCTCCTGACGAGCCGGATGAGCGTCCTGACCGACGACAAGGTGATGCTCCGCCTGACGGACCGCCTCGACTACTCCCTGGGTGGCGTGAACCACCGGTCGCTCCCGAACGAGATCCCGGCCGGCCGCGGATTCCGCTCGGACAGCGGGATGGAGCTGCAGATCGCGACGCTGTCCCACGACACGAGCGGCCAGGGGCAGTCCCGCGCGATCACGACCCTCGGCGATCGGCTGCACACCGACGAGGCCGCCGCGATCGCCGCCGGGGGACCCGCCCGTATACGGCCGTTCCGCATCGATGCGCTCCCGAAGGACCTGGACCTGGACTCCGCGTTCGAGCTCGACGGTGCGCCGGCGCCGAAGCCGATGTGGATGGTGATGGGCGTCGGCGGCGACGAGGCCGAGCTCCGCGGGTTCTCGTTCGCCGACGAGGGCCCCACCTTCATCGTCGCCGGCCCGTCCAGGAGTGGTCGGAGCGGGATGCTCGCCGCCATGGCCAGGTCGCTCCTGGCCGGTGGGACCGAGCTCGTCATCGCCGCACCCCGGCCGAGCCCGCTCCGGCAGCTCGCCGGGCTCCCCGGGGTCCGTGCGGTGTTCACCGGGGACGACCTGGCGGAGGACGAGCTCCGCGCCGTGCTCGACCCGGACGACGACGACGTGGTGTTCGTCGTCGACGACGGCGAGCTCCTCATCGACGCCTCGGCGAAGCCCTGGCTGCGGAACTACGTCAGGTCGGCGGCGGACCACCGGCGGGGGCTGCTCCTCGGCGGGAACACGACCGGACTCGCGGCCGGGTTCGGCGGCTGGCAGGTCGACGCCAAGAAGAACCGGATGGGTGCGCTGCTCAGCCCGCCGGACACGCTGGCCGGTGACCTGATCGGGGTCCGGATCGCCCGGTCGTCGATCACGGCGCAGGTCGTTCCGGGGCGGGCGCTCGTGCACCTCGGGACGGGGTTGTCGTCGATCGTGCAGGTGCCGATCGTGCACCCGACGACCAAGCTCGGGGGATCGATCGTGGTCGAGAGCAACACGCCTGGGCCGGTCCTCGCGGACGACTGACCGGTGGTCGGTCGTCGACGTCGGTTCGGCGGTCGTGGACGTCGGTCGGGTGGTTGCCGACGTCTGTCGGACGGTTGCCGACGTCGGTCGGACGGTTGCCGACGTCGGTCGGGCGGTTGCCGACGTCGGTTCGGCTCGCGCGGTGCGGAGCCGGCCATCCGGCGGACTGGAGGGTCGGGGTACGGCCGATCCGTGCCTCCCGTCCGGTGGTCCGGGGCGTCACCCGCGGTGCCATCGCAGGTTGGGGGACAACGCTCGAACGCGTGTTCGATTCCCTGGGAGTCAGCCGTGACGCTGTCCCCAGGCGGCCCGTTTGTCAAGTCCTTCTCCACACCTGAGACGTCAAGTCGGGAACCTTCGACCAACACTCTAAACAAAGTTGTCCACACAGGGTGTGAACCAGGAAAACCCTGTTCAGAGTGGGTTGTGATGGTGTTCTGAGTCGAGTTTCCACAGGTCTGTCCACAGTTGTCCACATCACTTTCCGGCGTGTTGTCCGTGTCCTCCACAGAGTTATCCACAGGCACGATTGCTGGGGATAACTTGTCCCTCGTACGGTGTGGAAGCGACTCGGGGGAAGGGTTGTCGGGGGGTTCCCGTAGACCTGTGGTGCAGCCGGAGCGGGTGCAGCAACGACCGGCCGTCCGGCCCTGAGCAAGAGGAGCGTTCGTGTCGATCGCACATCTGGGTTCGTCCCAGGAGATGGCCGAGCGGGGCAACGGCATGGAGCGCACGCCGCCCCACGACCTGCTCGCCGAGCAGTCGTCGATCGGCGGGATGCTGCTCTCCAAGGACGCCGTCGCGGACGTCATCGAGACCGCCCGGGGGATCGACTACTACATCCCCAAGCACGAGGTGATCTTCGACGCGATCCTCTCGCTCTACAGCCACGGTGAGCCGACCGACGTCATCGCGGTCACCGACGAGCTCACGAAGACGGCGCTGTTGTCGCGGGCCGGGGGAGCCGAGTACCTGCACAGCCTGACGTCGCTCGTGCCGACCGCCGCGAACGCCGGGTACTACGCCGCGATCGTCGCCGAGAAGGCCGTGCTCCGCCGTCTGGTGGAGGCCGGGACGCGCATCGTGCAGATGGGCTACGCGTCGGAGGGCGAGGTCACGGACCTCGTCAACAACGCGCAGGCCGAGGTCTACAACGTCGCCGGGGGAGTCCAGACCGAGGACTACGTGCCCCTGACCGAGGCGATCGGCACCGCGATCGACGAGATCGAGGCCGCCAAGGGCCGCGACGGCTCGATGACCGGCGTCCCGACCGGGTTCGCCGGCCTCGACGCCCTGACGAACGGGTTCCACCCCGGGCAGCTCATCATCGTCGCCGCACGACCCGCGCTCGGCAAGTCGACCTTGGCGCTCGACCTCGCCCGCGCCGCGGCGATCAAGCACAACCAGACCGCCGCGTTCTTCTCGCTCGAGATGGGGCGGAGCGAGATCGCGATGCGACTGCTCTCCGCCGAGTCGAGCGTCGCGCTGCAGAGCATGCGCAAGGGGACCGTCGACCAGCGCGACTGGACCACCATCGCGCAGACCCGTGGGCGGATCAACGACGCCCCGTTCTTCATCGACGACTCCCCGAACATGACCCTCGTCGAGATCCGGGCGAAGTGCCGCCGCCTCAAGCAGCAGCACGACCTGAAGCTCGTGGTCATCGACTACCTGCAGCTGATGACCTCGGGCAAGCGCGTGGAGTCCCGCCAGCAAGAGGTGTCGGAGTTCTCGCGTGCGCTGAAGCTCATGGCGAAGGAGCTCCAGGTGCCCGTGATCGCGCTGTCACAGCTGAACCGTGGGCCGGAGCAGCGGGCGGACAAGAAGCCCGCGATCTCGGACCTCCGTGAGTCCGGGTCGATCGAGCAGGACGCGGACATGGTGATCCTGCTGCACCGTGAGAGCGCCTACGAGAAGGACAACCCACGGCAGGGGGAGGCGGACTTCATCGTGGCGAAGCACCGCAACGGGCCGACGGACACCATCACCGTGGCGTTCCACGGGATGTTCTCGCGGTTCGTGGACATGCCGCAGTAGGGGTTGTCACCTGTGATCGTTGTGAAGTGGTAGGCAAGTTGTCGTTTGGATCGGTGAGTTGTCGCGTTGGCTGGCACCCGACCTTCACGGGTAGTTGGCAGTACCGTTCTCAATTAATGCGGATTGAGGTGGCCCACCCACCAATCGCTGACTTCTTCGAGTGCCCCACAGAGTCTGAGTGCCTGATCTCTGCTGGCGCCTTCGTTTTCTCCGTGGGCGATACGGTTCCGCTTGTCGACCGCGCTGGCAAGTTCGCGATGTAGTCGTTCATCATCGGCGTCCATGAACGACGCAAAAGCAGTGGCCCAAGCAGGATTGAAGCGCTCGAGATGTTCTACTAACGAGGTCCGCTTCGGGTTCTTAGATCTATCCAACCAGCTGAGCCCAAAAGCTCCAGCCGGTCCGCCGCTTTTGCGTTCGAGGTATCCACGAGAGCATGCACGGACGACTTGCTCGAGGTGGCCACAAGCGCGGACTACGAGTAGACGACTCAGCCAGCTAACTACCTCAAACGGAAGCTTCTTCCCGCTCTCGTCAACGGGATTCTCGACGATTTCCCGCAACGCCTGGAGCTTCTGTGCTGACGACGTCACCTCAAAAGGGGGCCACGAAGTGGGCATTAGTCAGATTTCCCAAATGCTTCTCGCGACTTGCTGACTCGGGTTTTTACGCTTTCGAGATCCGCGGTAGCGCGGGTGATGGCACTTGCCATACCTCGGTCGTTCAGAAGCGCCGTAACGGCATCCCGAACATCGTCAAGCTCAATGGTTGTACGCTCCAGCCGCGCCATAAGGCCGATGAACAGAGCTTCAGTCCAGGCTGCGTTGACAGCAGTGCCACCAGGGCGAAGCACTTCGAGTCCGCCGGCTTCGAAGAGTAAGCCAGCGGCCGCCCGGAATCGATTTCCGAGCGCGGTGGTGTCGATGCTTTGTAGCTCACGATGACCATCAACAAAGTCATTAAGATACTTTTTCAGCGGACGCTTGTAGGTTTCGAAACCAATATACAAGGCGAGGATTCGGAGGACGAGCTCCTGGTCCCGGAGATGGCGGGGTGCCGGGCCGTAGAGGTTGCGCCATTCACTGGTGCTTGAGAGGCCAGTGAGCCATTCGATGAATGGGCCGGCGTATAGTGCGACGCGAATCTCGTGTGGCGTCAGTTGCGTTCCACCGGCGTTCAATCGTTCAAACACTTGATAGATGGCATCGAAAGAATTTTGGGCGGGTGTCGTTTGGACAACCGTTGCTTGAATGAAAGTGTTGTCTATCTGGCGTCTCTGCTCCACGCTGAGCGTTTTGTAGGTCAACCCAACAAACCGATCTCCTACGTTTTTCAATGCAAACTCGCGCTTGAACACAAGTCCTTCGTAGAAAGCTCTGAGGGTCCGCAGTCGCTGTTGCCCGTCGAGTACGAGGTATCGCTTATCTTCCTGCTTTACGAGGAAGATACCCGGGATGGGGTAACCTAGCAAAAGGCTCTCAATAAATCGATCCATCTGACTTTTCAGCCAGACAAGAGGGCGCTGGAAGCGTGCGGTCTCGATGGGAGGATCGTCGAGGTCTTCACCGAACGTCGGGATAACGATGTCGCCGCGCTGTTGTCGGCGCACGAGACCCTCGACATCGAAGTCGGTCGTGCTGTACGACACCGCTACCGGATCTGGGTCCGGAATCAACTGTTCGGAGAGGTCATCGTCGTCGTCAGTCATGATCTGAGCCTAGGCCTGCCGTTGGCAGCCGCAGCAGTCTGGGCCCCCGCGGTGCGTCGCTGCAACCCGCACAGCCGGTTAGTATCCTGCCAGTATCGACGATGGGACAGCTGCGTCGTCTGTGGTGGGGCGGTCCGGCCCCGACTGATCGGCTCTCACGACTGCGGCTGCATCGGCGTCGAGCGCGTACCAAGCGAGCTCGTGATCTGGCTCGGCGACGTATGCGAAGGTTCCGCTCGCTAGGTTGCTAGGTCGCTTGCGCGCGGCCGAGCGGTCACGCGAGCTGAACGCTGTAAGGAAGAAACACCTCGCGGGATCAATGGCTTGCGCCGTCGCCCAATCGGGGAGCTTGCCGCGTCGCGGTTCGTTGATCTCGCCGTCTGTGTTGACGTCGGCGTCCTCGACTACGACCTTGTCTTCATGATCCGCGACGGCACAGGCCGCTCATACGGCTTCGATGAGCGCAGCTATGGCCCGGTGTCGTGCGCAGACCTACTTGTCCTTGTGTTATGGCCAGGCAAACACGAGAGAGCCAGTCTGGCCTGCACCGGCGGCCTGGGGCCCCTAGGCGCTGATGGCAGTCAAGCAATCGGCGCTGTCGCCTGCTTCGCCCAATAGGGCACATAGGACCGGGCCTTGTTCCCCACGGAGTCATCGAACAGAACGATCTGACCGTCGCTGATAGCATCCCCGAGCAGGCGTGACACCTGTGCGGTGCTCCGAGCAGGGATCCCGAATCTCGCTCGGAGCGAGGCGTTCGTCAGTCGCTGGTATCGGGTGTATTGCAGGCATGCATGAAAGTAGACAGCGCGGACGCGGTCGGCCTTATCCATCGTGGTCAGATTCCGTGGGCCGAAAATGATCACGCGTGTCGAGAGCTCTTCGACTTCGATCTTGGGCGAGGGGAGACCAGCAACTTCGGTTTCGTTCGCGATCTTGTCCCAGCCGGTACCGGACTCTTCGCAGAGATTCATCTGTCTCATAAGGGAGGCCAGAGCTTCATTGCGGGAGATTGGCGGAGAGTTGATGAGTCGGTCTGCATCAAGCAGTGGTGTTCCAGGATTTGTAAACTCGAGTCTGTCAGAAAAAACTTCAACCAGTGGGCCAGCGCCTGTCACCAGGAAGCTTTGGTGGATGAGAGCGTTCCCGATGATTTCGCGCAGTAAGAGGTCGCTATACACAACCTCCTCGACACGTTCCCCGTCGACGTATTTTTCCCGCGCTGGGAGTAATGCCTTGAGCCAGGAGAGCAGGCCACCGAAGCCAACGGCGTACCCGTGAACGCCATCTTGACGACGCAGAGACTCAAGCCGATCGACGCCCTCGTACTGTACGACGCGAACTGCTTTACGCTTCACGGACGGAAAGTCACCGAGGTCTTTAGCGAAAAGCAGTGCGCCGAGGTTTGTTATTTGCCATTTCTCGTCGTCTCGCTTGCGAGCAAGGCCAAGAACAGTGGCATGCTCAAGGATCGCCTCGTCGGTACCAGGAGTGGGGTTTCGCGAACGCTTATAGTACGTTTCGAGGTCGAGAAGTTGGAGAACCTCCGCTGAGGAAACGCCGTCGAGAGCAACGCCTGTCTCGAAAGATTCGCTTCGAAGAATGTCCCACAGGTTCCCCTCCATGTCCGGGTAGTTTTTCAACTCCGTCAGACTGGAATCGATGCGGACCCATTGAATTCCGTCGAACGCCACAGGGCGGTACCGTGCCGCATCAACGATAAGGATCACCATCGGTTTGCCCTCGTAGGTTGTCTGCGCGAACTCGAAGCCCGCTTCGCCCTTTAGGCTCCTCGTGAGTGAGAAGGTCAGGTCTTGGCCACCAACCCGGGTGCGACTAGGATTGAATGTCGTCCCAACGACCTCTTGGGTGCCGTCCTCGACTCCCCACACGAGGTAAGCGGCCGGTCGGTTCGCGAGGGCGGCGACGTTGGCGAGCGCTGAGATGTAGCGACCGATGCGAGCCGGGTCCGCGTTATTGTGCTTGAACTCGATCCACTCGTTCTCCCGCGGGACGCTAATGAGGTGATCGATCAGCTCACGAAGCTCCTCGTCGGTGTACTGCTGGACCATGTTCCCGCCATTCGATGGCACTGCCGCGAGGCCGTGCGAGTCCTAGTCAAACAAGAGATCCCTGAGCTGACTGCGATCGAGCCTCGGATCGGCGGGCTGAGCAACTGTCAGTCAAACAACCGGCGACCGCGATCTTACTTGGTCGAACGTGCGCTTCAGCGACTGTCACCGTGTTCTCGCGCGACGGGCAGCTGGCGGTGTAGACAGGGGTCGAGGTCAACCGAATCAGCTACTCCGGGGGCGGTGCGGTGACCGCAGAGAGCCGATGGGCCTCTATCCTCCGCTCGGAGGGGAGCGCGTCCCAGAGCCGTAAGTACAGGGGTAGGAACGGAACTGTCACCCGCCACCGCCTCGACAGCGTCCCTCGAACAGGTACGCCGAGCCCTGCAGATCCTGCGCGACCGTCGCCATGTTCGGCGTCATCGCCTACCTTCTGATAATTGCTCGTCGACACCGTCGTCGGTGGCCGAGTTTGTCTGCTCCGGTGTCGCCGGAACTAACGACCGCATCGGAGTTGTTCGGGGTCTGCCCCACGACGCACGCGATGTGCGGGATGGTGTCTCTTCCGGGAGGGCCGTCGAGGGCGTCCCGATTGCTCCACACGACTTCAGATCAAACGCGCCGCGTCGCCGTCGGCTTCTGCCGGGCGGATTGCAGTACTCCCGTGTTCATGCGGATCATGGATTACCCGCGCAACCGAGCCACCATTGCTTCCGTCATCTTGGTGGGGCGGTGGGCAGCGCCGGCCCGCTGCACTCTGCACTCTGCACTCTGCACTCTGCGACGGTTCATCGACCCTTCATAAGCGGCGCTGCGCGTCAGCCAGAGCTCTTCGCGCTGAACGAAGCGAGCCTTCCGCCGCTGACGCGGCGCTCCGCACCAGCAGGTACCGACGGGGGGCGCCGCGATCACCTGTTGGACTGGAGGTACGTGGAGACCTGGTGGACTGGAGGTACGTGGAGACCTGGCATCGTGCCTCCAGTCCGGCATTCTCGATCGAGCGATACTCGGATGACGCATCGGCTACCGTCCCACCCATGACCACCCGCCCGCACCGCGTCGCCGTCCTCGTCCTCGCCGGCGCAAAGCCCCTCGACGTCGGCATCCCCGCGCAGGTCTTCTCGAACCGCCCGAGCATGCCCTACGAGGTCCGGGTGTGCGGCCCCAGAGCCGGCACGGTCCGCGGCGGCGACGGTCTTGCGTACGCGGTGGGACGCGGCCTCGAGGCGATCGACTGGGCGGAGACGATCTTCGTCCCTGGCTACCGGTTCCCGGCGGACACGCCACCCCCGAAGAACGTGGTCGCAGCGCTTCGAGCAGCCCACGACGCCGGCAAGCGCATCGCCGCGATCTCCACCGGTGCCTTCGCCCTCGCAGCGGCCGGGCTGCTCGACGGCCGCCGGGCGACGACGCACTGGCACTACACGCGGGTCCTCCGCGACCGATACCCGGACATCGACGTCGACGAGGACGTCCTCTTCGTCGACGAAGGGACGGTCCTCACGAGCGCAGGGGCCGCGAGCGGCATCGACCTCTGCCTGCACATCGTGCGGAGCGACCACGGGGTCGCCCTCGCGAACCACGTCGCCCGACGCCTGGTGAGCGCCCCGCACCGCAGCGGGGGACAGGCGCAGTACATCGAGCGGAGCGTGCCGGAACCCACGGACGACACCTTCGCCACGACGAGGGAGTGGGCACTCCGGCACCTCGGGGACGTCCTCACGGTCGACGAGCTCGCCGCGCACGCCAACGTCTCCGCCCGGACGTTCTCCCGCCGCTTCCGCGAGAGCACCGGCTACTCGCCGATGCAGTGGGTCCTGCGGGCACGGGTCGACCTCGCCCGCGAGCTGCTCGAGCAGTCCGACCTCGCGATCGACCAGGTGGCGGCCCGCGTCGGACTCGGCACCGACGCGAACCTTCGCACGCACTTCCGCCGGATCCTCGGCACGTCACCGACCGCCTACCGGAACACGTTCCAGCACGGTTAGTCTGTGACCATCGGGGATGAGGCGTCGGAACGCCCCCGTGCCGGACCTGGCCCACATGACGCGTAGTTCCTACGCGCATCGGAGTCCACCGTGTCCCTCTCCTCCACCAAGCCCACCCTCGTCATGGGCGCCCGCGGCAACGTCGGCAAGCTCGTCCTCGAGTCCCTGATCACTCATGGGATGCCGGTGCGTGCGTCGTCCCGCAAGCTCACCGCGGGCGACTTCCCGCCCGAGATCGACGCGGTCGCCGCAGACCTCACCGACCCGGACAGCCTCGCGGTCGCGTTCGAGGGCGTGGGGCAGGTGTTCCTCTACGCCAACCACGACGGCGTCGACGGCGTCATCGAGAGCGCCCGCACCGCCGGCGTCGACCGGCTCGTCCTGATGTCCTCGGGCAGCGTCGTCCACCCGACCTCGGCGGGCAATGCGATCACCGAGGAGCACCGCGAGGTCGAGGAGGCGTTCGCCGCCGCACCCGACCTGACCGTCGTGCCGATCCGACCGCTCGTGCTCGCCATGAACGCACTCGGCTGGGCGTGGCCCATCGCGGCCGGTCGCCCGGTCCCGCTGTACCGCCCGGACGCGATGACGGCGCCGATCCACGAGGCGGACATCGCCGCGGTGGTCGTCGCGGCGCTCCGGGGGAGTGACGACGTCAGCGACATGCTCACCGGCCCCGCGCGGACCAGTCAGCGCGAGCAGGTGGCGATGATCGGCCGGGCGATCGGTCAGGAGATCGCTGTCGTCGAGCAGTCGCGTCCCGAGGCGCTGGTGCACCTTTCCCGGTTCATGCCCGAGACCGAGGCCGCAGCGGTCCTGGCGTTCCTGGACGACGCCGAGGCCGGGAACTCACCGGCAACGGCGACCGTCGAGCAGGTCCTCGGTCGTCCTCCGGTCGGGTTCGACGTGTGGGCTGCGGACCACGCGGGCGACTTCCGGCGCTGACCGGCGCAGACGGGGGGGCGGCCTGCGGTGAGCGCAACCAGCTGACGGACTGGAGGGACGGTGCGGGCCCGCACCGCGCCTCCAGTCCGTCGGTCGGGACGCGGTCCGTCAGCTTCCGGCCGTGGGGTCGAACTGCTCGTCTGTGATGTGTTCCAGCCACGTCGTGGTGGTGGCAGGGTCGTCGCCGTTCTCGAGCATCGCGATGTGCTCCATGAAGCACCCGGGAGCAGCAGCGTGGAAGTGCTCCTGCCCGGGTGGGGTGTAGATCGTCTGGCCCGGATGGACGTCGATGACCTGCCCGTCGCGGGTGCCGAAGCGGCCGATGCCCGCCGTGACGCGGAGGTACTGCCCCTTCTCGTGCGAGTGCCACGCGGTCCGGGCTCCCGGGGCGAACCGCACGGTCGCGACGACCATGTGCTGCCCGTCCTCGTGGGGGAGTGCGATCGGGTCGAGCCAGACGTCGCCGGCGAACTGCTCGGGCGGGTTCTTCGTCGTGGGTGCTGCGGGTTCGATGTTCATGCCTGCTCTCCGTCGTCCGTGGTGAAGACCTGCTTGGCGACACCCATGGCGGCCATGCCGTTCGGCCATCCTGCGTAGAGCGTCACGTGGGTGATCGCCTCGATGAGTTCGTCCTGGGTGACGCCGTTCTCGACGGCGCGGCCGAGGTGGAACCGGAGCTGGTCGGTGTTCCCGCCGGCCGTGAGGACGGCGACGGTGATCAGGCTGCGGTCACGGGCGGACAGCTCGGGACGGTTCCAGACGTCCGCGAACAGGACGTCGTCGGTGAGTTCGGCGAGCTTCGGGGCGAAGTCGCCGAAGAGGTTCCGGCCGCCGCCGATCTGGCGGGGCTGATCGGGGTGCGTGGTCATAAGTTCCTTCGTGTTCGGTCATGCGTGGTGTCGGACACGTCCATTGCACTCCCTCCCGGTCGGGCGTGGGGAGCCCACGCCAGCCTCGTCACAGCAGGGCCTGTCTGGGCCGGACCCGGCGTCGTATCGTCGAATGCATGGTCAACCGAGCTGAGGTCCGCGAGTTCCTCGCGTCGCGCCGAGCACGGCTCACGCCCGAGACGGCGGGCGTCGTGAGCGCCGGTGGTCGGCGACGTGTGCCCGGACTCCGACGGGACGAGGTCGCGCGCCTGGCCGGCGTGAGCGTGGATTACTACACTCGGTTGGAGCGGGGGAACCTCGC
The DNA here is from genome assembly GCF_001422205.1 of Curtobacterium sp. Leaf261. Lineage (GTDB taxonomy): Bacteria > Actinomycetota > Actinomycetes > Actinomycetales > Microbacteriaceae > Curtobacterium. The sequence continues at coordinate 19,215 of NZ_LMMJ01000013.1, forward strand.
CGGGGCGAGCGCCAGCGTCCTCGACGCCATAGCACGCGCCCTCGAGCTGGACCAGGCGGAACAGGAACACCTCCACGATCTCGCCCGCGCCGCTGCTCCCGCTCGGCGGAAGCCCGCAACGACGCCGATGCAGAAGATCGCGGCGTCTCCGGTGCAGCACATGCTCGACGCGATGACCGGTGCTCCGGCGATGGTCACGAACACCCGCATGGACCTCGTCGCGGCGAACGAGCTCGGCTTCGCGCTGTACTCGGAGATGTACCGCGGCTCACTCCGCCCCGCGAACCATTCCCGCTTCATCTTCCTGGACCCGCGCTCGCACGACTTCTACCCGGACTGGGAGCGGGCCGCGAACGTCAACGTGGCGATCCTCCGACGGGATGCAGGTCGCGATCCGTACGACACCGGCATCGCGGCTCTCGTCGGGGAGCTCTCCATCCGGAGCGACGAGTTCCGCGTGCGCTGGGCCGCTCACGACGTCCGACGGCACTACACCGGCGCGAAGTCGTTCCGCCACCCAGTCGTCGGGATGCTCGAGCTGAACTTCCAGGGCATGGAGCTGCAGGACGCTCCCGGCCACACGGTGACCGTGTACACCGCGGTCCCCGGCACCGGCACGGACGAGGGGCTCTCCCTGCTGGCGTCGTGGGCTGCGACCGAACGCATCGCGGACCGCGCCGTGCAGGCCGACGAGGTCCCGCGCTAGAACTCACCATCCGCCGGGTGCTCCCACCCTGCTCCACCGCGTGCCGTTCGTCGGCACCGCGGCGCTCGACCACGCCCGAGAGGACCCGCTGATGCCGACCGCTTCCACCCCCGTCTCCGCCGACACGTCCGCGACCACCGACGAACCGGCCGGGCTACCCCTGTTCTCGCTGGTCGTGCTCGCCGCGATGGGCTTCGTCCTCGTGGCCACCGAGACCATGCCCGCCGGGCTCCTGCCCCAGATCGCTGACGGGCTGCACACCGGCGAGGGAACCGTGGGCCTGCTGATCAGTGCCTACGCGCTCGGGACCGTCGTGGCGACCGTCCCCGCGATCACCCTCACCCGTGGCATGCCCCGCAAGCAGCTGCTCGTGTTGGGGATCGTGGGTCTCGTCGTCGCGACGGCGGTCACCGCTGCGTCCCCCGTGGTCTGGGTGGCGCTGCTGTCCCGGTTCGTCGCCGGCGCGTTCTCTGGCACCATCTGGGGCATGCTCGCCGCCTACGGTCGGCAGATCAGCCCCGCGGACCGCGCCGGTGTCGCGCTCTCGATCGTCTCGGCCGGCGCGCCCGTCGGCTTCGCGTTCGGCACGCCGCTCGGATCCTGGCTCGGCGCGACGTCGGGGTGGCGGTGGTCGTTCATCGGCCTCGCGGCAATCGGTGTGGTCGTGCTCGTCCTGGTGCTGCTGGTCGTGCCGAACGCCGCCCCGGCGCCTGCCGGAACGCGGCTGTCACTGGGCCGAGTGTTCCGCATCCCCGGCATCGCGGTGATCCTCGCCGTCATCGCGACGTGGATGATCGGCCACAACACGATCTACACGTACGCGTCGCCGTACCTCCGGGCAGGCGGGTCGGGACTCGGTGTCGACGTCATGCTGCTGGTCTACGGCGTGGCCTCGATCGGTGGCATCGTGGTCACTGGGGCGCTCCTCGACCGGCACCCGCGGCCGCTGCTGCACGGCAGCGTCCTGCTCTTCATCGTCGCTGGTGTGGTCCTGCTCCTCGGGCACGCCTCCGTCCCTGTGGTCGTCGTCGCGGCGGTCCTCTGGGGTCTCGCGTTCGGCGGCTCGTCCGCGCAGCTCCAGGCAGCACTCACCACCGCCGGTGGTGACAATGCCGACGTCGCCAACGCGTTCCTGCCGGTGGCGTTCAACATCGCCATCTTCCTTGCCGGCATCGTCGGCGCGGCACTGCTCGCGCAGACGACCGGACTCGTGCTGCCGGTCGTCATGATCGGCTTCGGGGTCGTCGCTTTCGCCCTGACCCTCCTCGGTCGGCGGAACGCGTTCCCGAAGACGCTCTAGGGGCAGGGATCGACGTCGCTTCGGACCGCGCCGTCCGCGAACTCAGGACGAGGACGGCGAGTCCGACGGCAGGCGCGTCGTGTTCTGGTGGTTGTACGCGTACTGCTCGTCGTTGAGCGCGTCCGCGTCACCAGGCTCGCACGGCGTCTGCGACTGCATGCTCGAACCGTAGTCAGTGATCCCGAGCTCGATGAAGAACCCGTCGTCGAACGTGCCGGCCGCCGGGTACCGGAGCTGAAGTCCCGGTGCGTCGCCGCCGATCTTCGTCCGCGTCGGTTTCCAGCCGTTGGCCTTCCACGCCGTCTCGATCTCGTCGATGATGCGCTCGCGGTCCCCCGGGCTCGCACCTGGCCCGAGCCGTGTGATGCCCCACTGCGCGCCCGATGAGCCGCATGCGGTTGCGCCGGTGTCTGACGCTTCCCACTCGCCTCCGACCATCGCCTGGGTCGATTCGACCTTCTGGTTGAGGTCGTCCCAGGCGGACTTGGCACCCGATGCGGCTCCCGTGGAACCGGAGGGCGTGGACGATCGGGACATGGTCGGCTCCTGGTTCGGTTGGCTGTTCGAGCATGCGGTGAGCGCGAGCATCGACGACCCGACGGCGAAGAGGACAAGCGCGGTCCGCGCTGACGTTCTCATGGGATCCGTTCTCCGCCCGGTGTGTACCCGAGGGTGGTGTACGCAGTGTTCCGAAGTGACGAGGTCCCGTAGTCCAGGTATCCGTTGTCGGACTTGTCCTGGTGTGAGAGTGCGGCGTCGGTGGCTGGCGTCGCGGAGTGTCCGTCGGAGCCAGGGTAATCGACGCCGTCGATGCGCTCCTCGTTCGAGGAGAACGTCCGCGCTCCCCAGTCGGCGTCAGCGGGGTTCAGCGGATGGGCGCTCCAGAAGTCGAGGACGGTCGATCGGGTCGGCGATGGCCCACCCGTGCTCGGCTGGACCTCGTGACCGAACGGCAGCGCGGTCTCGATCGACCCGCGTCCGATGTTCGCGATGTAGTCGGCCTTCGACTGGCTCGTCCAGACGTGGCCGACGGGGACATCGAGGGCAGTAGCGTTCGGCACACTCGAGTCGATGCCGGCGGACGCGAGCAGGGTGACGTTCGACACCGGGGTCTTGGTCGTGGCGAGAGTTGCCGTCGTGGTGCCGTAGGAGTGCCCGACGACGGAGAGGTTCTCGCCGCCGGACCAGGAGCGCGTGTCGGAGACGCCGGAGAGGAAGTCGCTGAGGTTCGCGGCGCCGGCCTTGGCCTTCGTCGAGGAGAGCACCTGCGCGCTCGGCGGCATGTCGGGGGTGTCGTAGCCCATCCAGGCAACGGTCGCCACGTTGACGTCGACGTGAATCCTCCTTGCCGCGGTGCGCTGCGCGTCATACAAGTTCTGGGCGCCTCCGGTCCAGCCGCGCATGCTGTCGGCGACGGTGTTGCCCATGCCCGGCACGTCGACCGTGACGCGGGACGCGGTGTCCATGTCGCCGATGGCGATCGCGGCGAGCGGCGGGTGTCCGAGGGTCAGTGACACGACCGTCCGAGGCGCCAGCGGCGATCCGTCGTGCAGGGCCTTCTGCACCGAGGTGAGCGCACCGATCTCGGACGCCAGCCGCGCGTACTCGGCGTTCTCGGTCGTGCTGAGTTGTTCACCACGGCCGATCCGCGCCGAGAGGGTCTCGTACCGAGAGCGTGCCTTCGGCAGCTCGACGTCGATCGTGTGCTGGTTCGCACGGCCGCGGTCGGCGTAGAGCACGCCGTCGAGGTTGCCGACGATGGTCGATGCGCCGAGCACGAGTGCGCTCCGCTCGTCGGCGCCGAGTCCGTCCCACCACCCGCGGACGGCGGACGCATCCGGTGGATCATCGATGAGCCGCTGTCGTTCTGCCGGGTGGTCGCGCAGCCAGCGTTCGACCGCCGGGCGCCCCTGAGCGGCGAGCTCTGCGAGGAGGGGCAGCCGCGCGGCGTCCTGGAACCCGCGGACGGCCGCGCTGAAGTCGACGGGTGCCAGGAGCAGCGGTGAGAACCCACCGGCGAGCATCGGGCCGGTCAGGGGATCGCCTGCCGTGTGGCTCTGCAATGTCTCAGTCAGATCGTTCTGGGCCGTCTGCCAGCGGGTCGCGAGTCGGTCTGCACGATCGTGCAGATCGTCGTTCTGGGGTTCGTACTCGGGCGGTACCGTGCCGTCGACGGACTTCGACACGACGCGGCTCCGGAGTTCCTCGACGTCGGCGAGCAGCGCCGCGCGGGAACGCTTCAGCGTGGTGAGCTCATCGGCGAACGTGTCGAGTGCGCCCGCGACTGCCGAGCCGACGTGCGCGAGCGTTGCCGTGCGCCGCGACAGCGGGTGCAGTGCCTTCGGGAGTGCATCGGTCGCGCCCGGCGAATCCAGCACGCCGCCGATCCCGCTCCAGGCCCGTACGGCGTCCTGACCGGCGCGCTCCATGTCGGCCGTCGAGTCCCGCAGCGACTGCGCCGCACCGGACACGGCGTCGGACGACGCATCGATCCGCGGCAGATCGGAGGTGTCGATGAGTCGCTCAGCCACGGGGGCCGTCCGTCCCACCGGCCGCGTCGGATGTCGTTGCCGCCATCGTCGCATCTCCTTCGGCGAATGCGCTCATCGCCCCGCTCGCGGCGGTCAGCGCCCTCGACACCACTGCGACCGCGGCGTGTCCATCGTCCTGGTGGTCGTGCGCGAACGAGGACGCAGCTCCATCTGCCGTCGTGGTCCCGAGTGCCTGGACCATGTCGCCGAGCGCCGTCGACAGCCGCGACGCCGCCGACTGCACCTGCCCACCGGCATCGGCCGTCGTGGTCACGACATCCTGCGCTCCGGTCACGTCGACCTTCCACCCCTGTGTCACGAGTTCCCCCTTCGTGTGCACTCCAGCATAGGCATCGTCCGTCTCAGCTGCTCCGGGAGCCCACATGTCCCCGGGTGGGCGCAGTCCCGACGGGACGCGACCGCGAGCAGCACTGGCCGGAATCTTCCGGACCCTGGCTGTCCTGCCACTGGAGCCGTGCCTCCAGGCCGATGAGCATGGATTCCGGAACGAAAGGAACCTCCATGACTCGCATCGGCATCAACGGGTTCGGCCGCATCGGCCGCAACACCCTCCGCGCCCTCCTGGCACGGCAACACGCAGCAACGAACGGCAGCGCGCACGACCTCGAGGTCGTCGCCGTCAACGACCTCACCGCACCCGCGACGCTCGCCCACCTCTTCCGCTACGACTCCGCCATGGGTCCGTTCGACGGCACGGTCGAGGTGGACGGCGACACCCTCGTGATCAACGGGCAGCGCATCCGCGTCCTCGCCGAGCGCGACCCGTCGGCCCTGCCGTGGGGGGACCTCGGCGTCGAGGTCGTCCTCGAGTCGACGGGGCGGTTCGCCTCCCGGGAGGCCGCAGCGCAGCACCTCGACGCGGGCGCGCAGCGGGTCCTCGTCAGCGCGCCTGCGGCGGGCGCTGACGTCACGCTCGCGTACGGGGTGAACACCGAGGCGTTCGACCCCGCCGCGCATACCGTCGTGTCGAACGCGTCCTGCACGACGAACGCGCTGGCCCCCCTCGCGTCGGTGCTCGACGACCTCGCGGGCATCGAGCACGCCTTCTTGACGACGGTGCACGCCTACACGCAGGAGCAGAACCTGCAGGACGGGCCGCACCGCGACCTCCGACGCGCTCGTGCCGCCGGGGTGAACATCGTGCCGACGACGACCGGTGCCGCGAAGGCGATCGGGCTCGTGCTGCCGCGACTCGACGGCAAGCTGTCCGGCGACGCGATCCGGGTGCCGGTGCCGGTCGGGTCGATCGTGGAGCTGAACACCGTCGTGTCGCGGGACGTCACCGTCGACGAGGTGAACGACGCCTACCGGACGGCGGCCGGGGGAGCGCTCGCCGGGGTGCTCGCGTTCACGGCGGACCCGCTCGTGTCGACGGACATCACCGGGCGGCCGGAGTCGGCGGTGTTCGACTCGCTGCTGACGCGGGTGGATGGCGAGGGCGTCGACGGCGGGCGGCACGTCAAGGTGGTCGCCTGGTACGACAACGAGTGGGGGTTCTCGAACCGGGTGGTGGACACGCTGGGGCTGTTGGCGGGCGCCGGCGGCGCGCGGTAGACCCGAACCACTGACGGACGGGAGGGACGGTGCGGGCTGGCACCGTGCCTCCAGTCCGAATGCGGTCCGGTCACTCGACCGGGTGGTCGACCTCGTGCCGGAAGATGCCCTGCAGCACGTCCATGGTGATGGGCTCGCCGGGCAGTGGGTTGCGGGTGCCGTCGGCGCGGAGTCCGTCGAGCAGGATGCCGACCTGACGGCCGATGATGCGGCCGGCGTCGTCGGGCGGGAGGTTCGAGTAGCTGCCGATGCGGAACGCGGCGAAGGTCACGTCGTTCGCGGTGACGTCAGCGCGGAGTGCACCCTCGGCCTGTGCTGCGCCGATCAACGCGTCGAGCTGGTCGTTCCACCTCGAGGTGAACTGGTCGCTGTTCTCGAGTGCGACCATCTTCCGGTTCAGGCGGGGGATCGCGGGGTGCTCCTGGAGGACGTCGATGATCCCCATCACCAAGGCGACGACGGCCTCCCACGCGGTCGGCCGTGCTGCGACCAGGCCCTCCACCCGGGCGAAGTGGGTCAGGAGCCGGGCGTGGAGCTCACGGATGACGTCGTCGACGCTCGCGTACCGGCGGTAGAGCGTGGCGATCCCGACGCCGGCGAGCTGGGCCAGCTGCACCATCGTCGGGTCGGTGTCCTTGACGGCGTAGTGCGCCTCGGCTGCGGCGAGGATCGCCTGGCGGCTGCGCTGCACTTCGACGCGTTCAGCCCGCACGCGATGGACCTCCGACATGCGAGAAACCTAACCTGTTCTTAGGTGGAGATACCATTCCACTTAGGAGTACTGTGGCCGGGCGGCACCCGAGGGCGTCTGCTTCGAGACCCGAACTCGAGGCAGGCGCCCTCTCTCGTGCGCGGGATCATGCTTGTCAGGGTGACCTCGGATGAGGTCCGCACCGTCAGGCGAGCTCGTCCTCGACGAAGACCGGCCGCGCGAGGGTGATCGCCGGGAACGTCGCGAGGAGCGCGATCGCGAGCAGGAACAGCAGCGGCAGGGTCCACCCCTGCGTGACGTCATGGAGCAGCCCGACGACCAGCGGGCCGAGTGCACCGAGCGCGTAGGCGATCCCCTGCGCGAACCCACTGGGGGCGACGGTGCCGGCGGCGGTGCGGGTGCGGTCGTTGATGAGGACGAGGCAGACCGGGAACAGGATCGACCCGAGGCCGATGAGCAGCACCCAGAGCACGGTCAGCGGCGCGGGCGCGAGCAGGAGACCGAGGTAGCCGAGCACGAAGCTCGCGACACCAGCAGTGATCAGCCATCCGGCGTTCCGGAGTCGAGCGACGAGGAGGGGTGCGAGGAGCGCGCCGGGAACGCTGACGAGGCCGGTCACGGCGAGCAGCACCCCGCCCTCCGTCGGTGTCGATCCGGCGACGTCGCCGAGCATCTCGGGCAGCCAGGCGAAGCTCGCGTAGGTGAGGATCGTGCTCGTGGAGAACGTGAGGGTGATCGACAGGGCGACGCGGGACCGCCACAGGCCGGCGACGAGCGCTGGGATCGGAGCGTCGACGACGACGGTGTCCGAGAGTCGCTGACGTCGCTCCCGCACGAGGACGAGCAGCCAGGGGACGAGTGCCGACAGCGAAGCGATCGACCAGATGCCGAGGGAGACGCGCCAGCCGGCCTGATCGGCCACCGGCGCAGCGAGGGCGGCCGGGACAGCGGTGCTCACGCCGACGATGCAGGCGTAGATCGCGGTCATCAGGGGGACGCGGTCGGGGAAGTACCGACGGACGATGGACGGCAGGAGCACGTTGCCCACACCGGTCCCGGCGAACGCGACGATGCTGCCGACGAGGAGCGCCGCCAGTCCCGGCGCGAGCGCCCGGAGCACCTGACCCACGGTCATGAGCACCATGGCGAGGACGATGCCGCGGTCGAGTCCGATCCCGCGGGCGATGCGCGGCGCGACGAACCCGGAGGCGGCGAAGAGGAGGGGCGGCAGGGTTCCGAGCCACCCGATGTCGAGATCGGAGAGGGGGATGTCCGCCCGGACGTCTCCGAGGATCGGTGACAGGGCGGCGACGGCCTGACGCAGGGAGAAGGCGACGAGCACGACCCCCACCACCACGGAGGTGCGCCCAGCCCAGAGGGGGAGTGAGCGATCGTCGGACATCCCGCAAGCCTAGGGTCGCGTTGCCGACAGCGCTGCCGACCGCACGGACTGGAGGGACGGTGCGGGCTGGTACCGCGCCTCCAGTCCGACAGTCGGCGAAGCCGGCACCCGCTTCGGTCGCCGCCTCAGCGGCGCGCGTCGAACTGTGCCTGGTTCGTGGAGACGGCGTCGCGGTGGGTCTCGGCCCAGCGTTTGAGCTGCCGGACCGTCTGATGCAGGGAGAGACCGAGCTCGGTGAGTTCGTAGGTGACGGTCACGGGCACGGTCGGGGTCGCCGTCCGGTCGAGCAGACCGTCGCGTTCCAGGGACTTCAGTGTCTGCGACAACATCTTCGGGCTCACGCCGGCCAGGACCCTGGCGAGCTCGGAGTACCGCATCGGGCGAGGATCACCGTCGCAGTCGGGGCCGCTGCCCAGGGCCGACAACACCAGGGTCACCCACTTGCCGGACACCTGCGCCAGCAACTTCTGACTCGGGCACACGGCAAGGAACGCGTTGTACTGCGTCTTCGCGGCAGCCTTCTTCTCCGCCGCTGTGGTCGTTGCCATCATCGCCTCCTCGGGTATCAACGCACTTCTGTGTAACTCCTTCCGAACAGGAAGTCGCTGCTCCACTGTGGACTGCACCACGTCCACACGCAACCGGAAGGCACACTCATGAACACCACCACCGAACTCCCCGGCGGCACCTGGACCCTCGGCGACCGTCCCGTCGCTCGATTCGGGTACGGCGGCATGCAGCTCGCCGGGCCAGGGGTCATGGGTCCGCCGAAGGACCGGGATGCCGCGATCGCCGTGCTCCGCGCGGCCGTGGCGAGCGGCATCACGCACATCGACACCGCCGAGACCTACGGTCCCGGCGTCGTCAACGACCTCATCCGCGAGGCGTTGCAGCCCTATCCGCACGATCTGCTCATCGCGACCAAGGCCGGCGGGCGCCGCGACGCGAACGGCGGATGGCCCGCTGCCCGCACGCCGGACGAACTCCGCGCCCAGATCGACGACAACCTCGAGACACTCGGTGTGGACACGCTCGACCTGGTGCACCTCCGGCTCGGCGATGCGAACGGCCCGGTCCCCGAACGGATCGACGAAGCCTTCGAGACGCTCGTGAGCCTGCAGCGGCAGGGCGCCATCCGCCACCTGGGTGTCAGCAACGCGACTGCCGAGCAGGTGGCGCAGGCGCGGGCGATCGCTCCGATCGTGTCGGTCCAGAACGGGTACAACCTCGTCAACCGCGGGGATGACGAGCTCATCGACGCTCTGGCCGGTGACGGTGTGGCGTACATCCCGTTCTTCCCCCTGGGCGGGTTCACCCCGCTCCAGTCCGACGCACTCAGTGCCGTGGCTGCCCGACTCGCGGCGTCTCCGATGTCCGTCGCGCTGGCGTGGCTGCTGCGCCGTTCAGCGAACATCCTCCTGATCCCCGGGACGTCGTCGATGGCACATCTGCGGGAGAACATCTCCGGCGCAGCCCTCACCCTCTCCGACGGCGACCTCGCCGAGCTCGACCGGATCTCCGGCTGAGGTCGGCGCGCTGACCGCGCTGTCGGGTCAGCCCGGTTGGTTTTGTCCTGGTCGCCCTGTAACCATGTCAGCAAGTGTCTGCGTCCAGAGATGCCCGGGATGCGCCATGGCCAGAGCGTCGCGCAGCCACTGCCGCGCCAGCGTGGACAGGAGTGGCAGGCAGGCGTCGAAGTCGAGCTGGTCCTGCGGGCGCAGGCCAGGCACCTTGTGCAGGAGCTGGACCTCCGGCCGCAGGTACTCGATGCCGTCTCGTTCCCAGAGGATCTCGGCGATGGGCAGGGTGATCCGGGCGTCGCGTTTGTAGGTCCAGGTGTCGTCGGCGACGTCCATGAGGATGACGTCGTACTCCCAGGGTTCGGACCCGCTCGGCCGCAGCCAGAGGTTGCCGCAGGTCGCCGACAGGGACGGTTCGTCGCCGGCGAGGGGGTGGAGCGAACCTCGGTCGGCGGCCCAGACGTCGAGGACCCTGTCGAGGTGCTGTCGGAGCGCGGGGACGTCCGTGCGCGGGATGCTTGGGTCGATGTCCCCGTGCGGTCGATGGACACCGGTGAACGCCTCGATCGCCCATCCGCCGGCGATCCACCAGCGGCCGGGGTACCCGGTCATGAGCCGTGCGACGTCATCCGGCGTGCGCGGTGCCCAGGGTCCGTAGAGCCGCACCAGTTCGTCGTGGTCCACGAGCAGCAGGGTAGGCGGTCGGCGCCGCTGCGGTTCGTCAAGGCCAGGCGTTCAGAGCGAGACCCAGAAGTTTGAGGACGACCAGCACGACCGGGCGGACGAGCCAGGTCCAGATCCACCGCAAGGGCTGCGGGAGCCACATCGGCTGCTCGTAGGCGCGGCGCTTCGCGGTGCGTTCGCGGCGGGTCAGGGGTCGTGCTCTGCGGCGGGCAGAGGGGGTTCGGTCGGTCAAGGACGACGAGCCCCGTGAGCGTGGGTCTCGACCTTGCTGTACGCGGCCGCGAACCACACGACACTCGAGTCCCCGGATGTCGGCCCGATCGTGATCGAGTCGCTCGAGGTCGTGACGTACAGGTCCTCGTCGTGCCCACATTGCACGGTACGAGCCACGAGCTGTCTGCCGGTCTCATGTCCAGTGGACACCCCGCCGGCCCAGACAGCCATGTCGACCGTTCCGTGACCTTCGCACGCGATCGAAACCCGGATCCGTTCCCCCCGCAGACTTTCCTCCCCACCGATCGAGAGTCGACTGGAAGTGTCGTTCGAACCGGTGCCGTTCGCCAACAGCCCGGGCTGACCCGCCCATCGGTCCTGCACATCCCGCGTCCAGTGCTCGGACGTCTGAGCGTCCTCGTCGGCGTCCTGGCCGCCGGAGCATGCGGTCAGCGACACGACGGCGATGAGCGCGAGGCCGATGACACGGCCCCCACAGAGAACACGGCCGTGACGGCGAGGAGAGGACGGAAGCATTTCGTGGACAGTGTCGCGCAAGCGGGATCGGGCCGCATCCTCCCGTTCGTGGGCCGCATCCACGGCTGCGTCACCTGCGGTGCGGCTCAGGACCCGATGACGCCCGTCGCCACGGCGATCGCCACGCCGGCGCCGGCGAGCACCGCCACGAGACCACCGATGATCGCCGCGAGCCGCTGGTTCTTGTCCATCCCCATGCTCCGAGTGTGGCAGACCGGGCCTCGCCCGAGCTCGCGTGCGAGGCTGCATGCATGGTCTCGCCGCAGTCGCTGAGTGAGGACGATCGTCGTGTCGTCGCCGTGTGGGCTGCGGACTGCGCGGAACGTGTCCTGCCGCTGTTCGAGGCAGAGGCGCCGGACGACGATCGTGCGCGCGACGGGATCGCGCGTACCCGAGCTTTCGCCCGCGGGGACCTCGACGCGGCGGGCGAGATCCGTCGGCGCTTCGCCGCAGGTCGGGCTGCCGCATCCGCGACCTCCCCGGGAGCGAAGGCGGCAGCCCGCGCAGCTGGGCAGGCTTCCGGTGTGGCGCACATGGGCGCGCACGCACTCGGCGCTGCCGCGTACGCCGCGCGAGCCGCCGAGCTGGCTGCCCCGGGGAGTGGCGCGGCCGAGATCGCTCGGCAGATCGAGTCGATGAGCGAGCCGGTCCGAACGGCGCTGCGCCGGTTGCCGCTGCTCGGGGAGGACTCGTCCGGACCCCTCGGCCCGGGCCTCCTGGCCTCCGGTGCCCTCGGGGACATCATCCGGACCATCCAGACAGCCCTCGCACGGTCCGACTGATCGGCGAGCCGGCGGGTCGACGACGATCGGTGTGCTGACAGACCGCGCCCCGCCCTCACGTCAGCGGGCGGCGTCCTTGAGCGCCGGGGCTCGATCGTCCCCGATGCTGATCCCCGCCAGTCCTGCGGCGAACCCACGCCGGTCGGACCACAGGAAGACACCGACGAGGGCTCCGACGACGAGGAGACCGGCGATGAGCGCTGCGCCGGGCACATCGATCGCGTTGAGCACCGACCAGCCTCCGACACCGAGCGCCCACCGTGCGACCAGCTGCAGGAAGCGCGGACGCGCGGTCGGGGCGATCCGGACGACCCGCTCTCCGAGTGTCCTCCCGCTGGTGAGCAGCGCCGCGAGCATCGCCACGGCTGGGAGGAGCGACACGAGTGTCAGGAGCCAGGGCGGCACCGACGCCTCCCGTCCGGCGGTCACGAACGTCACGATCGCCACGGACGTCGCGAGGACGAGCTGCGCGATCCCGACGAGGAGCACGTCGCACACCATCCCGAGCAGTCGACGTCCGACCGTCACGGCCCGGGGTTGCTCGGGACCGCGGTCCTCCCGACGCTGCCCCGGGACCAGCCGCAGCAGGGGAGCGACACACGCGCCGAGGAACGCGCCGACGGTGTTCGCCAGGAGGTCGTCGACGTCGAACAACCGGTAGGAGCACGGGTACAGGAACCAGTCGCCGGTGAGCTGGGTGAACTCCACCAACCCCGAGACCAGCAGCCCGGCCACCGTCCCGAGCAGCACACCGCGCACCGCGTGTCCGCGCGCCAGGAAGTACCGGACGAACATCCCGAGCGGGACGAACAGCACGACGTTGAACAGGACCTGCGCCGCCGCCGGGTTGCGGAGCACACCGGTCACGCCGCCCAGCCCGCCAGTCCGTCGGATGTCGTCGACGAACGTGAACAGCCGCAGCTGCGCGTGCGTCCCGCCCTGCGTGCAGAGGGCGGCGGTGTCCGCCGGGAGCGGCAGCAACGTGTACGAGACGATCGCCAGCGCGTACACGACCGCTGCGGCGGCGATCACGGTCACGCCGACGCCGAGGACACCGCGCCGTCGGTACTGCACCGCGGCCCACGGCACCAGACCGGCGAGCACGACGACCACACCGAACACCACGGCGATCACGGCCGGCATGACAGTCCCCATGTCGGAACCCTAGGCCAGCGGCGCCGCGACGACGTTGCCGACGTGCGCGGTGCGGGACAACGTCCTGACGGACGACGACACGGCAGCCAGGGGACGGGGGCGAGCCGATGACGGACTGGAGGGACGGTGCGGGCTGGCACCGCGCCTCCAGTCCGTCGGCGTACCGGCGGAACGCGCCTACGCGCGGGTCGGCGGCTTCGTCGTGGTGATCTCCGGGATCCGCTCGACCATCCGTGCGAGCTCGTCCACTCGCGCTGGACCCTCGCTGGCCTCGAGGCGGACGAGGATCCGCTCGAACGCTGCGGCGCCGAGGGCCGTCCAGTCCCGGCCTCGGTCCGTGACCCGGAGGGGCCGGCGGCGCGCGTCACCGTCGTCGAAGCCGCGGTCGACGTAGCCGAGCTCCTCGAGGGACCGGATCGTCTTGGCGGCGGCCTGCCGCGAGATGCCGAGGGCTCGACCGAGTGCCGACGCGTCGGACGCGCCGCGCTCGATGGCCTCCATCGCGAAGTGCAGGGCCGGGGTCGCGCCGGGATGACCTCGACTGGCCAGGTCCTCGGTGACCTCGGCCGACATCGCGGTGAAGGCGCGGAGGAGCTCGCTCGCCAGGTGCGCTCCCCTCGACTTCTCCATTCCACGACGCTAGCCCACGAGGCACTAGCAACCTGGTTGTCATTCGTGCATACTGACAACATGGTTACCAATCAAGTGCACACCAAGCAGCACGCCGCGACCATCCCCGAGGTCGAACATCACGTCGAGCAGGTGGGCGGCCGGCTGCTGCACTGGGTCTCCGCGGGCACGGACGGAACTCCCGTGCTGCTCGTCCACGGGTTCCCCGAGACGTGGTGGGCGTTCCGCAGCCTGATCCCACTCCTGGCTGGGCGGCACCGGGTCATCGCGGTCGACCTCCCGGGGTTCGGGGGGTCCATCGAGCAGGACGGGGCGAGGTCGGCCGACTTCAGCAGCGCCGGAGCCGCTGCGACCCTGCGGGAGCTCATCGTCCGACTCGACCTCGGCCCGGTCCACCTGCTCGGACAGGACATCGCCGGCAACACGGTGTTCCGGCTCGCCGCCGAACACCCCGAGGACGTGCGCAGCCTCATAGCGGTCGAGACACTCGTGTCCGGCTTCGGCCTGGAGCAGCTCGCCGACGTCCGGAACGGTGGGGCGTGGCACGTCGGTGCGCTCGCGACCCCGGGTGTCGGCGAGTTCGTCTTCAGCGGTCGGATGCGCGAGTTCCTCACCCGGATGTGGTTCCCGTTCCTGACCAGCGTCGAGGGTGCGGTGACGGCGCGCGACATCGCCGAGTTCGACCGCGCCTACTCGCAGTCCGGCGCGTGGGACGGCCCGCACGGTCTGTACGCGTCAGCGCTCGCCGAGGGGGACGAGCTCCGCGCGCTCGCCGCATCCGCTCGTCTGCCGATGCCGGTGTTGGCGGTCGACGGGATGGGCGGGCCGAAGACGGCCGACGGGATGCGGGCGGTCGCGGACGGGGTGGAGGCCGTGATGCTCGACGGGGTCGGTCACCATGTCGCGATGGAGGCGCCCCAACGGCTCGCCGGCGCGATGCTGGAGTTCCTCCGCCGGATCGACCAGCCCTCCGCAGACACGGTCGAGGATCCCGAGGATCAGTAGCATCGGGGCGTGAGCGACGATGGGAAGCACGGGTCCGTGGACGGGCCGACCGACCCCTACGAGCGTGAGCCCGGCTACGAGACCGAGGTGGACGGCACGAGCGGGCGGACACCGACCGACGTCGTCGCGGGGATCGGGATCGGCGTCCTCGCGCTGATCGCCTTCGGGTTCTTCCACGTCGCTGTGTGGATCGCGTTCCCTGTCGCCATCGTCGTCGCACTCCTTGCCTGGCAGCTCCTGGCGGCTCGGCGCCGTCGGAAGCGTCGGGTGCATGGCGACCGCGTCTGAGCTCGACGTGCCTTCGCCCGAACACCCGCAGGAGGCCTCGTGCGCCGGATGAGCAACCCGTCACTCGCGTGGATCTCCCAGATCGGCTTCGTCCTCGTCGTCGTGGGTGCGATCGTCGGCTTCGGCTCTCATGATCGAGCGCCAGGAGCGATCGTCGCGATCGCTCTCTGCGGTGCTGGGTTCATCGTCGGCGTGGTGTGGACGGTCCTCGTGTTCAAGCAACCCCGAGAAGACGAATGACCTCGCGGCTGCGGCCAGATCGACGCTGAACCCGAACGACCCGACCGAACGGACCACCGCATGACGAACCCCACCCGCCCGACCCCGGTCTTCCTGGACTGCGACACCGGCATCGACGACGCCCTCGCGCTCGCCTGGCTGACCGGCAGGCCGGGCGTCGACCTCGTCGGGGTCGGCGTCGTGTCCGGCAACATCGACGCCCCGCGCGGCGCGCGGAACACCCTCGACCTCCTCGCCGTCCTCGGGAACGACCGGACGCCGGTCGCGGTCGGGCCGACCGACTTCTGGTCGCGCCCGTTCCACGGTGGCGCGCCGCACGTCCACGGCAGCAACGGCATCGGAGGCGTCGAACTGCTGAGAGCCGAGCGCGAGGTCGAGGACGAGTCCGCCGCGGAGCTCCTCATCC
The DNA here is from genome assembly GCF_001422205.1 of Curtobacterium sp. Leaf261. Classification (GTDB taxonomy): domain Bacteria; phylum Actinomycetota; class Actinomycetes; order Actinomycetales; family Microbacteriaceae; genus Curtobacterium. The sequence goes on from NZ_LMMJ01000013.1 coordinate 34,901, forward strand.
GGCTCTCGCACGAGCACGAGGGCGAACTGCGGGTCCTCGCGATCGGACCGCTGACGAACCTCGCTCGCGCGTTGCACATCGACCCGACGCTCCCGTCCCGGATCAGGGACGTCACCGTCATGGGCGGCGCGTTCCTCGTGCGGGGGAACGTCTCGCCCCTCGCAGAGGCGAACATCCACAACGACCCCGAGGCGGCCGACCTGGTCTACGCGGCTCCGTGGGACATCACCACGGTGCCGCTCGACGTGACCACGGGTCACCGCTTCACCGAGGAGCACATCGCGCGGCTCGTCGACGCGGAGTCCGTCCCGGCACAGCACATCGGCCGGATGCTCGAGGTGTACGCCGACTTCTACGCCACCGTCTACGTGGACCGCGTGGCGATCCTGCACGATCCCCTGGCCGCCGCGGTGATGACCGGCGATCTGCGCGTCACCTCGTCGATCCAGCTGCCGGTCCACGTCATCGGCGGCGACGGGCCGGATCGGGGCGCCACGAGGATCGAGCTGCCCGTCCGGGAGTCGTCCGAGCGCCGGGCCGGCACCGTCGTCCTCGCGGTGGACCGGCCCTTCGCGGACCTGCTCGCCGCGCACGTCTCGGGGCTGTCCAGCCGGTCAGCGGCGACGCGGCCGTAGCCGCAGCACGGCGACCGACTCTGGACGGGAGGGACGGTGCGGGCCCGACCTGCGCCTCCCGTCCGGAAGACCGCCACTGACGGACTGGAGGGACGGTGCGGGCCCGACCCGCGCCTCCAGTCCGTCAGTCCTGCACTCCGTCAGTCGCCGGACCGACCCAGGAGGTCGTCGATCTCGGCCGCGGTCGGCGCGGTCGCCGGACCCTCGCGCGTCACGGCGATCGCAGCGGCCGCGTTCGCTCGGCGTGCCGCGGTGACGAGGTCGTCCCCACGGGAGAGCGCGGCGATGAGGACGCCGTCGTGGGCGTCTCCCGCACCGTTCGTGTCGACCGCGGCGACGGCGAAGCCCGCGACGAGTTCGGCAGGACGACCGGCTACGGCGACCCAGCATCCGCGCGCGCCGTCGCGGACGACGGCCGCTCCCCGTGTGCGTGCGGCGATGCGTTCCGCGGCGTCGCCGAGGTGCGTCGACTCCGGCGCCATGAGCAGGGCTTCGCGGCCGTTCGTGCTGACCACGTCGGAGCGCGCCATGACGGCGATGAGCAGATCAGGCCGGAGGGTGTCCACGAGCGGTGACGGATCGAGGACGACCCGGACGGCATCCGGCAGGTCCGCGAGCCAGGTGCCGATGGCGTCGCCGTTGGAACGGTGCGCGAGCCCGTACCCGGAGACGAAGACGGTGTCGTCCTCACGGACCTCGACGCGGGCAAGGTCGTCGGTGCCGAGGCGGCCCTCGGCGCCGACGCTGGTGATGAACGTGCGCTCGGTCGTGGCGTCGACGAGTGCCACGCAGTACCCGCTGTCGAGGTCGGGGAGACCCGGCTGCACCACCTGCACGCCGCTGGCGAGGAGCGCCGACCGAACGACGTCGCCGAACGGACCGGTGCCGTACTGGCCAGCGAAGACGACGTCGAGCCCGTCGCGGCGTGCGGCGACCATCGTGTTGAGGCCGCCACCGGCCGTGATCTCCGACCCGTCCGCGATGACGTCGCCGCCGAGCTCCGGGATCGCGCCGATGCGCATCACGATGTCGACGATGACGTTCCCGACGGACACGAGCCGTGGCATCAGCGCACCGTCGCCGACTCGGTCGCGGACCGGGTGGCGGCGACGGACGGTTCGGTCAGCGTGCCGCGGGCACCGCCGAACAGCAGGTACACGCCGGCGGCGACCACGAAGGTGACGACCCAGCCGAGGCCGTTCGCCCCGATCCAGCTGCCCGAGAGCGGCCCGACGAACACGGGAGCCGCGTCGCCGACCTTGACGACGGTGAACAGGAAGCCGATCACGATCGCGACGGCCCACGCGCCGAAGGCACTCCAGGCGATGCCGCCGCGGTACCAGTACGCGGAGCCGCGACGGAGGTCGAGGAGCCCGACCGGGTCGTACCAGCGGCGGCGGACCATGTCGGCGATGAAGACACCGAGCCACGCGGTGATCGGCACGGCGAGGATCGAGATGAACGTGATGAACGGCGCGTAGAAGCCGTCCGCGATGAGCATGAAGTAGATCGCGCCGAGGAAGGTGATGACGACGTCGACGCCGACGGCCCACACGCGCGGGACCTTCACGCCGAGGGTCAGGGTGGTGAGGCTCGCGGAGTACACCGACAGGTGGTTCGAGAGCAGCAGCCCACCGAACGCGGCGATCAGGTAGGGGACGGCCATCCAGCTGGGCAGCAGGTCGCGGATCGCGGCGACGGGATCACCCGCGGTCGCGAGGGCGGGGTCACCGGCGGAGACGAGTGCGCCGAGGCCGACGAGGACCACCAGCGGGGTGCCCGCACCGACTGCGCTCGCGAGGACGAGTCGGCTGGCGCGCGCGGAGACCTTGCTGTACCGGGCGATGTCGGCACCGGCGGTCGCCCAGCCGATGCCGGTCCCCGCGGCGATCGTGCCGATGCCGATCACCATCGCGCTGACGGGTCCGGCGGGGGCGCTCATCACGGTGTCCCAGTCGACGCGGAGCACCAGGAAGATCGCCACGAAGACGTTGAGCGCGCCGAAGACCCAGGTCGCGTAGCGCTGGATCGCGACGATCGCCGCGTGCCCCAGGCCGGAGATCAGGACGGTGCACAGGATGAACACCAGGATCGCCACGATCGTCAGGACCGGGGTGTGCTTGGCGTTCCCGTCGGTGCCGAACACGATGGTGAACAGTGACAGCAGCACGAACGCGGCCGTCGTGGTGTTGACGGTCTCCCAGCCGAGGCGTGACAGCAGCGAGACGAGCGTCGGGCCGATGTTGCCTCGGACGCCGAACACGGCGCGGGAGAGCGTCAGGCCGGGGGCGCCACCACGGCGTCCGGCGATGGAGATGACGCCGACGACGGCGAACGAGCCCGCGGCGCCGATCACCGCGACGAGGAGCGCCTGCCAGATGGTGAGCTTCTGGAACGCGACGAGGGTTGCCCCGAGCGGCAGCCCGAGGATGGAGATGTTCGCGGCGAACCAGACCCAGAACAGCGCGCCCGGGCGGCCGGTGCGCTCGTCGGCGGGGACGGGTTCGATGCCGCGCTGTTCGATCGTGGTGAGGGTGCCTTCGCTCCTGGCGCGTGTGACAGTGGGGTCGGGTGTGGTCGTCATGTCCTCTTACGTCCTCGGAAGTGGGGGGGTGCTGTGAGTGGGGGGGTGCTGCGCGCGGTGCGGGTCCGCTGCGCGCGCGGTGGTCAGTCGGTCGTGCGGGTCCTGATGGCGAGCAGGCCGTTGATGAGCGGGTGGAGGTCGAGTCCGTTGACCTCGACCACGGTCCGGACGGCGTGCTCCGGCCAGGCGTCCGGGCCGTGGACGGCGCCGAGCACGGCTCCGGCCATCGCGGCGATGGTGTCGGTGTCGCCGCCGATGCTCGCCGCGATCCCGAGGGTCTCCCAGGGGTCGAGGTCGAGCGAGACGAGGGCGAGGGCCGCGACCACGGACTCCTGCGATGCGACGGATGTGCCGATGAGCCGGGACACGACGTCGATCCGTTCGTCGTCCGGCACCGTCGGCAGGTAGGTCCTGGCCCAGGCGGTCTTGTCGGCGATGTCGGCGCCGGCGATCCAGTGCCCGCGGGTCGCACCGATCCGGGCCGCTCCGATGGCCGCGTCGATCGCGTCCGCCCGGGTGGCGCCGTCGAGCCCGACACTGACCGCCGCCGCGATGGCGCTCGCGCCGGCGATGCCGAGTCCGGTGTCATGGGTGACGCGCGAGGCGTCCTGGACGGTGTCGACGAGCGTCTCCAGGTCCGTCGCCGGGGTGGCGATCCCGACCGGGGCGATCCGCATCGCCGCGCCGTTCGTGGTGCCGGTCGATCCGGCCTGGTCCGCGGGGACACCGGCGAGGATGCGCTCCACGGCGGTCTTGGTGCTCGGGCCGAGGAGGTCGAGCGATCCCTTGGCCTCCATCGCACGCTCCCAGTCGATGATCGCCTCGGCGAATCGCACCGGGTCGAGACGGCCGCCGCCCTCGACGAGCAGGCCGCCGACGAGGATCGCCTGCTCGGTGTCGTCCGTGATGCTGCCGGCGCGCATGCCCGCGGCGATCCGCTGGTGGGGTCCGGCGTCGACGAAGCCGGTGATCACCCCGTGGTCGGCGCGGATCTGCGCGAGCGACATCGACTGCGTCGGCATGCCCATCGCGTCGCCGATCGCGAGACCGTGCATGGCCGCGAGGGCTCGTCCCGCGCGGGCGTCGCTGGTCGGGTTCCCCGTGCTGTGCGTGCTGCCGGTGCTGGTCATCGTGTCTGCTCCGTCGTCCCGAATCGCATGTGCAACCGGAACCGGTCCGGTGCGAGGAGGCTGTCGACGTGCTCGACGAAGCCGTTGTGGATCGTCCGCGAGATCCGCTGGCTGTGCAGGAACGGCGTCCCCGCCGGCTGCTCCAGCACGGCGGCGTCCTCGGCGCTCAGGGGTGCGATGTCGACCCACTGCTCGGCGGTCGCGGGCACGAGGCCCGCTGCGGTCAGGGTGGCGCTCAGCGACCCGTCGACGAGTCCGTCCTCGACGGCACGGTCGAGTGCTCCGGTCCGGGGCACTCGGCTGCGCTCGAGGGAGACCGAGACGCCGCCGAGCACGTGACGCACCCGGTCGACGGCGATGAACGCTGCCGAGTCGGCCCCGACCCGCTCGGCGAGGTCGATGTCCTCGATGCGCTCGATGCGGAGGACGCGTGTCACGACTTCGACCCCGGTCGCGGCGATCGATCGGGCCCAGCCGCCGCGAGGGTCGAGTGCTGCGCCGTCGAACGTGACGATGGAACCGACGCCCCCGTGCGTGGCGATGTACTCCTCGTCCGCCAGGTCAGCCAGTGCGGCGCGGACCGTGCCGCGGCTGACCGCGAAGCGCTCGGCGAGCTCGTGTTCCCCGGGGAGGCGCTCGCCGGGGACGAGTCGGCCCGTCGCGATCGCGTCGCGGAGGGCGTCGGCGACACGGCGTCGCTTCGATGAGACAGGCATGTGGTCGAGCATACATGTTCAGTACCTGTCCACTCCAGGACTGTCCGGATCTGTCGTCAGCCCGGGTGCGGTCGGCGAGACGACGGACGGGAGGGACGGTGCGGGGCCGACCCGTGCCTCCAGTCCGTCATCCGCTCGCGTCCGGCAGGACGCTTCGTCGGTGCCTCGCGGTCGCGCTCAGCGGCGGCGGTGCACGACCTCCTCGACCGCACGTCTCGCCGAGTCCGGTACCAACGCGGAGGAGTCCAGGGGGACGTCGATCAGCTCGCCGTGGACGTCGTTGCGACGTTTCGACACTGCGGAGTGCAGTGACCCTCGATCGCGGTGGTGACGTGCGCCGCACTCTCCGACATCCTGGTTCCTGCGTCGTGGACGACGCGGGAACCAGGGGGGTCATGCATCACCGGTCGAACATCGCGGAGAGCGCGCACGACAGCATCCATCCGGATGGCTACGGCGGTTCCGGTGCGCCTCGTGCAGCCGCCGCGCGTCCGCGGCGAGGGTCTGCGCTGACAGTGTTCTCGATGGCGCTCGTCGCCTTCGGCGCCGCAGCGGCGCTCTTCGTGCTCACGACCGTTCGTGTCGTGGGATCGGTCATGGACGATCACGGCGCGGACATCGGCGCCGGGCTCCTCGGTGTGGCCTGCTTGGTCCTCGTACTCGGGGGATGTGTGCTCACGTCCGCCGCGAAGCGTGTGTCATGACCGACGGCCCAGAGGCTCCGACGCACCGGAGCATCGCACTGCCGGACACCGAGACCGGTCGGGAGCCGAGCGTCGGCTGGGGTCCCGGCATCGCGGTGCTGCTCGGGCTCATCGGGTGCTGGTTCCTCCCGTCGATCGTCGGTCGTGGTCTCCTGTCGAGCGACATCGGCGGCTCGGCGGTCGGTCTGTCCGTGGCGGTCTCTTCCTACGTTCCGTTGCTCGCCGCCGTGGCGTGGGTGGGGCGGCGCGACACCGTCGACCGACTCGGACTCCGGCTCCGTCGGGTCGACGTGCCATGGGCGCTCGCGATGACGGCCGTCGCGGCCGCGGTGTGGGCGTTGCTCGGTCTCTGGCTGTTGGGGGACGCAGGAATCGGGTCGGACGGTTGGATCCAGGGCGGACCGTCGATCGGGGACGTCGCATCACTCGTCGTCGAGCCGGTGATCGTTGCACCCATCATCACGGAGCTCATGTTCCGCGGCGTGCTGCTGCGGTGGCTCGTCGCCCGGGTCCGCAGCACGGGGTGGAACGCATTCGCGCCCGCGATCGGCGTGGTGGTCACAGCGCTGGTCGCCGCCGTCGTGCACGTCCTCGGGACGAGCTTCACCGCACCGGGATCGGCGCCCGTCACGATCATGGAGTTCACCGGGACGTTCGTGTTCGGCCTGCTCGTCGGCGCGGTCGCCGTCCGCACGGACCGGATCGGCGCGGCAGTGCTCGCGCATGTGTTCTTCGCTGCACTCGAGACCGCGCTCGTCTGGCCCTGGTGACAGATCGCACGGCTCACCGCGACCGAGGAGCGGTTGCGCCAGGATTGCGACATGCAACTCGACACGGTTCTCCAGCGCGACGACAGCGCGGTCGTCCTTGCCGAGCTCGTCGCGCTGCGCTCGCCGAGGCGGGTCCTCGCACGCGGAGTCCACCACGGTCCCGGTGAGCGGCCGTGGCAGTTCCAGGTCCTGCTCGACGAGTCGGACCGATCGTGGGTGTTCGATCGTCAGCGTGAGACCACCAGGTACCGGTACCGCGAGGGAGTTCTGCACACCGACGACGGCCCGGCCGAGGTCTCGTTCGACCGGAGTGGGATCGTCGCTCCTCCGGTCCGCATGCTGACGCCCGAAGCGCTGCCGTTGTGGGGCCGCGGCCCGGAGAGCTTCTCGCCGATGCTGGTGCAGCGCGTGGGAGGCCACTCGCTCCTCATCACGTTCGAGCACACGCTCGACCCCGCTGACCGGCAGACCCTGGTCATCGACGAGCGCGACGGCGCTGCGCGACGGTGGTACCGCGATGGTGCGGTCACCGTCATCACTGATGTCCGGGAGGCCGACCAGGACGAGTCGAACCTCATGCGGCCGCGGTTCGCGAGGCTCGACGGCTGGCTTCCACCCGAGTACTGAGCACTGCCCGTCGGAGTACCGCTCGGTCCTGTCCCTCCTGAGTCATCAGAACCTACTGGCCATGCCGTCATGAAGAGCAGGGGATCTTCAAGCGCGGACGGACGCCGCCGATCGAGTCTTCATGGATGGTCGCGACGCGCTAATGCCCGTGCACCGGCCACTATGAAGATCAGCCCGGGGGCGATCAGAACTATCGCGAAGATGATCTTCCCAGCAGCATCGGCGGGGTTGAAGATCATCTCGGCGATTCCGAAGAGGATGAAGAACAGTCCGAACGCGATGGTGGTTTTCGGCTTCTTGATGGTGAGCACTGGCGTAGATCCTCGCTCCGGGTCGGATCGGTTCGTCCGGGATCCCGCGAACTTCGACGATGAAATTCACCAGCTGGACCCCGCAGACGGTGGTGGCTGCCGCCGCTGAGACGGGACGACGACGGGTGGGGTGCACGGCTGGGCTCTGCCCGAGTACTCATCACTCCCTGTCGGGGTGCCGCCCCGCATTGTCCGTCCTGAGTCATCGTCGCGACAGGCCCCAGCGTCGACGTATCGCCGTCAGATCGTCCCAGATCCACAGGATCGCCCAGAGGAATCCGAGCGACAGCAAGAAGAACACGGGCCCGGCGACGAAGTCCACCCAATCCCATCGCCCGTCGTGCACGATCGTCGTCCCGCCGAGCAAACTGCCGGGCCGGAGGTACGCGCGCACCTCATCACCCGCCCCGGCCGAGCCGTCCAGGGCGACGTCCCGTTCCACCACCCGTCCGTCGTCGGAACGCCATCTCCCTGAGACGTGTTCGATTCCGCGCCCGGGCTCCCGTCGCTCCACGGTGAACGTGCCCCAGATGACGGGCTCGCCACGATCGTGGATTGCGGCGACACCGATGTACACGAAGAAGCCGGCCAGAGCGAGCAGCCCCACGTAGGCAGCCATCCGGAGGATCGCCCGCGGTCGTCGAGGAGTCGGCTGATCGCGTGGTGGACGACGGGTGGGCACTGAAGCATCGTGCCACGCGGTCAGGCCGGCTGGGTGCCGAACCATCCCTGAGTCCCGCGCCGAACGGTCGTAGGCTGCGAGAGGCCGACCCTGCGTGATCACGAACGGTCGACCCGACCTGACTGCCGCGAGGAGACAGATGACGACGAGAGGGATCAACCTCGGTCCATCCGCGGCGGACGTTCGTGCGGTGGCCGAACTTCACGGTGTTGCGCCCCCTTGTTGCACCTCTACCTGGCGTTGGCAAGGCTCCTGGAGGAACCGTCCACGTCGGAGGACCGCAACTGGGCGGCGCCGAGGACGGCCACGCTCCTCTATTTCCTCGCGTTCACGTCCGGCACGTCTGATCGGTGGCGCGATCTCCTCGGCCGACCGCTACAACGCTGACGGACGTTCTCACCACACACGGTGACCGCCTCCGGATTGGAGGCACGGTGCGGGCCCGACCCGCGCCTCCAGTCCGTCAGGAACGCTCGCTCATCCGAGCGAGCGTTTCGTGCTTCCTCCGTTTCGGAAGGTCGTGAGAACTTTCAAGACTGCGGGCATCAAGGCGGTGACGACATTCGCTCGGTCCGGCGGCGGGGTCAGCGCGACGAGGAGCACCATCGTTGCGCAGACGATCGCGATCGCAACCGTGCGGTACCGCCCGTGTTCAGGGGTGGGGGAGATCATTTGTTCTACCTTTCGGAGGCAACCTGAGGCGCCGGTGGCTTCGACAGTCGCGTTTGCGCCGTCGCCTCTACCTATGCATCGCACAGATCACGGCGTCGAGTTCGATCGGCTCCTCAAGCGTCGCGACCACGACCAGCGCCCGGACGTCGAGGTCAAGCGCAGCATCCCCGCGCGCATCCGGAAGACCCACCGGGTCGTCCTCGCGATCGACGACAGCCCCGGCGTCATCGGGCTCTGGCGGTCGCAGCACATGCCGGTCGTCGTCGTGCCGGGGTGGGACGACGAGGTGGCGCTGCCGTGACCCGACGACGATCGCCGTAGAATCCCGTGTGACCTCCGACCCCCTCGACCCCAGCGGCATCCCTCCCGCAGACCTGGAGGTCACGCTCCGGGTCCTCGCGCAGCTGACCGAGATCGACGAGAGCCATCCGGACTTCGTCCGCGTGCGGCAGGCGACCGCGAAGATGTTCAAGGCCGTCAAGCGGACCCATCGGCTGAACAAGCGCGCGGTCATCGCGGAGGCCGACCGCGCCGTGATCGCCGCGACCGCCACCGGGGCCGCCGACCGCATCGACGACGAGACCCGGGGCGTCCCGATCAGCGCATCGACGGACGCCGCCACCGCCGGCACCCTCCTGAAGTCCCGCCCCTGCTACATGTGCAAGCAGCAGTACACGGTCGTCGACGCGTTCTACCACCAGCTCTGCCCGAGGTGCGCAGCACTGAGCCACGCCAAGCGCGACGCCCGGACCGACCTGACGGGCAAGCGGGCGCTGCTCACCGGCGGCCGCGCGAAGATCGGGATGTACATCGCGCTCCGCCTGCTCCGCGACGGCGCGCACACCACCATCACGACGCGGTTCCCCCGGGACGCGGTCCGCCGGTTCGCGAGCCTGCCGGACTCGGCCGACTGGATGTCGCGCCTGAAGATCGTCGGCATCGACCTCCGCGACCCCGCGCAGGTCATCGCGCTCGCCGAGGACGTCGCCGCCGCCGGCCCGCTCGACATCCTGATCAACAACGCGACGCAGACCGTGCGCCGATCGCCGGGCGCCTACCAGCCGCTCGTCGATGCCGAACTCGCACCGCTGCCGGACGGACCCCTGCCCGAGCTGGTGACTTTCGGGCACACGAACGACCAGCACCCGCTGGCGATCGCCCGGACGGTGGCGGCGCACCCGATCCTCGCCGCTGCTGCCGCACGGGCGGACGAGCTCACGAAGCAGGCGATGGCCCCGGGCTCCAGCTCGCTCGACCGTCTCGCCGTGGGCACCGCGATCGACGCTGGTGGCCTCGTCCCCGACCTACACGACGAGAACTCGTGGACGCAGAACGTCAGCGAGGTCGACCCGCTCGAGATGCTCGAGGTGCAGCTCGCGAACACGACGGCGCCGTTCATCCTGATCTCGAAGCTCCGGCCCGCGATGGCTGCGAGCGACGCGCGGCGGACCCACGTGGTGAACGTCAGCGCCATGGAGGGCGTGTTCGGCCGCGCCTACAAGGGACCGGGGCACCCGCACACGAACATGGCGAAGGCCGCGGTGAACATGCTCACGCGGACGAGCGCACAGGAGATGTTCGAGACGGACGGCATCCTGATGACGAGCGTCGACACCGGCTGGATCACCGACGAGCGGCCCCATCCGACGAAGATCCGGCTCGCGGAGGAGGGGTTCCACGCCCCGCTCGACCTCGTCGACGGGGCAGCCCGTGTCTACGACCCGATCGTGCGGGGCGAGGCGGGCGAGGACCTGTTCGGCGTCTTCCTCAAGGACTACGCGCCGGGTTCGTGGTGACGGCGCGCTGAGCGCGACCCACTGATGGACGGGAGGCACGGTGCCAGCCCGCACCGTCCCTCCAGTCCGACGGTGGGCGCGCAGCGCGCCCGCGGGCTCAGGGGCGGTAGTCCGAGCGGTTCTGCGGGGGATCGAGCGGCAGCTGACGGGGCCACGTCCGACCACTCAGCCCGGCGAGCACACCGACGACGGATCGGACCAGGATGCTGCACGCCGTCCGGACGAACCCGCGTTGGTGCGGGGACTCGAACCCGTCGTCGCCGTAGGGCCGATCGCCACCACGCTCCTGGGGCTCTTCGTCGCGCATCATGAGATTCCCACCGATCTGTTCCCCGGATGCTACTGCGCACGGACCGCCGCCGGCCCGCGGCCGTCATGCCCGCGGCCGTGTTCTGAACACGGCCGTCCGGGCTGAACACGGCCATTGGGGTGTTCCCCGTGGACGCGCGTGTTCACGAGGAGCGCACGCCCACGGAGATGAGTAACGGGCGGCGGGCAGCGGCCGGCACCGTCGTCAGACCGCGTCGAGCTCCCGCGTCAGCGCCGCCACGAAGTCGTCGATGTCCTGCTCCGTGGTGTCGAACGAGCACATCCACCGCACCTCGTTCCGGCTCGCGTCCCAGTCGTAGAACCGGAAGTGCTGGCGGAGTCGATCGGCAACGCCGGCCGGAAGCGTCGCGAACACGCCGTTCGCCCGGGTGTCCTGGCTGAACCCGACACCGCGGATCGAGCCGTCCGCGATGCCACGCTCGAGTGCCGACCGGAGCCGCATGGCCATCGCGTTCGCGTGCCGGGCGGAGCGGAGGTACAGGTCGTCCTCGAGCAGCGCGATGAGCTGCGCCGAGACGAACCGCATCTTCGACGAGAGCTGCATGTTCATCTTCCGGAGGTAGTGCAGCCCCTCGGACGCCGCCGGGTTCAGCACCACGATCGCCTCGCCGTAGAGCATGCCGTTCTTCGTGCCGCCGAAGCTCAGCACGTCGACCCCGGCGTCGGTGGTGAACGCGCGGAGGGGGACCCCGAGCGTCGCGGCGGCGTTGGAGATGCGGGCACCGTCCATGTGGAGCTTCATGCCGAGCGGGTGGATGTGGTCCGCGATCGCCCGGACCTCGTCCACCGTGTACGCGGTCCCGAGCTCGGTGGTCTGCGTGATCGACACGACGAGCGGCTGCGGGCGGTGCTCGTCGCCCCAGCCCCATGCCTCGCGGTCGATGAGCTCCGGGGTGAGCTTGCCGTCGGGGGCGTCGACGGTCAGCAGCTTGATACCCGCGACCCGCTCAGGGGCGCCGGCCTCGTCGGTGTGGATGTGCGCGGTCGACGTGCAGACGACGGCACCCCACCGCGGCAGCATCGACTGCAGTCCGACGACGTTCGCACCGGTGCCGTTGAACACCGGGAACGTCTGCGCCTGCTCCCCGAAGTGCTCGGCGAAGACCTCGTTGACGCGGGCCGTGTAGAGGTCCTCGCCGTACGCGATCTGGTGGCCGTTGTTCGCGGCGGCGATCGCATCGAGGATCTCGGGGTGCACGCCGGCGTAGTTGTCGGAGGCGAAGCCCCGCAGGTCCAGGTCGTGGAGTTGGAGGGTCACTGGTTCATCCTAGTTTTCGCGGTCCGACATCCCGGTGATCCCGGCCGTCGACTGGATGACCACCGCCATCTTCTTGTTCAGGGCCTCGTAGAACATCGAGAGCGGGAACTCGTCGTCGAGCACGGCGTCCGTGTAGCCCTTCGGTGCTCCCGCGAGCGTCTCCTCGGACAGGCCGCGCGCCCACCGCGAGGCCGGGTGCGGCGTGAGCGTCCGCGTGAGCATGGCGTACGCGGCGAGCCAGTGCGACGCCTTCGGCCGGTCGATCGACCGCCAGTACAGCTCGTTGATCTCGTCGCTCAGGGCGATGACGACGTCCGGCACCGCGTCCCAGTCGATCGTGAGCCGGGTGTCGGTCCAGTGCAGGACGCCGTGCTGGTGCAGCCACGCGAACAGCAGCTGGCCGCCGAGCCCGTCGTAGTTCCGCACGCGGCTCCCGGTGATCGCGAAGCGGAAGACGCGGTCGAAGATCACCGCGTACTGCACGAGCTTGGCGTGGTCGCGGATCTCGCGCTGCGCCGCCGAGAGGTCCTCGTCCGGCCTCGCCGACAGCGTGCGCTGGAGGTGCACGGACTCGCGGAACGCCGTCAGGTCGCAGCGCAGTTCCTCGAGCGAGTAGAGGAAGAACGGCATCCGCTGCTTGATCATGAACGGGTCGAACGGCAGGTCACCGCGCATGTGCGAGCGGTCGTGGATGATGTCCCACATCACGAAGACCCGCTCCGTGAGCTCCTGGTCGTCGAGCATCGCTGCGGCGTCGTCCGGCAGGTCGAGCTTGGTGATGTCGGCGGCGGCGCGGACGACCCGGCGGTAGCGCGCGGCCTCGCGGTCCTGGAAGATCGCGCCCCACGTGAACGTCGGGATCTCGCGCATGGCGACGGTCTCGGGGAACAGCACCGCGGAGTTCGTGTCGTAGCCGGGGGTGAAGTCGACGAACCGGAGCGCGACGAAGAGCGCGTTGCCGTAGTCGCCCGCCTCGAGCTCGGCGATGAACTCCGGCCAGATGACCTCGACGAGGACGGCCTCGACCAGCCGCGAGGAGCTCCCGTTCTGCGTGTACATCGGGAACACGACGAGGTGGCCGAGCCCGTCGACGCGGTGCTCCTGGGGCTGGAACTCGTTCAGCGAGTCGAGAAAGTCGGGGACGCCGAACCGCTCGTCGCGCCATCGCGCGAAGTCGCGCTGGAGCGCGTCGAGGTACGACGCGTCGTGCGGGAACGACGGTGCCAGTTCGGCGACGGACGGGAGGATCGTGGCAACGTGGTCAGCGGCCGTCGCGTGGTACGCGGGGTCGGGAACCGAGCCGTCGGCCGCCTGCAGGCCCTGCAGCGCGACGACGGCCTGCTTCAGGCGCAGCCATGCGGGGTGGCTGGCGATCGCGCGCACGGAACGCATGTCCTCGACGACCTCGGGCTCGCCGACGATCGCGTCCTGGGTGTGGTCCTGGACGAACTGAGACATGTCGAACCTCCCGTCATCGGGTCGTGCGCGCATCCGCTCGGACGCGGTAATGCGCAGGGATCGAGCACCGAGCTGAAACCTGACACGAGCCTAATGAGATGCCGGAGACGCATTCTTGCCCATTCCCGGCGGAATGCTGCGTCGGATGGACACGCACGCATCGCGATGACGTCCGCACGCAGTTCTTCGACGTCCGGGGTCGATCTCGGGCCCCGAACGACCCCGCCCGGACTGGGGGTCGAGCCGCAACGGGGTCGTCCGGCAGCCTGGGACGACCAGGCTGTGAGACCGCACAGCAGTGTTCGGGAGGGGAACGATGTTCGGACGACGCGCACGCAGGGACAAGCCGGAGCACCAGGCGGTGCCCGAGGCACCCGTCGACGAGTTCGCCCGCGCCCGGCAGGTGGGTGACGGCGTGCTCGCCCACGCGGCGAAGGTCTTCGCCGACCCGCGGGGCCTCCACGCCGAGACGGTGCTCACGGTCCTCGGATCGCTCGCCGGGCGTGCGGCGCAGATCGCGGCGACCCTCGGCGTGCAGTCCGGAGCGCCCGAGTACCGGGGACGCGTGAACCGGGTGGCGCAGGACCCGACCGGAACGCAGTTCGCCGTGGGGGACGGCATCAACCTCCCGCTGTTCGAGTCGCCGGACTCCGTCCACGCGATCGTCACCGCGCCGCTCCTCGCAGCCGGTCGGACAGCCCCGACCGTGGAGGACATCGCGCGGCACGGCGCCGCGACGATGGGCACACCGGCGTTCGAGGTCCCGCGGTTCGCGCCGGGGACCACCGCGCGTTGGATGCCCCGCGAGGCCGTCGGGTTCGGACTCCAGACCCTCGCGATCCCGCCCATCGCCCTGCCGCCCGAGCAGTGGTACGTCGCCTACGCGACGGCGGCCGCCAAGCTCCTCGAGATGAACCGCCCGCACCTCGACATCGAGCCGCTCACCAGGGTCGTCCTCGACTCCGCGAACATCGGCGCGAAGCTGCTGGTGACGCCGACCGTGGACCCGCTGGTCCAGACGTCGGCGTAGCTCCGCAGGGTGACCCGCTGACGTACGGGAGGGACGGTGCGGGCCCGCACCGTCCCTCCCGTCCGTCGTCCGGTCGCGTCCACCGGACGCTCGATGACCCGGTGACCGCGCGCAGTCAGCGCGTCGCGGGATGGTGTCGGGGTTCGTCGTCGTGGTCGGGCGTTCCGCTCATCGCGTGGAGCATCGACCACGAGCCGCTGCGGACGAAGACGGCGACCAGGACCGCTCCGACGGCGAGGAAGGCGATGTTGAGCCAGGTGGTGTAGTTCCAGGTGATCGAGGACGTCACGATCGACAGGTGCCTGTTCGTGGGGATCAGTCCGAGTGGGGTGAAGACGAGCTCCACGACGTACCCGGCAAGCACCATCGCACCGTAGAAGATCGCCGTGATGCGAAGCGCCGCCCGCAGGCCGTAGTACCGCCGGTAGATGACGATGATCGGGATGATGATCAGATCGGCGAAGACGAAGCTGATCACGCCGCCGAACGAGATCCCGCCGTTCCACAGCACCGCGGCCAGGGGGACGTTGCCGACGGAGCACACGAAGCTCACCATCGCGAGGAGCGGACCGATGATCGGGTCGATCACGAAGGCCAGTGTGGGGTGCCCTTCGAGGAACACCGCCTGGAGCCAGCGCTTCGGGACCCACGCCTCGAATGCCCCGGCGATGAGCAGGCCGATGACGATGTCGCGGATGACGGACGCCCAGTCCATGACGAAGTACTGCGACACGCTCGTCACCCCGGGCTTCGAGAGCAGGCGCCTCCAGAAGCCCTGGTCACCGCCGACGGACATGTCCATCGCCGCGTGACCCTCCATCGACCCCGCGAGACCCCGGTCGGCCTGATCGCGAGCCGCATCGAGGATCCGCCCCCGCATCCAGAGGCGAAACCCGAGGGCGATGAGGATGATCATGATCGGTCCGCCGACGAACTCGGCCACCGTGAACTGCCACCCCATCACGAACGCGAGGATCAGGCCCAGCTCGACGACCAGGTTGGTGGAGGCGACCTCGAACGCCATCGCGGACGACAGGCTCGCTCCCTTCCGGAAGAGTGCCCTGGCGAGGGCGACCGCAGCGTAGGAGCAGGACGACGACAGGGCGCCGAGTCCGGTGGCGACACTGATCGCGCGGGGCGAGTCGTCCTGCATGAGTCGGGTGATCGCCTCGGTTCGGACGACGGCCTGGATGACACCGGAGAGTGTGAACCCGAGGATGAGCGGCCAGAGGATCTCCCACCCCATGGACCCTGCAGCGGCCAGGGCATCGCCCATCGCGCGGAGTACGAACATGGTCATCCTCTCTGTGTCGTGGTCGACAGACCCGTCGAACATACCCCCAAGGGGTACTTGATGTCCTGCCCCGGCCAGACGCCCCGCACCGGGACCGTCCTCCGTCCGGCGAACGCACCGGGGTCAGCGTTCCCAGCGGCGCGGCGCGCACCATGGCGGGGTGTTCATCCCCACCAGATCAGCTGGCCTCGAGGCGCTCGCCGACTTCGTCCCCCGCGCCGGCAGCGCGTACGCCCGCGACCGGAACCACGACCTCGGAGCCTCGCGGGACAACGTCTCCGGACTCTCACCGTCCGTGCGGCACCGACTGGTGACCGAGCAGGAGGTCGTCACGGCGGTCCTCGACCGGCACAGCCTCCGGGCCGCCGAGAAGTTCGTGCAGGAGGTGTTCTGGCGCACCTACTGGAAGGGGTGGCTCGAGCAGAACCCCGAGGTGTGGCGTCGGTACCGGCGCGAGGTGAGCGAGTTCGCGATGGGTGACCTGCCGCCCGGGTACACCGACGCGGTCGCGGGCCGGACCGGCATCGACGCGATGGACGCTTGGGTCCGGGAGCTCGTCGACACCGGGTACCTGCACAACCACACGCGGATGTGGTTCGCCAGCATCTGGGTCTTCACGCTCGGCCTGCCGTGGCAGCTCGGTGCCGACTTCTTCTACCGGCACCTCCTCGATGGGGACGCCGCATCGAACACGCTGTCGTGGCGGTGGGTCGCCGGGCTCCAGACGACGGGCAAGACGTACCTGGCATCCGCGTCGAACATCGCTCGGTACACCGACGGGCGGTTCTCGCCGACAGGGCTCGCCACGACGGCCCGGGCGCTCGCCGAGGAGCCGCTCCCACCCCGGGCGCCGATCGAGCCGGACGACGTCGTCGGGACGATCGGGGAGCGGGTCGGTCTGCTGCTGCACGAGGAGGACCTCGAGCCGGCGAGCCTCCTCGCCGAGTGTCCCGGCATGGCGGACAGCCTCGTCGCGACCGCGGTGTTCGCCGACCCGGGGGAGCGGTCGCCGTTCGGCGCGTCGGACGCGGTGTCGTCGTTCACCGCGACCGCGCTCGACGACGCCGCCGCGCGTGCACTGGACGCGGGCGGACGTCCGGCGCAGGTGCTGTCGGACACGCTGCCGTCGACTGTCCTGCGGTGGGCGGAGTCCGAGGGTCTCGACACGGTGGTCGTCCCGTGCGCGCCGGTCGGACCCGTGCACGAGCGGCTCGCGACGCTGGGACCGGCGCTCGCCGCGGAGGGTGTCGCGCTCGTGACCGTGCGTCGGCAGTGGGACAGTGCGGCGTGGCCGTTCGCGTCGCGCGGGTTCTTCCCGTTCCGCGAGCGGATCCCGGCACTCGTGCAGCAGCTCGTCGAGCCGTCGGGATCGTCGGCTGCCGTGAGGCTGTTCTAGATGACGTCCGACGCAGCGCTCGGACGTGGGTCGCTCGGACCCGCGAGCAGCGCCGTCCTCGGTCGTCGTCGGGTCGTCGGGGTCGTCGCGATCGTCGAGGCGGTGGTTCTGCTCGTGGTCGCGCTGCTCGGGGACCGGATCACACGACCGGTCACCGTGACGCTCGGCAACACGGCAACGCGGACCCTGTCCCATGTCGACCTCGGCATCGCCATGGTGGTGGTGGTCGGTCTCGTCGGGGTGGCCGGCGTCATTCCTCGGCGATGGGCAGGGGCGGTGGACCCGCTCCTGACGACGCCGATCACCGTGTTCGTGGTCGCACAGGCGAACGGGGTCAGGGACATCGGCGCACTCGTCGGGGTCTACGCGCTCGCGTCGGCGGGGGTGCTCTTCGCCGTGGTGCAGGAGCGTGCACGACGCCGGGCGGACGGTCCTCGTTCTCGCGTCCCGCTCGGCCTCGGGTCGGCCGTCGGGATCGTGCCGTGGGGCATCATCGCGCTGCACCAGGTGGGTGCGGGGTTCGTCGGGCACCCGTTGCCCGGCGCGGTCGTGCTCGTCACGCTGGCGGCGCTCGTGTTCGCGATCGGGGAGTTCGTGGCGACGTGGCGGGATCGGGGCCCCGCGGCGTTCGTCCTGCGGGCGGTCGGACTGTCCGTCGTGGCGTGGCTGGTCGTGCTCGCGCTCTGACGGCACACGCGCCGGTCCGGGTCCGGGTCCAGGTCCAGGTCCTGGTTCTGGTTCTGGCTCTGGTTCCGGGGCGTGCGAGCCGTCGCAGTCGCCCCGGATCGCGGGTCACTTGGCCAGGCGGTCCAGCCAGTCGCCGAGGAGCGCGCGTTCGTTCGGCGTCAGTGCGGTCGAGTCGGCGACCTGCTGCCGGAGCTGCATCGCCGCCCCGAGCCGGACCGCACCCTGCCCGTGCCCGTGCCCGTGCCCTTGCTCCTGGGCCTGCCCGCGTTCGGCGAGGACGGCACCGAGGGCTGCCTCGCGTCCGCGTGTCGACAGGCTCATGTCGCGGCGGTCGACCGGCATCGCGAGGAGGGTGAAGACGACCCCGACGCCGGTGGCGCGCAGCATGGCGACCGCGTCCTCGACGGGGACGGCGAGGAGCCCGTCCGTCGCCGCGACCTCGATCTGCGTCCGGAGGATCGCGTCGATCGCGTCCGCGGCGGCGGTCGACGAGCCCGGGTGCGGGTCGCCGTACGCGATCGAGTACACGTGCGGATGCTGCAGGCCCCATGCGATGTGCATGTCCCACCCCTGCCGGAGCGACTCGATCGGGTCCGCGCCGGGGGTCCAGCCCGTCCAGCTCGCGAGGTGGTTCGAGAACCCGTGCAGTGCGACCGCGTCGAGGAGCCCCTGCTTGTCCCCGAAGATCCGGTAGATCGTGGGGGCCTGGATGTGCAGGGCGGTCGTGATCGCGCGCGTGGTCACCGCGTCGCGACCGTCCTCGTTCAGGAGGGCGGCAGCGGTGTCGAGGATGCGGACACGCATCTCCTCCGAACGGGTCAACGCGCAGGCCTCTCGTCGTGATCGCAGCGCGGAGCCGGCGGGGCACGGCGCAGAGCCATGATCCCACCGGCTCGGCACTCACGAGTTCTCGATGGCCTGCCCGACCCGGAACAGCATTGCCTCGTCGAAGTGCCGGCCGATGAGCTGGAGACCGACGGGGAGGCCGCCGACCGTTCCGCACGGCACGCTCAGTGCCGGGTGCTGGGTGATGTTGAACGGGGTGGTGTTCGCCGACATCTCGATGGACGCCTGGATCGCAGCGCCGGCGCCGTGGGCCGGGTCCGGGAGCGGGCGGGCGGTCTGCGGCGTGGTGGGTGTCACGAGGACGTCGAAGTGCTCGAGGGCGTCGTCGTAGGCGGCCCGGAGAGTCCTGGCACGGTTGATCGCCCTCGCGTAGTTCAGGCGGCCCTGCTGCTGGTCGACGTACCGGCCGACGAGCGTGAACAGCTGCACGTTCGCGGGGTGGGCGTCGACGTCACCGCGGTGGTCGAACAGGTGCTGCATCATGTCGACCGGGTAGCGGTCGAGACGACCGAAGCCGAAGCCCTGGTTCCGGAGCACCGTCTCGGCCATGCCCTCGATCGCGATGGCTGTCCACAGTGCCGCCCCGAGCGCATGCAGCGGCACCGACACCCGCTCGACGGTGGCACCCCGGTCGCGGAGTGCCTCCGCTGCGGCGATGACCGTCTCGTCGACCCCGGCCTCCGAGTGCTCACCGCCGAACCCCTCGGTGAGGATGCCGATGCGGAGTCCCTCGACGCCGTCGTCGAGCCCGCCGAGGTAGTCCCCGACGACGATGTCGCGCTGGCGTGGATCGATGCCGTCCGAGCCCGCGAGGACGGTGAGGAACCGTGCGTTGTCGGCCACCGTTCTCGTCACCGGGCCGACGTGGTCGAACGAGCCGTCGAGCGTGGCGATGCCGGTGTACGGGACGAGTCCGTACGTCGGCTTCAGTCCGACGACCCCGGACCAGGACGCGGGCATCCGGATGGAACCTGCCTGGTCGGCCCCGAGCGTCATGTCGGCGTCTCCCGTGACGAGTGCGACGGCGCTGCCGCTCGAGGAACCGCCGGCAGAGTGCCCCATGCGGTGCGGGTTGTGCACGACCCCGGTCGCGGCCGTGTGGCTGCCACCGGACATGCAGAAGTACTCGTTCGTGGTCTTCCCGACGATCTCGGCACCGGCGGCGAGGGCGCGGGTGACGACGGTGGCGTCCTCGTCGGGCACGAAGGTCGCGAGCTCCGCCGAGCCGTTCCGCATCGGCAGCCCCGCGACCAGGATGCTGTCCTTCACGCCGAGCCGGACGCCCGCGAGTGGACCGGACGCGGCGCCGGGGATCGAGGCGCGTACCTCCCACGCGTGGTGCGGGTCCTCCGCCGGTGTCGGGATCGTGTGTGCAACGGGCGCGCGGCCGTGCAGCACCTCGGGCTCGGGGATCGCGTCGAGCGCATCGTAGACGCCGAGCATGCCGGAGATCATCGCGGTGTACTCCTCCGGGGCGTCGGCGATCGCCGTGTACCCGATCTCGGCGGCGAGGTCCGCGATCTGCGACGGTGCGGGCTTCAGGACGGACATGAGCTTCCTCCTCGGCGGCGTTCCCGGAAGGTCCGGTCACGCGCTAACAAATTCACGTTAGCAGGCAGACTCTCATCTCGTCACCGTCGGAGGCACGACGCGCTGCACGGTTCACCCGGACCCATGTGCCGGCGGCCCTACGGCAGGTCCCTCGGCCCGCGAAGCTGCCCCCACCCGAAGCGACTCTCCGCGATGAAGTCCTGCAGGTCGCTCTGCACCCGACGGACGAGCTGCGACCGACCCTCCTCGACGTTGATGCTGGAGGATCCGCCGTCCTCGCCACACACTCGCCACCGCACCCACGCCTCGCCGGACTCGACGAGGTCGTCCCGAGCGAGCGAGGTGGTTCTGCGCCAGTCGTCGACCCGCGTCACCACGAACGACGACGACGCCAGCTCATCGGGGTGGAGCATCTCGGCGAACACCGCCTCGACCACCCGCAGGATCTCCCCGACACGCAGCACCTCGTCCATGCGCCGAACCTAGTGGACGCGCGCGCACCGCATCACGACTGGCGCACCGCACCACGAACGGCGCATCGCACCACGGGTGACCACTGGTGCGATGCGTCATCCGTGGTGCGAACGCCCGCCGCCGCCCGCCGCCGCCGCCGCCGCCCGGGCTACCAGTCCAACCCCTCCAGGTGGTCGTGCCCGTCGAGCAGACGCCCGACACGCGCCCACGCCACGTCGCGCACGGCTGGGTCGGGGTGGTGCGCCGCGATCGCGAGCTCCACCCACATGTCGTGGAACTGCAGTCGCTCACGGAGCCGCGGGTGCGCGAACAGCTCCGGGTAGGCCCCGCGCAACCACCCGGGGACCGGCGCGAGCGAGGACACCTCGAGGCCGTGCGACGAGGGCATCGGCGGGAACTCCCCGGCCCGGGCACACCAGCGGAGGATCGTGTCGAGCTCGACGTCCGCGGGCTGCGACACCGCCTCGGCGAAGTCGATCAGCCCGGTGACGACGCCCCGGTCGACCATGATGTTCGACCCGTGCAGGTCGCCGTGGACGAGCACGAGGTCGTCACCGCCGAACGACGTCGATCGCGAGCGGACCCAGTCGTCGACGTCCGCGAGCAGCCGCGCATCGCCGCCGGCGGCCAGCGCCTCCGCGACCAGCTGGCCCGCCGCACCCACGACGGGCGGATGGTACGCCGGCCACGACCCACCGGCCAGAGCCTCGACGAGCCACGGCGGCATGAGCCCGGCCGGGACCGGGACGCGGTGGAGGGCCCGCATCGCCGTGCCGAGGCTCTCGATCATCGTCCGCCGCTGCCCCGGGGACGCCGAGGGCCATGCTTGGTGCAGGGTCGTCCCCGGCAGCCGTTCGGAGACGGACCAGGCGCCGTCCGGTCCCTCGCCGTGCGCGACGTGCTGCGCGTGCGGGACGTCGCTCCCGGCGAGCAGCTCGACGACGCGCGCCTCGTGCTCGTACGCACCTCCGGTCTGCCCGGAGCTCAGGCGCACCACGACGTCCTCGCCGACCCATGCGCGACTCACCCACCCGGACGTGGCGACGAACTGGCCGGATGCCGGCAGCCCGGCCGCCGCCAGAACCCGAGCCAGTGCCGGCGGGATGCTCACGTCGACTGCCGCGGCACCAGGAAGCAGTCCGCCGTGCGCACCCCGCCCGCGACCTCGTCGCCCTGGATCATCCGCATGAGCAGGTCCGCCGCCTGGCGCCCGACCTCGCGGAGGTTGAGGTCCACGGACGTGATGCTCGGCCGAGCGGCCTCGGTGATGACACTCCAGTTGTCCACGCCGACGACCCCGACCTCGGTCGGCACGACGATCCCCGCCTCGCGGAGGCAGTCCACGACGCCCCGGGCGATCTGGTCGCTCGTGCAGAACACGCCGTCGAACTCGGTGCCGAGCAGTCGGGTCGCAGCCTCGTACCCCCACCGCTCGCTCCACTCGCCGTACAGGGCGTCGCCCCCGGCGAGCGTGGCTCCTGCTGCGGCGATGGCGCGGGTCGCGCTGCTGACGCGGTGCGCGCTCGCGGTGTGCCGCCTCGCCCCGGAGATCACCGCGATGGACCGGCGGCCCGTCCCGATCAGGTGGTCGACCGCGCGGGCGGCACCGGCCTCGTCGTCCGGCACGATCGAGACGTCGCCGGGGTCGAGGGACGGCGCGAGCGCGTACACGGCCGGCACGCCGAGGAGTCCGGAGATCGAGGGGCGCGGATCGCTCGAGCGTCCGGCCACGACGATCCCGTCGACCCGCTGGTTCAGGAGCGTCTGCACGTAGTGCGTCTCACGGATCGGGTCGCCGCGGCTCTCCGCGAGCAGCATCGACACCTCGCCGGGGCCGAACGTGTCCTCGGCTCCGGTCAGGACCGGGATGGTGAACCGCCCGTAGGCGTCGGTGGACAGGACGCCCACCAGGAAGGACCGGCCCGGCTGCGCGGATCGGACGGGAGGCTCGGTGCGCGTCCCGGCGCGCACGCTCAGTCCCAGGTCGGTCGCCACTGCGGCGACGCGCTGCCGCGTCGCATCGGCGATCTGGCCCCGGCCGTTGAGGACCTTCGAGACGGTGCCGACGGACACCCCGGTCCGTGCGGCGACGTCGGCGAGTGTCACTGCTCGTCGGTTGACCACGGCGTCCTCCTTGCGATGCGAGCGTACGGCACTCGGCAAACCTTGCCGCATCACGATTCGAACGTCAAGCCAGAATTCCTTTCATGGGCATTGACAGGCCGGTGCACGCACCGTACTTTCGGCAAGGACAGCAAAGCTTGCGGCAACGATGCGGCAAGAACAGATCTGGGAGATGACGATGAAGACATCCACGTTCCGCCGGACCACGATCGCGGCGGTCGCTCTGACGATCGCGGCGACGGGGTTGGCCGGGTGCTCCTCGAGCAGTTCGTCCGACAGCGGTGGCCCCGCGAAGGGCACGGTCACGCTCTGGCAGCGTGACGGCGGCGTCGACCTGGCCGACCAGGTGAAGGCGTACGAGAAGGCGAACCCCGGCGTCACGGTGAAGATCTCCACGATCCAGGCCGACCAGTACCTCACGAAGCTCGCGAACTCCGCCCGGGCCGGGTCCGTCCCCGACCTCGTCAGCTACGACATCGTCAACACCCCGCTGCTCGCGACGCAGGGGCTCCTCGCCGACGTCACGGACAAGGTCAAGGGCCTGTCCAACAAGGGCGACCTCGCGCCGGCGGGTGTCGAGATCGGCACGCTCGACGGCAAGAACTACGCCCTCCCGGTCGCGCTCACCGGCTCGCAGATGTTCTGGAACAAGGACCTGTTCTCGAAGGCGGGCCTCGACCCGTCGAAGCCGCCGACGTCCCTCGCCGAGGTCAAGGCCGACGCGGAGAAGATCCAGGCGCTCGGCGGTGGCGTCACCGGGTTCTCGACCCTCGGCGGCGTCGGGCAGGCGTGGACCGGGTTCCCGAGCTCGTGGGCGAAGGACGGCAGCGTCCTCACCGCCGCCGGCAAGAACCAGAAGGCGGAGTTCACGAGCAAGTCGCTCGTCGGCATGGTCGACTGGTACCAGGACATGTGGAAGTCCGGACTCATGCAGAAGACCGACCAGCCGAACCAGGACCCGGGCAACGTCGGGCAGGAGAACGCGCTGGCCGGCAAGGTCGGCATCCTGTTCGGCGGGGCGAACACCCTGACGGCCAAGAAGGACGACTTCGGCAGCGCGGTCGGGATCCCCGGCGTCAGTGGTGGTTCCGGGTCGTTCCTCGGCGGTGACGAGATCGGGATGACCGCCGGTGCGAAGAACAGCGATGGCGCGTGGTCGCTCATGAAGTGGTTGGTCAGCTCGAAGAAGGCAGCCCAGATCGACCTCTCGCAGGGCTGGATCGCACCGGACCTCACGGTGGCGAAGAGCCTCGCGACCGACGAGTGGTCGAAGGACATCGTCGACACGCTCGCGATCGGCAAGCTCCCGAAGAGCATCGCGTACAACGCGGTGATCAACGACCCGAACGGGCCCTGGGCGCAGCAGTCCCAGAAGGTGATCTTCCAGGGCGCCGACGCGTCCAGTTCGCTCGCCAGCGCCGAGAAGCAGGCCAACTCGCTCATCGAGCAGGCCTACAGCCAGGTCGGGCAGTGACAGCCGTCACCCCGACGGCGCTCGCCGGGGCCGCGGCCGGGAGCACCCGCTCCCGGCCGCGCTCCGCGGGTCGTCGGCGCCAGACGCTGGCGTGGGTGCTCGTCGCTCCGGCGCTCGTCCTCGCGCTCGTGTTCTTCGTCGTCCCGATGGTGCTGCTCGTCGGGATGTCGTTCTCGAACTGGCCGCTGCTCGGCCGGGTCAGCCTGGCCGGCGTCGAGAACTACGTGCAGGCCTTCCAGGACGCTGCCTTCTGGCGGTCCCTCGTCTTCTCGCTCCTGTTCACCGTCGTGGCGGTGCCGGTCGGGATGGCGGTGAGCTACGCCGCCGCGACGATGGTCCGCGGCGAGGGACGCATGGTCTCCGTCGTCCGGACGGCCTTCTTCATGCCGGTCGTCATCGGGTTCACCGCGGCGGCGTACATGGCGAACGTGCTGCTCGTCCCCGGGACCGGTGTCATCAACGTGCTGCTGAAGGCCGTGGGCCTGACGAACGGGGACACCGCCTGGTTCACGGCACCCGGTACGGCGTTCTGGGCGATCATCGTCCTGACGGTCTGGAAGTCGATGGGTGTCGCGATGATCCTGCTCATGGCCGGCATGCAGGCCGTGCCGAACGAGG
Organism: Curtobacterium sp. Leaf261; assembly: GCF_001422205.1. Lineage (GTDB taxonomy): Bacteria > Actinomycetota > Actinomycetes > Actinomycetales > Microbacteriaceae > Curtobacterium. The sequence goes on from NZ_LMMJ01000013.1 coordinate 60,068, forward strand.
TCATCGAGGCGGCGAAGATCGACGGCGCCGGGTGGTGGCGACGCGAGGCCTCGGTGGTCTTCCCGCTCGTCCGGCGGCAGTTCGCGCTCTGCCTGCTCCTCGCGGTCTCCGGCTCGATCCTGGTGTTCGACCAGTTCTACGTGCTCACCAAGGGCGGTCCGAGCGGGTCGACCACGACGACCGTGATGTACACGTACCAGCAGTCGTTCGTCCGCTACGACCTCGGCTACGGCGCCGCGCTGTCGATGATCCTCACGGTGATCATCCTCGCCATCGCGGTCGTCCAGCTCCGGGCGCTGCGATCGACCGGCGTGGAGGACGACCGATGAGCGCGACCGACGTGACCGGGCCGGCGACCGCAGCGTCCGGGCGCGACGTGCGCCGTGCCTCCCGGCCGGATGCGACGGACCGGACCGGTCTGCCGGGCGCGACCCCGCGCCGACCGCGCCGACGCGGACCGCACGCGGCCGACGTCGCCTACTTCGTCGTCGGCACGGTGCTCGCGCTCCTGTTCATCGCACCGGTCGTCTACATCCTGTTCCGGTCGTTCCTGCCGGCGGACGCCGATGCGCAGGGGATCGGGTTCGACTCGCTCGCGACACTGACGCTCCGGAACTACACGAAGGTCTTCGACCCGTCGGTGGACCTCCGGCAGAACATCGTCAACTCGTTCATCGTCGCCATCGCGGTCGCGGTGCTCGTCGCCCTCGTGTCGACGCTCGCCGCCTACGCGCTGTCCAAGATCCGGTTCCGTGGTTCCGCGATCGTGTTCGTGCTCCTGCTCGCACCGCTCGTCGTGCCGTTCCAGGGCCTGCTCACGCCACTCTCGATCATCCTCGGCAAGCTCGGGCTGCTCGATTCGCTGGCGGGGGTGGTGCTCGTCCTCGTGACGCTGCAGCTGCCGTTCTCGGTGTTCGTGATGCGGAACACGTTCGACAGCATCCCGGCCGAGCTCGAGGACGCCGCGGCACTCGACGGCGCCGGCACGGGGCGGATCCTTCGCTCGGTGATGCTCCCGCTGTCGTGGCCGGGGCTCGTCACCGTCGCGCTGTTCGGGTTCATGGCCGGGTGGAACGACCTCCTCAGTTCGGTGACGTTCCTGTCGACCGACAGCAAGTACACACTCCCGCTCGCCCTGTCGAGCATCAGCACGTCCTTCAAGATCCCCGGTGTCCCGGTGATCGACCCCGGACTCCTCACCGCCGTCGCGTGCGTCGCGACGGTCCCGGTGGTCGTGCTGTTCCTCGCACTGCAGCGGTACTACACCAAGGGTCTCATCGGAGGATCGATCAAATGACCATCACCACCACCTCGACGACCACCAGCACGCCGGCGGCCGACACCGGCCGGCCGCACCGGCCACTCGCCCTCGGGAGCATCACCCCGCGCGGCTGGCTGCGCGACCAGCTCCGGCTGCAGGCCACGGGCATCACCGGACAGCTCGAGGCGATCTGGCCGGACGTCGGCCCGGACAGCGGCTGGCTCGGGGGACCCGGCGAGAACTGGGAGCGCGGGCCGTACTACCTCGACGGGCTCATCCCGCTGGCGCACGTCCTCCATGACGACCGGCTCCTCGCGCTCGCGACGCCGTGGATCGAGTGGATCCTCGGGTCCCAGCGCGACGACGGGTTCTTCGGGCCGGCCGGCAACGACGACTGGTGGCCCCGGATGGTCGCGCTCAAGGTGCTCACGCAGCACGCCGACGCCACGGGTGACGACCGGGTGGCGCCGTTCCTGGAGCGCTACTTCCGGCACCAGCTCGTGTCGCTCCCCACGAGACCGCTGACGTCGTGGGGTCGTGCCCGCGGGGCGGACAACGCGTTGTCGGTGTGGTGGCTGCACGAGCGGACCGGCGCCGACTGGCTGCTCGACCTCGTCGACCTGCTCGCCGCGCAGACGCTGCCCTGGGACGACTACCTGGCCGGCGAGCTCATCACCGGCCCGGCACGGACGTTCTCGCACCGGACACACGGTCCGAACGTCGCGATGGGGCTGAAGACCGGGGCGGTGGCGGCACTCCGCGACCGCGACCTGCGCGGCCACGTCGGCCGGACCGAGGCGTCGTTCGCGGCCCTCGACCGGTGGCACGGACAGGCGAACGGGTGGTTCTCCGGCGACGAGTGGCTCGGCGGACGCGAGGCGACGGCCGGCATCGAGACGTGCCAGGTGGTCGAGATGATGTTCACCGAGGCCGTGCACGCCCAGGTGTACGGCCGGGGTGTCGACGGCGACCGGCTCGAGTCCCTGGCGTACAACCTGCTCCCGGCATCGAGCGACCCCGAGATGCGTGGACACCAGTACCACCAGCAGGCGAACCAGGTCGAGGTGTCCGTCGCCCGACGGGAGTGGTCGTTCTCCTCCGACGACGCCGGGATCTTCGGCCTCGAGCCGCACTTCGGGTGCTGCACGGCGAACCTGCACCAGGGGTGGCCGAAGTTCGTGGCGCACCTGTGGCTCCGCGACGACGACGGGTTGCGGGTCGTGGCGTACGCGCCCTCGGCGGTCGAGACGACGGTCGACGACGACGCCGTGTCGATCACGGTGGACACCGAGTACCCGTTCGAGGAGACCGTGACGATCCGGGTCTCGACGGAGCGGACGGCACCGTTCGCGCTGCGACTCCGGATCCCTGGGTGGGCCTCGACGGGTGGCGACGGCGGTGCTGCCCCTGGTGCCGACGACGCCGATGGTGTCCGGCTGACGGTCGGTGGTGTCCCGGTGGCGCTGGCGGCGCAGGGTGGTGAGCCGGGCCTCCCGGTCGTGGACGGGTACGTGACCCTGGAACGCGACTGGTCGTCGGCGGGCGACGTGGTCCTCGTCCTCCCGATGCGGGCCCGCGTGGTCCGTCGCGAGCGGCAGGCCGCCGCCGTGCGGCTCGGCCCGCTGACGATGGTCTACTCACCCGGCGAGCGATGGGTGGAGCACGTCGGAGCCCCCGGGATCGGCGAGTGGGAGGTGCACGCGCAGCAGTCGTGGAACTGGGCGCTCGCCGAGGTCGGTCACGCTCCCGACTGGCGGGTCACCCGCGGTGTCGTGTCGGGGGCGCCCTGGTCGTTGCAGGGCCGACGTGGTGCGCCCGTCGTGCTGCACGCGCCGGGAGCTCGGGCGACCGAGTGGCGGATGTCCGGAGCCCAGGCGGACCTGCCGCCGTTCAGCCCGGTGCTCGACCACGGGCCGGACGACGACCTGAAGCTCGTGCCGTACGGGTCCGCTCGGGTGCGGGTCACCGAGTTCCCGGTCATCGGGAACTGGCGGGACATCGACGACCCGGGGGAGCCGCGGGGCCGGTGACCCTGGCGGCGTCGGCGTCGGCGTCGGCCTCGGCTCCAGCTCCGCGGATGCGGTCGCATCGGGCGACATCGCGCCCCGGAAACGACGTCGGAACTCCGGCACGGTGTCGCCGTATGCCCACGCATCGAATACAGGCGCATCGAGCGACATCTCTACCCGGAACCGACGTCGGAACTCCGGCACGGTGTCGCCGTATGCCCACGCATGCCCGCATGCCCGCATGCCCACGCATGCCCGCACGCCCACGCATGCCCGCACGCCCACGCATACCGAGCTGCCCCGCGACCTCGACGACCGCAGGGAGGCTCCGCGCAGGCTCGGCGGCGAAGAGGTCGCTGCCGGCACCCCGACCAATCCACCCGGGTGCCGGCGGCGAATCCCCTGCCGAGGCGAACGCCTCACCGACGGAACAGCACCGTCCCCCCACAGCAGGCAAAGGAAGCACCCTCATGCGCAAGCTCACCAAGACCACCGTCAGCATCGCCGCAGCAGCAGCGATCATCGCCGGCGGCGCCGGGTTCGGCCTCACCGCCGCGAACGCCGCCCCGGCGCACAAGGCCGCCGCGTCCTCGTCGTCGATCCCGGCACCGGTCGCCGCCGTCCCCGCGATCAAGGGCGGCAACACCGCCGTCAAGCTCGACTCCGGGTTCACCGACGCGCTGAAGAGCCTCGGCCTCACCCCGGGTGTCGCCGGGTCCGCGACCCTCACCGATGGGTCGGTGCACTTCCCGATCACGGGCGGCAGCGTCGTGTACTGGTCCCCGAAGGGCGACTACCGGCCCTACGTGCAGGGCATCCTCGAGCACGACGGGTCCGGCCTCACGCTGACCGCCGGCTCGACCACGGTCACGCTGTCGAACTTCACGGTGAACCCCGGGAACAGCCGGCTCTACGGCGACGTGGCGGTCGACGGCAAGACCGCGGTCAGTCAGGCGTACCTGTTCTCCCTGCACGGCGGGACGCTCAAGCCGCTCCAGCTCGAGGGCAACGACGCCATCCTCACGGGCACCACGGTCCACGTGTCGTCCGACGCTGCCGCCCTGCTCAACAAGACGTTCAGCACCGACGCGGTCAAGGGTGGACTCCTGGTCGGCGTGGCCACCATCACGGCCCAGATCAAGTAACAACCAGATCGAGCACCAACCAGATCGAGCACCAACCAGATCAAGGAACACGGGGAGCTCACGGAGCAACCCGAGCAGACGACGAACGGCCCACCGGCATCCGGCGGGCCGTTCGTCATGCAGGTCACGCGGCGCGCGCGGACTCCCGGTCGGCCTCGAGGATCGCCCGAAGGGACGCGAGCCCGTCGCGGGCACGCGTCTTGGCCGTCGCGACCTTGACCCCGAGGAGCTGCGCGGTCTCCACGCCGCTGAGGTCGCGGAGGTACCGGAGCATCACGGCCTCGCGCTGGATCGGCGACAGCAGCTGGAGCGCCCGACGGAGTTCCGCGGAGTCGGCCATCGCCTCGACGAGGTCGTCCGCGCTGTGGTCGACGGACTCGTGGTCCCGGATGCCGACACGGAGATCGCGGTTCGTCGCCGCCTGTGCCGAGCGGATGCGGTCGACGGCCCGACCGTGTGCGATGCGGTGGAGCCACGTCGAGACCTTCGCGCGGCTCGGGTCGAAGCGCGCGGCGTTCTCCCAGACGTGCAGGAACACCTCCTGCAGGACCTCCTCGGACTGCGCGTGGTCCACGAGTCGCCGCTGGACGTACCCGAGCAGCTGCCGCGACATCCGACGGTAGAGCTCCGCGAACGCCGCGTGGTCGCCCTCGCGGATGCCTGCCAGGAGTGCTTCGTCCGTTGACTCGGACCATGCACACTTCCGTGATGCGTCTTGGCTCATTGCGACTCCGATGTGGGCCCCCGAGGACGCATGCGACCGACGTCACAGCGCGTGGACCTCACTGTAGACAGATCGTTCCCGGTGTGGTCCACCCCAGAACGGGGAAAGCCCGGACCGGGTGGCCCGACGTGCCGCACGCCGCCGCATCCAGGCGCGCCGCGTAGACCTGTTCGTGGGCATCAGCCCCGACGACGGAAGGACGACGCACATGAGCACCATCGCGATCATCGGAGGACATGGCAAGGTCGGCCTCCTCCTCAGCAAGGACCTCACGGCGACCGGCCACACCGTGCGCTCGGTCTTCCGCGACCCGGCGCAGACCGACGACGTCACCGCGACGGGCGCCGAGCCGGTGGTCGCCGACATCGAGACCAGCTCGGCCGAGGAGCTCGCCAGCGCGATCGGCGCCGCGGACGCGGTCGTCTTCACGGCGGGCAACGGCGGCAAGGGCGGCCCCGAGAAGACCGAGGCGATCGACCACCAGGGTGCGCTCAAGGCGATCGAGGTCGCCACGCGGCTCGAGACGACCCGCTTCGTCATCGTCTCCTACATCGGCGCCGACGAGCCGGCGACGTCCGAGGGCATGCAGGCCTACCAGCAGGCCAAGCACGCCGCCGACGAGGCCGTCCGCGCGAGTGAGCTCGCCTGGACGATCGTCCGGCCGGGGACCCTGAACGAGGACGAGGCGTCCGGTGTCACCATCGACCCGTCGCTCACCGAGGGCGAGACGAGCCGCGCGAACGTGGCCGCCGTGATCGCCGCACTCGTCACGACACACCCGGCTCCCCGCCAGGTCCTGAACGTCGTCGACGGCGACACCGCGGTCGCCGACGCGATCGAGGCGCAGCAGCGCTGACCTGCGCCCGACGCGGGGCGCCGCAGCGCACACCCGTACCCGACGCAGGGAGCAGCAGGACCCACCCGCACCGATCCGGACGGGAGGCACGGTGCCAGCCCGCACCGTTCCTCCCGTCCGGTGGGTGGTGACGACACCCTGAGCGGTGGTTCAGACTGGACGGGGCCGCGCACCGCGGCCCGCCCCTCCGCATCCACCCCCAACGCAAGGAGAGTCCTCGATGCACGAGCTCCCGGTCGTGTTCGAAGTCGGCTCGATGATCGCCATCGTCGCGATCCTGCTCGCGGACCTGCTCATCGTGGCCCGCCGACCGCACATCCCGACGCTCCGCGAGTCGGCCCTCTGGGTGGGGCTCTACGTGGGGCTGGCGCTGGTGTTCGCGGTGGCCATGCTGGTCTTCGCCGGGGGAGAACCGGCGGGACAGTTCCTCGCCGGGTGGCTGACCGAGTACAGCCTCAGCATCGACAATCTGTTCGTGTTCGTGATCATCATGGCGCGGTTCTCGGTGCCGAAGAAGATCCAGCAAGAGGTGCTCATGCTGGGCATCATCATCGCGCTCGTGCTCCGCGGCATCTTCATCCTCGTCGGCGCGCAGCTCATCGAGGACTTCTCGTGGATCTTCTACATCTTCGGTGCGTGGCTCGTGTGGACCGCGATCCAGCAGCTCCGCGACGACCACGACGACGACGAGCAGAAGGACAGCCTCGTCGTGCGGCTGCTGCGTCGCCGGGTCCGTCTCACCGACACGTTCGACGGGATGAAGTTCCGCACCACCCACGACGGGGTCCGCCACTACACGCCGCTGCTCATCGTCCTCATCGCGATCGGCACGACCGACCTGCTGTTCGCACTCGACTCGATCCCGGCGATCTTCGGCATCACCGAGAGCGCGTTCATCGTGTTCACCGCGAACGTGTTCGCCCTGATGGGTCTCCGGCAGCTGTACTTCCTGCTCGGCGGGCTCCTCGAGCGGCTCGTCTACCTCAAGTACGGCATCGCGTTCATCCTCGCGTTCATCGGTGTGAAGCTCGTGCTGCACGCCCTGCATGGCAACGAGCTGCCGTTCCTGAACGGCGGGGAGCACGTCGAGTGGGCCCCGGAGATCCCGACCTGGGTGTCCCTCGTGGTGATCGTGGTGGCCATGGCGGCGGCGACCCTGGCGAGCGTCGTGCGCCTGCGCGGGGAGCCGGCCGCCGAGGTGTCCCAGGGCGAGCGCGACGAGGACTCGGCCCGGACCGCCGACTGACGGTCGTCCGGGGCGGTGTCAGACGGGCAGGAGCGGCGTGTGTTCGCCCGACGGGAGCTCGACGCGGATGCGATCACCGCGGCGGACCGTTCCGCCGGCGACGACCACGGCCATGACGCCGCCCTTCCGTTCGACCGAGCCGTCCTCGGCGCGCCCGAGGACCTGGCGGAGCAGGCCGGGGTCGAAGTCGTTGACCTGCTGGCAGGGGTTCCGCAACCCCGTGACCCGGACGCAGGCCTCGGGGCCGAGGTGCAGCAGCGTGTCCGTCGGCAGGCCGAGGAGATCGACGCCCCTGGTCGTCACGTTCTCGCCCATCTCGCCCGGTCGGACCTGGAATCCGGCCTCGGCGACCTCGTCGAACAGCTCCGCGTGGATGAGGTGCACCTGCCGGAGGTTCGGCTGGGACGGGTCGCGGGCGACGCGCGATCGGTGTTGCACGGTGGTGCCGGCGTGGGCGTCACCCTCGATGCCCCAGCCCTCGACGAGCAGGACGTGGTCGACGACCGGCTTGCTGAACCGGTGCTCGTCGTCGCGGGCCACCTCGACGACGGACGGCTGATCGACCTCGTGCGTGCTCATGGGACGAGTCTGCCGCGGATCCGGCTCGACGTGTGCGGTCCCGGCCGTCCGTCTGTCCGTCCGTCCGTCCGTCGAGAAGTGTCCAAGTGTCGCCTGGCCCGGGCGACCCGACACTTGGGCACTTCTCACCGAAGCCGCCCGCGGCCACACGACCGGGCCCGAGGTGCATACTCGATGGTGTCCTCGGACCCGATCGGCGGCGGTCGCCATCGGAGCAGACCCTCCGGAAGGCGGACGATGACCTCCCGGCCGGACACGTCGACGCCCGACGAGCAGACCCCGCCCGACCCCGACATCGAGGTCGACGACCCCTCGGACACCCCGCGTCCGGTGCACCTGCGGTGGCGCTTCCTCGGTGTCGTCGCGGTCGGTGGCGCCCTCGGCACGGCCGCCCGCGACGCGCTCAGCGGGCTGTTCCCCGCGCAGCACGGGGTGTCCTGGGCGATCTTCTGGATCAACGTCGCCGGTGCGCTGCTCCTCGGCCTGCTGCTGGAGCACCTCGCCCATCGCGGTCCGGACGAGGGACGACGCCGGACGATGCGACTCCTGCTCGGCACGGGTGTCCTCGGCGGGTTCACGACCTACAGCACCCTCGCGACGAGCACCGCGCTGCTGTTCCTCGACAGTCGCGGTCTCGTCGGCGCCGGGTACGGCCTCCTCACCGTGCTCGTCGGTGCGGCCGCGACGGCACTCGGACTCGTCGTCGCCGGTCTCCTCCGCCCCCGCGGGGGGACCGCATGAGCGTCGTCGCCCTGCTCGCCGTGGCCGGTGCGGGCGGTGTGGGCGCGGCGCTCCGGTTCTTCCTCGACGGGGCGATCAACCGTGGGCGGGAGTTCCGGATCCCGGTCGGCACGATGACCATCAACGTCACCGGCTCACTCCTGCTCGGGCTCCTCACGGGTGCCGCCGGGCAGCTCGACGCGGGGCTCGTGGCCGTGCTCGGGACGGGGTTGATGGGTGGATACACGACGTTCAGCACCGCCAGTGTCGAGACGGTCCGACTCGCCCGGGCCGGGCGGACCACCGCGGCGGCCGTCAACGGACTCGGCATGCTCGTCGTGTCGGTCGCCGCCGCGACGGCAGGCGTCGTGATCGGCAGGCTCCTGGTCCCCTGACGAACGGCCCCCCGCGCCCCGACGGCCCCGACGGCCCGGCGGCTGGTCGAGACGTGCCCAACTGTCGAGTGCGGCCGGCCACCCGACAGTTGGGCACGTCTCACCCCGACGGCACGGATCAGACGTGGCTAGCCGACGTGACGGAGATCGGGTAGCGGACACGATCTGACCGCTACCCCGTGCAGAGTCGTTCCCATGACGATCACCACGACACCCCACCTCAACTTCGACGGCAACGCCCGCGAGGCACTCGACTTCTACGCCACCGCACTCGGCACGCAGGCCGTGTCCATGACCTACGGCGCGATGGGCGCCACCGACGAGCCCGCCTGGGCCGACCGCATCGTGTGGGGCCAGGTCGAGTCGGCCAGCGGTGTCCGCGTCATGGCGTTCGACGTCTGGCCCGGGCAGCCCTACGATCAGGGCACGAACGCGTCCTACGTCTACCTGCACGGCGACGACGCGGATGAGATCACCAGCGTGTGGGAGGGCCTCCTCGACGGTGCCGAGGTCCGGCAGCCGCTCGGGCCGTCGGCGTGGGCACCGCTCGCCGGACAGCTCCGCGACCGGTTCGGCGTCATCTGGGCCCTCGACGTCGCGGCGGAGTCCGAGACGCACTGACCGGGCTGCGCCCATCCGGACGGGAGGCGCGGTTCCAGCCCGCACCGCGCCTCCCGTCCGTCTCCAGTCGCGACCGCATCGCTCCCGGAGCCGTCGGCCATGGCCGAGCCCCTCGAGATCCGCCGGTCGGACCGGCGTCGGACGCCCGGCGACCGATACCCTTGCGCGTGCCATGACCGGAAGCGCCCTCACCACCAGAGCAGCCGGGCCGCGTCACGTGACGGGGCCCGTGCTCGTCCTCGTGGTCGTGGCGGCGCTCCTCGGCGTGCGGCTCCTCGCACCCGGTGTCGGCGTGGTCGGTCTGCCGGCGGTGGTGCAGGACTTCCTCACCCTCGCAATCAGCGTCGTCGTCGAGTCGCTGCCCTTCGTGGTCCTGGGGATCGTGCTGTCGATCGTCGTCGAGGTCTGGGTGCCGCACGGGGCACTCGAACGGATCCTGCCCGCCCGACCGATCCCTCGACGAGCGGTCATCTCGCTCATCGGGATGCTGTTCCCGGTGTGCGAGTGCGGGAACGTGCCGCTCGCCCGCGGACTCATGCTCCGCGGGTTCAGTCCGGCGGAGGCGACGACGTTCCTCGTCGCGGCACCGATCCTGAACCCGCTCGTGATCGTCAGCACCGCGCAGGCGTTCGGGTGGACCGGGTGGATCCTCCCGGTCCGGATCATCGGCGGGTTCGTCGTCGCGAACCTGGTCGGGTGGATCGTCGCGGCGCACCGTCGTCCGGCGGAGCTGCTGCTGCCGTCGTTCGACGCGCAATGCCGGGCGGCCGTCGGCGCTCGGCGATCGCGGAACCGCTGGGCCGAGAGCGCGAGCCACTTCGGCGGCGAGACCGCGACGATGATGCCGGCGCTCTTCGTCGGGGCCGGGATCGCCGCGGCGGTGCAGGTCGCCGTGCCCCGGAGCACCCTCGTGATGATCGGCAGCAACCCGCTGCTCTCCGTCGCGGCGATGATGCTGCTCGCGATGACCGTGTCGCTCTGCTCGAACGTCGACGCGTTCTTCGCGCTGTCCTTCGCCTCGACGTTCCTGCCGGGGTCGATCACGGCGTTCCTGCTCATCGGGCCGATCATCGACGTCAAGATGATCGCGCTGCTCCGGACGACGTTCCGCACGCGGTTCCTGGTGCTCCTCGCAACGGTCTGCATCGTGTTCGCGGCGACGGTGGGGCTGGTGATGAATGTCCTCGTCTGAGCGTGGCCGGGCGCTGCTCGGTCTGGGGTCGGTGCTCGCGGTCGCCCTCGGCACCGTGTGGCTCGGGACGTCCGGGCACCTCGACCTCTACATCAACCCGCGGTACTCGGTCTTCACGCTGGTGCTCGCCCTGGTCGGGGTCGTGGCGTCCGTCGCAGGGCTCGTCGCCGTTGCGAGACCGCGCGGGCACGAGCACGAGCACGAGCACGAACCTCGGCGGGGGAGCTCCGGACGAGTCCTCGCCCGTCGGAGCGCGACCACCGTCGGCGCAGTCGTGTCCGTCGCGATCGTGGTCGCGATGCTCGTGCTCCCGCCGACGACGCTCTCGGCCAGGACCGCCGAGCAGCGGAGCGTCGACACCGGGTCCCTCACGACCGCGACGGGCGCGTCGGACTCGGTCGCACTGCTCGGCAACGGCTCACTCGACACCTCGCACTTCGGCGTCAAGGACTGGGCCGCCGTCATCCGCGAGACGACCGACACGTCCTCGCTCGTCGGGAAGCGCGTCACGCTCACCGGGTTCGTCGTCCCCTCGGCCGGGTCGGGCTCGTTCACCGTCACCCGCTTCGTGATCAGCTGCTGCGCGGTCGACGCACAGCCCGTCGGTGTCGGCGTGACGACGGACGCGAGTGTCCCGGACGCCGATCGGTGGGTCCGCGTGACGGGTGCCCTCGCCGCCAACCCCGACACGGCCTCCAGTGCGCGTCTCGTGCTCCGCGCCGCCTCGGTGACGCCCGTCGCCCGACCGTCGGACCCGTATGAGTACTGACGCCGAGGGGACGCAGCGACCGCGCGCGTCCGCCGAACGTCGGCTCCGGCGGCGGTTCGTCGCCGTCGTCGGCGTCCTCGTGGTCGTCGGGGCGCTCGCCGCGGTCGTCGGGTCGACACAGGGTCCGCGGCTCCGCGACGTGACGTACTCGGCGAGCGACCTCGTGTCGAAACCGGCGCAGCGGGTCATCCTCACCGCCAACCAGACCGTCGAGGGCGTGACCGCGGCGGACGTCCGGGTGTCCCCGGCGGCCGCGCACACCGTGACGTCGAGCGGGAACGCGATCGCCGTGGAGTTCACCGGGCCGCTCGCGTACGACCGGCGGTACCGGATCACCGTCGACGGCGTGCGGGCACCGGGCCAGGCGGCGACCTCGACACTCACCACGAGCGTGCACACGGGCACCACCGACGTCCTCGCGCTCCGGCACGGCACCGGCTCCACTCCGGACCGCATCGTCCGACGATCGCTCGGGGGTGCCGGGGACCGGGTCGTCGTCGCCGCGACGGGCATCGCCGACTTCGCCGAGGTCGGCCGGTCGGTCGTCGTGGTGCGCGACGTCGCCGGCGGGAACTCGGCGATCGACCTCGTGGCCCTCGACGGCAGCGGTGTCGCCAGCACGACGGTGCCCGTCGAGCGGATCGCGCTCCCGACCGCGTCGGGACACGTCAGCGCGCTGCACGCAGCGGCTGACGGGGCGTCGTTCGGGTTCGTCTACGCGGACACCGTCACCGGTCGGTCCGAGGACGTCGGCCTCTACGTCGTCGACCTGACCGGCACACACATGCCGACACCCGTCGACGGTTCCGGCGCGCAGCGGTCGGGTGCCGTCCCGATGACCGTCAGCCAGTGGGCGTACGTCCCTCGGAGCGAGAGCGCACTGGTGCGGACGGCCGACGACGAGCTCTTCCTGGTCGACATGTCCGGGCGGCGCCCCGCGGTCCGGCTCGGCTCGGCGGCCTACCTGCACGGGTTCGTCGGGTCCGGGACGACGGCGGTCGTGGAGACCGGGTCGGGCATCGACAGCCTCGACCTCACCGACGGTCGGACCAGTCCGCTCCCGACTCCGGCCGCGGCCTCCGACGGCGCGTTCCGCGGTCGCGTCGCTGCGATCACGGACCAGACCTACCTGCGGGTCGTCGGCGACTTCCGCGACGACGGCTCGATCGCCGCCCGGTTGGTGCGGGTCGACGGCCCGGACGCCAGGACGCTCGCCCTGCGCCTGCCCGCGGACGGGAGCGTCACCGCGGTGTGCCCGTCACCGAACGGCGAGTTCGTCGCCGTCGCGACGCGGACCGCGTCGTCATCCCTCGTGAGCATCGTCGACGCCCGTTCCGGGGCTCTCGAGGCGAGTCTCGACGGCACGACCGTCGACTGGTGCAGCGCGCTGCCGTCCGGCGACGACGTGGGCTGAGGCCCGTCCTGGCAGCCGGAGCGCAGTTGGTCCGTGCCGTCAGCCGTCACCCCACATGTCCGGGTTCCAGGACATCTCGCCGTCCTCGTTGTGGGCTCGATGGTGCCCGGGATGGCCGTCGGACAGCTCGCAGAGGTTGAAGAACAGCTCGCCAGCACATCCTTCGACGCCGTCGGGGGTGTGGTCGTCGATCGGGATCGGATCCGTCACGGTTCCTCCAGAGTGTGCTCGATGCAGGGAACGATGCAGGGAACGAGGCAGGGTCTGGGCGGTCGCACGGCGAGTCTAGGTGTCCTCCCCGTGCACCAGCCGCATCACGCCGGCTGGGAACACCGGGACCTCGGTATCGACGGGCACCCACCGCACGGGGCTCCCCTCGTCGAGCACCACGAGCGCTGCGTCGAGCGGGACGTCGTCGAGCTCCGCCGAGCGGACCGCGAAGACGTGCGCGTACTCGTGGCCGGGTGCGCCCTCGAACTCGAAGATGTTCTCGATGACCCCGAGGAGCTGCACGTCGTCGAGCGTCACGTCGAGCTCCTCCCGGAACTCCCGTCGGAGTGCGGCGGCGGCCGTCTCGCCGAACTCGATCCCGCCCCCGACGGCCCGGTGGAACCGGAGGTCCCTGACCCGGTCGAACGACTCGGACAGCAGGACGTGCCCGTCCTTGACGGGCAGTCCGACGGCGATGTTCCTGATGCTCGGCATCACGCAACCCTGCCACGCTCCGGACTGGAGGGACGGTGCGGGCCCGACCCGCGCCTCCAGTCCGGTGGGGTGTCGCGCAGCCGACGTCGCGTCGACGACCCGGTGCGACGACCCCGAACGGGGACTCGCCGCGACCGGTTCGCGGTCCCTACGGTGAGCGCGTGAAGAAGCGATGGGTGGCCGGGATCGTCCTCGTCGCGCTGCTCGGGGTCTCCGGGACGAGTCTCGCGGTGCACGCACCCTTCCTCGAGGGTCGGTGGGATGCCTCCCGCGCCGCCACGGACCTCGCGACGAGACTCCAGGGCATCGACGGCGTCCGGTCCGCGGACGCCGTGTACGACCCCGTCGGCCTCCCCGAGCCGACGCTCACCGTCGACGTCGCGTTCTCGGGGTCGTCCCCCGCCGGTTCATGGGGTCGTGCGAGCGCCGTGGTCCGGTCCGCCGCGGCCGGCCAGGACCTCACCGGCACGACCACGACAGCAGCGTTCCGTCAGTCCGGCTCGGGATCGCGCGTCGAGGTCGAGCCGTTGCTGTTCAGCTCCGGGGTCGTGACGCGGGAGATCACCGGGTGGCGTGCACTCCGCACGGCGTTCGGCGACCGCATCTCGCTGCACCTCGGCCGCGCGAGCGGATACACCGACGGTACCGGTCGCCGCACCCGCGAGTACCACGTTCGGACCGCTGCCGACATGCGCGCCATCGCGGTTGCGTGGCCGGCCACGGCGCCTGCGGTCGATGCCTCGCTGCCGACGAGCTGGTCCGCTCCGGGGCTGCAGCTGTCGGCGATGCCGTCCTCCGCGGTGATGCACGCCGTGTCCGCGCTCGCCGACGTCCTCCCGTTGGCGCCGGTCGCCGCGGGGTCGGGGTCCGACCTCACGCAGACGGGGACCTTCGTGGCGGTCCTCGGGAACGTCCGGGGGTTCCAGGTCTCGATCGTGGCGCTCAGACACGGCGCGCCTGCCCCGGCCCGCCCGGATGCCCAGCTCGTCGCGGGGACCCGGGTCGCGCTCGCGTCGGGTGCGGCGCAGGTCGACTGGGTGACGTCGAGTGGCGTCCCCTCGATCATCGCCGGGGAGTGCGGCTCGTACCAGCTCGGCGGTCGCACCGTCGCGACGAGCTTCTCGACCAACGCCGTGGACGACCGCTTCGCCGAGACGCTCACCGCGGCAGGACTCGACCTGCCCGCTGGCGTCCGCGGCGGCGTGTGCACCTGACCCGACGCACCGCCTGACGGACTGGAGGGACGGTGCCAGCCGGCACCGTCCCTCCAGTCCGCTGCGTGGCGCGTCAGGCAGGCGGCGTCGGGGCGTCAGGCGCCGTCGGGCTCGCGTCGCAAGGCATGCCCCTGCTCGTCGAGGTGGTCACGCCAGGACCGCTTCGGGTCGTACCCGAGGAGCCGGCGCGCCTTGGCGATCGAGATGCCGGAGGCGTCCACGCGGTCCATCGGGCGCAGCTCGATCCGGTCGCCGTAGTGCTCGCGGATCGTGGCGGCGAGGTCACGGCCGCCCGCGTTGTCGGGGGAGGCGATGTAGAAGACCTCGTGCCCGGGCAGGTCCGACTCCGCCGCGAGGACGAGCGCATCGGCGAGGTCCTCGACGTCGATGTAGCTCCCGAAGTTCGCGGAGAGGCGTGATCCGTCGCGGATCTGCGGGCCGAGGTTGACCTCGTAGTTGTCGGCGTTGTGCACCGTGCTCGGGCGGATCGAGATCGCGCGGATGTCCGACCGTCGGACCGCCGCGTCCATCATCTGCTCGCCGAAGGCCTTCGACAGCGCGTAGGGGTCCTGCGGGTACAGCGGGTGCTCCTCGTCGACGGGGACGTAGTCGGGCAGGAAGGGGCGCTCCGGGAAGAAGTTGCCGACGATGCTCTCGCTCGACACGTTCACGAACCGCGGGACCCCGAGGCGGACGGCGGCCTCGATGAGGTTGAACGTCGACATGGTGTTCGTCCGGAGGACCACGTGCGGCGGATGACCCGTCGGCTGCGGGATCGCGGCGACGTGCACCACGGCGTCCATGCCGGCGACGACGGCGAACGCGGACCCCGCGTCGGTGAGGTCGGCCTGCACGTACCGGCCGGGGACCGCTGCGCCCGCGTCGAACACCGGCGGCAGGAGGTCGACGCCGAGGACCTCGTGCCCCGCGTCGGCGAATGCCTGGACCGTGGCGCGGCCGACCTTGCCGCGCGATCCCGTGATGACGACCTTCATGGTGTGCTCCCTCGGTAGCGGCCCGTGCGCTGACGGGCTCGACCGGCTCGACAGTACGCACGGCGGCTGCGCTCGTGCCCGTGCCGCGGGTGCCCGTGCCGCGCCGCGTGCGCGCCGCGCCTCGCGCCTCGCGCCGCGCGCGTGCCCGGCCCGGGTGAGAGGTGCCTATCTGTCGGATCGCCCGTCCGGACCCGACACTTGGGCACTTCTCGACGGACCTGCCGAGCCCGGCCGCGCACCGCCGCCCACGCGACGACGTCAGCGGAGCGACCGGGTGAACGTCCGGACCGGTCGGCCGAGCAGCGAGTGGGTGCGCGTCGGGCCGAGCGCCTCCCAGCCCTCGCTGCGGTAGAGGTGGGTCGCGACGACGTTCTCCTCGAGGGCGTGCAGGACCGCGTGCTCGTACCCCAGACCCGCGAGGCTGTCCGTCGCCGAGCGGAGGAGCGCCCGACCGAGCCCGCGCGTCTGGTGCCCGGGCGCGACCGCGAGGAGCGCGACCACCACCGCACCGTCCGGATCGGTCGGCATCCCGCTCCCGGGCTCGGTCGCGAGGAGGAACCCGTCGAGCCGCGCACCCTGCCACGCGGTGAGCCAGAGGACCCGGTCCTCGAACTTCGGCCGGGCCCGGTCGGCGACACCGTCGATCGCCCTCCCGTCGCGGTCGGCACATGCCGCGACCCAGAGTGCGACACAGGCGTCGAGATCGGCGCGTCCGCTCACACGGATCACCGCGCTCGGTGCCGGTCCGTCGTCCATCGCCCCATCATCGCGGAAGCGCCGCGTCCGCGACCACCCACCGGACTGGAGGGACGGTTCCAGCCCGCCCCGCGCCTCCAGTCCGCCCCCGGTCGCGTCGGCCCGGCCCCGTCGGCCCGGCCCCGTCGGCCCCGTCGGCCCGGCCCCGATGAGAAGTGCCTATGTGTCGCCTCGTCCGCGCGACCCGACACTTGGGCACCTCTCGTCAGCGCCTGTTGCCGTGACCGCACCCTCGTGCGGTCAGCGACGGCGGGGTTCGCGATGGAAGTACACCGTCATCGTCAGGTCGTCCTCGGCATCGGTCACCTCGGACGCGAAGGTGATGTCCTGCACATCCACGTCGCCGAGCTCCTCGATGGAGTCCGCGAGCCGTCGGAGCAGTGCGGGCACGGACCCCTGGCCCTCCCCGATCGGGTTGCTCTGGGAGAAGTGGCTGATGGTCCAGTCCGTCGACGTCACGCCGGCAGGGTACCTCGACGGACCGCGGGCGGGTGGGACGGTCCTCCTGGCTGCGGTGAGACGTGCCGATCTGTCGCCTCGTCCGCGCGACCCGACACTTGGGCACCTCTCAACGGGGCGACGGGCCCGACAGGCCGACGAGCCGACGCATCGACGACGCGACGACGACGCGCGACGCCCGGACGGGCCATCGTGGAGGACATGAACGACATCACACTCATCACCGGGGCGAACAAGGGCATCGGCCGCGAGACCGCCAGGCGCCTGCACGAGGCCGGGCACACGGTCGTCATCGGAGCACGCGATCCGGAGCGCGGGCAGGCCGCCGCCGACGAGCTCGGCGTCGCGTTCGTCCAGCTCGACGTCACCGACCAGGCGAGCGTCGACGCGGCCGCGCGCCACATCACCGACGAGCACGGCCGCCTCGACGTCCTGGTCAACAACGCTGGCATCACCGGGGTCTTCGCCTCGATCGAGCGGGTCACGGCCGACGACGCGCAGCAGGTGCTCGACACGAACCTGCTCGGGGTGATCCGGGTGACGAACGCGTTCGTGCCGCTCCTGGAGCAGTCCGCCAGCCCACGTATCGTCAACGTGTCGTCGGGTGTGAGCTCGCTTCACGACACCATCGAGAACGGTTACTTCGACTGGCACACCGTGCCGCCGCTCTATGCGATGTCCAAGACGGCGCTCAACATGCTGACGCTCAAGTACTCGAGGGCGCTGCCCTCGATGCGGGTGAACGCCGCCGACCCGGGCTACACGCGGACCGACCTGAACGGCGGCGAGGGTGCGCACGACGTCACCGAGGGCACCGACGAGATCGTCCGCCTCGCGACGATCGCCGCGGACGGCCCGACCGGCACCGTGAGCAACAGTCAGGGCATCCTGCCCTGGTGACGCCCTCGGAGCGCGACCATACGATTTCCGCGTTGATCTCAGCGGTCGGGTGGACGTCGCCGTATCTTCGGGTCTGCTACACCACGGCCCTAGCCGTCGTCGCCCGTCCCCCCGGTACCGGGCTGGCCTCGGACGGGATCGCATCGCGTCCCGCCGGCGTCGTAGCGCGAGGGTGTCCGAGCTGCACCCGGAGTGACGGACACCCTCGACCGCCGGACCCGGGCACCGCGCCGTCGGATCGCGATCAGGGGCGACGGTCGATCAGCCACACGATCGCCGCGCCGACGAACATGAGCACACCGGCCAGGGTGATCACCGCACCGAGGATGCCGAGCAGCCCGCCGCCGATGTTCGCGCCGCCGCCGTCGTCCGCCGTGACGGCGAGGAGCAGCGCGACGGCTCCCGTCACGAGGAGGCCGAACACCGTCACGATGATCGCCGCGACGACCATCGCCGGGAGCGGTCGACGACGGCGTCGGGTCGGCCGGCGGGAGGGCTCCTCGTACTCGATCGGGCTGGTCATCGATGTAGCATGACGCGTCAGTCCGGAGACCGACAGCCCCACGAGGAGGGGCCTCCGCGTACCGTGGGTCGTCGTACGCAGCAGGCACCGCGGCTGAGCGGTGCACGACGACATCCTGGGGGGACCATGGAACCGCTGGAGAATCCGACACTCGAGCAGGCGATCGACGACCACGCGAACGGCAGGATCGAGTTCGGGGTACTGCTCAACACGCTCCTGAACGCGCCCCTGCTGCTGCCGGCACACCGCGACGACGACGGTTCGCCAGCATTGCCGGTGATCGCAGAAGTCGAGGACGGACCGAGCGTCGTCGCGTTCTCCGGGCGTTCGCGGGCCGGAGCCGTCGAGCTCCCCGGGAACGACTGGATCGTGATCAGCGGCGCCCGGCTGTTCGCGTTCGTGCACCCTGACCGTGGCGTGCTGCTGAACCCGGGATCGGCGGTGCTCCGGCTTCCGCAGGACCTCGTCGCGCAGGTCGTGCCACAGCTCCCCGCGCAGGCGTCGGAGCACATCGGTTCGGAGTTCGCGCCGCGCACGACCGACGACGGCGGGCGGACCGACGACGCCGGGCGGACCGACGACAAGGGTCGGACCGACGATCCTCCCGCGGGGTCGTTGCCGGCGATCGGTGCGAGCCAGGAGGGCGTCGCACGCAATGTGCACGCCTGGCTGGAGAGCGGTCCGCCGTGGGAGGACGCCGAGTTCTTCGTCGCGTTCTGCGGCTCGTCCTGGACCGCGAGGGGCCTCGTCCGCACGCCGGGCGGATCGCGCACGGTGGACGTTCCGCCCGCGATGGTCGAGGAGTTCCGCGGCGTGCGACGGGCGACCGAGACCCCCGCCAAGGGGACGTGGATCGGTGCGAACGCCCGCGTCTCCCGGGCCGGGTCCTACCGGTTCGAGTACGTGTACGACGACCGGCTCGACTTCGACGCCGAGGACCCGCGGATGCTCGGGACCGGTCCCGAGGGTCAGGGGGGACTGCACCCCACGATCGACGAGTGGCGTGCCGAGTTCCGGCGGCAGGGCCGCACGCCCGAGTACGTCCCCGGATGGGCACGGTCGCCCGATGACGACCAGGCAGCTCCGGGCGCTCGCTAGAACGGGATGCCCGCGCGGTGCAGGTCGGCGGCGAAGGCGAGCGCCAGGACCGTCTGCCCGGCATCGGTCGGGTGTTCGCTGTCGGACTGGAGCAGGCCCGCCGTGCCCGCGATCGGTTGGCCGACGTCGATGAACTTCCCCCCGACCACCGCGACCGCCGACCGCAGGTCGTCCGAACTCTGGCGGACCTCTGCCGGCACGGCGCCCGGCTTGTCCCAGAGGGTGCTGAAGCCGACGATCTCGGCGTCGGGCAGCGCGGTCCGGATGTGCTCGACGGTCTGCTCGGTCGCCTGCCGGATGTCGGCCGCGGACTCGCCGAGGTCGTTGTCGGACGACTGGATGATCACCAGGGTGGGGTGCGCTGCGACGGCCCGGTCGACGAGCGCGTCGTAGGCCGTTCCACAGGCGCCCGACTGCACGAAGCCGGCGCCGCTGCACGCCAGGTTCGTCACGGTCCCGACGCCGCCCGAGTACGCCAGGAGCGCGGGCCACGCCTTGCTCTCGCTGCTCAGCCCGTGTCCGGACATGATCGAGTCGCCGATCGTCACGACGTTCGGCGTCAGGTCGGCTGACACCGGTTCGCTGGACGGGGACCCGGCCTTCGTGGCGGTGGTCGCCGCTCCGGCCGACGTCCCACTCGCGAGCGACAGCATCGACACCGCGATCGCCACCGGCGCGAACACGGCGACGGCGGCCACGAGAGCAGTCCTCCGACGGGTTGGCACATGCCCAAACTAGCGGCGCTCGGATGCCACCGTCCGGGTGTCGAGGCACCTGTCCGTCAGCGGGCACTGTGGTGAAACGTGCCCAAGTGTCGGGTGCGGCGGGCCAGTCGACAGATACGCACTTCTCACCCGGGCATGGCGGGCGCGCCGGATCCGCGCTGGCGGCGATCCCGGAGCGAGTCGTCGCTGACTCGACCTCACCAGGCCAGCTGCGTGTCGTCCTCCCAGACCGTGCCGGTCGGGCCGTCAACGTCGAGCGTCGCGAGTCGGATCGCGACGGCCGCGCCCTCGTCCGGGGTCCGTGTGCCGCGGAAGGCGTTGAAGTCGGTGGCGACGTGGCCGGGTGCCGCCCCGTTGACCTTCAGCGCGGTGCCGGCGAACTCCCGGGCGTAGTGCACCGTCAGCGCGTTCAGCGCGGTCTTCGAGCTCGAGTAGACCATCGACGGTTGTCCGACCCAGGCGCCTTCCTCGCCGATCGAGCCGCGTTTGCTCGTCACGTTCACCACCCGTGGCGCCTCCGCAGACTGCAGCAGCGGCAGGAACGCGTTTATCATCCGGACGACGGCGAAGACGTTGACCTCGTAGACGCTGCGGATGTCGTCGACGGTCTCCTCCGTCGGGGTCGGGAGGTGGTCCATCGGGTGGACGGTGAGTGTGTTGATGCCGGCGTTGTTCACGAGGACGTCGAGCCGGCCGAACTCGGAGCGGACCATCCCCGCGAGGTCGTCCACCTGGGACTGGTCGGTGACGTCGAGGAGCACCGGCCGGACGTCCCCGTGGAGGGAGTCCGCCGCCGCCCGACCCGCGCCGAGGCTCCGCGCGCCGAGCAGGACGGTGAGGCCGTCGGCCGCGAGCCCCCGCGCGATCGCGATGCCGAGGCCCTTGTTGCCGCCAGTGACGAGGGCGACCTTCTTCGGAATGGTGTGTGTTGTCATGACAACAGGCTCTCTCACGCTTGTTGTCATGTCAACACTTCGCGGTAGGGTCGATCCGTGGACGAGCTGCTGACCGATGCCGAACGCCAGCTCTGGCACGCCTGGAAGACCGCGTCCGAACGGGTGCGCGAGCATGTCGCGGAGGACATCCGTGCGGCGACGGGCTTGTCCGACCCGGACTTCGGGATCCTGACGCGGCTCGTCGACCTCGGCGGGGGCGTGCTCCGCCAGAACGAACTCGGCGCCTCGATGGGATGGCATCGCAGCCGCCTGTCGCACCAGCTGACGCGGATGGAGGGGCGGGGGCTCGTCGCGCGGGCGACCGTCGACGGCGGGGTGGAGGTCGCGATCACGACGTCGGGGCGTGCACTCGTCGCGACCGCGCGCCCTGTGCACGCATCGTCCGTCCGCGAGCACCTGTTGGCCCACATCGCAGGTCGGGACGCGGAGTCTCTGCGCAGGTTGCTCGACGGGCTCGCCGACGGGTCCACACCCTCCGGACACTGACCCGGTCCAGGCGGGCCGGTGCAGCCACCGGCGGGGGTCAGTGTCCTGCGCCCGCCTCGATGAGCAGGACGCCGCCGATGATGAGCACGATGCCGAACCCCATCAGCCAGGTGAGCGGCTCGACGCCGGCGTACCAGCGACCGACGGCGCGGCGAGCGCACCGCCGACGACGAGTCCGACGAGCGCAGCGACCGAGGCGACGACCCGGCCGCGGTGTCGTGTGGTGGTCACGCGGACCTCCTGACGATCTTCGCGACACCGATCTTGGAGTCGGCCATGCCGTAGAACACGTACTGCACCCCGTCGATCTCCTCCATCGCCGTCGGGAACACCACGTTCGGCACGATCCCGGACTGCTCGTCCTCGGTGTCGGCGGACAGCAGCGGCTCGGACGTCCGGGACACGACCTCCCACGGGCGCTCCGCTTCGAGGATCATCGCCCCCGCGGCGTAGTTGACGTTCTGCTGTTGGGCGAGCGACCCGACGAGCTCACCCGTCACCCCGTGGTGCAGCAGCAGCCAGCCCTCTGGCACCCGGATCGGTGCGGGACCGGCCCCGATCTTGAGCTCCTCGAACGGCATCTCGGGTCCGGCGAGCACCCGATGCCCACGCCACTCCGCGAGCGCGCCGATGTCCTCGCGCACCCGGTCGAGGTGCACGAACGAGATCCAGATCGACGGCCGGGTGTCCTCGACCCATGACGGCGGATGCACGCCCTCGCCGGGGCGGATCTCCGACAGGTCCCAGACCGGGCGCTGCAGGACGGCGATGCTCTCGATGCCGTCCGGGCCGACGACCGGCTCGGGGAAGAACACGCAGTCCTTGTTGAAGTACAGCCCGAGGTCGACGTCGAGGGCGTCGTCGTACCCGAACCGGACAGGTCCGAGCCGCCGCCACTCGCGGAGGTCCTCGGAGACGGCGACCGCCGTGTGCGGGCCGAGCGGCCCGTAGGCGACGTACGTCATGACGTGGAGACCGATGGCCGGGAGGAACGTAGTGCGCGGGTCCTCGACGCCCGCGTTCTGCGCACCCACCTCCCACGTGCGCTCCGGCTCGAGCACGATGCCCTGCCGCTCGACACCGACGGGCACCCCGTCCTCGACGACGACGCGGGCGATGCCGATCCGCGAGACGTTCCCGGTCGCGACGAGCCGCGGGAGCAGGTAGAGCTCGCCGTCGGGTCCGCGTCCGCTCCCGGGGTTGAGGACGCCCTCTGCCTCGAACGGGTCATCGGCGAGCGGGGTCATGAGCAGGCCGACCCGCTCGAGTGCATACGGGAAGTCGGCGGCGGCAAGTGCGTCAGTCATGGTGGTCCTCTCGGTAGCAGTACATCTCGCGGCTCCCACGGGGTGCATCCCACCCCTGCGCGAACACCCGGTCGCCGTCCCAGCGGAGCAGACCGCCCCACGCGAGGGACCCGCCCCGGTGCAGCGCGCGCTGGGTGAATGGGGCATCGAGGCCGTAGAGCGCCTGGGCGGCGGCGAAGTCACCGGACGGATCCCGGTAGAAGAAGTCGAGGACGAGCCGGTCGCCGTCGACGACCGCGCACGCGACCTCGTACAGCTGCGGGCCGAGCGACGACATGTCCAGGTATTCCTCGGGGGCGAACGTCCAGTGCACCATGTCGTCCGAGTGGCCGACGGTCAGGCGTCCACCGCACCCCTCGGACACGTACATGAGGTACTCGCCGCCGATCCGGACCGCCTCGCCGCGGTCGTTCCGTGGGATGACGGCACCCTTCGCCCAGAGCTGGGACACCTCGTACGGGACGACCTGCCCGAGCTTCTCCCAGTGCATGAGGTCGTCGGACACCGCGAGGTTGATGTCGCACCCGACCTCCCCGTCGAGGTGGTCCGCGGAGGCGTACTGCGAACGTTCCGGTGTCCCCGTGGTGTCCCAGATCCCGTTGTAGAAGAGGAACCAGCGCCCCTCGGCACGGTAGAGCTTGGGGTCCTCGACCCCGAGCGACTCGTTGCGGAGCGTCGGCCAGAGGATCGGCCCGCCGTCGTCGACCCAGCCGTTCGCGGTCAGGACCGCGTGCCCGATCCGCGACGACGTGCTCTCCTTACGCGGGGCGGCGCGGTAGACCAGGTGCAGCTGCTCCGTGCCTCCAGTCCGGTCGTCGACGGCCGCGACGCCCAGCGTGGGGTTGAAGACGGACTCCGCCGTCCATCCGATCCCGGTGGGGTCTGCCCACGTGCGCGGCTGCGTGAACGTCAGCGACGGATCGCGCCGGAACGGCCCGATCATCCAGGACGGCGGGTCGTCGTAGACGGCGGAGAAGTCGTCCGTCGAGATCCGGTCGGTCAGCGCGTTGTCATGTCGGAGGGCCCGTTCGTAGTCGGCGACGAGCTGGGTGCGATCGAGCTCGGCACGGTCGAGAGAGCTCATCCCTTGACCCCCGATCCCACGTCGGTCGAGATGAAGTACCGCTGGAACACGATGAACAGCACGACGACGGGAGCAGCGAGCACGACGGCCCCCGCGAGGATCGCTCCGAAGGGGTTCGCCGTCGACTGCGCGATGTTCGAGATGTAGTTCGCGAGCGAGACCGCCAGGGGCTGCATCGACGCCTCCTTCGTGATGAGGAACGGCCAGAGGAAGTCGTTCCACGGCCCGATGAACGTCACGAGCACCACCGTCACGAGCGCTGGCCGGACGAGTGGCAGAGCGACCCGCCACAGGACCGTGAACTCCCCGGCACCGTCGATCCGGGCCGCGTCGAAGATCTCCTGCGGGACCTGCAGGAAGTACTGCCGGAAGATGATCACCGCCGTGGAGTTGATCGCGAACGGCAGGATCATGCCGAGGTAGTTGTCGGCGAGCCCGTAGTCGCGCGCGATGAGCACGTACAGCGGGATCATCAGCAGCTGGAACGGGATGACCTGCACGAGGAGCGCGAGGGCGAAGGTGACGCCGCGGCCCTTCCACTGCAGGACGGCCAGCGCGTACCCGGCGAGGACCCCGAACACGACCGTGCAGATGAGGACGCCGCCGGTGTAGATGCCGGAGTTGAGGAGCCCCTGGCCGAGGTTCACCCGGGAGTTGATCTCCGTGTAGTTGTGACCGGTGATGTTGGTCGGGTTGGGGAACGCACCGGCGATCGAGGTGTCCGGGGAGGCCTGGAGCGACCCGACGATCATGTACCAGAACGGGAACAGGAAGACCACGGCCCCGATCAGCAGGACCACGAAGCGCAGCGCGGCCTGACCGCGGCTCAGTTGGATCCCGTCCATGCGACGCTTGCGGCGCGGACTGGAGGCACGACCCGCGTCGTCCCCGCCCGCTCCGGTCGACGGGACGGGGATGCCCGCAGCGCCCGCGGCGCCGGTTGCTGTCTGGCTCATCGTTCGTTCCTTCCGCCGGCGAATCTGTTCTGCAGGAACGCGATGATCATGACCCCGATGACCAGCACGATGCCGATCGCGGACGCGTATCCAGGGTGGTTCTGCTCGATGCCCTGCTGGTACATCACGAGCACGGGTGACGATGATGCACCGTTCGGCCCTCCGCCTCCGGTCAACAGGTAGGGCTCTGTGAACAAGTTCGCCCCGATGACGGTGCTGAGGAGGAGGACCAGCACGGTGGCCGGTCGGACCCCGGGGACGGTGACCGAGAAGAACGACCGGACCTTGCCCGCACCGTCCGTGGCCGCCGCCTCGTAGAGCTCCTTCGGCACGTTCTGCAGCGCCGCGAGGTACAGGAGGATGTAGAACCCGAGCTGCTTCCACGTGACGAACAGCGCCACGATCGGCATCGCCCAGTGCTCGTTGACGAGCCACCCGGGGTTCGGCGCGAGCGGGCCGAGGAGCTTCGACACGAGCCCGGTCTGATTGAACAGGAACAGCCAGACACCGACGACGGCGACCGAGGCGGTGACGTAGGGGACGTAGTAGCTCACCCGGAAGAACGTCGACCAGCGGACGACGCTGTTGAGCGCCGCCGCGAGGACGAGCGACAGCACGACGGTGAGCGGCACGTTGATGATGAGGAACTCACCGACGTTGACGAATGACTGCCGGACCTGCGGGTCCTCGAACGCCTGCACGTAGTTCTGCATGCCGATGAACGGCCGGTCGACGTCCGCGCCGGGAGCCGAGAAGAAGTAGTCGTGGAACGACATGTAGACGGCGAGGATCAGGGGGTAGGCGAAGATCACCAGCACGAACACGAGGTACGGCGCGCTGAAGAGCCAGCCGAGGGGGTTCCGTCCGAAGACCCGGAAACGCCAGGGGCGGTGGAGCTGCCGGTGGTCGCCGGCGGATGCGGCGGCCGGGGCGGTTGCTGTTGCGGTCATGGTCGGTCCTCCCTACTTCTGCACGGCGAGTTGGCCGGTCTTGGCGGCGGCTGCTGCGAGTTGATCGTCGAGCGAACCGTCGCCGGAGATCACGGCCTTCGTGTAGAAGTTCCGGAACGCCTGCAGCACCGCTGTGGAGTTCGGCCCCGTCGGGTCGTCGACGGTCCGAGCCGCCTGGGCACCGAACTCCTGGTACGACGGGTTCTTCGCGAAGTAGTCCGCGTAGGTCGACGCGAGGTCCTTGCGGATCGGCATCTGCCCCGTGGTCTGGAGCAGCGCCTTGTCCTGGGCGGGACTCGTCGCGTACTTCAGGACGTCCCACGCGGTGCCCTGGTTCTTGCAGGACGCGTACATGGCGGCGTTCTTGGCGTCCGGGAACGTCCACGTCTTGCTCGCCGCGGTGCCGTCCTTCGTCGGGACCGGCACGACGCCCCAGTCGACGGCGCCCTTGTAGCTGGCGACCGCCCACGGTCCGACCATCGCCATCGCTGCCTGCCCGGTGGCGAACGCGTCGCCCTGGAGCTGGTCCTTGCCGGCGTAGCCCTTGGCGTAGACGGTCTTCCAGAAGTCCGTCACGTCCTTGCCGGCGGCGTTGTCGAAGGTGGCCTTCTGGTCGGCGTTCAGGAGTCCGGTCCCGCCGGTCTCTGCGGCGTACAGCGGCAGGAAGTCGAAGTTCGGCTGGAAGAACTCGCTCGTCGCCGCCGGGTAGATGGCGAACGGGGCGGCCTTCGTGGCCTTGATCTTCGCCGCGGCCGCCAGGAAGTCCGCGTACGTGCTGAGCTTCGGATCGGTGGTGCTCAGCCCCGCCTTTGCGAAGACCTTCTTGTTGTAGAACATCATCACGGGGTTCGACTTCCACGGCATCTGGTAGTAGTCACCGTCGGGGGACTTGTACTGGTCAGCGGTCTTCCCCGACCGTGCCTCGATGTACGCGTCGGCGCCGGGGAACTTCGACAGGTCGACGAGTCCGCCCTGCTTCTGGAACTGCCCGGTCGCGGCCGGCAGGTTGTTGAACACCAGGCACGGGGTGGTCCCGGCCGTGATCGCGGCGCCGATGACCTCCTCGGTGCTCTTGCCCGCGGGGACCTCCTGCGCCTTGATCGGCTCGTCGGGGTGGTCCTTGTTCCACGAGGAGACGAGCCCCTTGCCCCAGGTGACCTCCTGGGCGTTGTTCGAATACCAGATCGTGATCGGACCGTGCTTGGTCCGTGCCTCCGGTCCGGCAACCGTGTTGCCGGAGGCGCAGCCGGAGATGGTGAGTGCCACGGCCGCCGCGAGGGCGGTGCCGATGGCGAGCATGCGGCGGTGCATGTGACTCCTTCGTCGGGTGGTGCCGCGGCAGGAGCGCTCTGTCGGGCGCTGGGGTCGCTGGCGGTGCTGCGGGCGCGGGCCGAGGGTGCGGACGCGCGGGGGTGCCCTACCGGGTTGGCGGCGCGCCCGTCGACCCGCGGACGATGAGTCCGGCAGGTGTCAGGGTGCGGTCGACGGGCGCGGTGCCGTCGACGAGGTCGAGCAGGGTGGACGCGACGATGCGTCCCCACTCGGCCGGGTCGTTGTCGAGGGTGGTGAGGGCGGGGTGGACGAGCCGCCCGATCTGCGAACCGTCGAGTCCGGTGACGGACAGGTCGTCCGGGATCCGGAGTCCACGCTGTTGGGCGACGGACATGCCCGCGATCGCCATCGGGTCGTTCCCGTAGACGATCGCGGTCGGCCGTTCGTGCGCGGGCAGGTCGAGGAGCTCGGTCGTCGCCGCTGCGCCCTGCTCCGGTGAGAAGTCCGTCGGGACCACGAGCGGTTCGGCACCCTCCCCGCGGACCGCGTGGACGAACAGCTGCCGACGCTCGTGACCGTGCAGCATGGTGTCGGTGCCGGACACGTGGGCGATCCGGACGTGTCCGAGGTCGACCAGATAGCGGACGAGCTCGGCGATCCCCGGTGCGTAGTCGCGGAGGACCGCCGGGAACGACGTCGGGACGTCCGGTTGGCCGAGGGTCACGGCCTGCACCCCGAGCGTCGTGATGAGGTCGATCCGCGGGTCGTCGGCGAGCAGGTCGGTGACGATGAACCCGTCGACCCTGGCGTCGGCGGCGAGCGTCCGGTAGGCGCGTTCCTCGGCGTCCTGGTCCGCCACGAGGCTGAGGACGAGCACCTGGCCACGATCGGACAGCACCGTCTCGAGGCCGGCGATGAACGCGGCGAAGAACGGGTCGGTCTCGATGATGCGGGGGTCGCGCCGGACGACGAGGCCGAGGGCGTAGGCACGGCGGTTCGTCAGGCCACGGGCCGCGGGGTTCGGACGCCAGCCGATGTCCGTGGCGATCTGCTGGATGCGTTCGCGGGTCCCGGCGTTCACGCCCGGACGGTCGTTGAGGGCGAGGGAGACGAGGCCCTTCGAGACGCCGGCCTCGCGGGCCACGTCGACGATGGTCGGGCGTCGTGCCATCGTGCACTCCCTTGCGTCGGCCGTGCTGCACGGTTCGTCTAAACCGGTTCAGGTGCAGTTATACCGGTTCAGGTGCAGCGCCGCAACCATGCGTCGACGACGCGCCATGCGGTTGCGGACGCGCCCGTCTGACGGACTGGAGGCGCGGCACCGGCCCGCACCGTCCCTCCAGTCCGTCACCGCCGTCTCTGGAACGCGGGTCGAGACGTGCCCAAGTGTCGGGTGCGGCACCCCACCAGACAGTTGGGCACTTCTCACCCGGGCGCGGCCGACCGCCGGGGGTCAGTGTCCCGCGCCCGCCTCGAGGAGGACGCCGCCGATGATGAGCAGGATGCCGAACCCCATCAGCCAGGTGAGCGGCTCCTTGAACAGCACCTTCGCGATGACCGCGGTCAGCGCGACACCGGCCGCTGCCCAGATCCCGTAGGCGACCCCGAGCGGGATCCCCTCGGCGAGCGCGCGAGCGAGCATCACGAAGGCGACGACGTAGCCGACCCCGACCCCGGCGTACCAGCGGCGGTCGTCCACGGCGAGACGGAGGCAGGTGGTCCCGCCGACCTCGAACAGGATCGCGCCGACGAGGAAGAGCGCGGCGATCATGCGTCCTGCCCCGTCCCGTCTGCGACGTCGCCGGATGGCGTGGTCGGTGCGGTGCCGACGGCGTGTGCTGCCTGCGCCCCGAGCTCCACACAAAGCACCCCCGCGATCACCACCGCGATGCCGATCCCCATCAGCAGGGTGATCGGCTCCCTGAAGACCAGGAGCGATCCGACGGCCGTCAGTGCCACACCCGTCGCACCCCAGATGCCGTACGCGACACCGAGTGCCATGCCGGTTCGGAGGACCAGCGCGAGCAGCACGAAGGCCGCGCCGTACCCGGCCACGACGACGGCGTACAGAGCCGGGTGGTCGAGTGCGCCCTTGAGGGACAGCGAAGCGGTGACCTCGGTGAGGATCGCGCCCGCGAGCAAGAGCCACCCCCGCGCCGTCGCACTCACGAGGCGGGCCGGTCGACGAAGTGGGGCACGGTCCCATCGTTGCCGACGGCGGGCCGCCTCGCTAGCGTGTGGGCACCATCCCTCCCCGGAGACAGGCGGTCCCCATGCGTGAGCTCGTGCTGAAGATGTCGATGTCGCTCGACGGGTTCGTGGTCGGCGGGCGACCCGGTTCGGACTGGATGTTCCGCGGGGCGTCGCCCGACTCCGGTGCCTGGGTGCTCGACACGCTGTCCGGCGCGGGCACCCACGCGCTCGGTCGGGGGCTGTTCGAGAACTGGATCGGGTTCTGGCCGACGTCGGACAGTCCGATGGCCGTGCCGGTCAACACCATCCCCAAGGCCGTGTTCACGAGCAGGCCCGGGTACGAGCCCGGCGCGCAGAACCCCGACGCCGGTGGGAACTGGGCCGAGACGCGCGTGGCCGGCGGGGAACTCGTCGCCGAGATCGACCGGCTCAAGCGCGAGCCCGGCGGCTACGTGCTCGCACAGGGCGGCCTCGCGTTCGGTCGGAGCCTCGTGCGCGCTGGTGTCGTCGACGAGTTTCGGTTCGCGGTGCTCCCCGTCGCGCTCGGACAGGGCGAGGGCCTGTTCACGCAGCTCGACGACGAGCTCGACCTCGAGCTCGTCGCGTCGACGGCGTTCCGCGGGGGCGCGATGGGCACCGTCTACCGGCCCCGGTAGACGGCCGCCGGAGGGTCGCGGCGCGACCAGGAGACGGACTGGAGGGACGGTGCCGGCCCGCACCGTGCCTCCCGTCCGGCGGTCCCGCGGTTCTGCAGACCGGCACGGGTCGACGACACGCGTGACACCGACCCGTCCCTGCCCATAGGGTCGTCACCACTCCCCAATCCGCAAGAACACTGCAGAAGAGGACAGTCCATGCGACTCGGCGTCAGCTCGTACAGCTTCTCTCGGGCGCTCGCGTCCGGACGGATGACGTTCCCCGACGTCATCGACTGGGTCGCCGAGTCGGGCGCGGACCACCTCGAGGTCGCGAGCCTGAACGCCGAGCTCCTCGCCGACCCGCAGCTCGTGGACGATGTCCGCGAGCACGCCGCGGCGAAGGGCGTCGAGCTCGCGAACTACGTCATCGGCGCGGACTTCCGCGGGGACGACGTCGCCGAGCAGATCGCCACGGTCAAGGCCCACCTCGACGTCGCGCACCGCCTCGGGATCACCCGGTTCCGCCACGACGTCGTCGCCTGGGCATGGCGCGACGCCGACCAGACCGAGTACGAGACCACCCTCGCGGCTCTCGTCCCCATCTGCCAGGAGATCGCCGACCACGCCGCCACGCTCGGCATCACGACCACGGTCGAGAACCACGGCTTCTTCATGAACAACAGTGAGCGGCTCCGGCGGCTCGTGTACGCGGTCGACCGCCCGAACTTCCGGATGCTGCTCGACGTCGGCAACTTCCTCTGCGTCGACGAGGACCCGCTCGCGGCCGTGCCCCGGTCGCTCGAGGTCGCCGCGGTCGTGCACCTGAAGGACTTCCTCGTGCGCGACGAGCAGCCGTCCGAGGGCTGGCTGACGACGGTCGCGGGGCGGAGCATCCTCGGTGCGATCGTCGGCCACGGGGACCTGCCTGTCCGCCGGCTGGTCGGGATCATCGCGGCGAGCGGCTACGACGGACCGATCTCGATCGAGTTCGAGGGCCTCGAGGACGAGGCGCTCGCCGTCACCACGGGCATCGCGAACGCCCGCCGCTACTGGGAGGAAGCAACAGCATGAGCAAGCTCGGGATCGGCGTCATCGGCGCCGGCAACATCGCGGAGTTCCACCTCCTGGCGTACGCCGCGAACCCGGACGTCGAGATCGTCGCGATCGCCGACATCGTCATCGACCGGGCGGAGGCGCGTGCCGAGCAGTTCGGCGCCGCGGCCGCGTACGGGTCGTTCGAGGAGCTCCTCGCGGACCCGGCGGTGCAGGCGGTGTCGATCTGCACGCGGAACGACTCGCACGTCCCCCTGGCGATCGCCGCGCTCGAGGCCGGCAAGAGCGTCCTCCTCGAGAAGCCGATGGCCAAGACCGTCGACGACGCCGAGGCACTCGTCGCTGCGGAGTCGGCTTCGGACGGCATCCTGCAGGTCGGGTACGTGCGCCGCTGGTCGACCAACGCGAAGGTCCTGAAGACGTTCGTCGACGCGGGCGACCTCGGCGAGATCTACTACGCCAAGGCCACGTGCCTCCGTCGTGCGGGCAACCCGGGCGGGTGGTTCGCCGACAAGTCGGTGTCCGGCGGCGGCCCGCTCATCGACGTCGGGGTGCACTTCATCGACCTCGCGTGGTGGCTCATGGGGATGCCGAAGGTCAGTTCCGTCTCGGGCTTCACGTTCGACCGCCTCGGCAACCGCGGCAACATCGAGAGCCTCACCCGCTGGAAGTCGACGGACTACGACGCGGCGCAGAACTCGGTGGAGGACCTCGCGGGCGCTCTCGTCCGCTTCGAGAACGGCGCCGTGCTGTCGGTCGACGTGTCGTACTCACTGCACGGGCGCGACGAGATCGGACTGACGATCCACGGCGATCGGGGCGGCGCCGAGCTCGAGCCAGAGCTGCAGATCTACGCCGAGCAGCACGACACCATCCTGAACGTCTCGCCGCAGATCGACTCGACGACCTTCGAGATGGAGGCCGGGTTCCAGGGCGAGATCGACGGGTTCGTCTCGGCGGTGCTCGGCGGCACGGAGTCCGCGGCGCCGGCGTCGCACGGGCTCGAGATGACGCGGATCCTCGCGGCGATCTACGAGTCGGCGGAGTCCGGGCACGAGGTCGTCGTCGGCGGCTGAGCGTTCACGGTGCGAGCACGGCTGCCGCGATCTGCTCGGCGGCCTGTTGCGGACCGATCTCCGTGGTGTCGACGACCTCGGCCTCGGCGAGCAGCCACGTCCGTGCCGCCTCGGCGTAGGGCTCGACGTACGCGTACCGGAACGTCGACGGCCCCAGGTCGGTGTCGTTCTCGATCCGGTCGCGGAGCGTCGCCGTGTCCGTGTGCAGCACGAAGTGCCGGACGGGGATGTCGTACGCCGCGAGCCCGCTGCTGATCTCGCGCCAGTACTCCTCCACGAGCACCGTCATCGGCATCACGAGCGTGCCGCCGGCGTACTCGAGGACGCGTCTGGCGGTCTCGACGACGAGCGGACGCCACGGGTCCCAGTGCTGGAAGTTGTCCGTCGGTCGGAGCGTCGGCCGGACGTCCATGAGCACCTCGCCGACCTTCTCGGCGTCGAGGACGCGGGCGTCGGGGAGCATCGGCTGCAGGAGCCGGCTCGTGGTGGTCTTGCCGGCGCCGTGCGTGCCGTTGAGCCAGACGATCATGGTCCGGACCCTATCGGCAGACCCCGGTGCCGACGGGGATAGAGTCCGGCGTATGGAGCTCACGAAGTACACGCACGCCACCGTCGTCCTCACGAAGGACGGTCACACGCTCGTCATCGACCCCGGTGCGTACACCGCGAACTCGGCTGAGCTCGTCGCCGCGACGACCGCGGTGCTCGTGACGCACGACCACCCGGACCACTTCGACGCGTCGATCCTCACCGCGGCGCTCGAGGCCCGGTCCGAGCTGCACGTGTGGGCGCCGGCGAGTGTCGCCGACGCGCTCGGGGACCACGACGGCCGGGTGACCACCGTCAGCCCGGGCGACACGTTCCAGGCGGCCGGGTTCGACGTCGCGGTGGTCGGCGGCGACCACGCGGTCATCCACGCGGACATCCCGGTCATCAGCAACGTCGGCTACGTCGCCGATGGGGCGGTGTACCACCCGGGCGACGCGTACTTCGTGCCGGACACCGCGGTCGAGACGCTCCTCGTGCCGACGTCCGGCCCGTGGTCGAAGCTCAGCGAGCTCGTCGACTTCGTCCGCGCCGTCAAGCCGTCCCGCGCGGTGCAGATCCACGACCTCATGCTGAGCGACGCGGGCAAGGGCTCGTTCGCGCAGTTCGCGGGGCAGCTCACCGGCATCGAGCTGGTCACGCTGGCGGACGGCGACTCGATCACCGTCTGACCGGCGGGTCTAGCGTCGGACGCATGGACCTCGAACTCACGAACCGCGTCGCACTCGTCGTCGGCGGGCAGGGATACATCGGCAAGGCCGTCGTCGACCGGCTGCGGGCGGAGGGAGCCGAGGTGGTCGTCGCCTCCCGGTCCGCGACGGACGGCGTCACGATGGACACCGCAGACCAGGCGTCCGTCGACGCCGCCGTCGCGCAGGTGCTCGCCGACCACGGACGCATCGACGTGCTCGTCGTCACGGCGGCACCGAGTGCCGGCACCCTGGACGCCGCCAAGAAGTCCGACCCCGACCAGGTCGCGGCCGCCATCGACGGCAAGGCACTCGGGTTCCTCCGGGTTGCGAACGCCGTCCTCCCGGCCCAGCGCGAGGCGGGCTTCGGTCGCGTGGTCGTCATCAGCGGGCAGAACGCCTACCTCGCCGGGAACATCACGACCTCGCTCCGGAACGCCGCGACGAACGTCATCGCGAAGAACCTGGCGGACGAGTGTGCCGGCACGGGTGTGATGGTGAACGTGGTGAACCCGGGCACCGTGACGGACACACCTGCGACAGCGGTGCGGCAGGGATCGGGTGGCGAGTCGAGCCCGACGCAGATCGCCGACCTCGTCGCGTTCCTGGTGTCCCCGCGGTCGGTGCTGTCGGGCGAGTCGATCTCGATCGCGCACCGCGTGCTCGGGTCCGTCGTCATCTGACGTGGCCGACGCGAGAGGTGCCGGAGGGCCCGCGACGAGCGTCCACGACGACACGCGGCGTGCCTGGGAGGCGGCGTCGCAGAAGCACGTTCGCGAGTACGACGAGCTCCTCGCCGAGGCCAGGACCGCTCGCCTGCTGCCCGTGGAGGAGGCGCTGCTCGGTGACATCGTGCCCGGCGCGGAGGTCGTGCACCCGATGAGCGGTCATGGTCTCGACGACGTCGCACTCGCACGTCTCGGCGCGCGGAGCGTCGTGGGGCTGGACTACAGCCCGACCGCGGTCAGGGCAGCCGCGCGGCGCGCCGAGGAGATCGGCGTCCCGTGTCGCTACGTCGTCGCCGAGCTCCCGGAGAGCGGACTCGCCGACGGCTCGGCCGACCTCGTGTACACGGGGAAGGGCGCCCTGATCTGGGTCGAGGACCTTGATGTGTGGCTCGCGGAGATGTGCCGGGTGCTCCGTCCGGGTGGTCACCTGTTCGCGTACGAGGCGCATCCGCTCGCACCGCTCTGGGCATGGGACGCCGACGAGGTCCGGGTGCGTGCGGACCGGGGGTACTTCGCGACGAGCCACGTCAACGACTCGTTCCCCGCGAACGGCGCCGTCGAACACCAGCGGACACTCGCCGCGATCGTCATGGCGGTCACGAGCGCTGGCTTCGAGCTGCTGCACCTCGAGGAGCATCCGGCGCCGTTCTGGCATCCGGCCGACGTGGACGCTGCGGCCTGGCACGGTCAGGTGCCGAACGCGTTCAGTCTGCTGGCCCGCCGCAGCGCGTGACCCGCATCACAGTCCTGGTTGCGCGCCCGCGAGCAAGCCCGCGGCCACCGCGCGCGCCTGCTCGAACGGCCGGCTGAACGTCTCCATCCCCACGGTCACCATCGCGCCCTCGTAGAGCAGCATCATGGTGCGCGCCGTGCCTCCTGGGTCCGCGATGCCGGCTTCGGCGACGAGCTCGCCGAACACCCCGAGCAGCCACTGCTTCTGCCCGGAGACCTCGGGGAACACCGGGTTCCCGTCGTGCGCACCACCGACCTCGGCGCGGGCGTTGATCGCGCTGCAGCCCTTCGGGGTGTTCGCGTCCGTCCACGAGATGGATGCGTCGAACACCGCGAGGACCCGGTCGACACCGGGCTCCGGCACGCGCTCGAGCTCGGCCGCGAGGTGCGCCCGCCACCGTGCGTCCCGGTGCTGCAGGTACGCGACGACGAGCGCCTCCTTCGACCCGAACCGGTCGTAGAGCGTCTTCTTCGTCACACCGGCAGCCGCGGCGATGGTGTCGACCCCGACCGCGTGGATCCCCTGGTCGTAGAAGAGGTCGGACGCGGCGTCGAGCACACGACGCGCACCGGGGGTCAGCGGTGCGAGGTCCGGGATCGTGACGGGCATGCGTCGATTATACCGACCTGTATAGTCAGCGCTATGAGTAAACAGATCGGTGTACTCCACGGCCTCGTCTCCATCGCCGCCGCGATCGGGTTCGTCGCCGCGTGGAGCTCCGGGTTCGTCATCGCCGCACTGGCGACGGTCGACGTGCCCTGGCCCACCCTCCTCGTCTGGCGGTTCGTGCCGCTCGCGGTCGTGCTGCTCGTCGTCGCCGCCGTGCGGGGGTGGTTCCGACGCGTGCCGCTCGCCGACCTCGGACGCCAGGGGGTGATCGGCCTGTTCGCGCAGTTCGGGTACTGCGCGTTCGTGTACGCGGCGATCTCCATCGGGATCGCGACCGGGACGACCGCGCTCATCGACGCCGTGCAGCCCCTCGTGGTGGCGACCCTCGTCGGCCCCCTGCTCGGGCTCCGGGTGCGCGGGGTCCAGTGGGCCGGGCTGCTGGCCGGGGCCGTCGGGGTCGCGCTCGTCGTGCGGTCGCAGATGGGCGGATCCCACGCCCCACCGGTCGCGTACCTGCTGCCGGCCGGCGCGATGGCCTGCCTCATCGCGGGCACGTTCGTCGAACGGCGGCGACCGGCGCCGCTCCCCGTGCTGACGACCCTGACGGTCCACGTGTCGGTGTCGGCCGCGGCACTGGTCGTCCTCGCGGCGGTCACCGGGACGCTCGCGCCCCCGGCTGCGTCGACGTTCTGGGTCGCCGCAGTGCTCTCCGCGATCGTCCCGACGATGGTCGCGTACGGCCTCTACTGGTGGTTGCTGCGCCGGCTCGGCATCACGGCCGTCAACGCGCTGCTGTTCCTCGTCGCCCCGGTGACGGCGCTCGCGGGAGCCGCGCTCCTCGGCGAGCCGCTGACGGTCGTGACGGTGCTGGCGTTCGCGCTCTGCGCGGTCGGGGTGACGGCCGTGCTCGTCGGTGACCGGAGACGGGACGCGCACCCGGACAGACGGGAGGCGCGGCACCGGCCCGCACCGTCCCTCCCGTCCTCGTCGCCGACAGCGTGACGGACGGGAGGCGCGGCACCGGCCCGCACCGTCCCTCCCGTCCCTCTGACGGGAACCGTCACTGGTGGGCCGAGCCCCTGGCGTCTCCGCCGGGCTCGGCGAACCCCGTCTGGAAGGCGAACACCGCGGCCTGCACCCGGGTCCGTGCTCCCGTCTTCGCGAAGACGCTCGAGATGTGGCTCTTCACCGTCGCCGTGCTGAGGTACAGCTCGCGCGCGATCTCGTCGTTGCTGAGACCCCGGGCGACGGCGTCGAGGACCTCGAGCTCCCGGTCGCTCAGCGTGCCGAGCGCCGCCTCCCGCACGGTGTCGTTCGGCGTCGGGGGCGTCTGGGGTGTCGGTGCGACGCTCTGCTCGATGAGCGCTCGGGTCATCGCCGGGTCGATCAGCGAGTCCCCGCGGGCCGCGGACCGCACGGCGGCGGCGATCAGGTCGGGCCCGGAGTCCTTGAGCAGGAAGCCCGAGGCACCGGCCGTGATGCCGTCGAACAGGTGCTCGTCGTCGTCGAAGGTGGTGATGAGCACCACCGCGCACGCCTGTGCCGCGAGGATCCGCCTGGTCGCCGCGATGCCGTCGAGTCGCGGCATCCTGACGTCCATCACGATGACGTCCGGCAGGGTCGTCGCGGCGTCGAGCACGGCGTCCTCGCCGTCCTGGCTCTGTCCGACCACGACGATGTCGTCCTCGGCGTCCAGCATCGTCGCGAGTCCCGCCCGTGCGATCGGCTGATCGTCGACCACGAGCACGCGGAGCGTCATGCGGCACCTTCCTGACGGCCGAGCCGGCCGGCCCCGAGGCGACCGGACTCGAGCCGGCGCCGGGCGGACGCCCCCCGGGTCGCGGTCAGCCGGGGCAGCTCTGCGGACACCGACCACCCGGACCCCGCGAACACCCGCCCGGAGTCCACCCGACCGCCGAGCAGCGCGACCCGGTCGGTCATCGACGGGATGCCGGACCCGCCCCGCGGCACGTCGGGGAACCGCTCGTGGGAGGGTCCGGGGTCGGTGACGGTCACGGTCCAGAGCAGCGGGGTCTCCTCGACCCGCACGGTCACCTCGCGCGCGGAGGAGTGCAGCATGATGTTCGTCAGGCTCTCCTGGACGACCCGGAGCATGGCGGTCCGCTGTGGCGTCGGCAGGTCGGGACCCACGTGCACGCTGCTGTCCACCTCGTAGCCGATCGAGCGCACCCGGTCGAGGAGCACCTCGAGGTCGGCGTCGAACGGGCGGACGGTCGGCGGAGCCGCGTCGACGGGCGCGCTCTTGAGCATCCGGACGACGGTGCGGATGCGGGCGAGGACGTCCTGGCCGCCCTCGGTGATGTCCCGCATGGCGAGGGCGAGCTGCTCGGGCTGCCGATCGGCCACGCGGAGCGCCGCCTGCGCCCGGATGACGAGTGCGGCGACGTGGTGGGCGACCTCGTCGTGCACGTCACGGGCGATCCGCGCACGCTCGTGCTCGGCGATGCGTGCGACCTCGGCGGCGCGCAGCTCCGTGAGCTCGCGGTTCTTCGTCGCCAGCTCCGCGGTCGCCTGCCGCTGGCGTCGGAGCATCACGGCGAAGAGCACCACCAGCGCGCAGGCGACGACCTCGCCGAACACGATCGACCGGTCGGTGTCGGTGTCGAGGAGCAGAGCCTCGCTGACCGGCCGGTGCTCCATGAACGCCTCGACGATGTCCTTCCACGGCACGATCACGAGCGCTGCGAGCGTCCCGAAGGTGGCCGCGGGGGCGAACACGGGACCGCGCCCGGCGATGATCAGGAACGTGACGACGGCGAGCGGGACGAGGGACTCCGGAGGCCGCACGTACAGACCGTAGATCGCCGGCGGGAGCGGACCGAGGCAGACGTACGCGGTCACGAGGGACACGTTCGTCAAGGTCTCGAGCGGCCACCGGTCCGCGGTCGCGGCGGCGACGAGCGCGACCACGCCGAGGTAGCGGTACCCGGGCAGGCCCTGCGGGTGCCAGTCGAGGTGCAGTGCGACGGTGAGCCCCGCGAAGTACACGATGCCGACGAGGGCGATCACCACGAGCCGTCGCCGGGCGGGGGTGCCGAGCAGGACCTCTGGCGCACCGAGGAGGGCTCGCCGCGGAGCCTCGTCGGTCTCCGCCCGTCCACTCGTCTGCACGGGGATCACGCTAACTGGTCGCATGGCTGCGCTGCTCCGTCCCGAGGGCGGACCCGGCCAGGTCGGACCGCTCACGGGCGGACCCCGCCAGGTCGGACAGCTCACGGACGGCCTCGACGGGGTCGCTCGTCGTCGGAGCGGGGATCGGCGTCGGGTCGGTACAGCGTGCGAGCAGGGCCTCGACGACCGCGGCACGACGGACGATCTCCGCGCCGTGCAGGGCACCGGGGAGGATCCGCACCTCGACGGTGTCGCGGACGGGGTCGTCGGTGAGGAGCGCGGTGAGGTTGACGTCGAAGTACTTCGTCAGCCCGGTGCCGGACGCGGCCGCCTGCAGCCGGTGCCAGGCGTCGGGGTCTCCCGCGCCTCCAGGCCGAGCCCCCGCACCCATGCCTGCGGTGTCCTCGACCAGGGCGACGAGCTCCGGCGGCAGCGGCCGCAGCCGGGTGCACGCGGGGTTGGTGTCGAGCACGGTGCGGAGCGCCTCGCGCCAGTACCCGAAGAGCCGCACGAGGTTCGAGAACGCCGACACGGACCGGAACGGTGCCGCGTCCACGTGCAGGTGGACGGCCGCCTCCGCCGGCACCCGGAAGCCGAGCGCCCGCGCCGGCCGGAGCAGGGCCTCGAGGGCGGCCTCGTGGTCCTGGCGGAGCGGCGGCGTGACGATCTCGCACGGACGTCCCCGGCCCGGCGCCAACGGCGACGCCATCGCGATGCTCGCCCCGGAACGGTCGCGGAGCCGCCGAACGGCACCGATCGTCTCGACCGTGCTCCCGAACAGCACCGCGACGTCGTCCAGGACCCGGTCGAACGGGACGTCGGGGTCGGTCCGCTCGGCGACGAGACGGAGGAGCCGGATGTCGTCCGAGAGCACCCGGTACCAGTGCCCGTCCGTCCGCTGCCGGCACACCGCGCACGGACGGTGTCCCGGTGCCCCGCATCCGGCGTCCGTCAGCTCCCGCTCCACGTCCGCGACGATGGTGATGTCGTCGACGAGGGCGGCCAGCGCGCGACCGACCCCGTCGTGCACCGTCAGTCCGGGCGTCAGGTGCCAGAAGTGGCCCATGCCCGGTACGAGCGACGGCTCCGAGTCGGTGTGGAACACCCGACCGACGCGGCCTCCGTGCTCGGCCGCGACGGCGTCGGCGAGGGTTCGTCGATCGGCCCCGGGTGGGGCCAGCAGCTCGATCTCGAACCCGATCCGGGTGGTGAGGACGGTCATGCTCAGAGCGGCAGGTCCCCGCCCGCGAGCAGCGTCGCTCCCGCACGGGCCTTCGCGCTGCGCGTCGACGGGCTCTGCCAGAGCGCCGCGAGCTGGGCCGCCTCGGTGTCGCCGTACCCGACCAGACCGAACGCCGCGACGTCGTCGGACTCGGTGTACGTCGTCGGTGCCGCGGGGACGGTCTGGTGCGTCAGCAGCTTCCCGCCGACCTTGCTCTTCGCGGTGTACACGGTGTCCGACCCCCATGCGACGGCGAGCCCGAGTGCCTGCGTGAAGCTCGCGCCGCCGAGGAAGAACGCCGCCCGCTCCTGCTCGTCGGTGTAGGCGACGGACCCCGATGCTCCGGCGGCGTACGGCAGTGCGACGCCGGCGCGGAGCTTCGACCCCGCCTTGCCCTTGGCGGTCGTGAGGTCCACGGTGCCCCAGATGGCCGCGAGGTTCAGCGCGTCGTCGACGTACGGCGACGCCGAGAACGCGGCGAGGTCGGCGGCCGAGTAGGTCACCTTCGGGGTCGTGGCCTTCGGCATCGGTGTCTGGCTGGTCGCGGACCCGGCGAGGTTGCTCGTCGGTGCCGCCAGGGCTCCGGCCGCCCCGAGTCCGACGATGGACCCGGTGATGGCGCACGCCACCGCGACGGTCGCTCCGACGCGTCGGAACGCGGTCCCGGACGGGCGGGGGCGGCGGTCGGGCTCGGTGTCGATGTCGTTCATGAACTGCTCCTTGCTCGTCGTCGGCGGGGTGTGACGCGGTCCGTCAGGTGCCGACCTGCCAGACACTAGGAGCCGCCGCGACCGGCCGACAACGACCTCGAGACGATCCTGGACCATCGGCGCGGACGAGTCGACCTTCGGATGACCGGGCGGTCGAGGCGGCCGGTCATCCCTCGGGCGGGACGTCCCCGGTCATCACGACCTTGCCGGTGGACGCGTCCCACGTGTAGGTCGCGGTCGTGCGGCCCGTCGGGTCGGCGTTGCTGTCCGAGGCCTTCGCGTACCGGTACGTGACGGTGATCGCATCCGCGCCGGTCCGGGTGACCGTCGGCGAGAACCCGTACTGCCTCGAGGTCGCGGTGCCGAGGTACGAGCCGTCGTGGAAGAGCAGCACCGCGTACGGCGAGCTCGGGGTGCCGCCATCGACCGTCACGACTGACCACGAGAGCGCCGCGCAGGCGTCGTAGCCGGAGTGGTCCGCGTTCGCAGCGTCCCACTTGTTCCCCTCCAGCCCGGACGGGAGCGGCAGCGCAGCGATTGCCGCCGACGCTGCCTCGGCGCCGCTTGCGGGTCCGCACGACGCGGACGGGGTGCTCGACGGTGTCGTGGTCGACGTCCCCGCCGCCGCGGAGGTCACGGGTGCGGAGGCCGACCGGCTACTGCTCGGGGTGGTGCTGGGGCCGGGGTCGACCGACTGGCCGGAGCACCCCGCCAGCGAGACGAGGGCGGCCGCTCCGGCGATGAACAGGGTTGCTCTCAGTGGTGTGTGCATGCCTCCACGGTGCACCGTGTCGGACGGGTCCGGTGACCGTTCCGCCGAACGTCATACCTTCGTCGGATCGGTCGTCAACCGATGGTCCCGGTGACCGCGCGGTGCGCGGACGGCGCGACGGACGGGAGGGACGGTGCCAGGCCGACCCGCGCCTCCCGTCCGTCGGTCGGTTCGTCCCGGACGGGAGGGACGGTGCCAGGCCGACCCGCGCCTCCCGTCCGTCTCGGTGTGGGTGGGAACACGGTGACGGCCGTCGGTGTTGCCCCCTGCATGACCGTTCCGCTCTCGATCCTCGACCTCGCACCCATCGCTCCCGGAGAGACCGCCGCGCAGAGCTTCGCCGCCTCCGTCGCCCTCGCGCAGCAGGCCGAGCGGAGCGGGTACCGGCGGGTCTGGTACGCCGAGCACCACAACATGCCGTCGATCGCCTCGAGCGCGACCTCGGTGCTCATCGCGCACGTCGCGAGCCAGACCTCGACGATCCGCCTCGGGTCGGGCGGCGTCATGCTCCCGAACCACTCGCCGCTGACGATCGCCGAGCAGTTCGGCACCCTCGCGACCCTGTACCCGGGGCGCATCG
This sequence comes from Curtobacterium sp. Leaf261, assembly GCF_001422205.1. Classification (GTDB taxonomy): domain Bacteria; phylum Actinomycetota; class Actinomycetes; order Actinomycetales; family Microbacteriaceae; genus Curtobacterium. Next base: position 102,066 of record NZ_LMMJ01000013.1, read on the forward strand.
ACCTCGGCCTCGGGCGTGCACCCGGCGGCGACCAGCGGACGTTCCGTGCGATGCGGCGCGACCCGGGGTCGTCGGAGCAGTTCCCGCAGGACGTGCTCGAGCTGCAGGCCTACCTGGCCGGTGAGTCGCGGGTCGCCGGTGTGAGCGCGACGCCCGGGGCCGGGACGAACGTGCCCCTCTACATCCTCGGGTCGTCGCTGTTCGGGGCACAGCTCGCCGCGGCGCTCGGGCTGCCGTACGCGTTCGCGTCGCACTTCTCGCCCGACGCGCTGCACGATGCCGTCGCGGTGTACCGGCGGGACTTCCAGCCGTCCGAGCAGCTCGACCAGCCGTACGTGCTCGCCGGGGTGAACGCGATCGCGGCCGACGACCACGACGCCGCCGAGGTGCAGTTCGCGGCGGTCAAGCGTGCCCGGCTGATGATGCTCCTGCGGCAGAGCGGTCAGATCCCCGTCGGACAGACGTTCGCGGACGACGAGCTCGACCAGCTCATGGCCAGCCCGATCGGCGCGCACGTGCAGAGCATGACGACCTACACGGGTGTCGGGACCGCCGACGAAGTGGACGACTACGTCACCCGGTTCGCGCACACCGCCGACGCGGACGAAGTCATCGTCGCGCACGGGTCGCTCACCACCCCGGAGCGGCTGCGTTCGGTCGAGCTCCTCGCCGAGGCGCACTCGCGCGTCGCGGCGTAGCCGGGCGGGCGCGCCCGCGTCCGCGTCCGGCCGCTCGTCTGGCGGGTGAGAAGTGCCGAACTGTCGGGTCGGACGCCTGACCCGACAGTTCTGCACTTCTCGACCGCCGACCTGACCGCCGAACCGACCACCGAACCGACCGCCGACCGGGGCGCCGACCCCGGGCGCCCTGGCAGGATGGCGTGATGCGCGCAGTGCGGTACCAGGAGTTCGGGGCGACACCGGAGATCGTCGACGTCGAGCCGACCCCGTGCCCGCCGCACGGGGTGGTCGTCCAGGTCCGGGCGACCGGCGTGTGCCGGAGCGACTGGCATGCCTGGCGTGGGCACGACGACTCCGTGCAGCTCCCGCACGTCCCCGGGCACGAGTTCGCCGGCGTGGTCAGCGCGGTCGGCGCCGAGGTCACCGCCCACCGTGTCGGCGAGCGTGTCACGGCGCCGTTCGTGTTCGCGTGCGGCTCCTGCCCCGAGTGCCTCGACGGCGCCACGCAGGTCTGCACCCGCCAGCAGCAGCCGGGCTTCACGCTGCCGGGTTCCTACGCCGACGAGCTCGTCGTCCCGCACGCCGACCTCAACCTCGTGACGCTGCCCGACGCGATCGGGTTCGCCGAGGCCGCTGGGCTCGGATGCCGTTTCGGGACCGCGTACCACGCACTCCATGCCCGCGGGCGGATCGCTGCCGGCGAGCGCGTCGCGGTGTTCGGCTGCGGCGGTGTCGGGCTCTCGGCGGTGATCGTCGCCGTCGCCGCAGGGGCGCGCGTGGTCGCGGTCGACGTCTCCGCGGCCGCCCTGGAGCGAGCCGCGGCCCTCGGCGCGACCCCGGTGTCCTCGGCGGGCGCAGCGGGGACCGACGGCACCGCCATCGCCGAGGTCCGGGCGCTCACCGACGGCGGTGCGCACGTGTCCGTCGACGCGTACGGAAGCCGTGCGACGTCGGTGGCCGCGGTCGCGTCGCTCCGTCCGAGAGGGCGGCACGTGCAGGTCGGTCTGCTGCTCGACGACGAGGCCGCGCCGGCGATCCCGATGGGTCGGGTGATCAGCGAGGAGCTCGAGCTCCTCGGCAGTCACGGCATCTCGGTCGGCGAGTACGCGGCGATGCTCGACGACGTGGTGGCCGGGCGACTCCGCCCCGACGCATCGCTCGGGCGCACGATCGGCTTCGCGGACCTGCCCGCCGCCATCGAGGCGATGGACCGCCCGGCGACGGACGCGGGCATGACGGTCGCGGTGTTCTGACCGCGCTGTGCTGATCGCGCCGCGTGACGGGCGTCCACCCCGTGCGCCGCGTACCGTGCGACCGGAACCGGTTTCCACCCGAGGTCTGGACTGATCCGAATGACCCACATCGGCACCACAGCGAACGAACCCACCCCGGACGGCACGGCTGCGTTCCGCGGCGGACCCGTCGCCCCGAGCACCACGACGCTCACCCCGCTGCACTCCGGCGAGATCCGGCTGACCGGCGGGTACTGGCTCGAGTGGCAGCGCCGGAACGCCGAGGTCGTGCTCCGGCACTGCGAGACCTGGATGGAGCGGATCGGCTGGATCGGCAACTTCGACCTGGCCGCCTCCGACGCGGTCGGGTGGGAGCACGCGGGCATCGAGTTCATCGACTCCGAGATCTACAAGCTCCTCGAGGGGATGGCGTGGGAGCTCGGCCACGACACCCACCCCGACCCGGACCTGCAGGACCGCTACGACCGGCTCGTCGCCAGGGTCGCCGCCGCCCAGGAGCCGGACGGGTACCTGCACACGAGCTTCGGCCGGGCGTGGCAGCCCCCGCGGTACTCCAACCTCGAGTGGGGGCACGAGCTGTACTGCTTCGGGCACCTCATCCAGGCGGCCGTCGCGAGGATCCGCACGGCGGGGTCCGGCGTGCTCGTCGACGTCGCGATCCGGCTCGCCGACCACCTCGTCGCGGAGTTCGGACCGGACGGCCGCGAGGCGGTGTGCGGGCACCCGGAGATCGAACCGGCGCTCGCCGAACTCGGCCGTGCGACCGGCGACACCCGCTACACCGAGCTCGCCGCACTGTTCGTCGAGCGACGCGGCCGGGGCCTCCTCGGACCGATCGGCTACGGGCCGGAGTACTTCCAGGACGACGTGCCGATCCGCGAGGCCGACGTGTTCCGCGGGCACGCCGTCCGCGCGCTCTACCTGGCGTCAGGCGCGATCGACGTGGCCGTGGAGACGGGTGACACCGCCCTCGCCGAAGCCGTCGAACGCCAGTGGGAGCACACCGTCGCCACCCGGACGTACATCACCGGCGGGATGGGATCGCACCACCAGGACGAGGCCTTCGGCGCCGACCACGAGCTGCCGCCGGACCGTGCCTACTCGGAGACCTGCGCGGGGATCGGGTCGAACATGCTGTCGTGGCGGTTCTTGCTGCGCTCCGGTGACGCCCGGTTCGCCGACCTCTTCGAGCGGACGCTCCTCAACACCGTCATGGCGTCGCCCCGGGCGGACGGTGCCGCGTTCTTCTACACGAACACGCTCCACCAGCGGGTCCCGGGGACGGTCCCGGACGAGGTCGAGCTGAACGCCCGTGCCCTCGCGAGCCTCAGGGCGCCGTGGTTCGAGGTGTCGTGCTGCCCCACGAACGTCGCTCGGACCCTGGCGAGCGTCGAGCTGTACTTCGCCACGAGGACGGCCGACGGCGTGCAGGTCCACCAGTACGGCGACTTCGACGTCGACACGACGCTCGAGACCGCGGGGCCGGTGTCGTTCACCGTCGCGAGCGGCTTCCCGCTGGACGGTGACGTCCTCGTGACCGCCCGGACCGACACCGCCGGCCCGGTCGCCCTGTCGCTCCGGGTCCCGGCGTGGGCTCGTGGCGCCACACTCCAGGTCGGTGACGAGGCCCCGGTCGAGGTCGAGGGACCCGTCGCGACGGTCACCCGCACGTTCGCCGCCGGGGACACCGTCGCGCTGCGGTTGCCCATGACGGCCCGGTGGGTGACACCGGATCCGCGGATCGACGCAGTGCGCGGCACCGTGGCCGTCGAGCGCGGTCCGCTCGTGCTCTGCCTCGAACGTCCCGCGGACGAGCCGTCGGTGAACGACACCGTCGTCGACCGGTCGGCCGCACTGGTCACGACCGAGGGCGGCGCGGACGTCACGGTGCTCGAGACGACGGCGTCGACGGACGCCTGGCCGTACGACGACGCCGATCCGGTCCGGTCGGCGCCGCACGCTGCGGCACTCGTGCCGTACGCGACGTGGGCCAACGACGGTCCGTCGACCATGCGGGTGTGGCTGCCGGTCGCGTGATCCGTTCCGGGCGGGAGGGACGGTGCCAGACCGCACCGAGCCTCCCGTCCGGCGCGTGATCCGTTCCGGGCGGGAGGGACGGTGCCAGACCGCACCGTGCCTCCCGTCCGGCGGTGTCAGCGCAGCATGCGCTCGATCGTGTCCGTGACGATGTCCGGGCGCGAGATGAACGGGTGGTGCCCTGTCGGGACGTCCTCGGACCGCGTCGCGCGCTCGGCGTGGAAGCGCTGGAGCGCCACCGACGTACTGCGGTCGTCGACGCACACGAGGGAGGTCGAGTCGACACCCTGCCAACCCGCCGCGGTCGTCGGGGTGGTGAACGAGGCCGCTGCCTGGGGCGCGACCCGGGCGAAGCCCTCCGCCTGCACGGTGTCGTCGGTGTCCTGCAGGAAGCGATCCCCGAACGTCCGGGCGGAGTACCCGACGACCCCGAGCCTGCCGTCCCCGGCGTCGCCGATCGCCACCGGGTCGGACTCGCCGCTCATGATCTGTCCCTGCGCCTGGCCGACGTCCGGCAGGTACGAGGACACGAGGAGCAGGTGTCGCACGGCCGGGTGGTGTCCGGCCTCGGCGACGACCGTCCCGCCGTACGAGTGCGCGACCACGATCGCGTCGTCGACGGTGTCGAGCTCGGCCCGGAGTGCTCCGGCATCGGCCACGAGCCCACCGGCGACGTCCTCCGGCGTGGTCTCACCGCACGACGGCAGCGCGACCGATCGGCTGCGGATGCCGGTGCGTTCGAGCAGCAGCTCGGCGGTCGGCCGCCACCACCAGTCGCCGTCGCGGACCAGGGCGCCGTGCACGAAGATCAGTTCCATGGCTCGAACCTAGGCGTCGCGATGCTCCGCCGACGGGGTTCGCGGGTGGGGCGCAGACGCTGTGAGCGAAGCCGACGCGAGCATCGCCAGCTTGTCGGCCGACTCCGTGCCCGGTTCGGCGTGGTAGACCACGAGCATCGCCCCGGGGGAGTCGGTGACGCCGAGCTTCTCGCGGTCGAGTCGGATCGCGCCGACCTCGGGATGGTCGAAGGTCAGGGTCGCGCCGGCCCGGGGTCCGACGTCGTGCCGTGCCCACACCCGGCGGAACTCGGGGCTCGCGACCGACAGCTCGCCGACGAGCTCGATCACGCGCGGGTCGTCGACGTCGGTGCCGATCGCCCGGCGGAACCCGGCGACCAACGCCGCGGACGCCCCCTCGATGTTCGCGAACAGGGCGCGTTCGGCCTCGTCGAGGAAGACGTCCCGGAGCCGGTTGCGGCCGACGGCGAGTCGCGGGGAGAGCGCCGTCGCGAGCGGGTTCGCGGCGAGGACGTCGAGCGCGCGGCCCTCCACGAAGGCCGGGAACGGGAGCTCGGCGACGAGGCGCAGGGTGCTCGGTCGGACCGTCTCCCGGCGGACACGGCGGCGGGGGCGCCGGGGGGTGTCCGCGACGAGGCTCAGCAGGTAGGCGTCGTCGTCGAGCTGCAGCACGCGGCCGATCGCCCCGAGGACCTGGGCGGACGGGTTGCGGTCGCGGCCCTGCTCGAGGCGGAGGTAGTACTCGGCGCTGATGCCGGCGAGCATCGCGACCTCCTCGCGGCGGAGTCCCGGGACCCGCCGCGAGCCGACCACCGGGATGCCGATCTGCTCGGGTGTGACGAGTTCGCGTCGGGCTCGCAGGTACTCGCCGAGCTGGTTCGGTTCGTCGGTCATGTCGCCACGGTAGCCATCCGGCCGCGTGGCGTGGGTACTCCCCAGCGGCACCAGTGTCGCGGGGGACCTGGCTCGGGCACCCCGGCGGGCGCACCATCGACGCATGCCCCAGGAACAGTCCCCCGAACACGTCCTCGTCACCGGCGGGTCCGGCTTCATCGCCGGCCACGTCATCCTCCAGCTCCTCGACCAGGGGCACACCGTCCGGACGACGATCCGGTCCCTCGAGAAGGAGTCCGCCGTCCGCACGGTCCTCGAGCGCGCCGGCATGACGCGCGGCGCGGCACTGACGTTCGTGGCGGCGGACCTCCTGCACGACGACGGCTGGGGGGATGCCGCCGCGGGGGTCTCCGTCGTCGTGCACGTCGCCTCCCCGGTGATGCCGGGTGCTGTCGCGGACGAGCAGTCCGTCATCGGTCCCGCACTCGACGGCACCCTCCGCGTGCTCCGCGCCGCCAGGGACGCCGGTGTCCGACGTGTCGTCCTGACCTCCGCGTTCCACGCCGTGGGGTTCGGGCACGGGCGTCCCGACCGGGTCTTCACCGAGGCGGACTGGTCACCCCTCGACGGACCGGGCGTCGACGCGTACGGCCGGAGCAAGATCCTCGCCGAGCGCGCCGCGTGGGACTTCGTCGCTGCCGAGGGCGGATCGATGGAGCTCATCACCCTGACGCCGGTCGCCGTGGTCGGGCCCGTGATGGGGAACGGGGTCTCCGGTGCGAACCACATCGTGCAGAACATCCTCACCGGGACGATGCGCGCCTACCCGGACCTGGCGATCCCCGTCGTCGACGTGCGGGACGTCGCCGCCGCGCACGTCGCTGCGGTCACCGTGCCGGAGGCCCGCGGGCAGCGGTTCATCGTCGGCACCGGTGAGCCCGCCGTCCGGCTCGCCCGGATCGGGGCAGTCCTCCGCGCGCACCTCGGCGGTGCCGCGAGCCGCGTGTCGACCCGCCGCGTCCCGAGCGTGCTCATCCGCATCCGGGCCCTGTGGGACCCGGCGGCGAAGGGCGTCGCGGCGGACCTCGGGTACGTCAAGCGGGTCTCGAACGAGCGGCTCCGGACCGTGCTCGGCGTCGAGCCCCGACCGGCGGAGGAGGCGATCGTCGCGGCGGGCGAGAGCATGGTCGCCGCGGGGCTGGTCGGCCCTCGCTGAGGATCGTGACGGGCGCCGTCGGTACGGTGCGGGGAGCACACCGACACGAGGAGACCGCATGTCCAAGCAGCCCACCGCCGTCCGCGCCCTGACGCTCGGCTTCCTGACCGGGGGCCGCTCCGCGACACCACTGGCAGCCCTCGCCCTGCACCACGACGACCCCGCGCTGAAGGGCTCGTGGCAGCAGTGGCCGATGTTCAGCACGCCGGCCGGCCGCGGGCTGCTCGTCGCGGCCGCGATCGGTGAGCTCGTCGGCGACAAGCTCCCGATGACCCCCAGCCGCCTGGCGCCGCTCGGGCTCCTCGGTCGGATCGGCACCGGCGCGCTCGCGGGCCTGGCGATCGGCACGACGGGTGGTAAGAACCGCGGGCTCGAGAGCGCGGTCCTCGGTGGGCTCGGCGCCCTGGCCGGGAGCATCGGTCTCGCGCTCGCGCGGAAGGCCGCGGGTTCCGTCACGGGTCTGCCCGACCCCGTGGTGGCGGTCGCCGAGGACGCCGTCGTCATCAGCGGCGCGGCCCGCGCGCTCCGCAGCTGACGGGCGTGACCGCCTGACGGACTGGAGGGACGGTGCGGCCTGGCACCGTGCCTCCAGTCCGTCTCACGGTCCGTGCGCCCAGCAGGACGGACCTCGACAGCTGTAGGGTCCGAGGCATGGCGCTGGTGCTGACGTGTGGGTTGTCGTTCTCGGGCAAGAGCACCTTGGCTGCTGGACTGTCCAGCGCGCTGGGCGGTGAGCTGTTGAGTCTTGACCAGATCAACGAGGAACGCGGTCTGCACGGCGGGCAAGGCATCCCGTTGGAGGAGTGGGCGGCCACCAATCGAATCGCGCACGAGCGCGCCCGTGGGCTTCTCGCCGCCGGACGCCACGTCGTCGTCGACGACACCGGGTCCCCGCGGTTCATCCGTGACGAGTGGCGCACGACCGCATCAGCGGCGGGGGCTCCCTTCGTGCTCGTGTGGGTGCAGGTCGATCCAGAGCTGCAACGTCAGCGGGTCCTGGCCAACAGGGCCGACCCAGGACGGCCTGACGTCACCGACGCGGTGCTCGCCGAACACGGCGCGAGCTTCGAGGCGCCGGTGGAGGAGGACCCGTTCGTGGTCGACGCAGCCTCGACGAGTGACCCGGAGACCATCGCCGCCACCGTGAGGACGATCCGGGCAGCCAAGATCCGGTAGGGCATCCCTCGCCGGGTCCTGGTCTCAGTTCTGCGTGGCCGCTCTGTAGGGCTCGTACTGGGTCGTCCGTCCCCACCTCGTCCAACCAGGCAACGCCACCAGGGAGGTCAGGCACCCCTCGTACCCGGTCTCGGTCTCGCTGGTGCCGTCGGAGAACGTTGCCGTCACCCTCGACCGTCCCAGGGCGAACGTCTCGATCACACGCCCCGCGACAGCAGCCTCGACGAGGCGCTTGGCGCGGGCGATGTCGTCGTCTTCGTACCCGAGTTCCCACCGACCGCCGATCTGCCCGAGTTCGACGACGATCCACTGCTCACAGATGATGTCGAACGTCAGGGCCTCGGCGTTGTGGGGCTGGACGGAGACCGTCCGGATCGACGGCCGTTCGTTGTCGCTTCCGCTCCCGTCCGGATCAGATCCCCCGTAGTTCTCTGAGGTGATCTCGGCCGCGTCGCCCACGAGAGCTCGCAGGTACGGAAGCAACTCCTGCATCGCCGCTGTCTGCTCCAGGAAGTCTCGACTGGAGTCGTCCGCCGCGGCGCTCATGGTTCACCTTCTCACGCGTGCGCTTCCGGGCTCCGCGGACCATCGCCACCACTCCCGTCGCAGACCGGGGGTTGCAGCCGTACCGATAGCCGATCCTCTACCGGGCAGCGCTGCTCGCTTGGATCACCAGGATGGCCCTTCGTGGCAGGCTTGCGGCCAGGTTGAGGAGGGATCGCGATGGATGAAGCTGTCTTGTACGACCTTTGCAGTCGCGCTCGACTCGTTCAGGTCCGGCTCGTCTCGACCGAAGCAGGGCTCCTGGGCCTCACCGACTTCATCGGTCGCGCTGCTCGCTGCTCGGAGAACTACTCGCACGCGCGTCTGCTGCAGCTGATCCAGGCTGCGCCGCGGCCAGTCGGCTTCCGATACGGCTTCCGTCGGCTGGAAACCGTCAGTGCGAGTCGGACCGTACCCCCGGACACTTTCACCGACGACGAACGTGCTGAGTACGAGGCTGCGCAGAGCGCGCTCCTCAAGAGCGTCGGACGCGACGCTGGGGAACCAGCCCCCGGAGTGGTAGGAGTCGCACGGAACGTACTCGAGCAGTTCATCCTCCACTGGTTCTAAGGGAGACATTTGGTCGGACGCCATCTCGTTTGACGATCCCTCAACGGGCGCGAGCGAGTTAGCTCGTGGCTCATGGAAAACAAACGACGAGGAGCCGGACGACCTGCTCGCATCGCGCTGACTGCGGCACTTGTCGCCTGCATCGCTTGCTTGGTCGTCGGGATTGTCGAGGTCGTTTCGCCGACCGGATCGACTTGGCTCGCCGTCCTCATGTTCGTCCTGGCCGCTTCGGCTGGATGGCGCGTGACGATCTACTTGCGGCTGCTCAGGCGGTCTCAGTAGCCGATCCCCTGCCGGACACCAGAACGCCCCGGCGGGAGGGGGACCCGTCGGGGCGTTCGTCTTCGCGTTCCATCAATACATGAGACGGGCTTCGGGGTGGGCGAGCACCTGACCCCCTGGCCAATCTCCCTACAGCTCGCTGGCGGCGCGGAGGATCCAGGTGCGGAACTCAACGGCGAAGTGCTCGAGGTGTTGSTCGATCACCTGGGGCGCACATGAGGCCGGGAACGTGACCGAGAGCCGTGCGGTGAACCCGTCGGCCTCGTCCTCGAAGGCGTTGGCGATCGAGCCGACCACGGTGCCGTCGGCGAGGAGCATGTGTGAGCGGCGGCCAGCAGGCCGGCTGGCGGCAGGTGGGAGTTCCTGGTCGACGATGACACTGTCGTCCCAGGGGCGCATGAAGAACGAGCACACCTGGTCATCGAGGGTCTCGACGATGTTCACCAGCTGCCCCGGTTCGGTGTGGATCGCGTAGTGCTCCGGGTGCCCGGCGAGCATGACGTCCTCCCGGGCGAACGCCGCACCGAGCCATGCACCGAACTGCGCTGCAGTGATCCCACGRGCGCGCAGCGTCGTGGTGCCGCTCGCCTCCTCGCCGCTGGAGCGTTCGAGGTGACCGCGGAGAAACGCGTCCCCCGCAGCGATCTCATCGGCGAGCAGCTTGAGGAGTCGCTGGCGACCGAGCTTCCGCTTCAGGAGCTCCAGCGCACGGCGGGCGGAGAATAGTTCGTACCCGTCGATCGTTGCGTCGGTGTCCTGCGCGTCGAGGCGGACTGTCGCGGCGGTCATCGGGCGCTCCGGACGGGCAGCTGCAGGTACGAGGCGTGCTCGCCGCCGGTGTGGACGACGTGTGTGCCGGCGTTGTCGCCGACGTACTCGCGGATCGCGGGCATGAGGGTGCCGAGGAGGTTCCGGGAGCTGATGATGAACCGGAGCTGCTCCCCGGCGTGGAACCGCAGCCCGACGGGGAACAGGTCGATCTCGATCTCCGCCACCTGCCCCGGGGTGAGTCTTTCGACGCGATCGAAGGTGTGCGCGGGGACGTCCTCGGTGCTTTGTGCCTCGTCGAGGTGTCGGGCGGAGACGCGGAGGCGGCCGTCGGAGCCCTTGTAGCGGAGGATCGTGGCGCCGTGGTCGGTCAGGTCGTGCGCCATCGCGGTCTGGTTCGGGACCGTGAACGCCTGCAGCGGGGTGCCCCACCGGTCGAGTTTCTGCACGAGGACGAACAGGTCCATGTCGTCTGCGTCGCGGGCTTCGACGAACAGGTGCGCCTTCGGGTAGCCGACGAGCACGGTTTCTTCGTCGAACCGGGTGAGGAACGACACCGCGTTCGGGTTCGCCGCGACTGCGTACGAGGCCTCGGCTAGAGCCTCGGGGGCGGCGGTGGTCAGGGTGCGGGTGCGGGCGTCGAGGTAGTACATCGTCGAGGTCGCGTCCTCCGGTGGGAAGGAGTCGGCCGGGACGGCGATCTCGTCACCGCCCTCGAGGTCGAGGACGGAGTACCGGACCGTCGGGGTGGTCTCCCACCCGTTGTCGACGCCCTTGAGGAAATGGTCGAAGAAGCGGCGGAGGTCCTCAACGTTGCCCTGGTCGTAGTAGTCGGGCCACTCCTGCGTGTTGTGGATCCGCAGCCACTTCTGCGTGCTGGCCATGAGCCGCCAGGCGCGGAACGTGCCGGCGGTGTGCAGGGTGTTCGAGTAGCTCGCGACGACGTACGCCGGGACGGTGATCTTGTCGAAGTCGGGGATCTTGTCCTCCCACAGCGGACCCATCAGCGGGTGCGCGTGAACCTCGGAGAGGATGTCCTCCTTACGGTTCTTCCCGAAGAAGCTGCCGTCCTGCAGCTGCTGCGCGAACCCGGTGTCCGGCATCCCGCCGCGCATGACGAGGTCGCGGTAGACGTCGCTGACGCCCTCCCACGGGTTGATCGCCACGAGGTGCGGCGGCTGCTCGGCGGCGGTGAACCACTGCGACACGGCGAGGTAGCTGGTGCCGCTCATCCCGACCTTGCCGTCGCACCAGTCCTGCTCGGCGAGCCACTCGATGACGTCATACGCGTCCCKGCCGTCCTGCCGGTCCCACAGCACACTGTCACCCTCGGAGTCGACCACACCGCGGATGTCGACGTTGCAGATCGCGTAGCCGTGCTCAACCCAGTACGCCGGGTCCGGCGCCTCGAACTTCTCCAGCCCGGACACTTCGCTGTTCGGGATCCCGACGAGTCCGAAGACCCCCATCACACTGACCGAGGTGCCCTGCGCCTTGCCGTAGGGGCTCCAGGCCACGATCACCGGGACGGGCTCGGTACCGACCGGGCGGAAGACGTCGAGGTGGATCGTCGTGCCGTCACGCAGCTGCATCGCGACGTCCTTGTCGAACACCGTGTCCGCGGGCAGCGGCTTGAACTGCGGTGCGATCTGAAACCCGGCCTCGAGCGTGCGGGTGCCCGGCTCGAACGGGGTCAGGACGCCCGTGCGGGGCGCGGGCAGCGGGGTCGAGGGGACGTACATCCTCTGGTCGGTCATTGCGATCTCCTTCGTGCGAGAGTCCTCCGTGGGCTCGTTGTCGGAGCGAGCGTACGACCGATTGGCCTTAAACTCAACAAGWGTTGAGAACAAGCGGGCTCAGCGGTAGATTCGGTACATGACCCCCGGATCGCAGGCCACCCGCTCGGCCAGAGTTGGACGACGGCCCGGTGCGGAGAGCACGAGGACCACCGTGCTCGCGGCCGCGAGTGCGCGGTTTGCCAGCGACGGGTACGCGGCGACCACGATCCGGCGGATCGCGACTGACGCGGGGGTCGATCCGTCGCAGGTGATGCAGTTCTTCGGGTCGAAAGACGCTTTGTTCGCCGCAGTCATGGCGGTGCCCGCTTCYGCGCTGGCCCGGTTCGACACGGCGTTCGACGGGCCGAGTGAGCACCTCGGCGAGCGAGTCGTCCGGGCGTTCCTCGAAGCGTGGGAAGCGCCCGGCGAAGAGTCCGAGCCGCTCATGACGATGCTGCGCGGGGCAGTCGTCAACGAGGAGGCGAACACCCAGCTGCGGGAGTTCATCGAAGCCCGACTCGAGCACGGTGCCGGAGCCGTCGACCACGACCACCGGGCCCTGCGCGCCGGCCTCGCGGCAGCGATGCTCGTCGGCATCATCACCAGCCGCCGAATCATCGGCGTTCCAACGCTCGTCGCAGCCAACCATGACCGCATCGTCGAGACCGTGGGGCCAGCAATACAATCCGTCCTCACTCCGCCCAGCCCCGTTGTCTGATGGTTCGTTGCCTGTCTCGATAGCCGATC
>NZ_LMMJ01000014.1 GCF_001422205.1 Curtobacterium sp. Leaf261
GTTCCTCATCTTCCAGCACGACCCGATGGACGGCTTCTTCCAGCCCGCCGGCATCATCGGCTCCATCATCGGCGCGATCATCGTGCTCTTCATCTACCTGCGCTTCGCCGGTCGGAGCGCCTCGCGTCGCTGACGCGACCACACACGGACTGGAGGGACGGTGCCAGCTGGCACCGTCCCTCCAGTCCGTCTGCGCGTGCGCCGCGCACGTCACGCGCGGTTCTGCGCCGGCACGTGTCCTGAACACGCGCCTCCGGGCCGAACACCCGGATCACCGTGTTCTCGCCGGACCGGCGTGTTGAGAACACCCGCCCCAAGCAGCGCGCGGGGGCGCGGCCCGTACCGACGATCGCTACTCCACGCCCCACTCGCGGACGAGCATCCCGAGCGAATGGTCGAAGGCCTTCAGGAGGTCCATCCCTGGTCGGAGCAGGGACTGCATCCGGTACCCCTCCCAGATCGCCACGATGTGCTCCGCGGCCCGCACGGCGTCGAGCCCGACGGGGAGACGACCGAGCGCGATGTCGTGCTCGACGCCCGTGATGATGATCTGGTGGTACGCCTCGTACCGCGTCTGGAGGTAGGCCGACGACGGGTGGGTCGGGTCGGTCGCCTCGGCCAGGACGGACAGCAGCATCCGCGGGAGCATCGGCTCCGCGACGGTGTCCTCGACGAGCCGCCGCATGTACATCAGGATCCCCTGGTCGCGGGCGACGTGGGCCAGACCGCCCGTCCGCTGGTTCTGCCACGCGTTCACGGTCGAGAGGATGAGCCCCTGCCACGACGGGAAGTACTGCTGCACGTCGTCGATCGACATGTCGAGCTCGTCGGCGATGTCCTTCATCGTCGTGCGCCGGTAGGACTGGCGGGAGAAGACCGCGATCGCACCCTCGATGATCCTGACCCGCTCCTGCAGGTGGTCCTCGGTGGCGGGTGCCGGTGCCACGCTGTCCGGTGCGTCCATGGCGGGTTCCTTCGGTTCGGGAGCGATCGGCGACGGCCGGGTCGGCGGTGCGGGCGATCAGGTGTCGTCGTTCGGGGATCACCGGTGACGATCGCGGTCGACGATCGCGTTGGTCCCATGGAACACGGCCGGACGGCCCCACGGATAGCGCCAGTTCTGGGGGTCAGCGCCTCGGTGTCGCGGGCTGGCTCAGCCGATCCGGAGCGACCGCACGACGTCCTCGACGGCGGCGAGCGGCATCCGTTCGGCGAACGACGCCGCGCTGCGGAACGGTCGGAACAGCTCGTCGCGGCCGTCGACGACGAGCACGATGTCGGCGGTGCGCTGGATCCGGCGCCGACTCGGGACCGCGACTGCCCGCGTGATGGTCTCGAGGCCCCAGGACGACTCCGGCTCGGCGTCCCGTGCGGTGGCCCAGATGCCGACCGTGCCGTGGTCGACCACGAGCGAGCGGGTCCCGGTGTGGACGCCGCGTCCGACGGTCACCACGAGCGCGTCGGGGAACCGTCGGCGGAGGACCCGGTCGCGGTTGATCCGGGGGATGCTCGCGACGACGATCGCGATGACGATGATCGCGAACGCGGTCGCGACGATGAGGGCGTTGCCGGCTGCGCGCATCCGGCCGGACTCACCGGCGACCAGCATGCCGACGATCGCGAGGACGAGGAGGACGATCGCCACGGTGCCGCCGACCGTGAACGGGAGACCGCGGAGCGGACGCGCGCCGCGCGCTGCCCGGGCGACACGGGTCGCGTGCGACGCCGTGTCGGTCTGGAGGCGCGGCACCGGTCCGGTCGTCGGCTGACTCGTCATGGTCGGACGGTATCCGATCCCCGCGGGGAGTCGCCTCCCCCAGTGCGGGGAGCCGGCGGCGGTGCCGGGTGTACCGCACCGCGCTCCGAGCGCGGCACCGCTCTGCGGGGCGGTGTCGTGGCTGGCGAGCGGTGTGTTGCGGAATGGAACTCGGCGCGGCTGCGTTCGGCCCCACGATGAACATCTTCGACTCCGCCCAGTTCGGCGACCTCCAGCTCCGCAACCGCATCGTCATGGCTCCGCTCACGCGCACAAGGGCCGGCTCGAAGGGGATCCCGAACGATCTCCTCGTCGAGCACTACGCCCAGCGCGCCGGCCTCGGTCTGATCGTCACCGAGGGGACCTGGCCGATCCAGGAGGGGCGCTCGTACCCCGGCCAGCCCGGCATCGAGACCCCCGAGCAGATCGCCGGCTGGAAGCGCGTGACCGACGCCGTGCACGCCGAGGGCGGCACGATCGTCATGCAGCTCATGCACGGCGGACGTGTCTCGCACACCGACATCTCCGAGACGCCGCGGATCGTCGGCCCGAGCGCGATCGCAGCACCCGGCGAGACCCACACCGCGAACGGCAAGGTCGCGATGCCCGTGCCGCACGAGCTCACCACGGACGAGGTCCGCGAGGTCGTCGCCACCTTCGTGCAGGCCGCCCGCAACGCGATCGAGGCCGGCATGGACGGCGTCGAGGTCCACGGCGCGAACGGCTACCTGGTCCACGAGTTCATGTCGCCGGTGTCGAACGTCCGCACCGACGAGTACGGCGGGTCCCCGGAGAACCGGGCACGCCTCGCGGTCGAGGTCGTCACCGCCGTGGCCGAGGCCGTCGGCGCGGGCCGCACCGGCATCCGCCTCAGCCCGTCGCACAACATCCAGGGTGTCCTCGAGGAGGACGCCGACGACGTCCGTGCGACCTACACCGCGATCGCGGAGGGCATCGCTCCCGTCGGCATCGCGTTCCTCGACGTGCTGCACGCCGAGCCCGCGGGCGAGTTCGTCCAGCACCTCCGGACGACGGTCGGCGCGCCGTTCATCGCCAACACCGGCTTCGCGTCGGTCACCACGCGCGAGGAGGCCATCGGCTACGTCGCCGACGGTGTCGCCGATGCGGTGGCGACCGGGCGCGCGGCCATCGCGAACCCCGACCTCGTGGTGCGCTGGGAGCAGGACGCCGGGGAGAACACCCCGAACGCGAACACGTTCTACGGCGACTCGGCCGAGGGCTACACCGACTACCCGACGCTCGCCGAGGCCCGCGTCGACGCCTGAGCGGCCCCCGCAGGTCCACGACGCCCCTCCCGCACCGATCTGCGGGAGGGGCGTCGTCGCGTGTCCGCCCGACCGCCCCGGACGCCGGCGGTCCACCACCGGCCGGTACGCTCCGGGCATGGCTCTCCTGCACCGTTCGACGATCGTCCCCGGCAAGCTCGACCTCGCCGCCGCGTGGATCGGTCGGCAGCCGTGGTGGACGGGCGGATCCGACACGTCGCTGACGAAGCCCGGGGCGTTCCGCCTCGACGACCCTGAGGGACGAGTCGGCATCGAGTTCATCGTCGCGGGGACCGTGTCGGGGGCGCTGCTCCTGCTGCCGCTGACCTACCGTGACGCCCCGCTCGAGGGTGCCGAGGCCGGACTCCTCGGGACGATGGAGCACTCGGTGCTCGGGACCCGGTGGACGTACGACGCCGCGGTCGACCCGGTGGCGCTCGCGGCGGTCATCGAGGTCGTCCGGACCGGGGGGACGCAGGCGCGCGAGATGATCGACGGCCCGGACGGACCCGTCGAACGGGTGCCCTCGGTGCTCGCGCACGGTTCCGTCCGCGCCGCGGGCGATGGTCGCACTGGAGGGACGGTGCCGGTCCTCGGGATCGCTCCGGCCTCGGACGTGGTTGCGGCCTCCGACGTGGTCACGTCCTCGGACGCCGTCTCGACGACGGTCACCCTGCCGAACGCGCAGCTGGTGGTGCGCCGCCTGCTCGACGGGCGGTGGACGCCGGACGACGCCACGGGCCTTCTCTCCGCGACGTGGGGCGACGTCGTGGACGTCCCCATCGTCGCGGTGCGCTCCGCCTGAGTCCGCGAGGTCGACGGCCCCGGTACGGTCGAACGGTGTCGAACACATCAGCGCCGCTGACCGTCATGACCTACAACATCAAGAACCCCGAGCCGGAGCACCACTGGGAACGACGGTTGCCGGTCCTGCTCGACGTGGTCCGCCGGAACGCCCCGGACGTGCTCTGCGTGCAGGAGGCCTTCGCCGGCCAGATGGACGACCTCCGCGCCGGTCTCCCGGGATGGGCGGACATCGGACAGGGCCGCGAGGGCGGGACGGCCGGCGAGCACTCCGCGGTGTTCTTCCGGGCGGACCGGCTCGAGCTCCTCGGCGACGGTGTGTTCTGGCTCTCGGACACCCCGGACGTGGTCGCCTCGAACACGTGGGGGAGCGTGTTCATGCGGATGGCGACGTGGGGACGGTTCCGGGACCGACGCACCGGGGGCGACTTCACCGTGCTCACGACGCACCTCGACCACGAGGCGTCCGCGAACGGCGACGAGGTCCGTCGGCGGAGCGCCGAGCTCATCGCCCGGCGGATGGCCGAGGTCGACGGGCCGGTCGTCGTCACCGGGGACTTCAACGAGGGGGCGGGACTCGGTGCCGCGACGCCGCCGTTCGTGTCGGCGGGCTACGTCGACACGTGGACGGCGGTCGGGGCGACGGACCCGGTGTCGAGCTTCAACGACTGGCGGCCGCCGACGTCCGACGGCGTCCGCATCGACTGGATCCTCACGCGCGGGGACGTCGCCGTGGAGTCGGTTCGGATCGACCACGACGGGCCGGAGACCTGGGCGGCGAGTGACCACTTCCCGGTCGTGGCGACGCTCCGCCCGGGCGGGCCGTTGGAGGGAGCTCGGACGCCCTAGCAGTCGGCCGAGGAGTGCACCGGCATCGGCGACCCGAGGACCGTGACCGTCGTGCCCGAGGTGATCGCGCTGACGCCGTTGACGCCGTCGCGTGTCCGATCGCCGTCGCCCGCGCGGGACCAGCCGCGCTCGAGCACGATCTGCCAGTCCGCGTCACCGTCGGAGCCGTAGGACTCCTTGTCGGTGTCCGGGGCGGCTCCGACCCGGTCGGCGATGTCGTCGCCGACCGACACACCGTCGGGACCCTGCAGGTGGATCGTGGAGCCGGAGCGCGACCGGACGCTCGCGGCGAGGATGCGGACGTCGTACCCGTTGCCCGCGGCCGCCGTCGTGGCGAGGTCGATGATGCGGAGTGCTCCACCCCACGTGTACGAGGTGCTGGCCGGGACGCAGTGCGCACCGTCCCCGACCACCGTCTGGGTGACCTTCGGGCGGCCGAGCAGCGCGGTGAGGGTGGCGATCGTGCCGTCCGTGTCCCGCATCGACCGGGTGCGGAGGAGGTCCGGTCCGGTCAGGGCGAGCTGTTCGGCGTCGAGCTGGATGGTGTCGGTGCCGCGCAGCAGCCGACGTTCCCGGGCCGTGGCGCGCGCCGACGCCGAGGCGTCCGGGACCGTGCCGTCGTCGGCGACCGCACTGCGTCCGATCGGCCGCGACTCCGACCGTGGCCCCGCGGCGGAGCCGGGATCGCCGGGCACGGCGACCGCGCCCACGGCGGTGCACCCGCTCACGAGCAGGGCGACCGCGGCGAGCGTCGTGATGAAGAGACGACGAGCCACCCCTCGACGGTATGGGGCGTTCTCCGCGGGGTGGACCGTCGTTATCGAATCGGTTCACCCCTGTGGCCGACTCGTGACCTGGGGAGGACGGGGCGGGACACGCGTGTCGGACGCGCCCCGTCCCTCCAGTCCGATCCCGGACCGCTCGTCCGGTCCTGGCCTACTCGTCGTCCTCGGTGCGGACGCGACCGAGCGTCGCGATGAGGTCCTCGTGCAGTTCCATCCACACGTCGTGGTACGAACCCGACAGCGGGCGTGCGAGGGCGTCGCGGTCGCCAGCGCGGTACCCGGCGATCGCGGCCTCGAACCGGTCGCTGTACCGGCCGAACCGCGGGTCGACGGACACGAGTTCGCCGATCACGCCACCGATCGTCTGGTGCACGGCGTCGAGGCGGTCCGCGACGTCCGCGCCGGACTGCGCGTCGGTCGTCAGCTGCTTGAAGTCGCGGTTCGGGAAGAGGAACGACTCGTAGACGCCGCTGATCGTCGCGCGATCGGCCTTGGAGAGCCGGTCGTCGGCGAGCAGCACCGAGCGGGCCCGGCCGGCGGGGGTCAGCGTGTGCATCGCCCGCTTGCCGCCGGTGACCTGGGTGTGACCGCGCTCGTCCGTTCCCGCGAGCGTCGACTCGATGACGACCTCGGTCAGCCCGGTGCTCTCCACGATCTGCTCGGTGGTCGCGAAGCCCCGGACGCGTAGGGCCTGGAGCACCGTGAACTCGGACCCGTCGGAGGCGATGTCGTCGGTCGTGTGCTCGGACACCTGGTGTGCCCACGAGCCGGTGAGGAACAGGCGCGGGATCATCTCGGTCGCGAGTCCGGCCACGATCGTGTCGTAGCAGGCCGCCACCGCGGGGTGGATGTCGAGGAAGTCGTGGTGCTCGGTGAGCTCGTCGACCATGCCGGCGGCGCGGGCGAACGGCAGGGCGAACCCGGCCGTGTACGTCAGGGCGCCGGCCTCGATCTTCTCGCGCTTGTCCATCTTCGCGATGCGCCCGTAGAGCGCGGCCGACTGCTGCTCGGCCTGGGTGCGGAGGGCGGTCATGTCGTCGAGGTCGAGCTGGGTGATGCCCGACATCGGTGCATCCCAGGTCGGACGCGAGTACGCGGCGACGTGGGTGATGTACGGCACGTAGTTCGCCGGCTTCGTGAACACCGTCGAGATGTCGACCACCTGCACGTCGAGGCCGGAGTCCGGGCCGAAGAACATCGCCGTGGTGACCGACCAGGGCAGCGGCGACGCCGGGTCGTTCCAGTGCCAGGCCGGCTCGTTCAGGAAGATGTCGCGGACCAGGACGAAGCCGCCGTCGTCGGTCGGGTACGGGCCGTGGTCCGAGACGCCGAGCCGGTTGTCGAAGTGCAGCAGGAAGCCCATGAGCTCGGCCGCGCCCTGGAAGCGCTGGAAGGTCGACCGGTCGGCGTCCTCGGTGAGGGCGATCCGGTCCGCGGTGAAGCGGTCGATCCAGTCGCGGTCGAGCACCTCGGCGCGGTAGTCCTTCATCGAGGTGAGGATCGGGCCGTTCCCCCAGAAGCCCTTGTACATGCGGCGGACGACCCCGAACGCGTCGCGGATGCGGTCGCCCTTGTAGTCCTCCTCGTGGAGGTTCAGCTCGAGGGCGATGCCACGGCCGAACGACGGCGCGGTCGCCATCGCCCAGATGTGGAGCATGTTGATCTTCGTGCCGATCTCGCGCTTCGCCGTCGCCGCGATGTCGATGACACCCTGCTTGCCGACGCCGTCCTCGATCGCGCGGAGCCACTTCGGGTGCATGAACCAGCAGTTCATGAGGCCCATCGCCTCGTACTCCTGGCGGGGGATGAGGCCGGACTCGCCCTCGGTGGCGCGGGAGGCGAGGGCGTCCCACTCGTTCCACGTGTAGTACCCGATCGCGTCGTTGACCTCCTCGCGCGTCAGGTCGGGGAGCGCGTCGTCGTCGACGTACAGCACCTTCGTGGTCATCTTCTCCTGCATGACCCGGTCGCCCTCGACGCCCTTCGGGACGACGCCGCCGAACTTCTCGAGGAGCAGCATGATCTGCGCGAGCTCCTCGGCGCTCATCGCGGGTGCGGCGCTCTCCGGGGCGGGGGAGTCGTCGACCGGGGCGCCCTCCTCGACCAGGACTCTGCCCTGCGGTCGCTCGCTGACGTCGAGGCGGATCCGGACGCCGTCGGCGGGGATCGTCTCGCCGCGGCCCGTCCGGACGCCCTTGTCGAAGGTGACGCTCATGACGGCGGGGATGCCGTACTCGCGGCACAGGATGCCGAGGTGGCTCTCCGGGGCGCCCTGCAGGGTGACGACGCCGCGGACGCCGGCGTTCAGGGCCATCGTCAGGAAGGTCGTGGTGCCGCCTCGGGAGAGCACGACCACGTCGGACACGTCGGCGTCGTCCGCGACGAAGGCGATGACGTCCTCCGGTGTCTCGAGCCACTTGACGACGCCCTCGACGACCTGGTCGGTCTCGTAGACGGTGAGGCCGGTCCCGACCTGCTCGAACGTCGTGCCGTTGTCGGTGATCTGCTGGGACATTCGTCCTCCGGGGTTCGGGCGCGACGTCGCGCTGCGATGGGTTGCGAGTGATCCGGACCGGGAGGGGCCTCGGATTGGTCGACCGGCCGGATGGTGTTCCTGTCGATCAGAACCTAGTGCGTGCGGCGGCCGGAGCGCACGAGGACGCGGTCGACGGCCGATCGGACCTGTCGCTTTCCGGGCGGAACGACGAGATCGGCGGAGAAGTCGGGGGAATCGGTCGCTGTGCGGGCAAACCGACACACCCGCCGCGGGTCAGGGGGTCACGATCACGCGGAGGACCTGGCCGGCGCGCTGCTCGGCGGCCGCGGCCTCGAGGCCCTCGAGCGGCACGACCCGCTCCAGGAACGCATCGAGCCGGAGTTGGCCGGTGCGCCACAGCTCGGTCATCCTCGGCACCTGCACCCGCATGTCGCTCGACCCGTAGAACGAGCCCGTGATGCTCTTCGCCTCGTGGAACAGTTCCTGCGCGCTGAAGGACACCATGTCGTCCGCACGTCCGGCGCCCACCACGACGACCCGTCCGCCGCGTCGGGTGGCGTCCCAGGCCGAGCGGATCGTGCCGGAGACGCCGACGGCGTCGATCGCCACGTCGAACCCGCCGCCGGTCTCGACGGCGGTGGACGGCCCGCGCTCGCCCGGGGCCGCCGTGACGATCGACCCGAGCGACTCGGCGAGCCGGCGCCGCGCAGGATCGGGGTCGACGACGGCGATCAGGGACGCACCGGCGATCCGTGCGCCCTGCACGGCGTTCAGCCCGACCGCTCCGGCCCCGATCACGAGGACGGTCTCACCGGGTCGCACGCCGGCCGTGTCGACCGCAGCGCCGAAGCCGGTCGGGACCGCGCAGCCGAGGAGCGCCCCGACCTCGAACGGCACGTCGTCGGGCAGCGGCATGAGGGAGCGGGCGGGCACGACGGTCTCGGTGGCGAGGGTCGCGGTGCCCATCCCGGCCACCACCGGTGTGTCGCCGACCGACAGCGCTGCGCCCTGGTCGGCGGACCGGGGACGGTTCCGGCAGATGTACGGCTGGCCGGCACGACAGGCCGAGCAGTGTCCGCACGCGGGGACCCAGCTGAGGACCACGCGGTCGCCGACCCGGACGTCCGTCACGTCGGCACCGACGGCGATCACCTCGCCCGCGCCCTCGTGCCCGAGGACCGCCGGCAGGGGCTGCCCGAAGTCGCCGCGGGCCAGCGACAGGTCGGTGTGGCAGAGTCCCGCCGCGCGGATCCGGACGACGGCCTCGTCGGGACCCGGGTCCCGACGCACGACGTCGTCGCGGACGGTGAACGGACCGCCGGGCTCGAACACGACCGCGGCGCGCATGGTGGCGCTCACGCGAGGGGGTCGATCTCGTCGAACGTGCCGTCGTCGGGCACCGGGTCGCCGAGGACCGCCTTCACCTCGAGGTACTCCTCGATCGCGAACGGCCCCATCTCACGACCGAGCCCCGACTCCCCGTAGCCGCCGAACGGCGACACCGGGAGCGCGGGGGTCCGGACGCCGTTCACCCGCACCTGGCCGGCACGGATCCGCCGTGCGAGGTCCCTGGCCCGCGCATCGGAGCCGGACCACACCTCGCTCGACAGGCCGTAGGGGGTGTCGTTGGCCATCCGGACGGCGTCGTCGGGACCGTCGTGGCCCTGGACGACGAGCACCGGCCCGAAGACCTCCTGACGGACGATGTCGTCCTGCTCGCCGACGTCGGTGACGATCGTCGGGTGCATGAACCACCCGGTGCCGTCGACGGCCGTGCCGCCCGTGGCGATCGTCGCACCGGCAGCCCGGGCGGCGTCCACGAACCCGAGGACCTTCGCGCGCTGCCCGGCGGACACCATCGGGCCCATGGTCGTCGCGGGGTCCAGTGGATCGCCGAGCACGTAGGCCTCCGCAGCGGTCACGGCCACCGCCACGGCTTCGTCCAGCGCGGCCCGCGGCACGATAAGCCGGGTCGGGGCGTTGCACTTCTGCCCGGCGTTCGTGAAGCAGTTCTTCACGGTGGTCCGGACTGCGGTGGCGAGGTCGGCGTCGTCGAGGACCACGGCGGGCGACTTGCCGCCGAGCTCCAGCGTCGCCCGCTTGATACGGCCGCCGGCGACCGCGCCGACGTGGCGACCCACCCCGAGCGAGCCGGTGAACGACACGACGTCCCAGGTCTCGTCCTGGAGGAGCGCCTCACCCGTCGTCGCGCCGGTGCCGGTCACGACGTCGAAGACCCCGGCAGGGAGCCCCGCACGACGACCGAGCTCGGCCAGGAACAGCGCGCCGAGCGGGGTGAGCTCCGCGGGCTTCAGGACGACGGTGCACCCGGCGGCCAGGGCCGGGGCGAGCTTCGCGACGATCTGGTGGAGCGGGAAGTTCCACGGGGTGATCGCGAGGACGACCCCGACGGACTCCCGCACGATCGAGCTCCCCGAGGCGTCGCGGGTGTCCCACGCGAACCCGCGCGCGATGTCCGCTGTGGTCCGGAGCACCTTGACGGGCAGGTCGACCTGCACCGCGCCGGATTCCCGGAGCGGCATGCCGATCTCCCGCGAGGAGAGTGTCGCGAGCTCGTCACGGTGCGCCTCGAGCTCGCCGGCCAGGCGGTCGAGCAGGTCCGCACGTGCGGACGGGGCGAGCGCTGTCCAGCCGGCCCATGCCTCCCGTGCGTCTCGGAGCGCGCGCTGCGCGAGACCGGGGGATGCGTCGAGGACGGTCCCGATCACCTGCTCGGTCGCCGGGTCCACCACGTCGAGCGGGCGCTCGCCGTCCGGCGAGACCCAGTCGCCGCCGATGAACACGGACCGCTCCGGCACCACGACGGGGTCGGCGGACACGCCGGTGATCCCGCTCATGCGCCGACCACCCGGACCGGCACGCGGTCCCACCCGCGGAACAGGTTCACCCGCAGCCGCTCGGGCGCTCCGTCGAGCGACAGGCGGATCCCGCGGTCGAGCACCGCGCGGAAGAAGGACCGGACCTCGGCCCTGGCCAGGTGCGACCCGAGGCAGAAGTGCGCGCCCCAGCCGAACGACAGGTGCTCGTTCGGGGTGCGGTCGAGCCGGAAGGTCTCCGGGTCCTCGAACATCGCCGGGTCCCGGTTCGCCGCGGAGAACCACAGCACGACCTTCTCGCCGGCGGTGATGTCGCGCCCGCCGATCGACAGGTCCATCGTCGCCGTCCGTCGCATCGCCGCGACCGGGCTGACGTGGCGGAACATCTCCTCGACGGTCGGCGCGAGCAGGGACCGGTCGGCCGCCAGACGCCCCCACGCATCGTGCTCGTCGAGGGCCACGGTGCCACCGGACACCAGGTGCCTGGTCGTCTCGTTGCCGGCCGCGACGAGGAGGATGTAGTACGCCGCGAGCTGGTTCCAGGTGAGCGGCTCGCCTCTCACGGCGCCGTTCGCCATCACGCTGATGAGGTCGTCCTGCGGGTCCGCGCGCCGGGTGTCCGTGAGGTGTTGGAAGTACCCCATCAGCTCGTCGCGCGCCTCGGCGAGGGCGGCAGCGTCCACGACCCCGTCCGGGTCGGAGCTCGTCAGCCGGTTCGTCCAGTCGACCATCCGGGGTGCGTCCGCGGCGGGGACCCCGAGCACGCGTGACAGCACGAGCATCGGCAGTCGCGCGCTGACCGTCTCGACCAGGTCGAACGACCCGAGCCGCTCGGCGTCGTCGAGGAGCAGGGTCACCGACTCCTCGATCATCGCCATCCACCGTTGGATCTTCACGGCGCGGAGGTGCGGGATCGTCACGCGGCGGAGGGCGACGTGCTCCTGCCCGTCCATGTTGTGCAGGCTCTGCAGGGCGCCCTCCACCTTGCGGTCGAGGATCTGCGTCCCCTCGGCGGCGGTCAGGCGGTCGGTGTCGCTCGCCGCGGCCTTGACGTCGGCGTACGTCGTGAGCGCCCAGAACCCGGGACCGCGCTCCGACGGTGCATTCCAGTGCACCGGGTCGTGCTCCCGCAGCTCCCGGAACACGGCCATGTCACGGTCCTCGGTGAACGCCCGGAGGTCCATGAGGTCGATGTCCCGCGGGTCCGTCGTGGCACGGTCCGCGGGTGCGCTGTCGATCGTCATGCGAGAGTGCCTCCAGCGAGCGCGGCGTGCTGCTCGGCCGCATCGAGTCGGGGCGCGGCGACGACGCCACGCGGGTGGAGGAAACGGTACACGGGGTCGGCAACGAACTGAGTACCGTTGACCTTCGATCCGCCCCCAGGAGTGTGCCCGTGACGACAGTCCCCGAAGCCGTGTTCGCCTTCGACCACGACCACGGTCGTCCGGCGCGCGAACTCGCCGACCTGCTCGGCGGCAAGGGCGCCGGTCTCGCCGAGATGACGGGTGCGCTCGGCCTCGACGTCCCGCCCGGCTTCACGATCGCGCTGCCGGTGTTCCGGATGTGGCGTCACGGTGGGTGGCCCTCCTCGTTGGACTCGGTGGTCGCGTCGCACGTCGCGGCGCTCGGGGAGCGGATGGGGCGCACGCTCGGCGATGCCTCGGACCCGCTCCTGCTCTCCGTTCGGAGCGGTGCTGCCGTCTCGATGCCCGGGATGCTCGACACGGTCCTGAACCTCGGGCTGAACGACGAGACCGTGCGTGGACTCGCGGCGGCCACGGGCGACGAGGCGTTCGCGTGGGACAGCTACCGCCGGTTCCTGCGCATGTACGCCACCATCGTGATGGGCATCGACCCGGGGGCGCTCGCCGAGTCCCGGCCGGTCGCGTCCGTCATCGGTGCCGGGGACGGACGGGCGCGTTCCGCTCAGCGGGATCGCGCCAGCGATCCGCGGAACGCGCCGGGCGAGCCTGCGAGCCCGGGGCACGCGTCCGCCTCGTCGGTCGCGGACCTCCAGGCGCGCATCCTGGCAGCCTCCGGCCGGTCGGTGCCGAGCGACCCGGCCGAGCAGCTCCGCGAGGCGATCGAGGCCGTGTTCTCGTCGTGGGACAGCGACCGCGCCAGGGCGTACCGGCAGCGCGACGGCATCGACGAGGACGCCGGGACCGCCGTCAACGTGCAGGCCATGGTGTTCGGGAACCGCGGGACCCGCTCCGGCACCGGCGTGGTGTTCACCCGCGACCCGGCGACCGGCGAGCCGGGACCGTACGGCGACTACCTCGTCGGCGGGCAGGGTGAGGACGTCGTCGACGGCAGCGCCCACCCGATGCCGATCCGGGAGCTCGCCGACGAGGACCCCGAGGTCTACGCCGACCTCATGGCGGTGCTCCATCGGCTCGAGGCGCACTACCGGCAGGTCTGCGACGTCGAGTTCACGGTGGAGGAGGGTCGGCTCTGGCTGCTCCAGACCCGCCCGGGCAAGCTCAGCGCCGTCGCTGCCGTGCGGACCGCCGTGGACTTCGTGGACGACCCGGACGTCGACCTGACGCCGGCCGAGGCGGTGTCGCGTGTGCCGGAGCCGATCCGGCTGCGGGCGCGGGGCGATCTCGGGGACGCGGGTCGTGCCTCCCGGCTGTCGGCGGTGCCGGCCTCCGGCGGTGGCACGGACGACGCGCTCGTCGACGACGCGCCCATCGACGACGCGCTCGTCGCGACCGGACTCGGGGCCTCACCGGGGACCGTCACGGGCGCGGTGGTGTTCTCGTCCGAGGCGGCGCTCGAGGCGACCGACGACGTGGTCCTGGTGCGCCCGGAGACCTCGCCGAAGGACGTCGTGGGGATGTCTGCGTCGGTGGGCATCGTCACCACCCGGGGCGGACTGGCGTCGCATGCGGCCGTCGTCGCTCGCGGATGGGGCATCCCGGCCGTGGTCGGTGTGGCGGCCCTGACGATCGCCGATGACCGGGCGACCGGGCCGGGCGGCGTCGTGATCAGTGCGGGCGACGTCATCACGATCGACGGGAGCACCGGGCAGATCTGGCTCGGGGCACGCGAGGCGGCCGCCATGTCCGACACCGACCGGGAGGCACTCGAACGCCTCGAACGCCTCGAGTCCTGGGCCGCCGGAGCCTGAGGGCCGTGCGACGGAGCTGCTGCTCGGACGCTCCTGCTGTCCGCAAACCGCGGCGGACTCGGCCGGCTCCGACGGTCCACCGAGCACGGTGGACGGACCGGCGGCGATCGTCGTCGGAGCAGACGAAGGAGTTCTGATGGCGAACGGTGTTGCAGCAGTGTGGGTCCCCGTGACGGACATGAGCCGGGCGGTGGCGTTCTACCGCGACCACCTCGGCCTCACGGTGACGAGCGAGGACGAGGACTGGTCCGAGATCGACGGGAACGGCCTCCTGATCGGACTGAACGGCCGCGAGAGCGCCTCGGTGTCGTCGGAGGGCGGCGCGGTCATCACGTTCCAGCCCGACGGCACGATCGACGACGAGGTCGCGCGGCTGACGGAGGCCGGCGTCGAGTTCACCGGCGGGATCTCCGACCACGAGTGGGGCCGGATCGCGCCGTTCAAGGACTCCGAGGGCAACGACCTGCAGTTCTACGTCCCGCCGACGAACTGAGCACGAGGACGAGCTGAGCCGGTCCTCCGCGGTGGGTGACGACGAGGACGAACGCTGGTTCGTCGTGGACGGGAGGCGATGGCGGCGGACCGACCCGAGCCTCCCGGCCGACGTCGTCACCCGCCTGCAGTCGCACCTCGGGCGTGGACGCTCCGGCGTCCGGGTCGCGAAGCGCGCCGGTGACGACGACGCCGTCGCTGCCGCGCGGAAGCGCAACGGGCTCGCGAAGCACGGGCTCGGGGAGCGCGGTCCGGAGTGGTGGGAGGAGCCGGAGGCGGATCGGCTGGCCCGGGCGCTCGATGCGCTGCGGGAGCTCGACGCCCTCGACGACTGAGCAGGAGTGAGGCCGGAGCCCGGAGCAGGGGTCGGTGCCCGAACGGTTCTGCCCCAGCGAGCGTCGACTGGCCGAGGGACTCCCTGGCGCAGTTGACGCTCGCTGGCACAGAACAGGTCCGAGCGAGCGAGCGAGCGGGGCCGGGCCGGACGGGGCAGACCGCCCTCAGTCCTTGCCCTCGAGCGCCGCCGTGACCGCCTCCGCGAGCATCCGCTGCCCCTCGTCGTTCGGGTGCAGCTGGTCCGTGGTCGAGATGCCCTTCCGGGGGGTCGACCCGTCGCCCGGGGGGAACACCGACGCCAGGTCGACGTACGCGGACCCGGTGGTCGACGCGACCGAGCGCATCGCCCGCTCGTACGCCGACCAGGAGGACTTGACCGTCTTCAGCTCGGTCGCACTCGGCTGCTGCTCCCCGATGACCAGGACCGACGGCTTGGTCGGCAGCGCCTGGATCCGCCGGACGAACGCCGTGTACCGCGAGCGGAACTCGGCCGCCGTGACGACCTGCGCGTCGTTCCCACCGAGTGTGATCGTGACGAGGTCGGGAGCCGCCCGCCGCATCGCACCGAGGAAGCCGTCGGTGTCCTTGGTGAACAGGGCCACCGTCGCACCGGAGTGTGTCGCGTCGAAGAGGGTGATGCCCTTGCCCCGGTCGCCGTTCCGGACCGTGAGGCCCTGCAGGTCGAACGCGCCCTTCGCGGTGATCGTCACCGAGTGCTCCCCGGACGACAGCCCGTGCACGGCCGTCAGCTGGGAGGCGCTGTCCGAACCGTCGGTGTCGACGGACTTCGTGGCACCGTCGTCGATGGCGTACGTGAACTCGCCGGAGCCCTGGTACCTGGTCCACCAGATGTCGAGGTCGGTCCCGGTGAACCGGTAGGTGCGCGTCGCTCCCGCCTGCATCGAGAGCGCGCGGTACCCGAGGTCGGGGATCGTGTCGTCGAAGGCGCTGTCCCCGCTGTGCGCCGTGGACCAGTCACCCCAGGTGGAGTCCGGTGCGTACACGGCGAACTGCGCGGGCAGGTAGCCGACCCCGCCCGGGGCGCCGGTCGTCGGGTTGGCGGCCCTGAGGTCCGCGAGCGTGAGGTCGATCCACCGGTCGGACCGGGCCGAGGCGCCCTGGCCCTCGCTGAGGGAGTCCCCGACGGCGACCCAGTTCGCGGCGGCGTGGGTCCGGTCGGCGAGCGCGGTGTCCCAGGTGCCGAGCGGGTCGGCCGGGGTCGAGGACGTGGTCGGAGTCGACGTCGGAGCGGGACCCGACGACGAGCACCCGGCCGCGGCGAGGACGACCACCACCGGGAGTGCGATCAGGGCGCTGCGGAAGGCTCTGGGCCTCCGGCCATCGGACTGCCGTCGGCTCATGGCCCGATCCTAATCGGGGTGTGGTGTGTGCTTCGTCGGCGCGGTCGGGACCGTCGTGCTCATCACCGCGAGACGCGCGAGCGTCTCGTCCACGTGGTCGACCATCGGTCGGCCGGCCTCGTCGTCGAGCCACCGCGCCGACGCGACCGAGAACGCCGTCACGCCGAGCTCCGCCGCGAGGGTCGCGGACAGCTCGTCGGCACCGCGGGCGATGAACCCCGCGCGCATGGCGTCGCCGAGGACCGATCGCTTCCAGAGTTCGCGCTCCCGGAGGCCGTCGTCGGACAGCACCACCGCCCGGTGGGCCAGGAAGTGCCCGCGCGCCGGTTCGAACTGCGACACGGCGAGTCGGCGGAGTCCTGCGGCGATGACCTCCATCGGAGGCAGATCGGGTGGCGCGCTCGTCATCACCTCGGCCACGACGCCCGGCAGGTCCTGTTGGTAGGCGAAGAACACCTCGCGCTTGTCGGCGTAGTGCCGGAAGAACGTCCGGGTCGTGAGCCCCGCCCTGGCCGCGATCTCCGGGACCGTCGTGGCCGCGAACCCCTGCTCCGTGAACAGCTCCATGGCGGCCTGCGCGAGACGTCCTCGCGCGTCGGGCTGCCATCGACTCATGTCCCCGATCCTAGTCATGACAGATCGTGTCATCGCGTGTATGGTCATGACACGGCGTGACATCAGGGCACGTCCGAGCGAGACCAGGGAGCACCACAATGCCGGACGCAGCATTCATCCTCGGGGCCACAGGCAGGACCGGTCGCGCGATCGCCGTGGACCTCGACGCCGTTGCCGCAGGCCCGTCGACACCTGCGGCGGTCACCCGATGACCGCCGCCAACCACGCGGCCTGGCTCGACCGGCCGTACGCGGACCTGACCGTCCGCGAGGCGCCGACCCCGACACCGGGAGTCGACGAGGTCCTGGTGCGGAACCGCGCCGTGGCGGTCAACCCGCTCGACACGATGAAGCAGTGGACCGGCAGCATGATGTACCGCTGGCTGCCGAGTCCGACGGTCCTCGGCGAGGACGTCGCGGGCGATGTCGTCGCGGTCGGCGAAGGCGTCACCCGCTTCCATGTGGGCGATCGTGTCGTCGGGTACGCGGTCGGCATGGAGAAGGACCGCGACCACGTCGGCGAGGGCGGGTTCCAGGAGCTGACCGTGCTCCGGACGATGCTCACGGCGCCGATCCCGGACGACATGTCCTACGAGCGCGCGGTCGTCCTGCCGCTCGGGGTGTCGACGGCCGCGAGTGCGCTCTTCCAACAGGACCAGCTGGGGCTGACCCACCCGACGCGATCCGTGCCTCCCGTCCGTGGCGATGGCGTCGCGGATGCGAGCGTCCGGCAGGTGGCGGAGACCGCCGGACGGGAGGCGGTGGTCGTCTGGGGTGGGTCGACGAGCGTCGGGAGCAACGCGATCCAGCTCGCCACGGCCGCCGGGTACGACGTGGTGACGACCGCGTCGCCGCGGAACCACGAGCGAGCGCTCGCGCTCGGCGCGACCGCCGTGTTCGACTACCGCAGTCCGACGGTCGTGCAGGACGTCGTCGCGGCGCTCCGTGGTCGGCGGGTCGCGGGCGTCCTCGCGGTGGGGGTCGGCTCCGGGGATCCCGCCGTCGCGATCGCCGCCGGGACCGGCGCGGAGCGGGTGGCCCTGGCGAGTCCGTCGGTGTCGTTCGAGTCCCTGCCGCGGCTTAGCGGACCGAGCCTGCGGTTCGTCCGGGTGATCGCGGGGCTCGTCGGCGGGAACGTCGCGCTGCAGGTCCGTGCTCGGTCCCGGGGGATCCGCGTGCGGTTCGTCTGGGGCAGCTCGCTCATGGGGAACGAGGTCGGCCCGATGCTCTGGGAGCGGTACCTGCCGGGGGCGCTCGCCGACCGGTCGTTCGTCCCCTCGCCGGAGCCACTCGTCGTCGGGACCGGGCTGGCGTCGGTGCAGACGGGGTTCGACGTGCTGCGGCGCGGGGTCTCGGCGCAGAAGGTGGTCGTGCTGCTGGACGCCTGACGGGTCGGACGGTGTTCACTCGACGCATGACGGACTTCGTGGTGGACGGTGCGAGCGGTTCCGAGGCGCACGGTGTCGACCTCGTCGACGGGGACGCCCCGGTCGTCCGGCTGATCGTGCACGGCGACCTCCCGACGACGATCGAGCACGACGGCCGCACGTGGATCGCGACCGGGGGCTCCGACACGCCGGACCCCGACGCTCCGTCGCTCGCGGTGTACCGCCCGACGAACTGACCCCGATCAGCGCCGGTGCGGCCCGTGCGTGTCCGCTCAGCGCAGTCGGGGGACGGTGACGGTCAGCGCACGTCGGGGTTCAGTGAGGGCGCGTGCGTAACGTCCGGGTCATGACCGATCAGTACACGTTCCAGGACCCGAGCAAGCTCTACGCCGACAAGGTGCCCGACGAGCAGTACCTCGGTGGTGCCGGCACCGACGCCGAGATGGCGGAGAACGTCCCGGCCGACCACGGCGAGGACACCTACCGCGGTTCCGACCGACTCAAGGGCCGCAAGGCGCTCATCACCGGTGGCGACTCCGGCATCGGCGCAGCAGTGGCCATCGCCTACGCCCGTGAGGGTGCCGACGTGGCGATCTCCTACCTGCCCGAGGAGGAGGAGGACGCCAAGCGCATCGTCGGGCTCATCGAGGCAGCGGGTCGCACCGCGGTCGCGCTCCCCGGCGACATCACGGACGCCGCGTTCTGCCGCAAGCTCGTCGCGGACGCGGTGGAGGGGCTCGGCGGTCTCGACGTCCTCGTCAACAACGCCGGCAAGCAGCAGCACGTCGAGGACCTCGCGGACCTGACGGACGAGGAGTTCGACGCCACCTTCAAGACGAACGTCTACGCGATGTTCTGGATCACGAAGGCCGCCCTCCCGCACCTCGCCCCGGGCTCCAGCATCATCAACACGACCTCGATCCAGGGGTACTCGCCGTCGCCGATGCTCGTGCACTACGCGTCGACGAAGGCCGCGATCAACAACTGGTCGAAGGGTCTGGCCGGCCAGCTCGCGCCGAAGGGCATCCGCGTGAACGCGGTCGCTCCGGGCCCGATCTGGACGCCGCTGCAGCCCGCCGGTGGGCAGCCGTCGGACGCCCTGCCGGAGGTCGGCTCCGAGACGCCGCTCGGTCGCTGGGGTCAGCCCGCCGAGCTCGCGCCGGCCTACGTGTTCCTGGCCAGTGGCGAGTCGAGCTACGTGCTCGGCGAGACGCTCAACGTGAACGGCGGCATGCCGACCCCGTAGGTCGCGTCGCGCGCGCCCCGCTCCGCGCGCCGGCCGCCGGCCGCCGGCCGATGCGTGAGAAGTGCCCAACTGTCGAGTGAGCTCAGGCTCCCGACAGTTGGGCACTTCTCGTCGGGTCCGGTCGGGCAGGCGGTCGCCTGCACGCGGCCTGGAGGGTCGGTGCGCGTCCGCCGCGTCAGGCCGCGGCGGCCGACGGCGCCGGGTGACGCAGCGCCGGGCAGTGCTCCGGCGTCGGGTTGTGCGCGATGTGGATCACCTCGTCGAGCTTCGCCTGCGCCTGCTGCAACGACCGGATCTGCGCGCCGATCCGGTCGCGCTCGGCGGTGAGCAGCGCGAACGACTCCGGGCTCGCGTGGCCGGTGTCGACGCAGGGCAGGAGCTCGAGGATGGTCCGGCTCGGGAGCCCGGCGGCGTAGAGCTGCTGGATGAGCTGGACGCGCTCGACGGCCGGCTCGTCGTACGTCCGCTGCCCGCTGCCGGTCCGGTCCGCGGGCAAGAGCCCCTGCTCCTCGTAGTACCGGAGCGCGCGGACGCTCACCCCGGACCTGCTCGCGACCTCGCCGATGCGCATCTGGATGCCCTCCTGGTGAGCTTGACGCCAGGACTTGCCTCTGACGTCAACGTGAGGTCTTAGCGTACTCGACGTGCCCCGCGGAGAGACCGTCCGGGCAGGAAGGACACCATGGAGATCGCAGGATCCGTCGCCCTCGTTACCGGAACGAACCGCGGCATCGGGCGCCGGTTCGCCGAACAGCTCGTGGAGCGCGGCGCGGCCAAGGTCTACGCCACCGCTCGACGCCCCGAGCTCGTGGACGTCCCGGGCGTGGAGACCCTCCGCCTCGACATCACCGACCCGTCGTCGATCGCGGCCGCGGCGGCCGTCGCGCAGGACGTCACGCTGCTGGTCAACAACGCCGGCATCTCGACCCACACGAGTCTCCTCACCAGTCCGATGGAGGACATCCGGCGCGAGATGGACACGCACTTCTACGGCACGCTCCAGGTCATCCGGGCGTTCGCACCCATCCTCGCGCGGACCGGTGCCGGTGTGTCGGGTGCGACCGCGATCGTCGACGTGCACTCGGCGCTGTCGTGGTTCGTGTACCCGGGGGCGAACGGCTACGCCGCCGCCAAGGCCGCCGAGTGGAGCATGACGAACGGCGTCCGCATGGAGCTCCAGGAGCAGGGCACGAGCGTGCAGGGGCTGCACCTCGGAGCCGCGGACACCGACATCATGGCCGGGTACGAAGGGCCGATGATCGACCCCGCCGACGTCGCCCGACAGTCGCTCGACGGGGTGGAGCGGGACGCGATGGAGGTCCTCGCCGACGACTGGAGCCGCTTCGTGAAGGCCGCCCTCGCGAAGGACCCGTCGGAGCTCTACGGGCAGCCGCTCCCCATCTGACCGGGGCTGTCCGACCCTCGCGAGGGGTCGCATCCGCGACGCGTCGGGTGTCGAGAGGGCGCGGATGCGACGCATCGAGGTGCGGAGCCGGCCGCGGGCCGGACGTGACGGACGGGAGGCACGTGATCCGTGCCTCCCGTCCGTCGCGTCGCGCGCATGCGCGCCCTGGTGCAGGTCTCGACTAGCTGCCCTGCGCCTCTTCCGACCCGCGGTGGCTGCCTGCCACCGCGGTCAGCTGCCCTGCGCCTCTTCCGACACGGGCTGCCACTCGCGCCACGTCGCCAGACGGGACTCGTAGTCCTTCTCGGCGATGCCGAGCGGGGCCTTGCCGAAGAAGACGCGGAGGGGCGGCTCCGCGGCGTCGACGACCTTCATGATCGCGGTGCGGGTGCCGGTCGGGTTGCCGGGGTCGGCTGCCGACGGACGGTTCGCGGCGGCCTCGCGGACGCTCTTGTACGCGTCGATCTCCTGGCTGCGCTTGGACGACGGGCCGGACCAGTCGGTCGAGAACCCGCCGGGCTCGATGAGCGTGACCCTGATGCCGAAGCCGGCGACCTCCTGCGACAGCGACTGCGAGAAGCCCTCGAGGCCCCACTTCGAGGCGTGGTAGGCGCCGACCGTCGGGAACGCCGAGATGCCGCCGATGCTCGACACCTGGATGATGTGGCCGGAGCCCTGCTCGCGCATGATCGGCAGCGCCGCCTGGGTGACCCAGAGCGCGCCGAACAGGTTCGTCTCGAGCTGGCTGCGGACCTCGTCCTCGGTCAGCTCCTCGACCATGCCGAAGTGCCCGAAGCCCGCGTTGTTGATGACGACGTCGAGCTTGCCGAACTTCTCGGCGGCTTCCTTGACCGCAGCGAAGTCCGCCGAACGGTCGGTGACGTCGAGGTTGATCGCCAGGAAGGTGTCGGGATACTGCTCGACGAGCGGCTGGACGTCGTCGGTGTTGCGTGCCGTGCCGGCGACGTTGTCGCCGCGCTCGAGTGCTGCTTCGGCCCACTCGCGGCCGAAGCCCTTCGATGCGCCGGTGATGAACCAGGTCTTGCTCATGTGGTGGTGTCCTCTCCGAGTCCACCCGCGCTGGGCGATGCGCTCGACACGGGGAACACCATGCAACTCGGGCCGGCTCAGTGTGAACCGGGGATCCCACGCATTCCGGCCAGCCGTTCGAGGAGCTCGCGGGCGGACAGCGCCGCCGCGAGCTCCACCTCGACGGGCTGGATCCCGAACTCGCGCTCCATGGCCTTGCGACGGGGCATGTCGGCGAGCGGGACCTCCGGTCGCTGCGGGAGCGCTGCGACGGCCCGGGCTGCGGCGTCGAAGGCACCCGCGGGGGAGCCGAGATGCTCCCAGAGCAGACGGACGTCCCTGGCCACCTCGTCGTCCGAGCCGCCGATCTCGAACCCCGTGCAGGCCATCGTCGCCAGGCGCTGGGCGAGGGGATCGTCGGGGGACATGCGGGCATTCTCGCGCACGTGGGCTGGCCGCAGGTGCGGGCTGGCCGCCGGTGTGGGGGGCGGCAGCGGAACGGCCCCGTGCCACACGCGGATCGCGTGGGGCACGGGGCCGGGGTGTCCGTCGGACGGTGTCAGCTGCCGGTCGTCGTCCGGCGGCGTCGGGTCAGGAGTGCGAGCACGAGGCCGAGGGCGAGCATCCCACCGCCGGCCCAGAGCCCGACCGTGTCGTCGGACCCGGTGTACGCGAGTGCCTCGGTGGAGTCACCGGCTCGGGGCGTCGCGGCGATCGGCGTCGCGGCGACGGGCGCTGCGCTCGCCGCGGGCTGGACGACGACCGGTGTCGGAGGGGTCGTCGGAGTCGGCGCGGGGGTCGGCTGCTCGGTCGGCGGGGTCGTGACCGGGGGGATCGCGGTGCCGGCACCCTCGCCGCCGCTCGTGGCCTGCGTCAGCGACGCGCTCGTCTCGAAGGCCGTGGGGACGTCGGCCGTCGTCGTGGTGACGGCGGCGTCGTTCGAGAACGTGGCCGGTGCGGCGTCGCTGCCGAACGGGGTCGGCATGGACGCCGACACGCGGAGACGGAACCGCTCGCCGGCCTGCTGTGCGGGCCAGTCGACGGAGACCTGGTCGTCGGAGCAGGTGTAGGGGACCGGGCCGGTCAGCTCGGCGGTCTGCTCGTAGTCGCCCTGCGCATCGACGAACCCGTCGTACAGGTGCACCGAGTCGGCGCTGCAGTCGAAGGTCCAGCCCTCACCCGCGGGGACGGAGTCGACCGTCGTGGCGGAGTCGAACGCACCGTTCGGGGTGTCGATGTTCCACTCGATGAAGTCCGTCGGGTCGGTCTGGCCCTGGTCGTCGTTCGTCCAGGTGCCGTACTTCGAGGGCTGTGAGAGGTCGGCCGGCACGGGGCCGGTCGGGGTGATCACGGTGGTGAACGTCTTGCCGTCGTTCGTCACGGACGTGAACGGCGTCGGCTGCCCGGACGGGGTCGAGATGCCGTCGAAGTCCGCACTGACGAACGCGGTGCCGCAGACGCCGGTGTGCGACTCCGCGTAGGCGGTCAGCGTGAACGTGACGATCGCCGCGTCGGGGGTCGTCCCGGTGATGGCGGCCGAGGCGACCTCGACACCGGTCTTCGGGTCGTCGAGGCGGAAGCCCTCGGGCAGGCGCCGCATGTGCGGGTCGAGCTGCAGGGTGAAGGTGTCACCGGCGCGGGAGCCGTTCGGCACGCACCAGGTGATGTCGGTCCGGAGCTGGGAACCCTGGGCGGGGTTCGTCGGCGTGATCACGACGTTCTGCACCGCGCCGGACACCACGGCGGCGTTCGCGGGCGCTGCGGTGGCGATGACCGCAGCACCGGCGAGGAGAGCCGGTACCGCGAGGAGGGTGAGCAGGCGGGTGCCGGGGCGGGATGTCAGACGCACGGATTCGCTTTCGGGTCGCATCGCGGTGCAGTGGTCGCGGCACGGGATGCCGTGCCGCGACCTCGCGTGTGGGGGTGGGGGATCGTGATGCGACGCGCCGCTGCGAGGCCGCCGGTACAGACGCCGTGACTGCGGGAACAGTGGCGACGGAGACTCAACATACGGACCCCCTGTGCGGGGGTCAAGTGCGGGGTGCGGTGGACGGACAGGAGCAGGCCCCCGACGACGTGGTGCGGTGGAGGTCGATCCTGTCTGTCCTCCATAGTGCCGACACCCGGAACGGGGATGGTCCCTGTCCCCCGAACGCGCTTTGATGAGAGCCGTGGACACGATGTCCGCACTGATCGGTACTGGGTCCCATCGACGTCGACCCGTCTCGACTCGACGAAAGGGCATGATGCTCGACTCAACCAACGCGGACACCGCTGCAGCAGCGGCCGCGGCGCAGACCCTGCATCTCCGCGTGATCATCGTCACGGCGACGGTCGACGTCCTGCACGAGGTCCACTTCCACCAGGCGAAGCCGGAGATGGTCGCGGACCGCCTCGGCATCTCGGTCGAGTCCCTGCACCAGCACTTCCCGTCGTGGGACGGCCTCGTCCTCGCCGCGCTCGACCGCTGGAACGGCGAGCGCATGGACTCCGTGACGCACGCGCTCGGCGACGCGAGCATGGTCGACTTCCTCCGGGCCATCGTCGCGTCGAACGTCGAGCAGCCCGAGCTCATGCGGCTCCTCGTCGCGCTCATCAGCGTCGCCGGCAACGTCGACCACCCGATGTCGGCGTACCTGCGGTCGCGCTACCAGCTCTTCTACTCGCAGATCCGCCGCGGTCTCGAGCACGACGTCGCCGTCGGCCGGGCACCGCACACCATGGACCCGAAGCGCGGAGCCGAGCAGCTCATCGCGCTGTACGAGGGCCTGCAGATCCAGGCGCTGATGCGACCCGACATCGACCTCGTGCCGGCGTTCGACCGCGCAGTCGCGCGGCTGGAGAGCGGATGGACCGAGCGGTACGAGGCCCGGATCCCCGCCAGGGTGATGTCCTGGTCGGACGACAGCTGGGCGATCTGAGGCTGCTCCCGGGCGTGGTCGGAGCGATCGCGCGCTGACGATCCCGTGGCACAGCGACACGATGCGGCTGGGAAGCCCGCTCCTCCTGTCGTTCTGCGCCTGGAACGACACTCGCGCTGGCGGTGTGCGGCAGGGCTCGGTCAGCCGAACAGCATCAGCCCCGCGACGACGAGCAGGACGATGCCGACGGCCCCGCCCATCACCCAGAGGCCGATCCGTGCCGGCACGCGACGCATCGGCGGCCCGGACCGTGCGGCCTGTCCGTCGGCGATCTGCGTCGCGGCGACGAGTTCGGGCGCGGCTGCCGGGGGGACGGGCGGCGGCTGCGGTCGATCGTTCTGGGTGGCGACGACCTCGGTGACGAGTTCGTCGCGCGGGATCAGGTCGGGCAGGCGTCGGTAGCGATCGCGCCCGTCCTCGCCGTCGGTCTCCTGCGGCATCTGGACCCCCTCCGGTCGTCCTCGCAGCGTAGCGCCGAGAGCGGCCTCACCGCGAGACGCTCTCGTCCCGTGGCAGGCGCAACACACCGCCCTCCGACCGCCGCACCGCGCTGCACGGCGGTGTCTCGACCGGAGTGCGGTGTCGCGCAGCGGGCGGCGTACCGCGCAACGGGCGGCGCACCCCGCCGGCGGTCGGCTCCCGCTACCTCCGCGACCCGCGCGGCACGGACCCGTCCCCCGGGTCGTACCCCGAGTCCCGGATGACGCTGATCGCCGTCGTGTCGCTGTGCAGCGACTGCACCTGCACCCGACGGCTCCGGCGCAGGGAACGCCTGGCGCCGGGGGTCGCGAGGAGCCCGCCGAGCACGAGCCCCGCGCCGATGCCGAGCGCCACGAGCACCGCCGCGACGAACCCGATCGCGGCACCGCTCGACCCCGCCATGAACTCGAGCAGCGCGTTCGACACCGCGACACCGGGCAGGAGCGCCCCGCAGAACGCCGGGACCGCGATCGTGGCGACCGCGGTCCGCATCCGGGCGGCGGCGACGGTGCTGAGCGCGCCGAGCACGACCGACGCCAGGAAGGTCGCACCGAGCAGCGGCAGCCCGATGGACTTGAACGCGTACAGACACGACGCCGCGATCACCGAGAACACGACGGCCACCGGGATCACGCGTGCGCTCGCGCCCTGCACGAAGCAGTTCGCGCCCGCCGACACGACCGTCAGTCCGAGGGAGACCCACAGCGGCAGGAGCTGGACGGTGATGCCGCTGGTGTCGACCTCCAGGTCGAGCCCCGTCGTGACCGCGAGCCCCGCCGGGACCCCGACCACGATCGCGGCGATCGTCAGGCCGATCGCGAACGCCCGCGACACCGCCATCGACCGGAAGTCCGAGATCGCGTCCTGCGCCCAGGTGACGAGCGCCAGGTGCGGCAGGAGGAGCACGACGAGCGCACCGACCATGGCGGCCGCACTCCCGGGGCCGAGGACACCGGACCAGATCGCGAGCGTGCCGATGGCCGATGCCACGAGCGCCTGGAACCCCGACACGAAGAAGGGTGGGAAACCGCGGCGCGTCAGCCAGCGTCCGCTGACGATGAGCCCGTACATCACGAGGAAGGCACCGACCCCCGCACGCCATCCGCCGCCGGCCTGCATCGAGATCGAGATGCCGAGGAGCGCCAGGCCGCCGTCCGCGAGCCACTGCGGCCACCGCGGGGGCATCCGGAGCACCGCGACGAGCGCACTCACGGCGCTCGTCATGTCACGCTCGTCGTGGATGACGTCGTCCACGATCTGGTTCGCCCGGGCCAGCCTGTTCAGGTCGGATCCATCGGTGAGCACGGTCCGCACCTTCATCACCGACGGGGCATCGTGTGGGGAGTGCTGCAGGGTCACCGCGTTCCCGGAGAAGGCGAGCTCGAGCGGTGCGAGGTTCCACTTGGTGCTGACCGCGATGACCGCCGCCTCGACGGACCGGGTGTCCGCGCCCGAGGCGAGCATGACCTCCACCAGGTCGAGGCAGAAGTCGATGATCTGGTTCGCCGAGTACTGGTCACCGCGGCGGCTCGTGTCGGGTTCGATGTGCTCGTAGATGGTCCCGCGGAGCCGCGCGCGGACGTCCCGGAGGTCGTGTTGCTCGACGCGGCGCGCCTTCGTGCGCGGAGGTCGGGTGGATCGCGGTGGGCGCGGCTCGTGCCGCCCCGCCCAGGGACCGTTCGGAGGAAGCTGCTCGACCATCCCGACCATTGTGATCGTCCGGACCTGGCCGTGTCCGGAACACCGGCGTGCGCGCCTGTCGGACTGGAGGGACGGTGCGGCGCCGACCCGTCCCTCCAGGCCGGTGGCGGTCGCGTTCTGACCACGCGCGTCCGGCAGGAACACGCGGATCCGCGTGTGCGCGGCGGACGGCCGTGTTCAGAACACGTGCCCGCGGTGTGGACGGAGGGGGCTGACTCAGCCCTCGAACGTCGTGTCGAGGGTGATCTCGACGCCGGTCAGGGCCTTGGACACCGGGCAGGTCTCCTTGGCCTCGGTCGCGGCTGCCGTGAACGCGGCCTCGTCGATGCCGGACACCTCGCCCGAGACGGTCAGGTGGATGCCGGTGAGCTTGAAGCCACCCGCGGCGTCCGGGCCGAGTGACACGTCCGCCTTGACGTCGAGCGCCTCGACGGTGCCGCCGGCCGCACCGAGCACGGCCGAGAACTGCATCGCGTAGCAGGCGGAGTGCGCGGCCGCGAGGAGCTCTTCGGGGCTGGTGAACCCGTTCGCCGACTCCGAGGAGCGCTTCGGGAACGACACGTCGTACGTGCCGACGCCGGACGAGGTCATCTCGACCTGGCCCTCGCCGGTCTCCAGGGATCCGTTCCAGGCGGTGCGTGCGGTGCGAGTGGGCATGGGTGCTCCTTGGGGTCTGCTGATGGGACCCGTCCGTCATACCCGTCGAGCCTGACAAGCAGGACAGCGGTCGGACTGGAGGCGCGGATCGGGCCCGCACCGCGCCTCCAGTCCGGATCCGGGTCGCGCGGGCGACCCGTTCGATCGATCCGGTCAGCGACCGGCCGCGCGCCGCCCCGCTGCCGACATCCGCCTGCCGAGGTACTCGAGCCCGAAGATGTCCCCGTGCTCCGCGTGGCCGACCACGCCGTCCCGCTCGTACCGCATCAGGCTCTGGTAGCAGACGTACGCCGGGCTGAACTGGTGCCAGGGGTACCCGCCGACCGCCGTGCCGCGGAACTCGTGCGTCTTCCCGTTCGCGTCCGTGGCGACGATGTGGTTGCTCACCGCCACCATGTCGATCCGCGCCGCGGTGACCGTCGCACTCGTGAGGCCGACCATCTCGCCGTGCTCGACCACGTAGCCGAAGCGGAGCGAGTCGTAGACCACGGTGCCGTCGTCGTCGATGCGGAGCGCCATGCCGACGTGCAGCGCGTAGTCCGGCCCGAGCGTCACGTGGATCCACGCGGCGCCGGCCTGACCGACCTCGGCGCGGGCGCCCCAGCTGCGGTCCATGCCGTCGTAGCAGTCGACCTGGTACGTCTCACCGCGGAGCTCGAGCGTCCCGGTGACGTGGCCGACGGCGTCCATGTGCCCGTTGTTCCAGACGTCCCCGAGCCCGGTGTCCGGCGCTCCGTGCGCGTCCGTGACCATGAGCGGGTTGTGCGCCGTGTCGTGCGTGTCGTACGGCTCGTGGATCGCCTCGAAGCGCAGGTCGAGCCGGCAGGCGCCCGGCGCGTTGCTCTCGTAGCGGACCGAGAAGTCGCGGGGGGCGTCGTCGACGTGCAGGCTGAGGCCGCTCGGCAGCGTGAAGTCGGAGAACTTCTCGGGTGCCGGCATGTGCACCTGCGGGTCGGCGAAGTCGATCTCGTGCACCCGCGTCGCGAACCCGCCGTGCACGACGACCGACGAGATCGCGGCGCCGACGTTCGGGCGTGCGAGGACGTACGCGTTGCCGAGGATCCCGGCCTCCGGGACCGAGAACACGCAGACGAGGGTCTCGGCCCAGTTCTGCTGTGCCGGGTCGCTCGGGTGCCAGTCCATGTCCTCCGCGGTGATCACCGGGCGCCCTCTGCCCCGGCCTGCCGGCGGTCGAGGTCGCGCTCCTGGTCCGCGAGGACCTCCGCGATGCTCGACGGGCTCTTCGGGAAACCGGTCATCCTGGCTGCTGCGACCTCGCGGGCCGACTGACGCTTCGCTGCGACGGACATCAGGGACCAGGCCTCGTCGGCACGGTCGGTGTCGACGAGGGCGGCGAACCGCTCCTCGGCCTCCTGCTTGGCGGCGAGGACGAGCGCGCGGAGCTCGCCGAGGTCGGCCGGGAGGACCGGGGCCGGCTCGGCGTCGGTGCCCTGCGTCGTGCCGGTGGTCGCGTTCGACAGCGCGGTGAGGTCGTGCACGAGGGCGGTCGCGTCCCCGTGCTCGACGACCTCGTAGCGGTACTCGGACGCCTGCACGTCGAGGATCCAGTCGAGCGTGGCGAGCACGAGCCCGGCCTGTTCCTTCGCGAAGCGCTCGTCCGCACCGATCGCGGGCAGCACCGTCGTGGCGATGGTGTGGCGGACGGAGCGGAGCTTCTGTTCGGTCGTGGGTACCATCGTCGGTCCTCAGGCTTCCGGGGTCGTGGCGTCGGGCGTTGCGTCGGTCGGGGTCGTGGCGGGCGTCGCCGCGTCGGGCGTGCCGACCATGTCGTTGAGGAGGTCGATGTAGTACACGCCGAGCCCGCTCAGGAAGTTGCCCATCACCTCGAGGTGCGTCAGGCGCTCCTCGGCGTTCCGGGGGAGCGAGGCGGACAGCGCGACGACGGCCCAGTACATGTTGAGCACGAGGTAGTACCGGAGCCGCTCTTCGTCCACGGAGAGCCCGGAGAGCGCCTCGTACTGCTCGATGAGGTCCTTCCTGGTGAGGAGTGCGGAGCAGTAGAAGTCACCGGTCTCGGCGTCCGTCTCGCCCCAGCCGGCCATCATCGCGTACGCCAGGTCGTGGTGCCGGTCGCCGAGGTACGTCAGCTCCCAGTCGAGCACCGCGGTCATCTGCCCGGACGCCTCGTCGAACAGGAAGTTCCCGTTGCGGTAGTCGCCGTGCACGATCGAGACGGTGTCGAGGACCGGCCGGTTCCGCCAGAGCCACTGCCGGGTGAGGGTCACGGTCGGGTGCGGCTGGAACGCGTCGTCGTCCCACGCGCGGTCGGTCGACGCGAGGCGCCAGTCGATCGCGTCGGTCGTGCCGGGGCGCGGGCGCTCGAAGGCGGTCAGGTCGTGCGACGCCCAGTCGATGGTGTGCAGCGTCGCGAGGTGCCGGACGTACTGCTCGGCGAGGATCGGTCGGAGCCGCGAACCGTAGGTGACGCCGAGGCCCGACGCAGTGGCCGGGGTGTCCGACGGGCCAGAGACGCCCGTGATGAACTCCGAGATGAGTGCCGGTGCTCCGAGCTCGGACGCGTCGTCGGTCGACCAGTACAGGACCGGGACGGGGACGCTGCTCGTGCCGACGATCGCGAGGACCTCGGCCTCGCGGCTGCGCGAGCTCTCGACGGGGGAGCCGAGGGGGTCCATCCGGAGGACCATGCGGTCCGAGCGGGCCTCGCCGTCGACGGTGCGGTCGAGGGTGAAGACGAACTGCTCCTTCGACGCGCCGCCCGGCAGCCGGCCGAGGTCCGTGATCGCGAAGTCGCCCTCGACCCGCGATGCGAGGAACGCGTTCAGCCGTTCACTGATGACGTCGAGCTCGATGGGCTCCTGGACGTCGACGCCGCGGTGCGCGCGCTTGCGGTCGAGGGCCTCGCGGACCTTGGGCTCCAGGTGCGGTGATCCCGCGTCGGCCGTGGGTGCGTCGGTGGTCGTGGACATCGGTGTTCCTCCTCGTGGGGCACTCGTGGACCCGGCGACAACCTATTCGTCGTGGTCGCCTCCGCGGATCGGCGCGCCGTGTCGGAGTGGTGAACGCACAGACGGACGGGAGGGACGGTGCCAGCTGGCACCGTCCCTCCCGTCCGTCAGCGGCTGGGCCGCG
Organism: Curtobacterium sp. Leaf261; assembly: GCF_001422205.1. Taxonomy (GTDB): domain Bacteria; phylum Actinomycetota; class Actinomycetes; order Actinomycetales; family Microbacteriaceae; genus Curtobacterium. The sequence continues at coordinate 30,689 of NZ_LMMJ01000014.1, forward strand.
ACCGCGTGCGTCAGTTGCGCGCCGTGCGACGGCCGGAGACCTTGAGGTAGATGAAGAGCACGATGATCGCGCCGATGATGGAGCCGATGATGCCGGCGGGCTGGAAGAAGCCGTCCATCGGGTCGTGCTGGAAGATGAGGAACCCGAGGATGGACGAACCTCGCAGGTAGATGAAGAGCACGATGATCGCGCCGATGATGGAGCCGATGATGCCGGCGGGCTGGAAGAAGCCGTCCATCGGGTCGTGCTGGAAGATGAGGAACCCGAGGAACCCGCCGACGAAGGAGCCGACGATCCCGAGGACGATGGTCATGAGGATGCCGATGTTCTGCTTGCCGGGCATGACGAGGCGGGCGATCGCGCCGGCGATGAGGCCGACGATGATGAGGCTGATGATGAGTCCGAGCATTGTGCACTCCTTCGGGTTCGGTGCTCGTGGTCATCGCGGCCGGGCTGCCGATCNGCTCTTCCGATCTGATGCCGATGTTCTGCTTGCCGGGCATGACGAGGCGGGCGATCGCGCCGGCGATGAGGCCGACGATGATGAGGCTGATGATGAGTCCGAGCATTGTGCACTCCTTCGGGTTCGACCGCGGGTGACGGCCGGTGGGGGACACCGCGAGTGCGGCAGCCCCCTACCCAACCTGGTGACGCCTGTGTAAGTGCCTGTCATCGGGGTACAGCGGCGCTCCGGGCTGGGTGGCCGAGCGGAGCGGCGGGTCACCAGGTGATGCGCTGGAACTCGGCCAGCAGACGCGCACCACGTTCCGGGTGCACCTGCTCGAACCAGCCGACGCGCCCCCGCAGGTGCGCGCGGAAGTCCGGGACCCCGACGCGGTCCTGCCCGTCGGGTCCGTGCTCGGCGCAGTTGTGCAGGATCGCCTTGAGCCGGTCGAACTCCGCGCGGCCGACGCTCGGACGCTCGTTCACGACGATGCCTGTGACCGACTGCCGGACCCCTCGCCGACGGACCCGTGTCTTGCTCGCGTTGAGGATGTGCCCCTCGTCCGTCACGATCCGTCCGACGCCGCGGACGAAGGCGTCGACGCGTGCCGCGAACCGGTCGTCCCCGCTGAACGCCAGGTCGTCCGCGTACCGGGTGTAGGTCGCGTCGGCGGAGGCGGCCCAGCCTGCGAGACGCGTGTCGAGCCTCCAGACCGACGCGTTCGCTAGCGTCGGCGACGTCGGCGCGCCCTGCGGGAGGTGCGGGGTCGCGAGCGCGCGTCGGAGCGCCGCGCGGTCCTCGGGAGTGCCGCCCGGCGGCATCGCGGCGATCACCCGCGGCGGCACGACATGGATGCAGAGACCGGTCAGGGTGTGCGCGACCGGCTCCGGCAGGCCGCCGCGACGGAGCAGCCCGTAGACCATCGGCGCGGACACGGCGGCGAAGAAGTGCGCGAGGTCGAGGGTCACCACCGCCTGGCGTCCGGTGTGCTGGGCCGCGCCCGAGACCGCGCTCCGCCCTGGCACGAACCCGTGCGCTGCGTCGTGGACCGGCAGGAACGTCAGGATCTCGTCGAGCGCGGTCCGCTGGACGGCACGGAGCCGAGGCTTCGGCACTTCGAGGAGGCGCGGTACCCGACCCGGTCGTGCGCGCCAGACGTACCCGTGGTGCTGGAGGACCGCGTCGTGGGTGCGGCGGTTCCACTGCTTCGTGTCGGCGAACCACTCGAGGCGGCCGATCGTCAGGTCGAGCAGCCGGGCGAGGTCCGCCACCGTGTCGATGCGTGGCACGTGCCCGGTGTTCGGTGGAGCCTCGGTCGGCGTGGCGCGACGGCTGGCGACCGTGATCGGCGCCCGTTCGGCGCTCCTCCGGACCGCCTCGGCGAACCCGTCGACGGACTGGAGGAACGCGGCGAGTTCCCGAGGGGCGTCGCGCGGTGCGCGCGGGTACCCCCGGAGCGCGGCGAGGACGGTCATCGGGACGAACCGGCGGTGCGGCCCGACGGCGGCGGTGCCGGCGGCGAGGAGCGCGTCGACCGCCCAGTCCTCGGCGGCGAGGAAGGCGTCGGCGAGGACCGTCGCGATCTCGGCCGTGCGGGCAGACGCGACAGCCGTCCTGCGGGTCGTCGTCGCGTCCGTCGTCCTGGCGATCGTGACGTCCGCCGTCCGCGCGAACGGGTGCGCTCCGTCCACGCCCGTCGGTTCCGCCACGGGATCAGGCTAGTTCGCGGGCATGCGTCGCAGCCAGGGCTGGCCGTTCGGATCATCGACCTCGATCCGTCGATGCAGTCGCGCGAGGCGGTGCGGCCGGGACGTGCTCGTATGCTCGGGCGATGGTCGACGACGAGCTCTCAGTCCCGCGGTCGGTGCCACCGTCGGCGGACCACCGCGACGTCGGGGCGCTCCTCCGCGCGGCTGGCTGGGAGTCGTGCGGCGTCGGGGACTGGGCGATCGCGCTGCGCTCCCCGTCCGGGCGGCATGCTGCCCGGATCAGTCCGTTCGACCCGGCGGCGCCGTACACGGCAGAGCTCTACCGCCGCGCGGCCTCGACCGGACAGGTGCCGCGGCTCGACCTGCACGTCGGACTGGAGGGCGGCGCGGAGCTCACGGTGATGGAGTTCCTCGAGCCGGTGGCGCAGGGGGAGGCTGTTGCCATGCACCGCGCGATCGAGTCGCGCGAACTGGTCGTTGCCCGGCTCGTCGAGCACATCGACGACGTGCACGCGCTCGGCGCCCGAGAGCTGCCGTGGTGGGGGCCGGTGGACGACAACCCTGCGAACGTGATGCGCGCCGCGGACGGCAGGGTGGTCGTGACGGACCTCTTCTACGCCGACGGCCCGGGCCTCTTCGCGACGGTGCTGTCCGATCCCGATCGCGTCGCCCGCGCGATCCCGCCGGCTGCACGTCGGTTCATGTTCGAGCTGCCGCTCTCGAGCAGCGGGGGGTGGGACGCCGACGCGCTGCAGGCGATGCGCGGGGGTCTTGCGGCGGCCGACGCGGCACTCGGCCTCGAGGGTCGCGGCTGAGCTGCCCGCGGCGAGCCCGAGGGCGAGCGCTTTCGAATTTTTCGCAATCGTGGCAGGGTGTGGGGATGACATCGCCCGATGCGACCGACACCCGGACCACCGTGCTCCCGCCGAAGGACCTCGCGGGCATGGCCGAGCTGTCCCGGTTCCTCGAGGACCACACCGAGCCGGCACTGCTCCTCGGACCGGACGGCCGACAGGTCCCGTTGCCGATGGAGGTCTACGAGATCCTTGAGCATGTCGTGGCGGCGATGTCTGCGAACCAGGCCATAACAGTCGCACCACTCGGGCAACAGCTGACGACGCAGACGGCGGCGGACCTCCTGGGGATCAGTCGTCCGACGCTGATCAAGCTGCTCGACCAGCGCGAGCTTCCGTACGATCGTCCGACCGGCAGCAGGCATCGTCGGATCCGGCTCGCCGACCTCCTCGCGTACCGGGCTCGGCGTGGGTCCGCTGCGGAGGACCGTCTCGCCGCGATGACCATGCAGGCGGCGGCTGCGGGCCTGTGGGACGTCGACGCTTCCCGGTACGACGATGCGCTGCGTGAGGCTCGTGGCGGGCAGGGACACTGACGGTTGGCACGGTTCGGCGCCTTCCTCGACGCCTGTGTGCTCGTGCCGGCCATCCAGGTCGACACCCTGCTCAGGCTCGCGGAGGCCGAGTTCTTCCGGCCGTCGTGGACGGCGACCGTGCTCGGGGAGGTCAATCGGGCATTGCGCGTCGTGCATCCAGAGCTCGAGCCGAGGCTGATCGAGGGTCGGTTGCAGGCCATGCGGCTGACCTTCCCCGACGCCGACACGACCGGGTGGGAGTCGCTGGTGCCGGCCCTGCGACTTCCTGACCCGGGCGATCGGCAAGTACTCGCGGGAGCGATCCGCGCCCGCGCCGACGTGATCGTGACGAACAACCTCACGGACTTCCCGGATTCGACGTTGCGGCCGTTCGGCCTCTCCGCGCTGTCCGCCGACGAGTTCCTGCTGGACCAGCTCGATCTCGATCCGTCGGCTGTCATCGACGTCATCCAGAAGCAGGCGGCCGCCACGCGCAACCCAGCGCTCGGTGTGCCGGCCGTCCTCGGCGCACTGACGCGCGCCGGCGCGGGCGGATTCGCCACCGATGTCGCTCGCAGGATGGTCTGACGGCGACCTCCGACCGACTCGTCGTGTGGTTCGGGAGGGACGGTGCGCGGAGCGCGCCTCTTCTCCTGAGGTGGACGGTCATGGGTGTACTTCGTGCCCCGGGGGAGCCCCGGAGAGGTCGACGCACAGCGTGCGCCGGCCGCCTCGGTCGGAGGTCGCCGTGCGCACACGTTACCGCCGCGAACGGCACGGGACCTAGGCTTGCGCGAGACCTCGGGTGTCGGGACCTCGGGGCGGAGACACACGGGGGTCAGGGTGCTCGGACGCGCTGCGGCTGGGATGGTGCTCGCGCTCGGGGTGGCGCTCGTCGTGACCTCGTGTTCGACGGCGAGCAAGGGGGACGCCGTCGCGGCCGATCGCGCCGAGGCCCTCGCCGAGCAGATCGGGGCCGATCTCGCACCCCCGGTGATCCGCACGCGCGACGCCGGGTGGCTCGTCGCGACCCACGTCGTGCGGCGGGACGACCCGGGTGCCGGAGTGCATGTCGACGCGCTCCGGTGGTCGGGGTCGTCCGGGACCGCGCCCGGCGCCCAGATCGACGTGCGGATCCGCATCGAGGAACCGAGCCACAGCGCCACGACCATCGGTGAGGCGTCGTACGAGGCCGGTTCCGCGACGAGGTGCTTCCACTACGACGTCGTCGGGTACCAGTTCCACGACACCCTCGTGCCGAAGGAGATCAGCTGCCCCGCCGTGACGGTGCCGCCGACCCCGACAGCGACCGCGCTCCCGGCGCTGCCCGACGACGCGGAGGCGCTGGTGGATACGGCACTCACGGCGTCGTCCTCGAGCGGGGACCTCCGGGTGGCTCTACGCGCCGCGTTCCCGCAGTCCTTCGTCACGATCGACACGACGAGGACCGACGACGGCGTGCTCGTCGCGGCGGTCGGCGTCCCCGAGGAGCGCGACTGCCTGGTCGCCGTCCGCGGGACCGACGGTGTCGTCCAACGGATCTCGTTCGACCCCGTCTGGATCGAGCCGGGGGAGACGGGCTGTGTGACGGCGCTGTACACGAACCCGCCATCCTGACCACCGGCCGCCGCGGGGCGGGGGCGGGTCGTGCCTCCCGTCCGATCAATGAGTGGATGGCGGGCGTCAGCCGCTCATGAGACGTGCCCATCTGTCGGGTCCGGCGGTCCCAGGCGACAGATGGGCACGTCTCGACGGCCCGGCGGCTACTTGTAGGTCGCCGCCTGGCCGTAGAGCGGCTTGGTGAAGGAGGAGACGTAGGCGCTCTTGTCGCCTCCCGGCAGGTTGTACGTCATGAAGACGCCGTAGCCGTCCGAGACCGTCCGCTTCGCCAGTGACGCAGCCGTGGTCGAGGAGGTGTTCTGGATGTCGACCGCGGCCGGCGAGAGGTGCTGCTTCGTCAGGCCCGGGATGCTCGGCGCCTGGTACGAGCCGTAGTACGGGTTCCACGCGTAGTCGATCTTCGAACCGACGGTGGAGCTCCCGGCGGAGAGGCTGCTGCCGGTCTCGCCGATGTTGTAGAGCGAGATGAGCTTGTTCGGCATGTCCGCACGGAGCGCCGAGACGAGCCATCCGGCGGAGTTCGCATTCGGCTGCGCGGTACCGTTGTTGCCGTACTCCGCGTACTCGTCGTCGAGGTCGACACCGTCGAGGCCGTACTTCGTCACGGCGTTGCTGACCTGCGTGGCGAAGTCGGCGGCGGCGGCCTGCGAGGTGAAGTTCGCGAACCCGGCGCCCTGGTGGTTCCCGAGGATCGACAGGGACACCTTGATGCCCTTGGCCTGCAGCGGACGGATCTGGGTGGCGGCGTCGTCGAGCGTCTTCTGGACGTTGTCGTTGAAGTACAGCTGGGCCTTCGAACCGTCGTAGTTGATGTTGGCAGCGAAGATGATCGCGACGTCGAAGGCGTTGGCCCCGTTCGCGAGGGTGTACCGGCCGACGTTCGCGAGCTGGTCGTTGTTGACCTCGACGTAGGCGATGCTCGTCGGGCCGGACTTCGTGGCGGTGGTCGTCGCGGCGGTGCTGGTGCCGGTCGTCGTGTGCGGTGTCGGCGCTGCTGATGCTGACATCGGGGCGAGCGGCAGGGCGATCGCGGCGACCGCTGCGGCGCAGATGCCGATGAGGCTCGCGCGGGTCTTCGTGGATCGGGTGGCGTTCGTTCTCATGACACTCCTCGTCGAGTGGTGAACGCGGTCGGCGGACGTCGATCGCTCCCGCCATGCCACACGACTAAAACGCTTTAGTCAAGCGATGTGCGTGGGCCGACCGCGCACCGTGTCCGGCCGCGGGCGCAACGACCCCGACGCCACGAAGGCCGTCGCGAGCAGCAGCGCGACGAGCCACAGCGCGGTGAGCAACCCCGTCCCTTCCGCGATGAACCCGATCGCCGGTGGTCCGGCCAGGTTCGCGAAGTACCCGATCGACGCCACGACGCTGACCCGTGCGGCCGGGTTCGTGCCGGACTCCGCGGCGGCGGACATGCCGAGCGGGAAGCCCATCGAGACCCCGACCGCCCAGAGCAGCACGCCGACGAGGATCAGCCACGGACTCCCGCCGAGGATGAACAGCACCACCCCGACGACGCCGAGTGCCGTCGTCGCCCGGGTGGTCCGCACGCGCCCGAACCGGTCCACGAGCGGACCGCCGAGCGCCCTCGCGCCGGTCTCGCCGATCGCGAACGCCGTGAAGAACAACGCGGCCACGGCGGCGGTCTGGCCGTGGTCCTCCTTGGTCGCGAGCGTCAGCCAGTTGTTCGCCGACCCCTCACCGAGCTCCGCGCCGAGCATCACGAGGCCGATCATCAGCAACCGCAGGTCCGTCCAGCCGCGGAGCCAGCCCCGCACGCGCTCTCCGACCGAGAGGCCGGGGTCCTGGTCATGGTCCTCCGATGTGGCGCGCGACCCGAGGGGGATCGCCCGCATCATCGGGAACGCGATGACCGCGATGAGCACGGCCTCGCCGACGAACTGCGCGGCGGGAGCGATGCCGATCGCGGCGCACGCGGCACCGATCCCGGAGCCGATCGCGGCACCGGCAGACCACGCGGCGTGCAGCAGCGGCATGAGCGTCCGGCCGAAGCCGCGCTCGATCGCCGATCCCTCGACGTTGATCATCACGTCGAACGCGCCGACGCCGAACCCGACGACGACGAAGCCGATGCCGACGAGGGGCACGGACCGGAACACGTCGACGCCGAGTCCGATGACCGCGATCGCTACGGCGATGAGCAGGAGCACGCCGCCGAGAGCTCGCCGAGCTCCGAGCGCGGTCAGCAGCGGGGTCGAGGAGAGCAGCCCCGCGACCGAACCGACGGTCACGCCCGCCAGCAGGAGACCGATCTGGCCCGTGTCCAGTCCGAGTTCGGCACGGATGGACGGGAGGCGCGGCCCCCATGTCGAGAGCGTTACGCCTCCCAGCGCGAAGGCCACGATGATGGCGTTCCGCCACCGCACGAGGGCGTGGCGGTCCTGGCTGGTCGCGGTGTCGGTCACGGCGGCCATTCGATCACATCCCGGGCCCGGTCCCGGTCCCGGTCCCGTTCTCGCGGCAGTGAGGAGTGCCGAACTGTCGGGTGGATGGCGGCACCCGACAGTTCGGCACCGCTCGACGCGGCCAGGGCGCCCGGGCCGCCGGGGCCGGAGGTCAGACCTGCGCGTACGCCCCGGCGTCGATGTCCTCGACGAGCGTCGGACCGGTCGGCGTCCACCCGAGGGTCTCCCGCGTCGCCGTACTCGACGACGACATGTCCATCCCGAAGAACCCGCCGAGGAACCCGAAGTGCTCCGCCGCATCCGCCTGGGGCACCGAGACGACCGGCAGCCCGAGCGACCGTCCGATGGCCTCGGCGATCTCCTTCGTCGGGACACCCTCCTCGGCGACCGCGTGCACGATCGGCATCGCGGACGGGTTCTCGAGCGCCAGCACGTTCAGCTTCGCGGCGTCCGAACGGTGCACGGCGGCCCAGCGGTTCGTGCCGTCCCCGACGTACCCCGCGGCGCCGTTCCGCACGGCTGCCTTCACGAGCACATCGACGAACCCGTGGTCTCCGACACCGTGGGTCGTCGGCGAGAACCGGAGGCTCACGACCTCGATGCCCCGGTCGAGGAACTCGAGCGCGAGGTTCTCGGCTCCGCCCCGCATCGCGTCCGGGCCGGTGAACGGCGAGGCGTCCGACTCGACCGACGGACGTCCCTGCGCGAGCCCGGCGACACCAGACGCGAACAGGAACGGCTTGCCCGAGCCCTCGAGCGCCTCCGTGATCGTCGACACCGCGGCACGCTCAGCCCGGTTCGACTCCGCCGGGTTCGACCAGTCGTGCTTGTTCGCGAGGTGGATGACGGCATCGGCGTCGACCGCGCCCGTGCGGATGACGTCGAGCGAGTCGAGATCGCCCCGGAGGACCGTGGCGCCCTTCGCCTCGAGGGCTGCTGCGGACGCGTCCGAACGCGCGAGGCCGATGACCTGGTGTCCGGCGGCGAGTGCCTCGTCGGTGGTGGCGGATCCGATCCAGCCGGATGCTCCGGTGATGAAAACACGCATGAGCGTGACCTCTCTCTCAGTGCCGACTGATGTCAGCGACTGCCGTCACTGTACACCCGGATGTCAGTGGCTGTCATCACCTGACTCCCCGCCGTAGACTGGGCCCATGGTGCGATGGGAGCCGGGTGGCACGGAGCGTCTCCGGATGGCGGCGCTGGATCTCTACGTCCGGCAGGGGTTCGAGCAGACGACGGTCGCCGAGATCGCCGCGGCCGCCGGACTCACCGAGCGCACGTTCTTCCGGCACTTCGCCGACAAGCGAGAGGTCCTGTTCAACGGGCAGGAGGTGCTCGAGGCACAGTTCCTGGCCGGCGTCGCCGAGGCGCCCGACGGCTCGTCCCCGCTCGACCTGGCCGCCGCGGCGCTCGCGGGCTCGGCCGGGTTCTTCTCGGAGGACCGCCGCGCCTGGTCGCGACGACGCCAGACGGTGATCGGCGCGAACGCGTCGCTCCAGGAGCGCGAGTCCCTGAAGATGGCGACGCTCGCGGGCTCCCTGGCGGCCGCACTCCGCGACCGAGGGATCGCCGAACCCGCGGCGACGCTCGCCGGGCAGACCGCCGTGACCGTCTTCAGCGTGTCCTTCGCCACCTGGGTCGAGGACGACGAGACGCGCACGTTCCCGGCCATCGAGCACGACGTCCTCGCCGAGCTCACCGCCCTGACAGCGGCCACCGTCCAGGCGCCAGCGGCGGAGCGCCCCACGGTGTAGACGGGGACCCGACATCGATGTCGGGCGCCACAGCGCGCCACTGCCACACCTCAGCCAGCGCCACATCGCAGGGAGACCATCCGCATGGAGTACACCCACCTCGGCTCGACCGGCCTCAAGGTCAGCCGCATCACGCTCGGCTGCATGAGCTTCGGCAACGGTAACGAACAGCAGACCTGGACCCTCGACGCCGCCGGCGCAGAGTCGATCTTCCGGAAGGCAGTCGACCTCGGCATCACGTTCTGGGACACCGCGAACGTGTACGGCCGCGGCAGCTCGGAAGAGGTCACGGGCGAGGCCATCCGCAAGTACACCCGCCGTGAGGACGTCGTCCTCGCCACGAAGGTGTTCGGCGAGATGGGCCCCGGCCCCGGTGAGTCCGGGCTCTCCCGCCGCGCGATCATGGAGCAGGTCGACAAGTCCCTGCAGCGCCTCGGGAGTGACTGGATCGACCTGTACCAGATCCACCGCTTCGACCCGGAGACCCCGGTCGAGGAGACGATGGAGGCCCTGCACGACGTCGTCCAGGCCGGCAAGGTCCGCTACATCGGCGCCTCGAGCATGTGGGCGTGGCAGTTCGCCAAGCTGCAGGCCGCGGCGGACCTCGGCGGCTGGACGCGCTTCGTGTCGATGCAGAACCAGTACAGCCTCGGCCAGCGCGAGGAGGAGCGCGAGATGTTCGGGCTCCTCGCCGACCAGGGCGTCGGCTCGATCCCGTGGGGTCCGCTGCAGGCCGGCAAGATGGCCCGCCCGTGGAGCGAGCAGAACACCGCGCGTGCCGGGGACGAGCCCGAGGTCGACCCGAAGGGCAACCCCGTCCGGCTCGACTCGGACAAGGGCATCGTCGACGCGATCGAGCGGATCGCGGGCGAGAAGGGCGTCTCGATGGCACAGGTCGCCCTGGCCTGGGTCCTCGCGAACCCCGTCGTCGACGCCCCCATCGTCGGCGCGACGAAGGTGCACCACATCGAGGACGCCGTCGCCGCGCTCGACGTGCGCCTGACGCCCGAGGACGTCACGGCGCTCGAAGAGCACTACGTCGCAAGGCAGCCGACGTTCTTCTGATCTGCTGATCTGCCGATCGGGTGGTCGCGTCCGCCAGGTACGGAACGTGACCACCTGACGGACTGGCGCGCCCCGCTCGGCGGAATCGCGCCAGCGATTCGCGGGGCGCGCCGGGCGAGCCTGCGAGCCCGGGTGCCAGCCCGCCCCGTCCCTCCAGTCCGTTCGTACGCGCGTTGCGCACCGTCGAGCGTGGCCTAGCTGAGCCGTGTGTGCAGGATCCCGCCGTCCACGTCGACGATCGTGCCGTGCACGAACGCGGCCTCGTCGCTCGCGAGCCAGCGGACCGCGGTGGCGATGTCGACCGGGCGGACGGGCTGCCCGGCGACCGTGCCCCTCGTCATGGCGGCGAGGACGTCCGCTGACTCGGCGTTGCCGGGCGTGGAGGTCGCCCCTGGCGAGACGCTGTTGACGCGGACGCCGGACGGACCGAACTCCGCGGACCAGGTACGGGTCATCTGCTCGATCGCAGCCTTCGACGCCGTGTAGGCGGCACCGAACGGCACGCCGACGCGGGACATCCAGGAGCCGATGTTGACGAAGACCCCGGAGTCCCGCTCGACCATCGCGGGGGCGAGGGCGGCGACGAGCACGTGCGGTGCGCGGATGTTCGTCGCGAGGATCGCGTCGAGTTCGTCGTCGGTGAGGAGTGCCGTCGGGCTCGCGGGGTAGACGCCCGCGTTGTTGACGAGCACGTCGACGTGGCCGCCGAGTGCCGTCGTGGCCTCGGTGGCGAAGCGTCGGACCTCATCGGCGGAGGCACCGAGGTCGGCGACGACGGCACGGGCGGTACCGCCCGCCGCGGTGATCGTGTCGACGACGGCCTGGGCGCGCTCGGCGTTCCGACCGCTGACGACGACGGTGGCGCCGGAGCTCGCGAGGACCCGGGCGATCGCCTCGCCGATGCCGCTGGTGGAGCCGGTGACGATCGCGGTGCGACCGGCGAGCCGGGTGTCGGGGACGAGTGCGTCGAGGGCGTCGGCGTTGGACAGGATGGGTTGATTGGACTGCATGGTCCAGTTGTACCACACAGTTGGACCTTGCGGTCCAATGGCGTAGGCTGAGGGCATGGCAGCGACCGAGCGACTCGCGGCGACCGAGGGACCCGTGGCGGCTGAGCGACCCGTGCTCACCGAGCGTGGTCGGCAGACGCGGCTGCGGATCATCGAGGAGACCGGTCGGCAGATCCTCGCGGACGGCATCGGTGGGACCACTCTCGACACCGTCCGCGCGGCGACGCTGACGAGCAAGAGCCAGCTCTTCCACTACTTCCCGGGCGGCAAGGCCGAGCTCGTGCGCGAGGTCGCGCAGTGGGAGGGGCTGGAGCTGTTCGCCGCGCAGGAGCCCGAGATCCACGACCTGGGGTCATGGGGGTCGTGGGACCGGTGGCGTGCCGGGCTCGAGGTCTACTACTTCGAGCGGGGGCGCTGGGCGTGCCCGATCAGCACCCTGGCACAGCAGTCGGCGCCGTCGGACGAGACGCTCGCCGAGACGACCCGGCAAGGTGTCGCCGCGTGGGCTGCGATGCTCGCGCAGGGTGTCGGGCGCATGCAGACCGCCGGTGCGATCGACCCGTCGGTGGATGCCGCCCGGGTCGGGACGGGGATCGTCGCGGCGATCATGGGGGGTCTCGCGCTGAGCCAGCCGGAACGCGACGGTGCGCCACTCGCCGCCGCACTCGACCTCGCCTTCCGGGGGCTCCGCAGCCTCGAGGTCTGACACCCGGACGGGGGATGCGCCCGGGACGCGAATCGTCCTGACGGCGGATGCCGTGTGCCTGCCGGGTCCAGGACGATGTCGACGTGAACCATGCTCCATCCACCAGCCGTCGGGCGGTGCTCGCCGGTGCTGGCGGGCTCCTGACGACCGCGCTCCTGTCCGCCTGCGCCACCGGCGCGCCGTCCGTCCGGGTGTCCTCGTCCCCATCGGTGCGGCGGAGTGCACCGACGACTCAGACGCCGACGCCGACGCCGACGCCGAAGACTCCGACTCCGATGCCGACGCCGGTCTCGATCGCTCGGCAGCCGCTCCCGGGCGGGACGATCACCGGGCTGCCGACCGGTACGCCGGGCATCGCGTGGACGGTCGACGACGGGGTCGACAGCAGTGTCGTGGAGGCCTACGCGCGGTTCGCCCTCGAGACCGGCACACGCCTGACCTTCTTCGTCAACGGCGCGAACCCCTCGTGGACCGAGCACGCGGACCTGCTGCGTCCGCTGGTGGCGTCCGGGCAGGTGCAGCTCGGCAACCACACCTGGGACCACCCGGCACTCACCAGGCTGTCCGACCAGGGCATCGCAGACGAGCTCCAGCGGAACCACGACTTCATCGCATCGACGTACGGCGTCGACGCCCGGCCCTTCTACCGTCCGCCGTTCGGGTACCACGATGCCCGGGTGGACGCCGCCGCCGCGCGCGTCGGGTACTCGACACCGGTGCTCTGGTACGGGTCGCTCGCCGACTCCGGGGACATCACGACCGACCAGATCGTCGGGTTCGGCGAGCAGTGGTTCCTGCCGGCGCACATCGTCATCGGGCATGCGAACCACCAGGGCACGATCGCGGCCCTCCCTCGGCTCGACCAGCTGCTCCGGGACCGGCGGCTCGCGACGTTCACGCTCCGCGACGTCTTCGCGACCTAGGGGCCACTGTCGTTCGGCGCCGAATGGAGAAGCGCGCGGAGCCTCGGTTCGACGAGCGACGCGGAGCCGACCGGTGACAGGATCCCGTGGAAGACCGCGAGCTCTTCGTCCCGGAACTCGGGCGGGCCGTCGAGCACGGACTGGATCGTCGACACGAGGTCCTCGAGCGCGCGGACACACGCGTACCGGACGAGCCGGGCCTCGTCGAGCTCGACCGGACCGTACCCGCGGTCGAACGCCGCCCGCTGCTCGTCGGTCAGGGGCTGGAACAGGACCGGGAACTCCACGAGGTGCAGGTCGAGCTCGCGCGGGGCGACCACCGCCTCGTCCCAGTCGATCAGGCACGGGACCCCGTCGGCGTCGAGCACGAGGTTGCCGAGGTGCGGGTCGCCGTGACACGGGACCGGGACCCCCTCGTCCCCGTCGGAGAGTCGCGTGCCGCGGAGCAGGAGCTCGACGCGCTCGCGGGCATCCTGCCACGCGGTGAGGGCCTCGGAGTCCGGCCCACCGGCAGCGGCGAGGGTGTCGAGCGCCACGATCCCGGCACGGTACCGACGCCGTCGACGCCGGATCCCGCGACGGGCACCCCTCCGGCGCTCCTGCATCGGGAACGGGTGCGCGTGGACCGCCCCGAGCAGCGCGCCGACGGCCTGCCACTGCGCGAGGTCGAGCCCGACCGTCGCCGCGTCCTCGCCGGGCACCCACGCCGTGACCGACAGACGTCCGCCACCCCGCCGGCTGGTCGGACGCCCGTCGGCGGCGACACGCACCGGCGGCACCCCGGCGACACCGGCGGAGGACAGTGACTCGCTCAGCTGGACACCGGTCCGGGTGCGGCGGCTCGTCCACTTCACCGCGTAGCCGTCCGTGCCGTGGGACACCTGCCACACGGCGGCCGCGGTGTCGGTCCCACCGATGACCCGCTCGACCTCGACCTCGCCGGTGTCGAGACCGAAGTCGTCGGCGATCCAGCGCACCACGTCGGGCACGTCGGGTCGGGTGTCGCGCGGGCTCACCGCAGGCCGCTCCGCGACAGGCCCTCGACGAAGTACCGCTGGAAGGCCAGGAACAGGGCCACGATCGGCACGATCATGAGCAGGTTGACGGCCATGATCGCGCCGTAGTCAGACGTGTACTGCCCCTGCAGCGTGCCGACGATACCGATCGGCACCGTGAACAGGTCCTGGTTGCCGGACAGCGCCACGAGTGGCCATCCGAACGCGTTCCACTCGCCCATGAACGTCAGGAGCACGAGGACCGCGAGCAGCGGACGGCAGAGCGGCAGCACCACCGAGAAGAACACGCGGAACTGCCCCGCGCCGTCGATCCGCGCCGCCTCGATGAGTTCATCGGGCACGGCGATGAAGAACTGTCGCGCCAGGAACACCCCGAAGATCGCCGCGCTCTCCGGCAGGATGACCGCCCAGATGCCGCCGTACAGGTGCAGACCGATCGAGATGAGGAACTGCGGCACGATGATCGCCTGCGGCGGGATCATCAGCGTCGACAGCAGCACGAGGAACACCGCGTTGCGGCCGCGGAACGGCAGCTTCGCGAAGGCGTACCCGGCGAACAGGTTGCAGATCACGGTGATGACGGTGACCACCACCGCGATCACGAGCGAGTTCGCGAACCACCGCCAGATCGGGAACTCCGAGAACGGCCGCACGAAGTTCTGGATCGTGAGGTGCTGTGGCCAGAGGTGGAGCCCCGGGGCGTACAGGTCGGCCTTCGTCGAGAACGCCGTGAGGAGCATCCAGTAGAGCGGGAACGCCATCACGATGCTCACCACGACGGCTGCCGTGATCCGCAACCACAGGAGCTTGGTGCGGTTCCGGGGCGGACGCGCGCCGTCCCTCCTGGCCGTGGCGGTGCGCGGCGATGACGCGTCGGCGTCGCCCGTGGCCCATGTCGTCGTCATCAGTCGGTCTGGTCCCGTCCGGCGTTGAAGCGCCACTGGATCCCGGTGATGACGAGCGTCACCAGGTAGATCGCGATGCCGACGGCGGCGCCGTAGCCGAGGAGCTGGGGGCCGTGCTCGTCGAACGCGACCCGGTAGGCGTAGGACACGACGGTCGTGGTGGAGTACCCGGGCCCGCCCCGTGTCATCGCCCACACGGTGTCGAACACCTGGAACGAGTAGATCAGGTTCATGATCAGCAGGAAGAACGTGGACGGGCCGAGCAGCGGGAACGTGATGAGCCGGAACTTCTGCCAGCCGCTCGCGCCGTCGGTGGTCGCAGCCTCTTGCACGGACGGGTCGACGCCCTGCAGCCCGGCCAGGTAGATGAGCATGTCGAACCCGATCCGCTGCCAGAGCGTCACGAGGATGATCGCCGTCATCGCCCAGCCGCCGCTCGACTGCCACGAGATCGCCGGGAGGCCGAGGGCACCGAGGAACTTGTCGATGAAGCCGTTGTTCTGGTCGAACATCCACGCACCGAGCACACCGGTCGCGACGCCGGACACCACGAGCGGCAGGAAGATGATCGTCCGGAAGACCGCCCGTCCGGGCAGGACGCCGTTCAGGAGCACCGCCACGGCGAGGCCGATCGCCATGCCGACGGGCACCGTGAAGAGCGTGAAGATCCCCGTGTTCGCGACCGACTGCCAGAACACCGGGTCGGTGACGAGACGGACGTAGTTGCCGATGCCCGCCCACGAGGTCCCGCCGAGCGAGTCGAGGTCCTGGAAGCTGATGACCACGGCGTACACGAGCGGCAGCAGCGTGAAGATGCCGATGAGCACGACGTTCGGCAGCAGGAAGGACCCGGCGGCGATGCCGTTCGCCCGCCGGATGCTCGTGCGCTTCGGGAGCTTGGCGCCCCCGGCCGTCGCGCCGCCGATCTGCGCGGTGGCGCGACCGGCAGCCCCGCCCACACCGCTCGTCCCGCCGACACCGGCTCCCGCGTCCGCACTCGTCATGCCGTCACCGCCTCGTTGATCGCCGTGGCGATGGCCGACACCGCGTCGTCCGCCGACCGGCCCTGGAACGCCAGCTCGAGCTGGTCCTGCAGCGCGGTGTTGATCGCCGCGAACCCGGGCACGGTCGTCTCGCGGACGGCGGCCTCGGTGATCGTCGTCGCCTGCTGCCCGAACACCGTCATGACGTCGGGGCGGATCGCGTAGTCGAGCGGCGTCTCGGCGAGGCTCTTCAACGTCGGCAGTTCGTTCGCCCGCTGGCAGAAGTCGCGCATCTGTTCTTCTTCGACGAGGAACTTGAGGAACGCCGCCGCGAGCTCCGGGTTCGCGGTGTCGCGGGTCGCGACGATGGCGTTGCCGCCGAGGTCCGACGCGGCGGCCTGGTCGCGCGGCATGTAGGTCGTGGCCCACTCGCCGCCCTGGTACCCGTTCTTCTGGTCGGCGAGCTCCGGCACGAGGAAGTCGCCGATGAACGTCATCGGGACGGTCTGGTTCAGGAAGAAGTTGTCCGAGTACACGGTCGTCTTGATGGTGTTGTTCGCCGGCACCCACCGCTCGTCGAAGAACCGCTTCGAGAACTCCATCGCGCGGTGCCCGGCGTCGCTGTCCACCGCCGACTTCGTGAGGTCCGCCGTCAGCAGTGACCCACCCGCCTGGTAGACGAAGCTCGCCCAGCGGTACGCACCCGCAGCCGTCCAGTCGTACGCGAACGGGTACTGCTTGTCGGGCAACGACTTCCGGAGCTTGGTCGCCACGTCGGCGAACTCGTCCCAGGTCCAAGCGTCGTCGAGGCGGTCCGGCACGGCGCCGATGCCCGCGGTCTCGAACGCCTTGGTGTTGTAGGCGATCGCCGTCGTGTCGGTCTGGTGCGGCACACCGTAGACATGGCCCTCGAACCGGACGGCGTCCCACAGCGCCGGCAGGAACGCGGCGGCCTCGGCGTCGGTCACGTACGGCGTCATGTCGAGCAGGACCCCGTGCGAGGTGTACTTGCCGATGCTCGTGTAGTCGACCCGGAAGACGTCCGGCGCGGTGCGCGACAGGATGCCGCGGTCGATGCTCGAGAAGAAGCCCTCGTACGGCAGGGTCTGGAGCACGATGGTCGTGCCGGGGTGGCGGGCCTCGAACGTCTTCTTGGCGTGCGCGAACCCCGCGTTCTCGCCGTCGCTGCCGCCCCAGAACGCGAACCGCAGGGTGCCCGTGACGTTGCCGACGCTCGCCTTGGACCCCGGTGAGGCGTCGCTCGGCGCGGGGCCGTTGTTCGCGACGCAGGCGGTCAGGGCGCCGAGCGCCACGGTGCTCACCGCGCCCGACAGGAGCGCGCGACGCGAGAACGTCGGTGTTGCCATCGTTCGGCTCCTTCGTGCCGTGCAGGTCCGGGTCACCCGACACGACTCGGGTCACCCGAACGTAGTCCGCGCCACCGACATCCGTGATGCTCCCCACCTGCTCGGCTCCGCTGTGATCCACGCCGCGCAGCATCACGCCTCCGTGTTCATGTTTGGATGTGGTTCAATCATCGTGAACATGGCGTGTTCATGAACGGAGACCGATGCTTCCCGCCACGACAGTCAGCATCCACGATCGCCTCGCCGAGTACGGCCTCGCCCTCGAACCCGCCACCGCCGCCGACGAGCACGGCCCCTCGGCGCGGCGTGCGAACCTGTCGCACGAGCGCCTTGGTGCGCTCGGCGAGGTCCAGGTCCTCTGGCCGGCGAGCATGTCGATCGGCGGGCTCGGACCCATGCTGGACCGTCCAGGGCGTGAGAAGACCCTGTTGCTCGGCGATCATGTGGGTGTGCGAAGCGCAGACGGGCTCCGCAGGGCTGGCTTCAACTACGCAGATCGGGCGGGGAACGCGTTCGTGAGCATCGGGGGGCTGCACCTTGACGCTCGTGGCCGGAGTCGAGGGCGTCAGGAGCGCATCCAGAGATCCGGTCTCGGACCGCAGAGCACGAACCTCTTCAGCACCAAACGGTCGCGAGTCGTCTTCGTGCTCTTGAGCTGGTCGGCGCTCGTAGAGGCACCGATCCGCACCATCGCGGCGGCGGCTGGTGTGTCCGTGGGAACCGTGGTCGAAGCGATCGAGATGCTGAGGGTCGCGGGGTTCCTCACGGACGCAGCGGGCGTCCGGCGGCTCCATCGTGACGACGAACTCAGGGAGCTCTGGATCGCCGCCTACCCGCTCGGCCTCGGAGCGACGACAGCGGTGCAGGCGTTCGCGGGCGATCCGCGATCCGTCTCGCTTCCGGACGGCGTGCGGGGACACAGCAGTGGAGAGCTCGCGGTGGACCTGCGTGGACTGACGGCGATCGTCTACGTGTCCAGGTGGGACCCGCGGATGGCATTCCAGAACCGATGGCGATCAGACGCCGAACCGAACATCTTCGTCCGCGAGGAGTTCTGGAACGAGCCATCGAGGGACGACCGCGCGCAGGACGCCGCAGCGCCGACCGGGTCGCTCCCGCCCGCCCCACCGCTTCTTGTCTACGCCGACCTCGTTGCCGCTCGTGAAGCTCGCCAGTGGACTGCGGCAGCCCAGCTCAAGGGCCGGAACCCGATGCTCCGTGTCAGTTGATCCGAAGCGCCTCGACCTCCTGGAGAGCGTCGTCGGGGAGATCGTTCGGAAGATCGGCATCGAGCCGCACCGGATCATGGTGATCGGTGCCGAAGCACGGGATCTCATGCACTCCGGGCAGGGTCACGACTTCGACCTCCGGGGGACGACGGACGTCGACCTCGCCCTGGTGCTGGACGACTGGAGCGCCTTCGATCGGATGCAGTCGTGCTTCCCGAAGCTCGGGAGCAACGGCATCCGGTTCCGCGTCTCAGGAGTCGCCGTGGACGTGATGCCGTTCGGAGGAGTCGAGGACCCGACCGGTCTGACGACTCCTGCATCCCGCGGTGAGGAACTCGTCGTGTTCGGCTTCCAGGACGTCTACGCCTGCGCACGTCCGCTCGAGCTGCCGAGCGGTCGTGTGCGTCTCCCGTCAGTGCCGGGGTACGCCGCGCTGAAGCTGCGCGCCTGGATCGACCGTTCGCCGTGGGGCGAGGACAAGGACGCCCGCGACCTCGCTGCCGTCATGTTCTGGTACCAGCGTGACCCAGCAGTCGAGGCGCGAGTGTGGCTGCCCGAGGCAGAGGAGCTGCTCCTGGCTCGCGATACAGACATCGACCGGTACAAGGCGTACCTCCTCGGTGCTGATGCAGGAGCGGTTCTCTCCGCCGCGAATCGACGAGACCTCGCGGACCGGTTGATCGCCGCCGACCCGGTCGAGCCCCGCGCACTCGATTTCGGTCGACCCTCGTCGTGGACCGCGGATCCGCTTCGTCGCTCAGTGCTCTTCGACGAGGTCATCCGGGGTGTGGCGATGTCCGAACCTGTCTGAGCGACCCCTGCCGGGCATCACGGAGCGGACCCGCCATCGGTCAGGCCCCGGCGCCGAGCTCCCAGCGCAGGGTCCCGACGTGCGCGTCGAGCGGCTCGACGAGCACGCGGGCGAGCGGGCCATCGGGATCGCCGTCGCCGAGCGTGGAGAACGTGAACAGGACCCAGGTGCGCTCTTCGGACGGCCCGGCGATCGTGTAGCTGACTCGACGAGCGCGCCGTGGTTGCAGGCCGCTCGCGGATCCGTCCGGGGCGTCCTCCTCGACGAGCTCCTCGCGGAGCGCGGGCTGACCGTCGACGTCGACGACACTCGCGAGGGCATCGCTCCGTGCCGCGAGCGCGTCGACGAGCTCGTCGTCTGGGACGTCCGTCGGCTGCGGGTCGCGCCACTCGGCCACCGTGTACGAGGCGGCGACGGCGACATCCCCCGTCCGGCTCGTCGGCAGGGACACCAGTCCCGCTCCCGCCTCCCGCGCCTGGTCGACGAGTTCCGTCAGGTGGCGCCTGACCTCCTCCCGGAACGGCGTCGCCCGGTCCGGGGCACCTCCGCCGCGCGAGCTCGCGGATGCGTCGGTCGACGTCCGGACGGCTCGCGGGGTCGAGGGGCAGCTGCTCCCACCCCGGGATGTCGACGATCGAGTACTCGGTCATGCCAGGACCTCCTGCGCTCTCGGGTCGGCCGGGTCGACGGAGACCGCGACGAGCAGCCGCACGAGCGCGGCCACGGCGTCGTCCGCGGTCGACGGGTCGGGGAGTGTCGACGACACGACGACATCGAGGTCGACGGTGTGCCGGACGATGTCGACGCGGAGGGCGAGTCTGCCCTCCGACGGCGCGGGTCACGAGCACTCCGCACTCCGCACTCCGCACTCCGCACCCCGTCGCCGAGGTCGTCCAGCAGGTACTTCGTCGTCCGACGACCGAGCGGCCCTGCCGCACCGAACTGCAGCAGGCCCGGCAGGTGGTCGCCGTCCGGATCCGCGGTCCGGAACACCCTGAGGGCTGCGCGCACAGCCGGCGCGAGGTGACGCCAGGTGTCGTCGTCCTCACGGCGCCATCCGGGGTCTACCAGGACGTCGACGGAGCCGACCGTCTTGCCGGCATGCGGCCGTGGGCCGGACGCGAGCCGTGCCTCCCGGCCGTCGCCCGGTTCCGTCGATGCGGACGGACCGAGTGCGACCGTCGTCGGGCGCCACACGCGAGCGGCCGGGAGGCCCGGTGCAGGCAGGAGCGCACCGCGCGTCTCCGGCCAGGTGCGGACCGGCACCGCGTGGCCGACGCCCGTCGTCGTCACCGTCGTCGCCGCCGCCGCCGTCGCCGTCGCCGTCACCGTCACGAGACGGTGACGGGCAGCCACTCCAGCCCGAGTTCGCGCGCCGCCTGGATGCGGTGGTTGCCGTCGTTGATGGTCCACGAGCCACCGTCCCTCGAGAGCCCGACCGCGAGCAGGGGCTGGCTGGTCTGTCCAGATCACGAACCCCCCGCGAGCGTCCGAGGTGTTGGAGCGTCCGTGACCGGACGGCTCGCGGCTGTCGGCGGTCGCGCGTACACCTGAGGGGTGCCCGAGGGAGACAGCGTGTACCGCCTCGCCGCGCGGTTGCGCCCGGCGCTCGACGGGCAGACGATCGTCGCCGGAGAACTCCGCGCCGGCGCCGCTGCCGGCACGAGCCTCGCCGACTGGCGCGTCCTCGGACACGACACGCACGGCAAGCACCTGCTGACGCGCTTCGACGGCGGATGGACCCTGCACACGCACCTCCGGATGCAGGGGTCCTGGACCGTCACCGCGCCGGGCCGGGTGGTCCCGCGATCGGTCGCTCCGACGGTGCGGGTCCGCATGCGCACCGCTTGGGAGCGGACGGCGTGGGGCATCGAGCTCCCGGTGGTGGACCTCGTGCGGACCGAAGACGAGCCAGCGGTGATCGGGCACCTCGGTCCCGATCCACTGCGGAGCGACTGGGATCCGGTGATCGCGGCCGAACGGCTGGCGCGTGACCCTGGTCGTCCCGTCATCGCGGCGCTCCTCGACCAGCGGAACCTCGCCGGGCTCGGGAACATGTGGGCGAACGAGCTGTGCTTCCTGCTCGGCTACGGACCCTGGCGGGCTGTCCGCGACACCGACACCGCCGCGCTCGTCCGGACAGCGCACCGCGGCCTCCGCGCGTCGGTCTCGATCCCCGGCATGTTCCAGACCACCACCGGGGTGACCCGTCGCGGCGAGCGGCACTGGGTCGTCGGTCGCGCGGGTCGTCCGTGCCTCCGCTGCGGCACGACGGTCCTGGTCCGCGCCGAGGTCGCGGACGACCCGGACCACCGCCGCACGTGGTGGTGCCCGCACTGCCAACCGTGCTGAACGCACCGAACGCTCAGGACGCGGACACGGTGGTCGGCATCCTGAACGCTAACGGAAAGAAGGGGCCGGCAACGGCACTCGTCGGCATGGAGAACTGGGCCGACAAGACCCGGCAGTCCGTCTACGCGACCGCGCAACGCATGGCCGGGGCCCTCGCCTACGACGAGCTCCTGGAATGGACCTCGGCGGAGGGCGTGCGCCGGTTCGACGTCGACGCGTTCGTGCAGTCCGAGGACCTGCTGATCCTGCTCTCCAAAGACGGCGTGGGATCGGCCGGCGCGATCCTGACCTCCCTCGTGCGAGCAATCTGCAAGACCGGGGAACGTCTCGCGCAGCGCTCCGGAGGACGCCTGCCCGTGCCGCTGGTGATCGAGCTCGATGAGTGCGCCAACATCGTCCGCTGGCCAGCGCTACCGTCCGTGTACTCGTTCTACGGTTCGCTCGGGATGCCGATCAACACGTACTTCCAATCGAAGGACCAGGCGGTGGAAGCGTTCGGGCAGAACGGGTGGGGCGCGATCTGGGGTGCCGCCGTCACCCGCGTATTCGGCGGCGGCGCGATGGACCCCGAGTTTCTCCGCGGGCTGTCGAACCTGATCGGTGAGCGTGAGGAGGTCACCTACGGCGGGTCAACGCAAGACAGTGGGGCATCGTCGACGTCGACGTCCACCCGCCGGGTGCCGGTCCTCTCCGTTGACGACCTCGCGAACCTGCCGTTATGGCGGGCCGTGATGTTCAACTCCAACACCCGCCCCGTGATCCTCGACTCGAGGCCCTGGTTCCGGGACAGAAGGCTCCGGGACCTCATCGATCGCGACGCCCCGCCCCCGTGCGAGCCACGGTCAACCAGTTCGGGCTCCGGGCAGGCGGTGACCCGTGGCCGGTGAGACCGGAAGTGTGCATCCCCCAGATGGCACGGGGGATGCAGTAGATCCTGAGTATGGGGATGAGGTCCGGGATGCCTTTCTGGCGTGGGTGGTCGAGCACTTCACGGGGATCGAACACGTGCACACCGACAAACGGGCACCGTGGTGTGCGGAGTGGTGGCGGCATCCCGAAGTCGTCGCGCGACTGTGGGCACTGTGGCAGGCACGTCTGCAGGCCGATGAAGACTCCAGCGTCCGCCTCGACGCGGTCTCCGACTGGTGGTTGACGCACTGGGACCGCCACGCAGCAATCCTCCTCGATCCCCGTACCGGCCCGTTCCGGAAGTGCGACCGCACCCTCGGCCATCTCCACGAGACCCATGGCGCCGCAACACCCGGTATAGACATCCAGTGGCCACCGTCTGACTGGCGAGTTGCGTCGTGAGCGGCGACGGATCTCGCTAGTGCGAGGACCTCATGCGGAGGGTGTACAGGTAGCGCCCCTGGTGCTGCTTGCGCTACGCGCCCGGGGCGACTTCAGAACCCTCCTCCGGAGAATGATCCGCCCTTTCGCACGTTGATCAGCTGGTTCGAGGATGGGATTCCCTGGACCACGGTGGGGTCGAGAACGTCCCCGGCGAAGAGGTCACCCATCGCGTTGTTAGACAGCGCTGAGCCGACCCAGAGGTTTCCTGTTGCGGAGGTCTCGTTCGCTGGTGCGGCGTATGGAGCGATTTGTGAATCAGCCGCGACGGTCGTTGATCCGTCGAGGAGGAGTCGCATCTGCTGGTTGGAGGCGTCGTATTCGGCGGTGATGAAACGCCAGTTTGCGTCCGGGGAACTCGACAAGGAGATCGGGGCGCTGACGGCGCAGTTCGCCGCATGTGGTTGTTGGGACTGCATGCAGAACTGGAACTGGCCGTTGTCGATCTTGACCCAGAACGCGGACGTAGTCGGGCTGTTGATCGACAGGAACGTGTACGCGTTGTGGCGCTTGTCGATTTCGGTCGGTCGGACCCATGCCGAGATCGCGAAGCTCTTCGACGTGTCGATGACCTGATGCGTCGTGTTCACTGTTGTTTGTTTCGCGAAGTAGCCGAGTCGGAACTCGACGTGTTGGTTCTCGCACGTGCTGCTATGTGAGTCGAAGTGGTCATTGTTCCCGGTGGTGCAGCGATAGACCGCGATGGGTGTGAGTGGCGCGGGGACGTCCGATGCCGTGTTCCAGATGTACCCCAGTGGTGTCCCGGTCACGCCGCTGCTCTCGCAGGTCGAATGGAAGCTGGTCATGTCGCCAGAGCTGAGAGCGCACGAGTAGAGCAGCTGCGTGTTCGTTGGCTGCGGTCCTCCGACTGATGCGAGATCGCCGAGGTTCGTCTCGTAGTTGAAGCCTGCTGCTGCGCCACCGTTGATGGCTGCGGAGTGCGTGCTCCCGCTGTACCGATTGATCGAGGTCAGTCCAGGGAACGTCAGTGCGTTGCCCGTCGGACCGTTGAAGGTCCCGGCAGGTGGAGAAGCGCTGGTGTTTGAGCCCACGGAGAGCGGAGTCCCAGAGGTAATCGTCGATCCGCTGGCCGTGTTGCTGTCGGAGATCGACGTGGGGTTGCTGGTGCCCGAGTCCAGGAGCCACCCGTGGCCCGTGTCGAAGCTGACACCGGCGTCGTCGGCAACGCCGGTGAACTTGAGTCCGGAGGACGAGGAGCGCCCGGCTGTGTTCAGGGAGACGTTGCCCGCTTTGTCGTAGGTGGCAACCCACAAGGTTGCGACCGTGTCGATCGGTGCAGCGGAGATGGTTGTCGAGGTCGTCCCTGACGCACACACGGTCGTGACGTTGCCGACGCGGAACGCGCAGTCCCCATTCGTCGCCGGGGTGATCGTGACAGGCGGAGTCGGCGATGGAGCGTCCGGAGACTGCGTCGTTGGAACCCACCAGTAGGCGATGCTCCGGATTGCATCCGCGGCGGCGTAACCGACCGTGACCGACGTCGGCTTCCCGACCGTCCAGGACGTTGACACCGTCGTCACCGCCGGCAGCTGCGGACCGACGTTCTTGACGACGAAGTAGCACCACGACGACCATCCGCCGTAATCGCCCCCGTCCGTGGTGATCGCTTCCCACGCATACTCGGAAGCGGTGTCGCTGTTGAAGGTGCGAATAGGGATCTGGGTGCTCTGATCACCCTGCGCTCCGCGCTCGGAGTTCCAGCTGGTGCTGGTGCTGCTGATGTGGCCTGATCCGTCCACTGCGGCGACGGAGAACTGCGTCTGCACGTTCTGGGCATCCGGGTCCGTAGCGTGGACCTGGAGAGTGAGCGCCTGTGCGCGGTTGTTGACGTAGGTCGGCGCGGACGCCGAAGTGGAGCACCCCCGTTGCGGTGACGTCATCACGGGTGCGGTGGGGGTGTTCGGACGGCTGTTGTACGTGACGATCAGGCTGGCACCGTTGTTGAAGTGCTTGCGGGAGATGTTGTTCTCATCACCCGAGCGAAGACCGATCTGGAACCGGTTCCCGCCGCTCCCGGCAATGTCGACAAGCCCGCGGGTCACGTCCCATCCGACTGCAGTGGCGGAGATTACGCATCCGCCGGTGGACGCGAAGTTCTGGGTGTCGAGCCGGTAGGTCCACTGGTTCGGGTCGGTGTTCCAGGTGAAACCAGGGTTCGCCGGCCCGTATCGCCATGCCTCGACAGCGACCGGACTGCAGCTGTACGTCGCGGTCGCGGAGAACTGGGCGCTGACGATGTGCTTGCCGACCAGCGATCCAGTTCCGAATTCCCAGAAGGCACGAGACATGTACGTCGTGCCGTCCTGCTGCGCGTATCCGACGCTCTGGAAGCCAGCGGGGGAGCCGTTGAGGTACGACTGGTTCGGGTAAGCGCGGTCGGTGAACCAGAAGTTCTGCTGGCCTGCCGACCAGTCCGGGTCGACATACAGCGGGTACTGCACGTCGCCGTCAGCGACCTTGGCGACGTCGAGGGTGACCGTGGACGCTGTGGACGAATGGGGGAGTGGTGTCGGAGCGGCGACACCACCGGGACCGTCCGCGGAGCCGTTGTCAGAGGAGTCCCACCACGTCGGCTTGGACGAGGTGACCGTTGATCCGTCCGACGCGCGGGCGGTCGAAGTGGTGTCGGACTCCGTGACCGTCGCACCACTCAACTTCAGCTCCACCGCTTCGACATCGGGGTTCGCTGCCGCCCCGGCAGTCTTGACGACCAGGACCTCCGACATGCCCGTCGCGGTCGCGTTCAGCTGCAGGTCCACATCAGGCAGGACGTCCGGGTAGGTCGCGGTCGACCCATCGACAGACGGTGCCGGAAGGTTGCCGCCATCGGGCCATGCCTCGGAGATCCACTTCCCGGTGTCTGTCTGCACCTGCGCGAGCACGTCGGAACCGCCGCGGGAGAACCGCACGGGAACGACCGTTGCCGCAGGTTCCAGCCACGACGCCGACGCCGGGTCGAGGGTCGTGTCGACAGGGATCCAGTCGTTCCCGTCCTGCACGCGGACCGGAACGGTGTCTTCCTGCAGCTTCGTCGATCCGTCCGGCTGGACGCTCACCAGGGCTGTCGGCGTTGTTTCGGACTCGACCGTGACGGGGTGCCCGTACTGCTTCGCGATCGCGTACGCCGCCACCTCATCGGTCGCCGAGGACACATCGGCGCCGGCAGGGGGTGCTGCAGGGGAGACCGTCGCAGGGGCCGCTGTCGGGGTCGCAGCTGGGGCCGGCTCTGGAGACTGATTCGTGGTCGGCTCGTCTGTCCCTCCAGACTCCGCAGACCCCGTCGCCGTGTCGCTTGGACTCGAGACGGTTGCCGCTTCCGAGGCAGACGCCTGTGCCAGCGGCGCTGCAAGCAGCGCAAGGACGGTCAGTGCGGTGATTGTGAGTGCGGAGCGTCGTGGCACTGAGATTCCCCCTGGGAGCGACGCAGCGAAGCAGCATCTGTAAGAGAGTGCTGGGAGCTGTGATCACCCTCACCGCTGCGAGGCCACCGTATCCGTCATCGAGCAGCGCGCAGGAACCCCCCGAATGGGTCACGTGACTGCCTCGAAAGCCCACCTCAGCGGTGGTGCCGCGCCCGAATTCCGCGGAATATATGACCTGTCCGGGGCCTGGAGGCGTGATGGTCTCGTGAATACCTCTCAATGAGAATACGCTCAGTTTCGCGTATGGAAAGCCCGGTTTTCCGGGAAATCGGACTGTTTGCCCCCCATTCAGGGGGGCAATGCGCATGTGTGGCCTGTGGATACGATCAGCGCGCAGTGTGAGGAACATCGCATTGACGGAACACATAGGGGACGCAATGCGCGCTTGTTGCACGCTGCTTGAGAACACCGGCCGGACCACCGAGACGGTGGTCTCGCGATGAGTCTGGGACGGCACCGTCGCGGTTCGAGCGTGATGACCATCCTCGCGCGCCGACTGCCCGTCGCCGGGCTCGGCATCGCGGCCCTGGTCGCCTCGCTGCTCACCGTGACCCCGGCAACCGCGGCGCCGATTCCGCTGCTCGCGTCGCTCGGCAAGCCCGTCCCCGGTCACAGCGCCCCGCGGACGCCCGCGACGGCAGCCCCGAGGTCATCGACCTCAACTGCCGTTCCCGCCGCGGCAGTCCTGACACCCGGCAAGTACGACCTCCACCTGCCGGTCGGGCACCAGCACGGCACCACGACTCGGAACACGGCGGGTGTGCGAGTTGCGACCGCGACCGGCTCGTGGGAGGCGGTTGGGTCCACTGGCATCACCGCAGCTCCCGCATCATCAGCTGCCGATGCGTCCCTCAAGCCCGTGACCGGCGTCTCGTTCGAGCTCGTCGACAATGCAACGGCGCGGAAGCATCACCTTTCCGGCCTGGTGCTCAAGATCGCCCGAACCGACGGTGGCACAACGGCTGCGCCCGTCGCCGTCCGCGTTCCGAAGAAGCTCCTGACGAGCCTCTACGGAGCGGACTTCGCGGACCGGGTGCAGTGGGTTCAGGTTCCCGCCGACTCCACCGCGAAAACACCGAGATCAACTCCGGTCGCAGCGGACCAGAGCGCGGCCAGCAGCACCGTGATGATGACACCGAAGGTCAGCTCGAAGGCGGTCATGGTCGCCGCAGCGAGCTCAGCGGTGTCAAGCTCGGGCACCGGGTCCTTCGCCGCGACGTCGTTGAAGCCGGCGACATCATGGGATGTGTCGGCGCAGACCGGGGACTTCTCCTGGCAGTACCCGATGACCGCGCCACCGTCGGCCGCAGGCCCGGCCCCCGATCTGTCGTTCCAGTACGACTCGCAGTCCGTTGACGGCGAGACCGGGTCCACGAACAACCAGCCCTCAGCCATCGGTGAGGGCTGGGCGATGAGCGGTGCCGGCTTCATCGAGCGGCAGTACGTCTCGTGCTCCCAGGACGATGGCTCGTCGGGCGCTGTCACCTCGTCCGGCGACCTGTGCTGGAAGACCGACAACGCGGTCCTTTCCCTCGGCGGCCACAGCGCCCCGCTCGTCCGTGACGCGACGACCGGCGCGTGGAAGATGGCTTCCGACGACGGCTCCCGCATCGACCACCTCACCGGCACCAGCCAGGGCTGCGCCGCGAACGGCACCTATGACACCGACTGCTGGCGTGTCACCACCACCGACGGCACCCAGTATCACTTCGGCCTGAACCAGCTCCCCGGCTACAGCTCCGGCAACGCCACCACGAACTCCACGTGGACCGTTCCAGTGTTCGGCAACGACGCCGGTGAGCCCTGCCACGCCAGCACGTTCGCGGCATCCTCTTGCGCGCAGGCGTGGCGGTGGAACCTCGACTACGTCGTCGACGTCCACAACAACGCGGAAGCGTTCTACTACAACGCCGAGACGAACAGCTACGCCAAGAACGGCGGCGCTGCGACCGCCTACATCCGCGGCGGTCAGCTGAACCGCATCGAGTACGGCCTCACCGCATCGACCATCTACACGGCCAACGCCGCCTCCGACAAGGTCACCTTCGGGTACAACGCCTACGGACGATGCAGCGACAGCAGCCACTCCTCGTGCACGGCCGAGAACATCACCAACGCCGCCACCAAGCCGGCAACCCCGTCCGCATACCCGGACGTGCCGTTCGATCAGCTGTGCACCACAAGCTGCAGCACCAACCTCGTGCCGACGTTCTGGACCGACGGGATGCTCGACACCGTCACCACCGCCGCACGCACCGCCTCAACCACCTACTCCACCGTCGATACCTGGACCCTCGGCCACTCGTTCCCCGCCCCCGGCGACGGCACGAACGCAGCCCTCTGGCTCACCCAGATCCAACACACCGGCACCAGCGGCAGCACGACCCTCACTGAGCCCGCCACCACCTTCACCGGGACGACGATGCAGAACCGGGTGTGGGCGGTCGACGGGCTTGCACCGTTGGACAAGTGGCGCATCGCGTCGATCACCGGTGCCACCGGTGCGGTCACGTCGGTGAACTACACCGGGCAGGACTGCCAGCCGTCGGAAGCGAAGACGATCGAGGCGAACGCCGCCACGAACACCCGCCGCTGCTACCCCGAATGGTGGGTTCCAGCCGTCACCCCCGCGCAGCCGGCGCAGATAGACCTGTTCCACAAGTACATGGTCACCAGCGTCGTCTCCGACCCCAAGACCGGCGGCGGCGCCGACCGGCCGCAGGTGTCGAACTACGTCTACACGGGCACCGCAGCGTGGAGGTACAACACCTCCCTGTTCACGCCCGCGAACCACCGCACCTGGGACCAGTTCGCCGGCTACAACACGGTCGAGGTGCGGGTCGGTGACCCCGCAACCCCGAGCACGCAGCAAACCACCGCGTACACCTTCTACCAGGGCCTCGACGGAGATCGAGCGAGCACGACCGGGGGGACGAAGTCCGTGTCCGTCACCGGTGCTCCCGGTGTCGCGGACTCACCGTGGTTCGCTGGGCAGGTCCGGGAGACAAAGACGCTGAACGGTGTCGGCGGCGCAGTCATCGGCGACACCGTCACCACCCCGTGGGTGTCCGCTGTCGAAGCGAACGACGGAACCAACACCGCCCGCATGGTCGGCGAAGGAACCACCACCGAGGTCGAGCCCACCGCCGCCGGCGGGAACCGCGCCGTCACCACCACCACCACCCACGGCGACTACGGCAACCCCACCTCGGTGAACACGACCACCTCCGACGCCGGGAGCAGCTGCACCACAACCACGTACGCACCGGCCAACACCACAGTCTGGTTGACGGCGGTGGTCCAAGAGGAGCGCACAGTCGGTGTCGCATGTGGGCAGAACCCGTCACTGCCGAACGACGCAGTCTCCGACACCCGGACCGCCTACGACGGCACCGCGGTCGGATCGGTTCCCTCGAGGGGTGATGCGACCTCCGCCGAGGCCGTGGACTCCTACAGCGGGTCCACGCCGCACTGGTCGACCACGTCCCAGGTCGCCTACGACACCCTCGGTCGGCCGACATCGACCAAGGATGCACTGAACCGCACCAGCACCACGGTGTACACACCTGCCACGAGCGGCCCCACGACGAAGACGGTGACCACCAACCCGTCGCCGTTCAACTGGTCGACGACGACGACGTTTGACCCGACCCGCGGATCGGTGCTGTCACAGACGACGGCCGATGGTGGCATCACGAGTGCCGCCTATGACGCGCTCGGGCGGCGTGTGAGCGTCTGGCAGCCGGAACGCCCACAGTCAGCGAACGCCACCTCACCGTCGATTGCTTACGCCTACGTTGAGAGCAAGACAGCGCCGCTGTCGGTCGCGACGACGACCGTCATGGCGCACGAGCTGATGACGACGTACGCCCTGTACGACGGCCTCGGCCGCCCCGTGCAGACGCAGCGGCAGTCCGGCAGCGGCGGCACCGTCGTCACGGACACGCAGTACGACTCCGTTGGCAACGCCGTCCTGACGAACAACGACTACTGGACGAACTCGGTCAGCCCCTCCGCGACACTGTTCGTGCCCGAGAATCAGCAGCAGATCGCCTCAAGCATCGCATCGGTATTTGACGGCGCTGGACGACAGACAGCATCCATCACGAACTCGTTCGGCAAGGAGCGGTTCCGCACCACGACGAGCTTCAAGGGTGCCGACGAGGTCGACACCACACCCCCGTCCGGCGGCACCGCGTCCGCGACGATCTCGAACACGCTGGGGCAGAAGACCAAGCTCGTGCAGTACCTCGGGTCGACGCCGTCGGCGGGCACCGCACAGCAGGCCACCACGTACGGGTACGACGCCGCCGGGAACATGACCAGCATGGCCGACCCGGCCGGGAACACCTGGACCTGGCGGTACGACCTCAACGGCAACAAGGTCCAGGCCGTCGACCCCGACACCGGCACCTCGAGCTTCTCCTACGACGCCGTCGGGAACCTGCTGTCGTCAACAGACGGTCGCGGGCAGACGCTCTCCTACGCATACGACGCCCTGGACCGGAAGACGGCCGAATACTCGGGCACCACGTCTGGGAGCCTGTTGGACTCCTGGACCTGGGACACCCTGAAGAAGGGACTCCTCACCTCCTCCAGCAGCTACACCGGGTCCACTCCCGGCACTCCGGGGGCGGCGTACACCAGCGCTGTCACCGGCTACGACGGCGGGAACCAGCCGACCGGCACCACGATCAGCATCCCCTCCTCCGCACCCGCGTTCGGTGGGACGACCTACACGACGTCAGCGACCTACAACCAGGACGAAACCCTCAACAACCAGAGCCTCCCGGCGATCGGCGGACTCGCAGCCGAAAAGACGACGTACAGCTGGGATGGGCTCGGTCAGCTCGGTTCCATCGGCGGAACGGCAAGCTACGCATCCGTGGTGTACACCGCGATCGGCCAGGTCGCGCAGATCAACCGCCAAGGCAACCTGACGAACTACTCCACCTACGGATACGACCCCGCAACCGGCGCCATCAGCGACATCATGGATTCCACCAGCTCTTCCGCGACGACCCAAGCGGACCGGAGCTACACCCGGAACGACGCCGGCGCCATCACCTCGGTGAAGGTCACGGGCGCAGCCGGCGCCGAGACGCAGTGCTACGGGTACGACGGGCTCCAAGAACTCACGGAAGCGTGGACGCCGTCCTCAGGAACCTGTTCTGACGCACGCAGCAGCTCGACACTTGGCGGACCGTCCCCGTACTGGAACAGCTACACCTACGACACCGCGACCGGAAACCGTCTCACAACCACCAAACACGCGGTCGGCACGGGCACCGACGAGGTCGACACCTACCAATACCGTGCCGCAGGCGCGGTCAATCCTCACGGGGTGCAGGCAGTCACCAAAGCCACCGGCGCTTCCTCGGTGACCGACGCGTACGGGTATGACGCTGTCGGTGACACCACCGCACGTCCGAACCAGGCATTGTCGTACGACGCCGAAGGCAAGCTCTCCACGGTGTCGGTGAACGGCAAAACGCAGTCGAACATCTACGACGCCGATGGCAACCTGCTCCTCCAGAGCGACCCGACGTCCGGTTCGACGCTGTACCTCGGCATGACCGAGGTGCACCAGAACGCCGGCAGCACCGCCACCACCGCCACACGCACGTACTCCATCAACGGAACCCCCGTCGATGAGCGCACCACCACCAGCGGCACGAACAAGGTGTTCTCAATCGACACGGATATCGACGGCACCTCCGACCTGGAGGTGGGAGCCTCCGACAAGTCGATCACGAGGCGTTGGGTCGACCCGTTCGGCAACCAACGCGGCGGCTCCAACACCTGGAGCTCAACGCACGGGTTCCTGAACCAGACCGCGTCGTCGTTCTCGAACCTCACACAGCTCGGAGCTCGGGCGTACGACGCGACGCTTGGGCGGTTCCTGTCGGTGGATCCCGTGTTCTCAACCGATAACCCGCAGCAAGACAACGGATACTCCTACAGCGCAAACAGCCCCATAACCTTCGCCGATCCATCCGGGGCCTGCTACGTCGGCTCGTCAGACTCGTTCAACTTCAACACGAACTGCTCCACCGGCAAAGGCAAAGCCGTATCTCACGGCAGTAGCGCGGCGCCCGGCCCAGGAAGACCGTACAAAGCACCAAAACCGTACATGGGTTCGACGAAAACTAAGCACGCAACCTCCAATTCTAGCGGCACTAAAGTAACGCCCCGTTGCACGTACGATGGCGGCGTCTCTTGCGGAGCAGCCTCAGCCCCGCCCGAAGCGAAGCCAACAAAAAATGACTCCGTATTGGCCCTCCTTCAGATTGAGTCGTACAACAACCTCCCGGGTTGGTATAAGCCATACGCCAGGTGGTACGGAGATCACGAAGGAGCCATTGCCGCGTCCGCGGGCGTACTTGGTCTGGCGGGAGGTACGAACAAAGGCTCGAACAGCTTCGGTTCGAAGGACTCTCTCGACTACCACTTCGGCAAACACCGGGACGAATTTGACTATCCAACCAAGTCTTCATACGCTAAGGGCGCGCAAGACTTCATCTTGCGCGGTGTTGAGGAGCATGCGCCTACAAAGGTGGACGACCAGGGTGTGATTAGAATTTGGGATCCAGAAACTGGAGAATTTGGCGCCTTTAATCCGGATGGTACAACGCGGACATACTTCAAGCCGGGCAAACCTGGAAAATACTGGGCAAAGCAACCGGGGGAGGTCATCTCATGGTAAATAATATTCTGTGCCCGGTCTGTGGGTACCCTGGACTCTCCGAGGAGCCTCGAGGCGGCAACGGAGGTGGATCATATGAGATATGTCCATGTTGTGGATTCGAATTCGGCGTTACTGACGATGATCAAGGATTTACCTACGAAGAGTGGCGCCATCAGTGGGTCATGGGCGGCATGCTCTGGTGGGCGGCTAACACTAAGCCGCCACTGGGGTGGAACCCAGCTGTGCAGGTACAAGGAGTATCCCGTGGCTGAGAGTCGCACGATAGGTGTCGAGGCGACGGCTCAGGAGCGGACAGTCCGGATGCTTCCAAAGTTGAGTGCCTGGAACCGTGGGGCTATCCTCGGCGGATCTACTTTTGGATAGGCATCCAGACGATGATGACCGGATTACATTCCGGCGCTCTAGTCATCATTAAGGCTCAGCCGGCTTGCGCCATCACAGTTTCTCGCTATGACCAAGTACGGGTACGACGCTGTCAGTAACTCCATTACTCGCCCGTCCGGGAGCCTGTTGGACTCCTGGACCTAAGTTCGATGTGCCCACTAGCACCCGGCTCGTGCAAGGCGGGGAATCTGACACCAGGTTCATTGTAGGCACTCACGCTCCTAACGAAATTATTGGGAAACGTCCTACCTAATGCCCCCAGCGCTGTGTATCGAAGTGATGTGCGCTCGATGACATATTCCGAGGACACGTATGAGTGGGCGGAGAGATTCGTCAAAAACCTACCCGAATTAGTTGAAGTAAGCATCATCAAGGGCCCAGCCTATTCGAACCGCATGGCCATGGTGTCATTGGTTGGTAGTACGCACTTTTGCGAACTTTCCGTATGGGACTCAGGGGACGCAGAGTACTATCTTGGCCCAAGGAGCGATATTAATACGGAGTATCGAAGCCTAGAGAATCACAACGACCTGAGGCAACTATTTCAGGAATTCGAGAGCTTCGCCTTAGGGAAATTAAACTAGAAGGCTGTAGCTTGGCGCTTAGCGTTCTCATCACGCGGGAACCGTTGGCGTCCCGGGCGAAGCTTCGTACCTACCTTTGTCTACGCTTGGTTTCGGAGGCTGTTCACCTGACGATCCATGTGTGTCACAATCGTTCATCATGACCATGAACGACTCTTCATTTGAGGACTTGCCAGTCAAGGGTTATGGAGGTGTCGACGGAGGGCTTAGCGACGGGTAACAGTTTTCACGGGATGAATATATGAAAAGCGCAATCAAAATATCTGTGGTGGTAATTGGCGCGGTGCTAGCAGCCATGTTATTCTCAGCCTGTTCGTCAAACTCTTCGCCTGAAACACCCAATATCGAGACCCGATTAAATGCGGGTGAGACAGACAAATTCGCCATCAAGACGTGCGCGTTGTGGAAAAAATATAGCCAGTCAACGAACGGCCTAAAGATGGAGCCGGGCGTTTCGGTAACAATGAAGCAGGTAAAGTCACTCGCGGAAGCTGAGGGTAAATTCGGGGCAAAAGTCGAAGACGATCCGAACTTCACTGCACGCTCTGCGAACGAACGAGTCGCTCTATGCAAGCTCGTAGGGGACGTGAGCAAAATCGGCGCCCCCGGGGAAAAATATGTTGTCGTCTATGTCAAGAAGGAAGGCTTCTTGTCGGGTTTCGTTTACTCGAAGTAGTACTTCCCAGCCCCAACAATAGTCGGGCGGCGGCGCGTAACAGACGTTCCGGTAGCCGATCGTCTACCAGACAGGCCCGCATGCCGCGACGCACCTACTTTCAAGTCGCCAACTCAGCTGTCTCTGGTCTCTCGATGCGCCAGAGCGTCGCCGGCGGCTCGTCGAATCACCCGTCGCTTGTGCGTCGTCAGGCCTCGAAAATCGTTGGGACGGCGCGAGCGCGATGGCTCGATACCGATACTCGGAATCGTTTCCGTAATGGCACCCCGCAGGCACAGTGATGCGAATATGCCCACAAGCAGGGAATCAAACTGTGGGGCTCCAGTCAATCGCGTGACGTGCCCGCCAAAGGATCCCCTGTCGGCCACCACGAACAGCTGCTGACGGGCACATCATGGTCCCGGCTCATTTCTGTTCAGAATGCGGCTATGAGCCCAGCTCGAACCGCCTGCCTGATCGGCGGGATCCTCCTTGCCGTCGGCGGGCTCCTGTGCGGGGGTGCGGTCCTCGCCCAGGTCACGTCCGAACCGGACGTCGGCGCGAACATTCGTGCTGCCGCCCTGCTGTTCTTTCGGCAGCCACTTGCTTACCTCCGCGCGGTACTCCTCTTCGTCAGCTTGACTCTCTACGGCCGGTCCGTCCCACCGGCGCAACGGGGATACTCGATGCTTCAGAATGAGATCGTCTTCGCCGCGATCCGCACCATAACCACGTGGCGCCGCCTGGACGATCGCCGTGAAAACCGGCTTGATTACAGAGTGACCGACCTCCGCGAACTTGAGGGACAGGCCAAAGTTTTCGTGCAGCAGCGTGACACCCCCGGCCGGCCTTCCTCGCGATGA
Organism: Curtobacterium sp. Leaf261; assembly: GCF_001422205.1. Classification (GTDB taxonomy): domain Bacteria; phylum Actinomycetota; class Actinomycetes; order Actinomycetales; family Microbacteriaceae; genus Curtobacterium. Next base: position 66,373 of record NZ_LMMJ01000014.1, read on the forward strand.
TGGTACGCGAACCATCAGACGATCCAGTAAGCGCCGATAATATAAAGTATGTCAGTCTGAGTCTTTGCCGTGCCCCGCAGGCTCACGTAACAGGGTAAGGACCGCGTCTGCTGCCGGGCCCATCCCCTGGTCGCCGCTGATGCGGAACGCCTCAACGATGACCTCCGCGAGGATCTCGCGGTCCGGGAGGACGACCGGCACGGTCGGTGCAGTGACGGATGCGAGCCAACGGTCGAACTCGGCCTGGTGCTCAGCGGTGCTGGCGACGAACGCGTTGCGGAGCTGTCGCACGTACGCCTCCCGCACCTGCGGCCCCGGCCGGAAGCTCTGGACGCTTCCCTGCGCGCACGACCGGGCTCGAGAACTGCCGGCGGGCACAGAGAAGCCCCCGGGCGGTTCGGGGGAGAACCAGCGCCGGGGGCTGTCGTCGTCAACCGAGGAGGGGCCTCGATCGACGGTCCCCGTCGACTTGGGGGGAAGCCGACTCCATCACGGTACGCCTGGGGTCTGACGTCGCCGGCACGAGTCCGGCTCAGGCCGCGTCGATCGCTGCCGGCGTCGCCCGGTGCCGGACGGCCGCTCGCCACACCCACGCCTGGAACGCGCGACCGTCGTCGAGCCAGCGGACGCACACGGCGTCCGGTGTCGAGGACACCGCCACGGCGTCGACGCGGGACTGAGTGCCGTCGAGCGCCTGCACCCATGCGCGCACCGGACGGAGGCCGCTGCCCTCGATCGGGGCTCCAATCGCCTCGGGCGAGAGCGAGTACCGCGCCTCCTCGGGCGCGGTGTACCGATCCCGTCGACGGCCTCCCACGCCTCGCAGCGTAGGAGTCAGCTCCGACACGCTCGTGACACCCGGACAGATGATGTCCCCACCGCTCGTGTCTGCTGCTCCGGCTAAGGTTTCCTCACCAACCCGAGGGAGTCATTGTGGCAAGTCTGTTGAAGTCGTACACGCGGCATAAGACGTTTATCTCCTACCACCACGCGGACGAGGCGGAGGTGGCGGCTTTCATCGATCACTTCGACCACGACCACGACGTACTGATTTCGCGCGGCATCGGTGCTTCGATGGCTGGGGACGTCATTGACAGCACCAACGCGGACTACATCAAGCAGCGCATCCGTCAGCTGTATCTCCGGAACAGCTCGGTGACGCTGGTCATGGTCGGTGCTGAGACCTGGGGACGACGATTCGTGGATTGGGAGGTCGCGGCCTCTCTGCGGAACACAGCAACGTCGAGCCGCAACGGACTTCTCGCGATCACGTTGCCATCGATCGCGAACTCCACCCGGCAGCTCCCTGCTCGGGTGGACGACAACGTCGACGGGACCGATGGATACGCGCGCTGGATGAAGTACCCGACGAGCACGCTGGACCTGGGGCAGATTATCGACGCTGCTTACACGCGGCGGACGACGCATGCCTCGGTTGTGGACAACAGCCGTGCACTTCGTCAGCGCAATGCAAGCTGATCCGCTCGGGCTGGATGACTCGCAGCTACCCGGCTTCTTTCACGCGGCCGACGCGGCGTCCCTTCGGGGACAGCGAATTGCTCTCTGGGGCAACCGCGTTCGGTCCGCGGGCGCGGTTGCTGCCGCGATTGGCGGCGCGCTCACGCTAGTTGTTGGGTCGTTCGATCTGTGGGCGCTCGTGACGCTGGTTGGCTTCATCGTTGCGTTTGGGGCAGAACTTGTTCTCGGTGTACGGCCACCGGAGCGCAAGTGGTACATGGCGCGAGCGGCCGCCGAGTCGGTGAAGACGTTGAGTTGGCGCTACTCGGTAGGTGCTGACCCGTTCTTCGTCACCCTCCCGGCGGGTGACGCGGAGAAGCTCTTCCGTACCCGAATCGGGCAGGTTGCTCGCCAAGTTTCGGAAGCGGTCGCGCCTCCGGAGGGTGACGGAGCCGCCCCAACTGAGGCCATGGAATTCCTTCGTGCTGCAACCACAGCGCAGCAGCGCGAGGTGTACTTACGCGATCGGACCAGGGCGCAGCGAGATTGGTATACCCGCAAGGCGACGTCCAACGCACGAGCGTCGTTTGCCTGGCGTGCGACGCTCGTCGGCGCAGAGCTTGTCGCTATTGCACTGGCAACGCTCCGCTTTGCCGGCGTCTGGGACGTCGACCTCGCGGGTGTCCTGGCGGCTTTCATCGGTGCCGGCGCAGCCTGGCTCGCGCTGAAACAGCACACCACTCTCGAATCCGCCTACTCGCTCACTGCAGCCGAGCTACAGAAGCAAGATGCGACACTCACGTCGGCTCTGGACGATGACTGGGCAAGAGCAGTAGCCGACGCGGAGGAGGCGATCAGCCGTGAGCACACGATGTGGCTCGCCTCTCGAAGCGACGTCAACGAACAGATCGGCAAATAGCCGTCAGGCACGCGTCCGATAGCCGCCCGACTACCGAGACGGTCAACGGTCGTGCTGGATGCCCACGCCACACTGGACCCGAAGAGGTGGTGCTTCGTTCACATCGCCTGTTGTGGCCGCTTCGAATGGTTTCGCGTCGGGCGATGGGGCTGGGTCAGTGACTTCGAGTTCGTACGGCACACCTCGCGCGCTGGCGAGGAGCACGTGGGGCAGGGATAGGACAGATCCTGCGACGCGCGTAGGTCGCGTTCCAGGCCGGCGTAGAACTCGTCGTCGGAGGTGCTTGCCGCATCGAGGATCGCTTGCTCGACCATGTCACGGTGCTTGATGAGGGCGCGGTGAAACCGTTTCGGGTTGTCTGCAACTCGCATCACCTCGGGGGCGACGTCCCACAGCGCTCGTTGCACAGCAGTGAAGGGGCGCGGCCCACCGAAGTCGCCATTGAGGAGCTGCCGGTCATCGCGGCGAGCCTCAGCGATGAGCAGCATCTCGAGGTAGTCCAGTTCGAGCTGACTGGTAGCCGTGGCGAGGATGTGTTTGTCGAGGCCGCCTGGCCCTCGACGGTCAAGCACTTGACGGATGAATTCGCCGCTACCGAAGTAGCCGGACAGGTGCTTCGGGTCGAGCCGAGTGCTCTGGCCGATGTACGACCAGCCGTCCTCGACTGCGTCCGTGCGGAAGACGTAGCCCATCGCATCAGCCGGTATCTGCACGCTGTGATCCATCGTTGCCTCCCCCGTCACCCGATCTTCGCCGCAGCCTAACGCTGGCCTTGACCAGCGTGACGGTGGGTCGAGCACCATTGTCGTCCGGGTGGTCGACAATGGTCTGTTGAGCACCGCCGACCTGCCCCAGCCCGTCGACACGTCGGAGCTGCGGAAAGCGCGGGGTGCGTTCTTCACGCCGGAACCGCTGACCCGGTTCATCACGGAGTGGGCTGTCCGTGATTCTGGGGATGCGGTCATGGAGCCGTCCGCCGGTGATGCGGCGTTCCTGGTGGAGGCGGTGCGGCGACTCACTGAGCTAGGAGCCGTTCAGCCAAGCGTGACCGGTGTGGAGATTCACGAGCACAGCGCTCGCGTCGCTGCGGAGCGCGTCCCTGATGCTGGCGGTGTGCCGACAGTGATCCACAGCGACTTCTTCCTCGTCGATCCGACCCCGACGTACGACGCGGTGATCGGCAACCCGCCTTACATCCGGTATCAGGACTTCACCGGTGAGTCGCGCACGCGGTCTCGGGCGGCGGCACTCAACGCCGGTGTCGCACTGACCGGCCTGGCGTCCAGTTGGGCCGCGTTCACCATCCAGTCCGCACTGTTCCTCCGGCCCGGGGGGGCGGATGGGACTCGTGCTGCCCGCCGAGCTGCTGAGCGTGAACTACGCCGCCCCGGTCCGACAGTTCCTCTTCGACCGGTTCGCCAGCGTCGAGCTGGTGCTGTTCACCGAGCGAGTGTTCCCTGAAGCGGAAGCAGATGTCGTGCTGTTACTCGCGGACGGGTTCGATCAGGGCCCCACTGATCACGCCACCATTCGCGAAGCTCAAGACGCTGACGCTCTCACCACGCTCGGAGACGCGCTGCGGTGGTCGCCGAAGCGCCCAGCAGATAAGTGGACCGGGCTCCTCGTTGGTGCAGACGCGCTCCGTCCACTCCGTCGACTACGGGAGTCCAGGGCGTTCACGGACCTCGAGGACTGGGGCGACACCACGCTCGGCATGGTGACCGGTAACAACAGCTACTTCGCTCTCTCGCCGGCACGAGCCCGTGAACTCGGCCTGGGCCGAGCCGACCTCGTTCGCCTTTCACCGCCCGGTAGCGCGCACCTCCGCGGGCTGTCCCTCACCCGGCACAACCTCACGGACCTCGGCGCGGCGGGCAAAGCGACGTGGTTGTTCCGGCCCGGGTCTCGGCTGACTCCAGCCGCAACTGCCTACGTGCAAGCAGGCCATATGGCTGGCGTTGACCAGGCGTACAAGTGCCGGGTGCGACGCACCTGGTACCAAGTACCGCTGCTGCCACCCGCTGACCTGCTTCTAACGTGCATGAACGTCGACCGGCACGAGGACGCCCGCGAACGACTCGCAGCACCCCGGTAGGCACCGCTCGCGCGGACCTGGGAATGTCGGGTGCCGCCGATACCTTCAGGCCATGGAATTTCTGCACACCGGCCTCGGTGCTCTCGTCGCTGCAGTGGCGGTTGCCTTCACCGCTATTGTAGCGAGCAAGGCGGCCGCCGCCCTCTGGGTCGCCGTCACGTTCGTCGCGCGAGGCATCTACTGGCTCACCATTGGGTGGTGGGTCAACCGGATCAAGGCAGCTCTGATGGGCTACTGACCCGTCTCGATAGCCGATCGGCTACCGGACGGTGCTCTGCTCCCGTGTCCATGCCGGATTTGCGGGGATCGCGCTGCCTCGCATGGGTGGTCCGAAACGGGTTCCGGTGACGGTGCCGCTATTGACAGCCTGGGGATCAGTGGGCGCCGACGACAGGTGAGTCTGGATCCACATCTGATGTCAGGGCCGCGGCGAGGTCGGCTTCTGACGGTAGCGCGGCTTGCACTGCGGGTGGGAGGAGGTCGTAGCTGGCGACACCGATCGGTGTCTGATGTGCGCCGAGGGAGTACCGGACGACGGCGTCGTTCTTGTCGGCCACCAGTAGCAGCCCGACCGTCTCGGCGTGCTGAGCGCGGCGGAGCTTGTCATCGACGAGGGCGACGTAGAAGCCGAGCTGCCCGAGGTACTCGGCTTCTACGTCGTAGAAGCCGAGCTGCCCGAGGTACTCGGGCTTGAACTTCCCGGTCTTCAGTTCGATGACGACGTAGCGGAGCTGCTCGACGTGGAAGAACAGCAGGTCGACGTAGAAGTCGTCTCCGTCGACGTCGAAGTGCACCTGCCGGCCCACGAACGCGAACCCCTCCCCGAGCTCACGGAGCGTGTCGATGATCCGGTCCACCAGCGCCTGCTCGAGCTGGCGTTCCTTCGCGTCGCCGCCGAGGGCGAGGAAGTCCAGGACGTACGGGTCCTTCGTGATCTGCTGCGCCAGATCCGACTCCCCCGCCGACAGCACATCCGCAAAGTTCGACGGCGCCGCTTCCAGCCGAGTGTGCGCGCTGATACGAATGTGGTGCTCAACCACGTTCCGCGACCATCCATACGTGAGCGCTTGCCCGGCGTACCAGTCACGGAGTTCACGGTCATCGAGGCGATCCAGGAGCACGGTGATGTGACCCCAGGGAAGTTGTCCAACAAGCTGTTGGACAACTTCCTCCTCTGGCCATGCCGCCGCGACCCGACGCATATAGAACAGGTTCGAGCGGGAGAACCCCTTCATCTCCGGGAACTCAGTGCGGAGGTCGGTGGCGAAGCGGCCGATGACGTTGCTCCCCCACCCCTCCGCTCCCTGCCGCTGCAAGATCGTCGAACCGATCCCCCAGTACAAGCGAATCAGTTCCGTGTTGACGCGGCGTTGCGCGGTAAAGCGCGCGGCTCGCACCTGGTGCTTCAGCTTGGCAAGCGTGGCGGCATACCCGAACGACGCCGGCGACGTGTCTGTCATCACCACCCAGTCTGCCCGACTTCCACCCCACCCTGCCCCACCCCACCGTCACGGTATCGGTCGACACGACAACTCGAGGTGCATATGCCAGGGTAGACGCGAACCCCAAAGCGAAAGGCGGCCTTCCTATGGCGCAGAAAGTCACCACCCATCTCGTCGACGATCTCACCGGCGACACCATCGGAGACGGCCAGGGCCGCACCGTCACGTTTGGTTTCGATGGCAGCCACTACGAAATCGACCTGACCAACGACAACGCCGACGCCCTTCGCAACGCGCTCTCGGACTACATCGCCGCTGCGCGCAAGACCACCGGACGAACCGGCCGCGCCACGAGCGGGAGCACCGCGAAGCGAGGCAACACCGAAGAGCTCGGCAAGATCCGCGAATGGGCTGCAGCCAACGGGCACGAGGTGTCCTCACGCGGACGCATCAGCCAGGCCGTCCGCGACGCCTACGACGCCGCACACTGACACCACCCCCAGACGGACAATGACCGGCCGCCCCGCAGGGCAGCCGGTCATTGCCGTTCGCTCCGATATGGCACTCTTATGGCAGTTGGGTGTGAGACGGGTTGTCGGAAACCCCAGTCGGGAGCGCGTCATCAGCGGGGAACTGGACTTCATCGAGTAGATCGGCCCACTCCTGCATGACCGCCTGTCCGTCAATGATATTTTGAGATCCCGTCTCGTATCGCTTCAGTGCTGGACGCATATCTCGCGATAGCCGTGCGAGGTTACGCCCACTATTGATAGCGGACCGCACTTGTTCCGTAGCTTCCTCGCCCGCCTGCACCATTCCTCGGACCGAGTCTTGAGCCTGTGCGAGCGCAGTGCGATCCTCCGGAGTGACAGTCGTCTGCGCGTTGCCAATCTCAGCCAGGGCTCGGAAAGCGGGATCGATGCCGAGTAGCGTCCGCATGTACTCGTCACCCGCATCCACGATTCGTTGCGTGGGCGACTCAAGCTCCGCCGCGACGCGCCTGAGGACGACGAGCTTTGCGGCAAAGTTGCTAGCCGGACGCCCATTCAGTTCAGCTGTCCCGGCCTGAAGGATTGCATTAAATTCCTCGGCAGCATCCTGAAACCTCTTCATGGCAACGGTCCACGCTTCGGTGCGCTCAGGGAACTCCGCAACAAGCTCCAACGGAGAGGGCGCGTCTCCGTAGGGGTCGTCATTGGGCACGCCGGGAGCAGTGCTGTCCTGGCTCGCGGCGTCGGACGTCCGGACCCCTGGAGCTGAGTCCTGCGCTGGCTGCCTTTGGACCTCCTGCATCAAAACACGCAGCTCTTTGGCCAAATCGTTGACCGCTTGGCGATGTTCCGCCCCCGCTTCGTCCACCAGACGCAGGCGTTCCCAATCTTTGTATTGCGTCTCAGCAGCAATAGCCTTTGCTTGATTGCGGCTAGTGGACACCAGATCCTCAACCGCCGTGTATCTGATGGCGAGAAGATACTTCGAAACTCCGAGTGCGCGTGTGGTGTTATAGAACTCGAAGAATTCTCGCCTGCACTCGTCGCTCGCAAAGAAAGATGGACTTAGCACCGGAATGAAAAAGGTTGTCGATTGGAGGGCGCCGTCGATGCGCTCTTTCCACTTTTGACCCCAACGAATATCGGAGCGATCCACGAATATTTCTAGCGTCTCGCCCGTAAGGACCCGGTATTCCATTTGGATCTTTTTGGCGAGACGCCGGATGCGACCCTGATCGGCTTCGTCGTCAATATGCGCGTAACTCAAAAAGCCCACCGCATTGTCCAGGTCGTAGTCCATACGTGGGAGTACATCGGGTTGCTGGCACGAAGTCAAGCCCACGAGGAGACAGTGGTTGTGGGGTACGCCCCAACACCGCTGTTCAAACAGCCGTTGCCCGCGTGGCATGGGAAGGGAGACGCGGTCGCCACAGATCCGTGCGCGGGTCTAGAACCTGGGGCGACATCGCAGGTGCGCCTGTCAACCCGGCTCACCTAGGGCTACGCCGGCGTTGGCCGGATTGACGGCGGCCTGGTGGCGGTAGAGCGTGGCCCGCGACCACCCCACTAGATCCGCAGCGTCCTTCGCGGTGTGGCCGGAGGCGCGGGCATCGGCGACGATCGCGAGCTTCCGCGCCACGACGTCCGGGTTCACCGGCGGGCGTCCAAATCGTGTCCCCGCAGCACGAGCGACCGCGATGCCGGCATTGACGCGTTCCACGATGAGTTCACGCTCGTACTCCGCCAGTGTCGCCATCAGGTTCAACATCAGCCGCCCAGTCGACGTCGCCGGATCGATGCCATCCGAAACCGACCGAACCCCGATGCCCCGCTCCCCGAGCATCGTCACCGTCATCAACACGTCGACCAGGGACCGGCCAAGTCGATCGACTCGCCACACCACGACCGTGTCCCCGGCGTCGGCGTACTCGAGCAGCCGCGCCATCCCCGGACGGGACGCAGCTTCCTTCCGCCCCGAGGTGATGTCGGCATAGATGTCTCGCTCGTCGACGCCGGCGTCGACGAGCGCATCGATCTGCAGCTGCGCGTCTTGCGCTCCGGTACTGATCCGGGTGTATCCGAGAAGCCTCACCAACCCAGTGTCTCAGCAACCCAGTCAAATGGGGTTCGAGACACGAGGCGCGTCGAGACGACTTTCTGAGACAACCTGTACTCCCGGTAATCCGGGAGTTGCGCGAAGCAACGACCATCCCCCTCACGTGTCTCGCAAACGTATAGCTTAATGAGGCACCAGCAGTGTTGCGTCTAGGCGATCGAACCGGCCACCCATGACCTGGCCCAAGTGGATCCAATCCACCGTCTGTACCCCGTCCACAAGCGCGGCTGGTGTCTGAGCCTCCGCTCGAAGCAGGCCACGTCGGCACGCGACCAAGATGGACGACCGCGTCCGGCAGGGAATCGGTCGCCGGGCGGCGCTCAGGCCAGCGGATTGGCCTCGGGGCCAAGGGCAATCAGGGTCCCTATGAAGCGTGCCGGTCTCTCTTCGTCCGTAAAGGTCACCGGATCGCTCTCGGAAACCGGGATCATTCCGCTAGCTCCCTGATCCGTCCTGAACCAGACCGCCGGTGCTTTCTCCCGGCCCTCGCGCACGGCGAGCAGCGCGGCGGCTGCAAGCCCCGGCCAGTCCGCCTCCTGGCTCGCTGCACGCGCTGGACGCGCACCGACCCGACCCGACGACGGACTGGAGGCGCGGTGCCAGCCGACACCGCGCCTCCAGTCCGACCACTGCTCGCGTCGCGAGCGGTCAGCGCTACTTCTGCAGGAACTCCAGCACGACCCGGTTCCACTCGTCGGCGTGGCTGACCGTGACGCCGTGCGGCGCGCCCTCGACGACGTAGAGCTCGGAGCCGGCGATCGCCTCGTGCGTGCGCTTGCCGGACCCGGCGAACGGCACGGTGCCGTCGCCGTCGCCGTGGATGACGAGGGTCGGGACGGTGACCTTCGGCAGGTCCTCGCGGAAGTCGGTGTTCGCGAAGGCGGCCATGCACTCGAGCGCGGCGGTCTTCGAGGCCTGGTGCGCGAGCGTCAGGGCCTCCTGGCGCTGTGCCTCGGTGACCTTGAGCTCGCCATCCACGGAGAAGAAGTCCGTCGTGAACTGGTCGTAGAAGTCGTCCTCGCTCTTGGTGAGGCCGGCGGTCATCTCGGCGGCCTGTTCCTTGGGCAGCGGGCCCTCGGGGTTGTCATCGGTGTGCAGGAGGTACGGCGGCACGGCCGAGGCGAACACCACGCTGTGGATGCGCTCGGTGCCGTACTTCGAGAAGTACCGGGCGACCTCGCCGCCGCCCATCGAGAAGCCGACGAGCGTGACGTCGTCCAGGTCGAGCTCGGTGAGCAGGGTGTGCAGGTCCTCGGTGAGGGTGTCGTAGGTGTAGCCCGAGTGCGGCTTGTCGCTGCGCCCGAACCCGCGGCGGTCGTACGTGACGACGCGGTGGCCGGCTGCCTCGAAGGCGGGGACCTGGTTCGACCAGGACTCGCCCGACAACGGCCAGCCGTGGATGAGGACGACCGGGCGTCCGCTCCCGCCGGTGTCGTCGACGTGCAGGTTCGTGTCCTTGAAGAGTCCGTGGTGTGCGGTGATCTCTGCCATGGTGGTGCTCCTTCCGGCGCGTGGTTCACGCCTCGACGTCGTTCGTACGCTGCGGTGGTTGGCGGACGGTGGATGGTCCGGTAAGCGCAGGCGACGACTGTCGTCGATCGATCTCGGATCAGGACCAACCCCGATCGAGGGGTGCTCCGAACCAGTGGCATCGATCCCGTGACGACGCGGTGCTCCGACCCGGAGACCGCTCGCGCGGACGGATCAGGGGTGCGTCGTGAACGAATCGATCATGAGTGTGGCCATCTGCATCGTGGGGCTGGCGGCCCTCGGCGTCTTCGTGGTGGAGGTCTTCACGCCGCGGCACCGCCGCGAGGAGCGTGCCCGTGTGCGGCGTGAGCGGCGCGCGGCTGGAGGGCGGGGCGGGGACGCGGCCCAGCACTGACGGCCGGCATCCCAGCACTGACGGCCGGCGTCTCAGCACCGACGGGGACGCCGGGCCCGCAGCGCATGCAGTCGACTAGACGCTGGCCTCGGTGCCCCGCACCTTACCGATCACGACGTCGACGATCCCGGCGACGAGCGCCGCCGCGACGAAGCCGAGCGAGACAGCGAGCCCGAGCGGCAGGCCCTGGCTGTAGTCGCCGTGCGACGACGCCAGCGAGGAGTAGAAGACACTCCCGACGGCGGCGATCCCCACGGCGGAACCGACCCGCGCACCGACCTGGATGAGCCCGCCGGCCGAGCCGCCCTGTTCGACGGGCACCTCGGACAGGGTGAGCGTCTGGTTCGGCGAGATGGTCAGCCCCGAGCCGATCCCTGCCACGAGCAACGGGATGACGAGCCACCATCCCAGGTCGCGCTCGAAGTGCATGCTGACGACCCACACGACGCCGCCGAGGCCGAGCAGGACCAGGACCGTCCCGACGACGATGAGCTGCCGGCCGAAGCGGCTGACCATCCGCCCGCCGATCGTCGACGCGACGCCGGAGCCGATCGCGAACGGGATCGATGACAGGCCGGCGAGCAGCGCCGAGTACTTGAGCCCGGACTGCAGCGCGATCGTCAGGACGAAGAACAGCGGGGTGAACCCGGCGAAGTAGACCGTCGCGAGCCCGACGCCGAGCGAGAACGACCGGCGGGAGAACAGCCGGAGGTCGATCACGGGCTCCTTCGTCCGCTCGTAGCGACGTTCCCAGAGCACGAAGACCACGGCGAGCACGACGGCGACGACGATGAGCCACCACTTCGCGCCGCCCTTCCACTCCTGCGACTGCACGAACGGCAACAGGAGTGCGACGACCGATGCGCCGAGGAGCACGATGCCGACGGGGTCGAAGTCGTGCTTCCGCCCCGCCTGCGACCGGTCGCGGCCCGGCAGGTACCGGAAGGCCAGGAGGATCGTCACGAGTCCGATGGGCAGGTTCACGAAGAAGACGGCACGCCACCCGTTCTCGGTGCCGAACGCTGTGATGAGGAGACCGCCGACCAGCGGGCCGATCGCCGTCGCGATGCCGACCGTCGCGCCGAAGAGCCCGAACGCCGTGCCCCGCTCCTTGCCGCGGAACAGCTGCTGGATGAGCGCCGTGACCTGCGGGGTGAGGAGTCCGCCCGCGAGACCCTGCACGAGCCGGGCGATCACGAGGAAGACGCCGTTCGGGGCGAACCCGCAGAGCGCACTCGCGAGGGTGAACAGCAGCACACCGATCACGAACATCCGACGTCGTCCGCTCACGTCGCCGAGTCGTCCACCCGGGACGAGCAGGAGCCCGAACGACAGCGCGTACCCGGAGAGGATCCACTGGATGGCCTCCGGGGAGGCGCCGGGGAGCCCGGACGAGATCGACTGCAGTGCGACGTTGACGATCGACACGTCGAGCAGCACGACCCCGCCGCCGAGCAGGCAGACGACGAGCGCCTTCCACCGGTTCGGGTCCGGCTCGGAGGTGGGGTCGTCCTGCCGGCGTGCGGCACTGTCGCGAGGGGTCGATGTCACTCGCTGGACACTATGCCGGCACCGCGACCGGGGTTCCGAGCCGGTACGAACTCGCAGCCCGGTGTCCGCACAGCGCGGTGGCGGCGGCTGGGCGCTGTCGGGTTGCGCGCAGAGCGACAGGATCGCCCGATGTTCGGGCCCGATCGGTCGCTTTGCCCGCAATCCGCGCGGCCGCGCGGGCGTCAGGCCGCCGGGCGGGCCTCCGCGCGCTCGGGCATCGGGGGGAGGGTGAAGTCGTCCGCCGGCGGCCGCTGGAACATCCGCTGCAGGGCGCGTCCGAACGGCGAGGCCGCGATGCGCATCACGGTGTTGAGGGCTGTGATCCCCGCGCGGCTGAACGGGTTCGCAGCGCCGGGCGTCCCCGGCGGCAGGTCCTGTGCTCGTTCCGTGTAACCGCGGAACTCGCGCTCGTAGGTGCGGAGGGCCTCCCGTCCGTCGTCACTGCGGCGCAGCGCGCTGCCGAGCATGTACGCGCCCACCAGCGAGAGCGTCGTGCCCATCCCGCTCACCGGCGAGGCGCAGTACGCGGCATCGCCGAGGAGCACGACCCGACCGGTCGACCACCGCGGTGCCCGCACCTGCGCGATCGTCTGCGAGTACACGTCGTCCGCGTCGTCGAGCGCGGCGAGGATCCGCTCCGACTGCCAGCCGGCGCCGGTGAACCGCTCGCGGAGCGCGGCCACGAGTTCGTCGCGGTCGAGGCGGCCGATGTCGGGGGCGTCCCGGTCGATGCGCGAGTTGAGGAGCGCACGCGTCGTGCCGTGGTTGTCCGGGCGCAGGGTGACGGACCGGCCGCCCGGCGCGTTGTACCAGCGCCACCAGCGGTCGTCGTCCTCGGTCCGCGGGATCGTCAGGAACGTGCACTGCAGGCCGAGCGGGCGGAGCTGGACCTCGGCGCCGAACACCATGCGGCGCGTGGTGGACCTGAGGCCCTCGGCGATCACGACGAGCTCGAACTCCTCGTCCGCGGCGTGCTCGAACGACACCGTCGCGGGTCCGCCGTTGCCGGGGCCGGACGGGTCCTTCGTGGTCGGGTCGTCGATCGCGGTGATGCGGTCCCCGAAGCGGTACTTGACACCCTCGGTCGACCCGATGACGATCTCGGCGAGGTCGCCGCGGAGGATCTCCGCCTCGGCCGTCGCACCGCCGGTGTCGTCGGTCCCCGCCGGGAACTCGGCGATCGCGCTGCCGTCGGCCGTGACGAAGCGGGTCCCGACCTCGCCGGTGCCCGCCGCGAGGACGGCCTCGTCGAGGCCCATGCGGCGGAGCACCTCGCGCCCGGCGCCCCGGACGTCGACGTTCTGCCCGCCGGTGCGGAGTGCGGGGGCCCGCTCGACGATGGTGACCTGCCAGCCGTCACGTCGCAGCCAGTGCGCGAGGGCGGGTCCGGCGATGCTCGCACCGGAGATCAGGGCGCGACGGGGTGTTCCTGGGGTGGTCATCCGGCCACTCAACTCCGGGCCGCCGACCTGTCGCTGTGCGACGCTGCGCTGCTACGGTCGGTGGATGGGGGAAGAACTGCTGACGGCGCCCGTCATGGCAGCGCACGGCCGACCGCTCCGGGTCCGTGGCTGGACGGTCGTCCTCGTCATGGTCGTCGCGCTCGCGGTGTACGGGGTCCTCGGGTCGTGGAGTGCCAGCATCGGACTCGGCGGTGAGGACGGCGACGGCAACTGGATCGACCTGCAGGGCACCGTCGTCGACAGAGCGCCCCTCACGGTCGACGTGGTCGGACACCCAGCACCCGCGGTCACGATGCTCCTGGTGCTGATGGGGGTCGCCGGGGTCGTGGTGCCTCCGACGCTCGCGCGGTACGGCCATGCTCGTGCCGGGCTGCTCGTCCGTCGGTGGGCGCTCGTCGCGATGCCCGTGCTGGTCGTCGCGGGGTTCCTGGTCTTCAGCGTGTGGCAGTCGCACGTCGTCGGTGCGGCGCTCCCGACCGCGGGGACGCATCCCCCGGTGTTCCCGTTCGGCGGCGCCTCCGTGCAGATCGGCCGCATGCACCACTGACGAACGGCGCGCCGCGCGCGGGTCAGTCCTCGGTCTCGGCGGGCCCCTCGTCCTCGACGCCGGTCTCGTCCATCCGGTCGCGGAGGTGATCGGCCATCGATGCCGCACCCTCGTGCCCGTGGTCGTGCTCGACCTGCTCGATGAGGCCGTGCAGCTTCTCGTGGTTGGTCGCGTCGGTGGCGCCGTCCATGACGGGCTCGGTCTGGTCAGGCTTGCTCATGTACCGGACGCTACGCGGGCGCTGCCGAGAATGCGGGAACACGGAGTCTGTGGGTAGCCGGACCCCCGGTTTCCGCAGGTTCGCCGGCCCGGTGAGCGGGACCGGCGCCGGACTAGGCCCCGCTCAGCGCCGCTTGCTCGGCCGCGAGGTCCTCGGCCGAGAGCTCCTCCGCCGCCAGGTCCTTCTGCACCGCGAACTGGGTCCGGTGCAGCTCCTCGTACCGCCCGCCCACGGCCAGCAGCTCCTCGTGCGTCCCCTGCTCCACGATCGAGCCGTCCTCGACCACGAGGATCTTGTCCGCACTGCGGATGGTGGAGAGGCGGTGCGCGATGACCATCGCGGTCCGTCCCTCGAGCGCCTCGCTGAGGGCCTCCTGCACGGCCGCCTCGGACGTCGAGTCGAGCGCCGCCGTCGCCTCGTCGAGGATGACGACGCGCGGCTGGGCGAGGAGGAGCCTGGCGATGGTCATCCGCTGGCGTTCACCCCCGGACAGTCGGTAGCCGCGCTCGCCGACCATGGTGTCCAGCTGATCCGGCAGGGACCGGATGAGCGGCTCGAGCCGGGCACGGCGCACAGCGTCCCAGACCTGGTCCTCGGTCGCCTCCGGTCGCGCGAGACGCAGGTTGGACAGGATGGTCTCGTGGAACAGGTGGCCGTCCTGCGTCACCATGCCGAGCGTGTGCCGCATCGAGTCGAACCGGACGTCGCGGACGTCCGTCCCCGCCAGGCGCACCGCACCACTGTCGACGTCGTACAGGCGCGAGAGGAGCTGCGCGACCGTGGACTTGCCGGCGCCGGACGTGCCGACGAGGGCGACGGTCTGCCCCGGTTCGATCCGGAAGGACACACCGTGCAGCACCTCTTCGCCGCCGCGGGTGTCGAGCGTGGAGACCTCTTCGAGTGAGGCGAGGGAAACCTTGTCCGCCGAGGGGTAGGCGAACCGGACGTCGTCGAACTCGACCGCGACGGGGCCCTCCGGGACGGTGACGGCGTCGGGCTTCTCCTGGATGAGCGGTTCGAGGTCCAGGACCTCGAAGACGCGCTCGAAGCTGACCACGGCACTCATCACCTCCACCCGTGCGTTCGCGAGGCTGGTCAGCGGTGCGTACAGGCGGGTGAGGAGGAGCGCCAGGGTGACCACGTCGCCGGTGTTCAGCGATCCTCCGAGTGCGAGTGACCCGCCGAGTCCGTACACGAGCGCGAGGGCGAGCGCCGAGACGAGCATGAGCGCGGTGACGAACACGAACTGCAGCATCGCGGTCCGGACCCCGATGTCACGGACGCGGGCGGCCCGGACACGGAACTCCTCGGCCTCCTCGTCCGGCCGACCGAACAGCTTGACCAGGGTCGCACCGGGTGCCGAGAACCGCTCGGTCATCTGCGTGCTCATCGCGGAGTTGTGGTCGGCGGCCTCGCGGCGGAGTGCGGCGAGGCGGCTGCCCATGCGGCGTGCGGGGATCAGGAAGAGCGGGAGCATGACGACCGCGATGACGGTCACGAGCCAGGACGTGCTGAGCATCACCACGAGCGTGAGCACCAGCGCCACGAAGTTCGTGACCACCCCGGACAGGGTGCCGCTGAACGCCTGCTGCGCGCCGATGACGTCGTTGTTGAGGCGGCTCACCAGGGCGCCCGTCCGTGTCCGGGTGAAGAACGCGATCGGCATCTTCTGCACGTGGTTGAAGACGGCGGTGCGCAGGTCGAGGATCACGCCCTCGCCGATCCGCGCCGAGTACCAGCGCGTCACGAGCGACACGGCGGCGTCGGCCACGGCGACGAGGGCGATGACGACCGCGATCCAGACGATGGTGGACACGGCGCCGCGGGCGACGATGACGTCGACCACCCGGCCGGCGAGCACCGGTGTCGCGACCGCGAGGAACGCTCCCACGATCGAGAGGGTGATGAAGACCACCAGCTTGGACCGGTAGGGCACCGCGAACGTCAGGATCCGCCGCACGGATTCACGGGAGAAGCCGTGCTTGCCGTCCCTGGCGCTCGAGATCTTGTACAGCGAGCTCCAGGCCGCGCCTTCCATGCTCATTGCGATTCCTTCCGTGGGCACCGGACCGCCGTGCTGTGGTGGGGTGCCCGTGCTCGAGGTCCGCCCGGGCGGCGGCGAGCCGTGGCAAGACTACGGCGCTGTCCGCGACGGACGTGTGCCTGGTGTCCGCAATCAGTGTCCCCGGGTGGGACGGAGTCCGTCCACCACGAGGTCGAGCAGGTGCGGGAACCGGTCGGCACCGTTCGATCCGAGCTGCCACAGGAACGCGACGAGTGCCAGGAGGTCGGCCGGTCCGGCGTCGGCGCGGACCTCACCCGCGCCGATGCCCGCGTCGAGGAGCGCTCCGACGGCGTCGATGATCTCGTCGTACTGCTCGTCGTGCAGCCGCTGCCGCGTGGCCGCGTCGAGGACCGCCACCAGTGCGTGCTTCTGGGAACCGAAGCCGGCGAGTTCGTCGAGCCAGGCGCGGAGGGCGCCGGCCTGGTCCGCCCGCATCGCCAGCGCACGTGCGGACGCGACCAGTGCGTGGAAGTCCTCGCGGTGGACCTCGGCGAGCAGCGCCTCCCGGCTGGGGAAGTGGCGGTAGATCGTGCCCTGCCCGACCTCGGCCAGCCGCGCGATGGACTGCATGGTCGCCGCGGGGTCGGTGACCAGCGCGGCGCGCGCGACGTCGACCAGGCGGGCGCGGTTGCGCTCGGCGTCGGCACGACGGGGTGGTGGCGAAACGGACATGTGTCCGGTAACCTCTCGACGAATCGGACGCTTGTCCGTTTGAGAGTACCGGAGGAAGCACATGGACGGGATCCAGGGCAAGGTCGTCGCCATCACGGGCGCATCGTCGGGCATCGGCGAGGCGACCGCGCTCCACCTGGCGGCGCGGGGCGCACGGGTCGTGCTCGCGGCGCGCCGGGTGGGGCGGCTCGCGTCGGTCGTCGAGCGCATCACCGAGACGGGCGGCGAGGCCGTCGCGGTCGAGACCGACGTGCGCAGCCGGGAGGCACTGCACGCGTTGGTCGCGTCGGCCCGGTCACGATTCGGTCGCCTCGACGTGCTCCACCAGAACGCCGGCTCCATGGCGGTGTCACCGTTCGACGCGCTCGACGTGGACGGCTGGCAGCAGATGGTCGACGTCAACCTGGTCGGGGTCCTCAACGGGATCGCGGCCGCACTCCCGGTGTTCCGCGAGCAGGGTTCCGGGCACTTCGTCCACACGGCGTCGACGTCCGCCCACCGCATCGTGCCCGCGCAGGGGGTGTACGCGGCGACGAAGACCGCGGTCCGGGTCCTCAGCGAGGCACTGCGGCAGGAGGCCGGAGCGGACCTCCGGGTCACGGTCGTCTCGCCCGGGTTCACCGCGACGGAGGGTGTCACCAAGACCGAGGATCCGGCGCAGCGCGCGGAGCTGCAGGCCCGGATGGACGCGATCGCGATGCCGGCGGACGCCGTGGCGGCCGCGGTCGCCTACGCGATCGCCCAGCCGGCGGGCGTCGACGTCGGCGAGGTGGTCATCCGGCCGACCGCGCAGCAGTGACCGCGCGGCGCTGCGCGTGCGGGCCCAGCGGACCGGACGTCACCCCTTGAGCCCTGCCGAGGCCATCGTCGCGACGAACTGCTTCTGCGCGAACAGGAACAGCAGGATGAGCGGCAGGGTCGCGACGACGTTGCCCGCCATGAGCAGCGACCAGTCCGTCCGCCGGACGCCCTGGAAGTTCGTCAGCCCGAGCTGCAGCGTGAAGGCGTGCTCGTTGTTGATCGCCACGAGCGGCCACACCAGGTCGTTCCACGAGCCGAGGAGGGTGAAGATCGCGAGCGTGGCGAGTGCCGGCCGGGCGAGCGGGAGCACGATCCGGAAGAACACCTGCAGTCGGGTGCAGCCGTCGATCAGCCCGGCCTCCTCGAGCTCGGCCGGGAGCGACAGGAAGAACTGTCGCATCAGGAAGATCCCGAACGCCGATGCGAGCCACGGCACGATCGCCGCGCCGAGGTGGTCGACGAGGTGGAGCCGCGCGAACATCACGTACGTCGGGATCATCAGCAGCTGCGACGGGATCATGATCGTCGCGAGGACGGCGAGGAACCCGAACGTCCGGCCAGGGAACCGCAGGCGGGCGAACCCGTAGCCCGCGAGCGAGCAGAGCACGAGGTGCGAGACGATCGCGGACGCCGAGACGATGACGGTGTTGAGCAGCCAGTGCAGGATGTCCGACTCGGCGAAGAGCCGTTCGTAGCCGTTGGTCGTGAACTGCGTCGGGATGAAGGGCGGCGGGAACCGGTTGATCTCCGACGCCGGCTCCAGCGACGTCAGGAACATCTCGATGAACGGCAGCAGGAACAGGAACGACACCGGCACGAGGAACAGGTGCCACGGGCTGAAGGGCCAGCGGCGGCCGGCGGGCCGTCGCTGCTCGCCGGACACGGTGACGCTGTCGCGGCGGTTCGGGGTGCTGAGGACCCGGGTCTCGACGGACATCAGAACGAGCTCCTTCCGGCGCGACGCTGCACCAGGGTGACGACGACCGTCACGATCAGCGTGGCGAAGAACATGGCGTAGGCGATGGCCGAGCCGTACCCGAACTGCAGGCTCTGGAACGCGGTCTTCCACAGGTAGTAGACGATCGTCTGCGTCGCGTCGAGCGGGCCGCCGCGCGTGGTGGCGTACACGAGGTCGAACAGCTGGATCGCCTGGAGCGTCTGGTAGATCGCCACGAAGGCCGTCACCGGTCCGAGCTGGGGCCACACCACGCGCCAGAACGTCTGCCAGGAGTTCGCACCGTCGATCTTCGCGGCCTCGATGACGTCGGTCGGCACGTCCTGCAACGCCGCCAGGTAGATGACCGTGGTGAACGCCGCCTGGCCCCAGAGGGACATGATGATGATCACGACCATCGCCTCGCCGCGGTCCTCGAGCCAGCCCTGCTGGGGCAGGTGCAGCACCCGGAGCACGTTGTTGATGATCCCGAACTGCGGGCTGAACAGGTAGGTCGTCAGGATGCCGGTCGCCGCGGCGGACGCCACGAACGGCACGAAGATCGCGGTCCGGTAGAGCCCGATGAACCGGATCCTGCGGTTCAGCGCCACGGCGAGGAACAGACCGAGGAGGAGCGACGCCGGGACGAACAGCACGGTGTAGAGCACCGTGTGCACGACCGCCGCCTGGACCCCCGCGTCGGTCACGAGGTCCTGGTAGTTCTGCGTCCCGACGAAGGACGCCGGACTGAAGCCGTCCCACGACTGGAACGACAGGATGAGGGCCCAGACGCCGGGGAACAGCGTCAGTCCGAGCACGATCACGAGCGCGGGCGCGACGAAGCCCCAGCCCGCGAGGCCTTCGCGGGTCCGTCGGGTCGAGCGGCGCTTCCGGGTCCGGTCGTCGTCCGGTGCGCTGTGGCCGCGGTCGGTCGGTCGGAGTGCGAACGTCGTCATGGGATGTGCTCCTAGCCCTGTCGAAGTGCCTTGTCGGCGGCGACGGTCGCCGTCCGGAGTGCCTCGCGGGGCTGCCCGTCGCCCTGGAGCACGCGCGCGACGGCGTCGCCGAACGCCTCGGACAGGCCGTTGTAGCCCGGGACGGTCGGCCGGGTCTGCTTGGCGTTCGCCGAGTTCGCCTGCATGGTCGCGAGTCCCGGCAGCGCCGCTGCGGCCTTCCGGAACGCGTCGCTCGACGCCTCGCTCGAGCGCAGGGGCAGGTTGCCGACGGCGATGTTGAACCGCTCGTCCTGCTCCTTGGAGGTCAGCCACCGCACGAAGTCCTTCGCCCAGTACGCGCGGTTGACGTCCTTGTTGTCGAAGAGCGTCCAGAGGTCCGGCCCGGACACCGTCTGGTGGTCGCCGTCGGTGCCGGGCAGCTGGACGACGCCGTACGAGGTCCCGGCGGTCTGCAGTGCGGACAGCTCCCACGGTCCGGACGTGATCATCCCGATCCGGTCGCTCTCGAAGAGCTGCGCGAACTTGGTGTCCGTCTGGTCCAGGTACACGCTCTCGTCGTCCACCGCCATGCTCTGCAGGAACGCCACCGCGTCGATGCCCGCCTGCGAGTCGAACGCGGCACGATCACCGCTCTTCGTCAGGATCGAGCCACCGTTCTGCCACAGGTGCGGCCACATCTGCCAGGTGGTCTCCTCGCTCCCGGACACCGAGTAGCCGTACCCGTAGGTGTGGCTGGTCTTGTCGGTGAGCCGCTTCGCGGCGCGACGGAAGTCCTTCCAGGTCCACTCCGCCGTCGGGTAGGCGACGTGGGCGCGGTCGAAGACCGTCGTGTTGTAGAGGAGCGAGATGTTGTCGACCACGGCCGGGAACCCGATGACCTTGCGGCCGGTGGGCTGCGCGGTCCCGCGGGCGGCCGGGGTGAACTCGTCCCAGTGCAGGTCGGGGTCGGTGATCTCGTCGCGGAGGTCGAGCGTGCGGTCGGACCGTTCGAGCTGGCTCGCCCACGACCCGAACGTGTACGAGATGTCCGGGGAGTCGTTGCCGGCGAACGAGGCGGCGAGCTTCTGGAGCAGCTCGTCGGTCGACGACGCACCGGGTGACATGTCGATGGAGACGTTCGGGTGGTCCCGCTGGTACTCGGCGACGAGTCCCTGCAGCAGCTTCTCCGCCTGGTCGCTCTGCCCGGACCACATCGTCAGACGGACGGGCGCAGCGCGGTCGAGCTTGGTGGCACCCGGTGTGGCGCAGCCCGCGAGCGCGGTCGCTGCGGCCACCGCCAGCACCGCGCCGATCGCCGAGCGACGCGTCCACTCCGTGGGGTGGTCTCCTGGTCGAGTCATGGGGAGCAATATCGAGGACTCCCGCACGGCCGCACAAGCGGATCGGCCGAACCGGTCAAGGGGAATGAGTGGTGGTCACCCGCCGGCGTCGTCGTCAGGCGACGAACACCTCGACGCCGGCCGCCCGGATCGCCGCGACCGCGTCGGCGGGTGCCGCGTCGTCCGTGACCAGCACCGCGACGTCGCCGATGTCGCCCATCCGCGCCATCGTCCGCCGCCCGACCTTCGAGCCGTCGCACACCACCACGACCCGGTCTGCGGCCGTGACCATCATGTGGTTCGTCCGCGCCTCGGTGTCGTCGTGCGTGGTGATCCCGCCCTCGACGCTGATGCCGTCGGTGCCGAGGAACGCCGTCGCCACCGTGAACGCCGCGAACGCCGCCTCGGCGAGCGGACCCACCGCCTCGAGGGAGGTCGTGCGGAGCGTCCCGCCGGTCAGGATCGTCGTGACGCGCGGGCTGCGGGACGCTTCGAGCGCGATCGTCACGGCGTTCGTCATGATCGTCAGCCCCCGCCGATCACCGAGGGCGCGGACCACGGCCTGCGTCGTCGTCCCGCCGCTCACCGCGATCGCCTGCGGCCCCGGCAGCAGCAGCCGGGCGGCGAGCAGCGCGATCCTCCGCTTCGACTCGTCGGCCTCGGAACCACGCATCAGGACGGGCATCTCGGTGAGCTGCCCCGCGGGTCGCACCCGGCCGTAGGTCCGCGCGACGAGTCCGCGCGCGTCGAGCTCGCCGAGGTCGCGGCGGAGGGTCGCGGCCGACACCCCGAGTCGGAGGACGAGGTCCTCGGTCCCGGCCTCACCCTCCGCGCGCAGGATCGCGAGGATGTCGCGCATCCGGTCCCGGCGCTTCCGGCTCACGTCCGACAGGTCTCTCGTCATGGAGCCATCCTCATGCACGGTGTGGGGCGCAACCGCTCATTCCGAACGCTCGGATTCCGCATCCGCGTAGCCCTCGGGGACGTCCGTCACGCACACTTGCGACAGCGACGGGCCGGCCGTCGCCCCGCCACCCCACGAGGAGCCTCCGTGACCGTGACCTCCGCGATCCGCGCGGTCGAGACCGCGACCCACGCCGAGATCCTGCAGCAGCCCGCCAGCTGGCACCGTCTCGCAGCGTCGATCGACAGTCGTCGTCCGGGCATCGACGCCTTCCTCGCTCCGGTGCTCGCCACGGCGGGCCTGCGCATCGTCCTCACCGGCGCCGGCACCTCGGCGTTCGTCGGCGACATCACGAGTGAGACGCTCCGACGCCGCCTCGGCCGCCGCGTCGACTCGGTGGCGACGACCGACATCGTGTCGGACCCGCGGGGGGTGTTCGCCGAGGACGTCCCGGTGCTCCTCGTCTCGTTCGCACGATCCGGCAACAGCCCGGAGAGCATCGCCGCGACCAGGATCGTCGACGCCGTCGCACCGCAAGCCCACCACCTCGTGATCACCTGCGACCCGCAGGGCGTCCTCGCGCAGGAGCACCGGTCAGCCGATCGGTCCCTCGTCCTCGAGATGCCACCGGAGACGAACGACACCGGCTTCGCCATGACGTCGAGCTTCTCGACGATGCTCCTCGCTGCGCTCGTGACGTTCCTGCCGGACCAGACGGGCGTCGTCGACCGGCTCGCCGACGCGGCCGGCTCGCTCATCGGCCAGGAGGAACGGATCGCGTCGTTCGCGCACGGCGCCGAACGTGTGGTCTACCTGGGCAGCGGTGCACTCCGCGGGGCCGCCCAGGAGTCCGCACTGAAGCTGCTCGAGCTCACCGCCGGTCAGGTCGTGTCGTTCTTCGACTCGCCGCTCGGGTTCCGCCACGGTCCCAAGGCGGTCCTCGACGCGAGCACGCTCGTGGTCGTCCACGGGTCGTCCGACGACTACACGGCCCGGTACGACGCCGACATCCTCCGCGAGCTCCGTGGTGACGGTGCGATCCGCGTCGTGTCGGTCGGTGTCGCCGACGACGCCGACTCGTTCCCGCTCGACGGCATCGCGGACCTGGACGACGGGTTCCGCGTGGCCGCCATGATCGTGTTCGCGCAGCTCCTCGCGTTGTCGGCGTCCGTCCAGCACGGGTGCACGCCGGACAACCCGTTCCCGAGCGGCACGGTGAACCGCGTGGTGCAGGGCGTCACGATCCACGAACTGGGCGAGCGCGCAGCGGGATGACGGACCACCGGCTCGACGCGCCGGCGATGGTCTGAGGGCAGCATCGCGCAGGGACACGAGGGCGGCCGGGCCTGTGCCAGGGTTGCGGGGTGACGACCGCCGCGATCCTCCTCGTGGCCGGTGTCGTGGCCGGGGTCATCGGCACGGCCGGTGGGATCACCTCGCTCGTTGCGTACCCAGCGCTCCTCCTGGTCGGGATCCCGCCCCTCGCTGCGAACGTCACGAACTCGGTCGCCCTGCTCGGCAGCGGCGCGAGCTCGGCGCTCCGCGCACGGCGGGACCTCGTCGGGCACGCACCGACCCTCCGGCGATGGCTCCCGGTCACCGTGGTCGGCTCCGCGCTCGGGGCCGGTCTGCTCCTCGTCACACCGTCGGAGGTGTTCGACCGGATCGTGCCGTTCCTGGTGGCCGCGGGGTCGGTGCTCCTCCTCGTGCAGCCGTGGATCGACCGTCGGCGGAGTGCCGCCACGATGCGGCCGGTCGCCGCCACCGCGAGCGTGTCCGGCGTCTCGCTCTACAACGGGTACTTCGGCGCGGGGTCCGGAGTGCTGATGATCGCCGTGCTGTTGCTGAACGGTGAGCCCGTGCTGCACCGGGCGAACGCGCTCAAGAACGTGCTGCTGCTCGCGGCCGACGTCCTGCCGGCGGTGCTCTTCGCGGTGTTCGGCTCCGTGGTGTGGTCGGCCGTGTGGCCGCTCGGCGTCGGCGCGGTGATCGGCGGCCTCATCGGCCCCTCGGTCGCGCGGCGGGTCCCGGCGACGGCGCTCCGCATCGCGATCGCGGCGTGTGGTCTCGTGCTCGCGGGATGGCTCCTGGTCGGCCCCTGACCGGACCTGCCCCGTCGTCGGGACCGGCGCGCACGAGCGCCCACCGAACGGACTGGAGGGACGGTGCCAGCTGGCACCGTCCCTCCAGTCCGGATCCGGGCCGCGCTGTCAGCGCTTGACGGCGTCGATCTTGAGCATCTTCGCGATGACGCCGTCGAGCTCGGCGTCGTCGAAGATCTCCTTCCAGGTGGGCTTGATGATCTTGTCGCGGCCGTAGCCCATGGCGATGTGGCACGCGTCCGAGAACGGGTTCGAGCCGCGAAGGCCGTTCGTCAGCGCGATCCAGGTGTGGCCGTAGAGCATCGCGCGGGCGGCCTCGCGGGGCACGCCGACACCGTTCACGGTCTCCTCGAGCGCCTCGTTGAGGAAGTCGCCGATCATGCACGCGATCGTCTCGACGAGGGTCGGCTCGAGCACGGCGAGCTGCTTCACGGTGACCCAGTGCACGGCGATCACCGGTGCGTAGATCGTCGCGATGACCTTCTCGGCGATGTCGCGGACCTCGTCGGAGGCGTCCTCGAGCGCGGCGATGACCTCCTGCGGCGCAGCGATCCCGCCGAAGGTGTCGTCCCACTCGGCCTTGGTCGTGCGCTCGAGGAACACCGACGGGTGGCAAGGGTGCGCGACGGCGTAGTGGATGTCCTCGCGGGCGGCGAGGAGGCCGGCGTACGCGGCGGCCGGGTCGAGCGTCAGGATGATCGCGCCGGACTTCATGACCGGGACGACCTCCTCGGAGACCTTGCCGAGGATGACGTCCGGCACGGCGAGGATCACGACGTCGGCCTGGGCGGCTGCGTCGACGGTGTCGGTGAGCGTGCGGCCGAGGGCCTCGATGCGCTCGCGGCCGGCGGGGGACGCCTCGGAGTACAGCGTCGTGTAGGCGCTCTGCGCGAGGTTGTTCGAGACGCGGGTGCCCATCTTGCCGCCGGCGCCGATCACGGCGACGGTGAGCTCGGCGGTGCCGGACTGCGCGGAGGTGGTGATGGTGTCGGTCATGACTGGGTGCTCCTGAGGTACTCGAGGGTGGATCGGACCCATGCCGCTTCGGTGCGGATGGTGGTCTGTGCGGCGGCAGCGGCAGCGCTGGCGGTGTCGGTGGCGGGCTCCTGCCATGGCAGCCAGAACTCGATCACCTGGTTGATGTCCCTGGCGTCGGGATCGAGCGCGGCCCGGATCCCGGCATGGTCGAGCCGCCCGGTGCCGATCGGGACGCCGGTGTACTGGAACCCGACCCAGCCGGGGGACCGGGTGAAGTCGAAGTCCTTGACGTGCCAGTTCTTCGTGAACGGGGCGCATCGGGCGACGACGTCGGCGGGGAGCTCGAGGTTCGCGACGGTGTTCGCGGGGTCGAGGCAGATGCCGAGTGCGGGGGAGTCGATCGTCTCGACGAGCCGGACGAGCTCGGTCGTGGCGACCTGCTCGTACGTCTCGAGCGCGAGCGTGACCCCGGCCGCCTCGTACGCGGGGAGTGCTGCCCGGAGCCGTCGTTCGCTCTCCGCGGCGTCCGGTCGGTCGTCCCCGCTCGTCCACATCGAGCGCACGAGGGTCGCCCCGAGCGCGCTCGCGACGTGCAGGTACCGGGCGAGGTGGTCCGGTGCCGTGCCGCGGGTGCCGACCTCGAGCACGATGCCGAGCTCGTCCGCGAGCGCACGGATCGCGCTGAGCCGGTCGTCGTCGGCGGTGTCGAGCGGCAGGTGGTCGCAGATCTGCACGAGGGTCACGTCGTGTGCGGCCGCGTCGCGGAGGACGTCGTCGAGTGACATCGGCGACGGCACCCGGTCCGACATCCGCCAGAAGTAGGCGTACGTGCTGAGGCCGATCACGCTCGTCACGGGGCGACCTCTGGTGCTGCGGCTTCGCCGAGTGCTGCGGCCTCGTCGAGGATCGTCCGGATCGCCGCAGGGTCGTGCGCGAAGCGGCCGAGGAACAGCCCGCGGATCCCGCCGGCACCCCGCGTGAGGAGCCCTGGGCCCGCGCTGCCGCCGTAGATCACCCGGCTGCCGGCGAGCTCCGGCCTGGCCGCGACGTGCGCAGCGATGCCGGCGAGCACATCGACGATGAACGCATCCGGTGCGGGCTCGGGCGCGCCGATCGCCCAGACCGGCTCGTACGCCACGACGACGGGACCTGCGATCCCGGCGGCGACGGCGCCGTCGACGGACCGGTCGAGCTGCCCGGTCACGTCCGCGATGGCATCCGCACTGGAGGCACGGCTCGGCTCACCGACGCAGATCAGGGGCGTCAGGTGGTTGCGGAACGCGGCCTGCACCTTGTCGGCGACGACGCGGTCGTCCTCGCCGAACAGGGACCGGCGCTCTGCATGGCCGATCTCCACGAGGTCGCAGCCGATCTCGTGGAGCTCGGCCCCGGAGACCTCGCCGGTGAACGCACCCTCGTCCGCGGTCGCGAGGTCCTGCGCCCCGAGGTGCACGCGGGTCCCCGCGAGCACCTCGTGCACGGGGACGAGTGACGGGAACGTCGGGGCGACGAACAGGTCGACGGCGCCGGAGGTCACCGCGGGGTGCTCCCGGGCGATGTCGGCGACGGCGCGGGCCCACGCGATCGTCCGGGCGTGGCCGAAGTACATCTTCAGCGACACCCCGACGGTCAGCGCGGGTGCGCTCGTGGCGGTGAGCATCAGGCGTCGGCGTCCGTTCCCACCGGGGCGGATCCGTCGTACGCGCAGATGGCCTGGACCTTCTCGGCCGAGGCGCTCGACGTGTCGAACGTGTAGCCGAGCCACTCCTTGGCCATGCGCCGTGCGACCTCGACGCCGACGACGCGCTGGCCCATGCAGAGCACCTGCGCGTCGTTCGAGAGCACCGAGCGCTCGACGGAGAAGGAGTCGTGCGCGGTGACGGCGCGGATCCCGGGGACCTTGTTCGCCGCGATCGCAACGCCGAGTCCGGTGCCGCAGATCAGGATCGCGCGGTCGGCGTCCCCGGCGGCGACCATCCGTGCGGCGTCGACGGCGACGTGCGGGTAGGCGGTGTGCCCGTCCGCGTCGACCCCGACGTCGACGACGCTCACGACGCGGGGGTCCTGCTCGAGGTCCCGCTTGATGATCTCCTTGTAGTCGAATCCGGCGTCGTCCGATCCGACGACGATGCGGTAGCTGGGCTCGGTCATGATGCGGTCCCTCCGGTGGCGGTGTTCTTCGTTGCGGTGTCCGCGGCTCCGTCGAACAGCGCTCTGCGGACGGCATCGGTGATGAGTGCGAACGAGATCGCCCCGGCGTCCGGGGTCCCGACCGCGTGCTCGGCGTGGGTGCGGGCGCGGCCCATCTTCGGCAGCAGCCCGGCGGTGTCGTCGGCCGCGGTCCGGGCTGCCTCGGACGCGGTCGTCCACGCGGTCGCCAGGTCGTCGCCGGCGTCGATCCGCGCCGCGAGGGTGGTGTCGAAGGGCACGAGCGCATCGACCATGGTCTTGTCCCCGACCGTCGCGCCGAAGGCCAGCACGGCGTCGGACGCCGCGTGCACGGCCTGCGCGACGTCCGCCGCCGACGGACGGGACTCGTCCCCGACCACGCGACCGAGGGCCTCCAGTGCGGCACCCCAGATCGCTCCGGACGTGCCGCCCGCGCGGTCGGACCATGCGTCTCCGGCGATCGCGACGGTGCTGCCGGCACCGGCGCCCCGCGCGACGGCCGAGCGGGCTGCGTCGTCCGCGGCGTGCGAGCCGCGCTGCATGCCGATGCCGTGGTCGCCGTCACCCGCGACGGCGTCGATGTCGCCGAGACGGTCGACGTTCCCGTCGACGACCCGTCGGATCGCGCTGATCGCGTCGGCCATCCGCACCGCGGACGTTCGCGACTCGTCGGTGGCGTCCGGGATCGGTGCCTCGAGCTCCGCGGCGAGGGTCTGGTCGTCGACCGGGGTCGTCGTGATCGCGCCGCCCTTGCGGTACGCGGGGGAGTCGGCGGGGGCGGCCCAGAGTTCCTCGAGCTCGGCGTCCGGCCAGAAGAGCGTCAGCGAGACACCGGCCATGTCGAACGAGGTGACGAGCTCGCCGACCTCGGGCTCGACGACCACGGCACCGGCCTCGTCGAGCAGGCGCTGGACGGTCGCGTAGACGACGAACAGCTCCTCGTACTTGACCGAGCCGAGGCCGTTGAGGATCGGGACGACGTGCGCGCCGTCGACGGACACACCCTCGGGGAGCTCGTCGAGCAGCCGGCCGACGAGGAGTTCGGCGAGACCGGCGGCCGTCGGCACGTCGGACTCGTCGATGCCGCGCTCGCCGTGGATGCCCATGCCGATCGCCATGCGGCCCTCGGGGACGGTGAAGAGCGGCTCGTCGGCACCGGGGAGCGAGCAGCCGGAGAACGCGACGCCGAAGCTCCGGGTGCGGTCGTTGGCGCGCTCGGCGATCGCGGTGACCTCGTCGAGGCTCTGCCCGCGCTCGGCCGCCGCGCCCGCGACCTTGAACACGGTGAGGTCACCGGCGATACCGCGACGTTTGTGCGCCTCGGCGGCCGGGGCGGACGCGATGTCGTCGGTGACGCGGACGGTGCGGACCTCGATGTCGTCGGCCTCGAGCGCACGCTGGGCGGCGTCGAAGTTCAGGACGTCGCCGGCGTAGTTGCCGTACGACAGCAGCACACCGCCGCCGTGGTCACTCGCCCGCGCCACGGCCGCGACCTGCTGTGCGGAGGGGCTGGCGAACAGGTTGCCCATCGCGGCGCCCGCGGCGAGCCCGGGGCCGACCAGGCCGCCGAACGCGGGGTAGTGGCCGGAGCCGCCGCCGATCACGAGCGCGACGGTGCCGTCGGGGCTCGTCGTCGAGCGGGCGACGCCGCCGTGGACCTTCCGCACCCAGTGGCGGTTGGCCGCGACGAAGCCGTCGACCATCTCGTCGGCGAAGTCTGCAGGGTCGTTGAACAATCGGGTCATGCGCCGATCTCCGTTCGGTTCGTGGTGTCGTCAGCGGAGATCGTACGGGCGACGCCGGGTTCCGGGTCGTCCTTCCGACCGCGGGCGACGAGCACCATGAGCACCGAGGACAGCACCATGAAGAACCCGACGATCATCATCGGCACCTGGTAGCCACCGGTCGCGTCGGCGACGGCACCCGTGATGTACGGTGCGGCGAACCCGGCGAGGTTCCCGAGGGTGTTGATCAGGGCGACGCCCGCAGCAGCGGCGGCACCGGTGAGGAACCGGGTCGGCACCGTCCAGAAGTTCGGCAGGGCCGCGAAGATCGACATCGCGACGATGGCGATGACGGCGATCGTCGCCGCGGGGCTCTGCATGTAGAGCGCGAACGGGACCGCGATGCCACCGACGAGCGCGGGGACGGCGATGTGCCAGGTCCGCACGCCGCGGCGGAACGCGTCACGTGACCAGAAGTACAGCGCGATCGCGGCGGGCACGTACGGGATCGCCGTGATGAGGCCCTTCTGGAACAGGTCGAACTCCGTCCCGAACTGCTCCTGGAAGCCGTCGATGATCGTCGGCAGGAAGAACGACAGCGCGTAGAGGCCGTAGATGAACCCGAAGTAGACGAAGCTCAGCATCCAGACGCGGCCGGACCCGAACGCGGCACGGAGTCCGCCCTTGGCGCCGTCGGCACCGAGCTTGCCCTTGTTCTCCTGCGCGAGCGAGGTCTCGAGCCACTGCTTCTCGTCGGCGTCGAGCCACGACACCTGCGACGGGCGGTCCTTGAGCACGAAGAGGCAGAGGATGCCGACGAGGATCGCCGGGATCGAGACGCACAGGAACATGAAGCGCCAGCCCTCGAGGCCGCCGAGGATGCCCTCGTGGGTCATCAGCCAGCCGGCGAGCGGGGAGCCGATGACGCTCGTGAGCGGCTGCGCGAGGTAGAAGAAGGCGAGCATCTTGCCGCGGTGCCGGGCCGGGACCCACGTCGACAGGAACAGGATCGCGCCGGGGAAGAACCCGGCCTCGGCGATGCCGAGCAGGAAGCGGAGCCCGACGAGCTGCGGGTAGTTCTGCACCCACGTGAACAGCAGCGAGACGATGCCCCACGTGATCATGATCCGGGCCAGCCAGATCCGGGCGCCGAAGCGGTGCAGGGCGAGGTTCGACGGGACCTCGAGCAGGATGTAGCCGATGAAGAAGACGCCCGAGGCGAAGCCGAACTGGGCGGCGGTCAGGCCGAGGTCGGACTCGAGGCCGTTCGGGGCAGCGAACGAGATCGCCGTGCGGTCGAGGAAGTTGATGAAGAACATCAGGGCCACGAACGGCACGATGCGGAGCGAGATCTTGCGGATCGTCGACTTCTCGATGAGCGAGGTCGGGATGCCTCGGGTGGCGGGGATGTCCACGGTGACTCCTGCGGTTGAACGTCGTTGGTCGGACGCGCCGACGGGACGACGCGCATCCCAGTGTGCGGCGTGGTGACCAGGTTGTCAACCGGTTGACCAATCGTCGCAGGCACCGCCGCGTCAGGGGGCATCGTGCAGCACCCCCGGTACGCTCTCGACATGCCCGCGTTCAGCGAGAACGACCCCCTGAACATCCGGCTGGAACTCGAGACGGTGCCAGCGGGGTCTCCGGCGTCCCTCGTCGCGCGGCAGCTCGTCGAACTGCTCACCGGCGGCGAACTCGCCCCCGGGTCACGGCTGCCGTCCGAGCGCATCCTCGCCGAACAGCTCGGCGTCGGCCGGTCCGCCGTCCGCGAGGCCCTGGCCGCCCTCGAGATCCTCGGCATCGTGCAGATCCGCCCCGGGTCCGGCACGTACCTCCGAGGTGGGACGTCCGAGCTCCTCCCGACGACGCTCTCGTGGGGGCTGATGCTCGCCGCGAACCGGACCCGTGAACTCCTCGAGGTGCGATCGGCGCTGGAGCGGAGTGCTGTTCGCCTGGCCGCCGAACGTGCCACGGACACCGAGCTCGCGCGTCTCGGTGAGTACCTCGAGCGTCAGGCCGACAACCTCGACGACGCTGACGCGTTCATCGACGCCGACGTCCGGTTCCACGTCCAGATCGCCCGGATCGCCGGCAACGAGGTCCTCGCCGACCTGCTGCAGAGCCTCCGATCGATGCTCGGTGTGTGGGCGGACCGCGGCGTGCGGACCTGGGCTGCCTCGGCGGTCGCGTACGAGGAACACCGACGCGTGTACGACGCGATGCTCCGACGGGAACCGGCCGCCGCGGAGGCCGAGATGCACGAGCACATGGACAGCGCGAGCGCGCGGATCCTGGCGACCGAGCAGGAGCGCGCGGCCGGCTGACGCCGCGATCGGACGGGAGGCACGGCACCGGTCGCACATGTCGGCGTCCGTCCCGAGACGGGGCGCGTCCGCAGCCGTCGGCAGCAGTCGGAAGCCGTCCGCAGCCGTCCGCAGCCGTCCGCAGCCGTCGGGACCGGCGGCTCAGGAGACGAGCGACACCCAGCGCTCACCGACCGGGGTGAGGTGGCCGTCCGCACCGACGAGCCCCCGCGGACCGGTCGCTTCGAACCAGCTCGCGCCGAGGACGCCCGGCACCGCGAGCGCCTCGACGCTCCGGACGAACCACGCCGCCGCAGCCTCGGTGGCGTTCATCGTGTCGACACCCCGCTCGGCCTCGACCACGGACCCCGGGGAGGGCGTCGTCGCGACGGCGTTGAACCGTCGCCGCAGGGTCACCGGGCCGACGACGACCGGGATGCCGTCTGCGAGCATCACCGCATCACGGGCGACGAGGGTCTGCATCGCCAGGCTCTCCTCGACGTGCTCCGGGTCGGTCGCGTGCATCGTCGGCGTGATGCTGAACGCCACGAGGTCCGCGTCCCGAGGGAGCCGCTTGATCGTCCGGTTCAGCTCGGTGAAGTGTGCCCGGGTCCCGGCGACGAGGGGCAGCGGCACGGCACGACCGTCGGTGTCGGCACGGCCGTCGGTGTCGGCACGGCCGTCTCGCCACCGTCGGAGTGCGTCCCAGATCGGCCGCTCGGTGGCGTGGGTGACCGGGTCGAAGACGCCGACGCGGGCCAGGCGCAACCGGTCCGCGGCGAGGAGTCCCGCGTACAGCTCCTCGGCGTCCGCGGCGACGATGCGCAGGTCGACCGGGACTCCGAGCGCGTCCGCCTCGAGAGCCGCACGGTCGACGATCGTCGACCACGAGGAACGGTCCGCCGTCAGCTCGACGAGCAGCGGCCCGGCGTTCGCGACCCGCGGAGGCAACGGCCCGTCGACGTGGCGGCCGCTCGACGTCCCGATCTGGAGCGAGGACACCACCGCCGACCCGGGCGCCGATCCGGGCGCCGACGGTACGGAAGCCGACCCGGGCGTCGACGGTACCGAAGCCGACCCGGGCGCCGATGCGCGAGCAGCCGGACCCGACCGCGCTGTGACGGTGACCGGCGCGTCGGGCGTGATCCGATCCTCCCGTCCGACCGTGATCCGCACCGCCTGCCGGACGGTCTCCGACGGCTCGACGCGGTACGGGAACGGCAGCGCCAGCGGCCGCCCGTAGGTCTTGAAGGAGGCGTCCGTCCAGTTCCGCTGGTCCTCCATCTCGAACACGTCGCCATCGAGTGCGATCCCGACGTCCAGCCCGTCGATCGCGTACCCGAGCGCACGGATGTCGGCGGCCGGCTGGTGTGGCGCGATGTGCTCCGGGAACCTCGTCGCGTCGGCGGAACCGTCCGGGTGCGCCACCGTGAGCGCCGAGCCGGCGAGCATCGGCGGGTGCAGCACGACGATCCCGAGCCGGTTCGTCGTGAGGGGCCGGAGCGGCCGGATCTCTGCCGTCACCGTGCACGCGGCGTCGAGCCGCACCGAGACGGTCGCGTCCGCCAGGGGTGTCCCGTCGTCGTCGAGCACCTCGATCTGGAGGCCCACGCTCACGCCGTCCGCGTCCGGCACCACCGTGGGCGGTGCGGTCCGGTGCGGCCACGTGTTCCAGTCCGCGTCACGTCCGACGACGCGGACCGCGCGGACGACCTCGACACCGTCGAATGCGATGTGCCCGACCTCGCCGAGTGAGAGTGCCACGCGCCACGAGCCGTGCTCGACGACGGTGCGTTCCGCGGTCATGCGTGCGATGCGGTCATCGGGTGCGGGCCGCTCAGAGGCTCGTCATGCCGCCGTCGACGACGAACTGCGCGCCGGTGGCGTAGCTCGACTCGTCGCTGGCCAGGTAGACCATGATCCCGGTGACGTCCTCGGGGGTGCCGGGGCGGCCGAGCGGTGTCCGGCTGACGATCCCGGCGCGTGCATCGGCGTCGCCGGAGATGCTCGTGACGAGGGCGGTCTCGGTGTACCCGGGCACGACGGTGTTCACCCGGATGCCGTCGTGGGCGTACGCCATGGCGGTCGAGCGGACGAGGGAGTGGATGCCGCCCTTCGTGGAGCTGTAGGCCGCGAACTCCGAGCCCTCGCCGTTGAGACCCGTCGGGCTCCCGGTGCAGATGATCGAGCCGCCGGATGCGCCCGAGGCGGCCAGCATCGCGCGGACGGCGTGCTTGACGGTCAGGAAGGTCCCGGTCAGGTTGATCCCGACCGTCCGGTTCCACGTCTCGAGGTCGACGTCGGCGACCTTGGCGTCGTGGCCGAACAGCTGGACGCCCGCGTTGGCGACGACCACGTCCGGGGCTGCTCCCTGCGCTGCAGCCTCCGCGAACGCCGCTTCGACGCTCTGCTCGTCCGCGATGTCCATCGTGATCGCGATCCCACCGGTCGCCGCGGCGGCCTCGTCGACCGCGGCACGGTCCCGGTCGGTGTAGACGACGGTGGCGCCCTCGGCGACGAACCGGTCGGCGATCGCCCGCCCGATCCCGGACCCCGCCCCGGTCACGAGTGCGGTCTTGCCGGTCAGTCGTCCAGTCACGTTGAGCTCCTCGGTCTCGCCGCCCCGCGCTGGGCAGCCTCGGGGACCATCGTGGCCTACCGGCGCCGAGAATGCAGGATCCCGGGGTGCCCGCCGGTCCGGGTGTCCGGCCGTCCGGGCCGACCCGCACCTACCCGGACCTACCCGGACCGAGAATGCAGGATCCCGGGGTGTCCGGGTGTCGGGACTGCTGCTTCGTGCATGCTCGTCGGTCCCGCTCGGCTGGCCGGACCGGGGGAGCGTCGGCGTGGCAGGCTGCTGGCATGTCCGACGACGAGGGGACCAGCATGTCCGGAGTGACGCACGTGGTCCTGGTGCAGTGGCAGGACGGGGTCGATCGCTCGGCCGAGGCCGATGCGCTGTCCCAGGAGCACCTGCCGCGGATCGAGGGCGTGCGCTCCGTCGTCTCCGGGCCGAGCGTCAGCACGGAGGGGCTCGAGGCGGAGTTCGACTGGATGCTCGTCGTCCGCTTCCGCGATCGCGCTGCACTGGCGGGCTACCTCCCGCACCCCGAGCACCGTCCCGTGGCGGACTTCATCGGCGCAGGGAACGAGCGCGTGGTCGTCTTCGACGTCGACGAGCACGTCGACGATGACGTCGACGAGGACGTCGACGAGGACTCGCGCGCCGGCACCGGCACCCCTGGTTCCTGAACGGGCCCGGCGCGGGCTGAGCGGCCCGGAATCGCGACCCATCATCCTGACGCGGGTTTGACTCGGATTTTACAGCGCTGTAAATTAACGTTACCAATCGCGATCGAAGGAGATGCCGCGTGAGCTCGCCCACCCACCGGAGCACCGCACTCAGCCGACGGACGTTCCTCGTCGGGTCGACCGCACTCGCCGCACTCGGCCTCGCCGGGTGCGCGACCGCCCCGCAGCAGGCCGCTGCCGGTGCGGGCACGACGATCCGCTTCTACGAGCAGAAGCAGGAGGTCATCGCGTACTTCGACAAGCTGCTCCGGCAGTACGAGAAGGCGAACCCCGGCATCTCCGTCATCCACGACACGACGACCGCGATCGCGCCGCAGTTCGTCCGCGGTGAGCCCGCCGACGTCGGCTGCTTCAACGACAACCTGGAACTCGCGCGGTACATCTCGCGCGGGGTGCTCTCCGACCTGTCCGACCTGCCGTCCGCGGACTCCGTCCGGACCGACATCCGGGCGCTGACGAACCAGTACGCCACCTACCCCGGCCGGACGAGCGTGCTGCCGTACTCGCTCGCGGCGGCCGGTGTGATCTACAACAAGAAGATCTTCGCCGACCAGGGCCTGCCCGTCCCGACGACCTGGTCCGAGTTCGTCGACGTGTGCACCGCGCTCAAGAAGGCCGACATCACGCCGATCTACGCCACCGACCGGGACACCTGGACGCTCTGGCAGGGCTTCTTCGACTACTCCGTCGGCAGCCTCGTCGATCCCGCGCCGTTCTTCCGGAAGATGAAGGAGATCGGTGCCGACGTCGGTCCCGACTCCGAGGTGTCGTTCCAGAAGACCCTCGCGGAGCCGATGGAACGCGCGAAGACCATCGCGACGTTCTTCAACCCCGACCACGCCGTCCGCTCGTACGCCGACGGCAACCTGGCGTTCGGCAAGGGCAGAGCCGCCATGTACTTCCAGGGGCCGTGGGCGCTCAGCCAGATCGCGCTCATCGACGAGGACCTGGACATCGGGACGTTCGCGCTCCCGGTCACCGAGGACCCGAAGGACCGGAAGGCCCGCGTGAACATCGACCTCGGGCTGTACATCCCTACCGCTTCGGAACACCGCTCAGAGGCGGAGGACCTCGTCGAGTTCCTCATGCAGCCGGACGTCATCGACGGCTACAACCGCGACAACCTCGCCTACTCGACCCGGAAGAACGCGCCGCCGCAGTCGGATCCGCGCGTCGCGGGCCTACAGCCGTACGTGGACGACGCCGCCTTCTACCAGGGCACCGGCACCTTCATCCCGACGTCGATCCCGCTCGGCAACTACCTGCAGTCGGCGACGCGGAGCGGGAACTTCGACGGCATGCTCCAGAAACTCGACGCCGACTGGCGCCGTCTGGCCGGAAGGAACGCGACCGTATGACCTCCACCGCATCGAGGACCCGCGCGCCGCGGAGGCGTCACGGCAAGCTCGAGCCGCTCTACTACGTCTTCCTCATCCCGGCACTCGTCCTGTTCACCGGGTTCGTGGTCGTGCCCGCCGTGATCGGCATCTTCTACAGCTTCACGGACTACCTCGGCTACGGCGCCTGGTCGTTCCTCGGCCTCAAGAACTACACGACCCTCTTCACGGACCCGAACATCCTGCAGTCCTACGGGTTCACGCTCGGGTTCGCGGTGGTGACCGTGATCATCGCCCAGGTGATCGCCCTCGCGCTCGCCGTCGCCCTGACCCGACGGATCCGGTTCGCGGCACCGCTCCGGAGCATCTTCGTCATCCCGATGGTGATCTCCGGCATCGTCGTCGCCTACGTGTTCAGCTTCCTGTTCTCGAACACGCTCCCCGCGCTCGCGACGAGCGTCGGGTTCGGGCCGCTCGAACAGAGCATCCTCGGGAACCCCGACCTCGCCTGGCTCTCGATCGTGATCGTGTCCGCATGGCAGACGATCCCCGGTGCGCTCCTCGTCTACACGGCGGGGCTCACCTCGATCCCCGGTGACCTGTACGAGGCGAGCGCACTCGACGGCGCCTCGAGCTGGAAGCAGTTCCGCTCGATCACGATGCCCCTGATCGCGGGCTTCATCGTGATCAACACCGTGCTCGGCGTCAAGGGCTACCTCGGCGCGTACGACGTCATCGTCGGTCTGACCGGCGGTGGCCCAGGGACCTCGACGTCGAGCGTCGCGATGACCATCTTCAGCGGGTTCACCGGCGGCGACTACGCGTACCAGATGGCGAACGCGACGATCTTCTTCATCGTCACGATCCTCATCTCCGTCATCCAACTCATCGCGACCCGCGGAAGGGCGGTCCGACTGTGACCTCCGTCAACCTCACCGAGCAGGGACTGGTCGAACGTCAGGCCGCCGAGCAGCGTGCCGACGGCGGGACACCGCCGCGCGGCCCCCGCGCGCCCCGGAGTCGCCGCGGTCGCCTCGGCCGGACGAACTGGCCGCTGACGATCCTGCTCATCCTGGCGTCGCTCACGGTCCTCGCCCCGCTCTACGTCACCCTGTCGATGGCGTTCAAGACGAGCGCGCAGTCCGTCGACGGCAACGCGTTCTCGCTGCCGGCGCCGTTCAACCCGCAGAGCTTCGTCGACGCGTGGCAGCTCACGCGCTTCCCGGTGTCGTTCAGCCTCTCGCTCGCGTCGGCCGCCCTGGCAGTCGTGCTGACCCTGTTCCTCAGCTCGCTCGCGGCCTACGCGATCGCCCGCAACTGGGACCGCAAGCTCTTCCGCTGGTCGCTGTTCTACCTGCTCGCCGCGCTGTTCCTGCCGTTCCCGGTCGTCGCGCTCCCGCAGATCCAGCTCACCGCGATGCTCGGCCTCGACAGCCCCGTCGGCGTCGGCATCCTGCACGCCATGTTCCAACTGTCGTTCAGCGTGCTGCTCTACTCGGCGTACCTCCGCTCGATCCCGATCGAACTCGAGGAGAGCGCCCGCATCGACGGCGCGAACACCTGGCAGATCTTCTGGCGGATCGTCCTGCCGCTCCTCGGGCCGATGAACGCCACGGTCGGGATCTTCGCCTTCCTCGCCTCGTGGAACGACTTCATGCTGCCGTCGCTCATCACGGCCGATCCGTCGCTGCAGACGCTCCCGGTCGTGCAGAACATCTTCCAGAGCCAGTTCGGCACGAACTACAACGTGGCGTTCGCGTCCTACCTCATGGCGATGGCGCCGACGATCGTCGTGTACCTCTTCGCGCAGCGCTGGGTGATCAGCGGTGTGACGCAGGGCGCGATCAAGTCCTGATCCCCGGCACCCGAACCACACCCGCGAGAACGACCAGACAGCACGACCACGAGCACCAGGAGTCGCATGTCCAGCACGCCCGCCATCCGTCCCCTCCCCGGAACCGCACCGCGCGCCCGTCAGGACCAGCAGGTCCTCGGGGACGGCTGGCGGATCACCGTCCTGACCGAGGGGCTGTTCCGCATCGAGCGGTGGAGCGTGGACGCCGGTGCAGCCACGGACGCCCGTGTAGCCACGGACGCCCGTGTAGCCGCGGACGCAGACGCCGGTGCAGCGCCGGGCGTCGGCCTGGAGGATCGTGCCTCGTCCTTCGCGATCCGTCGCGACCTGCCCGCGGTCCCGTTCACGACCGAGCGGGTCGGTTCCGGCGTGGTCGTCACGACCGATCGCGCCCGCGTCCGGTACGACGGCGGCCCACTCACCGCGAACGGCTTCGTCGTCGAGACCATCGGCCGGGACGCGCAGCGTTGGCGGTACGGCGAGCCCACCCACGACCTCGGCGGCACGGCACGGACGCTCGACGACGTCGACGGTCGCACCGAGCTCGAGCCGGGCGTCGTCGCGGCGGACGGCATCACCGTGATCGACGACTCCGAGTCGTTCCTGTTCGAGGACGACGGCTGGCTCGGCGAGCGGCGCTCCGGCGGCACCGACCTCTACGTGTTCGCCTACGGACGCGACCACGAGGCGGCGGTGCGCGCCGTGTACACGGTGTCCGGGCCTCCCATGCGTCTCCCGCGGTGGGCACTCGGCAACTGGTGGTCGCGGTACCACCCGTACAGCAGCGAGTCGTACCTGGCGCTGATGGACCGGTTCCGCGAGGAACGGCTGCCGTTCTCGGTCGCCGTGATCGACATGGACTGGCACCGTGTCGACTCGGTCCCGGCGGAGTACGGCAGCGGCTGGACCGGGTACTCGTGGGAGCCGTCGCTGTTCCCGGACCCCGCGGCGTTCCTCGGTGCACTGCACGAACGTGGCATGCGGACCACCCTGAACCTGCACCCGGCCGACGGGGTCCGCGCCTTCGAGGACCGGTACCCCGAGATGGCCCGCGCCGTCGGCATCGACCCGTCCTCCGGCGACGCGGTGCCGTTCCGCGCGGCCGACCGGACGTTCCTCGAGGCGTACTTCCGCGAGCTCCACCACCCGCTCGAGGAACAGGGCGTCGACTTCTGGTGGATCGACTGGCAGCAGGGGAGCACGTCGGACATCGCCGGCGTCGACCCGCTCTGGGTCCTCAACCACTTCCACCACCTGGACGCCGCACGCGACGGCGGACCCGGCATGACGTTCTCGCGGTACGCCGGACCCGGCAGCCACCGGTACGCCGTCGGGTTCTCCGGGGACGCCGTGGTGTCGTGGGACTCGCTCGCGTTCCAGCCCGAGTTCACCGCGGCGGCCGCGAACATCGGGTACGGCTGGTGGAGCCACGACATCGGGGGTCACACCCGGGGCGTCCACGATGACGAGCTCGCGACCCGGTGGGTGCAGTTCGGGGTGTTCTCGCCGATCATGCGGCTGCACTCGGCGAACAACCCGTTCATCCGCAAGGAGCCGTGGGTGTTCCCCGCCGAGCACCGGTCCGCGATGGACGAGGCCCTCCGCCTGCGCCACCGGATGGTCCCGTACCTGCACACGATGAACCACCGGGCGACGGAGGACGGCATCCCGCTCGTCCGGCCGATGTACCACCGGTGGTCGCGCGACCGCGAGGCGTACGGGGTGCCGAACGAGTACGAGTTCGGCTCGGAGCTCGTCGTGGCACCGATCACCGCGCCGCGCGATCCGGCCTCCCGACGGGGGAGCGTCCGGGTCTGGCTGCCGGCGGGCACCTGGACCGATGTGTTCACCGGCACGGTGTACCTCGGCGGCCGGTCCGTCAGCATGCACCGGACGATCGACTCCGTGCCGGTGCTGCTCCGCGCGGGTGGGATGCTGCCGCTCGACGCCACGTCGGAGCTCGACGCGACGGTGAACCCGGGTGCGCTCGAGGTCCTCGTCGCGCCGGCGGCGGACGGCACGTTCGTGCTCGTCGAGGACGCCGAGGACGCTCCTGCTGGTGCCGCCTCGTCCGGTCCGGCAGATGGTTCTGCCGCGTCCGGTCCGGCAGCTGGTGCTGCCGCGTCCGGTCCGGCAGCTGGTGCCGGAGTCGACCGGGAGGCACGGGTCGACTCCGCCACGCCCGCTCCGGTCGACGGGACCGTCCGCTCCGCACGGACCGAGCTCTCGTGGGACGCATCCCGCGGTGCGTTCCGCATCGCCCCGGCCTCGGGCGCGGTCGAGGCTGCCCCGGCGACGCGCACGTGGACGATCGTGTTCCTCGCGGCGCTCCCGTCCGGCCCGGTGACGGTCGACGGCTCCGCGGTGTCCGTCGCCGGCGGGGACGGCCGGTGGAGCGTCTCGGCCCCCGTGGCTCGCGGGGCCGGAGCCGTCGTGCAGGTCGGTCCGCTCGAGGTCGGGGTCGATCCGCTGTCCGCGATGCAGACCGTCCTCGAGGAGGCCCAGATGGGCAACCCCGAGAAGCTCGAGGCGTGGGAGGTGCTGACGAGCGGTCGGACGACGACCGAGCGGCTGGCGGAGCTCGGCGCGGTCGCGATGCCCGAGTCGGTGCGCGCTGCCCTCGTGGAGCTCCTCGGTTCGGTCGACGCCGCCTGACCCGGCGCCCTTCTTGTCGGCACACCGCAGGCCCGAGGACGTCATCGTCGCGACTGACGGGACGTCGATCGTCGGGTACGTCCACCTCGCGCGGCACGTCCCCATCGCGAAGAACGACCACGTGCTGCACTTGAACGCCCTCGCCGTCGCGCCGAGCCATCGCGGACAGGGCCTCAGTCACCGTCTCGTCCATGCTGCGATCGAAGAGGCACGGCGCCGAGGGGTCCGCAAACTCGGGCTCCGCGCACTGTCGACGAACAGCGTCGCGGTCGCGCTCTACCGCCAGCACGGCTTCGAGGTCGAGGGACGGCTCCGCGAGGAGTTCCGGCAGGCCGACGGCACCTGGGCCGACGACCTCTGGATGGCTCGCTTCCTCGACTGACGACCGCGTGGCTACCGGACCGCGCAGTCGGCGATGAACGCCATGATCGGCGTGGCGTCGTCGTCGGCGAACAGCGTGTCGAGCGCCTGGTTGAACTCGAACGCGCGGGCGAACGGGATGCTCACCGCGTCGTACGCCTCGGACATCAGCAGTCCGGTCATCATCAGTCGGGCGGTCCGCTTGTTGCCGTCGAAGTAGTACTGCGCTCGTGTCGCCGACGCGAAGTACGCCAGGGCTCGTTCCCGCGGGTCCTCGAGCGACGCCAGGTACTCGACGGAGTTCGAGAACCTGGCCGGGAGTTCGTCCTGCGGAACGCCCGTCACGAATCCGCCGGAGGCCAGCTGGACCGTCCCGCCACCGCCGACGCTGCCCTCGCCGCGGAACGCTCCGGACTCGATGGCTTCGTGGACGGCAACGCGTCCGTGCAGGTCGTCGGAGACCTCCTTGTCGAGCAGGAACCTCCCCTCGCCGACGAGTTCGTCGAGCTGTGAGTACCCGCCGACGAGCGCGAGCACCTGTCGTTCGTCCT
Organism: Curtobacterium sp. Leaf261; assembly: GCF_001422205.1. GTDB lineage: Bacteria > Actinomycetota > Actinomycetes > Actinomycetales > Microbacteriaceae > Curtobacterium. Next base: position 107,557 of record NZ_LMMJ01000014.1, read on the forward strand.
CGATCGGACGGCCGCCGACGGTGACGCCGTCCAGGAGCGTCCGGACCTCGGGCAGGGTGAAGGTGTTGCCCTCGAGCGCGGCAGCGTTCCAGACGAGGTCGGGGAGGGATGCCTCGAACCGCTGGCGGGCACGCGTGACGGTCGAACGCCCGATGCGGTCGAGCGCCACCATCTCGGGGTCCCATCGGACGCCCGTCGCAGCGAGCATCTCGTCGGACGAGGTCGACGTGGTCGGTCGTCCGCTCCCCACGGGGCCGCCGACACCGCGCGGGCGGCCGGGACGCCTGACGTACTGGCCTCCACTGCCCGCGGCCGCAGGTCGGGGCGCGTCGCTCATGCGTCGCCCCGAGCTCGGCCGGCGTCACGGAAGTGGTCGAGTGCCGCATCGCGGACGGAGCCACCGAGGCCCACCGCGTCGATGTGGGCCTGGAGCGGAGCGACGAGTCGCACGTCCTCGATCTCGACAGCCCCGGCGAACACGGACGGGTGGGCCGGCACGACGACGAGGTCGAAGTGGTCGACGCGCCCGATGCTGAACGTGTCACCGAGCAGCTGCGCGAACCCCCGCGCATCGGGAGCCCACACGATGCTCGGACCCGTCGTGTCCACCCCGAGCGCGTCGAGAGCAGCCCAGCCGGACAGGGCCCAGTCGCCGCCCGACGCTCGACCCGCGGACACGATGCGGTCGACCCGCCAGGACTCTCCGCGGAGGTGCACTGCACCGTCGCGATGGTGCGGAGCGGACGCTCGTCCCGCCTCGTCGACCACCGCGGCGTCCGCCCCCGCCTCCGTCGAGGTGTAGCGGCGGAGACGCTCGCGCCAGCCCTCGGCGTCATCGGTCCACTCGAGGATGAACGGGTCTCCGAGGATCGATCGGGCAGCGACCGCTGCGAGTGGATCGCTCAGGGTGGTCAGCGCCGCATCGATGTCCACACCAACGGCCGCAGCGAGATCCCGGAGGTCGTCGACGCGTGGGGACGTCCCGGCGAGCATCCGGTAGAGCGTCGGCCTGCTGATGCCGGAGCGCGTGGCGAGTTCAGCGGTGCTCATCGGCGTCGCCCGGCGGACAGCTTCCACGAGATGATCGATCTGCATCGTATGACTGTATCAGGAGTGAGACGAGTACAAACGAGTTCTCAATGATGAGACAGGGACTCGGGGACGACAGGTGTCGGTCGTTCTGCCGACTTGGCAACACCCGTCGGCGGGCGGAGAGTGGCGAGTACCCGAACCGACGACGCTGTCGCCGGGTACACACCGGAACGACTGCCGCTCCCGCCCGAGGCCACCCATCCCGGACGTGACGGCGTGAAAGCAGGCAACGATGCCTCGACACATCAGCACCTCCCACCCGCGCTCCGCGGTCCGCCGCGCAGCCTCGGCCGCACTGACGCTCCTCGCCGTCGCCGCCCTCCCGCTCGCGGCCGCGGTCGCCGTCCCGCACGCCGCCCACGCCGCGGTCCCCTCGGCGCCGCCGGGGTTCTCGCTGACCTGGAGCGACGACTTCACGGGCTCGTCCGGCTCCGGGATCGACCAGAGCCAGTGGAAGTACGACACCGGACCCGGCAGCAGCTTCGGCACCGGTGAGATCGAGACCATGACGAGCGGCACGTCGAACGTGTACCGCGACGGCCAGGGGCACCTCGTGCTGCAGGCGTTGCACTCCGGCTCCGACCCGTCGAGCGGCTGGACCTCCGGCCGCGTCGAGACCCAGGCCGCCACGTTCGGGGCGGCACCCGGCGGAGTGGTCCGGATGGAGTCCGTGCTCCAGCAGCCGAACGTGACGACGGCGAACGGTGCCGGGTACTGGCCGGCGTTCTGGATGCTCGGCGCACCCCTGCGGTCCGGTGTCTCGTGGCCGGGGGCGGGCGAGATCGACGTGATGGAGGACATCAACGGCCGCAGCTCGGACTTCAGCACGATCCACTGCGGGGTGAACCCCGGCGGCCCGTGCAACGAGTCGACGGGTATCGGATCGGGTGAGCGCGCATGCTCCGGCTGCCAGACCGGGTTCCACGACTACGCCGTCGAGATCGACCGTTCGACGTCGCCGGAGCAGGTCCGCTTCTACCTCGACGGCTCGAACTTCTTCACGATCAGCGCGAACCAGGTGGACGCGACGACGTGGACGAACGCCATCGACCACCCGTTCTTCATCATCTACGACCTGGCGATCGGCGGCGGGTTCCCGAACGCGTTCGGCGGCGGTCCGAACGCGGCGACGGTCTCCGGCGGCAAGCTCGTGATCGACTCCGTGGCGGTCTACAACAAGGGTGCGTCTTCGGGGTCCGGCGGGTCCGGCGGCTCGGTCTCCGGGTCCACCATCGCGGCTCCTGGCGGCAAGTGCGTCGACGTCGCAGGGGACGACAACGGCGGTGACGGCACGGCCGTGCAGCTCTGGGACTGCCTGGCGAACGCGAAGGACCAGCACTGGACCCGCAGCGGCCAGACCCTGCAGACCCTCGGGCGGTGCCTCGACATCGCCGGCGGTTCGAGCGCGGCCGGCACGAAGCTGCAGCTCGCGAACTGCAACGGCGGCGGATACCAGAACTGGACGTCGCAGTCCGACGGATCGCTCCGGAACCCGACGTCCGGTCGGTGCATCGACGCGCCCTCCGGCGCAACGGCGAACGGCACGCGCCTGCAGATCTGGGACTGCAACGGGACGGCCGCGCAGCAGTTCAGGCTGTCTTGACCAGCTGACGGACCTGACCAGACGACGGACGGGAGGGACGGCGCGGCCTGGCACCGTCCCTCCCGTCCGGACGACAGACGCGCGGTCGTACGACGGCGCGTCTGTCGTCCTTGCGTGCACCTCGCGACGGTCGCGCCGTCAGGCGGCGGAACGCTCGCCGACGGGGCGTCGCCGCATGCTTGCGTCCTCGACCTCCGGCCCGCGGTAGACCATGTCCATCGCCCCGATGCTCTCGCCGGGCCGGACGATCTGGTCGATGCGGTCGAGCACCTCGTCCGAGAGCACGACGTCCACGCCAGCGAGCGTGTCCTCGAGCTGCTCCATCGTCCGGGGCCCCGCGATCGCCGAGGTCACACCCGGGTGCGCGACGACGAACGCCATCGCGAGGTGGGTGAGCTCCACACCGACCTCGTCCGACAGGGCGACGAGTTCCTCGACGGCGGCGAGGCGGCGCTCGTCGCGGAAGTGCCGCATCCCCGTCTTCGTGGACCGGAAGTTGTCGTTCTCCTGCCCCGCGCGGTACTTGCCGGTCAGCGTGCCGCCGGCGAGCGGGCTGTAGACCAGGGTGCCCATGCCGTACCGCTCGGCGACGGGGAGGATCTCGCGCTCGATCTCGCGGTCGAGGATCGAGTAGTTCGGCTGCTCGGTGCGGAAGCGCTCGTACCCGCGGCGCTCGGAGGTCCACTGCGCCTCGACGATCTCGGAGCCGCGCATCGACGAGGTGCCGATCGTGCGGACCTTGCCCTGCCGGACCAGGTCGGTGAGCGCGGAGAGCGTCTCGTCGATGTCCGTCTCCGTGTCCGGGCGGTGCAGCTGGTACAGGTCGATGTGGTCGGTCTGCAGACGGGTGAGCGAGCGCTCGACTGCCTGCATGATCCAGCGCCGGGAGGCACCGCGATGGGTGACGTCGTCGTCCACCGGGCCCCAGAACTTCGTCGCGAGGACGACGTCGTCGCGACGGCCCTTGATCGCCTCGCCGACGACGTCCTCGGAGTCGCCGTAGCGGTCCGCGGTGTCGATGAGGTTGATCCCGGCGTCGAGCGCGCGGTGGATGATCGCGATGCCGTCCTTGCGCTCCGGGTTGCCCATCGAGCCGAGCATCATCGCTCCGAGGGCGTACGGGGTCACCTTGATGCCGGTGCGGCCGAGGGTGCGGTACTGCATGGTGGATCTCCTGGTTCGTCGTGCCGTAGAGTCGAATCAACTGGAACGGGATTCCGGATGGTATCCGGAACAACGTTCCGCTTGTGGTGGTGACGTTACACGGAACATTGTTCCGATTGCAAGAGGAGATCGATGACGCCCGCAGAACCGTCGGCTGCCGCGCGACCGGCGACCGGTGACGGTCGACGGCTGCGGTCGGATGCCCAGCAGAACGCCGACGCCCTGATCGAGGCGGCGAAGGCGGTGTTCGCGACGAGCGGCGTCGATGCCCCTGTACGGGCGATCGCCGAGCGCGCCGGAGTCGGGGTCGGCACCCTGTACCGGCACTACCCGCTCCGCTCCGACCTCATCTCAGCGGTGTTCCGGCGTGAGATGGACGCCTGCGTCGACGCCGCCCCGGCGCTCGAGGCCGAGTTCCCGCCGGGGGAGGCCCTCGACCGCTGGATCATGCGGTACACCGACTTCGTCGCCGCGAAGCAGGGGCTGGCCGCGGCCCTGCACTCGGGCGACACCGCGTACGAGCCGTTGGCCGAGTACTTCTCCACGCGGCTCGCACCGACGCTCGAGCGGTTGCTCGCGTCGGCGGCGGCGACCGGTGAGATCGCGGCGGACGTCGATGCGAGCGAGTTCCTGGGTGCCGTCGCGAACCTGTGTCACGGGGGAGGCCCGGGTGCGGCCGCGTCGGGCGGTCGCGCCGAGCGCATGGTGCGGCTGCTGCTCGCGGGCCTGCGGGTCGAGCGCAAAGGCTGAGCGCGAGGGTTGAGCGCGAGGGTTGATCGCGAGGGTTGAGCGCGAGGGTTGAGTGTGCCACGGCGGGCGGAGGCCCGCGCTGGGACTCGGGTCAGGGAGCGCTCTCGCGCAGGACCAGCTCGTGCCCGACGACGACGTGCCGCCCGGGCTCCGTGCTCCCGCCGATCCGGAGCAGCAGGAGGTCGAGGGCCTGCTCCGCCAGAGCCCTGGTGTCCGGCGCGACGGAAGTGATGCTCGGGTCGGTGCTCGCGCCGAGCTGGATGGCGTCCCACCCGATCACGGCGACGTCGCCCGGCACCGAGATGCCGTGCCGACGAAGCGAGCGGAGGGCACCGATCGCGGCCAGGTCCTCGCGGCAGAGCAGCGCGTCGAGCTCGAGCCCGCGGACCAGGGCGGCGTCGAGGGCGACCTCGGCACCGTGCGCGTTCTCGTCCCCGCGGGCGATCAAGAGGTCCGGGTCGAACCGGAGACCGGCGTCGTCGAGGGCCTGCCGGTACCCGCGGAGTCGGAGCGCCGACGTCCGGCCGGGGTGGCCCGGCTCGTGTCCGAGGAAGCCGATCCTCCGCCGGCCGCTCCGGACGAGGTGGGCGACGGCCTCGGCAGCGGCGGCGACGTTGTCGATCGCGACGTGGTCCGCGTCCGCCGGCTCGGGGTCCTCGCCGAACACGACGATCGGCGTCCCGTTCCGGACGCGCTCGAGCTCGGCGCCCCTGAGCGACTGCGGCTGCATGAGCACGCCGTCGACCATGCCGGACTCCCGGTCGAGGAGTGCGGCCCGTTCGCCGTCGTCCGTGCCGCCGGTCTCGGTCATCAGGATGCGGTACCCACGCTCCTCGGCCACCCGTGCGATGACGTGCGCGAGCTCGGCGAAGTACGGGTTCCTGAGGTCCGGGAACGCCAGGCCGATCACGTTCGAGCGGCCGGTCGCCAGGCTGCGGCCGGTGCGGTTCGGGCGGTACCCGAGCTCGTCGATGACCGCCTGCACGCGATCGCGCATCTGCGGGCTGACATGCCGGTAGTCGCGGACCACGTTGGAAACGGTCTTCATCGACACGCCGGCACGGTCAGCCACGTCACGGAGAGTCACCTGGCCCATGGTCGAACAGTATCGCCCGCGAGCCTTTACAGCGCTGTAAACTGCCGTCATGACGACGCTTCCCGAACAGGCCGCGATGACCGAGCGCTCCGGACCCACGACGACCGGGCCGCTGCCGCTGGCGAGTCGACAGGACGGCACGTACCCGCGCCCGCAGCTGATGCGCGCCGCGTGGACGAACCTCGACGGCACGTGGTCGTTCCGCCACGACGACGGCGACCTCGGCACCGCCGCGGGCTGGTCCACCGGGTTCGACGAGCCCCGGGACATCGTGGTGCCGTTCCCGCCGGAGTCAGCGGCGTCCGGTATCGACGAGCCGGGCTTCCACCCGGTCGTCTGGTACGCCAGGACGATCACCGCCCAGGATCTCGACGACGCCGGCCGGTCCGGGTCCACGCCGCGGGTGCTGCTGCACTTCGGGGCCGTGGACTACCGCGCCACGGTCTGGATCGACGGTGTGTTCGTCGGCGAGCACGAGGGCGGCCACACCCCGTTCTCGTTCGACGTGACCCGGCTGGTGACCTCCGACGCGAGCACCGACCAGCACGACCACACCCTCGTCGTCCGCGCCGAGGACGACCCGCACGACGTCACCCAGCCCCGCGGCAAGCAGGACTGGCACGAGGACCCGCACGCCATCTGGTACCGTCGGACCACCGGCATCTGGCAGACCGTCTGGCTCGAGGCGGTGCCCACCGTGTCGATCCGGCAGCTCCGCTGGACCCCCTCGGACCACCGGAGCATGGCCCTCGGCGTCGTCCTCCAGGGCGGCACGGCACCGGCGGGATCGCGGATCCGCGTCGACCTGCGGTGGGACGAGCGCGGCGAACACCTCGGCACGGTCGAGGTCACCGTCCCGACCGCCACGGACGTGATCGACCTCGTCGTGCCGGTCGCACGGCAGGGCAACGGGCAGGCCGAGGACGAGCTGCAGTGGTCGCCGGAGCGTCCCCGTCTCGTCGACGCGACGGTGTCCCTGATCGGTGCGCCGCGCCTCCAGTCCGACACGTCCGACCTACCCGAAGCGACGCGCGAGACCAGCGCGACCGGCGTGCTCGACGCCGTGGCGTCCTACTTCGGGATCCGGAGCGTCGCCGTGGACCGCGGTGCCTTCCTGCTCAACGACCGCCCGTACGACGTCCGGTCCGTCCTCGACCAGGGCTACTGGCCGGAGTCGCACATCGCGGCCCCGTCCTACACGACCCACCGCCACGAGGTCGAGCTCATCAAGGAGCTCGGCTTCACGGCCGCCCGGATCCACCAGAAGATCGAGGACCCGCGGTTCCTGTTCTGGGCCGACCGGCTCGGGCTGCTCGTCTGGGGCGAGGCGCCGAACGCCTACGCGTTCTCCCCGCGCGCCGTCCAGCGACTCATGCGCGAGTGGATGGACGCCGTCGAGCGCGACGTCTCGCACCCGTCGATCGTCACGTGGGTCCCCGTCAACGAGAGCTGGGGTGTGCAGCACGTGCCGCAGGACCGGGCGCAGCAGGCGTACACGCGGTCCCTGGCGGACGTCACGCGGGCGCTCGACGACTCCCGCCCGGTGATCTCGAACGACGGGTGGGAGCACACCGCGTCGGACATCATCACGGTGCACGACTACGAGGGAGACGGTCCCACACTGGCCAGGACCTACGCGGACGACGCAGCCCGGACCCGGCTCATGACGGGCGCGGGGCCGGCCGAGCGACGCATCCTGGTCGACGGTGCGGTCGACACCGGGCAGCCCGTGATGCTCACCGAGTTCGGCGGGGTGAACTTCCAGCCGGGGTCGACGCGTGATGACGGTTGGGGCTACACCGTCGCGGCGAGCGGGGAGGACTGGATCGAGCGGATCACGGCCCTCTACGACGCGATCCGCGCGAGCTCGTTCCTCGCCGGGTCCTGCTACACGCAGTTCACGGACACGCTGCAGGAGACGAACGGGCTGCTGACGGCGGACCGCGAGCCGAAGGTCGACATCGCCGAGATCCGTCGGGCGGTCACCGGGCGCGCGTAGCGCCCGGCCGGCGCCCGGTGCAGCCGGCGCCCGGCGCGGCCGGCGCGGGCGGGGTGTTCTGAACACGCGCATCCACTCCGAACACGCCGATCCGGGTGTTCGGGACGGACGCGCGTGTTCGCCAGGCGGGCGTGGACCCGCCCGCGTCGCCGGCGTCCCCGCGTCCTCAGCCGGCGAACTCGTAGACGCTGCCGTCCGGAGTCCTCCGCAGCAGGCCGATGTCCACGGCGTCACGCCGGATCGTTGCGACGTCCGTGGCGACCATCGCGATCGCCGCGTTGAGCACGGGCTCGCTGACCCGGCGGGCCGGAGCGAGGCGTGCCACGACGATCTCGACGACCCGTTCGACGATGCGACGGCGTGCGGGCTCGGCGGCCGGCAGCGTCTCGAGGCGACCGAACGCGAGGACCACCTCCGGGACCATCAGCTGCCGGAGCACGTCCGCCGTGCGGGAGAGCAGCTCGTCGTCGATCGTGCCGTCGGGGTGGATCCATCCGAAGCGCGGGCCCGGTCGCCCGGAGTCTGCGGATGCTCCGTCGAACACCGCTGCCCGGAGCCCGGGATTCGCGACGGCCGCGACGACCTGACGCGCGCGGGCGATGGCGGCGACGGCGGTCTCGGCGACGGGCTCAGTGTCGGTGTTGCGCTGTGCAGGACTCACGACGTGTTCCTCTCGATGTCCGCTCGACCGTAGCGAACGAGTGCTGGTGCCGTCGAACGGCACCAGACTGGAGCGATGGACGACTGCCCCTTCTGCCGGATCGTCGCCGGACTCGATCCCGCGGCGGTCGTGGTCGAGCGCGAGGAGCACGCCGTCGCGTTCGCCCCCTTGCCGGACTCCGTCCTCGCGCCGGGGCACACCCTCGTCGCCCCCGTCGAGCACACGACCGATCTGATGTCCGCGTCACCGACCTCCCTCGCGGCCACCACCGCGCTCGCGCAGCGGGTCGGCCGTGCGATGCGAGGCGCGCTCGGGGCGACGGGCGTGGTCCTGCTGCAGGCATCGGGAGCGGACGCGGGGCAGAGCGTGCCGCACCTGCACTTCCACGTCGTGCCCTGCTGGTCCGACGACGGCACGACGCACTGGCCCTCGACGCCGTCCGCACACCGCCACGACGGGGACGCCTCCGCGGCACTCGCCGACATGTTCGAGTAGCCGGGCAGGGGTAGGGGCCGGGGCGGGGGCCGGGGGCCGGTGGGCCGGTCGGACGATCCATTTTCCGTCAGCCCTGTTCGAGGGTCGAGTTTCCCCTATAGTCGAGGAGCCGTCGTATCCCGCGCCGGTGATCGCAGTGGGGTCGGGGCGTTTCAGCCGTTCATCCTGCTCAACAGAACGGATTCCGTCAGTGACGAAGTCGTCATTGCGGAGGCTGCTGGTCGTCCCAGCAGTCCTCTCGCTCGCGCTCGGAGGAGCGCTCCTCACCGCCACGTCGGCCAACGCCGCCGTGGGCAACCTCGTCATCGCCTCACCCACCTCGGGTGAGACGGTCGCGAGCCGCACGGTCACGTTCTCCGGAACGGCGAACCCGAACGCGCAGATCCGCATCCACGAGGGTGACAGCGACGCCGGCGCGGTCATCGCGTCGGACAACAGCCTCGATGCGGGCGGCAACTGGTCGGCCACGTACACCTACCCCGACACGGCAGCCACGGCCGAGACCGTCTACGTCGACGGCATCGTCGGCGGCAGCGGCTTCAGCGACGCGCAGGCCCGGTCCTTCACGCTCCCCGCCGTCGCACCGGCTCCGGTCGCCTTCGCGGTCACCAACCCGACCGTCGGCCAGGTCGAGACCTCCCGCACCGTCGCCGTCTCCGGCACCGGCACCTCGGGCAGCACCGTCAGCGTCGTCGACGCCGCGGGCACCGTCCTGATCCCGGGCAACCTGACCGTCGTCAACGGCGCATGGTCCGGCACGGTCACCTACGCGGACGACGCCGCCACGGCGCAGACGCTCCGCTTCCGTCAGACCACCGGCGCATCGGGCAACGGTGACATCTCCGTCGCCATCACCCTCCCCGCCGCGTCGACGGCCCCGACCGAGACGTTCGGGGTCACGAGCCCGACCCCCGGTCAGGTCGAGACCTCGCGCACGGTCGACGTGTCCGGCACGGGCACCACGGGCTCGACCGTCAGCGTCACCGACGCCGCCGGCACCGTCCTGATCCCGGGCAACCTCGTCGTCACCGACGGCAAGTGGTCCGGCACGGTCACCTACGCGGCCGACGCCGCGACCGCGCAGTCGCTCCGCTTCCAGCAGACGACCGGCGGTGCGGGCCGTGGCGACATCACGGTGAACATCACGCTCCCGACGACCACCACCGACGCGACCGTCGCCGCTCCGGTGATCACCTCGCCGAAGAACGGTGAGCACCTCACCGGCAAGACCGTCACCTTCACGGGCACCGGAACGCCGGGGAGCAACATCCTGCTCGTCGCCGTCCCCACGTCCGAGCTGAACGCCGCTCCGTCGATGAGCGCCGACGCAGCGGCCGAGCCGGCCGACCCCACCGACCCGATCGTGGTCGATGCGGACGGCAACTGGACGGTCACGCTCGCGCTCGACCCGAACGACTACACCGCACAGGCGATCGCGTTCCTCCTGGACGCGAACGGCGACCCGGTGCTCGACGCGAACGGTGACCCGGTGGTCTCCGACCCGTCGAACATCGTCGAGTTCAGCCTGACCGCAGCCGCGACCATCATCGCCCCGGTGACCCCGGCCGCGACCGGTGGCAGCGTCACCGGCACGAAGGCCCTGGCCTTCACCGGTTCGACCCCGGCCCCGATGATCGGCCTCGGTGCACTCCTCGCCGCCGCCGGCACCGCGATCACCCTGATCGCGCGTCGTCGCCGCTCGATGCTCGGCTAGTCCAGCACCCAGCACGACCACATCGGCCCCGCCGCATCTCGATGCGACGGGGCCGATGTGCGTGTCCGGAGCGCTCCGGAGCAACCGCGGGGGCGCGGGCTGCGCTCCAGTCAGCCGTCGCGGTTCGGGCCGGAGTGTCACGGTCGGGTAACGGGGTGAAGTCCCTCCAAACCATTCCGGAGGGGGTGCCGAATGACTTGTACATCGGGCAAACACCCCGAACACCCACCAGGA